>NZ_BAAAXC010000012.1:0-953236 GCF_039535395.1 Nonomuraea roseola
GGATCTGGACGGCACCTGCAAGGAGTTGGTGGCGATCGCGAGGGAGCCGCTCCCTCCCTGCCCGAACGGGGATGCCGAGTGCTTCATGTCCTCCGTGACGAAGACGGAGCCGTACCCCGGAACGCGCGTGGAGGTCGAGACGTCCCCGCCGCCCTCCCGTGCCGAGGATCTGTTCGAAGCCATGGGCGAGCGGCCCGCGGACACCCCACCCGACGCCTCGTGCCACGCCGGGCGGCGCGCGCCGGCCGTATGGCCCGGCGACCCGGGCGTGCGGCGGGCGGTGAACCGGCAGTGGCGGCGTATCGAGGGCTGGCTGGCCGCGAACGCGCCGAAGTCCCGCAGCAGACTCGGCCGTCCCGCCCGAGCGGGCACGATCGCGGTGGCAGAGGCCCAGATGGGCCTGCGCTTCCCCGACGACCTGCGCGCCTCCCTCCTGCGCCACAACGGCGGCTTCTCCCTGCCGGGCCATGACACCTCCGGAGTCCGATCGATCAGGGACACCTGGCGCTACCTGTGCCGGGACGACCACGACAACGGCGGCGACCCGCGAGAGGAGTTGTGGGACGGCCAGATGATCCCCGTCGGCCCCGACGGCTCGGGCGGCTACCTGGTGATGGACTCCGAACGAGGCGACTTGGGCGAGACGCTGGAGGCCGACTCGATGTACTTCACCGGTGAGCCGTGGGCGCGTTCCTTCCACGCCCTGCTCAAGGCGACCGCCGACGCGCTGGAGTCGGGAGAGCCCGTGGACGGCCACCGGCCGCGGGTGATCTCCGGTGAGCTGGTCTGGGAGTACGTCGGGTAGGGTGCCGCGGGTGCTCAAGCTCCTGCGAATGGCGTTGACCGCCGCCGTCCTCGCCGCGATCGCGATCAGGATCGACAGTAGGTCCGGCCATGACGAGGACGGGCATGAGGAGCCGGTGCTAGGCCGCCCCACCCTCGACGACCTCGAACGCTACCGTCCCCGCGAGGAGAACAGGTTCTTCAGGGGGCTACTGGCCGGAGTGGTCGCGGGCGTGCTCCTCGGCGCCCTGGGCCTGGTCGTGGCCACGAACCTCACCGGCGAGCAAAGCGCCGCGGCCGAGCACCACCTGCCCGTCCCACAGTCGGAGGCGACCGTCGCGCTCGGGCCCGAGCCGACGCCCACCCCGGCGCCGACGCGTGACCCCGCCTGCTCCCCGCAGAAGCGCCGGGCGGTGATCCGTGCCCTCGACCCCGCGGTGAAGCGCGAGGTGGACGCGGAGTGGCTGCGCGTCGAGCGATGGCTCAAGAAGCACGCGCCCGTCACCCACGCCGCGCTGCGCGGCCCCGCGAGAGCGCGGACCATCGCGGTGGCCGAAGCGCAGACGGGCCTGCGCTTCCCCGACGACCTGCGCGCCTCACTGCTGCGCCACGACGGCTCGATGACCTTCGGACCGGGGAACGCCTCGGGCCTCGGTGTCAGGGGGATTCGCGATACGTGGCGATTCCTGTGTCACCACTTCCCCACCGTGGAGGACCCCGAACCGCGCCTGGAGTACTGGAACGGCCGCATGATCCCCTTCCTGCACTTCCCCGACAGGAACAGCGAGCATCAGGAGTACGCCCTGATCGACTCCCAGGAGGGCGACGTCGGCTGGGACGACACGATCGGAGGGATCGGCTTCGGCCGCGCGCCGTCCTATCTCGCCCTGCTGCGTGCCAACGCCGACGCGCTGCGCGACGGAGGAGAGGTCGACGGCTGGCGGCCCCGGGTGGTGCGCGGAACTCTCCGCTGGGAGCGCGCCGACGGCTGATGCGCTGACACGCGTACGGCCCGCGTCCACGACAGGACGCGGGCCGTACCCGAGAAGAGGCCTCAGGCCTTCGGCGGCGCGGGCTTGCCGCCGGGGAGGAACTGAGGCGGAGGGAAGCGGAGCCTGCGGATCTGCAGCGCGCGCATGGAGGCGTAGAAGCCGATGCCCTTGAGGTTCTCGCCGGGGAACTTCTCCGCGGCGAGCTTCTTCACCTTCCACGACACCCACACGGAGGTGGCGAGCACGCCGACCATCATGATCGGCCAGCCGATCGTGATGACTCCGAAGTAGACCCAGTTGCGGATCTCGGGAGGGAAGGGGATCCACGTCAGCAGCAGGATCACCAGGGAGAAGGGCAGGAAGTACTGGCTGATCACGCGGCGCGAGTCGACCCAGTCACGGGCGAACTTGCGCACGGGGCCCTTGTCGCGGGCGGGGAGGTACCGCTCCTCGCCGCGCATCATGCCCTGACGGGCTTTGTCCCTGTCGGCCGCCTGCCTGGCCCGCATCTGCTTGTAGGCGTCTTTGCGGTTGGCTGGAGCGGTCACAGGCTGGCGCCGACGCCCCTCGGCGTCCCGGCGCTTCGGGGTGGGACGTCCTTTGCCCTGGGGCTTAGGATCGTCAGTGGGGACGGGGGACTCGTCCACTGAGGTCTGGGAACGGCGACGCAACACAGCGTCAACCCTACCTGGCGTGCAACTTAGTGACGCCCCCGTGCGTTATGCGTAGGGTAATCCCAAGGCGGCTGCGCTGCACTGGGTGACCACAGCACGACCTAAGAAGGGGACGGCCGACGCGCATGAGCGTGATGAAGAGACTTTCGATGATCTTCAAGTCCAAGGCCAACAAGGCCCTGGACAAAATGGAGGATCCGCGCGAGACCCTTGACTACTCATACCAGCGGCAACTCGAGCTGCTGCAGAAGGTGCGCAGGGGAGTGGCGGACGTCGCCACGTCGCGCAAGCGGGTGGAGCTGCAGATCAACCATATCGAGCAGCAGGCCACCCGCCTTGAGGACCAGGGCCGCAAGGCGCTGTCTGTCGGTCGTGAGGACCTGGCGCGTGAGGCGTTGAGCCGTCGTTCCAGCCTGCAGACCCAGATCGCCGACCTGCGCGTCCAGCACGACAACCTGCAGGCCGAGGAGGAGAAGCTCACCACGGCCTCCCAGCGGCTCCAGGCCAAGGTCGACTCCTTCCGCCACAAGAAGGAGACCATCAAGGCCACCTACACCGCCGCCGAGGCGCAGACCCGCATCAACGAGGCCTTCTCCGGCATCTCCGAGGAGATGGGCGACGTCGGTCTGGCCATCCAGCGGGCCGAGGACAAGACCGCGCAGATGCAGGCCCGCGCGGGAGCCATCGACGAGCTGCTGGCCAGCGGCGCGCTCGACGACTTCAGCGGCAGCCGCAACGACGACATCCAGGCCGAGCTCGACCGCATGGGCGGCGGCAGGGACGTCGAGCTCGAGCTCGCCAGGATGAAGGCCGAGCTCGGTCAGGGCCCCGCTCCCCAGCCCTCCATCGAGCAGGGGCAGCCGCAGGCCCAGCCCCAGCCGCAGTCGCAGACCCAGCAGCTGCGCCAGCCAGGGGAGCCCGCATGATCGTCAGAATCATGGGTGAGGGGCAGGTCCAGATCGCCGACGGCGATCTCGGCGTGCTCAACGAGCTCGACAGCGAGCTCGAGGCGGCCATCGAGGCCGACAACGAACCCGAGTTCCGTGACAAGCTTCACGCTCTGCTCGACAAGGTGCGCCACGTGGGCAAGGCGCTGCCCGACGACAGCCTGGAGCCGTCCGAGCTGATCCTTCCCCCCGCGGACGCCTCGATCGAGGAAGTCCGGGAGATGCTGGGCGACTCGGGGCTCATCCCGGGTTAGCCCGTGAGCACCCGGTTCGCGTCGGACCGCGGCCTCACCAGCCGCATGGTCGTGACGATGTTCCTGCTCGGGCTGCTCTACGTCGCCTTCGTCGGCGCCCTCATCGCCCTGGGCGTGCGGGCGCTGAGCGTGCTGCTGATCGCCGGTGTCATGCTTCTGGCGCAGTACTTCCTGTCCGACCGCATCGCCCTGTTCGCGATGGGCGGGCGGGAGGTCTCGCCCCAGGAGGCTCCCGAACTGCACGGTTTGATCGACAGGCTCTGCGCGATGGCGGACATGCCCAAGCCGAGAGTGGCCGTCGCCGACTCGGACGTGCCCAACGCCTTCGCCACGGGACGCAACCAGAAGAAGGCCGTCGTCTGCGTGACGACAGGCATCCTGCGACGGCTGGAGCCGGAGGAGCTCGAAGGCGTCCTGGCCCACGAGCTGTCGCATGTGGCGCACCGCGACGTCGCGGTCATGACGATCGCCTCCTTCCTCGGCATCGTGGCCGGGCTCATGACGAGGTTCGCCCTCTACTCGGGGCTCGGCAGCCGCCGCGAAGGAAACCAGGGCGGGCTGCCCATCGGCCTGATCGTCATGCTGGCCTCGATCCTGGTCTACGCCGTCAGCTTCCTGCTGACGCGCGCTCTGTCGCGCTACAGGGAGCTGGCCGCCGACAGGGCGGGGGCGCTGCTGACGCAGCAGCCGTCCGCGCTGGCCAGCGCGCTGACCAAGGTGAGCGGCGAGATGGCGCGGATCCCGACGCGCGACCTGCGCGAGGCGGAGCCGTTCAACGCCTTCTACTTCGCCCCCGCGCTCAAGCAGGGGCAGACGACGGCAGGTCTGTTCTCCACGCACCCGCCGCTCCAGCGCAGGCTGGAGAACCTGGCGAAGATCTCCGCGCAACTCGGGAGGGGCTGACCATGAGCTGGCTCGATGTGATCCTCGGCAGGACCAAGCCGGTCCAGCCTGACCTCGACGCGCTGTTCGCGCTGCCGTCCGCGGCCGTCACCCTGCAGGCCGCCACCGGGCTGGCGCCGACGGGGGTGGGCTCGGTCAGCTACAGGGCGGCCGAGGGAGGGGCGTTCGCCACGCTTCATGGCGACGTCAAGGCGCTGCTCGGCGAGCGGGTGGAGGAGTCGGAGGACGTCTACGGCTACTCGTGGCTGGTGGTCAGGCGCGCGCCCGACGCGCTCTCCGACCTGGTCACCGAGTTGCACGCGGTCAACTCCTCGCTCGAGGACGCGGGCTTCGGCCCTTCGCTGCTGTGCTCGCTGGTGTCCTTCGCCGACGCGCAGGGCCGCAGGCTGGGCATCGTCTACCTCTACAAGCGCGGCACGTTCTACCCCTTCGCGCCCCTGGCGGGGCAGCTCAGGGACAACGCGCTGGAACTGCAGGCCCGCAGCGCGCTCGCCGGCGAGCTGAAGATCGAGGAGGATCTGTCGCGCTGGTTCCCCGTCTGGGGCGCGCCCGGTCTGTAACCAGGACCCCGGGATGTGGCGTTTGTGCGCTTAGTGATGTAATGATCACATGGAGCGACGACTCAGCCTGGCGGCCGCCTGCGCGTTCGCCGTCGTGGCCGTCTTCGTCAGCGCGTGGATGCCGGGCCAGTTCACCAGCCAGGCCCTCGATCTGCACCGCCTGGTCGGTCAGCTGACAGTCGCTGACCAAGAGTGGTCGGCCCTGTTCAGGGCGTGCGACACGGTCGCGGGCCTGGCCTGCCTGGCGGGGGTCGCCCTCGTCATCAGGGTGCGCGAGGAGTGGCAGGGCTGGCTGGCGATGGCGGTGTTCGGGCTCTGCACCGCCGTCGGAGGGCTGTTCCCGCTCGACTGCGCCGGGTGCGGGGGGCCGCTCTCCTTCGCCCATCGGGCGCACGTGGCGGCGGGCGTGGCCGCCACCGCCGCCGTGCTGGTGGCCATGGTGGTGCTGAGCGCGCGATGGCGCAGCCCGTTCACGTGGCTGCTCACCGCGGCCATGTTCACGGCCACCATGGCCACGTTCGTCGCCGACGCCGTAGGCAGGTACGCGGGCCTCGCCCAGCGCCTGCAGGTCACCCTCGTCGCCGTCTGGCTGCTCTACCTGGCCACGAGACTGCTGGTCGAGGCCACGCCCTCCCTGGTCAGCGGCCCCGTCCATGTCGTCGACGAGGGGTCTGGCCATCTGGTGCTGCTCAGCCCGGGGCCGGCGGGCGCGTGGTTCCACTGGGAGGCCGTCGCCGAGGGACTTCGGGAGGGTCACCGCGTCCTCCGCTTCGACCGGCCCGGCCTCGGGCTCAGCCCGGCCGTGCCCGTCCCGCCCACCCTGTACGGCGAAGCCGCCCGCCTGGCCGCGCTCGTGCCCGGCTCCGAGCGGGCGACCGTCGTGGCGCGCTCGGTCGCCGCCTGGCACGCCGAGGCCTTCGCCAGGCTGCATCCGCTGCGCGTGGCCCGTCTCGTCCTCGTCGACCCCACATGCGGGCGGGGTCCGAACATCGCGTGGGCGGGCGGGCTGCGCGCGTGGACGCCCGCCCTCGGCGCCACATGGGGGGCGACCGCCCTGGCCAGGACGATGGGCTCGCTCGCGCACATCCTCCGCACCGGACTCGCCGATCCGTACGGCGTCTACCGCACGGGCAGGGTGGCCGCCGCCGCGGCGGGGGAGTGGCTGGCGAAGGGCGAGATGGCGGCGGACCTGGAGGAGATCAGGCGGGAGCATCCGTTCCCCTCCGTTCCTGTCACGGTGATCAGCACGGGAGGCGAGTGCGCGGCGCGGCTGGCGGAGTACCTGGGAGCGCGCCTGGTCGTGGTGGCGGGCGAGGCGGAGCGGCGCGCCGCGGTGGTGGAGGCCTGCCAGGAGCCGCGCGTGCCGGGCTAGCCGCGCCTGTCCAGGGATGGCACGATCGGCGTGAAGCCGGCGGCGCTGGGAGGCGGGAATGGTGGACTGGACCCACGAGCGGTACGCGGCGGCTGCGGTCACGCAGATCGAGCGGATGGCGGGGACCGTCGAGGGCGCCGACTTCACGACGCAGGTGCCGACCTGCCCAGGATGGGACCTGCGGCAGCTGGTGACGCACACCGGCGGGGTCCACCGGTGGGCCGCGCTCATGGTGGGCCGGCTGGCGGCCGAACGGTTCGACAGGGCGGCGCTCGAGGCCGGCTTCGCCGGGCTGGCGGACGAGGAGTTCGCCGGATGGCTCCGCGAGGGAGCGGGGCTGCTTGACGAGGCGCTGACCGCGCACCCCGGCGACGCGCCGATGTGGGCGTGGGGCGGCGACAGGCACGTGCGGTTCTGGTCGCGCAGGCAGCTCCACGAGACCGTGGTGCACCACGCGGACGCCGCGCTGGCCCTGGGCGTGACACCCGACATCCCCGAGGACGTGGCGGTCGACGGGGTGGAGGAGTTCCTCGACGTCCTGCCGTACGCGGGCAGGTGGCGCCCTGAGGTGCGCGAGCTGACAGGCGACGGAGAGACGATCTCGTGGAGGACGGGCTCGGGCGCGGCGTGGCTGATCACGCTCGGGCCCGAGGGGTTCGCCTACGAGCGCTCGGCGGCGCGGGCGAGCGCCACGCTGCACGCCGACACCGCCGCCGAGCTGCTGCTGCTGATCTGGCGCAGAGGCGAGCTCGAGCGGCAGCGCATGGACGGCGAGACCAAGCTGTTGCGATGGTGGGCAGACCATTCCATGATCTAGTCAAGCGGCCGGGTCGATCCATCAGCACGCGGCGGCGTGCTGGTGACATGTCCCACATGATCAGACTGACTCACGCGCTCGCGGCCTCGGCCGTCGTGTTCGCGGGAATGGGCATGCTCGGCGGGCTCGCCAGGGCGGCGACCGCGGAACCTGCGAGGGTGGTTGTGGACGAGACGAGTAAACGGATCTCGGTGGTCGGAGAGGGCGTGGTCTCCGCCACTCCCGACGTCATGCGACTCTCGGCGGGCGTCGAGGTGCGCGCGGCCACCGCGGGCGAGGCGTTCAAGGCCGTCAGGGCGGCCGCGGCCAAGCTCACGAAGGCCCTGCTAGAGGCTGGGGTGGCCGCCAAGGACCTGCGGACGAGCGAGCTCTCCCTCGGCCCCGAGTACGAGGCCTACCCGAAGGTGTCGGGCTACCGGGCCTCCCAGGGGGTCGAGGCGGTCGTGCGCGACCTGAACAAGGCCGACCGGATCATCGACGCCGCCGTCGCGGTCGGTGAGGAGGTCAGGCTCAACGGGGTCTCCTTCGAGGTGTCCGATCCCGGCGCGCTGCTCAAGAAGGCCCGAGCCGCCGCCTTCAAGGACGCCCAGACCAAGGCGATGCAGTTCGCCGAGCTGGCGGGGCGAAGGCTCGGCGAGGTCGTGCTCATCAGCGACGAGGTCGTGGGAGGGTCGCACCCCATGGCCTTCGCGGGAGCGGTCGCCGAGGACAAGTCCTCGGTGAGCCCCGGACGGCAGAACCTCTCGGTCCACGTCCGGGTCGTCTACTCACTCGTCTAGGGCGTCAGGAGCCCGGCCCTCGCTCGTCAGGGGCCGGGCCGCGACGGGGCTACGGCAGGGCCAGCATGCGGTCCAGGGCGACCTTGGCCCAGTGGGTGGTGTCGGCGTCGACCGTGATCTGGTTGACGACCTCGCCGAGCACCAGCGACTCCAGCGCCCACACCAGGTGCGGCAGGTCGATGCGGTTCATGGTCGAGCAGTAGCAGACCGTCTTGTCGAGGAACGAGACGCTCTTGTCGGGGAACATCTGCCCGAGGCGCTTGACCAGGTTCAGCTCGGTGCCGACCGCCCACTTCGAGCCCGCGGGGGCCTCGGCGAGCTTCTTGATGATGTACTCCGTCGAGCCGACGTGATCGGCCTTGAGCACCACCTCGTGCTTGCACTCGGGGTGGACCAGGACGTTGACGCCGGGGATACGGCGCCGGACGTCGTCGACCGAGTCGGCGGTGAAGCGGCCGTGCACCGAGCAGTGGCCCTTCCACAGGATGATCTTCGCCCTGCGCAGCTCCTCGGCGGACGGCGGCCTGTGCGGGTTGTAGACCAGGCAGTCCTCGAGCGACAGGCCCATCTCCAGCACGGCGGTGTTGCGGCCCAGGTGCTGGTCGGGCAGGAAGAGCACCTTCTCGCCCTGCTCGAAGGCCCACTCCAGCGCCCGCTTGGCGTTGGAGGAGGTGCACACCGTGCCGCCGTGCCTGCCGCAGAAGGCCTTGATGTCGGCGCTGGAGTTCATGTACGTGACAGGCACCACGCTGTCGGCGATGCCGGCGTCCTCGAGGATCTCCCACGCCTCCTCGACCTGGTCGAAGGTGGCCATGTCGGCCATCGAGCACCCCGCGGCCAGGTCGGGAAGGATCACCTTCTGCGCGTCGCCGGTGAGGATGTCGGCCGACTCGGCCATGAAGTGCACGCCGCAGAAGACGATGTACTCCGCCCCGGGACGGGCGGCGGCCTGCTGCGCCAGCTTGAAGGAGTCGCCGGTCACGTCGGCGAACTGGATGACCTCGTCACGCTGGTAGTGGTGACCGAGGACGAACAGCCTGTCGCCCAGCGCCTCCTTGGCCTTGCGCGCACGCTCCACCAGTCCGGGGTCGGAGGCGGCGGGAAGCTCGCCAGGACAGTCGACCCCCTTCTCGCTGTGCGGATCGGTGTCCTGCCCGAGGACGAAGAGCGGCAGCCCAGTCTGGGTGGCCATGGCCGTACCCCCTTATCGTCGAAGTGACGACTAATGATGACACACGCCTTGGGGGGATTTATTCCGGGTCCTTGGCCACAACCTCACGTCAGCGGAATGCATAGCGGTCGCCGGGTGTTGGTAGCGTCTAAGTAGGACGTCAGAAACAGACAGCCGTGACACTGCGGCTGATCCAGACGCGGGAGTCAGCACATGACGGTTGAGAGCAGCGAGACCACGACGCAGGGCCTGGTCCTGACCGACGCGGCCGCGGCCAAGGTCAAGAGCCTGCTGGAGCAGCAGGGTGAAGAGGGCCTGCAGCTGCGCGTTGCCGTGCAGCCGGGTGGCTGTTCCGGCCTGCGCTACCAGCTCTTCTTCGACGACCGTTCGATGGACGGCGACATCGTCTCGGACTTCGACGGGGTGGGTGTCGTGACCGACAGGATGAGCGCGCCCTACCTGATCGGCGCCACCATCGACTTCGTCGACACGATCGAGAAGCAGGGCTTCACCATCGACAACCCCAACGCCACGGGCTCCTGCGCCTGCGGCGACTCGTTCAACTAGCCGGGCGCCGTAGGGTCCCGTCCGTCTTTGTGCGGGCGGGACCTTCGCGTATTCTCTTGGGGCTCATTGGCTTGCTGACAACGAGGAAGAAGAATCCCGTGCGCATCGCCGTCACCGGCTCCATCGCGACAGACCATCTGATGACCTTCCCCGGCAGCTTCGGGGACCAGCTCATCGCCGATCAGCTCGACCGGGTATCCCTGTCGTTCCTCGTCGACGACCTGCAGGTCAGGCGTGGTGGTTGCGCGGCCAACATCACCTTCGGAATGGGCTGTCTCGGCCTCGGCCCGATCCTCGTGGGCGCGGTCGGCGCCGACTTCGCCGACTACCGCTCGTGGCTCGAGCGGCACGGGGTCGACTGCGACTCGGTGCACGTCTCCGAGACCCACCACACCGCGCGCTTCCTGTGCACGACCGACGAGCACCACAACCAGATCGCCTCCTTCTACACCGGCGCGATGGCAGAGGCGCGGCTGATCGAGCTGAAGCCCATCGCCGACCGCGTCGGCGGGATCGACCTGGTGCTGATCAGCCCCAACGACCCCGACGCGATGCTGCGCCACACCGACGAGTGCCGCCAGCGCGGCATCCCGTTCGCCGCGGACCCCTCCCAGCAGCTGGCCCGCATGTCGGGCGAGCAGATCCGCCAGCTGGTCGACGGCGCCGCCTACCTGTTCTCCAACGACTACGAGAAGGGCCTCATCGAGCAGAAGACCGGCTGGTCCGACGCCGAGGTCCTCGACAGGGTCGGCGTGCGCGTCACCACCCTCGGGCCCAAGGGCGCGGTCATCGACCGCAAGGGCGAGCCGTCCGTTCACGTGACCCCCGCGCCTGAGCTGGGCAAGGCCGACCCCACGGGCGTGGGCGACGCGTTCAGGGCCGGGTTCCTGGCCGGCGTGGCCTGGGGCCTGACGCTGGAGCGGGCGGGGCAGGTCGGCAACCTCACCGCCACGCACGTGCTGGAGCGCGTGGGCTGCCAGGAGTACGAGCTGGGCCAGCAGGTCTTCCTCGACCGCTTCGCCGCCGCCTACGGGCAGGAGGCCGCCGACGAGGTGGCCGCGCACATCCGCTGCCACCACGCCTGATCTTTCTCTTTTCTCACGGCACGCGAAATGACGGCCACCGGGGTCACCGGTGGCCGTCCGTCCGTCACGCGTGCTCCAGCGGGACTGCGCTGCCCGCCGTCACGCCGGGCATGCAGAGGCGATCAGGGCGCGTAGATCCGGTGCATGAACTCGGCGAGCTGGTCGTCAGGCAGGTGCTTGGCCAGGTCGGCCTCGCTGATCATGCCGATGATCCGGTGGTTGTCGATCACGGGCAGACGCCTGATCTGGTTCTCCTCCATGCGCGTCAGGGCCTCCTCCACCGTGGCGTCCGCCGCCACCCAGACCAGCCCTGTGGCCATCTGCGCGGCCGTCACCTTGGAGGGGTCGTGCCCCTCGGCGACGCACTTCACGACGATGTCGCGGTCGGTGATGATGCCCTTCAGCCTGTCGTCGTCGCCGCAGATGGGCAGCGCGCCGACCTTCATGTCGCGCATCATCTGCGCGGCCCTGTCCAGGGTCTCGTGGGCGGCGATGCACTCCACGCCCGGGTTCATGAGGTCGCGCGCGGTCTCGTGCGGATGTCCGCTGGTCATCTGAATCCCCCCGAAGTCGATGACTTTCCGTCGGGGATGTACCCATCTACGCGCCGCTCACGACCCCTGGCCGCGTGGCCGTCCGGTCAATAGTTGCGGCGCACGTGGATCGCCCAGCCGCCGCCGGGCAGCTCGTAGGTGCCCACGTGCGGATGCGACTTGAGCCTGCACCAGGCGGGCACGTCGGTGAAGGCGGCAGGATCGTCGGCCAGGACGGCGACGACGGCGTTCAGCGGCACGAAGTTGATCTGCTCGGCGAGCATGATGATCGGGATCGGGCACTTCTTGCCGAGCGCGTCGATGGTCAGGGCCGGCTGAGCTGCGACTGTCATGCGACTCCTGCGTCTTGACGGATCCGGCGCACCACGTCGGGAAGGACGGTCAGGAACCTGTCGACCTCGGCCGCGGAAGCGCCCCTGGGCAGCGATACCCGGACGTTTCCATGCGTAAGCACGCCCATCGCCTCCAAAACATGCGATGGACGAAGCGTACTAGCCGTGCACGAGCTGCCGGACGATACGGCGAAGCCTGCCTTGTCGAGCTCGGTCAGCAGCGCCTCGCCGTCGACGTAGAGGCAGGAGAAGGTCACGATGTGCGGCGCCCTGTCGACGGGGTCGCCGATGACCTCCACGTCGGGCACCACCTGCGGCACCCGCTCCCTGATGACGTCGACGAGGGCGGACAGGCGGGCGTTGTCCCTCTCGGCCTCCTCCTTGACCGCCACCAGCGCGGCGGCGGCCGCCACGACCGCGGGGACGTTCTCGAAGCCCGGCACCCTTCGGCGCTCGCGCTCGTCCTCGGGCAGGAAGGAGCGGAACCTGGTTCCCTTCCGCACGGCCAGCACCCCCACCCCCGCGGGCCCTCCCCACTTGTGCGCGCTGGCCGTCAGCACCGACCAGCCCTGCGGGATCGGCAGGCGGCCCGCGCTCTGGGCGGCGTCGACCAGCAGCGGCACGCCGTGCTCCCTGCAGATCGCGGCCGCCCGCTCCACCGGCTGCAGCGTGCCGACCTCATGGTTGGCCGTTTGCAGGCAGGCCAGGGCGGTGCCCTCCACCGCGACGGCCGCGCCGAAGGCCGCCAGATCCACGCGACCTGCCAGGTCGACGCCCACGGTGCTCACCGTGCCGCCCTCGCCCTCGTGGACGGCGGCGGCGTGCAGGACGCTGGAGTGTTCCACCGCGCTGGTCACGAGGTGACGTCCGGCCCTGCGCCTGCCGTGTAGGGTGCCGAGCACGCCGAGATGCACGGCCTGCGTGCCCGAGGAGGTGAAGGAGACCTCGTCGGGCCTCGCGCCCAGCGCCTCGGCCACCTCCGTGCGGGCCTGCTCCAGAAGCAGGTGAGCACGGCGGGCCTGGCCGTACAGTCGCGCCGGGTCGGCCCAGCCCGCATCCATGGCAGTTATCAGCGCTTCACGCGCTCGGGGGTGCAGCGGCTCGGTCGATGCCGCGTCGAAGTACGCCACATCGAGACATTAACGGGGGCGAGCGGGGAGCCGACCACCCCCCACGCTAATGTGTCTGCAATCAGCTGTGCATATGGAAATACGAGCGCCCAGGAGAGACTCCTGGGCTTCATCTGTGGGGTAGGCGATCCGTGAGTCCGACCCGCCGTACTGAGCGGCGTCCGTTGGGCCGGCGCAGAGTGTCCAGCGCCGCCGGTTTGGCGTTGCTGCTGGCCTCCGCGACGGCTTGTGCAAATGACGTGCCCGAGGCCAACTGGTCGCGCGGCCTCCTGCCGGAGAGCGTCACCAAGCAGGGCGAGACCGTCACGAACCTGTGGAACGGGGCGTGGATCGCGGCTCTGGCCACGGGACTCGTCGTCATCGTCCTGATCATCTGGGCGTGTGTCTTCCACCGCAGGCGCAAGAACTCGGCCGAGCTCCCTCCGCAGGTCCGCTACAACCTGCCGATCGAGATCCTCTACACGCTCGTGCCGCTCGTCATGGTGTCGGTGTTCTTCTTCTTCACCGCCCGCGACGAGACCGAGATCCTCAAGACCTCGGCCGCGCCCGCCGTGACAGTCCACGTGGAAGGTTTCCAGTGGAGCTGGCGCTTCACCACCGACGCCGGCGGCAAGACCGCCAAGGTCGTCGGCATGCCGGTGAGCGACTACCAGGCGGCCCAGGCGCCGGAGCTGGTGCTCCCGGTGAACACCCAGGTCCAGTTCAAGCTCGACGCCGACGACGTGATCCACTCGTTCTGGGTCCCCGCGTTCATGTTCAAGCGTGACGTGATCCCCGGCATCTCCGGCGAGAAGAACAAGTTCGAGATCACCACGCTGAACAAGCCCGGCACCTACGCGGGCCGCTGCGCCGAGCTGTGCGGCGTCGACCACAGCCGCATGCTCTTCAGGGTGAAGCTCGTCTCGCAGGCTGAGTTCGACCAGTACATGACGACCCAGGCTGGGAGCCCCCAGTGACCGCCATTCAAGCACCACCCGTCACGGCGCCGCCGACCCGCAAGGGCCTGGTGATCGCCAAGTGGATGTCCTCCACCGATCACAAGATCATCGGGCATCTCTATCTGATCACGTCGTTCATCTTCTTCCTGATCGGCGGCGTGATGGCGCTGATCATGCGGGCCGAGCTGGCGCAGCCTGGGCTGCAGCTCACCACCAACGAGCAGTTCAACCAGCTGTTCACCATGCACGGCACGATCATGCTGCTGATGTTCGCGACGCCGCTGTTCGCCGGCTTCGCCAACGAGCTGATGCCGCTGCAGATCGGCGCGCCCGACGTGGCCTTCCCCCGCCTGAACATGGTCAGCTACTGGCTCTACCTGTTCGGCAGCATCATCGCGGTCAGCGGCTTCCTGACCCCGAACGGCGCGGCCAGCTTCGGCTGGTTCGCCTACACCCCGCTGTCGAACGCCATCAGCTCGCCCGGCATCGGCGGCGACCTGTGGATCATGGGCCTGGCCCTGTCCGGTCTCGGCACCATCCTCGGCTCGGTGAACTTCATCACCACGATCATCTGCATGCGCGCGCCCGGCATGACGATGTTCCGTATGCCGATGTTCACCTGGAACATCCTGCTGACCAGCATGCTCGTGCTGATGGCCTTCCCCGTGCTGGCCGCCGCGCTGCTCGCGCTGGAGGCCGACCGCAAGCTCGGCACCCACATCTTCGCCCCCGAGACCGGTGGCGCGATGCTGTGGCAGCACCTGTTCTGGTTCTTCGGACACCCCGAGGTCTACATCATCGCGCTGCCGTTCTTCGGCATCGTGACGGAGATCCTCCCCGTCTTCAGCCGCAAGCCGCTGTTCGGCTACATCGGCCTGGTCGGCGCCACCATCGCGATCGCCGGTCTGTCGATCACCGTGTGGGCCCACCACATGTTCGCCACAGGCCAGGTCCTGCTGCCGTTCTTCTCGTTCATGACGTTCCTCATCGCGGTGCCGACGGGCGTGAAGTTCTTCAACTGGATCGGCACGATGTGGCGAGGCCATCTGAGCTTCGAGTCGCCGATGCTGTTCTCGATCGGCTTCCTGATCACCTTCCTGCTCGGTGGCCTGACCGGCGTCATCCTGGCCTCGCCGCCGCTCGACTTCCAGATCAGCGACAGCTACTTCGTCGTGGCCCACTTCCACTACGTGGTCTTCGGCACCGTCGTGTTCGCGATGTTCGCGGGCTTCTACTTCTGGTGGCCGAAGTTCACCGGCAAGATGCTCAACGACAGGATGGGCAAGGTCCACTTCTGGCTGCTGTTCGTCGGCTTCCACACCACCTTCCTGGTGCAGCACTGGCTGGGCGTCGTGGGCTTCCCCCGCCGCTACGCCGACTACGCGCCGACCGACGGCTTCACCGACCTGAACCTCATCTCGTCGGTGGGCGCCTTCGTGCTCGGCGCCTCGACGCTGCCGTTCTTCTACAACGTCTGGAAGACCTGGCGCAGCGCGCCGAAGGTCACCGTGGACGACCCGTGGGGCTACGGCGGCTCGCTGGAGTGGGCCACCTCCTGCCCGCCGCCGCGGCACAACTTCACCTCGCTGCCCCGCATCAGGTCCGAGCGCCCCGCGTTCGACCTCCACTACCCGCACGTGTCGGCCAAGCCTCTGGAGGGTGAAGCCCGATGAAGGTCCAGGGTTGGCTGTTCCTGCTCTGCGGACTGTTCTTCGCCGGCGTCGACGTCGTCTACTGGTTCTGGTCCAGGGAGCCCGTCGGCACCACGGCCATGGCCATCTCCGTCGGCTTCGCGTTCATGATCGGCTACTACCTGATGTTCACGGCCCGGCGCATCGGCGCCCAGCCGGAGGACAACAAGCAGGCCGAGATCAGCGACGGGGCCGGTGAGATCGGCTTCTTCAGCCCGAGCAGCTGGTGGCCGCTGTTCGTCTGCCTCGCGGCGGCGTTCGCGTTCGTCGGCTTCGTGATCGGCATGTGGATGTTCCTGATCGGCGTCTTCATGGTGATCATGGCGATGGTCGGGTTCGTCTTCCAGTACTACCGGGGTCACTTCTCTCACTGACCCATCCACGCTGAAGCGGGTGCCCTTGTCCAAGGGCGCCCGCTTTTGGCGTTTTTTACCGCGCACCGGATATGGCAAAACGGTTACGCAGGGTAGTAATGGGGCGTGAGGGGATTGCGGAGAGGGGAGTTCTCGTGGGGCGGTTGACTCAGGGATCGGCTGGTGTTCTGGCCCTCGCCGTACTGACCGCTTGTGCGGGCAGCGACAAGACCGAGGGGCAGGCCACGCCGAGCGCTGCGCCACCGGCGGCGAGCGTCCAGGTGCTGCCCGCCGACAAGGCGGGCAACGTGCCGACCGACCAGACCGTGCTCGTGGCGGCCAGGGGCGGCACGCTGCGGAGCGTCACCGTCACCGGCAAGGCGGGCACCCTGACGGGCGAGCTCAGCGCGGACGGCACGCAGTGGCGCAGCGAGCGCTACGCCACCCCCGGCGCCTCGTACACCGTCACCGCGCTCGTGGCCAACCCCGTGGGCCAGACGACGCGGACCACGACCACGTTCTCCACGGTCAAGGCCGACAGCACCTTCGGCATCGAGTACATCGCGCCGCACAGGGACGACACGGGACTGACCGTCGGCGTCGGCATGCCGATCATGATCACCTTCGACAAGGACATCACCGACCGCGTCTCGGTCGAGCGCAACCTCGTCGTGAAGACCTCCAAGCCGGTCGAGGGCGCCTGGCACTGGTTCGACGACAGGCACGTCGACTTCAGGCCGAAGAAGTACTGGCCCGCGCACACCAGGGTCCGCCTCGAGGCGCGCCTGGCCGGCGTGCGCGGCGGCGAGGGCATGTACGGCAAGCGCGACCACGTCCTCGACTTCAAGATCGGCCGAGAGCAGATCACCAGCGGGAGCACGCAGAACCACGTGCTGAAGGTGAAGCGCGACGGCAGGCTCGTCAGGGAGATGCCGATGAGCGCGGGCCAGGGCGGGGTGTGGAAGTACTACACGACGTCCGGCGTCCACCTGGCGATGTCCAGGGAGCCGGTCACCATCATGACCTCTCCTGGCATCGGTCCCGGCCAGTCGGGCTACTACCGCCTGACCGTCTACAACACCGTCCGCATCTCGAACTCCGGCGAGTACGTCCACAGCGCGCCGTGGTCGGTGGGCTCGCAGGGCCACGCCAACGTGAGCCACGGCTGCGTGAACGTCAGCCCCTCCAACGCGGCGTGGTTCATCAAGAACACGCTGATCGGAGATCCGATCATCATCACCGGCTCGCCGCGCAAGCTGGAGCCGACCAACGGCTGGGGCCACTGGCAGGAGGACTGGGAGCAGTGGCTGCAGTGGAGCTCGGTGAAGTCGGGGCTCACCGAGTCGCTCTAGGCCGCGGCCCCGCGGCGCGCCGCCCGCCCGGCCGGGCGGCGGGTGTCGTGGGCGCCGATCAGCCGAGCGGCAGGCTGGCGTGCACGGAGCGGCCGTCCGCGGTCGTGAGGGTGCCGCCGAGCAGAGCGGCGCGTTCGCGCATGCTGAGGCCCGGCGCCCTGGAGAGGCCGTCGTCGGCCACCAGGACCTCCAGGACGCCCGGACGCCATCGGAGGGTCACTCTGGCACGGGTGGCCGACGCGGCGCCGCTGAGGGCCTCCTGGACGATCCGGTAGGCCGACAGCTCCACGCCGGGGGCGACGGGGGCGGGGCGACCGTCCTGGACGAACTCCACGAGCAGGCCGGTACGGCGCGCGTCGTCGAGCAGGTCGGGCAGGTCGGTCAGGCGCGGCTGCGGCGTCCTGGAGGGCGGGACCCCGGTGAAGGCGCTCAGCACGCCCAGCATGCGCTGCAGCTCGCCCAGGGCCTGGCGGCCCGACTCCTCGGCCTCCTTCAGCGTGTCCCTGGCCCTCAGGGCGTTCTTCTCCATGGTCATGCGGCCGGCGCCGACCCCCAGGGTCATGACGCTGACGTGGTGGGCCACCACCTCGTGCAGCTCCTGGATGATCCTGGCCCGCTCGACGGTCTCGCGGGCGGCCAGGCGCTCGGAGGAGAGCGTGGCCGCCAGGCGGAGGCGGGAGCGCAGCAGCAGGAGCGCGACGGGACACAGGACGACCGTGGCGGCGGTGGCCAGCCAGGTCAGAAGAGGCGGCATGGCCGGGAGCGTAGGCCCCGGTCAGGAGGTTGACATCCGCTTGGCGGCGGATCTTCGCTCCACCGCCGTGCGGACCGTGCAGGCCGGGCGGCCTACGCGGGCGTCAGCGTGCGGCTGACCTCGATCCAGCGGTCGAGGGTTGCGGCGGCGCGGCCGGAGTCGACGGCCTGGACCGCGCGGGCGTAGCCGTCGATCATCGCCGAGTCGAGGTCGTCGCCAGGGCCGTCGGCGGCCACCAGGGCGGCGGCGGCGTTCAGCAGGACGGCGTCGCGGATCGGCCCCGTCTCGCCGCGCACCAGGTCGTGCACGGCCTGGGCGTTGAAGGCGACGTCGCCGCCGCGCAGCGCGCCGACCTCGGCTCGCGCGATGCCGAGCACCGCGGGGTCGAAGACCGTCTGCGTCGCGGCGCCGTCGCGCACCACCCACACCGTGGAGGTGGTGGCGATGGTGAGCTCGTCGAGCCCGTCGTCGCCGCGGAAGACCAGGGCCGAGACGCCGCGCTCGGCGAAGACGCCGGCCAGGACGGGCAGCATGCGCGCGTCGTAGACGCCGATGGCCTGCGCGGAGGGACGGGCGGGGTTGGTCAGAGGGCCGAGGAAGTTGAAGACCGTCGGCACGCCGAGCTCCTTGCGCGGCGGGCCCGCGAAGCGCAGCGCGGGGTGGTAGACGGGCGCGAAGCAGAACGCGATGCCCGCCTCGACCGCCACCCTGGCGGTGGACTCGGGCGGCAGGTCGAGCCTGATGCCGAGGTACTCGAGGACGTCGGCGGCACCGCACGAGGAGGAGGCCGCGCGGTTGCCGTGCTTGACCACCCGCACGCCCGCGGCGGCGGCCACGATCGCGGCCATCGTGGAGACGTTCACGGTATGGGCGCGGTCGCCGCCCGTGCCGACGATGTCGACGACGGGCCCTTCCACCTTCAGCGGGGTCGCCAGCTCCAGCATCGTCCGCGCCAGGCCGGTCACCTCGGCGACGGTCTCGCCCTTGGCGCGCAGCGCGATCGCGAACCCGGCGATCTGGGCGGGCGTGGCCGACCCGGACATGATCTCCCGCATCGCCCACGCCGTCTCGTCGGCGGTCAGGTGTTCCCCCGAGAGGAGGGCCGACAGCAGCGCGGGCCAGGTGGTGCGAGCGTCCATGGAGAACCTACTTCGCGTTGAGTCGGGTGGCGGAGCGCTGCCTCATGAGCCCGGCGACGGCGTCGGCCAGGGCGATCGGCTCCAGCGGCTGTGAGACGACGGCGTCGGCGCGCGACCAGTTGGCCAGCCAGCGGTCGTCCTTGCGCGCCACGAGCAGCAGGATCGGCGGGCAGTCGTAGACCTCGTCCTTGGCCTGCTTGCTGACGCCCATGCCGCCGGCGGGCTGGGTCTCGCCGTCGAGCACGGCCACGTCGACGGTGCCGGAGTCGAGCAACTGCAGGACCTTGGGCTGGGTGGCGCACTCCACGATCTCCACCAGCGGGACGTCGGCTGCGGGACGGCGCCCGATGGCCTGCCGTACCTGCTCGCGGGTTCCCGCGTCGTCGCTGTAGACGAGGACCCTCATCGTGTCGTCGGTGCTCACGGTCGCAGCTCACTATCGGTGGTAGCGGTATGGTCACCTGGGATCGTACCGGTGCCCCTGCACAGATACCCAGGCCGCCGGGCTCGGCGGGCGTTTTGCCCTAATTGTTCCAGGTTGAGGGCAGCTTCGGACCCACTAACGGGGGGTCGTGCGGCGACCCGACCACTGGAGCCGCAATAATGCTGCCCGTGGCGACAGCATCCGCAATTACAACGACGACGACAGCTCATTCGTCCCGCAGGCCCAATCTGGTCAGCGTCGGGACGATCGTGTGGCTGTCCTCTGAGCTCATGTTCTTCGCGGCGCTGTTCGCGATGTACTTCACCATCCGGTCAGTGAGTCTCGGCGAGGGCAAGCCCTGGCCCGAGGCGCATCTCAACGTTCCGTTCTCTACGGTCAACACGATCATCCTGGTCCTGTCGAGTGTGACGTGTCAGCTTGGCGTGTGGGCCGCGGAAAAGGGTCAGGTCGGCAAGCTCCGCTTCTGGTACTTCGTCAGCTTCCTCATGGGCGCCGTCTTCGTCGGCGGCCAGATCTACGAGTACATGCAGCTCGCCCACGAGGGCGCGACGCTCTCCGCGAACCCGTACACCTCGGTGTTCTACCTGACCACGGGCTTCCACGGGCTTCACGTGACCGGTGGTCTGATCGCGTTCCTGTTCATGCTGGGACGCACGTACGCCGCGAAGCGCTTCACGCATGAGCAGGCGACCAGCGCGATCGTCGTGTCGTACTACTGGCACTTCGTTGACGTCGTCTGGATCGGCCTTTTCGCGACCATCTACATCATCCAGTAAGGAAACGGGGATCTCTGTGACTAGGATCACCGCTCGGCGGCGGCATCCGCTCGCGAGATACGCCGTCCTGCTTTTCGCGTTGGCGCTGGTCGGGGGGGTGTACACCCTCCTCTCGCCGGCCAGCAGGCCGGCAGACGCCGCTCTGGCGTCCGGCAAGGCCGACGACGTCGCAGAAGGCAAGAGCCTCTTCCAGGCGCACTGCTCGAGCTGCCACGGCCTCAATGCTGAGGGCACGTCCACCGGTCCCACGCTCGTCGGCGTGGGCGCGGCGGCGGTCGACTTCCAGGTGAGCAGCGGCCGCATGCCGGCTGCCAACCCTGGCGCCCAGGCGCCGCGCAAGCCCGTCGCGCCGTGGGTCAACGAGGACACCACCCGCCAGCTGGCCGCCTACGTGCAGTCGCTCGGCGGCGGGCCCGTCGTCCCCGACAAGAACGCGGTCGACCCCGCGCAGGGCAACGTCGCCAGGGGCGGCGAGCTCTTCAGGGCCAACTGCATCCAGTGTCACAACTGGACCGGCGCGGGCGGCGCGCTCACACTGGGCAAGTACGCGCCCAACCTGAACGAGGCGACGCCCACCCAGATCTACGAGGCGATGGCCACGGGACCGCAGGCGATGCCGGTCTTCAACGACTCCACGATCACGCCCGAAGAGAAGCGGGACATGATCGCTTACATCACGGACGTGCGGGAGCAGACCGACCCCGGCGGCTTCGGCCTGGGCCGCATCGGCCCGGTCACCGAGGGCCTCGTCGCATGGCTCGTGGGTATCAGCGCCCTCGTACTGGCCGCCATCTGGATCACCGCTAAGAAGCGACAGGCGTCATGACAGACAACGAACATGAGATCGAGCAGCCGGACGAGCGCGTCCCCAAGCGCGTGATCGGCACCCCTCCGCCGGGAAGCACGATGATCCCCGCCGAGGAGAAGAAGGTCGACGACGAGGTTCCCGGCGTCTACTACCCCGACGAGGCCAAGGCTCGCAAGGGCGAGAGGATCGTGGCGCTCTGCTTCACGATCACCGCCCTCGCGGGCATCGTGTTCATCGTCAACTACGTGGTCTTCCAGGTGGGCGACGTCGACAGCACGGCGGTCTCCAACCTCGCGCTGGGCGCGCCGCTGACGCTGGCGCTGCTCGGTCTCGCGGCCGGCATCGTCGTCTGGGTCCGCCAGGTCATGCCGAAGTACACGCTGATCCAGGAGCGCCACGAGATGGCGACCGACTCGGCGACCAGGTCCTACGTCTCGGAGACGTTCGTCCAGGGCGCCAAGGAGAGCGGCTTCGTCAAGCGGCCGCTGCTGCGCCGTACGCTGCTGCTGGCCTCGGCCCCGCTGGGGCTGATCCCGCTGGTCCTGCTGCGTGACCTCGACAACTCCAAGATGCCCGCCTCGGCCTTCCACAAGGAGCTACGGCACACGGTGTGGGGTGGCAAGACCAAGGAGGGCAAGCCGCTCAAGCTGGTCGTCGAGGGCACCGGTCAGCCGATCAGGGCCGCCGACTTCAACTCGCCCGGCGGCATCCTGTCCGTGGTGCCCGAGGGCTACGAGCACGACATGAACGCCCTGGCCAAGGCCACGCTGATCCTGATCAAGTTCAGGCCCGAAGAGATCAAGTCGGGCGTGAACAAGAACTGGACCCACGACGGCATCGTGGCCTACTCCAAGATCTGCACGCACGTCGGCTGCCCCGCGGCCCTGTACGAGCAGACCACGCACCACATCCTGTGCCCCTGCCACCAGTCGACCTTCGACGCGGCAGACGGCGCCAAGGTCATCTTCGGCCCGGCCGCCAGGCCGCTGCCGCAGCTGCCCATCGGCGTCGACGAGCAGGGTTTCCTGATCGCGAAGGGTGACTTCGCCGTGCCGGTCGGCCCCAGCTTCTGGGAGCGCGGCGACGCCGAGGCCAAGGCAAGGGAAGGGGGCCAGGCATGAGCGACATGACGGCTGTTCCCAAGGCCATCGCGGGTCCTTCGAGCTACCTCGACGACCGCATCGGCGCGGGGACCTTCCTCAAGCGCAACATGCGCAAGATCTTTCCCGACCACTGGTCGTTCCTGCTGGGTGAGATCGCGCTCTACTCCTTCATCATCCTGCTGCTGAGCGGGACGTTCCTGACGTTCTTCTTCAAGCCCAGCATGATGCACGTGATCTACGACGGTCCTTACGACCCGCTCAAGGGCGTCGTGATGTCCGAGGCCTACGCCTCGGCTCTGGAGATCAGCTTCGAGGTGCGCGGTGGTCTGCTGATGCGGCAGATCCACCACTGGGCGGCGCTGCTGTTCGTGGCCGGCATGATGGTGCACATGCTCCGCGTGTTCTTCACGGGTGCATACCGCAAGCCGCGCGAGCTGAACTGGCTGATCGGCGTGCTGCTGCTGACGCTTGCGCTGGCCGAGGGCCTGACCGGCTACTCGCTGCCTGACGACCTGCTGTCGGGCGCGGGTCTGCGGATCACCGAGGGCGTGGCGATCTCGCTGCCGCTGGTGGGCACGTACATCACCTTCTTCCTGTTCGGCGGGGAGTATCCGGGTGAGGATGTGATCGCGAGGTTCTACTCGCTGCACATCCTGCTGATCCCTGGCATCCTGCTGGCGTTGATCTCGGCGCACATGGTGCTGATGTGGGTGCAGAAGCACACGCAGATGCCGGGCAAGGGGCGCAACAACCACAACGTGGTCGGCGCGCCGTTCTATCCGGCGTTCATGCTGAAGGCCGGCGCCTACTTCATGTTCACCTTCGCGGTGGTGGCGGGCCTGGCGACCTTCGCGCAGATCAACCCGATCTGGGCGTTCGGCCCCTACACGCCGGCCGACATCTCGGCGGGTTCGCAGCCCGACTTCTACATGGGCTTCCTGGAGGGCTCGCTGCGGCTGATGCCGCCGTGGGAGATCAACCTGTTCGGCACCAGCGAGTTCGGCACGCTGCCGCTGAGCGTCATCATCCCGGCTCTGGTGCCGATGGGCATCGTGATGACGGGCCTGGCGCTGTATCCGTTCGTGGAGCGGTGGGTGACCGGCGACAACCGCGAGCACCACATCGCCGACCGTCCCCGCAACAACCCGCACCGCACCTCGATCGGCATGGCGGCCATCACGTTCTACGGCGTGTTGTGGCTGCTGGGCGCCAACGACGAGATCTCGGCCTTCTTCCAGATCAGCCTGAACTGGACGACCTACATCGGCCGGGTGCTGGTGCTGGTGGGTCCGGTGATCGCCTACATCGTCACCTACCGGATCTGTCTGGGTCTGCAGCGCTCCGACGCGGCGGTCATCGGGCACGGTGTGGAGTCGGGCGTGATCAAGCGGCTGCCGCACGGTGAGTTCATCGAGGTCCACACGCCTGCGGCGGAGGACATCGAGGCGCACCTGCGTGGCAAGGAGGCGATCCCGCAGGTCGAGGTGGACGCCGACACCGAGGGCATCCCGCCGAGGGGCATGCGCGGCCCGCTGGGCAAGCTGCGCGGGCGGATGTCGAAGGCGTACGGCGGGGAGAAGATCCCGCTGGACGACGGCCACGGGCACGAGCACGGCGAGGAACACGCCGAGATCGGGCCGGGCGGCGACGACCGCAGCCTGACGCACTGACGCACGAAAGCGCCGCCCCGGACCGCATCTCGCGGTCCGGGGCGGCGCTGTTTTTCCGGCCCGATTCCGGCCGTCGCATCGCGGCCGCGGGAGGGGCAGGTCGTGGGACGCGCCTGGGAGGTCGGCCACGCCGCAGGCGATGGTCCGACGACCTCCGGGCCGGTCGCGGTAGGCGTTCCCTGGGCCCGAGGCGAGCCGAGACCCGGGAGGACGCGGCGTCTAGCGCTGCTCGGCGCTGTCGCTGCGCATGAGCTTGTAGACGCCGTACAAGGTCTCCAGCCCGCCGACGATCATCAAGACCACGCCGATCTTCGACGGTGTGAACACGACGATCTCGACGTCGAGTCCGAACTGCCACAGCAACACTCCGCCGACGAAGGTGGCCAGACCGGTCAGGAGCGTCTTGTGGGCGGGGGCCATGGAGACCTCTTTCGATCACGGGCGGACACAGAGGTCCCTTGCTCGCGTAACGGTAGTGAAGGGCAAGGTCCGGAGGCTTCCTGCGCGCTGAGGAGATCACGCTACATCTTTCGGGTGACACCGCCGCCCGCCGTCCTCTGGATCTGATCGACGTCGCTGAGCGGCCAGGAGAACGCGCGTCACCGCCATGGGTGCTTCCGCATGGCCCCGATCAGTACGGGCATCGCGACCACCAGGGCGACCCCTCGCAACACGCCCGCGACGGGGTAAGGCGCGCGCAACCCGAACGTGTACGCCACCAGCCCACCGGCCAGCGCCCCGAGCGGGATGAGCCCCCATCCGAGCATCCTGTAGACGCTGTTCACCCGGCCGAGCAGGTCGGACGGGACGATCTGCTGCCTGAGGCCGACGGTCACGACGTTCCAGAGCGTGGTGACGAAGCCGTTGACCGCCAGCAGGCCGCCGAGCACGACGGCGTTCGGACTCAGCCCGATCCCGACGAAGACGACGACGTTCGTGACCAGCGCCGTGAGCAGCGCGGGAAGCGCGCCGACTCTCTGCACGGCACGCGCGCCGACCAGGCCACCGAGCAGGCCGCCGACCGCGGCCGCTGCGAGCAGCAGGCCGTATCCGGGCACGTCGAGGCGGAGCGTCTGGGTCGCCAGCAGGACGAGTGTCGCGTTGCCGAGCTGGCCGCAGAAGGTGTTGACGCCCAGCAGCAGCGCGAGGGTGCGCAGCAGCCGGTGACGGGCAAGCCAGCGCAGGCCGTCCGCGATCGCCGCGCGCAGCGGCGGGTGCTCGATCCGCCTGCGCGTGCGCCTGGGCAGGGTCGCCAGCAGGACGGCGGACAGGGCGAAGGTGGCGGCGTCCATCCCGAACGGCAGCGCCACCGCGACCGCGAACAGCAGGCCGCCGATCGGCGCTCCCGCGAACTGCTGGCCGATCAGCGTGATCGTCTGCTGGTAGCCGTTCGCCTGGTGCAGCAGGGGTCTGGGGACGAAGTCGGGCAAGATCGCCTGGGCCGCGTTGGCGAAGACGATCTCGCACGTCCCCAGGGCGAAGGCGGTGACGGCCAGCACCGGGATGCCGATGTGCCCGGACGCGGCGAGGACCGCGACGGCTCCGGCGATCGCCGCCTGGACGGCCTGCGCGCGCCACATGAGGGCGACGCGGTCGTAGCGGTCGACGAGCGCGCCGGCGGGCAGGGAGAGCAGCAGCCAGGGGAGATACGTCGCCGCGGACACGACCGACACGAGCCTGGGATCGCGCGTGAGCGTGACGGCCAGCAGCGGAACCGCCGCGGCGAACGCCCCGTTGCCGACGTTGTTGATCCCCGCCGCCCACCACAACCGCCAGTAGGCCGCGGGCAGGCGTGGATTCGTGTCCTGGTCCATGCCGGGATCGTCGCGGCGCAGGGCGCGATCACGACAGCATGTAGGCCGGTGCTACATACTCGAGGCCGTGGCCCTGACGATCGATCTCGGTGTGGCCGAGCTGGCGGCGACCCGATTCGCGATCTCGCCGCTGTCCGAGACGGTCTCCGCACTGCAGCAGCTCGGCGATCGCGATCGGCAGGCGATCCACCTGCCGTGGCTGCGATGGGCGGCGGACGAGCTGGCCAGGCATCCACTCGACCTCTCGCGCACCTGGCCGCTGATCGTGAGCGACCGGCTGGGCTGGCCGGAGTTCCTTGTCCCTGCCCCGCGCGGCGCGGGGACGTCCATCGAGGACGACCTGGCGGCGCTGCGAAGGACGACCGCTCCCCAGGTGCGGGCCAGCCTCCTGCGGGTGTTCGGCGACGACCCGCCCGCCGCCGTCGCGGAGCTCGCCGCGCGACCGGTGGCGGGCCTGCGCGCGATCGCCGCGGAGCTGCGCACGGCGCACGACAGGCTCATCGCGCCGCACTGGCCCAGGATCCGCGCGGTACTCGATGCGGATGTCGTCCATCGCGCCAGGCAGCTGGCCGCCGGCGGCGTGGAGAGGCTGTTCACCGATCTGCATCCGGACCTGCGATGGCGCGACGGCCGGCTGATGCTGGGGGGAGCGCGCTGGCGGGCCGAGCGGGCCGTGAACCGGGGGCCGGGCGGGCTGGTCCTCATGCCGGTCGTACTCGGCTCGCCGTACGTGCTGATCAAGAAGAGCACGTCCACGCAGACCACGGTGCGATATCCGGCGCGAGGCGTCGGGGCGCTGTGGACGGCGGGGACGCGGGCGCCCGCGGGGAGCGCGGTCCGGCTGCTGGGCCGGGCGCGGGCCGACCTGCTCGAGGCGCTGCGCTCTCCCACGACGACGACGGAGCTGGCTCGAGCCCTCGGCGTCACGCCCAGCGCGGTGTCACAGCACCTGGGCGTGTTGCGGGAGAGCGGGCTCGTGGCCAGGGAGCGGTCCGGGCGCCACGTGCTGTACATGACGACCGCGCTCGGTGCGACCCTACTGGGGATGACCTAGCTGGAAGTGCCAGATGACCATCGCGGGCACGCCGGCCACGGCTGCCTTCGCCGCCTCGGGCGCCAGAGCACTCAGGCACCACGGCCACAGGTCCCACGGTCCCAGCGTCGCGGGCTCGCCCGCGGTGTCCCCTGGCCGGTCCGCCATCGACATCCGCGGCTCCTCGCACCGCCGTACCTGCAGGCCCACCGGCAGCGCGGCGCGCAGGTAGTCCCCGGTCAGGTGGCGATAGCTGGCCACCCGTGCCCGTGCGCCGTCAGGCCGGCGCACGGGCGGGATCACGCCCCGCCCCACCCCTTCGGCGTGGATGTCCGAGATCACCAGGTGCCCGCCCGGACGCAGCACCCTGGAGAACTCGGACATCACCGGCCCGAGCGAGGGGACATGCGTCAGCGCCAGGGAGCACACGATCAGGTCCACGGCGTCGTCGGCGACCGGCAGGCCGGCCAGCTCGCCGAGGCGGAACTCGCCCTTCGGCACCCGCTCGCGCGCCCGCGCGAGCATATCGGGCGAGCTGTCCACGCCGAGGACGTGGTGGCCGCGCGCGGCGAGAGAGGCGGCGACCCGGCCGGTGCCGCACGCGGCGTCCAGGGCCACGCCCACCGGCAGCGTGTCGACGATCGCCTTCACCAGGGGCTCGTCGAAGTCGAACGCCGAGTTGGGGGCGTCATAGGTGTCCGACCAGATCCGATAACCCTCGACCGTCTCCACGCGGACGACCTCGACTGCGGCGCTCGCCAGCGACTCGTCGTCCAGCAACCTTCGGATCTCGGCGATGCGCGCCTCGACGAACGCGTGGTCGGACTCGCCCTCCCCCGTGAAGGAGCGCAACAGCGCGATGCCTTCGATGCCGAGCAGGTACGCCAGCGGGTGCTCGTAAATCACCGGCGCCACGCTAACGAGACACACCCCGGCAGAGCCATCGAATTACTCGGTCTCCGGTGGAGCGGGGGAAGGGCGTTCGTTCCCCGCTCAGGCGGTCACCCCGACGCTCGGACCGGCGGTCAGTCGGATTCGGTGAGGCCGAGGGAGAAGGCGGCGTCGAGGTCGTGCTTGGAGTAGGTGCGGAAGGCGATGTGGGTGGAGGTGGCCAGCACGCCCGGCACCTTGTTGAGCCGCCCGGGGATGACCTCGGCGATCTGCTCGTAGGCGGGCACCCGCACCATGGCCATCAGGTCGTATTCGCCGGTGATCGAGTAGACCTCGCTGACCCCGTCGATCTCGGCGATCGTCTGCGCGATCTCCGGAATCCGGTCCACCTCGGCGTTGATGTGAACGATAGCCGTGACCATGCCCCAACTGTATCGGGTCACCGCAGCGGCCGTCCCTCGCGCCTGGTGCGGTGGTCGAGGCGCTGGTAGGCCAGGTCGATGCGGGCCTTGTGGCGGGCGGCTCCGTGGGCGGGCAGCGCCCAGTCGCCCTCGACCTCGACCAGCCGCACCCCGGGCGACTCGAGCCAGCGCAGGATGCACTCGGTCTCCTCGGCGCTGGCGGCGTGGATGGGCCCGGGGCCGGGGATGACGGTCTCGGCGGTGGCGACGAGGGCCTCGACGAAGGGGGTGGGGTGCGCGCCCCGCGGCATGTGGCCTGCCGCGGTGAGCCTGCCGTAGCGGATGACGTGGATCTCCCAGCCGCCGTCGAAGGCGGGGCTGGCGGCGACCATCTGCGGGATGCGGGTGAGGGCGGTGAGGCGCTGCATGCGGGCGGCGGCGCGGACGTAGGAGGCGAGCCTGTCGCGGTCGACGGAGGCCTCCTCGTAGCGCTGCTCGACCGACAGGCGCTCCATGCGGGCCTCGAGGGCGGTGTAGACCATGGAGACGTCGCTGGCCATCGCGCGGCGGGCGCTCTCGACGTGGAGGGCGTAGTCGGCGGGGCTCTCCCGCCCCTCGCACGGGGCGCCGCAGCGGCCCATCTCGTGCAGGACGCAGGCGGGGCGGGAGGCCTTGAGCGTGAGCCGCTCGGTGCACTGGCGCAGGGGGACGGCCTCGTGCAGGGCCGTGCGGGCGTCGTCGGCGGCCTTGGCGCTGGTGAAGGGGCCGAGGTAGGCGGCGCCGTCGTCCTTGAGCTCGCGGACGATGGACAGCCGGGGGAAGGCCTCGTCGGTCAGCTTCAGCCAGACGACCTTCTCGGGGAAGCGCGACTTGCGGTTGTAGCGCGGCTTGGTGCCGCCGATCATGCGCAGCTCCCTGACCTCGGCCTCCAGGGGGGTGGCGCACACGATGTGGCGGACCTGCTCGGCGATGCCGATCATCTCGCGGATGCGGGGCCTGGTCTCGCTGGCGGTGAAGTAGGAGCGGACGCGGTTGCGCAGGTTGGTGGACTTGCCGATGTAGAGGACCTCGCCGCGCGAGTCTTCGAAGAGGTAGACGCCGGGGGCGTGCGGCACGCTCTCGGCGAGGTGGCGCTTGCGCTGCTGCTCGGGGGTGGGGGCGCGGACGAAGGACTTGAGCTCCTCGAGGGTGTGCACCTGGAAGGAGCCCGCCCTGGCGATGAGGCCGTGGAGCACGTCGACGGTGGCCCTGGCGTCCTGCAGGGCGCGGTGGCACGGCTCGGTGGGGCTGCGGAAGAACCTGGCCAGCGTGCCCAGCTTGGCGTTGGGGATCTCGTCGCGGGTCAGCACTCTGCGCGCCAGGTCGACGGTGTCGACGACGGGATTGGCGGGCGGCGGGTAGCCCTGGGCGGCGCAGGCGGCCTTGATGAAGCCGGTGTCGAAGGCGGCGTTGTGGGCCACCAGCGTGGCGCCCGCGATGAACTCGAGGAAGCTGGGCAGCACCGACTCGATGCGCGGCGCGGCCATCACCATCGCGTCGGTGATGCCGGTCAGCACCGAGATGAACGGCGGGATCGGGCCGCCTGGATCGACCAGGGTCGCGAGTTCGCCGATCACCTCGCCGCCGCGCACCTTCACCGCGCCGATCTCGGTGATCGCGTGCTCGTGCGCCGAGCCGCCGGTGGTCTCCAGGTCGAAAACGACGAAGGTGACCTCGCTCAGCGGAGTGCCGAGCTCGTCGAGAGTGCCTTGAACCGCGTCCACGTTCAAAGACCATAGAGAGGTCGACCGACAGTTATCGGGACGGCATGGCGATCAGCGGGATGACCAGGCCGGCGTCGAACAGGCCGGCTCCGGACGGCGCCCCGCCCCGCCGCCACCGCCGTGACGGTAAGGACGGGTCCAGGCCGTGACCTCATGGGGGTCGATTATTCGTTACTCTCCCCTGTATGTCCGGGGGACGACTCGCCGGCCGCTACACCCTGATCAGGCCGCTGGGCAGCGGCGGTATGGGGAAGGTCTGGCTGGCAAGAGACGAGATGCTTGACCGCGAGGTCGCGGTCAAGGAGCTCACCCTGCCCGAAGGGCTCGACGAACAGGGCAGGGCCGAGGCCGTGGCCAGAGCGGCCCGCGAGGCGCAGGCCACGGCCCAGCTTCGCCACCCCGGCGTGGTCGCCCTGCACGACGTGCTGGTCGAGTACGGCAGGCCCTGGCTGATCATGGAGCTCCTGCGCGGCCGCACCCTGGGCGAGGCCATCGCTCAGGACGGCCCGCTGCCTCCCTCCACCGTCGCCAGGATCGGCGCCGACGTGCTGGAGGCGCTCACCGCCGCCCACTCACGCGGCCTGCAGCACCGCGACGTGAAGCCGGGCAACGTCTTCCTCACCGACAGCGGGCGCGTGGTGCTGACCGACTTCGGCATCGCCAGGCAGGAGGGTCAGGCCACGCTCACGCAGGCGGGCCTGATGATCGGCTCGCCGGGCTTCATCGCGCCCGAGCGGCTGGAGGGCGAGTCCGGCGGGCCGCCCAGCGACCTGTGGTCACTGGGCGCGACGCTGTACGCCGCCGCCGAGGGCGTCTCGGTCTACGAGGGCTCGGCGATGGAGCGCATCCAGGCGACGCTGACCCTGCCGCCTCGGCCTCCGCACCGGTCGGGGCCGCTGGCTCCCGTGCTGACCGCGATGATGGCCCGCCACCCTGCCGCCAGGCCCGACCCGTGGAGCACCGTCCACGCCCTTCGCCAGGTCGCCGCGGGCCAGGAGGCCCCCGCGCTGGCAGGTCAGGACCTGACGGTGCCCGGCAGGGTCGGCAAGAGGCGCGGCTGGCTGGTGTGGGCGATCCCCGCGACGGCCGTCGCGGTGGCGGCGGCGGTGGCCGCCGCCGTGATCTTCTGGAGGTCCCCTGGGCCTCCCACCGCGTTCACCCTCCCCGTGGACGTGTGCGGGCTGCTGACGCCCGCCCAGGTCGGCGAGGTGCTCGACAGCGGCCAACCGCCCAAGGGCGTGCAGAGCGCCGTGGAGGGCGCCGACAGGATCGGCGTGGCCTGCAACTGGACCGTCCAGGGCAGGGGCGTGGGAGTGGTCGCCCAGCGCGACTCCGACACACCTCACCCCTGGTCCATGACCCCCGAGTCCGCGCACCGGCTGCTCGAGAACCAGCGCGCCTACATCGGCAGGTTCCCCGAGCTGCAGTGGTCGTGGAAGGAGATCGGCGCCAAGGGGCCGTTCACCGCGCAGATCGGCAAGCCCAAGCCGCTGCAGGGCGTGGGCGAGGAGGGCTACACCTACGAGCTGAGCGCCCAGGGCAGGGTCCACACCGCCGTGGTCTACTACCGCCTGGCCAACCTCGTCATCCAGGTGGAGTTCACCACGCTGGCGAGCAGGCCGACCGACGACCAGGTCAGGCAGACCGCGCTCACCGCCGCGAGGCAGACCGAGCAGGCGCTGCGGAGTCAGGGCTGACGGGCATGGAGTACGTGCTGGCAGGCCGCTACCGGCTCGCGGAACGGCTCGGCGAGGGCGGCGCGGGCACCGTCTGGCGCGCCAGGGACGACAGGCTCGGGCGCGACGTGGCGGTCAAGCAGCTGCGCATCCCGCAGGAGCTCGACGCGGCGGGCCGGCAGGCCTTCGTCGACCAGGCCATCCACGAGGCCAGATCGGCAGGACGGCTGCGCGACCCCGCCATCGTGCTGGTCCACGACGTGGTGCTGGAGCAGGGCCACCCCTGGATCATCATGGACCTGGCCAACGGCCGGTCGCTCGACAAGATCGTCAAGGAGAGCGGCCCGCTGCCTCCGCACATCGTGGCCCGTATCGGCCTGCAGGTGCTGTCGGCGCTGGAGGTGGCCCACGCGCACGGCATCCTGCACCAGGACGTCAAGCCCGCCAACATCCTGCTCGACGCCGACGGCACCGCCATGCTCACCGACTTCGGCGTGGCCGCCCCCATGGGCGGCGTGGGCGGCGGCGGCTCGCCCGGCTACATGCCGCCCGAGCGGCTCAACGGGCTGCCCGCGGGCCCCGCTTCCGACCTGTTCGCGCTGGGCGCCAGCCTCTACACCGCGGTCGAGGGCAGGGCGCCCTTCCACCGCGAGATGCAGGCCGCGGTGGCCGCCGCCGTCCTGCTGCACGACCCGCCGCCGCCGCTCAGGGCGGGGCGCGAGCTGGGCAGGCTGATCCTCGACCTGCTCGCCAAGGACCCGAACAGGCGGCCGCTGCCGCACGAGGTGCGCCAGCGGCTGAGCGGCTCCCAGAACACCGCGCCGACCGCCTACAGGCCGCGCCGCAAGTGGAAGCTGCCCGCCGCCCTGGCGGCCGTCGCGCTGGCGGGAGGGGGAGCGCTGGTGTACGCCTTCGCCGTCCCCCACGTGGAGCAGGGGCGCTTCGCCGCCGCGCCCGACGCGTGCGCGCTGCTGCCCGAGGCCCAGGTCAGAGCCATGCTCGGCGGCGACGCCCGGCGCGAGACGCCGAGGCAGGGCGAGTGCGTGTGGAAGGTGTGGAAGGGCTCGAGGCCAGGGCGCTCGATCACCGTGCGGGTCGCCACGCACGCGCCGCAGGGCAGGCACGGTGGGCCCGAGGTCGCCAAGCTGCTGTTCGACAACGACAGGGCGGCCGCCTCCGCCGCGAACGGCACGTCGTTCAGGAAGACCGTCTCCACCGTCAGGGACGTTCCCGGCGTGGGCGAGGCTGCCTACGCCCAGGACACCTTCGAGACCTACGCCACGTCCGACGACGGCACGGGCAGGGCGTGGTGCAGGGTGGCGCTGCGCGGCAGCAACCTCACCGGCGAGATCGTCTACCACGTCGTGGAGGTCAAGAAGGCCGACACGGACGCCCAGCGGACGGCCGTCACCGCGGCCGAACAGGTCGCGGCCTCGCTGAACGGATAATCCGGTGCAAGCCTTTTGCAACCAGGACCACTAGCATCCATGCCCATGTCTTGGAATCAGGACGAGCCCCCGACCAACCCCTACCGCGCGCCGGACTGGCAGTTCCAGCAGGTCCCGACCGTGCCGGTGCAGCCGCCCTCGCCGCCGCCCAGGCGGCGCGCCTGGGTGCTGCCCACGGTGGCGGCGGGTGTCGCGGTGGTCCTGGTCGGCGGCGCCGCGGGCGCCTACCTGCTGTACGGCAGGCCGACCTCCTCCGACGCGCCCGCCAAGCCCACGGCGGGGACCGAGGCTCCCACGCGGCCCGCCGCCACGCAGCCGGCGGCCGCGGCGGTCCTCGACGTCTGCGCCATGCTGCCCGTGGCCGAGGTCGACAGGCTGGTGCCGCAGGCGGCCGTCGCCAAGCGCTCGCGCGAGGCGGGCTTCGCCGTCTACTCCTACTGCGACCTGAGCAACCGGCGCATCTCCCACGGTGAGTTCTGGCGCAGCCGCGAGATCAAGGCCAGCATCGCCCAGCACAGGGGCGAGGGGCCGAAGACCGGCAGGGCGCAGGCGCAGGCCCTGTACGATTCCGAGCTCGGTTTCTTCACCTACAAGGCCAAGAACGAGCCGACCGACGAGAAGAAGGACCCGGGGGAGAAGAACTACAACTCCGCTGTCAAGCACTATCCAGGGGTGGGCGACGGCGCCTTCGGCCAGTACACCTGGAGTCGCGACAAGTCGCTGTGGTACTCCTTCGGCGAGGGCAGGGCCCGCGTGGGCGACATGATCATCGAGGTCAGGTACCAAGCGAGCCAGCAGCGCAAGGACGCCGACTTCCTGTCGTCGAAGACCACCCAGTCGGTCAGCGAGGAGAACGCGCTGCGCGAGGTGGGCGTGCTGCTGACCCACCTGGCCAAGGGGGCGGCCGCGTGGAAGGCCGCGCACCCCGGCGAGCTGGCCAAGGTCGAGCCCAGCCCCTCGCTGACCCCGACGCCCACCCCCTCGCCCAGCGCGTCGCCGACGATCGTCGCGCAGCTGCCCGTGACGTGCAGGCGGATGTCGCCGGCCATGATGAAGCTCGTGCCGGGAGCCACGGAGCGGGCCAAGGCGGGCACCTCGGGCGGGGCGCAGGAGACCGAGTGCCGCTGGCTCAACCTGAAAATCCCCGCGGGCGAGGGCCGGCGCAAGATCCTCAGCGCCATGGTCACGATTCAGCTCTTCGCCAACCGCGCGGGGGCCGCCGACCCCGGCGCGGCGAAAGGCCAGTACGCGACCCAGCTCGGCAACGCACAGAGCACGGAGAGCAGCGCCCTGGGCGGCATCCGGTTCGGCAAGATCGAGAAACTGGGCGACCTCGGCGACGAGGCCTACGTCCAGTACTGGGTGGACAAGAAGAACACCGTCTTCAACGGCAGCGGCGACGTCCTGGTGCGCGTGGGTCCCGCGCTCGTCCGCGCCTCCTTCGCCGGGGCCGAGCTCGGGGTCGACGAGGCGACCAACTCGCCCAAGGTCAAGGTGCTGGGGGAGAAGGAGGCCCGTGAGGGGGCGCTGACCGTGGCCAGGGCCGTCGTCGACTCCCTCGGCCAGTCGGGGCTGAAGAAGGACGAGTGAGAAGGGGAGAGCTGACGGCCCACGCGCGTCAGCTCTCCCTCCGCAGCAGGAACGGCTCCAGCAGCCCTGGCACCGCCTGGGCGGCCAGGTCGAGTCCCTCGCCCGCGTCGACGTCGAGCACGTCGTAGTGGCCGTCGCCCGCCGCGGTGGTCGCGGCGACCGTGATGAGGCCGAGGCGGCGCTGGAAGAACGACTGCCTGATGCGCCAGCCCACGATGCCGCCCCTGTCGAGCGCGACCGTCGTGCGCAGCGCCGAGCCCGCCCTCGTGAGCAGGTGGCTGCCGGTCAGGCGGTGTCCGAGCCCCCGGTAGGCGTCGAACGCCAGGGCCGGCGCGACAGGCAGCGCGATCAGCGGCAGCGCCCACGCGGCGGCGGGGATCCAGCCGGTCAGCAGGTCGGCGACGGCCATGGCGGCGGCGAGCGCGCCGACCGTGGCCAGCGCCGGCCTTATCCGCCTGCTCCTGGCGGCCTTCGGGTGCGGCCGCAGGTCGTCGAGGCCGCCGGCCATGGCGACAGGCGAGGGAGAGGCGTGCAGAACCCTGGAGGCGACGCGGACCGCCTCGGCGCGGGGCATCGGCGGGGTCAGCGCCGACACCTCCTCGCTCTCGTCGCCCTCAGCCTTGCGCAGGCCGACGGCCACCGCCCTGACCTTGGCGCCGCCGCCCAGCCTGAGCAGCAGCGGCTCGGCCACCACGACCCCCGCGCAGCCTGCCCGTCTCCAGCGTGAGCGAGCGCCTGGTGAGCATCCCCCTGCGCACGCGCAGCGTGCCCGCCTCCCGCTCCAGGCGGTAGCCGCCCCACGTCTCGGCGAACAGGCCCACCGCGCCGACCAGGCCGACCAGCAGGCTGCCCGCCACCACCACGGGCACGGAGATCCACGGGTTGGCGATCAGCCACTCCCACGCGGCCTTGGCCATCGAGGTGCTGAACACGTCGAGACCGAAGATGTCCAGCACCTTCTTGAGCGCGCCGATCGCCACCGCGCCTCCGACGAAGACCCAGATCGACAGCGGGGCGTAGCGGACCCACTGCCACCGCAGCCCGGCGAGGACCTGGCCGCCGTCCTCCTGCGCGCTCTCCCTCGCCGCCACCCCCGACAGGAGGGTACGGCGCAGCGACTCGGCCTCGGCGGCGGCCAGCCCGTTGAGCGTGAGCTCGGCGCTCTCGCCCGAGGTGTGCTCGCCCGTGCCGACCTTGACGACGGCCAGGCCGAACGCCCGCCGTACGACGTCGGCCTTGACGTCGACGCTGCGCACGCGGTCACGGGGGATCGCGCGGCGCTGGCGCGTCAGGATCCCGACGCGCAGTTCGAGCCGCTCGGCCGTGAGCCTGAAGCGGGTGGTGCGCAGGCGCGCCACGCCGTGGACGTAGGCGGCCACCAGCACGAGGAGCACCGCGCCCGCCGCTCCGGCGGCCACCAGCGCGTACGGCAGGTCCATGCCGAGCAGGATCCTGGTGGCGCCGATCCCCGCGGGCGCGGCGACGGCCAGCGACAGCACGGCCGTGGCGAGAGGGACCCTGCGGTGGAGCGCGCTCCACGCCACCTCGACGGCGGCTTCCTGACGTGTGCTCACGTGGCGTCTCCCGGCGTGGCCTGGGTGACGGCGGTGAGCCTGGCGGCCAGCTCGGCGGCGAGCTCGTGGTCGAGCGCCTCGATCTTGATGGCGCCCGCCGACGAGGCGGTGGTGACGGTCACGTCGGCCAGGCCGAACAGGCGCTGCACGGGTCCGCGCGCGGTGTCGACGGTCTGGATGCGTGACATCGGCGCGACCCGCCAGGTGTGGGTGAGCCAGCCGGAGCGGACGTAGACCGCCTCGTCGGTGATCTCCCAGCGCTGCACCCTGTAGTAGGCGCGCGGCGCGAGAGCGGCCAGCAGCAGGCAGGCCGCGGCGAGCGCGGCCACCGCGAAGCCCAGCGCCGGCGAGTGCGGGGCGAAGAACCAGTAGCCCGCCACTGCGGCCGCCGCCAGAGGCACCGCCAGGAGGAAGGACTGGACGGTCCACCAGGCGATCGCGCGCGGGTCGGCCAGGTTGCGGGGCGGGCGCAGAGTCAGTTCGGCCACGGCTCAGCTCGCCTCCTTCTTCTTCATCGAGTCGCCGGCGGCCAGCAACGCGAAGCCGAGGACGCCGAGGGCGATGCAGGCGAAGACCTCGTAGCCTTCGAGGAACGGCAGGCGGTTGACGAGCAGGAGCCCGTGCGCCCATCCCCACCACCCTAGGACGGTGTTGATCAGTCCTCCGACGCCCTGGATGAGCAGGATGGTGCCGGCGATGTCGAGAAAACCCTTCATACGTCCCAGGCTGCTGTTCCGGGCCTGCCATGGGCGTCGGCCAGAGGTTGAGAGCGGCATCGACTTTGGTCGGTGTCGGCGGAAGGGGCGCAGGACCTAACGTGGGGGACCATGAACGTGGAGTACCGGTGGCTGCTGCCCTCGGTCCTGCTCGGCGACCCTGACGAGGGGCGGCCCGCGCGCCGCTCGACCCGCGACTGGGTCGTCGACATTCTGATCTTCCTGCTCACCTGCGGGCTGGTGTGGCTGACCCTGCCTGACCTGGAGGGCGAGGGGCGTGCGCTGCGCGTGACCGAGCAGGTGCTCGGCGGGCTGTCGTGCGCCGCGGTGTGGCTGCGCCGCCGCTGGCCCGTCACGCTCTCGCTGGTCTCGACGGTGTTCTCGTCCTACTTCGTCATGGTGGGCGGCGTGGCGGTGGTGGCGCTGTTCACCGTCGCGGTGCACCGCCCCTTCAAGATCTCCGGGCTGGTGCTCGCGGCCAATCTGGTCACGCTCGCCCCGCTCGCGCTGTGGCGCCCCGACAAGGTGCTCGGCCCCCTGTGGATGGCCGTGTTCGGCACGGTCCTCGCGCTGGCTGTCTTCGGCTGGGGCATCGTGGTCAGGTCCAGGCGCCAGCTGGTCCACACGCTCAGGGCCCAGGCGCAGGTGGCCGGGCAGGAGGCCAGGCGGCTGGAGCGCGAGCGCATCGCCCGCGAGATGCACGACGTGCTGGCCCACCGCATCTCCATCCTCAGCCTGCACGCGGGGGCGCTGGAGTTCAGGCCCGACGCGCCGCCCGAGCAGGTCGCGCGGGCGGCGGGGGCGATCAGGGACAGCGCCCACCAGGCGCTGCAGGACCTTCGTGAGGTCATCGGCGTGCTGCGCCAGCCGGGCGACGACCCGGACGAGATCGTGCCGGAGCGACCGCAGCCCACGCTGGCCGACCTCGACGAGCTGGCCGAGGAGTCGCGCAGGGCGGGCATGGACGTGACGCTCACGGTGGAGACGGGGCAGGCGGCCTCCGCGAGCCTCGGCCGCAACGCCTACAGGATCGTCCAGGAGGCGCTCACCAACGCCCGCAAGCACGCCCCCGGCGCGCCTGTGCGGCTGAGCGTGACGGGCGGGCAGGGGGCGGGGCTCACCATCGAGGCGCGCAACAAGATCGGCTGGCCGTCCAGCATCCCGGGCGCGGGCAGCGGGCTGATCGGGCTGACCGAGCGGGCGGAGCTGGCAGGGGGACGGCTCGAGCACCGGCGCACCCCCGAGGGGGACTTCGTTCTGAAAGCATGGTTGCCGTGGCCGACATGAAGATACGGGTGCTGATCGTCGACGACGACGCGCTGGTCAGAGCGGGGCTGTCGATGATCCTGGGGGGTGTGGGCGACATCGAGGTGGCGGGTGAGGCGGCCGACGGCGACCAGGTGCCGAAGATGGTCGCCGAGCACCGCCCCGACGTGGTGCTCATGGACATCCGCATGCCGAGGGTCGACGGCCTGGCCGCCACCGAGGCGCTGCGCTCCACCGCCAACCCGCCCGAGGTCGTGGTGCTGACCACCTTCCACGCCGACGCGCAGGTCCTGCGGGCGTTGCGCTCGGGCGCGGCGGGCTTCCTGCTGAAGGACATCCCTCCCGCCGAACTGGTCGCCGCCATCAGGAAGGTGGCCGCGGGCGAGCCGATCCTGTCGCCCGCCGTCACCAGGCAGCTCATCTCCCACGTCTCGGACGGCGCCGCGGGCGGCCGCAGGGAGCGCGCCCGCTCCCTGCTGACCAGGCTGAGCGAGCGCGAGAGGGAGGTGGCCGTCGCGGTCGGCAGGGGCAGGTCGAACGCCGAGATCGGCGCGGAGCTCTACATGAGCGTGGCCACGGTCAAGGCGCACGTCTCGCGCATCCTCACCAAGCTGGGCCTCAACAACAGGGTCCAGATCGCGCTGACGGTGCACGACTCGGAGTCATGACAGCATCCGCTCCAGCAGCGCCCTGTGCAGCACCAGGTCGTCGGGGTCGTCGGGCATCGGCTGCTCGCCGAAGTGGATGCGGCGCTGCCACACCCTGGCCATGACGATGCCGTGCCTGAGCGCGGCATACGTCTCGTGGAAGTCCATGTCTCGCGGTGTGTGGCCGGACAGCTCGCGGTAGGTCGCGCAGACGTCGTCGCGGCGCATGAAGCCGGGCAGGCCCGGCAGCTCGAAGACCTCGGCGAGGTCCTGGAAGAACCGGTGCAGGAAGATCATCCAGGCCAGGTCAAGCTCGCGGGGCCCCACCGCGGCCATCTCCCAGTCGAGCACGGCGACAGGGGTGAAGTCGCGGTACATCACGTTGCCGATCCTGGCATCGCCCCAGGTCAGAACATTTGGGCCGGGGTCGTCAGGCCAGTGCGCCTCCAGCCAGTCGAAGGCTCGCTCCAGCAGCGGGATGCGCACGTCGCCGCGCATCCACTCGTAGTAGGCGCGCTGGCCGTCCACGTGCGCGCGCAGGCCCGCGGCGCCGAGGCCGTCCAGCTCTGCGGCGGTGTAGGGGGCGCCGTGCAGGCCGGCGGCGATCGCGACCGTCCTGTCCTGCAGCAGGCGCCTGTCCGCGGGCGCGGCCTCCAGCAGCCAGCCCTCGAAGGTGTACGGCGGGACATCGGAAGGGACCCGGCCCTCCTCCCGCTCCATGACGAAGAACGGCGAGCCCAGCGGCTCGGGCGAGGGCTCGAACCACAGCGCCTTGGGCGCGAGCACCCCCGCGCGCTCCCTGGCCAGTCGCATCACCTCGAACTGGACGCCCAGGTCGTAGCTGGGGAAGATCGGCACGGCCTCCTCGGTGGGCGCCAGGCGCGCCACGCACCTCGTGCCGTCCACGGTGAAGAAGAGCGTCTCGCTGGACATCCCGTTGGCCGAGGGGCGGGTGACCCGCGAGACCTGGCGGCCGAGCCACGCGCTCAGCCTCTCGCGCAGGTCGTCGAGGTCCCTGGTGGAGGTGCGCATAGGCTCGGTTACGCCACTGTCGTACATCTCCAACCAAGCGCTTGTCCATAAGCACGTCACGACACGGTCATGTGCGCGACAGCCGTACCCTTGGTGAGTAGGACAATCGCGAAGGGTCAGTTGAGAGGCAGTGGGATGAGCTCAGCCGGCGAAGGCCTGTCTCGTCCGCTTCCCGAGCAGGTGCGGCTCAACGTCGTCGACCTGGCGGCGCAGGTGCTCGGCAGCATGCCCGCCGTCGCCGTGCCCGCCCCGCTGCGTGGCATCGCCAAGTTCGACCCTCGCAAACGCGCCAAACTCGGCGGCGCCCCGATCGCCGCCCAGCTGGAGAACGACAAGGAGTTTCGCGAGGCCGTCGCCGAGTCGGTGGCGAAAGGCTGGCCCGAGCTCGCCGCCTCGCTGGCCGAGGGCAACGTGCCGCCGGCAGCCGACCCCGTGCTGGTCGCGGCGGCAGCCTATCTGACCAGGCCGCCCGGGTGGGCGGAGATGGTGGAAACCGCCAGGGCCGACCTCGAGCAGTCGGCGGTGGCCGCCGAGGGCTCGGCCCAGGAGCAGACGGTCGCCAGGCTGCGCGAGCAGCTGGCCGCGCAGAAGAGCGCCGCGAAGGACGAGGCCGAGAGGCTGCGTGAGCAGCTGAGGGTCGCCAGAGCGGAGAACTCCGACCTGCGCCGCAAGCTTCATGACGCCCGCGAGCGGCTCAAGGCCGCCGACCAGCGGGCCGCCGAGATGGCGCAGGCCGCCGACGAGGCCAGGATGGCGGCCTCGGTGGCCGGCAGCGCGGGCGAGTCGGAGCTGAGGCGGCTCAAGGAGCGGCTGGCCGACGCCGAAAGGCACCTCGAGGCCTCGCGCAGAGCGGCCCGCGAGGGCCGCAGCATCGAGGACGCCAGGATCAGAGTGCTGCTCGACGCGCTCCAGGACGCCTCGGCCGGGCTGCGAAGGGAGCTGGCGCTGCCGACCACGATCAGCAGGCCAGCCGACTCCGTCGCCGCCGTCACGCCTGGCGCGCCCAACGTGCGGGGGGTGCCTGCCAGAGCGCTGGCCGACGACGACCCGCAGCTGCTCGACCAGCTGCTGGCGCTGCCACAGGTGCACCTGATCATCGACGGCTACAACGTGACCAAGACCGGGTACGGCACGCTCACCCTCGCCGACCAGCGCAACAGGCTGATGACCGGGCTGGGCGGCCTGGCCGCGCAGACCAGGGTCGAGGTGACCGTCGTCTTCGACGGCGCGGAGCTCAACGCCCCCGTCCAGGTGGTCGCGCCGCGCGGGGTGCGGGTGATGTTCAGCGCGCCGGGCGAGATCGCCGACGACCTGATCCGTCAGCTCGTGCGCGCCGAGCCGCAGGGCAGGGCGATCGCGGTGGTCTCCTCCGACCGCGAGGTGGCCGAGTCCGTGCGCAGGATGGGCGCCAGGCCCGTCTCGTCCGCGCTGCTGCTGCGCAGGCTCGGGCGGGCATAGGTCACATTTTGGGTGACATGGCCGGACGCTAGGCGCACCTTCTGTACTATTTCGCCCCAGGCGTGATCACTGGGAGGGCGTGTCGCTGTGGGGTTTGGCCGGGTACCGCTGGCTGCGGGTCTCGCGATCGCGACTCTTCTCCTGCCGTTGAGCGGTGCTTTCGCCGATCCCAAACCGACGATCGCGCAGGCCAAGGCGAAGCTGGAGAAGCTCAACGACAAGGCCGACAAGGTCGTCGACAGGTACAACACGGCCACCGAGAAGTACAAGAAGGCCAAGAAGGCCTACGAGGGGCTGAACTCCAGGTACAAGAGCAAGATGGCCAGGGTGGCTGGTCTGCGCGCCGAGGTCGTCGGCATGGCCATCGACACCTACCAGGCGGGCGACATCACCTCGTGGTCGACGCTTCTGGGCGACAGCGACCCCTCGGCCACGCTCGGCGGCATGGCGCTCATGGACCAGCTGACGGCCGAGCGGGCCCAGGTCCTGGCCGCCTTCGACGAGGAGAACCGCCAGCTCAAGTCCGACAGGGAGCAGGCGCAGGGCGCCCTCACCGAGGCCGACAAGCTGCGCGACGAGGTCAAGTCGGAGAAGGACAAGGTGCTCGAGCTGGTCGAGCAGCAGGAGAAGCTGCTGCGCAGACTCGGCGCCTACCGGGTGGGCAACCCCAACAGCACCGGCATCAAGTACACGGGCTCGGCCTCGGGCAACGCCGCCTCGGTGCTCAGCTTCGCCTACGCGCAGGTCGGCAAGCCCTACCAGTACGGTGGCACGGGCCCGGGCGGCTGGGACTGCTCAGGCCTCACGCAGGCATCCTGGCGCGCGGCCGGCGTCTCGCTGCCCCGCACGACGTGGGAGCAGTGGGCCTGGGGCGCCAAGCGCAGGGTCTCCCTCGACAACCTGCAGCCCGGCGACCTCATCTTCAGCGAGGGCCTCGGGCACGTGAGCATCTACGCGGGCGGCGGCAAGATCGTCCACGCGCCGCAGACCGGTGACGTGGTCAAGGTCGTCCCGCTGTCGGCCTACGGCAGGCGCCTGGTCGGCGCGGTCCGCCCGTAGGCCGCGCTCATCGCGCGCAGAACGTCCAGATAGGCGCTCACGGCGGGCGGGCGCCCGTCGGCGGGCAGGACGGCGGCGCTGATCCTTCTGGCGGGCAGCGCGGGCGATGGATGGGCCAGCCTGATGTCCGAGCGCACCGACCTGCCGGCGATCGACGGATAGAGCATCACGCCCACGCCCGCGGCCACCAGGCCCTGGCGGCCGTTCCAGTCGTCGCACAGGTGAGTGATCCTCGGCGGCCCTCCCATCGCGGCCGACAGTTCGGCCGACGGGCCGAGGCAGTCGGGGTGGGTGCCGTCGATCCAGTGCTCGGCGGCCAGGTCGGCCAGCCGTACCTGCTCCTGTGACGCGAGGGGATGGTCGGCGGGCAGGGCCACCATCGGCTCGTCGTCGAACAGGAAGAGCGTCTCGAGCCCGGGATCGGGGTCGGCGTCCCACGAGGTGACCAGCGCGACGTCGATCGCGCCTTCGAGCAGTCTCGCGTCGCCGCGCTCTCCCACGGTGAGTGAGAGCTCGACGTCGGGGTGGGTGGCGGTGAAGCGGCGGAAGCTCTCGGGGACGAACCTGGTGGCCGCGCTGGGGAAGGCCGCCACGCGCACCCTGCCGCTCTCGGCGGCGGCGAAGGCCCGCAGCCTGGTCTCGAACAGGCTCATCCCGTCGACCACGGCGGCGGCCTGCTCCATGGCGGCCAGACCCGCCTCCGTCGGCTGCACGCCTCTCGGGCGGCGGTGGAAGAGCCGGACGCCCGTGCGGCGCTCCAGGGTGGCGATCTGACGGGAGACCGCCGGCTGCGTCATCGACAGGGCCTCGGCGGCGGCGGAGAAGGAGCCGTGCCGTCCGACTTCGAGCAGGACGCGCAGGGACCACAGATCAAGCATGCGAGGAGCTTATGGCAGAGCAGCCAGACCCCTCATTCGGCTGATGTTACTGGTGTGACTGACGTGACAAATGGGACCTGACTGCGCTCGGTGACAGCAACTGTGAGGAGGGTCACAATTGTCGCTTGCAACGGTCCATGGAGCAGTGAATTGTCTCTTGACAACCACCCGTGGACGATCTTGACTCCTTTACTTCGACTTTGCCCGCTCTTGGCGGGCGGGGTACCTTCTCGCTTCGCGGCGACCAAGCCATGGCGCCCGCCACGTCCACCGGCCCTGTCAGCGGCCGGTGTGTACGCATAACGATCCGCTGGTCGCCGCGCCGAACCCCCAGATGAGCGTGCGCGGTCGACCCGCCGAATCCGTGCGGCATGGAGCACGGAGCCGGGGACCCGAGCACCTGGGGTGAGTCCGGCCTACGGGCCGGTAGGGCGACTTCCACGCCCGAACCCGTCAGCTAACCCGGTAGGCATTCGTGGAAGAGTCAAGGAGACGTTCTGTCCACCCCTGTTTACAAGACCCGTCTGTCCTGCCTTGCCCTGAGTGGCGTCATGGCCGCGATGGGAGGAGTCGTCCTCCACGCACCAGCCGCTCACGCGACCCCCATCGAGGCGAGCGCGGTGAAGACGGCCGCAGTGAAGATCGACGTCGCGCGGACGAGCGCGGCGAAGGCGAGCGCCGGCAAGGCGCGCGTCGTGTCGAAGTCGCAGGCGAAGGCGGCTCGGCAGAAGTTGAGGGCTACCAAGGCCGTCGGAGTGGCGAAGAAGCAGCTCGGCGACCCCTACCGCTACGGCGGGACGGGTCCAGGCTCCTTCGACTGCTCGGGTCTGGTGCAGTACGCATGGTCCAAGGCGGGGATCAGGATCCCGCGCGTGACGCACAGCCAGTACGCACGCATCAAGAAGAAGGTCTCCTGGCGCAGCCTCAAGCCCGGTGACCTGATGTTCTTCCGCGGCAAGGGCCATGTCGGCATGTACGTCGGCAAGGGCCGGATGATCCACTCACCCAGCTCGGGCAAGACGGTGCGGATCGAGAAGATCAGCGGCTGGCGCAAGGCCTCCTTCGCCGGCGCGGTCCGTCCCGGCGCGTAGGCGCACGCAGAGAGCCCCGTCCATTCCTCTGGGACGGGGCTCTCCGCCGTCCGGGCTAGCATCGCTGCCGTGGTGACCCGAAGAGCTGTGCTGACGGCCGCGCTGGCGTGGACGGTGCCGGGGTCGGCAGGCCCTCGCCTGCCGTCCGAGGCCCGTGGCCTGTGGGAGTCGGGCGTCACCTTCGCGTACGGCGCGCGCTCGCTCGCCGTCGGCCACCACGCCCCCGCCACGCTGCTTCGAGACCTCGCGGCGCGGGCCGACGCCGCCGGCCGCACGGTCTCGGCGGTGCTGCGGCGCCCCGTACGGCCGGTGGTCGTCGTGCCGGCGAGCACCGGGGAGGCGGCGGCGCTGGCCGGCACGGGCTCGCTCGAGGGGCTGGCCGCGCTGGCGTCGCGCGGAAGGGTGATCGTCGTCCCCGGCGCCTTCGCGCGGCTGACCCCCGTGGGACGCGACGTGGTTCTCGCCCACGAGCTCACCCACGTGGCAGCGGGCACGCACGGCCGTCCTGTGTGGCTGCGGGAGGGCTTCGCCGACTACGTCGGCTACCTCGGCTCGGGTCTGGAGGTCGGTGTCGCGGCCGCGGAGCTGGCCGAGGAGGTCGGCTCGGGACGGACGAGCGCCCGGCTGCCGGCCGACGGCGACTTCACGCCGGGCGCGCCCAGGCTCGCGCAGGTCTACCAGGAGTCGTGGCTGGCCTGCCGCCTGATCGCGGGCCGCTACGGCGAGCGGGCGCTGGTCGACCTCTACGATCGGGCTGCGGGGCGCGATCTCGCCGAGGCGCTGCGCCCTCTCGGCCTGTCGGTCCCCACGCTGACCGGCCTGTGGCGCGAGTATGTCCGGGACGAGCTGACTGCGGGGGGACACGGATGAGCTGGCTGGACCGTCGGGCGGGCATCGCGCTGGCGCTGCTGGGCGCGGCGATCGTCGCGGTGGTCGCGTTCACCACCCCGTGGGGGACGATGCGGGGCGCGCCCGCCGTGCCGCCCGACCCCTCACTCGACTTCACCGCCGCCGAGATCGCCCGTTCGCGCGCCTTCGACGCGGCCACCAGCGTGCCGTCCTACCTGTCGCTCGGCCTGACCGTGCTCTTCGCGGGCGTGCTGGTGGCCACGCCATGGGGCGCCCGCCTGCTGGCCAGGCTGAAGGGGCCGTGGTGGCTGCGCGTGCTGCTCGGCGTCGTCGTGCTCACGGCGGTGGTCGAGCTGCTGCGCTGGCCGCTCGGTGTCTGGTTCGAGGGCGAGCTGCGCGACTTCGGCCTGTCCACGCAGAACTGGGCGAGCTGGACGGGCGACAGACTGAAGTCCATCGGGGTGCGGACCGCGATCACAGCGATCATGGTGCTGGCCGTCGTCGCCCTTGCCCGCAGGTTCGCGCGCTGGTGGATTCCCGCCGCGGCCGGCGCCTTCATGCTCACCGTGGGCGCCTCCTTCGTCTATCCGGTCGTCTTCGAGCCGCTCTTCAACGACTTCAGGTCGATGCCGGCGGGACAGTTGCGCACCGACCTGCTGGAGCTGGCCGAGCGCGCCGACGTGCCCGTCGAGGACGTGCTGGTGGCCGACGCCTCCCGCAGGACCACCGCGCTGAACGCCTACGTCTCGGGCTTCGGGGCCACCCGGCGGATCGTCGTCTACGACACGCTGCTGGCCGCGCCGGAGAAGGAGGTGGAGCTGATCATCGCCCACGAGCTCGGGCACGCCAAGTACAACGACGTCCTGCACGGCACGCTCCTCGGCGCGCTCGGCGCGGGCTTCGGCGCGGTGCTGCTGTTCTGCGTGGCCCCGCTGTGGAAGCGGCCGCTGTCCGAGCCCGTGGCGGTGGCGGCGATCATGGGCTTCCTCTCGCTGGCGACCGTGCTGTCGGGCCCAGGGCAGAACCTCGTCAGCCGCCACATCGAGGCCAGGGCCGACCTGCACGCGCTCGACCTCACCCGGGACCCGCGGACGTTCGTCGCGATGCAAAAACGCCTGGCAATAACCAACATTTCCGACTTGTCGCCGGATGTCGTGGAATATGTGCTCTATGCCTCGCACCCGACCGCTCCCCAGCGCATCGCCATGGCCCGCTCGTGGGAGCTCATGAAGGCCCCGTGAGCAGGGTCCTCATCGTCACGAACGACTTTCCGCCCAGGCCGGGCGGCATCCAGTCGTTCGTGCACGGGCTCGCGTTCCGCACGCCGTCCGTGCTGGTCTACGCCCCGCGCTGGCGGGGCTGCGAGGAGTTCGACGCCCAGCAGCCCTACCCCGTCGTCAGACACCCCACCTCGCTCATGCTGCCCACGCCGGGCGTGGCGCGCAGGGCGGCGCGGCTGGTGGCCGCGCACGGGGCCGACACCGTCGTCTTCGGCGCTGCGGCGCCTCTCGGCCTGCTGGCCCCCCGTCTGCGCGCGGCAGGAGCGCGCAGGATCGTCATGCTCACCCATGGGCACGAGTCGTCGCCGCTGTTCCGCCCCCTGATGCGGCGGATCGGCTCCTATGCCGACGTGGTCACCTACCTCGGCTCCTACACGCACGCCAGGCTCTCCTCCCTGATCCCTCAGGGCAAGCTCGTACGGCTGGCGCCGGGGGTCGACGCCGACGTCTTCAGACCCCCCGCGGAGCCCGCGCGCCTCAGGAACGCGCTCGGCCTCGAGGACAGGCCCGTCGTGGTGTGCGTCTCCAGGCTCGTGCCGCGCAAGGGCCAGGACCAGCTGATCCGCGCGTGGCCGCTGGTGCTGAGGTCGGTGCCCTCTGCGGTGCTGCTCGTCGTGGGCGGAGGGCCCTACCGGCGGCGGCTGGCCGCGATGGCCGCGCGGCTGGGCGACGCGGTGCGCTTCACCGGGGTGGTGCCCGCTTCGGAGCTGCCCTCGTACTACGCGGCGGGCGACGTCTTCGCCATGCCCTGCCGTACGCGGATGGGCGGGATGGACGTCGAGGGGCTGGGGATCGTCTTCCTCGAGGCGTCGGCGACGGGGCTGCCGGTGGTGGCGGGGGCCTCGGGAGGAGCACCCGACGCGGTCCGGCACGGGGAGACGGGTCTCGTGGTGGACGGCAGGTCGGTGCAGGAGGTGGCGGGAGCGTTGGTCGAGCTCCTCGTCGACAGGGACAGGGCGCGCAAGATGGGGGAGAGGGGAAGGGAGTGGGTGGCGGGCGAGTGGGACTGGTCGCGCGTCGCGGCCCGCTTCCACGCGCTCCTCTGAGCTCGCGCGGCTAGTGGGAGGGGCGCACGCGGGGGCGCTGGACGGTGTCGATGGAGTCGGCCAGGCGGTGCAGGCGCAGGGCCAGCGTGTGGCGGAAGGGCGCCCGCCTTGGTGCGAGCGCGGGCAGGCGCTCGGCCTCGGCGATCCGCTCGCGGTGGAGGGCCTGGACGTGCATGAGAGTCAGCTGGTCGTTCATGACAGGTCCGTTCTCTGGTGGCAGGTGCGGGGGTGGGCGGGCGGGTGGTTCACCGGGTGCTCGCCCGCAGGATGGCGATGTCGCCGCTCAGCGTGCGGGCGTGCACCTCGAGGGTCTCGGCGGCGTCGCCCGGCTCGCCCGACTGCTCGAGCTCGGAGCTGACGCGCCCCGACAGCGAGGAGATCTCGAGCCAGGCGGCGCTGCCCTCCGTGACCGCGAGCGTGACGTTGCCGGAGGCGCTCCTGGCGTTGACCTGGCCTCTGGTGACGGCGTGGACGACGATGTCGCCCGAGGCCGTGCGGCTGGTGACATCGCCGTGGGCGCGGCCGATCGCGGCCGAGCCCGAGGCGGTGGTGACGTCGACGTGGCCGCCGACGGAGCCGACGCCGACCTTGCCCGAGGTGGCGTCGATGACCGCGTCGCCCTCGATGACGTCACACCTGACGTCACCTGACGCCGTGGTGATGCGCAGCGCGACGGCGTGCTCCACCATGACGTCGCCCGAGGCGCACGTGATGGCGACCTCGCCCAGCCGGCCCGTGGTGGTGACATCGGTCGAGGCGGTGTGGGCGAGCAGGCTCGACCCCTCGGGCAGGGCGATGTCGACGTGGACGGCGCGCCTGCTCCGCTGCCCGTCGGGGGCCTTGACGGTGATCACACCGTCGGCGTGCTCGACCAGGATCGACCGGGCGTACGCGTGGTCGTCGGAGTTCGCAGGCTCGGCGGGGCGCACCTCGACGACGGTGTCCTTACGCTCGGTGGCGCAGACGCGCAGGTCGCCTGCGGGGAGGTCGACGTGGACGGCGGGGGGCGTGGGGGTGGAGAAAACGGGCATGGTGGAGCTCCGTCTCTGTGTGTGGGGATGAAGGGAGAGGTCAGCGGACCCAGCCGCTGATGCGGCGTCCGGCGCCGGGAGGAGAGGGACGCTGCTGGGGGTCGGACAGCGCCGCGGTCAGCGCCCTGACCAGCCAGGCGTTGACCGAGGCGCCCGAGGAGGCGGCGGCCTGCTCGATGCGGCTCTTCAGCGACTCGGGCAGCCGCAGTGTCATCCTGGCCGTGCCCTGGTCGCTCTCGCCCGGAGGCGCGGGAGGGGAGGGAGGCTCCGGAGGCGGCGGCGGGAACGGCGGCTGCCCGCGGTCGGCCGCAGGGCCGCCGTGCCAGTGATCGGGCACGGTGAGCACGAACTGGGGCTCTCTGCCGCGCATGCGCACATCGACGACCCCGGGATCGAGCTGCCTGGTCAGCTCGTCGGCGGCCTCGGAGAGCACCTCGATGAGCGTCAGCCTGACCGCCGAGTCGAGCATCGCGGTGAGGCGCTCGGCGGTGGCGCGGGCCTCTGGCCCCGCTGCGTCGGCGGCGTCGCCGAACTCCCTGCGCAGGTTCTCGATGTACGACGTCAGATCCATGACGTCATCATGACATCAATCTGATGTCACTGCAAGCGGCAAGCTGACGCCACCGGCGTCAAGGCGACGTCGGTCCTCGGGCCCGCGTCCTGCGTGCCCCGCACCGTGGTGCTCCCGGCCTTGCCGTGCGCCCGCGTGACCGCGACGCGGTTTCGTACGGCCCCGCCGGGAGAGCCGAGGGGGTCAGCCCTTGGTGGAGCCGAGCGTGAGGCCCGAGACGAACTGCTTGTGCAGGAGCTGGAAGACGATCAGCGTCGGCAGCGCCACCAGCAGCGACCCCGCGGCAAGCAGGTTGTAGTCGGTGAAGAACTGCCCGCGCAGGTTGTTCAGCGCCGAGGTGACGGGCAGCTTGTCGCCCGAGGACATCAGCACCAGCGCCCAGAGGAAGTCGTTGTACATCCAGGTGAACTGCAGCGTCGACAACGCCGCCAGCGCGGGACGGCACAGCGGCAGCGTGAGCTGCCAGTAGCGCCGCCACACGCCGGCCCCGTCGACCATCGCCGCCTCCGAGATCTCCTCGGGGATCGTCCGCATGAAGTTGGCCAGCACGAACACGCAGAAGCCGAACTGGAAGGCGACGTGGATGAGGATCAGCCCGAGATAGGAGTCGTACAGCGACAGCGAGTCCGACAGCCACCACGGCAGCGGGATCAGCGTGTACAGGGTGTAGAGCGGTGTGATCAGCACCTGGGGCGGGAGCAGGTTGCCCGCGGTGAAGACCACCAGCAGCACCTTGCGCCCTGGAATGCGCAGCCTGGCGATGGCGAAGGCGGTGAAGGAGGCCATCAGCAGCGTGAGGATCACGCCGGGCACCACGATGATCAGTGTGTTGAGGTAGTACTTCGGCAGGTCGGCCTGGCTCCAGGCCTGGCCGTAGTAGTCGAGCGTGAGCGAGCGGGGCAGCGAGAAGTAGCCGAACCTGGCCGTCTCCTCGTACGGCCTGAGCGAGGCGTAGACGGCCAGCAGCAGCGGCAGCAGCCATCCGAGGGCGACCAGTCCGAGGAAGAGGTGCAGCACCAGCCTTAACGGCCGGAAGGGCCGCTTGGCCTGCGGCCTTCCTGGCTCCACCGCGGTGGGGCGCGAGGCGGTCAGCGTCACCGGCGATCCTCCTTGAACAGCTGCGAGAGGTAGGTGACGATGAACGCCATCGAGATCACCAGCAGGATCACCGCGATCGCCGAGCCGAAGCCGATCCTGCTGGCCTCGCCCACGATGTTCTCCGTGACCAGCACCGACAGCAGCTCCAGGCCGTTCCTGCCCTTGTTGATGGCGTAGACGATGTCGAAGGCCCTGAGCGCCTCGATCACCGTGATCACCAGGACGATGACGTTGATGGGCCGCAGCGTGGGGAAGACGACGCGGAAGAAGGTCTGCGCCTCGCCGGCCCCGTCGATCGCCGCGGCCTCCTTGAGCGCGGGGTCGACCGCCTTCAGCCCGGCCAGGTAGATGATCATGACGTAGCCGACGTGCCGCCAGGCCGCCGCGACCATGACGACCCAGATGTTGATGGAGCTGTCGCCGAGCCAGTCGGTGGTCAGCCCGGTCACGGCATTGAGCACGCCGTAGTCGGAGGAGTAGACGAGCTGGGCGATGAAGCCCACCACGGCGAGCGACAGCACCACCGGCATGTAGAGCGCGCTCTGGTAGACCCGCGACAGCCCGAGCCGCCGGTCCAGCAGCACCGCGCAGAACAGGCCGAACGGCGTCGCGACCAGGCCGAGGAAGGCCAGCCACAGCACGTTGTTGCGGACAGCCGACCAGAACGGCGGGTACTCCTCCGCCAGGTCGCCGTAGTTGCGCGTGCCGATCCAGCGCAGCTCGGAGATGCCGTTCCAGTCGGTGCCCGACAGCGCGACGGAGGCCAGCGTGGGGCCCCAGATGAGGGCCACGTTGACCAGGACGGCCGCCCCGAGGCCGAGGCCCAGGACGGCGAGGTCCCTGCGGGAGTAGCGTCGAGTGATCAACGGAAGATGTTGGCCTTCTGTGCCTCGATGTCCTTGAGCAGCGGGTCGATGTCGTCGGGTTTGCCGACGAAGCGCTGCAGCGCGGGGATCATCACGGTCGAGGCGAAGTCTGGCCTGGTGTCGCGGTCGAGGAACTGGGCGATGTGCGCGGCCTGCGAGACGAGTTCGGCGCCGCGCTTCTGCAGCGCGCTGTAGCCGCTGGTGTCGGCCTTGGAGCTGGAGGCCAGCGTGCCCGGGTCGAGCTTGGTGGCCGCGTTCTGCGAAGAGGCCTGCGCCAAGTGCTTGAGCAGCGCCTTGGCGCCGTCCACGTTCTTGGCCTTGGCCGAGATCATGTAGCCGTCGATCGGCGCGTCGATGGAGTCGGTGCCGAACTGCGGATTGATCTCGGGGAAGGTGAAGAAGTCGAGGTCGTCGCGCTCGGCCTCGGGGAACTGCTGGGCGACGAACATGCCGAGCAGGTACATGCCGGTCTTCTTCTGGGCGAGCGACTGGCCCGCCTCCTGCCAGGTGCGGCCGAGCGCGGCGGGCTGGTGGAACTCCATCAGCCCTCGCCAGGTGTCGAAGACCTGCTTGACCTTCGGGTCGGTCCACGACTCCTTGCCCGCCATGAGCGAGATGTGGAAGTCGTAGCCGTTGGTCCGCATGTTGAGGATGTCGAAGGTGCCCATCGCGGGCCAGCCGTCCTTGTCGGCGAAGGCGATGGGGACCAGCCCGTCGGCCTTCATCTTCCTGGCCAGCGCGGTGAACTCGTCGAGGGTCGTGGGCGGCTGGTAGCCCTTCTCCTCCCACAGGCTCTTGCGGTAGAAGACCGCCCACGGGTAGTAGGTGAACGGCACGAAGTACTGCTTGCCGTCCGAGCCCGTCGAGGCCGCCTTGAAGGCGGGGGTGTAGTCGCCTCCGATCTCCTGCCACACGTCGGAGATGTCGGTGGCCAGGCCCTGCTCGGCGAAGAACTGCATCCGGTAGCCGGCGAACCAGGTGAAGACGTCGTCGGGCGTGCCCTTGAGGTAGCGGTTGATGTTCTCCTGGAAGGTGTTGTGGTCGACGGTGTTGATCCTGACGTCGGCCTGGGTGAAGGCCTTGACCACGGTCTCCAGTGACTTCTTGGGGATCTCGTCGGAGGCGTTGGAGCCGATCGTCACCGTGCCGCGCGCGGCCGAGCCGCCCGTGCCCGGCGTGTTCTGGGTGTTGGGGTTGCCGCAGCCCGCGAGGATCGCGGGGACTCCGAAGGCCGCGGCACCGAGCAGCATGCTCCTGCGGGTGATCGGCAGACGTTGGGTCATGGTGGGTTCCTCCTAGACCGACCCTCAGATTCCCCCGATATCACGCACGTTTCCCCATAAACAGCTCGAATGTCAACGAACCTTTTCTAACAGTTGCGCCTCGCCTATAGTTGGTATCAACTAGTTGACATCAACTAAAGGAGTGTTCGTGCGCAAGGTGTCCAACCCGCTGGCGTTGGCGGTGCTCGCGTTCCTGCTGATGGAGCCGATGCATCCGTACGAGCTGGGGCGGCGGCTGCAGGAGACCGAGAAGGACCGCAGCTTCAGGTACAACAGGGGCTCGCTCTACATGGTCGTCAGGCAGCTGGCCAAGGCCGGCTTCATCGTCGAGCGGGGCAGCGTGCGCGACACCGAGCGGCCCGAGCGCACGCTCTACGCGCTCACCGACGAGGGCCGCGCCGAGCTCTACGACTGGCTGCGCGAGCTGGTCGCCACGCCGAAGGCGGAGTATCCGCACTTCGGGGCCGCGCTGTCGCTGCTGAGCGTCCTCGACCCCGCCGAGGCCGTCGAGCTGCTCGGACGGCGGTCGGCGACGCTGGCCGAGGAGGCCGCGCAGATCCGCGAGGCCGTGCGCGAGGCGGCCGAAGGCGGCGTCGGGTGGGTCTTCCTCGTCGACGACGAGTACAGGCTCGCGCTGCTCGAGGCCGAGCTGCGCTTCGTCGCCACGCTCGTCGACTCGCTCGGCCGGTCGGACTACATCGAGACATGGCACACGATCTTCGGGAGTCGCAATGACGGCGGTTAGAACGGCATTGGTGGTCGGCGGCGGCATCGCAGGACCGGTCACCGCGATGGCGCTGCGCCGCGCGGGCATCGAGGCGACGGTCTTCGAGGCCTACGCGAGCAGCGCCGAGGGCATCGGGGGAACGCTCACCATCGCGCCCAACGGGCTCGACGCGCTGCGGGCCGTGGGCGCGGAGGCGGCCGTCAGGGCCGTCGGCCAGCCGGTGACGCGCACGGTGGTCAGCGACGGAAGGGGCAGGCGGATCGGCGAGCTGGACAGCCTGCGCGACCTGCCGCCCAGCCAGGCCATGTGGCGCGCCGACCTCTACGCCGCCGTGCACGAGCAGGCCGTGGCCCAGGGGGTGCGGGTGGAGCACGGCAGGCGCCTGGTCGGCGTCGAGGAGACAGGGTCCGGCGTCACCGCGCGGTTCGCCGACGGCGGCGGCGCGAGCGCGGACCTGCTCGTCGGCGCGGACGGCATCCGCTCGACGGTCCGCGGCCTGATCGACCCCGGCGCTCCGGGGCCTGTCCACGTGCCGCTGCTGAACTTCGGCGGGCCCGCCGACTACACGGTCCCCGGCGCCAGGACCGACACCACCTACTTCGTCTTCGGCTCCAGGGGGTTCCTCGGCTACTGGGTGCAGCCCGACGGCCGCACCGCCTGGTTCGCCAACCTGCCCCACAAGGAGCCGATGTCGGCGGCGCAGGCGCGCAGGAGGCCCAGGAGCGAATGGCTGCGCCTGCTGCGAGAGATGTACGGCGGCGACAGGCCGGGCCCCGACCTGCTGCGGCACACCGACCCCGAGGAACTGGTCGTGCTGGGCTCGGTGGAGATCATGCCGAGCGTGCCGCACTGGCACCGGGGCAGGATGGTGCTGGTCGGCGACTCGGCCCACGCGCCCTCACCCAGCTCGGGCCAGGGCGCCTCGCTCGCGGCCGAGAGCGCGGTCGAGCTCGCCCGCTGCCTGCGCGACCTGCCCGACGTCACCCGCGCCTTCGAGGCCTACGTGCGGCTGCGCCGTACCCGCGTGGAGAAGGTGGCGGCGCGCGCCGCGAAGACCAACAACACCAAGACCCTGGGGCCTGCGGCCATCTCGATGATGCGGCTGATGATGCCGCTGGCGGTGCGGACCTTCCTCAAGCCCGAGCGGACGCTCGGCCTCGAGCAGCGCCATCACGTCGACTGGAACGCCGTCGTGGGGTGAGGCAGGGCCCCACCCCTGCCTTCACCTCTCGTAGAGGGCGTCGATGTCGGCGGCGAAGTCGCGCATCACCAGGTTGCGCTTGACCTTCAGCGTCGGCGTCAGGTGGCCGCTCTCCTCGGTGAGGTCCTCTTCCAGGATCACGAACTTCTTGATCTGCTCGGCCTTCGACACGGTGGTGTTGGCCGTGTCGACAGCCGACTGGACCTCGGCCAGCACGCCGGCGTCGGCCCTGGCCTCCTTCGGCGACAGGCCGCGCTGGGCGAGGGCCTCGGGGTCGAGGGTGATCAGCACCGCGGCGAAGGGCCGGCCGTCGCCGACGATCATGGCCTGGGAGATCAGCGGATGGGCGCGGATCGCGTCCTCCATGGGAGCGGGGGCGATGTTCTTGCCCGCCGCCGTCACCAGGATCTCCTTCTTGCGCCCGGTGATGCGCAGGTAGCCGTCGGAGTCGAGCTCGCCGACGTCGCCGGTGTGGTACCAGCCGTCGGCGTCGATCGCGGCGGCCGTGGCCTGGTCGTTGTTCCAGTAGCCGTCGAAGACGTGGCGGCCCTTGGTGAGGATCTCGCCGTCGTCGGCGATGAGGACCCCCGCGCCGGGGATCGGCTTGCCGACGGTGCCGATCTTGTTGGCGCCCGGCAGGTTGACCGAGACCGGGGCCGTGGTCTCGGTCAGGCCGTAGCCCTCGAAGACCTCGATGCCGACGCCGGTGAAGAAGTGACCGAGGCGCTCGCCGAGCGCGCCGCCGCCGGAGACCGCCGCGGACAGGCGGCCGCCGGTGGCCTGGCGGAGCTTGGCGTAGACGAGCCTGTCGAACAGGGCGTGCCGCAGGCGCAGGCCGAGCGGCGCGCCGCCGGAGGCCTGGGCCCTGCTGTAGGCGATGGCCACGTCGGCGGCGCGGGCGAAGATCTTGCCCTTGCCGCCGGCGACGGCCTTCTGCTCGGCGCCGTTGTAGACCTTCTCGAACACGCGCGGCACGCCGAGCAGGAAGGTCGGCTGGAAGGCGGCCAGGTCGGGCGCGACGTTCTTCATGTTCGGCGTGTGGGCCATGATCGTGCCGGTCTCGACCAGCACGATCTGGATCACCCTGGCGAAGACGTGCGCCAGCGGCAGGAACAGCAGCGCCGCCCTGCCCGGGCTGTCGAAGAGGCGGTCCAGCGGGCCTCGCGCCACGTTGATGGAGGTGAACAGCAGGTTGTCGTGGGTGAGGCGACAGCCCTTCGGCCTGCCCGTGGTGCCCGAGGTGTAGATGATCGTCGCGAGGTCGGCGCCCGACCTGCTGGTACGGCGCGCGTCGAGCTCCTCGTCGGAGACGCCGGGCCCGGTGAGCGAGGCGATCTCGTCGACCCGCCACAGGTGCTCGAGACCCGGGTGCGCCGCCTTGACCGTCTCCTCGTGCGCGTCGAGCTCGACGAAGGCGGCCTTGGCGCCGCTGTCGGTCAGGATCCAGGCGACCTGCTCGGTGGCGGAGGTCTCGTAGATCGGCACGCTGACCGCGCCCGCGGCCCAGATGGCGTAGTCGATGACGGTCCACTCGTAGCGCGTGCGCGACATGAGCGCGACCCTGTCGCCAGGCTCGACCCCCGCGGCGATGAGGCCCTTGGCCAGCGCGGCGACCTCGTCGCGGAACTCGCGAGCGGTGACGGCGGGCCAGCTGTCGCCGTCCTTCCTGCGCATCACGATCGCCCCTGGTTCCTGCTCGCCACGCCTGAACACCGTGTCGGCGCAGCTGGCGGTATGCGGGACATCCACCAGGACGGGAACGCTGTACTCGCGCACGGATCACTCCTCCGGGTGCACGCTTCTGGGACGACCGAGGACGCTACAGGGTTAAGTTACGCGTGGGTAGCTTCGTCACAGAGGCGTTATCAAGGGCTTTCATCACGCTAGCAGTCGCCGGGCGCTACTCCGCTCACCCGATCTTCTAGGCTGCGGGCATGCGGGTCCATGTCGTGAGCGATGTCCACGGAAGCGTCGAGGCGCTGGCGCGCGCGGGCGACGGCGCGGACGCGCTGATCTGCCTGGGCGACCTGATCCTCTTCATCGACTACGACGACCACGCGCAGGGGATCTTCCCCGAGCTGTTCGGCGCCGACCAGGCCGAGCGGTTCATCGCGCTGCGCACCGCCAAGCGGTTCGACGAGGCCAGGGCCATGTCGGCACGGCTGTGGGCGAGCCTCGAAGGCGATCCGCGCGAGCACATCGAGCGCATCGTCAGGCGGCAGTACGAGAGCCTGTTCGCCGCCATGCCGACGCCGGCCTACCTGACCTACGGCAACGTCGACCTGCCGAGACTGTGGGGCGACTACCTCAGGCCCGGTCTCCACGTGCTCGACGGGCAGACGGTCGAGCTCGGCGGGCTGCGGTTCGGCTTCGTCGGAGGCGGCCTGCGCACGCAGTACCGCACGCCCTACGAGATCAGCGACGAGGAGTTCGCCGCCAAGGTGGAGGCGGTCGGCGAGGTGGACGTGCTGTGCTGCCACATCCCCCCTGCCGTGCCCGAACTGCTCTACGACGTGGTGGCCAGGCGCTACGAGCGCGGCAGCGAGGCGACCCTGGCCGCCATCAGGAGGACCCAGCCGCGCTACGCGCTGTTCGGCCACGTCCACCAGCCGCTCCACGCCCGCACGAGGATCGGCAGGACCGAGTGCGTGAACGTCGGCCATTTCCGCGGAAAGGGCGTTCCCTACGTCCTCCAGTGGTAGCCCGACCGGTACCGTTGACGCATGGCTGATCGCACCACTTCGAGCATCACCGTCGACGCCGACCGCTCCCACGTGATGACGGTCATCGCCGACTTCGGCTCCTACCCCGAATGGGCCGGTCAGGTGAAGTCCGCCGAGGTCCTCTCCAGCGGTCCTGAGGGCCGCCCGCAGACCGTGCGCTTCGTGCTCGACGCGGGCGTCATCAGCGACACCTACACCCTCGGCTACGACTGGAACGACGACGAGAGCGTCAGCTGGCAGGTCGTCGAGGCGGGCACGATGGTGCGCGAGCTGAGGGGGAGCTACACCCTCTCCGAGCGGAGCGGCGGCACGGAGGTGACCTACGAGCTGGCGGTCGACCTGAAGGTCCCGATGATCGGCATGATCAAGCGCAAGGCCGAGAAGGTGATCGTCGACACCGCCCTCAAGGGCCTGAAGAAGCGCGTCGAACGCCGATGAGGGTCCTGCTGTTCACCGGCAAGGGCGGCGTCGGCAAGACCACGGTGGCCGCGGCGACGGCGACGCTGGCCGCGCGCAGGGGGCTGAAGACGCTGGTCGTCTCCACCGACACCGCGCACTCCCTTGCCGACGCGCTCGGCGTCAGCGTCGACGACCGGCCCGTGGAGATCGAGCCGGGGCTGCACCTGCACCAGGTCGACACCCAGCGATCCCTCGAACGCCACTGGGGAGAGCTCCAGGACTACGCCAGGGGGCTGTTCGCCGAGCTCGGCCTCGACGAGATCACCTCCGAGGAGATCACCGTCCTGCCGGGGGCCGAGGAGGTCATCGCCCTGCTCGAACTGCGCGAGCAGGCGCGCTCGGGCCGCTGGGACGTGATCGTGGTCGACTGCGCGCCCACCGCGGAGACGCTGCGCCTGCTGGCGCTGCCCGAGGCGCTCGACTGGCACGTCTCCCGCCTGCTGCCCGTCGGCCGCAGGCTGATGAAGATCGTCTCCCCGTTCGTGCGGAGCGTCGCCCATGTCAGCACGCCCGGCGAGGAGGTGATGAGCGCGGGTGAGCGCTTCCACCGCGGCCTCATGGAGGTGCGCGAGCTGCTGACCGGCGACTCCGCCTCCGTCCGCCTCGTGCTGACGCCCGAGTCCGTGGTGCTCGCCGAGGCCAGGCGCACCCTCACCTCGCTCAACCTGTACGGCTACCGCGTCGACGCGGTGATCGCCAACCGGGTCTTCCCCTCGGAGGGCGCCGACGAGTGGCGGGCCCAGTGGGTCGAGGCGCAGGGCAGGCTGCTGGCGGAGGCGGAGGAGTCGTTCGCGCCGCTGCCCGTCCACGTCGTGCCCTACCTGCGGGGCGAGCCCGTCGGCGGCGACGCGCTCGCAGCGGTGGGGGAGAGCCTCTACGGCGACGGCGATCCCTTCGCCAAGCCCTCCGTCGAGGCGCCGCTGACCTTCGACAGGCACGAGCTCACCCTCGCCCTCCCCTGCGCCGACAAGGACGACGTCGATCTGGCGCGCAAGGGCGACGAGCTGATCGTGACCGCCGGGCCGTACCGCAGGATTCTGGCCTTGCCCGCGGCGCTGGCACGCAGGAAGATCAGCGGTGCGGTGCTCCGCGACGGCCGCCTGCGGGTACGGTTCGTGGCAGGAGGGCGAGATGACTGAGAGCAACGAAAGAGACCCGATCGGCACCGTCGCCGACGAGGCGCGCAAGCTGTTCGACACGCTGCAGGGGCGGGCCACCCGCCAGGTCGGCAGGACGGTGTTCAACTCGTTCACCGGTGGCGGCCGTCAGGACGGGGACGTGTGGGGCGAGGCCGTCGCCGAGCACCCCGAGGGCGAGTACATCTGCCGCGCCTGTCCCGTCTGCAGGGCGATCGCCGCGCAGAAGGAGTCGGGCGCCGACGTGACAGGGCACCTGATGGCCGCGGGCGGCGAGCTGTTCGCCGCCTTCCGGCAGGCACTGGACGCGCTGAGCCGTCCGAGCTCCCCCCGAGCGCCCCGCGAGGAGCGGCGCGAGGACGTGGAGCACATCGACCTGGGCTGAGGGGCCCGGAAGGAAAGGCTGGGACGGACATGTTGACGATCGGTGTGGACATCGGCGGGACCAAGGTCGCCGCGGGTGTGGTGGACGAGAACGGCGCCATCGTCGAGAACGCCCTGCGGCCCACCCCCGCCGACCGGCCTGACCTGGTGGCGGAGACGGTCGCGGACGTCGTCAAGGAGCTGTCGCGCGGCAAGGACATCGAGGCCGTCGGCGTCGGCGCGGCGGGCTTCGTCGACGAGACCCGCTCCATCGTCCGTTTCGCGCCCAACCTCGCCTGGCGCGAGGAGCCCCTGCAGAAGAAGATCACTGAGCTGATCGGCCTGCCCGTCGTGGTGGAGAACGACGCCAACGCGATGGCGTGGGCCGAGGCCCGCTTCGGCGCGGGCAGGGGCGAGAGCCACCTCGTGTGCGTCACCATCGGCACCGGCATCGGCGGCGGCATCGTCATCGACGGCCACCTCTACCGCGGCCGCTGGGGCATGGGCGCCGAGCTCGGCCACATGCAGGTCGTGCCGGAGGGCAGGCTGTGCGGCTGCGGCAACCTCGGCTGCTGGGAGCAGTACGCCAGCGGCAACGCCCTGGTCCGCGAGATCAGGGAGATCGTGGCCAACCAGCCGGAGCGCGCCGCCACCCTGCTCGGGCTGGCGGGCGAGACGATCGAGGGCGAAGAGGTCACCGAGGCGGCCAGGCAGGGCGACGAGGCGGCGCTGGCCGCCTTCGCCTCCATGGCCGACTGGCTGGCCCAGGGCATGGCCGACCTCGCCGCGATCCTCGACCCCGGCCGCTTCATCGTGGGCGGCGGCGTGTCGAGGGCTGCCGACCTGTTCATCGACAGGACCCGCGAGACGTTCGAGCGCGTGCTGACCGGCAGGGGCCACCGGCCCGTCGCCGACATCAGGCTCGCCGAACTCGGCGCGTCCGCCGGCCTCGTAGGCGCTGCGGATCTGGCCAGAAGGCGTTAAATTCGCGGGGTGACCATCACGGTCGGCACCTACAACGTCCGCGGGATGAAGGACGACGTGGCCGCGCTCACCAGGGTGCTCAGCGCCATGCGCGCCGACGTCGTGTGCGTGCAGGAGGCGCCGCGCTTCCTCGGCTGGCGGCGCGACCGCATGAGGCTGGCCGCTGCGGCGGGGCTGCGCGTCGCCGCGGGCCGCAGGCTCGGCAGCGTGGCCGTCTTCGTCGCTCCCGGCGTGCGAGTCCTGCACACCGAGAGCAGGTTGTTGAAGATCTTCCTAGGTTTGGAGATCAGGGCCGTCGCCATCGCGGTCGTCGAGGTCGAAGGGGCGCGCTTCGCCATCGGCTCGATCCACCTCGATCTCGACGAGGCGGCTCGGCTGCGCCACGCCACCGAGGCCGTCGCCATGATCGAGCAGGTCGCGGCCAGGTTCGACGCCGCGATCGTGCTCGCGGGCGACATCAACGAGCAGGACGACAGGACCACCTGGCGCTACATCGCCGCCCGGCTGAGCGACTGCTATCCGAGGGCGCCCAAAGGTAATGGGATGACCTTCACCGCCAGGAGCCCAGGCAAGCGCATCGACGCGATCTTCGCTGCTCAGGGCCTCCAGGTGGCCTGGTGCGGTGGCGTCGAGGCCGACCCCGCCGACCTTGTGGCGGCCACCGACCACCTGCCCGTGGTGGCACGGCTAGTTCGGGGGTAAGCCGCGGGTAGGCGCCGCTGGGCCGTACCATTTGGTCATGACCCGTCGCCTTCGGCGGCGTGCGCTGTCCCTGTGCGTGGCAACCATCATCTCCGGCCTGCCCGTCGTCGGTGTCGCGCACGCCGAGCCAGCCCGCCCGCCGATCGAGGCGTGGCAGCGCTCGACCAGCGTGCGCCTCAGCGCCGACAGCTCGCTGACCGACGTCGACGCCCTGTCGGCCGACGAGGTGTGGGCCGTGGGGCAGCAGCAGATCTGGGACGTGTGGGAGAACCGCGGCGCCGTCGGCCGCTGGAACGGCACCGCCTGGACCGAGGTGCCGATCCGCGACGTCGCGGGGGCAGGCCCGCTGCGCGCCGTGTCGGCGGTCTCAGCCTCACAGGTGTGGGCGCTGGGCGACGGTCACGACGGCCTGCCGTACCTGGGCAGGGGCGACGCGAGCGGGCTCGACAGGGTCAGGGTGCCGGGCATGCGGGCCGGCGACTGGCTCGGCGGCCTCGAGGCGCGCACGGACAAGGTCGTCGCGGTCGGCAGCCGTGTCGTCCGCGACGACAGACGCGACGACAGCCGCGAGGGCAGGGGCCTGATCCTCACCGGGCAGGACGGCAAGTGGACCTTCCAGGAGACCGAGGAGGCGGGCGCGCTCTACGCGGTCTCCGGCTCCTTCGCGGTCGGCGACACCGGCAAGGCGCCGCTGATCATGCGCCAGTCCGACGGCGAGTGGAAATCGATGGCGCTGCCGTCGATCCCAGGCGGCTACCTGCGCGACGTCCACGTCGACGGCAAGCGGGCGATGGCCGTGGGCGGCGTCTACAGCCAGTCAGGCGTGGTCACGCCGCTGGTGCTCACCTGGAACGGCAAGCGGTGGACCCGCGCCGAGCTCCCCAGGTCGCGCGCCAGGCTCTACGGCGTGACGGGCGACGGCAAGGGCCGCTTCTGGGTCTCGGGCTACGACCCCGACCACGAGGCGGAGGCCTACCTGCTGCGCTACGAGAAGCGGCGCTGGGAGATCATCAGGGGCGGCCCCGACGCCGCGAGGGGCAGTGTACGGCTGCAGGCGGTGACCTACCTGCCGGGCACGGGTGGGGTGTGGGCGGTCGGCCACATCATGGACGCGAACGACCGCTACACCGACGTCGTCGAGGCCTTCGCGCGGTCGTCGGCTAAATGACCGCGCCGTCGTCCCAGCCCGAGTCGTTGGGCGGGCCGTCGCCCATGCGCACCACCAGCGCGACGAAGCCGCCGATGAAGGCGGCCACCGCGGTGAACAGCGCCCACCCCTGCATGTCCCATCCGCTCATGGCCGCCACCAGCAGGTAGGCGGGGCCGCCGAACAGCGCCACCCACGCCAGCTTGGTGGTCAGGTCGACCTTGGGCAGCGGCGGAGGAGGCTCGGGCACGTAGTGGCCCTCTTCGTCCTCTTCCTGTTCGGGCTCGGGCTCGTCGTCCTCGAACTCGGAGGCCTTGACCACCCTGCGGGTCGGCTCGGGCTCGGGCTCCTCCAGCGAGAGGTTCTCGCTGTCGGGCCACGGCTGCTCGGCCGAGTCCGGCTGGTTGTAGGACGCGACGATCTGACGCCAGACCTCGTCCTCGTCACTCTGTGGCGTCACGTCACATCCTTCACGAAGATCGCACTTTCCCCCTGGGAGCGATCAGTCCCTCTGCAAGGGTACCGAGGCGTGTGTCCTGATGAAGTCCAGGCTCCCGGCAAAGATCCTGTCGGCATCGTTGTCGAGAGTCGCAACATGATAGCTATCGGGGAGCTCCTCGACCGTCACTCCGGCGACCCGCTCGCGCAGGATCGCCACGCTTGTGGGTTTGACCACGTGATCCTCGGGGCTGTGGAACACCAGCACCGGAGAGACGAGCGTGTCGAGATCGGCCTGCACCTTCGACCACAGCCACGGCAGCGTCGCCGCCGCCTTGACGGGGGTGCGCGTGTAGGCCAGTTCGACCGCTCCCGGCTTCTTGATGTCGTTGGCCACGCCCGGGACCGACGAGACGAACCATTTCAGCACCGGCGCGAGACGCAGCAGCGGCACGTCGTTGGCGATCGAGGGGTTCACCACGATCACGCCCTTGACGCCCGCCCCGTGCACCTCGGCCAGCCGTAAGGCCATGCAGCCGCCCAGCGAGAGCCCCGCCACGAACACCTCGGCACACTGGCCGCGAAGGTCCTCGAAGGCCTTCTCCAGCTCGGCGTACCAGTCCTCCCAGCGGGTGCGGCTCATCTCCTGCCAGGTGGTGCCGTGTCCTGGCAGCCTGGGCAGCGACACGCTGAGCCCGTGCGCGGCGAGATGCTCGCCCCACGGACGCAGCGACTGCGGCGTGCCGGTGAAGCCGTGGCAGAGCAGCACGCCGACCTGTCCGGCCTCGTGACGGTACGGCTCAGCACCTGGCATGACCGGCATAACCGCTCCTTGTTGGGAAATCATCCCCGATTTGCCCGATCGTCGCATGATATGGGGGAGTTGCGCGAGTGGTGGTGTAGGAGGTTCGCCCCCGAGATGCGAAGATGATGAACGACCTATTCTAAGGAGGGGTGGCCAGGTGTTCTATTGGGTGGTCAAGGCCATCTTGGCGCCGTTCCTGCATCTGGTCTTCAGGCCGTGGGCCGAGGGCCTCGACAACGTGCCGCGTCACGGCCCGGTCATCCTGGCGGGCAACCACCTGTCATTCGCCGACCACTTCTTCGGCGCGCTCCACCTGCCGCGCAAGGTCATCTCGCTCGGCAAGTCCGACTACTTCACCGGGCGCGGGCTCAAGGGCTTCTTCACCCGGCTGTTCTTCAGCGGGGTGGGCACCGTCCCGATCGACCGCTCGGGCGGCAAGGCCAGCGAGGCGGCGCTCCGCACGGGCAAGCGCATCCTGGCCGACGGCAACGTGCTCGGCATCTACCCCGAGGGCACCCGCTCGCCCGACGGCCGCCTCTACAAGGGCAAGACCGGCGTGGCCAGGCTCGCGCTGGAGTCACGGGCCCCTGTCATCCCCTGGGCGATGGTCAACACCTTCGAGATGATGCCCCCAGGGCGTCCGCTGCCCAAGTTCGGCATCAGGCCGGGCGTGCGGTTCGGCAAGCCGCTCGACTTCTCCCGCTACTACGGGATGGAGGACGACAGGCTCGTCCTCAGAGCCGTCACCGACGAGATCATGTACGCGCTGATGGAGCTGTCAGGCCAGGAGTACGTCGACAAGTACGCCGCCAGCGCCAGGATCGAGATGGAGCGGGCCAGGCGCGAGTCGGTCGGCTGACCGCCGGGCTCACGCGGCGATCGCGGCGCGCACCCTCCTGATGTGCGCGGGCGTCGTACGGCAGCAGCCGCCGATGAGCGCGGCTCCCATGTCCTGCCACCGCCTGGCGGCCTCGCCGTACTCCGTGGCGTCGGCCACGCCACGCCAGCGCTGCGCCTCCGCGTCCCACGTCTCGCCCGAGTTGGGGTAGACGACGACCGTGAACCCGGTCAGCTCGGTGATGAGGCCGGGGATGTACGACGGCGAGGTGCAGTTGACGCCCACGGCGATCACCTGCGGGCTGTCGGCCAGCACGGACACGGCCTGCCTGATGGGCGTGCCGTCGTTGAGGTGCTGCGCGTCGCGGCAGGAGAAGGCGACCCACGCCTTGACCTCGGGCGTCTCCTTCAGCAGGCGGCTGATCGCCCTGGCCTCGGCGAAGGAGGGGATGGTCTCGCAGGCCAGCAGGTCGGCTCCGGCCTCGGCGAGGATCTCCCAGCGGGGACGGTGCCAGTCGAGCAGGCCGTCCTCGTCGAGGTCGTAGTCGCCGGTGTACTCCGCGCCGTTGGCCAGGTAGGCGCCGTAGGGGCCGACGCTGGCGGCCACCAGGCCGCCACCTGCCTCGTCCCTCGCCTGGGCGGCCAGATCGACGGACAGGGCGATGAGGCGGGCCGCCTCCTGCCGGGTCATGCCACGGCGGACGAACGCCGGCAGGGAGGCCTGGTAGCTGGCGGTGGTGGCCACTTGCGCGCCGGCCGCGAAGTAGTCGGCGTGGACCTGACGGATGAGGTCGGGGTCTTCGAGCAGGAGGCGGGCCGACCAGAGCTCGTCGCGCAGGTCGGCGCCGAGGGCTTCGAGGTGGGTGGCAAGGCCGCCATCCAGGACAAGTGTGCTCACCATGCCACCTTATTCGGTGTCTTTGATGGCTTCTGCGGTGTGATGTCGGGCTTGAGGTGGACGGGAACTGAGTGACGTGGCTGGTGGAAAAGAACGGCTGTGTTTGGCCCTCCCTTGGCCCGGATTTCAACGGGTCAGGCGGGCCGGCCGCGCGCCCCGTGGACGCGCGGCCGGCCCGCCTCCGTGCTGTCCGGTCAGCCGCGTTTCCAGAAGGGGCGTCGTTCGGTCGCCTCCGGGGCGCCGCCCGTGAGCCGGGTCAGGACCTCGACCGCGCGCGCCCACAGCGCGTCCGCGTCGGCGCCGGGACGCTCGGCCGCCTCCAGCTCCCGGGCCAGGGCGGACAACTCGTCGTGGCCGCCCAGGTAGGAGGCGGGGGCGGCGAGCCTGCTGCCGAGATCGGCCAGGTACTCCAGGCGGCCGGTGGTCACCGTCCTCAGCCGCTCGAGCTCGGCGACCAGCTGCGGCAGGATGGCGTCGAGCCGGTGCCTGATGGGCGTCGGCGGCGGCACCGCCTTGCCGAAGCCCAGCTTGGGCATGCCCCCGGAGCGCGGCGCAGGGCCGGCGGCGCGGACGGCGCCGGAGCCGCCGAACCCTTCGAGCGCCGAGGCCTCGGGCGCGAAGCCACCCGGCGCCTGCGGCGCGGCGGCGGCCATGGTCGTGAACATCATGCCGGAGGCGGCGGCGGGCATGGCGGGCAGCTCCCAGCCGCTCGGCGGCTCGACCGGCTGGATCACCCGATGCTCGGGAGCGCCGTCGGCGACCTGCCGGGTGTCGACGGCGACGTAGGCGGTGAAGCGGCACAGTACGCCGTAGGTGGTCGAGGTCCGCACGATCTCCTGTTCGAGGTCGTGCTCGCCCATCGCGTAGCGGTCCTCGAGAGCGCGCAGCTGGGCGCGCGCCCAGACGGCGCCGATGGCGGGGTCGCGGACGACGGTGCCGGGAACGGTCTGCTCCCACGGCCTGCCACCGGCCAGCCCATGGATCGTGACCGCCTCCGTGCCCTGAGCAGGGGCGGCGTCGCGGTAGCGGCCGGACACCGTCAGCGGGACGCCGGGGAAGATCGAGCCCAGGTGGCTGACCGTGCCGGGCTCGAGGTCGAGGCCCTTGAGCGACAGATCGGTCACCAGCGGAGCGCCGATGCGGCGGTGGATCTGCTCCATGGCGGCGTCGAGACGGTCCTCCGACTCGACCAGCTCGCACCGACCCGCGCCGAGCCCCGCCAGCCTGCCGAGGAAGCCCGCGTTGACCGCCCTGTCGATGCCCACGACGTGCACGCGCATCGCCGACAGCGCGCCGCCCGCCTGTTCGAGGATCTGGTCCTCGTTGCCGACCTGGCCGTCGGTGACCAGCACCACGACGCGATCCCTCGGGCCGCCACGCGCGGCGGCGCCCGGCGCCTGCTGCTCCTCGGCGGCGGAGGAGGTGGTGAGCAGCGCGATGGCCTGGTGGAGAGGGGTGAGCAGTTCGGTGCCCCCTCGGGCGTCCACGCGGGACAGGTGCTCGACGGCGCGGAAGCGGTTGCGGTCGGAGGCGGGGCGCAGCCCCTCGAACGCCTGCTCCACCACCGAGTCGAAGGTCAGCACCGCGAACCTGTCGCCAGAGGTGAGGGTGTCGACGATGCGCGCGGCGGCCCTCCGCGCGGCGACCATCTTCCAGCCCGTCATGCTGCCCGAGCGGTCGAGCAGCAGCACCACGTCGCGTGGCACGCGGGTCTCCTCCACGGCGGGCGGCACGACTGTCAGGTGGAAGGCGCCCTCGCCGTCGAGCAGCAGCGCCGTCGAGGCCTCGAAGGCCAGCCGGAGGATGAAGTCGCGGTCGAGGCGCTCGCCGGGCCGCAGCTCGACCGTGGTGCCCTCTCGCTGGACGAGGTGCAGGCTGGAGGCCATCTCCTTCAGCTCGAGACCCGCGGGGTCGACGTCGGCGCGCAGCGAGAGCCGTACCGGATGGGGGAAGCCGGGCAGGAGCACAGGCGGGGTGATGCGGGAGGCGTCGGGAACCGCGTCGGTGTCGGGGGCCGCGCCCCCGCCCACGGGGGAGCCGTCGAGGGGAGAGCCGGGGATGTAGCGGGGGGCGACGACGAGCGGGAAGCGGAAGGTGGCCGCGCCGTCCTCGTACGGCAGGGGCTGGCTCAGCGTGAGGCGCACCGTGACGCGCTCGCCCGGAAGGATGTTGCCGACGGTGATCGTGAAGACGTCGGGCCTGTCCTCCTCTGCCAGCGCCGCCCTCCTGCCCTCGCTCAGCGCCCTGTCGTAGTCGGCTCTGGCCTGGCCGCGCTCCTTCAGCAGGCCCTCGACGACCCGGCCGTCGGCCTCCATGGTGAACGCGGTCACGGCCGCCCTGTCCGGCAGCGGGAAGACGTAGGTCGCCTCGAGCGTGACGTCGAACGGGTTGCGGAAGCCCTCCGCCACCTCCACGCCCGCGATCAGGCCCGAGATGCGCGCGGCGACGTCGACGCTCTCCAGCGGGAGGTTGCCGCGCTCGGTCCGCAGCGCCCCCATACCGGCGTCCGGCTGGGGCAGGCACTGGGCGGGGTCCAGCGAAATGATCTTCATGTCGCGCTCCCTTCGTGGAGGCGGCGCTCTTCGAGCACCGCGAGCAGCGGTCCGGCGGCGGCGAGGACTGCCTCGAGATCGTCTTCGGTGGGGGGACGGCCTGCGCCGTCGATGAGCAGGGTGACGCCCTGCGCCAGCCGCACGCCGTGCACCGGCCATGACGAGGACTCGGCCCGTCTGGCCCAGAACCTCGGCCTGGGGCTCTCGGCGACGCCCGGCTCCTGGGGGCCGCGGGCGGGGTGGGCCGGCGGCGATGGCCGCAGTTCGGGGGCTGGTGGCGACGGCGGCGCGGCGTGCGACGGCCGCGCGGCTGCCGGTGGTGGAGCCGCCGAGAGCGGCGCGGCAGGGGGAGGAGGGGCGGGGAGCGGGTGAACGGGTGAAGCGGGTGGAGCGGGTGGCGATGGGACAGGGGTCGTGGGCGGGTCGAGGGGGAGGCCGGCGGCCTGGGCGAGCATGGTGTCGGTGGCGCCGGCGAGGGCGATCTGGATCTCGGCGATCGAGGACCCCTCCGCCTGCATCCGCTTGACGGCCACCAGCTGCAACAGATGCCGGCGTCCGTAGAGGGCCACCCTTCCGCGCCTGGTCAGCGGCGGGTCGAGGAGCCCGATCGTGGCATACCACCTGATCAGGCGCTCGCTGGGCACCTCGCGCACCCGCCCGTTCGCCCGCTGCCCCGAGTCGCGCAGCAGACCTGCCGCGCGGTCGGCCAGCTCGGCGATCGTCCAGGTCTCGCTCATGCTGTCATAGTGACAGTGTCATCATTACAGTGTCAAGGGCGGGAAGAATCGGCCCGCTTGCCGGGTTCATTCAGGTGAGACCGATTGTCGAAACGACGAGAGGAAGCGCAGCTCATGGCAAGGATCACAGGACCGCTCTCGGGCGACGCGCAGAAGGTCGTCGCGGACGCCCTGCAGGGAGCGCTCGTCGATCTGATCGACCTTTCGCTGGTGGCCAAGCAGGCGCACTGGAACATCGTCGGCCCTCACTTCAGGCCGCTGCATCTCCAGCTCGACGAGCTGGTCGACGTGGCCAGGCAGCACACCGACACCGTCGCCGAGCGGGCCGTGGCCCTCGGGATCAACCCTGACGGGCGTTCGGGCACCGTAGCGGGGGCGACGAAGGTGCAGCAGCCCGAGCACGGGTGGATCGATGACGGAAAGGTCGTCGCCACGTTCACGGACATCCTCGAAGGGGTCATCAGGCGCATGCGCGAGCGGGTGGCCGCCACGGACGAGCCCGATCCCGTCACCCAGGACATCCTGATCGCGGTGACGCAGGACGTCGAGAAGCAGCACTGGATGTTCCAGGCCCAGCGCTGATCACAGCAGGTCCTCCGCCAGTGAGGCGATGGCGGGACGGGTGGCCAGGAGCTGGCGCAGCGCCTTCTCCGAGGCCCCCGAGCCCGCCAGCTCCGCCTCCGTGAGCGCCCGCAGCCAGGCGTCGCCGTCGCAACGCAGCGCCGCCCGCTCCAGCCGTTCGAGCACGGTGGCGCCCCTGTGCGCCTCGCTGGTCAGGGTCGAGAGCAGATGCGGCCACCTGACCGTGAGCGCCGCCAGCTTGGCCACGGCCGCGTCCGACGTGCGCGGCGCCCCGGCCAGCTGCCGCCTGTAGGTGATGAACGAGTAGAACCTGAACACGTTGAGATAGCGCTTGACCTCGCGCGGGTTGCGCAGGTCCAGCCCCGGCAGCGCCGCCTCGATCGCGAGGAAGGCGTTCTCGTCGCTGTAGAGGTCGCCGAAGACGCGGTCGGCGGCCCGCCGTACCTCCTCGGGCCTGGCGCCGATCGCGAGCTGGGCGCGCCTGACGCTCTCCTCCAACGTGGCGGGCGTCGGGGCGAGCTCCCTGATCGCCGCCTCCACCATGTCGACCGCGGCCTCCCTGGGAGGGCGCGGCCGCGGCGGCGGCGCCCAGCGCGGCGGCTGCGGCGGCGTGCCGTCCGAGGAGAGACCGAGCAGCGCCCGCAGGTAGTCGGGCAGGCGGTCGCCCTCGTCCAGCCTGGGGACGCTCAGCGGGAGCTGCACGATCTTCTCGAGGAAGCGCCAGCCGACGCCCTCGGGCAGGCTGAGGCCCTTGTAGGAGTGCTCGACGTGCGCGGCCACCACGTCGGGCTCCATCGCCAGCACGAACACGCAGTTGGGGAACTCGCCCGCGAGGAACAGGTTGATCGCCTCGATGACCTGCGAGACGGTCGCGGACGAGCACCTGTCCAGGTCGTCGACGAACACCACGAGGGGCCGGCTGGGCGTGGCGACCAGGCCGAGCACGTTGCGCATGTCGGCCTGCACGAGGTGGAGGAAGCCTGTCTTGCCCCTGTAGCCCTGGTCCGAGCCGAGGCCGAGGGGGTCGGGCGGGCGCACGAGGCCGCTGAAGCTGCCGCCGGCCGACTCCCCGAGGAACCTGGAGATCCGCAGCGTCCCCGCCACGACCGAGGCCAGCGCTCCGGTGGAGGCGATGGCGGCGGCGGTGCCGCTCAGCTCGGGCAGCAGCGACTCGGCGGCCAGCGAGGCGGACGACAGCACCAGCGTGCCGGTCAGGCCGAGCGCGACGGGCACGAGCCTGGTGAGCGCCAGATGGTAGGCCTGCCGCCTGACCGACTCCCTGTCGATCCTGCTGAGGTTCAGCTCCAGCCAGAAGCGCTCACGCTCGGCGCGGGGCAGGCGATGGGTGATCTGGCTGATGATCTCGTGGGCGAGTCCTGCCCACACCTGCTCGTCGTTCTGGTACATCCACGGGTTGAACCAGACCGTCGGCCGCCAGTCGGCGTCGGCGTAGGGCACCGCCTCGTCGGCCGAGACGGACGGCGGCCGCCGTACCCGCCTCATCACCTCGGCGTTGGTGACGCCGCGCGTCCTGCGCCCCTGGCGCAGCAGGCGCAGCCCGATCGGGCGCTCGCCCGCCGCTCCCGGGTCGAGCAGCTCCTGCACCATCCGCATCAGCGAGGTCTTGCCGACGCCCCATGGGCCCTTGATGCCGATCGTCAGCGGCGGCTGGGTGTCGGGGTGGCGGATGAAGGCCGCCATCGCCTCGGCGTAGACGCCGTGCCCGAGCCGGTCGTCGAGCGTCCACCTGTCGGGCGTGAGCCGCGCCCTGGGCTGGACGGCGGCCCGCCCCGCACGCAGGCGGCGCAGGCGCCACGCGAGCCGTTCGGCCTCGTCCGGCGACAGCAGCGACCTGCCGAACTCGCGCACCGCGCGGTGCGGGTCGGGCGCGAGCCCCCACGCGCGCAGCTCCTCCAGCCCTGCGCGGGCGTCGAGCAGTTCGGCGTGCTCCTCGCTCAGCCGCTCGTCCTCGCCCAGCAGTCCGGTCAGGCGCAGCAGCCGCTTGGCGGGCTCGCCGAGATGGAGGTCGTGGACGCGGGAGACGATCTCTGCCGCCGACTCGGGCACCTCGCGCTCGCCCGAGGCCCTGAGCCGCGCCGCCGTCTCGGCCAGCGCGGCCTCTCCCGCGGTACGGCCCGCGCTGACGGCCACGTCCTCGATGTCGCCGTGCCTGAACATGATCGCGCGAAGGCCCGAGCCCAGCTCCTCGTAGCTCGCCTTCGCCAGGCCGTACAGGTCGGCGACGGTCACGCTCTCGCGCCTGGACAGCAACCCCTCGGCCAGCAGCGAGGTCAGCGACGGCGCGGACCCGGGGCGGGCCGCGCCGCCCGTGAGGGAGGCGGTGAGCGCGGCGGCGGCCACCGGCGGATCGCCAGGCACGTTGAGCACGGCCTCGTCAGGCTCGTCGGGGCCGCTGTGCAGCACCCACCCGAAGTCGACCACCAGCAGCAGCGCCGCGGCGGCCGAGTCGCCGAGCCTGCGGGCGAACTCCGTGATCAGCGCGGTGAAGGCGGTGGGGGTCCAGGTCGCGCCTGAAGGCCATCTGACCAGCAGCAGCTCGCCGGGCTCCGCCGAGGTCAGGAACAGCGTCAGCGCGGGAGCGGGCGCGTCCGCCTCGCCTGTGCGCACGTCGAAACCGCACAGGCGCAGGGCGTGCGCGAGCCTGCGGGAAGGTTCGCCGTCGAGGAAGACCAGCGCCCTGCGCGCCTTGATCCTCGGCGCGAGCCGCACGGGTGCCATGGTGAGAATGCTGGGACTCCCAGCCCGGGACGGCGCAGGGTTTGCGTAGTGTTTGAAGTCGGGTTCCCTATTCATTCACGTCGTTGCGATCGACTGGGCCAGGTCTACAGGAGGCCCTCATGTTGCGCAGAACTCTCCTCCGCACGAGCGCCGTGTTCGCCGGGTCGGTGTGGCTCGGCTCGCCGCAGGCGCGCGTGACGGTAGGCCCGTACGGCCCGCTCCAGGGGCCTGACGCCGAAGGGCTGGCCCTGCCCGAGGGCTTCACGGGCCGCGTCCTCGCCCGCTCGGGCCGCAGGGTCGCGGGCCTGACCTGGCACTCGGCTCCAGGCGATGGCGCGTGCTTCCCCGACGGCGACGGCTGGATCTACGTGTCCAACTCGGGGCTGCCGCTGCTCGGCGGCGTCTCCGCGCTGCGCTTCGGCGCAGGGGGCGACGTGCGCGACGCCTACCGCATCCTGTCGGGCACCAGCCTCAACCGCGCGGGCGGGGCCACGCCCTGGCACACGTGGCTGTCGTGCGAGGAGATCACGCGCGGGCGCGTCTTCGAGTGCGACCCCGACGGCTCCCGCTCCGCCCGTCCCCGCCTGGCCATGGGCAGGTTCAGGCACGAGGCCGCAGCCTTCGACCCCGACAGGCAGGTCGTCTACCTCACGGAGGACGAGCCCGACGGCTGCTTCTACCGGTTCAGGCCGCTCGACTGGGGCGACCTGACCGAGGGCGCGCTGGAGGTGCTGACCACCTCGGGCGCGTGGCGGGCCGTGCCCTCGCCCGCCGCGCTGACCATGGCCACCCGCCATCAGGTGGAGGACGCCGCGCACTTCGACAGGGGCGGCGGCTGCCACTACCTCGGCGGCGTCTGCCACTTCGCCACCAAGGGCGACGGCCGCCTGTGGGCGTACGAGGCCGAGACGGGGCGTCTCGACACGGTGAGCGGCGTCAGGCCCGCGCACGGTGAGCTGTTCGTCGCGGGCGAAGGGGAGATCGCCCTGGTCGGTCAGGGGGGAGAGGTCTCGCCGTTCCTGCGGCTGGCGGGCGACGACCGCCGTGAGCTGGTCGGGCCCGCGTTCTCACCCGACGGGCGGCGGCTCTACTTCACCGCCCTGCGAGGCGGCGGCGACGCCGCGGGAGTCGACGGGCACACCTTCGAGGTGGAGGGGCCCTTCGCTCACGCGGCCGACAGGTAGCCCACCAGCATGGTCTTGAGCTCCTCGACCAGCTCCGGTGAGTTCTGCGGGATGACGGCCTTCACCATGGAGACCGCCATCGTGCCCATGAGCAGCGCCCTGTCCTTGTCGAGAGCGGGGGAGCGGCGCACGAGCATCTCGGCGACCTGCTCGGCGATCGCGGCGTGCAGCCGCTGGGAGGCCTCCGCGAGCCTGTCGCCCGTGGCCGAGCCGTACAGCAGCGCCCAGTAGGCGGGCGAGCTGCCCTTGAAGGCCACGCTCTCGTCGACGAAGGAGCTGACCAGCGCCTCGAGCGGGATGTCGGGGGTGACGGAGGCCATGCGCTCGGCCCAGAACTCGCGCCGCTCGTCGGTGTAGCGGGCGACCAGGCCGTCGAGGATCTCGTCCTTGTGGCGGAAGAACTGGTAGAGGGAGCCCGGGGACATGCCCGCCCTGGTCGCCACCTGGTTGGTCGTGAGGTCGGGGTAGCCCACCTCGGCGATGACCAGTTCGGCGGCGTCGAGGATCTCGGCCATGCGCCTGAGGCCGCGCGCCTGGCGGCGTACCGGACGGTCGGACATGCGAGCAGTTTACCGACTTTCCGCTGCGACGAGGAGCGCCTCCGCGCCCATGGGCGCGAACCCCGCCGCCAGGAAGGCGCGCAGGCTCGCGGCGTTGCCCGGCGCGATCTGCGCCCACAGCGGCGCCTCGCACAGCCGGCGGGCCGCCAGCGCGAGCCTCCTGCCCGCGCCGCGCCCCCTGTGCTCGGGCGTGACCTCGACCGCCACCTCCCACCGCCCCGCGACGCCCCTGCCGATCGTCAGCACGCCCTCCTCGCACACCCACACCCGTACGGCCGAGCGGTGCCGCATCGCGCGCGCGACCCTCGGGTGGTCGTGGCCGGTGACCTCGGTCAGCGAGGAGGGGAGTGGCCCCGGTTCCGGCAGGCCGAGGGCGAGCACGTCCACGTTGTCGACCGCGCGGCCCGTCTCCAGCTCCAGGGCTCGCAGGAACGGCGGGTTCAGCGGCGCGGACAGGTCGCCCTCGGGCAGCCGGTCGCGCAGCCACTGGATGTCGAGGTCGGCGAAGACCACGCTGTGCCCGGTGAAGGCGATGACGCCCATGTCGCGTGGGCTGGGCTGCGCCACGATCGTCACCGTGCCGTCGGCGGCCGGCGGCCTGCCCTCGGCCGCGCGGACGAGAAAGTCCTCCAGCGTCATGTGCGTCCTCCCATAGGGTCGGCAGATGAAGTATCTGATCCTGATCTACAGCAATCCGGCCACCCGGAGGCTGTGGAGCGAGTTCTCCGACGAGCAGCGCGCCGAGGGCTGGAGGGCCTACGCCGCGCTCGACGAGGAGTTCGCCGCCTCGGGCGAGCTGATCGTGTCGGAGGCGCTGGCCGACCCCTCGCAGGGCAGGAGAGTGCTGGCCCGCGAGGGCGTGACCACCACGACCGACGGGCCGTTCGCCGAGGTCAAGGAGCATCTGGCGGGCTTCTACCTGCTGGAGTGCGAGAGCTTCGAGCGCGCGGTCGAGCGGGCCTCCCGCATCCCCGAGGCCGCCTTCGGCCTGGTCGAGGTGCGGCCGGTGACGGAGCTGCCTTGAGCGTCGAGGGGCTGCTGCGTGAGCTGACTCCGCAGGTGCTCGGGGCGCTCGTGCGGCGCTACGGCGACTTCGACTCCTGCGAGGACGCGGTGCAGGAGGCGCTGCTGGCCGCCGCCGTGCAGTGGAAGCAGGAGGGCCTTCCCCGCGATCCCAAGGGCTGGCTGATCACGGTCGCCTCCAGGCGCAGGATCGAGCTGTGGCGCAACGAGACGGCGCGGCGGCGCAGGGAGGAGAGCGCGGCGGCGATGGAGCCGCCCGCGGGCGCCGTCCCCGCGGACGACGACACGCTGACCCTGCTGCAGATGTGCTGCCATCCCGCGCTGACGCCCGACTCGCAGGTGGCGTTGACGCTGCGCGCGGTGGGCGGGCTGACCACGGCCGAGATCGCCAGGGCCTTCCTGGTGCAGGAGGCGACCGTGGCGCAGCGCATCAGCAGGGCCAAGCAGCGCATCAGGGCCAGCGGGTCCTCCTTCTCCCTGCCGCCCTCAGGGCGGCTGCCGGCCGTCCTGGAGGTCCTCTACCTGATCTTCAACGAGGGCTACACGGCGAGCTCGGGGCCCTCGCTGAACAGGGTCGAGCTGAGCGGGGAGGCGATCAGGCTGACCAGGCAGTTGCACGCCCGCCTGCCCTCGGAGGGCGAGGTGGCGGGACTGCTCGCGCTGATGCTGCTCACCGACGCCCGCCGTCCCGCGAGAGTGCGGGACGACGGCGCGCTGGTGCCGCTGGCCGAGCAGGAGCGCGGCCTGTGGGACGCGGCGGCGATAGCCGAGGGCGACGCGCTGCTGACCAGGACGCTGGCCACCGCCCCCATCGGGCCCTACCAGGTGCAGGCCGCGATCGCGGCGGTGCACGACGGGGCCGCGACGGCGGAGGAGACCGACTGGCGGCAGATCCTCGGCCTGTACGACCTGCTGCGGGCGCTCGCGCCCGGCCCCATGGTCACGCTCAACAGGATCGTGGCGCTGGCGATGGTCTCGGGGCCCTCGGCGGGGCTGGAGGAGCTGGCGAGGGCCGAGTCCGAGCCCGCCCTCGCAGGACACCACAGGGTGCACGCGGTGCGGGCCCACCTGCTGGAGCTGGCGGGTGACGGGGAGGGCGCCACGGCCGGCTACGAGCTGGCCGCGGAGGCGACGCTGAGCGACCCCGAACGCCGCTACCTCAGGTCGCGCGCCGCCGCCGTCCGCGCCCGCTCATAGGTCGCGCGCCCAGACCTGCTCGACCACCTCGACGCCGTTCTCGACGGCCTTCTCCTCCGACTCGAGAGCGAAGCCCGCCGCCTGGTAGATCCTGCGCGCGCTGACGAGGCAGTCGCGGGTCCAGAGCATGATCCGCTTGTAGCCCGACTCCCTGGCGTGGCGCAGGCACTCCTCGACCAGCCTGCCGCCGAGCCCGAGCCCTCTCGCCGACGGCTCGACCATGAGCATCCGCAGCTGGGCCGTGGTGTCGTCCTTGTGCATGCAGAACACCGAGCCGACGGGCGTGCCGTCGATCTCGGCGATCCAGCCCGCGTCGCGCGCGGGGTCGTAGGCGCTGACGATGCCCGCCACCAGCTTCTCGAAGTCGAGGCCCCAGCCGTACTCCTGGCTGTACAACGACCCGTGCCGCCAGACGACCCAGCCGAGGTCGCCCGAGCGGGGGGCTCTGATGATGTACGGCCCGCGCGGGGCGGGCGAGCGGTCGAGCACCGAGCGGATCGTCGCCATGCCCGCGCCCAGCCGCCCTCGATCCTCCTCGCTCAGCCCTTCGAGCAGCGTGGCGATCTCCTCGGCCTGCCGCTGGTCGAGCCTGGCGAAGGTGAGCGAACCCGCCTCGGTGAGGCTGACGATCTGCCTGCGCGCGTCGGTCGCCGAGCGCTCCCTCACGATCAGCCCGTCGTTGTCGAACCTGGTCAGGATCCTGCTCAGGTAGCCGGCGTCGAGGTCGAGTATCCTGCGCAGCTCTCCCGCCTCCATCGCGAGTCCCTCGGCCTGGGCGAGTTCGAACAGCACCCTCACCTCCGTCAGGGAGTAGGGCGAGTCGAGCATGCCGGACTGCAGGACGCCGATCACCTTGGTGTAGAAGCGATTGAAGGCCCTGATCTCTTCAATCCTTGCTTCTGTCAACGAGTTCATTGACACAGTCAAGCATGAAAGGATGTGCGCTGTGAAGCACCTCTTCGTCGGCGGATATGGCCCCGACCTCGTGACCGTCAATCCCGACCTGGCAGTGATCGCGGGCGTCGCCGCGCAGAAGGCCTCCTTCCTGGCCCCGCATCCCACGCTCGCGGTGCTCTACGCGGTGGGCGAGGCCGACAGCGGGCTCGTCAGCGCCTACACCGTGGCCGACGGCGTGCTCACGCCGCTGGCCGAGCGCTCCAGCGAGGGCTCGCAGCCGTGCCACCTGGCCGTGCATCCGGACGGCGAGGTGCTGGCCGTGGCCAACTACGCCGACGGCACGGTGAGCCTGCACAGGCTCGACGAGTCCGGCGACTTCGCCGGGGAGCCGGTGGTGCTCAGGCACGCGGGCTCGGGGCCTGTGGCCGAGCGGCAGGAGTGCTCGCACGCCCACCAGGCGACCTTCCACGACGACCTGCTGCACGTGGCCGATCTCGGCACGGACGAGATCCGCCGCTACACCCTCGCGGGAGCCGAGCTGGCGCCGGTGAAGCTGCCCCCGGGGACGGGCCCGCGTCACCTGGTCTTCGAGGGCGGTCGCTGCCACGTTGCCGGCGAGCTCGACGCCATGGTGCGCACCTACGACGCCGAGTGGAACGATGTGGCCGCCGTTCCCGCCAGCGACGAGCCGGGCACCAACTACCCCTCGCACATCGAGGCGGCGGGCGCCTACCTCTACGTCGGCAACAGGGGCCCCGACACCGTCTCCGTGCTGCGCGCCGACGACCTGGGCAAGGTCGCGGAGGTGCCCAGCGGGGGCAGCTGGCCCAGGCACTTCGCCATCGACGGCGACACGATGTACGTCGCCAACCAGACGAGCAACACCGTCGCGCTGCTCCCGCTGGTCAACGGCCTGCCGGGCCCTGTCGAGGAGACGTTCGAGGTCGCCGCGCCCGCGTGCGTGCTGCCCTGGTAGAGCCGATCAGGGGTCCCGTGCGGGCGGCGTGCGGGGCGTCGCCCGCCGGACGTGACTCAGGCCTCGCCCCTGATCCCCTTGAGCAGCTGCTCGAGCCGCTCCTCCACCGCCTGCTTGGCGACGCCGAGGCGGGCGAAGCCGTCCGCCACGGGTCCCTCCTCCAGTGAGAGCAGCCCGAGCAGGATGTGCTCGGTGCCCACGTAGTTGTGGCCCAGGCGCAGCGCCTCGCGCAGCGTGAGTTCGAGCACCTTCTTCGACTGGCCGGAGAAGGGGATCTTCTCGGGAGCCGCCTGCTGCCCCTCGGAGGTGGTCGTCATGGCCTCCCGCACCGCGTCGGGCGAGGCGCCGAGCAGCTCCATGATCTTGACGGCCAGGCCCTCGGGCTCGTGCAGCAGGCCGAGGGCCAGGTGCTCGGGCTCGATGTGGTCCCTGGCGGCGGTGCGGGCCTCCTCCTGCGCCGCGACGACCACGTGGCGGGCGCGGTCGGTGAAGCGCGTGTAGTTGCGCATCTCCTCGATCAGATTCGCCCCGTCCTTGGGCACGAACCGCTTCTGGGCGGCCTGCTTGGTCACGCCCATGCTCCTGCCGATGTCGGTCCACGACGCTCCCGCGTGGCGGGCCTGGTCGACGAAGTGGCCGATGAGGTGGTCGGCGACCTCGCCGAGGTGCTCGCCGAGCACGACCGCGTTGGACAGCCGGGTCAGCGGGTCGGGGCCGCTGGTCTTGACGGCGCTGATGAGGTCGTCGAGCTTGACGTTCGTCTCCATACGTCAACCATAGGTTGACGGCCATGGGCCGTCAACCCTGAGTTGACGATCGGCTCACGCTCGCGAACGCCGCACCGCGCCCTGCCACCGCTCGTAGGCCGCGTCGTCGCGCGCGCCGGGCTCGAAGCGGCGTTCGAGCTGCCAGGTCTTGCGCAGCTGCTCGGTGGAGGACCACAGCCCCGAGCCGAGGCCCGCGAGGAAGGCCGCGCCCAGCGCCGTCGTCTCCTGGATCACGGGGCGCTCCACCGCGATGCCCAGCTGGTCGGCCTGGAACTGCATGAGCAGGTCGTTGGAGCTGGCGCCGCCGTCGGCCTTCAGCGCGGCCACCGGCGGCATCGTCTCCACGACGTCGCGCACCTCGAAGGCGATGGCCTCCAGCGTCGCGCGCACCAGGTGGGCCCTGGTGGTGCCGCGGGTGATGCCCGTGATCGTGCCGCGCGCCTCGGGGTCCCAGTGCGGCGCGCCGAGGCCGGTCAGCGCGGGGACGAACACCACGCCGCCGCTGTCGGGGACCGTCCGGGCCACCGCCTCCGACTCGGGCGCGGTGTTGATCAGGCCGAGCCCGTCGCGCAGCCACTGCACCGCGGCCCCTGTCACGAAGATCGCGCCCTCCAGCGCGTAGGTGCGCTCGCCCGAGGGGGTCTGCCACGCCACCGTGGTCAGCAGCCCCGCCTCGGAGCGGACGATCTCGTCGCCGGTGTTGACCAGCAGGAAGGAGCCCGTGCCGTAGGTGCATTTGACGTCGCCCGCGGAGAAGCAGGTCTGGCCGAACAGCGCGGCCTGCTGGTCGCCCGCCATGCCGGTGATCGGCAGGTCGAGCCCGAGGAAGGCCTCGGGGGCCGTCCTGCCGATCTCGCCGTAGTTCGGCACGATCTCGGGAAGGGCCCGCTCGGGGACGCCGAACAGCTCGCACAGCTCGGGCTCCCACCCGCCGGAGGCAAGGCCGTACAGCAGGGTGCGGGAGGCGTTGGAGGGATCCGTCACGTGCCTGGCGCCCGCGGTCAGCCTGGCGATCAGATAGGAGTCGACGGTGCCCGCCACGACGCCGTCCGCCCACGCCCTGGGGTCGTTCTCGCGCAGCCAGGTCAGCTTGGTCGCGGTGAAGTAGGGGTCGAGGCGCAGGCCCGTCAGCTCCGAGACGCGAGGCTCGTGACCCTCCTCGCGCAGGCGCGCGCAGATGCCCGAGGTGCGCCTGTCCTGCCAGACGACCGCGCGGCGCGGCGCGGCCAGCGTGCGCCGGTCCCACAGGACCGCCGTCTCCCTCTGGTTGGTGAGGCCGACACAGGTGGGGGCCGCCGACGCCCCGTCCAGAGCCGTACGGCAGGCCGCGAGCGTCGCCTGCCAGATCTCCTCGGGCGCGTGCTCCACCCACCCGGGCTGCGGGAAATGCTGGGCGAACTCCTCATACCCCCGCGATTCGATCCGCCCCTCCTCGGTGACGATCAGCGCGGTCACGCCTGTTGTGCCTGCGTCTATCGCCAAAACGCTCACGGCGCCTCACCTTTTGGTCTAGACCATTGTCGTGCCAAGGGGCACAATGCGTTGCGTCGGCGATGCGCCGATCGCACCGCCCCATTAGTTTGGTCGTGAATCCCATCGGGAGGAACCCGCCATGCGTATTGGAGTGCTCACCGGAGGCGGAGACTGCCCCGGTCTCAACGCTGTGATCAGGGCTGTTGTCCGCAAGGGTGTCAGCGTCTACGGGCATGAGTTCGTCGGATTCAAGGATGGCTGGCGTGGCCCCCTCGAGGGCGACACGATGCCGCTGGACATCCAGGCCGTACGGGGCATCCTGCCGCGTGGCGGCACGATCCTCGGCTCGTCCCGCACCAACCCCATCAAGATTGAAGGTGGCGTCGACCGTATCAAGGACAATCTGGCCGCAGGCGGGGTCGACGCGCTGATCGCGATCGGCGGCGAGGACACCCTCGGCGTCGCCCGTCAGCTGTTCGATCGCGGGGTCAAGGTGGTCGGCGTGCCCAAGACCATCGACAACGACCTGTCGGGCACCGACTACACCTTCGGCTTCGACACGGCGGTCAACATCGCCACCGAGGCGATCGACAGGCTGCACACCACGGCCGAGTCCCATCACCGCGCGCTCATCTGCGAGGTCATGGGGCGGCACGCGGGCTGGATCGCGCTGCACGCGGGCATGGCGGGGGGCGCGAACGTCATCCTCATCCCCGAGAAGCCCTTCGACATCGACAGGGTCTGCGAGTACGTCGAGTCGCGCTTCCGCACCCGCTACTCGCCGATCATCGTGGTCGCCGAGGGCGCGCACCCGGTCGAGGGGCAGATGGCGCTGCAGGCTGGCGAGCTCGACTCCTTCGGCCACGTACGGCTCGGCGGCATCGGCGAGGTGCTGGCCAAGGAGATCGAGAAGCGCACGGGCAAGGAGGCCCGCACGACCGTGCTCGGCCACATCCAGCGCGGCGGCACGCCCACCGCGTTCGACAGGGTCCTGGCCACCAGGTTCGGGCTGCAGGCGATCGACGCCGTCCACGCGGGCGACTTCGGGACGATGGTGGCGCTGCGCGGCACCGACATCGTGCGCGTCGGGCTCGACGAGGCCACCTCCGAGCTGAAGACCGTGCCGGTCGAACGCTACGAGGAGGCCGAGGTCTTCTTCGGTTAGTCGGTTGGCGAGCGGCGGGCCGTACCTTGAGGGGCAGAGCGGTTCTGCGCTCCATCCTTCCAGGTACGGCCCGCCGCCGCGTCTGTCACGGCCCGCTAGAAGCGTGCGGGCCGTGCCTTAGAGGTCATGTGCGGGAGTAGGGGCCGGGCGAGCGCAGGGTCTGGGCGTGGGCAGCGGCCTGACGGCGCATCTCCAGGCGGGCCATCAGCTCGGCGTCCTCCTGGAGCTCCTGCTCCGACGGCGACAGGATGACCATCAGCAGCATGGTCAGCGTGATGAGGCTGACCACGGTCATCAGCGGCACCAGGAACGACAGCGCGTCGGCGCCGCCCACGTGCCCGGGCTCGGGGTGGACCTGCACCATCATCGCGAACATGCCGGTGTAGTGCATGCCGCAGACGGCCACACCCATGATCAGCGCCGCGCCCGTGATGGCGAGCGGACGCTTGACCTGCACCGTGAACCACAGCGCCACCGTCGCCGCGACGACCGCGATGGCGACGGAGGCGCCCACGATCAGCGGATCGTAGGAGACGTGCGCGGACATGTTCATGGCGTACATGCCCATGTAGTGCATGCCTGCCACGCCGAGGCCGGTCAGCAGGCCGCCGCCCAGCAGCGAGAGCACTCTGGCCCGGCCGTAGGAGACGAGGAACAGACCGGCGCCGACGACCACGATGGCCACGAGCGCGGAGGCCACGGTGAGCGGCACGTCATATCTGATCTGCGTGCCCTCCACGTCGAAGCCCATCATGGCGATGAAGTGCATCACCCAGATGCCGGTGCCGCCGATGGAGATGGCGGCGGCGACGAGCCAGCGGGCACGCGAAGAGCCTGTCGAGGCGTTGGCCTGGGCCGTGAGCCGCAGTCCGAGCATTGACCCGATCGCCGACATCACGTACGCGAGGATCGGCGTGAGTGGGCCCTGGGTGAAATGATTAACAGCGGACATGTTGTGAGATTCCTTGCCATAGGGATCTACCGGATTGTGACAGGCGGAACGTCCAATTTGCATGGATAGCATCACTATCTGTCAACTGGCGTGTCGGAAACGCGAGAAATGCTCATGACAATCGAGGGACCGTTCTGGCGGGCGATCGCCGTCTTCAGGGTCGCCTCGCTCGTGTACGCGGCCGTTCTGATGGCCCAGCACGAGGGCTTCGCCGAGCCCTTGACGGGCTGGGTCGTCATCGCTGTCATGGCGCTCTGGACGGCCGCCTCGACCTTCGCCTACTCCGTCAGGGCGCTGCGCGGCAGGCCGCTGCTGGTGATCGACATGCTGGTGGCTCTCGCGTGCCTGCTGGCCACGCCGTACGTGCAGGGCCAGTTCCAGGGCCAGGTGGGCAGCATGCCGGTGCCCGCGATCTGGGTCGCGAGCCCCGTGCTGGCCTGGGCGGTGTACGGCGGGCGCCGCCTGGGCGCGGTCGCGGCCGCCATCGTCGCGGGAGCCGACCTCTGGGTGCGCGCGAACGGGCCAGACTCGCCCATCCTCCTCAACGGCGCGGTGCTGCTGTTCATGGCGGGCATCGTCGTCGGCCACGTGGCGCGCCTGGCCAAGCAGGCGGAGGAGCGTATGCAGCGCGCCGCCGAGATGGAGGCCGCCCAGCGCGAGAGGGAGCGGCTGGCGCGCGGCATCCACGACTCGGTGCTGCAGGTGCTGGCGCTGGTGCAGCGGCGAGGACAGGAGATCGGCGGCGAGGCGGCCGAGCTCGGCAGGCTCGCGGGGCAGCAGGAGGCGGCGCTGCGCGAGCTGCTCGCCGTCCGCCCCGCGCCCACGGGCTCGGCCGATCTGCGGGCGCTGCTCATGAGGCACGGCTCCGCCCAGGTCACGGTCTCCACCCCCGCCACCCCCATCGTCCTGCCCGGCTGCGTGGCCGAGGAGGTGGCGGCGGCCGTGCGGGCGGCGCTGGACAACGTGCGGGCGCACTGCGGGCCGGAGGCGAGGGCGTGGGTCTTCGCGGAGGAGGGGGAGGGCGAGGTGACGGTGAGCGTGCGCGACGAGGGCGAGGGGATCGAGGAGGGACGGCTGGAGCGGGCCCGCGCGGAGGGACGGCTCGGCGTGGCGCAGTCGATCGAGGGCAGGGTGGCGGACCTGGGCGGCCGCGTGTCGATCATCTCCTCGCCCGGCGAGGGCACCGAGGTCGAGATCACCGTCCCCTCCGCCCCTCCGCCCGCGCCTGTCGAGAGAGCTGTCAGAGGGCGGCGAAGCCCAGGGCCATCAGAACGAGACCGGCCAGCGTGACCACGCACCCCCCGAGCACGGCGAGCCGGCGGCGGCGCCATCCCAGCCAGTAGACGATCACATAGGGCAGGAAGGCGATGCCTGTCAGTCCCGTCGCGGGCAGCAGCAGCGCGACCAGCAGGCCGTCCCTGCCCGTCCTGACCGCGCGCTCGCCACCGGGAACGAGCTGCGCGCGGAAGACCTGACCCGCCCTGGAGTCGGGCGAGGCGGCCACCGGAAGGGCGGGGTCGCCCGAGTCGGGGACGAAACGGCCCCTGCAGTCGTAACGCCCGCTGCCGAGGTCGGCGCAGGAGACGACGGTGAGCGTGCCGGGAACACCGATGGCGCCGGTCGCGAGCCTGAGGTCGGTCATGGCGGCGGGAACCGTCGCCGCGCACAGGCCGAGCCAGAGCAGGACGAGGATGACCCTGCCTGTCGTGCCGGGCGGGGCGCCGCGAGGGGAGGGCGGAAGGGCGTCGAGGAGGTCGGGCACGGGGCGAGTCTGCCCTGCCGTACTTGCGGGTGACTGTGCTTAGAGTTGCGGCATGGTGCGGGTGATGGTGGTCGACGACCACCCGATGTGGCGCGACGGGGTGGCGAGGGACCTGACCGAGGCCGGCTACGAGGTGGTCGCCGCCGTCGGAGAGGGACGGCAGGCCCTGCGGGTGGCGGAGGCGGTCAGGCCCGACGTGGTCGTCCTCGACCTCCAGCTGCCCGACCTGTCGGGGGCCGAGGTGGCCAGGGGGCTCGGCGGCGCCAAGATCCTCGTGCTCTCGGCGAGCGCCGAGCAGGAGGACGTGCTGGAGGCGGTGAAGGCCGGGGCGTCGGGCTACCTGGTGAAGTCGGCCAGCAGGGAGGAGTTCCTCGACGCGGTGGCGCGCACCGCCTCGGGCGACGCGGTCTTCACGCCCGGTCTCGCCGGGCTGGTGCTGGGGGAGTACCGCAGGCTGGCGGCCAGGCCCGCGGCGCAGCCCGAGGGGCCGCGGCTGACCGACAGGGAGACGGAGGTGCTGCGGCTGGTGGCCAAGGGGCTGTCGTACCGGCAGATCGCCGACCGGCTCGTGCTCAGCCATCGGACGGTGCAGAACCACGTCCAGAACACGCTGAACAAGCTGCAGCTGCACAACCGGGTCGAACTCGTCCGCTACGCCATCGAACAGGGCCTGGACGACGACCCACCCCGCGCGGGGTTTTCGGGCGCGGGAGCGGACTAAACTCGGTGGGTCGCGGCGTTGCAGACAGCGCCGCGTTCCCGCATCCCTCCGGAGGTTCCCGCCATGACGATGTCCGCCCTGGGCGAGCCATGCGTTCTGCTCAAGCTGGGCGAGATCGTCCTGAAAGGCAAGAACCGCGAGCTGTTCGAGCGCAGGCTCGTCGGCAACATCCGCGCCGCCCTGAAGGACTTCGACCTCAAGATCGACGTACGGCAGCGCCACGGCGTGATCGCGATCTTCCTGCCCGCGGGCACCGGTGTCGAGATGGCCGACCAGGTCGCCCAGCGGGTGACCGACGTGCCAGGCCTGGTCTGGATCCACCGCGCGTGGCGGGTGGCCAAGGACCCCGACACCGTGGTCAAGGCCGCCATCGAGCTGATCAAGGACCGCGACGAGGTCAAGCGCGGCGCCACCTTCGCGGTGCGCTCCCGCCGTCGTGACAAGCGCTTCCCGCTGAAGTCCAACGAGCTCGACCGCCTGGTCGGCGGTCACATCAACGACGTCTACGGCCTGCCGGTCAACCTGAAGCGTCCCGAGCTGACCGTCTTCGTCGAGGTCGACCGCGACGAGGTGTTCGTCTTCACCGACGGCCTGCCGGGCCAGGGCGGGCTGCCGGTCGGCAGCAGCGGCAGGGCGCTGGTGCTGATGTCAGGCGGCATCGACTCGCCCGTGGCCGCCTACCGGATGATGCGCAGGGGTCTCCACGTCGACTTCCTGCACTTCTCCGGCATCCCCTTCACGACCTCCGAGTCGATCTACAAGGCCTACGCCCTCGTGCGCAGGCTCGACCGCTTCCAGGGCAGGTCGCGGCTGTGGGTCGTGCCGTTCGGCAAGGCCCAGCAGTCGATCAGGAACTCCGGCCAGGACCGGCTCGCGGTGATCGCGCAGCGGCGCCTGATGCTGAAGACGGCCGAGGAGGTCGCCCATCGCATCAGGGCGGGCGCGCTCATCACCGGCGACGCGCTCGGGCAGGTCTCCTCGCAGACGCTGCAGAACATCACCGCCCAGGACCACGCGGTCGAGCTGCCGATCCTGCGCCCGCTGATCGGCTGGGACAAGACGGAGATCATGGCCGAGGCGCGGCGCATCGGCACGCTGGAGATCTCCGAGCTGCCCGACGAGGACTGCTGCACGCTGCTCGCGCCCAAGCGGGCCGAGACCAGGGCCAAGATCGAGGACCTCAAGCTGATCGAGAAGCGCCTCGACGCCGAGGAGCTGGCGGTCCAGCTGGCCGACTCCATCCAGGAGTACACGCTCTAGCTCTCCGCGCGCCGCGGCGCGCGGATCAGGCGTCGACCTTGAAGGGGTCGTGCTCGGCCAGGAGCTTGTCCAGCCTGGCCTGGTCGACACGGGTGGTGACCGCGCTGAACTCCTGGCGGTCGCGCACCACCTTGGCCAGCGTGAACGCCGAGGTGACCACGTACAGGACGCCGACGGTGAGGAAGGCCCTGATCCAGCCGGAGACCGGCAGGTAGGCGACCCCGATCGCCACGGCGGACAGGGACAGGCCGAAGGACAGGATCGACTGGATGTAGAAGGCGGCTGTCTGGGTGGGCTGGATCGGTTTGTTCATGGCTTGATGATGGATCGCCACGAACTCCGACACATGCGGAGAAATACTTAGTTACTCGTGAGTACGGCAGGCGGGTTCGTGACACGCCGGCCGTACCAGCCCATGGCCCAAGGGGTCAGACCGTCAGCGCGTCGCCGACCACGCCCTTGCCCATCAGCTGCGGGAAGGTGTGCATGATCTTGGCGAGCTCCCGCAGGTCACCGTTCACCAGCGCCTGGGGACCGTCGCAGAGCGCCTGCTCGGGGTGCGGGTGGACATCGATGATCACGCCGTCGGCGCCGACCGCGATGGCCGCGCGGGTCAGCGGCAGCACCAGGTCGCGGCGGCCGCCCGAGTGGGACGGGTCGATGATGACCGGCAGGTGCGACAGGCGCTGGGCGACCGGCACGGCCGACACGTCGAGCGTGTTGCGGGTGGCGGTCTCGAAGGTGCGGATGCCGCGCTCGCACAGCACGATGTCGAGGTTGCCGCGCTGGGCGATGTACTCGGCCGCCATCAGCCACTCCTCGATGGTGGCGTTCATGCCGCGCTTGAGCATGACCGGCTTGCCCGCGGCGCCCACCGCCTGCAGCAGCGCGAAGTTCTGCGCGTTGCGGGTGCCGACCTGGAGCATGTCGGCGTAGGAGGCGACCAGGTCCACGTCGTGGGCGTCCACGACCTCGGTCACGATCGGCAGCCCTGTCTCCTCGCGCACGTCGGCCAGGATGCGCAGGCCCGCCTCGCCGAGACCCTGGAACGCGTACGGCGAGGTGCGCGGCTTGTAGGCGCCACCGCGCAGCAGCGTCGCGCCCGCCGCCTTGGCCATCTGGGCCGCCTCCAGCGTCTGCTGCGGGGTCTCCACCGCGCACGGCCCCGCGATCAGCGTCACGGTGTCGGGACCGATCGGCACCCCGCCGACGTGCACCGTCGAGCGATCGGGGTGGTTCTCCCTGCTCACAAGCTTGTAGGGGGCGGTTATGCGCATGACATCGCGCACCCCGCCCATCCCGCGCAGATTGACGGCGCTGAGCTGGGTCACATCGCCCACCAGCCCGACGATCGTGCGCTGCACGCCACGGCTGACGAACGCCTCCACCCCTGCCGCCTGCACGAGGCCGACGATCGCCTCGATGTCGCCCTGCGTCGCCTCGGGGCCCATCACGATGACCATGTTCTCTCCTTGAAAATGACGAAGGCCCCGGGTCCAGTGGACCCGGGGCCTTCGATTCGCCTGTGTGTGCTAGCGCATCACCAGATGGCGAACGGTCCGACCGGGTCCGTCGCCATACCAAAACAGGAACGTGATGTGCATAGTGCGCCAATAGTAGCGCATGCCTGAGGCGCGGCAACCGGGCACCGGGTCCCGGCCGCCGTGGGGGTGATGGGAGGATGGTCATGAACACCGTCGGCGAGGGAGTGATCGTGGAGGAGTCGCGCCTGCCCCCAGGCCAGTACGTTCCACGCGGCCGACCCGTCATCCACTACGGCAGGGTTCCGCGCTTCAAGCAGGACACCTGGGACTTCCGCGTCTTCGGCGCGACGGCCTCGGGTGAGGAGCACCGCTTCACCTGGCCCGACTTCGGCGGCCTGCCGAGGACGTCGGTCATCGCCGACTTCCACTGCGTCACGAAGTTCTCCCTCATGGGGAACGAGTGGGCGGGGGTGAGCGCGCAGGCCCTCATGGCCGCCGCCCCGCCAGCGGACGGGGTCGGCCACGTGATGATCTGGGCCGAGTACGGCTACAGCGCCAACATCAGGATGTCGGACTTCTCGGCCCCCGAGACCCTGTTCGCCACGGACCTGGACGAGAAGCCCCTCTCGCCCGAGCGCGGCTTCCCGCTGCGCATCGTGGTCCCGCACCTGTACGCGTGGAAGAGCGTCAAGTGGGTGCGCGCGGTGGAGTACCTGGTGGAGGACAGGCGGGGCTTCTGGGAGGAGCGCGGCTACCACAACGTGGCCGATCCGTGGAGGGAACAGCGCTACTCCTACCAGGAGGAGCCAGGCGAGGGGCCACCTTAGCGTTCCCGCCCGGACACGGCGCGTTATTGGCTACCGTTGCGCGCATGTCGACCACCGCCTGCGTGGTGCTGGCCGCTGTGGCGTTCGCCGCAGGGTTCGTCCTGGCCAGACGGCGTCCCGCGCTACCCGAGGGTGGCTGGAAGGACGAGGCCACCTTCACGACCCTGCACATCGCGGCGATGGCGGCGCCGTCCCTGCGCGCGGGGCTGACGAAGGAGTCGGCGCGCAGGGCCGTACGGCATCTGCGCGCCCTGCTCGGCACCTCGGCGCTGGCGATCACCTCCACCGACGCGGCGCTGGCGTGGGACGGCGCCTGCACCGACGAGGTGCTGACGCACGCGCGCGCCGCCTTGGCCTCCGGCCGCCCGCACGTGTTCGCCGGCGAGCCGTACGGCGCGGTGGTGGTGCCGCTGACCGTCGAGGGCACGGTGGTCGGCGCGCTCGCCGCCTACGACGAGGAGCTGAGCGCCGCGCTGGTGCGCACGGTCACCGAGGTGGCCAGATGGGTGTCGGGGCAGCTGGAGCTGGCCGAGCTCGACTCCTCGAGGAAGCGGGCCATGGAGGCGGAGATGCGGGCGCTGCGCGCGCAGATCTCGCCGCACTTCGTCTACAACGCGCTCACCACGATCGCCTCGTTCGTCAGGACCGACCCCGACAGGGCGCGCGAGCTGATCCTCGACTTCGCCGACTTCTCCCGCTACGCGCTGCGCAAGGCCCGCGACTTCACCACCCTGGCCGACGAGCTCACCTGTGTCGACCGCTACCTGCTGCTCGAGAGGGCCCGCTTCGGCGACAGGCTGCGCTTCAGCGTGCAGGTCGCGCCCGAGGTGCTGCCGGTGCCCGTGCCGTTCCTGTGCCTGCAGCCGCTGGTGGAGAACGCCATCAAGCACGGCATGCGCGGTCACGACGGCAAGGGCGAGGTCAGGGTGGTGGTCCGCGACGCCGGCCCCGAGGCGCACATCTCGGTGGAGGACGACGGCATGGGCATGGAGCCCGAGCGGGCGCGCCAGGTGCTCGACGACGACCCGCGCAACCAGGGCAACGGCATCGGGCTGGCCAACGTGGACGTCAGGATGCGCCAGATCTACGGCGAGGCCTACGGCCTGGTGGTCGAGACGGCGGTGGGCGCGGGCACCAAGGTGCGGCTCCGCGTCCCGAAGGCCCGCCATAGCTCTTTGTAGTCAAATCTTTACTGTCTGCTGGCGTGTCGCTTGTGACCTGGGGCGTCATGAGGCAGCGTAGGGGGATGCTACGCGTTCTGGCTGTCGACGACGAGGTGCCCGCCTTGGAGGAGCTGGCCTACCTGCTCCGCCAGGACACCAGGGTCGAGCACGTGGCGACCGCCTCCGACGGTGTCTCGGCCCTGCAGGACATGGTCCAGATGATCGGAGCGGGAGAGCGCCTCGACGGCGTCTTCCTCGACATCCGCATGCCAGGTCTCGACGGCCTCGACCTGGCCAGGCTGATCGGCGGCTTTCCCAGCCCGCCGAAGCTGGTGTTCGTGACCGCGCACGACGACTGCGCGGTGCAGGCCTTCGACCTCCAGGCGGTCGACTACCTTCTCAAGCCGGTGCGCGCCGAACGGCTGGCCGAGGCGGTGCGCAGGCTCAGCGCCGTGGCCACGCCGGCGGGCGAGCAGGGCCCCGACGACGTCATCCCGGTGGAGCTGGGCGGGGTCACCAGGTTCGTGCCGCAGCAGGCGGTCTGGTTCGCCGAGGCCAAGGGCGACTACGTCCGCCTGCACACCGTCGACGGCAGCTACCTCGTGCGCATGTCGCTGGCCGCGCTGGAGCGGCGCTGGTCGAGCGCGGGCTTCATCCGCGTGCACCGCAGCACGCTGGTCTCCGCCCGCCACGTCAGCGAGCTGCGCTTCGACGGCGGCAGGGTGCTGCTCACCGTCGGCACCGAGACGCTGCCGGTCAGCCGCCGCCACACCAGACAGGTAAGGGAGCAGCTGGTGCGCCAGTTCAAGGCGCTCGCGTGAACGGCAGGCGGGTGGTGGTGACCAGGAGGCCCGTCGCCGTCCACCGGGCGGCCAGGGCGTTGGGCCTCGACGACGCCGACGGCGCCGACGAGACCCGAAAACTCATGGCCAGGCAGGCCAGGATCGCGCTGTCCACGGTCGCGATGGTGGTGGCCCTGCTCGTGGGGCTGCCGCTGCTGACCGCGCCCGGCGACTGGCTCTGGGTGACGCTGGCGCTCCAGCCGGTGTGGGTGGCGCTGGCCGTGGTCCAGCTGAGACGGGCGGAACGCGCGGAACGCCGGCCGTGAACGCCACCGTCGGCGCGTCGGCCGCGGGTATCGCCTTCGTGATCATCCTCGCCGTGACGGTCGGCACGGTCAGGCCCCGCCGATACGTCACGGTGGCCGAGTTCTACGTGGCGGCCAGGGCGGTGCGGCCGTGGTGGAACGGGGCGGCGATCAGCTCGGAGTTCACCTCGGCCGCGGCCTGCCTGGGCCTGGCGGGGTTGATCGCCACGCACGGCGCGCCGATGCTGTGGTATCCGGTGGGATCGGCCGCCGGATATGTCGTGATCCTGGCGCTGGTGGTGGCGCCGCTGCGCCGCTCGGGCACCTACACGCTGCCCGACTTCGCCCAGTGGAGGCTCGGCTCGGCCGCCCTGCGGCGCTACGCCACCTGCCACGTCCTGGCGATCGGGCTGCTCTACCTCGTCTCGCAGCTGCACGCGGCGGGGGTGGTGCTCCACCTGCTCACCGGGCTGCCGCCGTGGACCGGCTGGCTGACCGTGTCGCTGGTCTCCGTGGTGGTCGCCCTCGCCGGCGGCATGTGCAGCGTGACGAGCGTGCAGGCGGTGCAGTACTGGCTCAAGCTCATCGTCTTCGCCGGGGTCGGGCTGGTGCTGTGGTACACGTGGCGCTACGGGGCCGTCGGGGGGCCGCCGGAGGTGGCGGGGGCCGCCGCGCCCGCCACGGGCGGCAGCCTCGCTGGGGCGGGCGACCCGTCGCTGCCCGGCGTGCTGACCGTGCTGCTGGCGTGCGCGCTCGGCACGATGGGGCTGCCGCACATCGTCGTGCGCGTCTACACCAACCCCGACGGGCGCAGCGCGCGCCACTCGATCGTGGCCAGTCAGGTCCTGCTCGGCCTGTTCTTCCTGCTGCCGCCGCTGTACGGGATCCTGGGCCGCGTGCACGCGCCCGGCGCCCACGCGGACCAGGTCGTGCTCCTGCTGCCGGGCAAGATGCTGCCGGGCCCTGTCGGCGACGCGCTGACGGGGCTGCTGGCCGCCGGGGCCTTCGCCGCCTTCCTCGCGACCTCCTGCGGGGTGCTGGCGGCCGTCGGAGGCGCGGTGTCGGCCTGCGTGACGCGGCCGAGCGTGGGGGCCTTCAGGATCGCCGTCGCGGGGACGGCGGGGGCGGCACTGACGTTGACCTCGCTCACCACGGCGGGCAGCTCCGTGCTGCTGGTGCTGCTCGGCTTCAGCCTGTCGGCGGCCACCTTCTGCCCGCTGCTGCTGCTCGGCATCTGGTGGCGCCGGCTCACCTCGGCGGGCGTCGCGGCCGGCTTCGCCGTGGGAGGCGGCCTGACGGTCGCGCTCGTCGCGGGCGACCTGGTGGGCGTGAAGGTGGGGGTCGTGTCGCAGTATCCCGCCCCGTTCGCCGTCCCGCTCTCCTTCGCGGTGATGGTGGTGATTTCTCTGCTCACGCCAGGTCGGGTGCCCTTGAAGGTGGATCGGATGATGGCCATGATGCACCTGCCCGACGATCTCGCGAGCCCCTCGGAAGACCGCTCGTCGCCCGTGGACGACCGCTCATAGGTTGAACACGCTCCGTATAGCGATGACTACTGACCGTTCGGCGAGCTGTTCGTCAACGGGGTTTCACGTCCAAGATCGCAACCGTAGTGTTTCCGCATCGGAGAGCCACTCCGTCGCATCGGGGGGGACGAGCCGCCAGGCTCACAGGCCTGATGCGCGGATCCTCCGGTGACCATCTGGTCACCGAAACGGTGGTCGGGCCCTTTACCGGGGGGTAGGGCCCGCCCACCGACGACGTGAAGGGGCGCCCGCTGTGGCCGCGAGCTGGACCGCGATCCGGCCCTACGGGGGCGGCCGGATCGCGCGAGCGGCGCCCCTTTGCGTCTCCTGTCACGGGATGCGCCTGTTGCCGGTTATTGACGCGATCACCGGCCGTCCTGGAGCCTGAGGTCACCCACCGAAAGGCCGGTACCCACGTGGACAGGGATCGTTATGGCAGGTTCGCCGTCGTCATCGCCTCTCTCGTCCTGCTCCCGCTGATCCTTGAAATGCTCTCCTGGTACATCGAGAGGGAGGACTACAGCTTCTCCCGCGCAATGACGGTGCTGACGGTGATCGTCGCGCTGACCGTCATGGCGCTCGTGCTCGGCAGGATCCGCGCCCGCTTACCCGTGCTGCTGGTCGTCGCGCTGACCGTCGCCGCGGCGGGCAGCGGCCTGCTCGGCTTCGTCGCCGCCTTCGGTCCGGTGTGGTGGGGCGGCGGCGTCGCGGCGGAGCTGCTCGGGCTGATCACCGCGGGCGTCAGCGCCTTCACCGTCGCGACCTGCGGCTACCTGCTCTACCTGTACAACAGGGGCCTGTACCTCCCGCACATGACGGCCCCTTCGGGCATCGCGCCCACCGCCACCAAACGGAAGGTCATCGGCGAGTCGGAAATCCTCATCAGGACCACGCCCGAGCCCGGCGCCTCGATCGAGAAGGCGCTCGCCAGCTGCGTGGCCATGCTGGATCAGGAGGACCTCCACTTCGTCGGCTACTTCACCGGCGACCGGTGCGTGTTCTACACCGACGTGCTCGACGACGCCGACCTGGCCCACTTCTTCCACGACACCAGCCAGGAAGAGCGCAGGCGGGTCTACCTGGAGGCCGGACAGCAGCTGCAGTGGCTGACCACCCGCCTGGACAGGCAGCTGGCCAGGATCGAGAGCGGGATCCTCATCAGGACCGTGCTGGACGTCGAGCGTGGCGCGCTCTACCTCTACTGGATCGACTCGGGCCGCTACCTGGTCGGGGTGACGCTCGACCAGCGCAAGGTCGACGTCGCCGACGACAAGATGGCCAAGCTGGTCGACACCATCCGCGGGCACTTCACGCTGCCGCCGATCAACCAGCGGGAGAAGCCTCCGGAACCGAAAGGGCACCTGCGCCCCATCTCAGGGAGTGAACGTTGGTCCGAATCGGGCTCCTGATCCTGCTCGTCGGGATCGGCTGGCTGACCGCCGATCTGGGTCACGTCGAGGGCCTGCAGTACTCAGGCGCCTACCTGCTGCTCAGCAGCCTGTTGCTGGCGGTCGGCCTGTACGGCAGCACGCACGGCATCGACAGAGCCGAGGCCAGGCAGCACCGCAGGCTGATCCTGCTGGCCGTGACCGTCGGCGTGCTGCTCAAGGCCGCCTTCGTCGCGGGGGTGGTCTACCTCGTCTCAGGCGATCCGCGCGCGGTGATCCTCGCGGTGGCGGTGGCCCAGATCGACCCGCTCTCCGTGGCCTCGGTGATGTCCGACAACAGGCTGTCGGACAGGGCCAGGACGATCCTGGGCGCGTGGTCCTCCTTCGACGATCCCGTGACGGTGATCCTCGCCTTCTACGCCGTGTCGCTCACCCGGCCGGTCGAGGGCGGCCTGTCGGTGTCGTACCTGGCCGATCTGGGACTGAACGCGCTGTTCGCGATCGCCGTCTACGCGGTGTGGCGGCTGGTCAGGAAGGCCCCGCCGGTGCTGAGCTACCTGGCGGCTGCGGGGGCGGTCGCCACCGCCGCGTGGAGCTCGCTCATGCTGGGCATCGCAGCGGCGGGACTGTACCTGCGGCTGCCCGACGCCCGCTGGCTGAACAGGTCGGTCAGCGCGGCGTTCGCGCTGTCGGCCTTCCTGATGGGGCTGCTGCTGGTCGGCGGGGCGAACCTGATGATGGGGGTGCTGCTCGGACTGTCGGCCTTCGCCGCCCAGATGCTCGCCGCGCTGGTGCTCACCCACGGTCTGCCGGTGATCGACCGGATCCACCTCGGGCTGGCCCAGCAGAACGGCATCACGGCGGTGATCCTCGCCCTGGCCTTCGAGCGGGACTTCCCCGGATTCGTGGCGGTGATCGCTCCCGCCATCCTGACCGTCAACCTCGTCTACGTCGTGGCCAACAGGGCGGCCGACACCTGGGGCGGCCGCCACGGCCGGGCCGCCGCCAGGCCTTCTGACCGGTAGCGGCGGCTCAGCTGTCGCGCAGCTTCTTCAGCAGCTCGATGTCGGCCCTGTTCTGCTCGGCCTTGCCGGGGGTCTCGATGCAGATCGGCACGCCCGCCACGGCCGGGTGCCGCATCAGCTCACCGAACGGCTGCGCCCCGATGTGACCCGCGCCGATGTTCTCGTGCCTGTCCTTCTTGGACCCGCACACGTCCTTGGAGTCGTTGGCGTGCACGAGCTTCAGCCGCCCAGGGGCGATGGCGTGCAGCGCGTCGAAGGTCTCGCGCACCCCGTCGGGCGAGGCGAGGTCGTGGCCGGCGGCGAAGGCGTGGCAGGTGTCGAGGCAGACGCCGGCCTTGGGGTGCCAGTCGAGGGCGGCCAGGTAGGGCTCGAGGTCCTGGACGGTGGCGCACAGCATCGCGCCCTGCCCCGCCATTGGCTCGAGCAGCAGGTCGGGGCCGTCGTCGGGGATCTCCTCCAGCAAAGGGAGCAGGTGCTCGTGCAGCTGGCGGAGGGCGTCGTCGCGGGACTGACTGACCGCGGAGCCGGTGTGGACGACCACGCCCTTGCTGCCCGTGGCCACTCCGCGCAGCAGCGTGTGACGCGTGATGGCGATCGAGTTGGCGAGCGTCTCGGGGTTGGGCGAGCCGAAGTTCACCAGGTAGGGCGTGTGGATGAAGGAGACGACGCCCGACTCGGCGAGCTTGGCGTCCTCTTCGGGCCTGCCCGCGGCCAGGGCCCAGCCCCTGGGGTTGGTGACGAAGACCTGCGCCATCTCGGCGCCGATCTCGGCCATGTACTTCAGGCCGCCCGTCGCCAGGCCGCCGGTGACGGAGACGTGTCCGCCGATGAGAGAGGTAGGGCTCATGATGCCGCCAGTGTAGGCCGGTTGACCGACAGTCCGAGCCGGATGTCCGCGGGCCAGGCCGTCCGGCGCGGGAGGGCGTTCACCAGGGAGTTCGGCGTCTCAGTTCCACGGGATCTCCGGCGAGCGGTAGAAGGTCACCGAGCGGGCGCTCCATCGAGGACCATGCGCGGCGAGCCTGGTCCTGTAGCCCTCCCACGAGCGGGCGGCGGCGGGCGACCAGCCGATCTCGGCGATCCCGGGCAGGCGCGGATAGGCCATGAACTCCAGCGCGCCAGAGGTCGCCAGCGTCTCCGTCCACAGCGGGGCCTCGACGCCGAGGATGTCCCGCTCGCCGACGCCCTCGACGACGGTGGCAGGGTCCCACTCGTAGCTGTCGCTGACCTCGACCAGTCCGGCCCAGTCCAGGCCGTACTCGGTGGAGTCGGTGTACTTCATGTCGAGGTAGGCGTGGTCGGCGGGCGACATGACGAGCCTGGCCCCGCGCGCCACGGCGGCGCGGGCGCGGTCGGGCTCGCGGGGGTTCCAGTGCTGGGCGACCGAGCCGGAGGTGATCTCCGCCCAGCCCATGAGCCGCTTGCCGTGGGTGTCGACGATCTGCTGGGCGCGGGCGACGAACTTCTCGTAGTCCTCGGGGTCGGTGCTGTGCGCCTCGTCCCCGCCCAGGTTGAGGTACGGCCCGGGCGTGAGCGCGGCCACCTCCCGCACCACGTCGTCGAGGAAGCGGTAGGTCACCTCCTTGTCCACGCACAGGGAGCTGAACCCCACCTCGGTCCCCTCGTACGGCTCGCGCGCCACCCCGTCGCAGTTCAGCTCGGCGTAGGCGGCGAGGGCGGCGTTGGTGTGGCCGGGAGTGTCGATCTCGGGCACGACGGTGACGAAGCGCTCGGCGGCGTAGCGGACGATCTCGCGGTAGTCCTCCTGGCTGTAGGAGTCGTCGCCCGCCAGCTCGGGCCAGCTCTTGATCTCGATGCGCCAGCCCTGGTCGTCGGTCAGGTGCAGGTGCAGCACGTTGACCTTGTAGGAGGCGGCCAGGTCGATGTAGCGCTTGACCTGCTCGACGGTGAAGAAGTGGCGCGCCACGTCGAGCATCACGCCGCGGTAGGAGAAGCGCGGCCTGTCCTCGATGCTCACCCCGCCGATGGTCCACGGGCCTGGCTGCGGCGCGGGGTTCTCGATCGCGGCGGGCAGGAGCTGGCGCAGCGTCTGCACCCCGCGGAAGACGCCCTCGGCGGTGCCCGCCGCTAGCCGTACGCCGCCGGGGGTGACGTCAAGGGTGTAGCCCTCGCGGCCGAGTTCCTGGCCGCCGGAGACCTCCAGAGTGATCTCGGCGGGCTCGCGCACGACGGGCAGGGCGTAGCCGGTGGAGCGGCGCAGCATCCTGGCCAGCTCCTCGGCCACCGGCGCGCCCTCGGCCGAGCGCACGCCGATCCTGGCGTCCGAGGCCAGGGTGAAGGAGCCCTCCGTCACGCGCAGCGAGGCGGGAACAGGCACCAGGGCGGGGCCGTCCGACTCGGGGGAGGAGGGGGCGCACGAGGTGGCGAGGGCGGAGACCGTCATGAGCGCGGCAAGGCGGCGGTGCGGCAACGGACGCTCCCAATAGTAAGGTTTCTTTACATATACCACAGACCCTCAGCCCAGGCGCAGCGCCAGGAAGAAGTCCACCCTGTCCTCCAGCCGCGACAGGTCCCTGCCCGTGAGGTCCTGGATGCGCTGGATGCGGTAGCGCAGGGTGTTGACGTGGACGTGGAGCAGCTCCGAGCACTTCGTCCACGACCCCGAACACTGCAGGAAGGCCTCCAGGGTGCGGACCAGGTCGGCCTTGTGCACCTGGTCGTAGGAGCGCAGCGGGTCGAGCAGGCGCACCTTGAAGACGTGCCGCACGTCGTCGGGCACCGAGGCCAGCAGCAGCACGTGCGTGGCCAGCTCCTCGTGGCCGACCACCGCGCCCTGACCCGGCCTGCCCTCGGCCAGCCGCCTGGCGAAGCGCGCCTCCTCGACCGCGCCGCGCAGCCCCTCGACGGGCGCCGCGCCGCTGACGCCGACGGTCAGGCGGGTGTCGGTGAGCGCGGGGGACAGGTGCTGGACGGCGGCGCGCACCCGGGCGGTCACATCCGTGTCGTCGGCGGGCACCAGGGCGATCGCCTCGTCGTCGACGACCCCCACGGCGGGAGCGGCGGGCCCCTGCAGGAGCTCCTTGATGACGCTGCGCAGCTCGGCGGGGCGCAGGGCGCCGTGGGCCGCGGCGGCGAGCGCGACATAGCCGGGCGCTCCCGCCAGTCCCGTGACCTCCAGCCTGGGCAGGATGTCGCTGGCCTTGCCCTCGGTGACGACCAGGCGGACGAGCTCCTGGGCGATGCGCCCCTCGGGGCTGAGCCTGTCGTCGAGCCGGACGCGCTCGACCGCGGCCACGGCCGCGAGCTCGCCTGCCAGCGCCCGCCGCTCCTCCGGCCAGTCGGAGTAGCGGCCCTCGAAGGCGACGAACCAGTCGGCCACCCTGGAGGTGGTCTGCTCGTCCACGGGGAAGACCGAGTAGCCCGCACGCGTGCACGGCAGCCGCCTGGCGGTCAGGAAGGTCGTGGCCAGGGCGGTGGCCGTGCCGGGGTCGAGCGGGCTGGAGCCCGACACCAGGCGGCCCGAGGGTGTGAGCACCCAGCAGCGCATGCCGAGGTCGCGTCCGATCATCTCCAGCACAGGATCGAGCCCCGCGCCCGCGACGAGCTGGCGGTGCCGGTCGAGCACGGCGGTCACGTCGGAGGCGCGAGCCGTCGACAGGTGCCGCACGATGTGCTCGGTGACCTCGGCGAACGACAGCTCGGGCGGCACGTGGAACAGCGGCACCCGGTGCCTGCGGCAGGCCTCGACCAGGTCGGGCGGCAGGTCGCCGCTGCGCGCCTCGCAGGCGCCGAGCCCCGACACCCCCGCCCTGGCCAGCGCTCTGACGAAGGTCTCGCTGTCGTCGGCAGAGCGCCGCCAGATCAGCCCGGTCAGGACGAGCTCGCCGCCGGTGAGGTAGCGGCCAGGGTCGAGCAGGTCGGTGGTGACGACCCACCGGACAGGCCGCTCGAGCTCGTCGTGCCCGGTGACGACCGACAGCCCCAGCTCCGGCATGCCCGCCAACGCGTTGAGTCGCATGCACTCGGAGGGTAACCGAAGTGTGAACAGCCCGAGCATTGGAGGTTGACACGAAAAGACCTGGCCAACCCCCCTCCCACTTCGGAGTTCTTGCTGCTGGACCGGGGACATCAGGGCTGTGTGTACTCATGACATGGTGAACCTCAACGCCCTCAGCCCCGAAGAGGCGGAGAAGGAGCTGCTGGCCTGTTGCGCCTCCCGCGCCTTCACCCGCGAGGTGGCGGCGGGCCGGCCGTACGCGGGGCCGGCCGAGCTCGGCGCGGCGGCCGAGGCCGCGGTGCGCGCCCTGGCCTGGCCCGACGTCGAGGAGGCGCTGGCCGCCCACCCGAGGATCGGCGAGCGCGCCGCGGGCGCCGGGCGCGAGTCGGAGTGGAGCAGGCAGGAGCAGTCGGGCGTGGAGGACCACGTGCGCGCGGAGCTGGCCGAGGGCAACCGCGTCTACGAGGAGCGCTTCGGCCACGTCTACCTGATCTGCGCCACCGGGCTGTCGGGCGAGGAGATGCTCGCCCGGCTGAAGGGGCGCCTGGACAACGACGAGGCCACCGAGCGCGCGGTGGTGCGCGACGAACTGGCCAAGATCACGAGACTGAGGCTGGCGAGGATATGAGCTTCTCGACGCACGTGCTGGACGCGGTCACCGGCAGGCCCGCCGTGGGAGTCGCGGTACGGCTTGAGCACGAGGGGCAGGTCGTGGCGCAGGGCCGTACCGACGACGACGGCAGGATCAAGGGCTGGAACCCGGGCGCGGGCGTGCACAGGGTGGTCTTCGACACCGGCGCCTACCTCGAGCAGACCTTCTATCCCGAGGTCGTCATCACCTTCACCGTCGCCGACCCGGCCGAGCACCACCACGTTCCCCTGCTGCTCAGCCCGTTCGCCTACTCCACCTACAGAGGGAGCTAGATGTCAGTCATCCTCGGACCCAACCGCTACGGCAAGGCGGAGACGAGACTCGTCCGCGTCGTGCGGGACGGCGGGGTCCACCACCTCAAGGACATCAACGTCAGCAGCTCCCTGTCGGGCGAGATGGAGGCGGTCCACCTCACGGGGAGCAACGCCGCCGTGCTGCCGACCGACACCCAGAAGAACACCGCCTACGCCTTCGCGCGCAAGCACGGCGTCGACCAGATCGAGGACTTCGCGCTCCTGCTGGCCAGGCACTTCGTGCAGTCCCAGCCCACGATCCACCACGCGAGGGTGGAGATCGACGAGTACGGCTGGGAGCGCATCGGCGGCGGGCACTCCTTCGTGCGCGGTGGCAGGGAGGTGCGCACCTGCGTGGTCCACCACGACCGCGACGGGCGGACCAGCGTGGTCTCGGGCCTGAAGGACCTGGTCGTGCTGAACTCCACCGACTCGGAGTTCCACGGCTACATCGTCGACGAGTACACGACGCTCAGGCCCACCACCGACCGCATCCTGGCCACGGCCGTGACCGCCCACTGGCGGCACACCTCGCCGGAGGCCGACTTCGGCAAGTCGTACGCCGAGGTGCGCCAGAGCCTGCTCGACGCCTTCGCGGGCACCTACAGCCTGTCGCTGCAGCAGACGCTCTACGCCATGGGCACACGGGTGCTGGAGAGCAGGCCCGAGGTGTGCGAGGTTCGCATGCGGATGCCGAACAAGCACCACTTCCTGGTGGATCTGGAGCCGTTCGGCCTGGACAACGACAACGAGGTCTTCTACGCCGCCGACCGGCCCTACGGCCTGATCGAGGGCAGTGTGCTGCGCGAGGACGCGCCCGACGCGGCGTTCGCTTGGGAGTGACGATGGACTTTCTTCGGCCCACGACGTGGGAGGAGGCGCTGGCCGCCAAGGCGGACCAGCCCGAGGCGGTGCCCATCCAGGGCGGCACCGACGTGATGGTGGAGATCAACTTCGACGTGCGCAGGCCCGTCGCGCTGCTCGACCTCAACCAGGTGCGCGAGCTGCACGACGTGGAACTGGTCGACGGGGTGCAGCGGGTCGGCGCGGGCGTGCCGTACGTGCGGGTCATCGAGGAGCTGGGCGGCGCGCTGCCCGGCCTCGCGCAGGCGTCGAGGACGGTCGGCTCGCCGCAGATCCGCAACCGCGCCTCGGTGGGCGGCAACCTCGGCGCGGCCTCGCCCGCCGGAGACAGCCACCCGCCGCTGCTGGCCGGTGACGCGGTCATCGAGGTGGAGTCGCGGGACAGGGGCGTGCGGCTGATCCCCGCCGCCGAGTTCTACCTGGGCGTGAAGCGCAGCGCGCTGGAGCCTGACGAGCTGATCAGGGCCTTCCGCATGAAGCCCGCCGAGGGGCCGCAGTACTTCTCCAAGGTCGGCACCCGCAACGCGATGGTGATCGCCGTGTGCTCGTTCGCGGTCGCGCTGCATCCGTCCGAGCGCAGGGTCGGCACGGGGATCGGCTCGGCCGCCCCCACACCGCGCAGGGCGCTGGAGGCCGAGGCGTTCATGGCCGCCGAGCTCGACTGGGACGCGCGGCTCGACCCCGCGGTTCTGAAGCGGTTCGGGGAGCTGTGCGCGCAGGCGGCCTCGCCGATCGACGACGTGCGCGGCACGGCCGACTACCGCAGGCACGCGCTCGCGGTCATGGCCCGCAGGACCCTGACCTGGGCCTGGAACGACTACAGGAAGGCGAGGGCCGCGTGATGCGGGTCAACTTCACCGTCAACGGCAGGAGCGAGGCCGTCGACGACGTGTGGGAGGGCGAGAGCCTTCTGTACGTGCTGCGCGAGCGGGTGGGCCTGCCGGGCTCGAAGAACGCCTGCGAGCAGGGCGAGTGCGGCTCCTGCACGGTCTACCTGGACGGCACGCCGGTCTGCTCGTGCCTGGTGGCGGCGGGCCAGGTCGAGGGACGCGAGGTCCGCACGGTCGAGGGACTGGCCGACGGCGGGGGGCTCGACCCCGTGCAGGAGGCGTTCGTCGAGGCGGGCGCCGTGCAGTGCGGCTTCTGCACGCCCGGTCTGATCGTGCAGGCGCACGACCTCATCCAGCGCAACGAGCACCCCTCCGACGTGGAGATCCGGGAGGCGCTTGCGGGCAACCTGTGCCGGTGCACCGGCTACGAGAAGATCCTCGACGCCGTACGGCTGGCGGCCACCCGCAAGGCGGCCCTGAAGTGATCATCGAGAACGTCCACATCGCTCCGGTCGTGGGCCCCGAGATCGACTCCGGATACATCCGGATCGAAGGGGACCGGATCGTCTCGCTGGGAGCGGGGCCCGCGCCCGAGGGCGGCGGCGAAAGGATCGACGGCACCGGCTGCCTGGCCACGCCTGGACTGGTCAACACCCATCACCACCTCTACCAGTGGGCCTCCCAGGGCCTGGCCCAGGACGCCACGCTGTTCGAGTGGCTGGTGTCGCTCTACCAGGTGTGGGCGGCGATGGACGCCGAGGTGGTGCACGGCGCGGCCTCGGCAGGGCTCGGCTGGCTGGCACTCTCGGGCTGCACGACCTCCTCCGACCACCACTACGTCTTCCCGAAGGGCCGCGGCGACCTGTTCGCCGCCGAGATCGAGGCGGCCCGCGAGATCGGCCTCAGGTTCCACCCCGCGCGCGGGTCGATGGACAGGGGCGAGTCGCAGGGCGGGCTGCCGCCGGACGTGGTGGTCGAGCCGCTGGAGGAGATCCTCACCGCCACCCACGAGGCCATCCGCGCCTACCACGACCCCTCCTTCTCCTCCAAGCTGCGCGTCGCGGTCGCGCCGTGCTCGCCGTTCTCGGTGAGCGCCGAGCTCATGACCGAGGCCGCCGCCCTGGCCAGGGCGGAGAACGTGCGCCTGCACACCCACCTGGCCGAGACGCTGGACGAGGACGAGCACTGCGTCGAGCAGTTCGGCATGCGGCCCGTCGACTACATGGACAAGCTCGGCTGGCTCGGGCCCGACGTGTGGTTCGCGCACGCCGTGCACCTGAGCGACGGCGACATCGCGAAGTTCGCGGCCACCGGCACGGGCTCGGCGCACTGCCCCTCCTCCAACGGGCGGCTGGGCGCCGGCATCGCAAGGGTGTCGGAGATGCTCGAGCGCGGCGCCAACGTCGGGCTCGGCGTCGACGGCAACGCCTCCTCCGAGCTCACCACGCTGGCCGGCGAGATGCGGCAGGCGCTGCTGTTCCAGCGCGCCCGCTACGGCCCCACCGCGCTCACCGCCAGGCAGGCGCTGGAGATCGCCACGCTCGGCGGGGCGCGCAACCTCGGCAGGCAGGAGGAGCTCGGCTCGATCGAGCCGGGCAAGCTGGCCGACCTCGCGCTGTGGCGGGTGGACGGAGCCTTCGGCTCGGCCGTCGCCGACCCGGTGTGCCAGCTGGTGTTCGGCACCAGGCAGCCGCCGCTGGCCAGGCTGCTGGTCGGCGGCGAGACGGTCGTCGAGGACGACGAGCTGCGCACGGTGTCGCAGGACGCCGTGGGCAGGGCGGGCGCGAGCGCCCGCGACCGTCTGCTGCGCACGGCGGCGGAGCAGGGATTCAGCGCGGCGAAGGAGGTTCACTCATGAGGGGGACACCCGAGGTCATCACGGTGCGGGGAGCCGGCGGGGTGGGCGACAGCCCGCCGCGGCCCGACGGCACCCTGAAGGTGACGGGAGAGTTCGCCTACGCCTCCGACCTGTGGATCGACGGCATGCTGTGGGGCGCCACGCTGCGCAGCCCGCACCCCAGGGCGCGCATCGTCGCCATCGACACCGCCGAGGCGCTCGCCCAGCCGGGCGTGCACGCCGTCCTGACCCACGAGGACGTGCCAGGACGCAGGCACTACGGGCTCGACCACACATGGGACCAGCCGGTCCTGGCCATCGGCGAGGTCCGCCACCAGGGCGAGCCGATCGCGCTGGTCGCCGCCGACCACCCGGAGACGGCCCGCAGGGCGCTGGCGAGGATCGCGATCGAGTGGGAGGTGCTCGAGCCCCTGACCGACGCCCGCCGCGCCGCGTTCGACCCCTCCTACCCGCAGGTGCAGGAGCGGCCGAACCCGGCCAGGCACCAGCCCGTCCGCGTGGGGGACGTCGAGGCGGCCAGGCGGCTGGCCGAGGTCGTGGTCAGCGGCACCTTCGAGGTCGGCATCCAGGACCAGGCCTTCCTCGGTCCCGAGTCGGGGCTGGCCGTACCGGCCGAGGACGGCGGCGTGGACCTCTACGTCGCCACCCAGTGGATGCACAACGACCTCAAGCAGATCGGTCCCTGCCTCGGGCTGCCCGAGGAGAAGATCAGGATGACGCTGTCGGGCGTCGGCGGCGCCTTCGGCGGGCGCGAGGACCTGTCGATGCAGATCCACGCGGCGATGCTGGCCATGCGCACGGGCAGGCCGGTCAAGATGGTCTACGACCGGCGCGAGTCGTTCTTCGGTCACGTGCACAGGCACCCCGCCGAGATGCGCTACGAGTACGGCGCGCTGAGCACCGGCGAGATCCTCTACGCCGACGTCGAGATCCTGCTCGACGGCGGGGCCTACACCTCCGCGACGCTCAACGTGGTCGGCAACGCCGCCTCGCTCGGCGTCGGACCCTACGAGATCCCCAACGTCAGCATCGACGCCTACGGCGTCTACACCAACAACCCGCCGTGCGGCGCGATGCGCGGCTTCGGCGCGGTGCAGGCGTGCTTCGCCTACGAGTCGATGATGGACAAGCTGGCCGCCGCCTGCGGGATCGACCCCGTGAGGATCCGCCAGATCAACGCCGCCTCCCAGGGCACCAGGCTCGCGACGGGTCAGGTGCTGTGGGCCCCGCTGCCGATGGCCGAGATGCTGGAGCAGGCCCGCACGCTGCCGCTTCCCGCCCCGCTCGACGCCACCGACATCAGGAACCTGCCCGGTGGCGCGTCGCAGACCACGCACGGCGAGGGCGTCAGGCGGGGTGTCGGTTACGGAGTGGGGCTGAAGAACATCTGCTTCTCCGAGGGGTACGACGACTACTCCACCGCCAGGGTCAGCCTGGAGGTCATCGGGGGAGAGGCCACCGCGCTGGTCCACACCGCGGCGGCCGAGGTCGGCCAGGGGCTGGAGACCGTCGAGGCCCAGATCGCTCGCACCGAGCTGGGCATCGAGCGCGTGGTCATCCACCCCGCCGACAACCAGGTGGGAGACGCGGGGTCGAGCTCGGCCTCCCGCCAGACGTACATGACGGGAGGCGCGGTCAAGGCGGCATGCGAGGCCGTCAGGGAGCGGCTGTTCGAGCGCCTCGACCACGACGACCTCTCGCTCGTCGGCGGCAAGATCGTCTCCGCCTCCGTGGGGGTGATCGCCTCGATCGAGGAGGTCCTCGGCGAGGACGTCATCGAGGAGACAAGGGAGTACCACCACGAGCCGACCACCGGCATGGACAAGGAGAGCGGGCAGGGCGACTCGCACACCCAGCTCGCCCTGTGCGTCCACCGCGCGGTCGTGGACGTGGACGTGGAGCTCGGCCTGGTGAAGGTCGTCGAGCTCGCGGCGGTGCAGGACGTCGGGCGGATCATCAACAGGCTCTCGCTGGAGGGCCAGATCCACGGCGGCAGCGCGCAGGGGCTCGGCCTGGCCGTGATGGAGGAGATCGTGGTGCGCGACGGCGTGGTGCGCAACCCGTCGTTCACCGACTACCTCATCCCCACCATCCAGGACATGCCGCCGATGCGGCTGGAGATCCTCGAGAACGCCGACCCGCGCGCGCCGTACGGGCTGCGCGGGGCGGGAGAGCCACCCACGCTCTCCTCCACGCCCGCGATCGTCGCGGCCATCCGCGACGCCACGGGCCTGGCACTGACCAGGGTGCCGGTACGGCCGGAGCACATCACCGGCCAGTAAGGGACGAGCACACACCCCCCCGCGACGGGTCCGTCATGCCCCGCCGCAGGTCGATCACGCCCTGAGGAGGGCCCGACCATGACCCAGCTGAAGCCCAGACCCACCACCGGCGACCTCTTCGACATCGCGGGAAGGGGGAGCACGGTAGGCAGGGAGGTGCGCGGCGGAATCACGACGTTCGTCGCGGTCGCCTACATCATCCTGCTCATCCCGATCATCCTGAGCGGCGCCAAGGACGTCACGGGCGCCCAGATGAGCATCCCGCAGCTCACCACCGCCGTGACCCTGTCGGCGGCGCTGACCACGATCCTCATGGGCCTGGTGGGCAACGCGCCCTTCGCGCTCGCCTCCGGTCTCGGGGTCGCGCCCGTCGTCGCCTTCCAGGCCGCGCCCTACATGACCTGGGCGCAAGCCATGGGCCTGGTCGTGCTGGAGGGCGTGGTCATCGTGATCTTCGCCCTGACCGGCATCAGGCAGCTCATCATGGACGCCATCCCGACCCCCGTCAAACACGCCATCGGGGTCGGGATCGGCATGTTCATCGCGCTGATCGGCCTGGTGGACGCCGGGTTCGTCGGCAAGGGCGCGGGCACGCCCGTCACCCTCGGCGTCGGCGGGCACCTGGTGGGCTGGCCGATCGTGGTGTTCTGCGCCGGGCTGCTGCTCACCTTCGCCCTGTTCGTCAGGAAGGTGCCAGGGGCGCTGCTCATCGGCATCGTCGCGGCGACCGTCCTGGCCGTCGTGGTCAACGCGGTGGTGCCGGGCCTGAAGTGGGGCGTCGTGACCCCGGAGATGCCCTCGCAGATCATCGCCACGCCGGACTTCGGGCTGCTGTTCGACGTGGACCTGTTCGGCGGCTTCGCCTCGGCGGGCTTCCTCACCGCGACCGTGGTGCTGTTCACGCTGGTGCTGTCCGGCTTCTTCGACGCGATGGGCACCATCCTCGGCGTCGGCGAGGAGGCGGGCATGACCGACTCCGACGGGCGCATCCAGGGCATCGGCAAGATCCTGACCATCGACGGCCTCGGCGCGGTCATCGGCGGCGGCACGGGGGCCTCGGCCAACACCGTCGTCGTCGAGTCGGCCGCGGGGGTGGGGGAGGGCGCTCGCACCGGCCTCGCCAGCCTGGTCACCGGAGGGCTGTTCGCCGCCGCGATGTTCCTCACCCCGCTGGCGGCCGTCGTGCCCGCCCAGGCGGCCGCGCCCGCGCTGGTGCTGGTGGGCGCGCTGATGATGACCGCGGTCCGCAAGATCGAATGGGACTCGCTCGACTTGGCGATCCCGGCCTTCCTGACCATCTCGCTGATGCCGTTCACCTACTCCATCACCAATGGCGTGGGGGCGGGCATCATCGCCTACACGGTGATCAAGGCGGCCAGGGGCCGGTTCGACGAGATCCACTGGCTGCTCTGGGTCATCAGCGCGATCTTCGTCGGGTACTTCGGCATCGGTTTCATCGAGGGCCTGATCGGCTGATGTTCGACCTTCTGGAGGAGGTGACGGCCTGGGCCGCCGAGGGCAGGCGGTTCGCCGTCGCCTCCGTCATCTCGACCACCGGCAGCGCCCCCCGCCAGGCCGGCGCGGCGCTGGCGGTGTCGGCCGAAGGGGAGGCCGTCGGCAGCGTGTCGGGCGGATGCGTCGAGGGCGCGGTCTACGAGCTGTGCATGGAGGTCATCGAGACCGGCGTGCCCACGCGCCGAACCTTCGGCTACAGCGACGACGACGCGTTCGCCGTGGGCCTCACCTGCGGCGGCGTCATCGAGGTGCTGGTCTGGCCCGGCCAGGGTCTCCTCCGGTCCGTACGGCCTGGCGAGCCCGTGGCACTCGCCAGGGGGCTCGGGCCCTCGGTGGGCGCCGTCCTCGTGTGGCCCGACCGGCACGAGGGCAGCATGGGGGACGGCGCGCTCGACGCGGTCGTGGTGGCGGAGACCAGGGCGATGCTCGAATCGGGGACGACGGGGCTGCGGGAGCTGTGCGGCGTCGAGTTGTTCGTCGAGTCGCACGCCTCCGCGCCGCGCATGCTCGTCTTCGGCGCCGTCGACTTCGCGGCGGCGCTCACCAGGGCGGGCCGCCTGCTCGGCTACCACGTCACCGTGTGCGACGCCCGCCCGGTCTTCGCCACCCGCCGCCGCTTCCCCGACGCCCACGAGGTGGTCGTGGACTGGCCGCACCGCTACCTCTCACGCACCGAGGTGGACTCCCGCACGGTCGTCGCGGTCCTCACCCACGACGCCAAGTTCGACGTGCCGCTGCTGGAGGTGGCGCTGAGGACCGGCGCGGGCTACGTGGGGGCGATGGGCTCCCGCCGTACGCACGAGGACAGGACGCGGCGGCTGCGGGAGGCGGGGCTCACCGAGGAGGAGCTGAGCAGGCTCCGCTCGCCCATCGGGCTGGACCTGGGAGCACGCACGCCCGAGGAGACCGCCGTGTCGATCGTCGCGGAGATCATCGCTTCCCGGCGGGGGGCCTGCGGGCTGCCGCTGTCGGAGACGCGCGGCCCCATCCACCACGAGATCCACCCCGAGGCGGTGGGTCGCTAGCGGAGTGAGCGTTCGAGAGGGGTGCGGAAGCGGGGGGTCACCGTCACGCCGTCCAGCCACGCCGTGAGCCTGGCGGCCTCGCGCTCCACCGCCGCGACCGCGTCGGCCCCCACGTCCTCCAGCAGCCGCCACACCACCTCGCCGTCGGCGCGCTGTCCCCAGCCGCCCACCACCGCGCCGTTCCACCAGACCGTGGGGCCGACGTTGCCCGACCTGTCGAACAGCTCGGCCCTGTGCGCCTGCGGGAGGTACCAGTCGCGCTGCTGCCAGCCCATCGGCGTCGGGTCGAGCGCGGGCAGCAGCGCCGCCCACGGCTCGGCGGGCGCGGCGGGCTCGAAGTCCGCGGGCAGCACGTAGCCGGGCGCGCTCTCCTCCAGCTCGACCGTCACCGCCTTCACCGCCTGCAGGGCCCTGCGGACCTCGCCGAGGGTCCAGCCCGTCCACCACTTCAGGTCGGCCTCGGTGCCGGGGCCGTAGGCGGCCAGCCACCTGCGCACCAGCTCGGCCTGCGCCTCGCCCGCCGTCAGCACCGGCATCTCGGGCGCCGGCGCCCACCGGTGCTGCCCGCTGATCCACGAGCCGGAGGGGCGGCCCTGCCTGACGATCAGCCCCTCGGCCGCCATGACGAACAGCAGCCTGGTGCTCACGCCCTGCTTGACCTCGTGCGCCGTGCCCGGCGCGTAGACGATCTGCGTGCGCAGGTCGGGCACCACCTCGCCGAGCCGCGTCGCGGTGAGCTCGCCGTGCTCGCGCAGCGCGGCGAGCACCTCACCCTCGACCCTGGAGATCCACCGCTCGTCGAAGCCCGCGCCGTCCATGAAGTGCTGGGTGAGCCGCTTGCGCTCGCGCACCGCGATGGCCAGCGCGCTGGAATGGTGGACGACGGGGGCCAGCTCACGCGGCACCACGAAGATCGTGCGGCGCATCCCCGTCATCCTGACGAGGGTCCTGTCCTCGTACAGCGCCTTCTCGACAGGCTCTGGCCCCCGCGTGCCGGTGCGCGCGCCCGCCGACAGGAACACCGTGGCGGGGTCGGTGCCGTGCAGCGCCACGACCGACTCGACGGCCTCCTCGACGCACCCCGCGCGGACGGCGAGGGCCTGGCGCAGGCCGAGCCTGGCCCGCCGCTCGTCCGTGGTGACCAGGCGGGACCCGCTCATCGGCGACCGCCTTCGGGTCGCGGTGTCACGGGGCGCTGGGGACGAGGGGGCCGGCTCACAGGGTGAGGCTAACCGCTCCCACCGACGGAAATCACTTTGGACCAACCCACAACCGTTCGCTCCGGCCGGGTCACCGGCTTCGGACTTCCTGCCGGTAGACCGGGCGGGCGGCGGCTGTGTGTACTGGGTGGCACACCAGGTACCGCGCTGCCTCCGGCAGACCTACGGGCCTCTCCCACGAGAGGAGCCTGCGATGGCCCTGATGTTCCTCAACGGCGGCGCGATGCGAGGCGGGCCGCTGCACCACCTGCTCGGCGGGGCGCCGCTCATGGCCGAGACGCGTACCGCGCCGAAATACCGCTTCTACTCCGTCGGCGGGCGCTGCCCGGCGCTGGCGCCCGTCGCCCACGGCGGCGCCGCCATCGCGGGCGAGCTCTACGACCTCGACCTCGACCTCCTGCGGGACAGCCTGCTGCCGGCCGAGCCACCCGAGCTGGAGCTCGGCGTGATCGAGCTGGCCGACGGCGGGTCGTCGCTGGCCATGCTGCTGCGCAGGCCGCTCACCTCGCACGTGCCGCTGGTCGACATCACCGCGCAAGGAAGGTGGCTCTCGTGAGATTCGACGTGAACTGTTCGATCCTGTTCACCCGGCTCCCGCTGCTCGAACGTCCCGCCGCGGCCAGGGCCGCGGGGTTCGACGCGGTGGAGTTCTGGTGGCCCTTCGACACGGCCGTTCCCGGAGACAGGGAGGTGGACGCCTTCGTCGACGCGATCGGGAACGCGGGCGTACGGCTCGTCGGTCTCAACTTCGTCGACGACATCCCCGAAGGAGGGCGCGGGCTCGTCGGGCGCCCTGGCGACGTGAAGAGGTTCAGGGACAACCTCGACGTCGCGGTGGGGATCGCAGGACGGCTAGGCTGCCGGGCGCTCAACGCCCTCTACGGCAACAACGGCGAGCCTGAGCTCGCCCTGGAGAACCTCGCTCTCGCGGCGCGCAAGGCCGCGGCGATCGACGCGGTCGTGCTCGTCGAGGCGCTCAACGCCTACGAGTCGCCGTCCTACCCGCTGGTGTCGGTCAAGGCGGCCACGGACGTGATCGAGGCGGTGGGCGAGCCGAACGTGCGCTTCCTGTGCGATCTCTACCACCTGGCCCGGATGGGGGAGGACCTGCCCGCCGCGCTCGCGCATCCGCTGACGGGACACGTGCAGATCGCCGACAACCCCGGCCGCGGACGCCCGGGAACCGGCTCGCTGCCGCTGGCCGAACTGCTCGACGGCTACGAGGGGTGGGTGGGGCTGGAGTACAAGGACCCGGAGCTCGACTTCGACTGGATCACCAAGAGGCAGGAGTTCGTGACGTGAGGATCGGTTTCATCGGGCTCGGGATCATGGGGTTGCCCATGGCCGAGCACCTGGTCAGGGCGGGGCACGAGGTCGTCGGTCACGACGTGGTCGACAGGCCCTTCCGCACCGCGGGGAGCGTCGCGGAGGCGGTGCGCGAGGCGGAGGTCGTCATCACGATGCTGCCCGCCGATCCGCAGGTGGAGGCCGTGTTCCCGGAGATCACGGCCAACGCGCCCCAGGACGCGCTCTACATCGACTTCTCCACCATCACCCCCCAGACCTCCCGCAGGCTGGCCGACCAGTGGAAGCGGACGCTCGACGCGCCCGTCTCCGGCGGCGAGAAGGGGGCGGTCGACGGGGTCCTCTCCATCATGGTCGGCGGTTCCGAGGCCGACTTCGAGGCCGCCAGGCCGATCTTCGAGGCGGTCGGGAAGACTTACGAACTCGTCGGCGGGCCCGGCTCGGGACAGTTCGTCAAGGCCGCCAACCAGCTGGTCGTCGGCGGCACCTACGCGCTGGTGGCCGAGGCCATCGTGCTGATGGAGGCCGCGGGCGTGGACGCCGCAGCGGGGCTCGACGTGCTCGCCGGCGGGCTGGCCGCCAGCAGGATCCTCGACCTCAAGAGGGAGTCGATGCTGGCCAGGAGCTTCCAGCCGGGCTTCCGCATCGACCTGCACCACAAGGACATGGGCATCATCCTCGACGCCGCTCGCACCGCCGAGGTCGCGCTGCCCATGTCCGCGCTCACCGCGCAGCTCGTCGCCGCCGCCCGCGCCCAGGGGCACGGCTCGCTCGACCACTCCGCGCTCCTGCTGGTGGTCGAGGGGCTCTCCGCCAACGAAAGGGTCAGCCGATGAAGATGCCGGCGATGAACGCGGTCGTGGAGGTCCTCAAGTCCGAGGGCGTCGACGTGGCCTTCGGCTGTCCAGGCGCCGCGATCCTGCCCCTCTACAAGGCGATGGAGGAGCTCGGTGGCATCGAGCACCTCGTCGTCAGGCACGAGGAGGGCGCCACCCACATGGCCGACGGCTGGGCCCGCACCAACGGCAGGGTCGGCCTGGCCATCGGGACGAGCGGCCCCGCGGGAACCAACATGATCACCGGCCTCTACACCGCCTTCGCCGACTCGATCCCGATCGTCTGCGTCACCGGCCAGGCCGCCTCCACCAAGCTGCACCAGGAGGCCTTCCAGGCGGTCGACATCGTCGAGATCGCCAAGCCGGTCACCAAGTGGGCCGTGCAGGTGAAGGAGGCCGCGCAGGCGCCGTGGATCTTCCGCGAGGCGTTCAGAACCGCCAGGAGCGGCCGTCCTGGTCCCGTCCTCATCGACATCCCCGTCGACATCGCCAAGCAGGTCATCGAGTACGACCCCTCGATCGACGTCCCGCTGCCCGTGGCCAGGGTCGAGCCGCACCTGCCGCGCGTCGAGCGCGCGCTCGACCTGCTCCTGGCCGCCGAGCGCCCGCTGCTGCTGTCGGGCGGCGGGGTCGTCATCGCCGACGCCTCGGCCGAGCTGGTCGAGCTGGCCGAACTGCTGCAGGTCCCCGTGCAGGTCACGCTCATGGGCAAGGGCTCCATCGACGAGGGGCACCCGCTGTTCTCCGGCATGACGGGCATCCAGACCTCCCAGCGGTACGGCAACGCCTCCTTCCTCGAGTCGGACCTCGTGCTGGCCCTCGGCGCCCGCTTCGGCGACCGCCACACCGGCGCGCTCGACGTCTACAGGGGCGAGCGCACCTTCATCCACGTCGACATCGAGCCCACCCAGCTCGGCAGGGTCTTCGAGCCCGACCTCGGCATCGTCTCCGACACCAGGCTCTTCCTGCGGGCGATGCTGGACCTGGCCAGGGCGCGTGGCATCAGCCGTACGGCGGGGGCGTGGCCGGCCCGCGTGGCGCGGCTGCGCAGCACGCTCACCAGGCGCGAGGACTTCGACGACATCCCCGTCAAGGCGCCCCGCGTCTACAAGGAGATCAACGACTTCTTCGACGAGGACACCTACTTCGTCACCGCCATCGGGCTCTACCAGATCTGGGGCGGGCAGCACCAGAAGGCCTTCAAGCCGCGCCGCTACCAGGTGTGCGGCCAGGCGGGGCCGCTCGGGTGGGAGATCCCCGCCGCGATCGGGGTGAAGAAGGCCGCCCCCGAGGCGCAGGTGGTGGGGGTGGTCGGCGACTACGGCTTCCAGTACCTGGTCGAGGAGCTGGCCGTCGCCGCGCAGTACGACGTGCCGTTCGTGCTCATCATGCTCAACAACGAGTACCTGGGGCTGATCAGGCAGGCGTCGCTGCCGTACGAGATGAACTACCAGGTGGACATCCACTTCGACGAGTACGGGACGGACAACGTCAAGATCATGGAGGCGTACGGCTGCGCGGGCGTGCGCGTCTTCGATCCCGCCGAGATCCGCCCCTCGCTGGAGTGGGCGACCAAGGAGGCGGCGCGCACGTCGAGGCCGGTGCTCGTGGAGGTCATGATCGAGCGCGAGGCCAACACCCCGCACGGGCTGTCCATCGACGCGGTACGCGAGTTCGAGCCGCTTCCCACCGAGGTGTGATGATGGGTCATCGCAGGCACGCCTTCCTGCCCGCTCGCACCGGGCAGGAAGGCGCGTCCGCCCATTCTTCATCATCGGCTGGGGAGTTTCGCAGTGGTTGAACATGTTCTCGTCGCGCCGGACAAGTTCAAGGGGTCGTTGTCCGCGGCCGAGGTCGCGGGCAGGGTGTCGGCGGGCCTCGGCGTCCCGACCGTCGAGCTGCCCGTCGCCGACGGCGGCGACGGCACCGTGGACGCCGCTGTGGCCTGCGGCTTCACCCGCGTCACCCTGGAGGTGACGGGGCCGACGGGCCTGCCGGTCACGGCCTCCTACGCCTGGCTCGACGAGCAGCGCACCGCCGTCGTCGAGCTGGCCGAGGCCTCGGGTCTGCGCCGCCTTCCAGGCGGCCCCGAGCCGCTGACCGCCACCAGTCACGGCACGGGCGAGCTCATCGCCGACGCCGTAAGGCGCGGCGCCCGCCGGGTCGTCCTCGGCCTCGGTGGCAGCGCCTCCACCGACGGAGGGGCCGGCATGGTCCAGGCGCTCGGTGCGCGGCTGCTGACCGCCACCGGCGAGGAGCTGCCCAGGGGAGGGGCGGCCCTGCGCGAGCTCGCCAAGATTGACATCTCAGGATTCATCGACGTCTCGGGGGTCGAGGTGGTCGTCGCGAGCGACGTCGACAACCCGCTGCTGGGCCCGCACGGCGCCGCGGCCGTCTACGGCCCGCAGAAGGGCGCCACCCCCGAGGACGTCGTCCTCCTCGACTCCGCGCTCGGCCGTCTGGCCGCCGTCGCCACCCAGACCCATGGCCTGCTGGGCGCCGTCGAGCACGACGGGACCCCGCGCCCCATGGGCGTGGCGGGAGCCCCCGGCGCGGGCGCGGCGGGAGGAGTCGGCTTCGCCGCCCTCGCCTTCCTGCACGCCGACATCCGCCCGGGCATCGACTACCTGCTCGACCTGCTCGGCTTCGACGAGCAGGTCAAGGGGGCGCGCCTGGTCGTCACCGGCGAGGGCTCGCTCGACGAGCAGTCGCTGCGCGGCAAGGCCCCCGTCGGCGTCGCCCAGGCCGCGGCCAGGGCGGGCGTCCCCGTGGTCGCGGTCTGCGGACGCCGCACGCTGTCGGACGAGGAGCTGCGCGCGGCCGGCATCGAGGCCGCCTACGCCCTCACCGACCTCGAACCCGACACCGAGCGCTGCATGGCAGAGGCGGGGCCGCTGCTCGAACGCCTCGCCGCCCGCGTCGCCGCGGAACGCCTCTGACCGTCACCGATCGTCCACCGTGAGAAGGCAGGAGATGACCGAGTACGACCTCGTGGTCCGGTCCCGCAGGGCCGTCACCCCCGACGGCGAGCGTCCGGCGGCGGTCGCCGTGCGGGACGGCAGGATCGCCGCGATCCACCCCCACGACGCCCCCCTCGACGCCTCGCTCGACACCGACCTCGGCGACCTGGCGCTGCTGCCAGGCCTGGTCGACACCCACGTGCACGTCAACGAGCCCGGCCGTACGCACTGGGAGGGCTTCGCCTCGGCCACCCGCGCCGCCGCGGCGGGCGGCGTGACGACCATCGTCGACATGCCGCTCAACTCCCTGCCTCCCACGGTCGATCCCGGCGCCCTCACCGCCAAGCAGGAGGCCGCGCGCGGCCAGTGCCACGTGGACGTCGGCTTCTGGGGCGGCGCGATCCCCGGCAACCTGGCCGAGCTGCGCCCCCTGCACGAGCGCGGCGTCTACGGTTTCAAGTGCTTCCTGTCCCCTTCGGGCGTGGAGGAGTTCCCCCCGCTGACCCCCGACGAGGTACGGCAGGCGCTCGAGGTCATCGCCGAGTTCGACGGGCTGATGGTCGTCCACGCGGAGGACCCCTCGCTGCTGCTCGACCCCACGGGCCCGACCTACCCCGAGTTCCTGGAGTCGAGGCCGGGCGCCTCCGAACGGCGCGCGGTCGAGCAGGTGATCGAGCTGGCGAGGCAGACCGGGGCCCGCGTCCACATCCTGCACGTCTCCAGCGCCGACTGCCTGGAGCCCCTCGCCGCCGCCAGGCGCGACGGCCTGCGCGTCTCCGCGGAGACCTGCCCGCACTACCTCACGCTCGCCGCCGAGCAGGTGCCCGAGGGCGACACCGCCTTCAAGTGCTGCCCGCCGATCCGCTCGGAGGCCAACCGCGACCTGCTCTGGGAGGGCCTGGCCGGCGGGGTGCTGAGCTGCGTCGTCTCCGACCACTCGCCCTCGCCCTCCGACCTCAAGATCCCCGACTTCGCCGCCGCGTGGGGCGGCATCGCCTCGCTCCAGCTCGGCCTGCCGGCGATCTGGACCGAGGCGTCGAAGCGCGGGCACGGCCTGCCCGACGTCGTGCGCTGGATGTCGGCCAACCCCGCGGCCCTGGCGGGGATCCCGCGCAAGGGCGGCCTGGCCCCAGGCAACGACGCCGACCTCGTCGCCTTCGACCCGGACGCCGCCAACCCCGTCGACGCCGCGGGACTGCACCACAAGAACCCCGTCACGCCCTACCACGGCCGCGTGCTGAAGGGCGTCGTTCGCACCACCTGGCTGCGCGGCACGACCGTCGACCTCACCGCCCCGCCTCGCGGCACCTTCCTCTGACAGGAGAGAGCACACCGAATGCCCAGCTTCATCACCCTTCCCGACCTGGCCCTCCGCACGCTCGGCGGCTCGGTCGTCGCCGCCAACGACGAGTCCTTCGCCGAGAAGGAGAGCCTGATCCGCCCCGGCCGTCCCGGCTTCCAGGCCGAGACGTTCGGCAACAAGGGCCAGGTCTACGACGGCTGGGAGACGCGCCGCCGCCGCGAGCCCGGCCACGACTGGGCGATCGTCAGGCTCGGCCTGCCCGGTGTGGTCCGCGGCGTCGTGATCGACACCGCCTGGTTCAAGGGCAACTACCCGCCGCACGCCTCCGTCGAGGCCTGCGCCGTGGAGGGCCACCCGAGCGTCGCCGAGCTCGAGGCGGCCGAGTGGGTGGAGATCGTGCCGAAGAGCGAGCTCAAGGGCGACGCCGAGCACCACTTCGAGGTGGCCGACGAGCGCCGCTACACCCACGTGCGCCTCAACATGTTCCCCGACGGCGGCATCGCCCGCCTGCGCGTGCACGGGGAGGTGCGCCCCGACCTGTCGGTCTACGAGGGGCTCGGCCTCGACCTGGCGGCGCTGGCCAACGGCGCGGTCGTCACCTCCTGCTCCAACGAGTTCTACTCCTCGCCCAACAACGCGCTCGCGCCAGGGCTGGCCAGGCACCAGGCGGAGGGCTGGGAGACCGCGCGCCGCCGCGACGGGGGCAACGACTGGCTGGTGATCCGCCTCGCCGCGCTCGGGGTCATCAGGCTGATCGAGGTCGACACCACCAACCTGCTGTTCAACGCGCCGGGCGCGCTCTCCATGCGGGCGAGCGCGGACGGCGAGACGTGGTTCGAGCTGCTGCCGAAGACCCGCCTGCAGCCCGACACACCGCACCGCTTCCGCGTGGACGACGACCGGGCCGCCGCCTACGTCCGCGTCGACATCTACCCCGACGGAGGGCTGGCCCGCGTCCGCCTGTTCGGCACGCTGGCCTAGGGGGAGCGTCCGGCCGGGCGCGCACCCCGGCCGGCGTCCACCGAGTCCGCGCGGCTCACGGGCTGAGCGTGGCCAGGGCGCCGGGTGGCAGCTCGATCCTCGTCGGCGAGAGCTCGGCCTCGCCCGGACGCCAGGCCACCAGGTGAGCGGCGTAGTCCGACTCCGCCGGCAGCACACCGCTTGTGGTGACGAAGCGGCCCGCGAGGACCAGCCGTCCGTCGCCGGTCCACGCCATCGAGGTGGTCTTGAGCGAGGCGGGCACCGGCATCGACGGCAGCCTGGTCCACGCCCGCGTGGCCAGGTCGAGCACCTGCACGTCGAGATACTGGCGCGGCCCTGGCCAGGCGGGGTCGGCGAACCACATCGCGATCCGCCTGCCGTCGGGGCTGACCGCCGTCCTGGACGGCTGCCCCTCGGTCGCGGGCCAGTCCAGGTGCACGGAGCTCCCCGAGCCGACGTCCACCAGAGCGGGGCCTTCCGCGTCGGAGACGAGTGCCAGGTCGCGCGTCACGGCGTGCAGGTCACGTGCGCTGAACACCTCCTCGCCCGTGGTCCCGTCGAGCAGCCTGGTCAGCCCCGCTCCGTCGTCCCGTGCCAGCAGGCCGCGCGGCGTGTCCTGGGAGGGGGCGGCCGCGCAGGCGAAGGGCAGGGCGGGACGGAGCGCCTCGCCCTCGAAGTCGAGCAGGCGCAGGCGGCACCGCTCGCCCTTCACCCGCTGCAGCGCCCACACGCCCCTGCCGTCGGCCGCGGCGAAGGCGAACAGCGCGTCGCCGAGCCGCCGCGCGGTCGCGCCACGCAGCACGTAGAGGCCGCCTGCGGCCGAGGAGTCCGGCCGGGTCGCCACGAGCAGCTCGCGCGAGCCCCCGCGCATGCCCCATACGAGCGGGTCGCCCGGCGGACCGGTCACCGGGGTGCGGGCACCGGTGCCGACGTCGAGCCTGAACGCGCCGCCGTCACCGGTGACCAGCAGCCGCAGCCCGCTGCCCGGGGGGAGCCGCCGGCCCGAGATCGGCGGCATGGGCTGATCGCGGCTCGCGGGTCGCGAGCCCCGCCCGCCCACAGTGTCAGGGGCGCTCGTGACGGGAGCGGGTGCGGTGGCAGGTTCCGCCGAGGCGCAGGCTGAGGCGGCCAGCAGGGCCGCGACCGCCAGGAAGAGTCTCACATCCGTACTACCGCGCCGGGCGCTGTCACGTTCCGGGCGGTCAGCGCCAGATCGTCACCATGGTGTTCGCGGGCCGCTCCTCGCCGCCACGCGGGCTCTGGAAACGAACCTGCGCCCCGTTCGAGATGTTGCGCACCTTCACCTTGTAGCCCTGCTGCTGCAGCTCGGTCGTGGCGTCCTGCACGCTCTTGAACACCACGTTCGGGACGATCCTGAAGTCGTCCTGGTCGTTGGCGTCCTGGCCGTTGTTCCTGCCGAACCAGTCCTCCCAGCCGCCGCCACAGCGCGAGACCGTGATGCTGGTCATCGTCCCCGGATCGACCTCGGCCCTGGCCCTGGGATTCTGCGCGATGACCGTGCACGGCTCGGCGTCGTCGTCGACCTCGTTGACCTGCACCTGGAAGCCCTGCTCGGTCAGGAACTGCGCGGCCTCGTCCTTGGACATGCCGTTGACGTCGGGCATCACCAGGCCCGCGCTCAGCACCAGGTTGACGCTGGTGCCCTCCTTGACCTTGTCGCCGATGCTCGGCCTGGTCTGCGTCACGAGGCCGCGCGGCACCTTCGGGTTGGCGACCTTGCTCACCTTGCCCAGCTCGAGGCCCGCCTCCGACAGCTTGATCGCCGCGTCGTTCTGGTCGAGGCCCTCGATGTTGGGGACCGTCACCCGCTTGGCGCCCAGCGAGGGCACGATCGTGATCGTCGCGCCCGCCTCCACCTCGCTCCGGCCCACGGGGTCGGTGCTCAGCACCTTGCCCTGCCCGACCTTCTCGTCGTACTGGCCCTCGGTCACCTTCACGACGAGCCCGATCTTGGCCGCCTCGCTCTTGGCGCTCGCGACGTTCTTGCCGACCAGCTCGGGCACCAGGACGTACTGGGTCTGCGAGAAGTACCAGCCGGTCAGGCCGACCGCCACCACCATCAGTGCGGCCAGCGTCACCAGGAACCAGTTGGGCCTGAAGCCGCGCCTGCGCGCGGGCGGCTCACCCGGACCCGCGGGAGCGGTCAGCACCTCGGTGCGCGGCGCGATCAGCGTCGGGTTGGCCGGCGCGACGCGTGAGCGCGGATGCTCGCCCGAAGGGGCGTGGTGCTGGCCCGTGGTGTAGGGCGGGCTCGACTCCCTCGGCAGCATCCTGTGCGCGTCGACCGCGGCCACCAGCATCGCCGTGGCGTCGGCAGGACGGTCGTCGGGCTCACGGGCGGTGGCCTGCGCCACCAGCGTGTCGATGAGCGGTGGGGCGTCCACCAGCGACGAGGGCGGCGGCACCGTGTCGTGGACGTGCCGGTAGGCGACCGACATCGGCGTCTCGCCGTCGTACGGCTGCTGCCCTGTGACCAGCTCGAACAGCATGATGCCCGCGGCGTAGACGTCGCTGCGCACGTCGGCGCCGCCGGTCATGACCTGCTCGGGCGACATGTAGCCGATCGTGCCGATCATCACGCCGGTGCGGGTCTGGTTGGTCGCCTCGATCGCCCTGGCCAGGCCGAAGTCGACGACCTTGACCCTGCCGTCGTCGGTCAGCAGGACGTTCTCGGGCTTCATGTCGCGGTGGACCATGCCCTGCTGGTGGGCGGCGCCGAGCGCGGCCAGCACCGGGATCATGATCTCGAGAGCCTCGCGGGCGGGCAGCCTGCCCCGCGCGCGCAGCACGTCGCGCAGCGTCTTGCCCGGTACGTACTCCATCGACAGGTACACCACGTCGCCGTCGGTGCCCTGGTCGAAGACGTGCACCACGTTGGGGTGTGACAGGCTGGCCACCGACTTCGCCTCGCCGATGAACCTGCGCACGAACGCGGGATCCTCGGCGAGGGAGCGGTGCATCACCTTGAGCGCGACCGTGCGGTCGAGCCTGATGTCGAGTGCCAGGTAGACCGTCGCCATCCCGCCCCGGGCGATCCGGGACTCGATGCGATAGCGCCCGTCGAGGAGTCTCCCGACCAGGGGGTCCGCAATCGTCGTGTCCACCTGGCCGAGTTTACGGGCGATTTGCCACCGGCAGGGCCGCACAATCCGAAACCGATGCCCGTTTGTTCCATGATCTTGAAGGGCGGCCCCCGCTCGGCAAGCGCGCCGGCGCCCCAGAAGGTCTCGACGTGAACCACGGCCACTTCAGGCCCGCGCTCACCAAGGCGGGGAAAAGACTCTCATGGTGTGCGGGGGGTGTCACGGGGTCATCGGCGAGGAGGCCTCCGCGTAGCGCCGCCTGGGGATGCGGCCCGCCTGGCGCGCCAGCCGTCCCGCCTGGACCGCGAGGCGCATCGCCGAGGCCATCAGGTCGGGACGCTGCGCCCTGGTCACCGCCGTGGCCAGCAGGACGGCGTCGCACCCCAGCTCCATCGCCAGCGCCGCGTCGCTCGCGGTGCCGATGCCGGCGTCGAGGATCACCGGCACCGAGGCCGACTCCACGATCAGCTCGATGTTGTGCGGGTTGCGGATGCCGAGGCCCGAGCCGATCGGCGCGCCGAGCGGCATCACCGCCGCGCACCCGGTCTGCTCCAGGCGGCGTGCCAGCGCCGGGTCGTCGCCGATGTACGGCAGGACCACGAACCCCTCGGCGACCAGCCGCTCGGCCGCGTCGAAGGTCTCGATCGGGTCGGGCAGCAGGGTCCGCTCGTCGTTGATGACCTCGAGCTTCACCCATGCGGTGCCGAGCGCCTCACGGGCCAGCCTGGCGGTCAGCACCGCCTCGCCCGCGGTGAAGCAGCCCGCGGTGTTGGGCAGCACCTTGATCCGCCGCTCGCGCAGCACGTCGAGCACGCTGCCGCGAGCAGCGGGGTCGAGACGGCGCATCGCCACCGTGGTCAGCTCGGTGCCCGAGGCGGCCAGCGCCTGGTCGAGCACCTCCAGCGAGGGTGCGCCCCCTGTGCCCATGATGAGCCGCGAGGAGAACTTCTCTCCCGCGATGATCAGTTCATCCACCCTGCACCGCCGTGAGAATCTCGATCCTGTCGCGGTCGGCCAGCGCCGTGGTCGCCCACGTGCCCCTGGTGACCACCTCGTCGTTGACCGCGACGGCCACACCCGTCGTCTGCTCGGTCAGCCGCTGGACGGCCTGCGCCACCGTGGTGCCGTCGGGCACCTCGTGCGCGGCCCCGTTGATCGTCACTTCCATCAGCACTTCCTTGTCTAGAACCGCTGTGGCGAGCACAGGGCGGCCAGTTCGGGCTCCTCGCCCTGGAGCAGGGCGGTGGTGAGCGGAGCCAGCAGGACTCCGCCCCTGTGGTGTCCGGTCGCCAGCGCGAGCCCCTGACGCACCGTGCCGACCAGCGGCAGGTTGTCGGGGGTGCAGGGGCGCAGGCCCGCCACCACGTCGGCCAGCTCCAGCTCGGTGACGCCCGGCACCAGCTCCCTGGCGTCGCGCAGCAGCTCGTACAGGCCGCCCGCCGTCACCCTGGTGTCGAAGCCCAGTTCCTCCTGGGTCGCGCCGACCACCACCTCGCCGTCGCCGCGCGGGACTAGGTACACGGGCGAGCCGTGCACCATGCCGCGCACGCACCTGCCGAGCAGCGGGTGGGGGGAGCGCAGGCGCATGATCTGGCCCTTCACCGGGCGCACGGGCACGTCGGCGAGCTCACCGCTCCACGCCCCCGCCGCCAGGACGACGCGCTCGCCGGTCAGGATCTCGCCGTCGGCCAGCCGTACCGCGCCGTCGAGCAGGTCGGTGGCGCGGCGCAGGACGACGGGGACCCTCATCGTCTCCAGCGCGGCCAGCAGCGCCGCGGTGACGCGGCGGGGATCCACCCACGCGTCGCCGCCCGCCAGCACCCCACCCCGCACGGACGGCGAGAGCATCGGCTCCAGGCGGCGGCACTCGCGCCCCGTCAGCCGCTCGACGGGCAGCCCCAGCTTGTCCATGAAGGCCGCGAGCTCCTCGAGCGCCGCCAGGTCGTCGGCGCCGAAGGCCACGTCGAGCGTGCCGTGGGCGCGGTAGTCGACGGAAAGGCCGCTGTCGGCCTCCAACTCGGCGGCGAAGGCAGGCCAGCGCTCCAGTGCGGCCAGGCCCAGCCTGAGCAGCGGCTCCTCGGTGTAGGCGACCTCGCTGACGGGGGCCAGCATGCCCGCGGCCGCATGGGAGGCGCCGGAGGCGGGGGCCGGGTCGATCACCGTGACGTCCTGGCCCGCGCGGGCCAGGCGCCAGGCGATGGACAGGCCCACCACGCCGCCGCCCACGATCAGGTTCATCTCGCTCCCTTCGCCGGCATGATCCGGATCAGGTGTCTTGCGGTCGAAGGCCCGTCAAGCCTTCCTCTCAGCCCGGTGTGGCCGGACTCCCGCGCGTCTTCCACCGACCAGCCTACTCACGCACGACGTCCCCCTTGAACCATTGGTTATGGTCTTGACCGTGAATCATGTCGTGGTGGTAGGTGCGGGACTGGCTGGGGTACGCAGCGCCGAAGCTCTCAGGGCGCGCGGATTCGGCGGCACGATCACGTTGCTGGGGGAGGAGCGGCACCGGCCCTACGACCGGCCACCCCTGTCGAAGGCGGTGTTGCTGGGTGACGCCGACTCCAGCTTCGTCGACTCCGACCTCGAGGGCATGGGGGTGGAGCACAGGGCAGGGGTGTCGGCCAAGGGCCTGGCCGAGGGCGTGGTGGAGACCACCGAGGGCGAGATGGCCTACGACGGCCTGGTGATCGCCACCGGCGCGGAGCCGATCAGGCTGCCTGGCGAGGGCCGCCAGCGCGTCCTGCGCACCCTCGACGACGCGCTGGCCCTGCGCGCCGAGCTCGTCCAGGGGGCCAGGGTGGTGATCATCGGCGCGGGCTGGATCGGCGCGGAGGTGGCCACGGCCGCCATGAAGGCGGGCTGCGCGGTCACGGTGCTCGAGGCGGGCCCCGCTCCGCTCGCGCACGTGGTCGGCGCCGAGGTGGGCGCGCGCACGATCCCCTGGTACGACGGCATCGACCTGCGGCTGAACACCATGGTCGGCTCCGTGGACCCAGGCGGGGTGAGCCTGGTCGGCGGCGGGAGCCTGGAGGCCGACGTGGTGGTGACCGGCATCGGCGTGCGGCCCACGGTCGAGTGGCTGGCCGGCTCCGACATCGACCTGCACAACGGCGTGGTCACCGACGAGCACCTGCGCGCCTCCCTGCCGAACGTCGTCGCCGTCGGCGACTGCGCGGCCTGGTGGTCGCGCCGCTTCCACACCAGGCTGCGCGTGGAGCACTGGGACACCGCGCTCAACGCCCCCGAGGTCGCCGTGGCCAGCCTGCTGGGCGACGAGTCCGTGTACGATCCCGTTCCGTACTTCTGGTCGGAGCAGTTCGGCCACATGGTGCAGTACGCGGGTCACCACCCCGGGGCCCGCCTGGTGCGCCGTGGCGACCCGTCGGCCGCGGCTCCCGTGAGCAGGTGGTCGGTCTGCTGGCTGCACGACGACGACAGGCTGGCCGCCGTGCTGACCGTCAACAGGCCTCGAGACCTCGTCCAGGGCCGTAGGCTCATCGAGGCCGGCCAGCGGCTGGACCCAGGGCGCCTGGCCGATCCCGAGGTGGCTCTCCGTGATTGTGTTGTTTGAGCAAGGACGCGATGTGGTAGTGGTGGATTCGTGACGCTTTCTGTTGCACAGATAGATCGGGAGACCGACCAGCTCGTCGGCGAGTGGCTCACTCTCCCCCAGGTGGCCGAGCGCCTCGACCTGACGATCGGCAGGGCCAAGCAGCTCCTCAAGGACCGCAAGCTCGTCGGCGTACGGCGAGGCGGCGGGGGCCCGCAGGTGCCCGCGGCCTTCCTCGAGGGCAAGGACGTCGTGAAGGGCCTGCCGGGCACGCTCACGCTCCTGCTCGACGCCGGCTACGACGACGTCGAGTCGTTGCGCTGGCTGTTCACTCCTGACGAGTCCCTGCCGGGCTCGCCCATCGACGCGATCAAGGCAGGTCGCCACACCGAGGTCAAGCGGCGTGCCCAAGCGCTCGGTTTCTGAGGCCCGCCTCTACCTCTGCACCGACGGCCGTCGTGCCAGGGGTGACCTGGCCGACTTCCTCGACGCGGTGCTCAGCAACGGCGTCGACATCGTCCAGCTGAGGGAGAAGGGCCTGGAGGCGCGCGAGGAGCTCGCGCTGCTCGAGGTCTTCCGCGACGCCTGCGACCGCCACGGCGCGCTGCTGGCGGTCAACGACAGGGCGGACCTCGCCTTCGCGGCCCGTCCCGACGTGCTCCACCTCGGCCAGGACGACCTGCCTGTGCGCGTCGCGCGAGAGATACTCGGCGACGACATCCTCATCGGCAGGTCCACCCACTCGGCGGCGGAGGCCTCGGCGGCCGCCGTGGAGGAGGGCGTCGACTACTTCTGCTGCGGCCCGATCTGGCCGACCCCGACCAAGCCGGGACGGCACGCGCCGGGCCCCGACCTGCTCAGGCACGCGGCGGGGCTCGGAGAGGCCAGGCCGTGGTTCGGCATCGGCGGCATCGACCTCGACAACCTCGACGAGGTCAGGTCGTACGGCGTGAGCCGCGTCGTGGTCGTCAGGGCGATCACCGAGGCGGAGGATCCAGGCGCGGCGGCGGCGGAGTTCGCCAAGCGCCTGGCCGGCTGACGCCCGTCACGGGCGTGCGGGCCGCGCCGGCGATCACGCGTGGGCGGCCGGAGGACTCACGGCCGGGGCATGCGCCGCCGACCCGCGTGCGAGCCGCGTCCGGGGGAGGGGCCCGGGCGGGCGGTCGTGTCCAGGGGAGGGGCCGAGGACTCAGCCGCGGGTCAGGTCTTGCGGGAGGTGGCGGCCACCGCGAGGTCGGCCAGCGCGGAGCGCGCCTCGGTGGTGATCGGCGCGTCGTCCAGCGAGGCGAGCGACTCCTCCAGATACCTGGCGATCATCTCCTCGCACTCGTCCAGCGCGCCGCTCGCCTCGATGACGCCGCGCAGCTTGTCCACCCCCTCCGCGTCGAGGTCGGGGTCGCCGAGCAGCCGCCGCACGGTCGCCGCGTCCTCGGGGGTGGCCGCGGCCAGGGTGCGGGCGATGAGCATCGTGCGCTTGCCCTCGCGCAGGTCGTCGCCCGCGGGCTTGCCGGTCTCCACCGGGTCGCCGAACACCCCGAGGATGTCGTCGCGCAGCTGGAAGGCGATGCCGACGCGGTTGCCGTACTCGACGCACAACTCCTCGATCCACGGCGCGCCGCCGCCGGCGGCCAGCGTGAGGCCGAGCCTGAGGGGCTGCTCCACGGAGTACTTGCCGCTCTTGTAGAGCGCCACCCGCAGCGCGGACTCGAAGGTGTTCTCGCCGTGCGCCTGCTCCAGCAGGTCGAGGTACTGCCCGCACATCAGCTCGGTGCGCATGTGGTCGTGGAAGGGCTGGGTGGCCTCCAGGTTCGGCAGGCCGCTCGAGCGCCACATCTCACCGGACCAGATCAGCAGCAGGTTGCCCAGCAGGACCGCGGCGCCCTCGCCGAACTGCTCGGCCGAGCCGTACCAGTCGCTCTTCTCGTGCAGGCGCTGGAAGCGGCGGTGCGCGGAGGGCATGCCCCTGCGCAGGTCGCTCTTGTCCATCACGTCGTCGTGCACCAGCGCGCTGGCCTGCAGCAGCTCGAGCGAGGCCGCGGCCACGAAGATGCCGGGCTCGTCGCCGCCTCCCGCCGCTCGCCAGCCCCAGTAGCAGAAGGCGGGACGCAGTCGCTTGCCACCCGAGAGCAGTTCTCCGGCCGCGTTGAGCAACGGTGCGAGATCCGGGCCGTTGACGATGGGGCGTTGCCGGTCGAGGAACTCCCCGAGGGACCGATCCACCTCGGTGCGGAGGGTGTCCATGCTCATGTCAATGAGAGTAACGGGCTGTAGCTGGGGTTTCGATCTCCCGGCTCCGTCATATGGACGTGGCCGCACCGCCCGCCTTCGTACCGGTAGCCTTGGATTATGGCTCTGGGTCGACCCTCCGTCCTTCCCGATCGCGTCCCCACCGTCCGCGATCTGCTCGCCTCCGGCGGCCGCTCCTTCTCCTTCGAGTTCTTCCCTCCGAAGAACGAGGAGGGTGAGCGCCAGCTCTGGCGATCCATCAGGGAGCTCGAGGCGCTGCGCCCGACCTTCGTCTCCGTCACCTACGGTGCGGGCGGATCCACCCGTGACCGCACCGTCGACATCGTCGAGCGGATCGCGCACGAGACCACGCTCACGCCCGTGGCCCACTTCACCGCGGTCAACCACTCCATCCGCGAGCTGCGCCACCTGGTCGGCCGCTTCGCCGACGCGGGCGTGCGCAACATCCTGGCCGTGCGCGGCGACCCGCCCGGCGACCCCAACGGCGAGTGGGTCAAGCACCCCGAGGGCGTCCTCTACGCCGAGGACCTGGTCAAGCTGATCAGGCAGGCGGGCGACTTCTGCGTCGGCGTCGCCGCCTTCCCCTACAAGCACCCGCGCTCGCCCTCCATCGAGGCCGACACCGACTACTTCGTCAGGAAGTGCAGGGCGGGCGCCGACTACGCGATCACCCAGATGTTCTTCCAGGCCGACGACTACCTCCGCCTGCGCGACAGGGTGGCGGCCCAGGGCTGCGAGACGCCGATCATCCCGTGCATCATGCCGGTCACCAGGATGAGCACGATCGCCAGGTCGGAGCAGCTGTCGGGGGCGCCGTTCCCTCCCGACGTCGCCGCCCGCTTCGAGGCCGTCGCCGACGACCCCGCCGCGGTGCGCCGCCTGGGCATCGACCACGGCGCCGAGCTGTGCCAGCGGCTGCTCGACGAAGGCGCGCCCGGCATCCACTTCATCACCTTCAACCGCTCCAGCGCGACGCGCGAGGTCTTCCAGCTCCTGCACCCCGCCGCGCTGACCGCCTGACCCGCGAGAGCGTCCCGTACGGCACGTCCGCCCGCCGGCAGACCCCGGCGTGCGTCCCGTACGGGACGCACGCCCCCCGGCAGGCCCTGGCAGGCGTGCCGTACGGCGCTCAGCGGAGCGGCAGGACCGCGCCCGCGATGGCGTAGTGCTCGTAGCCGCCGGGGAAGACGAACTGCGTGAGCAGGTCGGTGAAGCCGAGGCTGCGGTAGAGGTGGCGGGCCGCGGTCGGGTGGTCGTGGGTCGACAGCACCGCCGAGCGCTCGGGACGTCCCTCGCACAGTGCGTGGACCAGCGCCCTGCCGATGCCCTTGCCCTGGTAGTCGGGGTGCACGTGGACCTCGGCCAGCTCCAGTGAGTCGCCCAGCCACGCCTCGGCCACCTCCGTGCCCGACCTCTCCTGGAGCGCCTGGTAGACCACGTCGTGCCACCACTGTCCCGGCAGGCCGTGGAAGCCGTAGGCGAAGCCCGCCGTCCTGCCGTCGGGCAGCTCGGCGAACAGGCAGCGGAAGTCAGGGTGGGCGCCGTGCCCACGCATGATCGCCTGCCGCCCGGTGATCTGCTCCGCAGGAGGGTGCATGGCGGCGGTGTAGATGCTCATCACCGTCTCGAGACGGTCGGTGAACTCCGCAGGTCCCGTGCCGCGGATCTCGATCACTCGACCTCGACCACCGTGCCGCCGGTGATGCGCAGCAGTTCGTCGAAGGTGGTCGGGAAGACCGCGTGCGGGTGGCCGCCCGCGGCCCAGATCGCCTCGTGCTTGCCCAGCCAGCTGTCGACCAGCGTGCGGATGGGCGCGGGGTGGCCGACGGGGCCGACGCCGCCGATGGGCTGCCCCGTGGCCGCGCGGACGAACTCGGGCGCGGCCCTGCGCACCTTCTCGGCGCCGACCGTGCGGGCGATCAGGTTCACGTCCACGTTGTGCGCGCCGCTGGTCAGCACCAGCAGGGGAGCGCCGTCGGCGTCGAAGAGCATGCTCTTGACGATGGCGCCGACGTCCACGCCCACCGCGGCGGCCGCCTCGGCGGCGGTGCGCGCCGAGTCGGGCAGGACCACGATCTCACCTGTGGCACCCAGCTCACGCAGGGCCGATGCCACGCGGACGGCGTTGGGGTGCAACTTTTCGGGCATGCGCCCACTCTAAACAGATTGACCAACGGATTGCCGACGCATGGTGGTGCGCTAGGGTCCGTTGATTCAATTGTTAATGATATGAGGGGATGGTTGGCATGTGGGCACGACGTCAGCTCGGTCTGGCCGCGCTCATGACGGCTGGGACCGTCATTCTCTCAGCGGGCGCCTCGGCGGCCGCCGCCGTGGAAGTGCGACCCGTGGCGGGGGCCACGCAGGTCGCGCCCGTGCAGGCCGGCCCGGCGGTGAAGGCGGGCGCGGCGGTGAAGGCGGGCGCGGTCACCGCGCCTGACAAGCCGCTCAAGCTCGGCTCCAAGGGCTCGGCGGTCAAGTGGCTCCAGCAGCGCCTCAAGGACCTGCGTTACCTGCCAGGCAGGGTCGACGGCAGGTACGGCGGCAGCACGCTCGCCGCGGTGTGGGCCTTCCAGAAGGTCAACGGCATCAGGCCGAGCAGCACCGTCGGCAAGCGGACGTGGGCGGCGCTGGAGAGCCCGAAGAGCCCGAAGATCCTGGTTCCCGGCGGAAAGCCCACCAGGGCGGAGGTCAACCTGGCCAAGCAGGTCATGGTCCTCTACGTCGACGGCCAGGTGAAGCTCATCACCCACATCTCCTCGGGCAGCGGCGTGCCGTACTGCGAGACGGCCGTGTGGCAGGGCAAGTCGCAGCGCTTCTGCGGCTCGGCGACCACGCCGACGGGCAACTTCAAGACGACCTGGCGCGCCTCCGGCTGGCACAGGTCCTACCTGGGCCAGCTCTACAACCCGATCTTCTTCAACGGCGGCATCGCCTTCCACGGCGCGCTGTCGGTGCCGCTGTACCCCGCCTCGCACGGGTGCGTGCGGCTGCCGATGAACGTGGCGGGGGTGCTCCCCGGGCTCCTCGGCAAGGGGGTTCCCGTGCACGTCCGCGGCCGCTTCCAGCGATGAGGCCGGCACTCCAGGCCACGCCATCACGCCTCGGGCGCCCCGCCGCCATGTGAGGGTGGAAGCCGGCGGGGCCGGACGTGACCTGGCAGGGCGTGCGGGCGCCGGCCACGATCGAGCGCACCGGCGGGCGCCCGAAGGGCAAGGCCCTGCGAGCGCCCGTCTGGGTGGAGCAGGCCGGTGCTCCTACGCGAGGACGTTCGCCTCCTTCGCGGCCCGGTCGAGCGCGGCCAGCTCGTCCTCGGTGAAGTCGAGCCTGTCGACGGCCGCGACGTTCGACTCCAGCTGGGCGGCGCTGGAGGCGCCCACCAGCACCGAGGTCACGCGCGGATCGCGCAGCGCCCATGCCAGCGACATCTGCGCCACCGTCTGCCCCCGCTCGGCGGCGATGGAGCCGATCGCGCGGACGAAGCCGACCACCTCGGGCGTGACGTCGCTCCTGCCGAGGAAGCGGCCCTCGGCGGCGCGCGAGTCGTCGGGGATGCCGTCGAGGTAGCGGTCGGTCAGCAGGCCCTGCGCCAGCGGCGAGTAGACGACGCAGCCGACCCCTTCGCGCTCCAGCACGGGCAGCAGCTCCGCCTCGATGCCGCGCCTGATCATCGAGTAGCGGGGCTGGTGGACCAGGAGCGGCGTGCCCATCCCGCGCAGCAGGGCGGCGATCTCGGTCGTGGCCTCGGGGCTGAAGTTGGAGACGCCGACGTAGAGCGTCCTGCCGGTGCGGACCATGTGGTCGAGCGTGGCCGCCTGCTCCTCCAGCGGTGTCTCGGGGTCCTGCCTGTGCAGGTAGAAGATGTCGACGAAGTCGAGGCCGAGCCTGTCGAGGGAGCGGTCGAGCGTGGCCAGCAGGTGCTTGCGGGAGTTGCCCTTGCCGTACGGGCCGTCCCACATGGGGTTGCTGCCCTTGGTCGTGACCACGATGTGGTCGCGCAGCGGGCGCAGGTCGCGCCGGTAGACCGCGCCGAAGGTGTGCTCGGCCGCGCCGAACGGCGGGCCGTAGCGGTCGGCCAGGTCGAAGTGGGTGATGCCGAGGTCGAGCGCCTTGTGCAGGATCTCCCGCTGGCTCTCCAGAGTTCTGCCGTCGCCGAAGTTGTGCCACAGCCCGAGGGAGATCGCGGGCAGCAGCAGCCCGCTGCGGCCACATCTGCGGTACGGCTGGCGATCGTGGTTCACATCGTTCCTATCCGGGTCGGTTGCCTTCCGCGATGCGGGTCAGGGGTGACATCGCGGACAAAGGTGTCTTACACCACGAGGTAGAGGATCACGATCGGCGGCATGGGGGCCTGTGCCCCTGTCGAGATCTGGGGGCTCGGCGGGCGTCTGGACCGGCCTGACCACCTCGCGTCGTCGCGCACCGTGACTTCTTCGGCTTTCACGAGGCCGCCCTTCTCCCGAGGGAGGCCGTGGGCGGTCGCGCCGGCCGCTGTCGTGGGTCCAGTGGGCCTTCACGTCCACGCAGGGCACTCACCGGGCGGCCCGGTCATTCCAAGTGGCCGGGGGCCGTATCAGGAGCTCCAGGAAGCCCTGGGGGCTTCTGGCCGGTCTGTCAGGGCGTGCGGCCGAGCGACTGGAGACCTCCCGCGGCGATCTCCGCCGCCCTGCGCGCCGCCGTCCACGCCTGCTCGTGAGTCTCGCCCCTCGTCAGGCTCATGACGGCCGCCAGCTTCGCCGCTCCCACCAAGGAGCCGACGGCGGCCGCGGCCGTCACGGGATCCACCTCGTCGGGGTAGGCCGAGCACAGCGCCTCGGCAAGCCGCCGCTGGCTGTCGAACAGCAGGTGGAGCGCTCTCGCCTGGAGCACGGGCACGGCCATCATCAGGTGGAAGCGCTCGGTGGCGAGCCTGCCCGTGAGGTCGTCCTCCCACCGTGCGCCCGCCTCCACCACCCGGGCCAGCAGGGCGGCGACCGACTCGCCCGGCAGTCGTCCGCCGATCATGGCCAGGGCCTCGCGCAGGCGGTCCTCGGCGTCGAAGAAGACCACGTCCTCCTTGCCCGCGAAGTAGCTGAAGAACGTGCGCGTCGAGACGTCCGCCGAGGCGGCGATCTCGGCCAGCGTGGTCTGCTCGTAGCCCTTCTGCGTGAACAGCCGCATCGCGCCCTCCACCAGCGCGCGTCTGGTGCGGGCCTTCTTACGCGCTCGAAGTCCCGTTTCGACCTTCATGCAACCAAGATACTGCACTGATTGAAACTTTGCATCCGATGATGTTTTCTGGGAGGGAGTCGATCTCACGAAGGAGTGCGGTATGACCTACCCGATGAGCCGGCAGCGCAGGCTCGATCCGCCGGACGAGTTGTTCGGCGATCCGGCGCCCGTGCGGCCGCTGACGTTCGCCGACGGGCACGTCGGCTGGCTGGTGCGCGGGCACGCGGCCGGCCGTGCCGTGCTGGCCGATCCGAGGTTCAGCGCCGAGCCGGATCGCCAGCATCCGCTCGTCGCCTCCAGGCACCTGCCGAAGGGGCGCGTGCCGCCGGGGTTCTTCCTCCGCATGGACGCGCCCGATCACACGCGCTACCGGCGGCTGCTCACCGGGCACTTCACCGTGCGCAGGATGAACCAGCTCCAGCCGCGCATCGAGGAGATCGCCGCGAGCTGCCTCGACGACATGGAGCGCGCGGGGCCGCCCGCCGACCTGGTACGCGACTTCGCGCTGCCGATCCCTTCGCTGGTCATCTGCGAGCTGCTCGGCGTGCCGTACGAGGACAGGGAGAACTTCCAGAACGAGTCGGCCAGGCTGCTGCGCCTGGACAGCTCTCCTGGAGAGATGGAGTCGGCGATCAACGATTTGATCAAGTACTTCTACACGCTCATCGCCCGCAAGCGCGTCGAGCCCGGCAACGACCTGCTCACCGCGCTGATCGGAGGCGGAGAGCTGGAGGACGACGAGATCGCGGGCATGGGCTTCCTGCTGCTGGTGGCAGGGCACGAGACGACCGCCAACATGCTCGCGCTCGGCACGTTCGCGCTGCTGGAGCACCCCGAGCAGCTCGCGCTCGTCCGCGACGACCCCACCGTGATCGACAACGCGGTGGAGGAGCTGCTCCGTTACCTGTCGATCATCCATGTCGGCCCCACGAGGACCGCCGTCGAGGACGTCGTCATCGAGGGCACGACCATCAGGGCAGGGGAGTGCGTCGCGCTGTCCATCCCGGCCGCCAACCGCGACCCCTCCCGCTTCGCCGACCCCTCCGCGCTGGACGTACGGCAGCCCGCGGGCAGCCACCTGTCCTTCGGCCACGGGATCCATCAGTGCCTCGGCCAGCAGCTGGCCAGGATCGAGATGCGGGTCGCCTACCCCGCGCTGCTGCGACGCTTCCCCTCGCTGCGGCTGGCGGTCCCCGCCGAGGAGGTGCCGATGCGGGCGGACATGAGCATCTACGGCGTGCACAGCCTGCGGGTGACCTGGTGAGGGTCACGGCCGACACGGGGGTGTGCGTCGGGGCCGGCATGTGCGCGCTGACCGTGCCGGCCGTGTTCGACCAGAGCGAGGAGGAGGGCGTGGTCGTGGTGCTCAGGAGCGAGGTGCCCGCGGGTCTGGAGCAGTCGGTCAGGCGGGCGCTCACCCTCTGTCCCTCGGGCGCGCTGGCGGCTCTTTGATCGAACCTGTGTTCGCGGAATCGGTTGACATCCTCCGTCATCGAAATTATGTTCGATGACGACGTGAGGCTCGCGGCTCACGTCGAAGGACCTGGTCGCGGGCGTCGCCACCCCCAGGCGGAGCCCGCGGTCGGGTCCCCGGGCGAAGGGCTCGTCCTCGTCGTCGGCGGAGACGAGTGGGCGTGCCCTGGCCGGACGGGGAGAGGGGAAGCTCCTCGTCCGGCCGCCCGGCGGAAATGTCGGTGGGGTCTGCAACTGTTGACTTCATCGGCGCGAACGCCGGGAGCCGCCAAGACCCCTCAAAGGAGGCTGGCATGACGACACGGCTCAGTGACACGCACGGGCCCAGGCTGTCGCCTGCGGTCAGGGCACATCTCACCGATTCACGCGGCTGCCTGGCCGAGGCCGCGACGGCCCGCACCCCCGCGTCCCGATATGTGGCCGCCCACCTGGCGGCACTGCGTGCGGCGGCGGCGATCCTCGCCGCCCGTCCCCGTCCGATGGAGGGCCGCAGGCGCCGCCTGCGCAGCGCGTGGGAGCTGCTGCCCGAGGCCGAGCCCGAGCTCGCCGAGTGGGCAGGCTACTTCTCGATCAGCGCCGCCAAGCGTGCCGCGGCCGAGGCCGGCATGGTGCGCGGCGTGACCCTCGCCGACGCCGACGAGCTGCTGGCCGAGGCCGAGACATTCGTCTCCACGGTCGAGCAGATCCTCGGCGTCCCCGGCCAGCCCGTGCTGCCGGTCACCATCCCCCTCGCCGGCTGACCCCGCACCCGCCGGACCCACCGAGGAGGCCGGCGTTCAGAGCTCCGCCCGCACCGGGGCGATGATCTCGTCGGTGAGCCGGCGGGCCACGCCCTCCGGGTACGGCGTGGGCAGGCTCAGCACGATGTGCGTCATCCCCGCCTCCACCAACTGCCACACCGTCTCCCGGCACCGCGCGGCGTCGTCGTACGACACGATCGTCTGGACCGACCTGACGATCTCGCGCGGATCGCGTCCGATCGCCGCGCAGTGATCGTCCAGCACCTTGCCTCGCTCGGCGATCCACTCGACCGAGTTGTGCGGCGGCCCTGGGACGTTCCAGATGTCGGCCTGCTCGGCCACCAGCCTGAGCATCCTGTCGCCCCATCCGCCGATCAGGATCGGCGGACCGGGCCGCTGCGCGGGTTTGGGGGAGTTCACGGTCCCGCGCAGAGCCGCCCCTCCGCGATCACGTCCACGGTGGTGGCGATCTTCCCGAGGACGGCGGCTCGCGGATCCTGTTGCCGGTCACGAGCAGCCCGAGGCGCAGCCGCCGGGTCTGGGCGGCCAGAGCGCTCAGCAGTGTCCAGCCCTCGTGGACGGGCCCGTTCCTGGGCCCCGCCAGTGGCAGGAGGTGGTCCCAGAGCCAGGCGTCCTCGATCTCCTCGATCGCGTCGGCCTCCTTCCAGACGCGGAGGATGTCTGCGTAGTCGACGTGCATCGGAGTGGTCTTGATGCCGAAACGCACCCGCATGGCTGATCTCCTCTTTCGCCTTCGGGCACATATAATCAGCGCGACTGATGATTTAGCAAGCTGACGATCAGTCTACGATACGGTAACGGTATGGAGCAGTCTTCGGAGCCACTGGGCGAGCGTCTGGGCTACCTGCTCAAGCACGCCTACCTGCGTTTCGCCGAGGAGTCGGCGGCGGCGCTCGAGCCGTACGGCATCGACGGCAGGGAGCTGGCCGTGCTGGCCGTCCTGTCGGCCGCGTACCCGCTCTCGCAACTGGAGGCGGCCGGACGGCTCGGCGTCGACCGCACCTCGATGGTGGCGATCCTCGACACGCTGGAGGCCAAGGGGCTCGTCGCGCGCCGCCGCAGCTCCGAGGACCGCCGCAAGAACATCGTGGAGCTCACCGACGAGGGGCGCGACCGGCTGGAGAAGGCTGAGAGGGCGCGCGACGAGCTGGAGCGGCGCTTCCTGGCCCCACTGGGGGAGGAGGGCGCGCGGAGTCTGACCCGCGCCCTGCGGGCCCTCGCGACGGCCCCTGAGGACGCTGCCCCGGAAGCCTGACGCCGGAGGGCGATCAGGCAGGAGGGGCGCAGGGGGCTCGAACGGAAAGGCTTCCGAAGAGGTCAGGTCGCGGGGTCGGGTGTCTCGCCGCGCACGACCTGTTTGAACTCGGGGCAGGACACGAGCGGGTCATGGGTGCAGGAGGCCGCGTGGCGCAGGCTGTCGCGCATGCGGGTCAGCTGGGCGATGCGCCCGTCGAGCTCGTCGGCCTTCTGCGCCACGCGCTCGCGCAGCGCCTCGTCGGACGGCCTGGCGTGCAGCAGGGTGGCGATCTCGGTCAGGGTGAACCCCGCGCTCCTGGCGCAGGCGATCAGCGCCAGGCGGCTGAGCGTCTCAGGCTCGTAGGCCCTTCTGATCCCGTTGCGGCCGACGGCGCTGATCAACCCCTTGCGCTCGTAGAACCGCAGCGCGGAGGCGGCCAGCCCGGACCGCTGCGCCACCTCGCCGATGTCGAGCAGCATCTGGGAGCCTCCTTGACTTGAACCGCGCTTCAAGTAGCAGTGTAGGGCGCATGACAAGAGTTCACCATTTGAACCTGGGGTCCATGCGCGTCCTCGACCCCACCTACGAAGGCCTCGAGTCCGCGGCCGCTGTGTGCCACGCGCTGCTGGTCGAGACCGACGCGCACGGGCTGGTGCTGGTCGAGAGCGGTCTGGGCCTCGACTCCGTGGACAGGCCAGGAGAGGTCCTCGACCCCGAGTGGGTGGAGCTGGTCTCGCCGCGGCTCGACAGGGGCGAGACCGCGCTGAGCCGGGTGGCCGAGCTGGGCTACGACCCCGCCGACGTCCGGCACATCGTGCTGACCCATCTCGACGTCGATCACGCGGGCGGGCTTCCCGACTTCCCCGAGGCGCGGGTGCACGTCATGGCGGCGGAGTACGAGGCGGCGATGGCCGAGGGGCCGAGCCGCCGCTACCGTCCCGCGCACTGGGCGCACGGGCCGCGCTGGGAGACGTACGGCACGGGCCATGGCCAGGAGTGGTACGGCTTCGCGGGCGTCCAGGCGCTGCGCGGGCTACCTGAGGAGTTCCTGCTGGTGCCGCTGGGCGGGCACACGGTCGGCCACGCGGCGGTCGCCGTACGGGCGGGGAAGGAGTGGCTCGTGCACGCGGGCGACGCCTACTTCTACCACCGGGAACTGGACGCGGGCGGCCCCGAGTCGCACCCGCTGCTGGACATCGTGCAGCTCGACTCGCAGGTGGACGCCGAGCTGCGCATCGCCAACCAGGGCAGGCTGCGGGAGCTGGCGAGCGAGCACGCGGACGAGGTGAGCGTCTTCTCCGCGCACGACCCGTGGGAGTTCGCCCGATTCACTCAGCGGGCCTGAGCCCCGGGGCAGGACTGAACCAGGCACGGGCCTGAACTCTGGGGCAGGCCCTCGACAGGGGCCCCTGCGACGCGGGGTGGACGGTGAAGGGCGGGGGACGGCGAAGGGGCGCCCCGGAGGTTCCGGAGGCGCCCCTTCGTCCGGGCGTGAGGGGTCAGAAGGACTCGACGGCGCGGCGGGCCTCCGCGTCGAGCACGCCCCAGCTGATCAGCTCCTCGGTCAGCTCACTGGGCGACTTGTCGTAGATGACGGCAAGCGAGCGCAGGTCCTCCTGGCGGATGGACAGCACCTTGCCGTTGTAGTCGCCACGCTGGCTCTGGATGGTGGCCGCGTAGCGCGCCAGCGCCCCGGCCTTCTCCTTGGGCAGCGTCGCCAGGCGCTCAAGGTCGATCACAAGCTTCGGCGTCGGCCCGAGCGGGCTGGGCGCCGCGCCGCCGGGCAGCAGTTCGGAGACCGGCACGCCGTAGAAGTCGGCAAGCTCGGCAAGCTTCTGCACCGTGACCGCTCTGTCGCCGCGTTCGTAGGAACCCACGACGACCGCCTTCCAGCGTCCGCGCGACTTCTCTTCGACTCCGTGCAGGGACAGCCCCTGCTGGGTGCGGATGGCGCGGAGTCGTGCACCCAGCGACTTGGCGTACTCAGACGGCATCGTGTGGCCCCCCGGCTCGTTATGTACAGCTCTCAGTAGATTGTGCTCCCTTGCGGCTTGTGCCTGGACCACCGGGGGGTTGACGCCCGAACGGGCACCTTCGGTAGCCGTGGCTTTGGGGTTTTACCCCAGAACGCCGCGAGGTGTGGTTACGGACAGTGACGGTAAAGCTGTGGGAGCCGAAGGTCAAGCTGATTGGAAAAAAGATGCCGAATCCGGTCCGGGGGGGTCCGCCTCAAACGTCACTGTTGTCCCGTGAGTAACACTACTTCGTCAGTGTTTGCCGAGAGCCGAACGGCTCTCGGGTGAGGACGAACACCGGACGCGGCGCCGCCCGTATGATCTTGACCGATGTGTCGCCGAGGAAGACCCGCCGCAGCGGCCCCGACTCGCTGGAGGCGAGGATGATCAGTTCGCCCTGCCGCCATTCGGTCTCCGCCAACGCGGCCGTGACGTTCCTGCCCTCGAGCGTCTCCACCTCGACCTCGCGGCGGCGGCCCTCGACGGCCCGTTCGAGGTCGGCCGTGGCCTGCTCGCGCAGGTTCCCGAGCATCTGCTGCTCGATCCTGGCCCTGTTCGCGCCCACCACCAGCGTGACCAGGCGCAGCGGCACGTCCAGCACGGAGGCCACGCCGGCAGCGACGCTGACCGCGGAGTCGCAGCCGGGCCCTCGCCGGTAGGCGACGGTCAGCCTGTCGACGCGCGAGGGCAGGTCCTCGGCGTAGCCCTTGGGCGTCAGCAGCACCGGCACGGGTGAGGCGTGCAGCAACTGGTCGGCCGTGCTGCCCAGCGAGATGCGCCCCTTCGACCCGCGCGGGCCCGAGCCGATCACCACGGCGTCGACGTCGGAGGTGCGGGCCAGCTCCACGAGACCGCGTCCGCTGCCCCTGTTGAAGCGGGTGATGTAGTCCGCCTGCTCGCCCGCCACCCGGCGCGCCTGGTCGAACCCCACGGTGGCCTGCTCCTTGAGATAGGCCCGCCACGCGCTCTCGTCGGCCCTGCCGGGGCCGGGCGAGGCCCACGGAGGGGGCTGGATGGTCGCGACCGTCAGCTTCGCCTCCGCCTGGCGTGCCAGCAGGACGGCGAGCGCCAGCCCGTCATGGCCGCGGGAGTCGGGCAGAAAGCCGGCGAGGACATGCTCGATCTTCATCGGACGCTCCCTTCGTTGAGGCGCGAGTGGCCGAAGCCGTACAGGAAGTAGGCCACCAGGCCCACGGCGGTCCACAGCAGGAAGGCCACCCAGGTGACCCAGGCCAGCTCGTACATGAGGAGCACACAGAAGATCACGCCAAGGATCGGTGTGACAGGGAACAGCGGCGTGCGGAAGGTGCGCGGCAGGTCGGGCCTGGTACGGCGGAGCACGAGCACCCCGATGTTGACGATGGTGAAGGCGAACAGCGTGCCGATGCTGGTGGCCTCGGCCAGCTGCCCGAGCGGTACGAGCCCGGCCAGCACGGCGACGAACACGCACACGATGAGCGTGTTGGCGACCGGCACCTGGCGGTGCGGGTTGACCTTCTGGAAGACCTTGGGGATCAGCCCGTCGCGCGACATCGCGAACAGGATGCGGGTCTGGCCGTACAGGACCGTGATGACCACGCTGGCGATCGCGATGACCGCGCCGAAGGAGACGATGAGCCCGGCCCAGGTGGCGCCGGTGGCCAGGTCGACGATGAGCGCGAGGCTGGCCTCGGTGGAGTCGGGGTCGAAGTCGGTCCACGGCATGGCGCCGATCGCCGCCAGCGCGACCAGGACGTAGATCACCGTGACGATGGCGAGCGAGAGGATGATCGCCAGCGGCAGGTCGCGCCTCGGGTTCTTGGCCTCCTCGCCCGCCGTGGACGCGGCGTCGAAGCCGATGTAGGAGAAGAAGACCTGGGCGGCGGCGGCGGTGATGCCGGCGGCGCCCATGGGAGCGAAGTCGGCGAAGTTGCCCGACTCGAAGGCGGTGAAGGCCACCACGCAGAAGAAGGCGAGCACCGCGACCTTGATCAGCACGAAGATCGAGTTGGCCGTGGCCGACTCCGAGGTGCCGCGCAGCAGCAGCCAGGTGGCCAGCACCACGATCAGGATGGCGGTCAGGTTGACCACGCCGCCCTGGTCGCCGGGGGAGTGGGTGATCGCCGCAGGCAGCGTCCAGCCGAAGGCGCCCTGGAGGAAGGTGTTGAGGTACTCGCCCCAGCCCACGGCGACGGCCGCCACCGAGACCGCGTACTCCAGCATGAGGCACCACCCGCACACCCACGCGACGATCTCGCCGAGCGTGGCGTAGGCGTAGGAGTAGGACGAGCCGGACACCGGGATCGTCCCCGCAAGCTCGGCGTAGGACAGCGCGGAGAACAGCGCGGTGATGGCGGCCAGCACGAAGGCCAGCACGACCGCGGGCCCCGCCTTCGGGACGGCCTGGCCGAGGATGACGAAGATCCCCGTGCCCAGCGTGGCGCCGACGCTGAACAGCGTCAGCTGCCACAGGGACATGGTGCGGCGCAGTTCGCCGCCCTCTCCGTGTCCGCCCTCCGCCACGATCTGGTCGGTGGGCTTGGTGCGGAACAGCCGTTCGACGAGCGCCACGCGGAGCCTCCTTACAGGGTGCTGGACAACGGCCAGGTGGCGTTCGGAGTGATGATCGTCCCCGCCGTGCCCTCCAGGATCGACATGGCCTCGTCGAGCTTGCCGATCGCGGCCATGTCGCCCGTGGTCTCCACGAACCTGCAGACCGCCTCCACCTTCGGCCCCATGGAGCCCGCGGGGAAGTCGATCGAGCGCAGTTCGTGCGGAGTGGTGTGACTGATCTCGCTCTGCCGGGGCGTGCCGAAGTCCCTCATGACGCGCGGGACGTCGGTCAGGATCAGGAACGCGTCGCACTCCAGCGACTCGGCCAGCAACGAGCCGGTCAGGTCCTTGTCGATGACGGCCTCCACGCCCGACAGCCGGCCGTTCTCGTCGCGGATGACGGGGATGCCGCCGCCTCCCGCGCACACCACCGTGACGCCGTCACGCACCAGCTTGCGGATCAGCCTGGTCTCGACGACGCGCTGCGGCTTGGGCGAGGGGACGACGCGGCGCCAGTACTGGCCGTCGGGCTTGATCGTCCAGCCGTACTCCTCGGCCAGCTTCCGCGCCTCCTCCTCGTCGTAGACCTCGCCGACGAACTTGGTCGGGTCGTCGAAGGCGGGGTCGACCGCCGACACCAGGGTCTGGGAGATGATCGAGATCACCTGACGGCCCGGCAGAGCGTTCTGCAGCGCCTGCAGCATCCAGTAGCCGATCATGCCCTGCGTCTCGGCGACCAGGGTGTCGAACGGGTAGGGCTTGGTCAGGTTGGGGTCCGACGTGCTCTCCAGCGCCAGCACGCCCACTTGCGGGCCGTTCCCGTGCGTGATGATCAGCTCGTGCCGCTCGGCGACCTTCGACAGCGTCTTGAGCGCCACGGCCACGTTCGCCCGCTGCGTGTCGGCGTCCGGCTTCTCGCCGCGCTTCATGAGCGCGTTTCCCCCGAGGGCGACCAGTACCCGCATCGCTCAGTCTCCGGGGGTTGCGAAGTGTGCAGGTGCCTTGATGGTGTTCGCCCGGAGGGCGCGGAATGTGCGCATGTCAGTCTCCGGGGGGTTGCGAAGTGTGCAGGTGCCTTGTTGGTGTTCGCCCGGAGGGCGCGGAATGTGCGCATGTCAGTCTCCGAGGGTTGCGACCATGATGGCCTTGATGGTGTGCAGGCGGTTCTCGGCCTCGTCGAAGACGATGGAGCGTGGCGACTCGAAGACGCTCTCGGTGATCTCCAGCGCGTCCAGCCCGGTCTTCTCGTAGATGTCCTCGCCGACCTTCGTCTCCCTGTTGTGGAAGGCGGGCAGGCAGTGCATCACCTTGACCTTGGCGTTCCCCGTCGCCTTCACGACCTTGTCGTTGATCTGGTACGGCTTCAGCAGCCTGATCCGCTCGTCCCAGACCTCCTTCGGCTCGCCCATCGACACCCACACGTCGGTGTAGAGGTAGTCGACGCCCCTGACCCCCTTGCCCACGTCGTCGGTGATCGTCACCGTCGCGCCGGTCTGCTTGGCCAGGTCCTTGGCGGGCTTGACGACCAGCTTGGGGTCGGGCTGCAGCGCCTTGGGCGCCACCAGGCGTACGTCCATGCCGAACATCGCCCCCGTGACCAGCAGTGAGTTGCCCATGTTGTTGCGGGCGTCGCCGAGGTAGGCGAAGGAGATCTCGTGCAGCGGCTTGTCGCTGTGCTCCTGCATGGTGAGCATGTCGGCGAGCATCTGGGTCGGGTGCCACTCGTCGGTCAGGCCGTTCCACACCGGCACGCCCGAGTAGGCGGCCAGCTCCTCGACGTACTCCTGCTTGGAGCCGCGGTACTCGATGCCGTCGAACATCCTGCCGAGCACGCGCGCGGTGTCCTTGACCGACTCCTTGTGGCCCATCTGTGAGCCGCTCGGGTCGAGGTAGGTGACGTGCGCGCCCTGGTCGTGGGCGGCCACCTCGAAGGCGCAGCGGGTGCGCGTGGAGGTCTTCTCGAAGATGAGCGCGATGTTCTTGCCCTTGAGCCGCTGCCGCTCGACGCCGGCGTACTTGGCCTGCTTGAGGTCGGCCGACAGCTTGAGCAGGAAGGCGAACTCCTCGGGCGTGAAGTCGAGCTCCTTCAGGAAGCTCCTGTTGCGGAGGTTGAAGCCCATGCTCAGATGCCCTCTCTCTCGAACGGGCAGCTCATGCAGCGAGGGCCGCCCCTGCCGCGGCCGAGCTCGCTGCCGCGGATGGTGATGACCTCGATGCCGTTGTCGCGCAGGAAGTTGTTCGTGGTGGTGTTGCGCTCGTAGGCGACGACGACGCCGGGCTCGACGGCCAGCACGTTGCAGCCGTCGTCCCACTGCTCCCGCTCGGCGGCGTAGACGTCCTGCGTGGCGGTCAGCACCTTGATGTCGTCGAGGTCGAGTGACCTGGCGATCGCCTTGTGCATGTCCTCGGCGGGGTGGTCGGTGACCTTGAGCTCCTTCTCGTTGTCACCTGGCTCGATGGTGTACGAGGGCAGCATGCCGAGGCCCGCGTACTTGGTGAACACGCCGACGTCGACCATGGTCATGACGGTGTCGAGGTGCATGAAGGCGCGCGCCTTCGGCATGTTGAGCGCCACGATCTTCTTGGCCGCGCCCTTGGCGAACAGGTTGCGCGCGAGCATCTCCACCGCCTGCGGCTGGGTGCGCTCGCTCATCCCGATCAGCACCGAGCCGCGCCCGATGACCAGGACGTCGCCGCCCTCCATGGTGGCGGGCGCGACCTTGGTGCCGGGCAGCCACACCTCGAATCTGCCGGCCTCGGCCGCGAACATCGGGTGGTAGGTGTAGATCGCCTCGAAGTTGACCGTCTCGGCCTGCCTGGCCTTCTTCTTCATCGCGTTGATGGACACCCCGCCGTAGATCCAGCAGGAGGTGTCGCGGGTGAACAGGTGGTTGGGCAGCGGCGGCAGGACGAAGTCGTGGTCGTCGAGCACGTGGAAGGCGACGCTCTTGGGGTCGGCGCCCCGCTCCATGATCTCGGCCTTGGTGATGCCGCCGGTGAGGAACTGCTGCAGGTCCCTGGAAGGGAGCGCGTCGAGCGTGTTGCGGACGGCGTCGGTGGCCAGCGGGCCGTGCCAGCGCTCGTCGACGACGTGGTCGAGGATGTGCTTGCGCGCCTCGGGGATGTCGAGCGTCTCACGCAGCAGGTCGGCCAGCATGTAGACGGTGATGCCCCGGTCCCTGAGGGTCTGCTGCCACTCCTCGTGCTCCTCCACCGCGCGCTGCACCCACAGCACGTCGTCGAAGAGGAAGTCGTCCTTGTTCGTCGGCGTGAGCCGCTTCAGCGCCAGTTCGGGCTTGTGCAGCAGGACCTTGGAGAGCTTGCCCACTTCGGAATCGACATGAAAGGTCATAACCAGTCTTCCTTTCCTAGACCTGCGGGCCGTACTCGCCTCGCTTGGCCTTCACCCAGATGTAGACGGGCACGCCCACCAGGAGCATCAGGGTGCCTCCGAGCACCGCGTCGGCGCCGGAGCCGTATGCCATCCAGAACGCGAACACCAGCGCGATCACGCTGATGACGATGTCGCGCGTCAGCCGCCTCCTGTCGACCGCGCGAGCCCCCGTGACCAGCCAGTACAGCTGGGCGGCGGCGGAGAAGAAGTAGGGGATGACGGTGGTGAAGGAGGCCAGCAGCACGATCGTGTTGAAGGCGTTCTCCGAGGCGTAGGCCACCAGCAGCATCACCGAGGTCAGGATCGTCCCGGCGAGGATGCCCGCGAGGGGCGCGCCGCGCCGCGACTCCCTGGCGAACATCGCGGGGAACATCCCGTCCCTGGCCGCGGCCATCGGCATCTCGGCCACCAGCATGGTCCAGCCGTTGAGCGCGCCGATGCCGGAGACGATGGCGCAGGCGGCCATGAGCACGCCCCCAGCCGAGCCGCCGAACATGTTGTTGAGCGCGTCGGCGAACGGCGCCGAGGACTCCAGCAGCCGCGCGTGCGGGACGGTGCCCATGACCGCGACGGTGCTCAGCATGTACAGGGCCGCGCAGGCGAGGACGCCGATGATGCTGGCCCTGCCGATGTTGCGGGCCGGGTCCTTGATCTTCTCGGCGGCGATGGAGACGCTCTCCACGCCGGAGTAGATGAACAGCGCGACCGCGCCGGCCAGGGAGAGCGCCCCGACCCAGTTGCCGTCGGTGGCGTTGAAGGGGCCGAAGTTGGCGCTCTGGACGAAGAACAGGCCCACCACGGCGACGAACAGCAGCGGCGCGAACTTCAGGATCGTGGTGACCAGCTGGAAGGCCGCCATGTTCCTGGCGCCGAGCATGTTGACCACTGCGGGGATCCAGAGGCCGATCAGCGCGATGACGATCGCGGCGGCGGTGCTGCGCCAGTCGAGGCCGAAGACCTGCTGGGCGAAGTACTGCACGTAGCCGACCCACGCCACCGCGATGGCGGCGTTGCCGATCCACGCCGTCAGCCAGAACGACCAGGCGTTCCAGAAGCCGGCGAACTCGCCGAAGGCGTTGCGGGCGTAGGCGTAGGGTCCGCCGCCGGCGGGGATCCTGGCGCCCAGCTTGCCGAAGACCATCGCCATCGCGATGGCGCCGACGGTCACCGCCGCCATCGCCACCAGGCTGACCGTGCCGAACGCGGCGAGCGAGGCGGGCAGCAGGAAGATGCCCGTGCCGACGACGTTGCCGATGACGAGCGCGATGGCCGAGCCGAGGCCGAGGCTGCGGCCCTGGACGGGGACGACCCCCGCGATTTCGGATTCGGCGCTGTCGAGGCCGACGTCAGCCGGCCGTCGCGGTTCCCCCATAGCGCCCCCCGACGCAGAAATCCCCCGAGTCATACGACATCGGGTGACTTCCCCTACGCGGAGAGTGCCAAAACGCCGTTCAGGCCTGTGGCGAGCCGGAGAGGATCAGCACGACGGCGAACAGCGCGAGGCAGACCGCGATCAGAGCCGCGGGCCACGCGTCCCATCGACCCGCGATGCGCTCGGCTGTCACAGGCCCCGTGCCGTGCTCGGAGAAGCTGCGCGCGAGCGCCGGATCGTCCGCGGCGAACTGGCGCGCGATGCTGTCGAGGACCTGGTGCTCGCGCTCGGACAGGGCCATGCTGCAAACCTCCCCAAAAAAGACTTGGAGGAGTTTTTATCTCCTTTGTCCGCTTTTTCAAAATCGCTCAGCCGTGCTTCGACAGGAAGTGCGTGGAGACCACGTGTACCTCGCCACGCCGCCCTCGCGGGTGCAGCGCGTGGTTCATCCGCAGGTGGTGGCTGACGAGCGCGGAGACCGCTCCGTCCAGCGTGACGCCGGAGTGCCCCCGGCATATCGCTGCTGGTAGCTGCTGGTAATGTGACTGCGACCCAACACCCTTTAAGACCCGTCCTGTGAGGCGGGAAAGGTGGTGAGCTACACCCATGTCCGAACCAAGGGCCGTTCTCGAAGGCCCGGACATCCACCGGGCGCTGACCCGCATCGCGCACGAGATCCTCGAGCGCACCAAGGGCGCCGACGGCGTCGTCCTCCTCGGCATCCCGACCCGCGGCGCCACTCTCGCCGCCAGGCTCGCCGAGCGGATCGAGCAGTTCGAAGACGTGAAGGTCCCCGTCGGCTCGATCGACATCACGATGTACCGCGACGACCTCAGGCTGCGCCCCGCGCGCCCGCTCGGCCGTACAGACCTGCCGGCCGACGGCGTCGACGGCAGGACCGTCGTCCTCGTCGACGACGTGCTCTTCTCGGGACGCTCGGTCCGCGCCGCGCTCGACGCGCTCAACGACCTCGGCAGGCCCACGGCCGTGCAACTGGCCATCCTGGTCGACAGGGGCCACCGTGAGCTGCCCATCAGGGCCGACTACGTGGGCAAGAACCTCCCGACCTCCAAGAGCGAGAAGGTCAAGGTCTACCTGGAGGAGACCGACGGGCGCGACGCAGTGGAGCTGATCAAGTGAACAGGCATCTCATCTCGGCGGCCGACCTCACCAAGGACGACGCGCTGCTGATCCTCGACACCGCCGAGGAACTGGCCCGCGTCTCGGAACGCTCCATCAAGAAGCTGCCGACGCTGCGCGGCCGTACGGTGGTCAACCTGTTCTTCGAGGACTCCACCCGCACCCGCATCTCCTTCGAGGCCGCGGCCAAGCGCCTGTCGGCCGACGTCATCAACTTCTCCGCCAAGGGCTCGAGCGTCTCCAAGGGCGAGTCGCTCAAGGACACCGCCCTGACCCTCGAGGCGATGGGCGCCGACGCCGTCGTCATCCGCCACGGCGCCTCGGGCGCTCCGCACCGCCTGGCCAACTGGGTGCGCGGCAGCGTCGTCAACGCGGGCGACGGCACCCACGAGCACCCCACGCAGGCGCTGCTCGACGCCTTCTCCATGCGCCGCCGCCTGGGCAACCTCGAGGGGCGCAAGGTCACCATCGTCGGCGACGTGCTGCACAGCCGCGTCGCCCGGTCCAACGTGCTGCTGCTGGCCACGCTCGGCGCCGACGTGACCCTGGTCGCGCCGCCGACGCTGCTGCCGGTCTCGATCGGCACCTGGCCGTGCGAGGTCTCCTACGACCTCGACTCGGTGCTGCCCAAGTCCGACGTCGTGATGATGCTGCGGGTGCAGAAGGAGCGGATGAACGCCGCCTACTTCCCCAGCGAGCGCGAGTACTCCCGCCGCTACGGGCTCGACCGCGACAGGTTCGCCAAGATGCCCGACGACGCCATCGTCATGCACCCGGGCCCGATGAACAGGGGCATGGAGATCGCCGCCGAGGTGGCGGACTCGCCGCGCTCGACGATCGTCGAGCAGGTCGCCAACGGTGTGACCATCCGCATGGCCGTCCTGTACCTGCTGCTCGGGGGAGAGATCTGATGCTGATCAAGAACGTTCGCATCCTGGGCGGCGAGCCCGTCGACATCGCCGTGGTCAACGGCCTCATCGCGGAGATCCGTCCCGCCGGGTCCGCGGGCCCCCGGCAGGACGGCGAAGGCGCGGCCGAGGCGGGGCTTCCCGAGGTCGTCGAAGGGCGGGGCGCGATCGCCCTGCCCGGCCTGGTCGACCTGCACACCCACCTGCGCGAGCCGGGCCGCGAAGACGCCGAGACCGTGCAGACCGGCACCCAGTCGGCCGCCCGCGGCGGCTACACCGCCGTCCACGCCATGGCCAACACCATGCCGGTCGCCGACACCGCGGGCGTCGTCGAGCAGGTCTGGCGGCTCGGCCAGGAGTTCGGCCACTGCGACGTGCAGCCGGTCGGCGCCGTCACCGTCGGGCTGGAGGGCAAGCAGCTGGCCGAGCTCGGCGCGATGGCCGACTCGGCTGCCCGCGTGCGCGTCTTCTCCGACGACGGCAGGTGCGTCGACGACGCCGTGCTCATGCGCAGGGCGCTCGAGTACGTCAAGGCCTTCGACGGCGTCGTCGCCCAGCACGCCCAGGAGCCCAAGCTCACCAAGGACGCCCAGATGAACGAGGGCGTCATCTCCGGCAGGCTCGGCCTGTCCGGCTGGCCCGCGGTGGCCGAGGAGGCGATCATCGCCCGCGACTGCCTGCTGGCCGCGCACGTCGGCTCGCGCCTGCACGTCTGCCACGTCTCCACGGCGGGCTCGGTGGAGATCATCCGCTGGGCCAAGTCCAAGGGCTGGAACGTCACCGCCGAGGTGACTCCTCACCACCTGCTGCTCACCGACGAGCTCGTCGAGGAGTCGCCCAACGGCTCCTACAACCCGATCTACAAGGTCAACCCGCCGCTGCGCACCCGCGCCGACGTCGAGGCGCTGCGCTCGGCCCTGGCCGACGGCACGATCGACGTGGTGGCCACCGACCACGCGCCGCACCCGGTCGAGGACAAGGAGACCGAGTGGGCCGCGGCGGCCATGGGCATGGTCGGCCTCGAGACCGCGCTCAGCGTCGTCCAGGAGGCCATGGTCGACACCGGCCTGCTCGACTGGGCGGGCGTCGCCGAGCGCATGTCCGCCGCCCCCGCGCGCATCGGCCGCCTGCCGGGGCACGGCCGGCCGCTCGAGGTCGGCGCCCCCGCCAACATCGTGCTCTACGACCCCACCGCGCGCGCCGAGGTGGATCCCTCCTCCTTCGCCTCCAAGAGCCGCAACACCCCCTACGAGGGCATGACCCTCCCCGGCAGGGTGTTGGCGACGTTCCTGCGTGGCAGGCCAACCGTTCTCGAAGGGAAGCTCGCTTGAGTAACGCCGTCCTTGTCTTGGAAGACGGCCGTGTCTTCCACGGAATCCCGTACGGCGCCGAGGGCGAGACGTTCGGTGAGATGGTCTTCAACACCGGCATGACCGGCTACCAGGAGACCCTCACCGACCCGTCCTACCATCGCCAGATCGTCGCCATGACCGCCCCGCACATCGGCAACACCGGCGTCAACGACGAGGACCCCGAGTCCTCGAAGGTCTGGGTCGCCGGATACGTCGTGCGCGAGCCGTCCAGGGTGGTCTCCAACTGGCGGGCCAACCGCTCCCTTGACGACTACCTCAAGGAGCAGGGGGTCGTCGGCATCGCGATCACCGGCACCCGCGCGCTGACCCGCCACCTGCGCGAGCGTGGCGCCATGCGCGCGGGCATCTTCACCGCTCCCTCCGAGCCGGTGGAGGCCCTCGTCGAGCGCGTGCGGCGCTCACCGGCCATGGAGGGAGCCGACCTGGCCGCCGAGGTCGCCACGCGTGAGCCCTACGTGGTGCCCGCGATCGGCGAGAAGCGCTTCACCGTCGCCGCGGTCGACCTGGGCATCAAGGGCATGACCCCGCACCGCATGGCCGAGCGCGGCTGCGAGGTGCACGTCCTGCCCGCCACCGCGAGCTTCGAGGACGTCATGGCCGTCGCGCCCGACGGCGTCTTCTTCTCCAACGGCCCGGGCGACCCCGCCACCGCCGACGTCACGACGCTGCGCGAGGTGCTCGGGGCGGGGATCCCGTTCTTCGGCATCTGCTTCGGCAACCAGCTGTTCGGCCGCGCCCTCGGCCTGCCGACCTACAAGCTGCGCTACGGCCACCGCGGCGTCAACCAGCCCGTCCAGGACGTCCGCACGGGCAAGGTCGAGATCTCGGCGCACAACCACGGCTTCGCCGTCCAGGCGCCGCTCGGCGAGCCCTTCGACACGCCGTACGGCCGTGCGGAGGTCAGCCACGTCAACCTCAACGACCAGTGCGTCGAGGGGCTGCGGCTGCTCGACGGGCGCGCCTTCAGCGTGCAGTACCACCCCGAGGCGGCCGCCGGCCCGCACGACGCCGCCTACCTTTTTGACGAGTTCTGTGAGGTCATGAGCCGTGCCCAAGCGTGAGGACATCAGGTCGATCCTGGTCATCGGCTCAGGACCGATCGTCATCGGGCAGGCGTGCGAGTTCGACTACTCGGGCACCCAGGCCTGCCGCGTGCTGCGTGCCGAGGGCTTCAAGGTGATCCTGGTCAACAGCAACCCTGCCACGATCATGACCGACCCCGAGTTCGCCGACGCCACCTACGTCGAGCCGATCACCCCCGAGTTCGTCGAGAAGATCATCGCCAAGGAGCGCCCCGACGCGCTGCTGCCCACCCTGGGCGGGCAGACCGCGCTGAACACCGCGGTCGCCCTGCACGAGGCGGGCGTGCTCGAGCGCTACGACGTCGAGCTGATCGGCGCCGACTTCGACGCCATCCAGGCGGGCGAGAACCGCGAGCGCTTCAAGGAGATCGTCGCCAAGGTCGCGCGCGAGCAGGGCCTCAACGCCGAGTCGGCCAGGTCCGTGGTGTGCCACACCATGGACGAGTGCGTGGCGGCGGCCGGCGAGCTGGGCTACCCGCTGGTCGTGCGCCCCTCCTTCACCATGGGCGGCGTCGGCTCGGGCTTCGCGTACGACGAGGACGACCTGCGCCGCATCGCGGGCGCCGGCCTCGACGCCTCGCCGACCACCGAGGTGCTCCTCGAGGAGTCGATCCTCGGCTGGAAGGAGTACGAGCTCGAGGTCATGCGCGACAAGGCCGACAACGTCGTCATCGTCTGCTCCATCGAGAACATCGACCCGATGGGCGTGCACACCGGCGACAGCGTGACCGTGGCCCCCGCGCTCACCCTGACCGACCGCGAGTACCAGAACATGCGCGACGTGGCCATCGCGGTCATCCGCGAGGTCGGAGTCGACACCGGCGGCTGCAACATCCAGTTCGCGGTCAACCCGAGCTCGGGCCGCATGATCGTCATCGAGATGAACCCGCGCGTGTCGCGCTCCTCGGCGCTGGCCTCCAAGGCGACGGGCTTCCCCATCGCCAAGATCGCGGCCAAGCTGGCGATCGGCTACACGCTCGACGAGATCCCGAACGACATCACGAAGGAGACCCCCGCCTCCTTCGAGCCGACCCTCGACTACATCGTGGTCAAGGTGCCGAGGTTCGCCTTCGAGAAGTTCCGCGGCGCCGACCAGACGCTCACCACGCACATGAAGTCGGTGGGCGAGGCCATGGCGATCGGCCGCTCCTTCCCCGAGGCGCTGCAGAAGGCACTGCGGTCGCTGGAGAAGAAGGGCTCGTCCTTCTCGTGGGCAGGGCACGTCGCGCCCAAGCAGGAGCTGCTCGACGACTGCCGCACCCCCCACGACGGCAGGCTGCGCACGATGCAGCAGGCCATCAGGGCGGGCGCCACGGCCGAGGAGCTGTTCGACTCGACCAACATCGACCCGTGGTTCATCGACCAGCTCATGCTGCTCGACGAGGAGGCCCGCGCGCTCGGCGAGGCGCCCGAGCTGACCCGCGAGGCGCTGGAGCGGGCCAAGCACCTCGGCTTCTCCGACGCCCAGATCGGCGAGATCCGCAGCATGGACGAGACCCGGGTGCGCGACCTGCGCCACGCGCTCGGCCTGCGCCCCGTCTACAACACCGTCGACACCTGCGCGGCGGAGTTCGCGGCCAAGACGCCCTACCTCTACTCCACCTACGACGAGGAGAGCGAGGTCCCCTACGGCGACAGGCCCAAGGTCCTCATCCTCGGCAGCGGGCCCAACCGCATCGGCCAGGGCATCGAGTTCGACTACGCCTGCGTGCACGCCTCCTTCGAGCTGTCCAGGGCCGGGTTCGAGACCGTCATGGTCAACTGCAACCCCGAGACGGTCTCGACCGACTACGACACCTCCGACCGGCTCTACTTCGAGCCGCTCACGCTCGAGGACGTCCTCGAGGTTGTCCACGCCGAGCAGCAGACGGGCCCCATCGCGGGCGTCATCGTGCAGCTCGGCGGCCAGACGCCCCTCGGCCTGGCCCAGGCGCTGAAGGACGCGGGGGTGCCCGTGGTCGGCACCTCGCCCGAGTCCATCCACCTCGCGGAGGAGCGCGGCGCGTTCGGCCGCGTGCTGGCGGAGGCCGGGCTGCCCGCGCCCAAGCACGGCACGGCGCTGACCGTCGCCGAGGCGCTGGCCATCGCCGACGAGATCGGCTACCCGGTCCTGGTGCGCCCCTCCTACGTCCTCGGCGGCGCCGGCATGGCCATCGTCTACGACGACGAGACGCTCACCACCTACATGGCGGCCCAGGTGGGCGGGCACCCCGTCCTGGTCGACAAGTTCCTCGACGAGGCCATCGAGATCGACGTCGACGCCCTGTTCGACGGCGAGGAGCTCTACCTCGGCGGCGTGATGGAGCACATCGAGGAGGCGGGCATCCACTCGGGCGACTCGGCCTGCGCGCTGCCGCCGATCACCCTCGGCGGCAACGACATCAAGCGCATCCGCGCCGCCACCGAGGGCATCGCCAGGGGCGTCGGCGTCCGCGGCCTGCTCAACGTGCAGTACGCGATGGCGGCGGGCGTGCTGTACGTCCTGGAGGCCAACCCGAGGGCCAGCCGTACGGTGCCCTTCGTCTCCAAGGCGACGGCGGTGCCGCTGGCGAAGGCGGCGGCCCGCGTCATGATGGGCGCCACGGTCGCCGAGCTGAGGGCGGAGGGCATGCTGCCCGCGACGGGCGACGGCGGCACGCTGCCGCTCGACGCCTCGATCGCGGTCAAGGAGGCGGTGCTGCCGTTCAACCGCTTCCGCGGCGTCGACATCGTGCTCGGCCCCGAGATGCGCTCGACGGGCGAGGTCATGGGCATCGACGAGTTCTTCGGCATCGCCTACGCCAAGTCCCAGGCGGGCGCCTACGGCGAACTGCCCACCAAGGGCAGGGCCTTCGTCTCGGTGGCCAACAGGGACAAACGCTCGATGATCTTCCCGGTGCGCGCGCTCGCCGATCTCGGCTTCGAGATTCTCGCCACGGAGGGCACCGCGGAGGTGCTGCGCCGCAACGGAGTCCATGCCAAGATCGTGCGAAAGCAGAGCGAGGGAACGGGACCCGACGGTGAGCCGACGATCGTGCAGCGCATCCTGGACGGCGAGGTGGACCTGATCGTCAACACGCCGTTCGGCAGCCCCGGCCAGTCCGGGCCGCGCCTCGACGGCTACGACATCCGCACCGCGGCCGTGCTGCGCGGCATCCCGTGCATCACGACGGTCCAGGGACTCGCCGCGGCGGCGGCGGGCATCCAGGCCATCGTGCGGGGCGATGTGGGCGTACGGTCCCTTCAGGAGCACGCACGAGCCCTGCGGGGGTGATCGAGTCTGGCCGGGACTCCGGTGCAGGTGACGGGCACGGTGCTGACGACGCGCCGGGTCGACGCCTACCATGCGCTGACCGTCGTGGCGCCCGGCGTCGCCGAGAGGTTCAGGCCAGGCCACTTCGTCTCGGTCGCCGTCGGGGGCCCGCGCACCTCGATGGTGACCAGGCGCGCCCTGTCCATCCATGACGTCAAGCCCGACTACGGCGGCACGGTGGAGCTGGTCTTCACCGCCAAGGGCCCCGGCACGTCATGGCTGGCCGAGCGGCGCGCCCGCGACACCCTCGACCTGGTGGGGCCGCTGGGGCGGCCCTTCCCGCTGCCCCGCGACCCGGCCAGCTGCGTCCTGGTCGGCGCCGAGTACGGCGCGGCCGCCCTGTTCCCTCTCGCCGACGCGCTGATGGAACGCGGCTGCCGCATCGACTTCGCACTCGGCGCGGCCTCGGCCGACAGGGTCTTCGGCGCGATGCGGGCCCGCAGGATGGCCGAGACGACCACGCTCACCACCGAGGACGGCTCGCTCGGCCTGCGCGGCAGCGTGACCGACGTGCTGCCCTCCGTCATCGCCGACACGCGCGCCGACGTCATCTACGCCTGTGGGCCGATGGAAACGCTGCGCGCGGTCACCGCGGTGGCGATCGAGTTCGACATCCCCGTCCAGGTGGCGGTGGAGGAGTCGATGGCCTGCGGCATCGGGGTCTGCATGACCTGCGTGCTGCCCGTCATCGGCGACGACGGCGTGACCAGGATGGTGCGCGCCTGCGCGGAGGGTCCTGTCTTCAGGGGGGAACGAGTGCGGTTCGAGGACGTCGGAACGATCCCGTTCGACGCGCTCGGGGCCCCGGGCGGCGGAGCGCGCAATGTCGGTTGACATGCGCACCTTCCTCGCCCATGTCGAGCTGGCCAACCCCGTCACCACGGCGGCCGGGTGCGCGGGCTCGGGACGCGAGCTGGCCCAGTTCTTCGACCTGCACCGCCTCGGCGCGCTGGTGACCAGGTCGATCACCATGGCCCCGCGCGCGGGCAGGCCGACGCCCAGGATGGCCGAGACGCCCTCGGGGATGCTCAACGCGGTCGGCCTCCAGGGGCCCGGCATCGACGCCTTCCTCGAACGCGAGCTGCCGTGGCTGGCCCAGCGCGGCATCAGGACCGTCGTCTCCGTCGGCGGCGGCACCGTCGCCGAGTACTCCGCGCTGGCCCGCCGTCTGACCGACGCGCCGGGCGTGACCGCCGTCGAGGTCAACCTCGCCTGCCCCAACATCGAGGACAGAGGCCGCGTCTTCGCCCGCGACGGGGGAGCGGCGGCCGAGGTGATCGCCTCGGTGCGCTCGGTCATGCGCTACGACGTGCCTGTCGTCGCCAAGCTCTCACCCGACGTGGCCGACGTCGTGGCCGTCGCCCGCGCCTGCGTGGACGCGGGAGCCGACGCCCTGTCCATGATCAACAATCCGCTCGGCATGAGCATCGACGTGGACGCGCTCAGGCCCACCCTCGCCGCGGGCACCGGCGGCCTGTCAGGGCCCGCCATCCTGCCGCTGGCGGTCAGGTGCGTCTGGCAGGTCCACGCCGCCATCCCCGGCGTGCCCATCGTGGGCGTCGGCGGCGTGATGAGCGGGCACGACGCGCTCCAGCTCATCCTGGCGGGCGCCTGCGTCGTCGGGGTGGGCACCGCGCTCTTCCACGACCCCTACGCCTGCCTGCGCATCGAGCGCGAGCTCGAGGAGCTGCTGCAGGCCAAGGGCTTCCACCGCCTGGCCGACGCCGTCGGCCTGGCCCACCGGCCCACCGCAAGACATCTGCTCGTCGACTCGGAGGAGAGTTCCCTGTGACGCCCGCACCCATCGCCGTCGCCCTGGACGCACCTGATCTGGAGACCGCGGCCCGCTGGGCTTCGCTGGTGACCCCGCACGTGAGCACCGTCAAGGTCGGCCTGGAGCTGTACCTGCGCTACGGACCCGACGTGATCGCCTCCGTGCGCGGTGCCAGCGGGGTGCAGGTCTTCCTCGACCTCAAGCTGCACGACATCCCGAACACCGTCGCAGGGGCCACAAGGGCCGTAGCGCGCCTGCGGCCGGCCATCCTGACCGTGCACGCGGCGGGGGGCCCCGCGATGATCCAGGCGGCCGTGGAGGCCGCTCCACACACCAAGATCGCGGCGGTGACCGTCCTCACGTCGCTGTCGGCGGCCGATCTGGCCGCCATCGGCGTCGAGGGCTCCCCCGAGGACGCCGTGCGGCGGATGGCGGCGATGTCGGTCGAGGCGGGCGCGACGGCTCTGGTGTGCTCGCCCCACGAGGTCGCCGCGGTGCGGGCGGCCGTGGGGCCCTCCATCACTCTGATCACTCCGGGAGTGCGCCCCGCGGGGGCCGACAGCCAGGACCAGGCGCGGGTGGCCACACCCGAGCAGGCGCTTGCCGACGGCGCGGACCTGCTCGTCATCGGCCGCCCCATCACGGCCTCTCCCGACCCCGGTGCGACCGCTGCCTCCATTGCCGCCTCTCTACGGCGTTCGTGACCGTTCGTCCGGTACGGCGGGCGCGCTCGAAGCCCCTCCCCAGCAGGCTTTCGGCCGCCCGTTCCCACCCCTTCGGACGCAGTTCTGTGATCATGATCGCATTCCGGTGATCTCGCTTGACGAACGGCGAGAACCGGGAAGTGAGGGCAATTTGATCTACACAGAGTGGTTTTGTGATCACGGAAAGTGCTGAACAGGACTTTGTCACCACAGAAACTGCGCTTGACGTTGCTAAGGACGCGTTGACCAGCTAGTTTCCCTTCCCGTCCGAGTACATCGACAGAAATTCGAGGTGACCCGGCGTGGCTCTTCCTCCCCTGACCCCTGAGCAGCGCGCCGCAGCCCTGGAGAAGGCTGCCAAGGCCCGTAAGGAGCGTGCCGAGGTCAAGAACCGGCTCAAGCACGGCGCGGTTTCTCTGGCTGAGGTGCTCAAGGATGGGCAGACAGACGACGTCATCGGCAAGATGAAGGTGTCGGCTCTGTTGGAGTCGCTCCCCGGCGTGGGCAAGGTCCGCGCCAAGCAGCTGATGGAGCGGCACGCTATTGCCGAGTCCCGCCGCGTGCGGGGTCTCGGTGCGAACCAGAGGGCTGCCCTCGAGCGCGAGTTCGGTGGCAACGAGGGCTAACCTCGGTACCACAGAAAAGCGCAGGTTCGACGGGGGTAACGAAGTGACCGACAGGTCCTGGTCCGATGGTGATGGCACGGATCGCGGTGGTTTCGTTCCCCCGGGTGGCGGCTCTCACGAGCGCGCCACCCGGCGGCTGACGGTCCTTTCGGGGCCGTCGGGCGTCGGCAAGTCCACGGTCGTCGCCGAGCTCCGGCGGGCACACCCAGAGGTGTGGCTGTCGGTCTCGGTGACCACCAGGAAGCCCCGTCCGGGCGAGAGCCACGGCGTTGAGTACTTCTTCGTCGACGACGAGGGCTTCGACAGGCTCATCTCCTCCGGCGAACTGCTGGAGTGGGCCGAGTTCGCGGGGAACAGGTACGGCACACCACGGCAGGCCGTCATCGACAAGCTCGCCCAGAACGTGCCCACGGTGCTGGAGATCGACCTCCAGGGCGCCAGGCAGGTGCGGGAGAGCATGCCCGAGGCGTTGCTGGTCTTCCTCGCCCCTCCCTCGTGGGAGGAGCTGGAGAAGCGCCTGCGAGGCCGCGGAACCGAACCCGAGGACGTCATCGCCCGCCGCCTCGAGGCGGGCAGGGTCGAGATGGCGGCCGAGAAGGAGTTCGATACCACGCTGGTCAACACGAACGTCCAGGACGTATGCCACAGGCTGATAGCCTTGATGACTGCATAGCATTCCGACGAGAGGTCTGACAACGTGGCAGGCATCGCCCCCACGACCGAGGGCATCACCAACCCCTCGATCGACTCGCTGCTCGACATCGTCGACAGCAAGTACTCACTGGTGATCATGGGCGCCAAGCGGGCCCGCCAGATCAACGCCTACTACTCCCAGCTCGGCGAGGGCCTGCTGGAGTACGTCGGTCCCCTGGTCGAGACCCACGCCCAGGAGAAGCCCCTGTCCATCGCGCTTCGCGAGGTCTCCGAGGGCCTGCTCAACGCCGAGCCCATCGAAGGCGCGGTCTGACCCTTCCATGAGGGTCGTCCTGGGCGTCAGCGCGGGCATCGCCGCCTACAAGGCCTGCGAGCTCCTGCGCCTGTTCACCGAGTCGGGTCACGAGGTGCGGGTCGTTCCGACCCGCGACGCGCTGCGGTTCGTGGGCGAGCCCACGTGGGCGGCGCTGTCGGGCAACCCGGTGACCGTCGACGTCTGGGACGGCGTGCACGAGGTGCCCCATGTGCGGCTCGGCCAGCAGGCCGACCTCGTCGTGGTGGCGCCCGCGACCGCCGACGTGCTGGCCAAGGCGGCCCACGGGCTCGCCGGCGACCTGCTGACCACCACCCTGCTCACCGCTCGGTGCCCCGTGGTGTTCGCGCCCGCGATGCACACCGAGATGTGGGAGCACCCCGCGACCGTGGCCAACGTGGCCACCCTCCGCGAGCGGGGCTCCATCGTCATCGACCCCGCGGTCGGGCGCCTCACGGGCGCCGACACGGGGCCAGGACGGCTGCCCGACCCCGCGGAGATCTTCGAGATCTGCCGCACCGTCATGGCGGGCCGTCCGCGCGACCTCGAGGGGCGCAAGGTCGTCATCTCGGCCGGCGGCACTCGCGAGGCCCTCGACCCGGTCCGCTTCCTCGGCAACCGCTCCTCGGGGCTGCAGGGCTACGCCCTCGCCCGCACGGCCGTCGCGCGGGGGGCCGAGGTCACCCTCGTCGCCGCCAACGTGTCGCTGCCCGATCCGGCGGGCGCCAAGGTCGTCAGGGTCGAGTCCGCGCTCGAACTGCGCGAGGCCGTGCTGGCCGCCTCGGCTGACGCCGACACCGTCGTCATGGCGGCGGCCGTGGCCGACTTCAGGCCCGCGGTGCGGCGTGAGTCCAAGATCAAGAAGCGCGACGGCGAGCCCGAGCCGATCGAGCTGGTCAAGAACCCCGACATCCTCGCCGAGCTCGGCGAGCGCAGGCGCGCGGCCAGGCAGGCGGCGGGCGTGGGCCCCGCCTCGGGCCCTGGCGCCTCCTCGGGCGGAGGGCCGTACCCGTCGGTGATCGTGGGGTTCGCGGCCGAGACCGACGACGTGCTGGCCAACGGCCAGGCCAAGCTGGCCCGAAAGGGATGCGACCTGCTGGTCGTCAACCAGGTCGGCGAGGGGCTCGCGTTCGGCACGCCCGACAACGCCGCCACCGTGCTCGTCGCGGGCGGCTCCCCTGTGGAGGTGCCGCGCGGTCCCAAGGAGGATCTCGCCGACATCGTGTGGGGCCTGGTGGCCGCCCGCCTCGCCTGAGGCGCCCGCCGCGACCGTTCCGGCAAGCGCGCTTTCGGCATGGGCGGTTACCTGATCAACCGTTGCGGCACCCCGTCTGCCTGCGGATACTGAGGGTCGGCGAGGGGGGATGCGATGCCGGTGACGTCGGCTGTCAGAGATCGCTGCCGGGCTCTGTTGCGTCGGGGGGAGGAGATCCGCTATGTCTTTCCCGCGCTGTCGATAGGCCCGCCGGGCGTGGCGAACTTTTTGATCGTCGTGACCGACAGGTCCGTCTCCGTCCTGGCCACCAGGATGCTGAGGAACGACCGTCCCGTCTCGCTCTACGCCGCCTTTCCCAGGGCGACCAGGCTGGGCCCGATCACCATGGCGCCGAGCCCCGTCATCCAGGTGGGGGAGATGTTCTTCGAGTTCGACGAGGAGTACGCGGCCGTCGTGGCCGCGGCCGACACGGAGGTGTTCGACCCCGAGTCGCTGCCCCTGGATCCGCTCCCTGAGCTCTGACAAGGGGCACAATGAGAGCAGTTTCGCGGCGCGCAGGCATGTAGGGCTACACTTCGGCGATGGCCCTGGCGTGTCCTACCCGCCCGAGCCGCACATCCGTCAGCAGCCGCTGCATGAGGAGCCACTGAGTTGTCACGTCGCCTGTTCACCTCCGAGTCGGTCACAGAAGGCCACCCGGACAAGATCGCCGACCAGATCAGTGACGCGATTCTCGACGCCATGCTCAAGGACGACCCCAAGAGCAGGGTCGCCGTCGAGACGCTGATCACTACCGGCCAGGTCCACGTCGCAGGCGAGGTGACGACCGAGACCTACGTCGACATCGCCGGCGTCATCCGCGAGAAGATCCTTGAGATCGGCTACGACGCCTCCCACAAGGGGTTCGACGGCGCCTCCTGCGGCGTGTCGGCCTCCATCGGCGCGCAGTCGCCCGACATCGCCCAGGGCGTCGACGACGCCTACGAGCACCGCGTCGACGGTGACATCGACGAGCTTGACCGTCAGGGCGCGGGCGACCAGGGCCTGATGTTCGGCTACGCCTGCCGCGAGACGCCCGAGCTGATGCCGCTGCCGATCACGCTGGCGCACCGGCTGGCCCGCCGCCTGTCCGAGGTGCGCAAGTCGGGCCTGGTGCCCTACCTGCGTCCCGACGGCAAGACCCAGGTCACCATCGAGTACGACGGTGACCAGCCCGTCCGCCTCGACACGGTCGTCGTCTCCACGCAGCACGCCGCGGAGATCGACCTCAAGGAGATGCTGACCCCCGACATCAAGGAGCACGTGGTCGACCACGTGCTCGCCGGGCTCGACATCGACACCGACGGCTACCGCCTGCTGGTCAACCCGACGGGCCGCTTCGAGATCGGCGGCCCCATGGGCGACGCCGGCCTCACCGGACGCAAGATCATCGTCGACACCTACGGCGGCATGGCCCGCCACGGTGGCGGCGCCTTCTCCGGCAAGGACCCGTCCAAGGTCGACCGCTCGGCCGCCTACGCGATGCGCTGGGTCGCCAAGAACATCGTCGCCGCCGGTCTGGCCGACCGCGCCGAGGTCCAGGTCGCCTACGCCATCGGCAAGGCGCACCCTGTCGGCGTGTTCGTCGAGACCTTCGGCACCGAGAAGGTCACCGTGGAGAAGATCCAGGAGGCCGTGACCCAGGTGTTCGACCTGCGTCCCGCCGCGATCATCCGCGACCTCGACCTGCTGCGCCCGATCTACTCCGAGACCGCCGCCTACGGCCACTTCGGCCGTGAGGGCTTCTCGTGGGAGTCGACCGACCGCGCCGAGGCGCTGCGCACCGCCGCCGGTCTCTGACCCCTTCGCGTCCACGACGATGCCGCACTCCTGTGGAGTGCGGCATTGTCGCGTTCGGCGGGAGGAATCGCGGTGATCTCTATAGCGTGGCTTCCAGGCGGTCTCCAGCCAGCCGGGGAGGCCGCCCGTAGGTGAGATCGCGTATAGGCAGCTCGCCGGATGGGCAAGATCTTTGACCGTGAGCCTTTTACTCGTCGACGGCACGGGTGTGCCGTCGTCACGCCGAGCGGGGACGGGTCCGTGACGTTCAGGCCCGCCCTGCCACAGGAGACCACCACCCTCGTCGGACGCAGGGCGGAGGTCGGGGCCGTACGGCGCGCCCTGCAGCGCGGCAGGCTCGTCACGCTGACGGGCGTCGCGGGCGTGGGCAAGACCAGGGTGGCGATCAGGGCGGCCAGACTGACGCGCAGGGCCTTCGCCGACGGCGTCGTCTTCGTCAGCCTGTCGGGCCTCACCTCGGCCGAGAGCCTTGAGCACGCGCTCGCCCAGGCGATGGGGATCCACGAGCTGCTCTCGCACAGCGGGGTGCGCCTGCTGGCGGGCCACCTGCGGCCGCGCAGGACACTGCTGGTGCTCGACGGCTGCGAGCACCTGCCGGAGGAGGTGTCCGCGCTGGCCCAGGCGCTGCTGGCGGCGGCGCCAGGGCTGCACATGCTGCTCACCAGCAGGCAGGTGCTGCGCGCGCCGGGCGAGCACACCGTGGAGGTGCGCCCGATGAGCGTGCCCTGCGCGGGCGCCTCGCTGGCGGAGGTGGCGGCCACCGAGTCGTACGCGCTGCTCGTCGAGCGGACGGCCGATCCCTCCTTCAGGCTGACCGAGCAGAACACGGCGCTGGTCTCGGGGCTGTGCCGCAGGCTGGAGGGCGTCCCGCTGGCCATCGAGCTGGCCGCGGTGCGGGCGCGGGCCATGCCGCTGGAGGAGATCCTGCGCACGATGGGAGGGCAGCCCGGCGGCTCGGTCATGGAGGCGGCCGTCGGCTGGAGCCACGATCTGTGCGGACCCGAGGAGCGGCTGCTGTGGCGGCGGCTCGCCGTCTTCGCCGGGCCCTTCGACCTCGCGGCGGCGGAGGCGGTGTGCTCGGGCGAGGGGCTGGCCGAGGAGGAGGTCTACCCCGCGCTCGCCGCGCTGGTCGACAGGTCGGTCGTCATCACCGAGCGGGACGAGGGCCGCGTCGCCTACAGGATGCTCGGCGGTGTCAGGCAGTTCGCGCTGGCCAGGATGTCGGCCGGCGAGCTCGGGGAGCTGCGGCGCCGGCACAGGGAGCACTACCTGGCCATGGCCGTCAGGCTCGGGTGCGAGCAGAACTCCGTCAGCCGTCTGGCGACCTGGAGCACGGCCCGCGGGGAGTGGCCCAACTTCCGCGCGGCGATCGAGTCGTACGCCGCCGCCGAAGGACAGGTGGACAACTGCGCGCGGATGCTGGTGGGGCTGTGGTTCCTCTGGCTGTACGCGGGGATGTCGAGGGAGGGCAGGAGCTATCTCGAACGCTTCCTGGCCACCAGCGGCATCGAGGGTTTCCTCCGGCTCGCGGCCCTGATGACGCTCACCCACATCAGGGTCGGGCAGGGCGACCTCGAAGCCGCGCGGCTCAGCCTGGTCGAGGCCGACGACCTGGTCGCCGCCCTCGAGGGAGCCGACGAGCCATGGGAGCACCCCGGCAGCCGTTACCTGGAGATCGTGCGAGGGATGTACCACTTCGTGATGGGCGAGCTCGACACGGCGGAGCAGGGGCTGAGACGGGCGCTGAAGACCATGACGGGCAGCCGCAGCGTCGCCGCGGCCGAGGGGATCGTCACCCTCGGGCTGGTCCACGTGGCGCAGCTGCGCTTCGACGAGGCCGTGGACGTGCTGCGCAGGGCCCGCCGGCTCTGCGCCGAGCAGCGCGAGGACGTCATCGGCGCCTGGGCCGACCTCATCCTGGCGCTCGCGCTGCGTGGCAGGGGCGAGTACGCCGAGGCCATGCGCCTGGCCACCTCCGCGGTGCGCGCCCACGCGCGCATGCGCACCAACCACGCCACCGCCTTCGCCGTCGAGGTGGTGGGCTGGCTGGCCACCGACCTCGACGAGCACACCCGCGCCGCCATGCTGCTGAGCGCCACAGGCGGCCTGTGGAAGATCGAGGTGAGCGCCTTCTTCGGCTCGCGCCAGCTGGCCAGGGAGCACTCGGCCTGTGAGGAGCGGCTGCGCGCCGCGCTCGGACCGCACTACGACAGGGCGGCGGCCGCGGGGAAGGCCATGTCGGCGGCGGAGGTGGTCGCGTGCGCCCTGACGCTGTGCCACGGCTCCTCCCGGCAGGAGAAGGGCCATGGGCAGGCGCTGCTCACGCCGCGGGAGACCGACGTGGCCAGGCTGGTGGCCGACGGGCTGACCAACCGCGCCATCTCCCAGCGCCTGGTGATCGCCACCAGGACCGTCGACACCCACGTGGAGAACATCCTCAAGAAGCTCGGCTTCGCAGGGCGCAGCCAGATCGCCGCCTGGGTGATCAAGGAGCGCGGGCGGTCATGAGCCCGAACATCGTGATGGGAATAGGCACTTCTCCCGATGTTGCCAAGCGTGATGCCCTGAATACTCGTCGTGTCCGTACCTCGGGGCCGCGGGGGCGGTTCGCGTCGATCGCGAACCAGGACGTTCGCGAGACGGACGGCCCGGCGGGCGGCTACGGGGGTGCCGGCCTGCCGGGCCCCAGGGTTCGCCGAAGGAGTGACCGAGATGACCACAGCGGGGAAGGGGAACCTGCCTGTCGAGTACACCAGCCTCGCAGGGCGGGCGGAGGAGATCGCCGAGGGGTTGCTCGGCCTGTCTGACTCGCGGCTGCTCACCGTGACAGGGCCTGGCGGGGTCGGCAAGACCAGGGTGGCGACCAGGATCGCCCACGGGGCGCGCAGGCGCTTTCCCGACGGGGTGTGGTACGCCGAGCTCTCCCACGTGGCCGACGAGCGCTCCTTGGTCGCCGCGGTGGCGGCGACCATGGGCAGGCCGGAGCTGACGACGGCGGAGGAGGTGGCCGACGCCTTCGCGGGATGGCGGGCCCTGCTGGTCCTCGACACCTGCGAGCACCTGATGGGCCCGGTGTCGAGGCTGGTCGAGGCGGTGCTGCGGGGGACGGGCAGGACGAAGGTGCTGGCCGTCAGCCGCCTGCTGTTGACCGTGCCGGGCCAGCGGGTCCTGACCGTCGGCCCGCTGCCGGAACACGAGGCGCTCGCGCTGTTCGTCGAACGGGCACGCGCCGTCGACCAGGGGTTCGAGCTGACCGAGGCCACCCGCCCCTTCGCAGAGGAGATCTGCAGAAGCCTGGAGGGGGTGCCCCTGGCCATCGAGCTGGCCGCCGGCTGCCTGCGCTCGCTGCCGCTGGCCGAACTGCTGGAGCGGATGGACGACCGCTGGCCCGATCTGGCGGGCTCCAGCACGAACGTCCTGGCCCGCCAGCGCGACCTGCGCTCGCTGGTGGAGTGGAGCCACGTCCTGTGCGGCGCGGAGCAGCGGGTGCTGTGGGAGGCGCTGTCGGTGCTCAGCGGGAGCTTCCCCCTGGAGGTCGCCGAGGCGGCGGGCGCGGCGGCAGGCCTGCCGGAGGCGGACGTCGCCGCCGTGCTGTGCGACCTGGTCGACCACTCGGTCGTGCTGAGGGAGCCCACGGCCGACGGCATGCGCTACCGGCTGCTCGGCCTCTACCGGCGCGTGGGCCTGGCCCGCCTCGACAGCAGGGAGCGAGCCCCCCTCGACTGGACGCCTCCTCCGCCGCCACCCCCGCGGACGGCTCCCGCGCCGCGCGCGGCCCCGCTCAGCCCGAGGGAGGCGCAGGTCGCCACCCTCATCGCCGAGGGGCTGACCAATCTGCAGATCGCCAACAGGCTCGTGATCTCCAAGCGCACGGTGGACGCCCATGTTCGCAACATCCTCGCCAAGAGCAACCTGGCCTCCCGCACCCACGTGGCCGCCTGGGTGATCACCGAGGGCACCTCGGTGCGGCTCTAGGCACTTCTCCCGATGCGGCGCCCGCCGACGCTGTCCATGCTGGTGATGCCGGCGGGCGGCCGAGCGGTCCGCGGCGGCAATCCCTGCGTCGCCCGGCAGGCGGAAGCGCTTGCCGTGCGTCCCGCCGCTCGAGGCCGCCCGCTGGTCCACCGTGGAGGGAAGAGCTCCACACCTGACGGAGGTCCACGTCAGCGGGCCGCGCGACATGGCCGGCATCACCACGCACCGGCTGCCCGTCAGAGAACGTGCCCGGCGGCTCTGGCCTGACCGGCCGGTGCCCGGCATCTGGTAGACGTAGTCTGTGACCGACTCCGACGATGCCCTGCTGCCACTGGAGGCCGTAAGGCCCGCGGAGAAGGCCAAGACCCTCGGCGCCCCCGTGGCCGCCGCCGACCTGCCGGTGGCCAGGGTCGTCGTCGACAACCCCCTCCCGCACCTCGACAGGCCCTTCGACTATCTGGTGCCCGAGCGGATGGACGCGGAGGCGCGTCCTGGCGTGCGGGTGAGGGTCCGCTTCGCAGGCAAGCTCGTCGACGGCTTCCTGCTGGAGCGGGTGGCGGGCAGCGACCACGGCGGCAGGCTGGCGGCGCTGGAGCGGGTGGTCTCGCCCGAGCCCGTGCTCACCCCCGAGATCGCGGGGCTGACCCGCGCGGTCGCCGACCGCTACGCGGGGACCATGGCCGACGTCCTGCGGCTGGCGGTGCCCCCCAGGCACGCCCGCGCCGAGTCGGACAAGAGCGCCCTCGCCCAGACGGAGCCCGCCCAGACGGAGCCCGCCCAGACCGAGCCCGGCAGTACCGAGCCCGGCAGTACCGAGCCCGGCAGTACGGAGCAGGGCGGCGCGGAGCGGGGCGGCGCGGAGGCGGACGAGGGCCGGCCAGGGCGGACCGGCGAGGACTCAGGCGCGTGGAAGGCCTACCCCATGGGGCCCTCCTTCCTCGAGGCGCTGAGAGACGGCAGGCACCCGAGAGCCGTGTGGAGCGCGCTGCCGGGCAACACCGGCTGGGCGGTCCCCGTCGCCGAGGCCGTGCGCGCGACGCTCGAGGGCGGCAGGGCGGCGGTGGTCGTCGTGCCGGACGGCAAGGACGTCGTCATGGTGGACGAGGCGCTGACCGGGGCGCTGGGCGAGGGCAGGCATGTGGCCATCACGGCCGACCTCGGGCCCGCCGAGCGCTACCGCAGGTGGCTGCGGGCGCTGCGCGGTCAGGTGCGGGCGGTCGTGGGCACGAGGGCGGCGATGTTCGCCCCCGTCGAGAAGCTGGGCCTGGTCGTCATCTGGGACGACGGCGACGATCTGCACGCCGAACGCCTCTCCCCCTACCCGCACGCCAGGGAGGTGCTGGCCCTGCGCGCGCACAGGGCGGGCGCGGGCATGCTGATCGGCGGCTACTCCCGTACGGCCGAGGCCACGCAGCTGCTGGCCTCCGGCTGGGCGGGCCCGATCGTGGCCGACAGGGCGACCGTCAGAGCCGTCGCGCCGAGGGTGAAACCCGCGGGAGAGGACGGCGAGCTCGCCAAGGACCAGGCGGCCCGCGCCGCCCGGCTGCCCAGTGTGGCCTGGCGGGCGCTGAGGCTGGGCCTGGAGGACGGGCCGGTGCTCGTGCAGGTCCCGCGCCGCGGCTACCTGCCTTCGCTCGCCTGCCGTACGTGCAGGGCTCCGGCGCGGTGCGCGCACCCGCCGACACGCGCGACGCTCACCGAGCAGGTGCTGTGTCACGGGCCGCTGGCGCTGAGGGGCGGGCACGCCGCCCCCTACTGCCGGTGGTGCGGGCGCATCGCGGGCGACTGGCGCTGCCCGTCCTGCGGCGACGGAAGGATCCGCGCCTCCGTGGTGGGCGCCCGCCGTACGGCGGAGGAACTGGGGCGCGCCTTCCCTTCGGTGCCCGTGAAGACCTCGGGCCGCGACGGCGTGCTGGCCACGGTCGGGGAGGGGCGGGCGCTGGTGGTGGCCACGCCCGGCGCCGAGCCTGTCGCGGCGGGAGGCTACACGGCGGCGGTGCTGCTCGACGGGTGGGCGATGCTGGGCAGGGCCGATCTGAGGGCGGGGGAGGAGGCGGTGCGCCGCTGGATGAACGCCGCCGCCCTACTCAGGCCCTCGGCCGAGCTGGTGGTGCTGGCCGACGCCGCGATGCCCGCCGTCCAGGCGCTGCTGCGCTGGGACCCGATCACGCACGCCGAGCGCGAGCTGGCCGACAGGAGGGAGCTGGGCTTCCCTCCCGCGGTGCGGATGGCGACGCTGACCGGCTCGCCCTCGGCCGTCAGGGAGATGCTCGGGGAGGTCAGGCTGCCCTCGGAGGCGCAGGTGCTCGGGCCCGTCCCCGTGGAGACGAGAAGGAGCGACGGCGAGCAGGAACGTGCCATGATCCGCGTGCCCAGGTCGGTGGGGCCGGAGTTGGCTCTGGCGCTGAAAGGGGCCACGGGGGTGCGTGCGGCGCGTAAGGCGCAGGATGTCGTGAGGGTAAGTGTTGACCCTCTCGACCTGATATAGCCCCTTTCCCCGATTCGCGCGGGCGTAAGTACTCCGTTAGCGTCACCCTGTGTCGATCGAATGGGTGAACCGAGCCATCGACGATCTGCGCGCCTGGGGGCGGGCGCACGAAGTCGACGTGGACGCGGACGAGGTCCGGCTGCTCTGCGACTACGCCAGTGACTACCTGAACGTGACCGAGCTCGGCGAGTTCACCCCTGCCACCTTCGAAGAGCTGCTCCTGTCGATCTATCCCCGCAAGGTCATCGCGCCACCCGAGAGCGCGTCCGAGACCGTCGCGGCCGCACGCACGCTGGTCGACTTCCTCCTCGACCTGGGTGAGATCTCCGAGGAGCGGGCCGCGCTGATGCGCGGCGCGCTCACCGAGATCGAACCGGAGATGGCCACCGCGCTGGCCGACCCGGCCAACTTCGGCATGGCCAAGAGCCTGTTCAGCTCGATCGGGCCCGAGTCGCTCGAGCAGTCGATCGCCATTCCGGCGGGCGAGGTGCCCGACCTGGGGGAGGCGCCGTGCGACTGCCCCGCCTGCGCGCCGCTGCCGGCCGTACGGCTGGCGCCCGAGCACGAGCTGGAGGCGGCGCTCGAGGCCGTCCCCGTCCTCGGCGAGGCGAGCGCGCTGCGCGAGTGGCTGGCCGAGCGCGGCTCCACGCCCACCGCCAGGGGACGCCTGCGCGTCAAGGACGCGGCGGCCGCGCCGCTGCCGACCCCGAGCCTGCTGTGGGACCTCGGCCGCCTGCGCGAGCGGGGCGCGCCCATGGACGCGTGGGCCTCGATGGTCGAGTTCCTCGTCGAGAAGGACACCGCCGGTCAGGTCACCGGCTGCGCCGAGCTCGACGAGGAGCTCTACGACCTGTTCGACATGCTCTACCGCCTGCAGTCGCCCGTTCCCGTGACCGTGGTCGGCGAGTACCTCGACGAGCTGCTCGAGTACGAGCGGCCCGACGTCGACGCCGCGCTCGGCCGCCTGGCCCACTGCGGCCTGGTGTCGCGCTCGGGCGACACCGTCACGCTGACCCCGCTGGCCTGCTACGGCCTGCGCCGCCTCTACCTCGGTCACGGCCTGGAGGCTCCGGAAGCCGAGGACCTGGCCGCCGCCGACGCCATGGGCCTGATCGAAGGGCTGCTGTCGGGCATGCCGACGGAGCTGGCCGAGGAGGACATCCAGCGCTGGCTGGAGCGCAGGAGCGCCGCCGAGGCAGCCGCCGAACTGCTGTCGGCGGCGGGCGGCGCGCCCGCCGTGGCGCGCGGCATCGCGGTCACCATCGTCGACAGACTCGACTCGGCCGCCGAGAGCGCGGTACGCGCCTGCCTGGACGACCAGGAGCTGCGCCCGCACGCCATCCACTGGCTGACCTCCCGTGGCCTGCCTGCGCCTCCCCTGACGCAGGAGGAGCTGCTCTGGGTGAGCGTCGACATGCTCGCCCTCGCGATGCCCGCGGCCGAGGAGGACCCGGAGATCTTCGCCGAGAACATCGCCGCCTCGGGACCGCCCGCCTACCTGATCGAGGAGATGTGGCGGGTCGACCACCCCGACGTGGTCGACGTCCTCGAACTTCTCGGCAGATCCATCCCCGACGGCACCCTGGCGAAGGCCGCCAGGAAAGCCGCGTTCAAGGCACGCTCCCGCGCGATCGGTACGTCCCTGTGACGCGTGTGCAGTAAGTTTCGTGGGTGGCAAACAACGTCTTCGACCTCACCGAGCTGCGTAAGCCTCCTCCGCTCGAGGACAAGCACGTCGAAGGCCTGGTCTTCCCGCCGGTCGCGCTCGCGCCCGACGCCGACCTGGCCAGGGCGGTGCCACGGGTGCCGCTGGTCGCCGACGCCATGCGTCTGACCGCGTGGACGGGCACCCGTCCGGTCACCGAGCACGGCCTGCTGCGCGCGGCTGACGCCGAGGCCGCCGTCGCCGAGCTCGGCCTGGCGCCCTCGCGCCTGCGCCTGCTGTGGATCGTCGCGGTCAACACGGGGCTGCTGCAGATCATGAGGGGCACGGCCGGCCGCGGCCCGCTCTCGTCGCAGCTGCCGGTCGAGGCGACGCTGGAGTTCTGGGACGGCGTGGTGATGGACGTCCTCGACAGGGCCGACGCCAACGCCGAGGAGCCTGGCCTGACCGGGTCGAAGGTGATCGACGAGCACCTGGCCGAGACGCTGGCCACCATCTACTCCGTCCGCACGGGCGTGGCCGCCGCCACCCTGGCCAAGGGCATCCTGCACTCCCACGAGGTGGCCTGCGCCCCCGGCGTGGTGGAGCTGCGCCGCCTGGCCGCCGTGCTGCCCGCCGAGCTCTACGAGGCGCTGGCGGTGCTCGAGTACTGCGGCCTGGTCGAGCAGACCGCCACGGGCCACTTCAGGCTCACCCCGCTCGGTGTCTGGGCGGTCAGGCGCGACCTGCTGCGCGAGGGACACGACGCGCCGACGGCCGCCGAGGTCGAGGTCTACTCCGACTACGCCGCCGGCGAGCTGGTCGAGGCGATGATCACGGGTGCGGTCACGCCCAGCGTGGTCGCCTACTGGTTGGAGCGCCGTTCACCCGAGTCGGCCGCCCACGAGCTGGTCCAGGTCGCCGCCTCGGGCACCGCGGGGCAGCGCGGCGCGGTCGGCACCATCCTGGAGGAGCTGGGCCCCGAGGCCGAGCTGCCCGTCCGCAAGGCGCTCGACGAGCCGCTCATGTGGCGCTACGCCGCCTCCTGGCTGCACATCCGCGACCTGCCCGCACCGCCGCTCAGCCCCGACGACCACACCTGGATCGCGATCGACTCGCTGGCCGCGCTGCTCTATTTCGCCGACGCGCCGGGCGCGATGGGCTCCTTCGACGTCCTGGAGGCAGGCGAGGAGCTGGTGCGCCTGGTCGGCGAGATGGCCTCCGTCGACCACCCCGACACCATCGCCGTCCTCGACCTGCTCGCCAACCACCACGGGGACCAGGCGGTGGCCAAGGCCGCCAGGAAGGCCGCGATGAAGGCCCGTTCGCTGGAGGCCCAGCTCACGGGGAACGCGCCCGACTAGCCGCGTGAACCAAGCGCGTCGTTTCCCATCAGTAGACTGGGTTGATCCCATCTACGCGAACGGAGTACCCCTTGTCCATTCAGTCGATCCGGCTGTTCGGTGACCCGGTGCTGCGCACCCCGGCGGCCCCCGTCGTCGACTTCGACAAGGAGCTGCGCAAGCTGGTCAAGGACCTCACCGACACGATGATGGACGCGCCGGGCGCCGGCCTCGCGGCCCCGCAGATCGGTGTCGGCCTGCGCGTGTTCACCTACTACGTCGACGACCAGCTCGGGCACCTGATCAACCCCGACCTCGACCTGTCGGCCGACCTCGACGAGGAGGGCGAGGAGGGCTGCCTGTCCTTCCCCGGCCTGTCCTTCCCGACGCCGCGCGCGATCAGGGCGGTCGCCAAGGGCTTCAACATGCACGGCGAGCCGGTCGTGCTCGAGGGTACCGACCTGATGGCCAGGTGCTTCCAGCACGAGACCGACCACCTCGACGGCATCCTGTTCATCGACAGGATGGATTCCAAGCAGCGCAAGCTGGCGATGAAGGCCATCCGCGAGGCCGAGTGGAGCGGGTTGTCCGCCCCCACGGTGAAGTTCTCACCCCACGCCACGGGCGGGAGGGCCCTCTGACGATGCGCCTGGTCTTCGCCGGCACTCCCGAGACCGCGCTGCCCTCGCTGCGCGCGCTGATCGACTCGCCGCGCCACGAGGTGGTGGCCGTGCTCACCCGTCCCGACGCCCGCGCGGGCAGGGGACGCTCCCTGCAGCCCAGCCCGGTCGCCGAGCTGGCGAGGGAGGCCGGCATCGAGGTGCTGCGTCCCGCCAAGGTGGGCGACCCCGACTTCCTCGCCCAGCTGGCCGCGCTTGAGCCCGACTGCTGCCCCGTGGTCGCCTACGGGGCCCTGCTGCCGCAGGTCGCGCTCGACATCCCCCGCCACGGGTGGATCAACCTGCACTTCTCCCTGCTGCCCGCCTGGCGCGGAGCCGCTCCTGTGCAGCACGCCGTGCTCCACGGCGACGAGATCACCGGCGCGGCCACCTTCCAGATCGTGAAGGAGCTCGACGCGGGGCCCGTCTACGGCGTGGTCACTGAGGAGATCAAGGCCACCGACACCAGCGGCGAGCTGCTTGCACGCCTGGCGATCTCGGGCGCGGGGCTGCTGGCGGCCACGCTCGACGGCGTCGAGGACGGCACGCTGGAGGCCCGTCCCCAGCCGCTCGAAGGGGTGTCCGTCGCGCCCAAGCTCACCGTCGAGGACGCCCAGGTCGACTGGAGCGCGCCCGCCATGCGGGTGGACAGGCTCGTGCGAGCCTGCACGCCCAACCCGGGGCCGTGGACGACCTTCCGCGACCAGCGGATGAAGCTCGGTCCCGTACGGCAGGTCGCGTCGGCCGGGCGGCTGGCCCCTGGCGAGCTCTCGGTGGAGAAGAACACCGTGCTGGTCGGCACCGGCACCCACCCGGTGGAGCTGGGCGAGGTGCAGCCGCAGGGCAAGCGGCTGATGACCGCGGGGGAGTGGGCGCGCGGCGTGCGCGTCACGGCTGAGGATCGGCTGGTCTGATGGCGGATCGTGGATCACAGGGCCGCGGCTCCGCGGGCTCTTCGGGCTCCTCGGGCGGTTCTTCCGGCTCCTCAGGGGGCCGCGGGCCTTCGGGCGGCCGCGGTTCCTCCGGAGGGCGCGGTTCCTCCGGAGGGCGCGGATCTTCCGGAGGGCGCGGTTCCTCGGGAGGGCAGGGCTCGCCTGGAGGGCAGGGCTCTGCGGGAGGGCGCGGCGGCCCTGGAGGGCGCGGTCGTGGGCCGCGACCGCCGAAGCCGACGCGCGACGAGGCGCGCAACGCCGCCTACGACCTGCTGAGGGCCGTCGACGAGCGCGACGCCTACGCCAACCTGCTCATGCCCCGCCTGCTGCGCGAGCGCGGCCTCGCCGGCCGCGACGCCGCGCTGGCGACCGAGCTGGCCTACGGCACGCTGCGTGGCCTGGGCACCTACGACTCGATCATCGACATGTGCGGCGACCGCGAGCCCGATCCCGCCGTGCTCGACGCGCTGCGCCTGGGCGCCCACCAACTGCTCAAGATGCGCGTTCCGCCGCACGCGGCCGTCGGCACCACCGTCGACCTGGTACGGCTGCGCATCGGCACCGGCGCCTCCCGCTTCGCCAACGCGGTCCTGCGCAAGATCGCCTCCAGGTCGCTGGAGGAGTGGATCCCGATCGTCGCGCCCTCGGAGGACACCGACCCCGTCGGCCATCTCGCGGTCGCCTACAGCCATCCCCGCTGGATCGTCAGCGCCTTCCGCGACGCGCTCGGCGGCGACCCCAAGGAGACCTCCGAGCTGCTGGCGGCCGACAACGCCAGGCCCGTGGTCACGCTGGTGGTCAGGCCGGGGCGCAGCTCGATGGAGGAGCTCGAGGACTCGGGGGCCGAGCCAGGACGCTACTCGCCCTACGCCGCCTACCTTTCCGAGGGCGACCCCGGCCGGGTCCTCGCGGTGGCCGAGACCCGCGCCGCCGTTCAGGACGAGGCCAGCCAGCTCGTCGCCCTCGCGCTCACCAGGGTTCCCGTGGAGGGGCCCGACGAGCTGTGGCTGGACATGTGCGCGGGGCCGGGCGGCAAGGCGGGCCTGCTCGACGCCATCGCGACCCACGGCGACCTGGCGGGGCTCGACGCCCGCGATCCCGCCGCCTTCCCCGGGGGCGCGAGGCTGCTGGCCGCCGACGCGCAGTACCACAGGGCGAGGCTGGTCTGGCAGACCACCAGGCAGGCCGCGGTCGTCACCGCGGACGGCACCGAGCCGCCGTGGCGTCCTGGCGTCTTCGACAGGGTCATGCTCGACGCTCCCTGCACCGGGCTCGGCGCACTGCGCCGCCGTCCGGAGGCCAGGTGGCGGCGTGACCCCGCGAGCGTGGCCGAACTCGGCGCGCTGCAGCGCCGTCTGCTGGCCGCCGCCCTCGACGCGCTGCGGCCCGGCGGCGTCGTGGCCTACGTGACCTGCTCGCCGCATCTGGCCGAGACCCAGGTCGTGGTCGCCGACGCGCTGAAGCGCAGGAACGACGCCGAACAGCTCGACGCCCGCGCCTTCCTGCCCGAGGTCGAGGGGCTCGGCGAGGGGCCCCACGCGCAGTTCTGGCCCCACCGTCACGGCACCGACGCCATGTTCATCGCGCTGCTGCGCAAGACGGCCACGCCCTCCTGACCCTGCCGAGGGCGTGCGTCCGCACCTCACGCAGGGCCGATGGGGAGAGCGGAAGGCCGGATGCGCGGCCGCTGGGGAGTGGGGGCTCCCGGGTGTGAGGCCGCTGGGGCGAGCCGGGATGCCGGGGGTGGCCGGGTGTGGGCAGCGGCGCGGTGGCCGGTGGTGGAGAGCCGGAAGGTGTTCACTAAACTCTGGGCATCATGGCCGTTCAGATCTCGCCCAGCATCCTGTCCGCCGACTTCGCCAGGCTCGCCGACGAGGCCGCCCGCGTGCCGAACGCCGACTGGCTGCACGTGGATGTCATGGACAACCACTTCGTGCCCAACCTCACCATCGGCCTTCCGGTCGTCGAGGCCCTCCTCAAGGTCACCTCGACGCCGATCGACTGCCACCTGATGATCGAGGACCCCGACCGGTGGGCCCCCGCCTACGCCGAGGTGGGAGCCGGCAGCGTCACCATCCACGCCGAGGCCGCCAAGGCCCCCGTGCGCACGCTGCGCCAGATCCGCGCGGCGGGGGCGCGCTCAGGGTTCGCGCTGAACCCCGCGACGGCGGTCGAGCAGTACGAGGACCTGCTGCCCGAGATCGACATGCTGCTGCTGATGACCGTGGAGCCCGGTTTCGGGGGGCAGAAGTTCCTCGACGTGGTCCTGCCGAAGATCAGGCGGGCGCGGGAGCTGATCGCCAGGTACGGGGGCGAGGTGTGGCTCCAGGTCGACGGCGGGGTGGCGGCCGACACCATCGAGCGCTGCGCCGAGGCGGGCGCCGACGTGTTCGTCGCGGGCAGCGCGGTCTACGGCGCCGCCGACCCCTCGGCCGCCATCGACCACCTCCGCGAACTCGCCACCACCTGACGCCTCTCCCACCGCGAACGGCCCCCACCACCCCGCCGCGGCCCACCGCCCGACGCCGCGACGGGCCCTGCGTGGCGGCGGGGCCGTGCGTCGCGTCGGGGCGGAGGTCGCCGGATGCGGCGTTGGGGTGGCGCGCCGGAGTCCTGCTGGAGATCGCGTGATGGACGGGCGGTCAGCGGTGACCGCGGTGGGCGTGGCGGAGCTTGCCGTACGGAATCAGCGGGAACGGGCGGCGGGAACGTCCGGATCAGCGGGCACGGGCGGGATCCACTGGTGGGATCAGGGAAGCGGGAAGTGGCACGCGGTCAGGTGGCCCTCGCGGTTGCCCTGCAGCCGCGTCAGCGGCGGCGTGGTCAGCGCGCACTTCTCCTGCGCCCGCCAGCACCTGGTCCTGAAGCGGCAGCCCGACGGCGGGTCGATCGGCGACGGCACGTCGCCGGTGAGCCTGATCCGCTCCCTGCCGCCCCCGTCCACCGCCACCTCGGGCACCGCCGACAGCAGCGCGTGCGTGTAAGGGTGCCGGGGGCTTTCGTAGAGCGAGGTCCTGTCGCCGATCTCCACGATCCTGCCCAGGTACATCACCGCCACCCGCTGCGAGAAGTGCCGCACCACGGCCAGGTCGTGCGCGATGAACAGGAAGGCGATCCCCAGCTCCCGCTGCAGCCGCCCCAGCAGGTTGACCACCTGGGCCTGGATCGAGACGTCGAGCGCGGAGACGGGCTCGTCGGCGACGATCAGCCTGGGCTCCAGCGCCAGCGCCCTCGCGATGCCGATCCGCTGCCGCTGGCCGCCGGAGAACTCGTGCGGGAAGCGGTTGACGTGCTCGGGGTTGAGCCCGACGATCTCCAGGAGCTCGCGCACCCTGGCCTCGCGCCCGCCCTTCGGGTTGAGCCCGTTGATGTCCATCGGGCCCCTGATGATCGCGCCGACCGTGTGACGGGGGTTCAGCGACGAGTACGGGTCCTGGAAGATCATCTGGATCTCCGGCCTGATCGGTCTCAGCGACCTGCGGCTCGCGTGGCTGATGTCGCGGCCGTCGTAGAGGACGCGTCCCGCGGTGGGCTCGAGCAGGCGGGCGGCCAGGCGTCCCGTCGTGGACTTGCCGCACCCCGACTCGCCGACCAGGCCGAGCGTCTGCCCCGCGTGGACGGTCAGGTCGACGCCGTCCACCGCGTGCACCCTGCCGATCTGACGCCTGATCGGGAAGCCGCCCCTGACGGGGAAGTGCTTCTCCAGCCCCGACAGCTCCAGCAGCGTCATGGGGCCACCTCCCGCTTCTGCTTCATGGTCAGGTAACAGGCGTCGCCGTGCCCGCGCGGCGGGGAGAGCTCGGGCCGCTCGCCCGTGCACACCCGGGGCCCGGGTAGTTCCACGAAGTCGCAGCGCGGGTGGAACGGGCAGCCGTTCGGCACGTTGACGAGGCTGGGAGGGGCGCCGCGCACAGGCCGCAGCTCCTCGGTGACGGGGCGGCGCAGCGTCGGCATCGAGCCGAGCAGCCCCCACGTGTACGGATGGCGGGGCTCGCGCAGCACCTCACGCACGGTGCCGCGCTCGACGGCCCTGCCCGCGTACATGACCAGCACGTCGTGGGCGGCGGCGGCGACCACGCCCAGGTCGTGGGTGATGAGGATGATCGCGGTGCCGCTCTGCTCCTGCAGTTCCCTCAGCAGGTCGAGGATCTGCGCCTGCACGGTCACGTCCAGCGCGGTGGTCGGTTCGTCGGCGATCAGCAGGCCCGGGTCGCACACCAGCGCCATCGCGATCGTGGCGCGCTGCCGCATGCCGCCGGAGAACTGGTGCGGGTAGTCCTCGGCCCGCGCCTTCGGCTGCGGGATGCCGACCCTGTCCAGCATCTGGATCGCCCGCTCCCATGCGGCCGACCTGGACGTGCCCCTGTGCCTGCGGTAGACCTCCGCGATCTGCGCCCCCACCGTGTGGTACGGCGACAGCGAGGTCAGCGGGTCCTGGAAAATCATGGCGATCCTGTCGCCGCGCAGCCGCTCCATCGCCGTGCGGGGCGCGCCGAGCAGTTCCTGTCCCTCGAACAGGACGCTGCCAGAGATGGTGGAGGTGCGGGGGTCGTGCAGGCCGAGCACCGCCAGGCTGGTCACCGACTTGCCCGAGCCGGACTCGCCCACGACACCGAGCGTGCTGCCGCGCTCGACCTCGAACGACAGCTCGTCCACGGCGTGGACGACGCCGTCCTCGGTCGTGAAGTCGACGGTCAGATCGTTGACGTGAAGGAACACTAGGTCAGCCTCACCCTGGGGTCGATGACGGCGTAGAGGGCGTCGACCACGGCGTTCATGACCACGATCGCGCCCGCGGCGACCAGGACGGTCGCCATCAGCGTGGGCAGGTCGGAGTAGGTGACGGCGCGGACCGACAGGCGGCCGATGCCCTGCAGGCCGAACGTGGTCTCCGTGATGATCGCGCCGCCGATGAGGGTGCCGAGGTCCACGCCGAAGATCGTGACGATCGGGATCAGCGTGCCGCGCAGCGCGAAGCGCAGGATGACCGTACGGGCGGGCATGCCCTTGGCGCGGGCCGTGCGGACGTAGTCCTCACTCAGGTTCTCCACCATCGTGGAGCGCGTCATCCTGGTGTAGTTGGCGGTGAAGATGATCGCCAGCACCACCCAGGGCAGCAGCAGCCCCGTCGCCCAGCCGAGCGGGTTCTCCGTGAGCGGCACGTACGAGGGGCTGGGCAGCAGCTTGCCCTGGTAGACCAGGAAGTACAGGGCGAGGGTGCCGACGAAGTAGATCTGCACCGACGCCCCGACGAGCGAGGCCACGCTCGCGACCTTGTCCAGCGGACGGCCCTGGCGCAGCGCGGCGAGGATGCCGGTGGCGACGCCGAAGGTCAGGAAGATCACCGCGGCGCCGATCGTGAGCGAGAGCGTCACGGGCAGCCTGTCCATGATCGTCTCGAAGACCGGGGCGCGGTTGACGAAGGAGTATCCGAGGCAGGGCGCGGGGCAGTAGCCGAGGCCCGGGTAGTCGCGGCCCGCGAAGATCCCCGTCAACCACGCCACGAACTGGGCCATCACCGGCTGGTCGAGGCCGAGGTTGCGCCTGACGAGGGCGAGCAGCTCGGGCGGGCAGACCTTGCCGCAGGCCAGCAGGGCGGGGTCCGACGGCAGCGCGAAGAACAGGAAGAACGTCACCGCCGAGATGATCACCAGCGTGATCGCGGTGGCGATGGTACGGCGGACGGCGAAACGGAGCACGTGATCTCCCGCGGCGGAGGGGCCCCGGACGGCGACCGCCCGGGGCCGGGGTCGCTATGGCTTCACGAAGATGGTGTTGGGGGAGACGATCCACTGCTGGGGGTCGATCTCCGCCCCGCCCACCTTGGAGCCGTGCAGCATGGTCGCGATGCGGTTCTCCGCCACGACCAGCGGGGTGATGGTCTCCTGGATCTTCCTGTCGAGGCGCATCCAGGCCGCGTTCTGCGCGTCGAAGTCGGGCATCTCGGCGATCTTCTTCATCTCGGCCTTGAGCGCGGGGTCGTTCAGGTGCGAGTAGTTGGGGGCGCCGTCGGCGACGGGGCCGAAGATGACCGGCAGGACCGTCGAGCCTGAGGCCCAGTCGGCGCCCCACCCGCCCCAGTAGAGGTCGAAGGCGTTGTCCACCAGGCCGATGGAGTCGTAGTAGGTCTTGCGGTCCATGGGCTTGGTGACGACCGTGATCCCCGCCTTCTCGAGCGCGTTCTTGATCGCGACGGTGACACGTTCCTGCACGGGCGTCTGGTTGTAGGCGTAGACGATGGTCGGCGTCGGGTCGCTCGACTCGGCCAGCAGCCGCTTGGCCTTCTCGACGTCCCCGTCGGGCTTGGCGGCCTTGGCGAACAGGTCGTAGGACTCGTAGCCGATCGTGGTGTTCTCGTTCAGGATGGTCGTCGGCAGCGCGGCGGCCTGGGGCCCGCCCATGATCTGCTGGATCTGCCTGCCGGGCCAGGCGTGGTTGACGGCCTGGCGGATCTTGACGTCCTTCACCCTGTCGAGGTTGAAGTAGTAGTAGTTGCCGTAGGGCGAGGGGCTGATCATGCGCCTGGGCGCCAGGCTCTGGTCGCTGAGCACCTGCTGCAGCCGCTCGGGCGGGGTGAGGGCGTAGAAGGTGAACGCCTGCTGGTCGGCGCCCGCGTCGGCGACGAGCCTGTCGGTGATCTGCAGCGCCTCCTGGCCGAACTCCAGCTTCCACCCGTCGGGGTAGGCGCCGCGGATCGGGTCGGTGGCCGCGTCCCACTGCGGGTTGCGCTCCAGTTCGTACGACTTGTCCACCACGTGCGACTTGATGATGTACGGCCCGCTGGAGACCGGCTGCTTGTCGTACTGCTCCTTGGTGTCCTTGGCCTTGGGCACGATGTTGTAGCCGGCCATCGCGAACGCGTAGTTGGCGTCGGCGTGCGGCGCCTTGAACCTGAAGACGACGGTCTTGTCGTCGGGGGTCTCGATGGCGTCGAGCTCCTTGCCGCCGTAGGGCCCCTCGTAGGCCGCCCTGTGGTCCTCCTGCGTCAGCCACTGCTGGATGTAGGTGGGTCCCTGGGTGATGAAGGGGGCGAACATCCGCTCGATCGTCCACTTGACGTCCGCCGAGGTGATCGGCGTGCCGTCCTGCCACTTCACCCCGTCCTTCAGGGTGAAGGTCCACGTTCTGCCGCCGTCGGAGGCCGTTCCCGCGTCGGTGGCCAGGTCGCCGACGAGCTTGTAGTCGCCCTTGGCGACCCGCTTGTAGCCGGTCAGCCCGCGATGCAGGAGCAGCGCGAAGTTGGCCTCGGTGTTGACGTAGATCTGGGCGGGGTCCAGGTGGGAGAAGTCGTCCCTGTCGATCATCGTGACGGTGCCGCCCTTGACGGCGCCGTCGGGCTCGATGGCTGGACCCCTGCTGTCCTCGGCGGTGCCCACCGAGATCTTCGGCGGGCTGTACGAGGCGGCGGCCGAGGGCGTCGCCTGCGGGCTCGTGCCCTGCGGGGGAGCGCCCTGGTTGGCGGGCGCGCAGGCGCCGGTGAGCGCCAGGGCCGCGGCGGCGAGTACGGCGATGACCGTGCGGACGGACGGCATGACTCTCCTATCGTTTGATCTTCGGGTCGAAGGCGTCCCTGACGGAGTCGCCGAGCAGGTTGAACGCGATGACGAAGACCAGCAGGGCGACGCCGGGGAAGACGAGGTAGGTGATGTCGTTCTGGTAGACCTCGGTGCCGCGCAGGAACATCCGCCCCCAGTCGGGGATCGGCTCGATCATGCCGACGCCGAGGAAGGACAGCGCCGCCTCCGCCGTCACCAGGGCGGGCAGCAGCAGCGTCGACTGGATGAGGATCGGGGTCCAGAGGTTCGGCAGCAGCTCCCTGAACACGACCCTGGCGGGGGAGGCGCCGGTCACCCTGGCGGCCTCGACGAACTCGCGCTCCCTCAGCGTCAGCACCTGGCCGCGCAGCAGCCTGGCCAGCCCGGCCCAGCCGAAGGCGCTCAGCACGATCACCAGCGTGACCGCGCGCAGCCACACGGGCGTCTGCTCGTCGGGCCTGACGAACAGGTTCTCCACCACGGGCATGAACGCGATCGTGAACAGCACCGCGGGGAAGGACAGCACGATGTCGATCACCCGGCTGATCAGCGAGTCGACCCGCCCTCCCGCGTAGCCGGCCACGATGCCGAGCACCACGCCGAGCAGGGAGGTGAGCACCGTGGCCACGGCCGCGATCAGCAGGGAGGTCCTGATGCCGTAGACGAGCTGGGTGAACACGTCGCGGCCGAGGCCCGGCTCGATGCCGAACCAGAATTGCGCGCTCACCCCTCCGTTGGCCCCCACGGGATAGCCGAAGTCGTTCAGCAGCCCCGGATTCTCCTGGCCGTAGAGCGTGTAGGGATCTTTTCCGTAGACCATGGAAATGACCGGCGCGAGAATGGCGACGAGGAAGAAGAACAGCACGATCACGGCGGCCCCGATCCCGGCCCGGTCGCGCTTGAAGCGCAGCCACATGAGCTGGCCGGGCGAGCGCCCGACGGCTTCGGGCAGCGGGGTCACGGCGGTCGCGTCCAGCGTGGAGGTCGGGATCGTCATGGGGCTGCTCCCGTGTCTGTCGTGCCTTGCGAGCACGTTCGCAGCCGCGGGACCGTCAATTCAATGCGCGTTCCTTGCCGATTCTGTCGCGCGATTCCGACGTGTTCGTCGACTGATCCGAGTGACAATCGGCGGCGTGTGGCCTGGATCGGTCACCAGATCGCGACACGAACTCCACGAATTCAGGACATGGGTCCATGGTTGTGGGGTAATTGATTACTTATGGAGGATCACGGGCTGTTCGGGCCGCACTCGGTGACCTGGCGGGTGATGGGGGAGCCCATCCTGCTGGTGGGCGGCTTCCGCGCCCTGCTCATGCAGGGCCTGCATCCCAGGGCGATGCGCGGAGTGCTGCAGAACTCCGCGCTCATGGACCCCGCCGAGGCGTGGTCGCGCTTCCAGCGCACGACCGAGTTCGTCAGGGTGCGCACCTACGGCACGCACGCCGAGGTGGCCCGCGCGGGAGCCAGGGTCAGGAAGATCCACGCCACGCTGACCGCGCTCGATCCCGACACCGGCGAGCGCTATCGTCTCGACGAGCCCGAGGCGCTGCGCTGGGTGCACGTCGGCGAGGTCGACTCCTACCTGTCGGTCGCCCGCAGGGCGGGCATCGGCCTGTCGCACGCCGACGCCGACCGGTTCGTGGCCGAGTGGCGCGCGGCGGCCGAGGTCGTCGGCCTCTCGCCGTCCGAGGTGCCGGGGTCGGTGGCCGAGATGCGCGACTACATCGAGGCGGAGCGCCCTGGCCTGCGGTTCGTGCCCGAGGCCGCCCATCCGCTGCGGCTGTCGCTCAACGCGCCGCTGCCGTTCTACCTCGCGCCGGTCAAGGCCGCGCTGCCCGCGCTCACCCTGCTCGCCTTCGCGACGCTGCCCCGGTGGGCGCGCCGCCTGTACGGGCTGCCCGCCACCCCTGTGGGCGACCTGTGGGCCACGGCGTCGCTGCGCGCGCTGCACGCGGGGCTGGGCTTCGTGCCCGCCCAGGTGCGCTACGCCCCCGACGCCCGCAGGGCGCGCCGCATCATGGCCGCCTGATCCTTCCCCGGTACGGCACGCACGGCAGCGCGCCGCCGCCCGGCACGTGGATCCGTCCTCCGAAGGGACGGTACTCGTGCGATGACGGCCGGCCGCCCGAACGGCGAAACCGCTCACCTGGGAAAACGTATCAACCAAGCGCTCGTTCAAAAATTTCGCCGGGGGTGGTCGCGTCCGGCTTTTCGGGCATGGCAAACTGGTAGCGAACAGAGCTAGCGTGCTCCGGGGTCGGTGAAAGTCCGAACCGGCGGTGACAGTCCGCGACCCGGCCGATGCCATCGGCCGGTTGACTCGGTGAAATTCCGGGACCGACGGTGAAAGTCCGGATGGGAGGAAGCGCGCGGGTGTCCGGTGTCCAGCCGGGCGCCTCTGTGGTGCGTGTGCCGCACCCTGTCATCCCCGGGGCCCGCCGTAGCTGCAAGCTACTGGCGAGTAGGAGGTCCGGGGGTGGACGAACCCAGCCCGGCCGGTGCCGTACCGGATGGCGACGCCCTGCACATGGCGAGGGCGATCAGACTGGCCGCGCTCGGCCGGGGCACCACCAGTCCCAACCCCGTCGTCGGCTGCGTCGTCGTCGACGCGGCGGGAGCCCACGCGGGCGAGGGCTTCCACGCCTACGCGGGCGGCCCGCACGCCGAGGTCGTGGCGCTGAGCGAGGCGGGCGAGCGGGCCAGAGGCGGCACCGCGTACGTCACCCTCGAGCCCTGCGACCACACCGGCCGCACGGGGCCCTGCTCGCAGGCCCTGCTGGAGGCGGGCGTCGCGAGGGTGGTCGTGGCCGTCCTCGACCCCAATCCCGAAGCCGCGGGCGGGATGAGCAGGCTGCGCGCCCACGGCGTACGCGTCGACAGCGGCCTGATGGCCGAGGAGGCCGAGCGCGGCAACGCCGAGTGGCTCACCTTCGTCCGGCTCGGCAGGCCGCACGTGACGTGGAAGTTCGCCGCCACCCTCGACGGCAGGTCGGCGGCGCAGGACGGCACCAGCCAGTGGATCACCTCCCCCGAGGCCAGGGCCGACGTGCACAGGTTGCGCGCCGAGTCCGACGCCGTCGTCGCGGGGATCGGCACCGTCCTGGCCGACGACCCCCGGCTGACCGCCCGCCCTGACCACCGGCGCTCCTTCCACCAGAGCCCTCACCCGGCCACCCCGCGCCGGGCGCCGTTGCGGGTGGTGGTCGACTCAGAGGCGAGGACTCCTCCCGGCGCCAGGGTGCTGTCGTCCGAGGCCCCCACCCTCATCGCCGTCGCCGACGACGCCAAGACCGACCTGCAGGCACCTCTCCTGCGCCTGCCGAGAGCCCACCCGCACGGCCTCGACCTGCGCGCGCTGCTGACCGAACTCGCCAGGCGGCAGATCGTCAGCGTGTTCGTGGAAGGCGGACCGGCCCTCGCGGGTTCCTTCCTGAGGGAAGGGCTGGTCGACCGCGTCGTCGCCTACCTGGCTCCGGCGCTCCTCGGATCGGGGGCCGCCGCGCTGGGGCCGGCGGGGGTGCGGACGATCTCCGACACCCACCGGCTGGTCTTCGAGGATGTAACCCCCATCGGGACGGACCTGCGGATCACCGCCCGCCCCGCGAGTGAGGAGAACTGATGTTCACCGGAATAGTGGAAGAGCTGGGCGAGATCGTCTCGATCGAACCCCACGGCGAGGCGGCCAGGCTGGCCGTGCGCGGCAAGGTCGTCACCTCTGACGCCAAGCACGGCGACTCGATCGCCGTCAACGGCGTCTGCCTGACCGTCGTCGACGTCGAGGACGAGGTGTTCACCGTCGACGTGATGCGGGAGACCCTGAACAGGAGTTCGCTCAAGAACGCGCAGGCGGGCGCGCGGGTCAACCTGGAGCGGGCCGTACGGGCCGACCAGCGCCTGGGCGGGCACATCGTGCAGGGCCACGTGGACGGCACGGCGGCACTGCTGTCGCGTGAGCGGGGCGAGCTGTGGGACGACGTGCGCTTCTCCCTGCCGCGCGAGCTGAACCGCTATGTGGCGGAGAAGGGCTCGATCGCGGTCGACGGGATCAGCCTCACCGTGACCAGCGTGGACGAGGACAGCTTCGGCGTGAGCCTGATCCCCACGACGCTCGAGCTCACCACGCTGGGCGCCAGGCGGGAGGGCGACCTGGTCAACCTCGAGGTGGACGTGATCGCGAAGTACGTGGAGAAGCTGGTGGTGACCAAGTGAACGGCGACTTCACCGTCTTCGGCACGCCGGTCTACTGGACCGACCTGATCGGCAACGTCGCCGCGCTGGCCACGGTCGTGCTGGCGATGCGCAGGTCCATGTGGACCTGGCCGGTGCAGCTGACGGGCGCGGTGCTGCTGTTCATCGCCTCCGTCAACGCGCACATCACCGGTAACGCGCTCAAGCAGGTGCTCTTCGGCGCCCTGGCCGTCTACGGCTGGTACAAGTGGACCCAGGGCAGGCGCGACGACGGCGGCCTCGCCGTCAGGCCGGCGACGGGCAGGGAGCGCACCGCGCTGATCGGCGCCATGGTGGTCGGCACGGTCGTGATCGCCCTGCTGTTCACATGGCTCAACTCCCTGGGCCTGCACATCTCGTGGGCGCCGTGGCCGGACGCCTACATCTTCGTCGGCTCGGCGGTGGCCACCTTCGCGCAGGGCAGGGCGCTGCTCGACTTCTGGTGGATCTGGGTGCTCGTCGACCTCGTGGGCGTGCCGCTGGCCTTCACCTCGGGCCTGGTGGTCTCGGGCGTCGTCTACGCCGTCTTCCTCGTGCTGGTCATCCTCGGCTTCCGCAGCTGGCTGAAGCAGTACCGCTCCACCGCGGCGGTGCCGGCATGAGCGACATCACGCTCGACTCGGTCGAACGGGCCATCCACGACATCCGCGAGGGCAGGCCCGTCGTGGTCGTCGACGACGAGAACCGCGAGAACGAGGGCGACATCATCTTCGCCGCGGCCAGGGCCACGCCGGAGCTGCTCACCTTCACCATCCGCCACACCAGCGGGGTGATCTGCGTGCCGATGGAGGGGCGCGAGCTCGACAGGCTCGGCCTGCCGCTCATGGTGTTCCAGAACAAGGAGCGCATGCGCACCGCGTACACGATCAGCGTGGACGCCCGCGACGGCGTGACCACCGGCATCTCGGCCGCCGACCGCGCCAGGACCATCCGCACGCTGGCCGACTCGGCCACCGAGCCCCAGGAGCTGGTCAGGCCGGGCCACATCTTCCCGCTGCGCTACCACGAGGGCGGGGTGCTGGCCAGGAGGGGCCACACCGAGGCCGCCGTCGACCTGGCCCGCCTGGCGGGCCTGAGCCCCGCGGGCGTGCTCGCCGAGATCGTCAACGACGACGGCACCATGGCCAGGCTGCCCGAGCTGCGGGAGTTCGCCGACAAGCACGACCTCGCACTGATCTCCATCGAGCAGCTGGTCGACCACAGGCGGCGCACCGAGAGCATGGTCACGAGAGTCGCCGAGACCAGGCTGCCCAACATCTACGGGCTCTGGCAGGCCTACGGCTACGCCAGCGCCCTCGACGGCGGCGAGCACGTCGCGCTGGTGCTCGGCGAGCTGGGCGACGGCGAGAACGTCCTGGTGCGTGCCCACTCCGAGTGCCTGACGGGCGACGTGTTCGGCTCGCTGCGCTGCGACTGCGGCGTGCAGCTGGAGAACGCCATGGAGGCGATAGCCGAGGAGGGCCGCGGCGTGATCGTCTACCTGCGGGGCCACGAGGGCAGGGGCATCGGCCTGCTGGCCAAGCTGCAGGCCTACAGCCTGCAGGACAATGGAAGCGACACCGTCGACGCCAACCTGGAGCTCGGCCTTCCTGTGGACGCGAGGGAGTTCTCCAACGCCGGGCAGATCCTGGCCGACCTCGGCGTGAAGTCGGTCAGGCTGCTCACCAACAACCCGGCCAAGCTGCGCGGCATGGACGGCTACGGCATCAAGGTGCTGGGCCGCGAGCCGATGCCGGTGGCGGCCAACCCGCACAACGAGGGCTACCTGAAGGCCAAGAGAGAGCGATTGGGGCACCAGCTGTGAGCGGAGCGGGCAGGCCCGCGGCGACGGTGGTCGACGCGACAGGGCTCAGCGTGGGGATCGTGGCGGCCAGCTGGCACGGGAAGATCACCGACCAGCTGGTGGCGAGGGCCGTCCAGGCCGCGCAGGACAGCGGCGCGAACGCCACCGTGGTGCGCGTCGCGGGCTCGCTGGAGATCCCGGTGATCGCCCAGGCCATGGCCAGGAGGCACGACGCGGTGGTGGCGCTCGGCGCGGTGATCCGCGGCGAGACCGCGCACTTCGACTACGTGTGCGACTCGGTCACGGCGGGGCTGACCCGGATCTCGCTGGACGAGGAGACCCCCGTCGGCAATGGGGTGCTCACCTGTGAAACCCTTGACCAGGCGATCGCCAGGAGCGGGCTGCCCGGCAGCGTCGAGGACAAGGGGTACGAGTCCACGGTCGCGGCGATGGAGACGGCGCTGCTCCTGCGAGGACTGCGATAGTTTTCACTTGATCAAGACAACGCCCACCGACACAGCGAGAAGCCGACATGCCTGAGCCCGTGAGTCCTCCGCCCCTGCCCCTGACCTGGCGGCCGCGGAGGGGGAGATGGGTGGCCTACAGCTTCGCGGGGTTCATCGTGCTCGGCGCGATCGTGATGGCGATCTTCATCTCGGAGCCCTTCCAGCTCCCTGACAAGATCATGATCGTGGCCTTCGGGTGCGGGGTGGCGTGGGTGCTGCACCTGCTCGGCAGGGTCAGGGTCGAGGCCGACGAGCAGGGCATCACCGTGGTCAACGCGCTGCGCACCCACCGCTACACCTGGCCTGAGGTGCTCGAGGTCACGCTGCTCGAGAGCGACCCGTGGCCGAAGATCGACTTCTCCGACGGGCTGACGGTGGGCGCGATGGGCATCCAGGGCAGCGAGAAGGCCCGCGCCCGCCGCGCCACCGCCGAGCTGGCGGCGTTGATCAAGGCCAAGGGTGAGGCGGGGGAGTAGGTCAGTCCAGCGCCCAGGCCCGCTCGGCCGCCAGCACCCTGGCGACCTCGGGAGGGAGCGCGTCGCGCACCTCCACGACGCCGTTCTCCTCGCGCAGCACGGTCACGATCCCCGTCACGAGCCTGCGCCGCCGCAGCACGTCGAGCGCCCGCACCTCGCGCTCGGCGGTGAGGGTCTCGGGAGCGGACGCAGCGAGGGCGGATGCCTGGGAGGCGAGTTCGGCCGAGGCGGGTCCGTCCGGGGCGGTGTCCTGATCGGTGGGCTCGGCGTCGATCGGGTCGCGCTCGGCGAGCGTGTCCTCCTTCGGCTCCTCGATCGGGCGCCACTGCCACAGCCGGTAGCTGAGCCCGGGAGAGGGCCGCTCGCCCAGCTCGCCCGAGGCCAGCTGGAAGGTCGGCAGCCCGTCGGGGTTGAGGCGCCTGGCACCGGCCACCGAGCTGCGCAGCTCGTTCAGGTAGCGGCGGCGGTTGCCCTCGTCGGTGTCGAGCAGCCAGGTGGGCGGCCTGGTCAGCAGCCGGGGACGAAGGTCGCCGAGCAGCTCGGCCAGCCTGACCTCGTGCTCGTGGTCGAGCGGCCACTCCTCCTCGCCCTTGGCGGGAGAGGCGGGGGCGGGCGGCTCGCCCGAGCCTGGCACCCTGATCGAGACCCAGTCGCCGGCCGCGGAGCGGGTCTCCACGGCCTCCTGCGGCTTGGCCTCGGCGTCGACGCCGTCGGGACGCAGGTGCTGGGCGGGGTCGAAGGCGTCCTTGATCGGCCAGAAGCGCAGCAGGCGCTCGGCGTTGTGGGCGTACAGGTGCAGGCCGTACTCGAAGAAGGCCGGACCGATCAGCACGCTGCGGCCCGAGCCCGCGAACATGTACGGCGTGACCGCGACGACCCCCGTCTCGGCGACGCAGCTGGCGTCGGCGACGAGTTTGCCGTGTCCCTCCCATGGGGGCGGCTCGCCGTCCCACACCTCCACCCTCACGCGGCTGTGCTCGGCGCTGGCGTAGAGGTAGACCTGCCGGTCGAGCTCGGCCAGGTGGACCCGGTTGTGCACGCCTTGAAGCCCGCTCACGCCGCGAAGCAGGAACTGCCCATAGGTGATGGGGACCTCGTCGTCCAAGGTGTCCAGCAGGTGGGCCATGCGCGTACTCCGGATTTTTACAGATATGGGTCGGACGAATGTATCGGAATTCGGCCTGTTTGGTCCGGGTGGAGAGCCCCTCCCAGGGTCACAGATCGGCACGCAACCAGTGGATCTTCCCCTGACACGCGTGTGGGCGGGGAGCCGTCACGGCTCCCCGCCCACACGCGTGATGGAACGGATCAGGCAGGCGTCGGCTCAGGCGCCCGGTTCACGCGCACCGGGGGCGCCTCGTCGAGCGGCTGCGGCGGGGCGTTGAGCACCGCCTCGTCGAGCCTGCCCTCGCCGCGGGCGACGAGCACCGGCACCACGATCTGCCCCGCCACGTTGGTCGCGGTGCGGATCATGTCGAGGATCGGGTCGATCGCCAGCAGCAGGCCGACGCCCTCGAGCGGCAGGCCCAGCGTGCTGAGCGTCAGCGTGAGCATGACGATCGCGCCCGTCAGGCCGGCGGTCGCGGCAGAGCCGACCACCGAGACGAAGGCGATCAGCAGGTACTCGCCGATGCCCAGTGGGATGTCGAAGACCTGCGCCACGAAGATCGCCGCCAGCGCCGGGTAGATCGAGGCGCAGCCGTCCATCTTGGTCGTCGCGCCGAACGGCACGGCGAAGGAGGCGTAGTCGCGGTCGACGCCCAGACGCTCGACGGTGACCTTCTGCGTCAGCGGCAGCGTGCCGACCGACGAGCGGGAGACGAAGGCCAGCTCGATCGCGGGCCACGCGTTGCGGAAGAAGGTGATCGGGTTGACCTTGGCGACCACGGCCAGCAGCGTCGGGTAGACGGCCAGCAGGACGATGAAGCAACCCACGTAGACGCCGAGGCTGAACTTGGCCAGCGGCGCGAGCAGGTCCCAGCCGTAGGTGGCCACGGACTTGCCGATCAGGCCCGCGGTGCCGATGGGGGCCAGGCGGATGACCCACCACAGCGCCTTCTGGACCAGCTCGAGGATCGAACGGCTGAAGTTGAGGAACGGCTCGGCCTTCTCGCCGATCGCCATGGCCGCCGCGCCGAGGACGACTCCCAGGAAGACGATCTGGAGGACGTTGAGCTCGGTGAACGCCGTGACGATGTTGGTCGGGATGATGCCGGTGAGGAAGTCGACCCAGGTGCCGACGCTCTCGGGCGCCTTGGCGCCCTCGGTCGCCAGCGTGACGCCCCTGCCGGGGTTGAGGATCAGGCCGAGGCCGATGCCGACGATGACGGCGATCAGCCCGGTGGCCAGGAACCACAGCAGCGTCTTGCCGGCCAGCCTGGCCGCGCCGTTGACGTTGCGCAGGTTGGCCACGCTGACCACCACGGCGGTGAACACCAGCGGAGGCACGGCCAGCTTGAGCAGCTGGACGAAGATCTTTCCGACTTCGGTCAGTGTCGTCGCCAGCCAGGCGAGGTCCCAGACGCGGGCCGCGAAGCCGAGGGCGACGCCCACGACCAGGCCCAGCAGCAACTGCAGGGAGAACGAGAATCTCTTCACGATGAGGAGGGCTCCGTACTACGGCATGCCGAAATAGGCATGCGGAAGGGGGGTGGGTGAGGGGATGGGGCGATCGAGCGCTCGTCAGAGCGCGATCAGCGACACAGGGAGCCGGTCAGACGACAGAGATCGATGTGCAGCCGCTCAACGAGCCACACAGACAGGACAGAAAACCTCACGAAATCAGTAAACCGTAGTGAAACGGACGGTATTCCGACCTTACATGTGATCTGCCTCACAGATCAATGCTCTGTCAGGGGTGTGCTTTCATCCTCGTCCGGGACGGGGACGACGCGCACCGAGAGCTCGTTGCCTGCCGTGTAGAACGGACGGACCAGGGCCTCCTCCATCTGCTGATGGGGGTAGCGCTCCACCCCCTTGCGCTCGGCGATGTCGTCGCAGAACCGGCCGAGTCGGATCGGCTCGCCCTCCTGGCCCTCCTCGCCGGGGCGCAGGTAGAGGTCCCACACCTCGTGGGAGTGGCTGCGCGCCTCCATCAGCCGCTGGTAGGGCACCGAGCAGCTGAAGCGGCCGTCGAGGTGGGCCTGGGCCCGCAGGGCGATCTGCGCGCCCGGCACGTCGTCCTGGTCGAGGGAAGGGTCCGTCTCCTCGTCCTGGTCGAGGAGAGGAGCCGTCTCCTCGTCCTGATCGAGGGACGAGGCCGTCGCGTCGTCCTGGTCGAGGGACGAAGCCGCGCGACGCGCGATGCGCCGTACGGCCAGCAGGGTAAGGGCCGGTCGTCCCTCGGGCAGGTTGATCAGCAGCCCGTGGACGGTGAGCCCGGTGGAGGCGGACACCACGTCGGTCACCTCGGCGTGCATGCTCCTGGCGCGGACGGCCAGCGACAGCTCACCGGTGTCGGTGGCGTAGGGCGTCCAGGTCTCCAGCGGCCTGCGCAGGTCGGGGAAGGCGTTGACCAGGGCGCGGCTGTCGCACAGCCCCGCGGGCAGCCGCCTGCGCCGCTTGCCGGGCCTGACCTGGTAGACGTCCCAGCGTCCCTCGGCCAGCCGGTGCGCCCCGCGGTCGAGCCGCGCCTCCATCGCCCCGTCCTCGGCCCGCACGAGCGGCACCTCGATCGTGGTCGCCGTGCCGCGGTGCCGCAGCGCCAGCGCGTTGGTGGCGAGGACGCCGGTGGCCCAGGACTCCCTGATGAGCCGGATGGTCAGGCCGCCGTCCTGGCGCACGAGGCAGTGCGTGGTGACGGGCGCCTGCGGCCGGAGCGGCTGGTCGGCCGCTTTCCGCGGCACCAGTGACCGCGCGCCCGCGATCGTTCTCGCGCCCAGATCCCTGAGACGGGCGAGCCCCCTCGCCCGGCGCGCCGGCATGTGCTCGGCGTACAGCCGCTCGTAGCGCAGTGCGATCTCGGCGGGATCGAAGCGCTGCGCGCTGCGCAGCGCCGCCGCGCCCATCGCGTGGCGCAGCGGCTCGTCCTCGATCAACCGCAGCAGCGCGTCGGCCAGGGCGGACGGCGTGGCCTCGGGCACCAGCAGCCCGTCGTTGCCGTGGCTGATGATCTCGCCGGGGCCGTAGGGGCAGTCGACGCTGACGACGGGGACCCCGCAGCGCATGGCCTCCACGATGGTCATGCCGAAGGACTCGAGCTGGGACGACACCGCGGCGATGGAGCCCTTGGCCCACTCGGTCTCGATGGGGGAGCGGGGGCCCATCATCAGGGCGCGGCCGTTGAGCCCGAGGTCGTCGATCACCTGCTGGAGGTGGGGGGCCTCCGGGCCCTTGCCGTACAGGCGCAGCCTCCAGTCGGGGCGCTCGGCGGCCACCTTGGCGAACGCCTCGATCAGCAGCGGGTAGCGCTTGACCGTGATCAGCCGCCCCGCGGCGACGATCGTCTTGGTGTCGAGGGTGGAAGGCCCCACCTTCGGCTGGGGCACGCTGTTGGGTATCGACACGACGGCCGTGTCCGCGAAGGGCATCTTCGTCCTGTACACCTCGGCGTCACCCTCGGAGACGGTCACGAGCACGTCGAGGTCCGGGCAGAGCTCGCGGAGGTCTGCCCGCAGCCTCTGGCTGTGGCCGTTGTGGATCCAGTGCTCCTGGCCGACCTTCAGGTAGCGGCGGGTGCCGTACTTGGCCAGGTAGGCGATCAGGGCCGGCCTGGTCGCGATGACCATGTCGGCGTCGCATTCGGCCAGGTAGGCCGCCATGCGTTCGTCGGTCAGGAGGGAGCAGTGGTGGTGGCCCCTGGTGTCGCCCTTCGCGGCGTCCTCCGACGGCTGGGCCTGCCGTGGGTCGTCTCCAGCGAAGTCGGGGGAGCTCTCGCGCAGATCGACCAGGTCGCGCACCGTGACGCGGGCGTCGATGTCGAACGAGGGCTGGTCGGCGGTCCTGAGGATGCTGACGACCTCCACCTCGTGCCGCTCGGCCAGCGCCGCGGTGAGGTTGACGGTGGAACGGATCGTCCCGCCGATGCCGTACAGGTTCTGGATCAGAAAGACGATCTTCATCGGTTCTCCGTCACCACGAAGGGAATGACCTGGTGTACTGCTAGCCGTTCCGCGCCGGACTCCGGATGATGCGACGGCTCGCCAAGCGTGCCCGCCTTTGGCGGCGGCGCGGCGCGCGCCAGGCAACGCATGGGGCGTTGTTGGCGGGGATTTGACGCGCGGCGTGCCGCTGTCCGAGGGTCGCCACGCGCTGTAAGATCTTCGCAACGGAACGGAAAGTCGCCAGGTCAGCGGCGGGAAGAGCGGCAATCTAGCCGTCGTGAACAGAGCCGTGACCGCGCTGTTGAGTTGCTTGGGCCTGATGGGCGGCCTCGTCGTGGCGCCCGCCGCCGCGGAGGCCGCGAGGGTGTCGTGCGCGCGCACGACACTCGTGTCCGTCGCGCATCAGGACGACGACCTGCTCTTCGTCAACCCCGATCTCAGCCGCGACTACGACAGGGGCGCCTGCCTGCGCGTGGTCTACCTGACCGCGGGCGACGCGGGGCAGACGGGCGACTACGTCAGCAGCAGGGAGAACGGGGTCCGCGCGGCCTACGCCGTCATGGCGGGGGTGTCGAACACGTGGAGAAGGTCCGACCTGAGAGCGGGCGGGCGCAGACTGCGCGCCTACTCCCTCGTCAAGCCCCCCAAGGAGCGCGGCGACATCCAGCTGATCTTCATGGGCCTGCCCGACGGCTTTCCCAAGGGGGGCGGAAGCGCGGCGTACGGCAGGCAGAGCCTGCTCAAGCTGTTCCGCGGCGGCCACGGCCGGATCACCACCGTGGACGGCTCGGCCCGCTACGACGAAAGGGCCCTGATAGCCGCGTTGCGTGGGCTGATCCAGCGCTTCAGGCCCGACGTCATCCGCACACTCGACCACCACAGCACCCGCCTCGGCTACAGCACCACCCAGTCGGTCGACCACAGTGACCACGCCGTGACCGCCCGCTACACGCTGCTCGCCGCGCGCCACGCCATGGCCGCCACGCCGGGTCTGCGGCCCGAGCTCGCCTTCTACCGGACGTACGGCATCTCGGCGCTGCCCGCCAACCTCACCCTCGACGAGAGCACCCGCAAGAGGGCGATCTTCGAGGCGTACGTGGTGCAGGTGACCTGCGGGCCCGGCGGCTGCGGGGCCGCGCCGCCCAGGGTGGGAGCAAGCGAGACTGCCTGGGTCGCCAGGCAGTACCGGCGGCAGGGCCCCGCGCCTGTCGAGGACACGATCGTGTCGGGGGCGGGCTCCACCAGCGCGCCGAACGACGACTCGGCCACCGCGCGCTGCCTGGCCGTCCGCGACGGGCCCTCGGCGAGGGACGCCGTGCGGACCTACGCCTGCGACGGCACCCGCGCGCAGAGCTGGTACACCAAGGGGGCCACCCTGCGCAGCGCCATGGACGGACGCTGCCTGACGGCCGCCGGTCGTGCGCCCAGGGTGGCCGCCTGCGACGGGAGCAGGCGGCAGCGCTGGACCCTCGCCGACGCGGGCCAGGTGAGCACCGCGAGAGGCTGCCTGCGGCAGGACGACCTGCTCCTCCGGCGCGCCAGGCTCAGAGTGGCCCGCTGCGACAGGCGAGAGCCCGGGCAGCGGTGGTTCCACGCCGTGGGACGGGCTAGGCCGCCAGCTCCTTGACCTTCTCCAGGAGCTTGATGCGCTCCTCGTGGGTACGGCCGAGCGGCGTGACGTTGAGCGTGGTGACGCCCGACTCCCTCATCGCCTGCACCCGGTCGCGCACGAACCCCTCGGAGCCGATGAGCGACATCTTCTCCAGCAGTTCCTGGGGAACCAGCGCCTCGGCCTCCTTCTTGCTGCCCGCGAGGTAAAGCTCCTGGATCTGCTCGGCCTCTTTCTCGTAGCCGTAGCGACAGGCCAGCTCGTTGTAGAAGTTCTTGCCCTTGGCGCCCATGCCGCCGATGTAGAGCGCGGCCATCGACCTGCCGAGCTCCAGCAGTCCCGCGCCCTCCTCACCGATGTAGAGCGCGGCCTGCGCGATGACGTCGAGCTCGCCCAGCGAAGCGTCGCGCTTGGCCTTGCCCGCCGCCAGCGAGGGGCCCCAGACGTCGGCGGCCTTCTCCGGCATGTAGAAGATCGGCTCCCAGCCCTCGGCGATCTCGGCGGTGAGCTCGACGTTCTTCGGGCCGATGGCGGCCACCACGATCGGGATGCGCGAGGGCACGGGGTGGTTGATCAGCTTGAGCGGCTTGCCGAGCCCCGTGCCCTTGTCGGCCGGCAGCGGCAGCGTGTAGTGCTTGCCCTCGTAGGTGACGCGCTCGCGCTCCCAGACCTTGCGGCAGATCTCGATGACCTCGCGCGTACGGCCCAGCGGGGCGGTGTAGGGCACGCCGTGGAAGCCCTCGATCACCTGCGGACCCGAGGCGCCGAGGCCCAGCGTGAAGCGCCCGTCGGAGACGTAGTCCATGCCCGCGGCCGTCATGGCCAGCAGGGTGGGCGTGCGCGAGTAGATCGGCAGGATGCCGGAGGCGATCTCCAGCCGTTCGGTCCTGGCCGCGATGTAGCCCATCTGGCTCACGGCGTCGAAGGAGTAGGCCTCGGCCACGAAGACGATGTCGAGCCCGGCCTTCTCGTAGTCGGCCAGCTCGGCGACCGTCTCCTTGAAGCCCCCTGAGTAGTTGAGCGCCATCCCGATCCGCATGCCGAACTCCCTAGTAACCGAACTATGTTCGGCCTCAGGTTAGCGCTTCGCGTGTCGCTCGGCGACCGCCTAACCTGGTCAACTCAGGGGGCGAGAGGAGCAGCGTGCTGAAGCGTGCGGTGATCGCGGGGGCGATCGTCCTGGCGGCGATTCTGGCGGGACACCGTCTGATTCCCGCGCTGGGTGGGTTCACCCCCATCATGGAGAGTCTGTTGCCCTGGCTTGGGCTCGCGATACCGGTGCTGCTGCTCCTGGCGCTGCTGGCGCGCTCGGCGGGGGCCGCCGTGGCGGCCCTGCTTCCCGCCCTGGTGTGGGGCGTGATGTTCGGCCCCGACGTGCTGCGCTCGTCCCCGGGAGGGGCCAGCGACCTGTCGGTGGCCACGGTCAACGTGGGCGTGCGCAACAACTCCTCGGGCTCGGCGGTGCGGGCCATCGCCGAGGGCCTCGACATGGTCGCCGCGCAGGAGCTCACGCCCGGAGGGCCCGCCGCCAAGGCGCTCAACAAGATCTTCAAGTTCCACCGGAACGTCAGCACGGTCGGGCTGTGGAGCAGGTTCCCGCTGTCCGAACCCGACTACTTCGACGTCGGCCTCGGCTGGGAGCGCGCCCTGCGCACGGTGGCCAAGACCCCCGAGGGCGACGTCACCGTCTACGTGATGCACCTGGCCTCCGCCCGTCCCGGGCACACCGCGACCCGCGACAGGACACTGGCGGAGGCGCGCAAGCTCATCGAGGCCGACAAGAGCGAGCGCATCCTGCTGCTCGGCGACCTCAACACCGCCACCTACGACAGGGGCCTGAGCAACCTCACGCCGCCGCTGCTCAACGCGCAGGAGGAGGTGGGGGAGGGGTTCGGGTTCACCTGGCCGTCGAGCTTCCCGATCACCAGGCCCGACCACATCCTCTACAAGGGGCTGAAGCCCACCCACGCGGGAGTGGCCCCCGCGACGGGCAGCGACCACCGCGCCGCGACGGCCTCCTTTCGCCTCTGATGACCCGGCCCGCCCCTGACCCGGCCCGCCCCTGACCCGGCCCGCCCCTGACCCGGCCCGCCCTGACCCGGTGCGCGCCCCGGTCAGCCGGGGGCCTCACCGGCCACCAGGCGGGCCAGGTCCTCGGGCGTGTCGATGTCGCGAGGATCGCCGGGCACCTCCACCTCGGTGACCAGCTCGGGGTGGGCCTTCAGGAACGGCCTGGCCCCGACGTCGCCCACCGCCAGCTCCGCCACCCGCTCGACGTGCCGCCTGGCGATCAGCACCGGGTTGCGGCGGCGCCCTCCGTACGTGGCGACGGCGAGCTCGGCCCCGCTGTCGATCAGCGCCCGCACCGCGGCGGGCACGACGAACGGCTGGTCCACCAGCGCGACCACCACCGCCGTGGCGTCGGAGGGCAGCGCGGCCAGGCCCACCCGCAGCGAGGAGCCCATGCCGTCACGCCAGGAGGGGTTGCGCACCACCACCGCGCCGCGCACCTGCACCGTCGCCGCGCCGAGCACGACGATCACCGGGTGGCAGCCGCCCTCGTGCAGCAGCCGCACACCCCTGTCGACCAGCCGCTCGCCCTCGTACTCCAGCAGCGCCTTGGGCCTGCCGAGGCGCGCCCCTCGCCCGGCCGCCAGGAGCAGCCCCACCACCTGTGTCATCAGACCTCCCCGTGGATGCGCCCGCCGGTTTCGCTCAGCGGGCGACCGCTCCCACCCCAGCGCAACTGGATCAGCTCCGCCATCACCGACACGGCGGTCTCCTCGGGCGTGCGCGACCCCAGGTCGAGCCCGATGGGTGAGCGCAGCCGGCTCAGCTCCCGCTCGGTCAGACCCGCCTCCCGCAGCCTGGCCAGTCTGTCCTCGTGCGTACGGCGCGAGCCCATCGCCCCGACGTAGCCCGCGCGGGTGCGCAGCGCCACCTCCAGCAGCGGCACGTCGAACTTCGGGTCGTGGGTGAGCACGCAGATCACCGTCCGCTCGTCGACCTGGATGGAGGCCAGGTAGTCGTGCGGCCACTTGACCACCACCTCGTCGGCCTCGGGGAAGCGCTTGGCGGTGGCGAAGACGGGCCTGGCGTCGCAGACGGTGACGTGGTAGCCGAGGAACTTGCCCATGCGCGCGACGGCGGCGGCGAAGTCGATGGCGCCGAAGACCAGCATGCGCGGCGGCGGCGCGAACGACTGCACGAAGACGGACAGGTCGTCCAGGCGGCGCTCGCCGTGCTCGCCGTAGTGCCTGATCCCGGTCAGGCCCTGGGCCAGCATGCCGCGCACGTCGTCGTCCACCGCCTCGTCCAGCCGCTCGACTCCGAGCGAGCCCGAGGCGCGGCCTGGCCAGATCACCCTGCGCGCGCCCATGACACCGGGGCCCGCCACGACCGTCGCGACGGCCACAGGCTCGTGCGCCCTGACGGAGGCGAAGATCTCACCCATCTCGGGATAGGACTCGATCGAGATCGGCTCGACGAGGATGTCGATGGTGCCGCCGCAGGTCAGCCCCACAGAGAAGGCGTCGTCGTCGCTGACGCCGTACCTCTGGAGCACGGGGGTCTCGATCTCGGAGGCCAGCTCGAAGACCGCCCCCTCGACGCAGCCGCCCGAGACGCTGCCCACCACCTCGTCGCCGCGCACCGCCATGGCCGCCCCAGGAGGCCTGGGCGCACTGGAGAAGGTCCGGACCACGGTCGCCAGGCCGAAGCGCAGCCCGGACTCCCACCACCGCATGATCTCAGGCAGGACGTCGCGCATCTGAAAGCCTCTCGGAGAGTTCCTCGAAGGCGGCCAGGCTGTGGCCTGCCACCAGGTCGTCGATGAACGGCAGCGCCGCGCGCATCCCCCCGGTGAGCGGCTGGTAGTCCTCGTGTCCCTTGTGCGGGTTGACCCAGATGACCCGCCGCGCCTGGCGGGCCAGCCGCGCCATCTGCTCGCCGAGCAGCGCGGGGTCGCCGCGCTCCCAGCCGTCAGAGGCGACGACCACGATCGCGCCGCGCACGCTGGTCCTGGTCAGCAGCTCTCGCAGCTCCTCGCCGAGCCGGGTGCCCCCGCTCCAGTCGGGGATCGCCTTGGAGACCTCGGCGAGCGCGGTGCCGGGGTCGCGGTGGCGCAGCTCGACGCTGATCGGCGTGAGCCTGGTGCCGATCGAGTAGACCCGCGTGGCCCTGGGCTCGGTCCTGGCCATGGCGTGCGCGAAGCGCAGCACCGTCTCGGCGTAGGGGGCCATCGAGCCGCTGACGTCCACCAGCAGCACCACCTTGCGCGGCCTGGTGGTGCGGTCGCGGTGGCGCAGGCGCGCGACGTCGCCCTTCCTGAGCGCCTCACGGACGGTCCTGCGCTGGTCGAGCCTGCCCCTGCGGGAGGGTACGAGCCTGCGCGAGAGCCGCCGCTCCCTGCGGGCACGCAGCAGGGCGAGCATGCGGTGCACCTCGGCGCGCTCGGCCTCGCTCAGCGCCGACACGTCCCTCTGGCGCAGCACCTCGACAGGGCTGGCGGTGGCGAGCACCGCCTCCTGGCCCCGCTCGCCCTCTCCCTCGCCCCCTGCCAGGTGCCTGGTGACCGTCGCGGCTCTCGTCAGGCCCCGCACGGCCCGCCTGCCGCCGAAGTAGGCGGCGAAGCAGCGGTCGTAGCGCGGCAGGTCGTCGGGCGTGGCGCACAGGGTGAGGCGGCCTGCCCAGTAGACGTCCTCGCGGCGGGCCACGTCGAGGTGGCCGAGGGCCTTCAGCAGGTTCTGGGTGCGCTCGTGGTCGGCCCCCACCCCTGCGGCCCGCAGCGTGCGGGCGAAGCCCGTCATGGTGGCTGCCAGCTTACGCACGGCCGAGGACCCCGCTGCCGAGCACCTTCTCCACGTCCTCCCTGTACTTCAGCGCCGCGCCGAGCGTGACGGCGGCCAGCCCCGGATCGAGGTCGCGGGCGCCGAGCGTGAGCAGGGCCTCGGTCCAGTCGAGTGTCTCGGCGATGCCGGGCGGCTTGACCAGGCCGTGCTCGCGCAGCCGCGCGGCCGTGCCCGCCACCTGGCGGGCCAGCGCCTCGGTGCACTCGGGCAGCCTGCGCAGCAGGATGGCCACCTCCCGCTCGAAGCTCGGATGCTCGAGCCAGTGGTAGAGGCAGCGGCGCTTGAGCGCGTCGTGGACCTCGCGGGTGCGGTTGGAGGTGACGACCACGACAGGCGGCGTGCGCGCGCTGATCGTGCCGAGCTCGGGGACGGAGATCGTGAAGTCCGACAGCACCTCGAGCAGGAACGCCTCGAACTCGTCGTCGGCTCTGTCGATCTCGTCCACCAGCAGCACCGCGGGATCGGTCTCGATCGCCCTGAGCAGCGGGCGCGCGATGAGGAAGCGCCGGTCGTAGATCTCGCCCTCCAGCCTGCCGGCGTCGGTGATCCCGGCCGCCTCCGCCGCCTTGAGGTGGAGCAGCTGGCGGGCGAAGTCCCAGTCGTAGAGCGCCTGGGCGGCGTCGAGGCCCTCGTAGCACTGCAGGCGGATCAGCGGGGCGTCGAGGAGCAGGGCCATGGTCTTGGCCAGCTCGGTCTTGCCGACCCCCGCCTCTCCCTCGAGGAACAACGGGCGTCCCATCTTGAGGGCGAGGAAGACGGCCGTCGACAGCCCCTCGTCGGCGAGGTAGGCGTGCTGGTCGAGCAGGTCGGCCAGTTTCGCGGGCGACTCGATGTCCATTGCCTTGATTGTCCGCCGCAGCACCCCTTCAGGCTACGGCCGAGCGTGAATTCGGGACACGCGGCCGCTCCCGCGGACGATCAATTAGATCGATCTTGACCAGAGCGGACCGACCACACGGGGGGCTCCAGTGACTCTCGGGACAGGCTCGACAGGATCGACTCCAGCGTGCAGCACCCGGCCAGGGTGCGGGACTACTGGCTGGGCGGCAGGGACACCACGCGCCCGACAGGGCGGTGGGCGAGGAGATCTGGGCGCCACCGAGTACACCGGCCGCTAGGTGCACCAGTACGGCGGGATCGGCAGGAAGCGCTGACCCCGCCGTACGGGCGGGTCAGTCCCTGGCCATCAGGGTGAGCGCGTAGAGCGCGATCGCGGCGAAGTCGTCGGCGGGCTCGGAGGCCTGCCACGACCGCACGTCGTCGACGAACCTGCTGCCGCGCCCGGTGAACTCCTCGTATCGGTCCACGCCGTCGGCGGGGCACTTGGCCATCTCCTCGAAGTGGCCGCCGAGTCCGTCGTCGAACAGCGAGGCCGCGTTGGGCCCGTTGACCACGGCGCCGGTCGCGGGCCTGCCCGTCAGGTTGGCGATCTGGTAGTGCGGGCAGGCGATCGAGTTGTCGCCGACGCCCTGGACGAAGGAGACGCCCCATGGGTTGGCGCCGAAGGCCCACCCCCGCTGCTGGGTGCCGAAGGCGTCGTAGGAGCGGTCACCCGTCACCGACCTGTAGAGCCTGGAAGTGGCGGCCAGGCCGAAGGCGTGCGGCACCGAGTCGAACTGGTCGTAGCGCGCTCCCGCCCTGAACGGGTCCTTCGCGGCGCGGGAGGCGCCGATCTCCAGCTGCGCCTTCAGATCGGCGGCCAGGGCGTCCTTCATCGCCGCCCCCGCCCTGATCAGGTCGGTGTGGGCCAGGGCGCTCACGTCGTAGAGGTTCAGGGTGTCGCCGGTGTCGTTGGCGATGTACTCCTGCGCCCAGTGGGAGGCCTGCGCCAGCCACTGGGCCGCCCTGGGGTCGCCGAGGCGCTGGGCGGCCAGCGCCAGCTCGGCGCCGCCCAGCTCCATGTCGTCGCGCCAGACGCTCTCGGGGTAGAAGGCGTGCGGCAGGGAGGTGACCAGCGGGCCGACGTCCGTGGTCTTCGCCATGGCGTAGATCTCGGCGGCCTGGTCGAGCCACGCCCGCGCCCTGCGCCTGTCGGGCTCGACCTGGGCGGCCAGCGCGAAGGCCGCCGCCGTACGGCCGGCGAGATTGGGGCTGATCGGCTCGCCGGGCGGGGCGGCCCTGAAGACCGGGCGGTTGCGGATGTACTTCTCCGCTGAGGAGTCGTCGCTCTCGGGCAGGCGCCAGATGTCGTGGTCGCCGACGAAGGTGCCCTCGGCGTTGCCCGCGCCGACGCCCACCTGGATGTAGAGAGTCTTGGATTTCCCGTCCCACATCTTGTCCAGATATTTCAGGCCGTGCTCGGCCTCGGACCTCAGACGTGGGTCGGTGAACCGCCCTCCGTCCCTTCTGGCCGCCCACATCAGCGTGTCGACGTAGGCCAGGATGTGGGTGAACTTCAGGTAGTCGCCCGCGTCGAACCAGCCGCCCTCGACGTCGACGGGGCCACCGACCTTTGTCAGCTCGCCCTTGATCTGGTCGGTGTCGGGCCCGGTGAAGACGGGCCAGTCGTAGACGTCGGCCGCCTTGTCCGTGGAGTGGCGCCTGCCGCCGTCGCGCTGGCCGCCGAAGAACGTCACGATCTTGGAGGCGGGCAGCGCCAGCAGGGGAGAGGGGGCGATCGCGAACTCGGCGGAGGTGAGGCCGCCCGACTTGATCCGGTAGCTGCCGGGCCGCTTCAGCCCGGTCAGGTCGAGGTCGTAGACGTGGGCGTAGGCGGCGTTCCACGCGCCGAGGTCGCGGCCCGCCGTGCCCTTCAGCACCGGCCTGCCCCTGCTGTCCACCACCGTGAAGCCGGCAGGCTTTCCGCTGGTCATGAGATAGGCGTGCTTGGCCTCGCCCGGCGCGAAACCGACCTGGTCGACGCGGATGTGGCCACTCGGTTGCATGGCTGGCGCTCCTGTGAGGGCGAGGGCGAGGGCTAAGACGATCCGCATCGGCTGCTCCACAAGTTAGTAAACCTTCCTAACCTTCAAGGCGACCGTAGCCGCCTGCCGCGAACGTGGTCAATACTTGGTGAAATGCCCATGGATTTCGCCCGGCGCAGGGCCGCCCTCGCCGCGTTGCCGCACGGCGTCGAAGCCGTTCTCGTCACCAGCCCGGTCAACGTCCGCTACCTCACAGGACTCGACAGCTCCAACGCCGCCGTCCTGGTCAGGGCGGACGGCTCGGCGCGCCTGGCCACCGACTCCCGCTACATCGACAAGACGCGCGGGCTCGACGTCGAGGTCGTGGAGGCCACCGACGTCGCGGGCGAGCTGGCCGCGAAGGGCGTCGGCATCGAGGCGGGGCACATGACCGTGGCGGTCTACAACCGGCTGGGCGAGGGTCTGGTCGCGCTGGAGCCCCTCGTCGAGCGACTGCGCACGGTCAAGGACGAGGAGGAGATCGAGTTGCTGCGCACCGCCTGCGCCATCTCCGACCAGGCCTTCGCCGACATCCAGGACAGGATCCGGCCGGGCGTGACCGAGCGCGAGGTCGCCCGCGTGCTCGAGGCCCGCATGGTCGAGCTCGGCGCCGACAGGCCCGCCTTCGAGTCGATCGTGGCGGCCGGCGAGAACGGCGCCGTCCCGCACCACGCGCCGACCGACCGCGAGCTGCGCGCGGGCGACCTGGTCACCCTCGACTTCGGCGCCCTCTACAAGGGCTACCACGCCGACATGACCCGCACCGTCGCCCTCGGCCACCTCGACGGCTGGCAGCGGGAGGTCTACGACCTCGTCCGCGAGGCCCAGCGGACCGGGCGCGAGGCCGTGCGACCGGGCGCAGGGGCGAGCGACGTCGACGCCGCCTCCAGGTCGCTGATCGCCGAGGCGGGACACGCCGAGCACTTCCGCCACGGCCTGGGACACGGCGTCGGCCTGGAGATCCACGAGGAGCCGTTCCTGGGTCCTTCGCGGACCGGTAGACTAGAGGATCGAGTTCCGATCACTGTCGAGCCGGGGGTGTACCTTCCGGGCCGGGGTGGGGTCCGCATCGAGGACACGCTCGTGACGCGTGAAGGCGGATCGGAACTCCTCACGAAGACGACCAAGGAGCTGCTCGTCCTGTAGAGCGGCCGCATCCGGGAGAAGCGAGTGGCGACGACCAACGACCTCAAGAACGGCATCGTGCTGAAGCTCGACGGCGGTGAGCTCTGGTCCGTTGTGGAGTTCCAGCACGTCAAGCCGGGCAAGGGCGGTGCGTTCGTGCGCACCAAGCTCAAGAACGTCCTCTCGGGCAAGGTCGTGGACAAGACCTTCAACGCCGGCGTGAAGGTCGACGTGGCCAACGTCGACAAGCGCGAGATGCAGTTCTCCTACAAGGACGGCGACGACTTCGTCTTCATGGACACCGAGACCTACGACATGGTCAACGTGCCCGCCAAGACCGTCGGCGACGCCGCCAACTACATGCTCGAGAACACCCTGGCCACCGTCGCCTTCAACGAGGGCGCCGCGCTCTACGTCGACCTGCCCGCGGCGGTCGAGCTGCTGATCGCCAACACCGAGCCCGGCCTTCAGGGCGACCGCTCCACCGGTGGCACCAAGCCCGCCACGCTCGAGACCGGCGCCGAGATCAAGGTGCCGCTGTTCATCACGACCGGCGAGAAGGTCAAGGTCGACACCCGCAGCGGCGAATACCTCGGCCGGGCCTGAGTGTCCGCCCGAGGTAAAGCACGCAGGCGCGCCCTCGACATCCTCTTCGAGGCCGAGGCGCGTGAGGAAGACCCGCTGAAGATCCTCGCCGAGCGCGTGGAGCGGCAGGAGCCGCCGGTCAACGAGTACACCTCGGCGATCGTCGAGGGTGTGGCCCGGCACGCGGCGCGCATCGACGAGCTCATCACGACCTACGCCGAGGGGTGGACGCTGGAGCGCATGCCCGCGGTCGACCGCAACCTGCTGCGCGGCGGCACCTACGAGCTGCTGTGGATGCCCGACGTGCCCGAGGGCGTGGTGATCAGCGAGTGGGTGCACCTGGCCTCCGAGCTGTCCACCGACGAGTCGCCCCAGTTCATCAACGGCCTCCTGGCGCGCTTCAAGCAGCTCAAACCCAGCATCACCCTGTAAACCCGTTCTCCTGTACGGCCAGGCCTGGCCACGCGCCACCCTCGGTGCGTGGCCCGGGTCCGTCCAGGGGAACGCTCCTCCAGCGCACGTGGCCGGGCCCGGTCAACGGACCCCGGAAGCGGACTCCCTCACACGCGCCTCCACGAGACCGCGTCCGTGGCTCTCCTCGCGCCCTCGAGAACGGCATCACCTCACCTGCGTTCTCGGTTCCCGAAGACGGAACCACGCGCCCGCCCGGGTGGTTCTGGCCGGGGGCGGGCGGCATGATGGGGACATGGTGACCGAGGACGACGTGCGGCGGATCGCGCTCGAGCTGCCCGAGAGCGCCGAGCGGCCCATGCACGGCACGCCTGCCTTCTACGTCAAGGCGAGGTGGTTCGCCAGGATCAGGGAGGAGGGCGACGTCCTCGTGCTGCCCGTGGCCTCGGAGGAGCACAAGCGCGAGCTGGTCGCCGCCGAGCCCGGCACGTTCTTCACCTTGCCGCACTACGACGGCCACGCCGCGGTGCTGGTGCGCTTCGGCGCCGTCGAGGTGGAGGAGCTGGCCGAACTGCTCACCGACGCCTGGCGCCTGCGCGCCCCCAAACGCGTCCTGGCCGCCTTCGACGCGTAGGCATGGAGGCCGCGCGTAGGTGTGGAGGCCGGCGGCTAGGCGTGCCTGGCGCCCTCGTGGTCGGAGTGGCCGACGGGTTCGATCTGGATCGTGGAGTGCTCGACGTCGAAGCGCCCGAGCAGCGTCTCGTGCAACTCGTCGAGCAGCCGCCCCGCGTCCCTGAGACGTGAGTCCTCCACCACGACGTGCGCCGACAGCACGGGCAGCCCGCTGGTCAGCGTCCAGGCGTGCAGGTCGTGCACGTCCAGCACGCCGTGCCTGTCCATCATGTGCCTGCGGATCTCGCTCAGGTCCATGCCCTTCGGCGTGGCCTCCAGCAGCACCTCGACGGCCTCGCGCAGCAGCCGCCACGCCCTCGGCAGGATCATCGTCGCCACCACGACCGAGGCGATCGGGTCGATGACCCACCAGCCGGTCAGCTGGATGGCCACCGCGGCCACCACGACCGCCACCGACCCCAGCAGGTCGCCCAGGACCTCCAGGTAGGCACCCCTCACGTTGAGCGACTCCTGCTGCCCCCTGTGCAGCAGGCCGAGGGAGAGCGCGTTGACCGCCAGGCCGAAGAGCGCGATGACCAGCACCAGCCCCGACGACACCTCGGGAGGGGCGAACAGGCGCGTCCACGCTTCGCTGAAGACCCAGATCGCGATGCCGAACAGCACGACCGCGTTCACCATCGCCGCCAGGATCTCCAGGCGGTAGTAGCCGAACGTGCGCCGCTCGGAGGCGGGCCTCGCGGCGAAGTGCGAGGCGATCAGCGCCATGAGGACGCCGGTGATGTCGGTGGCCACGTGCAGCGCGTCGGAGATGAGCGCCAGGCTGTTGGCCGCGATGCCGCCGACCACCTGCACGACGAAGACGAGCGAGGTGATCGCGACGACGACCAGCAGCCTGCCGTGGTGCCGCGCCGTGGCGCTCGCCTGCCCGTGCCCGTGTCCACCGCCCACCGTGACCTCCCCGTGATCTAGTATGCCCAGCCCGCTCCTGACGGCGTAGGCTGGCCCGTGTCGCGGTGCTTCTCCCTCGCGGGGGCGGGCCGCGACAGGGGGAGCGCCCCTGTGCGGACGGCAGCCGCGCGGGGCCGACCCCTGCAGACATCGCGTTCGGGGCCACCAGCGCGGAGGAATCGAGGAGGCGAGCCGACGTTGCGTGCTGAGAGCATCACCAAGCAGGCGACCCCGGCGGTGCGCACCGCCGTCGTCTGGGACGCGCTGCGGGCGGTGCTGGCCGCGAGGGCGCGGGAGACGGGCCGCGAGCGGCTCGACATCGTCGACGCGGGAGGCGGCACGGGCGGCTTCGCCGTCCCGCTGGCCGAGCTGGGCCACGCGGTCACCGTGGTCGACCCGAGCCCCGACTCGCTGTTCGCGCTCGAGCGCAGGGCGGCCGAGCGGGGGGTGGGCGTGCGGGCCATGCAGGGCGACGCGGCCGACCTCGGTGAGCTCCTGCCCCGCGACGGCGCCGACCTGGTGCTGTGCCACAGCGTGCTGGAGTACGTCGAGGACCCGATCTCCGCGCTGACCGCCGTGGCGGGGCTGCTGCGCACGGGAGGCGCGGTCAGCGTGCTGGCGGCCAATCCCGTCGCCAGCGCCATCCACAGGGCGCTTGCCGGGCACTTCGACGAGGCCAGAGCCGTCCTGGAGGACCCGCAGGGGCGCTGGGGCGACCGTGACCCCACCCCGCGCAGGTTCACCGCTCAGACGCTCGCTGAGCTCCTCTCGGCGACCGGCTTCCAGGTGGGGGAGGTGCACGGCGTCAGGGTCTTCGCCGACCTCGTGCCGAGCCGCCTGGTCGACGGCGAGCCCGGCGCGGCCGAGGCCCTGGTCGCGCTGGAGCAGGCCGCGGCCACGCATCCCGTGCTGCGCGACATCGCCACCCAGCTGCACGTCCTGGGCCACAAGTGAGGCCCTCGCCGGACGTCCTCCGCGCGCGGAGGTCTGTCGAACGAATGTTCGGGTAGAATCACGTCGTGTCGCGCAAGCAGATCACCGGAGTCGGCCCCGTCGCCAGGATCGGGGCCGACGACAGCGCGTGCCCGATCCTCCACGTCGACATGGACGCCTTCTTCGCCAGCGTCGAGCTGCTCGACCGTCCCGAGCTGAGGGGCCGGCCCGTGATCGTCGGCTCGCCCGCCGGCCGCGGCGTGGTGCTCAGCGCCACCTACGAGGCCAGGCAGTACGGCGTGCACTCGGCCATGCCGATGAGCAGGGCCCGCAGGATGTGCCCCCAGGCCGTGATCATCCCGCCCAGCCACGGCAAGTACTCCGAGGTCTCCAAGGGCGTGATGGAGATCTTCCACTCGATCACCCCGCTGGTGGAGCCGATCGCCTCCGACGAGGCCTTCCTCGACGTGGCGGGCGCCAGGCGCAGGCTGGGCTCGCCCGCCGACATCGCGGCAAGGATCCGCGCCGAGGTGCTGGACAGGTTCGGCATCACCTGCTCGGTCGGCGTGGCCAGCAGCAAGTTCGTCGCCAAGCTCGCCTCCAAGCAGTGCAAACCCGACGGCCTGCTCGTCGTGCCCGCCGACAAGGTGGTCGACTTCCTCCATCCGCTGCCCGTCAGCGCCCTGTGGGGCGTGGGCGAGCGCACCGAGCAGGCGCTGGTGCGCCTGGGCATCAGGAGCGTGGGCGATCTGGCCAGGGTTCCGCTGACGACGCTGCAGCGCGAGCTCGGCCACGCGGCGGGCACCCACCTGGCCGCGCTGGCGTGGGGCCGCGACGAGCGCCCCGTGACCGCGCACGTGCCGGACAAGAGCATCGGCGCGGAGGAGACGTTCGCCGCCGACGTCGACGATCCCGAAGTGATCAAGCGCGAACTGCTGCGGTTGTCCGAACGGGTGGCCGCCAGGGTGCGTGCGGGCGGCCATGTGGGCAGAACAGTAAGTGTGAAGCTGCGCCGCGCCGACTTTTCCACGATCACCCGGTCGCGGACGCTGCGTGAGCCGACCGACGTCGCGCAGGAGATCTACGCGACGGCCTGCGAGCTCTTCGTGGCGGCCGGGCTCGAGCGGGTCAGGCTCCGTCTTGTCGGGGTCCGCATGGAGAACCTCAAGCCGGCCGGGTCGGCATCTCACCAGCTCAGCCTGGGTGAGAAGGAGACCGGCTGGAGGGAGGCCGAACGAGCGATGGACAAAGCGATCAGAAGATTCGGCCCCGATGCGGTGGTCCCGGCTTCACTAGTCCGGGGACGACTTGATGAAATGGAGGCATGACGCCCGATGTCGCGACATCTCGGAGGGTGGGGGAGAATAGGCATGTCTAGAGCTATGACGTCACCTCCGGTTTGGTCTACGTTGGACGTTTTCTTTCGCCTACGTCTACAGCCTCGTATTCTGGGGATAACCGACCGCGAGGTTCGGACACCCCGTGTCGTCCGTTGCCGTCTTCCCCGAAATGGGGCCGTCCTTGGGAGGCGCCGTGCCGCTCTCTGAGCACGAGCAGCGCTTGCTCGACCAGATCGAGCAGGCCCTCTACGCCGAGGACCCGAAGTGGGCCAATACCGTTCGGATCAGCGATCCGCGCAGCCATTACAAGCGACGCCTGGTCAAAGCCTCCATCGGCTTTGCGCTGGGCATCGTCGTGATGATGGTCGGCGTCGTGATCGCCCAGATCCCGCTCGGCGTCGGCGGTTTCGTGGTCATGCTCGCCGCGTGTCTGTGGGGTCTGTCCAGCTGGAAGCGCATGAACGGATTCGGTGACTCCGGTGCGTCCGGGTCCGGCGTGCCAACGCCGGGCAAGGGCCAGCGCCGGGGCAACCGGGGAAGTTTCATGGAACGCATGGAAGAACGCTGGCGCCGTCGTCACGACGAGCGCTGATCTGATCCTTACCTGATCGTGCGGCCGCTCCGTCCGAGGAACGGCCGCACGACACGAGGGTCAGGCGTTCTTTCGTGCTGCCCTGCTCCAGAGCCTGATGTTCTCCAGGCGGTCGAAGCCGTCCAGCACTCTCTCTCCCACGCCGCGCATCCGCAGCAGGGTGGAGGGCGGCAGCAGCGTCGCCCTGATCCGCCTGCCGCGTGAGGCCGTGGCCGCCAGCGCCCGCCGTACGATCCGCAGCTCCTTCTTCAGCGGCGTGATCGAGCCGGGGTCACGCGCGAACAGCAGCCGCTCCACGGCGGAGGCGATCGAGGTGATCGCTCCCGCCGCCTCGGCGTCGAACTCGTGCTGCTGGGTGAGCCTGCGGGCCAGCGCCCTCGGGGTCTCGCTCGACGCCCGCGCCATCCCGTAGTCGCACAGCACGTCGTCGAGCTCCGCCCAGGCCGCGGCGACCGAGCGGTCCACCTTCTCCGCCCTGGCCGTCACCTCGTCGGAGGGTCCTGAGATCTTCCAGGTCAGCGCCCGCACCCGCCGGTTCCTGATCACCAGCCTGACCATCGCGGGGATGAGCAGCAGGATCAGCAGCGCGGCCACCCCGAGGCCGATCGTGACCCAGAGCGGCGTGGTCTCCACCGGCGTGATCGGGCCGCTGTAGACGCCCTCGGGGTCGAGCTCCCTCAGCCTGTCGCGGCTGTTGGGCGCGCCCGAAGGGGTGTCGGAGCCCGTGGTGGGGCTCGTGCTCGGGTCGTCGGTGCTCGGCGTGGTCTCGGCGGGCCTCGGCAGCGAGTAGTCGGGGACGCGGGCGGTGCCCTGTCCCGCGCTGCCCGCGGGCGTCGGCTCGAAGGCCAGCCAGCCCACCCCCTCGAAGTACAGCTCGGGCCAGGCGTGGGAGTCGTGCGTGCGCACCTCCCAGCGGTTCTCGATCTTGGTCCCGCCCGTGTAGCCGATGGCCACCCTCGCGGGGATCCCGATCGACCTGGCCAGCACCGCCATCGCTGAGGCGAACTGCTCGCAGTAGCCCGTCCTGCTCTGGATGAGGAAGTCGGTCAGCGCCTCGGTGTTGTGCCCCTGGGTCTCCAGGCTGTAGGTGAAGCCCCCCGTCCTGGTGAAGAACTGCTGGAGCTTGACCGCCGCCTCGTACTTCGTCGGGCTGTCGGCCACGACCTCCGTGGCCAGCTCCCTGATCCGCGTGGGCAGCTCGGGCAGCTGCAGGTAGCGAGGGTCGACCTCGGGACGCTCCGAGGAGGCGTCGAGCTGGTCGGCGGTCGGCTCGGGCTCGGTGCTGACCACCTGGTACTGCAGGCCGCTGGCCAGGTCGCCCGAGGAGAAGACCATCAGCGAGTCGACGTCGGCGCGCCAGTCTCCCTCCGCCCTCACCAGCTGCGGCGGGTACGGCAGCGGCAGGAACTTCAGCGGGTCGACGTCGTCGCTGATCTGGATGTCGGTCTCGACCCTCGACGTCTTGGTCGAGGACGCGAGGCCGGGTGGCGGAGGGAGCGGCCCCTGGTCGATCCTGTTCTCCGGCCGGCCCTTGGTCTGGTTCATCGTCCAGCGCTCGCCGTCGAAGACGTCGAGGGCGTAGATCCTCAGGTAGCGGGGCGCGTCGTCACTGCTGGTGTAGGAGAGAACGGTGGTGTTCTCGGGAAGCTTCAGCCGTCCCTTGAGGTCGGCGACCGGGTCCGGCACGCTGATGGTGCCGCCCTTGCCCTTGCCGCTGCCGCCCACCCCGAACCCGAACAGCGGGTCGGGCTCGAGCGTCGGCAGCAGCGCGGGCAGCACCACCGCCAGCGCGATCGCGGTGAACCCGATGCGCTTGCCGGAAAGGCGCAGCCCGCGTGTGTCTGCCGTCTCCTGGTTGCCGCTCTCGGCGGCGCGGCTGCGCCGTACCAGGACGGCCCTGCCCCAGTGCCCCACGCGCTCGCGGCCGTCGGCGATCAGCAGGCTGGTGAAGCCGAGCGCGCCGAGGATGAAGGCGGGCCAGCCGATCGGGTCGGGCAGCACCGCGGCGGGCACCGTGAACAGCGCCAGCAGCGGAAGGCCGGCCAGCGCCGCCCTGCGCAGGCGGGTGACGAACAGGTCGACGACGATCGCGATGAGCCCGACGCCCGCGGTGGTGAGCATGGCGATCGGGGGGTCGTCGGGCACGGGGGCGGCGAAGCGCTGGATGTCGGCGAAGCCCGTGGCCAGCAGGTCGAGCAGCGCCCCTGCCGACTCCTTGGTCGGCACCAGGAGCGCCCACGCCTTCTCACCGGTGTAGACGGCGGTGAGGTAGACGCCGAGCGCGACCAGGCCGAGCACCGGTGCCGCCCACCCGGGGAGGGTCAGCCTGCTGCTCACCACACCCGCGGCGGTGACGGCGAGGACCACTCCGAGCGAGCCCCACAGCCACGCGCCGCCTTCGAACAGCGGATAGAGCGTCAGCGACACCGCCAGGGTGGCGACGCCCGACCAGATGGGCAGCCTCATGCCGCACCTCCCACGGCGAAGCGGGTCTTGACACCCGCGCTCGGCCAGACGGTGGCGAGGGAGGTGCCCGCGGACAGGGTGACGATCCGCCAGCCCGACCCGGCCAGCACCGCCTCGACCGCCTGCCTGCGGTCGGCCGAGCCGTACTCCCTGGCCTCCCAGCCCTCCACGTCGAGCAGGACGGCCACGCCCGTCGCGCCGCCGTGCCTGACCTTGGCCAGCTCCCTGGCCTCCTCCGGCTCCATGGCGCCGAGCACGGCGACGATCAGGCCGTCGCCTCCGCCCTGGCGCAGCGCGTTGATGCCCAGCTCCAGCGACCTGGCGGGGCTGTTGCGCACCACGGCGAGCGTGTCGAGCAGCGACCAGCCGACCCCGCTCTCGCTCAGGTGCTCGGGCCCCTGGTCGGTGACCACACGCACGCCCAGTCCTTCACGGGCCAGGTGCAGGCCGATCGAGGCGGCGGCGGAGACGGCCACCTCGAAGGAGGAGCGGGGACCCTCGCCGCGGTGGGCGTGCCTGCGGGTGTCGAGCAGCAGCGCCCCCCTGCTCTGCCACTGCTGCTCCTCGCGGCGCACCATCAGCTCGCCGTGGCGGGCGGTGGAGCGCCAGTGCACTCTGCGCAGGTCGTCGCCCTGCCGGTACTCGCGAGGGGCGACGTCGTCGTCGCCCGCCGCCGCCACACTCCTCGTACGGCTGTCGCCGCCGCCGGTCCACTCCCCGGACAGGCGCACGTGCGGCAGCGCCACCACCTGGGGCGTCACGACGAGGGTGTCGCTGATGGTGAACGCCCTCGTCAGCTCGACCAGGCCGAAGGGGTCGGTGATCCGTACCGACAGGGGGCCGATGGTGTAGCGGCCGCGCAGGTCGGAGCGGACGCGGTAGTCGATCTCCCTGATGCCCTTGGACTCCACTCTGTCCAGGACGAACCTCGGCCTGGCGCCGAGGGCGTAGGGAACGGTGTCCTCGATCAGCAGCAGCCCGGTCGGCAGGCGGGTGACGTTCTCCAGCCGCAACGTGACGGTCGCCTCGCCGCCCACCTCCCTCCTGGGAGGGTCGAGGCGCCTGGCGCAGCTCAGCCGGTAGCGGGTCCTGGCCACGACCAGAGCGGCGAGCAGCGGCAGCGACATGATCAGCACGCCGATCCTCAGCAGGTCGTGCTCGCCGAGCAGCAGCGCCATCAGCAGCGCGGCCACCCCCGAGGCCAGGAACGACCTGCCCCTGGAGGTGAGCGCGCGCAGTCCGGCCATCACGACGCTCGGGTCTCCGGCACGGGCACCCGCCGTACGAGCTCGGTGACCACCTGCTCGGGCATGCGGCGCTGGCCCTGCGCCTCGATGCTCGGCAGCAGCCGGTGGGCCAGGACGGGGATGGCCAGCTCCTGCATGTCGTCGGGGATGACGTAGTCGCGACCCGAGAGCGCGGCGTGCGCCCTCGCGGCGCGCACCAGCTGGAGCGTGGACCTGGGCGAGGCGCCCAGACGCAGGTCGGGGGAGTGGCGGGTGGCGGTCACGAGGTCGATGGCGTACTTCTTCACCGCCTGCGAGACGTAGACCCCGCGCACGGCCTCGATCAGCGCGCGCACCTCGGCGGTGGTGGCGACGGGCTGCAGCTTGTCCAGCGGGGAGGTGCCGCCGTGCACGTCGAGCATCTCCAGCTCGGCGGCGGGCTCGGGATAGCCCATCGCCACCCTGGCGGTGAACCTGTCGCGCTGCGCCTCGGGAAGGGGATAGGTGCCCTCCATCTCGATGGGGTTCTGCGTCGCGATCACCATGAAGGGGGAGTCGAGCTCATAGGTGACGCCGTCGACGGTCACCTGGTGCTCCTCCATGCACTCCAGCAGCGCCGACTGGGTCTTGGGCGAGGCTCTGTTGATCTCGTCGCCGACCACGATGTTGGCGAAGATCGGGCCGGGCTTGAACTCGAACTCCCTCGTCTGCTGGTTGTAGGCGCTCACTCCTGTGATGTCGCTGGGCAGCAGGTCGGGGGTGAACTGCACACGCCTGACAGGACAGTCGATGGAGCGCGCCAACGCCTTGGCCAGCATGGTCTTGCCGACGCCCGGGACATCTTCGATGAGAAGGTGGCCCTCCGACAGCAACACGGTCAGGGTCAGCCGGACGGCGTCACTCTTCCCCTCGATCACCGATTCGATCGCCTGCCGAATCCGGTGAGCGGTGGAGACCAGCTCGTCGAGCTGGGGAGAGACGTCATGGGTTACTGCCACCAGGCCTCCATGGAGAAGTGCAACGGCCGGTCCGCTCGGGCTGCTATTGCGGGAGCCTTGCCATTCCTTTTCATTGTGTGTACGACCCTACGACGAGGAGGGTTCTTGAGCGACTTTTGTGGATATTCGGCGAACAGCCACAGTGTTCAGGCGATCCGTCCGGTTCTTGTCGCATAGTGGTGCGAATCCCGTGACACGGCTCCTCCCCTTTCCTCCACGGCCGGTGGGGTCGCCCGGTATTCACCGATCATTTCGGCGTTCGACACGCCCGCGCCGCCTCGGCGCCGCCCACCGCCCCCCACCCCGCTCCACCGCCCTGACCTGCGTAAACGCGTGAGAAACGGCGGCCGAAGACGGTTCGAATCAGTTGACGGTGGGGAGAAGTGGAGTATGGTGGTGCGCAGTGGAGGGCCGGTGCACCAGCGCTGAGCGCTTCATGAGGCACGGGAGGTGGGGCCGGTGTTCCTCGGCACCCATCAACCGCGTCTTGACGACAAGGGACGGCTGTTCCTGCCGGCTAAGTACCGTGAGGAGCTGGCGGAGGGTCTTGTGATCACCAAAGGCCAGGAGCGATGCCTCTACGTCTTTCCCGTGGGGGAGTTCCAGCGCATTACCGAGGCTCTCAGCACTGCCCCGGTCACCGCCAAGGCGGTCCGGGACTACAGCCGTGTCTTCTTCGCCAGCGCGTCCGACGAGACTCCCGACAAGCAGGGGCGCATCACGATTCCGCAGGCCCTCAGGCGGTACGCGGGGCTGGAGCGTGACTGCGTGGTCATCGGAGCCAACACCCGTCTGGAGATCTGGGACCAACAGGCCTGGGACACCTATCTGGCGGACCAGGAGCAGGCTTTCGCCGATCTTTCGGAGGAGGTGCTGCCAGGGATTCTCTAGTCACGGCCGATCCGTCGGTGATGTCGTTCGGCGAGGTCTCCACCCGCAACCACTCGCCCGCCAGCTGATGCACCTTCCCCGGTGTCAGATGGCAGGCGTCCACGAAGCGGGTGCGGATGGGGACCTGGCCGGACGGCTACGGGTGGGGACCCATGAGCGGGACACCGGTGGCGGGCCGTAGCGTCATCCGCGAGTACAGACGCATTCAGCAGGAGGGGGGTTTCAGTAATGCACGGAGAAGGCAACACTGCGGGCACGGGTGGTCACGTTCCAGTGATGCTCGAGCGGGTGCTCGAGCTCCTCGCCCCCGCGCTGACGGGGCCCTCGCCGGTGGTGGTCGACGCCAACCTCGGCCTCGGCGGTCACTCGGAGGCGCTCCTCGCCGCGCATCCCTCCCTTCACCTGATCGGCATCGACCGCGACCCTTTCGCGATCGAGTTCTCCACGCGCAGGCTCGCTCCCTTCGCCGACCGGGTCACGCTGGTCCACGCCTCCTCCGACGACATGTCCGAGGTGCTGGCGGGGGCGGGCAGGCCCGTGATCGACGGCGTCCTGTTCGATCTCGGCGTCTCCTCCCCGCAGCTGGACGAGGGCGAGCGAGGCTTCGCCTACTCCTACGACGCCAGGCTCGACATGCGCATGGACACCGAGCAGTCGCTCACGGCGGAGGAGGTGGTCAACACCTATTCCGTGGGAGAGCTGACCCGCATCCTCCGTGATTACGGGGAGGAAAGGTTTGCGCCGCGTGTCGCGGCGCTCATTGTCAAGGAAAGGGCCAAGGAGGCCATAACGTCGACTAAGCGGCTCGCCGACATCGTCCGCGCAGCGATTCCGGCCGCGACCCGACGTACCGGGGGTAACCCCGCAAAACGTACTTTCCAGGCGTTGCGTATCGAGGTCAACGCGGAGCTGACCGCTTTCGAGACGGCGCTCCCAGCCTCACTCGACGCGCTGGCGCTGGGTGGGAGAGTTGTCGTTCTCTCCTACCACTCCCTTGAGGACCGGCTGACCAAGCAGGTTCTCGCGGCGCGAACCAGGGACACCAGCCCGCCGGGGCTACCCGTCCCGTTGCCGGCTCACCAGCCGCGGTTCCGCCTCCTGACGAGGGGAGCCGAGCTCCCGACTGACGAAGAGCTCGCCCGCAATCCGCGGGCGGCCTCGGCCCGGCTAAGGGCGGCAGAGAGGATCCGTGTTGACGAGTACTGAGCAGGAGATCAGGCGGGGAGCGCCCGCCAGGGCCGGCGCGCCCAAGACGGCTCCGGCTAGGACCGGAGCCCGCAGGCCGAGCGCGCCCGCGGCGGAGCGGACGGCGACCCGTCCCTCCGCTGCGCACACGCGCCCCGCGGAGGCGACCGCGGCCAAGCCCGCGCGCGTGCGGCGGCCGATGTCGCGCAAGCAGCGCGCGCCCTTCGTGCTGCTCGTCGTCGGCCTGCTCTGCGGCGGCCTGATCAGCCTGCTGCTGCTCAACACGGTGCTCAACCGCGACTCCTTCACCCAGGACACGCTGCGCGAGGAGACCGCCCAGCTGCAGCGGGAGAACGAGGCGCTCAGGCAGGCCAACGCCAAGAAGGAGCAGCCGGCCCAGCTCGCGCGCGACGCCGAACTGCAGGGCGAGAAGTGGGACCCGACGGTCGGCTCGATCGAGGTAGGCCAGGACAGGTGAGGGAGTCAGGCGGCCGGGGGCAGGGTCCCGGCCGTGGCGGTGCCGGCGCCGGCTCTCAGGGAGGGCCCGGCGCCGTTCGTCGTACGCCCGCGGGTCCCGGCAGGCCGGGACGGCAGGGCGGCGCGGGCCGTCCCTCGCCCGACGAGCCGCCCCGCCGCAACAGGCCGGACGACGCCGGCCGCCGCGGCGCTCCCGACGACGCGCCTCGCCCCCGCAAGGACGAGCCCGACCGCCCCGAAGGACGGCAGGCGCGCCCGGACGACCCCTTCGACCTGCCCCGAGGGCTCACAGGGGCGGGGGCGCAGGAGAGCAGGCGCGTCCGTTCCGAGGACACCGTGCCCCAGCCGAGGGCGGGCGCCCAGCGGCGCGGCCCTCGCCAGGACTCCAGGCAGGGACCGCCCCAGGGCCCGCCGCGCTCCGACCCGCGCAGGCAGGGGCGCAGGCCTCCGCCGCCGCCCCGCCCCCCGCGCCCTCCGCTGGTGCTGCGCCTGGGCAACCCGCGCAGGCGCATCAACATCGGCCTGATCGGCATGACGTTCATCCTGTCGATCTTCGCGGGGCGGCTCATCCAGCTGCAGGGCCTCGACTCCAAGGTCTACGAGGCCAGGGCCGCCCAGCAGCGGGTGGTCAGCGAGACCATCAAGGCCAAACGCGGCTCCATCACCGATGTCAACGGCCACGAGCTGGCCGTCACGGTCGAGGCGCGCGAGATCGCGATCGACCCGAGCAAGGTGCCCGCCGACAAGCGCGCCCACGTGGCCGCGGTGGTGGCCAAGGAGCTGAACAAGCCCCCTGCCGAGATCGCGGCGAAGCTCGCCAAGACCACCTCGCGCTACGAGCTCCTGGCCCGCGACGTCGACCCCCTCGTCGCCGACAGGCTGCTGGAGCAGGAGCTGCCCACGGTCACCACCAAGAAGACCTACCGCAGGACGTATCCTGCGGGCGACCTCGCCGGCACGCTGATCGGCTTCGTCGGCGACGACGGCACCGGCCTCGAGGGCGTCGAGCAGATGCGCAACTCCGTGCTCGCGGGACGTGACGGCAAGCAGAGCATGGAGCAGGGCCGCGACGGCCAGCGCATCCCGATGACCCGCAGCCAGCGCCAGGCCCCGATCGAAGGCCGCGACGTCAGGCTGACCATCGACCGCGACATCCAGTGGGCCGCCCAGAAGGCCATCACCGAGCAGGTCGCCGCCAGCGGAGCGCTGAGCGGCACCGTGATCGTGATGGACGTCAAGACCGCCCAGATCGTCGCCATGGCCAACGCCCCCGAACTCGACCTGAACAACTGGCAGAAGGCGCCCGACAGGTCCTTCGTCAACCGCGCGGTGGCCGAGGTCTTCGAGCCTGGCAGCACCAACAAGGTCATCACCGCCGCCGCGGCGATCGAGGCGGGCGCCGTCACGCCCGAGACGACCTTCAAGGTGGCCGACCACATCAGGTGCGCCGACCAGACGTTGAAGGACTCCCACCCGCACAAGACGGAGGTGATGACGTTCAAGCAGATCGTCGAGACCTCCAGCAACGTCGGCACCATCCAGGCCGCGCGCAGGATCGGCGACCAGGGCCTGTACACGATGCTCAAGAACTTCGGCTTCGGCGCGCGGCCGGGCCTCGGCCTGCCGGGCGAGGAGGCGGGGCTGCTGCCCGACCACACGACCTGGTCGGGCACCCAGCGCTGCACGGTGGCCTACGGTCAGGGCGTGTCGGTGACCGCGCTGCAGACCGCCAGCGTCTACCAGGCCATCGCCAACGGCGGGGTCAGGGTGCAGCCGCAGATCGTGGCGGGCATGACCGACGAGAACGGAAGGTTCGTCGCCGGCAAGCCGGGCAGGCAGACCAGGGTGGTCAGCCAGAACACGGCAGATGAGATCGCCGCCATGCTCGAGGGCGCGGTCAGCGCCGAGGGAACCGGTACCCTGGCCGCCATCCCCGGATACAGGGTGGCGGGCAAGACAGGCACCGCGAACCGATACGATCAGCAATTGGGCCGCTACAACGGCTACACCGCCTCCTTCGTTGGTTTCGCCCCCGCGGACAAGCCCGAGCTCGTGGTGCTCGCGGTGGTGCAGAAGCCGGCCAAGGACATCTACGGCGGGCACATCGCGGCCCCTGTGTTCAAGGACGTGATGACGTTCGCCATCAAGAGCAGAAAGATTCCGCCCACAGGCCCGTCCGCGTCACCCGCGCGGATCGGCGCCGGACACTGAACAGGGAGGGTACGCTCTCGCCGTGCGTCCCCCGTCGTCTATGCGTCCCAAGACCAGCCCGCCGCGCCCGCTGAGTGGGCTGGCGGCCATGCTTGACGCTCCGTCAGGCAGCTCACGCTCACCGCTGGCCGCCGTCACAGGTGTGACGATCGACTCGCGCCAGGTCCTTCCTGGCGACCTCTACGTCGCCCTGCCCGGCAACACCGCCCACGGCGCCGACTTCTCCCCGCAGGCGATGGCGAGCGGCGCGGTGGCGATCCTGACCGACCCGGCGGGCCGCGAGGCCGCCGCCGCCACCGGCCTGCCCGTGCTCGTCCTCGGCGACCCCCGCCTCGTGCTCGGCCAGATCGCCTCCTGGGTGTACGGCCAGCCCGCCCATGACATCTCCGTCCTCGGCGTGACGGGCACCAGCGGCAAGTCGACCACCACCTTCCTGCTGGAGGCGGGGCTGCGCGCCGCGGGCCACACCACAGGCCTGGTCGGCGGCGTGGAGATCCACGCGGGCGACGTGGTCATCGAGCCCAAGCTGACCACGCCCGAGGCCACCGACCTGCACGGCCTGTTCGCCCTCATGCGAGAGCGCGGCGTCACGGCCGCGGTCATGGAGGTCTCCAGCCACGCGCTGGCGCTCGGCAGGGTCGACGGCGTCTTCTACGACGTGGCCCTGTTCACCAACCTCTCGCAGGACCACCTCGACTTCCACAAGGACCTCGACGACTACTTCGCCACCAAGGCGAAGCTGTTCCAGCCGGAGTTCAGCAGGACGGGCGTCACCAACCTCGACGACGCCCACGGCCGCGAGCTCCTGCACCGCGCCACGATCCCGATGACCACCTTCTCCGCCACGGGCGACCCGGGAGCCGACTGGCGCGCGCTCGACGTCAGGCTCGGCGCCGACGGCAGCGCCTTCAGGGTGGTGGGCCCAGGCGGCGTCGAGGACGACGTGGCGATCTCGCTGCCGGGCCCCTTCAACGTCGCCAACGCGCTCGGCGCGATCGTCACCCTGGTCGAGGCGGGCGTGCCGTTGCGCGCGGCCGTCCACGGGGTGGGCTCGATGACGGGCGTGCCGGGCAGGATGGAGCGCGTCACCGACGCAGGCTGCGAGTTCCAGGCCGTGGTCGACTACTCCCACAAGCCGGGGGCGGTCGAGTCCGTGCTCGAGTCGCTGCGCGCCGTCACGGCAGGCAGGCTGACCATCGTGCTCGGCTGCGGCGGCGACCGCGACAAGGGCAAGCGCCCGCTCATGGGCGAGGCGGCCGCGAGGCTGGCCGATGTGGCGATTTTCACCAGCGACAACCCCCGCTCCGAGGACCCGCTGGCGATCCTTGCCGCGATGATGGACGGAGCGCTACAGGTGCCGCCCGGTGAGCGCGCCCACGTGGTCGTCGAGCCCGACAGGGCGGCGGCCATCGGCCTGGCGATCGGCCACGCCCAGCGCGGTGACGTGGTCGTCGTGGCGGGCAAGGGTCACGAGCAGGGCCAGTACATCTCAGGTGAGGTGATCCCCTTCGACGACAGGGCCGTCGTCGCGGGGGCGATCGACGCACGCAAGGAAAGCAGGAAGAACCTATGATCCCGTTGCCACTGGCCAGGGTCGCCGAGATCACCTCGGGCGCTCTGTCGGGCATGGCCGACCCCCGCGCGGTGGTGCGCGGCCCCGTCGTGATCGACTCACGGGCGGTCGAGCCGGGATCCCTGTTCGTGGCGATCAAGGGCGCTCGCGCCGACGGCCACGACTTCGCCGCCGAGGCGATCAAGGCGGGCGCCGTGGCGGTGCTGGCCACCAGGCCGGTCGAGGTGCCCGCGGTGATCGTGACCGACATCTTCGCCGCGCTGGCCGCGCTCGGCACGGCCGTGGCCGCCGCGCTGCCCGCCGCCACCGCCATCGGCATCACGGGCTCGGCGGGCAAGACGACCACCAAGGACCTGCTGGCCAGGCTGACCGCGCGGATGGGTCCCAGCGTCGCGCCCGTCGGCTCGTTCAACAACGAGATCGGCCATCCGCTCACCGTGATGAAGGCCGACCACGAGACCAGGTTCCTGGTGCTGGAGCTCAGCGCGCGTTACGCGGGCGACATCGCGCACCTGGCGCGCGTCGCACCGCCGCGCATCGGCGTGGTCCTCAACGTCGGCACCGCCCACCTCGGCGTGTTCGGCGGCAAGGAGGCCATCGCCCAGGCCAAGGGCGAACTGGTCGAGGCGCTGCCGTCCGACGGGGTGGCGGTGCTCAACGCCGACGACCCGCTGGTGCGCCAGATGGCCTCCCGCACCGCCGCCAGGGTCACCTACTTCGGCCGTGGCGAGGACGCTGCCGTCCGCGCCGAGGACGTCGTCGTCGACGAGCGCGGGCGCGCCTCCTTCACCCTGCGCACCCCCTCGGGCGCCGCCCACGTCGCGCTCAGGCTGTACGGCGAGCACGTCGTGGAGAACGCCCTCGCCGCCGCGGCCGCCGCCTACGAGCTGGGCCTGCCCGTGGCGACCATCGCGGAGGAGCTGTCGGAGGCCGAGCCGCGCAGCAAGTGGCGCATGGAGGTCACCGAGCGCCCCGACGGCGTCACTGTCATCAACGACGCCTACAACGCCAACCCCGACTCGATGCGGGCCGCCTTCCACACCCTCGACGCGCTCGGCAAGGGCCGGCGCCGCTTCGCCGTCATCGCCGCCCTGCGCGAGCTGGGCGAGGAGAGCGACGAGCTCAACGAGGGCGTCGGCCGCCTCGCGGGCGCCTCGGGGCTGAGCGGGCTGGTCGTCGCGGGGCCGGGGGCCGAACCCGTGCTGCGCGGGGCCTTCGCCGCCGTCGAGGCCGCCGAGCAGGCCGCCGTGGAGGGCCTCGGCGCGGGCGGCGGGCCGTACCACAGGGAGGGCCCGCCGATCGTGCACGTGGCCGACGCCGAGGCCGCCGCGGCGCAGCTCTCGGCCTGGCTCAGGCCGGGCGACGTGCTGCTGGTGAAGGGGCCGCGCGCCATGGACCTGCAGCGCACGGCCGAGCTGGTCCTTGGGAGGGCCACCAAGTGACCAACATCATCATCGCCGGTGCGGTGGGCCTGATCCTCTCGATGCTCGGCACCCCCCTGGCGATCAGACTCTTCTCCCGGCGAGGCTACGGGCAGGAGGTCCGCGACGACGGGCCCTCGGCGCACCTCAGCAAGAAGGGCACGCCCACCATGGGCGGCACGGTCTTCGTGCTGGCCGCGCTGCTCGCCTACGCCGCCTCCCACCTGGCCACGCTCGAACCCCCGACCGTCTCGGGGCTGCTGGTGCTGTTCCTCATGGCGGGCCTCGGCGCGGTGGGCTTCCTCGACGACTTCATCAAGATTTACAAACAGCGCAGTCTCGGCCTGCGCAGCGGCGCCAAGGCGCTCGGCCAGCTCGTCGTCGGCGCCGTCTTCGCGGTGCTCGTGATGCGCTTCCCCAACGTCTACGGCATCACCCCCGCCCAGGACAAGCTGTCCTTCCTGCGTGACTTCGGCCCGGCGATCGGCATCTTCTTCTTCACGCTCTGGGTGCTCATCATGATCGTCGGCTTCTCCAACGCGGTGAACCTGACCGACGGCCTCGACGGCCTGGCCTCCGGCGCCACGGCCACCGTGCTGGGCGCCTACGTGCTGATCGGCAACTGGCAACTGCGCAACAACTGCATCGACAACCTCGGACCCAACTGCTACTGGGTGCGCGACCCGCTCGACCTGGCGGTGGTCGCCGCGGCCGTGCTCGGCGGGCTGATCGGCTTCCTGTGGTGGAACGCCCCTCCCGCGCGCATCTTCATGGGCGACACGGGCTCGCTGGCCCTGGGCGGAGTCCTGGCGGGGCTGGCCATCACCACCCGCACCCAGCTCCTGCTGATCATCCTGGCCGGGATGTGCGTCATCATCACCTGCTCGGTGATCATTCAGGTCGGCTTCTTCAAGATGACCGGCAAACGAGTCTTCCGCATGGCTCCGCTGCAGCACCACTTCGAGCTGAAAGGCTGGGCGGAGACCACGATCGTGATCAGGTTCTGGCTGATCGCAGGGCTGTGCGCGGCCGTGGGCCTCGGTCTGTTCTACGTGGAGTGGATGCCCAAGTCATGATCGTCGTAGCCGGACTCGGCGTCTCGGGAACCGCCGCGGCCAGGGTGCTCGCCGCACGGGGAGAGCGCGTCGTCGTCCTCGAAGGCGTCGAGGGGGAGCGCCAGCGCGTCGTCGCGGCGGAGCTGGCCGAGCTCGGTGTCGAGGTGCGCTTCGGCACGACGGAGCTGCCCTCCGAAGCCTCCTCGCTGGTCACCACGGGCTGGGCGCCGCACCACCCGCTGATCGCCGCCGCCCTCGAGTCGGGCGTCGAGGTGGTCGGCGAGGTCGAACTGGCCTGGCGGCTGCGGCCCGAGCGGGCCGCGCCGTGGCTGGCGCTGACCGGCACCAACGGCAAGACCACCGTCGTGCGCATGCTGACCTCGATGCTGCTGGCCGCGGGGCGCAAGGCGCTGGCGGTGGGCAACGTCGGCGTGCCCGTCGTCGAGGCCGTGGCCGGCCCCTACGACGTGCTGGCGGTCGAGCTGTCGAGCTTCCAGCTGCACTGGTCGAGCAGCCTGGCCCCGCACGCCGCCGCCATCCTCAACATCGCCCCCGACCACCTCGACTGGCACGGCACCCTCGAGGAGTACGCCAGGGCCAAGGCCCGCATCTTCGAGCGGGCGGGCACGGTGGTCTACAACGCCGACGACCCGATCGCCGCCGCACTCGCCGAGCCGTACTCGGGGGCTGTGGGTTTCACCCTCCGGGTGCCGAGGCCTGGCCAGGTCGGCGTCGTGGAGGACCTGCTGGTCGACCGCGCCTACGTGGCCGACCCCGTACGGCAGGCGGAGGAGCTTGCCACGCTCGACGACGTGCACCCCTTCGCCCCGCACAACGTCGCCAACGCCCTGGCCGCCGCCGCGCTGGCCCGCGCCTTCGGCGTCCCGACCGAGGCGGTACGGCAGGGCCTGCGAGACTTCGTCCCCGACCCGCACCGCATGACCCATGTGGGCAGGACGGGCGAGGTCGACTACATCGACGACTCCAAGGCCACCAACCCCCACGCGGCCGCCGCCTCGCTGGCCGCCTACCCCTCGATCGTGTGGATCGCGGGAGGGCAGCTCAAGGGCCTCGACGTCGACGACCTCGTCCGCCAGGCGGCGCCGAGACTGCGCGGCGTGGTGCTGATCGGCGTCGACAGGGCGAGGATCGCCGAGGCACTCGCGCGACACGCGCCGAATGTCCCTGTGGTGGACCTGGCCGATCGAGACACTGGGGTGATGGACCGTGTCGTCACCGAAGCCGCCAGGCTCGCCGCCCCCGGGGACACCGTGCTGCTGGCTCCGGCCGCCGCCTCCCTCGACATGTTCGCGAACTACCCTGCTCGGGGGGAGGCCTTCGCGCACGCCGTGAGGAAACTGAAGGAGAAGGCGTGAGCACCGCGGCCGACAACCCGGTCGAGGGCCCCACCGGCTGGGTCAAGGAGCAGGCCGCCGCGCTCAGGGAGCTGCTCGACCGGCCGCTGACCACCTACTACCTGATCATCGGGTGCAGCGCGCTGCTGCTGGCGCTCGGGCTCATGATGGTTCTGTCGGCCTCCAGCATCGAGGCGCTGCAGGAGACGGGCGACCCGTTCTACTGGTTCGTCAAGCAGTCGATGTCGGCCGGGCTCGGTGTGCCGGTGATGTGGGTCTGCTCCCGGCTGCCGCACCGCTTCTTCAGGTGGGCGGGCTACCCGCTCATGGCACTGTCGATCATCGGTCTCGGCATCGTGATCTTCGCAGGCGAGTCGCAGCTCGGCGCGCAGCGCTGGATCGACGTCGGCCCCATCTACCTGCAGCCGTCCGAGCCGGCCAAGCTCGGCCTGGCGCTGTGGGGGGCCGACCTGCTGGCCCGAAAGGCGCGCGGCGGCCGGATCGAGTGGCGCCACCTGCTCATCCCTTTGCTGCCCGGCACCGCGATCCTGGCCGTCATGGTCATGCTCGGCCGCGACCTCGGCACCACGCTGGTGCTGATGCTGATCTTCCTGTCACTGCTGTGGGTGGTGGGCGCGCCGATCAAGCTGTTCGGCGGCATCGTCGCGATGATGACGGTGGCGGTGATCTTCATGATCACCACGGAGGGCTACAGGTCCGACCGCATCACCGGCTGGCTCGACCCGTGGGGCCACGCCCAGGGCGCCGGCTACCAGGCCGTGCAGGGGCAGATCGCGATGGGCTCGGGCGGCTGGTTCGGGCTCGGACTGGGCAGCAGCCGTCAGAAGTGGAGCTGGATCCCCCACGCCGAGAGCGACTTCATCTTCTCCATCCTCGGCGAGGAGCTCGGGCTGATGGGCACGCTGTCGGTGATCGCGCTGTTCGGCCTGCTCGGCTACGCGGGCCTGCGGGTGGCGATGCGCGTCAACGATCCCTTCATCAGGCTGGCGTCCTCGGCCGTGGTCGCGTGGGTCGCAGGGCAGGCCATCGTCAACATCGGCGCCGTCATCGGCGTGCTGCCCATCACGGGCATCCCGCTGCCGTTGGTCTCCTACGGAGGCTCGGCGCTGTTGCCGACGCTCGCCGCGCTTGGCATGTTGTTGTCATTCGCCAAACGCGAACCGGGCGCCAGGGAGGCTCTGGCCGCGCGTGGCCCCGGACCGGCCGCGCGGGCTCTAAGCTGGCTGGGCCTGGGGGGTGCGCAGCGGGGCCGACCGAGACGACCGACAAGAAACGTGCCTACTGGACGAGTCGGGCCAGATGCGGAACGTTAAGGCGGCACGTTTCTCATCAGTAGGGAGTAACCGACATGAGGGTGGTCCTCGCCGGTGGCGGGACGGCCGGTCACATCGAACCGGCTCTGGCCCTGGCTGACGCGCTGCGCCGGCTGGAGCCAGGCATCGGCGTGACGTGTCTCGGTACCGAGCGCGGCCTGGAGACCAGGCTGGTGCCCGCCAGGGGCTACGAGCTGCAGCTCGTGCCCGCCGTGCCGCTTCCGCGGGCGCTCACGCCGCAGTTGCTCACCGTTCCCGGGCGGCTGGCGGGGGCCATCAACGCCGCGGCGTCCATCATGGACAGGACGAGCGCCGACATCCTGGTCGGCTTCGGCGGTTACGTCGCCACCCCCGCCTACCTGGCGGCCAGGCGGCGCGGGCTGCCGATCGTCGTCCACGAGGCCAACGCCCGTCCCGGGCTGGCCAACAGGCTCGGCGCCCGCCTGACCGACCATGTCTTCACCGGGCACCCGCAGAGCACCATGGCCAAGGCGGAGCTCATCGGTATCCCGCTGCGCAGGGACATCGTCCAGCTCGACAGGCTGTCGATGGGCGACAAGGCCCGCTCGTGGTTCGGGCTGCGCACCGACCTGCCGACGCTGCTGGTCTTCGGCGGCTCGCAGGGCGCCCGCTCGCTCAACCAGGCCGCGCTGGCGGCGGGGCCGGTGCTGCGCAGGGCGGGCGTGCAGGTGCTCCACGTGCTCGGCCCGAAGAACGCCCTGGAGCAGGAGCCGCCTCCTGGCGACCCTCAGTACGTCGTGCTGCCCTACGTGGACCGCATGGACCTCGCCTACGCCGCCGCCGACTTCGCCCTGTGCCGCAGCGGGGCGATGACCTGCGCGGAGCTGACCGCCGTCGGTCTGCCCGCCGCCTACGTGCCACTGCCGCACGGCAACGGCGAGCAGCGGCTCAACGCCACGCCGATCGCCCAGCGAGGCGGTGGGCTCGTGATCGACGACTCCGACCTTTCACCTGATTGGATCATCCAGAACGTGCTGCCCATCCTCCGCGACCCCGAGCGGGTCGCGACCATGTCGGAGGCCGCCGCGGCGATGGGGCGCAGGGACGCCGACGTCGCCCTCGCCCGCAAGGTGCTCGAGATCGTGGGAGGTCGCTCATGAGCCTGGTACGGCTGGTCGCCCCCGTGGCGGCCGAGGAGCTCGGCAGGGTGCACTTCATCGGCATCGGCGGCGCCGGCATGTCGGGCATCGCGCGCATCCTGCTCAAGCGGGGCGTGAAGGTGTCCGGCAGCGACGCCCGCGGCTCCGACATGGTGACCGAGCTGCGTGAGCTCGGCGCCAGCGTGCACATCGGCCACGCCGCCTCCCACATCAAGAACATCGACACGGTGGTCGTCTCCACCGCGATCCGCGACTCCAACCCCGAGCTGGGCGAGGCCATCAAGCAGGGTCTTCGCGTCATCCCGAGGGCCGCGGCGCTGGCCTCTGTCATGGCGGGCCGCACCGGTGTGGCGATCGCCGGCACCCACGGCAAGACCACCACGACCTCGATGCTGACGGTGGCGCTGCAGAAGTGCGGCTCCGACCCGTCCTACTGCGTGGGCGGCCAGCTCGTCACCACGGGGCTCGGCGCCGACGAGGGCTCAGGCGGGGTGTTCGTGGCCGAGGCCGACGAGAGCGACGGCTCCTTCCTCATGCTCGCGCCCGACATCGCGGTCGTCACCAACGTCGAGGCCGACCACCTCGACAACTACGGCGATCCGCGGGCCGTCTACGACAGCTTCGCGCGCTTCGTCGAGCGCATCGGCCGCACACTGGTGGTGTGCGCCGACGACCCCGGCGCCGCCGCGCTGATCGAGCCCGCCCGCGGGCGCGGCCTTCGCGTGGTCACCTACGGCGAGGCCGAGGGCGCCGACTACCGGATCGCCGAGGTGCGGCCCGACGGGTTCGGCGTGCTGTTCGAGGTGGTCGGCAAGGGTGAGGTCCGCCTGTCGGTCCCCGGCGCCCACAACGCGCTCAACGCCACCGCGGTCATCGCCGTGGCCGACGAGCTCGGCCTGCCGTTCGAGGTGATCAGGGAGGGCCTGTCGGCCTTCACAGGGGCCAAGCGGCGCTTCGAGGCCAAGGGTGAGGCGGGCGGTGTGGCGGTCTTCGACAGCTACGCCCACCATCCGACCGAGCTGGCCGCCGACCTGCGCGCCGCCCGTGACGTGGTCGCCTCCTACTCGGGCGACGGCAGGGTGATCGCGGTCTTCCAGCCGCATCTCTACTCCCGCACCAGGTTCTTCGCCGACGAGTTCGGCACCGCCCTCGGCCTGGCCGACGTGGCGGTGGTGCTCGACGTCTACGGCGCGAGGGAGGACCCTGAGCCCGGCGTCTCCGGCGCCATGGTGGCCTCCAGGGTGCCGCTGCACGAGGAACAGGTGGCCTACGCGCCCGATAAGGCCGCGGTGCCGGCCCTGGTGGCCAAGCTGGCCAGGCCCGGCGACATCGTGCTGACCATGGGGGCGGGAGACGTGACCGAGCTCGGGCCGAAGATCGTCGCGGAGCTGTCCGCGAGGTGAAGGCCAGGCAGGCGTTCGTTGCGCTGCTCACCGCCGGTGTGGTGGGCAGCACGGTGTGGCTGGTGTTCTTCTCGCCGGTCCTGGGCGTCAGGTCGGTGGAGATCGTGGGAAATCTCACAGTGCCCGCCGACCAGATCGAGAAGCAGGCGGGCGTGGCCCCGCTGCACCCGCTGGCCACCGTCGATCTGGGCGAGGTGGAGGGCAGGGTGCTGGCGATCAGGCGGCTCGCCTCGGCCAGGGTCGAGCGGGCGTGGCCGAGCACGCTCAAGATCGAGGTGGTCGAGCGCCAGCCGGTCGCCGTGGTCCCCGTGGGCGACAGGGCGGCGCTGATCGATCGCAAGGGCGTGGTCACCGAGGTGCGCCCGAGCGCCCCGCCCGAGCTGCCGGTGCTGAGAGTGGATCGACCAGGGCCTGGTGACCCCGCGACGGTGGCCGCCATCAAGGTCATCGGCGGCCTGCCCGAGGCGTTGCTCATGAAGATCGACGAGGTGCGCGCCACCTCGCCCGAGGGCATCTCCTTCAGGCTCACCAACGGACGCACGGTCATATGGGGCGGGGCCGACAGGGGCGAGGACAAGGCTCGCGTCCTCGAGGCGCTGCTCCCACGCACGGCCAGGGTGTACGACGTCAGTTCGCCCGACGTCGTCTCCATGAAATGAGAAGCTGGTCGCGAATAGGACAGCGCGCGACACGCCGGACGGGCTTGCGGCGCGGTTAGTTGACCCGCCCGGTAGGGGACTCCTACTGTCCGTATCAATCCTCAGGTTGACATAAATCTAAATCTCAACTTGAGGTTGAGAGTTTTCGAGCACCATTGAAATGGCAAGTCAACGAGCGGAAAGGCCCCTCGTCGTGGCAGCACCGCAGAACTACCTCGCGGTCATCAAGGTCGTCGGCATTGGCGGCGGCGGAGTGAACGCCGTCAACCGGATGATCGAGGAGGGACTCAAGGGCGTCGAGTTCATCGCGATAAACACCGACGCCCAGGCGCTGCTGATGAGTGACGCCGACGTCAAACTGGACGTGGGCAGGGAACTCACGCGCGGCCTCGGGGCCGGCGCCAACCCCGATGTGGGTCGCAAGGCGGCCGAGGACCACCGCGAGGAGATCGAGGAGGTCCTCAAGGGGGCCGACATGGTCTTCGTCACGGCGGGCGAGGGCGGCGGCACGGGCACAGGCGGTGCCCCGGTCGTGGCCAACATCGCCCGGTCTCTCGGCGCTCTGACCATAGGAGTCGTCACCAGGCCCTTCAGCTTCGAGGGCCGCCGCCGCGCCATGCAGGCCGAGGCGGGAATCGAGACCCTGCGCGACGAGGTCGACACCCTCATCGTCATCCCCAACGACAGACTGCTGTCGATCTCCGACAGGCAGGTCAGCGTCCTCGACGCCTTCAAGGCGGCCGACCAGGTGCTGCTGTCCGGTGTCCAGGGCATCACCGATCTGATCACCACGCCCGGCCTGATCAACCTCGACTTCGCCGACGTCAAGTCGGTCATGTCGGGCGCGGGCTCGGCGCTGATGGGCATCGGCCACGCCAGGGGCGACGACCGCTCGGTCGCCGCAGCCGAGATGGCCGTCTCCAGCCCGCTGCTGGAGGCCTCCATCGACGGCGCGCACGGCGTGCTGCTGTCGATCGCGGGCGGGTCGGACCTGGGCCTGTTCGAGATCAACGAGGCGGCCCAGCTCGTCTCGAACGCGGCGGCGCCCGACGCCAACATCATCTTCGGTACGGTCATCGACGACGCCCTCGGCGACGAGGTCCGCGTCACGGTCATCGCCGCGGGCTTCGACGAGATCGCTCCCGTCGAGAAGCCCGCGATGCAGCAGCCGCGCCAGCAGCCCAGGCCCGCCGCCGCGCCGCCCGCGGCTCCTTCGGTCGCCGCGCCCGTGCGTCCCGCGCCCGCTCCCGCGCCCAGCGTGAAGCTCGAGCCGCCCAGGCCCGAGCCGCGCCCTGAGCCGCGCCTCGAGGTACGGCCCGAGCCGCGCCCCGAGCCCGTTCGGGCCGTCGAGACGCCCGCGCCTGCTCCCGCTCCCACCCCCGCGCCCGCGGCCGCCGCGCCGCTGCCGGTCGAGGAGCCGCCCGCGCCGCCGGTCTCGATCCCGAGGCCCGCGCCCGAGGTGACCAACCCGCCCACCCCGATCTCCTCTCGCATGTCGGAGCCAGGCCGGCGTCGCCCGGTGGTCTTCGAGGAGCAGGAGGAGGAGCTGGACGTGCCCGACTTCCTGAAGTGAGATTCCTCACCCGGCCCCAGGGTCCGGGGGAGGGGATCACACCCCCGCTGCGAGACCTCAGGGTCGACGCGGTGGGGGTTCGGTGCGTCTCGGGGCTGCTTGGGTTCGCGGTCCCACCGCAAAGGGTGCACGATGGGTTTCTTGTGGACATAGCTCGCAAAAATCAGATCGCGGCGGGTCTGGCCGAGGTCGAGAAGCGGATCGCCGAGGCCTGCGGGGCCGCGGGGCGCCCCCGCGAGGAGGTCACGCTGATCGCGGTGACCAAGACCTACCCGGCCGAGGACGTGCGGATCCTGGCCGGGCTCGGCGTGACCGAGGTGGGCGAGAACCGCGACCAGGAGGCCGCCGACAAGGCCCTCGCCTGCGCCGACCTGCCGCTCACCTGGCACTTCGTCGGTCAGCTCCAGACCAACAAGGTGCGCTCGGTGGTGGGCTACGCCGACCTGGTCCACTCCGTCGACCGTTCCAGGCTGGTGGCGGCGATCGGGCGCGAGGCCGTAAGGGCGGAGCGCGAGATCGGCTGTCTCGTGCAGGTCGCGCTCGACGACGACCCCGGACGCGGCGGGGCTCGCCCCGCCGACGTGCTCGGGCTGGCCGACGAGATCGCGGCCACCGAGGGCGTACGGCTCGGCGGGCTCATGGCGGTCGCGCCGCTCGGGGAGGAACCGGGCAAGGCGTTCGGGAGGCTGCGGGATCTGGCGCTGGCCGTACAGGCCGGGCATCCTGGTGCGACCATAATCTCAGCGGGGATGAGCGGCGATTTGGCCGAAGCCGTGGCGCACGGGGCGACACACGTGCGAGTCGGTACGGCGTTGCTCGGTCGTCGCAAGCCCTTCGTCAGGTAATGTCCCCTCAAGTGGGCCTTGGGGCCCGCGGACGAAGTAGAGGTCGATCAGCGGTGAGCTCCAAGGGGGTACGGCTGCCGCCTCGAGTGTGGATCGCTCGAGCGAGTGCGACCATGAGCAGGAGGACGACTTAGCGATGGCCGGCGCGATGCGCAAGATGGCGGTCTACCTCGGTCTCGTGGAGGACGACCGCTACGAGAGGTACGAGACCTACACCGACGACGACTACGACTACGAGGAGGAGTCGCGTCGGGCCGAGCAGGACCGCACCCCGGCGGTGCACGAGCGCGAAGACGACACCGACCCCGGCGTCCCCGCGCCCAGGCCGGCGACGACGGTGCTGGAGCGCCGCACCACAGACCTCGCTCGCATCACGACGCTGCATCCGCGCACCTACAACGAGGCGCGCACGATCGGCGAGCACTTCCGCGACGGCACCCCGGTCATCATGAACCTGACCGAGATGGTTGACAGCGATGCCAAGCGACTGGTCGATTTTGCGGCAGGTCTCGTCTTTGGCCTACACGGCAGCATCGAACGTGTTACCAACAAGGTGTTCCTGTTGTCCCCTGCCAATGTCGAGGTGACCGCCGAGGACAAGGCCCGAATCGCGGAACGCGGATTCTTCAACCAGAGCTAGAGTCTCTGTATGACTATCTACCCGACCGGGTCCTCGAGACCGGGAGGGGCACCCAGAAGTGGAGGCGCGGCCGGACCGTGGGGATCGTTGGCGAGATCTTGGTCGTTGTCCTGTCTCTCTACCTGGTGTTGCTCATCGGCAGAATGATCTTTGAGACGGTGCAGGCGTTCGCCCGGCAGTGGCGGCCTTCGGGGTTCGTTCTGGTGCTGGCCGAAGCCACATACACCGCAACAGACCCACCTCTCAAGTTTCTCCGCCGTTTCATTCCTCCCCTCCGGTTGGGTACGGTGGCCTTTGACCTAAGCTTCACAGTGCTCTTCATTGTGGTCTTGGTCATGATCCAACTCGTGTCCGCGCTGTAGTGACCGGGTACCGTCCCTCCGGACAGACTCCGAGCGCGCCAAGGAGACCAAAAAGATGCCGCTGACGCCCGCTGATGTGCGGAACAAGCAATTCAGTACCACCCGGTTGCGACCGGGTTACGACGAGGAAGAGGTGGATGCCTTCCTCGACGAAGTCGAGGCTGAGCTTGACCGCCTGATCCAAGAGAACGAGGAGCTGCGCGCCAAGCTGGCCGAGTGCCTGCGCGGCAAGGTGCCGGGTGGCATGAGCATGCCGATGGCCTCCGCGCCTGTGCAGGAGCAGCCCAAGCCGGAGATGATGGCGCCGCCGCAGCCGGAGCCCATGCAGGCCCCGCCGCAGCCGCAGCCGGTTCCCGTGGCCATGAGCATGCCTCCCGCCGAGGACAACATGGACACCGCGGCCCGCGTGCTCGCCCTCGCCCAGCAGACGGCCGACCAGGCGATCGCCGACGCCCGCCGCGAGGCGGACGAGACCGTCACCCGCGCCCGCCGCGAGGCCGACGACATCCTGACCAAGGCTCGCCGCCAGGCCGAGCAGGTCATCGGTGACGCCCGTGCCCGCGCCGAGACGCTGGAGCGCGACGCCCAGGAGCGCCACCGTCAGGCCATGGGCTCCCTCGTGCAGACCCGCGACGAGCTCGAGCGCAAGGTCGAGGAGCTTCGCAGCTTCGAGCGCGAGTACCGCAGCAGGCTCAAGCTCTACCTGGAGAACCAGCTCGCCGAGCTGAACGTCTCCGCGGAGGGCGGCAGCGGCGGCTTCCCCGTCATCCCCAGCGCTCCGATGGGCGGTGGCGCCCCCGCCATGACCCACTCGGTCCCGCAGGGCGGCCAGCAGCCTCTCGCCGGTGGGCCCAACCCCTTCGGTGGCGACCAGTCGCAGCACCAGGGTGCCTTCCAGGGCGCCGACGGCCCGCACAACGACCGCCGCTAACGCCGGTAAGGTAACGGGTCAGATTCGCTTCTGATCCGTCACTCGAAAGAGCCCCCTGTGATCCTCATCAGCGCTGGTCTGGTGCTCGCGGCGGTCATCCTGCTGATCGCGGGCTTCGTCATGGCTGAACCGTTCCTGATCATGTGGTCGATCGTGGTCAGCGTGCTGTCCGCGCTCTTCCTGGTGATCGGGGCGTTCCTGCGGCGTCACGAGCTGTTCCCCGGCGGCGGTGGTGCCGGGGCGCAGGCGCCGCGGGAGCCGTCCGCGCCCGGTGCCCCGACGGCGGTGACGCCTGCGGGCGTCGCTCCTGCGGGGACGGCGCCGCAGCCGATGGCCCCCCAGCCCAGGCCGCCGGCCCCCGCCCCCACGGGGATGAGGCAGCAGACGGCCACCGTCCCGAACCAGGCGCCTCGTCCAAGGCCCGTCACGGCGCGCGGCATCTCGCCCGACGCGATCGTCATGGTGATCCCCGGACGCAAGCGCTACCACGTGGCGGGCTGCCGTCAGCTCAGCGGACGGGATCACGAGGAGCTCACCTACGAGGAGGCGCGCGAGGAGGGCTTCACGCCCTGCACGACGTGCCTGCCCGACGCCGCGCTCGGCGGGCGGCAGGTCCCACCTGCCCCCGAACAGCCAGGTGTCGGCCGCGCCCCCTATCCGGCCGCCTCCGCCAGCAGGGACACCGACCCCGTCGGCCGCCCTGCCACCTCCCCCGGCCAGCCCGGCGCCCCGCAAGGCCCCTCCGGCGCCCCGTCCGGCATCTCCGGCGCCACCGGGTCTTCCGCCTCCAGGGCCGAGTCGCCGTCCTCCGGCGTCGCGCCCGCAGCCTCCCGCGCCGAGTCCCCGGTCTCACGGGCCGAGTCTTCGTCTCCGTCCTCGCGCACTGAGTCCTCCTCTCCCCGCGCCGAGTCCTCGTCTTCGCGCGGTGACGCGCCCGCCCGTCCCGGGTCGCCGGCCTCGAAGGCGGTGTCCTCCTCCGAGCGTGGCGAGAGCTCCCGCGAGGGGGCGGACGGACCACGCGAGAGTGAGGAGAAGTCGGCCGAGCCCACCCGCGAGCAGCGTCCTGCCGCAGGCGCAGGGGCCCCTTCCGCCGGTGGCGGCCCCAAGGGCGACCCTTCGCCCGGCGCGAGGCCCGCAGGCGCTCCCACGCTTTCTCCGCGCCCCGAGGCGCAGGCCGCTCAGCGGTCCGAGGGCGCTGCGTCCCCGCGCCCCGAGGGTGGATCCACCGAGCCCTCCGAGGGCGCGGCTGCCCGGCGTCCCGAGACGCCGGCGGGCGGATCGCAGCCGAAGCCCGCGCCCGGCAGACTCGTGGCGGGTACCCCAGGAGCCGTCCCGACCCCGTCCTCCAGCAGGCCTTCTCTCGAGACGACGAAGAGCAGCCCAGCGGCGGGCCCCTCGAAGACTTCCCCTGAGCGCCCGGCCAGCGAGGGCCGCTCGGAGGGTGGCACGCAAGGCAGCTCCCGGCCGGGCGACGCGCAGGCCGACTCCCCGTCCAACCCCGCCCAGAGCGACTCGCGGGCCAGCGCCGGCGAGGGCGGCTCTCCCGCCGCTCCCACGCAGGGCGGGTCATCTCCTCGTCCGGCACAGGGTGGATCTCCTGCCGGTTCTACTCCTGCTCGTCCGGTGCAGGGTGGGTCCCCTGCCGGTCCCGCGCAGGGTGGCTCTACCCGCCCGGGGCAGGGCGGATCTCCTGCCGGTTCTAGGCAGGGCGGTTCTCCTGCCGGTGGTGTGCGGGGCGGGGGCTCGGAGGAGGGTGGGTCCGAGGCCGCCTCGTCCGAGACGACCCAGAGGCTGCGGCCGCCCATGGCCGCCCCGGTGCCGAAGACAGACTCCAAGGCTTCCACCCCCGGCCAGGACAGCGACCCCGAGCGGGGTGCCCGGTCCGCGGAGTCCGGCGGCGGGTGGTTCGACCGTCCGGAGTCTCTGGACGCAGAGCCGGTGGGACCGGAGGCGACCGCACCCGGGCGCGCCGGGCCTCCGGTCGCCTCCGGCTCCACCTCCTCCACGTCCTCGGGTACGGCAGGCGCATCCGCCGACTCCGAGGAGGACACGCCTTCGGAGGCGAACGACACGGTCAGGCTCGACCGTCCCGGCGTCGTCAAGGTGATCGGTGCCACGCGCCGCTTCCACAGCTCGTCCTGCCCGCTGGTCAAGGGGGCGGAGCCGAGCAGCGTCCAGTCGATGCAGAAGACGGAGGCGGCGTCGAAGGGGCTCACCCCGTGCGCGGTCTGCCAGCACGACCACCAGCGGGTCAGCTGACATCCGTCTCGCGGCCAGGTCAGCCCTGCACGGCTGACCTTTGCCGCAGGACTGATCCCTCGTCTCACGACTGACCGGCCTCACGGCCGATTTCCGTCTCCGGTCCGCCGTCTACGGTTGACCGCCATCTTCGGTCGACCGTCTCACGACTGATTTGCGTCTCTCGGCCAGGTCTCGTCTGAGATCGCGCCGATGTGGCCGGGGCCTGTCTGTTCCGGTTCCTGGGGGAGAGGCGACGCTTTCCTGGGGGAGAAGCGACGCTTCTTGGGGGAGTGGCGTCGGTTTGGGAGGAGACACGTCGGCTTTGGAGAAGTCGAGCCGGATGATCCCGCTCAGCTGGTTCTGGCGCGCCGGATGATCCCCGCTCTGCCGGTTTGCGGTTATCGCGCCCGGTGGGTTCTGGCGGGGTTTGTGATGATCCGGCTCCGTCGGTTCCCGCGGGATTCGCGGTGATGCTGTTCAGCCAGTTCTGGCGGGGTTTGCGATGGTCCCGCTCAGCCGGTTCCCGCGGATTCGCGGTGATCCTGCGTGGGGGGTGGCGTGGCCCCTCAGGATGAGGGGCCACGCACCAGGTTGGGCTCCGAGAGCCGCGGGGTCAGGCGCGGCGGAGCTGGAAGGTCAGGCCCAGGTCCGTGTCGGTGTGGACGGGCAGGTCCTCGGAGGCGCCCTCGGTCAGGCTGGAGGCCAGGACCTCCTCGCCCACCAGCGAACCGTCCGAGCGCAGCGCCTGTGACAGGTCCTCGGACGAGGCCGTCCACCACAGGTCGATCCTGTCGGTGATGGACAGGCCCGTCGACTTGCGGGCGTCCTGCACCAGGCGGATGACCTCGCGGATGAGTCCGGCCCTGCGCAGTTCGTCGGTCATGGCCAGGTCGAGCGCGACCGTCTCGCCGGTGCCGGTGTCGACCGCGCCCGTCTCGACCGCCCAGCCCGACTTGGGCTGCTCGGTGACGATCACCTCGTCGGCGGTGAGCGAGACCGTGCCGAGCTCGCCCGCGTCCACGGAGACCGGCGAGCCCGAGCGCAGCGTCGCGGCCAGCGAGCCGGCGTCGGCGGCCGAGACCGCCGCCGCGACCAGCTTGGTCTGCGAGCCGAACCGCTTGCCGAGCGCCCTGAAGTTGGGCTTGACGGTGAAAGACACCAAATCCGTACTAAATCCGGACATGTCTTCCAGGGCCTGCACGTTCAGCTCGTCCGCGATGAGGTCGCGCAGCTCGGGGGAGAGCGACGCCCAGCCCGGAGCGCCCACGAGGGCGCGGCCCAGCGGCTGGCGGGTCTTGACCCCGGAGGCGGCCCTGGCCGAACGGCCCAGCTCCACCAGTCGCCGCACCAGCGCCATCTGCGCCGACAGCGACGGGTCGAGCAGCTCCTCCTTGACCGCAGGCCAGGAGGTCAGGTGCACCGACGACGGCGCGTCCACGCCGCGCAGCACGTCCCAGAGGTAGTCGGTCACGAACGGCGTCATCGGCGCCATGAGCCTGGTGACCGTCTCCAGGCACTCGTACAGCGTCGCGAACGCCTCCTGCGAGCCCTGCCAGAACCTGCGGCGCGAGCGCCTGACGTACCAGTTGGACAGGTCGTCGAGGAACTCGGCGAGCCTGCGGCCCGCGCGCACGGTGTCGAAGGAGTCGAACGCGGCCGACACCTCCGACACCGTCCTGTGCAGCTCGGCCAGCGCCCATCTGTCGATCAGCGGGCGCTCGGAGACGGGCGGCGCCTCCGGCGCCGTCGAGGGCGACCACGACTCGGCGTTGGCGTAGAGGGTGAAGAAGGAGGCGGTGTTCCAGTAGGTCAGCAGGACCTTGCGGACGATCTCCTCGAGCGCGTTGTGACCCACGCGGCGCGCCGCCCACGGCGAGCCCGAGGCGGCCATGAACCAGCGCAGCGCGTCGGCGCCGTGCTGGTCCATCAGCGAGATGGGCTCGAGGACGTTGCCGAGGTGCTTGCTCATCTTGCGGCCGTCCTCGGCCAGGATGAGGCCGAGGCAGAGCACGTTCTCGTAGGAGGACTGCTCGAAGACCAGCGAGCCGACCGCCATCAGTGAGTAGAACCAGCCGCGGGTCTGGTCGGTCGCCTCGCAGATGAACTGCGCGGGGTAGACGCCCTCGGGCTTGCCCTTGGCGCCCCACTGGGCGAACGGCATGGAGCCCGAGTCGTACCACGCGTCGATGACGTCGGGCACGCGCTGGGCGACGGCGCCGCACGAGGGGCAGGGGAAGGTCACGTCGTCCACGTAGGGACGGTGCGGGTCGAGGTTCGACAGCTCCTGTCCCGCCAGGGACCCGAGCTCCTCCAGCGACCCGACGCACGTGACGTGCGACTCGTCGGCCGAGCACACCCAGAGGGGCAGCGGCGTGCCCCAGTAGCGCGAGCGCGACAGCGACCAGTCGACGTTGTTGCGCAGCCACTCGCCGAAGCGGCCCCACTTGATGGTCTCGGGGAACCAGTTGGTCTTCTCGTTCTCCGCGAGCATGGTGTCCTTGACCGCGGTGGTGCGGATGTACCAGGCGGGCAGCGCGTAGTAGAGCAGCGGGGTGTGGCAGCGCCAGCAGTGCGGGTAGCTGTGGTCGAAGTGACCGCCGCGGAACAGCAGGCCGCGCCCCTCGAGGTCCTCGGTCAGGCCCTCGTCGGCGTCCTTGAAGAACTGGCCGCCCACCATCGGCACGTCGGGCAGGAAACGCCCGTCGGGGCCGATCGGGTTGACGATCGGCATGCCGTACGACTTGCAGACGGTCATGTCGTCGGCGCCGAAGGCGGGGGCCTGGTGGACCAGGCCAGTGCCGTCCTCGACGGTCACGTAGTCGCCGAGGACCACGTAGTGCGCGCCGGGGATGTCTACCAGGTCGAACGGGCGGGAGTAGGCGGTGCGCTCGAGCTCGCGCCCCGAGAAGCGGGCGACCTCGGTGGCGCCCTCGCCGAGGACCGACAGCAGCGGCTCGGCCACCACCAGCACCTCGCCGTCGGCGGTGCGCGCGGCGACGTAGGTGACCTCGGGGTGTACGGCCACCGCCGTGTTGGACACCAGCGTCCACGGCGTGGTCGTCCAGATCAGCAGCGAGGCGTTCAGCTCGGCCAGCGGGCCCGAGGTCACGGGCATGCGGACGTAGACCGAGGGCGAGGTGACGGTCTCGTAGCCACCGGGCTGGCCCAGCTCGTGGTCGGACAGGCCGGTGCCGCAGCGCGGGCAGTACGGCGTGATGCGGAAGTCGCGGAACAGCAGGCCCTTGTCGAAGATGACCTTGAGCGACCACCAGACGGACTCGACGTACTCGGGGTCCATCGTGCGGTAGGCCTGGGACAGGTCGATCCAGTAGCCCATGCGCTCGGTCAGCTCTTCGAAGGCGTCGACGTGGCGCAGGACCGACTCGCGGCACTTGGCGTTGAACTCGGCGATGCCGTACGCCTCGATGTCCTTCTTGCCGGTCAGGCCGAGCTCTTTCTCGATGCCGACCTCGACGGGCAGGCCGTGGCAGTCCCATCCGGCCTTGCGGGGCACGCTGAAGCCGCGCATGGTCTTGTAGCGGGGGAAGAGGTCCTTGAAGACGCGCGCCTCGACGTGGTGAACGCCCGGCAGGCCGTTGGCGGTGGGAGGGCCCTCGTAGAAGACCCAGGAGGGAGCGCCTTCGTTCTGCTCGACGGAGCGCTCGAAGATCTTCCCGTCCCGCCAGCGGTCGAGGACCTCACGCTCGAGCGCGGGCAGGTCGACCTGCGCGGGTAGAGAGCGGAAATAGTGGGACATCTCGGGCGGGACCTCCACGGTGTCGGACAGCGACGGCGTGAAGGGACGAAGCCGTGCGGCTCCGCGGTACCACCCCTCTTGATCCCCGAAGGGACCCACTTCATTTCGTTCTGCGGCCGGTTCTAGTGAGCTCTCGCGAGCCGTTCTTCCGGCGGCTCGGGAGTGATATCCCTTGTGATCTCAATCACAGGGCTCCGTCGACGCCTTGCAGGCTAAAACCATAACGCAGAGTGGAGGGCAAAGGCTTCCCGACATCCCACTCAGCAAATCGCGACAAAGATCCGGGAATGGATGCCTATGGTGAGGAGTTGATCCGGCGAGGCGGGATAGTACGGGAGGGGTAATCCGTACGGCGGGTCGTTTGCCGAGTCGTTATCCACGGCCTAAGCTGCCCGCACCGTTTGAGCCTTGATCAGCATGGAGGCAGCCATGGCGGCAGTCACGCAGACCGCGACCCCTTCGATGTGGTCGGCAGAGGAGCTGGCCGAGGTACGCGACACCCTCGTTCAGGAAATCGCCGAGCTCGAGGCGGACATCCTTCGACACGAGACCGAGATCGCCTCTGGGGACGTCACCCAGGGAGCCGGCGACGACCAGGCCGATGCCGGGGCCAAGACCTATGAGCGGGAACGCGAGATCGCCCTTACCCTGAACACACGCGACCTGGTCGCGCAGAACGAACGTGCGATCGCCAGGATCGACGCAGGGACCTATGGAGTGTGCGAATCGTGCCACAAGCCGATCGGCAAGGAGCGTCTTCAGGCGTTCCCGAGGGCGACGCTGTGCGTGACATGCAAGCAGCGGGAGGAGCGCCGCTGAGCGCTGACAGCGAGACAGCCGCGAGGCCGGTCGGGCGACGCCTGATCGGCCTTCTCGCGTCGCTCGCCGTGGTGATCTACGGGCTCGACCTGTTCACCAAGACGCTGGTGCTGCGGACGCTCGAGGGCAGGGAGCCGGAGGTGGTGATCCCCGGGCTGCTCCAGTTCCGGGTGATCTTCAACTCGGGCGCCGCCTTCAGCATCGGCACGGGGATGACCTTCGTGTTCACCCTGGTGGCCGCCGGCGTGGTGATCGCGATCATCCGCACCGCGCGCAAGCTGCGCAGCCTGCCGTGGGCGATCACGCTCGGCCTGATGCTGGGCGGGGCGCTGGGCAACCTCACCGACCGGCTGCTGCGCTACCCCGCGGGCCTCGGCCGTCCCGCCTCGGGGCAGTTGCAGGGGCACGTGGTCGACTTCATCGAGACCTTCCCCGGCCACTTCCCCGTCTGGAACATCGCCGACTCGGCGATCGTGTGCGGCGGCATCGTGGCGGTCTTCCTGGCCTGGCGCGGCTACCAGATCGACGGCACCAGGGAGGTGACCACCAAGAATGACTGAACAGCGCAGCCTGCCCGTCCCCGACGGGCTCGAAGGCGAACGACTCGACGCCGCACTGTCGCGGCTCTTCGGTTTCTCACGCACCCGCGCGGCCGAGCTGATCAGCTCGGGCGACGTGCTGGTGGACGGCTCACAGGCCGCCAAGTCCGACAGGGTGCACGCGGGCGCGTGGCTCGACGTCACCCTTCCCCCACCCATCACGACGCCCATGCCGGTGGCCGAGCCGGTGCCGGGGATGGCGATCATCTACGAGGACGACGACATCGTGGTGGTCAACAAGCCCATCGGCGTCGCGGCCCACCCGACCGTCGGATGGACCGGCCCCACGGTGATCGGCGGCCTGCTCGGCACCGGGCACACGGTGGCGACCAGCGGCGCGGCCGAGCGGCAGGGCATCGTGCACCGCCTCGACGCCAACACCACCGGCGCGATGGTCGTGGCCAAGAGCGAGCACGCCTACTCCTTCCTCAAGCGCGCCTTCAAGGAGCGCACGGTCGACAAGCGCTACCACGCGCTGGTGCAGGGCCACCCCGACCCGTTCAGGGGCACGGTCGACGCGCCCATCGACCGGCACCCCTCGGGCGACGGCAGGTTCGCCGTCGTGGCGGGCGGCAAGCCGTCGGTGACCCACTACGACACTGTGGAGGCCTTCAGGGCCGCCACGCTGCTGGACATCAAGCTGGAGACCGGGCGCACGCACCAGATCCGCGTCCACATGGCCGCGCTGCGCCACCCCTGCGTGGGCGACATGATGTACGGCGCCGACCCCACTCTCGCGGCCAGGCTCGGCATGACCAGGCAGTGGCTGCACGCGGTCTCGCTCGGCTTCGAGCACCCCTCCGGGGGCGAGTGGGTCTCCTTCAGCAGCGACTACCCCGACGACCTGCAGAAGGCGCTCGACATGGTGCGCGCGGAGTCCTGACCTCAGCTCTTCGCCTTGTCCTTCGCCTTGGCCGGCCCCTTGCTCTTGGCCTTGACCTTGCCCTTCTCGCGCTGCTCCCCCTCTGCCTCGCCCTCGTCGGGCTCGACCTGACCGGAGTCGGCGGGCGCGTCGTCGGGCGCGTCGTCTGCGGGCGGGTCCGCGGTCGGCTCCTCGGTCGGCTCCTCCGTCTCCTCCGCGGGAGGCGAGGACTGCTTCGCCTTGCCCTTGCTCCTGGTCGGCTTCGGGCTGGGCCTGTCCTGGTCGGTCCTGGCCGGCGGTCTGCTCTGCTTCGGCTGCTGACCCACGTCGGCGGAGGTCGGGGCCTGCCGTGCCGGCTGGGTGCCGTCGTCGCCCGAGCTCACAGCGGTGGGCTCAGGCGCGGGTGCGGGCGCGGGAGCGGAGGTGTCCCTCGGCGTGCTGACCACTGAGGGGACGGAGGCGGGCTGCTTCGGCTGGGGGGTCTCCGCGCGGCCCGACATCCACGCCATCCCGCCGGTCACCAGCGCCACCACTGTCGCCGCGGCCGCGAGCGCGACCAGCGGTGGCGGCCGCTTCCCGCGAGCCGCAGGCCGTACGGCGGAGCCGGGCAGCGCGGGAGGCACCACTACAGGAACGGGAGCGGTCGCCTCAGGGGCCAGTCCGAGCACGATCGGCCTGAGGCGCCGTTCTGCCTCGTCGATGTCCATCCGCTCGGCCGGGTCCTTGCGCAGCAGCCCGTGCACGACCGGCGCGAGCGGCCCCGCGGACGCCATCGGCATCGGCTCGTCGTGCATGACGGCGGCCAGCGTGGCCAGGGCGTGGCCGCGGTGGAAGGGCGAGTGGCCCTCCACGGCCGTGTAGAGCGTGACCCCCAGCGACCACAGGTCCGAGGCGGGCTCGGCGCTGCCGCCCGCCGCGCGTTCGGGTGCGATGAAGGCGGGCGTGCCGACCAGGATGCCGGTCCTGGTCACCGGGGCCTCGTCCTCCGTCGTGGCGATGCCGAAGTCGGTCAGCACCGCCCTGCCGTCCTCGGCGAGCAGCACGTTGTCCGGTTTCACGTCACGGTGCAGCACTCCGACGGCGTGGGCGGCGCGCAGCGCGGCCAGGATCTCCAGTCCGATCTCCGCCACCCTGGCCGGTTCGAGCGGTCCCCTCTCGCGCACCAGCGAGCCGAGCGTCCGCGAGCGGACCAGCTCCATGATGATCCAGGGGTGTCCGCCCTCCTGGACCACGTCGTAGACGGTCGCCACCCCCGGATGCGCGACCCTCCCCGCGGCCCTGGCCTCGCGGAAGGTGCGCACGGTGAAGATCTCGCGTTCGGGACCGCTCAGGTCGGGCGGTGGCAGCACCTCCTTGACCGCGACGTCGCGGCCGAGCACTTCGTCGTACGCGTGCCATACGGTGCCCATGCCGCCCCGTCCGATGGTTCTGAGCAACCTGTACCGCCCGCCGATGATCCCCGGAGATTCGGACATGAGGGACGGGCTACCCCGTAAAGGCCCGAACAAGCGCGGTGACCACCGCCGCTGCCGCCAGCACCACGAGAAAGGGCGCCCGAAGCACGAGCGCGACGACCGCGGCGCCGAGTCCCGCCGTCCTGGCCGGGTCGAACTGGAGGGCTCCCTCGTGGGTGAAGGTCTGCACCGCGATCAGCGCGGCCAGCAGCGCGACGGGCACCAGCTCGGCGAACCTGCGCACCACCGGGTGGTCGAGCACCCTGCGGGGAGCGGCCAGGCCGCACAGCTTCAGGGCGTAGCACCCCAGACTGACCAGGACGATCGCCCACCACAGCGTCATCGGAGCACCACCAGGAGCACGACGACGGCCGACAGCAGGACGGGCACGCCCGCGGGGACGAAGGGCGTCGCGAGCAGCGCCACCGCGGCGCCGCCCAGCGCCAGCCCGCGCAGGCCCGGCTCACTCGCCAGGCGGGGCCAGAGGATGGCCAGGAAGGTGGCGGGGCCGACCGCGTCCAGCCCGAGCACGCCAGGGTCGCCCAGCGCGGAGGTGCCGAGCGCGCCGATCAGCGTGGTCAGGTTCCACATCAGGTACAGGCTGGCGAAGGTCACGGTGAACGCCCTGCGGGCGGTCTCGGGGGTCGGCTGGGCCAGCGCGACGGCGGTCGTCTCGTCGATCACCCCCTGGGCGGCCACCAGCCGCCTGCCGCCGCGTACCTTGAGCAGATCGGCCAGGCGCAGGCCGTACAGGGTGTTGCGCCCGCCCAGCAGGAGCGCGCCCGCCGAGGCCGCCAGCAGGTCGCCGCCTCCCGAGACGGCGCCGACCAGCGCGAACTGGGAGGCGCCCGTGAAGGCGAGAAGGCTGAGGACGCACGACTGCGCCACGTCGAGTCCTGCGGTGACGGCCGCCGCGCCGAACGCGGCGCCCGACAGGCCGACGGCGACTCCGACGCCTAGTCCGTCCCTTGTTGCGGTGTTCATACCGCCTGAGGCTATGACCTGGGAGATTAGCGAGTCTTGTACGTTCCTGCGCCGCGTTGGTAGGCGGCGGGCGGGATGCCGACGACGCGCTTGAAGTGGCGGCCCAGGTGGGCCTGGTCGGTGAAGCCGACCTCGGCGGCGACCTCGGCGGGAGGCAGGCCGGCCTCCAGGAGGCGGCGGGCCTGCTGTACGCGCAGGGAGGTGAGGTAGGCGTGCGGCGGCAGGCCCGTGACGGCCTTGAACGCGCGCAGCAGCGGGAAGGGCCTGGCCTGGACGGCCTCGGCCAGGCCCTCCAGGGTGGGCGGGTCGGCCATGCGCTCGTGCAGCAGGTCGATGGCCTGCCGTACCGCGTCCTGGCCGGTCGGCGCCTCCGGGGCGGGCCGCGAGCCCGCGTGCCTGGACAGCAGGCGCGCGAACAGCGCGCGCATCAGCGTGGAGGCGGCGAGCCTGTCGCCGCGCTCGGTGGCCAGGTGCGCGCTGACCAGCAGCCTGGCCAGGTCGGGATCGCGCACCACCTGCTCGGGGAAGTACGGCGTGCCGCGCCCCGCCCCCAGCGCCTCGACCGACGGGTAGAGCATGCGGTAGGACCAGCCGCCCGGAACGCCCGCCTGACCGGTGTGCTCGTGCTCGGGGTTGACCAGCACCACCTCGCCCTCACCGGCCCGCAGCAGCCTGCCCTTGTAGGCGAACTCCTCCACCCCCGAGGTGATCACGCCGATCGCGTAGCCCTCGTGGACGTGCCTGGAGAAGCGGTGGGTGACGTACCGGGCCTTGAGCAGGTCGACTTCAGGCACTCCCGGGTGCCGCCAGAAGCGCGCCTGCTCGCTCACGTCGGCCTGAACGTCTCGAGGATGGTGTCGAGAGTGGCCCTGCCCTCGGTCCACAGCTGCTCGGGGGTCTCCCAGTACAGGGCGAAGGGACGGCCGTCGCGCAGCCTGAAGCCCCGGTTCAGCACGTGGATCATCTGGCCGTCCTTGTTCCTGGTGAACTCCCAGTCGGCGGCCTCGACCCCGAGGTAGGTGAGCTGGATGATGCCGAGCCTGGTGTAACCCTGGAACTCGCCCTTCGCCTGGATCTCCTGCTCCAGGCTCTCCCACTCCTGCTTGGGGGTCAGGCCGGTCTTGCCCGAGTCGGTCCACTCGATGATGAGCTCGCCCCTGGTGCCCGGCCCCTTGACGCTGATGCTGTCGCGGCCGTCCGGGTTCCTGGTCGCCTTCCACCCGCTGGGGACGGCGACGGAGAAGCCGCCCGTGGCGTTGCTGAGTCTGCGCCAGCCAGGTGGCAGGGCGGGGCTCGGACTGCCACCGATCGACGGCTTCGCCGAGGGCGTGGCGGAGGAGGAAGGCGTCGAGGAGCCGGCGGACGACGCGCTCACGGCCGGTGAGTCCGTCTGCCCCATCGCCCACACGCCGCCGGCGGCCACCACGGCGACCGCCAGCCCGGCAGGCACGAGCCAGCGCAGCGGCGAGCGCCTGACGGGCGCGGGGCGCACGACGGTCGATGAGTTCCCATCGGTGAGCGAGGCCAGCCTGGCCGAGGCCTCCTCCGCGCTCATCCGCGAGGCGGGGTCCCTGCGCAGCAGCCCTGAGATCACCGGGACCAGGGCCCCGGCCAGCCGCGGGGGCTCAGGCGGGTCGCGCAGCACCGCGGCGACCGTCGCCGCCCACGAGTCACGCTCGTACGGCGCGCGGCCCTCCACGGCCGTGTGCAGCGTCGCGCCCAGCGACCACAGGTCGGAGGCGGGCGTGGCGGGCAGGCCGTTGAGCCGTTCGGGCGGCATGTAGGCGGGCGTGCCGATCAGGTTGCCTGTGGCGGTGAGCCCCGCCTCGGCCTCCATCGCGGCGATGCCGAAGTCGGTCAGCACGACCCTGCCGTCCTCGGCCAGCAGCACGTTCTCCGGCTTGACGTCGCGGTGCAGCACTCCCGCCGCGTGGGCGGCCCGAAGCGCCGCGAGCACCGCGCCGCCGACGCGGGCCACCTCTCCCACCGGCATCGGGCCCCCCCTCCCTGACCACCGCGGCCAGCGAGCGCGAGCGCACCAGCTGCATCACGATCCAGGGCCTGCCGTCCTCCTCGATGACGTCGTGGACGACGACCACGTTGGGGTGGTCGAGGCGGCCCGCCGCCCGCGCCTCCCTGATGGTGCGCTGGTTGAGCTGGGCGCGCTTCTCCTCGCCGATGCCCGTGTAGCGGACCTCCTTGATCGCCACGGTCCTGTCGAGCAGGTCGTCATGGGCGCGCCAGACGATGCCCATGCCACCTTCGCCGATGGGCTCCAGCAGGCGATACCTGTTTCCTACGCGCACCTGCGAAGCTTACTTGGACGATTTGAAGGTCGCCGCGAACGTGTCGAAGAACCGCAGATCGCGCTTCCAGTTCTTCGCGAGCGTGTGCCAGTAGATCGCGTAGCCCTTGCCGTTGTCGGTGACGAAACCGCGGTTGCGCACCTTGGACTTACCGGTGTTGGTGTTCCAGGTGAACTCCCAGTCGGCCGCGGCCTTCATGTAGTCGACCTTCTTGATGCCGATCAGCTCGTATCCGCCGAAGTTGCCCCTGGCGCCTGGCTCCTGCACCTTCCAGTCCTTGTACGGGTCGTCACCTGGGTCGGTGGCCTGCTCGATCAGGAGGAAGGAGTTGGAGGAGGCGCCGGGGCCGCGGAAGTAGACCTGCCTGCCCCTGCGGTCGTAGACGTCCCAGCCCTCGGGCAGGCCGACGGAGAAGTCCAGCTCCTTGTCCTTGTACATCCGCCAGCCGTCCGGCAGCGCCGACTCCGTCTTAGACGCCGAAGGCGAAGGACTGGGCGAGGCGGAGGGCTTGTCGGCGGGGGTGGCGGCGGTCGCCGTCGCGGTGGCGGTGACCGTGGTCGTCACCTTCTGCGTCGGGCTCCTGCTCGCCTCGGGATCGGCCTGGCCCGCGGAGCGCAGGCCGAGGATGCCCGCCACGCCGCCCACCACGACGACCCCGACGACCGCGGCGATGACGGGGAGCGCACGCCGTGAGGGGGCGAGGGAGGTGGCGGTGGGCGTGGTCGCGTCGGGCAGGCGCATGCCCGTCTGCGCCATCTCCTGGGGTTCCTCGGGCTCCTCTGGCTCCTTCGCTGGAGGCCTGGCGGGGGTCCGCGCGGGAGGCCTGGAGGGCGAAGGGGGAGGCGACGAGGACGCGGCGGATGAGGGAGGCGGAGCCGCGATGCGGGGGAGACTGGGGTCGGTCGGGGTGTCGTCGACGTCCACCACCGGCACGACGGGGCGGCGCGGGGTCCGCACCGTCTCGCTCCTTGACGACTCCGCGGCGGCCCTGCGCAGCAGCCTGGCGGCCTCGTCGAAGCCCAGACGCTGGTCGGGCTCCTTGGCCAGCAGGCCGGCGAGGACGGGCTTGAGCGCCCCCGCCCGCTTCGGCGGCTCGGGGTCGTCGTTGAGCACGGCCATCATGGTCGCCATCGCCATGCCGCGCTCGTGCGGCGCCCTGCCCTCGACCGCGGTGTAGAGCGTCGCGCCCAGCGACCACAGGTCCGACTCACGTCTGGCGGGCAGGCCCTTGAGCCGCTCGGGCGCGATGAAGGCGGGCGTGCCCGCCAGGCCCGTCATGGTCAGCGCGGTCTCGGTCTCCAGCGTGGCGATGCCGAAGTCGGTCAGCACGACCCTGCCGTCCTCGGCCAGCAGCACGTTCTCGGGCTTGACGTCGCGGTGCAGCACGCCGGCGTCGTGGGCGCCCCTGAGCGCGTCGAGGACGGCCAGGCCGATCTCGGCCACCTTCCCCGGCGCCAGCGGCCCGTCGGCCTTGATCACCTGTCCCAGCGAGCGGGACTGGACCAGCTGCATGACGATCCAGGGACGGTCGTCCTCCTCGATGACGTCGTGCACGACGATCACGTTCGGGTGGGTGAACCTGGCGGCGGCCCGTGCCTCTCGCATGGTCCTGCGGTTGAGGAGTTGCACCTCGTCGCCGAGCACGGCCGCGTAGCGGACCTCCTTGACCGCGACCTCGCGGTCGAGCAGCTCGTCATGGGCGCGCCAGACGATGCCCATGCCGCCCTTGCCGATCGGCTCCTTCAGGTGGTACCGACCGGCGATGCGGCGCCCGGCATGCTGCTGTCCATCCGACATCAACGGCCTCAAACCCCCTTCTAAGCCTAGAAATACTCCCATAGGGATCGGGTAGCAGCGACCCGTGTAGTCTTAGATCCATGACTCCTCGCTACACGTTTACCGAGCCGGCTCCCGGAGGGCCGGTCGAGCTGTAGCGACCACCTGGAGCCGGCGACAGGCAGAGACCCGAGGTCTCTGCCCTTTTTGTTTCCTGGAGACCCCGCCGGCTCCGTTGGGACCGGCTTGAGCAATGGGAGCCGAGATGACCTCCACTCTCGAACCGAGGACCGTCACCCGCTGGGTCAGCCTGCGTCCCCACCACGGGCGGGTGCCCGCCGAAGACCTGGTCGACGGCCCCCTGTACGTCGAGCCCTTCTCCGCCGCCGACCTGCCGGCGATCGCCGAGCGCGCGGCCGGCGTGGTGGTGGGCTCGGCGTGGATGCAGGACTTCCAGCTGGTGCGCGCCGTGGCCAGGCTGGGCCTGCCGGTGATCGTGCAGCGTGGCCACTCGGCCACCCTCGAGGAGTGGCTCGGCATCGCCGACTACTGCGTGGCCGAGGGCAACGACCAGGTGGTGCTCTGTGAGAGCGGCACCCGCACCCACCTGAGCCACGTCGCCCTCGACCTGACCCTGCTGCGCGCCGCCAAGGCCCGGTCGGGACGGCCGGTGCTCGCCGACGTCTCAGGCGACCCCTCGCTGGCGCCGGCCGCGATCGCCGCGGGCGCCGACGGCCTGCTGCTGTCGCCGTCGGCCTCCGACGCCGAGGTGGCCATGGCCCGCGAGGCCGTGGCCCTGTTCGGGGCGCTGGCAGTGCACGAGAGCCCCGCCACCCTGCCCGAGGCGCGCGAGGCCATCGACAGGGTCGACGCGGCCCTCGCGGTCCTGCTCGAACGACGGGCCGAGCTCGCGGGCGTCGTGCAGTCGCTCAAGCCCGTCGGCGGGTTCGCGGGACGCGACATGGAGCGGGAGCGTCAGCTCGTGGCGGCGATGGCCGAGCGCGCGCCCAAGCTGGGCGAGGAGCGCCTGGCGCCGATCATGAACGCGGTGATCGAGGCGGGGCTGCGCCTCGCCGAGGAGCGCTGACCAGCTTCCATCCCACGGCGATCGCCGCGACCAGCGCGGGAATGAGGAAGAAGGCCACTCGCTGGTTGTCGTCGGCGAAGGCCATGAGCACCACCACGAGCGCGAGGAACCCCAGCGTGAACCAGTTGCTGTACGGCGTGCCCGGCATCGCGAACTCCGAGCGGTGCCCGGTACGGCGCAGCCGCAGCTGGCAGTAGACCAGCGTCCCCCACGTGGTGATCACGCCGAGCGAGGCGACGGCGGTGGCGATGTCGAAGGCCCGCTGGGGCACGAAGTAGAACAGCGCCACCCCTGCGAGGAAGACCGAGGCGGTCAGCATGATGCCCCCGACGGGCACGTGCCTGGAGCTGAGGGGGCCGGTGAAACGCGGAGCCTCGCCCTTGAGCGCCATCGCCCGCAGGATGCGACCCGTGGAGTACAGGCCGGAGTTGCACGAGGAGGTGGCGGCGGTGATGACGACGAGGTTCATCGCGTCGGCCGCCCACGGCACGCCCAGCTTGTCGAAGACCGTGACGAAGGGCGAGGTGCCGGCGCTGTAGAACGTCCAGGGCAGCACCATGGTCAGCAGCAGGATCGAGCCGATGTAGAACAGCGCGATGCGCCACACCACGCCGTTGACCGCCTTGGGCATCACCCGCCTGGGGTGCTTGGTCTCGCCCGCCGCGATGCCGACCAGCTCGATCGAGGCGTAGGCGAAGACGACCGCCTGCAGGCTCATCAGCACGACTGGCAGGCCGTTGGGGAAGAAGCCGCCGTGCGCGGTGAGGTTGCCCACCCCCGCCCTGGTGCCGCCGACGTCCATGCTGAAGAGCACGAGGGCCAGGCCGATGACCAGGAAGGCGCAGATCGCCAGCACCTTCAGCAGCGCGAACCAGAACTCGAGCTCCCCGAAGAGCTTGACCGACACCAGGTTGACCGCCAGCACGAAGGCCAGCGCGATCAGCGCCGTGAGCCACTGGGGGAAGCCTGGCGCCCAGTAGGCGACGTAGGTCGCGATCGCGGTCAGCTCGGCGATGCCGGTGAAGGCCCAGTTGATCCAGTACATCCAGCCGCTGGCGAAGGCGGCCCACGGCCCGACGAACTCGCCCGCGTACTCCACGAAGGAGCCCGAGGTGGGCCGGTAGAGGACCAGTTCGCCCAGAGCGCGCATGACGAAGAAGGCGGCCAGCCCCGCGACGGCGTAGGAGAGCACCAGTGCGGGACCGGCGGCGGCGAGCCTGCCGCCCGCGCCGAGGAACAGGCCCACGCCGATGGCGCCGCCGATCGCGATCATCTGTACCTGGCGGTTGCCGAGGGCGTGGGAGTAGCCCTCGTCAGACTGTTCGCGCACCGTTTCTCCTTCGTCACGGAAACGATATATACGCAGGTAGGGGCGGCTCTCAGGGGCACGCCGTGCAGTCTGTAGCGGAGGCCGTACACCTCGTCAGGGGCTGGTGGCGCGGGCCGGAAAAGTCGGTGCGGCCCATTAGGCTCAGAGCCTGCACATCCGGTCTCGATGGAGGAGGCGCCGCTCCATGTCGTCCAGTGACTCGTTTGTACATCTGCACGTGCATACCGAGTACTCCATGCTGGACGGGGCCGCGCGCCTCAAGCAGATGTTCAAACAGGTCGGCGAGCTCGGCATGCCCGCCATCGCCATCACCGACCACGGCAACATGCACGGCGCCTACGACTTCTACCGGCAGGCCACCGGCGCGGGCATCAAGCCGATCATCGGCATCGAGGCCTACGTCGCGCCCGAGCTGCGGCAGAACAAGAAGCCCGTGCTGTGGGGCGAGCCGCACCAGAAGAAGGACGACGTCTCGGCCGGTGGCTACTACACCCACATGACGATCTGGGCGCGCAACAAGGCCGGCCTGCACAACCTGATGCGGCTGTCCTCGCGTGCCTACACCGAGGGCTTCGTGCGCAAGTGGGCGCGCATGGACGCCGAGATCCTCGCCGAGCACTCCGAGGGCCTCATGGCCACCACGGGCTGCCCCTCGGGCGAGGTCCAGACCAGGCTGCGCCTCGGCCAGTACGACGAGGCGGTCAAGGCCGCGGCGAGGTTCCAGGAGATCTTCGGCAGGGACAACTACTTCCTCGAGATCATGGACCACGGCCTCGACATCGAGCGCAGGGTCCGCGACGGGCTGACCAGGATCAGCAAGGAACTGGCCATCCCGCCGCTGGTCACCAACGACTCCCACTACACCTACGAGTCCGACGCGGCCTCCCACGACGCCCTGCTGTGCATCCAGACCGGCAAGCAGCTGTCCGACCCCGACCGCTTCCGCTTCGACGGCTCCGGCTACTACATCAAGGACGCCGACGAGATGCGGGCGGTCGACTCCTCCGACCTCTGGCTCGAGGGCTGCCGCAACACGCTGCTCGTGGCCGAGAAGGTCGACCCCACGGGGTTCTTCGAGTTCAAGAACCTCATGCCGACCTTCCCCGTCCCCGAGGAGATGACCGAGGAGGAGTTCTTCCGCCAGGAGGTCTGGAAGGGCCTGGAACGGCGCTTCCCCAGCGGGATCGACGAGGAGCACCGCGCCTGGGCCGAGAAGGAGCTCGGGGTCATCATCCAGATGGGCTTCCCGAGCTACTTCCTCGTGGTCGCCGACTTCATCATGTGGGCCAAGAACAACGGCATCCGCGTGGGCCCTGGCCGTGGTTCGGCGGCAGGTTCGCTGGTCGCCTACGCGCTCGGCATCACCGACCTCGACCCGATCCCGCACGGCCTGATCTTCGAGCGCTTCCTCAACCCTGAGCGCGTCTCCATGCCCGACGTCGACATCGACTTCGACGAGCGCAGGCGCGCGGACGTGATCCGCTACGTGACCGAGAAGTGGGGCGCCGACAAGGTCGCCATGATCGCCACCTTCGGCACCATCAAGGCGAAGGCCGCCATCAAGGACGCCGGTCGCGTCCTCGGCTATCCCTACGCGCTCGGCGACAAGGTCTCCAAGGCCTTCCCTCCGGCGGTGATGGGCAAGGACATCCCGCTGGCGGGCATCTTCGACAAGGACCACCCGCGCTACGCCGAGGCCGGCGAGCTGCGCAGGCTCTACGAGGAAGACGTCGACGTCAAGGCGACGATGGACCTCGGCAGGGGCCTGGAGGGGCTGATCAGGCAGACCGGCGTGCACGCCGCGGGCGTCATCATGTCCGCCGAGGTGCTCACCGACTACATCCCCATCATGCGCCGCGACTCCGACGGCGCGATCATCACGCAGTTCGACTACCCGACCTGCGAGACGCTCGGCCTGCTGAAGATGGACTTCCTGGGCCTGCGCAACCTCACGATCATCGACGACTGCCTGAAGGCCATCGAGCTCACCACCGGTGAGAAGATCGAGCTGCTCGACCTGCCCCTCGACGACACCAAGACCTACGAGCTGCTGGCCCGCGGCGACACGCTGGGCATCTTCCAGCTCGACGGCGGCGGCATGCGCTCGCTGATGCGCCTGATGCGCCCCGACAACTTCGAGGACATTTCCGCGGCGCTCGCGCTCTACCGGCCAGGCCCGATGGGAGCCAACTCCCACACCAACTACGCGCTGCGCAAGAACGGCCAGCAGGAGATCACCCCGATCCACCCCGAGCTGGAAGAGCCGCTCAAGGAGATCCTCGACACGACCCATGGCCTGATCGTCTATCAGGAGCAGGTCATGGCCATCGCGCAGAAGGTCGCGGGCTACTCGCTCGGCGGCGCCGACCTGCTGCGCCGCGCGATGGGCAAGAAGAAGAAGTCCGAGCTGGACAAGCAGTACGAGTTCTTCGAGAAGGGTATGAGGGAGAACGGCTTCTCGCCCGCCGCCATCAAAGCCCTGTGGGACATCCTGCTGCCGTTCTCCGACTACGCCTTCAACAAGGCCCACACCGCGGGCTACGGCCTGGTCGCTTACTGGACCGCCTATCTCAAGGCCAACTACCCGGCCGCCTACATGGCCGCCCTGCTGTCGAGCGTCAAGGACGACAAGGACAAGTCGGCGCTCTACCTCAACGAGTGCCGCCGCATGGGCATCAAGGTCTTCCCGCCGGACGTCAACGACTCCGACTTCGACTTCACCCCGCGCGGCACCGACATCCGCTTCGGCCTGTCGGCCGTCCGCAACGTCGGTGGCAACGTCGTCGACGGCATCATCACCGCCCGCAAGGAGAAGGGCCGCTTCGCCGACTTCAAGGACTTCCTGCGCAAGGTCCCCGCGATCGTCTGCAACAAGCGGGTGATCGAGTCGCTGATCAAGGCGGGTTCCTTCGACTCGCTCGGCCACGTCCGCAAGGGCCTGGTCATGGTGCACGAGCAGGCCGTCGACGCGATCATCGACATCAAGAAGAACGAGGCCATCGGCCAGGACTCCCTGTTCGGCGCCGTCGACGGCGGCGAGGACCAGACCTTCGACGTGCAGGTCCCGGTGGGCGAGTGGGACAAGAACACGCTGCTGCAGTTCGAGCGGGAGATGCTCGGCCTCTACGTCTCCGACCACCCGCTGTTCGGCGTGGAGCACATCCTCGCCTCGGGGGCCGACTGCTCGATCGCCGCGCTGCAGGACGACAGCCGCTCCGACGGCCAGGTCGTCACGGTCGGCGGCATCCTGTCGGGTGTGCAGCGCAAGGTCACCAAGAAGGGCGACACCTGGGTGCTCACCCAGCTGGAGGACCTCGAAGGCGCGATCGAGGTGATGATCTTCCCGTCGGCCTACCAGCTGTGCTCGACGATCCTGGCCGAGGACGCCATCGTCTTCGTCAAGGGGCGCATCGACAAGCGTGAAGACGTCGCCAAGATCATCGCGATGGAGGTGACCGCTCCCGACCTGACCGTCGAGTCGGGCGGCCCGCTGCTGGTCAGCCTGCCGCTGAGCCGCTGCACCCCGCCGGTGGTCGGCAGGTTGAAGGAGATCCTCGTCACCCACCCCGGCACCTCCGAGGTGCACCTCCAGGTGCACAACGGCCCCAAGACCACGGTCATGCGGGTGGAGGACCGGCTACGGGTGACGCAGTCGCCCGCCCTCATGGGCGACCTGAAGGAGTTGCTCGGCCCCGCCTGCCTCGGCGGCTAGACCTGGGTGTGCGTTCGACACGGGTCACGTCCGACGCTGGGTGGATCGACCTCATCCCTGCGGCTAGTGGTCGGGTCGGTGGCGTCTGCTCAGCCAGCGGTAGTACTGGCGGTAGCCGTCGCGCAGCTTCCTGAAGTGGCGCCGGTGGGAGGCCTGACGCTGCTCGGCGCGCTTCTCCGCGGCCAGGGCCTCCTCCAGGCCGGGGGTGTGGCCGCCGCCGAAGCGCGACATGTCGGGGTGGACGAACGAGGTGGGGCGGGTGTCGTGCAGCGCCGCCTCCATCGAGGCCACCCAGATCGGTCCGGGTAGCGACGCGCCCTGCACCTGGCCGTACGACTGGCCGCCGATCTCCACCCCGCGCAGCGGGTAGCGGTAGGAGCCGCGGATGTCGCCCACGCTCACCGCGGCCGCCAGGTCGGGGGTGTAGCCGGCGAACCAGGCCGAGGTGTAGCCGTTGTTGGTGCCGGTCTTGCCCGCCGCGGGCCGCCCGAGGCTCTGCCCCTTCATCGTGCCCTGGGAGAAGACGCCCGACAGGATGTGGTTGACCGCGTCGGCCACGTCGCGCTCCAACGCCTGCTCGCAGGAGGGAGGCACCCGGGTGCGCAGGCCCTCCCTGTCGACGATCTCCACGATCGCGACCGGACGGCAGTAGCGCCCTCGGGCGGCGAAGGCGGCGAAGGCGCCGGCGACCGTGAGCGGGTCCATCTCGTTGACGCCGAGCGTGAAGGTGGGCACCTCCCGCAGCGGGGCGCCGTCGGCTCTGGTGACGCCCAGCGACCTGGCCGTCTCGACCACGTTGCACAGGCCGACCCTGCGCTCCAGCATCATGTAGAAGATGTTCACCGACTTCCAGGTGCCCGTGGACAGGCTGTGCGGGCCGCCCTTCCCCTCGCCGCTGGCGTTGTAGATCTTCGCGGCGGGCGCGTTGACCGGCTTGCCCGCGCAGTCCTTGTAGCCCTCGGAGGGGACGAACATCCCCGGCGTCTTGAACCCCTCGTCGAAGCGCCAGCCCTGCTTGAGCGCCGTGGCCAGCGTGAACACCTTGAACGTCGAGCCGGCCTGGAAGCCCATGCCGCCGCCGTGCTGCACGTCGGCCGCCAGGTTGAAGGTGGTGTGCGGCCCGTTGTTCCTGTCGCCGGCGTTGCGGCCGAACTTCTTGCTGGCCGCCAGCGCCCTGATGCGTCCCGTGCCGGGCTCGACCATGGCCTCGGCCGCGACCTCGGTGTCCTCGGCGCTCACCCTGGCGGCGATCGCCCGCTCGGCGGCGTGCTGGGCCACGGGGTCGAGGGTGGTCTTCAGCACCAGGCCGCCCCTGGCCATGCGGCGCTGCCGCTCCGCCCTGGTGCCGCCGAAGACGGGGTTGGACAGCAGTTCGCGCTGCACGTAGAGGCAGAAGTAGGGGTAGGCGCTCTCGGCGCAGCCGCCCGGTTCTGGCCGCAGCCTGATGGCCAGCGGCGCCCGCTTGGTGGCCGTCGCGGTCGCCTGGGAGATCATGCCCAGCCCGGCCATGCGGTCGAGCACGGTGTCGCGGCGCTCGCGCAGCCGCGCCCGCTGGGTCCTGCCCAGCGAGGGATCGGTCGAGTACGGCAGGCGCACCGCCCCCGCCAGCGTCGCCGCCTGCGCCAGCGTCAGCTTGTCGGCCGAGGTGGAGAAGAAGCGCCTGGCCGCCGCCTCGACGCCGTAGGCGCCCGCCCCGAAGTAGGCGATGTTGAGATACCGCTCGAGGATGTCGTCCTTGCGGTACTTCTCCTCCATCGCCAGCGCCAGGCGCAGCTCGGTGATCTTGCGTGCGATGTTCGGGGCGCGGGCCGCCTGCCTTTCCTTCTCGCTCTCGGCGTTCTCGACCAGGATGTTCTTCACCAGTTGCTGCGTCAGCGACGAGCCGCCCTGCTTGATGCCACCGGCCTGGGTGTTAGCGATGACCGCGCGCAGCGTGCCCTTGATGTCCAGTCCCGCGTGCTCGTAGAAGCGGGCGTCCTCGATCGCGACGATGGCCCTGCGCATCACGGGAGCGACCCGCGAGAGCGGCACGGTGGTCCTGTTGGCCTCGTAGAACTGGGCGAATCGCTTGCCGTTCTTGTCCAGCAGCGTGGTGAGCTGTGACAACGGCTCCTCGCGAGGTGCGGGAGGCAGGTCGATGAGGGTGGACGCGGCGGTGCGCGTGGCGATCCCCGCTCCGCCGACGGCGGGAACCACCACCGCCGCCGCGAGCACGCCGCCGAGCACGCCCGCCATCCCGAGCCCGGCGACGGATTTGATCACAGTCACTCAGATGGTCTGCGACCGGCCGAACCCGGCCAAACACCTGGTTCTCCAGCCTTTACCCTTCTCTGCGGATATTCAGACCGAGCAACGCGAACTGCTCGAACGGCCGGTGGTAGCCCCGCTCGATGTGCTGGACGCCGCGCAGTCGTGACGTGCCGTCGGCCACCGCGGCGGCCAGCACGGCGGAGAACCCCGCCCTGATGTCGGGCAGCATCACGTCGGCGCCGCGCAGCTTGGACACCCCACGCACCACGGCCGAGTGCTTGGCGTTGGTGTCGTGGTAGCGGCACGCGGGGCCGCCCAGGCACTGGTCGAACACCTCGATCTCGCAGCCCATCTCCTGCAGCGCGGGCACGTAGACCAGGCGGTTCTCGAAGACCGTCTCGTGCAGCACGGACATGCCCTGGCTCTGGGTGAACAGCACCATCAGCGGCGTCTGCCAGTCGGTCATGAACCCGGGGTGCGTGTCGGTCTGCACCGCGGCCGAGCGCAGGCCCTCGGGCGGCGCGGTCGCGCAGATGTAGTCGTCGTTGATCTCGAACTGGGCGCCCATCCTGGCCAGCGTGGTGATCGCGGTGACGAGGCGGTCCTGGGGGCAGCCGTGCACGCGCACCTCGCCCCTGGTGATGAGTCCGGCGGCCAGGTAGGAGAAGGCCTCGATGCGGTCGCCCGACAGCCAGGTCTGCGCCCCGTGCAGCTCGGGGACCCCCTCGATGACGATCCTGCGGTCGGGGGAGAGCTCGATCCTGGCGCCCATGCGCTGCAGGAACAGCGCCAGCTCCACGACCTCGGGCTCCATCGCCGCGTTCTTGATCACGGTCTTGCCCTCGGCCAGCACCGCCGACATCAGGATCGTCTCGGTGGCGCCGACACTCGGGTAGGGCAGCTCGATCCTGGCCCCCCGCAGCCTGGTGGCCTTGGCGTAGATGCCGTCCTCGCCCACCTCGACCTCGGCGCCCATCGAGCGCAGCGCCTCGACGTGGAAGTTCACCGGGCGGCGGCCGATCGGGTCGCCGCCGACCAGGGGCACGAACGCCTCGCCTGCCAGGTGCAGCAGCGGGCCGAGCATGAGGATCGGGATGCGGTTCAGGCCGCTGAAGGCGTGAGGCACCTGCGGCCTGATCTCCTTCCCCTTCTCGATCCTGATCTCCTGCTCGTTGATCTTGACGTGGATGCCGAGGGCTTCGAGCATCGCCGCGGTGATGCCGACCTCGCCCACCTCGGGAGCGTTGTGGATGCTGCTCTCGCCGGTGCCGAGCATGGCCGCCACCATGTGCTTCGACACGCCGTTCTTGGACCCGCGGACCTCCACGTCGCCACGCAGCGGACCTGAGGGCTCGATCAGCCAGACCTTGTCTTCAATCACGGCACGAGCCTAACCGGGGGATACCATCGAGCAGGTTCGGACACACTTGTGAGGGGGAGTGGCCTGGTGGGGCATGTGCGGGCTTTCGCGGTGACCGTTCTCGCGCTTGCCACTCTCGGCGTCCCTGCGGGGCTGGTGTGGTCGCTGATCGCGCCGCGCGCGCCGTACGCGCTCACCGGCGAGGGGCCGGTGCTGGCCGATCCCGCGACCCAGAGCCTGATCGCCGCCGACGGCTGGTACGCCGTGATCACCGGCGCCCTCGCGCTGGCCTGCGCGGTCGTGGCGTGGAATCTGGCCCGCACCCGGCGCCTGGAGGTCCTGCTCGGGCTGGCCGCGGGTGGCGGGCTCGCGGCGTTCGTCACCTACTGGGTGGGCACCACCTTCACGCTCGGCGCGGTCACCGTGGAGGCTCAGGCGCTCGGCCCCGGCGTGAAGGTGGTGGCCGGGGCGCTGGAGCTCACCGCCAAGGGCGTGCTCGTCACCTGGCCGCTGCTGGCCGTCGGCATGTTCGGGATCATGGAGGCCGTCGTGGCCTACCGCGAGTCGCCGCTGCGCAGGCCGTACGGGGAGATCGAGCGGCTATAGGGACGGGTGGCGGGTGCCGTACCCCGTGGCCTGTTCGAAGGCGTGCGCCACGCGCAGCACGCCGGCGTCGTCGAAGGGACGGCCGACGATCTGCACGCCCACGGGCAGCCCCGTCGAGGTGAACCCGGCGGGCACCGACGCGGCGGGCGCGTGCAGGACGCTGATCCAGTAGGCCGAGCGCATCCAGGTCAGGTAGTCGGGCAGCTTCACGCCGTTGATCTCGTCGACGTACGGCTGCTCGACGGGGAACGGCGGCACCTGGCTGACCGGCGCGACCAGCACGTCGTAGGTGTCGAAGAAGGCGGCCATCCGCTGGTAGAGGCCGCTGCGCAGCTTCTCGGCGCGGGCCAGGTCGGCCCCGGTGACCAGACGGCCCTGCTCGACGTTCCACGCGGTGTTGGCGCCCAGGCCGCTCAGCTCGCCGAACGACAGCGCGTAGTACCAGGCGCGGTAGATCCTGAAGGCGTCGTCGGCGTCGGACAGGTCGAGGTCGACCTGCTCCACGTGCGCGCCGAGCCGCTCGAACACCTTGGCGGCGGAGGCGGTCACGGCCGCGGTCTCGTGGTCCACGGGCAGCCCGCCCAGGTCGGGGCTGAAGGCCACCCGCAGGCCGCGCACCGGCGCTTCGAGGTCGGCGGCGAAGGGCTCCTTGATCGAGTACGGCGAGCGCGGGTCGAATCCCGACATCACGCTCATCATCAGCGTCAGATCCTCGACCGTCCTGGCCATCGGCCCTGAGACGGCGAGGGTGTACCAGGCCGCGGTGTCGGAGATGTCGGGCACCCGTCCAGGCGTCGGCCGCAGGCCGACCACGTTGCAGAAGCTCGCGGGGTTGCGCAGGGAGCCGCCCATGTCCGAGCCGTCGGCCAGCGGCACCATCCCGGTCGCCAGCGCCGCGGCGGCGCCTCCGCTGCTGCCGCCCGCCGACCTCGACAGGTCGTACGGGTTGCGGGTGGCGCCGAAGACCTCGTTGACGGTGTGGGAGCCGGTGCCGAACTCGGGCGTGTTGGTCTTGCCGATCGCGATGGCCCCCGCGTTCCTGAGCCTTTCGACCAGGATGTCGTCCTTCGCAGGGACGTGGTCAGCGAACAGCGGCGAGCCGTACGTGGTTCTGACGCCCGCGGTGTCGACCAGGTCCTTGTGCGCGACGGGCACGCCGTGCAGGGGGCCCTTCGGCTCGCTCGCGTCGGCGGCGGCCGCCGCCTCGAGCGCCCGCTCGGCTACCAGGGTCACGATGGCGTTGACCGAGGGGTTGACCTGCTCGATGCGGGCCAGGTGGGCCCGCATCAGCTCCACGGCGCTGATCTCGCGGGCCCTGAGCAGGCGGACCATCTCGGTGGCTGTGAGGTAGTGCAGTTCGGTCACGTCTGCGATCCTGCCCCATGGCCCGCCGCGGGGCCACGGCAGCCCTTGCCGTGTTCCCACGTCCCTCGTCGTCAGCTCGGAACCGAAGCCCGCCAGTTCCCCGAAGAGCCGGGCCGAGCCACGCGCCTCCTCCTCTCCGAGAGGACGGGCCCCAAGTCCGGCGCCTTCTCCTCTCCGAGAGGACGGGCCCGGAGTCCGGCGCCTTCTCCTCTCCGAGAGGACGGGCCCGAAGTCCGGCGCCTTCTCCTCTCCGAGAGGACGGGCCCGAAGTCCGGCGCCTTCTCCTCTCCGAGAGGACGGGGGCCGAAGTCCGGCCTTCGCTTCCCGGAGATCGGGGCCGAAGTCCGGCGGCCGGTTCGTCTCCGGAGAACGGGGCCGGAGGCGCGCGGGGTCAGCCGGTCTTGGCGATCGGGGCCGTCGCCGCTCTGGTGAGATCGACCAGGTTCTTCGGCGAGGTCTCGATCTGCAGGCCCCGCTTGCCCGCCGAGAAGTACACCGTGTCGAACTCCAGCGCCGAGGCGTCGACCACCGTCGGAAGCTGCTTGCGCTGCCCGAGCGGGCTGATGCCGCCGACCACGTACCCCGTGACCCGCTCGACCTTCGCCGCGTCGGCCATCGCCGCCCGCTTGCTGCCGAGCGCCGCCGCGAACGCCTTGAGGTCGAGCTTGCCCGCCACCGGCACCACCGCCACCGCCAGCCCGCTCTCCACCTCGGCCACCAGGGTCTTGAAGATCCGGTCGTACGGCAGGCCGAGCGCGTCGGCCGCCTCCTCGCCGTAGGCCTGCGCGTTCGCGTCGTGCTCGTACGGGTGCAGGGTGAAGTCGGCCCCCGCCTTGGTCAGCGCGACCGTCGCGGGGGTGCCCTGCCCGCCCTTCTTCGCTTTGCTCACGACACCCGATCGTAACGATCAGAGGGCGGTGACGGGCCTGCCGGGCAGGGACTCGGGCAGCAGCTCGCCGTCGCGCACCACGAATTCGCCGCCCACCACGACGTGCGCGAACCCGGCCGAGGGCAGGATCGTCGACTCGTAGGTGGCGCGGTCGGCGACCGTCGAGGGGTCGAAGACGGTGAGGTCGGCGTCGCAGCCGGGCTGGACCCTGCCCTTGCGGCGCATCGCGGGCACCCCGACCACGTCGGCGGGCACGAGCGTGCACCTGCGGACGGCCTCGGCCAGGCTCAGCAGGCCCTTCTCCCGCACCAGGAGCCTGAGGACGCGCCCGTAGGTGCCTGCCGTACGGGGGTGGGAGACGACGCCCTCCGGCAGGGGCCACGCCGTAGGGTCGGCCGTGCCCGACCTCCAGAGCAGGGGCACGGCGTCGGTGGCCACGGCGGCGTCGGGGAAGGCGAGGGCGCGCTCGATGAAGGCGAACTGCGCGGGGTCGTGCTCGTCGAGCAGGTGGACGAAGACCGCGGCCCCGGGATCGCGCCGCCTGACCTCGCGCAGCGCCGCCTCGTCGGCCAGGCGGCCCTCCGCGCCGAGCAGGCCGAGCGAGTGCGGCGTGAGGCCGCGGCGGTGCAGGATCTCGGGGGCCAGGAAGGCGGCGCCCACGCCCGTCATGCCCGCGCCGTACGGGTAGGCCTCGGTGGTGACCCGCGCGCCCTCGGCGCGCACCCGCTCGACCAGCCCGAGCACGCGGTCGACGTGCTGGATCGAGGTGCTGTTGACGTGGCAGTAGTGCATGTGCGCGCCGGTCTCCGCGGCGGCCTTGACGATCTCCTCCGCGCCGTCGATCGGCGTGGTGGCGTCGAGCTCGACCAGCTCGCGGGCGTGCGTGTAGGTGGGCAACCCCGCGCGGGCGGCCAGCGCCGCGACGGCCAGGTACTCCGAGGGGTCGATCCTCGGCGCGTAGCCGACCAGGATGCCGATGCCCAGCGCGCCGTCGGCCAGGTCGCGCTCCAGCATCTCGACGATGCGCCTGACTGCGGCGGCAGGGGCCGGACGCTGCCATTCGGGGCGGCCGATGTTGGCCATGAAGTCGTCGATGTCACCTCCTGGCCGCACCCCCGCCAGCACGGCCATGCGCGCGACCGCCCACGAGGTGGCGAAGCCGTAGTTGAGCGGCCTGCCCTCGGCCGCCGCCTGCCGGTAGGCGGCCGCCACCGGGTAGCTCCCCGCCTCCAGCTCCAGCACCGTGGTCACGCCGTCGAGCGCCTGCAGCCGGTGCCCGGCCTGGTCGGCGCTGTGGCTGTGCAGGTCGATGAAGCCGGGGCAGACCACGAGCCCTCGCACGTCCACCACGGTGACGCCGGCCAGCGGGGTGGCCGACACCTCCCGCACCTGCCCGCCCGAGACGCCGACGTCACGCACCGCGTCGAGGCCGGTCTCGGGGTCGATCACCCTGCCGCCGCTGAGTACCAGGTCGTAGGTCGTCACACGGTCTCCTTCGTCGCGAGAGAGAACTGCTCGGGGCGCTGCGGCACGATCACCGCGATGAGCGCGCCCAGGACGGTCGTGCCGATGAGCAGCCCGAACGCCGCGGTGTAGGAGAAGCGGTCCACCAGCCATCCCATCACCACGGGCGCGAGCACGCCTGCCATCTGCCCGCCCACGTTGACCACGCCCATGCCCGAGCCGATGATCGAGGGAGGCAGGGCACGGAAGGGCATGCCCAGGATGCCCATCGTCGACAGCCCCGCCACCCCCAGGGCGAGAGTCTGGTAGATCGTGAAGCCCGCGGCGCTGTCGGCGCGCAGCATCAGCACCAGCAGGACGGCGGTGCACAGCAGCAGCGGGATCACGTACAGCCGCGCCCTGTCGTGGAAGAACCTGTCGAACAGCCAGCCGCCGACGAACGTGGTCAGGCACATCACCAGACCGGGGATGGCGGCGAGCACGCCGGTGTTCAGCAGGGAGATGCCGCGCTCCTCCATGAGGTAGCTGGGCACCCAGGTGATCATGCCGTAGCCGAGCATGTTGGTCGCGCAGAACAGGGCGGCGAACTTCCACACCGAGGGGGAGCGGATCACCAGGGCCAGCCCGCCGCCCCCGCTCGCCGTCTGCCCCGCGATCCGGTCCGAGCCGCTGAGCGCGGCGGGCAGTGCCTTGGGCAGCAGCGCCCACAGCGCGACACCGATCAGCACGCCCGCCACCGCGACCACCCAGAACGTGTGCCGCCAGCCGAAGACCAGCAGCAACGGCGCGACCACCAGCGGCGCCAGACCCGCGCCCAGCTGGTTGGAGGCCAGTATCGACCCCGCCGCTGTGCCCCTGCGTCCGGGTGTGGTGCGCTCGGCCAGCGCCTTGAACGAGGCTCCGGGAAACAGCCCCTGACCCACTCCGAACAGCGCCCTGATCACCAGCAGCGACACCAGCCCCCACGCGAGGCCGGTCAGCGCCGTGAACGCGGTCCACAGCACCAGGGAGACCACCAGCAGCCTGCGCGAGCCGAACCGGTCGGCGAGCACGCCGCCCGGCACCTGGCAGAGGAGATAGACCAGGGAGAAGACGGTGATGAGCCAGCCCTGCTCGGTCTTGCTGAGCGCGAACTCCTCCCCGATGTACGGCAGCGCCACGGCCATCATGACGCGGTCGACGTAGTCGATGACCCAGACGCCCATGAGCAGGCCGACGGTGACGGTGGCGGTCCTGCGTACCCGTGCGGGGGTCCATTCGTCGAGGTGGACGGCGGATGTTTCGGTGGAACCCAAAGCGCGACCTCCGGATCGCTCGTGGCGTTCCCGTCACCCTCTGTCAGCGCGCGCGACGGCGCTTCGTCCCACAAGACGAAAGTCCGGCCGAAGGTCGTGAATGGGGACGAACACCCGCCTTTCTGGGGCGAAACGCGTCCCGCATGGTGGACACGACGGGATTCCCCAGTCGGACTCCGTAGACTGAACGGGTGATTTCCCGTATCGACCTGCGCGGCTCTCTTCCCGAGAACCTGCGCGACGTGCTGCCCCGCGCCGAACTCGACGTCGAGGCCGCCCTTGAGAAGGTGCGGCCCATCTGCGAGGACGTGCGCCATCGTGGGGCGGCAGCCGTGCGCGAGCTGACCGCCAGGTTCGACGGTGTCGAGATCCAGTCCACCCGTGTCCCCGCCGAGACGGTCCTGCGGGCGCTCGACGCCCTCGACCCCAAGGTCAGGGCGGCGCTGGAGGAGTCGATCAGGCGGGCCAGGATGGTCCACCGCGACCAGCGGCGCACCGACACCACGACCCAGGTGGTCCCGGGCGGCACAGTCACCGAACGCTGGGTGCCCGTCGAGCGCGTGGGCCTCTACGTGCCGGGAGGGCGCGCGGTCTACCCCTCCAGCGTGGTCATGAACGTGGTCCCCGCCCAGGAGGCGGGCGTGGAGTCGCTGGCGGTCACCAGCCCCGCGCAGAAGGAGTTCGGCGGGCTGCCGCACCCCACGATCCTGGCGGCGTGCGCGCTGCTCGGCGTCGACGAGGTCTACTCCGTCGGCGGCGCGCAGGCGGTGGCGATGTTCGCCTACGGCACCGAGGAGTGCAGGCCGGCGACGATGGTGACCGGTCCCGGCAACATCTGGGTGGCCGCCGCCAAGCGCCTGCTCAAGGGTGTCATCGGCATCGACTCCGAGGCCGGCCCCACCGAGATCGCCATCCTCGCCGACTCCACCGCCGATCCCAGGCACGTGGCCGCCGACCTGATCAGCCAGGCCGAGCACGACGTCATCGCCGCCGCGGTCCTCGTGACCGACAGCGTGGAGCTGGCCGAGGCCGTGGAGAAGGAGCTGCCGGGACAGGTGGCCGCCACACGCCACTCCGAGCGCGTGGCCGAGGCACTGTCCGGCAGGCAGTCGGGCATCGTGCTGGTCGACGACCTCGCCGCGGGCCTCAGGGTGGTCGACGCCTACGCCGCCGAGCACCTGGAGATCCAGACCGCGAACGCGGCCGAGCTGGCGGCGAGGGTCAGGAACGCCGGGGCGATCTTCGTCGGGCCGTACAGCCCGGTGAGCCTGGGCGACTACATGGCCGGCTCCAACCACGTGCTGCCCACCGGCGGCTGCGCCTGCCACTCCAGCGGACTTTCGGTGCAGACGTTCCTGCGCGGCATCCACGTGGTCGACTACACCCGCGAGGCGCTGGCCGAAGCCGCCGCGCACACCTGCGTGCTAGCCGACGCCGAAGACCTGCCCGCCCACGGTGCGGCGATCCGTGCCCGATTCGACTGGGAGATTCCGAACCAGTGAATCTCGAAGACCTTCCCATCAGGGACGACCTCAGGGGCAGGAAGCCGTACGGCGCGCCCCAGCTCGACGTCCCTGTGCAGCTCAACACCAACGAGAACCCCTATCCGCCCTCCAAGGCGCTGGTCGACGACCTGGCCGAGGAGATCAGGCGCGACGCGGCGGGCCTCAACCGCTACCCCGACAGGGACGCGCTGGCCCTGCGCGCCGACCTGGCCGGCTACCTCGGTCACGGGCTCACCACCGAGCAGCTGTGGGCGGCCAACGGCTCCAACGAGGTGCTCCAGCAGATCCTGCAGGCCTTCGGCGGGCACGGCCGCACCGCGCTCGGCTTCGAGCCCTCCTACTCGATGCACCCGATCATCACCACGGGCACGAACACCGAGTGGGTCTCGGGGGCGCGCGAGGACGACTTCTCCCTCGACGCGGACAAGGCGGTCGCGGCCGTCGAGGAGCACAGGCCCGACATCGTCTTCCTGACCTCGCCCAACAACCCGACGGGCACCGCGCTCCCGCTGGAGACGATCTCCAGGGTGGTCGAGGCCGCGCCCGGCATGGTCGTGGTCGACGAGGCCTACGCCGAGTTCGCCCGATCCGGCACGCCGAGCGCGCTCACGCTGCTGCCCGAGCACCCCAGGCTGATCGTGACGCGCACCATGTCGAAGGCGTTCGCGATGGCGGGCACCAGGCTCGGCTACCTGGCCGCGCATCCGGCCGTGGTCGAGGCGATGCTGCTGGTGCGCCTGCCGTACCACCTGTCGACGGTCACGCAGGCGACGGCCAGGGTGGCGCTGCGGCACAGGGCCGAGCTGCTCGGCACGGTCGACGCGCTCAGGCGGGAGCGCGACGACACGGTGGCGTGGCTGCGCGCCCTCGGCTTGACGGTGGCCGATTCGGACGCCAACTTCGTGTTGTTCGGGCGTTTCGAGAACCGGCGCACGATCTGGGAGGGACTGCTCGAGCGTGGTGTGCTGATCCGTGAGGTCGGGCCGCCCGAGTGGCTGCGGGTGTCGATCGGCACCGGCGAGGAGATGTCGGCATTCCGTGCCGCTCTGGAGGGGGTTCTGTGAGCAGAGTCGGTCGCGTCGAGCGCGCCACCAAGGAGACCTCGGTTCTGGTGGAGGTGAACCTCGACGGCACAGGCCTGGTCGACGTCGCCACCGGGGTCGGGTTCTACGACCACATGCTCGCCCAGCTCGGCAAGCACGGCCTGTTCGACCTCACCGTCAAGACCGAGGGCGACCTGCACATCGACTCCCACCACACGATCGAGGACACCGCGCTCGCGCTGGGCGCGGCCTTCCGCGAGGCGCTGGGGGACAAGTCGGGCATCAGGCGGTACGGCAACGCCTCCTGCCCCCTGGACGAGGCGCTCGCCGAGGTCACGGTCGACCTGTCGGGCCGTCCGTACCTCGTGCACGCCGAGCCCGAGGGCATGGCCCCGATGATCGGCCCCGAGTACGACACGACGATGACCAGGCACATCCTCGAGTCGTTCGTGGCGCAGGCGGCGATCTGCCTGCACGTGCGCGTCCCGTACGGGCGCAACGCCCACCACATCGTCGAGGCCCAGTTCAAGGCGCTGGCCAGGGCGCTGCGCGAGGCCAGCGAGCCGGACCCGCGCGCCACGGGCGTGCCGAGCACCAAGGGTGTGCTGTGAGTGACAACTGGACTGCCATCGCGATGGTCTTCATCGGGCTGTTCCTGGTCGGCGGGGTCGTCTCGCTGTTCAAGCAGGGCCTGAAGATCGGCGCGGTGATCTGTGGAATCGGCGCCGCGATGGCGCTGACGGCGGGGGTGCTGTGGTGGTGAGCAAGAACGTCGTCATCCTCGACTACGGCTCAGGCAACCTGCGCTCGGCCGAACGCGCGCTGGCCAGGACCGGCGCCCAGGTGACGGTCACCTCCGACTACGACGCGGCGATGGACGCCGACGGCCTGGTCGTGCCGGGCGTGGGCGCCTTCGAGGCGTGCATGAAGGGCCTGAGGAGCGTGGCCGGCGAGCGCATCATCGGCCGCCGGCTGTCGGGGGGCCGCCCGGTGCTGGGCATCTGCGTCGGCATGCAGATCCTGTTCGAGCGCGGCGTCGAGCACGGCGTCGAGACCGAGGGCTGCGGCGAGTGGCCCGGCACGGTCGAGCGCCTGGAGGCCCCCGTGCTGCCGCACATGGGGTGGAACACCGTCAAGGCGCCCTCGGGCAGCGTGCTGTTCGCCGGCCTCGACGCCGACACCCGCTTCTACTTCGTGCACTCCTACGGCGTGCGCGAGTGGGAACTCCAGGCGGGCGACGGCTTCGCCGTACCGCTGGTGACCTGGGCCGAGCACGGCGTGCCCTTCGTGGCCGCCGTGGAGAACGGCCCGCTCATGGCCACCCAGTTCCACCCGGAGAAGTCGGGTGACGCCGGCGCGGTGCTGCTGAAGAACTGGGTCGGCACGCTTTGAGCAAGGAGCGGGCGCGGCGCAGGGCCGTACGCGAGGCCGAGAGAGAGCGGGCGGCCAGGCTGAACGCCGAGCGGATGGCCCGCAGGTCCCGCCGCAGGGCGCTGGCCGCCAGGCTGACCCCTCGCCCCGTCCGCTTCGCCAGGCAGGGCGGCCTGCTCGCCCGCAGGCAGCGCGCCCAGAACGGCGTCGTCGCCCTGCTCTTCCTCATCGTCCAGCTCCTGACCTGGCTGCTGTGGTCGTCGTGGCAGGCCAGCCTCGCCGTGTTCGTGCTCTCCTTGCTGTTCGTCCCTGTGATCGTCACGCTCGCCTTTGACCGGAGGACCTGAAGAAGATGTCGCTCGTACTGCTGCCCGCCGTGGACGTCGTCGACGGCCAGGCCGTACGCCTCGTGCAGGGAGAGGCCGGAACTGAGACGGGTTACGGCGATCCGCTGACCGCGGCGATGGCCTGGCAGAAGGCCGGCGCGGAGTGGATCCACCTGGTGGACCTCGACGCGGCCTTCGGCCGGGGCTCCAACAAGGATCTGCTGGCCGAGGTGGTCGGAAGGCTGGACATCAACGTCGAACTGTCCGGCGGCATCCGCGACGACGCCTCGCTCGAGGCCGCGCTGGCCACCGGGTGCAGGCGGGTGAACATCGGCACCGCCGCCATCGAGAAGCCGGACTGGTGCCGAAGGATACTCGCTGAGTATGGTGACAAGATCGCCGTCGGGCTCGACGTGCGAGGTACTACGCTGGCGGCACGCGGCTGGACCGAGGCGGGCGGCGACCTGTGGGAGGTGCTCGACAGACTCGACGCCGACGGTTGCCCGCGGTACGTGGTGACGGATGTGACCAAGGACGGAACACTGCGCGGCCCGAATCTGGACCTGCTGCGCCAGGTCTGCGATCGAACCGACAAGCCGGTCGTCGCGAGCGGAGGCGTCTCCTCTCTCGATGATCTCATCGCCCTCACCTCTCTCACGCCCCACGGCGTGGAGGGCGCGATCGTGGGCAAGGCACTGTACGCGCAGGCTTTCACGCTGGAAGACGCTCTCGCCGCTGTTCGCGGCTAGGGCCAAAGGGAGGGACGCGTGATGGGCCAGGCAAGCTGCGTGCGCGAGGGGACGAGGATCTTCTCGGGCGGCGTCTGGGAGGAGAAGTACGGCTACGCCAGGGCGGTGGTGGCCGGGCCGCGCGTCGTGGTCTCCGGCTGCACGGCCACGATCGAGGGCGAGGTGCGGCACGTCGGCGACGCCTACCGGCAGGCCATGACGGCCTTCGACATCGCGCTCGAGGCGGTCGAGGCGGCAGGGCTGGCCAGGGAGGACGTGGTCATGGTGCGCTACTACGTGGTGGACGACAGCCACTACGACGCGGTGGGCACCGCCCTGTCCGAGGTGCTCGGGCACGTCAGGCCCGCCTGCACGGGCGTGAAGGTCGCGGGTCTGATCGACCCGCGCATGCTGGTCGAGATCGAGATCGAGGCGTTTCGGGCATGACGGTCGCGGTTCGAGTCATCCCGTGTCTGGACGTGGACGCGGGGCGCGTGGTCAAGGGCGTCAACTTCGAGAACCTGCGCGACGCGGGCGATCCGGTCGAGCTCGCCCGCCGCTACGACGAGGAGGGCGCCGACGAGCTGACCTTCCTCGACATCACCGCCTCCTCCGGCGAGCGGGAGACGATGTTCGACGTGGTCCGCAGGACCGCCGAGCAGGTCTTCATCCCGCTCACCGTGGGCGGCGGCGTCCGCTCGGTCGAGGACGTCAACAGGCTGCTGAGGGCGGGCGCGGACAAGGTGTCGCTCAACACCGCCGCCATCGCCCGTCCTGAGCTGCTGACCGAGGCCTCCCGCAGGTACGGCGCGCAGTGCATCGTGCTGTCCGTCGACGCCCGCAGGGCCGAGGGCACGCCGTCCGGTTTCGAGGTCACCACGCACGGCGGACGCAGGGGCACCGGCATCGACGCGGTGGAGTGGGCGGCCAGGGGCGAGGAGCTCGGCGTCGGCGAGATCCTGCTCAACTCGATGGACGGCGACGGCACACTCGACGGGTACGACCTCGAGATGCTGCGCGCGGTGCGAGCCGCGGTCAGCGTGCCGGTGATCGCCAGCGGCGGCGCGGGACGGCTGGAGGACTTCCCTCCCGCGGTCGCGGCGGGCGCGGACGCGGTGCTGGCGGCGTCGGTGTTCCACTTCGGCACGCTGAAGATCTCCGAGGTCAAGCAGACCCTTCACGCGGCGGGCCACCCGGTCAGGTAGCGCCGCCGTCAGAAGACGCGCAGGTGGTGGAAGAGCTCGAAGGCGGCGTCGCGCTCCTTGAAGGCGGCCGCCTCCGAGCGCTTCACCGCCAGGTAGGCGCCGCTGCGCAGCGGCCCGAGCGCCGTCATCAGCAGTGAGTCGGCCTCCAGCGCGTCGAGCGCCTCGTCGAGGGACGACGGCAGCCTGGGGTAGGCGCCCGGCCTGGTGTCGGGGTCGACGAGCACGGGCTCGCCGGGGTCGAGCCCGCGGCGGATGCCGTCGAGGCCCGCGTGGATGACCGCGCCGAGCGACAGGTAGGGGTTGGCCGAGGAGTCGGAGGGCTTGAGCTCCAGGTTGACCGACCCGGTCTGCCCCAGGGGCGAGCAGACCCTGACAGCCGCCTCCCTGTTGTCCGGCCCGTGGACCGCGTAGGCGCTGGACCACATGCGGGGCGCCAGCCGCCTGAAGCTGTTGACGGTGCCGCAGGTCAGCGCCGTCAGGGCGGGCAGGTGGTCCAGCAGGCCGCCCACGAAGGCGTTCATCAGGCCGGGGTCGCCGTCGAAGAGGTTGGCGTGACGCTCGCGGTCCCACAGCGACAGGTGCAGGTGGGCGCCGTTGCCCGCCTGGTCGGCGATGGGCTTGGGGGCCAGCGAGGCCCACATGGACATCCGCAGCGCCACCCCGCGGACCGTCTCGCGGTAGAGGATCTGGTTGTCGGCGGCGCGCAGGGCGGGGGCGTGCCTGATCGACAGCTCCTGCTGGCCGTGGCCCAGCTCGGGGTGGTAGTGCTCGACCCGCAGCCCCTGGGCCTCGAGCGTGCGCACCAGCTTGATCGCGTAGTCGTGGGCGAGGTCGAAACCGATGGTGGAGTAGCAGAGGCTGTCGTCGAGCGGCACGAGCGTGTCGAGGCCGCCTTCGGGGTCGGCGACGCGGTGGCCGAGCGTGAACTCGGGCTCGAAGGCCGCCTCCAGGGCGTAGCCCTCGGCCTCCAGAGCGGCGACCGCCTCCTTGAGAAAGGTGCGCGGGCACGCGCCCCACGCCGACCCGTCGAGCTGGACCAGGTCGGAGACCATGGCCGCGGCGCCGGGAGAGTAGGGGAGAAGCACGAATGTCGACGGGTCCGGCATGATCCGGACCTCGCCGACGGGTCCGAAGTGCTCGACCTCCTGCAACTGGTCGAGCATGTTCATCGCCATCATCGCCACGGTGTGCCCGATGCCCGAGCTGAGGCGCTCGGCCAGGCGCGTGCGGGAGGCCGCCTTGCCGCGGATCACCCCGCCGTGGTCGGCGTAGAGAAACCGGACGAGCTCGACGCCCTCGATCTCAGCCCGTTCGATGACGCTCTGGCGGTCTCTCATAGGCACCCCACCCGACCGACTCTACGCGCTTCGATCTCAGGTGGGCGGTCAACTCGCACGACCCGCGACCAGGGCGGACCGTTGGCTCTGTCAGGTCACGACGTTGGTGAAGAAGACAGCCAACTGATTGGCTCCGTTTACGATGCCGTCGAAAACACCCCTGACCGCCGCCGCCGCGTTCTGCGGCTGGGTGAACAGGTAGAAGACGACGAAGGCCACGGCGATATACGTGACGACCTTCTTGACCTGCATGGGGGGCCTCCTGCAGTCCATTCCCAGCCGTATATACCCGGATCTGGGCGATCACTGGCATCTTCTATGAAGATGTTCTTGATCATAACCGGGGGGCGTCTTTACCCGGCCATCGTACGGCCATTGGCATGAGTTGGCGCGGGAGACGCGCACACGAGAGGCCAAAGGGTCGTCGCGGGGTCGGCCGGGCGGATACGCCCTGGCGATCATCGTCGTCCACCGGGCTGCGGGTTTCACTCCGATGCGTCACGCGCTGGAGCGAGCGCTGTGAGGAACCGGTCGGCGCGCCCCTCGAAAACCGTTGGCGAAGCCGGGGGCCGCGTCGATAGCCTCGGCGACGTCTGGTGATCATGGAGGACGAGCCGGCACTCACCGGGGTTGATCTGCGCCGGTGCCGTCTGCGGCGCGGTCCTGCCGGCGGTCTCGCGTCGTGGCGGTCAGCCTGGCGCCGGCCCGTTCGCGCCGGCAGGCGACGGACGTCGTCCGACCGCTCACCGTGCTGATGGAGAGGCCGTGGTCACCGCATCATCCTTCGAGTCGCCGAGCCAGGGCACCTGGGCCGGCGCACCTCGTCGCCGGACGGAGAGCGGGCGCACCGCCGGGCCCGGCCTCGTCCATCCCGCACCGCCTGACCCCGGGAGACAGCCCGGGAGGCAGGCCGCGATCACGACCCTGGTGATCTGCGGACTCTTCGCCCTTCTCGCCATGGGCTACCAGCTGAGCTGGTTGGTCGCCCAGAGCGACAGGTCTCCTGCCGAGTACGCCCTGGGCCTCGCCCTCTCGCTCGCCCTGGCGTTCACCCCGTTACCCGTCATGTTCGCCGCCGTCGTCGCGTTGAACCGGCTGAGCCCCCCACCGTGGTCGCAGCTGGCCCTCGTCTTCGGGTGGGGCGCCGGGATCGCCGCCTTCTTCTCCGTCGCCATGGAGAGCTGGGTCTCCGCCGACCTCCAGCTGTACTTCGGCGTGGACGCCACGGCCGCCGAGACGGTGAGCAGCGTGATGGTGGCCCCGCCGGTCGAGGAGGCGTTCAAGGGCGCCGCGCTGTTCGCCCTGCTGCTCCATCGCCGGCGCGCGATCGGTTCGCTGACGGACGGCGTCGTCCACGCGGCCGTCGCGGGCCTGGGATTCGGCGCCACGGAGAACGTCCTCTACTACCTCATCCCGATCGTCGGAGAGGGGGTGGAGGAAGGGCTGGCCTTCGCCGCCGTCCGGGGGCCCCTGATGCTGTTCATGCATCCCCTCTGGACCTCGCTGATCGGGCTGGGCGTCGGCTACGCCCTCGTCGCGCGCGGCAGGGCGAGGCGCCCGGCCATCGGGCTGGGCTACGCGGGCGCCACCCTCCTGCACTTCCTCTGGAACCACACGATCGACGGCGCGCCCGTCGCCCAGGCCGGAGCCGGGCCATGGAGCGGCGCGGCGACCTGGCTGGCCGGAATGGGCAAGGTCTACCTGCTGGAGCTGACGGTCGCCGGCGCGTTGATCACCGTGACCGCACGAGAACGAACCCGTCGCCCTCGATGACGGCGCCGCGGGCTCCTCCAGCGTGCGGTCTCAGATGCCGAGTGGGGCGTGGGTGACGCGGGCGACGGCGTCGGGGTCGCCCGTGAGGTCGACCCTGGCGTGCTCCTGCCGTCCGAAGCAGAACAGCAGCAACTCGCTCGCCTTGCCCGTGACCTCCACCTTCGGGCCGTCCTTGGCGCCGCCGATGGCCACCCCGCCGCCCAGGCGGTGGAGCACCACGCCGACGGGCGACTTGCGCAGCATCAGCTTGGCGGCCATGTCCAGACGCTTCCAGAGCAGGCGTTCGAGGTCGTCGGGCAGCTCGCGCGGCTCCCATGACGGCTGGGCGCGGCGCACGTCCTCGTGGTGGACGAAGTACTCCAGCGTGTTGACCGCCTCGTCGAGGGGCGGCAGCAGGCCGTAGAGACCGCCGGGCGTGCGGGCGAGGCCGACCAGCTCAGGGAAGGGGTGTTTGGCCTTCAGCCCACGCTGGACCGAGGCGGTGTAGCCGGCCAGCGGACGCAGGGCGATGCCCGCGCCCGCGTCGAGCCTGCGTTCGCGCAGCACGAGGTGGGCGGCCAGGTCGTAGGTGCTCCAGCCCGTGCACAGCGTGGGAGCGTCGGGGCCGAGCCTGTCGAACAGGTCGCACAGAGCGGTGCGTTCGCTGCGGGCGTGAGTCACCAGACGATTCTACTGGGGCAGGGAATATCCAGATGATCGACCATGATAGGGACTTAAGTAGAAATTTCCCCGTTGGAAGGACTCCTTCAGAGTGGCGACCAAGGTCACCTCAGCCGTCATGCGTCAAGGGCTCCGTGTCCTTGGGGTGGCCATCCGCACGGAGAAGGCCGTCTTCTCGGCCGCCGTCCTGAGCAGCAGCCTCTACGGGGGGATGACGGTCGCCTCGGCGTGGGCGCTCGGCTGGGCCACGGAGAACGTCGTGCTGCCGTCCTTCGGCCAGGGCGACATCACCGCCGCCGCGCTGTGGACGGGAGTGCTGCTCATCGTGGGCACCGCCCTGCTCAAGGCGGTCGGCGTGGCGGGCAGGCGCATCCTGGCGGGCGTCCTGCAGTACCGCATGCAGGCCAGGTCGCGTCGTGACGTCACCAAGCAGTACCTGCGGCTGCCGCTGGCCTGGCACCACCAGCACCCCACGGGTCAGCTGCTGTCCAACGCCAGCGCCGACGCAGAGGCGGCATGGGCGCCGCTCGCGCCGCTGCCGATGGCGGTGGGCGTGGTCGTGATGCTCTTCACCGCGGCGATCGCGATGCTGATCACCGACCCCGTCCTCGCGCTCGTCGGCTTTCTGATCTTCCCTGCGATCGCCGTGCTGAACCTGGTCTACCAGCGCAGACTAAGCCCGCTCGCCACCCATGCGCAGCAACTGCGCGCCGAGGTCAGCGAGATCGCGCACGAGAGCTTCGACGGCGCGCTCGTGGTCAAGACCCTCGGCCGTGAGGACCTGGAGACCGAGCGCTTCCGGCGTCGCGCGCACGAGCTGCGCGATGCCAACATCGCCGTGGGCAGGGTGCGCGGCCTGTTCGACCCGATGCTGGAGGCGCTGCCCACGCTGGGCGTGCTGATCGTGCTGATGGTCGGGGCCATGCGGCTGTCGGGCGGCTCCATCAACTCCGGCGAGCTGGTCCAGGTCGCCTACCTGTTCACGCTGCTGTCCTTCCCGATCCGCGCGCTGGGCTGGGTGCTGGCCGAGCTGCCCCGCAGCGTCGTCGGCTGGCAGCGCGTGCAGGCGGTGCTGGAGGCGAAGGGCTCCATGGAGTACGGCGAGGCGGGCCTGCGCGGCGGCGCGCCCGCAGGGCTGCAGGTCTCCGGCCTGTCGTACGCCTACGGAGCGGCCGAGGTGCTGCACGACGTCACCTTCGAGGTTCCCGCGGGCCGTACCGTCGCGCTGGTCGGGCCCACCGGATCGGGCAAGTCCACGCTCGTCCAGACGCTGGTGCGCCTGGTGGACCCGGTCAAGGGCGAGGTGCTCCTCGACGGCGTCGACCTGCGGGAGATCGCCTACGGCGGCATCCCCGACATGGTCGCGCTGGTGCCCCAGCAGACGTTCCTGTTCGACGACACGGTTCGCGGCAACATCGCGCTCGGTCTCGAGGTCTCCGACGAGGATGTCTGGGCCGCGCTGCGCCTGGCACAGGCCGACGGCTTCGTCGCGAAACTGCCCTCCGGCCTCGACACCAGGGTGGGCGAGCGCGGCACCACGCTGTCGGGCGGGCAGCGCCAGCGCGTCGCCCTGGCGCGCGCGCTCGTCCGCCGTCCGCGCCTGCTCATCCTCGACGACGCGACCTCCAGCGTGGACCCGCAGGTCGAGGCGAGGATCCTGCACGGCCTGCGCGACGCGCTGAACGTGAGCGAGGCCGAGTCGAGGCAGGGGGAGGAGGGCTCGACGGTCGTGGTCGTCGCCTACAGGCTGGCCACGATCTCGCTGGCCGACGAGGTCGTCTACCTCGACAGGGGCAGCGTCGTCGACCGTGGCACCCACGAGGAACTGCTGGAGCGCTGCCCCGGCTACCGCAACCTGGTCACCGCCTACGAGCGCGAAGAGGCCGAGAGGGCCGCGATCGCGGCGGAAGAGGAAGAGGTCGTGGCATGAGCGTGGTGTTCCAGGGCGCCGAGAGGTCGGCGCTGGCCACCGTACGCAGGGGGCTGTCGTTCACGCCTGAGTTCCGCAAGGGGCTGGCGGGCACGCTCGTGCTGGCGATCGTCGCCACCATCGGCAAGATCATCGTTCCCATCGCCGTCCAGCAGACGATCGACACGGGGCTGAAGTCAGGCACGCCCGACCTGCCGTACATCACGAGGGCGCTCGTGCTGTGCGCGGCGGCGGTCGTGATCACCGCTCTGTGCGGCTACGTGATGAACGTACGCCTGTACAAGGCCACCGAGTCGTCGCTGGCCACGCTCAGGGTGCGGGGCTTCCGCCACGTCCACGACCTGTCCGTGCTCACCCAGAACTCCGAACGACGCGGCGCGCTGGTCTCCCGTGTCACCAACGACATCGACCAGATCAGCAACTTCATGCAGTGGGGTGGGTTGATGATCATCGTGGCGTGCGGCCAGGTGCTCGTCGCCACGGGACTGATGTTCGTCTACTCCTGGCAGCTCACGCTGCTGGTGTGGGTCTGCTTCATCCCGCTCCTGATCGCCCTGCCGCGCTTCCAGCGCTGGCTGTCGTCGGCCTACACCACCGTCCGTGAGCGCACGGGCGACATGCTCGCCGCCGTCAGCGAGTCGGTCGTCGGCGCGGCCGTCATCCGCGCCTACGGCTCCGAGCGCCGCACCGCCGAGCGCATCGACACCGCGATCAACGCCAACAGGAGCGCGCAGATCCGCGCCCAGAAGATCGTGGGCATGGTCTTCCCGCTGACCGAGATCGTGGCGGCGGTCGCCATCGCGGGGATCGTGCTGCTGGGAGTCAGGCTCGGCATCTCGGGCGACATCAGCGCGGGCAAGCTGGTGGCCTTCCTCTTCCTGGTCACGCTGTTCGTCTCCCCGCTGCAGATCGCCACCGAGGTGCTGAACGAGGCGCAGAACGCGGTCGCGGGCTGGCGGCGCGTCCTCGGTGTGCTCGACACCCCGCCCGACGTCGCCGACCCGGGCGACGAGGGCGTCGAGCTGCCCAGGGGGCCCATCTCCGTCGCCTTCGAGGACGTGCACTTCGCCTACCCCGACGGCGCTCCCGTGCTGCACGAGCTGTCGGTGGCCATCCCTCCGCGCACCCGCATCGCGGTCGTCGGCGAGACGGGCTCGGGCAAGACCACCTTCGCCAAGCTGCTCACCCGGCTGATGGACCCCGTCGAGGGGCGCGTCACCGTCGACGGGCACGACCTGCGCGACGTGCGCTTCTCCTCGCTGCGCGAGCGCATCGTCATGGTGCCGCAGGACGGGTTCCTGTTCGACGGCGCGCTGGCCGACAACATCCGCTTCGGCAGGCCCTCGGCCACCGACGAGGAGATCACGACGGCGCTGACCGAGCTGGGGCTCGCGGACTGGCTGGAGGGCCTGCCGTACGGCCTGGCCACGCCCGTCGGGCAGCGCGGCGAGTCGCTGTCGGCGGGGGAGCGGCAGCTCGTCGCCCTGGCCAGGGCCTACCTGGCCGACCCCGACCTCCTGCTGCTCGACGAGGCGACGTCGGCGGTGGACCCCGCCACGGAGGTACGGCTGGCCAGGGCGCTCGAGGGCGTCACCAGGGGAAGGACGGCGATCTCGATCGCGCACCGGCTCTCGACGGCGGAGAACGCCGACGAGGTGTTCGTCTTCGACGCAGGACGCCTGGTCCAGCGCGGCCCGCACGCGAGCCTGGTCGCCGAGCCCGGCGTCTACGCCGACCTGCACGCCTCCTGGATCTCCTCCGCGCACTCCTGACCCCGGCGACCCCGGCCGTCCCGCGGAGGGAGGCCCGGGGTCGCCGACTCGGTCCCGGCAGCGTCGGCGACCCCCAGAGCTGGTTGAATGGCCGCATGTCCCTCGACCCGAAGGTCGCCTCGCGGCTCAAGCGCACCTCCGACGGGCTGGTGCCCGCCGTCGTCCAGCAGTACGACACCGGCGAGGTGCTCATGCTCGCCTGGATGGACGACGAGGCGCTGCATCGCACGCTGACCACGGGCAGGGCCACCTACTGGTCGCGCAGCCGCTCCTCCTACTGGGTGAAGGGCGACACCTCCGGCCACGTGCAGCACGTGAAGTCGGTGGCGCTCGACTGCGACGGCGACACCATCCTGCTCAAGGTCGACCAGGTCGGCGCGGCCTGCCACACGGGCGACCGCACCTGCTTCGACGCCGACCAGTTGACCGTCGCGAGCCTGTCGTCGTGAAGCGCGAGCTCGGCGTCTGGCTCCTGCTGTGCGCGGCGGGCGCCGGCCTCACGCTGCTGGCCACGGGCAGGGTCTGGGCCTCGGCACGGTACGGCGGGGCCGCCCCCGTCGAGCTGACCGGCGGCGACCTCGCCCCCGCCGTGCAGCCGCTGGCGCTGGCCGCGCTGGCGGCGACGGTCGCGCTCTTCGCCACCAAGGGCCTCTGGCGGCGCGTCATCGGCGCGGTGCTCGCGCTGTGCGGCGTGGGGATCGCGCTGCTGTCGTGGCAGGGCCTGTCCGCAGGGGCGGCCGAGGAACTGGCCGCGGCGCGACGGCCGCTGGCCGCGGCCGCCGGCGACGTGGCGGCGGTCGCGCACACCGCGTGGCCGTACCTGGCGGCGGCGGGTGGGGCGCTGCTCATCGCCAGCGGAGTGCTGGCCGTTGCGCGCGCCACCGGGTGGGCGGGCATGTCGGGCCGCTACGATCGCCCGGGATCGGCCGCCGAACAGCGCGACGACAAGTCGCTGTGGGAGGCGATCGACAGGGGAGACGACCCGACTGAGGAGCGCTGATGACAGCCAGGCACGACCACGGCAACACCCCTGCCGCGTGGACCGCGGTGACGATCGTCTTCATCGGCTCGGTGGTGGGAGGTGTGGGGCTCGTGCAGGACTCACCTGTGGGCTTCGGCGCGGGGCTGGCGGTGATGGCCATGGGCGCGATGATCGGCAAGCTCATGCAGATGATGGGCCTCGGCAGGCAGGGAGCCTGACCGCACGGTTACAAATGGCCCACAAAACGGATGCTTCTCCACGTGGCGGGCGGGTAGTCGCTAAGCTGCGGCGGGCAATTCGCTATGAACGAGGAGTCGTCGGTATGAGCTACGGGAACCAGGGCGGTAGCGGGGGCTACGGCGAACAGCCGCCCGGGGGTGGTTACGGCCCTCCGGCCGGCGGACAGGGTTCAGGCGGCTACGGCCCTCCCTCGGGCGGGCAGGGCTCCGGCGGCTACGGCCCCCCGCCCGGTCAGGGCTCGGGTGGCTACGGCGCGGGTGGTTACGGCTCGGGCGGGTACGGCGCCCAGCCTCCGGGAGGCGGCTACCCGCCGCCCGGTGGCGGTTACGACCCTTACGGCGGCGGCTACGGCGGCCCCCCTCCCAGCAAGACCAACGGCATGGCGATCGCCACGCTCATCTGCGGTCTGGTCGGCCTGATCACCTGCGGTCTGGCCTCGATCGTGGGCGCGATCCTCGGTCACATCTCACTGGGCCAGATCAAGCGGACCGGCGAGGAGGGCAAGGGCATGGCGCTGGCCGGGCTCATCCTGTCCTACGTCGGCCTCGCCGGCTGGGTGCTCTTCCTGATCCTCTGGATCGGCCTGTTCGGCTGGGCGGCGAGTGTGAGCAGTTCCTACTAGGCGCGTATCGTGGATCAGGTGGTCACGCAGCAGTCGAGCCGTCTGAGAGCCGTCCTCGCACCGCTGGGCGTCGCCCTGGCGGCGGGGGCGGCTGTCGCGTATGTGGGCGTGGTCGACCCTAACGAGCCAGGGCGCTACCCGACCTGCCCCTTCTACGCGCTGACCGGTCTGCTCTGTCCCGGCTGCGGGGCGCTGAGGGCCACGCACGCCCTGGCCCATCTCGACCCGGCCGCCGCGTTCGGGCTCAACGCGCTGCTGGTGCTCGTGGCTCCCGTCGTGGCGTACGTGTGGGCCAGGTGGCTGGCGGCCGCGTGGAGCGGGCGGGCCTGGCGGCCGAGCCCGCCGAAACCGCTCCACCTGTGGGCGCTCATGGCGCTCGTGCTGCTGTTCTGGGTCGTGCGCAACCTTCCCGCAGGGGCCTTCCTGGCTCCGTAGCAGGGGGGCTGTGGCTAGGCGACCTCGGAGCGGCCGATACCATCGCAAGACAAGACGGGGGAGCGAACGCCGACGCGAACTCCCTGTCGCCCCCAGCACTGTCGACCGGAGGGACCTTGATCGCGTGAACGAGCGGAGCCTGAGCGGAACCGTTCTCGACGACATCCTTGCCGGAGTGCGAGAAGACCTTGCCGCTCGGCAGGCGGCCGTGTCGCTCGAGGACCTGAAGGAGCGAGCGGGGCGCGCCCCCGCACCCAGAGACGCCTACGCGGCGCTGGGCGGCGACAAGGTCTCGGTGATCGCCGAGGTCAAGCGGTCGAGCCCGTCCAAGGGCGCGCTGGCCGCCATCGCCGACCCCGCGGCCCTGGCCGCCGACTACGAGGAGGGCGGCGCGCACGTCATCAGCGTGCTGACCGAGCGGCGCCGCTTCGGCGGCAGTCTCGACGACCTCGCCGCGGTTCGCGCCAGGGTCGACATCCCGATCCTGCGCAAGGACTTCATCGTCACCTCCTACCAGCTGTGGGAGGCGCGGGCGCACGGCGCCGACCTGGCCCTGCTGATGGTGGTCTCGCTGGAGCAGCCCGCACTGGTCTCGCTCATCGAGCGGGCCGAGTCGATCGGGCTGACCCCGCTGGTCGAGATCCACACCGAGGAGGAGCTCGAGCGCGCAGTCGCCGCGGGCGCCCGCATCATCGGCATCAACGCGCGCAACCTCAAGACGCTCGAGGTGGACCGCGACGTCTTCGCAAAGCTCGCGCCCAAGATCCCCGATGGCATCATCAAGATCGCCGAATCCGGGGTGAGGGGCCCGCACGACCTGCTAGCGTACGCCCGGGCCGGGGCCGACGCCGTCCTGGTCGGCGAGAGCCTGGTGACAGGCAAGGACCCGCGCAAGGCGGTGGAGGCCCTCGTGACCGCGGGCGCTCACCCCGCCACTCGACCCGACCATGGATCAGAGGGATGAGATGACTGTCCTCACCGCCGCCGACCTGGCTGGCAACGGAGCCCGCGGCGACGACCCCGACAGTGGCGGCAAGTTCGGCATCTTCGGCGGCAGGTTCGTCCCCGAGGCGCTGATTCCCGCCCTCGACGAGGTGTCCTCCGTCTACAACGAGGCCAAGACCGACCCCGCCTTCGTCGCCGAGCTCGACCACCTGCTGCGCACCTACGCGGGCAGGCCCACCACGCTGACCGAGGTGCCGCGCTTCGCCGAGCACGCGGGCGGGGCCAGGATCATCCTCAAGCGCGAGGACCTCACCCACACGGGCGCACACAAGATCAACAATGTGCTCGGCCAGGCGCTCCTCACCAAGCGCCTCGGCAAGAGCAGGGTCATCGCCGAGACCGGCGCGGGCCAGCACGGCGTGGCCACGGCCACCGCCGCCGCCCTCATGGGTCTCGAGTGCGTCATCTACATGGGCGCCGTCGACTGCGAGCGCCAGGCGCTCAACGTCGCGCGGATGAAGCTGCTCGGCGCCACCGTCGTGCCCGTCACCAACGGCAGCCAGACGCTCAAGGACGCCATCAACGAGGCCTTCCGCGACTGGGTGACCAACGTCGACACCACGCACTACCTGTTCGGCACGATCGCGGGGCCGCACCCGTTCCCCGAGATCGTCCGCGACTTCGCCCGCATCATCGGCGTCGAGGCCCGCCGCCAGATGCTGGAGCTGACCGGCAAGCTGCCCGACGCCATCTGCGCGGCGGTCGGCGGCGGCAGCAACGCGATCGGCATCTTCCACGCCTTCCTCGACGACCACGACGTGGTCCTGCACGGCTACGAGGCCGCGGGCAGGGGCCTGGAGACCGGCGAGCACGCCCTGACGCTCACCGCGGGCTCCGTCGGCGTGCTGCACGGCTCGCGCACCTACGTGCTGCAGGACGACGAGGGTCAGACCATCGAGTCGCACTCGATCTCGGCGGGTCTCGACTACCCGGGCGTCGGCCCCGAGCACGCCTGGCTCAAGGACACCGGCCGCGCGGTCTACCACGGCGTCACCGACGCCGAGGCCATGGACGCCTTCGCCCTGCTGGCCAGGACCGAGGGCATCATCCCCGCGATCGAGTCCTCGCACGCGCTGGCGGGCGCGATCAAGCTGGGTCAGGAGCTCGGCCCCGACGCCACGATCCTGGTCAACCTGTCCGGCCGCGGTGACAAGGACATGGGCACCGCCATGACCTACTTTGGGCTGTGAGATGACGACTCTTCAGACGGTGTTCGCCAAGGCCAAGGCCGACAACAGGGCCGCGCTCGTGGGCTACCTGCCCGCCGGCTTCCCCACCAAGGAGGGCGCGGTCGAGGCCGCCGCCGCCATGGTCGAGGCGGGCTGCGACGTCATCGAGATCGGACTGCCGTACTCCGACCCGCTCATGGACGGCCCGACCATCCAGGACGCGGTGCACAGGTCGCTGCTGAACGGCACCCGCATCGCCGACGTCATGCGCACCGTCGAGGGCGTGGCCAAGACCGGCGCCGCGACGCTGGTCATGACGTACTGGAACCCGATCGACCGCTACGGCGTCGAGCGGTTCGCCCGCGACCTGGCCAACGCGGGCGGCGTGGGCACCATCACGCCCGACCTGACGCCCGAGGAGGCCGGGCAGTGGCGTGAGGCCTCCGCCTCCGCCGGCATCGACACGGTCTTCCTGGTGGCGCCCAGCTCCACCGAGGAGCGCATCAAGGCCGTGGTCGAGTGCTGCACGGGCTTCGTCTACGCGGCCTCCCTGATGGGCGTCACAGGCGCCAGGGAGAGCGTGAACGTGGCGGCGGAGGACCTCGTGGCCCGCACCAAGGCGCACACCTCGCTGCCCGTCTGCGTGGGGCTCGGCGTCGGCACCGGCAAGCAGGCGGCCGAGGTCGCCGGCTACGCCGACGGCGTCATCGTGGGCTCGGCGTTCATCCGCCGGCTGCTCGACGCGCCCGACTCCGCGAGCGGCCTGTCAGCGGTTCGCGAGCTGGCCGCCGAGCTGAGGGCGGGCGTCGCCTCCAGGTAGCGCACGCGCCCTTTCGCGCCACGCACATCACATCCGGAATGCGGCTGTCATAACAAGACAGCCGCATTTCTGTTTCTGTGCGCTTTCTGGCCCATGTGAGCACGTAAGTGCAAGGGCTGCCCATCGTTTGTCCATGGCACCCGCCCAGGCGCGGGGGCCAAGGTAACGGGCATTGGACGCGGGCTGTGCGCCCGCGTGGCCTGGAGGGAAAGACGATGGGTAAGTCAAGGACGATCCTCGGCGCCACAGGGGCGATGGTCTGTGTGTCGCTGGTGGCCGCGTGCGGCGGCCAGCCCGGTTCCCAGAGCTCGGCGGCGCCCTCCGCCCCCGCCGCCGCGTCGAGCGCGGCGGCGGGTGCACCCGTCACGATCGAATGGTGGGGCTGGGCGCCCGGATACGAGGACGCCGCCAAGGCGTGGAACGCCTCCCACCCCGACGTGCAGGTGAAATTCACCCAGACGCAGCCAGGCACGCAGGGCGGCTACCAGCGCATGCTGGCCGCGGTCAAGGCGGGCAACGCGCCGTGCCTGGCCCAGGTGGGCGCCGAGACGCTGCCCAGCTTCCTGGTCGAGGGGGCGCTGGAGGACATCACCGCGCACGCGCAGCCGTACAACGCCAAGTTCCAGCCGTGGACGCTGAACACGGTCACCTTCGGCGGCAAGCAGTTCGGCATCCCCGTCGACTCGGGTCCCATGGGCATGTTCTACCGCAAGGACATCTTCGACAAGCACGGCATCGAGGTGCCCAAGACCTGGGACGAGTACGCCGCCGCGGCCGAGAAGCTGCGCAAGGCAGACCCCGAGGTCTCCATCACCACCTTCTCCCCCGAGGACATGTACGGCTTCGCGGGCTTCGCCCAGCAGGCAGGGGCCAAGTGGTTCGGCATCAGCGGCGACGCCTGGCAGGTCAGGATGAACGACGAGGCCACGGTCAAGGTCGCCAACTACTGGCAGGGCCTGATCGACAAGAAGCTCGTCGACGTCATGCCCGGCTGGTCCGACGGGCTGTGGAAGAACTACACCGACGGGAAGAGCGCCACGTTCGTCGGCGCGGTCTGGATGACCAAGGTCCTGGAGGACTCCATCTCCAAGACCAGCGGCAAGTGGGCCGTGGCCCCGATGCCGGTGTGGGACGCGTCCAGCCCCTCCGTCGGCAACGTGGGCGGCTCGCCCAACGCCGTGCTCAAGGGCTGCGCGAACCCCAAGGAGGCGGTCGACTTCGCCGCCTGGCTGTCCACCGACGCCACCGCCTTCAACGACCTGATCGACAAGGGCGGGCTGTTCCCCGTCACGGTCGACGGCGGTTCGCTGCCCAACATGAGCGGCGCGCGTCCCTTCTACGGTGACCAGAAGGTCTTCCAGGTCTTCGCGGAGGCGAGCAAGAACGTCAGCCCCGACTTCAGCTGGGGCCCGACGATGCCCGCGGTCAACTCCGTCTTCGGTGAGGCCTTCGCCAAGGCGGCCAACGGCAAGGGCGGCACGCTGGCCGAGGCGATGGCGACCATCCAGGACAAGGCCGTGGCCTCGCTGAAGGACAAGGGCCTCACCGTCGCCCCCTGACGCCTGCCAGGGAGGGGTCCCGGCGTCCACCGGCGCCGGGAGCCCTCCCGCAGAGGCGATCCGATCTCCGACCGCGTGACCGTCGCGGCCCTCCAGCGGGCGGCGAGGTGGAGGGTTTCAGACCGATGGCAACAATCCAGCTCGAAGCCGAACAGCGGCGTACCGCGCCGCCACCACGACGGCGCAGGCCGACCAGCAACAGGGCGGCGGGGATCTTCCTCGCGCCGTTCGCCGTGCTGTTCGTCGTGTTCTTCCTGGTGCCGATCGTCTACGCGGTGAACGAGAGCTTCTACCAGGTCAAGCGCTCGGGGCTCGGCTTCGGCACGCCGGAGAGGGTCTTCGCGGGGCTGGACAACTTCACCGCGGTCTTCGCCGACGGCTCCTTCATGAACGGCATCGGCAGGCTGCTGCTGTTCGGGCTCGTCCAGGTGCCGATCATGCTGGGCCTCGCGCTGGTGCTCGCCCTGCTGCTCGACAGCGCCTCAGCCAGGTTCAAGCGCTTCTTCAGGCTGACCTACTTCCTGCCCTACGCGGTGCCCGGCGTGATCGCGGCGATCGTGTGGTCCTTCCTCTACACCCCGCAGATCTCCCCGCTGGCCGACCTGGTGCCCTTCGACTTCCTGTCCGACAGCGTCGTGCTGTGGTCGATGGCCAACATCGTCACCTGGACGTGGGTCGGCTTCAACATGCTGGTCATCTACGCGGCCCTGCAGTCGATCCCGACCTCGCTGTACGAGGCGGCCGAGCTCGACGGCGCGGGCGGCTGGAAGACCGCCTGGTACGTCAAGGTGCCGCTGGTGCGGCCCTCCCTCGTGCTGACCGGCGTCTTCTCCATCATCGGCACCCTGCAGCTGTTCAACGAGCCGATGGTGCTGAGCAGGATCACCCCCGCCGTCGGCAAGGACTACACCCCGCTGATGCGCTCGCTGCAGGTGGCGCTCGACAACAACGACTACGGCCAGGGCACGGCGATCGCGCTCATGCTGGCGGTGTTCGCGGCGGGGCTGTCCTACCTCTTCATCCGCCTGTCGGCATGGCTGACCGCCCGGGGAGTGAACCGATGAAGCCCACCCTGCGCTCCCGCACGCTGACCACCGCGTTCATGTTCGTGGTCGCGGTGTACGTCCTGCTTCCCGTGTGGTGGCTGCTGGTCTCGGCCACCAAGTCGGGCGGCGACCTGTTCGACACCCCCGCGCTGTGGTTCGGGGAGATCAACCTCGGCACCAACGTCGGCCGCCTGATGGAGCAGGACGGCGGTGTCTACCCGCGCTGGCTGATGAACACCGTCATCTACTCCGTCGGCGGCGCGGTGGGCGCGACGGTGGTGTCGGCGATGGCCGGCTACGCCCTGTCGAAGTACCCCTTCAGGGGCAGGGGAGCGGTGTTCGCGGTCATCATGTTCGCGGTACTCATCCCCATCCCGCTGCTCGGCCTGCCGCTCTACCTGCTGCTCACCCAGCTCGGCCTGCTCAACACCATGTGGGGCGTGCTGCTGCCCAGCATGGTCAGCCCCTTCGGCGTCTACCTGGCCAGGGTGTACGCCGACGCCGCCGTTCCCACCGACCTGCTGGAGGCGGGCAGGCTCGACGGCGCGGGCGAGCTGCGCATCTTCTTCACCGTCGCGGTGCGTCTGATGGCCCCCGCGCTGGTCACGCTCTTCCTGTTCCAGTTCGTGGCCATCTGGAACAACTTCTTCCTGCCGATGATCGTGCTGAACGACGAGAAGCTCTGGCCCATCACCCTCGGCCTGGTCAAGTGGAACAGCCTGCGCACGGGCTTCTACCGCGACATGGTCATCACCGGCGCGTTCGTCTCCGTCATCCCGGTCATCCTCGCCTTCATCGGCCTCCAGCGCTTCTGGAAGGCCGACCTCGCCGCGGGCAGCGTCAAGGTCTGACGCGCGCCCGCCCCTTCGTGACACCCACCCCCCCATGGAGGACCGCGTGCCCAAACGTTCGCTGGCTCTGTCCGCTGTCCTGGCGTTAGCCGCCCTCGCGGCGGCGGGCCCCGCACTGGCCGACCCCCCTGCTCCCCCTGCCGTCACCGGCGCGATCAGCGTCTCGTCCTCCTCGCTCACGGTGGAGCTCGACCCCGCCTTCCCCCGGGTGCTGCGCTACGTCGCCGGCGGGGCGGTCATGGGCGGCAGCGTGGCCCCCGTCACCCAGGTGGCGCTGAACGGCAGGCCGTACGCCGTCACCGGCGCGCTGGGCGGCAACGACGGCCGCATCGCCCGCTACACCCTGACCTTCGTCGACCTTCCTGGCGTGGAGCTGGACGCCTCGATCGGCGTGGAGGACCTCGTCACCACGTTCAGGATCGACGCCGTCCGCGACAGCGAGGCCTTCAGGGTCGCCACCATCGACATCCCCGGCCACGACCTGGTCTCGGTGGGCAGCGACCAGCAGGGCGCCGCCACGGCCTTCACCAAGCTCGACAGCAACCGCACCCGCACCGCCGACAGGTTCGCGCAGGTCACCTCGGCCACCCCCGCGGAGCAGGGACCGGTGGGCGCCACCTACGCGATCGTCAACACCGGCGCCCTCGCCGCCTCGATCGAGTCGAACTCCACCTACGACAAGCCGTCGGGCCAGAGCGGCGCGGACGGCGCCCGCTTCTGGCACCAGGCGCGCAAGCTGCCCGACGGCACCACCAGGGTCGGGGTGTGGAGCGGCCAGTGGACCTACAGGGGCGAGGGCGCGCCGTTCACCAGTGAGCTGCCGTGGGCCAAGGTCGTCGTCACCCCCGACGCCAACGGCGACGGCCTCGTGGACTGGCAGGACGGCGCCATCGCCTTCCGCGGCATCGGGGTCAAGGCCCTCGGCGCCGACCAGACCAAGGACCGCGTCGTCACCCACATCCCCTTCAACTTCGCCAGCCAGGCCACCCACCCGTTCCTCCGCACGCTCGACGACGTCAAGCGCATCTCGCTGGCCACCGACGGGCTCGGCCAGTTCGTGCTGCTCAAGGGCTACCAGTCAGAGGGCCACGACTCGGCCCACCCCGACTACGGCGGCAACTACAACACGCGCGCGGGCGGGCTGAAGGACCTCAACAGGCTGCTGCGCGCGGGCAAGGACTGGGGCGCCACCTTCGGGGTGCACGTCAACGCCACCGAGGCGTACGGCGAGGCCAAGACCTTCGACGAGAAGCTGGTCGACAAGAACGCGCGCGGCTGGGACTGGCTCAACCAGTCGTACTACATCGACCAGCGCCACGACCTCGCCAGCGGCAACCTGGCCAAGAGGTTCGAGCGGCTGCGCGAGGAGACCGACCGCAACCTCGCCATGCTCTATCTCGACGTCTACTACACCCACGGCTGGATCGCCGACCAGACGCTCGCCGAGCTGCGCGAGCAGGGCTGGCAGGTGAGCAGCGAGTGGGCCTCCAAACTGGAGCGCTCGTCCCTGTGGTCGCACTGGGCCACCGACGAGAGCTACGGCGGCGTCACGGACAAGGGGCTCAACTCCCAGATCATCCGTTTCATCCGCAACCAGGAGAAGGACGTCTGGAACCCCGACCCGATCCTCGGCAACGCCCGCATCGAGGAGTTCGAGGGCTGGACGGGGGAGAACGACTGGCACGCCTTCTACCGCAACATCTGGGAGCACAACCTCCCCGCCAAGTTCATGCAGCAGCAGCCGATCACGAAGTGGGCACCCGGCGAGATCAGGCTCGCGGGCGGCGTGCGCGGCACGACCACAGGCGGCAGGCGCGAGCTGTTCGTGGGCGAGCGCAAGGTGCTGGACGGCGCCACCTACCTGCTGCCGTGGCAGGGCATGTACTACCACTACAACCCCGCGGGCGGCGCCACCACCTGGGACGTGGCCGAGAGCCGGTTGCGCGTCCACAAGCTGACCGACCAGGGCCGCGTCGAGATCGGCGAGGTCACGGCCGTCAACGGCAAGGTCACGCTGAACGCCGAGGCGGGCGTGCCGTATGTGCTCTTCCCTGGCCGGCCGGCCAAGCAGGACCGGCCGCAGTGGGGTGAGGGCTCCGGCGTCGTCGACCCCGGCTTCAACGCCGACGACCTGCGCAAGTGGGAGAGCACCGGGCAGGTCTCCGTCGACAGGAGCGCCACGGGCCAGCGGGTGGCGCTGCTGGCGGCGGGCAGCCCGGCCTCGATCGAGCAGAACCTCAAGGAGCTCGTGCCCGGCAGGTCCTACATGGCCTCCGCCTGGATCGAGGTCGAGCCCGGCAGGTCGCGCAGGACGGTACTGGAGATCGACGGGCCGAAGGGGCTGCGCGAGCAGGTGGCCTTCGACCGCTCGACGGCCATGAACCTCGTCGCCGCCGACGAGAAGCACGGCACCTACTTCCAGCGCGTCAAGCTCTCCTTCACCGCCACCAAGAGCCATGCCACGATCCGCCTGCGCGCCGGTGAGGGCGACGGCGCGGTGCGGGCCGACGACTTCAGGCTGGTCGAGATCGAGCCCACCGGCGCCGTCGAGGGCTTCGAACGCGTCGACCAGGGCTGGGGGCCGTTCATCAAGGGCGACGCGGGAGGCAGCACCGACCCCCGCACCCACCTGATCAACAAGCACGCGCCCTACACGCAGAAGGGCTGGAACGGCAAGGCCGTCGACGACGTGCTCGACGGTGAGTGGTCGCTGAAGGCGCACGAGGAGCGCAGGGGACTGGTCTACAGGACCGCCCCGTTCACCCAGCGCTTCGAGCCTGGCCACGCCTACGAGGTCTCCTTCGACTACCAGGCCGCGCTGCCGGGCACCTACGCCTGGGTCAGCGGCTACGACAAGAACGGGCAGTCGGTCGAGATCAGGCAGAGCCCGCTCGAGCAGAAGACCACCACGGCCCGTTTCACCGAGCGCCTGGTGGCCGGCTGCGGCGACATGTGGGTCGGGCTGCGCTCGCTGCAGCCCGAGCGCGACGGCGCCGACCTCATCCTGGACAACTTCTCCGTCAAGGACCTGGGCACCTCGGCCGATCAGCCGGCCTGCGCGTCGCTGACGGTCCAGCCCTCGGCCGAGGTCTTCGAGCCGGGCATCGCCAACGACCTGACCACGACCTTCACCAACCTGGAGGACGTGGCGGCCACGGACGTCAGGGTCGCGGTGACCGTCCCGCAGGGCTGGAAGCTCGAGGGCGAGAGCGTCTCGCCCTCGGTGGCGCCGGGCCAGCGGCTGGTTACCACCTGGAAGGTGACGCCTCCGATCGACGCGGCCTACCGGTCGTACCCGATCGCGGCGAAGCTGACCTACACCGCCGGCGGGGTCGCCAAGACCCTGGAGGGCAGCGCGTCGGTGCGCACGATGCCGCCGCCGCCCTCCACTGACGTCTACGCGAGCGACATCGACTGGATCTCCGCGAGCAACGGCTGGGGCCCCGTCGAGCGCGACCAGTCCAACGGCGAGCAGGGCCAGGGCGACGGCAGGCCGATCACCATCGGCGGCAGGTCCTTCGCCAAGGGCCTGGGCACGCACGCTCCCGCCACGGTCCGCTACTTCCTCGGCGGCAGGTGCACCGCCCTGTCGGCCTGGGTCGGCGTGGACGACGTGCAGACCTCGCGCGGCTCGGTGCAGTTCACGGTCAAGGCCGACGGCAGGACCGTCGCGCAGAGTCCGGTGCTCAGGGCCGCCGACGCCGCTCACGAGCTGAAGGCCGACCTGACCGGCGCCCGCCACCACGTCGAGCTGGTGGTCGGCGACGGCGGCGACGGCAACGGCAACGACCACGCGGACTGGGGTGAGGCTCGCCTGAGCTGCCACTGATCCCACCCGCCCGGTCAGGCCTGGAGGCCCGCGCCCCCAGGCCTGACCCGCGACCTAGCCCAGCTCGGCGGCCGGACGGATCTCCAGCGCGGGCTCGCCCGCCCTGTCGAGCTCGAGGATCACGATCTCGTTCGCGCCCGCCCGCAGCAGCGGCCACGGCACGTACAGCGTACGCTGCGGCCCCCTGTCCCAGTAGCGGCCGAGCAGGAAGCCGTTCACCCACACGTACCCCTTGCCCCAGCCGGGCAGCGCGAGGAAGCCGTCGGCGGGCCGCTCCACCTCGAGCTCGCCGCGGAAGAGCGCGGGCACCGCCGCCGACAGGCCCTCCCCGTACGGCAGCACGGGCAGCTCCCGCAGCGGGATCGGCCTGGCCGTCACGCCGTGGAGGTACTGCCGGTCGTGCATGATCGGGGCCATGAGCCCCTTCCGCTCGCCGAGCGCGGGCCCGTAGTTCGTCCTGCCCATCGACTCCACCAGCACCTCGAGCCGCGCAGGCCCCGCCACCTCCAGCACGGGCTCCTCGCCCCCCCGCTCGAGCACCGCCGCCTGCTCGCCGTCCACGTACAGGTGGGCGCGGTCGTGCACGCCGCGCACCCTCAGCCGGTACGGCCTGCGCGGCCCCGGCACCTCCACCTGGTAGAGCACCAGGCCGTGGGTCAGCCCGAGATCCTCGAACGAGGGCGGCAGCGCGGCGGTCACCGAGGGCCCCGCCAGCTGGTCGAGCGCGTCGCGCAGCCCTACGGACCCGGTCAGCGGCACCGGCGTGGCAGGCAGGGGCTCGGGCAGCGGAGGAAGGTCGGGGATGTCGGAGTTGTAGCGGGACAGCACCTCGCGAAAGAGCCAGAACTTCTCGGTCGGCGCCCCACGCTCGTCGATGGGCGCGTCGTAGTCGTAGGAGGTGGTCGTGGCGCGGTACTCGCCGTCGGCCAGCTCGCCCACCCTGTTGGCGCCCGCGGTGGTGCCGAAGTTGGTGCCGCCGTGGGCCATGTACAGGTTGACCGAGGCGCCCGCCGCCAGGATCCGCTCCAGCGTGTCGGCGGCGTCGGCGGCGTCGCGGGTGACGTGGCCGTGGCCCCAGTGGTCGAACCACCCGCACCAGAACTCCATGCACATCAGCGGGCCGTCGGGACGGTGCTCGCGCAGCTTGGCGAAGGCCGCCTCGGGCCCGGAGCCGAAGTTCACGGTGGCCAGCACCCCTGGGACGGCGCCGCCGGTGAGGAAGTAGTCGTCGGCCCCGTCGGAGGTGGCCAGGGGGACCTCGATGCCGTGCGCGATGAGGTCGTCGGTCAGGTGGCGCAGGTAGAGCGCGTCGCTGCCGTAGGAGCCGTACTCGTTCTCGACCTGCACCATGATGACGTTGCCGCCCTTGGTGACCTGCCGCTCGGCGATCAGCGGGACGACCTCGTCGAAGAAGCGCTCGACGTGGGAGAGGTACTCGGCGTCGCGGGTGCGCACCCTGAGCCCCAGCTCGGCGGTCAGCCAGGAGGGCAGCCCTCCGTTGTCCCACTCGGCGCAGATGTAGGGCCCTGGCCTGACGATGGCCAGCAGCCCCTCGGCCGCGGCGGCGTCGAGGAAGGCCGCCAGCTCCTCCAGCCTCTGGAACTCGCCCTTGCGGGGCTCGTGGAGGTCCCAGGGCACGTAGGTCTCCACCGTGTTGAGTCCCATGGCCCTGAGCATCCTGAGCCGGTGACTCCACTGCTCGGGGAGCACGCGGAAGTAGTGAAGGGCCCCTGACAGCACCCTGAACTCCTCGCCGTCCAGCCGGAAGGCGTCCCCATCAATCGTGAAATTTCGCATCTTGCCCCTTGAGATAGGATTCCGCGCATAGCAGCTTGCCGACTTCCCAGCTCAGAGGCCATGGACAAAGGCGGGGACATGTTGGACGGAAGGCAGCGGATGGCCGAGGACTTCAGGCGGTGGATGCACTATCTGACACCGGGGCCCGCCCACCGCCGGCTCGGCCTGGTCTGCCTCGGCGTGGGCCACCTGGAGGGCAGGCTGCCCACCGTGGGGCCGCGCGCCCTCGACCACCATGTCGCGGTCGTCGTCACCCAGGGCAAGGGCTGGTTCTCCCATGCGGGCGAGGAGCCCGTCGAGGTCGTGGCCCCCTCCGTGCTGTGGCTGCTGCCGGGGGTCAGGCACCACTACGCCCCGCACGACGACACCGGCTGGACCGAGTGGTTCGTCGACTTCACAGGACCCGCCGCCACGGCCTACCAGGACCTCGGCTTCGTCGACGCCGTCTCGCCGGTCACCCCGCTCACCACGGCAGAGCCCGCGGCCCACGGCATCGGCCGCATCGCCCAGGCCATCCGCAGGGGCAGCCCGTACCTGGAGGTCGAGACCTCAGCGCTGGTGCACGAGGTGCTGGTGGCGCTGCGCCACGCGCGGGTGGACGAGGACGCGGCGGGCGACCCCGTGCTGACGGGCCTGGCCAGGGACGCCTGCCTGCCGATCTCCGTGGCCGAGCACGCGAGACGGCTCGGCATGACCGTCGCCGACCTGCGCGTGGTCGTGCGGCGCCTGGCCGGCTGCAGCCCGAAGGACTACCTGCTGTCGATCAGGCTCACCAGGGCCAAGGACCTGCTGGCAGGCTCCGAGCTGCCGATCGCCTCGATCGCCAGGCGCGTCGGCTACGACGATCCCGCCTATTTCACCAGGATCTTCACCCGCAGGGCGGGGCTGCCCCCGAGTGAGTTCCGCGCGCAGCAACACGGCGGTCTGGCATCTGCCGGCCTTAGTTGATTCTTATTCAGCGCGTGATCAGATGACTCCAGGTACTGTGCGCATGCCAATCGCGACTACAGAGGAGGGGCCGTTGACCGCGTTGCTGCCGCCACGCATAGCCAGTGTGGCGATACCCTGGGTGACGACCGTCGCCCGGCTGATCCTGGGCGCAGTGCTGATCGTGGCCGGTGGGCTCAAGGTCGGCAGCATCCAGCAGTCGGTCATGGCGGTCAGGGCGTACCGGTTGCTGCCCGACTCGCTGGCCACGACCGTCGGCTACGGCCTGCCCATCCTGGAGGTCGTCGTCGGCGTCCTGCTGGTGGTCGGGCTGCTCACCAGGTTGGCCGCTGTGGTGGGCGGGCTGCTCATGCTGGCCTTCGTCTTCGGCATCGCCTGGGCGTGGGCGCGCGGGCTGCGCATCGACTGCGGCTGCTTCGGCGGTGGCGGGCAACTGGAGGCGTGGGAGGAGCCGAGCTACCTACTCGACATCGTCCGCGACTTCGGCCTGGTGCTGCTGGCCGCCTGGACCGTCCGCTTCCCGCCGGGGCGCTTCGCTCTCGATGCCGCCCTGGGACTGACCGGCGGACGCGGGGACACAGAGATCGAAGGGGACGACAATGAGTAAGGCCCAGCGGGGGCAGTCCGTGCGCGACAGGATCAAGTCGCAGCGCGAGGCGGAGAAGAAGCAGGAACAGCGCAAGCGCGTGGTCACCTACGCCACGGTGGGCGTCGTCGCCCTCGCCGCGATCGGCGCGGGCTGGCTGTTCGCCGCCAACCAGAGCAAACCCGAGGAGGCGGCGCAGGGGCTCGCGCCCGTCACCATCCAGGGCGACGGCTCGGCGGCGATGGGCAACGCGGGGGTCGACGCCCCCGTCATCGACATCTACGAGGACTTCCAGTGCCCGGCCTGTAAGCAGCTCGAGGAGACCAGCGGTGCGACGTTCAAGAACCTCGCGGCCGAGGGCAAGGCCAAGGTCGTCTACCACCCCGTCACGATCTTCCCGCAGCAGATGAACAACGGCATCACCCGCGCCAACTCCACCCGCGCGGCCGCCGCGGCCCGCTGCGTCACCGACGGCAAGCAGTGGATGGCCTTCCACGACAAGCTCTTCGCCGCCCAGCCCGAGGAGCATGTCGAGGGCTTCACCACCGACCAGCTGATCGCGCTCGGCAAGGAGGCGGGCGTCACCGCCCCCGACTTCGCCACCTGCGTCACCTCGCAGAAGAACGCCCAGGGCCACCTCACCAACAGCGACCAGGTCATGAAGGCCGCCAAGCTGGACGGCACACCGACGGTCAAGCTCAACGGCAAGGACATGGACCAGGACGTGACCTTCACGCCGTCGCAGCTGCGCCAGACCGTTCTCGATGCCGCCAAGTAGCCGCCCGTCCGCTACTCTCCAGTGACATGCCCCTTGCCTCGATTCCCAGCCCCTCCCAGGGGGTCTGGTACCTCGGCCCCATCCCGCTGAGGGCCTACGCGCTGTGCATCGTCCTGGGCGTCATCGTCGCGGTCTGGCTCAGCGAGCGCCGCTGGCGCGCCCGCGGTGGGACGCCAGGCACGATGGTCGACATCGCGGTTCCCGCGGTGATCTTCGGCCTGATCGGTGGACGCCTCTACCACGTCATCACCGACTGGCAGCTCTACTTCGGTCCCGACGCGCCCAACAAGCCGTATGAGGCGCTGTTCATCTGGAACGGCGGGCTGGGCATCTGGGGCGCGGTGGCGCTCGGCGGCGTCGGGGTGTGGCTGTCGTGCCGCAAGAGGGGGCTGTCGCTCGGCGCGGTGGCCGACACCGTCGCCCCGGGCATCGCCTTCGCGCAGGCCATCGGCAGATGGGGCAACTACTTCAACCAGGAGCTGTTCGGCGGCCCCACGACGCTGCCGTGGGGGCTGGAGATCGAGCCGGGCAGGGCGGGCACGATCGAGGGCTACACCGGCCTCTACCACCCGGCGTTCCTGTACGAGTCGCTGTGGAACGTCGCGCTCGGCTTCGCGCTGATCTGGGCGGGCAGGCGCTTCACCCTGCACCACGGACGCCTGTTCGCGCTCTATGTGGCGGGCTACACCGTGGGCAGATTCTGGATCGAGGGGCTCAGGGTCGACCCCGTCGGCGGCGTGGACCACGCGGTCCACTTCCTCGGGCTGCGCATCAACCAGTGGACCGCGATCGCGCTGTTCGTCGGGGCGCTGGTCTATCTCTGGGTGACCAGGAACAAGGACACCGAGGAGATCGTCGTCGCACCCTCGGAGCAGACTCCGGGCGACTCTCCGGCGAGCGCCGCCGTCGCGGAGGAAGAGCCCGCCGACGAGACACGTTCTTCTGAGGAGACGGACAGTCCCGGCAAGGCAGAGCCTTCCGGCAAGACGGAGACCTCCGGGAAAGCTGCGCCCTCCGACGCGGACAGCTCCCCCGAAGGGGCGGACGAGGACGGGGCGGAGGACGACAGGGCGAAGGCCGTCTCGGAGGAGAAGAAGTCCTGATGAGTGGGCGCGCGGAGCACCACCACGAGCATCGTGACGTCAACGGCGGATGGCTGCGGCCGTCCGTGTTCGGGGCGATGGACGGGCTGGTGTCCAACTTCGCGCTCATCGCCGGTGTCGCGGGCGGCACCGACAACACCAGGGTGATCGCGCTCGCCGGCATCGCGGGGCTGGCCGCGGGCGCGTTCTCCATGGCCGGAGGCGAGTACGTCTCGGTGGCCAGCCAGCGGGAGCTGGCGCTGGCCGAGATCGCCGTCGAGCGGCGCGAGATCCTGCGCCACCCCGAGGACGAGCAGGACGAGCTCGCCCAGGTCTACATCGACAGGGGTGTCGATCCCGAGCTGGCCGCCGAGGTGGCCAGGCAGATCTCCCGCGATCCCGACCAGGCGCTCGAGGTGCACGCGCGAGCCGAGCTCGGCGTCACGCCCGGCGACCTGCCCTCACCCAAGATCGCCGCGGTGTCGTCGTTCCTGTCCTTCAGCGTGGGGGCGATCCTGCCGCTGCTGCCGTACCTGTTCGGCGTCACCAGCCTGTGGCTGTCGGCGGTGCTGTCGTGTCTGGCCCTGTTCGGCGCGGGCGCGCTGGTCTCCACCGTCACCGCGCGCAGCTGGTGGTTCTCAGGACTGCGCCAGCTGGTGGTCGGCGTGGTGGCCGCGGGCCTGACCTTCGGCCTGGGCAACCTGATCGGCGGAGCCAGCGGGCTATGACCGTGACCAGGGGCAGCACGCGCAAGCGGAGGCGGACCCCACCGCCCGACTGGAACCTGCCCATCCTCACCGACTGGGGGCTCAAGCCCGCGCAGCAGCGCCTGCTCGTGATCATCGCTTCGGTGGCGGGCGTCCTCATCGCCGCGGTGACGCTGACCGCCGTCGTGTCGGCGCTCGGCTCCGACGCGCCCGACCCGCACCTGCGGGGCGCCTCCCCCGTGATCGGCGACTTGCGCCCCGAGAAGTTCGAGGGCTGGCCCTCGCCCAAGGTGTTCGAGCCCATCGCCGACAGGGCCAAGGACGGCAAGCCGTTCACCGCGAAGGAGCTGTTCGCCCACAAGACGCTCGTGGGCCAGCGCAAGCTCACCCTCAAGCTCACCGAGAAGACGATCGACACCGACTGCGTGTCCGCGCTCTGGGGCGAGAAGCTCGTCAGCCAGGTGAGCGACGCGGGCTGCACCCAGGCCGCGCGGGCCGGCTACACCAGCGCCGACGGCCGCTACCTGGCCCAGTTCACGCTGCTCAACCTCAGCGACAGCAAGGTGGCGGGAGAGCTGGTCGAGTCGCTGAAATCGCTGCACAGGGGCGGATGGGTGCGACCCGTCATGGCCTTCCCTCCCGACGCCTACACCGAGGGCGGCGCCTACGCGCTCGGCCACTACGTCGCGCTGGTCTGGCTCTCGCGCACCGACGGCGCGGAGCCCGAGGCGGGCGACGACTTCAGCAACCTGGCGCTGGCCGTCAGAGCGGCGGAGAAGCCTCTCTACAAGCGGGTAGTGGCGCTCACCGGCACCTCGTAGGCTAGGTCACCATGCCCAGGCGCGTTCTCATCCCTCTCCTGGCCGCCCTCGTGGCGGTCGCGGCCGTCGCGGTCTTCGTCTTCACCCGCGAGGGCGGGCCCAGGGCGGCGGTCTTCGCGGGCGAGCCGACCTCGGCCCAGTACGCGGTCATCGACACCAGCGCGCTCGACCCGCGCCCGCTCACCGAGGCCGAGGTCTTCGGGCCCTCGACCGCCCAGCTCGTGGCGGGCGGCGTCACGATGAGGCGCGACTCTGCGGCCGTGCTGGCCGACTGCGCGGAGGCGGTGTGGGGCGTCGAGGCCGCCGGATGCACGCAGGCCATGAGCGCCTCCTACAGCAGCGCCGACAAGAGCGTGGCGGGGCAGTTCGTCATCTTCAACCTCGCCGACGGGCGCGCGGCCGACGCCCTGGTCGCGCAGCTCGGCACAACCGGTTTCGTACGGCAGGCGGGCGCCTTCGACGCCACCCGCAGCAGGGCGCAGGCCAGGGCGCTCGGCCACTTCGTGACGGTGAGCTGGGTGGGGCCCGTCGGTCCTGGCACCGCCGATCTGGCCTACCCGCAGATCGCGCTCGACGGCCTCGGCCGCGCGGTCGTCTCCTCCCGCGTGATCGCCGCCACCTGACCCGAGCGCTTCCTGCGCGGCGAGGCCGGTCAGCGGGGGAGGGCCGCGACGGTCCCTGCGACCTCGGAGGCCAGCGACTCCAGGCGGTGCAGCGGCATCTCAAGGACGGTGCCCGTCTCGGCCCAGGGGGCGGCCCGGCGGATCAGGGCGCGCGCGTCGTTCTTGGTCAGCGCGACCCCTCGGCTCTGCGCCACCGCGATCAGCCCCTCCCTCCAGGTGTTGGCCAGCTTCCCGTGCCCGTTGTCGAGGATGCGGCGCAGCACCCTGCCCTCCTCGTCGCCGGGCGGCGGCAGCCGTACCGCGTCGAGGACGGCGCCGTCGGCGGTGAGCTCGTAGACCGCCGACAGCGGCGGCAGCGAGCGCGGCGGGGCCGCGAGGTGGACGCGCACGTGGGCGGCGCGGGTGGCCAGCAGCAGCCGCGGGAGCGCGGCCTCCAGGCCCGGGGGCACCGCGATGGCCACCTTGGTGGGGGCGGTGGCGTGCGGCTTGGCCAGCCAGGTGGTCAGCTTGACGCGCGGCTGGGTGAGTTCCTTGGGCCAGTCTCCCACCAGCAGGTCGGCGTCGAAGGCGGCGGGCCGGTCAGGGCTCGCGACGGCGCCCGACTCGATCGACTGGGGGCCGTGGGTGTAGATCGCGGTGCTGTAGCGCTCGACGCGGGCGGCGACGGCGGGCCTGGTCTTGCTGGTGGGACGCAGGATGTAGAGATCGGCGGCCGAGCCGATGGCCTCCGCGCCGAAGTAGCGGTTGAAGTCGGGGTAGACGGCCTCGTGGGCGAGGTTGAGGTCGGAGAGCGCGTTCTGGACCTTGAGCGCGAGCATGGGCGTGCGCTCGCTGGCGCCGTAGGCCAGCAGCACGCGGCCTTCGTCCTTCAGCCCCTCGACGGCGCGCGCGGTGAACAGGCCCACCCCCTCCGGGGTGTACGGCGGGTCGGTGATCGCCAGGTCGTGGTCGCGCACCGAGGAGGGCAGCCCGAGCCGCAGGTCGGCCCAGCGGGTCGCGACGCCGAGATCCTGGGCGTCGATGTAGGCCAGGATGCGCTCGTCGATGTCGACGACCGTGACCTCGGCCTCGGGATGCGTCAGCCGCAGGGCCAGTGAGGTCAGGTCGTGGTCGCCCACGCACAGCACCCGCGCCCCGCGCAGCCAGAAGCGGGCGCCCAGCAGCAGCGCCCTGCGCACCACGGTCTCGGGGGTGGCCGAGACGTGGTCGAGGGCCTGCCTGGCGGCCGGGGCGTTCGCGATGAGCTCCCTCATGCGCTTGAGCACGTGCTCGTAGTGGGGGAGCAGGTGCGCCACGGGGTCGGCAGGCGGCTCGCTGACGGCGAAGAGGTCCTGGTAGTCGGGGGTGTGGGTGAGCGGGACGCGGAAGCGGTCGCCGTCCCTTTCGAGCTCGATCTCGCGCAGCAGGGCCTCGATCGACCGCCTGGAGGTGGCGCTCTGCCTGACCAGGTTCGCCAGCGTCCACCACTGGGTGTCGCACACGAGCATGAGCGCGTGGCGCAGCCTGCGGCTGTCGATTCCGGCGGTGTCGAGCAGGGCTTCCAGGCCGTCGCGTTCCATGCGGCAACCTTAGCCGCGAGCCCCTGCGCGGCGGGCTCTCGACGGCGCGTGGGAATGATGATGCGATATCGGTGATTGGGACAGGAGAGTCCGCATGCCGGAACCCCGCTAATGTTCGCGATGTGGACCTGGTGGGCACCATTCCGACAGGGTGCGGTAATCTCTACCCACTGAACCGCAGCAGGGCCAACGTCGTCCCCGCCTGCAACACCAAAGCAGACGATGACGACGGGAGGGATTCAATGCCTGCTGCCCACCTCGGGTTCCCCGAGCCCCAGGGTCTTTACCACCCCGCGAACGAGCATGACGCCTGTGGTGTCGCGATGGTCGCGGACGTGAACGGGCGACGTGGCCACGGAATCGTCGTGAAGGCTCTGACGGCCCTGTGCAATCTCGACCACCGAGGTGCCAAGGGCAGCGAGCCCGACACCGGTGACGGTGCGGGGATCCTGACGCAGGTCCCCGACGGCTTCCTGCGCGCGAACGTGGACTTCACCCTGCCGGAGCCAGGACACTTCGCCGTCGGCATGGCCTTCCTGCCCATCGACGGCGAGGCCAGGCGGATCGCCACCGGCATGATCGAGGAGATCGCGGCGGAGGAGGGCCTGACGGTCCTCGGCTGGCGCGAGGTCCCCGTCGACACCACGCACGCCGGGCCGAGCGCCCGCGCCGTCATGCCGCACTTCATGCAGCTGTTCGTGTCGAGCCCGCGCGGCGAGAGCGGCGTCGAACTGGACCGGCTGGCCTTCTGCCTGCGCAAGCGGGCCGAGCACGAGGCGGACGTCTACTTCCCCTCGCTGTCCAGCCGCACCCTGGTCTACAAGGGCATGCTGACCCCTCTCCAGGTCGAGCCGTTCTTCCCCGACCTGACCGACGAGCGCTTCGACACCGCGATCGCGCTGGTGCACTCGCGTTTCTCGACCAACACCTTCCCGAGCTGGCCGCTGGCCCACCCCTACCGCTACGTCGCCCACAACGGCGAGATCAACACGGTCAAGGGCAACCGCAACTGGATGCGGGCGCGCGAGGCGATGCTGGCGTCGGAGCTGATCCCCGGCGACCTGTCGCGGCTGTTCCCCATCTGCGACCCCGACGGGTCGGACACCGCCTCCTTCGACGAGACGCTCGAGCTGCTGCACCTGGGCGGGCGTTCGCTCCCGCACGCGGTGCTGATGATGATCCCCGAGGCGTGGGAGAACCACACCGAGATGGACCCCGCGCGGCGGGCCTTCTACGAGTTCCACTCCTCGATGATGGAGGCGTGGGACGGCCCCGCCTCGATCACCTTCACCGACGGCACGCTGGCAGGCGCCGTCCTCGACCGCAACGGTCTGCGGCCCGGGCGGTTCTGGGTGACCGCCGACGGCCTGGTCGTGCTGGCCTCCGAGGCGGGCGTGCTCGACTTCGCCCCTGAAGAGGTCGTCCGCAAGGGCCGCCTGCAGCCGGGCCGGATGTTCCTCATCGACACCGCCCGCGGCACGATCATCGAGGATGACGAGATCAAGGCCGAGCTGGCCTCCGCGCTGCCGTACGAGGACTGGCTGCACGCCGGTCTTGTGCGCTTCGAGGAGTTGCCCGCCCGCGCCCACGAGATCCCCACCCACGAGGCGCTGGTCAAGCGGCAGCAGACCTTCGGCTACACCGAGGAAGAGCTGCGGATCATCCTGTCGCCGATGGCGAAGTCGGGCATCGAGCCGATCGGCTCCATGGGCACCGACACGCCCGTCGCCGTGCTCAGCGAGAAGCCCAGGCTGCTGTTCGACTACTTCAGCCAGCTGTTCGCGCAGGTCACCAACCCGCCGCTGGACGCCATCCGCGAGGAGCTCGTCACCTCGCTGGCCAGCACGCTCGGCCCCGAGGGCAACCTGCTCGACCCGGGGCCCAGCTCGTGCCGCCAGCTGGTCCTGCCGTACCCGGTGATCGACAACGACGAGCTCGCGAAGATCATCCACATCAACGACGAGGGCGGCCTGCCCGGCTTCCACCCCTACGTCGTCTCGGGCCTGTACGAGGTCGCGGGCGGCGGTGACGCGCTGAAGCAGCGCCTCACGGCCATCTGCGCGGAAGTCTCCGAGGCGATCGCGGGCGGCGCGCGCATCATCGTGCTGTCCGACCGCGGCTCCTCCGAGACGCTCGCGCCGATCCCCTCGCTGCTGCTGACCGGCGCGGTGCACCACCACCTCATCGCCGAGAAGACCCGCACCAAGATCGGCCTGGTCATCGAGACCGGCGAGGCCCGCGAGTGCCACCACATGGCGCTGCTCATCGGCTACGGCGCGGGCGCCGTCAACCCCTACCTCGCGATCGAGACCGTCGAGGACATGGTCGACACCGGCATGCTGCAGGTCGACAAGCACAAGGCCGTGCGCAACCTCATCAAGGCGTACGGCAAGGGCGTCATCAAGGTCATGTCCAAGATGGGCGTGTCCACGGTGGCCTCCTACACCGGTGCGCAGATCTTCGAGGCGCTCGGCCTCGGCGCCGACGTGATCGACACCTGCTTCGTCGGCACCACCTCGCGCCTGGGCGGCGTCGGCTTCGACGTCCTCGCCCAGGAGTCGGCCGCGCGCCACCGCCACGCCTACCCCAGGGTGGAGAACGCCCACCGGCGGCTCAACGTCGGCGGCGAGTACCAGTGGCGGCGCGAGGGCGAGCCGCACCTGTTCAACCCCGAGACGGTCTTCAAGCTGCAGCACGCCACGCGCAGCCGCCGCTACGAGATCTTCAAGGAGTACACCAGCCTGGTCGACTCCCAGGCCGAGAAGCTGATGACGCTTCGCGGACTGTTCAGGTTCGCCTCGGGCCGCACCCCCGTGCCGCTGGAAGAGGTCGAGCCGGTCTCGGAGATCGTCAAGCGCTTCTCCACCGGCGCCATGTCCTACGGCTCCATCTCGATGGAGGCGCACGAGACGCTCGCCATCGCGATGAACCGCCTCGGCGGCAAGTCCAACACCGGCGAGGGCGGCGAAGACCCCTCACGCCTGTACGACGCGACCCGCCGCTCGGCCATCAAGCAGGTGGCCTCCGGCCGCTTCGGCGTCACCAGCGAGTACCTCGTCAACGCCGACGACCTGCAGATCAAGATGGCCCAGGGCGCCAAGCCCGGCGAGGGCGGCCAGCTGCCCGGCCACAAGGTCTACCCGTGGATCGCCAAGACCAGGCACTCCACCCCGGGCGTCGGCCTCATCTCGCCGCCGCCGCACCACGACATCTACTCCATCGAGGACCTGGCCCAGCTCATCCACGACCTGAAGAACGCCAACCCGGCCTCCAGGGTCCACGTGAAGCTGGTGGCAGAGGTCGGCGTCGGCACGGTCGCCGCCGGAGTCTCCAAGGCCCACGCCGACGTCGTCCTGATCTCGGGTCACGACGGCGGCACCGGAGCCTCACCGCTCACCTCGCTCAAGCACGCGGGCGCCCCCTGGGAGCTCGGCCTGGCCGAGACCCAGCAGACCCTGCTGCTGAACGGCCTGCGCGACCGCATCGTGGTCCAGGTCGACGGCCAGCTCAAGACCGGCCGCGACGTGGTCATCGCCGCCCTCCTCGGCGCCGAGGAGTACGGCTTCGCCACCGCTCCGCTGGTCGTCTCTGGCTGCGTCATGATGCGCGTGTGCCACCTCGACACCTGCCCTGTGGGCGTGGCCACCCAGAACCCCGAGCTGCGCAAGCGCTTCAGCGGCAAGCCCGAGTTCGTGGTGAACTTCTTCGAGTTCATCGCAGAGGAGATCCGCGAGTACCTCGCCGAGCTGGGCTTCCGCTCGCTCGACGAGGCGATCGGGCACGTCGAGCTGCTCGACGTGACGGCCGCGGAGAACCACTGGAAGGCCAACGGGCTCGACCTGGCGCCGATCCTGCACCAGCCGTCGCTGCCCGAGGGCACCCCGCTTCGCCGTACGGTCTCGCAGGAGCACGGACTCGAGCACGCCCTCGACAACACGCTCATCGCGCTGGCGGAGGGCGCGCTCGAGCACGGCACGCCCGTCACGCTCGACCTGCCCATCCGCAACGTCAACCGTACGGTCGGCACCATGCTCGGCTACGAGGTGACCAAGCGGTACGGCGGCGCGGGCCTGCCCGACAACACCATCGACATAAGCTTCACCGGGTCGGCGGGCAACTCCTTCGGCGCCTTCGTGCCGAGCGGGGTCACGCTGCGGCTGACCGGCGACGCCAACGACTACCTCGGCAAGGGCCTGTCGGGCGGCCGGATCACCGTCCGCCCGCACGACACCGCCCCGCTGGACGGGCACATCATCTCGGGGAACGTCAGCCTGTACGGCGCGACCTCGGGTGAGGTGTTCATCCGCGGCGTGGTCGGCGAGCGCTTCTGTGTCCGCAACTCCGGCGCCACCGCGGTCGTCGAGGGCGTGGGCGACCACGGCTGCGAGTACATGACGGGCGGCAAGGTCGTCGTCCTCGGCCAGACCGGGCGCAACTTCGCCGCCGGCATGTCGGGCGGCGTCGCCTACCTGCTCGACCTGCGCTCCGAGCGGGTCAACCGCGAGATGGTCGCCATCGAGCCGCTGACCGACAAGGACGCGGCGTTCCTGCACGAGACCGTGACCAAGCACTTCGAGGAGACGGGCTCGCCCGTCGCCAAGGAGCTGCTGGCCGACTGGCACGCCGCGCTCTCCAGGTTCGGCAAGATCATGCCGACCGACTACAAGAGGGTGCTGCAGGCCGCCGAGGCCGCCCGCATCGAAGGCCGCGACATCGACGAGGCGGTCATGACCGCCGCGGTGCAGGCATGATCCGCCGTCAGGGGCACGGTCACAGCGACCTGCCGAGCTCGCCGCGAAACGTTCAGGGATAGGGGGCGCAACTCTCATGGCTGACCCGAAGGGTTTCCTCACGCACGACAGGGAGCTGCCCGAGCGCCGCCCCGTGGACGTCCGCATCCGCGACTGGAAGGAGGTCTACGAGGACTTCCCCGCGCCGAAGCTGACCAAGCAGGCGGCCAGGTGCATGGACTGCGGCATCCCGTTCTGTCACAACGGCTGCCCGCTCGGCAACCTCATCCCCGAGTGGAACGACCTGGTCTACCGCCACGACTGGCAGGAGGCCATCGAGCGGCTGCACGCGACCAACAACTTCCCCGAGTTCACCGGCAGGCTCTGCCCCGCCCCCTGCGAGGCGGCCTGCGTGCTCGGCATCAACGCCGACCCTGTGGCGATCAAGCGGGTCGAGGTCGAGATCATCGACCGCGCCTTCTCCGAGGGCTGGGTGACCCCCGTCGTCCCGGGGAAGAAGACCGGCAAGCGCGTCGCGGTCGTCGGGTCGGGCCCCGCGGGCCTGGCCGCCGCCCAGCAGCTCACCAGGGCCGGCCACGACGTGGTCGTCTTCGAGAGGGCCGACGCCATCGGCGGACTGCTGCGCTACGGCATCCCCGAGTTCAAGATGGAGAAGCGCCACATCGACAGGCGCCTCGAGCAGATGCGCGCCGAGGGCACGGAGTTCCGCACCTCGGTGAACGTCGGCGTCGACATCACGGCCGAGCAGCTGCGCGAGCAGTTCGACGCCGTGATCCTGTCGGGCGGCGCCACGCAGTGGCGCGACCTGCCCGTCGCAGGACGCTCGCTGCGCGGCGTCTACCAGGCGATGGAGTACCTGCCTCCGGCCAACAAGGACTTCGAGAACTCCCCGATCAACGCCCGCGGCAAGCACGTGGTCGTGATCGGTGGTGGTGACACGGGCGCCGACTGCATCGGCACCGCGATCCGCCAGGGAGCCGCCTCGGTGACCCAGCTGGAGATCATGCCCCAGCCGCCCGCCTCGCGTCCCGGCGCGCAGCCCTGGCCGACCTTCCCCACGCTGTTCAAGATGGAGAGCGCCCACGAGGAGCTGGCCGACGGCGAGGGCGACAGGGTCTACGCGGTCTCCACCACGGAGTTCGTCGACGACGGCACAGGACAGGTGCGCGCGCTGCGCCTGGTCCAGGTCGAGGGGCCCCAGAGCGGCTTCAAGCCGATCCCGGGCACCGAGCGGGAGATCCCCGCCGACCTGGTCACGCTCTCGATGGGCTTCGTCGGCCCGGAGAAGGGCGCGCTGCTGGAGGGCCTCGGCGTGGAGTACGACGCCAGGGGCAACGTGGCCCGCGACAAGACCTACATGACCAACGTCGACGGGGTGTTCGTCGCGGGGGACATGGGACGTGGGCAGTCGCTCATCGTCTGGGCCATCGCCGAGGGACGCGCCGCCGCCTCGGGCGTCGACCGCTTCCTGACCGGCGAGACGGCCCTGCCGTACCCGATCCTGCCGACGGCCCGCCCGCTGGTCTGACGCCCAGCTGGTCTGACGGTCCGGGTCTGACGGCCGGTGGTCTGACGCCCAATGGTCTGACGGCCCGGTGGTCTGATGGCGCTGGTGGACGGCTCGCCGTCGTGAACGCCCGCCCGAGCTTCGGCTCGGGCGGGCGTTTCCGCGTTGGGGACAGCGGGTGCCGAGCTCGTCCCGCAGGTCGTGCGCTCGGGTCGTCCCGCCGGTGGGGTTCCTCCGACCGCTCCCCTCGGGTTCCTCCGGAAGGATCTTTCGAACGGGTGCGCTTCATGCAGGGTTTCTGCAGGTCGGAGAGTGGGGAGTCCTCAAAGCAGGCGGCGATCTTACGAGGAGCTCTTGGCTGCCCTCAGATGACGGATGTCCGCCAGGTACGACCCTGCGGTCTCGGGTTGCCGAGAGTGAAGCCCACAACGGCTCCGCCGCCGGAACGGTGGGCGGCGAAGGGGATACCCCCGTGGCGGAGGGCGACGTCTTTGACGATGGCGAGACCAAGACCGGAGCCGGGCTGGCCTCGGGAGTCGATGGAGCGGTAGAAGCGGTCGAAGATGCGCTCCAGGTCATGGTCGTCGATGCCGGGCCCCTGGTCACGGACTTCGATCCTGCTGTCGTCCGCGAGCAGTTCGATCGGTTGGGTGCCGCCGGGGTCGAACTTCGCGGCGTTGTCCAGCAGATTGGAGATGGCGCGTTGCAGTGCTGCGGGCCGCGCGGTGACGATGACAGGAGCGGCCCGCACGTGGATGTCTCGTCCGGTGCGTCGGCGGGCCAAGGCGGCGGTTCGCTCGACGAGGCCGGCGAGTTGGACGTCGACCGGCTCCTCCTCGTCGCCGTGTTCGTCAGCCGCCAGTTGCACCAGCTCGTTGACCAGGTGGGTCAGTTCACGCGTCTCCTGGCTCAGGTCCTGCAACAGGTCGACTTGTGCCTGCGGCGGCAGTTCGGTGAAGCGGTGCAGGACCGAGATGTTGGTCCGAAGACTCGTGAGGGGTGTGCGTAGTTCGTGCCCGGCGTCTTGAACCAGGCGCTGCTGGTCCTGCTTGGAGCGGGCCAGACGGCCGAGCATGTGGTCGAAGGAACGGCCGAGCCGTCCGATCTCGTCGTCCCCGATGACCGGCACGACACGATCCACCTTGCCGGTGGCTGCGACCTCTTCGGTGAGGGTGGTGAGCCGGATCAGGCGGCGGGTGATCCGGCGCGCCAGCCACCATCCCGCTGCCCCGGCGATGACGATGACGGCCCCGGCCAGCAGCACCACGTGCTGCCGCAGCTGGGACAGGAGCTTGTCGGTGTCGCTGAGCCGCTGGGCGATCCGGATGGCGCCGCGGCCGTCGCCGAGTGCCACCGTGGCCATGCGGTAACGGATGCCGTCGATGGTGACGTCTCGCTGGTTGCCCTTCCCGGCGCGCTGGTCGGGGGCGAGGGCGCGATCGGCTCGGTCGAGTGGGAGCGGGACGGGGCGTTGCCTGCCGATCAGAGTGCCTTGGTGGTCCAGGATCTGCACCGTGATGCGGGCGGCGCGGAGCAGCTTGGGCAGGACGTTCTGGCGGGGGTTGTCGGTGATGAACTCTTCAGCCTCGAAGCGGCCTTGCCGTACCTGGATCTGGAGGTCGTTGACGATCCCGAGGAAGACGGATTCCTCGTCGGCGCGCACCATGCCGGCGGCGGCATCGTAGCTGAGCCCGCCGACGAGCGCGGTGACCAGGGCGACGAGGCCGGCGAAGGTGAGTGCCAGGGTGGTACGCAGGCTGCGGCGGATCATGGCTGTCTCAGGGAGTAACCGATGCCGCGCACGGTGTGGATCAGCGGCGGATGTCCGGGCGGGTCGAGCTTGCGCCGCAGGTAGCCGACGTACACCGTGAGGTTCTTCGATCCGGGACCGAAGTCGTAGCCCCAGATACGTTCGTAGATCACGGTGTGGTTGAGCACGATGCCCTTGTTGCGGGCCAGCAGCTCCAGCAGGTCGAACTCGGTGCGGGTCAGGGTGAGCTCCCGCCCGCCACGCCAGGCGCGCCGGGCAGCGGGATCCAGACGCAGGTCGGCGACGTGGATGATGCCGTTCTCCCCCTCTCCGCCGCTGGTGCGGCGCAAGAGCGCGCGCAGGCGGGCGAACAGCTCTTCGGGCTCGAACGGCTTGACCATGTAGTCGTCCGCGCCCGCATCAAGGCCGCCGACCCGATCGCGGGTCTCGACCCGGGCGGTGAGCATCAGGATCGGCGTCCGGTCGCCCTCCGCGCGCAGCACCCGGCACACGCCAAGCCCGTCGACGCCCGGCATCATCACGTCCAGCACCAGCGCGTCGGGGCGTTGCCGGTGTACGGCGGCCAACGCCTGGACGCCGTCGGCCACGGCGATCATCTCGTATCCCTCGAGGCTGAGGGCCCGCACCAACGAGTCCCTGATGGGCCGGTCGTCCTCGGCGAGCAGCACGGTGTACGTCACCTGCGAATTGTGGCAACACGTCCAGATGTATCGGGCCACGAGCGGCGTTTTCATACTGTGCTCTTTCCTGGCCCATGTGGAGCTGTTGCCGCAGCAGTTCAGGCTGGCGCTGCTCCCCGCGAGAACCCCGCATCTCGCCCCACCGACCCCTGGGAACTCTGTGCAGAGCGCCACCCGCTTCGATCCGGAACGGACCGCCGTCCAGCACGAGGAACTGTTCGCCGACGTCGCCCCCACCAAGCAGGCGCGTCAGCGACAGCAGCACCCCCACCTGCGAAGATCCACCCCCGCCTTCGCCGAACCACCGGCTTCCACAGAGAAAGTGACCCGCTCCGCATGACGACTCACAACAGCACTGGACAGGCCGTCGTACGACTGGACGATGTGCGCAAGGAATACGGCGACGCGGCAGCGCTGGACAGCGTGTCGCTGGAGATCCGCGCCGGTGAGGCGGTCGCGGTGATGGGGCCCTCTGGCTGCGGCAAATCCACGCTGCTCAACATGGTCGCAGGCCTGGACCGCCCCACCTCGGGCGTGATCACGGTCCACGGACAGGACCTCGGCGCGCTGAACGAGACCGGGCTCGCGCTGTTCCGGCGGCGGCACATCGGCATGATCTTCCAGTTCTTCAACCTCATCGACGACCTGCCCGCCCTGGACAACGTCGCCCTGGCAGCGCAGCTGACCGGCACCCCGGCCCGGCAGGCGCGCAGACGTGCACTGGAACTCCTCGGCGAGCTCGGCGTGGCCGACCGCGGCAACAGCTATCCGGCGACGCTGAGCGGCGGGGAGCGGCAGCGGGTCGCTGTGGCCCGCGCCCTGATGAACCACCCAGCCCTGCTGCTGGCCGACGAACCGACCGGCGCCTTGGACAGCCGCTCAGGCGAGCAGGTGACGGACCTGCTGATCGACCTCAACCGGATCGGCCACACCCTGCTGATCGTCACCCACGACCCGCACCTGGCCAACCGCTGCGCCACCCGGCTGGTCGAGTTCGCCGACGGCCGGGTGGCCCGCCAGAGCCTGCTGGAGCGTGCCGTATGAGCGCGGTGTGGCGGGCCGCCGGCGCGGCGGTGAAGCGCCGCAGGCTCCAGACGATCGTCATCGGGCTGGTCGTGCTGTGCTCGACCACCACGGCCATGCTCGCGCTGGGACTGCTGGACGTTACGTCCGGCCCCTTCGACGATGCCTTCGACAAGCAGAACGGCGCTCACGTGGTCGCGGCCTTCGACGCCGCGAAGGTCTCGCGTGCGCACCTGGAGCAGACCGCGCGGCAGCCGGGCGTCGAAGCCGTGGCGGGCCCTTTCGGCCAGGCGGTCGTCGTCGCCCCGAAGGGCTCGCGCGCCGTCGTCGCGGGCCCGCTCACCGTGGTGGGCAGGACCGATCCGGGGGGACCGGTGGACCGCGTCGAACTCCGCCAGGGACGCTGGCCGGCCGCCCCCGGCGAGATCGTCATCAACCAGCGCTTCAACGTTCCGCTCAAGCCCGGCGCCCTCGGCTCGAAGCTCAAGATCGCGGGCGGCTCGTCGCTGACTGTCGTCGGTTTCGCCACCAGCATGAGCCAGTCCGCCGGCGCCTGGGTCACCCCCGCGCAGATGGCCCTGCTCAAGCCCGCCGCCAGCCAGATGCTCTACCGCTTCACCGCCGCCTCCTCCGACGACCAGATCCGCGCGAGCCTCGCCGCCGTCACCGCGGAACTGCCCGAGGGCGCGCTGAACACCTCACGGTCCTACCTCGCCGTCAAGGCGGCATTCGCCAGCCTCAGCAACGACTACCTGCCCTTCATGACGGTCTTCGGCATCCTCGGGCTGGTGGTCGCCGTCCTGATCGTCGGCAATGTGATCAGTGGGGCGGTCGTCTCGGGGTTCCGGCACATCGGCATGCTCAAGGCCCTGGGCTTCACGCCGAACCAGGTGGTCGCGGTCTACCTCGCCATGGTCTGCCTCCCCGCCCTCGTGGGCTGCGCCCTGGGCATCGTGCTCGGCAGCCTGCTGACGCAACCAGTCCTCAAGACCGCCTTCGACGGGGTCGAGACCGGCAGCGCCACCATCGCCGTCGGGACCTGGGTACCGGTCGTCTGCCTGATCGGCATGCCCGCCCTCGTGGCCCTCGCCGCCCTGATCCCGGCCCTGCGCGTGCACCGGCTGTCCGCCGCCCGCGCGATCAGCGCGGGCAGCGCGCCGGGCACCGGGCGCGGGCTGCGTATGCAGCGCCTGCTCGGCGCGACTCGGCTGCCGCGCTTCATCAGCCTGGGCCTGGGGCAGCCGTTCGCCCGCCCTGCACGCACCATCATGACCGTGGGTGCCATCGTCCTCGGTGTGACCACGGTGACCCTCTCCACCGGTCTGACCAGCACGATCGTCGCCTTCAGCGAGGCAGGGCGCGGCGACGGGATCACCGAGTTCTACGTGCGCGCAGGCAGACCCGGCCTCGGTCCCACCCGCCGGCTGAGCGACGCGGAGACCGAAGCGCTGCTTCGCTCCCTTCCCGGGACGCTCCACGTGACCTCCGGGGTGTTCGTGGGGGTGGACCTCGCCGGATATCAGCAGCCCCTCGACGCCCAGTTCCTGCGTGGAGACACCCCCAGCATGGCCTCCCAGATCGTCAAGGGGCGCTGGCTGGAGGGGCCGGGCGAGGTCGTCGTCCCGCCGTCCTTCCTGACTCAGCGCGAGCTGAAGGTCGGCGACCAGATCACCCTCAAACTGAAGGACGAACAGGTGCGCGCGACCATCGTCGGCGAGGTCATGGAAGGCGGGCCCCGATTCATCTGGTCCTCCTGGCAGACACTCGCCGCACTCGCCCCCCAGATCAAGGCCGACCTCTATCAGGTCCGGCTCAAGCCTGGCACCGACGTCCAGGCCTACGCCCACGCGGTCAAGGCCGCCGACCCTGGCCTGCGCGCGGAGATCGACGCCGACAAGGGAGAATCCATCGACACCGGCACCGTCGTCGGTTTCGCGTCGGTATTCACCGTGCTGCTGTCCGTCGTCGCGGCGCTCGGCGTCTTCAACACCGTCCTGCTGAACACCAGGGAGCGTCGCCGCGATCTGGGCATGCTCAAGTCGCTCGGCATGACACCGTGGCAGGTCACGGTGATGATGACGACGTCCATGGCGTCACTGGGCGTCGCCGCAGGGCTGGTCGGTATCCCCATCGGGATGATCGGGCACCGCACACTCGTGGACAACGTCGGATACGTCGTGTTTCCGGAGGCGGTGAAGGACGTCTGGCACGCGCCGCAATTGGCCCTGCTGGCCTTGGCGGGCGTCACGATCGCCGTCCTCGGCGCGCTGCTCCCCGCGCGGTCGGCGGCGCGCCTGACGATCGCCGAGGTTCTGCACAGCGAGTAGACACCCGTCAGCCTGGCCGCTACCCGTGCCCCCGATCTCGTCGAGACTTCGAAGGGGCGGGAAGCTCAGTCGTCCCGCGAGTCGGAGGGCAGGCGGGCTGCGGCCTCCTTCTGGGCAGCGGGCGCGTTCCGCTTGCCGATGAGGACGAGCGCCGCCGCCGCGGTGACGGCGGCCAGCGCCGCCGAGGTGAACAGCACAGCTGACGCCGCCGACGCGACCGCCTCCCTCCCGCCGCCCGCCCCGAGCCTCGCGGTGTACAGGATGCCGAGCGCCGCCGTTCCCACCCCTGCGCCGATGGACGCGAGGCCGCTGACCGTTCCTGCGACCATGCCCGCCCGCGCCCGGTCGGTGACGTTCATCGCGACGGCCATCACCGGCGCCCCCGCGATGCCGCCCCCGGTACCCCAGAACAGCAGGGGAATCACCAGTGCCAACGGCTGGGCCGACGCCGCGAACGCCAGCCCCAGCCAGGCCGCGCCGATCACCTTGCACGCGTACCCCGCCGCGATCACCCGTCCCGCGGCAAAGCGCCCGAGGAGCCTGCCGCCGAGCAGGCCGGCGCCCATCTGGGCGATGAAGACCGGCGCCAGCAGCAACCCGCTCTGGGTGGGGGAGAGCTGGAGCGCGTGCTGGAAGTGCTGCACGAGGTAGACCGAACCGCCGACAGTGAGCACTCTGGACATGAAGACCGCGAACGCCGCGCCGGCGAAGGCGGGCTTGAGGAAGAGGCCGGGATCCATCGTCGGCGCCGCCGCCCTGCGCTCGACGAGGACGAATCCGACCAGCAACGCCGCGGACGCGCCGAGCTGAACGAGCGTCGCCGCGGCTCCCCAGCCCTGTTGCTCGCCCCGCAGGAGGGCGAAGTTGCCGATCGCCAGGGCCGCGATCAGCAGGCCCGCGCCGAGCCAGTCGACGGAACCGCGCCCGGCTCCGTCGCCCGAGCCGCCGGACCTCATGGCGACGCCATCGCCGTACGAACCTTCCCGTGCCGCGGGGGACGGGGGCAGGACGGCGACGCCCGCCGCCAGCGCGGCCACGCCGAGGGGGACATTGATCAGGAAGATCGCCCGCCACCCCATGAGGTCCACGAGCACGCCACCGAGCAGCGGAGCGGCCAGGCTCGCCGCGGTCGCCATCGTGCCCCACGCGCTGATCGCCGTGTTGCGCCGCTGTCCTTCGTAGGCGTCGGAGAGGATGGGTAGCGCGTTCGACATCAGGACCGCCCCGCCGATCCCCTGGAACACGCGGGCGACGTCGAGTGCGAGGACGTCGGAGGCGAGCCCGCAGGCCAGCGAGGCGCCCGTGAACAGGCCGAGGCCCGCCAGGTACACGCGTTTCCTGCCGAGCCGGTCGGACAGCGTCCCCGCCACCTGGGTGACCGCGCCCATCGTGATCGTGTAGGCGACGATCACCCATTGGATGTCGGCCATGGTCCCGTCCAGGTCGGCCTGGATCTCGGACAGGCCGATGGTGACGATCGTCATGTCGATCACCACCAGCGCCGTACCGGCGACGACCAGGGCGAGTACGGCACGAGCCGCGGATTGCCGAGTCAAGTGGATCTCCCAAGTGAGGTAAGGCTTACCTGGGCAAGGCTGATGGCTGGCGTGCTTAAAGTCAACAGTGTGTGTAGTTCAAGCGTGAGGCCCTACGCTTGGTCGCGATGCCCGAGAACCAGAGCAGGAGCACGCGCCGCAGGCCCGCCACCAGGAAGGGGCGGCCCACCCTGACCAGGGAGCTGATCGCCGAAAGGGCGCTGGAACTGGCCGGGCGCGAAGGCTTTCCCTCGGTGACCATGCGCAGGCTGGCCGAGGAGCTCGGCGTTACCGTGCGGGCGCTGTACAACTACGTCGACGACCGCCAGGAGGTGGTCGAGCTGGCCACGCAGGCGCTGATGGCGCAGTGGCACCTCCCCGAGCTGAGCGCCGAGCGGTGGGAGGAGAGCCTGCGCGCGTACTGCGGGCAGATGCGCGAGCTGTACCGTCGCCATCCACGGGCGCTGCTCGTGGGGCTAGACGAGAGCATCCGTCCCATGGCGGTCCCCGAGAACAGGCTGCGCAACACCGACGCGCTCCTCGGCCTGCTCCGCGGGGTAGGGCTCACGCCGCTCGACGCTTTCCTGGTGCACACCGAGCTGGCGCTGAAGCTGTTCGCGTTCAGCTTGCTGATCGACCACGTCGCCGACGCCGACCGGGTGGCGCCCGTCCCCCAGGAGTGGCTGGACGCCCAGCCGGAGATCCACGTCCCCCACCTGGTGGAGGTGATGGAGGCCGACCGCCCGACGCCCGACGAGCTGTTCGACCACATCGTCGGCACGCTCGTGCTGAGCGTAAGAGCCCGTCTGCCGCGCTGACCGATCTCCTCCGCGTCGGCGGCTACGTTCAGGTGTGCAGGCATCCCCGCGCCAGGCTTCGCGGCCTTCTTTCACCGCGATGGCACGCCGTGGGAGAAGATCACCCGGCCGAGCCGGGCGCGGGCACCGGGAAAGCCGACGGGTACCGGAACGCGGTGCCCGTCGGCCCGCAGATCCTTCAGCCGTCACCCCGAAGGCCTGTGGTCTGCAGCGTGCCCGCGCTCAACCTGACGCACAGATCCCACACAGCGGCCTGGTTGGCCGGATCCAGTGCGCTGGCCGGCCACGGCTTCCGGCGGCACTTGTCGTCGAAGTAGGCCCCGGTCACGCCCTCCGGCTCGGGGCTCGACGCGGCGTAGACGCTGGATCGGGCCGATCTGGTCAGATCCGAGAGGAAGAGCGGGGCGACGACCTTCAGGACAAGCGGCGCGATCGGCCGGTAGAGGATCGGGAATGCCCGGATGGGCGTGGACCTGTTCATCGGCGTGTAGCCGTGGCCCGGATAGACCACGTTCGCCGTCACACCGGAGCCGCGGAGCTTCTCGGCCAGGCGGAGCGTCATCGCCATCGTCATCGTCTTGGTGTGGTTGTAATGGGTGAACGTCCACCCGATGAATCGACGCTCGCCGAGGAGATTGTCGTGCTCGATCGGGCCACCAGGGATGCCGCCGGTGAGATTGACGACCCGGGCGGCAGGGGCGCGCTCCAGCAGCGGTAGCAGCAGATGGGTAAGTGTGAACGGGGCAAGGACGTGCGCCGCGAACATCTTCTCCACGCCGTCGGTGGTGAGCGCGCGGTCGGGCAGGTTCATGCCGACGTTGTTGACCAGCACGTCCAGCGTGTCGTAGCGCCCGGCCACCTCGGACGCCAGGCGCTGCAGCCCGTCGAGCCCGGTGACGTCGGCGGCGAGGGCGTCCACCCGGTCATGTCCCGCGCTGCCTCTGATGTCGTGCGCGGCCTGTCGGGCCTGCTGGTGGTCGAGCCCCACGACGATGACCGAGGCTCCCCGCTTCGCCAGCCCGCGGGCGGTCTCCATGCCGATCCCTCCGGTGCTGCCGGTGACGAGAGCGACCTTGCCGTTCATGTCATTCGATGCCATAAGCAGCACTATATGCTAACCAGTACACTGGGGCGCATGGCAGGGCTGAGAGAACGCACCCGGCGGGCCGTACAGGCCGAACTCACCGCGGTGGCACTGGACTTGTTCACCGAGCGTGGCTTCGACGAGGTGACGGTCGACGACATCGCCCGCGTCGCCGGGGTGTCGAAACGCAGCTTCTTCCGCTACTTCCCGGCGAAGGAGGATGCCGTGTTCGGCGGGGTCCAGCTCATGGGCGACGACATCGCCGAGCAGCTCACCGGCCGTCCGCCAGGCGAGCGCCCCTGGGAGTCCCTCCACGCGGTCCTGCGCGAGTGGGTCGCGCGCATCGACACCGAGAGCCAGGCCATCCGCCTGATCGAGAGCACGCCCGCGCTGCGTGCCCGGTTCCACCAGAAGCGCGAGGCGGTGCGCGGGCGGATCGCCCAGGCGCTGGCGGCCCGTACCGGCCTGGACGCTTTCACCGTCGACCTCCTGACCGCAGCCGCCGCGGCGGCCATCGACTGCGCCTCACGCGAGTCTCTGCGCACGAGCGCCGCAGAGGACCGCATGAAGCTCGTCGACTCCGCATTCGAGAAGCTCCGCCCAGCCTGCGCCGAGTCGTGACCGCGTAGGTCGCGCACCGATCCGGCCCCCTGCGCCCCCGACAGTGTCTGCGCCATTCTCGCCAGCACCTGACCGCACTTTCGTCCTCCTCGGGCGCGGAACCCATGGGTCAGTGTCGGCGGGCCGCAGGATCACGACCATGGCGCCGGGGCCGCGGGAGACGCGGACGTAACGGGCATGCCGGATCGGCGTGGCTGAGGAGCCGGCGGGCAGTCGTCGGCGCTGACGATGATCGTGGCGAGCCGCCAAGCAGCCGGACCGGAAGAATCACCGTCCGCCCTGGCCGGTGGAGCATCGTCGGCATCGGCGGAGGACCACGGCTCCGACGCGGCGGCGGATTCTCCTGACCTCGCGAGTCGAGCGGCGGCAGCGGCAGCGGCGAGGCCGTGACGGGCGGCAGGGCGGGGCGGCGGGCGGGCAAGGAGCCCGAAGGAGGTGCGGATTTAAGAAATCAAGATCAACAGCTTGAAGGTTGAAGATGCATCCCGGGCATGACTCCCCCGAGGAGGCACACCCATGGCAGGACGTCCCAGGCCCGGCTCACGCGCGCAGCGCCAGGAAATGCCGGTGACCGGCCGCGGCCATGCGGAATCGTCACGGAGACCCGCACCCGCCGGCGGATGCGGCCGCGACAGGCATGGCGCCATGCGCACGGCTTGAAGGAGAGGTCGTCTCTCCTCCAAATTTCGGCGGCCCGCCCCGCCGGGATGGGGATCGCTTGACCTGGGATGCCCGTGAGCGGCGGGGATGGGGCAGTGGGGTCTTCGTGGGTCAATATCGTGAAAAATCAATTAAACGGGTGAATAAGTTGCAAGTGGGGAACGAGGCGTAGAGGATGCTCCCCTCGCGTGCTCGAGTGATATCTGGGGGTTTGGATGCGGCGGCTCATCTACGGTCTGACGGCTGCGGCACTGGTGGTGCCGCTGGTCGTCGGGGCCTCCGTCGTGACGGCCCCCTCCGCGGCTCCCGCCGCGGAGCTCATGGTCTTCTACGCCGACGGCGGCCAGCGCGCCGCCATAGCGGCGATCGAGGCGGGCGGTGGGCGGGCGGTCTCGGCTGAGCCCAAGCTCGGCTACGTACTCGCCAAGGGGGCGGGTCCGGCCTTCGTCGACGCGCTGGGCAGGAGCGAGGCCGTCGTCGGCATCTCGACCGACCGCGCCATCGGCTTCGCCTCCGCCGCCCTCGGCACCCGAGGCGGGATCCCCTCCGCAGGGCCGGTCGGTGGCGCCGCCACCGGCTCGCTCCGACTCGAGGGCCGTACGGCCTCGGCGGGCTCGGCCGGGCTCGCGGAGCGCGGCGCCTCCGGAGGTCAGGCCGAGAAGGGCGCCCGTGGCGCCTCCAGCAGCCCGACGGCGAACGCGGACACCCGACAGGCACCCGCCGGAGGGAAGGTCGGGCAGGCTCGTCAGCTGGTTCAGGCCGGGGGTGGCGCGCAGCTCGCCGGAGTCGTCGCGGACGGGCAGTTGCCCGACGGGTCGGCCGTGCGGGGGAGCGCGGCCGAGCCGCTGGCCGCGCGGCAGTGGGACATGCGGCTGATCGGCGCCGACCGTGCCAACCGCATCGCACCCGGCACGAAGAAGGTGCTGGTCGGGATCATCGACACCGGCGTGGACGGCAAGCACCCCGACATCGCGCCCAACTTCAACCGCGAGCTCAGCCGCAACTTCGTCACCGACCGTCCGAACGACCCCAAGGGGCAGCCGTTCGACGGCCCCTGCGAGTACAAGGGCTGCAAGGACCCCGTGGACGTCGACGACGACGGTCACGGCACCCACGTCGCCAGCACCATCGGCTCTCCCGTCAACGGCAAGGGCATCGCGGGCGTCGCGCCGAACGTCCAGCTGGTCAACCTCAGAGCCGGCCACGACTCGGGCTTCTTCTTCCTCAAGCCCAGCCTCGACGCCCTCACCTACGCCGCCGACAACGGCGTCGACGTGGTGAACATGAGCTTCTACATCGATCCCTGGGCGTTCAACTGCACGAGCAACACGGCCGACAGCAAGCGGGAGCAGCTGGAGCAGCGCGGCGTCATCACCGGCATGCAGCGCGCCCTCGACTACGCCCGCAGCAAGGGCGTCACCCTCATCTCCGCGCTCGGCAACGGCTCCATCGACCTCGGCAACCCGCGCACCGACACCCAGAGCCCCAACTACCCGAAGGAATCCAGCAGGACCCGGAAGATCGACAACTCCTGCCTCAACGTGCCCGCCGAGTCGAAGGGCGTCATCTCGGTCTCCGCCCTCGGCCCCTCGGGGCGCAAGGCCGTCTACTCCGACTACGGCATCGAGCAGACCGACCTGGCCGCGCCGGGCGGTGACGCGCTGGACGGCACGTCCGCCTCGCCCCTCAGGTCCATCCTGGCCGCCGCGCCCGAGGCCGCGATGCTCAGGGACGGCAAGATCGACCAGAACGGCGTCCCGAAGACCGCGTCGGTCGTGCGGGACTGCCACGGCAGCGAGTGCGCCTACTACCAGTACCTCGACGGCACCTCGATGGCCGCCCCGCACGCCACGGGGGTCGCGGCGATCCTCATCTCCCGGTTCGGCCGGCCAGGAGAGGGTGGGGTGGCCATGGACCCGGCGGAGGCGGAGCGCCTGCTCTACGCCAGCGCCACGCCGAAGGCCTGCCCGACTCCGCGGGCGTACGTGTACGACTACTTCGGGCAGAAGGAGACGCACACCTGCGAAGGTGACGAGGACAAGAACGGGTTCTACGGCAGGGGCGTGGTCGACGCCTACCGAGCCGCGACGATTGCCCCGTGAGGTGGGCTCCCGGTAGGACGGGTTCCCGGTAAGACGCGGGCTCCCGGGGAGGCGGGCTTCCGGTCAGACGGGCTTCCGGTGAGGCGGGCGGCGTGACGGCGGCCCGCCGTCGCGCCCGAGGAGCGTCGACCGGGCGGACGCCGGGTGACCACCTTGGAGCTGTCGGGGGCCTGCCGTACAGCTGAGTGGTTAGCTTGGAGACATGATGTACCGGCTGATCGCGGACGCCGCGATGGTCGTGCACTTCCTGTTCCTCGCCTACCTGACGCTGGGCGGGTTCCTCGCCCTGCGCTGGCCGCGCGCCATCGGGGCGCACCTGGCGGTGGCCGCCTGGGGCGTGACGTCGATCGTCACGGGCGTAGAATGCCCGCTGACCCTCGTTGAGGACTGGGGACGCCGCCAGGCGGGCCTGGCCGGGCTGACGCCCTCCGGTTTCATCGACCACTACATCGAGGGCGTCATCTATCCGGAAGAACACACCAATCTGGTACGGCTCGGCGTGGCTTCACTTGTGGTCGGCTCCTGGTTCGGGTACCTGTGGAGACGTCGTCACCGGGATTTCTCCCGGGCGTGACTGCCAAGTGGTCTGTACCAATTAAGGTAGGACTCGTGACTCGTCGCGCGAAAATCGTCTGTACTCTCGGTCCTGCCACATCCTCCGCCGACCGGCTCCGCGAGCTGATCGTCGCCGGCATGGACGTAGCCCGCTTCAACCTCAGCCACGGCACTCACGAGCTGCACAAAGAGGTTCTCGGCCGGGTACGGGAGGTGGCTGCCGACCTCGGCAGGGGCGTAGGCGTGCTCGCCGACCTGCAGGGTCCGAAGATCCGCGTCGGCACCTTCGAGGAGGGCCCGGTCCGCCTCGGCTTCGGCGACGTCTTCACCGTCACCACCGAGGACGTCCCCGGCGACCGCGAGCAGGTCTCCACGACGTACAAGGGCCTGCCCGGCGACGTCAAGCCCGGCGACACCATCCTGGTCGACGACGGCCGCGTGGTCCTCGAGGTCACCCGCGTCGACGGCCAGCGCGTCGCCACCCGCGTCGTCATCGGCGGCATGATCTCCGACAACAAGGGCCTCAACCTGCCCGGCGTCAACGTCAGCGCCCCCGCCCTGACCGACAAGGACGAGACCGACCTGCGCTGGGCGCTGCGCGCGGGCTTCGACATGATCGCCCTGTCGTTCGTGCGCCGTCCCTCCGACGCCGACGTGGTCCGCAACATCATGGAGCAGGAGGCCGTACGGCTCCCGCTGCTCGCCAAGATCGAGAAGCCCCAGGCCGTGGAGCGGCTGCCCGAGATCGTCGAGGCGTTCGACGGCATCATGGTCGCCCGCGGTGACCTCGGCGTCGAGCTGCCCCTGGAGGACGTGCCGATCGTCCAGCGGCGCATCATCGAGCTGTGCCGCGAGAAGGCGCGCCCCGTCATCGTCGCCACCCAGATGCTCGACTCCATGATGAACGCCCCGCGCCCCACCCGCGCCGAGGCCTCCGACGTCGCCTTCGCCGTCATGGACGGCGCCGACGCGGTCATGCTGTCCGGCGAGACGTCGGTCGGCAACTTCCCCATCGAGTCCGTCGCCACGATGGACCGCATCGCCTGCGCCGCCGAGAAGGCCTCCCTGCGCGCCACCCACAGCCTCGAGCGCCTGCCGGAGACCACCGGCGGCGCCATCGCGCGCGCGGCGGCCGAGGTCGGCGCGATCGTGGGCGCCAAGGCGCTGGTCGCCTTCACGATGTCGGGCGAGACCGCGCGCCGGCTGGCCCGTTACCGCTCGCCGATCCCGCTGCTGGCGTTCACCTCCGCGCCGCACGTGCGGGGCCAGCTGTCGCTGACCTGGGGTGTGGAGACCTTCCAGGTCCCCTTCGTCCACCACACCGACGACATGGTGCGGCAGGTGGAGGCGTCCCTGCTGTCGCTGGGACGTCTGGAGAAGGGCGACAAGGTCGTCATCGTGGCAGGCTCCCCTCCCGGAACGCCCGGCTCGACCAACGCCCTGCGCGTCCACACGATCGGATCAGCGGTCTCCCACGCCAGCTAGCCTCAAGGCATGGCCCTCGCCTACGGCTCGGTCTGTGTCGTTTCAGGGGCAGGCCCCTGAAACCCCGGCGAGGGGCCTGCCGGCCCCTCGCGCTCCCCGGCCGGTCAGTCAATCTGGTGGCTTGGCGGCTCTTGGAGTGGATCCCTCGTAGACGTTCTTGGGGCGTGCCGACGTTCGTGTGAGGCGGATGCCGGAAGGGGCCTTGGAGCTCAGGCCGTTCTGGCCTGTATACGCCGCGACGACGTGGGCGCGATACGGCTGCGAAGTCGTTGTGCTGGTCCTCGCGCCGTCCGACAAGATCGCGCAGTGGGCGGCCGAACCGATCGACCTGGGGCCGGGTTCGCGGATGACCCCGCTGGCGGTGGGGCCAGAGCTGATGCCCGTGATCACCAAAGCGGCTGATGCGATAGCCATGCCCGAACTGGCGGTCCTGTCTGCCCTGGCTCATGGGGCGGGGCCGAGCGGGCGTGACGTCTTGGTGGCGCTGTTCGCGTCGCTGTGCAAGCTCGATGATCACAGAGCTCGCATATTTTCTGACTATGTGCAAGCGGCACTGCCGGAGGCCGCCCGCAAGCATCTGGAGGAACTGGTGGTCGTGGGAACCTACGAGTACCGGACCGACTTCGCTCGCATGCATCAGGCCGAGGGACGAAAGGTCGGCGAGGCGCGCGCCGTCCTGAAGATTCTTTCCCGGCGTGAGATCACTGTCTCGCAGGAGGCTCGGGAGCGGATTCTCGCCTGCCGCGACCCCGAGCTGGCCGATGTGTGGTTCGACAGGGCCTTCGAGGTCACCACCGTCGAGGAGCTGTTCGACTGACCCGTCGACCGGCCCTGACCGGTCGACGCCGTTCTGCGAGAACCCTACGAGACCCGGCCGGCTGGACGCGCCGACCGGCACGGCCGGTCGGCGCGGCAGTGTGTCAGTTGGCGTGCAGGTCCGCGTTCAGTTCGATGCCCGTTCCCGTGCGCGGCACCGCCTCCACCGCTCCCGTCTGCGAGTTGCGGCGCAGCAGCAGCCCGTTGGAGCCGGACAGCTCCTTCCCCTTCACCACGCGTCCGTCGGGGAGCGCCACCTTGGTCCCCGCCGTCACGTACAGGCCCGCCTCGACCACGCAGTCGTCGCCGAGGGAGATGCCGACCCCCGCGTTCGCGCCCAGCAGGCAGCGCTCGCCGATCGAGATGACCTCCTTGCCGCCGCCCGACAGGGTGCCCATGATCGAGGCGCCGCCGCCGACGTCAGAGCCGTCGCCCACGACGACGCCGGCCGAGATGCGGCCCTCCACCATGGAGGCGCCGAGGGTCCCGGCGTTGAAGTTGACGAAGCCCTCGTGCATGACGGTGGTGCCGCCGGCCAGGTAGGCGCCGAGCCTTACCCTGTCGGCGTCGGCGACGCGCACGCCTGAGGGCACCACGTAGTCGACCATGCGGGGGAACTTGTCCACGCCGTAGACGGTGACGGGGCCCCTGGCGCGCAGCCGTACCCTCGTCTGCTCGAAGCCCTCCACCGCGCAGGGGCCGTGGTTGGTCCAGACGACGTTGGCGAGCTTGCCGAACAGGCCGTCGAGGCTCAGGCCATGGGGCCTGACCAGGCGGGCCGAGAGCAGGTGCAGGCGCAGGTAGGCGTCGTGGGCGTCGGAGGGCGCCTCCGACAGCTTGGCGATGCCGGTGTGGACGGCGACGACCTCGACCCCCCTGGCCTCGTCCCTGCCGATCAGCGCGGCCAGGTCACCGGCCTCCTCGGCGGACAGGCGACGCGTGCCCACGGAGGGTGGGTCGCCGAGTTCGGGGGAGGGGAACCAGGTGTCGAGGACCGTGCCGTCGGCGGCGATGGTGGCGAGGCCGACGCCGTGGGCGCCGGTGCTGGTGGGATCGATAGCAGTCACACGCCAAAAATACCGGAGGCTCAGAAGGCGCCCAGATCGGAGGACAGCCAGTGCGCGGGACGCATGTGGAAGGTCACGAGCGCGTCCAGGTCCGAGCGGGCCAGGTAGTCAGCGGCGGACTCCTCCGACAGGTACCTGGAGGCGATCCTGATCAGTTCGTCCTCGGTGGTGGGGTTGGAGGAGCTGAGAGGGCCCTCGACCGAGACGTAGCGGTAGGTGGGGTGGGTGCGCTCGACGAGCATCGAGAAGCGGCCCGCCTTCGCGACGGCCCTGGCCTTGCGCGAGTCGCCGCCGGTCAGGAACGACACCTCGCCACCCGGCGAGTAGTCGTACCAGACGGGCACGACCAGCGGCCCCCTGCCCGCCTCCTCCTGGACGGCCAGCGCGCCGATGTGCCCCTCGGCCAGGAACGCCTCACGCTCGGCGGTCGACAGCGCCATCCCACACCCTCCAAAGATCTCGTTCGCAGGGACATCCCCGTGCCGGTCGCTCCCAATCTCCCGAAAGGGTCTCGACTAGGGCAGGGGCCATCCCGCACCATGAAACTCATCCGAAACACCCGTTATATACGGTAAACGTTTACAGAGGAGTGTCTCGATGGTCCGATGGGGCTGGATCGGGGCGCTCGCCGCCCTCGTCATCGCCGCGACCACAGCCCTGCCAGGGCTGGCCGTCCAGGACAGGGCGCGACCGGGCACGATCACCGCGGCCACCGCGCCCTCGCCGGCGCTCGGCGAGCCCGTCGCCTACAACCTGTACCTGCCGGGAGGCTACGCCGAAGGCAAGGGCCGCTACCCCGTGCTCTACCTCCTGCACGGCCGCGGCGACACCAAGGAGGCCTGGACAAGGGTCAAGAGCTCACTGGACGACCTGATCGCGGCCAGGCGGATCCCGCCGCTCATCGCGGTCATGCCGGACGCCCCATGGAGTGAAAGGGGCAACTGGTACGTCGACTCCCGCCACACCGGCGGCAAGCCCGTCGAGACCGCCTTCACCCGCGACCTGGTCCAGCACGTCGACGCCACCTACCGCACCGCTCCGCTGCGCAACGCCCGCCTGGTCGGCGGCTACTCCATGGGCGGAGCGGGCGCGCTGCGCTACGCCCTCGCCCACCAGGACCTGTTCGCCGGGGCCATCGTGCTCAGCCCCGCCGTCTACACGCCGCTGCCGCCCGCCGACTCCTCCACCCGTGAGTACGGCGCCTTCGGCGACGGCGACGCGGCCTTCTCCGAGAAGGTCTACACCGAGCTGAACTATCCCGCCCTGCTCGGCAAGGTGGATCCCGACCTGCCGACCAGGCTGTTCATCGCCGTCGGCGACGACGAGTACGCCAACCCCGACCCCGAGGAGGCCCGCCACGACCTCGACTTCGAGTCCGCCGCGCTCTACAACGCCGTGCGGCGCGTGCCGGGGCTCTCGGCCGAGCTGCGCGTCATGGACGGCGGCCACGACTGGAGCGTGTGGGCCCCCGCGTTCGAGCAGGCCATGACCGATCTGGGCGCCGGGCTCAGCGTGGTGCCGCCGACGCCGCTGCCAGGCCCGCCGTACGGCGGGGCCGGCGCGGACTGGGCGGGCGGCGTGGCCGTGCACGCCGACGGCTCGACCACCGTCGGCTACGCCGAGAGCGGCCAGGCCAGGCTCGACGCGGTGGTGAAGGGCGCGGGCTGGACGGCCCGCCTGTCCACCCCCGCGGACGAGCGCCTGTACGGCCTGGCCGCGCTGCCCGACGGCGGCGTCCTGGCCGCCGGATACACCAAGGGCGACCTCGACGGCCGTCACGCGGGCAACGCCACCGACGACGCCTTCGTGGCCAGGCTCGACACGAGCGGCAAGGTCACCTGGATCACCCAGTTCGGCGTCGCGGGCGCGGCCGACCGCCTGTACGGCCTGGCCGCCGCCCCCGACGGCGGCGCGTACGTCACGGGCTACACCAAGGGCGACCTCGCGGGGCCTAACCGCGGCGACAAGGACGCCGTCCTGGCGCGCCTGGCCCCCGACGGACGGCTCGCCTGGACCCGCCAGCTCGGAGGGAGCGGCGAGGACAAGGCGTACGGCGTGGCGGCGGGCCCCTCGGGCGTCCATGCCGTCGGCAGCACCACCGCGGGCTTCGACGGTGCGGCCCCGCTCGGCGGACTGGACGGCTGGGCGGCCGGCTACACCCCCGACGGCACGCTCCAGTGGACGTCGGCGGTCGGCGGCCCTGGCGAGGACAGGCTCAACGGCGTCGCCGTCACCACGGCCGGCCTCGCGGTCGTCACCGGCGTGAGCGAGGGCGACCTGCTGGCACAGGCCTACACCGCCACGGGCAGGCGCAGCTGGAGCGCCACGGTCGCCACCCCCGCCACGGACGAGGGCGCGGCCGTCGCGCCGCTGGCGGGCGGAGAGGTGGAGATCGTCGGCTACACCAGGGGCCGCGTGGGCGTGGTCGCGGGCGGCGCCGACATCCTGACCGTACGGCTGGACGGCAGGGGCAGGCAGCGGGCCGCCGCCCAGCTCGGCAGCGCGCGAGACGACGGCGTCGACCCGTTCGCCGAGCCGAACCTCTACGCCGCGCCGGCTCCGTCGGGCAAGGTCGCGATCTCCGGCCTGACCTACGGGGGAGGCGGCGACGGCGACGTCTTCCAGGTCACCGTGGACCCCGCCACCGGGCTACCGTGATCCGCGAGCTCCATGTAGGTTAGCCTAACCTAATAAGGGAGCGGTAATGATCGAGCCATTTCGTGTGTTCGACGTCCATGTGAGCGACGTCTCCCGGTTGAGCGATTCCTTCTTGCGCGTGACCTTCACGGGCGACGACCTGGATCTCTTCGCCGACAACGGCTTCGATCAGCGGATCAAACTGATCCTGCCGCTCCCGGGGCACGGCGTCTCCGGCATGCCGAGGGGCGTCGACTGGTTCACCCGCTGGCGGGCGCTGCCCGACAGGGAGCGCAACCCCCTGCGCACCTACACCGTGCGCGCGGTGCGGCCCGAGCTGCGCGAGGTCGACGTGGACATCGTGCTGCACGGAGACGGAGGACCCGCCGCGCGCTGGGCCAACAGCGCGCGGCCCGGCGACCGGATCGCGCTGTTCGGCCCTGACGCCGGGTACGGCGAGCGGCACGGAGGGCTGGAGTTCAGGCCGCCGGCCGACGCGCGCAGATTCCTCCTGGCGGGCGACGAGACCGCGGTGCCGGCCATCACCGCCATCCTGGAGCGCCTGCCGGACGGCTGCGAGGGCGAGGCGCTGATGGAGGTGCCCTCTCAGGGCGACGTGCTGCCGTGCGCGACCAGGAGCGGCGTCACCGTCACCTGGCTCCCCCGGGGTGGAGGCGGGGTCGGCAGCAGGCTGGTGCCCGAGGTGAAGGCCGCCGCTGACCGGCTCCTGCCCCCGCCGGCCCCCGCGGAGGCGCTCGAGGACGTCGACGTGGACGTCGACCTGCTGTGGGAGGTGCCGGAGGAGGCGGAGTCCGTGGCGCCGCTGTACGCGTGGCTGGCAGGGGAGGCGGCGGTGATCAGGACCCTGCGCAGGCACCTGGTGGCCGAGCGCGGCATGGACCGCCGCGCGGTGGCCTTCATGGGCTACTGGCGCATGGGCCGCGCCGAGGACTGACCTCCGTCGCCCTGCCCGGAAAGACGCAGCCGTCATGTCACGCAGCCCGGCGCGGGCGAACAGGCGGTGGTGGTGCCCCGAGTGGGATTCGAACCCACACTGAATGGATTTTGAGTCCATCGACTCTGCCGATTGGTCTATCGGGGCGGATCTTCGGACATGTCCGGATCCGGGCTGAAGTCTACAAGCCGCACAGGACCAGCCCGGGGACGCCAGCGTGGATCTAATCTAGCGGACGTCGGTAGGCTTCTGCTCGTGAGTACGCAGCGGCGAGTGGTGATCGCGGAAGATGAGGCACTGATCCGCCTCGACCTCAAGGAGATGCTCCAGGAGGACGGCTACGTCGTCGTGGGGGAGGCCGGTGACGGCGAGCACGCGATCAAGCTGGCCACCGAGCTCCGTCCGGACCTGGTCATCCTTGATGTGAAGATGCCCATTCTCGACGGCATCTCGGCGGCGGAGCGGATCGTGGCCGACAGGATCGCCCCGTGCCTCATCCTCACCGCCTTCTCCCAGCGCGATCTGGTCGAGCGGGCGCGTGACGCCGGCGCCATGGCCTACCTGGTGAAGCCGTTCACCAAGGCCGACCTGGTGCCCGCGATCGAGATGGCCGTCAGCAGGCACGAGGAGATGGTCGCGCTCGCGGCCGAGGTGTCGTCGCTGTCGGGCAGGCTCGAGACGAGGAAGCTGGTCGAGCGGGCGAAGGGGCTGCTGATGGCCCAGCACGGCTGGAGCGAGCCGCAGGCCTTCCGCTGGATCCAGAAGGCGTCGATGGACAGGCGGCTGAGCATGCGGGAGGTCGCGCAGATCGTCGTGGACGACGCGGCGAAGCACGCCTGATCTTTCGGGACACGCGACCGCAGGGGGCATTTCCGCGTTTCACTCCGTCGGGGGGTCCGTTGTGCGGAAGCGTCCAGGGTTCGTTTCGTACTGTGGAACGTTCCTTTGTCGTTTTTTGACCCTTCAATCCTCTGCGGTAGCCGTAAAGGATCGGTGTAATAACGAAGCGATAACGACGCTGTCCGCTGTACCAACCCGTGACATCTCCTGGCTGTACTAACCGTCACAACCCCTGGGTCGTCCCCGCACGGGTATGACTCTGTGAATCCGGTCCTGACAAAGGATCAGGCGAAAGGAAGGCAGCCTTGCGGCCAAAGATTGCTCGCTTCGGCGGCGCGCTTGCCGTTGGTATGGCTCTCACGCTCGGCATGGCCGCCTGCAGCGGCGGTGGGTCTGAGACCCCCGGCGGGGGCGCGACCACCGGTGGAGGGGAAGCGGCGCCCACCACTGTCAAAATTGGCTTCATGGGCGACCTGACTGGTTCGAACGCCGGCATTGTCATCCCGCCCAGGAACGGCGCGAAGCTGGCCATTGACCAGTACAACGCGACCAACCCCAAGGTCAAGATCGAGATGGTGGAGTACGACAGCCAGGCTGACGCCACCAAGGCCGTCGGTCTGGCCCAGCAGGCCATCAAGACCGACAAGATCGTCGCGTTGATCGGTCCCGCGTTCTCCGGTGAGTCCGCTCAGGTCGCCCCGGTGCTCGAAGAGGCCAAGATTCCCAGCGTCTCGGCATCGGCGACCAACGCCGCGCTCGCCCAGAACGGCTGGAAGTACTGGCACCGCGTCCTGCCGAACGACGCCGTGCAGGGTCCCGGCATCGCCGACTTCATCGCCGGTGCGGCCGCGGCCAAGAACGTCTTCGTCATCGACGACAAGTCCGAGTACGGCAAGCCGCTGGCCGACGCTGTCCGCGCGCAGCTGAAGGCCAAGGGCGCGACCGTCACCGACGACTCGCTCGACCCGGCGGAGAGCGACTTCTCCTCGGTGGTCAACAAGGTGGCGGCCGGCAAGCCCGACGCCATCTTCTTCGGCGGCTACTACGCGGCGGCCGGCCCGCTGCTCAAGCAGCTGAGGGACAAGGGCGTGAAGGACGCCAAGTTCTTCAGCGGAGACGGCACGCTGGACAAGGGCCTCGTCGAGGGCGCCGGTGCGGCCAACGCCGAGGGCGCGCTGGTCGGCTGCCCCTGCTACGTCGCCACGCCTGACGTGACCGACGAGAAGGTCAAGAAGTTCGCCACCGACTACAAGGCCGCCTTCAGCGCCGACCCGGCGATCTACGCCACCGAGGGCTTCGACGCCGCGACGGTCTTCATCGAGGCGATCAAGGCCGGCAAGGTCACCGCCGAGGACATCAACACCTTCATCTCGACGGTCGACTTCGCGGGCGTCTCCAAGCAGGTGAAGTTCGAGGCCAACGGCGAGGTCGTGGCCAAGGACATTTACATGTACCAGATCAAGGGCGGAAACATCACCCTGCTCGGGAAGGCCTCCGAGGCCAAGCTCGGGTAAAGGTCTCCCGGCCTGTCTCAGGTGATCGGGTAGTTGACGCGCGGGGAGCGGGATCGCCGCTAGCGGTCTCGCTCCCTTCGCGCATCCACTGCCAGGCAGTGCAGGAGAACCCTCGCCTAGAAGTGGTAATCGTCACGTGTTCAATGACTTCGTTTCTCAGTTCTGGCCGCAGACGATCGACGGCCTAGCTTTTGGATCCATTTATGCGCTGATCGCCCTCGGCTACACGATGGTCTACGGCGTACTGCGTCTGATCAACTTCGCCCATTCCGAAGTGTTCATGATCGGCACGTTCGGCGCGATGGTCGTGCCGTTCGTGTTCGGCATCAACACTCCGCTGACGGGCATCGCCCTCGTCGGGCTCATTCTCGCCATGATCGCTGCTGGGGCGCTCGCCTCGGCGGGCACGGCCGTGGCGCTCGAACGGATCGCCTACCGGCCGCTGCGCCAGCGAGGCGCATCCCGCCTGGCCGCGCTCATCTCGGCCATCGGCGCCTCGATCTTCCTGCAGGAGCTGTTCGCGCTCCTGGTCATCCCCGCGGTCTTCGACCGGCCCGAGCGCGGCCGCATCCAGATGGGCCTGCCGCGCATCGCGGAGCGGTCGGAGCTGTTCTCCATCTTCGGCCACCCCGTGATGACCCACCAGGTCTTCGTGGTGGTCGCGGCGATCGGCATGATGATCCTGCTGGAGCGGCTGGTCAACAGGACCAAGATCGGCCGTGGCATCAGGGCGACCGCGCAGAACCCCGAAGCAGCCGTTCTCATGGGTGTCGACATCAACAGGATCGTCCAGATGACGTTCCTGATCGGCGGCGCGATGGCCGGGGTGGCCGGCGCGCTGTATCTGCTCGCCTATGAGAACACCAACTACTACATCGGTTTCCTGTTCGGCATCAAAGCGTTCACGGCCGCGGTTCTGGGCGGTATCGGAAACCTTCGCGGAGCCCTGGTCGGTGGAATCGCGCTGGGCCTCGCGGAGAACTACGGCGCCATCATCTTCGGCTCCGACTGGAAGCACGTGATTTCCTTCACGGTCCTCGTCTTGGTCCTGATGTTCCGGCCCACCGGTCTTCTCGGTGAATCACTTCAGCAGGCGCGCGCATGAACCAGATGAATGCACTGTCCCGTTTCCGTTCGAGTTGGAGCAGCTTCAGCGACGGGGTGCGCGACAGATGGGCCGCGGCGCCGGGCTGGCAGCGCTGGGCGGTCTACATCCTGCTCATCATCGGCGCCCTGCTGCTGCCCTCCGAGTCGCTGGCGCCGATCATGTCGCCGTACTCCGACTGGGCGAGCGTGCTGTTCTTCCCGATCGGCACCTTCGTGGTGCTGGCGATCGGCCTGAACGTGGTGGTCGGCCAGGCCGGCCTGCTCGACCTCGGCTTCGTCGCGTTCTACGCCGTCGGCGGCTACGCGATGGGCCTGCTGGGTACCAGGCTCGGATGGAACTTCTGGGAGATCCTGGTCGTCGGCATCCTGATCTGCGCCCTGTCGGGCGTGGTCCTGGGCGCGCCGACGCTGCGACTGCGCGGCGACTACCTGGCGATCGTCACGCTCGGCTTCGGTGAGATCATCCGCATCACCGCCCGCAACACCGACGAGATCGGTGGCCCGAACGGCATCCGCGGCATCCCGCACCCGCCGAGCATCGAGGGCTTCGAGCTGTTCGGCATCCAGGTCTTCAAGTACGGCGTGCTGGACCCGAGGCCCTACTACTACATGCTGGTCGCGCTCGCGGTCATCGTGATCATCCTGGTCAAGCGCTGGGAGAAGAGCCGCGTCGGCCGGGCATGGGCCGCCATCCGCGAGGACGAGGACGCCGCCGAGGTCATGGGCGTGCCGACGTTCAGGTTCAAGATGCTCGCCTTCGCCATCGGCGCCTCCATCGGCGGCGCGATGGGCGTGGTCTGGGCGGCGAAGGTCATCTCGATCAACCCGAACGACTTCCTGTTCCTGCTGTCGGCGACGATCCTGGCCGCGGTGGTCATGGGCGGCGCTGGCAACCTGCCGGGTGTCATGCTGGGCGCCTTCATCGTCGCGTGGCTGCCTGAGCGCTTCCGTGGCCTGCAGGAGTACCGCATGCTGATCTTCGGTGCGGTCCTGGTCGCCCTGATGATCTTCAAGCCCGAGGGGCTGTTGCCTTCCAGACAGCGAAAGGCTGAACTGAAGGGGGGCACGGGAGGCATGGGCAGTCTGGGAGCCGATGTCCCGGGCCCGGAGACGAAGGCCGACGTGGTCGAGGGGGCTGACAAATGACCGACGAGAAGAAGGCCCTGCTCGAGCTCCGCACGCTGACCATGCGCTTCGGTGGCGTGAAGGCGCTGCGCGGGGTCGACCTGACGGTGAACGAGGGCGAGATCTTCGCGCTCATCGGCCCGAACGGCGCGGGCAAGACCACGGTGTTCAACGTGGTCACCGGCGTCTACCAGCCCACCGAGGGCGAGGTGCGCTTCCAGAACGAGCGGATCAGCGGCGTCAAGCGCTTCAAGATCACCAAGAAGGGCATCGCCCGCACCTTCCAGAACATCCGGCTGTTCCACAACATGTCGGCGCTGGAGAACGTGATGGTCGGCGCCGACGTGCACCACAGGGCCGGCATGGTGAGCGTCGCGCTCGGCCTGCCCTGGCACCGCAAGGCCGAGCGCGAGGGCAAGGCTCTGGCGCTCGAGCTGCTGGAGTTCTGTGGGATCTCGCACAGGGCCGGCGACTACGCCAAGAACCTGCCGTACGGTGACCAGCGTCGTCTGGAGATCGCCAGGGCCCTGGCGACCAACCCCAAGCTGCTGCTGCTCGACGAGCCCGCCGCGGGCATGAACCCGGCGGAGAAGGAAGCGCTGCAGCAGCTCATCAGGAAGATCAGAGAGGCGGGACGCACGATCCTGCTGATCGAGCACGACATGAGCCTCGTCATGGGCATCAGCGACCGCATCGCCGTCCTCGACTTCGGTGAGAAGATCGCGGACGGGCTGCCCGACGTGGTGCGGAACGACCCTCGGGTCATCGAGGCGTACTTGGGGGCACCCGCAGATGCTTCTTGAGGTCAAGGACATCCACGTCCACTACGGCAAGATCGAGGCCATCAAGGGCATCTCGGTCGAGGTCAACGAGGGTGAGATCGTCACGCTGATCGGCGCCAACGGCGCGGGCAAGACGACGACGCTGAAGACCATCTCGGGACTGCGCCCGCTGACGTCGGGATCGGTGATCTTCGACGGCCAGGACATCAGCAAGATGCCCGGGCACAAGCGCGTCGAGGCGGGGCTCGGCCAGGCCCCCGAAGGCCGTGGCATCTTCCCCGGCATGACGGTGCACGACAACCTGCTGATGGGCGCCTACGCGCGCAGCGGCGACGTCAGCGCCGAGCTGACCCAGGCCTACGAGCTGTTCCCGCGGCTCGCCGAGCGCCGCACCCAGTTCGCCGGCACCATGTCGGGCGGCGAGCAGCAGATGCTGGCCATCGGCAGGGCGCTGATGGCCAAGCCCAAGGTGCTGCTGCTCGACGAGCCGTCAATGGGTCTGGCTCCGCTGCTGGTCAAGCAGATCTTCGAGATCATCGAGGAGATCAACCGCAGGGGCACGACGGTCCTGCTGGTGGAGCAGAACGCCCAGCAGGCGCTGCAGCTGGCGCACCGGGCGTACGTGCTGGAGACCGGCTCTATCGTCAAGAGCGCCGACGCCAGCGCGCTGCTCGACGACCCGGCGGTGCGCGCCGCCTATCTGGGCGGCGACCTGGGCGAGCCCAGCCCGAACGGCCAGCACTAGGAACGCGGGGAGCGGGCGGGGCGCCTTCACGGGCCCCGCCCCTCTCGTTTCCTGCCCCTACTTCAACGGGACCTGCACGCCTTCGGTGCTGGGGTAGCCGATGGGCGGGTCGCCGTACAGCTCGACGGCGGCGGGCGCGGCGTCCTTGGGGATGTCGAACCAGAGGTCGAGCTCGATGCGCACACCCGAGCCCACGGAGATCTCCAGGGGCTGGCGCTTGGTGATCTGGGCGGGGTCGTCGATGGGGAAGGCGCGGCCGTCCGCCGTGATCAGGCGCTGCTTGCGCGCGTCGAACCTGGATGTGGATCTTCCCGGATTTTCCACCACGACACGGACAGTGACGAACTGTCCCTTGGCGGGCCATTCGGCATGGCTGCCTGAGAGGCTGGCCTGACCGGCCTGCAGGCCGATCACCTGGAAGCGCGCGTCGCCGTCGTTGACGGGGGCGGCGTGGATCGGGGTCTCGTTGGCGCGGACCTGCCGGGCGGGCAGGTCGTAGGTGGGTTTCGCCTGCGGCTTCGCCGGTTCCGGGCTGCAGGACGCCAGAGCCGCCACGACGCAGGCGATGAGAAGGGGTCGGCGCACGTGGTAACCGTACGAGGGGGCGGGAGCCTATGACAGGTTTCGCCCATAAGTGATGTTGACATGATATTCGGCCTATGCCGAAAGACATACGCTTGTAGGAAGTTGTCCGATTGTGTCTGAGCGGTGATCTGCCTGGTGACAAGCTTGCGGGAGCATCTCTGCGACAAGACCCGGAACCGAAGGGGACCGTTGTGAGTATGGCTACTGTTTCCCGCCGCGCGCTGGCGGCTGGCTCGTTCGTCGTCGCGGGCGCGCTGGCGCTCACGGCCTGCGGCGGCGGTGGCGGCGAGACCGGCGCCACGCCCGCTGCCACCGGAGCCACCTCGGCCGCCCCCAGCGCGCAGAACACGCTCGCGGCGATGGTGCCCGACGCGATCAAGTCCGACGGCAAGCTCATCGTGGGCGTCGACGCCTCCTACCCGCCGAACGAGTCGGTCGACCCCGCCTCGCAGAAGATCGTGGGCTGGGACGTCGAGCTGGTGGAGGCCATCGCGGGCAAGCTCGGCCTGACCGCCGAGTTCCAGAACGCGGGCTTCGACACGATCATCCCGGGCCTGCAGTCCGGCAAGTACGAGCTCGGCGCCTCCTCCTTCACCGACAACAAGGAGCGGGAGAAGGTCGTCGACTTCGTCACCTACTACTCCGCCGGCACCGCGTGGGCCGCCCTGAAGGGCAACCCGAAGGGGGTCAACCCCGAGGACGCCTGCGGGAAGAAGATCGGCGTCCAGCAGGGCACCGTCCAGGTGGACGACATCAAGGTCAAGAGCGACGCGTGCGTCAAGGCCGGCAAGCCCGCCATCGACCAGGTCGTGCGCAAGCAGCAGACCGAGGTCAACGCCGACCTGGTGTCCGGCAAGATCGACGGCATGCTCGCCGACTCGCCCATCGTCGGCTACGCGGTGAAGCAGACCGGCGACAAGCTGGAGATCATCGGGCAGGCCTACGACACCGCGCCGTACGGCTACGCGATCGGCAAGAACTCCGGCACCTTCAAGGATGCCTGGCTGGCCGCTGTCAAGGAGGTCATCGCCGACGGCACCTACAAGTCGATCCTCGACAAGTGGGGCGTCGCCGACGGTGCCATCACCGACCCGGTGATCAACGGCGCGCAGGGATAGCTCATGACCGACACGGAGAGGGTGCGGCCCGAGACGATCAGGGCCGTGCCCGTCCGGCATCCGGGCAGATGGGTCGCCGCCGCGGTCATCGTGGTGCTCGCCGCGATGCTGGTGAGCAACGTCGTCACCAACGCCAACTACAACTGGGCCGAGCAGTGGAAGTACTTCTTCTCACCGCCCGTGCTGAACGGCGTCCGCAACACGATCTGGCTGACGATCGCCGCGATGATCGGCGGCGTGAGCCTCGGCATCGTGCTCGCGCTCATGCGCCTCTCGCCCAACCCGCTCATGCGCGGGGCGTCGTGGCTGTACCTGTGGGTGTTCAGGGGCACACCGCTCTACACGCAGCTGCTCATCTGGGGCAACATCGGCGCGCTGTTCCCGCAGGTCGGGATCGGCATCCCGTTCGGCCCAGAGTTCGCCACCTGGCCGACCAACGCGCTCTACAGCGCGGCGGTGATGGCCGCGCTCGGCCTGATCCTCAACGAGGCGGCCTACATGGCCGAGATCATCAGGGCGGGCATCCTGTCGGTAGACCCGGGACAGCAGGAGGCGGCGCAGGCGCTCGGCATGACGCGCATGCACACGATGCGCAGGATCGTGCTGCCGCAGGCGATGCGCGTCATCGTCCCGCCGACCGGCAACGAGGCCATCTCGATGCTGAAGAACACCTCGCTGGTGGTGGCCATCCCGTATCTGGAGCTGACCTTCACCGCACAGACGATCTACGCCTCGACCTACCAGGTCATCCCGATGCTGATCATGGCGTGCATCTGGTACCTGATCCTGTCGTCGATCATGATGGTCGGACAGTTCTACATCGAGCGCCACTACGCCAAGGGGTCGCATCCAGGCGGCGGCCGCGTCAGATTCATAGGCGGTACCGCATGAGCGACGTGATGGTCAGGGCCGAGCAGGTCTGCAAGGACTTCGGTCACATCCAGGTGCTCAAGGGCATCGACCTCGAGGTGCTCAACGGCGAGGTGATGTGCGTCATCGGCCCGTCGGGGTCGGGCAAGTCGACCTTCCTGCGCTGCATCAACCACCTGGAGAAGGTCAACGCCGGCCGGCTGTACGTCGACGGCAGGCTGATCGGCTACCGCGAGCACGGCGGCAAGCTCCACGAGCTCAAGGAGCGGGAGGTGGCCGCGCAGCGCAAGGACATCGGCATGGTGTTCCAGCGCTTCAACCTCTTCCCGCACATGACGGCGCTGGAGAACGTCATGGAGGCGCCCCAGCGCGTCAAGGGCGAGCCCGCCTCCGTCGTGCGGACGAGGGCCGCGGAGCTGATGGAGCGCGTGGGGCTGGCGGCGAAGATGCGCAGCTACCCCGCCCAGCTGTCCGGAGGACAGCAGCAGCGCGTCGCGATCGCGCGGGCTCTGGCCATGCAGCCCAAGCTGATGCTCTTCGACGAGCCGACCTCGGCGCTCGACCCCGAGCTGGTCGGCGAGGTGCTGGACGTCATGCGCGACCTGGCCCGCGAGGGGATGACCATGATCGTGGTGACCCACGAGATGGGATTCGCCCGTGAGGTCGGCGACTCGCTGGTGTTCATGGACGACGGCATCGTCGTGGAGAAGGGAGCGCCTCGCGAGGTGCTGACCAATCCGCAGCACGAGCGGACGAAGCTCTTCCTGTCGAAGGTGCTCTGAGACGAGACGAACCCGGGGGAGGCTTTTGGGGCCGTGTAGGGCTTCCCCGGCCCTACACGTTATCTACTGGGCCTCCCCGCGGGCTCTGATGGGCTCAACGGTAGCGACCCGCGGGGTCCCCGCGCAAAGAGAGCACGCAAGTCGCGCGTGTCACTCAGGCGTCTCGCAGCATGCAGGTGATGCGCGAGGTGCAGACCCTGCGGCCCTGCTCGTCGGTGATCTCCACCTCGTAGCTGGCCAGCGACCTGCCGCCGTACAGCCTGGTCGCCACGCCCGTGACGTAGCCCTCGGAGGCCGAGCGGTGGTGGGTGGCGTTGATCTCGATGCCGACCGCGATCCTGCCCTCGCCCGCGTGGATGGCCGCGCCGATGGAGCCGAGCGACTCGGCCAGCACCACCGAGGCGCCCCCCGTGCAGCAGGCCGTACGGCTGGGTGTTGCCCTTCACCGGCATCCTGGCCACCACCCGCTCGGCGGAGACCTCGACGAACTCGATGCCCACGCGCTCGCCCAGCGTGCCCTTGTTCATCTCTTCGATGAGGGCGATGTCGAACGTCAAGGGGAAGCCTCCTGTACCTAGTGCCCAGGCATTCTGTCGCACCTGGAGACTAGGCTGCGGTTGTGCCGAAGAGTGAAGCGACCCCCGCCCGTCCGTGCCTGCTGCTCCTGGATGGGCATTCCCTTGCCTATCGCGCGTTCTACGCCCTGAAGGACGCCAACCTGATGACCAGCGACGGTCAGCACACCGAGGCGGTCTACGGGTTCACCTCGATGTTGACCAACATCCTGCGTGACGAGCAGCCGACCAACGTGGCAGTCTGCTTCGACAGGTCCGAGCCGACCTTCAGGCACGTGGAGTACACCGAGTACAAGGCCAACCGCAGCGAGACCCCCGAAGACTTCCGCGGGCAGATGCAGCTGATCTACGAGCTGCTCGACACCATGCGCATCCCGCACCTGTCCCTGCCTGGCTACGAGGCCGACGACCTGATCGCGACGCTGGCCACCCGCGCCGCCGCCGAGGGCATGAACGTGCTGATCGTCACCGGCGACCGCGACGCGCTGCAGTTGGTCAGCTCCGAGATCACGGTGCTGATGACCAGGCGCGGCATCAGCGACATGACCAGGTTCACGCCCGAGGCGGTCGTCGAGAAGTACGACCTGACCCCGCAGCAGTACCCCGACTTCGCCGCGCTGCGCGGCGACCCCAGCGACAACCTCCTGAGCATCCCCGGCGTGGGGGAGAAGACCGCGGCCAAGTGGGTGCGTGAGTTCGGCTCGCTCACGGCGCTGGTCGACAGGGTCGACGAGGTCAAGGGCAAGGTCGGCGACAAGCTGCGCGAGCACGTCGCCCAGGTGCTCATGAACCGCCGCCTCACCGAGCTGATGCGCGACGTCCCGCTCGACGTCGACCTGACCGACCTGCAGCAGGGCGCGTGGGACCGCGAGGAGATCAACAAGCTCTTCGACACCCTGCAGATCCGCGGCGAGCTGCGCGAGCGCGTCTTCAAGGTGCTCGGCACCGGCGAGGCGGAGCCCGAGCAGGGCTTCGAGGTCGAGACCGTGATCCTCGGCCCCGACAGGGTGACGGGGTGGCTGTCGGCGCTGCCCGAGGGCCGCGCCGGGCTGGCCTTCAAGGGTGCGTACGGCAGCGGCACCGGCCGCATCGACGGCATCGCGATCGCCTCGCCCGACGGCACCGCCGCCCACATCGATCCCACAAGGCTCACAGAAGCGGATGAAACGGCCCTCAGAGCGTGGCTGGGCGACCCGGCGAGGCCCAAGGCCGTCCACGACGCCAAGGGCCCCATGCTGGCTCTGTGGGCCCAGGGGATGGAGCTCAGGGGCCTCACGTGCGACACGGCGCTCGCCGCCTACCTGGCGATGCCGGGGCAGCGCACCTTCGCCCTGGAGGACCTGGCCCGCCGCTACCTCAACCGCGACCTCAAGGTCGAGGAGGAGTCGGGCGGGCAGGCCGCGCTGTTCGGCGACGACGACGACGCGCCAGCCAAGGACCTCGCCCTGCGCGCCCACGCGGTGCGCGAGCTGGCCCAGTCGCTGGAGACGTTCCTCGCGGGGCGCGGCGGCACCCAGCTGCTGGAGGAGGTCGAGCTGCCCCTGCTGACCGTCCTGGCGCGGATGGAGCGGGCCGGCATCGGCGCCGACCGCCAGTACCTCGCTGGGCTCGAGGCGGAGTTCGGCGCGGCGGTCAAGCAGGCCGTCGAGGAGGCGCACCGCGTGGTCGGCGAGCCGTTCAACCTGGGTTCGCCCAAGCAGCTGCAGGAGATCTTCTTCGTCAGGCTCAACCTGCCCAAGACGAAGAAGACCAAGACCGGCTACACCACCGACGCCGACGCGCTCACCTGGCTCGCCACCCAGACCGACCACGAGCTGCCGATCATCATGCTGCGCCACCGCGACCAGCAGAAGCTGCGCACCACGGTCGAGGGCCTGATCAAGGAGATCACCGACGACGGGCGCATCCACACGACCTTCAACCAGATCGTCGCGGCCACGGGGCGCCTGTCGAGCGAGAAGCCCAACCTGCAGAACATCCCGATCCGCACCGCCGAGGGCCGCCGCATCAGGCAGGGCTTCGTCGTGGGCGAGGGCTACGAGACGCTCCTCACGGCCGACTACAGCCAGATCGAGCTGCGCATCATGGCCCACCTGTCGGGCGACGAGGCGCTGATCGCCGCCTTCGAGTCGGGCCACGACTTCCACCAGGCCACCGCCGCGCGCGTCTTCGACCTGCCGCCCGAGCAGGTCGACGGGGAGCTGCGCGCCCGCATCAAGGCGATGAACTACGGCCTGGCCTACGGGCTGTCCGACTTCGGCCTGTCGGGGCAGCTCAACATCCCCGTCGCCGAGGCGCGGGCGCTCAAGGAGGAGTACTTCGAGGAGTTCGGCGGCGTGCGCGACTTCCTCCACGAGATCGTCACCCAGGCCCGCAAGGACGGCTACACCGAGACGATCATGGGACGCCGCCGCTACCTGCCCGACCTGACCAGCGACAACCGGCAGCGGCGCGAGATGGCCGAACGCATGGCGCTCAACGCCCCGATCCAGGGGTCGGCGGCCGACATCATCAAGGTCGCGATGCTCAACGTGCACCAGGCACTGCGCGAGGAGGGGCTGCGGTCGCGCATGCTGCTGCAGGTGCACGACGAGCTGGTGTTCGAGGTGGCGCCGGGCGAGCTGGACACGCTGCGCCAGGTGGTGACCGACCAGATGAACTCCGCCTACAGCCTCCGCGTCCCTCTGGAGGTCTCCGTCGGCATCGGCCGCACCTGGGAGGACGCCGGCCACTGACCCGCCCGCCGCTGCCACCAACCCCGCTGCCAGACGGACCACCAAGCGGACCGCCGACCGGGCCCGTAACCCGGTGGGGCGAGACGGGGGTGCCCGGGTCTGCCGCGCCCTCGCGCCCCGAAGGCCAACCGCCTGACAGACGACGACCCTCTGTCGCCTCCACACCGGCTCGTGGGTCGCTCGGCCTTGATGGGTTCGTGGGGGGTGGATGCCGGTCTATGGGTTCTCGATTCTCACGGGCGTCGGCCGATGGACCGCTCGACCTCCAAGGGGACGCTGGCCCACGAACTCCTGACCCCCAGGACCCGCCGGGCTCGCGACGTCCGCCCACGGACTGCTCGACCTCCACGGGTCCGTTCGGGATGGGCGCTGGCCCATGAACTCCCGGCCCCCAGGACCCGCCGGGCTCGCGACGTCCGCCCACGGACTGCTCGACCTCCACGGGTCCGTGAGGGGACGAACGCCGACCATGGACCCCCGGACCCCTCGGTTCCGTGAAAGGAGGGGTTTGCGGGGGAGGGCGGGGGTAGCCGGGGATGAAATGCACCTGCCGGGCCCGGTGATCGTGAGAGCCCTTGGGGGGATCTGGTCTAGGCTGGTGTGGTTGGTCTGGCCTCGATGAGCACGGGAGTTCTGTGCGGAATTCAGCATCCCTGACGCGCGTCATCGGGATAGCCAACATCGTGATCGTCACTGTCGCGATCATCGCCCTGCTGGTGCTCCCCACCGCGGGCGAGCCCGTCCCGGGAAAGGCAGCGGCGGTCGGCACCGTGCAGCCGTCCGCGCCGTCCTCCACGCAGCCCGAGGCCGCGCCGGAGGCCGTGCCGGATCTGCCCAGCGGCGAGCCGCCGCAGCCGGTCACGGCGACGCCCGAGTTCGCCAAGCAGGTCAAGGCCAACGAGCTCGGACTGATCCCGGTGATCATGTACCACCGGATCATGAAGAAGCGGCTGGCCTCGATCGACCGCACGCCCTCGCAGCTCCGGCAGGAGCTGGAGAAGCTGGCCAGGCAGGGCTATGTGCCGATCACCGCCAGGGAGTTCGCGGCCGGCGACATCAGGGTGCCCGCGGGCAAGTTCCCCGTCGTGCTGACCTTCGACGACGGGCACGCCAGCCACTTCGCCCTGGACGCCCAGGGCGCGCCGAAGAAGGACACCGCGGTCGCGATCATCTACGACGTGGCGAGGAAGTATCCGGACTTCAGGCCCGTCGCGACCTTCTGGATCAACAGCTACCCCTTCGGCCTGCAGAGCCAGACCGACCAGGCCAAGGCCGTGCAGTGGCTGAACGAGCACGGGTTCGAGGTGGCCAACCACACCTGGGGCCATCCAAACCTGGGCGTCCTGCCGAAGAAGAAGGTCAGGGAGCAGATCGTCCGGCTCGAACGGCTGCTGAAGAAGCTCGGCGCGCCGCTCAGCGACACGCTGGCGCTGCCGTTCGGCTCGATGCCGCACCCGAAGAAGGTCGCCAGGACGGGATCATGGGGCGGCATGTCCTACGATTTCGAAGGCGTCTTCCTCGCGGGGGCCGAACCCTCGCTTTCGCCATACGCGAAAAAATTTGACCGAAACGCGATCCAGCGGATTCAGAGCAACGGCAAGCGAGGCGAGTGCCGCAAGTGGTGCTCGCAGTATTGGCTGGAGTGGCTGAACAAACACCCTGGTGAGCGCTTTGTCTCCGATGGAGACCCGCAACGGATCTCCATCCCACGGAAATCTCGGGGTAATATCACTGCCAAGCGGATCGGGCAGGTCAACCCCTACTAGGTGGCCTCGCACGCCTTTGCGTCTCTTGCCGTCCCGTGTCCTCGGATTGACCCCAGTCGCCAGGTCTCATATGCTGATCGCTGCGCTGTGGGCTCGCGCGCGCCTCAGACGGAGCGGGCTCGCGCTCGGTCTCGTCGATGACGTCATCCTCGGCTTGATGCGGAAGAGAGCCTGCTGCGCATCCGCCACATCGACATCTGTCCGCGTTCGGAGCAATTCCACACATGACGAGCAGCACCGAGGCCACCTCGAGCACCCCGCAGGTAGCGGTCAACGACATCGGTTCCGAAGAGGCCTTCCTCGCCGCGATCGACGAGACCATCAAGTACTTCAACGACGGCGACATCGTCGAGGGCACCGTCGTCAAGGTCGATCGAGACGAGGTCTTGCTCGACATCGGTTACAAGACCGAGGGTGTCATTCCCTCGCGTGAGCTCTCGATCAAGCACGATGTCGACCCGGCTGATGTTGTCGAGGTCGGCGAGCACGTCGAGGCCCTGGTTCTCCAGAAGGAGGACAAGGAGGGTCGCCTGATCCTGTCCAAGAAGCGCGCCCAGTACGAGCGCGCCTGGGGCACGATCGAGAAGATCAAGGACGAGGACGGCATCGTCACCGGCACCGTCATCGAGGTCGTCAAGGGTGGTCTCATCCTCGACATCGGCCTCCGTGGCTTCCTGCCGGCGTCCCTGGTCGAGATGCGCCGTGTTCGCGACCTGCAGCCCTACGTCGGCCGCGAGCTCGAAGCCAAGATCATCGAGCTGGACAAGAACCGCAACAACGTGGTCCTGTCCCGCCGTGCCTGGCTCGAGCAGACGCAGTCCGAGGTCCGCCAGACCTTCCTCAACACCCTGCAGAAGGGCCAGGTCCGCAAGGGCGTCGTGTCCTCGATCGTCAACTTCGGTGCGTTCGTGGACCTCGGCGGCGTTGACGGTCTGGTTCACGTCTCCGAGCTGTCCTGGAAGCACATCGACCACCCCTCCGAGGTTGTCGAGGTCGGCCAGGAGGTCACCGTCGAGGTTCTCGACGTCGACATGGAGCGCGAGCGCGTCTCCCTCTCGCTCAAGGCGACGCAGGAAGACCCGTGGCAGCAGTTCGCCCGCACCCACCAGATCGGCCAGGTCGTCCCCGGCCGCGTCACCAAGCTGGTGCCGTTCGGTGCGTTCGTCCGGGTCGAGGAGGGCATCGAGGGCCTGGTCCACATCTCCGAGCTGGCCGAGCGCCACGTGGAGATCCCGGAGCAGGTCGTCCAGGTCGGCGACGAGATCTTCGTGAAGATCATCGACATCGACCTCGACCGTCGCCGCATCAGCCTCTCGCTGAAGCAGGCCAACGAGGGCGTCGGCGCCGAGGTCGAGTTCGACCCGACGCTGTACGGCATGGCGGCCACCTACGACGACCAGGGCAACTACATCTACCCCGAGGGCTTCGACCCCGAGACGGGTGAGTGGCTCGAGGGCTTCGACAAGCAGCGTGAGGAGTGGGAGCGCCAGTACGCCGAGGCGCAGACCCGCTTCGAGGCTCACAAGAAGCAGATCGAGGAGGCCCGCAAGGCCGAGGCCGAGGCGGGCGAGGTCCCCTCGACCTACACCGGCGAGACCCCGGCCCCGTCCAGCAGCAGCAGCACCTCCTCGGCTCCGGCCGCTGGTGCGCTCGCTTCAGACGAGGCTCTCGCGGCCCTTCGCGAGAAGCTCGCGGGCGGCCAGAGCTGACCGCGTGAGCTGAGCTAGACAAAAGGGTCGAGCCCCGCACGGACCTCCGTGCGGGGCTCGACCTTTTTTGGTGCTGCACGGCTTCACGTCGTACGGCGGGCCCGTTCGCGTTCGGGTGTTGTGCGGCGAGTCCGTTCGCGTTGGGGTGTTGCACGGCGGGCCCGTTGACGTTTGAGTGCTGCACGGCAAGCCCGCTCACGCGCCACCCTGGGCGCGGGGTGGGCGTCTGTCCAGGGATACGCATCACCGAGCGCTCGTGGCCAGGCACCTCAACGGACGGCCCACCCTCGATGGCCTCGGCACGTCGGTACGTCGGTACGTCGGTACGTCGGCACGTCAGCACGCACCTCGGCACCTCGGTCGTGAGTGCGAGGGAGCGCGAGGTGTGAGCGGGTCAGTCGGCTCGGTGGGTGTGGTGAGTGCGAGGGAAGTGTGGTGTGCGGCGGGGTCAGTGGTCGGCTCGTTGGGCCATGTGGTGAGGGCGGGGAAAGCGCGAGGTGTGGGGCGGGTCAGGTTCGGCGGGTGGCGAGGTGGCGGCCCAGGCGTTGCATGGGGATCTCCACGAAGCGGTAGGTCAGCCAGCTGGCCACCAGCACCAGCCCCACGAACAGCGTGCCCATCAGCGCCTGGATCACCAGCGGCGACCTGCGCAGGTCGCCGGTCAGGCCCACGAAGTACCGCAGCAGCGGGTGATGCAGCAGGTAGAGCGAGTAGCTGATCATGCCGAGCCACGCCAGGAAGCGGAAGGTTTCACGGCTGCGCAGCGCCATCGCCAGCGCGAACGTCGCTCCGGCCAGGACGAGGGTGGTGATCCAGACGCCCGGCCGCACCCACCACCAGCCCGCGTGGATCGCCCACGCGGGGGCCAGCGCGACCAGTACGGCGGTGACGGCCACCGGCCACAGTGGGCCCTCGCGGCGCTCCCACCGCTGGATCGCCGTTCCCGCGAACATCACCGCGAGGATCGCCAGCCCGAACCACGGCACCCTGCTGCTCAGCACCAGCAGGGCGAGCGCGCCGGCGCCCATGACGTAGGCGGCGACCGTACGGAGCCTGCCGGAGATCAGGCAGGCGAGGCCCGCGAAGAAGATCGCGAAGGCCAGCCAGGACGGCCACGGGCCGGGCGCGATCGGGGCGGCGGCCATCAGCAGGCCGCTGACCACGGCGGCGGCGCCGAATCCGATCGCGATGGGGCCGCTGCGGCGGTGCACGCCGATGACGAACAGGGTGGTGACGAGGAGGTAGAAGACCATCTCGTAGGCCAGCGTCCACATGGTGTCGACGGCGGCGCCGGTGCCGAGGACGTCGTGCAGCATCGTGGCGTGCGCGGCGATCGAGGAGGAGTCGCGCGGGACCTCCCTGCGGATCGGCATCCACCACGAGGTGGCCATGACCAGGGCGATCACAGTGAGGTAGAGCGGGTAGAGGCGGAAGACCCTGCCGATCCAGAAGCCGCCGACGTCGCCGCGGCGCTCCAGTGAGGTGGGGATGATGTAGCCGCTGACCAGGAAGAACACCAGGACGCCGTACATGCCGAGGTTGAACCAGTACGGCCGCAGGGACGGGATCACCCAGGGCAGCATGTGCTCGGCCACCACGGCGACGGCGCCGATGCCGCGCAACGCGTCGAGCCACGCCAGGCGCGACAAAGCGGAGGATTCGCTCTGTCGTGCTGATGTGCGGGCAATCGACATCTAGCCAACCTATCGAACCCTGATCGCCTACTTCCCCTAAGCCCGGACGTTCTCTCTCGAACGCCACCACAACCCAACCCACGCAGCCAACCCACGCAGCCAACCCACGGCCTCGCCTCGAACGCCTCCCGGCTTCGGGGCACTCCGTCAACTCCTCGATCCGATACGCCTCCAACGGCTTACGCCGCTCATCCTCCTCACGCCGCTCCCGCTTCACCCTCAGCGCGGGCCTGGTCGACCAGCCGGCCGACGAGCTCCCGGTCCGTAGCCGAGGTCTCCGGCTCCTTGCGCGCCACCGCGGCGTCCTCCAGGTCGATCTCCGACGATGCCTGGATCACAGTACTCATCAGGTGTGTCTCCTTGATCAGTAGTTACACCGTTCTTCTTGCAGTCCCGGTGCCGGAGGTGGACCCGGACCTTGGGGCTGGATCGCAGACCCGGCGCACCGACCCGCGGCCCGCCGTGAGGGCTCGACCGGATATCGGACTGAGGGCTCGGCCCGTAGACCGAGCAAGGGCTCAACCCGTGGACCGGACCCCAGGAGTCGCTCGGAACCGATGCTCAGGCTGGGCCTGGCTCGGGAGGCCGGCGGATGGTCGTGGGGGTTGAAAGGGGCGCGTGGGAGCGAGCGTGCGCGGGGGAGCTGCTGGAGGTCGGGCCTGTCCGGCGGGTGCTGGCGTGCGGGGGAGGCCGGCGCGTGGTGGAGCTCGTCTGGCGTCATGGTTCGACGGGGTAGGGGATCAGTGCGCTCGAGGCAGGGGAGGGGGCCGTTGGCCGTGGGGCGGGCGCTCGGTGATGCGTATCCCTGGACAGACGCCGGCCCCGTGCCCAGGGTGGCGCTTGGCCGGGCTTGCCGTACGACAGGGATGTCGGAGAGGTGCCCGGCTAGGGTGGGGGGATGATCGCGCGGGCGGTGGGCACGGACGCCGGAGAGATTCTGACCGTGCAGCGGGCGGCCTACGTCAGCGAGGCCCAGCTGTACGGTGATCCGTTCATCCCCCCGCTGGTGGAGTCCGTGGAGCAGGTGCGCAGGGCGATCGAGAACGGCGTCGTCCTCAAGGCCCGCCAGGGCGAGCGGATCGTGGGCGCGGTCAGGGGGCAGCTGGCGGGCACCACCTGCCTGGTCGGGCGGCTCGTGGTGGCGCCCGACGCCCAGGGGCGCGGCATCGGCAGGGCGCTGCTGGAGGCCCTCCACGAGCAGGTGCCCCAGGCCCAGGCGTTCGACCTGTTCACCGGGCACCTGTCGGAGGGGAATCTGCGGCTGTATCGGCGACTTGGCTATAAAGAGACCCACAGGGAACGGATGGATGACCATCTGACCCTGGTGCACCTTCGGCGCGGCTAGGCTGCGCTCATGCTGAGAGTGGGTCTGACCGGAGGCATCGGGTCGGGGAAGAGCGAGGTCTCCAGGAGGCTCGCCGAGCGGGGCGCCGTGGTAATCGACGCCGACAAGATCGCCCGTGAGGTGGTCGAGGCGGGCTCCGAGGGGCTGGCCAGGGTGGTGGCCGCCTTCGGCGAGGAGATCCTGCGCGAGGACGGCTCGCTGAACAGGGAGAAGCTCGGCGCGATCGTGTTCGCCGACTCCGACAGGCTGGCCACGCTCAACGGCATCGTCCATCCCCTGGTGGGCGAGCGGGTGGAGGAGCTGCAGCGGCAGGCGCCCGACGACGCCGTGGTGGTCTACGACGTCCCGCTGCTGGTGGAGAACAAGCTGGCCCCCATGTACGAGGTCGTGATCGTGGTCGACGCCCCTGACGAGGTCCGCCTCGACCGGCTGACCAGGGTGAGGGGCATGTCCGAGCAGGACGCGAGGGCCCGTATCGCCGCCCAGGCCTCGAGGGAGGAGCGGCTGGGCGTCGCCGATGTCGTGATCCCGAACGAGGGCACACTGGAGGAGCTCGACGCCAGGGTCGCGGAGGTGTGGAAGCGCCTCAGAGGTTGAGTGTCGGGATCTTGTCCCGGTAGGGGTCGAGGTGGTCGAGGGCGATGCGCGCGACCTCCCGCAGATCGCCGGGGTCGAGATCGGCGGCCAGCCCGATGGCTGTGAACAGCCGCTGCGTCTCCTCGGTCGTGGGCTGCTCGCTGAGCGGCGTCGCCAGCTCCAGGGGGAGCCTGGTGGCCTGGCTGAGGCTGTTCTCCAGCTCGGTGGCCCACAGGTTGTAGTGGGGGCTGCCGCGGGGGATGGCCACGGCGGGGAAGGCGGGGCCGCGCTGGGTGATGATCAGGCGGCTCCACGACAGGTCCCAGCGGAACAGCGAGAGGGTTCGCGAGAGCCGTACCTCGATGTCGAGCAGTTGGCGGTTGCGCTGGCGGTACCAGCAGGCGGCCAGGATCGTGGCGTAGAGGTCCCTGCGGGTGCCGAGCTCGGTCCAGTCCTTCTCCTCGGAGCCGCTGGGCGCCAGGTCCTGGTGCAGGCGGGTGTAGGCGGCGCACAGGTCGAGGTCGGAGGGGTCGAGGATCTCCAGCCTGAAGGTGATTCTCCGGCGCTGGCGCTGGGCCTGCTCAAGGCATTCGGGCAGCGTGACCGCGCGGGTGAAGGTGCCGGTGCTGCCCTTGAACAGCCACCTGTCGGTCTCGGCGCGCGCCTCGGTGAGCTCGCGGCTGATGGCGGGGCCCGTGAGGGTCATGACCGACTGGCCGCTGGTGAGCAGCGACCACATGCCGTCCGTCGTGGTGGCGACCCTGGCCAGCTGGTCGGCTACCTTGCGCTGTCTGGAGCGGTCCCTGATCCAGACGAAGGCGAGCGCGGCGAGCACCGGGAGGATGACGCCGTCGGCCTCGCCGTCCTTGATGACGTTGAGCAGGTCGAGGACGCCCACCACGAGGGCCACCACGAAGACCACGACGATGTCGAGGTTGCCGGCGATGTCGCGCAGGCGCGCGAAGACATTCATATCAGGCGAGTACCACGATCAGAACTCCGCGTCCAGAGCGACGGAGCGTACGGCGGGCAGGTGCGAGTCGAGCTCGCCCAGCTCGAATCTGGCCATGCCGATGACGTGCCAGAACTGCCCGGCCACCTCGCCCTGGCACTTGTAGCGGCCGTCGGGCGCCAGCGCGGCCCAGCCCTCGGGCAGGCCGAGGAGGGTGGCGCGGCGCACGCCGTCCTCCCAGAGGATCACCACGCCGTCGTCTCCCGCGCTGGCCAGCAGTGAGGGAGAGGAGGGGCTGAAGGCCACCGACAGGACGCGCCTGGAGTGCCCGGTCAGGGTGTGGACGAGGCGTCCCGTGGCGACCTCCCACACCCGCACGGTGAGGTCGTCGCCGCCGGTGGCCACCAGCGTGCCCGAGGCGTTGAACGCGATGCTCCACAGCCGTCCCGCGTGCCCCGAGAGGGTGTGGCGCAGGCGCGGCTCCCACGGCCTGCCGGGGCGCAGCTCCCAGATCATGGCGCGGCCGTCGTTGCTCGCGCTGGCCAGCAGCTCGCCCGAGGGGGAGAAGACGACGGAGTAGACCCGGTCGGTGTGACCTTCGAGCGTCGCCACCCTGCCGCCCGACTCGGCGTGCCAGATCCTGATCAGCTTGTCGTCGCAGCCGGTGGCCACAAGGGCCCCGTCGGGGCTGAAGGCGATCGAGCGGACCCTGCCCCTGTGCTCGGTGAGGTCGCTGACCAGGCGGGCGGTGGGGCGGTACCAGATGCGGACGCTGTCATCGTCGTTGGCGGTGGCGATGTGCCAGCCGTCGGGGCTGAACGCCTCGGCCCACACGTGGTCGGTCTCGACGTGCAGCTCGCGTTCGTGGTCGCCGGTGACCGCGTTCCAGAAGTGGACGCCGCCGTCGTTGCTGGCGGTGGCCAGGACGGGCCCTGCCGGTGAGAAGACGGCCGAGATCAGCCGGTCGGCGGCGCCGGTGAACTCCCGCAGGCGACGGCCCGTGCGCGGCTCCCAGATCCTGACGACGCCGTCGTTGCCGCTGGTGGCCAGCATGGAACCGTCCGCGCTGAAGGCCACGGAGGAGATGCGGCGGCCGTGGCCGCGTAGGACGCGCGTGCACTGTCCCGTGACGGGGTCCCACAGCCTGGTGGTGCCGTCGTTGCTGCTGGTGGCGAGCTGGGCGCCGTCGGGGCGGAAGGAGAAGGGCCACACCGAGCTGCGGTGCCCCGCCAGCTCGGTCCTGGCAGAGCCGCCGACCTCCTGCACGCGGACGGTGCCGTCGGAGTCGCCGGTGGCCAGCAACTCGCCCGAGGGCGAGAACGTCACCTGGTAGACGGCGGCCCTGTGGGTGGTGTGCGGGCCCCTGGACTCGCCCGAGCGAGGGTCCCAGAGCAGGACGGCGCCCTCGATGTCGCCGGTGGCCAGCAGGTCGCCGCCGGGGGAGAAGGCGACGCAGTAGACGCGCCCCCTGTGCCCCGACAGCGTGTGCAGGAGCTCGCCGTCCCTCCAGACGCGCACCGTGCCGTCCTCGTGGCCGGTGGCGAGCAGGTCGCCCGAGAAGGCGGTGCGGTAGACCGCGCCCTGCCCGGAGAAGAGCGTGCGGGTCAGCCTGCCGGAGTTCCAGACGCGGACGGTGCCCGCCGAGTCTCCTGTGACCAGTCCCCACGGGGTGAAGACGGCGGTGAAGATGGGCGCGGTGTGGCCGCTCAGCCGGTGCAGGAGCTCGCCCGTCGCGGTGGACCAGATGCGGACGACGCCGTCGCCGCCGCCCGCCATGACCAGGTCGCCCCCAGGGCTGAACCTGACGGGCCACACCCCGTCGGCGTGGCCGCGCAGCGTGTGCAGGCGCTCGCCGGTGAGAGGGTCCCACAGCACGACGGCGCCGTCGCTGGCGCCGGTGGCCAGCAGGTCGTCGCTGAAGGTGACGGCGTAGACGCGGCCCGTGTGCCCCTGCAGTGTGCGGACGGGCACGCCGCCCGCGCACAGCAGTACGCCGCCGTCCTCGTTGCCCACCGCGAGCAGCGCGCCCGAGGGGCTGTAGGCGATCGGCTCGGGCAGGCGGCTGGTCTGGAAGTGATAGCCGTACGGCACGCCGACGGCGGCGGGCGCCAGCTCGATCTCGACGGGATCTCTCGGCACGACCGCCGCGCCAGGCAGCGAGGGGACGGTGCCGGTGACGTTGATCAGGGCGGCTCTGTGCCAGCGGCTGCCCTCCACGGCCGCGTCGCTGAGGTCGGCGCCGAACAGCCTGGCCCCCGACAGGTCGGCGCCGCGCAGGTCGGCCCCGACCAGCGAGGCGCCGTCCATGCGCGCTCCGGTCAGCCGCGCGTTCCTCAGGATCGCCCTGGACAGGTTGGTGCCCGCGAGCGTCGCCCCGTCCAGCCGCGCGTCCGTGAGGTCCACCTCCTGCAGATCGCGTCCCGAAAGGTCCTCGCCCTGCAGGTTGGCCCCGCGCAGGTCGGCCTTGGCGGGCGTGCGCAGCCTGGCCAGGATCTTGACGGCGTTGGCCCGCACCACGTCGTCGGTGGCGGGGTCGGCCAGCACGGAGGCCACCCAGCTCTGGGTGGCCCTGACGTCGGCCAGGTCGCAGAGGAACTCCACGGTCAGCGCCGACAGGGGCCGCCTGGCCAGCATCGAGGAGTCGGGGAGCGAGGCGGCGATGTGCCTGGCGATCAGCCACTCCATCACCGAGGCGTGGATGAACCCGAACAGTCCCTCGTCGGTGCGGACCATCAGGCTGCCGGTGCCCATCGCGTGGGCCGCCTGCACGCTGGTGAGCTGGCCGTCGGCCAGGTCGGTGAGGGTCTCGGCGATCTCGGTCAGCTCGGCCAGGCCGAGGAAGGACTCGCCGGAGTCCCACAGGCGCAGCGCCAGCGCCGTCACCGCCCGCCAGAGCTCCTCGGTGGTGAGCGTCGCGGGCGCACCAGGCACCCTGGTGCGCCGCTCCTCGAAGGCCAGCCAGGAGGCGAGGATCTCCTCGTACAGCAGGGCTGGGCTGATGGTGTGACGGGCCGTGGCGACCGTGTGGAGGCGCTCGGCGTCGAGATCGGCGATGAAGCTCAGCATGCGCGGGTTGCGCCCGAGGTCGAGCAGGTCCTTGATGCTCTCGAGCAGGGACATCCTGGCCTCGGCCTCGCCGCTGTCGGTGAAGCGGTTGGCCAGGTAGGAGCGGATCTGCCCGTGGGTGAAGTCCTCGACGCTGAAGACCCGCCGCTGCGGCAGCACGCCGACCATCTCGCCGAGCGTGGTCAGCACCTGCCCGTGCGACTTGAAGTGTTGGGTGCGGCTGGCCACGACGATCTTCGCCTTGTCCTCGGCCGCGGCCAGCAGCGTGGTGAGGTGGTCGGCGGCCCTGTCGTAGGTGACGCGGGTGACCAGCTCGTCGAAGCCGTCGAACAGCAGCACGATGCGCCCCTGCCGCAGCAGGTAGTGGAAGGCCTTGAGGTCGATCAGCTCCTCGCCGTGGTTGGCCAGGTGCGCGGCGACCAGCCCGTCGACGGAGTGCGCCTTGTCGAGCGCGCGCAGCTCGATGAGGATCGGCGTGAGATGCGGCAGCTCGGTGGGGATGCGCCTGGCCAGCTCGCGCAGGGCGAAGGTCTTGCCGTGCCCGAAGTCGCCCAGCACGAGCAGGAACCTGCCGTGGTCGGCCCCGAGCAGGCGCATCAGCTCGTCGGTCAGGCCCTGCCTGGTCTCGGGGGCGGGCCTGTCGAGCTCGCGGTAGCGCTGGGGGACGTACAGGTCGGGAGGGTAGCGGCGGTCGGTGCGCAGGCGCACGGACTGCTCGGCGACGTACTCCGACAGGTCGAGCAGGCCCTGGAACTCGGTGAAGCTGCGCACCCTCATGCCCCTGCGCATGAGGTCGTCGCGCAGCGCTCTCGCGGGCGGCGGGCCCTGGTAGACGAGCTCCAGCGCGAGGCTGGTGGCGTGGGCCTGCCGTACGAGGGAGTCGGCGTGGTCGGCGGTGAGCTCGCCGACGTGGGCGGCGATCATCTGCTGGCGGACGAAGCCGTCCTCCGGGTAGGTCATCACCAGATGGGCGTCGAACCTGCGGATCTTGATGCGTTCGTGCCTGGCCTCGCACACCTCGGTGATGCGGTCGAGCAGCAGCTCGGTCGGGCTGGGTTCGCGCGCGACGACCTCGGGCGCGGCCTTGGCCGGCTCGGGCGGGTTCTCGCCGGTGAAGGTGGCCGACGCCGAGCGCCACTGGTACGGCGTCCGCTCGGGCTCGGCGTCGGGCACCCAGGTGCGGATGCCCGTACGGGTGAACTCGACGACCTGGTGGCGGCGCGGCGCTCCCACCGTGCCGTCGGCGGACTGCCCCGGGCCGTGGAAGAGCAGGTTGAGCCGGTGCCCGATCAGCCGCTCGACCGAGGCGATGTCGCGCAGCCCGCCGGGGGCGTGGCCGACCGCGCCCAGGCGCAGCCACGACCGCTCCTCGTAGCCGCGCAGCCGCTCGGCGAACCAGGCCGCCTGCGCCTCGCCGACCAGGCCGTAGGCGTCCTTCTCCAGGTGGCTCATCGCCATCGTGGAGTTGAGCCCGGCCACGACCAGGCGCAGCTCGGGCACCTCGAACAGGCTCCACGGCTGGCTGCCGTCGAAGACCGGCCCCTCGTGGTACAGCTCGCCGAACATGCCCGCGAAGTGCCGCCACTTCGGCCAGTACGGCGGCTGCGGGCGCACGTCGTCGGCCTCGCAGGTGGCGAAGTACGCCTTGGAGGCCGCCTTCGTCACATCGCGCGGCCCGGGGACCACGACCAGGCGCTGCGGCTCCAGGCCGAGCAGCACGCGCAGGCTCGTCAGGAACTGTGTCGCGTGCCCGAACTGGGTGAGCGTGCCCGACTCGGTCAGGTCTCCGGTGACCAGCATCAGGTCGGGCTTGGGCATCCCCTGGTCCTGCATCCTGGTCAGGTCGGCCCAGATGCGCGCCTGCAGCTCCTCGGGCGTGAACGGCTCGCCCGGTTCGGGCAGCGCCCTGCCGAACCTGGTGCCGCCGAGGTGGAGCACGCTGAGGGAGTCGCGTGTGCGCGCCTCGGCCCTGCCCAGCGGGAACGCCGGAGCGGACATGGGTGTCCTCCTGCCCCTGCCGATGCTCTCCGCGGAGGGCGGCGGCTCCCGCTCGGCCCGCGGCTCGGCGGGGCCGTGCGGGAAGGCAGGCGGCAGGTGCGGCTTGGCCCGCCCCGCCACCGCCTCGGCGATGCGGTTGAGCAGCATGCCGCGCGCCTTCGCAGGATCGGTGACGCCGACCAGGTCCACCCAGGTGATCGTGGACAGCAGCCCTTCGAGCGGCACGTCCTCGAGCCTGACGGTGATCAGCTTGCTGGAGGGGTTGTCGGGGGCGGCCCTGAGCGCGGCCTGCCACTCCATGCGGCCGTAGCGGGAGGTCAGGTAGTTGCGCGACAGCACAGCGACGACGACCTGCGCCTCGCTGACGCCCCTGTCCATGAAGTCGATGAAGTTCGTGCCCGGCACGAAGTCCCACGCCTGGATCATCGTGCGGTAGCCCGCAGACTCCAGCTCCCATGCGATCCAGGTGGCCCAGGCCGTGTCGGCGGGGGAGTAGCTGACGAAGATGTCGGTGGGCCTGCCGTCACGCGCCATTGCGCCAGTATCCCCGCTGCGGCCGTGGATGTGGAGCCTGATGGTCATGGACAACGGGCGCTGTTCCATCGGTTGCGGGCCCACGGCGACGACCGGGAGGACCGGCTGCCGCCATGGGTGGCGCCTTCCACCTCGAACGCCTGTAGGGGTCTGTGCGAAGATCGACCCGTGCTGAGCCGACTGGGCGTCCTCGACTGGGTCAGGATCGGGCTGCTCGCCCTCGGGCTGGTCTTCGTCGCGACGGGTCTGCTGCCGCTGGAGCGGGCGGTCGAGGAGCTCGACGGCATCTGGCCACTGATGATCTTCCTGGTGGGCGTCATCGTGCTGGCGGAGCTCACCAAGGAGGCCCAGGTCTTCGACGTGATCGCCGACAGGATGGCGGTCGCGGCGAGGGGCAGCAACATCGCCCTGTTCCTGCTGTGCGTGCTCTTCGCCTCCCTGGTGACGATCTTCCTCAACCTCGACACCACCGCGGTCCTGCTCACCCCCGTGATGCTCGCGCTGGCGCCCAGGGCGGGCATCGCCGCGCTGCCGCTGGCGATGACGACGATCTGGCTGGCCAACACCGCCAGCCTCTTACTGCCGGTCTCCAACCTGACCAACCTGCTGGGCATGGAGAAGATCAACCTGTCCACCAGGGAGTTCGCCGGCCACATGTGGGCCGCGCAGCTGGCTGCGATCGCCGTGACGATGGTGTTCCTGTGGGTGTTCTACTGGCGGGGCCACCGCGGCCACAGCCCTCCCGAGACGCGGCCGGTCGCCGACCGGGTGCTGTTCACCTCGGCCTCGGCGGCCTGCGCGCTTTTCATCGCAGCCCTGCTGATCGAGGTGCCGGTCTCGGTGGCGGCGCCGACGGCCGCGGCCGTCGTGGTGGTCGCCTTCTTCGTCAGGGACAGGGGGAAGCTCACCTGGAGCCTGGTCCCGTGGCAGCTGCTGATCTTCGTCACGGGGCTCTTCCTCGTCGTGCCGACACTGAGCGCGCACGGGCTGTCGGCGGTCATGTCGTGGCTGGTCGGCGAGGCCCACGACCCCTTCCGCACCGCCTTCGTGGCGGCCGGCCTGGCCAACGTGATCAACAACCTGCCCGCCTACCAGGCGCTGGAGGGGGTCGTGGCCAACCCGCTGGTCCTGCTCGTCGGCGTCAACGTCGGCCCCGTCATCACGCCGTGGGCCTCGCTGGCGACGCTGCTGTGGTTCGAGTCGTGCGCCAGGCACGGGGTGAAGGTGCCGATGCGCCGCTTCGTGCTCACCGGCGCGGGCCTGGCCGTCGTCGGCATCGCGGCGAGCGCTGCCGCCCTGGTGGCCAACTCAGGCTGAGCCGACCAGCGCGAGCAGCGAGGGAATCGCCTCGGGCGGCCCCGCGACGAAGCTGCGGTCCTGCGGCGGGCCCTCGAACCCCTCGGGGAAGGGGCCGCCGTCCAGCGCCCTGATCTCCATGCCCGCCTCCTGGGCCAGCAGCGCGCCCGCGGGCAGGTCCACGGCCTCGGCGCAGTAGCCGACGAAGCCGTCGATGTCGCCCCTGGCGAGCATCGCCCACGACAGCAGCGGCGCCCACAGCTGCAGCATCCGGCGCACACCCAGGTCGAGGCGCATCTTCAGCGGGTGCGCCTCGGTGCGCGAGACCCCGTGACCCTGCGTCCAGGCCACCACGGGCCCGTGCCGCCACGGCCGGTACGGCGGCGCCAGCCGTGCCCCCGAGGGACCGCACGCCCCGCGCCCGCGCACCGCCGACCAGGTGTGGTCGGGCACGGGTTCGTGCACCACGCCGAGCACGGGACGCCCCTCGTGGCAGAGCGCGAGCCCGATCACGTAGGCGGGCAGGCCGATGGCCACGTTGTTGGTGCCGTCGAGAGGATCGACGAGCCAGGTCCACTCCGCGCCCGCCGAGCCGAGCAGCCCCGACTCCTCGGCGATCACCGAGTGCGCGGGAAAGGCGGTGAGCAGGCGTTCGAGGATCAGCTTCTCCGAGGCCAGGTCGAGATCGGTGACCACGTCGCCCTTCTCGCCCTTGGGCCGCGCCCCGGGCGAGCCCTTGACACCGTCGCGCAGCAGCAGCCCCGCCGCCTGCGCGGCCTGCACGGCCACCTGCCGAGCGTGCTCGAGGTCCACGGGGTCCTCCCTAGGTGAGGTGCTCGGCTATCAGTCTCGCCGCTCTCGCGGTCTGCGCGGCGTCGAGGTGGCCGCGGGTGATGTGGTGCGCGGGGGTGTCGAGCGGGCCCAGCGACAGGTCGTGGCTGCCTGCCCTGCCCCTGCCCAGCGCGATCGTGGCGGCCTCGCCGTGCTCGGGCACGACGCTGGAGTGGAAGCGGCCCGCCGACAGGGTGTAGGTCTCGCCGCTGCCGAAGGTCTCGACCAGGCCGGTGCGCTGCCGTACGGTCCTGGCGGTCGGCTCGATGCGGTCGCCGCCCGCGTCGCTGACCACCTCGAAGACCCGGTGCGTGGCGTCGCCGTCCGCGTCCTCGACCACCGCGTGCACGTTGCGCACCTGGCCGTAGAGCACGTGGCTGACCAGGTCCCAGCTGTGGCAGTGGATCTGCGAGGTGGTGGTGTCCGCGGCGGGGAAGGCGGCCGACCACAGGTGCAGGCAGACGCCCTCGCCGCCGTCGCGTTCGAGCGGCAGGCAGACGAAGCCCAGCGGGTGCCGCACGGCCCGCAGCCCGCCGAGGTCGGCCAGCACCTTCAGCGCCCACTGCCTGGCCCCGCCGCGCAGGATCTCCTCGTGCACCGCCCTGTGACTCATGAGCCGTAGGGATCCTTCGCCTGCAGCGCCTTGCGGGTGACGTCGACGATGTCGTACTCGGTGTAGGCCTTCGGCAGCGGCAGCTCGATGCGCCTGAACAACTCCTCGACCTCCTCGACCGTGGGCTCGTCGCTCAGCGGCACCGCCTTGTAGCGCTCGATCGGCACCCTGCGCGCCTGCTCCAGGCTGAGCCTCAGCTCCGAGTCGCAGTTCTCGTAGTAGAAGGTGCCTGCCAGAGCGCTCATTGCCCTGTTCGGATCCTCGACCGTCATGATCAGCCTGGTGGCCGACAGGTCCCAGCGGAAGGTCGTCATCGTGTGCGAGAGCCCGACGCTGATGTCGAGCAGGCCGTAGCGCTGCCGGTGCCAGAAGGCGGCCAGGATCGTCGCGTAGGACTCCTTCCTGGCCCTGTCGGTCGTCCAGCGCTCGCCCGTGCCGTCGGGCAGGTCCGACAGGGAACGCCGGTAGTGGGCGTAGGCCTCGCACACCTCCTCGTTGGTCGGGTCGACGATCTCGACCGTGATCGTGAGGTGGCGTCTGACCTTGCGGGAGGCGGCGACGCACTCGGGCAGCGTGACCGCGCGCAGGTAGGTGCCCGTGCCGCCCTTGAAGCTCCACCTGGTGGTGTCCTTGCGGGCGGCGGCGAGCGCCTCGCCGATCTCCTGCCTGTTGCCCAGCACCCTGACGAGCTGCAGCTCGTCGAGCGCCTTGCGGGTGCCCTCGACCAGCGACTCCAGATGGTCGAGCCGCTTCAGCCGCTCGGGCAGCTGGGCCAGCGCGCCCGAGGTGATGGTGCGCTCGACGGGGGCCTGCCGTGCGCGGTCTCTGAGCAGGGCCGTGGCGACCAGGGCCAGGATGACCAGGGTCGCGGCGCTGATCACCTGCCGCTGGACGTCGTCGCCCTGGGGGCCGAACATCTCGCCCGGCATGATGCCCATCACGCCCACGACGATCGCGAGCGTCAGCGCGATGGCGCCGTCGGCGTTCTGCGCCGCCCAGGGCGCGGCCCGCTTCACCGCCGTGACGAGCCGCCTCATGGTGTGCCCCGCACCTCCTCCGAACCCCCACGCCATGGTAACGAGGGCACCAGGCGATCACCAGCGCATGACAACACCTGATCGCGGAAGGGTGGGGCGACGGGCTCCCGCCCGTGCACAAAAAGGAGGCGCGAGGGGCCCCGCAGCCCCTCGCGCCGGTGCGGGAACGACTAGAACCAGCCGCGCCTGCGGGCCATCTGCTCCAGGCCCGCCTGCAGCGCCTGCTCGGCGGCGCCGGGGTTGTCGCCGTAGCGAACGGTGAAGCGGTTGTAGGAGTCGTGGCTGGAGCTGAGGAAGCCGCCGCGCTTGTCGGCCTCCAGGATGACGTCCATCTGGGTGGGACCCGCGATGAACGTCAGCTCCAGCTCGTTGAAGTGGCCACGCCACTGACCGCCCGCGTAGTACTCGATCTCCTGGAAGAACGGCATCGTCGAGCCGTAGAGCGTGCCACGCTCCAGATCGGCCTTCTTGAAGCGGAAGCCCATCCGGTCGAGCGCGCCGATGACGTGCTCCTGCGCGGGCAGCGGCGCGACGTGCAACGGGTCGAGATCGCCCTTGTCCAGCGCGCCCGCCAGCGCGAGCTCGGTCTGCACGCCGAGCCGCATGCCGTGCAGGGGGTGACCGCCGATCGCGCTGATCGGCGTCTCCCACGGCACGGGGATCTCGAACGGCTGCGCGTGCGCGGCCCCCGCGGCCAGCTGGAAGGAGCCCGCCACCTGCTGGCGCAGGAAGCTGTAGGTGGTCTTGTACTCGTTGTCGCCGCTCTCCACCTCGACGACGGCGGTCAGGTCGATGGTGATGCCGTCGACCTTGTAGTCGGAGCCGCCGCTCTTGAAGTTGACGACGCCGCGCAGGGGCTCACCAGGGCGGACGGTGGGGGTGCTCAGAACCGTGTCGACCTCGACGCCCGCACCGAAGGCGGCCATCAGCTTGCGGAACACCATGGGGTTCTCCTCGGAGAGTTTTTACTGGCCAACGGGCGGCTTGGCCTGGCCGTTCCCTGCGATCCTGGGCAGTAGCTGAGCCAGGAGCAAGGTGGAGAGCGCCGAGTCGCCCTGACCGCTCGCCGTACGCACGACGAGGGGCTGCGGGGCGCTCTCGGCCAGCTTGGCACCGACGTCCAGACGGCGGCGGGCCAGCTCGTACTGCAGGACCGCGCGGTTGTCGCGGTAGGAGTGTGCCAGGTGGCGCAGCGCCTTCGCCTCGTTCTCCGCGGAGGTGAGGTCGGCCTTGCCGCGCGCCTCGATCTCCCAGCGCACCCGCTGGGCCTCGGTCTCCTGCTCCTCCAGCATGCGGGCGACGTCCTTGCGGGCGGTGTTGGCCGCGGCCCTGACCTCCACGACGCGGGCGTCGCGGGTCTTCTTCGACCGCTCGATCTCCATCAGCAGCGTGTCGATGCGGCGCTTGCGGGTCAGCTCCCACTCACGCTCGTAGGCCGACAGCTCCTTGGCGATCTTCTCCCTGGTGGCCAGGTGCTGCTGGTACTGGTCGGGCAGCTGCACGTCGGGGATGTTGGCGCCGGTGATGCGCACGCCGTACCTGCCGAGCTGGCGGTTGAGGGCGTCCTGCACGTCGCCGACGTCGGAGCCGCGCAGGTCGTAGGCGCGCTCGGTGTTGACCTTGCGGCTGCGCTGCCTGATCGCGTCCTGCACGGCGCTCGAGAGCACCAGGTCGAAGTTGCCCGCGCCGATCGTGCGGACGAACGCCACGGGATCGACGATGCGGAACTTCAGGAAGAACTCGATCGACTTCAGCGGCACGTTCTCGGCCGTGGGGGAGGAGGAGATGGGCGCGGAGTAGGGGATCTCGGTGGAGGTGTCGACGACCGCGTCGACCCTGTCCCAGGGCAGCCACAGGTAGTGGCGGCCAGGAGGCAGGACCCCCGTGATGGCGCCCCATCTGCTGCGCACGCCCGTGGTGCCCTCCTCGATCTCGATGATGGCGCGCCGCCACATCCAGACCAGGCCGACGAGCAGGACGAGGACGGCGGCCAGCGCCGCGAGCAGGAGCCCGGAGACGACGGCCATGCCGGCGAAGTAGATGGCCAGGAACACCAGAGTCACCCAGGCGAAGCCGCGCCTGTCCTTGGGGATGACCACGGGGACGAGCTGGCCCTGCTCGCCGCCGCGCAGCAGCTGGCGGATGTCGGACCAGGAGGCCAGCGACTCCTTGATCTTGGAGAAGTCCCTGTTCATCGGGCGTCACCCTCCTGCGCGTCGTTGGTGGCCCGCGGCTGCTGCGCCGGCCAGACCGGGGTGCCCGGCGGGCGGGCGCCCTGCGCGTCGGGCGGGGTGGGCCACCCCGAGGGCGGCGTCTGTACGGCGGGGCCCCTGCTCACGGGCGGCGCGGGTGGCGCAGGCGGCGGAGGCGTCGCCTGGGCGGGACGCTCGTAGGCGGGGAGCGAGCTGGGCACCGGCGGCGTAGGGCCCGGGTTCCGGCCCTGGCTCCTGCCCGGGTCGGGCAGGCGCATCGGGCGCTCGATGGTGGTCTCGGCGTCGACGGTCGCCCACTCGGGCTCGGCCGCGGCGGGAACGGCGGGCTGCTCGACGATCGCCGGCTCCGTAGTCTCGGTGGCGCCCCTGAGCAGGGCGGCGATCTCCTCGCCCCGGTCGTCGACGCGCTGCCCGATCTCGTCCAGCCTCGACCTGATGGCCGCCATGTCCTCGGCGGAGAACAGCGCCGCGCCCTTGCCGCCGACCAGCTGCTGGGCCAGGGCGAGGAAGTCGATGTCGCTCTCCTCGCCGACCTGCACGACCTGCGGCAGCCGTCCCGAGACCGACTCCAGCTTGTCCAGCAGGTCCTGCTGGAAGCGGTACTCGAGGATCTCGGGCGCCTCGGCGGCCGACAGCGCGCGGATGTCGAGCGCCTGGGCCTCCAGCAGCGCGGCGTTGGCGTTGGCGGTCGACTCCGCCTCCACCAGCCGCTGCCTGGCCTGCGCCTTGGCCTGGTGCGAGGCCCGCTCGAGAGCGGTGTCCATCCGCGCCTGGTAGGCGGCGATCTCGGCCTGGATGGCGCTCAGCGTCTCCTGCAGCCCGGCGAGCTCCTTGACCAGGTCGCCCTCGTTCTGCTCCTTGCGCAGCTGCAGCTCGTACTCGTAGGTGTAGGCCTCCTTGGCCACCCTGACCATTTCGGGGGCCGCCAGGTCCATCCGGTACTCCTGGCTGGACGGCTCGGCGTGCGTGATGTTCACGTCCGTCAGCCGTACGGCCGGCAGGAACTGCTGGTTGAGGTTGTCGAGCATGCCGAGCGTGCTCTCACCCACGAGGTCGTAGATGTCCTCGGCGCGCTGGGCGTAGATGAGAGAGCGGGTGACCTCGCTGATGGCGTTCTGCAGCTTGGACTGGAAGCCGCTGACCGAGCCGAGCACGAAGATGAACTCCGCCGGGTTCTCGATCCTGAACTGCAGGAAAAGGTCGACGCTCGCCTTGACGCCCTGCTGGGTCGGAGCCTCGCGGATGGGCGCGTTGAACGGGTACTCGCGGGTGGTGTTGACGATGTAGCTGACGCGCTTCCACGGGTTGAACAGCGTCACCCTGCCGGGGTCGGCGATGTGCACCAGCTTGCCGAACTTGGTGATGAGAGCCTTGCAGCCCTCGGGCACCATGACGACGCTGCGCCGCCACCACAGGAAGGCGGCGGCCAGCACCAGCACCACCCAGTAGTGCGGGCCGAACAGCACGTCGATGCCCGGCACCACGTTCCCGAGCGCGCCGACCAGGCCGAGCACCACGAGGACGACCAGCGGGATGACCACCTTCGCCGTGCTCCCCTTGGGGATCACGACGGGGGAGATGACGTGCAGCGGCTCGCCGTTCTTGCCGCGCTCGCTGAAACTGCGGCTGATGATCTCGCCGGCCTCGTTCAGCGACGCCGTGCGGGCCTCGATGATCGTGCCGACGGAGGAGCCGCCGTCGCGGGCGGCGAGGAAGTCGTGCGCGTTGAGCTGGAACCCAGGTGCCTGCCCGGCCAGCTGCCCTGCCTGGCCCACGGCCTGCCCGACGGCCTGGCCCACGGCCTGCCGTACGTCTCCGCCTTGGGTCACGGCCTGAGCTATGCCCTGACCCGCCTGGATCAGGGCCTCTCTTGGTCGAGACATCGCACCTCTCTCATCGAATCACGGGGGATTCGTACCGTATCGGGCGAGCCTTGATGATCGCTTGCAAAAGGATTTCGACATGGTCAGCGTCCCGCGACGGTGAGGTCGACGAGGATCTGCTTGCCGTCCAGCTCGTAGGCGAGCAGACCTGGGGCGCGGTAGTCAAGCGTCGGCGCGGCCATCGTGTTGCCGACCGGCCTGATGCCGAGATCGCCCGCCTTGCCCGTGGCCAGGTCCACCAGCGCCACGCCCTTCGGCCGGGCTCCTTCCGCCATGGCGACGGTCACGAACCTGTCGAGCGCGGGCAGGTCATGGTTGGATCCGGGTAGTCCGCGCTCGCGCGAGCCGTCGCGGGTGGCGGCCCTGTCCCCGCGTACGCACCAGGTGACCCCGCAGTCCCATGGCAGGCGGGGGTCGTCCACGGGCAGGCTGACACCCCGGCGCTCGCCGGTCAGGACGTTCAACAGGTCGCCGAAGGGTGGCCTTCGGAAGTTCTTCTTCCTGCGCGGGTGCTGGAAGGAGGCCGCCCACGGCCAGCGCAGCAGGTGGCGTCCCGTGGTTCCCTCGACCTTCGAGGGCCTGCCGCCCGACAGCGGAGCCTGGAACAGCCCGCCGTCCCGGCCCATGGACCAGACGACCTTCCCCTCCGCCACGGCCAGGTTGCCGATCTCGGCCCTGCCCGGCTTGCCCTCGAAGGAGGTGACCCTTCGCTGCGCGCCGCCCTTCTCCGGCGCCGCCCAGATGTCGACGACCCTGCGCTCGCCGTCCTTGCGGAGGGTCCACCACACGAGCTGACCGTCGCCGAGGGCGGTGAAACTCCAGGACACCACCGTGCCCTTCGGCACCTGCACCGCCACGAGCCGCTCCGCCCTGCGGGAGTCGAGGTGGTAGGCCCACAGGCCGTCCGACCTGTCGGCGTTGCCGTCCCGCAGGGTGCGGACCAGCACGGTGTCCTTGTCCAGGAATCTCTCCGGGGTGTACGGCCTGCCGTTCGGAAGCGTGCGGGGGGCCGTGTGCACCGCGCCGGGCCACGCCTTCCTGATCGGCTCGACCTCGGTGGTGCCCGACGCGGGTGCGGCGGGGGCGGGACGCGCGTGCGAGATCGCGTTCGTCGCGACGAATCCGGCCACCGTGACCACGGCAACGGCCGCCGCCCCCGCCGCGGCCGTGCCCCTGCGACGGCGGCGGCGGGTGGCGTCGACCCGGCGGAGGAGATCGGAGGGCGCGGTGGGGGCCCGCTCCACGGAACGGGACAGAGACGCGGACAGCAGCTTTTCCATGTCGTTCATCGGAGGCTCTCCCATGCGTGGGTCCGGACGGCGTCGGCGGCGGCAGCGGCGCCGGGAGTGGCGGCGGGGACGCGGGCGGTGGCGCCGGTGCCCGCGCCCGTGCGGGGCAGGGCGCGGCTCATCTCGTCCGCTCCGGCTGGGGGGCCAGGTGGAGGCCCGCTCTCAACTTGTCGAGGGCGCGGGAGGCCTGGCTGCGGACGGTGCCGAGGGAGACGCCCAGCACGGCGGCGATCTCCGCGTCCGGGCGGTCCTCGTAGTAGCGCAGCACGATCACCGCCCGCTGGCGGCGAGGGAGCAGTGACAGCTGCCGCCACAGGTCGGAGTCGAAGTCGGCCCACTGGGACGGCGTGTCGGCCGTCTGCCCGTCGGGGGGCTCCCACGCGAGGTGCTCGCGCCGCCTTCTCCGCCACACCGTGATGTGCAGGCGCGTCATCGTCACCCTGACGTAGCTCTCGGGATCGTGCTTGCTGCGCACGCGCGACCAGGAGCCGCGCAACCGCACCAGCGCCTCCTGCACCAGGTCCGCCGCGTCGTGCGGATTGCCGGTGAGCGCGTAGGCGTACCTCATCAGCGCGTCGGCCCGGTCGGCGACGAACGTCTCGAACAGCAGGTCGTCGGTCATGTGGTCCCTTCCATCCCGATATAGACGGGCGGGAAGAGCCTGGCGTTGCACGGAGGCGGCTCGCCGTCAGAAATGTCGGTGCCACCACCTACAGTGAGAAACATGCGGCCGGTAACAGATTTGCAGCGGAAGGTGGCGCCCTTCGAGGTCGTCACCGAGATGACCCCTTCCGGCGACCAGCCCACGGCCATCGCCGAGCTGGAGCGCAGGGTCCTGGGCGGGGAGAAGGACAACGTGCTGCTCGGTGCCACCGGCACCGGCAAGACCGCCACGGTCGCCTGGCTGATCGAGCGGTTGCAGCGCCCCGCCCTGGTCATGCAGCCCAACAAGACGCTGGCCGCGCAGTTCGCCAACGAGCTGCGGGAGATGCTGCCCAACAACGCCGTCGAGTACTTCGTCTCCTACTACGACTACTACCAGCCCGAGGCCTACGTCCCGCAGAGCGACACCTACATCGAGAAGGACTCCTCGATCAACGACGAGGTCGAGCGGCTGCGCCACTCGGCCACCAACTCGTTGCTGACCAGGCGCGACACCATCGTGGTCGCCTCCGTCTCGTGCATCTACGGCCTGGGCACCCCGCAGGAGTACGTCGACCGCATGGCCAGGCTCCGCGTCGGCATGGAGGTCGACCGCGACCAGCTGCTGCGCCGCCTGGTCGACATGCAGTACACCCGCAACGACCTGGCCTTCACCAGGGGCACGTTCAGGGTGCGCGGCGACACGATCGAGATCATCCCCAAGTACGAAGAGCTGGCCGTCCGCATCGAGATGTTCGGCGACGAGGTCGAGAAGCTCTCCACGATGCACCCGCTGACCGGCGACGTCATCACCGAGGACGAAGAGCTCTACATCTTCCCCGCCTCCCACTACGTGGCGGGCGAGGAGCGCATGGCCAGGGCGGTCCAGAGCATCGAGGCCGAGCTGGTCGAGCGGCTGGCCGAGCTCGAGCGGCAGGGCAAGCTGCTCGAGGCGCAGCGCCTTCGCATGCGCACCACCTACGACATCGAGATGATGCGCCAGGTCGGCACCTGCTCGGGCATCGAGAACTACTCGCGCCACATGGACGGCCGTGAGGCGGGCAGCGCGCCCAACACGCTGCTCGACTACTTCCCCGAAGACTTCCTGCTCGTCCTCGACGAGTCGCACCAGACCGTGCCGCAGATCGGCGCCATGTACGAGGGCGACGCCTCCCGCAAGCGCACCCTCGTCGACCACGGCTTCCGCCTGCCGTCCGCGATGGACAACAGGCCGCTGAAGTGGGAGGAGTTCCTGGAGCGCATCGGCCAGACGGTCTACCTGTCGGCCACCCCCGGTGCCTACGAGCTGGGCAGGGTCAAGGGCGAGGTCGTCGAACAGGTCATCCGCCCGACCGGCCTGGTCGACCCCGAGGTCGTCATCAAGCCCACCAAGGGGCAGATCGACGACCTGGTGCACGAGATCCGCGAGCGCGCCGACAGGGACGAGCGGGTCCTGGTCACCACGCTGACCAAGAAGATGTCCGAAGACCTCACCGACTACCTGCTCGAGCTCGGCATCAGGGTGCGCTACCTGCACAGCGAGGTCGACACGCTGCGCCGCATCGAGCTGCTGCGCGAGCTGCGGATGGGCGAGTACGACGTGCTGGTCGGCATCAACCTGCTGCGTGAGGGCCTCGACCTGCCCGAGGTGTCGCTGGTGGCCATCCTCGACGCCGACAAGGAGGGCTTCCTGCGCTCGGAGACCTCGCTGATCCAGACGATCGGCCGTGCGGCGCGTAACGTCTCCGGCCAGGTCCACATGTACGCCGACAAGATCACCCCCTCGATGGAGCGGGCGATCGAGGAGACCTCACGGCGGCGGGCCAAGCAGATCGCCTACAACGAGGCCAACGGCGTCGACCCGCAGCCGCTGCGCAAGAAGATCGCCGACATCCTCGACTCGCTGCAGCGCGAGGACGCCGACACCGAGCAGCTGATGGGCAGCGGCAGGCAGCAGTCGCGCGGCAAGGCCCCCGTGCCGGGCTTCGCCGCTCGCCAGGCGGGACAGCACGCCAAGGCGATCGCGGGCGAGATGCCTCGGGCGCAGATGGAGTCGTTGATCGAGTCGCTGACCGAGCAGATGCACCAGTCGGCGGCGGACCTGCAGTTCGAGGTGGCGGCCCGGCTCCGCGACGAGATCAAGGAGCTCAAGCGGGAGCTGAGGGACATGCGTGAGGCAGGGGTGAAGTAACCCGTCGGTACGGCAGGCCGGGTCACGGCCATCGGGGGACCGGTGGCCGCCCGTCCATCACGCGTACTCCGTCAGTCAGGAGGCGGGGATGCGCGACATCATCCGCTCCATGCCGTTGACCCAGTTGTCGCGCAGCGCCTCGGCGGCCTGAGGCAGGTCGCCGGCCATGAGGAGCTCGGCCACGCGGCAGTGCTCGGCCTGCTCGCGCTCCAGGGGCGTCTCGTCGCCCGCGAGCAGGTGGGCGTAGCGGCGCATCCCGGCCTTGACGCTGGTGATGAGATCCAGCAGGCGCTCGTTGCGGCAGCCGCTCAGCAGCAGGTCGTGCCACTCGTCGTCGTGGCGTTCTATCACCTGCTGCTCGGCGACGCTGTCGGGAAAGTCGCGGGCCAGCGTGAGGAGCTTGGGCGCGATCTCACGGAGGGAGGCGGGGTCGGAGCGCTCGAGCGCCAGCGACTCCAGCGCGGCGACGATCTCGCAGAGCTCCCTGAACTCTTTCCGGCTCACCGGTGCGAACCGGAATCCCTTGCCCTGGTTGCTTTCCAGCACGCCCTCGCCCGCCAAGGTGATCAGGGCCTCGCGCAGGGGAGTGCGGCTGACGCCGAGCTCGGTCGCCAGCGCGACCTCGTTGATGTCCGTCCCCGCGGCGAAGTCACCCCTATCGATCCTGCTCAGCAGCTCTTCCCTGATCTGCTCGCGTAGCGGTCGCCGCTCGATCGGCATGAGGCTCCTTAGGTCTTGGCCCTGATCTGCTTAGCGCTTGACGTAGTACAAAATACTACACTATGAATTCTGAATACAGATTTACGGACAGCCAGAAAGGATCATTGGAGTGCGCCTGACCCTAGTGCCGGGGCTGCTGTTCGGCGGTGACTACAACCCCGAGCAATGGCCGGAGGAGGTCTGGGCCGAGGACGTCCGGCTCATGGCCGAGGCCGGGGTCACCATGGCCACCGTCGCGGTCTTCTCCTGGTCGCGGCTCGAGCCCGCGCAGGGCGTGTACGACTTCGGGTGGCTGGACCGCGTCCTCGACCTGCTCCACGAGCACGGGGTGTCCGCCGACCTGGCCACCGCGACCGCCACCCCGCCGCCCTGGCTGGTCAGGGTGCACCCGGAGGTCATGCCGGTCGACGCCCATGGAGTGCGGCTGGAGTTCGGGTCCCGGCAGGGATACTGCCCCAGCTCGCCGATCTTCCGCGAGCACACCGTGCGCCTCGCGACGGCGATCGCCACCCGGTACGCCGAGCATCCGGCGCTGGCGATGTGGCACGTGGGCAACGAGTACGCCGATCACACGCTCGAATGCTTCTGCCCCGAGTCCGCCCGCCACTTCCGCGCCTGGCTCCAGGCCCGCTACGGCACGGTCGACGCGCTGAACGCCGCCTGGGGCACCTCCTGCTGGGGTCAGCACTACACGGGTTTCGAGCAGATCGAGCCGCCCCGCAAGGCGCCAGGCCCCGTCAACCCGGCCCAACTCCTCGACTGGCGCCGCTTCTGCAGCGACGCCCTGCTGGAGCTGTTCACGGCCGAGCGGGACGCGCTGCGCGAGGTCACGCCGGCCGTACCGGTCACCACGAACTTCATGAGCATCCTGCACGGTCTCGACTACTGGTCGTGGGCGGCGGCCGAGGACCTGGTGAGCGACGACGCCTACCCCGACCCGGCCGATCCCGAGTCGCACGTGGCGGTCGCCCTGAGCTATGACCTCATGCGCTCGCTCAAGCAACGCCCCTGGCTGCTGCTGGAGTCGGCGCCGTCGGCGGTGTCGTGGCGCGAGGTCAACGTGCCCAAGCCGCCCGGCATGATGCGCCTGCACAGCCTCCAGGCGGTGGCCCACGGCGCCGACGGAGTGATGTTCTTCCAGTGGCGACAGGCGAAGTACGGTCCTGAGAAGTTCCACTCCGCCCTGCTCCCGCACGGTGGCACCACGACACGCGGCTGGCAGGACACGCTGCGGCTCGGCGCGGACCTCCGGCGGCTGGCCGAGGTCGCGGGCACCGCCACACGCGCCGAGGTGGCGCTCGTCCTGGGCTGGGACAGCTGGTGGGGTCTGGAGGCGCCGGAGTCGATGCCGTCGAACCGCCTCAAGCTCAAGGACCTGCTGCTGGCCTGGTACGCGCCGCTGCACGCCCGCGGGATCGCCGTCGACCTGGCGCCCCCTGACCGCGATCTGTCGGCCTACCGCGTGGTGATCGTGCCCAACCTCTACCTGTGTACGGCCGAGCAGGCCAAGGCGCTGGCGTCGGTCACGGGCGAACTGGTCGTCGGCCCGTTCAGCGGCGTGGTCGACGAGTCGGACCAGGTCCACGACGGTGGCGCCCCCGGCCCGCTCCGCGAGCTGCTGGGCCTCGCGATCGACGAGTTCTGGCCGCTCGCCGACGGAGTCACCCAGCGGGTACGGCACGCCGGTGGCGACGTCGGCCTCGCCAGAACGTGGGCGGAGTGGCCGCGCGTGGTCGGCGACGCCGTGGAGGTCCTCGCCCGCTACGAGGGCGGAGACCTGGACGGCCTGCCCGCCATCACCCGCAACGGCAACGCCACCTACCTCAGCTGCCTCCTCGACGACCTCACGCCCGTCCTCGACCGCGTGCTCCACGACGTCCCGGCTCTGGACGTCCCCCGCGGCGTCGAGGCCACCCGGCGGGAGAACCACCTCTTCCTGCTCAACCACACCAGCACCCCGCAGCAGGTCACCCTTCCGCAGCCAGGCAGGGACCTGCTCAGCGAAACCGACCTGCGAGGGGTCATCACCCTCGCCCCGCGCGACGCCGTCGTGCTCAGGATCGAAGGAGACACGTGACGCACCCGTACATTCCGAACGCCGAGCCAGGCGTGCGGGCCGAGATGCTCGCCGCCATCGGCGCGTCGAGCGTCGAGGAGTTCTACGCCGACATCCCGGCGGACCTGCGCCTGGCCCGGCCACTCGACCTCCCGGAGCCCCTCACGGCCGAGCACGACCTCGTGCGCCACATGAAGGGCCTGTTCGACCGCGTCACCGACACCGAGGAGGCGCTCAGCTTCCTCGGGCACGGCTGCTACCCCCATTACGTGCCGGCCGTCTGCGACGAGGTGAACTCCCGGAGCGAGTTCCTGACCGCCTACGCGGGCGAGCCGTACGAGGACCACGGACGGTTCCAGGCCCTGTTCGAGTACGTCAGCATGATGGGCGAACTGCTCGAGATGGACGTGGTCAACGTCCCCACCTACGACGGCTTCCAGGCGGCGGGCACGGCCCTGCGCATGGCCTGCCGCTACACCAGGCGCTCGAAGGTGCTCGTCAGCGGGGCGGTCAGCGCCGACAAGCTGAGCAAGCTGCGCGACTTCCTCAGCCCGGACATCGAGATCGCCCTCGCCCCTGCGGGCGAGAGCGGCGAGATCTCCGTGGCGGAGTTCGACGACTCCTACGCGGCGATCTACCTGGAGACCCCCAACGTCTACGGTGTCGTCGAGACGCGCGGACGGGAGCTGGCCGACCTCGCCCACGCGCACGGCGCGCTGCTCGTGGTCGGCGCCGATCCCATCTCGCTGGGAGTCCTCGCCCCGCCCTCCTCCTACGGCGCCGACATCGCCTGCGGAGACATCCAGTCGCTCGGCATGCACCAGAGCTACGGCGGCGGCCACGCCGGGTACATCGCCACGGCCGACCATGAGCCCCTGGTAGCCGAGTTCCCCTCCCGGCTGTTCGGCATCGCCCCTACCAAGGTGCCCGGCGAGTACGGCTTCGGCGACGTCTTCTACGACCGCACCTCCTTCGCCATGCGCGAGGAGGGCAAGGAATGGGTGGGAACCGCCGCGGCCCTCTGGGGCATCACGGCGGGCGTCTACCTGGCTCTCATGGGGCCGCAGGGCATGCGGGACCTGGGGGAGACCATCCTGGCCCGCACCCGCTACGCCATGGACGCCCTCGCGGGGTCCGTCACGGTGCTGCACCGGGACGCGATCCACTTCCGAGAATTCGCCATCGAGGTGCCCTCGAGCGCGGCCCTGCTCGACGGGTTGCGCGCCCGCGGCATCTACGGCGGCGTCCCCCTCGACGACCGCACGGTGCTGGTCTGCGTGACCGAACGCCATTCCATCACTGACATCGACCGTCTCGCCGCTGCCGTCCAGGAGGTGCTGTGAACACCGCGGAATCCTTCGCCGAGCTCCCAGTCGCGCCGAAGCCACCGCTACGCCGCTTCCACCAGGCCCGCTGGGACGAGCCGATCATCTTCGAGCTGTCCGCCCCCGGCCGCCGCGGCCTCGCCGTGCCGGAGGCGGGTGCCCCGCTGGTGGAACTCCCCGAGACCGTCCGCCGCGCCGAACCCCCGAAACTGCCCGAGATGTCGCAGCTGCACGTGCTGAGGCACTACCTGCGCCTGTCGCAGGAGAACCTCGGTGTCGACCTCAACATCGACGTCGGCCAGGGCACCTGCACGATGAAGTACAGCCCCAAGGTCAACGACCGGTTCGCCGCCGCGATCGCCGAGCTGCACCCGCTCCAGCACGAGGAGACCGTGCAGGGCGTACTGGAGATCTACTGGCGGCTCGAACGGATGCTGGCGGAGATCTCCGGCATGTCCAGAGTCTCCCTCCAGCCGGGATCCGGGTCCGCCGCCATCTACGCGAACATCGCCATGATCCGCGCCTACCACGCCGCCAACGGCGAGGGCCACCGCGACCAGGTCATCACCACGATGTTCTCCCACCCGTCGAACGCCGCCTGCGCCAAGACCGCCGGCTACGAAGTGATCACGCTGATGCCGGACGCCGACGGCTACCCGGACATCGAGGCGCTGCGCGCGGCCGTCGGCCCCCGTACCGCCGCACTGATGATCACCAATCCGGAGGACACCGGCATCTTCAACCCCCGGATCAGGGAGTTCGTCGAGCTGGTGCACTCGGTGGGCGGCCTGGCCTGCTACGACCAGGCCAACGCCAACGGCATCCTCGGCATCACCAGGGCCCGCGACGCCGGATTCGACCTGTGCCACTTCAACCTGCACAAGACGTTCTCCACCCCGCACGCCTGCGGCGGCCCCGCGGCGGGCGCGTGCGGCGTCTCGGCGGCGCTGGAGCCGTTCCTGCCGGGCCCGGTCGTCACCTTCGACGGCACCGCGTACGGGATGGAGACCCCGCCCAGCTCGATCGGCAAGGTGCGGCCGTTCCTCGGCGTAACCCCCAACATCGTCCGCGCCTACGCGTGGATCATGGCCATGGGCGCCGAGGGACTGCGGCAGGTGGCCGAGACGGCCGTGCTCAACAACAACTATCTGATGCACAAGATCCTGCAGATCCCCGGCGCGTCGGCGCCGTGGGACAAGCGGCGCGTCGAACAGGTGCGCTACTCCTGGCAGGAGCTCTCTGAGGAGACAGGGGTCCACTCCGAGGAGATCGGTGTCCGGGCGGCCGACTTCGGCGTGCACTACTGGACCAGCCACCACCCGTACCTGGTACCTGAGCCCTTCACGCTGGAGCCGACGGAGTCGTACTCGAAGGAGGACCTGGACGAGTACGCCGCGATCCTGGCCCACGTGGCCTCCGAGGCACGCACGGATCCCGAGTTCGTCAAGGGCGCGCCCTACAACCAGAGCGTGCACAAGATCGACATGACATCGCTCGACGACCCCAAGGCGTGGGCGCCCACCTGGCGCGCCTACGTCCGTAAGCACCTGTCATGACCTCCGACGTCGCCGCCCCGCGGACTCCCGTCCCGTTCCCCGACCGCGAAGTGGTGGTCGGGCTGGTCGTCAACCCGGTGGCCGGGCTGGGCGGGGCGGCGGGCCTCAAAGGCAGCGACGGCGAGCAGGTGCAGCGCGAGGCCCTGGCCCGGGGCGCGACGCCCCGGGCGGGGGAGCGGGCGGCGCGTGCCGTCCGCGCGCTTCTGGCCCGCCGCCCCGGCACCCGCGTGGTCACGGTGCCGGGCTCGATGGGTGAGCACAGCGCCCGCGACGCAGGAGCGCCCTGCGTCCTGGTGCGACCGTCACCCTCGTCCTCGGCCGATCCCGGATCGGCCGGCGCCACCACGGCACGGGACACGCGCCGGGCGGTCGTCGCGCTCGCCGATGTCGATCTGCTCCTGTTCGCGGGGGGTGACGGGACCGCGCGGGACGTCCTCGACGCGGTCCGCGAGCTCGGCGACCAGGCGCCGCCCGTGCTGGGGATCCCTGCAGGGGTGAAGGTCTACTCGGGGTGCTTCGCCGTCAGCCCTGCCGGGGCGGGGTTCCTCGCCGCGGGGTACGCCTCCGGCCTGCGACACGGGCCGGGGACGGCGGGCGCCGGCACGGTGGAGGCCGAAGTGGTGGATCTCGACGAGGAGCGCTACCGGCAGGGCCTGGTCAGCCCCCGCCTCTACGGAAGCCTGCGCGTCCCCGCCGCCAGAGCCGCTCTGTCCGGACGGAAGACCGGGTCCTCAGGAACCTACCCCGCCACCGTCGAGGGCATCGCGCGGGAGGTCGTGGCCAGAATGCGGCCAGGTGTCCGCTACGTCCTCGGCCCCGGCGCCACCACCCAGGCGGTCGGCCGCGCGCTCGGGCTCACGACCACGCTGCTCGGCGTGGACGTGGTCGAGCCCATGGACAGGGACGGGGGCGTGCTGGTGGCCGGCGACGTCTCGGAGCCGGAACTGCTGGCTCTGGTCACGGGCAGGGAGGCGGTCGTCGTGCTGTCGGTGATCGGCGGGCAGGGGTTCGTCCTCGGCCGCGGGAACCAGCAGGTGTCCCCCAGGGTGATCGACGCGGTCATCGGGTGCGGGGACGCCACAGGCAGGCGGCTGCTCGTGCTGGCCACCCCGCAGAAGCTGGCCGCGTTGCGGGGACGGCCGCTGCTGGCCGACAGCGGCGACGAGGACCTCGACCGGAAGCTCAGCGGGCACGTCCAGGTGATCACCGGGTACCGCGAGAGCACGATTTATCAGATCTGTACGGCAAGTGAGGAGTTCCACGGATGAACACGCTCGAGGGCAAGATCGCGATCGTCACGGGCGGTGCCTCGGGCATCGGACGGGCCACGGCGCTGACCTTCGCCCGCGAAGGCGCCAGGGTGGTGGTCGCCGACATCGACGGCCCCGGAGCGGAGGCGACGGTCGAGCAGATCGCCGCCGTGGTCGGTGACAAGGCCGCCGTGGCGGTGCGGGCCGACGTGTCGGACTCCGACGACTGCCGCAGAATCGTCCAGACCGCCCTTGACACGTTCGGCGGGCTGCACGTGCTGTTCAACAACGCGGGCATCATCCGCCGTACCACGGCCCTGGATCTCGACGTCGACGAGTGGGACCGCGTCATGGCGGTCAACGTCAGGTCCGTCTTCCTCATGTGCAAGCACGCCATCCCCGCCATGACCGAGGGCGGTTCCATCGTCAACACCGGCTCCGGATGGGGCCTGAAGGGCGGTGGGAACGCCATCTCCTACTGCGCGTCCAAGGCCGCGGTGGTCAACATGACCCGGGCCCTCGCCATCGACCACGCCAGGGCCGGCATCCGGGTCAACTCCGTGAACCCGGGCGACACCGACACGCCGATGCTGCGCGACGAGGCCCGCCAGCTCGGAGAGGATTGGGCCGCCTTCCAGACCGACGCGGCTGACCGGCCGATGGGCAGGTCAGGCACCCCTGACGAGATCGCCCAGGCCGTGCTCTTCCTGGCGAGCGACGCCGCCAGCTACATCACCGGATCCGCCCTCGTCGTCGACGGCGGCGGCCTCGCCTGACCCCCCGGGGCCCCGGCCCCGGCCTGACACCGCTGTGCCTGACCCCACTCGCCTCGACACCCCCCATGAACAAGCCTGAAGGAGCCACCATGAAGCGTGCGCTAGCCATCCTGGGCGTCCTCGCCCTCGCCACCACCGCGTGCAGCGGCAGCGGTGGAGGGAACGTTCCCGGCACGAGCGGCGGCCAAGGCCAGGTCACCGTCCGCTGGTCGACCTGGGGATCGGCCGAGGACCTGAAGCTCTACGAGAAGTTCACCGACGACTTCCACAAGCGGCACCCCGGCATCCGGCTCAAGCTGGAGTCGGTCGCCGACTACGAGGACTACCACCCCAAGCTGCTCGCCCAGCTCACCAGCAAGACGGCGCCCGACGTGTTCTTCGTGGGCGACGACAACATCGGCAAGTTCGTCTCCGCAGGGGTGATCGCCCCGCTCAACGACCAGCTGTCCGGGCCGGAGTCCAAGAGCAAGCCGGAGGACTTCTTCGAGGGCATCTACGGCGGCGCCAAGCTCGACAACAAGATCTACGGCGTCCCCAACGACACCAACCCCGAGGTCCTCTGGTTCGACAAGCAGGCCCTGAAGGACGCAGGGATCACCGAGGACCCCGCCGCCCTCCACGAGGCCAAGCAGTGGACCATGGCGAAGTACCTGGAGATGAACGCCAAGCTCAAGGCGGCGGGCAAGGCCGGCTCGATCTTCTGGAACTGGTACGGCTCCACGTACTCCATGATCAACGGCTTCGGCGGCAAGGTGTGGGACGGCGGCAAGTTCGTCGCCACCACGGACGCCAAGTCCCGCGAGGCGCTGCAGACGCTGGCCAAGGGCTACCAGGACAAGACCTTCCTCAGCGCCGACACGCTGCCCGACAGCAACGGGCCCAGCACCCAGTTCCTCAAGCACAAGGTCGGCTTCTACGCGGGGGGCCGCTGGGTGATCGACTCCCTGAAGAAGGGTGGCGAGCTGGACAACTACGACATCGTGCCGTTCCCCTCGCAGACCGGCGAACCCATGCCCGGCGCCGTCGCCGCCTCCTACCTGTCCATCAACAAGGACACCAAGCTGCCCAAGGAGGCGTTCACGTTCCTCACCGAGTTCGTCGGCAAGGACGGCCAGCTCCTGCGGCTCAAGGGCGGCGGCGCGGTGCCGTCCGTCAAGGGCGCCGAGCAGGTCGTCCTGGAGGACAAGTACCCCGCCCACGCCCAGACCTTCCTCGACGTGCGCGACACCGGCTTCGCCAACTACGCCGAGGAGGTCTCCGTGCCGGGCCTGACCGCCGACATCAACGAGCACCTGCTGAAGGTGTGGACCGGCAAGGTCGGCTTCGACGAGGGCATGACCGGGCTGCAGAAGCTCGTCGAGAGCAAGCTGGGCTAGCCGTGGCCATCCTCACCGAGGCCCGCCCGCGGACGGCCCGCCGGGCCAAGAGCATCAGGAACAGGGACGGCTGGTGGGCCGCGTTCTTCCTCGGGCCACAGCTCACCCTGCTGGCCGTGTTCCTGGTCTTCCCGCTCGGGTTCGCCGTCGTGCTGGCCTTCATGCGGTGGGACGGGCTCGGCCAGAAGGAGTGGGTGGGCCTGGACAACTTCGCCGCCCAGCTCTCCGATCCCGAGTTCGGGCTGGCCGTGTGGAACACGGTCAAGCTCGCGCTGCTGACCGCGCCGTTCGGGCTCGCACTGGCGCTGCTCATCGCGGTCGCGCTGAACAGCGTCAAGGGCAGCGGCTTCTACCGCGTGCTGTACTTCATGCCGGTGGTCACCAGCTCGGTCGCCGTCGCGCTGATGTGGCAGATCATCCTGGCCGGCGACGACAACGGCGTGCTCAACGCTTCGCTGGCGCGCTGGTTCGGCATCACAGGGCCCGACTGGCTGGGCGATCCCGACTGGGTGATCGTCGCCATCGCCATCGTGACGATCTGGTCGTCCCTCGGGCTCAACGTGGTGATCTTCCTGGCCGGGCTGCAGACCATTCCGCCGCAGATCGTCGAGGCCGCCAGGATGGACGGCGCGGGCAGCCTGCGCATCTTCCGCTCGGTCACGCTGCCGCTGCTCTCGCCCACGATCTTCTTCTCGACCGTGGTCGCGGTGATCAGCTCGTTCCAGGCGTTCGACCAGATCTACGTGCTGGTCAACCCGAAGTACAACGAGGGCGCGCGCACGATCGTCTACCAGGTCTACGACCTCGGCTTCCTGGACTTCCAGTTCGGCATGAGCAGCGCCGCCGCGCTGATCCTGCTGGTCCTGACGCTGCTGGTGACCCTCGTCCAGTTCGCCGCGCAGAAGCGCCTCGTCCACTACGACACGTGAGGGGGCCCGGATGCGACCCAGGCAGGTAGCCCTGCACGCCGCGCTCACCATCGGCGGGCTGGCGATGCTGTTCCCGTTCGTCTGGATGCTGCTCACGTCGCTCAAGAGCGTGCGGCAGATGCTGAACAACCCGCTCGACTGGCTGCCCGACCCGTGGCGCTGGGAGAACTATCCCGACGCGCTCGCGGCGATGCCGTTCGGCACCGCCTACTGGAACAGCTTCTACATCGCCGCGATCAACGTCGCTCTCACCCTGCTGACCTCGGCCATGGCCGCCTACGCCTTCGCCAGGATCAGGTTCAGGGGCTCGGAAGTGCTGTTCGTGGTGTTCCTGGCCACCCAGATGGTGCCCGCGCAGGTGACGATCGTGCCGCTCTACCTGATGCTGGCGCAGATCGGGTGGATCGACTCGCACCTGTCGCTGATCGTGCCGTCCATCGCGAACCCGTTCGCGGTGTTCCTGCTCCGCCAGTTCATCAGGGCGGTGCCGGTGGAGCTGGAGGAGGCGGCCAGGATCGACGGCGCCGGCCGCTGGAGGTGCTTCTGGAACGTCGTGCTGCCGAACATCCGCCCCGGCCTGGGCGCGCTCGGCATCATCGCCTTCCTCGCCTCGTGGAACTCGTTCCTCTTCCCGCTGATCTTCCTGAACTCGCCTGAGCTGGCCACCGTGCCGCTGCTGCTGAGCCAGTTCTCCGGGGGGCGCACGGCGGTCGACTACGGGCTCATCCTGGCGGGCTCCGCGATCGCGGTGGTGCCCATGCTGATCGCCTTCCTGATCGGCCAGAGAAAGATCATCAATTCGATGGCGGCTTCGGGACTGGGTGGGCGCTGATGCTGGATCTGAGAGAACGCCCGTTCACCGACCGGGGCTCCCGGCTGCTGGTGATGGCGGCCGACGACGGCTCGCTCTGGATCGCCGGAGCCCAGTACGAGACCCCGCTGCGCGACACGACCGTCCTGACGGGACTGCGGGTCCTCGCGGGAGACAGGGAGCTGCCGGTACGGCAGGCGCTGCCCGACCGGGTGGACTTCGAGGGCGGCGTGGCGATGGCCTTCGCGGGTCCCGACACGATCGTGCTGACCGGCAGGGACGCGCGGGCGGTGTGGGACGGCGGAGAGGCAGACATCGACGGCTGTCTCACGCTGGTCGGCCCCCCTGCCGGCGACGGCGCGGCGGTGCTCGCGGCGGCCGCCACGCGCTGGCGTGACTGGTTCGCCGCCATGCCGTCCGTGCCCGAGGTGCTGCGCGAGCGCGCGGAGCAGGCGTGGTGGACGCTCGCGGTGAACCTGGTGCCGATCCGGGGAAGGGAGTCGCTGATCCCCTCCAAGTTCGGCTACGTCGGCCTGTGGAACTGGGACTCCTACTTCCACGCCGTCGCCCTCAGGCACGCCGACCCGGCGCTGGCCAGGGAGCAGATCCGCATCCTGCTCGACAACCAGAGGCCTGACGGCCTGATCCCCGACGTGGTGCACGACCACGGGGTGCTCACCGAGACCACGGACCTGCCCCGCTCGGACCTGGCCCGCCTGGCCCAGCACGTGGGAGGGGAGCCCCTCCGGGAGGTGGTGCCGGTCACCAAGCCGCCGCTCACCGCCTGGGCCGTGTGGAAGATCCACGAGGTGGATCCCGACCTGGACTTTCTGGCCGAGGTCTACGAGCCGCTGGCTCGCTCGCAGGAATGGTGGTTCGCCCACTCCGACCCCGACGGCGACGGCCTGGCCGAATACCTCCACCCGTACTCGTCCGGCCTGGACGACAGCCCCATCTGGGATCACGGGCCGCGCGCCGAGCCTCCCGACCTCAACGCCTACCTGGCGTTGCAGTACGACCGGCTCGGCGACATCGCCGCCGCGCTCGGCCGCGACCCCTCCGGGTGGCGGGCCAAGGCCCAGGCGCTCGTCGACCTCATGGTGGCGCGCCGATGGAGCGGCACCCGCTTCGTCACCAGGGTCGCGGGGCGGGAGGCGGCCGTCCGCACCCCGCTGGACCTCATGCCGCTCGTGACCGGGCGGCTCCCCGCCGCGATCGCCACCCGGCTCGTCGAGGACCTGCGCTCGCCGAGCTTCTGGGGGGAGCGTCCGGTGCCCACCGTGGCGTTCGACGACCCCAGATTCGAGCCCGATGCCATGTGGCGCGGCCCGGTCTGGCTGAACGTCAACTATCTGCTGATCGACGGCCTGCGCCGGTCCGGCCACCAGGAGACGGCTCGTGAGCTGCGGGAACGCACGCTGGCGATGGTCCGCGACGGCGGCGGTCTCTACGAGTACTGGAACCCGCTGACGGGCGGCAGGGCGGGCAGGGCCACCAGCGGGTTCGGCTGGTCGGCCGCGCTCTTCCTGGACCTGGCCCAGGAGGAGCCTGCCGGGCAGGCGTAGTGACCGCCGTCCGGGGCGCGATCCCGAGTGGGACGCGCCCCGGAGAGGTCAGGCGAGGCCGGCTTCGGCGCGGAGGAGGGCGGAAAGGCGCTCGCCCGAGACGGGCAGCCCCTTGTGCGCGAACCACCTGGCCACGTTGCGGGCGTCACGGTCGAGGAAGTCGGGGCCCGTCGGGTGGGCGATGACGTCGACGATCTGGGGCAGGTCGATGATCACCAGCCGCCCGTCGTCGACCAGCAGGTTGTACGGCGACAGGTCGCCGTGCGCGAGACCCTCCCCGGCCAGGATGACCATGGCCTCGACCAGCTGCTCCCAGAGGTCGTCCAGCCCCTCGTCCACGGTCGCCAGGCGCGGGGCCGCGTAGCCGTCGGGGGTGCCGACGAACTCCTGGAGGATCTCCGTGCCGAGGATCTGCACCGGGTAGGGCACCGGCAGCCCCAGCTCCCACAGGCGCACGAGCGCGGAGAACTCCGCCTGCGCCCACTGTCCTGCGATGACCTGCTTGCCGAACGCGGTGCGCGAGGACATCGCCCTGCCGGCGCGCGAGTCGCGCATGCGGCGGCCCTCCAGGTAGCCGGAGTCGCGATGGAAGAGCCGGTGGTCGCTGGAGCGGTAGCGCTTGGCGGCCAGCAGGCAGACCCTGTCGGTGTCGGGCACGCCGCGCGAGATGAGGTGGACGTCGGCTTCCTTGCCGGTCTTGAGGATGCCGAGCTCGGTGTCGACGGCGGCCAGTTCGGTGACCAGCCAGCCGGGACGCGGCTCGGGGCCGCGCTCGGTCGGGGTGCTGAGGTCCCAGGTGGACCAGCGGTCACCCGAGGGAGGGCCGTCGAGGTCGACGGGGTTGCTGTCGAGCCAGTCGAGGTCGTCGGCGTCGAGGCGGTGCTTCTTCGGCACGGTGGTGATCTCCTGATGAGAATGCCCACCGGCGCGGCGATCAGGTCAGCGGCTGACCGGTGGGAGAGCAAACAGACGCGGAAAACGGCACGCGAACACTCGTCGTCACGGTCACCCCTCCCTTCGTCCGGCGCCTCGACGCTCCGGCCGAGGACTCCCACGTGTCGAAGCCGCTGCCGAGGCGCGGCCACACCTCGACGAGTATGCAGGGCCGAAAACCGGCGGCGCAACGCAATATCGGCCGCCTACGATCACGGGCATGGAACGGTGCGTGGAGTGCGGGCGCTGGCCGTACGGCGGGGCGCCCGGCTGCCGCCGCTGCCTGGCGCTGGTGGATCGCATCATCGAGGACGGCTACCAGGCGTTCCTGAAGGAACTGGGCCTGGAGGACGACGTCGCCGTCGCCGAGATGATCGTCGAGGAGATCAAGGGCTACGACTGGCGGGTGGTCGACGGCGCCTTCGAGCGCCTGACCTGCGGGGCATGCGGCAGCAGGCGGGGCAGGGGTCCGAAGGACTGCCCGCCGTGCGAGCTCGACGAGGGCTTTCGCTACGCCGCCCGCGAGATCGACAGGCCGGGCGTGATGCCCCGCAACGAGCACGCGATCAGGGTCGGCGCGGCCGTGCTGCGCAACGGGCACAGGCACTCGCCGCAGGCACTGCTGAGCTGGCAGATCGGCTTCCCGCTGGTCCTGAGCGGCTACCTGCCCTCGACGCCGGAGGCGCAGGCCGTACGGGCCCGCATCAACAAGGGCGCCACCTACGAGGACCTGGCCGCCGTCCACGTGCCCGACCTGACCGGCTGGCCCACCACTCCCTGACGGGCGGCTCAGGACGGGTCGCGGCGCTCCTGCATGGTCTTGCGGTAGAGCTCGTCGATCTCGTCGAGCGGGTCGACGGTCCTTCGCCTGGACTCGATCTCCAGCTCGGTGCGGGCGTGCAGCTCCTCGATGCCGGTGGAGGCGTGGTGCACCTGGCTGTCGAGCAGGTCGGCCCTGATCCTGGCGCACATGGCGGTCAGCTTGGCCTGGTGCTCGCGCAGCCGGTCGAGCGTGACGTGGTCGACATAGGGGGAGACGCGGCGCTGCTGGGCGTACATGCCGAGCTGGGTGTCGTGCACGTCTGCCTGCTGGGACAGCTCTCTCATCAGCTGCGGCAGGTCTCCGAGGCCCCAGCCCTGCTGCAGGGCGGCGTCGACGTGCTGCCTGGTCATGGAGACCTCGCGGCGCAGGTCGAGACGCAGCCGCTCCACCTCGGCCGCGTCGCCGGTGCCCATGGCGTTGACGTGGGTGGCCAGGCGCGCGGTGGCCTGTCGCGCCGACTGACTGGCCCTCTTGCCCACCTTGACCAGGGCGTAGACGGCCACCCCCGCCAGGGCGAGGAAGATCACGACGACCGCGAGCAGGATCAGAAGGAAAGTGCTGATCGGAGGGACCTCCAGTCCGGCCTTTATCTCAGAGGATAGTTGATTCGACGTGCCTGGAGGCGGCCGGTCCGGAGACGACGTGCGGGCGCAGGGGCGGGGGCCACAGGGCGCCCGCACGCGTCTGGCCGAACGCTAGCGCCTTCACGCTCTCCCGGGAGTCATCCGCCGGAAGGATCCGCCCTCACTCCCTCGACGGAGTGCGGACCTTTCTGATCGCCCACCAGGCGAAGACGGCCAGCGCGGCCAGCAGGACCAGCACCAGGACCGGCAGGAAGATCGCGACAAGGCTGACGCCGAGCGAGCCCGCGTCCTCCACGGTGCTGACCACGGGGGCGCCGAGGCCGCCGGTGGTGGCGTTCACGACCGGCCTGGCCGTGGACTTCAGCACGTGGACGGCCAGCGCGGTCACGATCCCGATGAGCCACCCCGCCCACGGGTTCTCCGTCATCCAGGTGGAGCTGTCGATCTCGGCGGCGGCCGCGGTGGCGCTGAAGACCACGCCGCCTGACGCCGGCCGTACGGCGGTCTGGATGGCGTCGTTGACGCTGTCGACGACGGGCACCTTGTCCAGCACGAACTCTGCCAGCAGGAGCACCGCGATGATCGCGAGCACGCCCCAGTTGGACAGCCACCCGTAGCCGTCGGGCAGCTTCACCGCGTCGCTCAGGTTGGCCAGCACCCCGACCACCAGGAGCGGAATGTAGGCGTTCAACCCGGCGGCGGTGCTCAGTCCGAGGCCGGTCAGTGCAGCGAGCATCCCTTGTCCCATCCTGTACGGCAGGCCCCCCACAGCCCACCGCGGTCACCGGGTGACCCTCCGTCCATCACGCTACGCGGGCGCGACTTCGGCCCCCGCCGTGACGTCGCCCCCCGCCTCCTTCGACCGTAGCTCCGAATCCGTCCGCGCGGCCTGTCCCGTCGATCACCTGGTCGGGATTTCGTCGTCCCTCGGACCCCGCCGCTCGGTCGGGGTCCTCGGGGGAGGCGGCGCGCGGGGGCCTGTCACCCAGGGCGAACTCACCCGGTGAGGCGCGAGAGCCGCTCGATCGCGTCGCCGAACTCCTCGATCATCTCGTAGACCACCTGGCGGGCCGGCTTCACCTGGTCGAGCTGGCCCACCACCTGCCCGACGAAGTAGTTCGCCAGCTCCACCGCGCCTGGCTCGCCCCGCTCCGCCGCCTGCACCACGCGGGCCATCGCCGACTCCGCGAGCACCATCTGCAGCGGCATCCCGAGCGGGCCAGGGCTGTCCTCGCCTGAGTCCCACGCGGCGGTCCAGGCAGAGGCGAGCTGCCTGGCCGGCTTGCCCGTCCGCGAGCGTGAGCGGACCGTGTCGAGCGACGAGGCGGCCAGCATCTTCCTCTTGACCGACTGCGGCGTCTCGGCCTCCTCGGTCGTCAGCCACACCGACCCGCACCACACGCCCTCGGCGCCCAGCGCCATGGCCGCGGCCATCTGCCGTCCCGACGCGATGCCGCCCGCGGCCAGCACGGGCACGGGCGCGACGGCGTCGACGACCTGCGGCACCAGCACCATCGTGGCGATCTCGCCGGTGTGGCCTCCGGCCTCCGTGCCCTGCGCCACGACGATGTCGGCACCGGCCTCCACCTGTCTGCGCGCGTGCTCCACCGTGCCCACCAGCGCCGCGACGGGCACGCCCGCCTCGCGGGCCATGGAGACCATCTGCGGAGGCGGCGGGCCGAGCGCGCTGGCGATCAGGCCGACCGGGTGCCTGAGCGCCACCTCGATGAGCTCGGTCGCGCCCCTGGCGCTGACCCTGTCGCCGAACCCGGCAGGCGAGGCGGCGAACGGCACGCCGTACCGCTGGAGGAGGCCGGTGGTGAAGGACAGGTGCGACTCGGGCACGGTCGCCCTCGGGCCCTCGGTCCTGCCGGGGACCAGCACGTCCACCCCGTACGGCCTGCCGCCCACCTGGGCGTCGATCCAGCTCAGCTCGGTGTCGAGCTGCTCGGCCGAGTAGGCGACGGCGCCGAGCACGCCGAAGCCGCCCGCGTTGGTGACCGCGGCGACCACGTCGCGGCAGTGGCTGAAGGCGAACAGAGGGAACTCGACGCCCAGACGCTCACAGATCGCACTCCGCATGGGCTGACGCTAACCCCTAGGAGTCGTCCTCGTCATCGTCCTGCTCGACGGTCCACGACACCGAGGTGATCGCGGGTTCGAGGCTCAGCCGGCTGGTGGCGCCCTCGAACAGGTTCTCGTCACGGCGCAGGCTGTCGACGATCGCGTGCATCTCGACCTGTCCGCGCAGGTCGGAGTCATGGCTGTGGAGGCTGCGCAGGCGCAGTTCGGGGCGGGTGAGTGCGTTGACGATCAGCTTCCTGACATGGGCCTGGTCGTCGTCCCAGCACCTGACCTCGAAGCGGTAGCGGGTGCGCCGCCGGGCCCTTCGCCGGTCGAGGAAGCGGCCGATGGGCCGCATCGCGGTGTTCGCGCCGACGATAAGGAGGGTGCCCGCGACGGACAGGAAGTACATGCCCGCACCGGCCAGGGATCCCACGGCGGCGGCGCACCACAGGGTGGCGGCGGTGTTGAGCCCCCTGATGTTGAAGCCCTCGCGCAGGATCACGCCCGCGCCGAGGAAGCCGATGCCCGAGACGATCTGCGCGGCCACCCTGGTCGGATCTGCGGTGCCGGGGTCGCCGACGAAGCCGTAGGCGCTCAGCAGCACGAACAGCGCGGACCCCACGGCGACGAGCAGGTTGGTGCGCAGGCCCGCCATCCGGGCCCGCCACTGCCGCTCCATGCCGATCACCGCGCCCAGCACGGCCGCGGTGACCAGCCGCAGCAGGAGATCGACGTCGGCCATACCGGAGGGGTTCCCCCAGCCGGGGGTGTGAGGCGTTCCGATGCCGATCCATGGCCGGGTGATTTACAGCATTTGTCCAGACTGCTGGTGATACGCGTACCTCAGGCCCCAGGGCCCTCAGCCGGTGGCCTGACGGTCGAAGGGGGTGACGCCCGGCGCGTGCCAGCCCAGGTCGGCGGAGTAGCTGCGGACCACCTTGGCGGGCACCCCCGCGATGACGCTGTGGTCGGGGAACTCGCCGCGCACCACCGCGCCGCCCGCCACCACGCACTGCCTGCCGATCCTGGTGCCGGGCAGGATGATCGCCCCGGCGCCCAGCCAGGACCCGTCGCCGATCGAGACCGGATTGTTGCGCGGCCACTGCCTGCCGATCGGCATGTCAGGGTCGTCGTAGACGTGGTTCTGGTCGGTGATGTACACGTAGGGGCCGGTGAAGACGTGGTCGCCGATGTCGATCGACTGATGGGCGACGATGTGGCTGCCCCTGCCGATCGAGCAGCTTCCCCCGATGCGCAGAATCGAGTTCGGCCCCAGGTCGACGCCCGGTCCCATGCCGCACGACAGCGAGACGCGCTCGCCGATCAGGGTGTGCCCGCCGATCTCGATCCAGCGCTCTCCGAAGATCGCGCCGACGGGGAAGGCGATGCTGACACCCTCGCCCATGTGGCGGAAGCGGTAGCCGGCCTGACTGGCAGGGGTGAGCGCGCCCGCTCTCCTGACCGCGTCGTAAAGGCGGTGAACCAGGGCGCCGACCGCCCGCCGTACTAGTGACATAGGGCCCAAAGTTACTCTGTGGACCTGCCGTTCGGGCATGTCGAGGGCGTTGTTTGATATCCTGAGAGCCCGTGGACGTCAACGCCACACCTCGAGCCACGGGAGACTTCTTGCGCAGCGCATCGCAAACCAAGCATCTGTTCGTCACCGGCGGTGTCGCCTCCAGTCTCGGCAAGGGGCTCACGGCGTCCAGCCTGGGTCGCCTGCTGAAGGCCCGCGGTCTGCGGGTCACCATGCAGAAGCTCGACCCCTACCTCAACGTCGACCCCGGAACGATGAACCCGTTCCAGCACGGTGAGGTCTTCGTCACAGACGACGGCTCCGAGACCGACCTCGACGTCGGCCACTACGAGCGCTTCCTCGACACCGACCTGCACGGCTCGGCCAACGTCACGACGGGCCAGGTCTACTCCAACGTCATCGCCAAGGAGCGGCGCGGGGAGTACCTCGGCGACACCGTCCAGGTGATCCCGCACATCACCAACGAGATCAAGGAGCGCATCCGCGGCATGGCCGGTCCCGACGTGGACGTGGTCATCACCGAGGTGGGCGGCACGGTCGGCGACATCGAGTCGCTGCCCTTCCTCGAGTCGGTGCGCCAGATCAGGCACGAGGTCGGCCGCGACAACGTCTTCTTCCTGCACGTGTCGCTGCTGCCGTACATCGGGCCGAGCGGTGAGCTGAAGACCAAGCCGACCCAGCACAGCGTGGCCGCCCTGCGCAGCATCGGCATCCAGCCCGACGCGATCGTGCTGCGCTCCGACCGTCCTGTCCACACCTCGATCAAGCGCAAGATCAGCCTGATGTGCGACGTCGACGAGGACGCCGTGGTCAGCGCCGTCGACGCGGCCTCCATCTACGACATCCCCAAGGTGCTCCACACCGAGGGCCTCGACGCCTACGTCGTCCGCCGCCTCGGCCTGCCCTTCCGCGACGTCGACTGGAAGGAGTGGGAGCAGCTCCTGCGCAGGGTCCACCGTCCGGCCAAGGAGGTCACGGTCGCGCTGGTCGGCAAGTACATCGACCTGCCCGACGCCTACCTCAGCGTCACCGAGGCGCTGCGCGCGGGCGGCTTCGCCAACGACGCCCGCGTCAACATCCGCTGGGTCAAGTCCGACGACTGCGAGAGCGAGGAGGGCGCGGCCCGCGAGCTCGACGGCGTCGACGGCGTGCTGATCCCCGGCGGGTTCGGCGTGCGCGGCATCGAGGGCAAGATCGGCGCGATCCGCCACGCCCGCGAGAACAAGATCCCGCTGCTCGGCATCTGCCTCGGCATGCAGGGCATGGTCATCGAGGCCGCCCGCAACCTGGCGGGCATCGCCGACGCCAACAGCGCGGAGTTCGACCCCGACAGCAAGCACCCGGTGATCTCGACCATGGCCGACCAGGAGGACGTCGTCTCCGGCGAGCGCGACATGGGCGGCACCATGCGCCTCGGCCTCTACACCGCCAAGCTCGGCGAGGGCACGCTGGCCCGCCAGCTCTACGGCGGCAAGGCCAAGGCCGACGAGCGCCACCGCCACAGGTACGAGGTCAACAACGCCTACCGCGAGCAGTTGGAGAAGGTCGGCCTGGTCTTCTCGGGCCTTTCGCCCGACGGCCGCCTGGTGGAGTACACCGAGCTGCCCGCCGAGACGCACCCGTTCTTCATCGGCACCCAGGCCCACCCCGAGTTCCGCTCCCGCCCGACCCGCTCGCACCCGCTGTTCAAGGGCCTCATCGGCGCCTCGCTGGTCTACGCCGACGGCCGCTCGCCCAAGGCGGCCAAGAAGTGAGGATCGAGGACCTGCCCGAGGAGTGGCCGGTCGTCGACTCCAAGGAGCACTTCAAGGGGTACGTGATCGGCGTGCGCACCGACACCGTGCGCATGCCGCTCGACGAGGTCGCCGACCGCGACTACGTCGTCCACCCCGGCTCCGTGGCGGTCCTCGCGCTCGACGAGGACGACCGCGTGCTGCTGATCAGGCAGTACCGCCACCCGACGCGGCACCTGCTGTGGGAGCTTCCCGCCGGGATCCGCGACGTCGAGGGCGAGCCGCTGGCCGCCACCGCCGCCCGCGAGCTGGCCGAGGAGGCGGGCTACCACGCCGGCACCTGGCACACCCTCGTCGACCTCTACACCTCCCCTGGCATGTCGGACGAGCGCATCCGCGTCTTCCTGGCCCGTGACCTGTCGAAGGTCGAGATCGACTTCGACCGGCGCCACGAGGAGTTCGACATGCCGGTGGAGTGGGTGCCCCTGGCCGACGCCGTGGAGAGGGCGCTCATGGGAATGATCCACAATTCCCCGACCGTGGCCGGTATCCTCGCCGCGTATGCGGCTTCGGTCGAGGGATTCGCCCTGTTGCGGCCCGCCGACGCCCCGGAGGCGTGACAGGAGGACTCTTCGTGGAGGCAGTGCTCTCCAGCTACCTCGCCCATCTGGCGGTGGAGCGAGGCCTGGCTGCCAACACGCTGGCCTCCTACCGCAGAGACCTGCGCCGCTACGTCGAGCACCTGAGGACGCGCGGCAGGGTCACCTTCGGTGAGGTGGGCGAGGCCGACGTCCTCGCCTTCCTCACCGTGCTGCGCGAAGGCGACGGCGACCACCCCGCCCTGGTCGCCAGCTCGGCGGCCCGCGCGGTCTCGGCGGTCAGGGGGCTGCACAGGTTCGCCCTGCGCGAGGGCGTCGCCGCCCACGACCCCGCCCACGAGGTCCGCCCTCCGCGCCAGCTGCGCCGCCTTCCGAAGGCCATCGGCGTCGCCGAGGTCGAGCGGCTCATCGCCGCCTCGGGTCCCGACGGCGCGCCGCTGACCCTCCGCAACAGGGCCCTGCTCGAGCTGCTGTACGGCACGGGCGCGCGCATCTCCGAAGCCGTCGGCCTGGCCCTCGACGACCTCGAACAGGAGCAGGTACGGCTGCGCGGCAAGGGCGGGCGCACCAGGGTCGTGCCCGTCGGCCGCTTCGCCAGGCAGGCGCTCGACGCCTACCTCGTGCGGGCCAGGCCGTCCCTGCTGGCACACGGCCGCGGCACCCCCGCCGTCTTCCTCAACGCCAGAGGTGGCCGCCTCACCCGGCAGGGGGCGTGGGAGGTGCTCCAGGCCGCCGCCGAGAGGGCAGGGCTCGAGGGGATCTCTCCGCACGTCTTGCGGCATTCGTTCGCAACTCACCTCCTTGACGGCGGTGCGGACGTTAGGGTGGTCCAGGAACTCCTCGGCCACGCCTCGGTGACGACCACCCAGGTCTACACCTTGGTGACGGTTGACAAGCTCCGCGAGGTCTACGCCGCGGCGCACCCTCGCGCTCGACAGTGATCTATAGTCTTTGCGTCACGCGGCGTGCCGTCTTGCCGCCTAAGTGCTGACGCCATAGTGTCCGTCCGGACGGTCCGGTTCGGGACCGTCAGGGAGGTTCGAGCTGGTGACTGTGACCGCCAACGGTTCGACTCCGGGGACCCCCGAGAATCCCTGGGGTGACACGAAGACCAACACGCCCGCCACGGGCGTGAATCTGGGCCCCACCAGGCGACCGCGCCCGGTGTTCCCTGAGCCGCTGCCGCGCGAGACGCACGGCCCGGCCAGGGTGGTCGCCATGGTCAACCAGAAGGGCGGGGTCGGCAAGACGACCACCACCATCAACCTGGGCGCCGCGCTCGTCGAGTGCGGGCTGAAGGTCCTGCTCGTCGACTTCGACCCGCAGGGCGCGCTGTCGGTGGGCCTGGGCATCAACCCGCTCCAGCTCGACCTGACGGTCTACAACCTGCTGATGGACCGCAGCGTCACCGCCGAGGACGTCCTGCTCGAGACCGGCGTCGAGGGCCTCGACCTGCTGCCGAGCAACATCGACCTGTCCGCGGCCGAGGTCCAGCTCGTCACCGAGGTGGCCCGCGAGCAGGTGCTCGGGCGCGTGCTCAAGCCGCTGCTGCCCTACTACGACGTGTGCCTGATCGACTGCCAGCCCTCGCTGGGCCTGCTCACGATCAACGCGCTCACCTGCGCCCACGGCGTCATGGTGCCGCTGGAGTGCGAGTTCTTCGCGCTGCGCGGCGTCGCGCTGCTCATGGACACCATCACCAAGGTGCAGGAGCGGCTCAACGACGAGCTCGAGATCGAGGGCCTGCTGGCCACCATGTACGACGCCCGCACCCTGCACGGCCGCGAGGTGCTTGCCCGCGTCGTGGAGGCCTTCGGCGACAAGGTGTTCCACACGGTCATCAACAGGACCGTGCGCTTCCCCGACGCGACCGTCGCGGGCGAGCCCATCACCACCTTCGACCCCTCCTCCCTCGGCGCGAACGCCTACAGGGAGCTGGCCCGCGAGGTGCTCTCGCGCTGGCCGCAGCCTGCCACAATGGCCAGGTGACTTCCACCGAGCAGCAGGGCTTCCAGGTTCATCTGGACGTCTTCGAGGGACCTTTCGACCTGCTGCTCGGCCTGATCTCCAAGCACAAGCTCGACATCACCGAGGTCTCCCTCTCCCAGGTCACCGACGAGTTCATCGCCTACATCAAGTCGCGTGGGCCCGAGTGGGACCTCGACCAGACCAGCCACTTCCTGCTCGTCGCCGCCACGCTGCTCGACCTGAAGGCGGCCAGGCTGCTGCCCACGGGCGAGGTCGAGGACGAAGAGGACCTCGCGCTGCTGGAGGCGCGTGACCTGCTGTTCGCCAGGCTGCTGCAGTACCGGGCCTACAAGGAGGTCGCCAAGGTCTTCTCCGGGCTGATGGCGGAGGAGGCTCTGAGGTTCCCCAGGTCGGTGCCCATGGAGGCGCAGTTCGCCAACCTGCTGCCCGAACTGGTCCTCGGCATCGGCCCCGACCAGCTGGCGCGCATCGCGGCCAAGGCGTTCACCCCCAAGCTGCCGCCGACCGTCAGCGTCGGGCACATCTACCAACCTCTGGCCAGCGTCAGAGAGCAAGCCGCTATCCTTGTCCAGCGGTTGCGGCGCATGCGAAGGGCCACCTTCAGGACCCTGGTCGCCGACTGCGAGGGCACCTTCGAGGTGATCGCCCGCTTTCTGGCCGTACTCGAGCTGTTCAGGGAGTCGGCCGTCACCTTCGAGCAGGTCGAACCGCTGGGCGATCTGCACGTGACCTGGACCGGCGCCGACGACGGAGACGTGTCGGTGGGCGACGACTACGAAGAGAGCGCGGAGAAGGCTGCAGATGAGTGAGTTCCCGGCTCCCAGGGACCCGTCGCCGTCGGAGCATCTGGCGGGGGACGGGGGTGGCGCGGGAGACAACGTCCCCGCCTGGGCCCGCCTGCCAGGCTCGGCCATCTTCGGCACCCCGCCCCCACCCGCGGAGAACGGCGACCCCTCACCCTCGGCGGACGGTGACCATCCCCCGTCGGCGGGCGGTGACCCCTCACCTTCGACGGACGACCAGTCGCAGGAAGATCTCCCCTCCGAGACCACGGCCTCCGAGGCGACCCTGGACCTGGAAGCCGAGCCCCCTGAGACCGCGGCCTTCGACGGCCCCACGACCCCCCAACCGGCGACCACCGACACTGACTCCGCAGGTGGCTCGGGTCGTGCGGTGGTGGCTTCCGACGGGCGGGGGTCCGCCGCCTTCGAGGCTCCCTCGGCGGGTAGCCCTCGCTCCGGCGACGGTCAGGGGGAGGGGGCTGCCGTTCTGGGGGACTTCTCCTGGGACGGGAGGGGGGCTGCCGCCGGCCGTCCAGAGGAGAGCCCGGGGTTCGACGACACCGAGGAGCCCTCCGATGACGGGGTGCGGCCCGAGCGAGGGCCCGAGCTGCGGGCGGCGCTGGAGGCGATCCTGATCGTCGTGGACGAACCCGTGGCCGCCATGACGCTGGCCCAGGTGCTCGAACATCCCACACACGAGATCGAGACGGCGCTCCGCGCACTCGCGGCGGAATACTCCGACGCCGGACGGGGTTTCGATCTGAGAGAGGTGGCAGGCGGCTGGCGGTTCTACACGCGCGCCGACTGCGCCCAGCTGGTCGAGCGGTTCGTCCGCGACGGCCAGCAGGCACGGCTGACCCAGGCCGCGCTGGAGACCCTCGCGGTCGTGGCCTACCGGCAACCGGTGAGCCGCGCCAGAGTCGCCGCCGTGCGCGGCGTCAACAGCGACGGCGTCATGCGGACGCTGGTCGCCAGGGGGCTGGTCGAAGAGGCCGGCTCCGACCCGGAGAGCCAGGCAGTGCTCTACCGGACAAGCTCCTACTTCTTGGAGCGGTTGGGCCTGAAGAGCATCGACGAGCTACCTGAGCTCGCGCCCTTCCTGCCCGACGACGTGGAAAACCTTGAGGAGACAACGAAGTGATCAACAGGCGCAGCACCCCGTCCGGTGATGGACGCGGTCGTGGACGCACCGGCGGCTCTCGGGGTGGAAACCCCAGGGGCGGCGCGAGCGGGCGTCCCGCCTTCCGCTCCGATGACAGGCGCGACTCCCGTCGCGACGACAACCGCGGCGGACCCCGTCGCGACGACTTCGGCGGCACACCCCGCCGTGACGACACCGGCGGGGCCCCCCGCCGTGACGACTTCGGCGGGTCTTCCCGCCGTGACGACTTCGGCGGCGGCGCGCGCAGGGAGGGGTCCGGCGGCGGTGCTCGCAGGGACGACTTCCGTGGTGGCGCCCGCCGCGACGACAGCAGGGGCGACTTCGGCCCCGGCCGTGACTCCCTGCGCGCCGACCGCAGCGGCTCGCGCGCCAGGTACGGCAAGCCCGCGGGCCCCGGTCGCGACGACCGTGGCGGCCAGGGCGGCGGCTTCCGCGGTGACCGTGGCGGCCAGGGTGGTTTCCGCGGCGGCGCCGAGCGCGGTGGCACCGGCGGCGGCTTCCGTGACGACCGCGGCGGCCAGGGCGGTTTCCAGCGCGGGGCCGGCCAGGGCGGCGGCTTCCGCGACGACCGTGGATCAGGTCAGGGCGGCTACCGCGGCGGCCAGGGTGAGCGCGGCGGCCAGGGCGGTTTCCGTGGTGGACAGGGTGAGCGCGGCGGCTACGGCAGGAGCGGTGACGAGCGCGGCGGCTACCGAGGCGCGAGTGACCGCCCAGGCGGCGGCCGTGGAGCCGGCGAGCGCGGCGGCGACCGCGGCGGGTTCAGGGAGCGGCGCGACTTCGGTGGCGCGCGCCAGGACCGCGGCGGTTACGGCGACAGCCGCGGCTTCCGCGACGACCGCGCGACCTCCGGCGACGACCGTGGCGGCTTCCGCGACGACCGCGGGGGCTACCGCGGCGCCCAGAGCGGACGCGACGACCGTGGCGGCTACCGCGGCGGTCAGCCCCAGCGCGACGACCGCGGCGCCCCGGCCTACCGTGACGACCGCGGTGGTCAGGGATCCCGTGACGACCGCGGTGGTCAGGCGCGGCGTGACGACAGGGGCGGGCTGAAGGCCGACAGGGGCGGCAGGCGCGACGACGGCTCCAGGGCCCGCTACGGCAGGCGCGAGGAGCCGCAGACGATCGGCCGTCCCGCGCCCAAGCGGAGCGAGCCCGCCGGCCGTACCGGCAGGGTGCAGACGATCGGCAGTGGCGCGAAGGGCAAGAAGGACGTCTTCAAGACCTCCCGCCAGCCCATGCGCGACCGCGACTTCTTCCCCGACGGCTACACCGACGAGCGCGACACCACCGAGGTGCCCGGCGGCGTGCGGCTGCAGAAGGTGCTCGCCCAGGCGGGCGTGGCCAGCAGGCGCGCGTGCGAGGAGATGATCGGCGCCGGTCGCGTCACCGTGAACGGCCAGGTCGTCAGGAGGTTCGGCGCGAAGGTCGACCCTGCGGCGCAGGTCATCCACGTGGACGGCAAGCGCATCCCGACCGCTCCCGACCTGGTCTACTACGCGCTGAACAAGCCCATCGGCGTCGTCTCGACGATGGAGGACCCGCAGGGTCGTCCGTGCCTGGCCGACTTCACGCAGGAGCTGGCGCCCCGCCTGTTCCACGTGGGCAGGCTCGACACCGAGACCGAGGGCCTGCTGCTGCTCACCAACGACGGCGAGCTGGCCAACAGGCTGACGCACCCGAGCTACGGCGTGCAGAAGAAGTACTGGGCGAAGGTGCCCGGCCCGATCCCGCGTGACCTGGCCCGCAGGCTCAGGAAGGGCATCGAGCTCGAGGACGGCCTGGCCAAGGCCGACCACTTCGAGATCGTGCAGGAGCACGGGCAGCAGGCGCTGGTGGAGATCGTGCTGCACGAGGGCCGCAACCACATCGTCAGGCGCATGCTGGAAGAGGCGGGTCACCGCGTGATCGACCTGGCCAGGATCGAGTTCGGTCCGGTCAAGCTCGGCCGTACGAAGCCGGGAACGATCAGGGCGTTGAGCCTCAAGGAGGTCGGCGACCTCTACGCGGCGGTCAAGCTGTAATCTGGCCGGACGGAGGAGCCCGCGCACACCGTGCGCGGGCTCCGAACCATATGAAGGGGATGTGACATGGTGCGGGCGATACGCGGGGCGATCCAGGTCGAGGCCAACGACCGCGACGCCATCATCAGTGGGACCACCGAGCTGGTGGCGGCGGTCATGGAGCGCAACCAGCTGACCACCGACGATGTGATCAGCGTGCTGTTCACCGCGACGCCCGACCTGACGGCGGAGTTCCCCGCCCTCGCCGCGCGCAAGCTCGGCTTCCACGAGGTGCCGTTGATCTGCTGCACCGAGATCGGCGTGCCGGGCGCGCTGCCCCGTGTGGTGCGGCTGATGGCGCACGTGGAGATTGACCGTCCGCGCGCCGAGATCCAGCACGTCTACCTGCGCGGCGCGACCGTGCTACGCCAGGACATCGCGCAGTGAACACCGATCCGGTGAAGCTCGACACCGTTCTCGTTCTCGGCACCGGCCTGGTCGGCACGTCGATCGGGCTGGCGCTGCGCCAGCGCGGCGTGACCGTGCTGCTGGCCGACCGCGATCTGGGCGCCGTACGGCTGGCCAGGGAGATGGGCGCGGGCCAGGAGTGGCGCCTTGGCGACCCCGTCGACCTCGCGGTCGTCGCGGTTCCCCCCGACCACGTGGCCAGCGAGCTGCGCGGTCTGCAGCAGCTCGGCGCTGCCCGCTTCTACACCGACGTGGCCAGCGTCAAGGCCAGGCCGATCGCCGCGGCCGCCGCGCTCGGCTGCGACCTGAGCACCTACGTCGCCTCCCACCCCATGGCGGGCAGGGAGAAGGCGGGCCCGGGCGCCGCCAGGGGCGATCTGTTCCTCGGCAGGCCGTGGGCGCTGTGCCCGACGGACGAAGCCTCCGCCGAGGCGAGGGAGGCGGTGCTGCGGCTGATCGAGCTGTGCGGCGGCAACGCGGTGGAGGTGGCGGCAGAAGACCACGACAGGGCCGTCGCCGTCGTTTCCCACGCCCCGCACGTGGCCGCCTCCGCGGTGGCCGCGCGCCTGGCCGACGCCTCCGACGTGGCGCTGGGCCTGGCCGGGCAGGGTGTGCGCGACGTGACGAGGATCGCGGGCGGCGACCCCGGCCTCTGGCTCGGCATCCTGTCGGGCAACGCCGCTCCCGTGGCCGAGGTACTGGAAGCCGTTTCGCGCGACCTGTCCGAGGCCGCCACGGCGCTGCGCGCGCTGGCGCAGGGCGACGCGAGCGCGGGCCCCGAGGTCACCCAGCTGCTCAAACGCGGTGTCGCGGGGCACGGCAGGATTCCAGGCAAGCACGGGGGTCCGGCCGCGGCCTACGCCGTCGTGCAGGTCGTCATCGGCGACCGTCCTGGCCAGCTGGCGAGGCTCTTCCAGATCTGCGACGAGGTCGGGGTCAACGTCGAGGACGTGCGCCTCGAACACGCCCCCGGCCTGCCGCTCGGCCTGGCGGAGCTGTCGGTGCAGCCCGACGCCGTGGCCGTGCTCAACCAGGCCCTGCGCGACCGCGGATGGCAACTGCCCTAGAAGCGATGTCACAACGCGCGCCGCTCGATACGTCTGGATGGCATGACGAACATCGTGGTTCTAGGGGCCGGTTACACCGGCATGGCGGCGGCGATCAGGGCGGCGCGGAAGTCTCGCCGCCACGGCGGCAGGGTGACGCTGGTCAACGCCTCGCCGAGGTTCACCGAGCGGCTGCGGCTGCACCAGACGGCGGCGGGTCAGCGGCTCGCCGACCACTCCATCGAGGGCGTGCTCGCCGGGTCAGGCATCGCCTTCGTCCAGGGCTGGGTCGAGAGCATCGATCCTCAGGCCCATGAGGTACGGCTCGGCGGCGGCCGCGTGCTCGCCTACGACAAGCTCGTCTACGCGCTGGGCACCGGCACCGACGTGTCGGTGCCGGGCGTCGGCGAGCACGCCTTCCGCTACGACGACCACGCGGGCGCCGTGGCGCTGGCCGAGCGCCTGCGCTCCACGCGGCAGGGCACGGTCGTGGTCGCAGGAGGCGGCCTGACCGGCGTCGAGTCGGCGACCGAGCTGGCCGAGGCGTACCCGCGGCTGCGCGTGGTGCTGCTCAGCAGGGGGCGTCCCTGCTCGATGATGGGGCCGAGGGCCCGCGCCCACGCCGAGCGCGCCATGCGCCGCCTCGGCGTCGAGGTCCGCCAGGACACCCAGGTGGTGAAGGTGCTGCCCGACGCCGTCGAGCTGGAAGGCGGTGAGCTGATCGACTCGGTCGCGACCCTCTGGACGGCGGGGACCCGCGGACTCGCGTTGGCCCGCGAGGCGGGCTTCACCGTCGACGCCCGCGACAGGATCGTCGTGGACGCCGCGCTGCGCTCGGTCTCCCACCCCGACGTCTACGCGGTCGGCGACGCCGCCGCGGTGAGCCAGCCCTTCGGCGTGATGCACGGCACCTGCCAGGGCGGCATCCCGACAGGCCTGCACGCGGGCGGCGCGCTCGCCGACGAGTTGCGCGGCAGGACGCCCAAGCCGTTCAGGTTCGGCTACTTCCACCAGCCCGTGAGCCTGGGCCGCAAGGACGCGGTCATCCAGTTCGTCAGGGCTGACGACACCCCCAGGAAGGGCTGGCTCAGGGGCCGCTGGGCCATCATGTACAAGGAGACGGTCAGCGGCAGCCCGATCCACTCCTTCAAGCTGCTCAAGCGGGGGCTCATGCCCGCCGCCGCGCTCAAGCTCAGCTCCGGCTGACCGCCTGGGTGACCGCGTTGGGTCCGTCGTACTCGCGGTCGGGAATGGACTGCAGCGCCTTGATCATCTCCTGGTCGGCCCCCTGTTCCTTGGCCGTCCTGACCAGGTCGTCCCTGCTGGCGGGGTAGTCCACGCCGGACAGGTGCTTCTGCAGTTCGATCGGATTCGGTGAGTTGCTCATGACCTCTCGCCTACCCGGAGCCGCGCGGCGGCTGAACACCTATGACGTGCGTTCCAGCAGCTCACGGGCGTTCTCGACGGCTCGGGGCAGGGTGCGGCGGCGTGCGAGGGCCCGCGGCAGCCGAGGGACGGCGTCGCGCAGGCCCTGCCGTCCTGGACTACCGCTTCTCGCGGTCCGCAGGACCGTGCGCGTGACCACCGGCCACGGACGGCGCAGCACCGCGGTGAGCACCGCGTTACGCGCCGCCAGGGCCAGCCGGGCGCGGGGGTCGCGGGCGGGAGAGGGGTGGTGGTGGGCGACGACCTCCTCGACATAGGCCAGCTCCCAGCCGCGCGCGGCCAGGTCCACGGCCAGGCGCTCCTCCTCGCCGAAGAAGAAGATCACGTCGTCGAAGCCGCCCGCCTCGAGGAACGCCGACCTGCGCACCACCGCGCCGCAGGCCAGGAAGCCCAGGACGCCGGGTCCCGCCGAGCCTGGCAGCGGCGAGCGGGCCATCAGGGTGCTGACGGGGTCGGTGCGCTCCTCCGGCCCGACCAGTACCTTTCCCGCCAGTACGGCGAGGCGGGGATGGGCGTCCATCACGTCGGCGGCCCTGTCGAGCGCGCCCTTCGCCCACCAGGAGTCGTCGTCGGCGAAGGCCACGTACGGCGTCCGCGCCAGCTTCACCCCGACGTTGCGGGCGGGCGCGCCCAGATTGCGGCCCGCCTCGACGACCCGCACGTGCGGGAAGCGGCGGCGCACGAGATCAGGGGTGCCGTCAGTGGAGCCGTTGTCGACCAGGACGACGGGGCCGGCGTGCAGAGGCAGCGTCCGCTCCAGCGTCTCGCGCCTGTTCCTGGTGGCGACCACGATCGTCGTCCTCGCTTCTTCCATTCGCGGTCCTTACCCCTTGACCTGGGCGCGAGAACGGCGTAGACATGCGGTAACAGCGTTACCCCATAGAAACGGTGTTACCTCGATGACGGCTTACCAGCGGGCGCAAGAGGCGGGACAGGGGGCCGTGCGGGCCGCCATCCTCGACGCGGCCACCCACCTGCTCGTCACCGAGGGGGCGAGCGCGCTGACGGTGCGGGGCATCTCGGCCGCCGTCGGCTGCTCGACCAAGGTGATCTACACCCTGTTCGGCGGCAAGGACGGCCTGGTGCAGGCGCTCTGGCTGGAGGGCTTCGCCAGGTTCGAACGCAGGCTCCTGGCCGCGAGCGACGACCCCGACCCCCTGGTCAGGCTGATGGAGTGCGGCACCGCCTACCGCGCCTACGCGCTGGCCGAACCCGACTACTACCGCGTGATGTTCGAGGGCGCCCTGCAGGGGTTCGTGCCGAGCAGCGAGGCCATGGAGTGCTCGCGCAGGACCTTCGACATCCTCACCGCCCATGTCGCCGCCTGCCTCGAAGCGGGACGGCTGCGCGGCGGCACCGCCAAGGAGATCGCCGACCTGCTGTGGATGGCCTCGCACGGCGCCACCAGCCTCGAACTGTCGGGCCATCTCACAGGGGAGCAGGCCGAGCAGCGCCACAGGCTGCTCTGCCGCTCCCTCATCCGCGCCTTCCAGACCTCCGACGAGAGGACACCCCCATGACCACGCCCTACCGCGACGGCTTCGCCCCGGTCACCGAGGAGATCACCGCCTTCGACCTGCCCGTCACGGGGCGGATCCCCGCCGAGCTGAACGGCCGCTACCTGCGCAACGGCCCCAACCCCTTCGACCTCGACGACCCGAACGCCGCCCACCTGTTCCTCGGCGAGGGCATGGTCCACGGCGTACGGCTGCGCGACGGCAGAGCCGAGTGGTACCGCAACAGGTGGGTCCGCAACGCCGCGACGGCCCGCAGGCTGGGCGAGGAGCCGAGGAAGGGCGCCGTCCACGCCGACTTCGACTTCGCCGCCAACACGCACGTCATCGGCCACGCGGGCAGGACATTCGCCACGGTGGAGGCGGGGGCCAGGCCGTACGAGCTGACCTACGAGCTCGACACGGTGGGCCCGTGCGACTTCGGCGGCACGCTGCCCGGGGGGTACGCCGCCCACACCAAGCTCGACCCGCACACCGGCGAGCTGCACGCCGTCGCCTACTACTTCGGCTGGGACCACCACCAGCACGTCGTGCTCGACCCGCAGGGCAGGGTCAGCAGGACCACCGACATCCCGATCGCCGACGCCCCCATGGTGCACGACTTCGCGCTGACCCAGCGCTACGTGGTGATCTACGACCTGCCCGTCACCTTCAGCATGGACCACGCGGCCAAGGGGGCGCCGCTGCCGTACAGCTGGAACGACGAGCACCCCGCGCGCATCGGGCTGCTGCCAAGGGACGGCGGGCAGGCGCGCTGGCTGGAGGTGGAGCCGTGCTGGATCTTCCACACGCTCAACGCCTACGACGACGGCGACCAGGTGGTGATCGACGCCGTGCGCTACCCCAAGCGGTTCGTCGACGCCCGGCTCGACCTGGGTGGCCAGCCGACGCTCGACAGGTTCACCCTCGACACCGTCTCGGGCAAGGTCAGCGAGACCAGGCTCGACGACAGGGCGCAGGAGTTCCCGAGGGCCGACGAGCGGCTCACCTCGCTGCCCCACCGCTACGGCTACGCCGCGGCCTCCCACGACTACGTCGACGTCGCCTACCCCGGCGACACCGGCATCGAGGACCTGCCCGACGAGGCGTTCGGCAACGCGCTCATCAAGCACGACCTGCCGCGCGGAGCCCAGGAGACCCGGACGTTCGGCAGGGGCTCGGCGGTGGGCGAGCCGGTGTTCGTTCCCGCGGAGGGCAGCGCGGCCGAGGACGACGGGTACGTGATGGCCTTCGTCAACGACCCGCGCAGGGGAGCGACCGACCTGGTGATCCTCTCCGCCCAGGACTTCAGGGGCGAGCCCGTCGCCACCGTCCACCTGCCCGCGAGGGTGCCGCTCGGCTTCCACGGCAGCTGGATCGCCGACCTCGAGGGGCAGTGAGAGACGCCCACGGAGCTCCCCGACCGGCTCACGCCGGAGACGCACGTCCGGCCGAGGGCAGGCCGGGCCGGGCGTCCAATCCCGTGGCCACAAGGCGGTAGCCTCTTGAGGTTGGGAAAACGTGAAAAGGGAGAAGGCCGTGAGCGGTCTGGTCGTCGCCATGGACGGTCCTTCGGGGTCGGGTAAGTCGAGCGCGTCGCGCGGGGTGGCCCGTGCGCTCGGTCTGCGCTACCTGGACACAGGGGCGATGTACCGCGCGATCACCTGGTGGATGCTCCAGCGGGGCGTCGACCTGTCCGACCAGGCGGCGATCGCCTCACGTGCGGGTGAGCCCGCGCTCGACTCGGGCACCGACCCCGACGCGCCCACCATCCACGTCGACGGCGTCGACGCGGCGGGCCCGATCAGGAGCCAGGAGGTGACCGCCGCGGTCTCGCTGGTGGCCGCCGTGCCCGAGGTGCGGGCCAGGCTCGTGGCGCTCCAGCGCGAGATCATCGGCTCGGGCGACATCGTGGTCGAAGGCCGCGACATCGGCACCGTGGTCGCCCCCGGCGCGACGCTCAAGGTCTATCTGACCGCGAGCGCCGAGGCCAGGGCCACCCGCCGTACGGCGGAGCTGAACGGCACCACGGTGGAGGCACAGCAGGCCGCGATGGCCAGGCGTGACACCCTTGACTCCACACGCAAGACCGACCCTCTCTCGATGGCGGATGGCGCCGTCGAGCTCGACACCACCGCGCTGAACCTCGAGGAGGTCATCGCGGAGGTGCTGAGGTTGATCAAGGAGCGCGCCTGACGATCAGGTGCGGTACTCAAAGGAACGAAGAGAACAGTGACTACGGGGGAGTACGACGACGCCGGCTGGATCGAGGCCGAGCTCGCCGACATGGAGATCTCCACTGACGAGTTGGAGCACGAGGCGGTAGCCCTGCCCGTGCTCGCCGTCGTGGGACGGCCGAACGTCGGCAAGTCGACGCTGGTCAACCGCATCATCGGCCGTCGCGAGGCGGTCGTCGAGGACGTGCCTGGCGTGACCCGCGACCGCGTCACCTATGACGCGACCTGGCGCGGGCGGCGCTTCACCGTCGTCGACACCGGCGGCTGGGACCCCGACGCGACGGGCATGAACCTGCGCATCGCCGAGCAGGCCCAGATCGCGGTCGAGCTGGCCGACGTGATCCTGTTCGTGGTCGACGCCGTCGTGGGCGCCACCGACGCCGACGAGATCGTCGGCGGCGTGCTGCGCTCCTCGGGCAAGCCGGTCATCCTGGCCGCCAACAAGGTCGACAACCAGCAGATGGAGCTCGAGGCGACGTCGCTGTGGTCGCTCGGCCTCGGCGAGCCCTACCCGGTCTCCGCGCTGCACGGCCGCTCCTCAGGCGACCTGCTCGACGTGGTCCTCGAGGCGCTGCCCGAGACACCCAAGCAGACCTTCGGCGAGGCCAAGGGCCCGCACAGGGTGGCGCTGCTCGGCAAGCCCAACGTCGGCAAGTCCTCCCTGCTGAACAAGCTGGCGGGCGAGGAGCGGGTGCTGGTCGACCCCATGGCGGGCACCACCCGCGACCCGGTCGACGAGCTGATCGACCTGGGCGGCACCACCTGGCGCTTCGTCGACACCGCGGGCATCCGCAGGCGCGACCGCGAGCTGCAGGGCGCCGACTTCTACGCCGCGATGCGCACCCGCGCCGCGCTGGAGAAGGCGGAGGTGGCGATCGTGCTGATCGACGCCAGCGAGCCGCTCACCGAACAGGACCTGCGCATCATCGGCCTGGTCATCGAGTCGGGCAGGGCGATGGTCGTCGCCTTCAACAAGTGGGACCTGGTCGACGAGGACCGGCGCTACTACCTGGAGAGGGAGATCGACAGGCAGCTCGTCCGCACTCCGTGGGCGCTGCGCGTCAACATCTCCGCCAAGACGGGCCGCCACATGGACCGCCTGGTGCCGGCGATCGAGAAGGCTCTCGACTCCTGGTCCACCCGGGTGCCGACGGCCAGGCTCAACGCCTTCCTCACCGAGCTGGTGCAGCAGACGCCGCCCCCCGTGCGCGGCGGCAAGCAGCCGAAGATCCTCTTCGCCACCCAGGCCTCGACCGAGCCGCCGAAGTTCGTGCTGTTCACCTCGGGCTGGCTGGAGGACACCTACCGGCGCTTCATCGAGCGCAGGATCCGCGAGGAGTTCGGCTTCGCGGGCTCGCCGATCGAGGTCACGATGAAGATCCGCGAGAAGCGGAAGGGCGGACAGGCGCCGAAGAAGTAGCCGTCACTCCGGGTGGTTGTGGCCGTCGAGGGCGAAGGGGCTGCGCACGCCGTCATAGGCGAGGTGCAGCGTCATCCCCTCGGCGGCGTGGGTGAGCTCGTGGCAGTGCGCCAGCCACACGCCCGGGTTGCCTGCTCTGAGCGCCACCTCCCACACCTCGCCGGGGCCGACGTCGAAGCTGTCCATCCAGATCGGCGCGGCCTTCACCCCGTCGCGTGAGAGCACCAGCACGTGGTGGCCGTGGGGATGCATCGGGTGCGGCTCGCCGCCGCGGTTCACCACGGTGAAGCGGATCCACTCGCCCTCCTTCACCAGGGCGGGCGCCACCCTGGGCCAGACCTGCCCGTTCACGGTGTGCGACAGCCTGGGAACGCCGCCGCGCAGCGCGATCAGCCGGTCCAGCACCCAGGTGTAGGAGCGGTCGAAGCGCTGGGGCGCCTCGGTGCCGCCTGAGCCGTACCGGGTGATGTCGATCAGCGGGCCCGCGGAGGGCGCGGGGGCGGCGCCCACACCCGGGGTCAGGAGCAGTCCCGCCGCGCCCGCCGACATCAGCACGGGGCGTGACGGCATGGAGAAGACCAGGTCGTAGCGGCCGCCCGCGGCCAGCCGGGCGCGCTCGTCCCGCAGGGTGCGGCCGGTCACGGGCAGGCCGTCCACCGCCGCGATCCGGTACGGCACGCCGCTGACGCCCAGCGTGTGCGGGGCGTTGTCGGTGTTGGCCACCCGCAGCCGCACCGGCGTGCCGGGGGAGAGAGTTTTGGTGGCGAGGCCGTCGGCGGGAGGCGCGTCCGCGAGCGCCACCGTGAGGGCGCCGCCGAAGGTGTGCAGCGCGACGGGCTCGTCGAACCCCTCGGGGGTCACGGGGTCCACGGTGAACATGCCGAACAGCCCCGCCTGCAGCGCCCTGTTGGGCGTCTCATGGGTGTGGTACCAGTAGCTGCCAGGCTGGTCGGCGCGGAAGCGGTAGACGAACTCGCCTCCCTCGCGCACCGCGTTCTGGGTGAGGCCGGGCACGCCGTCCTCGCCGTTGGGCACGTGGTAGCCGTGCCAGTGCAGCGTGACACCCCTGTCGGGAAGCAGGCTGCGCAGGCGCACCTCGACCGTCTCGCCCTGCCGCACGCGCAGGGGCGGGCCGGGGGAGCGGCCGTCGAAGGTCAGTGCCTCGACGCCGCGCCCGGAGGCGAGCCTGATCACGGCGGGCCTGGCGGTCAGCGTGAAGCGGCGCACCCGGGTGGCGTCGGCGGGTCCGCGCAGCGCGGTGACGTCCAAGGAGCCGGCCGAGGCCAGCCGCAGCGACGAGGGAAGACGGGCGTTCCACATCGACAGCCCACTCCAGGCCAGCGCGAACAGCGCCACCACGGCTCCCGCCACGCGCCACGCGCGCCCAGGAGGTCCTGTGCGGGTGAGCATCGACCAGGTGGCCAGCGCCCCGCCGAGCACGGCCAGCGCCGGCACCACCGACAGGTACGGCGAGAGCGGATAGCCCATCCCCAGCGCGACGACCACCCCTGCCGCCGCCGCGTAGGCCGAGGTGAGCGGGAAGATCAGGGTGAGCGGGCCGAAGGAGCCGCGCAGCAGTCGCGGCAGCGAGAGCACGGCGGCGGCCAGCGCGGGCGGCAGCAGCAACGGCAGCGCCAGCAGCGCCTTCTCCGCGGCGAACCACCAGCCGTGCCCGGCGAGCGCCACGGTCATGGCGAGCCTGCCCGCCGTCGCGACCAGGGCGAGGGCCACCAGCGCCGCCGACCACCCGGCCGCGCGGCGGGCCGCGCCGCGGCCTTCCCCGACGGCTCTGCGGGAGACCAGCAGGTGGCCTCCCGCGAAGCCCCACGAAACGGCGACCAGAATGACCAGGATCCGGTCGAGCGCGATCAGCGCGGCCGCGCTCACACCGTTTCGGTGGCCTGGTAGCCCGCCGCGCTCCTGGCGTGCGCCTGCGCGCCCCGCCACGCGGAGATCGCCGCGCCCAGCAGCAGCACGCCGATGACGGCGTGGAAGCCCAGCACGTACAGGCTGCCGGGCGTGGTCCTCTCCATCGTCGCCCCAGCCAGCTCGGCCAGCGGGAACAGCACGAACATCTGGATCGCGACCAGCACGATCGGCGCCACGCACAGGCCGATCAGCCTGCCGGGCGCGCGGGCGACGGCCGCGAGGATCGTGGTGATGAGCGAGACGGCGGGGATGACCATGAAGCCGTTCATGACGTGCCAGCCGATCGCCGCGGTCTCCGGGTCGGCCGGCTCTGGCGTCTCGAACGCGCCGTAGGTGGCCAGGTAGAACTGCAGCACCACGAGGGCGAGCTGGATCACGGTGAAGACGACCAGAACCTTGCGCATGTCGTGCTCCTCAGGGGATCGGTGCTCCCCATGCTGAGCGCGGACCGGTCCTCGCGCATGAGTAGCCCCATACTCACCCGCTCTGTAACACGTGTAAGATCTGCGCCAACACGTCGAGGGAGACGAGTAACCCGGGCCTTGGAGGGCCGAGAGAGCCGCCGGGAGCTGTGAAGGCGGACCCGACGACCCGGGCGAAGACACTCCTGAGTGCGGGGAGGAAATGCCCCGCCGGTCTGACCTCCGTCACAGGGTCGTGTGAGGCCGTCCGCGAGGGCGGCGAAGGCGCGGTGGCACCGGGAGTCCCCTTCTCCCCCGCGTCCCCAAGGGATCATACGGCTCAAGGAGTTGTGATGATCTCTCGTGTCCTCTCGGCGGAGCTCGCGGAGCACGCCGGACAACGAGTGAAGGTCGCGGGGTGGGTTCACCGCCGGCGGCTGCTGAAATCGGTTTCCTTCCTCATCGTGCGCGACCGCACGGGCCTGACCCAGGCCGTCTGCTCGGGGGAGCTTCCCGTCGAGGAGAGCGTGGTCGAGGTGACGGGCACCGTCACGCTCAACCCGCAGGCGCCGGGCGGCGTCGAGCTGACCTCGCCCGAGCTCGCCGTGCTGGCCGAGCCCGCGAAGGCGCCGCCCTTCGACCTCTACAGGCCCACGGTCTCCGCCGCGCTGCCCACGATCCTCGACCACGCGCCCGTGGCGCTGCGCCATCCCGCGCTGCGCGCGCCGTTCGAGATCGCCGCGGCGAGCGTCGCGGGGTTCAGGTCGGCGCTCGACGGCCTGGGCTTCACCGAGATCCACACGCCGAAGATCGTCGCCTCGGCCACGGAGTCGGGCGCCGACGTCTTCGGCATCGACTATTTCGGCAGGCCCGCCTATCTCGCGCAGTCGCCCCAGTTCTACAAGCAGGCGATGGTCGGGGTGTTCGAGCGGGTCTACGAGGTCGGCCCCGTCTTCCGCGCCGAGCCGCACGACACCACCCGCCACCTGGCGCAGTACACCTCGCTCGACGCCGAGCTGGGGTTCGTGCGCGACCACCGCGACGTCATGGCCGTGCTGAGGGAGGCGCTCGCGGGGATGACGGAGGAGGTACGGCGCCGCGCGGCCCCTGCCCTCACCACGCTGGGCCTCACGCCGCCCGAGGTGCCGGAGGAGATCCCCTCGATCCACTTCACCGAGGCCCAGGAGATGACCGGCGAGGACGAGCCCGACCTGTCGCCCGCACAGGAGCGGTGGCTGTCGGAGTGGGCGCGCAGGGAGCACGGCTCGGAGTTCCTGTTCGTCACGGGATACCCGATGGCCAAGCGCCCCTTCTACACCTGCCCCGACCCCGGAAGGCCAGGTCACTCCAACGGCTTCGACCTGCTGTTCAGAGGGCTGGAGCTGGTGACGGGCGGCCAGCGGCTGCATCGGTACGAGGACTATCTGGCGGTGCTGGGCGAGCGGACGGAGCCCTACGAGGGGTACCTGTCGGCCTTCGCGCACGGCATGCCGCCGCACGGCGGCTTCGCGATCGGCCTGGAGCGATGGACCTCCAGGCTGACCGGGGCCGCCAACGTCAGGTCGGCGACGCTGTTCCCTCGCGACCTGCACCGCCTGGCGCCCTGACCAGGAGGGCGACCGCCGCGCCCAGCGCGCACAGCGCGGCGGTCGCCACGAACATCTCGGTGTACTCCACCCGCAGCGCCGCCCGCACCTGCTCGGTGTAGGCGGCCAGCTGCCTGGCATAGGTGGCCGCGTCGACGCCGACGGGCAGCGGGGTGTCGAGGTCGGCGGTGAGCGACTGGAAGCGGTAGAAGCCCCACGCCGACACCGCCGCTATGCCGATCAGCATGCCCATCATCCTAGCCACCACGACCGCCGCCGAGGCGACGCCGTGCTGGGCGGAGGGCATGACGCGCAGCGCGGCTGAGGAGACGGGCGCGATCACCAGGCCGAGCCCGGCCCCCGCGACCACCAGGTCGAGCGGGCCCGTCAGCGAGCCCGACAGCAGCCAGAAGCCCGCCGTGGCCACAGCGAAGCCCGCCGCCATGACGGGCGGCTCGCCGTACCGGCTGGTGAGCGGGCCGCCCAGCAGCGCGCCCGTCACGAGCGCGCCGAGGAACCAGGCCAGGGTGAGCGCGCCGCCCAGCGCGTCGGCGCCGAACAGGGTCTGCGCGGACAGCTGCACGAAGACCATCGTGACCAGCAGCGCGGCCCCCGACAGGAAGCTGACGCCGAGCGTGGCCAGCAGCGGCCTCTTGGGCAGGCCCGTGAGATCGAGCAGGCGGACGGGCGAGCGGATCTCCCACCACACGAACGCCGCCGCCACGACCAGCCCCGCGCCGACCAGCGGCAGCCCCCACGGGGGCAGCACGGCCTTGGCGGGATCGGGGTTGTAAAGGCCGACGACCAGCAGGCCGAGCGAGAGCGCCAGCAGCGCGCCGCCCGTCACGCCGACCCTGCCCTCCCTGACAGGGGAGGAGGGGACGGTCCGCTGCACGGAGTACGCCGCGAGGGCCGCCAGCGGCACGTTGAGCCAGAAGATGGCGTGCCAGCCGCCCAGCTCCACACCGGCCAGCTGGAAGGCAGGCAGCAGCGCCACGACGGCGCCGTACAGCGGGCCGAGGGCGCTGCCGAGCTCCTGGGCGGCTCCCACCGCGCCGAGCATGACGGGCCGCTCGCGGTCCTGCCACAGGTCGCCGACCAGCGCCATCGTGATCGGCAGCAGCGCGCCGCCCGCGATGCCCTGCACGGTACGGCCGGCCACGACCATGGGCAGGGAGACGGCCAGCGCGGTCAGGACCGAGCCCAGGGCGAACAGGGCGAGGCAGACGTGGATGAGGGGACGCCTGCCGTACCGGTCGGACAGCTGGCCGAGCAGGGGCATCGCGGCCACGTAGCCCAGGAGGAACCCGGTGACCACGGGCGTGACGCGCTCCAGGCGGTTGACGGGGACGCCGACGTCCTGGGCGATGCCGATCAGGACGGTGACGACCACGTAGGCGTCGAGCGCGGCCAGCAGGACGGCGGTGCCGCCCACCCCGAGCGCGACGCTGCGGCGCAGGCTCATCCGGCGGGAGGGGTGACGGTGACGGGCGCGTCGTAGTCGGTCAGTGTCACGGTGACCGAGCCGCCCTCGAGCGGGAGGGTGATCCTGTTGAGCCGGTGGGAGGCCGCGTCGACCCAGAGCTTGCCGTTGATGTCGGTGGTGACGCCGGGGATGAGCGTGCCCATCGTCTTGCCGGGGAAGGTGGCCGCGACCCGGTAGGAGCCGTCCTCCTCAGCCTCGGTGACCGGCTTGACCAGCCCGCGCAGCAGGGTCGAGACCCCCTTGTCCGGATGCAGGAGCGTGGAGGGGTCGTAGCCGACCCCCGCCATGAGCGCCTGCTTGGGCAGCGTCTGGAAGCCGCCCGTCAAGCCCTTGAAGTGGACGGTTTCGCCGATCATGGCGAAGCTGAACTCCTGGAGGCTGCCGAAGATCGAGATCTGGAGGGTCCCGTCGGCGTCGCCCTTGGCGGTGAGCCTGCCGTCGGCCTTCTTGAGCTGGAGCTTCGGCGCGCCGTCCGTCGTGATCGCGAACGACGCGCTCGTGACCGCCTTCATCGCCTCGGCGGACTTGGTGACCAGCTCGGGCCCCTGCGGCAGGGCCTCCTGGCTGGAGCAGGCCGTCAGCGCCAGCGCGAGGACGACGGGGAGGAGCTTTCGCGGCATGCCCGGATCGTAGCGCTCAGCGGACGCTCTTGAGGTGTTCGAGTATGGGAGTGTAGGCCCGCTCCAGCGCTTCGAGCTGGTCGTCGGTCAGCAAGTCGACGAAATGGTCGCGGACGCTGGCCACGTGATGCGGGGCGACGCGCTGCATCGTCGCCCACCCCTCGTCGGTCAGCACGGCGAAGGTGCCGCGCCGGTCGTCGGCGCAGTCCTCCCTGGACACCAGCCCCGCGGCCTCCATGCGGGAGATCTGGTGCGACAGGCGGCTGCGCGACTGGATCGTGGCGTCGGCCAGGTCGCTCATCCTCATGCGCTTGCCGGGGCTCTCCGACAGGTTCACGAGAATCTCGTAGTCGTTCAGGGACAGACCGAACTCGTGCAGCTCCCTGTCGAGGCGGTGCGACAGGAGCTTGTGCACGGCGAGGTGGGCACGCCAGGCGCGCTGCTCTGTCGTGGTAAGCCAGCGGGGCGTGCTCATGATCTCAACTTACCTCTCAAGCGACCTGGACGACCTCGTCGAAGTCCGGACGGTGCCGGCGGGGGAGGTGCGCGTCCTGCTCGGCGCGCCCGCCGGTGTCCACCACGGCGACGGCCACATGGTCGCCCTCCGGCAGGAACCCCTCGCCGGTTTCCCCTATTCCGCCACGTAGAGTGATCTCTCATGGCGGAGGAGTCAATGGGGACGGTCGTCGTCGCCGGTCTCGCCAACCTGGCCATCGCGGCGGCCAAGCTGGTGGCGGGCCTGGTCGGCGGCTCGGCCGCGATGCTCTCCGAGGCGGCGCACTCGGCCGCCGACACCGTGACCGAGGTGCTGCTGCTGGTGGCCGTACGGCGCGGCGGGAAACCGGCCGACCGCCGCCATCCCTTCGGCTACGGCAAGGCGGGGTTCGTCTGGGCGCTGATGGCCGCCGGCGCCACCCTGGTGGGCGGGGCGGGTTTCTCCATCACCCACGGCTTCCACACGATCTCCCACGGGGAGGACCTGTCCGACCTCACGCTGTCCTACATCGTGCTGGCCGTCTCGTTCGTCATCGAGGCCGTCTCGTGGCGCAAGGCGATGTCGCAGGTGCGCGCCGAGGCGGGGCGGCTGGGGGTCAGCCGGCGCGCCTACGTCGCGCGCACGTCGGACACCGCGCTGAAGGCGGTGCTGTTCGAGGACTCCGCGGCGCTGGCCGGGCTGGTGATCGCGGCCCTCGGACTGCTCGGCGCGGAGCTGACGGGCAACCCGGTGTGGGACGGCGCGGCCTCGGTGGTGATCGGCGTGCTGCTGCTGGCGATCGCGCTCAACCTGATCGCGGCCAACGTGTCGCTGCTGATCGGGCAGGCCGCCCCGCGCGGGATGGAGACGCGGATCAGGGCGACGCTGCTGGCTCAGCCCGAGGTCGAGGACGTGGTGGAGCTGCTGACCATGATGCTCGGGCCGGGTCGGCTCATGGTGGCCGCGAAGATCGACTTCAGGGACGAGGCGAGCGCGGCAGGCCTGGAGATCGCCTGCGACGAGGTGGACAGGCGCCTGCGCGAACGCTACCCCGGCATCGTCCAGGTCTTCCTGGACCCGACGCCCACGCGCGCCGACAGGAGACGCGAGTGACGGCGAAACGGGCCTTCTAGGCGTAGAAGTGCATGACGACCGCCAACCCCACGAAGTGCATCAGCACCACGGCGGCGATCAGGAAGACGAAGACGAACTTGGCGGGACCGTGTTCGAAGTGCTTGCCCTCTTCGAGAGGCTTGCGCTGGGCCACACGGTCGGCGATGCGCTCCTCGAGCGGCTTCTTGTAGAACACGGCTCTATTCTACCGTCGCCCACCTGGCAAAACGGTCGGTGACAATGGTCACAAGCACCCCCTCGGCGGTCGTCAGCTCCAGGAAGTGACGGCCCTGCCACTCGAACCTGGGCCCCTCTCCCACCTGCGCGAGGTCCACCTCGCGCAGCCGGTCGAGGGTCAGCTCGCCGCGCTTGATCAGCGCCTCCTTGCGCGCCCACAGCCTGATCAGCCCGGCGTTGTCGGTGACCGTGGCCCGCTCGCCCGCGGTCAGCGCCTGACCCGCCAGGCCCTCGTCCAGCGGCCCGGGGGGCACCAGCTCGGCGTCCACGCCGACCCTGCCGTGGCCGACGGCCGCGCACACGTAACCGCGCGTGTGGCTGAGGCTGACACCGAGCTCGGGCGCCTGCTCCAGGTACGGCCTGCCGTGCCCCGCGCCGTGCACCTCGCAGTGCTGCAGCAGTGTGACCTTCTCGGGTGGCAGGCCGAGGTAGGCGGCGGCGCAGTGCCGTACGAGCAGGTGGGCGGCGACGAACGCCGCGCGGTCGGCCTCGCGCAGGAACCTGGCGGCGCGCTCGCGCTCGACGCCGGTCAGCCACTCCTGCGAGCCGCCGATCTCGTCGACCTTGCCCCCCATAGCGACTGGATCATGCATTTGCCCAGATTAGAGGTCATCATCGAACTTGTCAGGGCATGAGCGGATCATGAGTGTCTTGGGGAAAGCGGTGCCGCTGGGCGCGGCTCTCGCAGTGCTCTGCGCAGGGCCCGCACTGGCCGAGCTGAAGGCGGGCGACTCGGGCGCCGGGGTACGGCAGATGCAGGACAGGCTGCACGAGCTCGGCTACTTCGTGGGCGCGAGAGGAGGGACCTACGGCCCGCTCACCGTCCAGGCCGTCTACGCGCTGCAGAAGTCGGCGGGCATCGAGCGCACGGGCGTCTACGACCGGCGCACCAGGCAGGCGGCGCGCAGGGGCGCCCTACCCAGGCCGCGCAGGCTGCCCGGGCGTCAGGTGCAGGTCGACCTCAGTCGCCAGCTGCTCATGGTCACCCGCGACGGTCAGGTGCAGCTGGTGGTCAACGCCTCCACCGGCTCCTCCGCCACCCCCACCCCTGCGGGGGCGTTCAGGGTCACCAGGCAGATCGACGGGATCCGCAGGGCCGAGCTCGGCTCGCTCTACCGGCCCAAGTACTTCGTCGGCGGCATCGCCGTCCACGGATCGGCCTCGATCCCGCCCTATCCCGCCTCGCACGGCTGCGTCAGGGTGAGCAACGCGGCCATGGACCACCTGTGGCGCGACAGGCGGATGCCGGTCGGCGGCGGGGTCGTGGTGTTCTAGTCGTCCTTGCCGAGCTTGGTCTCGGTCTCCTTGGCGGCGCCGAGCACGGTCACGTCGCTGACCTTCCAGACGCCCTTCTGCTTGATCATGACGAGCTTGAGGTGGGTGCCGAGGACGTTGCGCACCGCCTCCTTGCTGGTGACCTGCTGGTCGACCGAGATCAGCGCCTTGGCGCTCACCTCGTCGACCTCCGACAGGTAGACCTCGCGGACCGTCGCCCTGGAGACCGCCTCCAGCTTGATGATCACCTGCTCCATCGGGCCGCCGAACGCCTCGTCGTAGGTGGCGAGGAAGTCGCCCGCCGTCATCGCGATGACCTGGCCGCGGGTGGTCTGCAGGTCCTTGTAGTCGTAGCTGAGCAGGGTGGTGGCGAAGGCGCCGGCCGCGCCTGACACCTCCAGGCGCAGCAGACGGTCGTGCTCCAGCGCGGCGAGCTGACCCTGCAGGCGGTCGGCGGTGAGCCACTGCACGACGGCCGCGCCGCCGGTGGCGGCCAGGACCAGCGCCAGCACCGCACCCACCGCCACCCCCCGCCAGCGCGCCCCCTTCGCCCCGGCGGTACGGCCGGCGCCCACCTCCGTCTCGGACGCCTCGGCCTGAACCTCGGCCCGCTCGCCCGCCTGAACCTCGGCCCGCTCCTCCGCTCGAGCCTGCGCCTGCGGCTGCTCCTTCGCCGGTTCCTCGGCGCGCTCGTCCGCCCGATCCTTCGTCCGGGCTTCGGCCTGTTCCTCGGCCCGTGTCTCGGGCCGTGTCTCGGGCCGTGTCTCGGGCCGTGTCTCGGGCTCGGTCTCGGGCTGGGGGTCGGGCTTCGGCTCGGCTGGGAGGGTGGTGTCCTCGACGAGGCCCTGTTCGGTGGTCATGCGTTACTCCGTTCCACGGCGGCGGGAGGAGCGCCCCACCGCGATCCAGCCCAGCACGCCGCCGCTGACGACGACGGCCAGGAGGATGGCGATGACGAGCGGCGTGAGGTCTTGGGGCGTGCCCGAGGCCGAGGCGGACGTCGCGGCGTCGGCGCCAGGCGTGGCCGCCTGCGCCTCCTTGTCCGAGGAGGCGTCGTCGGGCTCAGCGGCCGCCTCGGGATCCTCACGGTCGGCAGGGGCCGCGGGATCATCGGGGTCGGGCGCGTCCGCGGGATGCGGGCCCCTGTCGGCCTCGAAGTCGACCATGCGCACAGGGGCGTGCTTCGGACACTCCAGCAGCGGCGCCATCTTCGGCGGCCCGATCGGGCCCTCGTACTCCTCGGCCGGCTGAGGGCCGCCTGGCACGCTGAAGACGAAGGTGGTCCTGCCGTACACCGTGCCGTCGGGCCGCTTGTCGCTGATGTCGTCGGCCAGGCTGAGCGCGGTCGGCACCACGCTGAGCAGGTGGTGGGTGTTCCGCTCGGTCTCGGACGAGAAGACGGGCCTGTGCGGCAGCCCCGCGGCCGTCAGCGCGCAGGACAGCCCCGGTCTCGCCGTCCTGATCAGCGTGTCGATCTGTCCGAAGACCCCGGGCCCGTGGTCGAGGAAGGCGTTGAGCTCCTTGCGCGACTCACGCAGCGAGCCCGTCACCGCCGACAGGTCGGTGATGCCCGCCGCCAGCTTGTCCCTGCGCCCCGCCAGCGTGCCGGTGAGCTGGGTCAGCTGCACCGCCAGCTCGTCGAGGGTCCTGGAGTTGTCGGCGAGGGTGTCGGTGAGGTCGTGCGCGTCGTCGATGATGCCCCTGATCGAGGGCGCCCTGCCGTCGAGCGCGACCGCCAGCTCGTGGGTGATCGTCTTGGCGTCCTTGGGCGGCACCGCGTTGAGCAGCTTGCCCACGCCCTCGAACAGTTTCTTGTAGTCGAGCGGCACCGTGGTGCTGGTCAGCGGGATCACGTCGCCGGGGGCGAGGAAGGGCCCGTTCACGCCCTTCTCGGGCGGGGAGAGCTCCACGTACGGCTCGCCGATGGCCGACTTGCGGCGCACCTCGGCCGTGCTGGCCCTGGGTAGCCTGACCCCCCTGTCGAGGTCGAGCCCGACGACGACCTTGCCAGGCGCCAGCCGTACGTCGCCGATCCTGCCGACGCGGACGCCCAGGTAGGCGACGTCGAAGCCGCGCACCAGACCGGGGGAGGAGGCGAACTCGGCCGAGACCCGGTAGGGCTGGGTGATCACGTCGAGCTTGATGATCGTGGTGAACGCCCAGATCGTCATCACGACGCCGAGCAGGGCGAAGAAGGCGAGGTTGAGATAGATGCGGGTCCTCATCGCGGCGGCTCCCAGAGCAGGCGGAAGTCGTCCCTGCGGTTGGGCTGCGGGCCTGGATCGACGTCAGGCCTGTTCGGGATGACGCCCTTGTTCTCCGGCAGCAGCAGGCCCTTCAGCCAGATGTAGATGAGCACCTGGCCGTTGACCGTGATCGGGGGGAGGTCGATGTAGGCCTGCATCCTGGTGACCAGCGTCTTGAGGTCCTCCTTGCCGCGCAGCATCGACGCGCTGATGGCATCCAGCTCACGCAGCAGCGTACGCAGCCTGGCCGCGTGACGGGGGTAGACCGTGACATTGGCCTCCTTGGCCAGCTTGGTGAGCGCGACGATCGCCTTCTTGATGTGCTTGCGGCCGTGCTTCACCCTCTCCGTCGCGGCGACGAGCGTGCCGGGCAGCCTGTCGAGGTCCTTGCTGCCCTTGGCGAGCTGGTCGCCGAGCTTGGCCAGGCCGTCGATGGTGCCCGCGATCTCCGCTCTGGCGGCCGCGTAGCTGTCGGTGACCTGCGCGGTCTGCCTGATCAGCTTGTTGACGTCGCCGCCCTTGCCCGCGAAGGCGGTGGAGGCGGCCTCCAGGATGGCGTTGACGTCCTGCGCGCCGAGCGCCTCGATCAGCGGGCCCGCCTTCGCGGTGACCTGCTCGATGTCGGGTTCGACGCTGGTGTCGGTGATCGTCGCGCCGTCCGGCAGGAACGGCCCCGTGGCCAGGTCCTTGCCCTTGGGCAGGGTGAGCAGGACGTAGTTCTCACCCAGGATCGAGGTCTTTGCCACCGTCGCGCTGGTGCCGGCGGGGACGCGCTTGTCCTGCTGGATGGCCATCGTCACCTTGGCCCGGTAGCCCTCGAGCCGCACGTCGGTCACGCTGCCCACCCGCACGTCGGAGATCTGCACGCTGTGGCCGACCACCAGGCTCTGCACGTCGGAGAAGGTCGCCGACAGCGTCAGCTCGCCCTGTGTCGCGCCCACCGTCTGCAGCGTGCAGCCCGAGGCGGCCATGACCACGGCGAGGGCGGCGTGTGCGGCTCTCATCGCCGCTCCCGCTCGTAGGGGCAGTTGCTCAGGCCGCCGCCCAGGCACTTCAGCTTGGGCAGGTTGAGCGAGTCGAACAGCGGGGCCAGCCATGCGCGGGTCATCGCGTTGAGGACCACCCTGATCTTGAGCACGTGCTGCTCCTTGTCCCAGGCGTCGATGATCACGTCGGCGAAGTCGGCGGCGCCCTTGATCGTCTGGGCCATCTGCTCACTGTTGGCGCGCACGGTGAGGACCACCTCCGACAGCGTGGCCACGCCCTGGGGGAGGCGCTCCTGGTAGGCCTCGATGAGCACGTCGCCGCGCCGTACGAACTGGGCCATGCCGGAGATGAACCCGCGCAGCCGCCGGCGCTCCTCCGCCAGCGTGGCGCTGGCCTCGGCGAAGGCGTCGATCGTCTTGGTGACCTGGCCCTCGCGCTTGTTGAGGCTGGTGGCGAGCCTGTTGAGGCCCTTGGCCAGGTCGATGAGCTGCTGGTCCTGGGCGGCGAGGGTGTCGGTGAGCCTGGCGGTGTCGGCGAGCGCGTTGTTGATCGTCTTGCCCCTGCCTCTCACCCCGTCGGCGAGGTCGCCCGCCACGTCGCCGAGCTGGTCGGAGTCGAGGGCGTCGGTCAGCCTGGTGAAGGCGTCGAGGGCGTCGTCGATCTCGACGGGCAGGTCGGTGCGTCCCAGGGGGATGACGGCGCCGGGTGCGATCTTCGGCTGGCCCGGCTTCCACGGCGGATAGAGGACGACGTTGCGCTCACCGAGGGTGTTCTGCGGGGCGACGACGGCCTTGACGTCGGCGGGCAGGGGGATCTCCGGGTAGACGGCCAGGTCGACGCGGACCCTGTCGCCTTCGATGGTGATCTTCTCGACGGTGCCCGCGTCGAGGCCCATGACCTTGATCTTGGCCTGCTCGTAGAGGCTGGGCGCCTTGGTGAAGATCGCGGTGAGGCGGTAGGGGGCGGGACCGAGCAGCGAGCACCCGCCGGTGGCGGCGAGCACGGCGATCACCACCAGCACCGCCACCGCCCGCCGCACCGGCCCGCCGCGCGCTCGCGCGGCCCCTCGGAGCCACGGGGTTGTCCGGGGGAACGGGGCGCAGGGAGGGTCGGTCGCGTCGGGTCGCGGAGGGGTCATCGGTCGTTCTTCCTGTCCTTGGCGATCGCGGCCAGCACCTCCGGGTTGATCGGCCCGAGCCCCGTGGCGATGGCCTCGATCCACGGCCCCTGGCCGCCCATCGTGGCCAGCCCCGCGAACGTGGGCCCCGCCCACCCCAGGACCGAGTTGAACTCCTCCCTGCTGCCCGTCAGCTTCGTGGTGATCGCGCTGGTGTTGTCGAGCGTGTCCACCAGGCTCTTCTCGTGCTCCACGATGAGTTCGGTGGTGCTGGAGACCAGGTCGCTGCCCGATCCGAGGAGGGTGCGCAGCTCGTTGCGGCGCGAGCGCAGCTCGTCCAGCATGATCTCGATGGCGTCGAGGAGCCGCCCGATCTGCTTGTCCTTCTTCTCCAGGACGTCCATGATCCGGGAGCCGTTGTCGAGCAGCTTCTGCAGGTCGGGCTCGCTCTTGCTGATCGTGTCGGACAGTTCGCCGATGTTCTTCAGCAGCCGCGTCACGCGCCCCCGCTTGCCGAGGTCCACCTTCCCCAGCTCGGTGAGCAGCTTGTCGACCGCCTTCGTGTCGAGCTTGTTCACCAGCCGGGTCGCGTCCTTGAGCGCGTCGTTGATCAGGACGGGGGTCCCCGTGCGCTCGACGGGGATCGTCCGCTGCCCCTCGGGGAGCTGGTCGATGTACGGCGCAGCCACCGGCCCTGTCAGCTTGACGTAGCGGCCGCCCAGCAGGTTGGAGAGGGTGATGTCGGCCCTGGTCTGACGGCCCAGCCGTACCTCGCTCTCGACCTTCCACGTGACGACCACGTGCCCCTTCGTGTAGTCGGGCCGTACCTCGGTCACCTCGCCCACGCGCACGCCCGCCACCCGCACGTCGTTGCCCGTCCTCAGCCCGCCGGAGTCGACGAAGATCCCCGACATGTGGTAGCCGCCCTCGAACAGGCCGAGGGTGCCGATCAGGAACGTGCCCACGAACAGCGAGCCGAGGACGCCGAGGGAGACGAGGCCCACGACGATCCTGTTGCGGTCGCGGAAGGACTTCAGCGCCATTACTCACCCACCATGAGCCTGCGCAGGTCCTTGGAGCTCTGGACCTTCAGGCTCTCGCGCAACGGCGGAGGCGACTCCATGGGGTAGGGGCACGGCGAGGGTCCCAGCGCGAGGCACGGGACGGCCGAGATGAAGTAGTGGCCCCGGTTGACGCTGGAGTAGGCCCTGCTGAACAGCGGCCGGATCGTGTTCACCGTCTTGTCGATCTTGTCGACGTTGCGCCTGACGCCGCCGGTGAGCCTGGCCAGGCCGTCGGTGACCCTGCCGAGCTCGTCGGCGTTCTTGCCGAGCACCTGGTCGGCGACGTCGAAGGTGGCCGACAGCTCGACGAGCGAGTCGTCGACGAGCTTGCGGTTGTCGGCGAACGACTCCGACAGCGTGACGAGGTTGTCCACCAGCTGGGCGATCTGCTTGTCGCGCCTGGCGACCACGTCCGTCACCGTGCCGTAGTCCTTGAGCAGCTGCCTGATGAGCTCCTTGCGCTGGTTGACCGTGCCGGTGATGTCGTTGACGTTGTCGAGCAGGCGCGGGATGTTCTTGTCGTTGCCCTCCAGCGCCCTGCCCGCCGCCGTGAGCAGCTGGTTGATCTGCTCGGGGTCGAGGCTCCTGGTCAGCGGCCCCAGATCGCTCACGAGCTCGCCGATGTCGACGACGGAGGCCGTCCTGGCGATGCGGGCGCCCGGCGCGAGCTTGTCGGGGGCGCTTCCCGGCAGCAGGTAGACCACGCGCTGGCCGACGGCGTTGCGCCACCTGATCGCGGCCTCGCTGTCGGAGGGGATCCGCACCGCCTCCTGGACCTCCAGTGTCACCTCCGCCCTGCCGTTCACGACCCCGATGGAGCGCACCTGGCCGACGGGAGCACCGGCGATCTTGACCTGGTCGCCCTCCATCAGCCCCGAGACGTCGTCGAAGGTGGCCACGAGGGCGTATCCGGCGCCGGTGCTGACCCTGGCGATCTGCAGGCCGAGGAAGACGATCAGCGAGGCGGTGACGGCGAAGAACAGGCCGAAGCGCAGCAGTGTCCAGCGGCGCGCCACGCGCTCCCTGGAGACGGCCATCTCATCTCCTCCCGTCGGTGGGGCCGCAGGCGCCGACGATGAGCTCGCAGATGTCGGTCGCGACGAACGCCTCCACCTGCAGCTGGCGGCTGCCGTCGGGTCCTGGGGTCTCGATGAGCTTGTTGAGCAGGTCGACCAGCTTGGTCACCCCGCGCACGCCGTCGCCCGCCAGGCCCAGCTGCGCGTAGATGAGCGCGGCCACCCGCTCGGCCGAGTGGACGCCTTCCCGCAGGTTGTGCCGGTGCTTGCGCAGCCCGTGGGCGCTCAGCTCGGAGATGTCGGTGATCTGGTCGAGCAGGACGCGCACCTTCTCGGCCCGTTCGAGCAGGTCGGGGGTGATGGTGTTGACGTCGGAGGCGATCGAGACGATCTCGTCGCCCTTGTCGGCGAGGCTGGCCGACAGGGCGGCGGCGTCGCCGAGGAAGCGCCTGGCGCGCTCGCGGTGCCTGTGCGCGACCCCGACCACGGTGCCGGCGTCGCCGATCAGCTCCCGCATCGTGGCGCCCCTGCCCTCCAGCCCCTTGGCGATCGTGTGCACGATGACGGTGACCTCCCGCGGGTCCACCGCGTCCAGGCCCCTGTAGGCGGCGCCGAGCGAGTCGGACAGGTCCAGCGCCTCCTCGGTGTCGGTGATGATCGCGCCCGCGCCGAGGTAGGGGCCGCGCGCCTCGCCCGAGCCCGGCCGCAGGTCGATGAACTTGGGCCCGAACACCGAGGTCGGCTCGATGGAGGCGACCGTCGTCTGCGGCAGCCGCACACCCGGCTGGATGTGCATGGTGATGACCGCCCTGCCCTGGAGGTCGAGGCCCACATCCGACACGTCGCCCACGGTGATGCCGCGGATCTTGACGGGGGAGTTGGTGTCCAGGCCCTGGCCCGCCCTGTCGAACACCGCCTGGATCCTGGTGCCGCTCACCTCGGTGACACTGCGCACGAGGTAGAAGCCGGTGGCGACCAGCAGCAGCACGACGGCCAGCGCGACGGCCATGCGGACAGGAAGGGACAGCTCGTTACGGCCCACGCCTCACCCCGTCAGCTTCACGCCGCTGCCGTCCCCCCAGAACAGGAACGACAGCAGCAGGTTGAGCAGGACGATCGTGACGATCGACTGGCGGATCGCGCGCCCCGCGGCCACGCCCACGCCGACGGGACCTCCGGTGGCGTAGAAGCCGTAGTAGCAGTGGATGACGATGACCACGAAGGCGAAGACCGCGACCTTGATCACGCTGTAGACGATGTCGCTGACCGGCAGGCCGATGTAGAAGTAGTAGTCGTAGACGCCCGGCGCCATCCCGAACAGCACCGTGCACATCAGCCTGGTGGCGAAGAAGCTGGCGAACAGCGCGATCAGGTAGATCGGCAGCAGCGCGATGAGCGCGGCCACCACCCGGGTGCAGATGAGGTAGGTGAAGGCGTTGATGCCCATCACCTCCAGCGCGTCGATCTCCTCCGAGATGCGCATCGCGCCGAGCTCGGCGGTGAAGGACGAGCCGACCTGCGCGGCCAGCGCGACGGCGGCGATGATCGGCGTGATCTCGCGGACGTTGGCGAAGCTGCCGACCAGGCCCATGAACGACTCGGCGCCGATCGCCTGCAGACCCTGGTAGCCCTGCAGGCCCACGGTCGCGCCCACGACGAAGGCCATCGTGAACACCACGAAGATCATGCCGCCGCCCACGACGGTCGCGCCCACGCCGACGACCACGTCGCTGACCTGCCGCATGACGACCTTGAAGTACTTCAGCCGCAGGATGACGTCGCGGACGGAGTAGAACAGCACCTTCCAGATGAACAGCGGCCAGTCGGCGAGGCCCGCGAAGCGCTCGCCCCACTCCCTGCCCGCCCCCGCCAGCCTGAGGCCCGCCGTACGGGTGGCCATCACAGCACCTTCGGAGGGAAGGCGAGGAAGTAGATCGCGGTGATCACGTAGTTCATCGCGAAGACCAGCATGAACGTCACGACGGTGGCCTTGTTCACCGCGCGGCCCACGCCCACGGGGCTGGTGGCGCAGGTCATGCCCATGTAGCAGGAGACGGCCGCGGCGATGAAGCCGAAGATCCACGCCTTGAACAGCGTCACGATGAGGTCCGTGGTCACCACCAGCGACAGCGCGCCGTCGAAGTAGGCCCCGGGGGTGACGCCCTGGATGATCACGTTGAAGAAGTAGCCGCCCGCCGCGCCCGCCACGATCACCAGCGGGGCCAGGCACACCGCCACCGTGCTGGCCGCCCACATGCGCGGGGTGACCAGGCGGTGGATCGGGTTGACCGCCATGACCTCCATCGCGGCCAGTTCGTCGCGGATGTGGCGGGCGCCGATGTCGGAGGTCATCGCGCTGCCGCCCGCGCCCGCGATGAGCAGCGCGCTGGCCATCGGCGCGACCTCGCGCACCAGGCCCACGAAGACCGCGCTGCCTGTCGCCGAGGAGGCGCCGAGCTGCCAGGCCAGCTCGCCGACCTGCAGGGCCACGGTGGCGCCGAGGGGGAGGGAGACCAGGAGCACGGGGACGCTGGTCACGCGGGCCAGGAACCAGCACTGGGCGACGAACTCCCACCACCAGGTCTTGATGTCCCAGGTACGGCGCAGGCCCTCGAGGACGATCACGAACAGCTCGCCCACCTGGCCCAGCACGCTTCCGGCCTTGCGGCCCACGTACCCGGTCAGCGCCATGACCACCTCGTAAGGCTCGACTATGGATCAGTCACCTTACTGACGGGTAGTCCAGTAAGTCGATGCTTCCCATGGAATTTGAGGAAAAGGTATGAGACGCAGCTCACAGGTTGTCAGCCAGCCACAGAATGTGACGGCCCTGTGACCTGGAGGTGGGAGCTTGCCGATCACGGGTGAGATTCTCGTGACAGGGGCGACCGGCGGGATCGGCGGGCCGCTGGTCGAGGCGCTGGTCAGGGCGGGCCATCGAGTCGTGGCGGCAGGGCGCGCCGCCGCAGGGAGGGCGGACGGCGTGCTCGCGCGGGCACGTGATCCTGGTCAACGCCACGCCGGGGATGCGGGCGGTGCCCAGATGATCGGCGCCCAGATGGTCGGCGTTCGTGGGCGGCAAGGCGGCGCTGCGCGAGCTGGCGGACTCCCTGCGGCAGGAGGAGGCGGCCAAGGGGGTGCGGGTGACGACCGGACAACAAAAGGCCCGGCCGTCCAGATGGACGGCCGGGCCTCGCGAGTAGCGGGGACAGGATTTGAACCTGCGACCTTTGGGTTATGAGCCCAACGAGCTACCGAGCTGCTCTACCCCGCGTCGTGAAACAAACTCTACCGTACGCGGGGAGTGCTCGTGTCAGCTCGACAGCAGCGCGGCCATCCACCCCTCGACCTCGTCGGGGTGGCGGGGCAGGCCCGCCGACATGAGCCTGGCGCCGTCGGAGGTGATGACCAGGTCGTCCTCGATCCGCACGCCGATGCCGCGGAACTCCTCGGGCAGCGTGAGGTCGTCGGACTGCAGGTAGAGGCCGGGCTCGACGGTCAGCACCTGGCCCTCCTCGAGTACGCCGTCCAGGTAGCTCTCCGCCCTGGCCTTGGCGCAGTCGTGCACGTCGAGGCCGAGCATGTGGCCGCTGCTGCAGACGGTGTAGCGGCGGTAGAGGCCGCTCTCCATCAGCGACGAGGGGGAGTCCTTGAGCACGCCCCACGCGTGCAGCCCCTCGCAGATCACCCGCATCGCCGCGAGGTGGAAGTCGCGGAAGCGGGCGCCTGGCCTCAGCGTCTCGATGGCCGCGCTCTGCGCCTCGTAGACCAGCTCGTACACCTGCCGCTGCACGGGGCTGAACCGGCCCGACAGCGGCAGCGTCCTGGTGATGTCGGCGGTGTAGAGCGAGTCGGTCTCGATGCCGGCGTCCAGGAGCAGCAGGTCGCGCGAGGACAGGCGGCCGTCGTTGCGGATCCAGTGCAGCACGTTGGCGTGCGCGCCGGAGGCGACGATGCTGTCGTAGCCGACCGCGTTGCCCTCGAGCCGCGCCCGCAGCCCGAAGACGCCCTCCAGGTAGCGCTCGCCGCGCACCTGGCCCAGCGCCTCCGGCACGGCGCGCACCACGTCCTCGAAGCCCCTGCTGGTCGCGTCGACGGCGAACTGCAGCTCGGCGACCTCCCACTCGTCCTTGAGCAGTCGCATCTCCGACAGGAACGTCTCGAGCTCCGCATCGCCCTGGCCGCGCTCGACCGCGGCGTCGACGGAGGCGTCCACCCCGCGCAGCACCCTCGCGGGCCCGTCGAGCGAGAGCCTGCCGATGTGCGCGCACTCGACCTGGTAGAGCTGCTGCGCCTCGTCCAGGTCCGGACGGCGGCCCACCCAGAACTCGCCGTAGCGCCTGTCGCGGTAGAACTCCTGACTGCCCGCGCGCGGCGAGCGCGGGCGCAGGTAGAGCACCGCCTCCCCGCTCGGCTCGATCACCAGCACGTCGTCGGGCTCGGTGTCGCCCGTCAGGTAGGCGAAGGCGCTGTGCGTCCTGAAGCGGTAGTCGCTGTCGTTGCTGCGCGCCTTCAGCGAGCCCGAGGGGATCACCAGCCGCTCGCCGGGGAAGCGGGCGGCCAGCGCCGCGCGCCGCTTGGCCGTCCAGGGCGCGACGGACAGCGCTTCCAGGCCGGTGTGCCTGGTATCGGCCCAGCCGGTCTCCATGAAGGCGGCCAGCGCGTCGGTGATGGGCAGGTCGTGGCTGCCGGTGTTGAGCTTCTCGGACATGCGGATCCCTGGACTAGGTAGTGGTATTTCACATGGTACGGCTCTCGCGTCCTCCAGCACCCTAACCGGAAAATCCTTGCCGCTCGTGATTGGGCCCCGCATGAGAAGGGCAGGTCACATGTACCTACAGCCAAGGTGGTGGTCCATGCTGATCGGGACGATCCTGCGGAACAAGGGATCGGAAGTGGCGACGGTTCGCCCTGACGCCACCGTGCGGGAGCTGCTGGCCAGTCTCGCCGAGCACAACATCGGCGCGGTCGTCGTCTCCGACGACGGCTCGACGATCGCCGGGATCGTGTCGGAGCGCGACGTGGTGCGCAGGCTCAACGACAAGGGCGCGGGCGTCCTCGACGCCAGGGTCGCGGAGATCATGACGTCCGAGGTGCGCACCTGCGCGCCCGACGCCAACGTCGACGACCTGCGCAGGACGATGACGACGCACCGCATCAGGCACGTGCCCGTGATCGACTCCGGCCGCCTGGTGGGCATCGTCAGCATCGGGGACGTGGTGAAGAGCGCGATCGAGGAGCTCGAGACCGAGAAGGCGTCGCTCGTCGACTATCTGCACCGCTGACCGGAAGCGGGGGACATGGCACGCTTGTCCCCGTGACGTACGGCCACCCCCCGCCACCGCGCGCGTCGAGCAGCCCCACGCTGATCCTGCTGGCCTCGGGGCTGGCGGCGATCCTGGGCTTCCTCATCGGCTTCCTCACCGGCCTGGGCTCGGCGGAGCCGACGACGGCTTCGCCGTACTCGCCGCCCGAGATGACGGTGACCATGGAGAGCCCCACGGAGAGCGCGCCTGAGGAGGGCGCCCCCACGGGGCAGGCGAGCCAGCCCTCCGACGCGAGCCAGTCGCCGCTCGGCGGCTCGCCTCCTGCGGCGAGCCCTCCCACGGGCGAGCCGTCGGCCGGGCAGCCGTCGGCCGGGCAGCCGTCGGCCGGGCAGCCGTCGGCCGGGCAGCCTTCCGGGGGGCAGCCGCCCGAGGGCGGGCTGCCTCCCGGCGTCGGCATCCAGGTGGTGGGCACCGACATCCAGCCCGGCACCTATAAGACCGACGGCCCCTCTCCGGGCATGCCGCTGTGCTATTGGGCCAGACTGAAGGGCACGGGGGGAGACCCGAGCGAGGTGATCACCAGCGGCCTGCCCTCAGGGCCCGCCACGGTCACGATCGAGGCAACCGACAAGGCCTTCCAGAGCGGGGGCTGCAAACCATGGGTGAGACAGTGAAACTCAAGCTCGACCTGCACGACATCTACAACAAGGGCGACCAGATCGACCGCGCGCTTCGCGGCATCATCGACGAGGCGATCAGGACGAAGGCCACCGAGGTGGAGATCATCCCGGGGAAGGGCAGCGGGCAGCTGAAGAAGAAGGTGCTGCGCTTCCTCGACCAGAAGGAGATCAAGGCGCTCTACCACCGCATCGACAAGGACGCCAAGAACCACGGCCGCCTGTTCGTCTACTTCAAGCACAAGTAGCCCCCGGGGGCGGGGTCAGGAGACCGCCGCGCCCACCAGGGTGCCGATGCCGTAGGTGACGGCCGCCGCCGCGGCGCCGAGCACCAGCTGGCGGGCCCCGCCGAACAGCGGCGACCTGGTGGTCAGCCCGGCGACCAGCGCTCCCGTGCCGAACAGCGCCAGCCCGGTGAGCACGATCGCCACCACCACCGAGGAGAAGCCGAGCAGGAACGGCAGGACGGGGATCAGCGCCCCGACGGCGAAGGCCAGGAACGACGAGCCCGCCGCCACCCAAGGGGAGGGCAGGTCGTCGGGGTCGACACCGAGCTCCTCGCGGGCGTGCACCCGCCAGGCCACCTCGCCGTCCCTGTGCAGTTGGCCCGCCACCTGCCTGGCCAGCTCGGGGGTCAGCCCTCGCGACTCGTAGACCAGGGCGAGCTCGCGCTCCTCGGCCTCCGGGTTGCGGGCGATCTCCTTGCGCTCCACGGCGATCTCGGCCATGGTCAGCTCGCGCTGGGAGGCGACGGAGGTGTACTCGCCCGTCGCCATCGAGAACGCCCCTGCGGCCAGCCCCGCAAGGCCCGTGACCGCGACGGCCGTGGGGGAGGCGCCCCCGCCCACCACGCCTGCCAGCAGTGCGGAGTTGGAGACCAGCCCGTCCATCACACCGAAGACGGCGGGGCGCAGCCAGCCGCCGGTGACGTCACGGTGATGCTTGTGCAGTTCGGCCGGCACGCGCTACGTCCTCACGCCGCATGTCGCACTCGTCACGTTCTACCCCCATACGTCACATCTGTTGCGAAACACCAGATGCTTCATCAAGGAGTCCCGCGATGTCAATGCGATGATGCGTCCATGTCGATCCTGAGAAGTCTCCTGGCAAGCGTCCGCGCCGGCGGCGTCGAGATCATCGACCTGACCGCGCCGCTGTCCGACCGGACGCCGATCCTCCAGCTGCCCGAGCCGTTCGGGAACGCCTCCCCCTTCCGCCTGGAGGAGATCAGCCGCTACGACGACCGCGGCCCCGCGTGGTACTGGAACGACATCCACACCAGCGAGCACACGGGCACCCACTTCGACGCGCCGGTCCACTGGGTGACCGCCCGCGAGGGGCAGGACGTCTCCCAGGTTCCCGTGCGAAGCCTGATCGCCCCCGCCGTCGTGCTCGACTACTCCACCGAGGCGGCCGAGGACCCCGACTTCCTGCTCCAGATCGAGCACGTACGCGAGTGGGAGCGGGTCAACGGGGCGCTGCCCTAGGGCGGCTGGCTGCTCTACCGCACCGGCTGGGACGCCAGGTCGGACGACGCCGCCGGCTTCCTCAACCAGGGCCACTCGCCGGGAATCTCCGTCGAGTGCGCGCGCTGGCTGGCGGAGGAGACGCCCATCATGGGCGTAGGCGTGGAGACCGTCGGCACGGACGCGGGCGCGGCGCACTCCTTCGACCCGGCCTTCCCCTGCCACTCCTTCCTGCTCGGAGCCGGCAAGTACGGCCTGACCCAGCTGCGCAACCTGGCCCAGTTGCCGCCCACGGGCGCGGTCGTGCTCGCCCCTCCGCTGCCCATCGTGGGCGGCTCGGGCAGTCCGGTCAGGGTGCTGGCCCTGGTCGAACGGTGAACGTCGCCACGCTGGTCGGGCGGGTGCTGGCCGAGCTCGGCGTCGAGACGGTCTTCGGCGTGGTCGGCAGCGGCAACTTCCACGTCACCAACGCCCTCGTGGCGAACGGCGCGCGCTACGTCGCCGCCCGCCACGAGGGCGGCGCCGCCACCATGGCCGACGCCTACGCCCGCATGAGCGGCAAGGTCGGCGTCGTGTCCGTGCACCAGGGACCAGGGCTGACCAACGCGATGACCGGACTGGCCGAGGCCGCCAAGAGCCGTACGCCGCTGATCGTGCTGGCGGGGGAGGCGACGCAGGCGCGCTCCAACTTTTACATCGACCAGGACGCGATGGCGCGGGCCGTGGGCGCGGTCCCGCTCAGGGTCGGCTCGGCCGCGACCGCCGTCGAGGACGCCGTCGGGGCCTTCCGCACCGCCCGCGCCGGAGCCACCGTGCTCCTCAACCTGCCTCTCGACGTGCAGAACAAGGTCGCGGGCGAGGGCGAGGTGTGGAGCGAGGCGTGGCGGCTCGTCGTCGAGAGCGCCCGCCTCGCCTCGTCCGTCACCGTGGAGGGGCCCGCGCCCGGCGCCGACGCCGTACGGCTGGCGCGGCTGCTCGAAGGCGCGCGGCGGCCGGTGTTCGTGGCCGGACGCGGCGCCAGGCACGCGGGCGACGAGCTCCGCGCCCTCGCCGACAGGGCGGGAGCGCTGCTGGCCACCTCGGCGGTCGCCAAGGGCCTGTTCAGGGGCAGCCCATGGGACCTCGACGTCAGCGGAGGCTTCTCCTCCCCGCTGGCCGCCGAGCTGATCGCGGGCGCGGACGTGCTGGTCGGCTGGGGCTGCGCGCTCAACATGTGGACGACCAGGCACGGCAGGCTGATCGGTCAGCACACCAGGCTCGTCCAAGTGGATCTCGACCCCGCTGCCATCGGCGCGCACCGGCCGGTCGAGCTGGGCGTCGTCGGGGACACCGCGTGGGTGGCGCGAGCGGTCGAGGCCGCCCTCGAAGGGCCGCCGGTCCAGGGCTACCGCACGTCCGAGCTGGCCGGGCGCATCGCGGCGCAGGTGCGGTGGCGCGACGTGCCGTACGAGGAGGAGGCGGGGGAGGGCAGGATCGACCCCAGAACGCTCACCATCGCCCTGGACGACCTGCTGCCGCCCGCCCGCGTCGTCGCCACCGACTCGGGCAACTTCATGGGCTATCCGGCGATGTTCCTTGACGTCCCCGACGAGCGCGGCTTCTGCTTCACGCAGGCCTTCCAGTCGGTCGGGCTCGGCCTGGCCAGCGCGATCGGCGCGGCCGTGGCGCTGCCCGACAGGCTGCCCGTCGCGGCGCTCGGCGACGGCGGCGCGCTGATGGGGATCGCCGAGCTGGAGACCGTGGTGCGGCTCGGCCTGCCGATGGTGATCGTGGTCTACGACGACGAGGCCTACGGTGCCGAGGTGCACCACTTCGGGCCCTCGGGGCATCGGCTGGACACCGTCACCTTCCCTCCCGCGGATCTGGCGCGGATCGCCCGCGGGTACGGCTGCGCCGCGGTGACGGTGACGCAGCGGGCCGACCTGGACGCGGTGGCCTCGTGGCTGGCGGGGCCGAGGGACAGGCCGCTGCTGGTGCACGCCAAGGTGGGAGGCGGAGGCGGCTCCTGGTGGCTGGAGGAGGCCTTCAGAGGTCACTGACGTGGCGCGGGCCGCCTACACCTTGCGATAGCCGCGCGCCTCCTCCGCGGAGGCCAGCACCCGCTCCAGCGGCGCGCCCGTGGCGGCGGTGACGGCGGCGGCGACCGCGCCCTCGACGAACGGCACGTCGGCGAGCACCACTCGCCCTGGCTCCTCCAGCAGGCGGGCGGTCAGCACGGAGCTGCCCAGGTCGGGGATGAGGATCACGCCCGCGCCCTGGTCCACCTCCGCGATCGCCCGCTCGATGAGGTCGGCGCTGGTGCCGAGGGCGCCGTCCTCGGTGCCGCCCGCCGCCGCCACCCTGGCCCCCGCCCCGGCGATCTCGAGCGCGAGGCGGGCCGCCTCACCCGCGAGGGCGGCGCTGTGCGACACCAGCACGATCCCCACCACCCCGCTTCCGCCGGCCCCACCGGGTGTCGTGGTCATGGGTGCAGGGCCGACAGGATGAGCGCGGCGGAGGCGGCGCCCGGGTCCTCGTGCCCGACGCTGCGCGGGCCGAGATAGCTCGCCCTGCCCTTGCGGGCCTGCAGCGGGATCGTCGCCTTGGCGCCCTCGGCCGCGGCGGCCGCCGCCCTGCCGAGCGCCTCGCCGGGCTTGAGTCCCTCGCGGGCGGCCGACGACAGCGTGCGCGCCGCGGGCGCGAGCGCGTCGACCATCGTCTTGTCCCCCTCGGCGGCCTTGCCCAACCGTGTCACCGACTCCAGCGCCGTGGCGAAAGCGGCGGCCAGGTCGTCGAGCGACACCTCTGGAGCGTCGCCGAGAGACTTGCCGAGCTGGCGGAACAGCGAGCCGTACAGCGGGCCCGAAGCGCCGCCGACCCTGCGGATCAGCGTGTTGCCCACGAGCGTGAGCAACTGTCCGGGGGTGCCGGGCGGGGTGTCGGAGAGCGCCTGCCGCACCGAGGTGAAGCCGCGGTCGAGGTTGGTGCCGTGGTCGGCGTCGCCGATCGCGGCGTCGAGCCTGGTCAGCAGGTCGCGGTTGATCGACAGCACGCGGATGATCTCCTGGATCCACGCGGTGAAGAACGTGACGTCCATTCACCGCCCCCAGCGCAGCGAGGGGGTCTGCACGGGCGCGTCCCAGAGCTCGGTGAGCTCGTCGTCGAGTTGGCACACGGTGACGGAGAAGCCCTGCATGTCCAGGCTCGTCACATAGTTGCCGACCAGCGACCTGGCAACGCGCGCTCCCTTCCCCCTGATGTAGGCCTCGACCTCGGCGAAGAGGACGTACAGCTCGATGAGCGGGGTGCCGCCCATGCCGTTCACCATGACCAGCAGATCACCGGCAAGCGGCAGGTCCCCGTGCACGGCGTCCATGGCGACGGCCGCCAGGTCGCGGGCGGAGGCGAGGGGCGCGCGGGTGCGGCCCGGCTCGCCGTGGATGCCGATGCCCAGCTCGACCTCCGTCTCGGGAAGGTCGAACGTGGGCTTGCCCGCGGCGGGCACGGTGCAGGAGGTCAGCGCGATGCCGAACGAACGGCTGCGCGCCACCACCGCCCCCGCCACCCTGGTCGCCTCCGCCAGCGGCGCGCCCGCCTCCGCCACCGCTCCGGCGATCTTCTCCACGCACAGCGTCGCGCCGGTGCCCCTGCGCCCCGCCGTGTAGAGGGAGTCCTGGACGGCCACGTCGTCGTCGACCAGCACGCTCGCCACCGCGATGCCCTGTTCGGCGCACAGCTCGGCGGCCAGCTCGAAGTTCATGACGTCGCCGGTGTAGTTCTTGATGACGTGGAGCACGCCCGCTCCTCCGTCGACCCGTTCGGTCGCCGCCACGACCTGGTCGGGCACGGGCGAGGTGAAGATCTCTCCTGGGCAGGCGGCGTCGAGCATGCCGTACCCCACGAAGCCCGCGTGCAGCGGCTCGTGACCCGAGCCGCCCCCCGACACCAGCGCCACCTTGCCCACGCGGGGCGCGTCGGCGCGCCAGACCACCCGCGCCTCCACGTCCACCCGCAGGGCGGGATGCGCCGCGGCCAGACCTGTCAGCGCATCCGCGACCACGGAGTCGGCGTCGTTGATGAGCTTCTTCATGCGCATGCTCCTGCCCGTTTTCCCATGGGAACAAGCGATCTGGGCTTTCAGGCCCGCGATCAACGCCGACCCCTTCCCTGTCTACGCCCTCATGCGCGCGCAAGCGTCCCGAATACCGCAATCCTGACCTGGACATCTCGGCATTGTCCAGACATGCGGATGTCCGCCCGCTCCGATGGACGGCCGGCAGGCGCGCCGATGCCGGCACCGGGCGGGTGGAGATCTCCGACGGTCGTCCGTGGTCATGGCCGATCCCGGGGGCGAGGAGTTCCGCCTGTTCTGAGCGCTCGACGAGTGCGTTACCTTCTGCACATGGCTGAGATCGTGTACCCGCCGGTGATCGCCACCGCACGGACCCTCTTCCGGATCATGGACTACCGCTTCCATCTGGAAGGGACCGAGCACATTCCGCGCTCAGGCGGAGCCGTGTTGGTCAGCAATCACATCAGCTATCTCGACTTCATCTTCGCCGGTCTGGGCGCGCTGCCGTCCAAGCGGCTGGTGCGCTTCATGGCGAAGGAGGAGGTCTTCAAGCACCGGATCTCCGGGCCGCTCATGCGCGGCATGCACCACATCCCCGTCGACCGCGGCGCGGGCGCCGGCTCCTACGCCACCGCCCTGCGCATGCTGAAGGCGGGCGAGGTCATCGGCGTGTTCGCCGAGGCGACGATCAGCAGGTCGTTCACGGTCAAGGACATCAAGAACGGCGCCATCCGCATGGCGCAGGCCACCAAGGTGCCGCTGATCCCCATGGCGCTGTGGGGCAGCCAGCGGCTGTGGACCAAGGGCAGGCCCAAGCAGCTCACCCAGCGGCACGTGCCGATCACGATCCTGGTGGGCGAGCCGCTCTACCCCAAGCGCGGCGACGACATGGGCGAGCTGACCAGCGAGCTGCACACCAGGGTGTCCGGCCTGCTCGACAGGGCGCAGCGCACCTATCCCGAGATTCCGCAGGGCGTGTGGTGGCAGCCCGCCCATCTCGGCGGCACCGCGCCCACGCCCGAGGAGGCCGCCGCCATGGACGCCGCCGAGGCCGAGCGCCGTAAGGACTAGAGCGCGGTGTTCGGAATCGTCAGGCCGTGCCGTCACGCGCTGTGCGGCGGGCTGTTCAACGAGTGGATGGCCCATCTGTGCGGCCTGTGCCTGGCGCTGCGCGACGAGCACGGCCACCTCTCCAGGCTCGTCACCAACTACGACGGTCTGCTGGTCTCGGTCCTGACCGAGGCGCAGACCCCCTCCGCCGCGCCCCGCAGGCGCGCGGCCGCGTGCGCGCTGCGCGGTTTCAGGGGCGCCGACGTCGTCCAGGACCAGGGCGTACGGCTGGCCGCGTCGGTCTCGCTGGTCCTGGCAGCGGGCAAGGCACGAGACCACGTCGCGGACGGCGACGGCCTCTACCGCCGGCGCCTGGTCGCGGCGGCGGCCGAGCGCGTGGCCACCCGATGGTCGAGCGCCGGCGGCCGTACGGCGCAGGAGCTCGGCTTCGACCCCGCCCCGCTCACCCGCGCGGTGGAGGAGCAGTCCAGGCTGGAACGCCTGCCCGGCTTAGGCCTGCTGGAGCTGACCGCGCCCACCGAGGAGGCGGTCGCCGCCGCGTTCGGGCACACCGCGACGCTGGCGGGCAAGCCTCACAACCGGCCGGCGCTGGAGGAGGCGGGCCGCTTCTTCGGCCGGCTGGCCCACCTGCTCGACGCGGTGGAGGACCTGCCCCGCGACCGGGCGGCGGGCGCCTACAACCCACTCACGGCCACCGGGACCGACCTGGCGACCGCCAGGCGCCGCTGCGACGACGCGCTGCTCGGGCTGCGCATGGCCGTGGACGAACTGGACCTGGAGCGGCGCGCCCTGACCAGGGCGCTGCTGGTGCGAGAGCTCGGCCACGCCGTCACCAGGGCCTTCGCGCAGAAGGAGCAGGAAAGCCCCGAGCGCACCACGAAGCGGCCCGTCGATCCCGGCGGGCTCCTGTCGCTGGCGTGCACGTCGCTGAGCTGCTGCACCTGCGGCATCTACCGCCCGGAATGGGACGAGGAGCACGACAAGAGCTGCTGCTCCCGCTTCGACTGCAGCGGCTGCGACGCCTGCGGCAACTGCAGCAACTGCGGCGAGTGCTGCTCGTGCTGCGGTGACGGCTGCTGCTGCGAGGGCTGCGGGTGCGACTGCTAGCCGCGCCTCAGATGGCCTCCTGGTAGGTGCCCGCCGAGCGGACGCTGGCCAGCATCCCCGCCGCCTGCTGCGGCGTGGGACGGCGCGCGGGGTCGTGGTGCAGCAGCCCTTCGATGATCGGCCGCAGCATCCCCGCCCTGCGCGGCCTGGGGAAGCCGCCCTGGCGGTACAGGTCGAGCACGCTCGCCGCGTCCTTGCCGGGGTAGGGCGGGCGCCCCTCGACCGCGCTGTAGAGCGTCGCGCCGAAGGACCACATGTCGCCCTCCTTGGTCGCGATGCCGCCCGACAGACGTTCGGGCGCCATGAAGGCGGGGGTGCCGCGCAGGCCGCCCGAGCGGGTGGAGGTCAGGTCGGCCTCGGCGGTGGCGATGCCGAAATCGGTCAGCACCACCCTGTCGCCGGTCAGCATCACGTTGGCGGGCTTGACGTCGCGGTGCAGCACGCCCGACTTGTGGGCGTGGCGCAGGGCGCCGAGGAGGTGGCGGCCGAGGCCGGCGACCGAGGTGTCGGGCAGCGTGCCGACCTGGGAGAGCAGGTCGTGCAGGGACAGGCCCTCCAGGAACTCCATGACGATCCAGAGCCGCCCCTGCTCCTCGACGAGGTCGTGGACGGTGACGATGCTGGGATGGGTCAGCCTTGCCGCCAGCCTGGCCTCACGCAGCACGCGCCTGCGCACCGCCTCCGCCTCGCCGACCAGCGTCAGCTCCTTCAACGCCACCTCGCGGTGGAGAAGCTGGTCGAACGCGCGCCAGACCACTCCCATCCCGCCCCGGCCGGCCTGCTCGCCCAGCCGGTACCGTCCGCCGATCTCCCGCATGTCATCCCCTCGTCGCTAGGGGTAATCATGTCAAATGATCGCGAAGGATATGCCGCCTCGGCTGATCTAGATATGGGCGTGTTTATGGGGATGCAGGTCAGAGCGGTAGAAAGACCGAGTCGGAGTCCCAGATCACTTTTCCCGACGGGTCGAGCAGGACGGCGTTGCCGTCGTCGCGCAGGACGAGCTCGCTTCCCTGGCCGCCTGCCGTACCGGATCTGAAGGAGACCAGGTGGCGTCTGCGGTCACGGGCGCTGCGGTAGACCACCAGCGCGCCCTCGGGCTGGAGCAGGCAGACGCTGCCGGGCCGAGGGGTGGTCATCCTGGCCCTGCGCCGGGGGACGCCCTGTTCGGAGATGGTCAGCACGCCCTTGTCGGTGATCTCCATGGTGTGCACGCCGTTGGGGGAGCGGATCGGGAAGCCGTGCTCGATGGATTCGAAGCTTCTGATCCTGTTGTAGGAGGCCTGCCTGATCTCCGTGCCGGTGCACGGCGACCAGACGGGCCTGCCGTCGGGGCCGTAGACGACCAGGTTGCCGTCGTCGTGCAGGACCAGGCTGGAGCCCTCGGGGTGGCGGAAGGCGGGCTCGGGCCAGACGACGCCCTGGGCGTTGGCGACCCTGAGTGAGCGCTTGCGGTCCATGGTGAGCTTGCCGTCCGGCACCCAGTGGTCGGTGGCCCACAGCGGCGTGCCGTTCTTGTCGCTGGGCAGCGTGCCCTGGTCGTACAGGACGAGGTTGCCGTCCTTCTGATACTCCAGCTTGAACTCGCGCCAGCCCTGCGCGCTCTTGCGCGACAGGAGCCTGTCGCCCGGGTTCATCGACTCGCCTGACTTCAGTAAGCGGGTTCGCTCGGCCATGTCACTCAGACAGCCACAGGTACGGCCTTGCGGGCAAGGGCTCTGAAGACAAGGGGCATGACCGCCAGGCACGCCACCACGGCGCCGACGAAGACGACGGGGAGCCCCGCCAGGCCGCCGACGACGCCGCCGAGCGCCGCGCCGACCGGCTGGCCACCCATCCCGATCAGGCGGTAGGCGGCGTTGACGCGGCCGAGCAGTTCCTCGGGAATGATGCGCTGGCGCAGCGAGACGATCAGCACGTTGGTCGCCGCGCCGGTGACCCCGAGCAGGGCCGCAGTCACGTGGACCGCGGGGACCGCGGGGACCAGGACGGGCACCAGGAGGGTCAGGCTGTTGACCGTGCAGACCGTGAGAAGCGTCCTGTTCTCGCCGAACAGGTCCGCGAGCCGGTCGGCGAGCAGGGAGCCGGTGACGGCGCCTGCCGCCAGGACAGCCATGACGACGCCGTACTGCCCCGAGGTCATGCCGATCGCGGACTCCTCGCCGACCGCCCACAGCACGAAGACCGCGAAGTAGGCCGCGTTGCACAGGTTCAGCACGCCGGCTCCGATGGCCAGGTCGCGGACCGTCCGGTGGCGCAGCAGGTACCGCAAGCCGGTGGTGATGTCGGCGCGCAGGGGCGCGGTGGAGACCTTGGCCGGGGTGAAGGCGCCGCGCATGCCCAGCAGGAGCAGCCCGGCGGCGGTGTAGAGCAGGGCGGGCGCGCCGAAGACGGCCATGGGCGCGACGCCCACCAGCAGCGCGGCGGCAGGGCCCCCGACGAAGTTGTTGCCGATCGTCTGCGCGGCGACGATGCGGCCGTTGGCCCTTCCGAGGGACTCCCTGCCGACCGTCATCGGCACGATGCTCTGCGCCGAGGTGTCGTTGAAGACCTCGCACGACCCCGTCACCACCAGGATCGCCACCAGCAGCGGCAGGCTCAGCGCGTCCATGGCCACGGCGGCGGCCGTGGCGGCCAGGGCCGCGGCGCGGACGAAGGAGGTGACCACCATGATCCGGCGGCGGTCCGTCCTGTCGGCGATCGCCCCTGCGTGCAGCGCCAGCAGCAGCCACGGCAGCGTGGTCGCGACGCTCACCAGCGAGACGAGCGCGGGGTCGCGGGTCAGCGTGACGGCCAGCAGCGGAGCCCCTGCCAGCAGCATGCCGTCGGCGACATTGGCGGAGGTGGCGGCGGCGAGCAGGTATCGGAAGGAGCGGCCCACGGACTATCCTCTTTGCATAAGAAGTTGTGCATAGATTTCTTTGCAAAGATAAGGCTGCACACAGTGGAACGCAAGACCACGAGGGAACTCGACGCCCAGGCGCTGAAGGCGTTCACGCATCCGGTGCGGATGCGGATGTACGAGCTGCTCGAGGAGCACGGCGCGGCGACCGCGACGATGCTGGCCGCGCGGATCGACGAGAACACCGGCGTGACCAGCTACCACCTGCGGCAGCTGGCCAAGCACGGTCTCATCGTCGAGGTGCCGGAGAAGGCGAAGGGCAAGGAGCGGTGGTGGCGCGCCGCGGGCTTCAGCACCGACACCGACAGGTTCAGGAAGGATCCCGCCACGGCGGAGGCCGCGGAGATGCTCGCGGCGGGCATCGCCCGCCAGCGCCACACCGACCTGCTCCGCTGGATCGAGCAGTCGCGCGAGGCCTCACGGGACTGGATCGAGGCCACCACGCACACCAGGCGGTCGATGCGGCTCAACCGCGAGCACCTGGCCGAGCTGGGCAGGCGCGTGAAGGAGCTGATCGACGCGCTGGACGACGACGAGGAGGGAGAGCACGTCGTCATCCACTTCGACGCCTTCCCGCTTCGGCGCGATCACGACGGTTAGCGCGGCGACTGGCCCAGAACCTCCGCCAGGCAGGCACGCAGCCGGGCGAGGGCCTCGTCGAGCCGTTCGGTGGGGATGGCGCCGAAGCCCAGGATCAGGCCGGGCCGTACCGCCTCGGTCTGGTAGTGACCGGCCAGCGTCCACACCGCGACCTCCTCGTCCAGGGCCCGCGCCGCCACGTCCAGCAGGTCCTGGACGCCGCCCGTGCGGGCGAAGGCGCTGACGTGCAGCCCCGCCGCGGCGGGGACAGGCTCCAGCCACGGGGCCAGGTCCGTGGCCAGCGCGGCCAGCACCCTGTCACGGCGCACGTGGTACTCGCGGCGGGCCCTGCGCACATGGCGGGCCAGCGCCCCCTCGTCGATGAAGCGGGCCAGCGCCGCCTGGCTCGGCAGCGCGGTGTGCCAGTCGGACAGATGCTTGGCCGCCCGTACGGCACGCCGCAGCGAAGGCGGCACGACCAGGAAGCCCATCCGCAGCGTCGGCAGCATGGTCTTGGAGAACGAGCCCAGGTACAGCACCCGACCCGCGCGGTCGAGGCCGTGCAGCGACTCGACGGGGCGTCCCGTGTAGCGGAACTCGCTGTCGTAGTCGTCCTCGACCACCGCGGCTCCCTCGGCCTCCGCGCGGGCCAGCAGCTCCATCCGGCGGGCCAGTGTCATCGGCATGCCGAGCGGGCACTGGTGCGAAGGGGTCACATAGATCATCCGCACGCCGTGGGGGACGGCCTCGACGACCAGGCCGTCGCGGTCGACCGGCACCGGCACGACCAGGGCGCCGAGTGAGGCGAACAGCTTCCTGGCCATGCCGTACCCCGGCTCCTCCACCGCGACCCGCTCGCCAGGCTCGACCAGCACCCTGGTCACGAGGTCGAGGGACTGCTGGGTCCCCGTGGTGACGACGACGTGGTCCGCGTCGGTGCGCACGCCGCGGGACAGGCCGATGTGCCTGGCGATCGCCCCGCGCAGCGCGGGCAGCCCGAGCGGGTCCCCGTGCGTCGCGGGGCCGACCGCCGAGGCGCGCAGCTCCGCGGTGAGGACCCTGCGCCAGGTCTGGTAGGGGAACAGCCTGGCGTCGACGGACCCCGGCCGCAGGTCGAACCTGACCCGTACCGCGCTGAGGTCGGGTGGTTCGGCCGCCCGCTCCCACAGGGGTCTGGCCCGCAGTGCCTCACCGGCCGGGCCGCCGTCTGTCGCGCTCTGGCCCACCGCCGCGCTGACGTAGGTGCCCGCCCCCGTGCGGGTGACGAGGAATCCCTCTCCCGTCAGCCTCTCGTAGGCCGTGCACACCGTGTTGCGGGAGACCTGCAGGCGCCGGTGCAGCTCCCTGCTGGAGGGCAGCGGGTCGCCCGGCCTTAATCGCCCGTCCAGGACGGCCTGCCTGATCTGCCGGTAGATCTGCCCGGACAGATCGCTCCTGTCCAGGCTGACGTGCAACTCCATGGCGGCGAGCCTACGACTTCGAGATCGCGGCGTGACCGGCCCTGGCCAGGTGGGCGCGGATCGGCCCTGTCCCCCCGCCGCCCGCCCTCCTAGCGTCGGTGTCGTTTCCCACATCATCGAGGGGCGTGATGGACTCACTGTCGCGAAGGACCATGATCACGGGCGGTGCCGTGGCGGTCGGGAGCTCGGCCATGGCGTGGGCGGCGGGACCCGCCGCCGCCGAGGAGAGCCAGGGAGGGGAGGCGCAGGCGAGCACGGTCCTTCCTGGCGACCCTCGCTACGCCGACCTGCGCACGGGGTCGAACCAGCGCTGGATGGGCAGGCCCGAGTACATCAGGGTGGCCGGCACGACCGCGCACGTGGTGCAGGCCGTGACCGAAGCGGTCAAGGCGGGCAGGCGCGTGGTGGCGCGCAGCGGAGGCAACTGCTTCGAGGACTTCGTCACCAGCCCCGACGTCCAGGTCGTCGTCGACCTGTCGCAGATGAGGGCGATCTCCTACGACCGCGCCAGGCGGGCGATCGCGGTGGAGGCCGGGGCGCTGGTCGCCGACGTCTACAGAACGCTGTTCACCCGGTGGGGTGTGGTGATCCCCGCCGGCATCTGCCAGAACGTCGGCATGGGCGGTCACGTGGTGGGCGGCGCGTACGGCGCGCTGAACCGCCTGCACGGCCTGGCGGTCGACCACCTGTACGCCGTGGAGGTGGTGGTCGTCGGCAGGTCGGGCGCGGCCAGGGCGGTCGTCGCCACCAGGGAGCCCGACGACCCCAACCACGAGCTGTGGTGGGCGCACACAGGAGGAGGCGGGGGCAACTTCGGCATCGTCACCCGTTACTGGTTCCGCACGCCGGGGGCGAAGGGCGACGATCCTGGCGAGCTGCTGCCGAAGCCGCCTCCTGAGCTGCTGCTCCACGTGCAGAACTGGCCGTGGGCGGGCCTGACCCAGGAGGGATTCACCAGGCTCGTGCGCAACGCGGGCGCGTGGTTCGAGGCCAACAGCGCGGCGGACTCGCCGTACAACAGCCTCTTCAGCCACCTGAGGCTGACGCATCAGGCGCACGGCACCGTCACCCTGGCCGCCCAGCTGGACGCCACCAGGCCGGACGCCGAGAAGCTGATGAGCGACTTCACCGCGGCGATCGGAGAGGGCGTCGGCGTCGCCGCGCGGCAGACCCAGCACCGCACGGTGCCGTGGGTGCACGGCGTGTGGTGGAACGGCTTCGCAGGGACCAACCCGAACGACAGGGCGAAGTACAAGTCGGCCTACCTGCGCAGGGGCTTCACCGACGATCAGATCGCGGGGATCCACCGGAACCTGACCCGCGCCGACTACCAGCCGCACCTCGGCTCCATGGTCCAGCTCGCCGCCTACGGAGGCAGGGTGAACACGGTCGGGCCTGAGGCCACGGCGGTGCCCCAGCGCGACTCGGTGCTGAAGGTGATGTTCGCCTCGGTGTGGCAGCCCCCCCGCCGACGACGCCAAGCACCTGCAGTGGATCAGGGAGTGCTACCGCGACACCTTCGCCGCCACGGGCGGCGTCCCCGCGCGCGGCGGGACGACGGACGGCTGCTTCGTCAACTACGCCGACGTCGACCTCAACGACCCGCGGTGGAACGGCTCTGACCAGCCGTGGCACGAGCTCTACTACGGCGGCAACTACGCCAGGCTGCGGCAGGTGAAGACGCGCTGGGACCCGCGCGACGTCTTCCGTCACGCGCAGTCGGTCCAGCCGCTGTCCTGACCCGGGCGGCCCGCCCGCGAGGGTCCTCAGCCTGCCCGGCCCTGGCTCCTCGCGCCCGTGGCAGGAGGTTCGGGGGCGCGCGCCCAGCGTTCGGTGAAGAGCCCGCCGCTGGGCGCGCCGCCGGGCAGGGGCTCGGTGTGGACGGCGCGCAGGCCGTCCACGGCGATGGCCACGAGCCGCGCGCGAGCCTCGGCGGCCGCCCCGACGAGGTCGTCGCGGCCCTGCTTGCGCAGCTGGTCGAGCAGGGGCGAGGTGCCGAGCTGCTCGATCAGCAGGGAGATGTCGACGGCGGTGACGTCCGCCCGCAGGACCCCCGCCTCGTGCGCCCTGGTCACCAGCGCGGCCAGCAGCTCGTCGCCCCTGGCGCTGCTCGCCTCCATCTGCTCGGTGACCTCGATGGTGCCGGCGACCGGCGACAGCGACCCCTGGCCGAACTCCACGCACGCCGTGATGAAGCCCCTCAGCCCGCGCCAGGGGTCGTCGTCGGCCAGGCCCCGCTCTGCGGCCTCGTTCCAGTGCTCGAGCGAGAGCGCCGACAGCCGCTGGAAGAGCTCCTCCTTGGTGCGGTAACGGCGGTAGAGGCTGCCGATCCCGACGCCTGCCCTGGCGGCGATCGAGGCCACCGAGGCGTGGGCGCCGTCGGCGGCGAGCACCTCTCGCGCGGCCTGCAGAAGGGCGCGGTCGTTGCGTTCGGCCTCAGCCTGACGCCTGCCGCGGTGCCCGGGTGCGCTCATGCCGCTCATCCTATCGATCGCGGAGTGAACTGCTCCGCTCAAGGGTGAGCGCTCTTCGGAGCGACTACGCCGCCGTGTCGGTCGGCGTCTCGTAGCGGACGCCGGTAAGCCGCTCCGACAGCTCCCACAGGCGGCTCGCGGTGACGGGGTCGTGGATCGCCCTGTGCCCCTGCCGGATCGTGGGCGATCCCCTCAGCTCGAGCAGGCCGCCGGGGGCGACGTAGCTGCCGCCCGGCAGGTCCCGGGCGGTCGCCGCGTGCAGCGAGGTGCGCGCGCCGCCCTCGGTGGGCTGGAAGGTCAGGCGGACCAGCAGCCGGATGAGGCGCCGGTACACCGCGCCGCGGCCGGCGTTGGCGCCTCCTGTCAGGACGTTGGTGCGGGTGAGGCCCGGCGCGACCGCCATGCTGCGCAGCGGCAGGCCCGCCGCCGTCATCCTGCGCTGCAGCTCGACGGCGAAGTAGAGGTTGGCCCTCTTGGACTGCACGTAGGCGAAGGGCGCGCTGTAGCCGCGCTCGGCGTTGAGGTTGCTCAGGTCGAACCTGGCGAAGCGCTGGCCCTCGCTGCTGACCGTCACCACCCTGGCCTCCCCGCCGGCCAGAAGGTACGGCATCAGCAGCCCCGTCAGTGCGAACGTGCCCAGATGGTTGACGCCGAAGTGGGTCTCGAAGCCGTCGGCCGTCCTGGAGAAGGGGACCATCGCCACGCCCGCGTTGTTGATCAGCAGGTCGAGCCGTCCCAGATCCCACCGCGAGGCGAAGGAGCGGACCGACTCGAGGCTGGACAGGTCGAGCCGGCGCAGCTCGGCCCGCGAGCCTGGCGCCTCGGCGAGCAGGCGGTCGAGCGCGCCGCGCCCGCGTTCGGGGCTGCGGCAGGCCAGCACGACGTGGGCGCCGCGGCGGGCCAGCTCGCGGGCCGTGACGTAGCCGATGCCGCTGTTGGCGCCGGTCACCACGGCGATCCGCCCTGACTGGTCGGGAATGCGTGCGTGCATGAGAAAGCCCTCCTTTTGCAACTTCAAGTTGCGATAGCCTGATGGTGGCATTCCGTCCGGCTGTAACGCAACTTGGAGTTGCAATGGATTCTGAGTTCCACCGTCCCCGGCAGGTCGGGCGTGGCGCGAAAGTGCGTGACGCCGTGCACGCGGCGACGCTGGCCGAACTGGTGGAGAAGGGCTACGCCGCGCTCACCGTCGAGGGCGTCGCGCTGCGGGCCGGGGTGCACAAGACGACGCTCTACCGGCGGTGGGCGGACAGGGAGAGCCTGGTCGCCGACGCCCTGGCCGATCTGTCGGCGATGGACGTGCCCATCCCCGACACCGGGTCGATCGAAAGCGACCTGGGAGAGCTCGCGCGCTCGCTGGTGCGCATGATGACGGCGCCGAAGGGCCGGGCCCTGCTGGCCGCGATGTTCTCGGGAGCCGCGGACGTCCCCGGCGTCGCCGAGGCGAGGCGGCAGGTCTTCGACGACAGGTTCAGGCGGGCCGAGCCGGTGGTCGCCCGCGCGGTCGAGCGGGGCGAGCTGCCCGAGGGGACCGACCCCTCCGAACTGCTCAAGGCCCTCGCCGCGCCCGTCTACTTCCGGCTGCTGGTCACCGGCGACCCCGTCGACGAGATCACCGCCGAGCGGGCGGCCCTGCTCACCCTGGCGGCGGCGCGCGCGGGTGCGCTGCGCCGCCGCTGACGGGGCCCTGGCCGCCGGGCTGTGCCCGGTTCTCAGTCGCGAGGGTTCCAGCCGTCGGTGTCCACGTCGAGGTCGAGCTCTTCGGCGATGTCACCCCAGCCGGTGAACTTGAAGTTCGTGTTCTCCCTGTCGGGCACGGCCGGCGTGTTGGCGCCGTCGTGGGCCACGAACAGCCCCTCGTCGAAGTCGCCCATGGGGACGTTCAGCACGGCCGACCCGTCGCTGTTCTCGACGCCGTCGATGCCGTCGTCCTGTCCGATCCTGAACTGCCTGAGATGGGCGTTGGAGCCCTCCCTGCGGTAGACGGCGAAGGTGCTGTCACCCTGGCTGGAGGCCATCAGGTAGCCCTTGCCGTCCTCCCGGTAGTAGATCGTGAGGCCCTCGGCGTCCGCGCTCAGGTGCCGGCCGCCGTAGCCGGGGTCGGCGCCGGGGCTGCACTCCTCGGTCTCGGGGTCGTAGCTACCGGGAACGCCGTACTCCCTCACCTTGTCCATCAGCACCGGTGTTCCGGTCAGGTCCGCCCGCATCCGCCAGATGCCGACGTCCTCCTGCGCCGCGTAGAGGATGTCCCTCTCCTGGTCCACGACCATCCCCTCGACCTGCGCCAGCTCGCCGGGCTCTGTGCAGGGGGTCCAGGTCTGCCCGTTCGGGAGAGTGAACGACGCGGGCAGGTCCAGCGTCCTGACCGGCTGGTAGCCGACCGTGCCGCCTGGCCCTGGCAGGAGCTTGACCAGGCCGACCGAGGTCTTGTGGCGCCTGCTGACCAGCGCGTACGTGCCGGTGGAGTCCTTCCACGCGGCCAGGCCGTACGCCGTCTGCGCGTCGTTGACCTCCTGCTGGGTGGCGTTGAACACGAACGGCGCGGCGGGGTCGGTCACGTCGGTGAGACGGCCGCCCGAGATGGCGTAGATCCGGAGGATGTCCCGCCCGCGATCGGAGACGACCGCGAGGTCTCGCCCGCCGAAGCCGTAGGTGACGTCGACGTTGTTGAACCGTCCCGGCTCGTCGTCGGGGCCGGGGGCCGCGGGGGCGGGGAAGTGCTGGAGCTGCCGACCGTCGAGGTCGTGGACGAACAGGCCGCCCTCCTTCGCCGTGGTGATCACCACGCTCTTGCCGGACTGCGACGGGTGCAGCCAGATCGCCGGGTCGTCGCCGTTGGCGTTGTGCCCCGCCTCGTCGTCGAACAGGGCAGGGGTCTCCGCCTCCGGGTCCACGGAGGGGAGGCCGTGACTCATGGCGGGGGTCGCCATCCCTCCTATCAGCGAGAACGTCACGACCGTCAGGACGAGTCTGGACAGGGGACGCATGGCGCCTCCTCGTGTGGGGGGTGGACCTTCTCAAGGAACGTAACCGCGGATTTTCCTGGATGCAATAGGACATCCTTATGTCAGGACATCCGCTCAAATGGCAGCGAGCGCCAGCTCCACCACCTCGGCGACGGCTCCTTCCGAGCAGGCTCCGACCACGACGTCGGCCGCCTTCCGGACCTCCGGGTGACCGTCACCGACCGCGACCCCGAGCCCCGCTGTCGTGATCATGTCGATGTCGTTGGGGTTGTCGCCGACCGCCGCGATCTCCTCCAGCGGGACGCCGCGGGCCGCGGCGAGCTCGCGAAGCGCGCCTCCCTTGGACGCGCCCTCGGGCAGCACCTCCAGATAGGTCGCCTCGGATCGGACCGTGATGGTTCCCGGGATGTCAGGAGCGGGAAACGGATCGCCGATCAGCATGCACTTGGTGATCTCTCCTGGTGGCAGCGCCGCCCATCCGCCGGGATCGCGCAGCGCGATCCCGTCGCGCCGGGCGTAGTCTCGCAGTCCGGCTACGTCGTGCACGGCCAGGGCCTCGCCGCCGCAGAACACCACGGGGTGGACGCCTTCAGGGAGCGCGCCGAACAGGTCGAGCAGCGCCTTCCACGCGTCCGCCGGCAGGTGGCGGGCGCGCAGCACCTCTCCCGTGGCGAGGTTCACCGTCCTGGCGCCGTTGTAGAGGATCGTCGCCCCGTCGAGATCCAGCTCGTCGTAGTAGCGGCGGGCCGAGCGCTCCGTCCGCCCGGTGGCGATGACCACCTCTCCGCCCGCGGATCGGAAGCGGCGCAGCGCCTGCCTGCTGGCGGGCACCATGGCCAGATCGCGCCCCACTAGCGTGCCGTCCAGGTCGGTGACGATCCAGCGGATCACGCGGACCTCCTCTCCGCGCGGACCTCGGCCATCACGGAGCCGGCCAGGTCGAACCCGCCGACGCAGGCAAGGTAGCCGCCCGCGGTGAAGACGCTGCCGGACAGCGGGATGTAGACGCCTCCCGCCTGCTCCACCAGGAGTGAGCCGGCGGCCACGTCCCAGGCGTTGACGTGTGTCCCGTAGGCGACGTCCGACCAGCCTGCGGCGACGTGCGCCAGCTTCAGTGCCGCGCTTCCCGGGCGGCGGGTCGTGGCGAAGGCGTTGACCATCCGGGCGAAGCGGTGCAGCGCCGCCTCGCCCTCCGCCGCCAGGTCGCGAGGGGTGGGATAGCTCGACAGCAGCACCGCCTCCCGGTCCGTGCGCGCGCCGGTGCTGCGCAGGGGCTCGCCGTTGCAGAAGGCGCCGCCGAGCGAGGCGGTGAACTCGTCGTCGCGAACCGGGTCGTAGACGACGCCGGCCACGACCGCGCCGTCCACCACCGCCGCGATGGAGGTGCAGAAGAACGGCAGACCGGCGGCGAAGTTCGCCGTGCCGTCGATGGGGTCGACGTACCAGCTGATGTCGCCCTCGCCCTTGCTGCCCTCCTCCTCTCCCACGACGACGCTGCTCGGACAGCGGGCGGTCAGGACCTCCCTGATGCGCTCCTCGGCGGCCAGGTCGTGCTTGGTCACCGGGTCGTGGAAGTCGCGCTTGGTTCGTACGTCCGGCCTGGAGCGGAAGGCGGCTCGTAACTCCTCGCCGACCGCTCGTGCCGCCTCGACCGCGATGGCGGTCAGCTCGCGTGAGGTGGTCAGGTCCATCTCTCCTCCAGGAGACTCAGCAGGCCATGGGGGTCCTCGACGGTCGCCTGAGGGCTCTGGCGCACCTTGTAGGGGATCTTCTCGGTGCTCCGGGAGATCATCAGGACGGTGGCTCCCACCCGGGCGCGGGCGCCGCACACCACGTCGCGGTCGTAGGTGTCGCCGACGTACCAGACCTGCGCGGGATCGACGCCGAGCGCTCGGCAGGCGATCCAGATCATCTCCGGGTTGGGCTTGCGAACGCCGACCTCGTCGCTGTAGACCTGCACCGCCAACCGGCGGTCGAGCCCGTTGCCGGCCAGGTAGTCCCTGTGCACCGTGCCGCACAGCGCGTTGCTGACGACCGCGGGCGTGACGCCGTGCGCCCAGCAGGCGGCCAGGAGATCTTCCGTCCCCGCCCTGAGCTTGCGTTCGCTGCGCAGTTCGCCCATCCGCCTGCAGAGCGGTGTCGCCTCGGCGCTCACCAGCCAGCGGGCCTGGTCCGGCCAGTCGGCTGCGACGAAGTCGGCCCAGAACCTGCGGTGCGTCATCTCCTCTGGGGCGAGCTGACGGGACGTGGAGTCCTTCCAGTAGCCGTCGGCGCGTGCCCCGGCCCGGATGTCGCTCTCGATCTCCTCGAGCCCGAGGCCGTCGAATCCGGCCCTGCCGAGGAGGTCGCGCACCTCCGCGGCGAGCTCGGCCGCCCACGTCTGGCGCTTGACCGTCTCCACGATCACGCCGCCGAAGTCGAGGAGCAGCGCCTTGGGTCCGATCACGCGCCCACCCCCGGCGTGTCCCAGGCCGAGATCCTGCCGCCGTCCTCGCCGAACAGGTGCATGTGCTCGGTCCAGCAGGTCAGCATGTCGCCGGGGGCGGCGAGGACCGGTGTGTAGGAGAGCGCGTACAGCTCCGTCTCGAGGACGCGCAGCCGTACGGTCCAGGAGGAGCCGGCCGGCAGCACGGCCTCGACCGTGGCCTCCTCGCGCCACGCGGAATCAGGCGGGGCGCCGAGGTGGAGCGCCTCGGGCCTGATGCCGACGGCCGCGGGGGCGCACCCCTCGGCGCGGGATTCCACGAAGTGCAGCAGCGAGGCGGCCAGGCCGGTGGGCGCGGGACCGACGTCGACGATCGCCATCGGCGGGCTGCCGACGAACGCGGCGACGAACCGGTTGGCGGGTCTGGCGTACAGGTCCATCGGGGCGGCCAGCTGCTGCAGCTCGCCCTCCTTCATGACCGCGACGTCGGTGGCCATGGTGAGGGCTTCCAGCTGGTCGTGCGTGACGAAGACGATCGTCGCTCCCGACTCCTCGTGGATGCGCTTGAGCTCGGCCCGCATCTCCAGCCGGAGCTGGGCGTCGAGGTTGGACAGCGGCTCGTCGAGCAGGAGCACACCGGGATTGATCGCCAGCATCCTGGCCAGTGCCACACGCTGCTGCTGGCCGCCGGAGAGCTGGGAGGGGTAGCGGTCTATGGCGTCGTCGACGTGGACCATCTTCAGCGCGGCCTCGGCCCTCGACCGCCTGTCAGGCGCGGGGACCTTGCGCATGCGCAGGCCGAACTCGACGTTGTCGCGAACCGACAGGTGCGGCCACAGCGCGTAGTTCTGGAAGACCAGTCCCATCCCGCGCTTCTCCGGCGGGACGTAGAGGCCCTGCTCGACGGAGTCGAGGACCCTGTCAGCGACGGCGATGGTGCCGGCGGTCGGCTGCTCGAGACCGGCGATCATCCGTAACGTGGTGGTCTTGCCGCAGCCGGAGGGGCCGAGCAGGCACATGAACGCGCCGTCGGGGACAGTGAGATCGAGGTCTTTCACGGCGTAGTCGCCTCCGCCGTAGCTCTTGGCGACTGCGCTGAGGGTGATGGTCGGCATCTATCCTCCTAGGCCGGACGCCAGGCTGCTCTTGGTCAGACGCTGGGTCAGGTAGGTCATGGTGAAGGAGATCAACGCGATCATGAGCACGACCGCGTTGGCGAGCTGGGTGTAGCCGTAGTCCACGAGGCCGATCGACAGGGTGGTGAGCAACTGCGTCCCTGTCGTGGTCAGCATGATCACGATGCTGAGCTCCTTGAGCCCGGAGACGAACGGCAGCACGACCCCGGTGACGAGAGCGCCCTTCTGGATCGGGAAGATGATCCGCCGCATCCGCTGCCACCAGGAGGCGCCGGCGATCTGCGCGGCCTCCTCCGGCTCGCGGCCGAGCTGCATCATCGCCGCGATGCCCGAGCGTGAGCTGTACGGCAGGTGCGTCACGGCCATCACCAGGATCAGCAGGAACGTCGTTCCGTACAGGGCGGGAAGAGGTCCCCTGGCGACGGCGAACAGTGACAGCGAGGCGGCCGCGAAGGCGATGCCGGGGATGAGGTAGGGCAGGAAGGAGACCTGGCGCAGGAATGCGGCCACCCGTGGAGCCGTTCCTCGCACCACGACGTAGCCGATCAGCAGGCCCGCGATCGCGCAGATCAGCGAGGCCAGGCCGACGATGCGCAGCGAGTTCCACGCCGCCTCCCACAGCTCGGAACCGCGCAGGACCCCGTGGGGGAAGCCGACCGCGCCGGGCAGCCGCTCGGCGATCCAGTAGTCGAGGGTGAAGGTGGAAAGGTCGAGAGGCGTACGGGTGACGGTGGACAGCAGCAGCGTGAGCACCGGTACCACGACGCTCACCGTGAAGGCGAGCAGACCGAACGCGAAGGCGGGCCAGCGCCAGCGGCGCAGGTCGCCCAGCCGGTCCATCGCGCCCCTGCCGCCCACCGTGACGAACCGGCGATGCTCGCGCATCATCCGGGTGTCGGCCAGGACGATCAGTACCCCGATGACCACGATGACGGTGGTGAGCACGGAGGCCACGCCCGTGCTGCGGTCGCGGATCGCTTGGAAGAGCCCGGTGGACAGCACTCGGTAGTCCGCGGGAAGACCGAGGACGTACGGCGTGCCGAACGTCCCGAGTACCCGGCCGACCACCAGCAGCACGGCGGAGGACAGCGCGGGAAGCATCAGCGGTATCACGATCCGCCGGATGACGGTGCGCTGGGGGGCGCCGAGAATGCGCGCGGAGTCCTCCAGTTGCGCGTCGATGCGGCGCAACGCGTTGCCCACGAGGAGCAGCACGAACGGGTAGTAGTGCAGTCCCAGGGTGACGATGATCGGCAGCGCCCCGTAGGCGAGCCAGTCGGGCGTGCGGATGCCCTGAGCCTGCAGGAACCCGACCTGTCCGCCCGCGCGCTCGTTCTTGAACAGCGAGAGCCAGGCCAGGGAGAAGGTCCACGACGGCAGCATGTAGGGGACCACCAGCGCGCCTGCCAGCCACCGGCGCCCCGGCATGTTGGTCCTGGTCACCAGCCACGCCGTACCACCGCCGACCACCAGCGCGAACAGCGTGGTGCCGACCGCGATCACCAACGTGTTGAGCAGCGGCTCCCAGAACAGCAGGCCGCTGATCTGGGAGCGGAAGACGCGCCACAGGTAGTAGCCGGTCCACTCGCCGGGCTGCTGCCCGGCGTGCACGCCGTCGCCGTACTGCAGGCGGAAGGCGTCGGACAGGACCGCGACCAGCGGTGCCACGACAAGGTAGGCGAGCAGGATGAGGAGGATCAGTCCGAGCGCCGCGGTCGGATCGTGCCGCAGCACGCGCAGCCGGTAGACCAGCCGGCGCCGTCTGGGTGGGGCAGGCGGCCTCTCCGCCGGTCGCCTGGTGTTGACAGCCATGAGGACTTCCTTCGGGGGGTTGACGAGGACCGTCGCAGTGCGAGGCCCGTCGGCATCGGATGGCTTCGTGCGAACATTCGGTGGCCTCTCGGCGCTCAGTGGCTTCGTTTGAGCATCGCGTCGGCGAGCACGTCGGCGGCCTCCCCGAGCCGGCGCCCCACGGCGTCGAGGCGCGACAGCAGCTCCCTTTCGCGCAGAGTGTCCATCTCCAGCGATCCGGCGAACAGCTCGGTGAGCCGCGCCTGGTAGAGCTGCCGGACCCGGCTGCAGGACTTGCGCGTGGCCAGGACGGCCACGGTGACCGAGCCTGGATCGTCGAGCATCTTCGCCACCGCGCTCTCCAGCTCGTCGAGGCCGTCGATCACGGCCAGCAGCGGCTCGACCGCGAAGGTGAGGTCCCGCGGTCCGAACAGGTCGCTCTCGCGCACGTAGTCGCGCAGGTGGTCCAGGACGTCGTCGATCGAGCGGGAGAGCCTGAACAGGTCCTCCCTGTCGATGGGGGTCGCCAGTACCCGCCGCAGAGCTCGCACGAGTTCGGCCCGCGCGGCGTCGCCCTCGTGCTCCACCACCGCCATCCGGGTACGCGCGGCCGACCGCCCGGTGGCGCCGAACGCGGTCGAGTGGGCCAGGACGGCTCCTGCCCTCGCGACGGCGACCTGGCCGCGGACCAGGTTGACCACCCGCCGTCCCGACCGGCCGCGCAGATCGTCCCAGGCTCGCACGAACCGCTGGCGGCGCCCGCCCAGGCGGCTCACAACAGCCTCAGCCCAAGGCCTGCCAGGCAGCCCAGCGTCATCGACGAGGGCAGTGTGAGCAGCCATGCCGTGCCCATGGTGAGCACACCCTGCCATCGCACCTTCCTGGCTCCTTCGCTCGTCGCCACGCCGACGACTCCCGCCGTGACGGACTGGGTCATGCTCACCGGGCTGTCCAGGGCCGAGCTGCCGAGGACGGCGGCAGTGGCCGCCGTCTCGGCCGAGACGATGTGCAGCGGCCTGGTGAGGACCAGACCGCGGCCCAGCCGCTCTCCCACGCGCGTCAGGCTGGTCATGGAGCCGGTGAGGAAGAGCAGCGTGAGGGCGGCCATCCACGCCGGCGGCACGTCGACGGGCCCCACTCCGCCGAGTCCTTCGCGGCCCACGCCGACGGCGACGCTCACCACCGCGACCATCTTCTGGCCGTCGTTCACCGCGTAGGCCGCGCACTGTGCCGTGTAGGCCAGCAGGTGGGCGGCGAGCACGAGCCTGGGCATCCGGCGGCAGGAGGGCACCCGCCGCGACATGGCTCCCAGCAGGTAGCCCAGGACCAGCCCGGCCAGGGGCGCTCCGGCTCCGACGGCGAGGACCGCGCCGAGGCCCGACCATGACACCGGGAGCCCCGCGCCGAGCCCCGCGCCCGTGATGCCGCCGATCACCGCGAGGGTCAGGCTGGTCGGCAGCCCCCTGCCGGTCAGGACCGCGACCACGGCCACCGCCGTCAGCACGCCGGCCAGGAACGCCATCGCGCCGCCGCTGGTCCCGAGCCCCGCGAGCCGCTCGGTGAAGGTCCGCGCCACGGAGACCCCCAGCACGTACGGGCCGGCGAAGAGCGTCGCCACGAGAATGACGGCGACGGCCCATCCAGGCGAATGGGGAAACCTCAGCCCGAGGCCGATGAGGGTGGCGCCGTCGTTGGCTCCGCTGATCAGCACGAAGAGGATCGCCACGGCGGCGAACGCCAGCGTCCACCCCATCAGCGGAGGAGGCGCTGGTCTGCCACGGTCGGGTTGACGCTCGGGCGTCGTGGAACGGGCCTTCGCGCCGGGGGGGAGCGGCGCCCATGGAGTGCGTCGATACGACCAAGGCCGAGTAAGCCCACACGCATGATGTCTCCTCGTCCTGAGGCCTCCAGTTCTAGATGAACAACAGATGAACAGTCAATACTTTGTCCTGACATAAGGACGATTTGCCAGGCATCTGATTCAGTAGGTCAGTATGTCTTGACAACCTATGGGCTCGCGTTCATCGTTGGGCCCACTGCGGTGCCGGATCCGGGGCTCTGGGCGGCGCATACGACCCCCGACAGGCAAAAGGAGTGACGCCATCGTGAGGCGTACCCGGAAGCTCATCCCAGTGGCGCTGATGGCGCTGGCCGTCGCCGGATGCGCGCCCTCCACGGGCGCCGGCGTGACACCGGAGACGAAGGCGGCCGAGCCGCTGCCCGGCCCCTCGGTCGACGCGAACTTCAGCCTGGACACGCTGGTGGCCGCCGCCAAGAAGGAGGGCAGCCTCGTGGTCTACGACTCCAGCGGAGACATCGAGGAAGTGGCCAAGGCGTTCACCGCGAAGTACGGCATCGCGATGGAGGGGGTGAAGTCCGACACCCCGCAGACCGCGGAGAAGATGACCAGGGAGCACGCCGCGGACAACGTCACCATCGACGCGGCGATGTACGAGGACGGCGGCGTCCTGGTGGGTCAGTTGATCCCGCAGGGTGTGGCGCGGACATGGGTGCCCGCCGACCTGAAGGACCAGATCCCGGCCGAGAACCACAGTCCGCTGCTCGCGCTGTCGAAGGCGACGATCTTCGCCTACAACACCAGGCTCTCGCCCGGGGGATGCCCGGTGAAGAACGTGTGGGACCTGACCGAACCCGAGTGGGCCGGCAAGCTCGTGATGCAGGATCCGCTGGGCAAGCCGACCGTGTTGTCGTTCTTCACCCAACTGGACGCCCACGGCAACCAGGCCCTGGAGCAGGCCTACCAGGCGAAGTACGGCAAGGCGCTGGAGGCGGGGGAGAGGAGCGCCGCCTACGAGTGGATCAAGCGGATATCGGGCAACAGGCCGGTGTTGACCGGATCCGATGAGGACATCTCGGGCGCGATAGGCGCGCCGAGCGCCACCGAGAAGAAGATCGGCTTCATGTCGATCTCGAAGTTCCGCAACAACGAGGACAAGGGGTACGCCCAGTCGGCGTGCGAGGGGATGCAACCGTTCGTCGGCTTCAGCTACCCGAAGTACGTCGCCATCGCGGCCAAGAGCAGGCATCCCAACGCCGCCAAGCTGTACGTGCACTTCATCATGACCGAGGAGGGGGTCAGGCACGAGATCGGCGAGGGCGGCGTCTCGGGCAACGGCACCGTCAAACCGCTGGTCACCCCGCCAGGCCTCGCCGACTGGAAGGGCCAGCTCTTCCACACCGATCCCAAGGGCCTGCTCGGAGACCTGCAGAACCGCCAGACCGTCTCCGACTTCTGGCGCCTCAACCACGGCTGACCGCCGAGGGCGAAGGTGGGCGCGCGGCCGGGTCGGCGGCCGCGCGCCCAGACGTGGAGGGACGAGATCAGTCGGCGATCAGACGGTGACCACCGCCGCCCCTGAGCGTGAGGCGGTGGTCGAACTCGCGCTGGCGGCGCACCACGTACGCGCCGGGCGTGAACCCGGTCGCGCCGTGCTCGGGGTGCAGGAGGTAGACGGGTGTGCTGTTGCGGAAGACGCCGAGCGCGAGCCGGAAGGTGTCGCGCACGTCGGTCGTCCAGGTGCAGGTCCCGGGGTCGGCGACCAGGCTGTGGGGGTTGCCTCCCGCCGCGCCGCGCAGCAGTTCGAGACCGGTGGCGGGCACGTCCTGCCAGCGCGCCCAGTCCCTGACGGTGACGGCGGCGCCGACCAGCCGCAGCGGGACGACGAGGAGGTCACCCTGGGCCTGGAGCCCTTCGATGACGGGGATGGCGACCTGCCGCTCCAGGTGCTCCAGTACGGCCAGGCCGGTGCGGTCGGACAGGGTGGCGAGGTTGACGGTCATGGGTTCTCCTTTCGGGTGCGTCGGGTTCGTGTGCGCGAGTTTCGTGTGTGTCGGGTTCGTGTGCGCCGGGTTCGGGCGCGCGGGTTTCGGGTGCGTCGGGTTCATGTGCGTCGGGCCAGCTGGGCGTAGTGATCGGTGGACAGGCCGTAGGTCCATGCGGCGGCGGCGACGGGGTCGTCCAGGTGGTCGGGGACTCCGAGGCCGTAGCGCCGCCGCCGGCCGTCCCGCTCCACCGAGCCGTTGGTGGCGAGCAGGACACGGGCGCGGCGGCCCCACACCGTGCCGGGCAGGTCGTACAGCAGCAGGTCGAAGCCGGGATTGCCGGGGTCGCGCGCGGTCGCGACCAGGCGCAGCCCCGCCTGCTCGATGTAGACCTCCCAGCCGAGGCGCTCGATCGCGCAGCGCCGTACCTCGATGTTCGGCTCCTGGGCGATCCTGTCGGGGGTCGGGTCGGAGATCACCCACCACGGCACCCTGGTGCCGCGCCATGCGTGCACGCTCCAGCCGTCGGCGTACGCCACGGCAGGGCCCTGCTCGCTGTGAAGGCGCTGCTCCTCGGTTCTCACCGAGACCGGCCGCAGGGAGACGACGCACAGCTCCTCCATGGGCCACCACCAGCCGCAGGAGCGGGCCAGCGTCGCCCACAGGTCGAGCTGCCCGTTCAGGCCTCTGAAGGTGCGGCCGCCGATCCGCCGCCAGGCGTCGTAGTGGGCGACCCAGTACGCGTCGTGCTGGCCGTACCAGGTGAGCCTTTCGGCCATCGGGAGCGCCAGCCGCAGGGGCGTGCAGACGCCGTCCCTGACGAAGTCACGCAGCGGGTCGCGCACCTCGGCGTCGAGAGGGTCGGGCTCGCCCTGTCCCCACGACAGCGCCCACGGATGGCCCACCCGTCGGTCGAGCGCCTCGCGCAGCTCGGAGCCGAGCGTGGCCAGGCGGGGCGCGATCGAGAGGGTCTTGACGAAGTCGCGCATCGGGATGCCGGCAGGAACGAACTCCATCGCGGCGTTCGGGGAGTCGACCCAGAGGAAGCGCGGCGCGGGCCGTCCGGCTCGTTCGTACAGTTCGGAGATCGCGGCCTCGGCGGCCGTCTGGTCGGCGGGCAGCGTCGACAACGCCCAGCCCAGCCATTCGTCACGGATGTCGGCGGCCTGCAGCCGCCGGGGGACGCTCACAGAGCGCGGGCGACATCGCCCCTTTCAATGATCATGCCTAAGAGGATGACAGCTCCCGCGCCCTCGCCGCAAGAGGCCCCCGCCGTGCGCCGGCGGTCCGCCGACACGGGTCGCGGTTCTCCATGGGGTGAGGAGAGGTCAGGCGAGCACGCCGTTGATCGCGAGGGCGAGCAGGCGATCGGCCTCGGCCGCACCGCCAGGCTCCTGCTCGGTGGCCAGTGAGATGGCGCTGACGAGCTTGAGCAGATCGACGATCGCGACGCCTTCGCGTACGGCGTGCGCCCGGCGCGCACGCTCCAGCAGGTCGCCGCCGGCGTTCACGATCATCGTGTGGCAGTTGGCGCCCATCGCCGGGTCGCCTCCCAGCAGTGACGCGGCCAGCCCTCGGTTGGCCGCCGCATGCGTGCCCACGGCCCGCAGCCACGCGACCAGCGCGGGAGCCGGGCCGAGCTGCGCGCCCAGCTCGCCCGCCTTCGCGCAGAGGGCCTCCACCCTGCCGCTGAAGACGGCCTCCAGCAGCGACTGGCGGGAGGGGAAGTGCCTGTGCAGGGTGGCCGAGCCGACCCCCGCGTGCCGGGCGATCTCCTCGAGGGACGCCTCCGCTCCGTGCTCGGCGATCGCCGTCTCGGCCGCGGCGAGGATCCGGTCGCGGTTACGGCGCGCGTCCGCGCGCATCGGCCGTCCGGCCTGCGCGGCTGTGGTGTCTGGGGACATCGGCTCTCCACTGGACTTGCTAAAACGGGGTGGCCCTCCATATCTTAGCGACGACACAAGCGGGGGCCCACCCCGTTTATGGGAAGGGCGTGATCATGGAGAAGACCATCGTCGTCGTCGGCGCGACCGGGCTGCAGGGCGGCGTCGTGGCGAGGCGTCTGCTGGCAGGCGGCCGGCGGGTGCGGGCGGTGACCCGCGACCCCGCGGGCGCCCCGGCGAGGGCCCTGGCCGAGGCGGGAGCGGAGGTCGTACGCGCCGAGATGGGCGACCTCGCCTCCCTGGTCGCCGCGGCCGAGGGCGCCCACGGCCTGTTCAGCGTCCAGCCGACCGTCGGCTCGCCGGGCACCCCGCCAGGCTTCACCGCCGATGACGAGGTCCGATGGGGCGTCAACGTGGCCGAGGCGGCGCGCGCCGCCGGCGTCAGGCACCTCGTCTACGCCTCGGTGGCGGGTGCGGGCCGCCACGCCGACGAGGTGCTGCCGCGCAACGTGCTGAGCAAGGCGCGCGTCGAGCGGCGCGTCGCCGAGCTCGGCCTGCCTGCGACGATCCTGCGCCCCGTCTCCTTCATGGAGAACTACACGGGCGGGTACCACCTGCGCGACGGCGCCGTGGCCACCGCTTTCGCGCCCGACGTTCCTCAGCAGATCATGGCGGTCGACGACGTCGGCGTGTTCGCCGCTCTGGCCTTCGCCCGCCCGGCGGAGTGGATCGGCAGGGCCGTCGACCTGGCAGGGGACGAGCTGACCCCACGGCGGATCGCCGAGGCGATCGGGGAGGCGATCGGGCGGCCCGTGCCGTACGAGCAGGTGCCGATCGAGGTGATCAGGCAGTACGGCGAGGACTTCGCCTTCGCCTACGAGTGGCTCAACGAGCGAGGGTGGAGAGCCGACATCGCGGCCGCGCGGCGGCTCCACCCCGGCCTGACCGACCTGCGCGCCTGGCTCGACAGGGGAGGCGCGGCCGAGATCGAGGCGTTCTTCGCCGCCGAGCGCGCGGCGAGGCAGGACGCGTGAGAGACGAAGGGCCCGCTCTCGGGCGCGCGGGAATCTGGGCGGGCGACCTGGACAGCTGCTCCGTGGCGGATGTACGCGAGGCGGCGGCGGCGATCGAGGACGCCGGCTACGGAGCGCTGTGGTTCCCCGAGACGACAGGGCGCGAGGCCATGGCGCAGGCGGGGATCCTGCTGTCCGCCACCCGGCGGATCGCGGTGGCGGCGGGCGCCGCCGACATCTACGCGCGCGACGCGGTGACCACCGCGGCCGGGCAGCGCACCCACGACGAGGCCTTTCCAGGACGCTTCCTGCTCGGGCTCTGGGAGAGCCACCCCAGCCTCGCCGAAGACGTCCGCGGCCATCGCTTCGGCTCCCCGCGCGAGACCATGCGCGCCTACCTGGACGCGATGGACGCGGCCTCCGCCGGGCCGCCGACCGGGGCCCTGCCGCGCCGCGTGCTCGCCGCGCTGGGCCCCGACCTGCTCGCTCTCGCCCGCGAGAGAGCGTGGGGCGCGCATCCGCTGGGGATGCCGGTGGAGCACACCAGGAACGCCAGGGCCGTCCTCGGGCCCGACGCGCTGCTGGCGGTCACCCAGCTCGTCATCCTGGATCCCGGCCGCTCCGGCTCCGTCGACCTGGCCAGGTCGTACGCCGCCGCGCTCCTGCCCAACCGGCGCGACCTGCTGGAAGATCTCGGCTTCGAGGACGTCGACGCCCTCGGCGACCGGCTGGTCGACGCGCTGGTGGTGCGAGGGCCCGCCGGCGACATCGCTCATCGCGTGCAGGAGCACCTCGACGCGGGGGCCGACCACGTGGCGCTCTTCGTCCTCACGGCCACCCCCGCGATCCCGCCCATCCGGCAGTGGCGCGCGCTCGCGCCACTCGTCCTGGGCTGAGGCCCGCGGATATTCGGTCGCCGTCGCCGTGCGGGCTCGTCAGACTGGCGGGATGGATCGGACGGTGACGGCATGGGTGACCTCGGGTGACGACTACCTCGGCGTCGTCGGGCCCTTCGCGGTGGACGTGGCGTGGTGGTCGGAGGTCGAGCCCGTCGTCACGCACGTGCGAGGGGTGCTCGGGGTCGAGGTGGTCGTGCTGCGCCTGCTCCACGTCGACGGCGGGGGAGGCGGCCGCGACGGTCATGTGACCTACCACGTCGAGGCGCTCCAGCGGCCCGCGCCCTGGCTGCTCGCGCCGGTCCCCGTCGACGAGTCCGCGTTGGCGGGGCAGGAGGAGCTGCGCTCGCCGTGGGCCAGGGCGGAGGGGCTGCGGGAGGCGCTCGGCTGGGCCTCGGACATGCTGGCCGCCGCGGGCCGCCCGGTGACAGGGCCGATCAGGCAGCGCAAGACCTGGAACCTGGCGGGGCTGTTCCGCCTGCCCACCGATCAGGGCCAGGTCTGGCTGAAGACCACCCCCCGATTCGCGGCCGACGAGGCCGCGGTGATCGGCGCCTTCTCGGAGCTCGACCCCGGCCTGGCGCCCGGAGTCGTGGCGTCAGGGCCGAGCAGGCTCCTGCTCGAACACCTGCCGGGCCAGGACTGCTGGGACGCGCCTGCCCCGATCATCACCAGCGCGGTGACCCGCCTGGTCGCCGCGCAGGCCGCGCTCGCCCGTCAGGCGGACGGCCTCGCGCCCCAACTGCGGGACCTGCGCGGGCCCGTCATCGCCGACCGGGTCCTCGACCTCCTCGACGGCGCGGCCGCTCGCGAGCTGACCGGCGAGGAGGTGGCGGCCGCGCGGCGGCTGGCGGGACGGTGGCCCCTCCTCGAGGAGTGCGGCCTGCCCGACACGATCGTGCACGGCGACTTCCACCCGGGCAACTGGCGCAGCGACGGCGGCCCGCCGGTCGTGCTCGACTTCGCCGACGCGCACCTCGGCAACCCGGTGCTGGACGGGCTGAGGGCCCGCGACTTCCTGCCCGCGGCCGAAGGGGCCCGCGCCGCGAAGACGTGGGCCGAGGCCTGGAGGTCCCACGTGCCGGGCTGCGAGCCCGAGTCGGCGCTGAGCATCGCCGAGCCGCTGGCCCACCTGGCCTACGCCGTGCGCTACCAGGAGTTCCTCGACGGCATCGAACCCTCCGAGCGGATCTACCACCTCGGCGACCCCGCCGCAGCCGTCCGCGCCGCCCTGCGCTGCGCGGCCGGCTGAGCGAGACCCGCCGCTGATCCGCTCCACGGTCGGCGGCGGTCCCACCCACGACGAGGACGCCACGGTCGCGGCTGACGCCGCCCGCACCATGGGCACGCCCATCGTCAAAAAGCCAAAGAGTTCTTTGACACTTGCATATGCCAAAGCTATCTTTGACATATGGAGATCACCGATCCACGGGCCATGCGCGCGCTGGCCCACCCCCTGCGGCTGGACCTCATCGACCTGCTCGGCCGCATCGGGCCGGCCACGGCGGCGGTCTGCGCCAGGCACCTCGGCTCGACCCAGGCCTCGTGCTCCTTCCACCTGCGCCAGCTCGCCAAGTACGGCTACGTCGTCCAGGCCGAGAGCGAGGACCAGCGCGAACGGCCATGGCGGGTCGTGGACCTGCGGCAGTCCTGGTCGGCGAGCGCGGGCGGCGTCGCGGCGGCCGAGCTGGAGCGGGTCTTCGTCGAGCGCGAGGCCGTCAGGCTCCTCGACTGGTCCCAAGCCCGCCCCGACGCCCCCGAGGAGTGGCGCGCGGCGGCGTTCCTGAGCGGGGTCACCGCGCCCCTGACCGCCGGGGAGCTCGAGGAGGTCGGCGAGCGCCTGCTCGAGGTGCTGGCGCCGTACATCGCACGCACCACCGGTCAGGCCCCCGTCCCAGAGGACGCCAGATTCGTCCGGATCCTGCTGACCGGCACCCCCCTGCCCGAAGACTCGTGAGAGGCCGGACGTGACAGCTCTCCGCAACCCGCTCTTCCGAAGGCTCCTGGCCGGCGACGCCGTCTCCAGCTTCGGCAGCAGCGCGCTCTACCTCTCCCTCGGCATCTGGGCCAAGGACCTGACCGGCTCCGACTCCGCCGCGGGGCTGGTCTTCCTCTGCCTCGCCTTACCCGGACTGTTCTCCCCGCTGTACGGCCACGCAGTGGACCGCGTCCGCCGCAAGCCGCTGCTCATCGCGATGAACGCGGCGACGGCCCTCATCGTGCTGCCCCTGACCCTGATCGACTCCGCCGCCGAGCTCTGGATGCTCTACGCCGTGGCCCTCGCCTACGGGGTCGCGTTCTCGGTCCCCGCCTACGGCGCCCTGCTGAAGGACATCCTCCCCTCGGCCGAGGCCGCGAGCGCCCGCGCGGCTCTGATCACGGTACGGCAGGGCGTCCGCATCGCTTCCCCCATCGTCGGCGCCGCCGTCTACCAGGGCTTCGGCGGAGGAACGCTCGTCGTCGTGACAGCGGCGACCATCGTGACGGGGACCTCGTTCCTCCTCTCCATCAAGGTCGTCGAGTCCGAGTCCGAGCCCGAGCCCGCCGGCCGGCCCTTCCTCAGTGCCGTCACCGCCGGATTCAGGTACCTGTGGAGCGTGCCGCTCCTGCTCAGACTGACGCTCGCCGAGACGATCTTCATGGCGACGGCGGGCCTGATGGACACCGCGGTGTTCGCGGCCATCGACCGCGGCCTCGGACAGCCCGCCGCCTTCTTCGGAGTCCTCACCACCATCCAGGGCGCGGGCTCGGTCGTCGGCGGCGCGCTGGCGGGCCTGCTGGTCAACCGGCTCGGCGAGGCTCGTGGCTCGAGCGTCGGCTACGCGGTCTTCGCCGTGGGAGCCATGGCCTTCCTGGTGCCGTCTCTTCCCCTCTTCCTCGCCGGAGCCATGATCTACGGCCTGGCCATCCCCCTCTTCAGCGTCGCCCTCGGCACCGCCCAGCATCTGTACGTCCCCGCCAGGCTCCAGGGCCGCGTCGGCGCGGCCGGCGGCATGCTCTCCAACCTGACCCAGTCCGTCTCCATCATCACCGGCGCGGCCCTGGCCGGCGTCGTCGACTACCGCGTGATGTACGGAATCATCGTCGTGACGGGGCTGGCGTGCGCCGCGTTCATCCTGCTGCGCCCCGCGCCGACGCCCGGCGTCACCCCATCCGTCGCCGACGACGCAGCCCTCGCTGCTGCATGATCGTGTCCATGACCGAACAGGACCTCCTCGCCGCGACCCGCGCCGCCTACGACGCCGTCGCCGCGCGATACGCCGAGTCCATCCCTGAGCGTTACCGTTCCAGCCCGCTGCACCACGGGATGATAGGCGTCTTCGCCGAGCTGGTCACGGCCTTCGGCGACGGCGACGGTCTGGTGGCGGACGTGGGGTGCGGCCCCGGCCACGTCACCGCGCACCTGCGCTCCCTCGGCGTCACCGCGTTCGGTGTCGACCTGTCGCCCGAGATGATCGCGATCGCCCGCGACGCCCACCCCGGGCTGCGTTTCGAGGTCGGGCTGATGGAGGCGCTCCAGGTGGAGGACGCCTCCCTGGCCGGGGTGCTCGCCAACTACTCGATCATCCACACCCCTCCCGAGCGGCTCCCGGTCATGCTCGCCGAGTTCCGCCGCGTACTGTCGCCCGGTGCCCATCTGCTGCTCGGCTTCCCTGCCTACGACGGCCCGGTCGAGCCGGCCGAGGCGTACGATCACGCCACATTCCCCGCCTACCGGTACTCACCCGATCGCGTGGCCGAGTTGCTCCTCGCGGTCGGGCTCACCGAGGTGGCGCGGCTGGTCGTCGCGCCGGGGGAGGACCCCAAGCGGGGCTTTCCCGGGGCATTTCTCCTCGCCCGCAGGGTGTGAAGGGGCTGCTGGTGCCGGGCGCCCTCAGATGCGGGGCCGAAGGGTGCGCCGGACGGCGACGCCGCCGAGCGCGAAGGCGGGCAGGAGCAGGATTCCCGCCTCGGTCCATTGGAAGCGCCAGAACCTGCTCTCGGGATGGAACAGAAGGACCTGCCGATAGCCGTGGTCGAAGGAGCACGCGGCGTACGCCTTGGTCGTCTCGTCTATGCCACAGGGGACGGCGAGCGCGAGCTGCCGATCGGCGGAGGTGCGCTTCATGCCGTTCCCGTCGGTCCAGTAGCTGTCCACCATCAGGGCCGTGTCCGGCACGAGATCACTGCCGGCGGCGGTGGTCTGCACGAACCGCTCAGGCGTCGCGTAGAAGCGCGGGGCCGAGAGGAGCCCGAAGAACGCCAGCGCGCACACCGCCAGGGTCACCGCCATCGCCGGCAGCGTCCGCCTGATCAACGCGCCCGCGGCCACGCCGAGCACGAACGCCGACAGCCACCACGCCGCGGGGCCGATGCCGACCAGGCGGAACCAGTTCGTGTTGAAGAAGTTGACGGGAAAGGTGGAGCTGTCGAAAACGGCCAGCCACGCGTCGACGATGCCGCTCAGCGCCATCCCGCCCAGCGTGACCGCGGCGCCGAGCCCACCCACCTTGGCGATCAGCCAACGCCGCCGCGTCACCGACTGGGTCCAGGTCAGCTGATCCGTACCGTGCTCGAACTCCCTGGCCAGCAGGGGAGCGCCCCAGAAGGCGCCGATCATCGCCGGAGCCAGCAGCGGAAGCCACCCGACGAGATCACCCACCGCCCGCATCCACTCCATCATCCCCGCGGTGTAACCAGCGCAGGCGCGAGAGCCCGACACGCAGTCGGCCGGCGGAGGGTTCCTGGCGTCGAAACCGGCCGCGCCCAGACCGTTCACCAGCAGGAGCGCGCCGAGTACGGCCAGCAGCGCCACGGTGACCAGCACCTGCATGCGATGCTGCCGCCACGTAAGCCACAACACGTCGATGTCTCCTCAGCGATCAGGAACGGGTCAGGGTCGGGCGGGGCAGCACGGCGGCGTCCGGGCGGCGCAGGTAGGCCAGCACCAGTTCCTCCAGACCCACGGGGCGGGCCTCCCATCGCGGGTCGAGCAGCGTCGCTCCCGCGCCGGTGCGGGCCAGCAGGGCCGCGTGCCGCTCGGTACGGCTGTCGCTGATCACCGGCATCCGGGCCGCCATCCCGTCGGCGAGCCCGACGGGGCCCGACAGCAGGTGGTGGGTGGCGAGCAACTCGTCGATCTCGCCGCTGACCTGCACCTGACCGCGATTGAGCACCACCAGCCAGTCGCAGGTGTCGTTCAGGTCGGACACCACGTGGGAGGAGAGCACGACGCTCATCCGGGTCTCGGCGACCGCCGTCATCAAGGAGCGCATGATGTCGTGCCTGGCCAACGGATCGAGGTTGGCCAGGGGCTCGTCCATGACCAGCAGGTCAGGTCGCTTGGCCAGGGCGACGGTCAGCGCCACCTGCGCCTGCTGGCCTCCCGAGAGCCTGCCGACCCTGCGGCGCGACGGAATGTCGAGCTCCGCCAGCCGCTGCCGGGCCAGGGCGTCGTCCCACCGAGGGTTGAGCTGCCGTCCGAAGCGGAGCATCTCGGCGACGGTGAAGCCGTCGTAGAGCGGCTTGTCCTGAGCGAGGAACGCCACCCGCGCGAGGGCCGACGCCCGCTGCCCGACCGGTTCGCCGAAGACGCGCACGCTCCCGTGAGTGGCTTCGATCAGGCCGACGGCCAGGCGCAGCAGCGTGGACTTGCCCGCGCCGTTCGGTCCGACCAGCGCGACCACCCGGCCCGCGGGGATGGACAGCGAGCAGTCGCGCAACGCCCAGGCGCCCCGGTACCGCTTGGCGAGCCCCGTGGCCTCCAGGGCCGTCGTACCCGGCGGGGGCGCGGCGAACTCACCTGTCATGCGATGTCCTCCCGGAGGGAATCGGTGAGCACGGAGGTGAACAGCGCCTGCATGTCCTCGTGGTCGAGGCCCGCCTCACGACAGCCGCGCACCCATCGAGCGAGATCGCGGCGGTGCGCGGTGTGGTCGGCAGTGAACCCGCCGCCCAGGGACCGCTGTACGAACGTGCCGAGCCCGGGCCGACCGGCGACCAGGCCCTCACGCTCCAGCTCGCGGTAGGCCTTGGCCACCGTGTTCGGGTTGATCGCGAGGTCGGCGACGACCTCTTTGATCGTCGGAAGCTGATCGCCCGGCATGAGCACACCCAGCCGCAGCGCCTGTTTGACCTGATGCACGAGCTGGAGGTAGGTCGCCACCCCAGAGCCCGGATCGAGGCGAAGCTTGATCACCGCCATACCCTTTCACTATTAGAATAGTAAAAGGGTATGGGCGCAGGTGATCTTCGTCAACCTGGATCGCCTGCGGTGCCTACCATGACGACGGGCCCCCGGCGCAGCCGCAGCCATCGGTGGATCACCGTCGACGGGGCCGACGGCACGACCTGCCACTCGTTCAGGCGGGTGGCCTCATCTGCACGCCGTACTTGCCGGCCGCCGCGACGAGCCTGTCCACATCGGGCGGCGAGTCGGACGGAGGCGGCAGTTCCCGCGACGGCGCCCGCTCGCCCACCTCGGCGAAGAACTCGTCGAGCCCGCCGGGCAGGTAGACGAACAGCACGCGGGCCGTGCTGGTGGGCTCGAAGGTCTCCAACGTGCCTTCGGGAATGTAGACGAAGGAGTCAGGTCCTGCCTCCACCGACTCTTCGCCGATCTGCAGGCGCACCGTCCCCTCCAGGACGTAGGCGATCTCGCCGCCCGCGTGCGTGTGCAGTGGCGGGCCCGATCCCGGAGGGAGGGTCATGTGCATGACCGTGACGCTGCCGTTCGTTTCGCCGCTTGCCGCTTTGACCTCGTAGAGGCCGCCGAGTACCCAGAAGGCGTCACCTTCGCCCGGCTTGCGCACGACTACCTTGTTCGCCATCGCCGGCCCCCTTTGTCCAGCTATCCCCTCTCTCCACCTGACCAGGCACAATGCGTCGCCGTCAAGGTGCGGGCCCCTACCTTTGCCCGGGCGCCTGCCGTCCGGATGAGTAGGGGTTACTCATGCCTGGGCCGCACGCCGTTCATACGGTGAGGCGGTCGGCGAACCACTGCCTGCTGGGTGACGTCAGATCCGGAGACATGCCGTACGAACAAAGGAGCCGAGAGTGATAGAAGCCGTGGCAGAGCTGGCAATGGCCGGCGCCGCGACCGTCGTCGGCGCCATGGCCACCGACGCGTGGCAGAGCGCCAGGTCGGCAGCCGGGCGTTTGTTCGGTCAGGGTGACGAAGGCCGGCGTGAGATCGCCGAGACCCGGCTCGACCGCGCGGCGGCGGAGGTGAAGGTCGCCGATCCGGCCCACCGGGACGAGGTGCGTGAGCGCATCGCCGCCTCGTGGCAGATCCGCCTGGCGGACCTGATCGAGGAGCAGCCCCAGGCAGAGGCGCAGCTGCGGCGGATGATCGAGGATCTGCGCAGGCAGCTCCCGCCCGCGCAGCAGACGTGGGTGCAGCACATCACCGCCTCAGGGCAGGGGTCGGTTGCCCAGGGCGTGATGTTCGGCAACATCATCACCCACCGGCTGGGCTCAGAGGACAGGCCGGATCAGGCATGACCACGCCCTACGGCGACGGCGTCGTGCAGAACGTCAGCGTGAACGCTGGTGTCGCCTACGGCGTCATCGGCGCGGATCTGCACGTCTTCGGTGACGGAAGTCCGTTGTACCTGCTGGAGAACTGGCGCGGTCCCGTACCCGTCGACTCCGGCACGTTGCGCGACCAGCCCAGCCGGATGCTCAACGCGCGCCACGCCGTCGTGGAGTTCACGGGCCGCGAGGCCGAGATGGCGCAGCTGCGTGGCTGGCGCGACAGCACCCCCCGCCTGGGGGTGCGGTGGCTGCACGGACCCGGCGGGCAGGGAAAGTCGCGTCTGGCCGCCCAGGTCGCGGAGGAGTCGCTGGCGCAGGGGTGGAAGGTGATCTCGGCCGTCCACGGCCCCGGCACCGTGCTGCCGGCCGACCGGCGGGAGGACCTGCGCCTGACCGGCGCCGCAGGGCTGCTCGTCATCGTGGACTACGCCGACCAGTGGCCGCTGACCCACCTGACCTGGCTCTTCAGCAACGCGCTGCTGTACCAGGTCGGGGTGCCCACCAGGATCCTGCTGGTGGCGCGGACGCTGGACGCCTGGCCTGGGGTTCGCGCCACGCTCGCCGACCGCCTGGCCAGCACCTCGGCGCAGGCCCTGTCCGCGCTGGACGCCGTCACCGCCGAGCGTCAGGACATGTTCCTGGCCGCTCGCGACAGCTTCGCGCGGCACTACGACCTCGCCGATCCCGAGGCCATCGCCGCGCCGTCCGGGTTGGACGGCCAGGACCTGGGGCTGACCCTTGGGGTGCACATGGCGGCCCTGGTGGCCGTCGACGCGTACGCGACAGGGGTGCGGCGTCCGCCACCCGCTGACATGGCGGCGCTGGCCGCGTACCTGCTGGACCGGGAGCACCTGCACTGGGCGCGGCTGCACAGCGAGGAGACACACCGGATCGACCCCGCGGGCCGGACGTTCACCACGACGCCCGCGGCGATGAACTACGCCGTGTTCATCGCCTCCCTCACCGGCGCGGTCGCCCACGATGCCGGCCGATCGCTGCTCGGCGGGGCTCCCGTCGATCTGGACGAGGACCGGACGCTCGCCGACCACGCCGTCTGCTATCCGCCGTTGCACCCCGCGGCGACCTCGGTGCTCGAGCCCCTCTACCCCGATCGGCTCGCCGAGGACTTCCTGGCGCTCACCATCACGGGACATCCCGTCGACTATCCGGCGCAGCCCTGGGCCGCGCCGACCGCGGCCGCGGTCCTGCGGCGACCTGCCGTCGATCACACTCAGGCGTGGACGCCGCGGGCTGTCACGTTCCTCGCCTCGGCGGCGGGTCGCTGGGCGCATGTCGGCCCCCGCTGCCTCTTCCCGCTGCTTCGCGACGACCCGCAACTGGCCTACGACGCCGGCAGCGCCGCCCTGGTCGCCCTGGCCACCGCCGTCGACGTCGACTCCGACCTGCTCGAATCCCTCGCCGACCTCCTGCCGGACGATCAGCATGTGGACCTCGACGTCGGCGCCGCGGCGGTGGCTCAGCGTGTGATCACCGGCCGGCTGGCCACCACCGACGACCTGGAGGAGCGTGCGGATCTCCTGGCAGAGCTCGGCAAGCGGCTGTCGTACGCCGGACGTTCCGAGGACGCGCTCGAACCGACCAGGGCCGCCCTGACCATCCGTCGGCAGCTGGCAGCCGACGGCTCCTACGGCCATCAGTCGGATGTCGCCGCCTCGCTGAACGTTCTGGGAATCCTCCAGTCGGCGCTCGGCCTGCACGAAGAGGCGCTGGCCACCACCCTCGAGGCCATGGAGATCCACCGCGAGCTGGCCGAGCCGTCGTACATGATCGCCATGGGCGCCGTGCACCTGCCTGCGCTCGCCACGACTCTGCACAACGCCGCCAGGCTCTGCGAACTGCTGGGCGACCCCTACCAAGCCCTCCGGCACGCGCAGGAATCGGTGTCCATCGACGCCCAGCTGGCCCGCGAGCACCCCGCCCACCTGTCGGAGTTCGCCGAGTCGCTGGCGATGGTGGGGGCGATCCTGTCGAACCTGGGACGGGAGAGCGAGGCGTTGTTCGCCGAGGAACAGGCCGCGCAGATCCTCACCGCCCTGGCCGACGTGGACCCCGCCGCGCACCTGCCGGAGCTGGCGGACGTACTGAACAACATGGGCATCACCCTGTCCAAGCTCGGCCGCCCCGCGGACGCGGTGACGCCGATGATCCGGGCGGTCGAGCTCGAGCGGAGGCTGGCCAAGGCCAATCCTGACGCGTACCTGCCCGGTCTGGCCCAAGCCCTCAACAACCTGAGCACCCGGTACGCCGAGCTGGGAGACTTCCTCGAAGCGCTTCCTGTCGCGGAGGAGTCCGTGGGGATCTACACCCGCCTCGCGGCCGCCAACCCGGTCGCGCATGCCGAAGGGCTCGCTCGTGCCCTGCACAATCTCAGCAGCGGCCAGATGACCAAGGGGATGCTCTGCCGGGAACCGGAGCTCCTGCGCGTCGGCATCGAGACCGAACAACGGGCTCTGCGACTCCAGCGCGACCTGGCCGCGAGCAATCCGGCGGCACACATCAAGGACCTCGCCGGCTATCTCATGGCATTCGGCTTCAAGCTCTCGAAGGCGGAGCGCCACCTCGAGGGGCTGGCGCCGACGGAGGAGGCCGTCATGATCTTCCGTCGGCTGGCCGGTGACGACCCCGTCGCGCACCGGCCGAGCCTGGCGCTCGGCCTGACGGGCTTCGCCACCGTACGCGCGTCAGGCGGCGTGGATCTGGACCGGGCACACGCCGCCTTCCAGGAGGCCTTCGACATCTATCGGGAGCTGGAGGAGACCACGCCGGGGGTGCACCTGGCCAACCTCGCCAGCGCTCTGCTCAATTTCGTGACGACCAGGGCCACCAGCGGGGCGACGCCGGACGCCGCGTTGGAGGCCGTTGAAGAGGCGGTGTCCATCTACGAACACATCCTGGAGGCCATGCCGGACAACCGGCTGCAGGCTCTCGGGTTGTGGGGGACCTACCATCTGTGGGCCGAGCTGCTGGACGAGGTCGGCCGCGGCGAAGAGGCGGCGGACCTGCGCGGGCAGCTGGCCGAACACCAGCGCGAGGCCGAACGCGGCGTTGGCGCGTGACCGGCGCCCTCGGGTACGGCATGCCGTCGCGGCCCGTCGACCGCACGTGCGCCCACCGCGTGTCGTCCTGGCCGGACGGCCAGGACGACACGCGACTGGTCAGGTGTTGAACGTGTTGAGGATCAGGGCGCGGACCAGGAAGCGGATCTGCTTGTGGAGCTCCTCTTTCGGCTTCTCGCTGCAGCCAGACGGCGGACAGAGCGGCGCGGCCACGGTGGCGGCCGGAGCGCTCGCCGGCGCGGCGAGGGCGCTGGTGGCGGTGAGCGGGGCGGCGGCCAGGCCGAGCACGGTGGCGGCGGCCGCGATGGCGGCGGCGCGCCGGACGTCGGGAATGCGACGCATGGATGATCTCCCTCGATAACAGGCGGTCGAGCCGGGGGAAGAGCGGCCGTGGGCCGCTTCGGGGTTCTACCGTCAGATCACCGCACGGGAATCACCACCGTTGTGAAACTTAGCGTCAAGAGATGCTCGCCGCGTCTCGAGCGGGCCTCGGGCGCAGGGGAGTGGGCCGGGCGGCGCAACCGCCCTGCGTGCTGTCGGTGGCCCGCGTCCGGCGAGGGACAGGGGCTTCAGTCCCTCGGCAGCAGGGTCCCGAGCGGTCCGAGGTCGAGGTTCAGGTCGGCTGGAGACAGGTCGAACCGCTCACACAGCTCGGTCATGGCCTCTTCCAGCCGCATCAGCGTCAGGCCGAGCGTCTCGATCTGCTCGTCCGTCAGGTCTCCCTGCTCCATCCGCCGCACGCACTGGCGCTCCACCAGCTGGCGGACGAGCTCGACGAGGGTGAGCACCAGCCGGGAGAGATCACGCTCCATGGCCTCGGTGTCGGTCTCGATGCGCAGCCTGCTCGGCCGCGCGCTTCTCGGTGGTTCGAGGGCGTCCATGGCGTCTCACCTCCTGGTGCCGTCGCCGATCGTGTCGCCGTCCCGCACGGACGTGATCAACGCCCGTACGGAGATCCGTACCAGGTCGATGTCCGCGATCGACAGCACGAGATCGCCGCTCACGACGACCCCGCCCGCCAGCAGCCGATCCAGGAGGTCGACGAGGGCCACCCGTTCCGAGGGAAGACGGCCCTCCCTGGCCAGTGCGGCGCCGCGCGGTTCCTCAATCGTCATCGGGCACCCCCGGTTCGGCGGGCTCTGCCAGTTCCGCGAAGGAATAGGGCGCCCAGGGGCCGGTGAGCTCGATGTCGACGCCCTCTCCCCGCAGACCCTCTGCCAGGCGGGCGAACTCTTCGGCGCGGGAGAGATCGACGAGGTAGGCGCCGTTGAGGATCATGAGCTCCTTCCTGCCTGACAGCTCGGGGTCCTGCGCTCGGTGACGGTGGCTCGCGGTCGCGAAGGACGAGAGGACGTCATGGATCTGCTCCGCACGTGAGGCGGCCTGACGCCATGCGTCCTCGCGTCCGCGCAGGCTCGCCTGGCGTCGCTTGAGGTATGCCGCTCCTGGGCCGCCCTCTTCGGCGCGCTCCTCGACCGGCGGCGCGCCGGCGAGGTCCATGTAGACCTTGACCCCCCATTCCTGGCGATCGGTGATGCGGGAGAGCACCTCGACGAAGTCGTCATGTCTCCGGCTCAGGAGGTTCCTGACCTGATCGTCATCGGTGTAGACGGTGACGAGCCGGACCGGCGCGGTAGGGCTCGCCTCGGCGACCGCTTCCACGACGGCATGGTGGGCCCTGGCCGTGTCACCGAGCCAGTCGAGATCCTCCATCGACCTCTGCAGCGGTTGGGAGCCGAACTGATCCAGCGGGACGGTGCTCACATAGGCGACCAGACCGGCATGGGTGATCGCCCGCACGGGCGTGCCGCCGACACCCGCGAGGCCCTCGGCTCGATTGCGGCCGACGCCACGCGTGACCGCGTACAGGTAGGTCCCCGTGTCATTCATTGCTCGTCCGATCGTTCCGCGTCCAGAGATTGGCGCTCCTCCATCGCCGACAGCCGGGCGCGAAGCCTGCGGTTCTCCTCCAGCAGGCCACGGTTGTCGCCCGTGAGCCACGGATCGTGCTCCCACCAGTCGATGCCCATCTCCCTGGCGGTGTCGACCGAGGCGATCACCAGCCGCAGCTTGATCGTCAGCAGTTCGATGTCGAGGAGGTTCACCCGGATGTCGCCCGCGATCACCACTCCTCTGTCGAGAACCCTCTCCAGGATGTCGCCGAGGTTGGCGGGCTCACGGCCTGCCGTCGCGGGCGACGATGATTGGCGTACGGCAGGCAGAGGGCGTGAGGCGTCGGTCATCTCACGACCTCTCGTAGGGATTGTCGCTGCTGCTGCGCCTGTAACGGCCCTTCCTGCGGTAGGACATCAGGTTGCCCTCCATGTCGAGGTCGGCCTCGTACAGCGCCAGGACGTCCCCGGAGGAGGGGATGCGACGGTCCTCGACCACCTCGACGACCACCACCCATCCGTCTTCGGTGGGTTCCACGAGCGTGACGCCCTCCGCCTCCCTGGCGGTCAGGTCGATGACGTGACGCAGTCCCACCTCGCCGGCAGTGGCGGCGGTGAGAGCGCGGGGGCGACGCTCGCGAGGTCTGTCGCCCTGCTCCTCCGGACGTACGACCCTGCGCTTGGCGGGCACGAGGTCACCTCCTTTCCGTGTCATCCATAGGGCCGGCGGGTTGGCCGGTCATCCGCTGAAGAATCAGATTCATGGCCTCCTCCGCCTCCTCCTCGGACATCGCGCCTGTGGCTCTCGCCGTCTCGATCTCCTCCAGCTCCCGCCTCACCACGGCCGGATCCCGCAACTGGCGCTCGGCCTCGTCCTGTATCAACTCCGCCAGCCGGATCAGGCCCTTGAGGGGAGCGAGCGGCAGGCCCAGGAGGGATGTGATCAGTCCCATCCCTCATCACCCTGTCTCGTCATGACGAAGTCGTACGCCGCGAGCGGTCCGAGCAGGCGCAGTTTGATCCGGTCGGCCCATCGTCGACCGAGTTCCTCCATCACCTGCTCCAGCTCGGCCTGCCGGCTCGTCTCGATGAGCAGGGCCACATGGACGGCGTCCTGCTCGTGCGAAGGCTGGCGTACGACCGACAGCACGCTGAGCTCATCGACCTGTTCGATCAGCTCGGCGGTGTCCGCTTCTCTCTTGGCCGTGATCGCCTCGTTGATCATCTCGCCGAGCTGGATGCGCTCGTTCCTGGTGGCGTCCTCGGGCAGATCACGGATCTCGTCACGCAGCCGGGCGGCCTCGGGGTTCTCCTCGAGAATCTCCATGAACACCGCGTCCTCGATGTACCGTCCCTTGACCACGTACTGGGCGCGCCCTTCCAGCTCCTCGAGCGCGGCGACGAACTCGTCGTGGTTCGGGCGAAGAAACTCCTCGACCACCGCGTCGTCGTCCGTGATCACCGCCCCGAACCGGAGGGGCAGCACGGGCACCTCCGCCGCGGCCGCGTCAAGCAGCTCCTCGTGCGCGAGCAGATCGTGGGGCGTGCCGAGCGGGCGATCGAGACTGATGTCGCTTACCAGAGCGGCGATCCTGCCGTGCTGCAGCGACCGCACCTGGGTGGGCGGATCCCCCACACCACGAGTCTCCGTGTCGACCTCGATCTCGGCCGGCACGACGCCGTAGACATAGCACCCGGTGGTCTGTTCCTCCGGCACGCTCTCCGAGGTGGCGGAGGTCTCAGTTGATCGGACCATGTCAGCCCTCCTCCGGTCGCTCCGTTCGGCGGAGCTTCTTTCGGCGCCCGTCGTCGCGTTCGTCGGTGAGGTCGCCGAGTCTCTCGCCGGCGCTCTCCAGCGACCCCTGGATGACGGTCTTGGGCTTCTGGGACTTCTGAGGCTCCTGGGGCGTCTGGTCGCCCTTCACGCTCTGCACGAGCTCCGGCAGCCCTGGCTTGCTCTTGTCCGTGAGATCCAACCGGTTCACCGCCTCGGCGAAGCGCAGATAGGTGTCCACGCTGGCCACGGTGATCCGCGCGTCGATGCTCAGGAGCTCGATGCCGACCAGTGAGATCCCGACGTAGGCGTCGATGACGAGCCCCTTGTCGAGGATCGAGTCGATGACATCTGCCAGACCGGACCCGGTGCGACGTTCAGCCGCTCCGCCTCCCGCGGGCTGTACCGTCATGCCTTGCCTCTCCTTGGTGTTGACTCTCGGCTCGTCACTTGCGCGTAGCGCTCGCCCTCCTCCGGGTGGGGCGGGCAGGCGGCTCCTCGGTGTCTTCGGCGTCCTGCGTGCGCCGCCGCCGTACTGGGCGTGCCGCGCCCGGCCTCTTCGGCCGCTCCCTGGCGACCACGGGCTGTGGCTCCTCTTCTTCTTCTTCCTCTTCTTCCTCTTCCTCTACGGCTTGGGGCTCTTCTTCTTCCTCCTCCTCTTCTTCCTCCTCCGGCTCCTCCTCTTCCTCTTCCTCTTCCTCTTCTTCCTCTACGTCCTGGGGCCCTTCCTCCTCTTCTTCTTCTTCCTCCTCAGGCTCCTCCTCTTCGCCCTCCTCCACGTCCTGGGGCTCCTCCTCCTCGGTCAGCTGGTCCTCCTCCTCGGAAGGCTGTTCGGTCTCCTCCTCCTCCTCCTCCTGCTCTTCCGCGAGGGCCGTCTCGTGATCCTTGGTGACCTTGCCTTCGTGTATCTCTCCGCGCCAGCCGTCGGAGGTCGCCTCGTCGAGGTTCAGCAATGTCTGCGTCATGACATGACGCGCGAAGTGCTTGAGCTCGAGACGGGCTCGCCTTCCCTGCAGACGCCCGAGGTTGCCGACCCGCTCGAACAGGCCCTGCGGGTGGTACTCCAGCACGAGCACCACGCGGGTGAGGTCGGGGGTGAGGGCATGGAAGGTCACCGCGCCGTCGACGTGCCCCTTGTCTCCCTTGGAGCGCCAGACAATGCGTTGGTCCGGCACCTGTTCCAGGATCTTGGACTCCCAGCTGCGATGGGACCAGACGATCTGCGCCTTCCACGTGAGCTTCTCGTCGGCTTCCTGGTCGACGTTCTCCACCTTCTTCATGAAGGAGGGGAAGTCCCTGAACTGGGTCCACTGGTTGTAGACGGCCCGCACGGGAGCACCGACATCGATCACTTCGACGATGTTGGTGACGCGCAGCTTGGCGCCCTTCTTCCCGCCTCCGCCCTTTTTGCCGAGAAGGCCGCCGACCACGCTGCCGGCAAGGCCGGCCACGCCCTTGACGGTCTCCGCCACCTTCCCGAGCCCTGAGCCGCCGGACTGCTCGTCCGACTGATCCGCCCCCGTGATGGCGCTCAGCAGACCTGTGCCGCCGCCTGCCGCGACGTCGGTCAGCCGCCCTGTCATCGCCTCGACCTTGTTCGTCGCCGAGAGCAGCGCGCGTTCGGCGACGGCCTGGAGAAGACCCTGCAGTTCCTGGGTGAGCTTGTCCGTCGGCAGTTCCTTGGTGACCTCGTCAGTGGCCGGGGCCTTGGGCATGTTCATCGCGATCCCCTCGTCGTCTTCGCGACGGGTCGCGCAGGACGCTCACGCCGGGTTCTCGCCGCTGCTTTGGGCGGCTCCTTCTTGGGCGGCTCCTTCTTCGGCGGCGCCTTCTTCGGTGGTGCCTTGGGAGGCTCCTCCTCGTAGGCCTCGTCCTCGAACACGCCGTCTTCGTAGGTCTCTTCGTCCCCCGACGCGGAGTCGGTGGCGCCCGGCTGGCGCAGGGACTCAGTGCGATCGAGGAGTCGCGAGCTCAGAGACTGGATCTGCCTGCTGGTCGCGGCCACAGCGGCCGCCTTCCCCGCCTCCATCAACTCGCCGCGCAGGCTCTTGGTCAGTTCCTGCAGCTCCGGCGAGGAACCGATCAACTTGGTTCCCTGCTGCAGGAGGCCACCTTCGCCCCGTTTGATACGGCTCGCCAGTCCGGCGGCCGCGAGCGCTGTCGCCATCCGCAGTTTGTGACGCCGCCCTAGGTAGTACCCGGCTGCGACAGCCATTGCTATCCGAGCTCGATCGTTCATGATGCGCCCTCGCCGTTCCTGTGCCGACCTCGACCGCCACTCCGACCTTCGCCGGAGCCGCGATCCGTCCCGCGAGTCCTTGAACCCGCTCACCCCTTCCCCTCAAAACGGATAAAGAAGCACGTATCGGAAAAACGTGCACAAACTTGACGTTGTGGACTCGGAGGGGCGGTCCGCCGGGGCGAGCCGCGCTGTTACCAGCGGTACTCGCTTCCGCGTCACCGGCGGTGGTCGCTTCCGCGTTAGCGGCGGTGCCCGCTTCCGCGTCCACGGGGAAGAACATTCCTTCGGGTTCATGAGCGCACCGCGGGGTAGCGGGGCAAGAGGAGACTCAGGGCTGAGGCGACGCCGTCTTGCGCGGCGCCTGCCGCGTGTGGCGAGGGGGGACGCGTGCTTGGACACCCGGCGACCGTTCTGAGCGCCGGGCTCGCGGCGGCCTTCGGCGTGGCGGCGTGGCTACGTCGCGGGCGACCGCTGCACCCCGACGGGCTGGTCCTCAACGCAGCCCTCAGCCTGCACGGGGCGCCCCAGCACCGAGGGGTCGCCTTCCTCGACGAGCCGGCGGAACTTCGAGGAGTCGCACGGCTGTCCCGGTCCCTCGGCCTGCCCGCTCCGCTCCCTGACGTCCTGGGCCTGGCCCTGCGATGGCCGCAGCCCGCGGCCGACGCCACTGTCGCCCGGCTCACCTCGGATCTGCTGCTGGCCACGACCGGTCACACCGTGGCGGGCCGCCGCCTGCTGCGGCCCGCGACGAGGTGGGCGCCGGGCATGTACGGCTCCCTGTTCGCGTTCGCGACCAGCAGCGGCACGGTCCTGCTCGGCGCGGTCGCCCGACGATCCTGGTCGTTGCCCGCGAACTTCCACGGACTCGCCCGCGCCGTCGAGCAGCGACCACTGGTGTTCGATCTCGTGGTGGCATCGCCGTCCGGGCCATGGGAGCGCTTCGGCGTACTCGAACTCGAAGGTCCGGCTCAGCAGGATGTCGCCGAGCCCATGCGGTTCAACCCGATCCGGCATCCGATCCCCGGCCTGAACCCTGCCGCCTGGCACCGGCAGCTGCGCGAACCGGCCTATGTGGCCGCGCAGCGAACACCCCATCGCACCGGCGTCGAACTCCCCGCTCGGCCAGGCGGGCGCGACAAGCGGTCCGGGCGCTGAGCGGGTGGCTGCCCCGAACGGCAGGCACCGCATTGGAGCTCCTCGAGGCGGACGGGACATGGGTCCCCTCTCGCGAGGTGGGCGGCGGCCGTACCGCGGGTGACCCCATGGGGGAGCTGCCGGTCATGCGGTCGGACGGCTCGTCCGTGCGGCCTCCGCATCCGGCAACAAACCATGACTTTCCGTGCCTGGAAGGATACTTTCTGTGCCGATCGGGTAGCGGAGGCCGGCACAGGCGGATGAGATGAGCGGACGTGTCCGGCCGAGGAAGGATCTCCGGAATGCCCCGACTCATCGGCGCGGCAGCGCTTCTCGTCGCGGTCGCGCTGACCGCCTCGTGCGGACCTGCCGGCTCGACCGCCTCCACCGGTGCGACGCGCTCGCCCACCTCTGCCCCGTTCGGGACGGCCTCGCCGTACCCCACCCCGACCGCGCTGACCTCGACGGTCAGCCCGACCCCGACCCCCACCACGACCGCGTCCACCCCGGCGGTGCGCCAGCCTCGTCTGCCCCGAGTGAAACCCCCTCAGCGCCCCGAGCCGAAGCCCACCGCGACGAAGCGCCGTCCGCCTCCCGCTCCGGCACGCACACGCCGGCCGCCGGCTCCGGCACGGATCGTGCACCCAGGGTCGTTCTGCTCGCCGCCCGGGGCCGTCGGCCGCACGAAAAGCGGCACGCGCATGGTGTGCGGCTCGCGCGGCGGCGGCAGGGCCCGGTGGCGCAGCGGGTGACCCCGCGTGAGCTCGGCACACGATGACGGGCTGCCAGGCCGCCGCCGCGCGGGCCGGGGCGTCGCCGATTGTGAGCTGCCGGCGGCGGGGTTGCGCCGTTCTACAGCTCCCAGTGGTCGCCGACGGTGCCGCACTCTCCCGACCAGATCACCCAGTTGAACTTGACCGCCCGCGCCAAGGCCCCTTTGTGCCCAAGGTGGATGCAACCGGTGGTGTAAGTGTTGGAGCCCACCGTGTAGCCAGAGACGTAGGCATGGTCGTGGCCTGGGTCCTCCCAGCCTCTGTTGTAGATGCCCCAGATGTACGCGCCGTCGCACTTGGGGCTGCCGTTGGACGGGGTCTGGCAGGCGAGCTTGGTGCCCGCCCCGTCGTAGTAGAAGCAGACGCTCCCCTTGGGGCAGACCCAGGCCATCGCCGCGCCGGCCGGGCCGGACGACACGCCCAACGTGGCGACGAACAAGCTCGGCCACCGGCGACCGCGACGGATACGAGATGGCGCATCTGCTCGACAACCACGTGCTCCTGCATCTGGCCAACGCGTCGATCTTGACCGGGATCATGCTGTCGGCGATGACCAGGTGGGGCTTCTTCCGCTACTGGTGGGTGCTGACCAAGTTCGCCATCACGATGTCCCAGCTCTACGCGGCCGTCTTCCTCCTCAGTCCGAGGCTCACCGCCCTGGCGGAGGGCGTACGGGGCTCCGATCCCGCTCTGCTCTTCGCCACGGCGCTCATGGCCTCGGCGATCGCCTTCCAGGGCTGGCTGTCGGTGGCGAAGCCATGGAAACGCACCCCCTGGGCGGAAGCGCGACTTGACGTCCCCCCCGCCGCCCCGGTCGGTCATTTGCCTCGTGTTGCTGGCGCCTGTACTGGACTGGCTACTCGCCGAGGTCGTATTCGGACACGCCGCGCCCCTGTTCACCACGCTTACCGCAATCGGCTACCCCATCTGGCGTCGGGTCAGGCTTGCCAGGCGTGCCTCATGACGCCGGGGGAGATGGCTGTGTTCGACCCCGGGGCCGCTTCCACCGGTCGCGGAGAGGGAGGCTTCCACCGGCCTTGAGGGCTGTCATGCCTGAGGTGAGATCCGCACTGGGAGCGGACCCAACAGGCAACCCACCCGGGCCAGACAGCGACCGCCTAGCTCGTGATCATGAACTCACGGAGGCTGTTCCTGTCCCTGGCCGGCGCCGCCATGGTGGGGGCATCAGCGCTCACCCCCGGCTGACGAACACCGCTGCAGCGCAGAACCCCACCGCGCCAGACAATAGGTGGCCTCGGCCGACCCTATTCCGTCAGGCTGCAAGAGCACCTCCCACACCGGCTCTGACTCGGCCGAGGCTTGGTGCACAAGCGGGGTTGGCTGCGTCTACGCCGGGGTCCTGGACAAGACCAACAGCGGAACGCAGAAGTGGTTCTGGGAACCCGGGCGACAGCCCCCGGCGCAAGGTCGAGGGCCTACTGCGAGGTGCCCCAGATCCGTGCCATCGGCAGCAGGTACAGCGTCACCCAGTGACGCAGCGAGGGGCCGACCACTTCGGTCCTTCGTCCGGCAGTAGCGGCACGAGCGCGAGCGCGAACCTTCCTACTTGTCGTGCTGGCGGCGCACCATCTCGGTGATCCAGGTGGGCGCGAACGGAGATGTGCAGCCTGGGGGAGTCGGGTAGTCCTTGAGCACCTGAAGGCGCTCACCGATGTCGATGGCACGGGCGCGGTGCTCGGCGTGCTCGATTCCGATCTGAGCCAGGCAGTGGTTCATCGCCCACTGCAGGCGAGCCGGGGCGTCTTTCATCTCCGCCTCGATGACGTCGAGCAGTCCCGCGAGGTCGAGGCCCTCGGGCTTCTTCGCCACGCGTTCGGTGGTAAGCGCCCAGCCGGCACTGGCGACCACTGGATCCGGATCGGCGGACCAGGCCAGTCGCAGCTCTTCGGAGTGCGGGTTCTTCTTCACCACGTAGTTCACGAGCCAGTCGTGCACCTTGGGTGTGCGCGCCTCGCGCAACATGACGTCCAACTCGTCACGCTCGAACGCCTTCGGGCGGCAGATCAGGATCGCCAGCAGTCTCGCCGCGGTGTCACCCGTCTCCCAGAGCCGGTACGCGAGTTCCTGCTGCGTCTTCAGCCGCTTCGCGAGGGCGCGCAGCTTGCTGAGGTTCACACCGTGATCGTCACCGTGTCTCTCATTCACGGCCCGTGTCTTCGCGTCCTCGAGCTCGGCCAGCTCGGCCATCACCTCGGACACCATCGTCTCGGTCAGCGTCGTCTCGGCCACCCCGGCCTCCTGTCCATCACGTGGGAGATTCAGCCTAGGACGGAAGTCGGCCTCCTGCCGCACACGCCGGTTCGGCGGCGGCCACCGACGCGAGATCCCGCTCTTCACAAAGTGCAGCAGCTCTCGGCACCGACGCTTGTTGACGGAAGTTGACAGCCTCCCGTCAACGAAGGGCGAAATTCTGTGTCCAGTAGACGCGGTTATTGTGGCCGGGGGCGCGTCCCACTCCGATCAGTCTGTATTCACAGTTCAGGATCGCCTCGCGATGCCCCCAGTTGGCCGCCTCATCGTGGTACAACCAGTTGTCCATCGCCTGAGCCAGCGTCTGGTTGGTGCCCAAGGACCAGTTCTCGGGCCTCCGCGCGGGCGTGAAGCCGCCCGCCCTGATCCGATCGGCGGGCAGTGATCCGTCAGAGCCGTAGTGTCCTCGATTGGAATCGCCCGCCTTGGCGTCGATGAGTGTGGCGTAATTCTTGGCAAGATCAACGCTATGGGCGCGTGCTATGGCGCTGAGCTTGGCGTCGATGCGCACGCTCGGGTCGGCGCACTTACCCAGATCTCGCCGTACCTGGACGACCTGGTCGACCATTGCTTTTTCCTCGGCGTTGGGAAAGGGTCTCCCCAGGGATCTACGAGGCCTGTTGTCCCAGATTTGGTTGACGCCCCATGCGTCCCTGTCGGGGCGGAAACACGACCATTGCTGTATGGGGGCGCCCACCTGTGGCGGCTTCGGAAAGGACCCGTTCGCCGCATCGAGGCATTTCCTGCTATGAACATTCTGGATCCTGATGCCGCCCCGACAGACAAATGCCTCGGGCGTACACTGTCCTTCCGTGACGGGCTCGCGGGCCCAGTATTGACTGGCGCGGGCGTTGCAGTCCCGTTGGACTATCCTGACTCCATTGTCTCCGGAGGCGTGCTCGAGGTCGAGGCATCTGCCCGAACGTGGCGAAATGATGTTGAAAGTGCCGTCCCAGCCTTGCGGTCCGCCGGCGGGCCTGAACGTGAAAGTTTCTGCGGCTGACGAGCTGCGTCCGAGAATCGGTGCGCCGTAGATGGAGTCGTGCCCGATTTGCATGGTCAGCGCACTGCCGGTATTCGTGATGGTGCCGTTCACAGGCGGGATGGAGGCGCCGATACCGACGCTGGTCGTCGGTGGACCTGACGTCACGACGAGTACGGCCGATAGGGTGAGATGCGAAGCACGCTTCCCCATGTTGGACATACCTTTTGTCATGGCGATGCCCTACTTCCGAGTTGGCGATATTCGACTTCTTGAAAGAAGTGTCACCATGTTCTCGCGTGACGTGAACCGTCACCCCGCGAAGCTTACCGACGGCGCGGCCCTGCCGACTCGACGGCCTATTAAGGAGTATACCGCCCTACCAGTTCGGCACCTAAACGCCTAGGTAATGTGCGTTTGACGGAACATTGGAGTCACTGCCTTATAGGGAGTCGAAAAGGTCCCAGTGGTGCGTCTTGAGCGGGCGCCGGCGAGCTGCCGGACTCCAGTCGCGTGCCTTCCAGTTCTCCTTGGAGGGGGCTATGGACATAGGCCATGGCCTCCTGAGCGGAAGGATCGGCGAAGCGGCCGCCCACGTCCTCGACTCGTTCGTGCAACCACCACAGATGCCCTGCGGATCACGAACGCGCGACGTGCTCGCAGGCTGTAGGCGACGAGCACACCATCGTCACCAGAAGCGGCGAGTGGGATGCGGCGATGGGCGACTGCCGCGAGGAGCCGATCCGCCGGGGCGATGCCACTGAGCTGCACATGCTGCTCGTCGATGTCCGCCTGGCCGCGCTGGGAGCCGAGATCGCCTCGGCCGACGGGCTCAGCAGCGTTCTGGCCAAGGCCCTCGCCGAAATTCAGGCCGCCCTACTGCTCGACGCCCAGTAGGCCGGCCCGGCGAGGCGATGGTCACGACTCGGCGAATTGGGCAACACCTGGGTGGCGATCTGCATACGAATGGGGCATGGCTTCCCCCGCTCGTCGCCCCGCAGCTACGCCATCACCCGTGAAAGGCGCCAGAGGCAGGCCGATGTGGGAGGTATTCCCAGGAGCGCTGCTCATCGGGGCCGCGGCCTGGTTCGCCATCGGCCGGCTTCGGGCTCCGCGACCTGTCGGAGGCCCCGTGGATGAGACCTTGGGCGGCAGCGAGGCACCGAAGCAGCAGCCGAGCGGGAAGCAGAAGCAGGGCCGAAGATCCGAAGTTGCCGCTGTCGTCTCGATCTTCGCCTTAACGTTCATCTGGCCCTATACCGAGGAATTCCTCGAAGCGATCGCCGATGCGACATCTAACTACGGATTCAAGGGGTACCTGCCGTGGGTTGACGGCGCCCTCACCTTCCTAATCATCGTCTTGGCGATGCTGAGTGGGGTCAAGGTGCGTTGGACATGGGCCGTGCTCGGCCTAGCACTCACCGTCGGCTCAGGCTTCTTGTCGGTGCTTCCCGGGAGAAGCTTCCCGCTCGACTTGGTCCTCGGTGTCTGCGACACCTTCGCCTTCGCGGTCATCGCCTTGGCCGTGCTCGGTGTCCGGCGCCGTCCCGGGCGGTGGCGCCGCGCCAAGATGACGCCGGCGGAAGTCGCTGAGGCCGTCACAGCAGCAAAGAACGGGTGGCAACGCTTTCATATCGTCCTACCACTCGTGGTCGGGATGCTGGCGGCGTTCACTGCTTCCACCATCTGGGATCACCTGCTCATGAAGAGCGTGGAGCAGGAGTACTTCGCCCAGGTGAGTCAGATCATCCCGCTGCTGCTCATCGCTGTGGGCTTTGAAGCGAGGTTCTTCGACCGACTGCGCCAAGGAGCGATCGAGCGAACCCTGACCCTCGTGACAGTGATCACCTTGTGTGTCGGGGAGGCGCTGGCCATCTCGGCTCTCACCGTCGAGGAGTTGCATGCGTGGCATGAGTACGCCGCGTTCATCGGCACGGTGCAGGCGTGGTCGGTCGCGCTGGTCACGCTCCTGTGGGCGCTCACCCGATCCATTGGGAGTGGAACGGATCCTGCTGACTCCCAGCGAGACGGCACACGGGGACAGCTACGCGGCAAGACGGCGCAGCGCATCATTCCGGGCGGGCAGTGCGTCCTAGATAGGTGCATGCGCGGCGTCGGTCTCTGATACCCGTGTAGGGTCTCAACGATCTTGGCATAATATCAACGATCTTGGCACCGATCTGGCACATGTGCCAGATCGGTGAGACAGCCTTTCTGTGAGAGGGTGTCTCTGAGTACTGGCTTTGATCCTTTCGTGCATGGGCCGGAGCTGGGATACCAAGATCCAGTCCTTGATCTTGCCGGGATAGCCTGGCTTCCAGCGTCGGCCCGCCCCCCGGAGGCGGTCGAACCTCGCCGGCGACCATCCGGCTGGCCGGTCGTCGGACAACGTGTCGGCTATGTCAATCGGTCGTGCTGGCGTGCACGGCGATGATTCGCCAGCCGTGCGTCTCGCCGTATAGCCAAGTACGGGTGTAGCGCATCCTGGCCGCGAACGGCGCACCGGAGACGGTCCCTTCGACGGTGCCGAGAAACCACGTCACCCCGGTGCGCCCATCGGCGAGCACGGTCAACTCCTCCTCGGCCACCCTCGTCACCACCTGCGCCCGAGTGCGGTGCAGCTCCAGATCGTCCGCCTTGGTCGCAACGTTCGCACCGAAGGTAAAGATCAGCCGATCATCCAGCAGCCGATCCAGCGCCTCGACATCTCCAGCGAGCTGCGCGGCCTGGAGTCGGCGCTCGGCGTCCCGCAAGTCCTCCATCATGAGGTCCACCCTCCCAGCCAGCGCCGTATCCGCGCCAGGACGTTCACGCTCGGCTGATCTTTGCAGTCCGACCAGGGACTCCGATCGTCGGTGAATGGGTGTCGGGTTTAGAAGGCTTCCCGACAGGCCGTTGAAGTGGTGCGCGGCGGCCCGGAAAATCAGACCGTCGCGAGTTCGCGTGTTCTGTGATTCGCGACGGTCGAGGATTGAAGACACCTCTGAGAAGCTCGCGGTCGAGCCTTGACGCGGTGTTCTCGTCTCATTACGTTACGTTGATAGTGGCTGTTGGTTCATCGGTGGCAGACGTTGCTGATGAGGCATGCGGGAGTCAAGCCCCACACCGAGCGGCGGATGAGCGTCTGGGCGGTGGATCATGATCGACAAAGTCGCACCCGATGGTGTGAAGATCAGTTTCCGGCCCGCCACCGGTGGCGCCGAGGATGGCCAGCCCTGGAGCGCTGTATCCGCTGACCCGGGCGATGAGCGGGAATATCCGATGTACCCGGCAGAACTGACCTCGCCGTATCTGGACCGCTTTTCCGCCGCTGCTGCCCAGCGGTACGAAGCGCTGGGAATCGAGCGCGACGACCCCGACAGGCCCATGAAGATCGCCGCCTTGAACTCGGAGGCGTTCGGGGCGCCCGGTCGTACTGTTCTGCTACCTCGACCGGACGATGGGGCCCGGGCAGTGGGGGGACGCGGGGATGTACCTACAGACGGTCATGCTGTTGCTGAGGGTGGAAGGGCTGCACAGCTGTCCCCAGGTGATGTGGACGATGTATCGCAAGACTGTCAGCCGCATAGTCGGAGCCGATGACAGGCTCGCACTGTTCTGCGGTGTCTCGGTGGGGTTCGAGAAGGAAGGCGTGCCACGGCTGCGTACCGAGCGCGCGGAAATGACGGAAACAGTGAGCTTCATCGGAGCGTGACCGTCAGGCGGCCAAGATCTACGGGACAGACCCTAGTCGACGTAGCCCGCCGGAGCGGGCTCGTCGACGGGCAGCCCCCACTCGGCTGCGGCGACCCGGGCAGCCGCCTTGGCCTGCCCCACAGCCGGGTCGCCCCAGCCGAGCACGTCGGCCGCGTCCTGCAGCGGCACCATCAGCCTGCGGCAGGTGTGGCCGGCGCCGTCCGGGTCGGGCAGCGGCGGCTCGAAGGCGTCGATGACGCCCACCATGCGGACCTGCGCATACGGCTCACGCCCGCACTCGTGAACCTCCTGATAGCCGAGGTAGGCGACACGGCCGGCCCGGACCTGGTTCTCCTCCAGAGCCTCCCGCACGAACGTCGCCGCCGCGTCGTGGTCGCCGGGCTCGGGGCGGCCGCCGGGAAGGCCCATCACGCCCTCGACGTCCTGGATCATCACGCGGCCCGTCGCCGGGCAGATCAGGTAGCCGTGCACCCGCACGACCGGGAGCTCGTCGGGGACGGGCGCCTCATGCCACAGGTAGACCGTTTCGGTAGCAGCTGTCACGCCGGAGCAGCCTAGCCACAGGAGCCCCAGAGGCGGGCGGCAACCGACGAGTGAGCCGCGTTCACCGGGGCGCGGAAAGCTGCTCGGTAGGCTGGCGGATGCGCCGCTGAGCTGTGGGCCGGCCGCTTCTCCTTGGGGCCCAAACTGTTTCCGCCCGGCGGCACGACATGAAGGCGGCCCGCATGGGTCTCGACGAGGTGCCCGACCTGGTCGACATCTACCTGCACCGCCCCCAGGACCTGCCCGCGACGGTCCGCGACTACTGACCGCTGCCGAGAACCGGTTGCGCGACGTCGGCGACACCCTGTGGCAGGGCGTGTGCGAGGCGTGCGGGCGGCGGCCGGCGACGCAGCAGCACCACCGTGATCCGCGAGGGCTGGGCGGCGACTGCGGGCGATCACGAACTGCCCCGTGCAACGGGCTGGACCTGGACGATGCCTGCCATGCGTGGATCGAGGGGAACCGGCTGCCGGCGGGCAAGCTGGGGTTGCTGCTCAGGCCGGGAGAGGATCCATGCACGGAGCCGGTGCCGCTACGGGCGGCGTACGGGCCGGGCTGGATGCCGGCGGTAGGGCGGCGTGGGTCGGGGCCGCGCCCTGGCTTCGCAACAAAAGGCGACGCCCTGGCTTCGCAACGAAAGGCGACGCCCTGGCTTTCAAAGCGAAAGGCGACCCCCGGATTCGAAGCGAAAAGGGCGACGCCCCGGGATTCGGATGCGAATCTCGGGGCGTCGGCTGTTGTTCGCGCAGCTCGGTCAGTGCCGAGCTTGTTCAGGTCGGGCTGCTCCCGACCGTTCTGCGGGCTGTCAGCCCATGTGCGGGTAGCGGTGGTCCGTCGGCGGGACGAACGTCTCCTTGATCGTGCGGGCGTTCACCCAGCGGATCAGGTTGAAGATCGAGCCGGCCTTGTCGTTGGTGCCCGACGCCCGGGCCCCGCCGAACGGCTGCTGCCCCACGACCGCGCCCGTCGGCTTGTCGTTGACGTAGAAGTTGCCCGCGGCGAACCGCAGCCGCTCCGACGCCGAGGAGATCGCGTAGCGGTCCTGCGCGATGATCGAACCGGTCAGCGCGTACGGCGAGGCCGACTCCATCTGGTCGAGCACCGCGTCGTAGCGTGAGTCGTCGTAGACGTGCACGCCGAGGATCGGCCCGAAGTACTCCTTGACGAAGATCTCGTCGGTCGGGTCGTCCGACACCACGATGGTCGGCTTCACGAAGTAGCCGACGCTGTCGTCGTAGGAGCCGGTCAGCAGGTTGAGCGAGCCGTGCGAGGAGGCCCTGTCGATCGCCGCCTTGTGCTTGGCGAAGGCCCTGTCGTCGATGACGGCGCCCATGAAGGTCGACAGGTCGGCGGCCACGTCGCCGATGGTCAGCGACTCGGCCGTGGCGACCACGTCGTCCCTGATGAGCGACCAGATCGAGCGCGGGATGTAGGCGCGCGAGGCCGCCGAGCACTTCTGGCCCTGGTACTCGAAGGCGCCGCGGACCAGCGCGGTCGAGAGCACCGCGGGGTCGGCCGACGGGTGGGCCAGGATGAAGTCCTTGCCGCCCGTCTCGCCGACCAGGCGCGGGTAGCCGTGGTAGCGGGAGATGTTGGCGCCGACCGTGGCCCACAGGTGCTGGAAGGTGGCCGTGGAGCCGGTGAAGTGGATGCCGGCGAGCGCGGGGTGCGACAGCGCCACCTCCGACACTCCCTGGCCGTTGCCGGTGACCAGGTTGATGACGCCAGGCGGCAGGCCGGCCGCCTCCAGCAGCCGCATCGTGAAGTGCGCGGCGAACTGCTGGGTGGGCGACGGCTTCCACACCACGACGTTGCCCATGAGGGCGGCCGAGGTGGGCAGGTTGCCGGCGATGGCGGTGAAGTTGAACGGCGTGATCGCCAGCACGAAGCCCTCGAGCGGGCGGTACTCCATGCGGTTCCACACCCCGGGCGAGGACACCGGCTGGTCGGAGTAGAGCTGGCGGGCGTAGGCGACGTTGAAGCGCAGGAAGTCGATCAGCTCGCAGGCCGCGTCGATCTCGGCCTGCTGCGCCGACTTGGACTGGCCGAGCATCGTGGCCGCGTTCAGCGTGGCCCGCCAGGGCCCGGCCAGCAGGTCGGCGGCCTTGAGGAAGATCGCCGCCCGCTCGTCGAAGGAGAGCGCGCGCCACATGGGCGCCGCCTCCAGCGCGGAGGAGATCGCGTCCTGCACGTCCTGAGCCGTAGCGTCGTTGGTACGGCCCAGGACGGAGGCCTTGTTGTGCGGCTGCACGACGTTGATCGCCGCACCGCCGCCCATCTTCTCCACGCCGCCGATCGTCATGGTCAGGTCGATGGAGGACCCGGCCAGCTCCTTGATCCGGTTCTCCAGCGTGGCGCGCTCAGCGCTGCCGGGCGCGTAGCCGTACACCGGCTCGTTGGCCGGGGTCGGGACGTTGCTGATCGCATCCATGATCACTTACCCCCAAGGGCACGAAGGAAGAAGGCGACGTTGGCGGGGCGCTCGGCCAGGCGTCGCATGAAGTAGCCGTACCAGTCGTCGCCGTAGGGCACGTAGACGCGGACCGTGTGACCGGCGCCCGCGAGGGCTTCCTGTTTGTCGGTCCTGATGCCGTAGAGCATCTGGTACTCGTAGTCGCCGATCGAGCGCGAGAAGCGGTCGGCGAGAAGCTCGGTGATCGCGATGAGCCGGTCATCGTGGGTGGCCACCATGGGGTAACCCTTCCCCGCCATGAGGATCCGCAGGCATCGCACGTAGGCTCTGTCGACCTCGGCCTTGGACTGGTGGGCCACCGAGGCCGGCTCGCGGTAGGCGCCCTTGACCAGACGTACCCTGCTGCCGGAGGTGGACAGGTCCTTGCAGTCGGCCTCGCTGCGGAACAGGTAGGACTGGATCGCGACGCCGGTGGAGGGGAAGTCCTCACGCAGCGAGCGCAGGATCCCGAGCGTGGAGTCGACCGTGGTGTGGTCCTCCATGTCGAGGGTGACCGTGGACCCGTTGAGCGCGGCGGCCTCGCAGATCTCGCGGGCGTGGTCGAGCGCCATCGAGTCGCTCAGCTCCTGCCCGACCGCCGACAGCTTCACCGACACCTCGGCGCGCGTGCCGAGGCTCAGCGAGCGCAGCTCCTCCAGCAGGGTGATGTAGGCCTTGGCGGTCGCGGCGGCGGCGCCCGCGTCGCGCGTCTCCTCGCCCAGATGGTCGATGGTGACGGTCAGGCCGCCGTCGACCAGCCGCTGGACGGCCGCGCCTGCCTCGGAGACGGTCTCGCCGGCGACGAACCGGTCGACGACCTTTCTGGTGAGCGGCAGCCCGGACACCGAGCGGCGTACGAGCCTGCTCCGTGATCCGGCGAGGAGAAGTTGACCCAGCATGCTTACAGGCTAAAACCCCTGCTCAGGCTGGACCCATTGACGTCCGTAACGCGCGGTGTGGCAGGCTGTCATACACATGCACAAGACCGATGACCTACAGGACATCGTCGACGAGACCGCCCGCCTGCTCGGGGTCTCCGCGACGCTGGAGGACCGCTCCTTCCGGCTGCTCGCCTACGGCGCGCAGCACGGCGACATCGACACGGTCCGCCAGGAGTCCATCCTGCGCAGGCGCGCCAGCAGCGAGGTACGCGACTACTTCGAGCGCTTCGGCATCGCCAGGGCGGAGGGTCCCGTCCACATCCCGGCCAGCGAGACGCTCATGGCCAGGGTATGCGTGCCGCTCAGGCACACGGGGGTGACCTACGGATACCTGTGGCTGCTGGGCGAGCTCGCCGACGCCGCGCTCGAGCGCATCCGCCCGTTGATCGCCAGGGCCGCCTCGCTGCTGGCCCAGGAGGCGCGCAGCCGCCACGACCTGGGCAGGGAGCTGGCCGTGCTGCTGTCGGCCGACCCAGAGGAGCGGGCGGGAGCGGCGCTCGACCTCACGGGGCCCGTGACGGCGATAGCCGTACGGGAGTCGGCCGAGCGGGTGGCCGCGCTCTGGACACTGCCGCGCGGGGTGCTGGCCCGCGCGGGCCAGCCCGTCGCGGTGCTGGCGCCCGCGCACCTGGCCGGCGAGATCGCCGGCCAGCTCCAGGCCACGTACGGCACCGCGGCCGGCCTCGGCGCCCCCAGACAGGAGCCCGCCGACGCCTGGCAGAGCTGGCGCGAGGCGCGGCACGCGCTGCGGATCGCCGAGCACTTCCCTCGCTTCCACCCGGTCGCCAGGTGGGCAGAGCTCGGCGTGCACCGGCTGCTGGCCAGGCTCGGCACGGCCGACCTGCGCGAGCTGGCCGAGGAGACCGCGCCGCTCGACGGCGAGCTGGCGCACACCGTGGAGACCTACCTCGACCTCGGGGGCCACGCCCAGAAGGCGGCGGCGGAGCTGGGCATCCACCGCCAGACCCTCTACTACCGCCTCGGCAAGGCCGAGCGCCTGACCGGCCTCGACCTGTCCGACGGCGACGACAGGCTCGCCGCCCACCTCGGGCTCAAAGCGGTCAGGTTGCTCCCGTGAAGCGGTAGACCTTCACCCAGTCGACGTACATCGACACGGTGTCGGGCGTGGAGGAGTTCCTGCACGGCGACCACTCGTTGCAGACGACGTCGTTCTGCAGGGCCAGGCCCATCCTGCGGCCGTCGGGCACGTGCGGGCCCCTGTAGTCCCACACCTTCTCCCCGTCGAGCCAGAACGTCAGCCGTCCGGGCAGCCAGTCGACGGCCACCGTGTGCCACTGGGTGAAGTCGGCGCGCAGCTGCTTCTGCGCCCGCTGCCTGCCCGCGTGGACGAAGATGCCGCCGCCCTGGCGCTTCGGGTCGATGATCTCGGCGAAGTCGATCTCGGCGTACTCGCCGTCGCTCTGCCGGTCGGGCCACAGCAGCGCCACCGGCGTGTATCCGGCGCCGCGCTCGGCCTTGAACCTGACCTCCCACCGGCCGTACTCCTGCGACATGCGGGTGGCGATGCCGCCGGACAGGTCCTTGCCGCCGTAGAAGCCGCCCTTCAGCCTGAGCACGCCTCCGGAGACGGAGGTGGCCTTGCCTGTGCGGGGGTTCGTCTCGGCGCCGGGGGAGTCGTAGATCATCCACCTGCTGGTGCTGAGCGAGTCGAAGCTCTCGGTGAAGACCGGCTGGAAGGGCCCTGACGGGGCGGGTGTCACGAGGAGCGACGCCGCCACGAGATAACCAGGAATCGACATGGGTCTCAGGAAAGCACAGATTTCGCTTTGGTAACGGCCCTTTGGACCCTCTCGCGGTGTTCTTCGCTCTTGTGCCCGTCGTACTTGAACTTCCCGCGCACCTCGTCGACCGCGAGCCGCAGGCCCCTGATGCCTGACAGCAGCCTGGACATCTTCGCGGGGTCGCCCAGAGTGGGCTCGAGGTCGGCCAGTTGCCGTCTCAGCACGTCCAGCTTGCCTTCGTCGTCGGTGACGATCTCCGCCGTGCAGATCAGCTGCACGGCGGAGTAGTAGGTCGTCGGCACCCCCAGCGCCGGGTCCGTGCCCGGCTCGGCTCGCCACTCGCCCCTGATGTAGGTCCACGGCCCCGTCACCGACAGCACGACTCTCGGGTTCTCTTCGATGGCCTTCCAGACCGGGTTGGGCCTGGCCAGGTGCAGAAGTACCGTGCTGTCGTCGGCGAGGAGGAACTGGGTGGGGACCACCACCGGCACGTCCCTGTCGCAGCCTGCCGCGATCAGGGTGCCGAACTGGTGGTCACGAACGAAGGCGAGGGAGTCCTCGTGCGAGCCTGCATCCCAGGGATGGATAAGCATGCACTGGACCTTATAGAGATTCGTAAACCCTCAGCAACTCCTGGCTGACGCGCTCCCACGAGTAGCGAGACTTGGCCCTGTCGGCGCCTGCGTAGCCGATGGCGGTGCGCCTGGTCGGGTCGGCGAGCAGTTCGCGGACGAGCCTGGCGGTCTGGGCGGGACGGTCCGGCGGGACCAGCAGTCCGGTCACGCCGTCGACGACCGAGTCGAGGTGCGCGCCGACGGCCGAGGCGATGACCGGCACGCCGCAGGCCATGGCCTCCAGCGCGACCGTGCCGGCCGGGGCCTCGCGCGGCAGCGACATCACCAGGTCGGCGCTGCGCATGAGCTTGGCCACCGACGCCTTCGGCACCTGGCCGAGCACCGTGATCCTGTCGGCCACCCCCGCCTGCTCGGCGAGGTTCAGCAGGCGCCTGGCGTCGCGGTCGTCGGACAGCCCGTCGGCGGGCGGCCCTCCGGCCACGACCAACTCGGCGTCGGGGACTGCCGCGAGAGCGCGGACCACTGTGGGCGCGCCCCTGTCGACGGAGAGCGGGCCGACGTGCAGCAGCCGCTTGCGGGTGCCGCGCGCGGCCGCCGCGCCCTGGCGGCGGAAGCGCTCGACGTCCACCCCGTACGGCACGACCGCGATGTGGTTGCGCGGCACGCCCATCCTGATCAGCTCGGACTCCTCGTCGCCGCACCCCGCGACGACGGCGTCGGCCCTGCGGCCGAGCACCTGCTCCAGCTTGAGCGTTTGGGCCGACAGGACGGTGCCGAAGCTGTGGTGGAAGGTCTGGATGACCGGCACGCCCAGCCCCTTGGCACCGGCCACGGCCGCGAGGCCGCCGGTCCACGAGTGGGCGTGGATGACATCGGGCTTGTCGTGCTGCCAGCGGCTCATCAGATAGGCGCCGACGTCGGGCAGGAACGGCGCGACCTGGTCCGCAGGAAGGTCTTCGGCGGGGCCGGCGTCTATGGTCTCGACGGTGACGCCCTGGCTCAGCTTGGTCCTGGCCTTCAGGTCGGCGCCGTCGCGTCGGCTGTAGATGGTGACTCGGTGCTCGCGGCCCAGCTCACGGGCGACGGCGAGGATATGAGTGCGGCGCTTGTCGGAAGCGACGATAGCAATATGCATGGCACACCCCTGGGAGGGAAAACATCCTTCAGGTGTGCCTGCGTCTTAGGCACTCGAACTACCCCATAGGAATACCCCAGAGCCGCGAGAAAGTAAACCTCGCGCGCTCAGGCAACCTTCAGGGCGAGCACCACGATCTCGTCCCAGATCCGTCCCCCGGCAAAGCCGTGCCTGTCCTCCTCGATGGTCTTGACGACCGTCGCGGGCGTCTGCTCGACGCTGCGCGCCAGCACGTCGGCCAGCCGTTCCTCCCCGTAGGGCTCGCCGTGCTCGCCCCGCGAGGAGATGAGCCCCTCCGAGTAGAAGACCAGTGTCTGGCCGGCTGCCAGCTCGATCTCCTCCACCGCGGTCTCCGCCCCGTCCGCGATGCCCAGCGGCACTCCGCCTCCGGAGGCGAAGCGCACGCTTCCGTCCTGCTGCACGAGCGCGGCCGGATGGTGTCCTGCCGAGCTCAGGCGGATGCGCCTGCCCCTCACGTACCCGGCGACGGCCATCACGAACATGCCTGAGCGCTGCGCGACCAGAGCCTCGTTGACCTTGCGCATCGCCTGGTCGGGATCGTCCTCCCAGACGCTCAGCACGCGCAGCCCTCCGCGCACCATGGCGCTCACCGAGGCCGCCTCCTCGCCCGAGCCGACGGCGCCGCCCAGAGAGAATCCCCATCCGCCCTTCACGGGGAAGACGTCGTAGAACTCCGCGCCCACCGAGGCGCCCTGGTGGTAGATCGCCGCGGCCTCGAAGCCAGGGATGTTGGGCAGTGCGCGCGGCACCACGCTGGCCGTCAGCGCCTCCGCGGCCTGCGAGCGGTCATGGAAGCGGTCCTGTGCCGACAGCGCCAGCCCGAGGTGCGCCCCGATCTCCTGCAGCAGCCCCAGATCGGCCAGCGTGTACGGCGGGCGGTCGTGTGAGCGCACCAGCGTCAGCGCCCCCCTGATCGACCCCTCGGCCCCGATGGGCACGCACACCAGAGACCCGGCGCCCATCGCGGTCAGCAACGGCCCCTCGAGGGAGGAGCCGAGCAGCGACTCGTCCTCGACCATCTCGTGCACGACGCCCGAGCCCTGGTCGAGCACCTGCGCGACCACGGGGCCGGCGGCGGGATCGGCCCGCTCCACCAGCCTGACCAGCTCGCCGATCGGCTGGTCCTTGGGCCCCACCACCACCGACCTGCGCGGCAGCCCGTCGCGCACCACGTCGCCGATCACCCAGTCGGCCCACTCGCCGGCCAGCAGCCTGGCCGTCCTGGGCAGCGCCACGGGCCTGCGCAGGCTCTCCTCGTCCAGCAGCAGCGCCGCCATGCGCGACAGCAGCTCCTGCCGCTTGGCCGCCATCATCAGCAACGACGCGTCGGACAGCTCGGGACGGCTGGAGCCGGGCTCGGGCAGCTGCACCTGTATCGGCAGCACCACCGCGGCCACCATGTGCTGGGCCTCGCCCGGCATGGTCAGCCTGGTCAGCGACAGCTGCGCCACGTGCGTGCGGCCCTGGTGGGTCAGCCTGGTCTCGAAGGCGGCGTTCTGCCCGGTCTGCAGTACCCGCGTCAGGTGCGAACGGAAGGCGGCGCGCCTCGGCACGTCCACCAGAAGCGGGAACGAACGCCCGACCAGGAAGCCGTCGGGGCTGCCCAGCAGCCTGGAGGTCTCGCTGTTGATCCGCCTGATGACGCCGCCGCCGTCGAGCACGATCACGGGGACGGGGAACATCCTGAACACCTGGCGCAGCAGCTTCAGCTCGCGCTGGGAGCCGCCGCCCTGCTTGCCGCCCTGGCGGCGCTGCCCCCTGCTCAGCTCGGCCTTGGCCGCGGCCAGCAGGTCGGTGGCGGTGTCGAGCTCGGCCAGCGCGGCGTCGAGTGTCTGCGCCAGCTCACCGGGGTAGGCGGTTCTGGTGGCGCGCAGAGATGACACGCGCCCGATCAGTTCGTCGAGGGCGTGTTCGAGCGCGGTCAGGCCGATGGGTTCGGTCACCTGTTTAATCTAGGCTGATTGGGAAGGGATTCGCCATGGCTAGAATGATCACCTCTGTGCTGGCACGAGATCTTGCGACGCTCGGGCGGGTGGGTGAGGACACTTCGAGTGAAAGCGTACTTCGGGGCCTCACGACCACCCTGGCCAGGGGCGTTCCAGGCTGCTCAGGCGGCTCGGCTGAGCTGTGGCGCGACGACAGAGTACTGGTGTCCGGCTCGCACAGCGAGCTGATCATGCTGGTCGAGGGTGAGCGCGAGATCGGCGAGGGACCCTCCATCGAGGCGCGCAACACGCGGCAGCGTGTCGTGATCGGCGACGTGCTGCGCGACCGGCGCTGGGCCCGCTACTCCGGCCTGGCCACCAGGTGGGGTGTGCGCTCGGTGCTCCTGCTGCCGATAGAGGTCGCCCCTGTGCTGCTCGTGGTCGGCCTGTACGGCGTGCGGCCGGGAGCCTTCACCGCCCAGGCGGCCGCCCCGCTGGCGGAGATGCTGAGCGAGCAGGTCGGGGTGGCCATGGCCAACATGTGGGACTTCGACGAGGTCCGCACCGACGCCGCCCAGATGCAGGAGGCGCTCGCCGGCAGGGCGATCATCGACCAGGCCAAGGGCATCATCATGAAGTCGAGCGGATGCAGCTCGGAGGCGGCCTTCGAGGAGCTGCGCCGCGTCTCCCAGCACCACCAGGTCAAGGTCGCCGACCTCGCCCGTCTGCTCGTCGAGGAGCACCAGCGCAAGCAGCGCTGAGGGCTGGTTCAGCCCAGCGCGGCCATGGCCTCGTCGAGGGTCTCGTAGAGCGGCAGGCGCTGCGCGAGCCCGGTGATCCACATGACCTTGGACGGGGAGTAGCGCACCCCCACGAGCGCGAATCTGGCGCCCGCCGACGTGCTGGTCTGCCAGTGGTGCACGATCAGGCCCAGCGCCCTGGAGTCCATGAACGTCACGGCCGACAGGTCGAGGACCAGGTCAGGCCCGTGCGAGGCCACGACGTCCGAGAGGAAGTCGGCGAACTGCTCCCTCGTCGTCGCGTCGAGAATCCCGTCCACCTCGACCACCGCGAGCCCACCCGCGGTCGACGACGTCAGGTTCAGGGCGGCCACCGGCCACTCACCATTCTCCGACACCGTCACGAACGCCTCCCATTGATCCAACCCCGGCAGAGCAACCTTACTGTCAGAAGACAGGGGTTGAATACTCCACCCTAATGTGGGAAAAATAGAAGCGAAGTCCAGCAGAGGGCTTCTGAGCGACCTCGATAGAGGCGCGCCTCTGCCTGGGCTTTTTCGCTGTGCAGGGGCGGCCGGCGACATATATAGGAGCACCCAGCGATGGCTGTTCAGCAACTCGCCCTCGAAGAGATGACCGCCGAAGAGCTTCTGGCCGAGATGGTCAGCGAACAGACTCCTGACTCCGTCAAGGAACGACTGCGCGAGCGCGTGGTCGAGATGCACAGGCCGCTGGCCACCGAGATCGCAAGGCGCTACCGCTACCGAGGCGAGCCGATGGAGGACCTGCTCCAGGCCGCCTACGTCGGGCTCATGAAGGCCATCAACGGCTTCGACGCCAGCCTCGGTCACGCCTTCAGGGGCTACGCCGTCGTCACGATGACCGGCGAGGTCAAGCGGCACTTCAGGGACCGCACCTGGGCGATCAGGGTGCCGAGGCTCTACCAGGAGCGTCGCTCCGAGCTCAACCGCCTGGTCTCCGACCTCAGCCAGGACCTCGGCCGCTCGCCGACCGTGGCCGAGCTGGCGGCGAAGATGAACATATCGGAGGAGGACGTGCTGCTCACGCTCGACGCGTCCGCCGCCTACAGCACGCTCTCGCTCGACGCGCCGCTCGGCGCCGACGACGACGCCGCCTCACTCGGAGACGTCATCCCCGAGGACGACGACACGCTCAACAACCTGGTCGACCAGCAGGCCGTCAAGCCCCTCATCGACGCCCTGCCCACGAGGGAGAAGAACATCCTGTTGCTGCGTTTCTTCGGCAACATGACGCAGGCCGAGATCGCCGCCGAGTTCGGCATCTCGCAGATGCACGTCTCCCGTATCCTTCGCAAGGTCCTCGACCAGCTCAGGACCGAACTGATCTCAGAACGCTAGGCGGTTTCGCAGGTGAACGAGGACGCAGGGCCTCCGGTCAAGGAACTGGCCTTCCGCCTCCCCGATCTTCCTGAGGTCCGTCACTTCGCCGCGATCCACGCGCGTGACGCGGGCCTGACCGAGGAGAGCGTCGGCGATCTGCTGATCGCTGTCAACGAGGTGGCCACCAACGCGGTGACCCACGGAACCTCGGGCAAGGCCCGCCTGCGCGTGTGGAACGAGCAGGGCGACCTCGTCGTGGAGATCCACGACGAGGGACGATGGAACGTGGTGGGGCGCCCGGGCAGCGCGGCGCCCACCCCGTACGCCACCCACGGCATGGGGCTGTGGGTGGCGCGCAAGCTGACCAACGGCATCACCTTCCGCACCGGCCACGAAGGCAGCACGGTGACGATGAGGTTCGCGCGCAGACGCCTTCGATGACGGCGCCCCTGCCCCTCTGAACCGCTCTTGGCTACACCGCCTGGGACCCGCTCCCGGCCACCCCGTCCTGGGATCCGCTCCCGGCTACGCTGCCTGAGGCCCTTCCCCGCTACGGCGTCTTGGGAGCTGCTCCCGGCTACGCCGTCTGGTATCCGCTCGGGGCTACCCCATCTTGGGACCTGCTCCCGGCTACGCCGGTGGGAATCCGCTCCGGGCTACCCCGTCTTGGTACCCGCTCTCGGGTGCGCCGTCCTGGGCCCCGCTCCCGCCTCGCCGTTCTCGCGACCTGTTACGGCGTGAGTGACCCGCGGGCACGAGGACAACGGCGTCACCCATGGGGGAGGTCCGCGCAGGCGTCTCACCGGACCTCGGCAGAGAGAGCCAAGCCGAGCAGGCGTACAGCAGGCCGGCCGCGTCCATCACGCGAGAAGGGGCGCCCCCCGCTCCGGGGGGCGCCCCTTCCTCGTTCACGTGCTAGCGGCGCGTACGGCGCCAGCCGCCTCCTCTGTAGCTGCTGACACTGGCAGTGCCGATTCCCGCCTGATGAAGGGCGAGCAGGCACAGGCCGAGCAGCGCGAAGGCCATACCGCTGATCCCCGCGATCCTCGTGTTGAGCAGATCGAGCAGGAAGCCCAGCCCGAAAATGATCGCGGCCACGATGGCGAGCATGTCAGATCACCTCTCTCCCGAACCGAGCGTGAGCAGCCGTTCGAGCATCTCGCGGTAGTCGCGCAGGGCCAGGCGCAGCTGCTCGGTCTCGCCCTCACCCGCGTTCTTCCATCTGTCGCGCATCTCCGTCGTGCGGGCGGTCAGGGTGGAGACCAGCTCCTCCACCAGCAGGTCGGCTCGCTCGACCGACTCTCGAGGGTCGTCGACGAACGAGGCCTGCAGTTCGCGCCAGCGGGTGCGGACCTGGTCGGGGTCCTGGTCGAGCAGGTGCCCCGAGCGGTCGGGCGCGGCCTGCCCTTCGGGCTGATCCCCGGCCGGCTCCGCCGTCCCGGCCGGCTCCGCCGTCCCGGCCGGCTCGGTCGTGAACGGGGTGGCGGGCTCGATGGTGGCATCCGCGGCGGACCCTGTCGTGGATCCCGCCCCAGGCCCCGCCATGGGCTGAGTGCCGGCGTCGGTGGTCCCCGCGACCAGGACGTCACCCGTCCTGTCGTAGGGGTCCCTGTAGCGAGGGTCCGGCGTCTGGTCGTCCTGGGTCAGGTCGTTCCTGGCCACGTCGTCCCTGCTCAGATCGTCCCTGCTCAGATCGTCCCTGCTCAGATCGTCCCTGCTCAGGTCGTCCCTGGCCATGTCGTTCTGGGTCAGGTCGTTCCGGGCGGGGTCGTCCCTCAGCCGGTCGTCCTGGATCCGGTCGTCCCTGGTCTGGCCCTCCCAGGTCTGGCCGTGCTCGGACCTGGTGTCGGCCGTCGCCTGGAAGTCACGATCGGTCGGGTCGTCCACGGCGTCGGGGTCGTCCCGTCTATCGTCGACGCGCTGTTGTGGCACCTGGAGCTCATCCTCTATGTGCCGGCGCTCATCCATATCGTCACCGTCCTCCGGGTTCGTGACGGGTGTGGTGGGGGGCATCGTTCTGCAGCAACTCTTCGAACAGCGCGCGGTAGTGCACCATCGCCTGGCGGAGCTCCTCGGTGGAGGCCTCCTTCCTGGCGGCGCGCCCACTGATCTCGTGGGCCTGCCGGTAGCGGTCGAGCGTGGCGCTGTGGCCCACCGACAGGGTGGAGACCTTCTCCTCGAAGTCATTGGTCGGATAGCCGCGGTCGCTCATGACCGAGGTCACCAGCTGGTCGGCCTCCGTCACCGCGAAACCCGGCGCGTCGACGAAGCGCTCCTGCACTTCGAGCCAGCGCTTGGCGTAGTTGTCCCTGGCGTCGGAGTCGAGCGGACGGATGTCGAGCTCGGCGAAGCGCTGCTCGCGGGCCAGCATCTCCTGTTCGGCCTCGCGCCTGCTCTCGTGTTCGGAGACCATGCGCTCGTACTCTGGGCCGAATCGGTCGCGGAGGCGAGCCCGGCGTTGCTGTTGCAAGACGACGTAGCCGATCGCGGCGATGGCTGCCACCACCACCACGACGACGGCCACCCAGATCAGAGTTTCCGTGGTCATCAGACGCCTCCGGGTCTGTCGTGATGGACCGTGATTGGCCATGCGACTGCCCCGCAGACAGGTGTCGAAACGCCGCGATCAGCCTGGTTCCACGGCCTTCAGGGCGCTTTCCAGCATCCGGGCGACGTGTGAGCCCGATGGGGAGGCAGGGATCTCCGTGAAACCGCTCGCGGGGTCGTAGGTCACGTCGAGGCCCTGTTCGGCCAGCCTGCGCGCCCACCGTACGGCGGTGTTGAGCCGCTCGGGAGCCACCCGCCCGCCCTGCGCGGCGACGGAGAGATTGCGCAGGTTCGTCGCGGGCCCCGACTGGGCGTGCGCGCGGCTGAGAGTCCACGGCAGCGCCGCGCCGTGGTCCATCTGCGGCTTGGCCAGGCCGGCGGCCCGCTTGGCCTGCAGGACCCCCGACTCGCTGACGCCGAAGTGCGCGGCCAGCGCCTGCACGCTCATCCCCGCCTCGACCAGCCGCGCCAGCTCGGCTCTGTCGATCGTCGGCCTTCGACCCACCACGCCCTCCACGCTCGCTGTGCGGTCCATTCTCACAGGTCGATGTGGTGGCGGTACATCCACGCGAGGGACTCGTCGCCCGCCGACCTCCTGAGGAAGACGGGGAGCATCAGGTCCCTGAGGACCCTGGCGACGGGTCCCGCCGCCTTGCGGTCGCTGATCTTCCTCGACCAGGCCACCACCCGCTCGACGCGGGCGCGCCGCCGGCGCTCGTAGCTCTCGAAGGCCGCGGTGTGGCCCGGCTCCTCGCGCAGGCAGGCCGCCAGCACTATCGCGTCCTCGATCGCCATCGAGGCGCCCTGGCCCGAGCTGGGTGAGGTGGCGTGCGCGGCGTCGCCGGTGAGCAGCACCCTTCCTCGGTGCCAGGTCGGCACGGGGGGCAGGTCGTGGATCGGCAGGCCGGGATCCACGCTGCCACGGCGGACGAGGTCGGCGAAGCGGTCGTCATCGCCCGCGAGCGCCTCGGCGAGCGCGGCCTGCCAGTCGGCGGGCTCGTCGCCGAGCCGGCGCGGCAGGTTGGCGAACCACCAGGTCTGGCCCGAGGCGGCCACGGTGTAGCCGAAGAACGCCTTCCTGCCGAAGACCATGTTGTAGACGCCCGGCTCGCCGGTGACGCCGGCGTCCTCGACGATGCCGCCGAGGCTGTACAGGCCGCTGTAGCGGGGCGCGGGCGCGGCCTGGTCGAGGAGGGTACGGGTGCGCGAGTGCAGGCCGTCGGTGGCGACGATGATGTCGCCGGTGGCCTCGGCGCCGTTCTCGAAGCGGGCGGTGACGCCCCTCTCGCTTTCCTCGTAGGAGACCAGGCGCCTGCCGTACGTGATCGGTATCCCCCGCCCGAGGGCCTCGTCGCGCACGACCCGGTAGAGGTCGGAGCGCTGGATCGTGTGGCTGACGGTGCCGTCGTCCAGGGCCAGACCGTTGGCGACCTCGCCGAGCCGTCTGCCCGTGCCGCTCCACATGACCATGCGAGGCGTGGGGATCCCCGCCGCCATCACCGCCTTGTGGGCGTCGAGGGTGCGCAGGGCGTCCAGGCCGTTGGAGGCGACGTTCAGGAACGAGCCGACGTTGTCGGCGGTCTGGTCGTAGGCCTCGAAGATCTCCGCGTCGATGCCCACCTGCTGGAGCGCCATCGCCGTCGCGGGACCGCCGATGCCGCAGCCGATGATCAGAGCCTTCATCGTGATATCCTCTCCGCATTATTTAGTTCGTCCGAACGAAATATATGTGGAAGGGGGTAGGGCGTGTCAACGGATATTTCGGAGAGCCGAAAGAAACTTCTCGAATCGCTCTTCCTGGCAGGGCGGGAGAACAGCAACGCGGCCGTCATGTTCCACACCGCCGTGGGGGCGCGCATGGGCCTCGGTATGACGGAGGAGAAGGCGCTCGACCTGCTCCAGCGGCACGGGCCGCTGACCGCGGGGGAGCTGTGCGAGCACACGGGACTGGCTCCGGCCTCCGTGAGCGGGCTGATCGACCGGCTGGAGGCCAAGGAGCTGGTGCGCCGCACGCGCGACGCCCGCGACCGGCGGAAGGTCATCGTGGAGGTGGACCACGAGAGGCTCGCCGGATTCGGAGAGCTGTTCGACGGGCTGGTGGCGGGGCTGACCGAGCTCTACCTCGGTTACAGCGACGAGCAGCTGGAGCTGATCCTCGACTTCCTGACCCGCGCCACGGCCGTCCAGCACGCCGCCACCTCGAGCCTCGACGCCGCTTCCTGAAAGGTCGTTGACAAATTTATTTGTCGGTGAGAGGCTCGGGGCACCGACCCTGAGGAGCACATCGTGAACTTCACCGCCGAACTCATCGGAACAGGCAAGACCGCGACCGGCCTTCAGGTGCCGGAGGAGCTCGTCAAGGGACTGGGCGGCGGTGGCCGTCCCAAGGTCACCGTCACGCTCAACGGGTTCGTCTTCCGTTCCTCGATCGCCAGGATGGGCGGGGACTACTGGCTGGGCGTCAGCGCGGAACGGCGCGAGGCGGCGGGCGTCGCCGCGGGCGACGTCCTCGACGTCCAGGTCGAGCTGGACCTCGAGGAGCGCACCGTCGACGTTCCCGCCGACCTCGCCGGGGAGCTGGAGGCCGACACCGAGGCCAAGGCGTTCTGGGACACGCTCTCCTACAGCAGGCGCCGCTGGTTCGTGCTCTCGGTCGAGGGGGCGAAGCAGGCCGAGACCCGCAGCCGCAGGGTCGCCAGGGCGATGGAGCTGCTGAGGCAGCGCCGCAGCGGCTGAGCCCTCACCCGCCGGTCAGGGGGAAGCCCGCCGCGCGGAGAGCGTCGGCCAGCAGTCCGACCTGCTCGAGCCCTGACGAGGTGGGATGGAGCACCACGTCGGTGACGCCCGCGGCCCGCAGGGCCGTCAGCTCGGCCCGCAGGTGGTCGGTGGTGGTCAGCGTGTCGGCGCGGACCACGGAGAAGAAGGCGTCCCCGTAGTAGTGGCGGAGGTACTCGTCGGCGACGGGTCCGTGCCGTGACCGAGGCCGAAGTACCGCCCGGTCATGACACGCGGACGCCCAGGCCGTCCGGCCCGCTCCCAGACACCGCGTACGGCGGCCGCCCCCTCCTGGAGCACGGAGAGCCCGAACAGCGGGGCCACCCAGCCCTCACCATGCGTGGCCGCCCGGGTGAAGGCCGCCGGCACCAGCCCGCCGAACAGGAGCGCGGGCCGTCCTTCGGGAAGCTCGGGCATCGGACCGCCCCGGCCGCTCAGCTTGCCCACCCACACCTGCGCCGTCGTCTCCAGCGTCGAAGCCCACAGCGCCGCCCCGCCCTGCTGCGAGACCTGCCCGGCGGCGAAGTCCTCCGGCCACCCGCCGAGCCCGAGTCCCGCGGTGAGACGTCCACCCGAGATCCGCTCCACCGAGGCCAGCTGCTTGGCCAGCAGAACCGGGTTGTTGCGCCAGCCGACGTTGAGCACCGTGGTGACCAGCTCGACCCGCGAGGTACGGGCAGCGGCGGCGGCCAGCGCCGTCAGCGGTTCGAGATTGTCGTAACGAGCCTGTCGATCACGCCGACGGCGCCGAAACCGGCGCGTTCGCTGTCGGCCGCCCACTGGCCCAGCGTGGTCATGTCGGTGCCGGGCACCGCAGCGGGCAGGCCCACGCCGATCCTCATACGGCCTGTCATGCCGGGCTTCCCGAACCCGGATCTGCCAGACTCGGAGGCGCCGGCCCTCATGTCATCCCTGTCAGTCATGCAGCCGAACGTACGCACCATGACCCCTGCGGCTCTTGTACGAATCAGCCGCGCCCGCAGCGGCGGGTGGCGGCACGATCCCGAGGAGAGGCCTCATGTCGTTCACCGACGAGGAGATCGCCTACCTGCGGTCCCAGCCGCTCGCGCGCCTGGCGACCTGTTCCGCCGACGGGCAGCCCGACGTGGTCCCGACCGCGTTCGAGTTCGACGGCGCCCATTTCTGGATCGGCGGAGGTCCGACCGTCGTCGCGACCCGCAAGTTCCGCAACGTCGAGGCGGGCGGCCACCAGGTCGCCCTGGTCATCGACGACCTGGTCTCCCTCGACCCCTTCGTCGCGCGGGGCATCAGGATCTACGGCCATGCCGAGCAGCCGTTCGAACGGGTCGGAATGGTCGGGCCCGGCATCTTCATCCGCATCACCCCGACCGTCTCGTGGAGCTGGAACCTGGCGGGAGAGCCCGTCGGCGACAGCTGGTACGAGTCGCGCAAGACCGTCCACAGGAGCGTCTAGGCCGCGCCGCCGGTCCGCCGGAGCGGGTCGCCCACGAGGCGGGGTCGCCCAGGAGGCGCCCACGAGGCGGGTCGCCCAGAAGGCGCCCGCGAGGCGGTCAGCCAGAGGGTGCCCGCGAGGCGGGCCGCCTAGAAGGCGCCCATGAGGAGGTTCGCCGCCGACACCAGCGCTGAACCGGCCATCGCCACGATCAGGACCGCGCAGACGATCTTCACCCAAGGTCGCATGCCTTCATTCTGCTGCGCGGACCCGCAAGGAACCAAGTCGGCTCAGATCACGCACGCAGGCGCCCGGCACGAGCGCGTCGGCTGTCTCCAGCGACTCGCCGGGAACCCGGTCTTCCGCGTCTCCTCCTCCCGATCCACGGAAGCTTCCTCCGACCCACCGCAGATCCCTTCGACTCCGGAGCGACCGAAGCTCTCTTCGACCCCAGACCCACCGAAGCATTCTTCGACCCGGTCCAGCCTCTTCCGGCCACACCGAAGGGTAGGGCCGGCCGCTTGCCCGCGCGCCGGCCGAACTCCTGGCCTGATCTACTAGAGTGCATAGTGAGTAGGTGGCCGTCGTAGGGGGAGTGATGAGGGGATCGCGTGCCGCGCCGCGGGTGTCGCGCTGGATCCTGCTCGTCCTGCTCGCCGTGGGCGTCTGCGGCATGCACACCCTCGGTCACCTGGGCCACCGGACCGCCGCCACGCACGTCATGGGGCATGGGCCGGCGGGGCCCGAGGGGGGAGAGGCGGGGGCGGCTCCCATGGGCGCTCCGATGCCCGGTCTCGATCCCACGTCCGTCTGCGTGGCCGTCCTCACCTCGCTGCTGATCCTCCTCCTCTTCACGCGGCGGGCCCGGGCGCGGCGGACGGCCAGGGCCGCGGCCCGGCGGGCCTGGCCGGTGCGTGGAGTCGCCAGGCCGCCGCCCGAGCCCACGGCCGTCCGGCTGGCGCGTCTCTCGGTGCTGCGCCTGTAGGCCGATCCCGTCCGCGGGTGGCTCCAGAGCCGTTCCGCATCGTGAATCGGCAGGTCAACCCATCGAGAGAGTCACAGTCATGCACAGCAACCCAACGATCATCCGCAGGCTTTCCCTCGGCGTCGTGGCAGGCGCAGGGGCGCTCACCCTGCTCACCGCCTGTGGCGGCGACGGCGGGACGATGGCGGGGCACGGCCAGATGTCCGGCTCCGCCGCTCCCGCCACCACTCCGGCAGGGACGCCGTCCTTCAACGCCGCGGACGTGACGTTCGCGCAGATGATGATCCCGCACCACGAGCAGGCCGTGGAGATGGCCGAGCTGGCCGGCCCGCGCGCGGCCGACGCCGAGATCAAGGAGCTCGCCGCCAAGATCAAGGCCGCTCAGGACCCGGAGATCCAGACCATGAAGGGCTGGCTCACCGCATGGGGCACGTCCGTGCCCACCGGCGGGATGCACCACGACATGCCCGGCATCATGTCCGAGCAGGACATGAAGCAGCTCGAGGCGGCCAAGGGCGCGGCCTTCGACCGGCGGTTCGCCGAGCTGATGATCGCCCACCACAGGGGCGCGATCGAGATGGCCCGCACCGAGCGGGCGCAGGGCGCCGATCCGGGCGCGAAGGAGCTGGCCAGGGTGATCGAAAGCGCCCAGCAGGCCGAGATCGCGCAGATGGAGAAGATCCTCGGCCGGCTCTGAACGGGAGGGCTCGCGCCCGGGTCGTCCATGCCCGGGCGCGCCGCTCCACTATCTTTAATAGTTGGAGCAGCCGCTGCGGGCGCTAGACGACGGAGCCGTAGACGGGCTTGCCCGCCCACTCGTAGGTGAGGTACGCGACGCCGGCGTCGGTGGCGGTCGCCCCGGTGAGCTTCAGCCCCGCAGGGGTGGCCCCCTCGGCGAACAGCCGCTTGCCCTGGCCGAGGACGACGGGGAAGACCAGCAGGCGGTACTCGTCGACCAGCTCGGCCTCCTGCAGCGAGCGGATGAGGTCGCCGCTGCCCTGGACGAGGATCTCGCCGTCGGTGCTCCGCTTGAGCTCGGCGACCGTCTGGGCGGCCTCGCCCACCAGGACCTGCGTGTTGCGCCACTCGGCGTTCATCGGCTTCCTGGTCACGACGTACTTCGCCATGCTGTTGATCTTGGCGCCACCCTCCTCGTCGGGCACGTGGGGCCAGTGGGAGGCGAGGATGTCATACGACCTGCGGCCCAGCAGCAGGCCGTCCGCGCGCTCGAACTGCTCGCCCATGATGCGGCCGAACCCCTCGTCCACGTGCGGGGGCAGCCATCCGCCGTGCGGGAAGCCGTTGGAGTCGTCCTCGCCCGGCCCGCCGGGGCCCTGCATGACGCCGTCCAACGACACGAAGGTCGAGACCACCAGCCTGCTCGCCATCTTGTTGTCCTCACGCTGTGGGTGGAGCGGATCCGTAGGGCCCCGCCGTTGTCATGCCTTCAGCCTGGCAGGGCCCGCTTAAGGATTCCTTACGGCCACCTCTTCAGCCTGACGGAGCCCGCGTAAGGGTTCTTCACGACCCACCCCTCAAGCCGGCCGGACGGCCGCGCGCCGTCTGTCGCGGAGGGCGGGCCGGAGGCGAGGCTCACCCCAGGACGCGGTCGATGAACGCCGTGACCTCGCCCAGCACCTCGTCCTTGTTGGTCTCGTTGAAGACCTCGTGCCGCGCCTCCTGATAGATCACCTCGGTGAGGTTCTCGCCCCTGATCGTCTCGATGCCCGTACGGCTGGACGACAGCGGCACGAGTTGGTCGTCGGCGCCGTGGATCCACAGGGTCGGCAGCCGCCCGAGGTCACCGCCCTTGGCGATCGTCTCGAAGGCCCTGGAGAACGCCTCCAGCGTCGGCCGCTTGAACGGGCCGTGCCAGACCAGCGGGTCCTCGGCGTACGCCGCCCCCACGGAGAGGTCGCGCGACAGCGTGGCGGGGTCGATGGGGATGTCCGGGATCTCCTCCAGCGCGAGCAGCGCGGGGATCACCTCCCATTCGCCGATCACCGGCCCCGACAGGACCAGGGCGGCCAGCCCGTTGCCGTAGCGCTGGGCGTGGCGGGTGGCGATCAGGCCGCCCATGGAGTGGCCGATGACCACGACGGGCACTCCTGGGTGCTCGGCCCTGGCGTGCTCCTCCACCGTGCGGACGTCGGTGACGACGTCCTCGAAGTCCTCGATCAGGACGCGCTCGCCGTCCGACCTGCCGTGACCGAGGTGGTCGGGGCCGTAGACCGCGGCGCCGTGCCGTACCAGGACGTCGGCCACGTGCTCGTAGCGGCCGATGTGCTCGCCGTAGCCGTGGACCAGCACCACCAGGTAGCGCGGCCGCTCGTGTGGCCAGACCCGGGTGGTGATCGTGCCCCGGGTGCCGGTGAAGAGGAGTTCCGTCATGCCCGGAGCGTACGATTTCCCCCGGTGTTCGGCAATCCCGAACACGGCTATCGTTGCTCGAGTGGGAGAGACGATTCAATCTGTCGAGAGGGCCGCGGCGATCCTGAGGCTGCTCGCCTCGGGCTCGCGGCAGCTGGGCGTGGCCGAGCTGGCCAGGGCCATGGGCCTGCCCAAGGGAACGCTGCACGGCATCCTGCGCACGCTGGTCCACGTGGGCTTCGTGGAGCAGGACGGCGTGACGGGCAAGTACCGGCTCGGCGCCACGCTGCTGCACCTGGGCAGCAGCTACCTGGACGTCAACGAGCTGCGCGCCCGCTCGCTGAACTGGGCCGACGGCCTGGCCGGCCGCAGCAGGGAGAGCGTCTGGATCGGCACCTTCCACGAGGGCCAGGTCCTGGTGATCCATCACGTCTTCAGGCCCGACGACAGCATGCAGGTCCTGCAGGTCGGCGCCCACCTGCCGGCCCACGCGACGGCGCTGGGCAAGGTCCTGCTCGCCTTCGACCCCTACGGCGAGGCCCCCCTCCCGCTGGCTCCCTGCACCAAGAAGACGATCGTCACAAGGGAGGGGCTCGACCAGGAGCTCGACCTGGCCAGAGCCAGGGGATGGGCCGCCGACATGGAGGAGCTCGAGGAGGGCGAGGTATCCGTCGCCGCCCCGATCAAGGACGGCAGGGGCGTGGCCGTGGGCGCGATCGGCATCAGGGGGGCTGTCGAGCGCCTCGCGGCCGACGGGCGGCTGGACATGGACTTCGTCTCCTACGTCCGCGACGCCGCCAGGGCCATCAGCAGGGACCTGGCGCGATGAGGCGCGCCACCCCTGTTGACACCAGCCGACGACCGAATAACATTCCCTTCAGCGTTCGGCATTGTCGAACACTTTGAGAGACATGCGAGGAACCCCGTGCCTCGACAGCACTATGTCGCAGCCATCGACCAGGGCACCACGTCCAGCCGATGCATCGTGTTCGACCAGGGCGGCAACATCATCTCCGTCGCCCAGCGCGAGCATCGGCAGATCTTCCCCCGCCCCGGCTGGGTGGAGCACGACGCCGCCGAGATCTGGGAGGCGGTGCGGGCCGTACTGGACGACGCGGTGGGCGGGCTCGACATCGCCGCACTCGGCATCACCAACCAGCGTGAGACCACCGTCGTCTGGGACCGGCTCACCGGCGAGCCGGTGAGCCCCGCGATCGTCTGGCAGGACACCAGGACCGACGGGCTGATCCGCTCGCTCGCAGGCTCGGAAGAGCTGTTCCGCGAACGGGCGGGGCTGCCGCTGACCACCTACTTCTCGGGCCCCAAGCTGCGCTGGCTGCTGGAGGAGACGCCAGGGCTGCGCGGGCGGGCCGAGCGCGGCGAGGTCCTGTTCGGCACCGTCGACAGCTGGCTGATCTGGAAGCTCACGGGCAGGCACGTCACGGACGTGACCAACGCCAGCCGTACGCTCATGATGAACATCCACACGCTGGCCTGGGACGACGACCTCCTGACCGCGCTGGACGTGCCGCGGGCGATGCTGCCGGAGATCCGTCCCTCGGTGGAGGTCTACGGCCACTACAGGGGCATCCCCGTGGCCTCCGCCCTCGGCGACCAGCAGGCCGCGCTGTTCGGCCAGACCTGCTTCGCGCCGGGTGAGACCAAGAGCACGTACGGCTCGGGCAGCTTCCTGCTGATGAACACCGGCCACGAGCCGGTCACCTCCAAGCACGGGCTGCTCACCACGGTCGGCTACCAGATCGGCGACGCGCCCGCCACGTACGCGCTGGAGGGCGCGATCGCGGTGACAGGGTCACTGGTGCAGTGGCTGCGCGACAACCTCGGCCTGATCTCCAGCGCCGCCGAGATCGAGACCCTGGCCAAGACCGTGGACGACAACGGCGGCTGCTACTTCGTGCCCGCCTTCTCCGGCCTGTTCGCCCCGCACTGGCGCTCGGACGCCCGCGGCGTGATCGCCGGGCTGACGGCGTTCGTGACCAAGGGGCACATCGCGCGGGCGGTGCTGGAGGCGACCGCCTTCCAGACCAGGGAGGTGGTCGACGCGATGGACGCCGACGCGGGCCTCGCGCTGACCTCCCTGCGGGTCGACGGCGGCATGACCGCCGACAACCTGCTCATGCAGACCCTGGCCGACGTGCTGGCGGTGCCGGTGATCCGCCCGGTGGTCGCCGAGACGACGGCGCTGGGCGCCGCCTACGCGGCAGGTCTGGCCACGGGTTACTGGCCCGACCTCGACAGCCTGCGCGCCAACTGGCACAGGGCCGCCGAATGGCGCCCCGCGGCAGGCGGCGACTCGCGGGAGCGCGACTACCACTACTGGAAGAAGGCCGTGGCCCGCACGCTCGACTGGGTCGAGCAGTGACCGGCCCTCCGCCTGCCCCGCGTTCCCTGAAGGAGACACGTCCATGACCATCGCCACGCGCGGCACCAGAGCCGAGACCCGCGCGGAACTGTCCAGGACCACCTATGACCTGCTCGTCATCGGCGGCGGCATCCTGGGCACCTCCGTGACCTGGATGGCCGCCCAGGCGGGGCTGCGGGTGGCGATGGTGGACGCGGGCGACTTCGCCGGCGCCACCTCCAGCGCCTCCTCCAAGCTGGTCCACGGCGGACTTCGTTACCTGCAGACCGGCAACCTCAAACTCGTCGCCGAGAACCATCGCGAGCGCAGGGCGCTGGCCGCCGACGTGGCTCCGCACCTGGTCACGCCGCTCAGCTTCGTGGTCCCGATCTACAGGGGCGGCCCGCACGGGGCGGCCAAGCTGGGCGCGGGGGTGTTCCTCTACTCGGCGCTGTCGGCCTTCGGCGACGGCCTCGGCAGGGTCGTCACCCCGCAGCAGGCCCTCGCCAGGGTTCCCGCGCTGCGCGCGGAGGGGCTGCGCGCCGCCGCCGTCTACGGCGACCACCAGATGAACGACAGCCGCGTCGCGGTCATGACCGTGCGGGCGGCCGTCGAGGCGGGCGCGGACGTGCTCAACCACGCCGAGGTGATCGGCCTGCGTACGGCCCGCGGCACCGTCTCGGGCGCCGAACTGCGCGACCGCCTCGACGGCGGCGAGTTCGGCGTCGACGCCCACCTGGTGCTGAACGCGACAGGGCCGTGGGTGGACCACCTGCGCAGGATGGAGGACCCGGCGGCCGCGCCGAGCATCCGGCTGTCCAAGGGCGCCCACCTGGTCATGCGCCGCCACGAGCCGTGGAAGGCGGCGCTGACCACGCCGATCGACAAGTACCGGGTCTCGTTCGCCATCCCGTGGGAGGACCACCTGCTGCTGGGCACCACCGACGAGGAGTACGAGGGCGACCCCGCCGGCGTGCGGGCCACCGACGCCGACATCGCGCAGATCCTCTCCGAGGCGGGGCACGCCGTACAGGACTCACAGCTGCGGCGGGAGGACATCACCTACGCCTTCGCCGGGCTGCGGGTGCTGCCCGGCGGGCCTGGCCGGGTGGCCGCCGCCAAGCGGGAGACCGTCGTCACCCGCGGCAGGCGCGGCATGCTGTCGGTGGCGGGCGGCAAGTGGACCACCTACCGCCACATCGGCAGGCTCGTCCTCGACATCCTGGCCCATCTGCCCGGCCGTCCCCTCGGCGACGACCTCGCCGCCATCCTGCCCGCCATGCCGCTGCCCGGCCTGGCCAGCCCCGACGCGGTGGCCATGCGCCTGTTCACCGAGCGGGAGCCGGGCGCGAGGATGGACCCGCTGGTGGCCCGCCACCTGGCCGCCCACTACGGCTCGATCGCCTTCGACGTGGCCAGGCTCATCCGCGAGGACCCGAGCCTGGGCGAGCGCATCCACCCGGACGGCCCCGACATCTGGGCCCAGGCGGTCTACGCCCGCGAGCACGAGTGGGCCGCCACCGTCGACGACGTCGTACGGCGCCGCACCACCCTCACCATCCGCGGCCTGGACACCGCCGACGTCCGCACCCGCGTCGCGGGACTTCTGAGGAAGTAGGCGCGCAAGCCTGCCTCCCTGGAAGTGAGGCGTTGTAATTTACGTCACTCTCGGCTAGAACCGCATTTTAGAACTTGCTTCTAGCTTTGTCCGATGGCGCAGCGGAGGAGAGTGCGATGGCCGAGGTCGTTGCGGAGAAGCGTCGGCGCATGGGAGCGCCGCCCGCCCGTGGGATCAGCGCGAACGATCCGGCCCCCTACGGGTGGGCGCCCCTGGTGGTCCTGTTCCTGGTCGGCCTGGTCGACAGGGTCGAGCACAGCCTGCTGTCCGGCGTCCTGCCGCTGCTCCAGCGGGAGTGGGGGATCAGCGACACCGCCGCGGGGGCCATCCCGACCGCCGCCGCCATCGCGGCGGCCGCCGTCGCGCTGCCCGCCGGCTATCTGGCCGACCGCTACAGCCGTACCCGCATCATCGCCATCGTCGTGTTCTGCTGGGGGCTGGCCACGCTCGGCTCCGGCCTGGCCGTAGGGTTCGCGATGTTCTTCGCCATGCGGGTCTTCCTCGCGGCCGCCGAGAACATCGACAACCCCGCCTCGGGCAGCCTGCTGGCCGACTACTACCCTCCGCTCACCCGCGCCAAGGCCTACGGCCTGGTGCGCATCACCACCTATCTCGGTGGCCTCGGCACCGCGCTCGGCGGCGTGCTGGGCCAGGCGATGGGCTGGCGCGCCACCTTCATGATCATGGCGATCCCCGGGGTGCTGACGGCGCTGCTGGTCTGGTGGCTCAGGGAGCCCTCGCGCGGCTTCCTGGACCGGGTGATCGCCCGCGACTCCGCCCAGCCGCAGCCCGTGCCCGATGCGGTCGGTCCGCGCCCCGAGGAGGTGGAGGGCGTCGCCGCCAGGCTGACCGGCCGCCTGCGCTTCGGCAGGCAGTTCCGTGACGTCCTGAAGATCCCCACCCTCACCATGGTCTGCGTCGGGCTGATGGTGCTCACCCTCGGCCTGGCGGGCATCGCGTTCTGGATGCCGAGCCTGATGGTCAGGGGCTACGGCGTCAGCCCCGGCGCCGCGGCGTCGCTGGCCGGCCTGATCAGCGTGGCGGGCGTCGTGGGCGGCACGCTCATCGGGGCCTGGCTCGGCAGGCGCATGCACGCCACCCGCAAGGGCGGCAGGCTGCTGGTCGGCGGGACCGGCATCACGCTGGGCTCGCTGACGCAGGCCGCGGCCATCTCCATGGACTCGCTGACCATGCTCGTGCTCCTGCTGCTTGCCTCCTCGCTGCTGTCGGCGATGGCCATCCCCAACATGACCGCCTCGCTGGCCGACGTGGTCGGCGCCGACTCTCGAGGGCTCGCCTTCGCCGTGCTCCAGCTCTTCATCGCGGCGGGCGCGGCGTTCGGGCCGCTGGTGGTGGGCATCTCCTCCGACAGCAGCGGCTCGCTGGTGACCGCGATGTACGTCCTGGTCGTGCCGATGGTGCTGGGCGGGCTGCTCTGCCTCGCGGCGCGCGGCTTCTTCGAACGCGACGCCCAGAGGGTCCTCGACGCCGCTCGTGAGGAGGCGGGCCGATGACCGGGATCGTGCGGGACCGCGTGGTGGTCGTCACGGGTGCGGACAGGGGAACCTCGCCCGCGCCCAGCAGGTGCACCAGCGGCCTGCGGGTGCCCAGCGCGCGGGCGCGCTCGTGGGAGGTGACCACCAGCTCGCCGCCCCCCGTCGGTGACCAGGCAGCACTCCAGCAGGTGGAAGGGGTAGGCCACCAGCCTGGAGCCGAGCACTCGACGCCCACGATGTTCGTCATCATCCGCACCCCCTCCTCCAGCTCCACCACGGCGATCGCGTAGGGGCCCTCGTCCTCGAACCCCAGCGCGGGCCTGTGGCTGATCACGTAGGAGTAGAAGGCGGCCCGGCCGCTGGCGGTGACCCACGCCTGAAGCAAACTCTAGGAATGGCCAGGCGTTTCCACCGTCTCGATGACCACCTCCGACTTGAGCGTGCGATGCACGGGGCACTTGTCGGCGATCTCGAGGAGCCTGCGGCGCTGCTCCTCGTCCAGCGGGCCTTCCAGCAGGATCTCCCGCTCGATCTTGTCCAGCGTTCCTGCCTCGGTCTCGCAGTCGGCGCAGTCCTTGGCGTGGATCCGCTTATGGCGCAGCCGTACCGTCACCCCCTGCAGCGGCAGCCGCTTGCGGTCGGCGTACATGCGGATGGTCATGGACGTGCACCCGCCCAGCGCGGCGAGCAGCAGGTCGTACGGCGTGGGCCCGGCGTCGGCCCCGCCCACCGAGAGCGGCTCGTCCGCGGTGAACCGGTGGCGGCCCGCGGTGATCTCCTGGGTGTAGCGGCCGACCTCCCTGACCTCCACGACCCCGTCCCGCTGCTCGGACGGCGGCGCGGCGGGCGCGTCCACGTAGCGGCTCGCCCAGGCGGCGATCACGGTGGCCGCGTAGGCCGAGTCGGCGTCGGCGCTCAGGAGATGGTCGGCGCCGTCGAGCGAGACGAACGATTTGGGATGGCGGGCGGCCTCGAAGATCGTCCGGGCGTGGTCGACGCCCACGATCGCGTCCGTGGGCGCGTGCATGACGAGCAGCGCCCTGCGCAGGCGCGCGATGCGCTCCCGCTGCGGCTGGGCGGCGATGTCGTCAAGGAAGGCGCGGCTGACGTGGAACCTCCTGCCCTCCAGGCTCACCTCCGCCGCCCCTGTGGCCTCGATCTCCAGGGGCGCGTCGGGGAACAGCCCCGCCACATGGGAGGGATCGGCGGGCGCGCCGATGGTCACCACCGCCCGCGACTCCGGGATCCTCTCCGCCGCGGCCAGGACCGCCGCCCCGCCCAGCGAGTGCCCGATGAGCAGGGCAGGCGGCGCGATGGTGGCCCGCAGGTGGTCGGCGGCACTGACGAGGTCCTCGATGGTGGAGGTGAAGTCCGTGTTGCCGAAGTCGCCGCCGGACTGGCCGAGCCCGGTGAAGTCGAAGCGGAGCACGGCGATGCCGAGCCCGGCCAGTTCGCTGGCGATGCGGGAGGCGGCGCGCACGTCCTTCCCGCAGGTGAAGCAGTGCGCGAACAGCGCGACCGCTCTGGGCGGGCCTTCGGGCAGCTCCAGCCTGCCCGCCAGAGGGATACCGGCTGATCCGGTAAAGGTCACACGTTCGCTGCGGATCTGCCCGCCCTGTCCCATCACAGGGGAGAGCCTAGGCAATGGTGCGCAACAGGGCGTCGATCGCCTCGTCCCCCGTGGGCGGCCCGAGGCGCGTCGGCGCTCCCGCGGCCACCAGCGCCCGGACGGTCCCCAGGTGGTCGCCGTCGTCGGCGCGGTTGTTGCGCGACCCCCACAGCGCGCAGTCCAGCGGGGTGGGGCCCTCGTCGAAGGCGCGGTCGGCCGGGTCCGCCCCGCGCTCCAGCAGCAGCAGGACGGTGGCGGTGCGCGTCGACCGGCCGCGCGCCACGTCCAACACCGCGGCGTCGACCGCGTCGAGCTCGGCGCGTGCGACCTCGGTAGACTCGCGGCCCATGACGACGATCGACGACCTGGTCGCTCTCGTGCCGCCGCCCACCGAACCGGTCGACGCGCGAGGCGACTGGGATGAGGTCGAAGCGGCTCTCGGGCTCGCCCTGCCCGCCGACTTCAAGGCGCTCATCGGGCTATACGGGCTCGGCCAGTTCGTCGATCACATCACGCCGCTGACGCCGTTCGGCGCCCACGGCCTGCTGATCGAGCGCGCTCAGGGGCTGCTCGGCAGAGAGGGGCCCTACCGCGAGAAGTATCCCGCCGAATGTCCCTACCCGTTCTATCCCGAGCCCGGCGGGCTGCTGGAATGGGCCGGCACCGACAACGGCGACGCGCTGTGCTGGCTGACCGAGGGAGAGCCCGACGGCTGGCGCGTCGTGGTCTGGAATCCGCGCGCCGTCGCCTACCACGAGCACGACGCAGGCGCGGCGCGGTTCCTCCACGGCTGGTTGAGCGGGCGGGTCTCCACGCGGATCCTGTCCGACGAGTTCAGGCAGGCGGGGCTGTGGTTCGAGCCGTTCCGCGTGCGCGAGCACGTCACCCTGACCTTGTCGGAGAGCTCGCTGCCGTACGACGAGCGGCTGCGGATCCTGCGCGAGGCGCTCGCGCCCACGGAGCACAGAGGCGGCTACGAGGACGAGGACGGCGACAGGCAGGACCACCTCGCCGCCACGGACCTCGGGTGGCGGCTGACCTACGCGTCGGACTTCGACCACCAGATCCTGGCCGCCTTCCCGCCCGAGGACGAGCAGCGGGCCAGGCTCACGCTGTTCGACACCGCTCGCCGCATGGGCTGCAGGGTGCTGTCGGCCACCACGCGCCTGGGAGAGCCCGTCTGGACCTAGCGGCGGCTACTCCCCGCGTCGTAGACCGGCCGGATCCGGGTACCTCCGGCGTAGCCGCGGAAGAGCCCCCAGGCGGACGCCGCGGCCCAACCCGGCCGGAGACGATCTCGGACCATGGAAGTCACCGAGACGTACCCGTCCAGAGCCAGGTACGACCACGGGTTCGCGTGGTGAGCACGTTCGCGCAGGCCGTCCATCCGAAACGACCTTTCATGCCCTCTATGACGAGAAGGGCCGCGCTGCGAGCCGCCGTCATCGCCGTCGCCGCAGGCGCGGCACCCGCCCTGCAGCCCCGCACGGCCGCGGCGCGGACGAATGACCGCGCCATCGCGCTGACCCACGCCACGGTCATCGACGCCACGGGGCGCCCGCCACGCCACGACATGACCGTGCTCGTCACAGGCGACCGGATCAGCGCGGTGGGGCGGACGGCCGACGTCCCCGTCCCCGAAGGCGCGACCGTGCTCGACCTGACCGGCAGGTTCGTGATCCCCGGACTGTGCGACATGCACGTCCACAGCATCCCCTCGGAGCGGATCGCGCCGCCGCTCTACCTGGCCAACGGCGTCACCACCGTCAGAGAGATGTCCGGCTCCGCCCTGCTGCACGGATGGCGGGATCGCGTCGGCAGCGGGACCATGCTCGGCCCGCGATGGATCATCGGCAGCAGGATCGTCGACGGAGCGCCGACCGTCGGGGACCCGGGATCGTTCACCGTGGTCACGACCGAAGCCGAAGCGCGGCAGGCCGTACGCCAGGCGAAGAAGGAGGGCGCCGACTTCGTCAAGGTCTACTCCAGGCTGACCGACGTCACCTATCGCGCCATCGCGGACGAGTCGCGCCGCCTCCGCATCCCGTTCGCGGGACACTGCCCCGACGCGGTCGCGCTGACCACCGCCAGCAGGGCGGGCCAGCGCAGCATCGAGCACCTGTACTCGACCTGGTATGCCACCTCCACCCGCGAACAGGAGATCCGCCGGCACGCCGTCGTGACGCGAGGCCGGTTGATCTCCAGTGCGCAGCGCACCCGCCTGCTCGCCGAGGTCGCCCAGGCCGCCGCCCTCGAGCGTCGGTGACGTGGCTGGGGTCGGGGGAGGTCTGGGCAAGTCGAATCCCGCACGAAGAGTCTGCCGTCAGCGGGCTACGTCTGCCCCTGACTGAGCACGGTGGCTCCCCAGCTTCCTTTGATCCCCAGCTTCCTTTGATCCACAAGACACGCCGGGCCGCTACCTCTTGCCTCAGTCGCCGGCGGGGCTGACCGGCGTCGAGGAGACCGGACCAACTACCAGCCCCTGGCTCCCAGCCGGTTACAGACGGAACTGCCGGAATCCCGCTCAGTTGCGGGAAGCTCCCGTCATGACGAGACGAATCAAGGCGATGACCGCACCGGGTCCTAGCGTGAGCAGAGATGCTTGGATCATCGCCCCCCAGCCTTCCATGTCACGGTCACTTCTCGCCCCCATGAACTGGACGAAGAAGAGGCCGATCGCAACCAGGGTCAGACCAAGGATCAACCCCATCAGGACGGTTCGCGCCTGTCGATTTCGGACGGGTAGACAGGCGAGAGCAACCCAGACGAGCGCGATAACCAGGATGAGTCCATAGCTGAACATGGATGCTTTTCTCCGCCTATTCCGCATGTATGCATCGCTGTTCCCGGCGTCGGACGGGACTGCTCCATGGCATGATCGTGCCGCAGCGCGCCGTCGAGTCGATCACGCACGCGGCTCATGCCGGGAGGCTGCCGTATCTCCCGGGAACATCGGCTGATCTTGCCGCCATCAGCTTGCTACGGCGGCGCCTCGCGGTCGTTAGCGGTGAGTGCAGTCTTTCTTGACACTGCGCGCACACCGCCCGAGTGCTCCCGGGCGGTGTGCGCCCAACGGGGATCACGGGGAGCCCAGCACGGAGTGGCGGTAGTCCTTGGGGGGCATTCCGTACGCCCGGCGAAAGGAGCGGCTGAAGTCCGTGGCCTGCGTGAACCCCCATCGGGCTGCGATGTCCTTTATGGAGTGCGCTCGCAGATGGGGGTCGGCGAGGTCCGCGCGGCAGCTCTCCAGCCGGCGTTGCCGAACCCACGCCATCAGGGTGGTCTCCGGCCGCTGGAAGAGCAGGTGCAGGTAACGCACGGAGATGTGGTGGTGGGCGGCTATGGCGGCGGGAGACAGGTGCGGGTCGCCGAGGTTGTGTTCGACGAAGGCCCGGATGCGTACCCTAAGCGCCTGCTGCTGGGTCTCGGGCGGGAGGCGGTCCTGCGCGTTCAGGCGATGCGCGATGAAGGCCATGGCCAGATCCAGGGTGAGCGTCCCCAGCCGCCTCAAGTCCACCAGCGCCATTGACGAAGCCTGGCGGACCAGGTTCCTGAGGTAGTGGGCGAGGATCGCCGCCATACCGGCACGCGCGGGCATACGCCGGGCGAGGAGTTCGTCGACCTTCTTCCCGGGCAGAGGCAGACGGGCTCTCGGCAGGTGCAGGATTATCGCCCGCGACGTTCCCTCGAAGGCACCTCCGTCATACGGGTGAGAGGTCTCCCACAGGACCAGGTCCCCAGCATGCATTCTGGTGTCCTTGCCCGCCTGAGAGATCCACATCTCGCCTCCCGTGATGAGGGTGAGTTCGTACATCTCCGGGTCGGAGCGGCGGATCAGCGCCGGGGTGCGCTCCGATCTCAGCGTGGGAAAGGACATGGTGGTGATCCGCAGGTCGCTCAGGTCAATGGCCCCTGCGGTGGCCCTGAAGTCGTCGGTGTGATCGGTGGTGATCCGGGTGGGGGCCACGTCATGGCTGATCAGATCGCACCACCAGTCGAATCGCTGACTGGGGGGCAGGTCCGTGCTCTGTAAGGCGATGAAGGTCATCAAGCACCTCTCATGACGCATCGGTTGCGTTGTCGAACGGGCCTCGGCGGTGTCGGCACGAGCGGACGGCCGTCCTGCTCCAGAAGATCACAGACGCGGTGGGGATCGGCACAGACTGGTGCCCCGCGCGAACGGCCGCACAGCTCCGTCTCGCTGCTCTCGGACCCTGCCGTCCCCTTGAAGGAGGAGATCGCGCAGCTCGCCGGCCATAGCGGGACGGCCGTCGCCGAGGTGGTCTACCGCAAGCAGACCCGCCCGGTCCTGCTCGGCGGAGCTGGGGTGATGGACGAGATCTTCACCCGATAGTCACTCAGTTAGTCACTCAGGAATGCGAAAAGGTGCCATCCTTCCGGATGACACCCTCATCGACCAGCGATTATCTGGTCGGGACGACAGGATTTGAACCTGCGACCCCTTGACCCCCAGTCAAGTGCGCTACCAAGCTGCGCTACGTCCCGCCAAGCTTCCGTGGAACCTTTGTGGAGGTGTTCCGCGGCGGCCTTGCGTGGAAAACACTATCACGATCGGCGGGCCGTTCTGTGCCAAGTCGGGCCGGGGCAGCGGGAGATGCTCCGCTGCCCCGGCCGCCCTCGCCGGTCCCCGTCGCTGTCGGGGCGGGATGACGAGCCGCGCCTCCCCAAGGCGCCCCGTGTCACTGCCGGCTCGCGCTCCCGCCCGGTTCTCAGCATTCCCCTCCCCGGTTGTCAGGACCTTGCATTCATTCGCAAGCGGTCTATAAGTCGCATGCGGTGAGATCACCCCCAACGCGGGAGGTATGGCGATGGGGACTCTCACGATCGTGCTGCGCGGCGGCAGCGTCAGGCCGGATGCCAGGCTGTCGGTGCGCAGCGGTCTCGACGGCTGGCAGGAGGACGTTCCCTGCGAGTACGTCAGCGGCGCCGACGAGTGGCGGGTGGAGCTCCAGGGCGAGGGCCCTGTGGAGTTCAAGTTCCGCTGCGACGGCTCATGGGAGCGCGGCCCCAACAGGGTCGTCGAGAACGAGCACGTGGCCACCATGGTGGGCAGGCGGTACGAGCTGTTCGAGGAGCCGGACGACATCCCCGTGGCCGACTCGTTGGCCGCCCGCGCCCACTTCCCTCCCGCCGGCACCGACCAGGACTTCGACTACATCGTGGTCGGCAGCGGCGTCGGCGGCGGCACGCTGGCGCACAGGCTGATGGTCGAGAGCGGCGGCGCCGCCAGGGTGCTGGTGCTGGAGGCGGGCGGCTACCTGTTCCCCACGCACGTGGGCAATCTGCCCAGGCGACACGGCCCGTACGTCAACCGCAGCGTGTGGGAGCTGTGGAACCAGTTCAAGGTCAGGCGTTACAGCTCCGAGCAGCCGCTGGATCTGGCCCAGGCGTTCTGTCTCGGCGGCAGGTCGGTGTTCTGGGGAGCGCTGGTGCCGCGGATGGCGCCCGCCGAGTTCGCGGGGTGGCCGCAGGAGGTCAGGCAGGACCTCGAGGGCGGCTGGTACGACCAGGCCGAGGACCTGCTCAACGGCAGCGCCATGCCGAAGGACACCCTCTGCGGAACCGTGGGGGCCATGCTCGGGCAGGAGCTGCCCGACCTGGCCGGCGACCAGGCGATGCTGGCCGCCGAGCACGCCTCGGGCAACGGCCTCGGCATTCCTTCCGGCATCTTCTCCACGGCCGCGCTGCTCATGGAGGACAGGCTCAGGGCGGGCTGGGACGAGCGCCTGCACGTCAACCTGCACCACCAGGTGTGCGGCTTCGCCTTCGACGGCGACGCGGTGACCGCCGTCGACGCCTTCGACCTGGTGGCCGGCGTGCAGCGCAGGTTCAGGCTGGCCGAGGGCGGCAGGGTGATCCTGTCCGCGGGCACGATGGGCACCCCCGTGCTGGCCCGCGCGGCGGGCCTCTCGCACGAGCTGGCCGGGCGCGGCATCACCGACCACCCCACCTACTACTGGAAGTTCTCCGTCAAGGACGGATCTCCCGGCTACAGCGCCGAGGACGCCGCGAAGGTCCTGCTCAGGGGTACGGCAGGCGACATCCCCTACAACGCCGTGGTCGAGATGGGCGTGAACCTCAACCAGTACCACGTGGACGAGGACCTCGACCTGGACGAGGCCGACATGCCGTGCGAGGTGGTCTTCTTCACCGCCGTGCCCCTGGAGGAGCGCAACAGGGTGGAGGTGCGCGGCGAGGGCAGGCGCGCCCGCCCGCACGTCGTCATGGCGCACGTCGAGGTCGAGGGCCTGGCCGAGGCCTTGGAGCGGATCGGGGCCGCGGTGATGGACGCCGTCCGCGGCACCCCGCTGCACCCGCTGCCGGTGCGCTCGGAGCTCGGCGCGGTCGGCCACGAGGTCGGCACCATGCGGATGGGGGTCGACGCCGCCACCGGCGTCGTCGACCCCGACCTCAGGGTGTACGGCAGGCGCAACCTCTACGTCTGCGACCTGTCGGTCTTCCCGACCTCGCCCGCCGCCAACCCCTCGCTCACGCTCGCCGCCCTCGCGATGCGCCTGGCCGCCGGACTCGTCAACGGTTGACGGCCACCAGCACCGACAGCGGCGGCAGGTCCTGGATCTCCACATAGCGGGCGCCGTCGGGCGAGGGCAGCACCGGCACCGTCGAACCCACGGGGTGCTTGGTGGCCCCGCCCACCTCGGCGGTGTTGGCCACCACGGTGAAAGCCGTCGCCGTCGCGTTGAGGCCGGCGTCGACGTGCAGCCTCGCCGTCCGTGACTCGGTGGAGCTGGGGTTGACCACGCACAGGGCCTCGTCGCCCGCCAGGATGCGCGACCAGCCGACCACCTCGCCGGCGGCGGGCGCGGTGAAGGAGCCGTCGGCCCTGCCGAGCGCGCGCAGGTACTGGCGGCCCGCCGACAGCACCGGATGCGCCGCGCGGGCCCTCAGCAGCATGCGCACCCGCTGGTAGACCTCGTTGTCCTGGTCGAAGACGTGGTGGCCCGAGGTGCCGAAGGGCCCGAAACCCGGCGTCGAGGGGTCGGGCGCGTGCCCGCCGAGCTCGCGCGGATGCTCGGGCCCGAACATCGCCTCTCGCAGGTAGATGTCGCCGGCCAGGTCCCTGACGCCCCACCCCGGCAGCCACCCGCGCTCCTCCGGCTCGGGCCCGGTGAGGCCCTGCTCCACGCCGTAGTAGAGGCAGGGGATGCCGAGCAGGAACAGCAGGAGCCCCGCCCCCACGACGGTCCGCTCGGGCGAGGACTCGGCCATGCCGAAGCGCAGCTGGGGGGTGATGGCCAGGTCGTCGTGGTCGTCGAGCATGGAGACGTACCTGCTGCCGAGCGCCCTGTGGCTGATGTCGAGCGGCAGCGTGAAGCGGCCGAACAGCTCCTCGGGCGCGGCCCGGCCCTCCGCCACGGCGCGCAGCGTCGCCCTGGTCTCGCCGGTCTCCAGCACGGCCGACAGGTCCTGCCCCACCAGCTTCAGGTACTTCTCCTGGATGGTGTCGCCGCCGCCGACCTCGCCGACGATGAGGAAGTTCTTCTTGCCCAGGCGCTCGGCGTACTCCCTGATCGCCCCGCAGAAGGCGCGGGCGTGCTCCAGGGGGACGTGCTTGAGCGTGTCCACGCGCAGCCCGTCGAGGTCGGCGAGGGCGATCCAGTAGCTGTAGATCTCGATCATGGTCTGCAGGCGCGTCCCCATGTCGAGGTCGCGGCTGAACCAGTCGGCGCGGCGGTAGGGCGCGTCGGGGTCCTCGTCCCCGCCAGGCCCGAAGCTGCCGCCGTCGCCGCCCGCCCTGGTGTAGGACTCCGGGCTCTGTAACTCCTCGGGCCACACGCCGTGGTCGGGGCCTGTCGGGACGATCCCGCGCGGCAGCCTGCCGCCCTTCCCGTCGCGCCACGCCCCGAAGTCGTACGGCGGACCCGCCCTGTACTGCGGGCGCACCACGTCCTGCCCGTCGAGGTCGTAGTCCCAGTTCTCGCCCGAGTGGTTGAGCAGCACGTCGAGGATGACCCTGATGCCGCGCCGGTGCGCCTGCCGTACGAGCGCGACCAGGTCGGCGCGGGTGCCGAGGCGCGGATCCACCTCCATGAAGTCCTGGACGGCGTAGCCGTGGTAGTCGTCGGGCTCGGCGGGCCCGCCCTCGACGCCCGCCACGGGACGCTGCTTCCACACCGGGCCGATCCACAGGGCCGTCACGCCCAGATCGTCCAGATATTCCAGTCGCGAAGCGACCCCCGACAGCGTGCCGCCCTGGTAGCGTTCCCGTCCTGATCGGGCCCACCGGTCCCAGCGCCAGCCCTGCGGCCTGGCGGCCCACAGGTCGGACCTGTCCAGGAGCGGGCGGTCGCCTTCCCTGCCGTCGCTGAACCTGTCAGGGAGCAGGAAGTAGATCACCTCGTCCCGCCAGTCCGAGGGGGAGGGGTGATAGCCCTGCCGCTCCGGCCACGGAGCCCCCTGGACACGGCGCGGCGCGGGTTGGCCGACGATCTCCTCGACGGTCGCCATGAGGGGCGCACCTCCAGATTCGCTTGGTTTGAGCCCAATGTGTGACGCGTTACAGTCGCTTGCAAGCATGTAGAAGGGAAGCGCAGCATGGAAGCCCGCGTGGAGATCGGGATCCTCGGCACACTCGAGGTCTTGGTCGACGGCGTCCCTGCCGCGTTAGGCGGGCACCAGAGGGCCGCCATCCTCGCGGTGCTGCTGCTCAACCACGGCGACGTGCTGAGCGCCGACCAGCTCATCGACCAGATCTGGGCGGGCAGGCCGCCGCGCAGCGCGACCAACACCCTGCACGCGCACGTCTCGCGGCTGCGCAGGACGCTCGGCGGCAACGCGTTGCTGCAGTCGCACGGGCCCGGCTACCGGCTGGTCATCGAGCCCGAGCTGGTCGACGCCCACAGGTTCGAGCGCCTGGTCACCAGGGGCAGGGACGAACTGGCCAAGCAGGACTGGAGCGAGGCGGTCGCCGTCCTCGACAGCGCGCTGTCGCTGTGGCGAGGCCCCGCGCTCGCCGACTTCAGCGCCGACCCGTGGGCGCAGTTCGACGCGATCAGGCTGGAGGAGCTGCGCTACGCGGCCGAGGAGGGCCGCACCGACGCCGAACTGGCCCTCGGCAGGCACGCGGAGGTGCTGCCCAGGCTGGAGCAGCGGGTGGCCCGCCACCCGCTGCGCGAGCGCTCGGCCGCCCAGCTGATCACCGCGCTCTACCGGTGCGGACGGCAGGGCGACGCCCTCAACGTCTACGACAGGGTGCGCAAGGTCCTGGCCGAGGAGCTCGGCGTCGACCCCGCGCCCACCCTGCAGGCCCTGCACCAGGCGGTGCTCACCCACGACCCCTCGCTGATGGCCGAGACGGTCAGCGCCAGGCCCGCCAGGCCCGCGCCCCGCAGGCGGGTCAGCAACCTGCCCGCCCGCAACCGCGTCTTCTGCGGGCGCGAGGAGCTGCTGGCCGAGCTGGGCGAGGCGCTGTCGTCAGGCCATCCTGTCGCCCTGTACGGCATGGCGGGCGTCGGCAAGACACAGGTCGCCGTCGAGTACGCGCACCGGCACGCCGCCGACTACGACGTGGTGTGGCGCGCCTCGGCCGCCGAGCCGCTGGCCCTCGCGGGAACGATGGAGGACCTCGCGCTGCGCCTGGGCGTGCGCGAGCGGGCCGACAGGGCAGAGCTGGCCGGCGCGCTGCGCGACAGGCTCGCGGGGATGGACAGGTGGCTGCTCATCCTCGACGACGCCGAGGACGCCTCCTCCCTGCACGCGCTGGTGCCCGACGGCGGCGAGGGGCACGTGATCGTCACCTCGCGCAACCCCGCGTGGGGCCAGCACGCCGTACCGCTGCGCATCGACCCGTTCTCCCGCGAGGAGTCCGTCGCCTTCCTCGCGCGCCGTCTCGGCCCGCAGGCCGGCTCGAGCGGCGCGCCCGAGCTGGCCGACCAGCTGGGCGACCTGCCGTTCGCGCTGGAGCAGGCCGCGGCCTACAGCGAGCAGACCGGCATGACCTTCGAGGAGTACACCGACCTGTTCAGGCGCAGGGCCGACAGGCTCCTGACCCGCGCCGCCGAGCGGGACGAGACCTTCGCCACCTCCTGGCAGCTGGCCTTCGAGCGGGTGCGCTCGGCCTCGCCTGCGGCCACCGAGCTGCTCTACCTGTGCGCGTCGCTGGGCGGCGACGGGCTGTCGCTGCACCTGATGCGCGGCCTGACCGGCGTGCTGCCGCCCGCGCTCGAGGCGGCCGTGGCCGACGAGGTGGGCCTGCAGGACGCCATCGCCCATCTGTTGCGCCACTCCCTCGTCGATCGCGACAGGGGACGGCTGCGCATGCACAAGATGGTCGGCGCCGCCGCCGTCGCCACCCTGTCGCCCGAGGCGCGCAGGCAGTGGCTGATGAGCGGCATCCGCCTGGTCGAGGCCACCGCCCCCGCCGACCCCGACAACCCGACGCACTGGCCGCACTGGGACGAGGTGCTGCCCAGCCTCATCCACCTGGCCGCGCAGTCCGAGAGCGTCGGCACCGTGCCGCTGGCGCTGCCGCAGCTGCTGTGCGGGGCCGGCCGCTACCTGACCACCAGGGCCTCCTTCGAACGGGCGGCCAGGCTGTTCGAGACGTCGCTGACGCTGCTGCGCCGCGCGGGCGGCTCGGACGCCGACCTGGCGGCCGTCCTGACCGAGCAGGGCAAGCTGCTGGAGGTGGTCGGCGACCTCGAGGGCGCCATAGCGGCCCAGGAACAGGCGCTCACGCTGGCGGAGGGGGCCTTCGGCCCCGACCACCCCGGCGTCGCCTACGTGCTCAAGCGCCTCGGCGACGTGCTGGTCTGCCAGCGCCGCCTGCCCGAGGCCAGGCGGATACTCGAGCGCGGCCACGGCATCCTGGCCTCCCGCGACGACGCCGACGGCAGGGAGCTGGCCAGGATCGGCCGCGACCTGGGCTTCGCCGCCTGGCTCGCCGGTGACCTGACCTCGGCCCAGCAGTGGCTGACCCGCTCGCTGACGGCCTCGCGCAGCCTGCTCGACCCCGGCCACCCCGACGTCGCGCACTCCCTGTCGGGCCTCGGCCTGGTGCTGCAGGACGCGGGACGCCGCGAGGAGGCCATCAAGCTGCAGGAGCAGGCGCTGTCGCTGCTGGTGGCCGTCTACGGCGAGGAGCACCCCGAGGTGGCCCACACCCTCGACAAGCTGGGTTACGCGCTGCGCCTGGTGGGCCGCCACGACGAGGCGAGGCTGAGTCACGAGCGGGCGCTGGCCATCCTGGAGGCCTGCTACGGCCCCGGCCACGGCGAGGTCGGCATGCCGCTCACCAACCTGGGGCTGGTCTACCAGGAGATCGGCGACCACGACCTTGCCCAGGAGCACCAGGAGCGCGCCATGGGCGTCTTCTCCGCCGTCTTCGGCCCCGACCACCCGCACGCCCAGCTCGGCGCGCGCAGGCTCGGCATGGCCAGGCTCCTCGGCGGGCGCGTGGTCGAGGCGAGAGAGCTGCTGGAGAGCGCCGTGACCGGCACCGAGCGGGCGCTCGGGCCAGGCCACCCCGACGTCGGACGGGCCCTGCTCGACCTGGCCGCCGTGCACGAGCGGCTGGCCGACATGCAGGCGGCGAGGGAGTGCCGCTCGCGCGCCGAGCGCATCCTGAGCGCCGCCTACGGCCCCGGCGCCCTGCGCGGCGGCGGCTCCCCCTCCCTGCCCGCGGGAGCCGGTTGACGTCTCCCCGCTGGGTAGGGGAGCGGCATGGCGACGCGCGTGGGCACCTCCGGCTGGCAGTACAAGGACTGGCGCGGCGTGCTGTACCCCGAAGGGGTGCCCCAGCGGCTCTGGCTCGAGACCTACGCCGAGACCTTCCACACCGTGGAGAGCAACAACGCCTTCTACCGCCTGCCCTCGCGGGAGACCTTCGAGGGCTGGGCCGAGCGCACCCCCGGCGACTTCGTGATGGCGGTCAAGGCCAGCAGGTTCCTCACCCACATCAAGCGCATGAGCGATCCGGAGGAACCGGTCGAGCGGCTGATGAACGCCGTCGCCGGGCTGAAGGACAAGCTCGGCCCGATCCTGCTGCAGCTGCCTCCGACGCTGCGCGCCGACCCCGCCAAACTGGAGCGCTGTCTCGCCTGCTTCCCCGACGGCACGAGGGTGGCGGTGGAGTTCAGGCACGTCTCGTGGTGGACCGGCGAGGTCAGGGCGGTGCTGGAGAAGCGGGGCGCGGCGCTGTGCTGGGCCGACCGCCTCGGCCGCGCCCAGAACCCGCTGTGGCGCACGACCTCGTGGGGATACGTGCGCCTGCACGAGGGCAGGGCCACGCCCAGGCCTGGCTACGGCGAGGCCGCGCTCCGCTCGTGGGCCCGCCGGGTGCGCGAGGCCGGATGGGGCGAGAGCTACGTGTACTTCAACAACGATCCAGGAGGGGCCGCCGTCAGGAACGCCCTGCGATTTGCCGCCCTCGTCTAGGGTTGGCGTTCATGGTGCGCACCCGTTTGTACCGCGATGGGGTCCTGGTGAACGAGGGGTTCCCCATCGCGGACGTCTCCGACCACGTCTCCGATCCCGGCAACGTCGTCTGGTTCGACCTGTGCTCGCCCACCACGGGCGACCTGGAGACGATCGCGGAGGAGCTCGGCCTGCACAAGCTGGCGGTGGAGGACGTCTTCCAGCACCACCAGCGACCCAAGGTCGACCTGTATGACAGCCACCTGTTCATCACGGTCTACTGGCTGCATCTCGAGGACAGCAGGCTGCACCCCGTCGAGATCAACATCTTCGCCACCCGCAACGCGCTGGTCACCGTCAGGGAGAGCGAGCACTTCGACGTCGACAGGGTCGTCGCGCGCTGGGACGCCAACGCCGACCTTGCCAAGTACGGCGTCTCCTTCCTGCTGCACGGCCTGCTCGACCACGTCGTCGACGCCCACTTCGACCTGGTGGAGCACCTCGACGAGCTCGTCGAGGACCTGGAGGAGCAGTTGTTCGAGGAGCGGCCGATGACCAAGGAGGACGCCAGGCGGATGTTCACCCTGCGCAAGAACATGGTGGGGCTGCGCAAGGCGGCCTCCCCTATGCGCGAGGTGGTCAACACGCTGATCAGGCGCGACGTGCACATGGTCGTGCCCGCGATGCAGCCCTACTACCAGGACCTCTACGACCACGTGCTGCGGGTGGCCGAATGGACCGAAACCCTGCGCGACCTGCTCAGCAACCTGCGCGAGACCCACATGTCCCAGCAGGGCTTCAGGCTCAACGAGATCATGAAGTCGCTGACCAGCTGGGCGGCGATCATCGCCGTGCCGACGATGATCACCGGCTACTACGGGCAGAACGTGCCGTACCCGGGGTTCGGCACGAGCCTGGGCTTCTGGTCCTCGACCATCGTCATCCTCACCGCCTCAGGGCTGCTCTACCTGGCCTTCAAAAGGAGGGGCTGGCTCTAGCCGCCATCCAGGCCAGCACCTGGGCGATCGGCCTGGCCTCCTGCCTGCCCTCGTCGCGCGAGCGCAGCGCCGCCTCGCCGTTCGCGGCCTCAGCCGGACCGACGACCAGCTGGAAGGGCACCAGCCTGTTCGCCCTGATCCTGGCGCCGAGGGTGCCCTGGTGCGGAGCGGCCATCGAGGCCCGCAGCCCGGCCGCCACGCACCGCCGCAGCAGCCGCTCGGCGGCGGGCGCCTCGGCGTCGGTGAGCGGCAGCACCACCGCCTGGACGGGGGCCAGCCAGGAGGGGAAGGCGCCCCCGTAGAGCTCCACCAGGTGCGCGACCAGGCGTTCGAGGCTGCCGACCAGGCTGCGGTGCACCATGACAGGACGGTGCTCGCGCTGGTCGGAGCCGATGAAGGCCAGCTCGAAACGGCCCGGCTGGAACAGATCGACCTGCACGGTGGACAGGGTGGCCTCGCGGCCCTGCGGATCGGCGATCTGGATGTCGATCTTCGGCCCGTAGAAGGAGCCCTCGCCGCGCTCCTCGTCGTAGGCGCGGCCCCTCGCGTGCAGGGCCTCGCGCAGCACCGACTCGGCGCCGGCCCACATGGCCGGGTCGTCGACGTACTTGGCGCCCTCGCCGCGCAGCGACAGGCGGTAGCGGACGGGCACGACGCCGAGCCGGTCATGGGCGGCCTCGATCAGGTCGAGCACGGCGCCCACCTCGTCGGCCGCCTTGTCGGGAGGGCAGAAGACGTGGCCGTCGTTGAGCTGGATGGCCCGCACTCTGGACAGGCCGCCGAGCACGCCCGACAGCTCGCCCCTGTACATGCCGCCGAGCTCGGCCAGCCGCAGCGGGAGCTCCCGATAGCTGTGCGGCCGGGAGGCGAACATCAGCGCGTGGTGCGGGCACAGGCTCGGCCGCAGCACGAACCGCTCACCGCCGACCTCCATCGCGGGGAACATGTCGTCGCTGTAGTGCGCCCAGTGGCCCGATCTCTCGTACAGCTCCTGCTTGCCGAGCACCGGCGAGTTGACGTGCTGGTAGCCGTTGCGGCGTTCGAGCTCGCGCACGTAGTCCTCGATCGCCCCACGCATGGCGGCGCCCGCGGGCAGCCAGAAGGGCAGACCCGAGCCGATCATGGGGTGGGTGTCGAACAGGTCGAGCTCGCGGCCGAGCCTGCGGTGGTCGTTCATGGAAACCCTCCGGAAGACGAGGGCGAACGGCCAGTGACCCCGGGCGTTCGCCCGGGGAGCATCGATCAGCGCGCCGGGAACGTGTCCGGCGTCGTCGTCACGAAAGCGCGCTGCATGACGGTCATCCTAGCCCGGCGTTGACGATCCGGGTCGTCGAACGGCCCGGGATCATCTCCAGCTCCCAGCACTGCGCGCCCAGCAGCGCGGCGGCCGCGCACCTGCCGCCCGCGTGCGGGTCACCCGCGGTGTGGGCCAGCGCGCCCGGCCGCATCGGCGCGAGCAGGTCGATGTAGTCCTCGGGGCCGTGCGCCTCAGGCGGGCCGCTGACGATGAAGACCCCCGACACGCAGCGCAGCGCCGCCAGCACCTCCGCCCGCTCGACGGCCGTGTTCAGCGGCCTGCTCGGTCCCTTCCACGCGCGCACGCGCGGATCGTCCTCGACGCCGATCACGAGCGGCAGGCCGCGCTCGGCCACCGAGCTCAGGTAGCGGACATGCCCCACGTGCAGGATGTCGAAGACCCCCGTCACGACCGCCGTTCCCGGCTGTTCGCACGGCTGCACCCAGACGGCCTCCAGGCTGCTCACGCCCAGGTTCCCCTTCCAGTCGCCTCATCCGATCGCAGCGTACTCGGTCGCCCGCGCTGGTTTACGACCCGCCTGCCGGTGCAGAGAGGTCTTCATGATTCTTACCAGGCTGGGGTACGCGGCCAGGGGCGTGCTGTATCTACTGATCGGGATCGTGGCCCTGCAGGTGGCCTTCGGAGAGGGCGGCGAGGCCGACAAGAGCGGCGCGATCCGCATCGTCGCCGCGCAGCCCTTCGGCACCGTGGTGCTGTGGATCATGACCTTGGGGCTGGCGGCGCTGACCGTGTGGCAGACCCGCGAGACCTTCTCCAGCAGGGGCAGGGCGCGCGACAGGATCGAGTCGGGCCTTCGTGCGGCCTTCTACGCGCTGCTCGTCGTCTCCCTGCTCGGCCTGCTGCTGCGCGGCAAGCCGGCCGCCTCCACCGACTCGCAGTCGCAGGACGCCACCAAGGCCCTGCTCGACCTGCCAGGCGGGCAGGTGCTCGTCGCGATCGCCGCCCTCGGGCTGATCGCGCTCGGGGTCCACTGGATCCACGAGGGCTGGACGAAGAAGTTCATGAAGGACATGACAGGCGGCGGCGAGACGGTTCGCAGGCTCGGCCAGGCAGGGTACATCGCGCGCGGCGTCGTCGCCATCGCCGCGGGGATCCTCGTGGGGCAGGCCGCGATCACCTACGACTCCGACAAGGCGGTCGGCATCGACGGCGCGCTCAAGTCGCTCGCCGACACCCCCGCGGGGCCGTGGCTGCTGGTGGCGGTGGCGCTGGGGCTGGTGTTGTTCGCGGCGTACTGCGTGGCGGAGGCGCGATGGCACAGGGTCTGATCTGGTTCCATCGGAAAGGGCATTCCTACCTTTTCGTGACCCCTCCTCCTCCCCTGGTGCCGCGTCCTTAGAAGGTCGCCGGAATCGGGGAGGTCGCCGTGGAGCCGCCGGAATACGACAGTTGGACCCTTCAAGGAGCACCCGACCAGGTCGCCAGGGCCCGCCGCCTGGTGACAGCCGCACTCGGACCCAGCCACCCCCTTCACGACGACAGCGTGCTGCTGACCAGCGAGCTGGCCACCAACGCGGTCGTGCACTCAGCCGCCCGCGACGGCGGGACCTTCACCGTGAGCGTCCTGTCGTCGCAGTCGAGGGTGCGCGTGTGCGTCACCGACGGCGGCTCGGAGGCGCCGCCGTGCGCCTGCCGTACCTCGCTGACCTCGCAGAGCGGGCGGGGCCTGCCGCTGCTGGAGGCGCTCAGCCACCGCTGGGGTTTCACCAGGCAGAACGGGGTGAACACCGTCTGGTTCGAGCTGGTGCTCGTCACCGTGCCCGCCGGGTGGGCGGCGGCGGGCGTCTAGAGGCCGATCCTGCACAGGCCCTCGGCGAGGGCCTTCGTGGTCACCCTGGTGCGGCTGCCGCAGCCCAGCTTGGCGAAGATGTGCTCGAGGTGGGTGGTGACCGTACGGACGCTCAGCACCAGGGCGGCGGCGATCTGAGGGTTGGAGTCGCCCGCCGCCACCCTGGTCAGGACGTCCACCTCCCTGCCCGTCAGCTCGTACGGCAGGCAGCAGGCCCGCTCGGCCACCACCGCCCCCTGCAGCGCGCCGTGCGAGCCGACGCCCGCGCGCAGCACCCGCACCTCCCGCCACCTGCCGTTCCCGTCCTGCCACAGCCCGCGCCTGCTCAGCTCGCGGGAGTCGAGGAAGTCCCTGGCGTAGGCGGCCATGGAGCGGTCCTCGGCCAGCACCTGCGACCTCTCGGCGCCCGCGACGTCGCGCACCGCTCCCGCGCGGTCGAAGGCCACGGCGGCGAACCCCTTCGGCAGCCCCACGGGGTCGATCACGCACCTGGTCAGGTCGGTGACGTGGGCCAGCGTCGGTGAGAGCGCGGCCATGAGCGCCCACGCGTGCGGGGGGAAGACGGCGGCCGACAGGTGCAGCAGCCCCGTGTAGCGGCCCTCGGCCAGCAGCAGCGGCGTGGTCAGCCCCCGCCGCCAGCCGTAGGAGGCCAGCAGCGCCCCCTCCATCGCGTACGGCTCGCGGCCCGCCTCCAGCGGCGGTTCGCTGGGCGCGGGCGCGACCGTCAGCCCGTCGGAGACCAGGCTCGTGTGCCGCCCCGTGACCGGGTCGAAGGCGACGAACTCGTAGGCGTCCAGGGGGATCACCCGGCGCAGGGCGCGCATCGCGCCGTGCGCCCCCTTGCGACCCGCCACCTGGAACCCGACCTCGGCGCAGGCGCTCAACGTGATCTGGTCCACCGCGACATCATCTCGCATCGGCGCGCCGGACCAAGGCCCCCGGCGTCCACGGGTGGAAGAAGATCGACTGGGCCCGATTGCCTCCCGCGCCGGGCTCGTGGCAGGTTGGTGACCCATGAGCCGAGACGCGGCGGACCGCCGGTGAGGAACAGGGTGGCGGGGTGGCTGACCGAGGTGTTCGCCCCCCAGGTACTGGTGATCGCCATGCCGCCGGTGGTCGGGCTGCTCGCCCAGGGCTGGAGGGGCGCGGCATGGGGCCTGCTGGCCTCGGCGCTGTGCGGCGGCGTCCCCGCCACCGTCATCGCGCTGGGCGTGCGCTCGGGACGGCTCGACTCCCGCCACCTGGTCGACAGGGCCCGCCGTACGGGGCCGCTGCTCGCGGCGGTCGGCGCGGTGATCGTCGCGCTGGTCCTGCTGGTCGCGCTCGGCGCGCCCACGCTGCTCGTCGCCACCGTCACCGCGATGCTGGCCGCGCTCGCGGTGACCGTCCCCGTGACCCTGCGATGGAAGATCTCCTTCCACGCCGCGGTGTCGGCGGGGACCGTGGTGGTGCTCGCGCACGTGCTGCCGCCTGTGGCGACCGTCCTGACGGGCGGGGCGCTGGTGGCGCTGGTCTGCTGGGCCCGCGTCCGCCTCGCCCACCACACGGTCGCCCAGGTCGCCGCGGGCGCCCTGGTGGGCGTGGCGACGACCTGGGGAACGCTGGCGGCCTTCGGGATGTAGGAGCCCGGCCGCCCGCTCACGTGACAGCGGCCGTGCGGTCCTCGCGCGCCCCCTCCTCGACCAGCCGGTAGCGGGAGCGCAGCCCCGCCTTGTCGGGCTTGCCGCCGGGCGTGCGGGGCAGCTCGTCGATCAGCCACAGGCGCCGGGGCTCGCACGACGCGCCGAGCTTGCGGCGGACCAGCGCGCGCAGCGCCTCGAGGTCCACCTCGTGGCCGTCCCTGCGCACCACCACGCCGACCAGCACCTGCCCGCTCCCGTCCGGCAGGGCGAAGACGGCCGCGTCCGCCACGGCGGGATGGCCGGTCAGGACGTTCTCGATCGGGCGGGCGTAGACGCCGGGCGCCAGCCGCTCCTCCACCCGGTCGACCAGGAACAGGTAGCCCTCGGCGTCGAGGCGGCCGAGGTCGCCGGTGCGCAGCCAGCCGTCGCGCAGCGCCCTGGCGGTGCGCACAGCGTCGCCCACGTATCCGGTCATGAGCTGCGGCGAGCGCACCCAGACCTCCCCGACCTCGCCCGCGGGCAGGTCGGCGCCGTCCTGGTCGCGCACGCGCAGCTCCACGCCCCGCACCGGCCTTCCCACGGAGGACAGCAGCTCGGGACGCAGGTGGGCGTCGGGCTGCAGGGCGGAGACGAAGCCGCCCTCGGTCAGCCCGTAGCACTGCAGCGCCATGGGGCCGATCGCCTCGATCGCCTCTGCGCTCCTCGCCGCCACGGCAGGCGCCCCGCCGTAGATCACCAGGCGAAGCCCGTCCGCCCCCGAGGCCCTCGCCGTGGCGAGCGCGCCCGCGAGGGCGTAGAGCTCGAACGGCCTGCCGGCCATCATGTGGGTGACGCGCTCCCTGACGGCCACCTCGGCCTCGCGGCCGAGCTGGGAGTCGCTCAGCAGCACGGCGGTGCCGCCCGTGCTCAGCGTCCACAGCGCCATCTGGTTGGGCAGGAAGTGGCCGGGTGGCACCTGGAAGCGCCAGGGCGCGGGGCCGAACATCCACCTGGCCGCGGCCAGCTGGGCCGCCTCGGCGCGCTCGCTGTAGGCGACGGGCTTGCACTCGCCGGTCGTGCCGTTGGTGAACGTCACCGACGACAGCGCGTCTGGCGCTCTCCCCTGCGGCTCGACCAGGCCGCAGTGCGGCGTGCCGAACAGGTCGGCGTCGAGCCGGTACTCGATGGGCAGGTGACAGGCGTCGAGCAGCGCTTCGGCGTCGTCCTGGCGGCACGGCTCGTGCAGCAGGACCGAGCCGCCGAGCGTGCGCAGGGTCTCGGCCGCCACCCGAGTGGGAAGCCCAGGCAGCAGCTTGACGACGGGACAGCCGAGCGCGAGCGTCACGAGCCTGGCGACGGTCGACTCGGGCTGCCTGCCGTACATGACGGCGATCGGGTCGCCCTGCCGCACGCCCCTGGCCTGCAGCGCGGACACCGCGCCCGCCACCATCGCCAGCACGTCGTCGCCGGTCAGGCGGCGAGGCCCGCACACCAGCACCTCGCGCGGTCCCGCCGCACGCACCCCTTGGAGCAGGCTCGGTCCGAGGCTCATCCCGCTCTCCTTCCGAGCAGCACGGGCAGGCTCCTGGTGCTGTTGCCCAGCACCGTGCCGAGGGGCCGCCGGCCCTCGCCCCTGTCGGCGAGCGTCAGGTCGGGGAAGGCCTCGAAGAGCGTGGCCAGCGCCACCTCCGCCTCCAACCTGGCCAGCGGCGCGCCCAGGCAGAAGTGCGGGCCGTGCCCGAAGGACAGGTGGCTGGGCGGGGGAGCGGTCACGTCGAACCGCTCGGCCCGCTCGCCGTACTGGTCGGGGTCGCGGCCCGCAGAGGCGAAGCAGCCCAGCACCGCCTCGCCCTTGCGCAGCGTGACCCCTTCGATCTCGAGATCCCTGACGGCGTAGCGCATCGGGAAGTGCGCGATCGGGGAGTCCCATCGCAGGGTCTCCTCGACCGCGGTGCTCCACGGCCGCTCCCCCGAGCGGACCATGGCGAGCTGGTCGGGATGGGTCAGCAGGACGCGCGCCCCGTTGGTGATGAGGTTGACCGTCGTCACGTGACCCGCGATGAACAGCAGCTCGACGGTGTCGAGGAGTTCGAACTCGGTGAGCCGCTCGCCGTCCTGCTCCCTTGTCACGATCAGATCGGTGATCAGGTCCTCGCCTGGGGTGCGCCGCCGCACCTCGATGACCTCCTCCAGCAGGTCGTACAGCTCGGCGCGTGAGGAGGCGACGTCGTCGGGCCCGTCGCCGACCCTGGCCGCCACGTCGGTGAGCTCGTGGAGCCTGTCGCGCAGCGACTCAGGAACGCCCATCAGCTCGGAGATGACGTCGCGCGGCAGCGGGTAGGCGTACTCGAGCCGCAGGTCGACAGGTCCGGGCGGCAGCGTCGCCAGGTGGTCGACCAGCCCGGCCGCGAGCTCGGCGATCCTGGGCCGCAGCCCCTGCACCCGCCTGGCGGTGAACGACCTGGACAGCGGCGAGCGCAGCCTGAGGTGCTCCTCGCCCTCCGCGTTCAGCATCGACCGGTCCGAGGCGATCTTGCTGATCGCGGTGTTCGGCGGGGCGGCGGCCCTCGCCTCCGGATCCCAGTGGCTGACGTCCCTGGACAGGTCGGGGTGGGCCAGCACGGCCGCCAGCGTGGCGTGCCTGGTGGCCGCCCACGCGCGCACCCCCTCCACCTCGACGGGGACCAGCGCTCCCGCCTCCCGCAGCCGCGCGCTGTCGGCGTGCACGTCATGACTGGCGGGATCGAGCACGAACGCGGTGCGTTCGGTCTCCATGCTCACCTCACCCTCTCCGGCGTGGCCGACAGCGCGGCCGCGTCGAGTCCTGGATCCTTGCCGAGGTAGAGGTCACGGACCAGCTCACCGGCCGCGGGAGCGTTGCACAGGCCGTGCCCGGAGAAGCCCGCCGCGTACAGGAACGCGGGAGGGCCTGGGCGGTGGCCGATGAACGCGGTGCGGTCGGGGCTGGCGTCGCGGACGCCCGTGACCGCCGTGTGCAGCTCCACCCCGGCCATGCTCGGATAGACGGTGGCGAGCCTGGCGGCCACGCGGGCGCGCCAGGCCTGCCGGTCGGCGTCCGGATAGCCCATGCCGATCAGCAGCCGGTCCCCGCGCAGCCTGACCAGCAGGCCGCTGGCGGCGTGCAGCGTGACGGGGATGTCGGGCGCGGTCGGCAGCCTGTCGGTCGTCAGCAGTTCCTGGACGACGGGCTCGGTGAGCGGCAGGTCGACGCCCGCCGAGCGGGTCAGCTCCGCCGACCAGGCGCCCGCGGCGCACACGACGGCCTCCGCCGTGATCACGCCGTCGGCGGTCCGCACCGTGCCGGTCTCCGCGTCGACGGCCGTGACCGGCGTGCCGGTGCGAAGGTCCGCTCCGGCACGCCTGGCCGCCTGCGCGTAACCGTCGACGATCGCGGCGGTGTCGGAGATGTAGGCCTCCGGCGACCAGGCCGCGGCCAGCAGCGGCAGGTCGGCGCCGACGAGCGGGTTGAGCGCCCGTGCCTCGTCGGCGCCGACCAGCTCGACCTCGACCCCCGCGGCCCGCTGCGCGGGCAGGTCGGCCTCGAAGGCCGCAACCTGCTCGCGCTCGGTGAACAGCACCAGGTAACCGACCTGCCGCAGCGGCAGGTCGAGGCCGGGCCGTTCGGGAAAGTCGTGGTAGGCCGCGAGGCTGCGCACGGCCAGCGCCGAGCTCACCGGGTTGCCCGCGAAGTAGGAGCGCACCACGTCTGCCGTGGCCCGCGACGCGCCCGATCCGAGCGCGTCGCGTTCGAGCAGCAGGGTCTCGACCCCCGCCTCCGCGAGGTGGAAGGCGATCGACAGGCCGATCACCCCGCCGCCGACGACCACGACCTGCGCGTCCGCGCTCATGCGGACGCGCTCACGCGGCGCAGGTGGTCGCCCACCTGCCAGGGGAACAGGTGGAGGTTCCACCCGCCCAGGCAGTTGAGATAGAGCGTCATGTGCGCCATGAGCGCGGCGAAGTCGTCCCTGTTGTCGATCCTGTCGATGCAGTCGAGCGTCCTTCTGGTGAAGTACCAGACCTTCTCCAGGCCGCAGTAGGCGAGGAACTCGGCGGGTGTCGAGGTGAGGATGCGGGCCATATGGCGCAGCGACTCCAGCGGCACGTCCTCGTAGGCGGCCCGCACCAGCCCGCCGTAGGCGGCGTAACCCAGCGGACGGGTCTCGCCGTTGACGAACAGCAGGGTGGTCAGGACCGTCTCGTAGCTGCCCGCGCACGAGGGGATGCGACCCTCGTGCAGGTCGACGAGCTCCTGTGGCGCTTCCAGCCAGATCCGCTCGGTCTCGGCGTGCAGATCACCGATCAGCGCGTCGGCCTCGGGATCTGTCACGGTCAGGCGCGGCAGGCTGTGGCCGCTGTTCTCGCCCGCGCGGCGCACCTCGGCGATGACGGGTTTCTTGGTTGTGTACACCGCCTCCCACACCGCCCTTCCGGCCTCCACGAGCGAGTCCACGTCGTCGGGGACGACGCGGCCGATCGGGATGGCCGGCATGGGCTCGGTGAGCTCCCCGTACTTGATGCCGAGGTGCTGAAGGCGGGAGGCGAATATGGTGCCGTCCGGCTCGTAGCGCCTGTCCTCCACCTTGTAGGTGGCTGCCTGGTACAGCAGGCTGTGGACAGGGGCCACATGGTAGAGGTGATGGCCCGCCACGAGGGCGTGCCCCTGAAGGCTGCGGTACGGCATGGCGTCCCACAGGCTCTGCGCCAGAGCGGCGTTGCGGTCATCCAGCTCGGCGGTCACGGCGATGCCCAGTGCGGGCCAGCCGATCTCTACACGTTTTGGAGTAGTCACAGTATGTGATGCTATCACCACATTCCGTATTCAATTGAGCGAGATGTCCGATTTTCCGTGGAGTAGAGGCGCTCGTTACGGATGGGTGAGCAGCCGGGTCAGGACCCTGGTGCCGAACTCCAGGCCCTCCACCGGCACCCGCTCGTCCTTGCCGTGGAACATGCCGAAGTAGTCGAGGTCGGGCCTCAGCATCAGCGGCGCGAAGCCGTACCCCTCGATCCCGATCCTGGCGAACGACTTGGCGTCCGTGCCCCCGCTCATCACGTACGGCACCGGCCTGGCCAGCGGGTCCTCCGCCACCAGCGCCGCGCCGAGCTCGTCGAAGAAGGAGGAGGGGTAGGGCGCGGAGGGGGCGTCCTCGAGGTTGACGAACTCGCGGGTGATCTTCGGGCCGAGCAGCTCGTCGATGGTCGACAGGAACTCCTCCTGCAGGCCGGGCAGGTAACGCCCGTCCACGTGCGCCTCGGCGCTGGAGGGCACGACGTTGACCTTGTAGCCCGCCGACAGCATCGTCGGGTTGGCCGAGTTGCGGATCTGCCCCTTGAACAGGGTGCCGAGCGCGCCGAGCCTGTCGGCCTCGTCGTCGAGCCGCTCCAGGTCGATCGGCTGGCCGGTGATCTCCGACAGGCCGCGCAGGAGCGCGGCGACCGACGGCGTCAGCCGTACCGGCCACTGGTGGGAGGCCACCCGCGACAGCGCGTGCGCCAGCGTGGCGACCGGGTTGTCGACGGCGGGCCTGGAGCCGTGACCCGCCACGCCGTGCGCGGTGAGCTTCATCCACGAGGTGCCGCGCTCGCCCACGGCGATCGGGTAGACGCGGGAGGGGCCCGAGGTGACGCTGAACCCGCCCGACTCGCTGATCGCCTGGGTGACGCCGTCGAACAGGTCGCGGTGCTCGGTGACGGCGTGACGCGAGCCGTAGTCGCCGGTCGCCTCCTCGTCGGCCAGGAAGGCCAGCACCAGGTCGCGCTTGGGCCGCAACCCCCTGGCCCGCATGCCGAGCACGGTGGCGAGGGTCATCGCGCACGAGCCCTTCATGTCGACCGCGCCCCTGCCGTACACGCAGTCGTCGACGATCTCGCCGGAGAAGGGGTGCAGCTCCCACTCGGCGGGATCGGCGGGCACCACGTCGAGGTGGCCGTGGATGAGCAGGGCGTCGGACGAGTCGCCCTCGAACCTGGCCACGACCGTGGTGCGGTGCGGCGCGGACTCGAAGACCTCGGGCTGGAGCCCCGCGTCGGCCAGCAGCGTGGCGACGTACTCGGCGGCAGGCCGCTCGCCCGAGCCCGGGTTGGTGGTGTCGAATCTGATCAGATCGGAGCAGATCTCGGCAACGCTTTTCACATCATCCCCAGAAGATTTTCTCGTAGAAGGCCAATTCGGCTTCGAGGACCGCGACGATAGTCTCCAGCCTTCGCCAGCCGTGCTGCTCGCCGGGAAACGTCAGCAACGCGCACTCTTTGCCGTGTCTGTCCAGCTCGCTGACGAAACGCTCCGCTTGGCCGACGTCGACGATCGCGTCCTCCAGGCCGTGCAGCATCAGGCAGGGGCCCGAGGCCCGGTGGGCGTGCAGCAGCGGCGACCTGTCGAGGTAGCGCCGCCGCGTCTCGGGGAGCGGCCCGACAAGTCCTTCGAGGTAGTGCGACTCGAAGTCGTGCGTCTCCGCGGCCCAGCTCTCCAGGTCGGTGATCGCGTAATGGGCCACCCCGGCGGCGAAGACGTCGCTGGAGGTCAGGGCGGCGACCGTGGTCCAGCCGCCCGCGCTGCCACCCCTGATCGCCAGCCGGGCGGCGTCGGCGGCGCCCGTGGCGACCAGCCCGCGCGCGACCCTGGCGCAGTCCTGCACGTCCACGACGCCCCACTGGTGGCGCAGGCGCTCGCGGTAGGCCCTGCCGTACCCGGTGGAGCCGCCGTAGTTGACCTGGGCGACCCCGATGCCCCTGCTGGTGAAGTAGGCGATCTCGAGGTCGAGCGCCAGCGGGTAGGAGCCGGTCGGCCCGCCGTGCGCGAACATCACGTAGGGCGCGGGCCCCGCCTGCCCCGCGGGCGGCCACACCAGGGCGTGGACGCCCTCGATCGTCACCGCCTCGGGCGTGGGCAGCAGGTGCGCGGGCGGCAGCGTCCTCGGCTCCGACAGCGGGGTGCGCGCGCCGCTGTCCAGATCGACCAGCGTCACCTCGAACGGCGTGTACGGCGAGGCGGACACCCCCGCCACCAGGTCGCCCGCGCACGACAGCGACGCCAGCCACGCCGTCGCCTCGCCGCCCAGGTCTCTGAGCTCTCCGCCCTCCAGCACGCCAAGCCTGCGCCCGCCCGGCGGCCCGTGGACCAGCGCGACGCGAGAGCCGCTCACCGCGAACCACGTCTGGCCGGGCTTCCACGGCGCGTCGCCGAACTCCCGATCCAGCGGGGTGAGGTTGCGCGCGGGCGAGCCGTCGAGCGGCACGAGATGGAGGTTCCACCAGCCGGTCGGGTCGGTGAGCGCGTAGAGCGCTCCGTCGTCGCGCCACTCGGCCTGGATGACCGACTCGGCGGGCCCGCCCGCCACGACCCTGTACGGCCCGGCGCTCCCGGACGGCAGGAGCGGGGCCACGCACAGCTCCGTGCCGTCCCACGGCATGTTGGGATGGTCCCAGCCGATCCAGGCCACCTGGTCGCCGCCGGGGGACAGGCGCGGGTTGACCAGGAAGCGCTGGGCTCCGGCGATCACCCGCACGTCGCCGCCCGACAGCGGGACGGCCACCAGCTCTCTGCGATGGCCGCTCTGACGGACGGCCCAGACCTCCTCGCGCCCTGGCGGCAGGTAGAGGTCGCCGTAGGCGCACTCGCTCTCGGGGGTGAGGGCGCGCGGCCCGTCCGCGCCGAGCAGGTAGACGCGCCGGTCGGACCACTCGGTGAACACCAGGCCGCCGCCCGGCAGCGGGCGCCAGGCCCGCCCGCCGTACTCCACGAGCCTGTTGCGCGCGTTCCACCCCTCGGGCAGCGCGTCGGCGCGCGAGCCGTCGGGGAGCCTGCGCACCACGCACCTGCGCCCGCCCTCGGCGGGGCGCGGCTCGTCCCACCACACCTCGACCCCCGCGGGGGTCTGCACCGCCTCGACCCAGCCGGGCCGCTCGTCCACCCGCGCCACATCGGCCGGTTCAATGCTCATGACTCACCAGTTGCCGTCGGACTCGGGGAGGGGGACCTCCGGAGGGTGCAGGACGTAGACGATCCCTCCGCTTCCTGTGGCCCGCAGCCAGACGTTCTCGAACGCCAGCCTCGGATAGATCCGCCGGACCCCTTCGGTCGCAGGGTCGTTGGCGATCACGTCGCCCTGCGCGGTGAACCCGGCCACGACCATGATGTGACCGGTCGTGGAGTATCCGGCCCCCGGCAGCTCGTGCTCCCTGAACGACTGCGAGGTGATGACGGGGATCCCCGCGGCGACGAAGGACTCCAGCTCCGCCAGGGAGCGCAGGCGCGTCACGAAGCCGGTCAGGCCGTAGCGCCCGGCGTAGGCGACGCCGAAGGGCCAGTTGCCGCAGCCCTGGTAGCTGTGGTCGTAGGTGTCGCGGGCGGCGTGGTCGACGGCGGGGCACGGATCGGCGGGCTCGACCCACGCCAGCTCCGCGGCCGAGGGCCCCCTGCCCCAGAAGCCGAGCACCATCGTCACCGACGAGGGGCTGCACCAGGAACCGCCGCCGCCGTCCCACTGCGGGTAGTGGCCCGCGTGCACGCGCTGCGACAGCGGCGGCACTGCCAGCTCGACGCCGCTCGCCTTGCCGGGAGGCGTGGAGCGCACGGGTCCTGGCGCGGCCGAGGCCATCACGCTGACGGAGCCGACGCTCGCGCCGACGCCGTACAGGGTGATCCTGACCTGGAAGGCGAACAGGGGACGCCTGGCGATCAGGGTGTCGACGGCGACGTCGCCGTCCTCGTCGCCCTGGCCCGGCAGCGACGTGCGGTGGATGTCGGCGCAGGTCTCCGCCCACCTGCCCATGACGTACCAGCGGGTGCGGCGGCCGTCGGCGGTCCTGCCCCGCAGCTCGACCTCAAGCCAGCTGCCCGGCGGCGTGCGCGCCGTCCACGAGGGCACCAGCTCGGCCGCGGGGAAGCCGATCTCGATCTCCTCGCTGGTCCATCTGGTGTAGTCCCAGACGGCCGCGCCATGGCCGAAGGGGTCGTGATAGCCGCGGGAGCCGCGCTCGCCCGGCGTGATCGGCTGGAGGGCGACACGGGATATCACCTGGCCGATTGTGGTGGACGGCCGGACGCAGGCGCATCGGATGGTTTACGTACTCGGTTCTGTCGGAGTCGATCTCTATCGTCGCCGCCATGACGAACGCGGTGCCCTCCACTCCTGCCTCTGAACGCTTACCGCTCCCCACCTCGGGGGGCACGCCCCATCGCACGCGCTTCGCCGCCCGCGTGGCCGTCGAGGCGACCGCGTGAGCGCGTGGGAGTCGGTGCGGGCCGCGCTCGCCACCGACGACGTCAGCCGCCTCGCCGCCTGCGTGGCGGCGCTCGACGACGAGGGCCGCCGCGAGGTGGCCGCCGTGCTGCCCGGCCACATCTCCGCCGCCCGCGCCCAGGCGGAGGCCAGGCTTCAGTCCAGGGAGCGGACCCGCCGCGACTCCGTCGAACGGCGCTCGCAGGAGCGCTGGGCGCAGTTCCAGCAGGAGGCCGACAGGCGAGGCTGGACACAGGAGCGCCGCGACCACGAGTGGGAAGCGCACTGGCAGCCAGGCCGGCGGCTCTGGCACGAGGAGGAGGAGTGGGGCGACGACGTCGCCTGGATGGAGCTCATGCGGGTCGCGGGAGCCGGCACGCTCGGCGGGCCCGCCGCGGTCGTGGCCTGGCTCAACAGGCGCGACCTCGAACCGTGGACCGAGCAGGCCGACGACCTCGACCCCCTGCTGAAGGTGCTGTCCGTCAGGCCGGCCCCGTGGCAGGCCGAGGTCGCAGCCAGGCTGGTCAGGCGCGCCCGCAACGCCCGCAACCGCAACCTGCGCCTGGCGCTGGAGCTGCTGCGCGCCAACGGCGTCCCCCCCACCCGAGCACGACCCCCTTGTCGTCGCCTGGGTCTCGGGCGCTCCGACCGCGCGGGCGCTGCGCGATGACCCCCTGCTTCCCGTCCTGCTGCCGCGCGTCTTCGAGGCCGAGGGCCTGGGCAGGGCGTTGCGGCACGAGAAGGCCGCACCCCTGGCCGCGGGCACCTGGCTGGCCACGCTCCGCGTGCTGGAGAGCGAGGGCACGGTCAGCCGCGAGATGCTGCTCGACGGCTGCCTCCGCCGCTTCCTGCGCGGCGGCACCGCCACCGACCTGCGCTTCTTCGCCCGCCTGCACGACCTGATCGAACCCGCCTACGACGAGGTTGCCGCCCGCGCCCGCGACTACGTGCGCCTGCTGCCCTCGGCGCCGGGCCCTGTCGCCGAGCTGGCGCTCAGGCACCTGCGCCGCCTCGGCGACCTGCCCGAGACCGACGTCGCCGAGGCGCTGGGCGCCCTGCTGTCCCGACCCGAGCGCAAGCTGGCCACGGCGGGGCTGCGGTGGCTGGACGAGGCCGCCGACGAGCTCGACGACCTCGACGCTCTCGCGCCCGCGCTGGGGCTGGCGTTCGCGTGCGGCTCGTGGGACGTGCAGTGCAGGGCGGCCAGGACGGCGGTCAGGCACAGCGACCGCTTCTCTCCCATGGGCGCCGAGGCCGTCCGCGAGGCGCTCCCTCTGCTGCCCGCCTCGGTGGCGGGGTCCGTGGCGGCGGCCTTCGGCGTCCAGACCCTCGCCACGGCGGGCGGCTGAGGCCTCAGCTCCTGCGCAGGTCGCCGCTCTGCTCGACGAGGCCGAGCCCGGGCACGTCGCGCCACAGATAGCGCAGCACGCCGTCGCCGAGCGTCAGCTCGATCGTGCCCGCGACGCAACCGCTGTCCTGCGTGAGCGCGAAGGTCAGCTTGCTCTTCTCGACCTTGGTGAGCCTGATCTCCTCCTCGCAGTCGGCCTGGGCGTCCTTCTCCGTCCACGACGCCGAGGCGGCGCCCGCCCTGATCTCGACGGTGTTCTCGGCTCCGTCGGGGTCCATGGGGTTGGTGGTGGTCGTGTGGCCCGACCACCGGCCGGCGAACGCCGCGGGGATCTTCAGGTCGCCCGCGGGCGGAGAGGAGGCGGAGGCGGCAGAGGTGGCGGTCGCGGTCGGACTCTTCCAGGGCGTCGGGTCCTTCGGGGGCGGCGGCGCGGTGACCGAGCCGGTGGAGCTCGGGGGAGTGGGCCGCTCGTCCTGGCCCGGCCGGAGGCCGGGCAGGTTCGCCACCACCACGGCGCCGGCCGCCAGCGCCGCCACGGCGAGGGCCGAGCCCACCACCAGCGTGCGCCTGCCGCGCCGCGCGCCGCCCCTGGTGGTCATCGCCGCCCGGCCCGGATCGGTGTCGCCGGAGCCGGGGGAGCCCGGGGCGCTCCCGCCCAGGGGAAAGGGCACCGGAAGCACGGGACCCGCCTGCGGGTCCACCAGGGCGACCATCAGCGTGCGCGCCGTGGGCCGCACCGACGGGTCCTTGGCCAGGGCGGCCGCGACCACGTCGCGCAGCCTCGGCGGCAGCGCCGACAGGTCGGGCTCGGCGTGCAGCACCCTGTGCAGCACCGCGGGCACGGTGTCGGCGCCGAAGGGGGCCCTGGCGCTCGCCGCGAACACCATCGTCGCCGCCCACGCGAACACGTCGGAGGCGAACGAGGCAGGCGAGCCGCCGATCTGCTCGGGAGAGAGGTAGGCGGGCGTCCCGACCAGGCCCGAGGTCATCGTGGACGCCCCCTCGGCCCTGGCGATGCCGAAGTCGACCACGCGCGGCCCGTCGGGGCCGAGCAGCACGTTCGACGGCTTGAAGTCGCGGTGCACGACGCCGGCCGCGTGGATGGCGGCAAGGGCGGTGGCCGTGCCCACGAACAGGCGCTCCAGCTCACCCCCTGACAGCGGGCCGCGATCGCGCACCCGCTCGTACAGCGAGGGCCCCTCGATGTACTCGCTGACCACGTACGGCCTGCGCCCCTCGGCCGAGGCGGTCAGCACGGCCGCGGTGCAGAAGGAGGCCACGCTCTCCAGCGCCGACAGCTCGCGCGCCAGCCTGGCGCGGGTCTCGGGGTCGCCGCTGCTCAGCAGCTTGACCGCGACGGGACGGCCCATGCGGTCGTGGGCGAGGTAGACGACGCCCTGACCGCCCTCGCCCAGGCGTCCCGCCAGCCGGAACTCGCCCAGCTCCAGCGGATCGTCAGGGGTGAGGGGGATCAACACATCGCTACATTAGCGAGCCCTGCGCCGGGAATGCGTGGCTTGGATGGGGTCGATGTTCTCCACCGACCAGCCGCGCGCGACGGCCAGTGAGTCCTGCCTGCCGTCGGCGACGTGCCGCAGCGCGTGCTCGGCCGCCCTGCCGGGGTCGCCCGCCGCGATGGCCTCGTACAGCTCGGCGTGCTCCTCGCTCTGCCGTCCAGGGTCGCGGTCGGAGGTGAGCCTGAAGAGCCGGTGCAGGCGCGCGTCCAGCGGACGCATCAGGTCGGCCAGCAGCGCGTTGCCCGAGATGGCCACCAGCTCGTGGTGGAAGTCGGCGTTGGCGGCGGCGATCGCCGCCCTGTCGTCGCGCGCGATCGCCTCACGGGCACGTTCCATGCACGCGCGCAGTCTGGCGAGGCCCTCGGCGTCGGCGCGCTCGGCGGCCAAGCGCGCGGCCAGCGCCTCGAGGCTCTCGCGGACGTCGAACAGGTCGCGCACGTCGCCGGGGGTGAACGGGCTGACCAGCGCGCCCCTGCCGGGCACCAGCACCACCAGGCCCTCGGCGGCCAGCAGGCGCAGGGCCTCTCGCAGCGGGATGCGCGAGACCTCGAGCTCGGCGGCCAGATCGCGCTCGATCAGCCGTTCGCCAGGACGCAGCTCCACCTCGACGATGCGGCGCTTGAGCGTCTCGTAGGCCAGGTTCGCGGTGGTCACGGAACAAGGGTACGGGCGCCCGTCAGAATGATTTTTCGTCACCAGAAAGCACCTGTACCTTTTGCCGTTGGCCGAGGTTCATTCACGGGGAGGTAAGCGTGTCTCTGCGCGAGCGCATGCGTTACTGGTTCGACAACACGATGTCCAGAGGAACCGCCTCGCTCATAGGGTGGCTCGCACTGGTCTCGGTGGGTTTAGTGCTGGTGGTGGCGGGCCTGACCGCCTGGCTGACCGACGAGCCCGAGGGGGCCGGGTTCGGTGAGGTGCTCTGGCTGTCGCTGATGCACGCGATGACCCCGAGCAAGGTCGCCAGCGACAAGGGCAGCACCGCCTTCCTCGCCGTGATGTTCGTCGGCTCGCTGGCCGGCATCTTCATCGTCAGCATCCTGGTCGGCCTGCTGTCCAACGGTCTCAAGCAGAAGATCGACCGGCTGCGCCGGGGCAGGTCGAGGATCGCCGAGACCGGTCACACCGTCGTGCTCGGCTGGTCCGACCAGGTCTTCACCATCATCGGGGAACTGGTGAAGGCGCACGCCAGCCAGCGGGGCTCGGTCATCGCCGTGCTGGCCGACCGCGACAAGCTCGACATGGAGGAGGAGATCAGGGAGCGCATCGGCGACACCGGCAGGACCAGGCTGGTCTGCCGCACGGGACGGCCCACCGAGCCCGGCGACCTGAGGCTGATGAACCTCGACAAGGCGCGCTCCATCGTCGTGCTCTCTCCTGACGGCGAGGACCCCGACGCGCACGTCATCAAGATCCTGCTGGCCCTCGCCAAGCGCGCGGGCGACCACCCGCCCGTCGTCGCCTCGCTCACCTCCAGCCGCAACCTGGCCGCCGCCCGCCTCGCGGGAGGCAGCCAGGTCCACCTCGTCGACTCCGACGACACCGCCTCCAGGCTGATCGTGCAGTCCTCCAGGCAGTCGGGCATGTCCGTGGTCTGCATGGACCTGCTCAACTTCGACGACGGCGAGATCTACCTGCGCTCCGACGCCGCCCTGACGGGCCGCTCGTACGGCGACGCGCTGCACGCCTACCAGACGGCCACCGTCATCGGCCTGCGCAGGGCGGGGGGCGTGGTGCTCAACCCACCCATGGACACCGTCATCACCGCCGAGGACGAGGTCGTCGTCATCGCCCACGACGACTCCCTCATCCACCTCGCCTCGGGACAGGCCTCCTTCTCCGAGAAGAACATCACGGTCGCGCCCGCCACGCCGCTGGAGCCCGAGCGCACGCTGGTCCTCAACTGGAACGCCCGCGCCGAGCACATCGTCCGCTACCTGGACGGCTACGTCGCGCCAGGCTCGATGCTGGAGATCGCGGCGGGCCACCCCAAGGCGGGCACCGGCCTCGACGGCCTGCGCAACCTCACCGTGAACGTCAAGGAGTGCGACACCACCGACAGGTACGCGCTCGAGGCGCTCGGCGTCGGCCTCTACCAGCACGTGATCGTCCTGTCCGACGACAGGTTCAAGCCCCAGCACGCCGACACCCGCACGCTCATGACCCTCCTGCAGCTGCGCGACATGCAGACGGTGGCGGGGGAGCGCTACTCGATCGTCAGCGAGATGCACGACGAGAACAACCGCTCGCTGGCCGAGGTCACCGAGGCCGACGACATCGTCATCAGCGACACCGTGATCGGCCTGCTGCTGGCACAGCTCGCCGAGAACAGGCACCTGGCCGACGTCTTCAGCTACCTGTTCGACTCGCGCGGTTCGGAGATCTACCCCAGGCCCGCCTCGTCCTATGTCACGAAGGACGCTCCCGTCTCCTTCTCCACGGTCATCGAGTCGGCCAGGCGCAGGGGCGAGACGGCGATCGGCTACCGCCTCGCCTCGGGCGTCAACCAGCCGCCGCACTACGGGGTCGTGCTGAACCCGAGCAAGTCGCAGCCCCTGACGCTCGGCGAGGGCGACTCGGTGATCGTGCTGTCCGAGCGCTGACGGCCGGGCGACTCCGGCGTGACCGTCGCAGGACCGCGAGCGCGCTGACCGTCGCGACACGGTGAGCGCGTTGACCGTCGGGGTACTCCGCCCGCGCTGACCGCCGGGGTACTCGGGCGCGCTGACCGTCGCGGGAGGAGGCGGTAGCGTGCGCGGTGTGAGGACGATCGACTGGGTCGACGGAGCCATCGAGCTCGTCGACCAGACGCTGCTGCCGGACGAGCTGGTCATGCTGCGCATCACCACCGTGGACGCGCTCATCGAGGCCATCCAGCGCCTCGCCGTACGGGGGGCTCCCGCCCTGGGGGTGGCGGGGGCGTTCGGCGTCGCGCTGGCCGACGGCGACAGGAAGGCGATCGCGCGCCTGCGCGAGGCCAGGCCCACCGCCGTCAACCTGGCGTGGGGCGTCGACCAGGCCGCCGCGCACGTGGAGGAGGGCAGGCAGGCGGTGCTGGCCAGGGCCGAACGGCTGCGCGACGAGGACATCGCCGCCTGCGTGGCCATGGGCGGGCGCGGCGCCGACCTGATCGAAGGCGACAGGCTGCGCGTCATGACCATCTGCAACACCGGCGCGCTGGCGGCCGTGGAGCGCGGCACGGCGCTGGGCGTCATCCAGACCCTGCACGAGCGCGGCAGGCTGGCCGAGGTGCTGGCGCTGGAGACCAGGCCGCTGCTGCAGGGCGCGCGGCTCACCGCATGGGAGCTGGACAGGATGGGCGCGCCGTACCGGCTGATCGCCGACTCCGCGGGCCCCTCCCTGCTGGCCAGGGGAGGGATCGACGCGGTGCTGATCGGGGCGGACAGGATCGCCGCCAACGGCGACACGGCCAACAAGGTCGGCTCCTACTCCCTCGCGCTGGGCGCGGAGCGCGCGGGCGTGCCGTTCTTCGTGGTCGCCCCCGAGACGACCATCGACCCCTCCACCCCCTCGGGCGAGCACATCGAGATCGAGGACAGGGCGGAGGAGGAGATCGTGAGCGTGCGAGGCGTACGGCTCGCGCCCGAGGGCACCCGAGCCCTGAACCCCGCGTTCGACGTGACGCCCCACGACCTGATCACCGCGATCGTCACCGACCGGCGAGTGTTCCGGCCGTAACCAGACCAATAATCAATAATCCCGGGATCTGTCCGTACACCCCGCGTTACGCTCGGTCGTCACCATCCCCGTCCTGGAGTTCGCCGTGGCCATCGATCTCGTCTCGCGCCGCACCTGGCGTGCCCGTCCCCCCGGCGGCAGCTACACCCAGCTCGACTCCACCAGGGGAGTCAAGGTCCACTACACAGGCGGCAGGGTCGACCCCGCCATCGTGCGCGACCACGCCAAGTGCGTCGCCCTGGTGCAGTCGATCCAGAACTTCCACATGGACGGCAACGGATGGATCGACGTCGGATACTCGTATCTGGCGTGTCCGCATCGCAAGGTGTTCGAGGGGCGGGGGCTGCATCATCTGCCGGCGGCCAACGGCGCGGGCCTCAACTCCGGCCACTACGCGGTGCTCGGGCTGGTCGGCAACGCGGGGCTGACGGTGCCGCCCGACGGCGTGCTGCACGCCGTCCTCGACGCCATCCAGCACCTGCGCGACAAGGGCGGGGCGGGGCGCGAGATCAAGGGGCACCGCGACGGGTTCAACACCGACTGCCCGGGCGACCGCCTCTACGCCTGGATCAGGCGCGGTGCGCCCAGGCCGGGCGGGCAGGAGCCGCCGACGCCGCCGCAGCCGCAGGCCCCGGCCTTCCCCGGCAGGCTGCTGAGGTTCCCTCCCGTGATGCACGGAGAGGACGTCCGCACGTGGCAGAAGCAGATGAAGAAGCGGGGCTGGAACCTCGGCGTCGACGGCGCCTACGGAGCCGACTCGCGCGACGTGTGCCGCAGGTTCCAGCGCAACCAGGGCATCCCCGACGACGGGATCGTGGGTCCCACCACCTGGCGACTGAGCTGGGAGGCGCCGCTGCCCTGAGCAGCCGCCACGCGCGAGACACCCCCCGGAGCAATGTTCTGGTACGGCTCCGCTTACCATCCAAGGCATGAGACTGGCCGCGGACTTCCCGTCGACTACCCGCGACGACTGGCGGGCTCTGGCGCTCGGCGTGCTGCGCAGGTCCGGCGTGGACGCCGACCCCGAGGCCGCGCTGGCCACCGACACCTACGACGGCGTGCGCCTCGCCCCCCTCTACGACGCGGGCGACCTGCCCGAGCTGCGCGGCCCCAGGCCCGCGCACCGGGGCTGGGACGTGCGGCAGCGCCATGCCGTCCCCGACAACGAGGCGGTGCTCGCCGACCTGGAGAACGGCGTCACCTCGCTGTGGCTGGCGCTCGCCCCGCGAGATCTCGAGCGGACGCTGCGCGGGGTCCACCTCGACCTGGCGCCCGTGGTGCTGGAGGCGGGAGAGCGCACCGCGGAGGCCGCCGCCGTGCTGCTCAGGCTCGGCGCCGAGGTCAGGGGCAACCTGGGCGCGGGGCTCGGCGACCACGCCGTGGCGCTGGCCAGGCGGTGCGCGGCCGAGCACGAGGGGCTGAGGGCCATCGTCGTGGACGGCCTGCCCTATCACGACGCCGGCGGCGCCGACGCGCAGGAGCTCGGCTGCACCCTCGCCGTCGGGGTGGCCCACCTGAGGGCGCTGACCGCGGCAGGGCTGTCGGTGGAGCAGGCGCTCGGCCAGCTGGAGTTCCGCTACGCCGCCACCGCCGACCAGTTCGCCACCATCGCCAAGCTGCGCGCGGCGCGGCTGCTGTGGGCGCGGGTGGCGGAGGTCTGCGGGGGAGCCGGCGAGCAGGTGCAGCACGCGGTGACCAGTTCGGCGATGATGACCGCGCGCGACCCGCACGTGAACCTGCTGAGGACCACCCTCGCCTGCTTCGCGGCGGGCGTGGGAGGGGCCGACGCGGTGACGGTCCAGCCCTTCGACGCCGCACTGGGCGCGCCGGACGGCCTCGCGCGGCGGCTGGCCCGCAACACCCAGGCGCTGCTGCTGGAGGAGGCGAGCGTGGGGCAGGTCGCCGATCCCGCGGGCGGCTCCTGGTACGTCGAGCGGCTGACGGCCGAGCTGGCCGAGCGGGCCTGGTCGTGGTTCCAGGAGATCGAGGCGGCGGGCGGCATCCTGGCGGCCTCGGGGCTGGTGTCGGCGCGCATCGCGGCGACGCGGGCCAGGCGCGAGGACGACATCGCCCACCGGCGCCTGCCCATCACGGGCGTGAGCGAGTTCCCCAACACCGGCGAGCGCCCCGTGCGTCCCTCGGCCGGCGGCAGGGTGGAGCGCTACGCCAGGCCGTACGAGGAGCTGCGCGACCTCGCCGACGCCCAGCCCGAACGGCCGGCGGTGTTCCTGGCCACCATCGGGCCGGTCGCCGCGCACACCGCGAGGGCGGCCTTCGCGGCCAACCTCTTCCACGCGGGCGGCCTGCGCACCCTCACCTCGGGCCCCGGCACCGACCCCGAGGCGATCGCGAGCGCCTTCGCCGCGAGCGGCGCGGCCGTGGCCTGTCTGTGCTCCAGCGACCAGCTGTACGCCGAGCACGCCACCGCCGTGGCACAGGCGCTCAGACGCGCGGGAGCGAGAAAGATCTGGCTGGCGGGGAAGGGAACCCACGAGGGCGTCGACGCGCGCCTGTACGCGGGCTGCGACGCGCTGGAAGTCCTCCGCACGACCTTCGACGACCTGGGAGTGGCTCGATGATCCCGGACTTCACGAACATCCCCCTGTCCTCGCCCTCCGCCTCCACGGGCCCTCGGGACGGCGAGCCGTGGGAGACGCCCGAGGGCATCGCGGTCAAGCCGGTCTACACGGCCGCCGACCTCGAAGGTCTCGACTTCCTCGGCACCTACCCGGGGGCGGTGCCGTACCTGCGCGGGCCGTACCCGACGATGTACGTCAACCAGCCGTGGACGATCAGGCAGTACGCGGGCTTCTCCACCGCCGAGGAGTCGAACGCCTTCTACCGGCGCAACCTCGCGGCCGGTCAGAAGGGCCTGTCGGTCGCCTTCGACCTGGCCACGCACCGCGGCTACGACTCCGACCATCCACGCGTGGCGGGCGACGTCGGCATGGCGGGGGTGGCGATCGACTCCATCTACGACATGCGGCAGCTGTTCGACGGCATCCCCCTCGACCGGATGTCGGTGTCGATGACCATGAACGGCGCGGTGCTGCCCATCCTCGCGCTCTACATCGTGGCCGCCGAGGAGCAGGGCGTCTCCTCCGAGCAGCTGACGGGGACCATCCAGAACGACATCCTCAAGGAGTTCATGGTCCGCAACACCTACATCTACCCGCCAGGGCCCTCGATGCGGATCATCTCCGACATCTTCGCCTACACCAGCGAGCACATGCCGAAGTTCAACTCCATCTCGATCTCCGGGTACCACATCCAGGAGGCGGGGGCCACGTGCGACCTGGAGCTGGCCTACACGCTGGCCGACGGCGTGGAGTACCTGCGGGCGGGCGTGAACGCCGGACTCGACCTCGACAGGTTCGCCCCCAGGCTGTCGTTCTTCTGGTGCATCGGGATGAACTTCTTCATGGAGGTCGCCAAGCTGCGCGCCGCCCGCCTGCTGTGGTCGCGGCTGGTGTCGGGGTTCGGCGCGAAGAACCCCAAGTCGCTGTCGCTGCGCACCCACTCGCAGACCTCGGGCTGGTCGCTGACTGCCCAGGACGTCTACAACAACGTCGTGCGCACCTGCGTCGAGGCGATGGCGGCCACCCAGGGCCACACCCAGTCGCTGCACACCAACGCCCTCGACGAGGCGCTGGCGCTGCCCACCGACTTCTCCGCCCGCATCGCCCGCAACACCCAGCTACTGCTGCAGCAGGAGTCGGGCACCACGCGCGTCATCGACCCGTGGGGCGGCTCCTACTACGTCGAGCGCCTCACCCACGACCTGGCAGAGAAGGCGTGGCAGCACATCGAGGAGGTCGAGGCGGCCGGCGGCATGGCCCGCGCGATCGACGCGGGGCTGCCCAAGCTGCGTATCGAGGAGGCCGCCGCCCGCACCCAGGCGCGCATCGACTCGGGCAGGCAGCCGGTCATCGGGGTCAACAAGTACCGGCCGGTCGCCGACGAGCCCATCGAGGTGCTCAAGGTCGACAACAGCGCGGTGCGGGCCCAGCAGCTCGACAAGCTGCGCCGCCTGCGCGCCGACAGGGACCCGCAGGCCGTACGGCAGGCGCTGGAGAACCTCACCAAGGGCGCGGCGGGCGGCGACAACCTCCTCGCGCTCGCCGTGGAGGCGGCCCGCGCCAAGGCCACGGTCGGCGAGATCTCCGACGCGCTGGAGAAGGTGTTCGGCCGGCACGCGGGGCAGATCCGTACCATCTCCGGGGTGTACCGCGAGGAGGCCGGCCCGGTGAAGGGCATCGAGCAGGTACGGCAGGCGTGCGCGGCCTTCGCCGACGCCGAGGGCAGGCGCCCGCGCATCCTGGTGGCCAAGATGGGCCAGGACGGGCACGACCGCGGCCAGAAGGTGATCGCCACCGCCTTCGCCGACCTCGGCTTCGACGTGGACGTCGGCCCGCTGTTCCAGACGCCCGAAGAGGTGGCGCGGCAGGCGGTGGAGGCCGACGTGCACATCGTCGGCGTCTCCTCGCTGGCCGCTGGTCACCTCACGCTCGTTCCCTCGCTGCGCGAGGCGCTGGCCGAGCTGGGCGCGGACGACGTCATGATCGTGGTCGGCGGTGTGATCCCGCCAGGCGACTTCGAGGAGCTGCGCGCGGCGGGCGCCTCCGCGATCTTCCCGCCGGGCACGGTGATCGCCGACGCCGCCCTCGACCTGGTGCGCGAGCTGTCCTCGCGGTTGGGCCATTGAGAGCGCTCGACGACTACGTCAGCGGCGTGAAGTCGGGCTCCCGCGCCTGGATCGCCCGCGCGATCACGCTGGTCGAGTCGACCAGGGCCGACCACGCCGAGCTGGCCCAGCGGCTGCTCGTCGAGCTCACCCCGCTGGCGGGCCAGGCTCGAAGGGCGGGGATCTCGGGCGTGCCGGGGGTGGGCAAGTCCACCTTCATCGACGCGCTCGGCACCCTGCTGACCGATCGCGGCCATCGGGTGGCGGTGCTGGCCGTCGACCCGTCCTCGACGCGCACGGGCGGCAGCATCCTCGGCGACAAGACGCGCATGTCGCGCCTGGCGGCCGACCCGAACGCCTTCATCCGCCCCTCGCCCACCTCAGGCACGCTGGGCGGCGTCGCCAAGGCGACCAGGGAGGCGATGGTCGTCGTCGAGGCCGCAGGCTACGACACCGTGCTCGTCGAGACCGTCGGCGTCGGCCAGTCGGAGATCGCGGTGGCCGACATGGTCGACACCTTCCTGCTGCTCAGCCTGGCCCGCACCGGCGACCAGCTGCAGGGCATCAAGAAGGGCGTGCTGGAGCTCGCCGACGTCATCGCGGTCAACAAGGCCGACGGCGAGTTCGAAGTGGCCGCGAGGAAGGCGGCGAGAGAGCTGGCCGGCGCGCTGCGCATGCTGCGCTCCGAAGGCCCTCCGCCGCCCGTGCTGACCTGCAGCGGGCTGACGGGGGCGGGCATCGAGCAGGTGTGGGCGCAGGTCCTGGCCCACCAGGACAGGATCGACCTGGCCGAGAGGCGCCGCCGCCAGCAGGTGGGATGGACCTGGACGCTGGTGCGCGACCGGCTGCTGGACGAGCTGCGCGGCGACCCCGACGTGGCGGCGATAGCCGGGGAGGTCGAGCGTGAGGTGCTCGACGGCTCCCTCACCCCTTCCCTGGCGGCCGACCGCCTGCTGTCGGCCTTCAAACGCCGCTGAGCCTGGCGCGGTAGACCTCGCGGGCCCGCTCAAGCAGCGCGAGATGGTCGTCGAGCTGGCCGGGGGCGTGCAGGACCGCGTGCCCGCGCACCAGGCCCTCCAGCGCCTCCAGCCATTCCAGGCACCACAGCACGTCCTCGCGCCGCGCCACCCGCCGCCCCTCCACGTCGAGGTGGACCGGGCTGGTCAGCGCATAGGTCAGGCCCGTCATCGACTCGGGCGAAGGCCCGCCCACCGCCTCCGCCAGGACGTAGGTGGCCTCGCCCGGCTCCAGCGAGGCGCTCACCACGGGGCCCTCGGAGACCGCCACGACGCCGTCGGCAGTCCGCAGGCGCAGCTCTTCCACCGCTGCCCCCTCGGTGCGCGCGGTGACCTCCACCCTGGCGCCGCGCCCCAGGTCGAGCACGGCGCCCGGCCCGTGCCCCTCGACCGACAGCTCCAGCCACGGGCCGGTGGTGGCGAAGGTCCTGCCCCGCCGTACGGCCTCGGCGAAGGAGGCGGCGCTCAGCGGGCCGTCCACGCGGGCGTAGACGCGCGCCCACCCGGGCGGGCTGGACTGGCGGTCGAGGCGGGTGAAGGACAGCATCGTGTCCGTCCCCGCGGTGACGGCCAGGCGGTTGCCCGCGCCGAGCAGGCGACGGTAGACGACGGCGGTGGCGGCGATGTCGGCGTGGGTGAGCACGTCGAGGCTGTCGACCAGGCCGAGCGCGGCGTCGGCGACCAGCTCGCGGGCCGCGCAGTTGCGGGCGACGGGGCGCATGAGCCGCTTGGGCGGGTCGCTCTCGGCCACGGGCCGGCCGAAGGGGTGGCTGTAGCCGAGCAGCGCCCCCGACTGGCGCAGCTCGCGCAGCGCCTCGGCGTTGGGCGGCCAGTCGGCCTCGCCCGCGAACCCGGTGTGGAAGCGCTCGGGCGGCTTGGTCTGGCCGAAGGCGTAGACGTGGCCGAGCAGGTCGTTGCGGTACTCCAGGCCCATCCGCGCCACGTGCGTGGCGTCCGACCACGGCAGGTCGGCGCCCATCCACTGCTCGAGCGCGTCGCGGTCGTAGACGCGCGCGCCCGAGACGTTGCCGGCCAGCAGGTTGAGCACGTGCAGGTCCTCGCCGAGCTGGACGGCCGCCGCCTCGGCGGGGCTGGCCACGTGGTCACCTGCCCAGTTCAGGTGGACGTGGAGGTCGCCGCCGTACCAGCCGCGCGCGGCCGCGTCGTAGTGGCGGCGCGGCGTCAGCCGTACGGTGTGCTCCTGGCCGGGGGAGAGCGTGACGGCCGTCAGCGCCTCGCCGTACTCCATGCCCCTGGTGACGGTGACGGTGAGCGTGTCGGCCGGGACGTCGAGGACGAGGTCGTCGCCGTGGAAGTACGGCAGGCCGTGGAAGTCGTGGCGGCGCGGCGTGCCCTCGGGGAACCAGCCCTGCCCGTCGGCGCCGAAGACGCTCCAGCGGCACGGCAGGCCCGCGCTCAGCCTGAGCCTGGCCGAGGGCACGGTCCTGACCAGGCGGCGCAGGCAGACGGGGACGCCGTCGACGGTCAGCTCGCTGTCGGGGCGCACCTCGACCAGCCACGCCCCCGCCGCTCTGAGCTCCCGCCGCCGCCCGCCCGCCTCCACCCTGACGGGACCTTCGCGCCAGGAGTCGACCAGCAGCGACACCGTGGGCGCCTCGCCCAGCGTGGTGCGGGGGGCGCCTTCCAGCCGCACCCCCTCGTCGGTGATCCGCAGCGCGGCCAGCGCGCCGGGCAGCCTGCCCTCCAGCGTGTCGCGCAGCAGCTCGTCGTAGTCGCACTCGCCCAGCCGCGCGCCGAGCTCCATGAGCGACGCACCGGGATGGCGGTCGGCGAGCCTGGTGAAGGCCAGCCCCCAGAACCTCTCCATGAGCTGGGGCGGCAGCACCCCTCGCACGCCGAAGAGCTTGACGTAGTGGATCTCCGGCTCACCCCAGGTGATGCCGTGCCTGTCGAGCAGCCTGCCGTAGTCTCGCAGCGCGCCCGCGACCGTCTCGGGCAGCATCGGATCCTCGCACATGAGCCTCTCCCGCCTCGCGTGCCGACATCCTGGCACGGTACGGCGGAGCTCCAGGCAGGCCGGGGCGCGAATTGTCACCCGGGGGGTTCGGAATACTCCACCCCGTGTGACCTGGCTTCCTCCCAGAGGTCAGGCGCTCCGCTCGTCAAGGTGGCCGAGACGAGCTCGCCCCTGCCCCGGTAGGCACGCATGATCGCGACATGGGCGGGCAGCCGCACGAAGGCCCTGAGGTCGGCCTCGGAGCGCCACACCGACACCGACCCGATGCGGCGCGCGCCAGGCTCGGCCCACAGCCACAGCCCGACCGCTCCCTCCAGCCCCGGCCACAGGCGGCTGAGCCGCCAGCCGGCCAGGCAGGCGCGAGGCAGGTGCGCGCCGCGGTGGAGGCGGAAGGCGGTGACGGCGACCACGACGGGATCCGCGCCTCTCGGCTCGGGCCCCGCGATCCACCGGGTTCTCCTCACGCGGACGCCCGTCGCGCCGCCCGCCGCCCCGCGGGAGCTCGGCCCGCCGTCCCTCCTCACGCCGCCAGGACCTGTGCGGCGTCGCGGATCTCCGGGCTGAAGGGGGTGGGGCGCAGCGTCGAGGGGTCGATGTTGACGTTGACCCTGCGGCCCTCGGCGTGGACGGTCTCGCCGTCGGGCGACAGGACGCGGAAGCCGTACACGCCGCTGGTGTTGCCCATCCGCTCGATCCAGAAGTGCACCAGCGGCTCGCCCACGCCCATGATCGGCACGTGGTAGGTGATCGTGAACTCGCGGACGGCGAAGAAGACGTCCTTGAAGCGGGAGCGGGCGGGGTCGAAGTTCCAGCCCTGCTCGGTCCAGAAGGCCGTGATGGCGCGCTCGACCAGGACGGAGTAGTGGGCGTTGTGCAGCAGGCCCATGGCGTCGAGGTCGTCGAAGTGCACCTGGACGGGGCGGGTGTGGGACAAGGTCAGTCCTCCGGAAGGAGTTCGGGTGTCGGTGAGAGCGCTCGCAGCCGGTCGAGGACGGCCCTGCGGGCGTGGGCGAATGCGGTGGGGCCGTCGCGCAGACGGGAGTGTGTGACGGCGGCCTCGCCCAGCGCCTCGATCTCGTATGCCAGCTGGGCCGGATCGGCGCGCAGCTCGCCCCTGTCGACGGCCTCCCTGACGGTGTGCTCCAGGTAGCCGAGCCAGTCGTTCATCGCCTGCGCGACCCGGTCCTTGACCGGGCCAGGCTTGTCGTCGAACTCGACCTGGGCGACGAAGAAGAAGCAGCCGCCCGGCAGGACGCCGTCCCTGTAGAAGGCGAGCCTGGCCTCGTGCAGGGCGAAGACCCTGCGCACGCCCTTCGGCGCGGCGGAGGCGGGGACGATGACGTGCTCCACCCACTGCCGCGCGGCCCACTCGACCGCGTCGAGCTGCAGTTCCTCCTTGTCGCGCCAGTGCGCGAAGAAACCTGACTTGCTGACCCCCGCGGCCTCGGCGAGCCTGCCCAGGCTGAGCCCGCCCAGGCCGTCGACCGAGGCCAGCGCCACCGCGCTGCCGAGAATCGCCTCGCGGCTGCGCTGCCCGCGCACCCTGCGCCCGTCTGCCATACGTCCACGCTAACACAATATGACCGATCGGTCGTATTTATTCTTTCCTGTCCAAGCGTGCTAAATTTTGGCCATGCGGTCAGAAAATGAGGCGAGCGGCCAGAAACCGCGATCCTTCATCGAGCAGGCGCGCCGCGCCCAGATCATGGCCTCGGCCATCGAGGTCATCGCCGAGGTGGGCTTCGCCAAGGCCTCCCTCGCCCTCATCGCCAAGCACGCGGGCATCAGCAAGGGCGTCATCTCCTACCACTTCGCAGGAAAGGACGAGCTCATGGAGCAGGTCGTCGACCACGTCTACTCGGGCATCGCCGACTTCGTCCTGGCCAGGATGGAGGGGGAGAGCACGGCCACGGGGCTGCTGCGCACCCATCTCCTCACCGTCGCCGAGCACATGCGCGACCACCGCGTCCAGCTCATGGCGCTGGGGGAGATCTTCCACAACCTCCGGCTGCCCGACGGCTCACCCCGCTACGGCATCACCGCCAACGAGGAACTGTACGAGTCGCTGGAGCGCATCTACCGCTTCGGCCAGGAGAGCGGCGAGTTCCGGCCGTTCGACACCCGCGTCATGGCGATCACCCACTCCTCGGCGGTGGACAACATGTTCGCCTACTGGGCGGCCTACCCCCAGCACGACCTCGACGCCCACGCCAGGGAACTGGTCGAGATCTTCCTCAGGGCGGTCCGATGAAGCGCCTGGCCTACGTCGACAACCTGCGCGTCGCCCTCACCGTGCTGGTCGTCCTGCACCACGTCGCCGTCACCTACGGCAACATCCCCGTCTGGTACTACGTGGAGACCGCCCAGGACCCCTCCGGGCTCGCCCTCGACGTCCTGGTCATGTTCGACCAGGCCTTCTTCATGGGCTTCTTCTTCCTGCTGTCCGGCTTCTTCACCCCCGGCTCCTACGACCGCAAGGGCGGCCGCCCGTTCCTCAGGGACCGGCTGGTACGGCTCGGCATCCCCCTGCTCGTCTTCCTCCTGCTGCTGAGGCCGCTGGTCACATTCGGCATCTACAGGGAGATGGACCTGCCGTACTGGCAGTTCTACCTCGCCTCCTGGGACCCGGGCCCGATGTGGTTCGTGGAGGTGCTGCTCGTCTTCGTCGCCGTCTACGCGCTCGTCCGCCGCTACGGCAGGACCCCACGCCCCGTGCCCCAGGGCGCGCCGGGGCTCGCGGCGATCGCCGGGTACACGCTCGCGCTGGCGGCCGCCACGTTCCTGTGGCGCCTGGTCGTGCCCACCGGCCTGTACGTGCCGGTGCTCGGCCTGCCGACGCCCTCGCACCTGCCCCAGTACGTCAGCATGTTCGTCCTCGGCGTGCTGGCCTTCAGGCACGGCTGGTTCGACGCGCTGTCCAGGAGGGCGGGCAGGCTCGGCTTCGCGGCGGCGGCGGCCTGCTCGCTGGTGCTGCTGCCCGTCCGGTTCGCGACCCAGGGCATGCCGTCGGAGCTGGCGGCGGCGACGTGGGAGGCGGTGTTCGCGGTGGGGATCACCATCGGCCTGCTGGTGACCTTCCGCGAGCGCTTCAACCGGCAGGGGCCGCGCGGCAGGTTCCTGTCCGACCAGGCCTACACCGTCTACTTCATCCACCCCGTCGTGCTGGTCGGCCTCTCCTACGCCTTCAGCGGGCTGCACGCGGCCGCGATCGTCAAGTTCGCCGTCGTCGCCGTTCTCGCCCTGCCGCTGTGCTGGGGCCTGGCCTACCTGGTGCGTTCCCTGCCGGGGGCCAAACGCGTCCTGTAAACGTCGGCGAAGCTGGGCAAGAGATACACATGCGACTCCGATCACGCCTGAACCGGCTCGACAAGCACCTGTACGCCTCCGTCGCGCAGGCCAGGCTGCCCGGCTTCGAGCGCGTCCTGCCGCCGCTGTCGCGGGCCGCCGACAACGCCCTGCTCTGGGCGGGCATCGCGGGCGGGTTCGCCCTCAGCGGCAGGCGGCGCCTGCGCAGGGCGGCCACCAGAGGGCTGCTGGCGGTGAGCCTCGCCAGCCCCCTGGTCAACCTGGCGGGCAAGCAGGCCTTCGCCCGCAAACGCCCCGTCGCCGACTCGCTGCCCCTGACCAGGCTGCTCAGGATGCCGCTGTCGGCCTCCTTCCCCTCGGGACACTCCGCCTCGGCGGCGGCCTTCGCCACCGCCGTCGCGCTGGAGGCCCCCGCCGTCGTCGCCGCGCCCGTCGCGCTGCTCGCCGGAGCGGTGTGCTTCTCCCGCGTCTACACCGGTGTCCACTACCCGGGCGACGTGCTGGCCGGCGTCGCCATCGGCGTGGCCACCGGCCTGCTCACCCGCCGCATCTGGCCCGAGGCGGGGGAGGCGGGCAGGGCCAGAGCCTCGGCCACGGCCCCCTCCTTCGACCTCGACCCCCTGGGCGACGGCCTCGCCGTCGTGGTCAACCAGGAGGCGAGCGAGGCGGCACGCACCCTGCGCGAGGCCTTCCCCCGCGCGGAGTTCGTCCCGCTGGAGTCCATGGACAAGGCCGAGGGCAAGGCGCTGGCCGTCGCGGGCGGCGACGGGACCGTCAACAGGGGCGCCCTGGCAGCCCTCGAGCATGGACGCCCCCTGCTGGTCGTCCCCGCCGGCACGCTCAACCACTTCGCCACCGAGCTGGGCATCGAGGACGCCGACGACGCCGTCGCCGCCTACAGGGGAGGCGACCTGGTCGCGGTCGACGTGGGCGAGGTGGCGGGAGGCGTCTTCGTCAACAACGCCAGCGTCGGCATCTACCCCGAGCTCGTCGACCGGCGCGAGGCCAGGCAGAAACGCATCGGCAAGTGGCCCGCGCTGCTGTGGGCGCTGGCTGAGGTGCTGGGCCGCGACGCGGCGCCCTTCGACGTGGTCGTTGACGGCGTGCCGTACAGGGCGTGGCTGCTGTTCGTGGGCAACTGCAAGTACGGCTCACGCGGCGCCGCCCCGGGACGGCGGGTCCGGCTGGAGGACGGGGTGCTGGACATCAGGCTGATGACCGCCGCCCGCACACTGCCCAGGGTGCGCGCCTTCGGCAGCGTGGTGGCCGGACGGCTCGGCCTGTCGCGCCACTACCGCCAGTGGCAGGCCGACACGGTGCGGGTCGAGACACCGTCGGGGGAGATACGGCTGGCCCGCGACGGCGAGACGCTCACCGCCCACGGCCCCCTCGTCTTCACCAAACGCCCCCCGCTCCCTCCACGTCTTCAGATGACCTCCAGCATGTGGCCGGGTCTTTCCGGCATCTGGAACCGCCGTCTCGCACGGGGCGCGGGCCGGGCTTCCCGGTGCCCGTGAAGACCCCCGGCCCGCGTCCAGGAGAGGGCGCGGGCTCGGTCTTCTCCGGGACCTCAGATGAGGTTGGCGTTCTTGTAGAAAGCGTCCAGCGTGTCGCCGAAGTGCTGTTCCACGACCTTGCGCTTCACCTTCAGGCTCGGCGTCAGCTCCCCGGTCTCCACCGAGAAGTCCGTCCCCAGGATCGCGAACTCCTTGACCGTCTCGTAGCTGGCCAACGTCTGGTTGACCTGCTTGACCGCCTTCGCGACCTCTTCCCTCATCCGGGGATGCTCGCGCAGCTTCTCCGCCTCGTCGGGCAGCCCCTCGGCCGCCGCCCACGGCTTGACGACCTCCATGTCCAGCGTCACCAGCGCGGTGCAGAAGTTGCGCCTGTCGCCGTGGACGAAGACGTGCGACAGGTACGGGCACGCCGCCTTGATGCGACCCTCGATGTAGGTCGGCGCGACGTACTTCCCGCCCGAGGTCTTGATCAGCTCCTTCTTGCGGTCGGTGATGAGCAGCCGCCCCGTGTCGTCCAGTTCGCCGATGTCGCCGGTGCGCAGCCACCCGTCGTCGAGCGTCGCGGCCGTCTCCTCGGGCAGGCCGTGGTAGCCCCGCATGACGCCGCGCCCGCCGATGAGGACCTCGCCGTCCTCGGCGATGCGCACCTCGGTGCCGGGCAGCGGGGGCCCCACCGTGCCGAACCTCACGCTGTCGGGCCTGTTGAGGAAGCTGCCCGCCGACGACTCCGTGAGGCCGTACCCCTCGAGGATCGTCAGCCCCGCGCCGTCGAAGAACTCGGCGATGTCCTGCGACAGGGGGGCCGAGCCCGAGATGAAGTAGCGGATGCGCCCGCCGAAGCGGGCCCGCAGCTTGCCGAAGACCAGCCGGTCGGCGAGTGCGTACTCCAGCCTCGTGGTCAGCGGGATCGCCGACCCTCGCTGGCGGGCCTTGCTGACCCTGATGCCCGTCTGCTTGGCCCACTCGAAGATGCGCAGCTTGGCCCCGCCCTCGCGGCGCACGGTCGCGGCCACCGTGTTGTGGATCTTCTCGAAGATGCGCGGCGCGGCGGCCATGAAGGTGGGCCGCAGCTCGCCCAAATTCTCGGCGATCTTGTCGAGGCGGCCGTCGATCGCGGTCGGCACGCCGATGTCGATCATGACGACCTGCAGCAGCTTGCCGAACGAGTGCGACAGCGGCAGCCACAGGTAGTGCAGGTCGTCGGGGCCGATGAGGTCGATCTTGCGGACCGCCTCCGCGGCGTAGAGCCAGTTGTCGTGGGTCAGCTCGACGCCCTTGGGCCTGCCGGTGGTGCCCGAGGTGTAGATGAGCGTCGCCAGGTCCTCTTCCTTGATCGAGTCGACCATGGCGTCGAAGTCGCCCTCGCCGCTGACCTGGTCGAGCGGGATGACCCAGCCGTCGTTGCTCGCGGTGCCGTCGACGACGAGCACGTGGCGCAGGCCCGGCATCTCGTCGCGGACCGAGACCAGCTTGGCGACCTGGTCGTCGTTCTCGGCGACCACCAGCGTGCTGCCCGAGTCGTTGATCACGAACGCGCACTCGGCGGCGGTGTTGGAGGGATAGATCGTCGTGGTGGCCGCGCCCGTGGCGAGCACCGCCAGATCGGTGAGGACCCATTCGAGCCTGGTCGAGCAGAGGATGGAGACGCGCGACTCGGCGCTCGCGCCGAGACCGGCCAGGCCGAGGGCCAGCGGGCGGACTCGCTCGCCCACCTCGGCCCACGTCAGCGAGGCCCAGCCCGATCCCGCTGGATGGCGATAGGCCTCGGCGTCGGGCGTGGCCTTGATCCGGTCGCGCAGCAGAGAGGGAATGCTGGACATTCCTGACCTCCGGTGAGGGGTGACGGCTTGGTGCGCACTCTAGGCCGAACGCAGTGTGTCAGTCGATGGTCCTGATCGGTTACGTTGTGCCGACTGTTCGGTGAACACCTCCGTCTTCACTCTGGCGACAACACCAACAGGAAGGCGCACCCTCCATGCCTCGCACCGCCGCACTGCGCGCCCTGCAGCGCATCGCCGCCGATCACCACGCCGCCCGCCGCCTGGGCATGCCCGTCGAGGAGGTGCGCGGGCTCGGCCGCCGCGAGCTGCTCAGGCGCGCCGCCCTCGCCGGTCTGGGCGCGACCGCCTTCGCCGCCACCCCGGCCGCGGCCCTCGCCGACGTCGTCGCAGACGCTCCCAAGCCGCCGCTCAGGCCCGCCAGGATCGCGGTCGTCGGCGCGGGGATCGCGGGCCTGACCGCCGCGCTCACCCTGCGCGACGCGGGGGCCGAGCCCGTCGTCTACGAGTCGAACACCCGGGTGGGCGGCCGGATGTACACCCAGCGCTCGCTCTGGCTGAACGGCCAGACCTCCGAGATCGGCGGAGAGCTCATCGACGTCGAGCACAAGAAGATGCTCCAGCTGTGCCGCCGCTTCGGCCTCGGCACCGTCAACTTCGCGGGCTCGGGACCCAACGGCGCCGAGGAGGTCCTGCACGTCAACGGCCACTACTACCCGCGCTCACAGGCTGACGCCGACTTCAAGGAGATGTACCAGGACCTCCACGCCGACCTCATGGCCGCGGGCGAGGTCATGTGGAACAACGCCACGCCTGAGGGCATCGCACTGGACAACATGTCCATCCGCGAGTGGATCGACTCGCGCGTGCCGGGCGGTTACGCCTCCGACCTGGGCAGGTTCCTCGACGTCGCCTACAACGTGGAGTACGGGGCCGAGACCACCGACCAGTCGTCCCTCGCGCTGGTCCTGCTGCTCGGCTACCAGCCCAACCCCGGCCACTTCAACGTCTGGGGCCTGTCGGACGAGCGCTACCACATCGTGGGGGGCAACGACCAGCTCCCTCAGGCCATCGCCGCCTCGCTCCCCTCAGACAGCGTGCGGACCGGATGGCGGCTGCTGGCCGTACGGGCCAATGCCGACGGCACGCAGACGCTCACCTTCGACGGCGGCAGGACGGTCACCGCCGACCACACCGTCCTCACCGTGCCGCTGCCGATCCTGCAGGGCCTCGACCTGTCGAGGGCGGGCTTCGACGCCAGGATGACCAACCTGCTGCGTGACGCCCGCATGGGCCACGTCACCAAGCTCAACATGCAGTTCTCCACCCGCCCCTGGCTCGGCACGGGACCGTGGGACGGGGTGTCGGCCGGCGACTGCTTCACCGACCAGCCGTGGCAGCAGTGCTGGGACACCACCAAGGCGCAGGCCGGCGCCACCGGCGTCCTCATCCAGTACGGCGGAGGCGCCGCCGCCCGCGCGCTCGACCCCTCCACGGCCTTCCCCACCCACACCGACCCCTACGTCCGCGCCCTCGCGGGCTCGGTGCTCGACGGCATCGACACCGTCTTCCCCGGCACCAGGGCCCAGTGGAACGGCAGGGCCCAGCTGTCGGCCTGGCACAAGAACCCGCACGCGCTCGGCGCCTACTCGTACTGGCCCGTCGGCTACCTGCACAGGTACGCCGGGTACGAGGGCGTGCCCCAGGGCAACGTGCACATCGCGGGCGAGCACACCTCCTACGACTTCCAGGGCTTCATGAACGGCGGCGCCACAGAGGGGGCGCGCGCGGCCAACGAGGTGATCGCCAGACTCCGGTGATCACCCTTGCGCGAGGATCTCCGGTCGCGTAACCTTCCTGGGTCGTATCACCGAGCCGTGGAGGCTGTTGACGTGAGGTTCTGAGGTCGCGGGCACCGCGCCGTTCCGCCCTGTCTCTGGGCACGTGCGCACCTGGACCTCGGGCGTCTTCGCGGTGGTTCCCGCCATGTCACAAAGTTTCGACTTTTCTGACGGGAGCCTTCCATGTCATTCTCCGTGGTGATCGACCATGTCTCGTACGGCTGGCCCGACGGGACCCAGGTGCTCGACGGCCTCGACGTCGCCTTCCCCGCCGGCCGTACCGGCCTGATCGGAGCCAACGGCTCGGGCAAGTCCACCCTGCTCAAGCTGGTGGCGGGGGAGCTCACCCCCGCCTCCGGCACGGTCAGCGTGGCGGGCAGGGTGGGCTACCTGCCGCAGAACCTGCCCATGCGCGCCGAGCTCACCGTCTCCGACCTGCTCGGCATCAGCGCGACCAGGGCCGCGCTGCACGCGATCGAGTCGGGCGACGTGCGCGAGGAGCACTTCGCCACCGTCGGCGACGACTGGGACGTGGAGCAGCGCGCCCTCGGCGCGCTGTCCTCGCTCGGGCTCGGCGGCATCGGCCTGGACCGCACGGTGGCGACCCTGTCGGGCGGCGAGGCCGTCATGGCGGGGCTGGCCGCGCAGTTCCTGCGCAGGCCCGACGTGCTGCTGCTCGACGAGCCCACCAACAACCTCGACCTGTCGGCAAGGCAGCGCCTCCACGCAGCCGTCGGCGCGTGGCAGGGCGTGCTGCTGGTGGTCAGTCACGACAGGGCGCTGCTCGAACAGGTCGACCAGATCGCCGAGCTGCGCGAGGGGAGCGTGCGCGTGTACGGCGGCAACCTGTCCGACTACGAGCGCATGCTCGAAGCCGAACAGCAGACGGCCGAGCGCCTGGTCAGGACGGCGGAGGCGGACGTGCGCCGCCAGCGCCGCGAGCTGCTCGACGCCCGCACCAAGCTGGACCGCAGGGTGCGCTACGGCGCGAAGATGTACGCCAACAAGCGCGAACCGAAGATCATCATGCAGGCGCGCAAGCGCGAGGCCCAGGTGTCGGCGGGCAAGCACCGCATCATGCACACCGAGAAACTGGAGGAGGCGCGTGAACGGCTGAGCGAGGCCGAACAGGCCGTGCGGGACGACGCGGAGATCCGCATCTCGCTGCCCGAGACCGAGGTGCCCGCGGGACGGATGGTCCTGTCGTTCGACCTGCTGGGCCGCACCGGCATGGAGCGCCTCGAGGTGCGAGGACCTGAGCGGATCGCCCTGCTCGGGCCGAACGGCTCGGGCAAGACCACGCTGCTCAGGGCCATCGTCGAGGCGGGCGCGCAGGTGCCGGTCAGCTACCTGCCGCAGCGGCTCGACCTGCTGGACGAGTCGCTGAGCGTGGTCGGCAACGTGCGGGCGCACGCCCCCACCGCCTCGCCCAACCAGGTGCGCGCCCGCCTGGCGCGCTTCCTGTTCAGGGGCGCGAGAGCCGAGCAGCCGGTGGGCACGCTGTCGGGCGGCGAGCGGTTCAGGGCGACGCTGGCAGCGCTGCTGTCGGCCGAGCCGCCGCCCCAGCTGCTCCTGCTGGACGAGCCGACCAACAACCTCGACCTGGCCAGCGTCAGACAGCTGTCGCAGGCGCTGGCCGCCTACCGGGGCGCGTTGATAGTGGCCAGCCACGATCTGCCGTTCCTGGAGGAGCTCGGGATCACCCGATGGCTCCAGCAGGATCGCGACAGTGGACTGACCGAACCGTAAATTGACGGCAGGGGATCAGCCGGGCGATAGTGTGGCAGATGGTTGCCCCCCGGTTGATCTCCTGCACGCTCGCCGTGGCGATGCTGGCGTTGACGGCCTGCACCTCCACGGTCCAGGGCCAGGGGGAGCCGACGCCATCGAACGCCGCCTCGACCGGCGAGGCCACCCCTGCCGCGCTCACCGCCGACGCCTACAGGCAAGCGCTGGGCGAGCATCGCGACGGCGTCCGCGAGGCGCTCTCCCAGGTGGCCTCGGCCAGGAGCATCAAGACGCTCGACGCCCGTGTGGAACGTGCCGAAGAGACCCTCCGCGGCGCTTCGGAGAGCCTGTCGGCCCTCGCGCCCCCTGTGGAGGCCAGGGTCCAGCACGAGGCGTACGTCGCCAGCCTGCGCGCTTTCACCACCGAGCTCGGCACCACCCTGGGCAGGGTGGGATCCATGACGGTCTGCACGGCGGGCGGCGTGTTCGCCGACGTGTCGGGCAAGCTGCAGATGCTCGACCAGACGGGAAAGGCGCTGCGGGCGCTCGGCGACTACCCGGCCGACGTCGTGCCGGTGAAGGCGGCGAAGAAGCAGAACAGGCGCCTGGCCAACGGCACGTTCCTGCGCAGCGGGCGGCGCGACGGGCGAGGCTCCCTGCAGATCGACAACGGCGCCTCCCGCGACGCGGTGGTCACCGTGCTGCGCGGCAAGGCCAAGGCGTTCAGCGTCTACGTGCGCAAGAAGTCGTCGTTCAAGGTGCGAGGGGTTCGCGACGGGTCGTACGAGGTCTTCTTCACCCACGGGGCCGACTGGGACGGGCGCGCCTTCTCCCGCACCTGCAGCTTCGAGCGGTTCGAGAAGTCGGTGCGGTTCAGGACGACCTACACCTCCACCCAGATCAGGTGGCACGACTGGCGCGTCACCCTCCACACGGTGAACGGCGGCAACGCCCCCACCAAGGCGGTCGACCCTGGATCCTTCCCCGGCTGACCCTCCGGCGCGCGACATGGGAAGGGCCGCGGCCTCTGTCGAGGTCGCGGCCCTTTCACCAGGTCCTAGGAGGAGAACAGCATCCCGAGGAAGCTGTCCTTCTTGCGCCGGTGACCGTAGTGCCCGCCACCGTAGTGCGGAGCGGGCGCGCCCCAAGCGGGAGCCCCGTGCGCGGGAGCTCCGTGCGCGGGAGGCGCGGCGGGCGGGGTGTGGTACTGGGACTCCATGCGAGTCAGGGTCTCCAGCTCGCCGTAGTCCAGGAAGATCCCTCGGCAGTTCTCGCACTGCTCGATGTGGACCCCGTTGCGCTCATAAGTCCGCATGCTTCCGCGGCACTTGGGGCACTGCATCAGGTTGATCTCCTTGCCCTTGGGCGGGATTTTCCTCGGTCGTGCGTGCGCCACTATGTCAGCCTTGCCTGAGGCCGACAATCCTGCCGCACGACTGGACCAACGATTGCTCCACCTCGTCCAGTTCCCGCTCCTCGGCTTCGGCATGGCCGACTGCCACGGCGGCGAGCTGGACGGTCAGCGCCCTGGCGGGAAGGTCGAGCCGCGCCCACGGGTCGGCCGGATCGAGCGCGGGACCGCCCGAGGCCAGGTAGGAGTCGAGGAAGCGGCTCCAGAGCTCGGGTTCGAGCAGTCCGGCCGCGAACCAGGCGGCGGGTCTTGCCAGGTCCCACGCGGGATCGCCGGTGCCCAGGTCGTCCACGTCGATCAGGAGCCACCTGTCGCCCCTTCTCACCAGCTGCCCCAGGTGCCAGTCGCCGTGGGTGAGCAGGCGGGGGACGGGCTCGGGGTCGGGGAGGGCGGCGTACGCCCGCCGTACCGTCCGCTGGGCGGCGCCGTGCCCCGGCATCGCCTCCACCGCCCGCGCCATCCGCGCGGGCCCGGCCGCGTCGGGCAGCGGCGGCATCATCGTCAGCGGTACGGCGTGCAGGCGCGCCAGCAGTCGCGCGCCCTCCTCCCACGGAGCGGCGTCGGGATCGTCACGGCCGACGGGCACGCCGGTGGGCCAGACGGTCACCGCCCTGTCGCCCACTGTGCGCACCTCGGGATCGAGCGAGGTCAGCAGCAGGCCGGTCAGCGCCGGAGCGTTCGCGGCCCTCAACCGCATCCGCAGGAGGTCGGGATCGTCGCGGACCGAGTGCGCCTTGACGACCACCTCGCCGCGGCGGACGACCACCACGTCGCTTCTGGTGGGATGGGTGACGGGCTCGCCTGTCCCGCCGTACGCGCCGGCCATGCGCGCCAGCTCTGCCTCGAGATCCACCCGCAAAGACTATGAGGTGATTCGGTGCCCATCTCCCCGAGTACACAGGCCGATCCCGCTTCGGGAGGCCGCGCTGCGGGAGGCTCTGCTTCCGGAGACTCCGTTCGGCTGGTTCTGCTCTGTGGGTTGCCGGGCTCGGGTAAGACGACGCTGGCCAGACAGTTGGCCGAGGAGCTGCCCGCCGTGCGGCTGTGCCCCGACGAGTGGCTGACGGAGCTGGCAATCGATCTGTTCGACGAGGAGGCGCGCGACCTGCTGGAGCGGCAGCTGTGGCGGCACGCTCTCGAGCTGCTCGCGCTCGGGACGAGCGTGATCCTCGAATACGGCTTCTGGGGCAGGGCGGAGAGGGACGAGAAACGACGCGGCGCGCGAGCGCTCGGCGTCCCCGTCGAACTTCGCTACCTGGACGTGCCGATGGAGGAGCTGTGCCGCAGGGTCGAGGCGAGATCCGCGGCAGGGGGCCGGGGCACGGTGGCGCTCACCGAGGCCATGATGGCGGGGTACGCGGCTCTCTTCCAGGCTCCCGACGCGGACGAACTGTCCCTCTTCGACACCTGTGACCGGAATGGCGGACGTTGATTTGACGGGTGGCGGAGGCGTACATAGAGTTCACCAGTCCCACCCAGCCGGCGTTGGCCGTCGGCTGCCCTCCTCGGGCCGGTTCGACAGAAATCAAATGTCGAAGTAAGTTTGAGGGGTTGCCCCGGAAACGGGGCGTCGGAATTCCCGATGATTTCTCGGAAAGAGTCAATTTGACTCCGACCGGGGGAGCTGAAAGAATAAAGACATAACGAAGCGAGTGCCACCGGGTAGGTGACGGTGAATGCGTCCGTTTCTTGAGAACTCAACAGTGTGTTAAAAGCCAGTGCATGATGCACAACCCCGTCCATTGGACGGATTCCTTTGGTTGGAACATTCATGTTTCAGCCGGGAGAAATTCTCAAACATTGTTTGGAGAGTTTGATCCTGGCTCAGGACGAACGCTGGCGGCGTGCTTAACACATGCAAGTCGAGCGGAAAGGCCCTTCGGGGTACTCGAGCGGCGAACGGGTGAGTAACACGTGAGCAACCTGCCCCTGACTCTGGGATAAGCCCGGGAAACTGGGTCTAATACCGGATACGACCGCCCCCGGCATCGGGTGGTGGTGGAAAGTTTTTTCGGTTGGGGATGGGCTCGCGGCCTATCAGCTTGTTGGTGGGGTAGTGGCCTACCAAGGCGACGACGGGTAGCCGGCCTGAGAGGGCGACCGGCCACACTGGGACTGAGACACGGCCCAGACTCCTACGGGAGGCAGCAGTGGGGAATATTGCGCAATGGGCGAAAGCCTGACGCAGCGACGCCGCGTGGGGGATGACGGCCTTCGGGTTGTAAACCTCTTTCAGCAGGGACGAAGTTGACGTGTACCTGCAGAAGAAGCGCCGGCTAACTACGTGCCAGCAGCCGCGGTAATACGTAGGGCGCAAGCGTTGTCCGGAATTATTGGGCGTAAAGAGCTCGTAGGTGGCTTGTCGCGTCTGCCGTGAAAGCTCGCAGCTTAACTGCGGGTCTGCGGTGGATACGGGCTGGCTAGAGGTAGGTAGGGGAGAACGGAATTCCTGGTGTAGCGGTGAAATGCGCAGATATCAGGAGGAACACCGGTGGCGAAGGCGGTTCTCTGGGCCTTACCTGACGCTGAGGAGCGAAAGCGTGGGGAGCGAACAGGATTAGATACCCTGGTAGTCCACGCTGTAAACGTTGGGCGCTAGGTGTGGGGATCTTCCACGATCTCCGTGCCGGAGCTAACGCATTAAGCGCCCCGCCTGGGGAGTACGGCCGCAAGGCTAAAACTCAAAGGAATTGACGGGGGCCCGCACAAGCGGCGGAGCATGTTGCTTAATTCGACGCAACGCGAAGAACCTTACCAAGGCTTGACATCGCCCGGAAAGCTGCAGAGATGTGGCCCTCTTCGGACTGGGTGACAGGTGGTGCATGGCTGTCGTCAGCTCGTGTCGTGAGATGTTGGGTTAAGTCCCGCAACGAGCGCAACCCTTGCTCCATGTTGCCAGCAGGCGCTTCGGCGTGCTGGGGACTCATGGGGGACTGCCGGGGTCAACTCGGAGGAAGGTGGGGATGACGTCAAGTCATCATGCCCCTTATGTCTTGGGCTGCAAACATGCTACAATGGCCGGTACAGAGGGTTGCGATACCGTGAGGTGGAGCGAATCCCTAAAAGCCGGTCTCAGTTCGGATTGGGGTCTGCAACTCGACCCCATGAAGTCGGAGTCGCTAGTAATCGCAGATCAGCAACGCTGCGGTGAATACGTTCCCGGGCCTTGTACACACCGCCCGTCACGTCACGAAAGTCGGCAACACCCGAAGCCCGTGGCCCAACCAGCTTGCTGGGGGGAGCGGTCGAAGGTGGGGCTGGCGATTGGGACGAAGTCGTAACAAGGTAGCCGTACCGGAAGGTGCGGCTGGATCACCTCCTTTCTAAGGAGCACCGACTGATCTTTGATCGGTCTACGTCGAGGTCATCAGCGAACGTCTGATGCTCGGCAGCTCATTAGTGGAGCACTGGCTACTCAACCAGGTTTGGTTGCCTGCGGGTTAGTACCGCCTTCTTCGGAGGGAGTGGGAACGGCCGTGAGGGGGCTTGGACTGGTTGGACACACTGTTGGGTCCTGAGGAAACGGACCGGATCGTAGGGGCCACCCGCTGCGGGTTTCGCATGGTGGCCTGATCCGTCTGTTCCACCTCATACAGGGCCAGCGAAGAACCATCATTGTGTGGTTTGGAGTTGGTTGCTGTTTGTTGTTTGAGATTTGCATAGTGGACGCGAGCATCTTTGTGGCCAAGTTTTTTAGGGCACACGGTGGATGCCTTGGCATCAGGAGCCGATGAAGGACGTGGGAGGCTGCGTTAAGCCTCGGGGAGTCGCCAACCAGACGTTGATCCGGGGATGTCCGAATGGGGAAACCTAGCACCAGTCATGTGGTGTTGCCTCCGCCTGAATGTATAGGGCGGTTGGTGGTAACGCGGGGAAGTGAAACATCTCAGTACCCGTAGGAAGAGAAAACAACAGTGATTCCGTGAGTAGTGGTGAGCGAAAGCGGATGAGGCTAAACCGGGCATGTGTGATAGCCGGCAGGCGTTGCATGTTCGGGGTCGTGGGACCCTCTGGTGGTTTCTGCCGAGACCACAAACAGTGAGAAACCTGTCTGATAGTTGAAGCCTCTGGGAAGGGGCGCCGTAGACCGTGAGAGCCGGGTAGGCGAAATCGGATGGGCTGTTTGAGGGGATCCCAAGTAGCACGGGGCCCGAGAAATCCTGTGTGAATCTGCCAGGACCACCTGGTAAGCCTAAATACTCCCTGATGACCGATAGTGCACTAGTACCGTGAGGGAAAGGTGAAAAGTGCCCCGGTGAGGGGTCGTGAAATAGTACCTGAAACCGTGTGCCTACAAGCCGTAGGAGCTTAGCTGGGCTTGCTCAGCTGTGATGTGACTGCGTGCCTTTTGAAGAATGAGCCTGCGAGTTATGGTGTGTGGCGAGGTTAACCCGTGTGGGGGAGCCGTAGCGAAAGCGAGTCTGAATAGGGCGTTTGAGTCGCATGCTGTAGACCCGAAGCGGAGTGATCTACGCATGGGCAGGTTGAAGCGAGGGTAAGACCTCGTGGAGGACCGAACCCACCAGGGTTGAAAACCTGGGGGATGACCTGTGTGTAGGGGTGAAAGGCCAATCAAACTCCGTGATAGCTGGTTCTCCCCGAAATGCATTTAGGTGCAGCGTCACGTGTTTCTTGCCGGAGGTAGAGCACTGGATGGCCGATGGGCCCGACAAGGTTACTGACGTCAGCCAAACTCCGAATGCCGGTAAGTGAGAGCGTGGCAGTGAGACTGCGGGGGATAAGCTCCGTAGTCGAGAGGGAAACAGCCCAGATCACCGACTAAGGCCCCTAAGCGTGTGCTAAGTGGGAAAGGATGTGGAGTCGCAGAGACAACCAGGAGGTTGGCTTAGAAGCAGCCACCCTTGAAAGAGTGCGTAATAGCTCACTGGTCAAGTGATTCCGCGCCGACAATGTAGCGGGGCTCAAGTACACCGCCGAAGTCGTGGCATTGATGAGAACTTGTTCTTGTTGATGGGTAGGGGAGCGTCGTGCAGCCGGCGAAGCAGCAGAGTGATCTAGTTGTGGAGGCTGTGCGAGTGAGAATGCAGGCATGAGTAGCGAATGCAGGGTGAGAAACCCTGCCGCCGAATGACCAAGGGTTCCTGGGCCAGGCTAATCCGCCCAGGGTAAGTCGGGACCTAAGGCGAGGCCGACAGGCGTAGTCGATGGACAACGGGTTGATATTCCCGTACCCGCTTTAACACGCCCATATCGAACCTCGTGATGCTAAGAGTCCTTAAGCCCCGCAGCGTCCTTCGGGACAAGTGGTGAGGCTGAACGCTCGATCCGATCGGGTAGTAGGTAAGCGATGGGGTGACGCAGGAAGGTAGTCCAACCCAGGCGATGGTTGTTCCTGGGGTAAGCATGTAGGGAGTGTCGTAGGCAAATCCGCGACGCATTGATCCTGAGATGTGATGCCGAGCCGATTGTGGCGAAGTGGATGATCCTATGCTGCCGAGAAAAGCCTCTAGCGAGTGTTGTGGCGGCCCGTACCCTAAACCGACTCAGGTGGTCAGGTAGAGAATACCAAGGCGATCGGGTGAACTGTGGTTAAGGAACTCGGCAAATTGCCCCCGTAACTTCGGGAGAAGGGGGACCTCTGCTGGTGACGAAACTAGCTTTCTGAGCTGGTGGGGGTCGCAGTGGCCAGGGGGAAGCGACTGTTTACTAAAAACACAGGTCCGTGCGAAGTCGTAAGACGATGTATACGGACTGACGCCTGCCCGGTGCCGGAACGTTAAGGGGACCGCTTAGCTGTGGCAACACAGCGAAGGTGAGAACTTAAGCGCCGGTAAACGGCGGTGGTAACTATAACCATCCTAAGGTAGCGAAATTCCTTGTCGGGTAAGTTCCGACCTGCACGAATGGCGTAACGACTTCCCCGCTGTCTCAACCGCAGACCCGGCGAAATTGCACTACGAGTAAAGATGCTCGTTACGCGCAGCAGGACGGAAAGACCCCGGGACCTTCACTACAGCTTGACATTGGCGTTTGGAACGTCTTGTGTAGGATAGGTGGGAGACTGTGAAGCTCGGACGCTAGTTCGGGTGGAGTCATTGGTGAAATACCACTCTGGTCGTTTTGAACGTCTAACTCTGGTCCGTGATCCGGATCGGGGACAGTGTCTGGTGGGTAGTTTAACTGGGGCGGTTGCCTCCTAAAGAGTAACGGAGGCGCCCAAAGGTTCCCTCAGCCTGGTTGGCAATCAGGTGTTGAGTGTAAGTGCACAAGGGAGCTTGACTGTGAGACTGACGGGTCGAGCAGGAGCGAAAGCTGGGACTAGTGATCCGGCGGTGGCATGTGGAAGCGCCGTCGCTCAACGGCTAAAAGGTACCCCGGGGATAACAGGCTGATCTTCCCCAAGAGTCCATATCGACGGGATGGTTTGGCACCTCGATGTCGGCTCGTCGCATCCTGGGGCTGGAGTAGGTCCCAAGGGTTGGGCTGTTCGCCCATTAAAGCGGTACGCGAGCTGGGTTTAGAACGTCGCGAGACAGTTCGGTCCCTATCCGCTGCGCGCGCAGGAGACTTGAAAGGGGCTGTCCCTAGTACGAGAGGACCGGGACGGACGAACCTCTGGTGTGCCAGTTGTACCGCCAGGTGCACGGCTGGTTGGCTACGTTCGGAAGGGATAACCGCTGAAAGCATCTAAGCGGGAAGCTCGCCTTGAGATGAGGTCTCCCACCACGTTGTGTGGGTAAGGCTCCCGGTAGACGACCGGGTTGATAGGCCGGAGGTGGAAGCACGGTAACGTGTGGAGCTGACCGGTACTAATAGGCCGAGGACTTGACCACAAAGCTTTTTGCTCGCGTCCACTAGGCAATTCTGAGACAACAAATGGTCTCGTAGGGTTGCGGCGGTTATAGCGTAGAGGAAACACCCGGTTACATTCCGAACCCGGAAGTTAAGCTCTGCAGCGCCGATGGTACTGCACTCGGGAGGGTGTGGGAGAGTAGGTCGCCGCCGCGCAATCTTTGTATGGAAGGGCTTCACCCGTTGGGTGGGGCCCTTTCTGCATTTCTGGGGTCTTCTGTTCTACGGCAGGCGAGGTAGGCGGCACCGAGGCCGGGTAGCGGGTACCGGCCGCGCCTCTGACTGCCGTTGCCCACGCGCAATCCTGCTTGCGATACGCCAGCCGCACTTTGTGGACTGCGGGGTCTCAGGGTCTGCAGGATCATAGCCCGGTAGGACTTGGGACAAGTCCGAAATCCGGTCGACAGGGTTGTTGCCGGCCACCTATGTTGCACCCATGCCAGACAGCCTCATCATGGGTCAGTGCGACTGCGGTGCACCTGCCGGCCCACTGGGTGTGTGCGCGGACTACTACCACGCAATCCTGGCTGAAGAGCAGGCTGATCCTGAGATGTACAGGTGGCACGCGCCTGTGGTCTGCGCGTATCTCCTGCAGCATCCTTCCGAAGGTCATGAGAAGTACCTCGACGGTCAGTTCCGCCAACTGCAGCTCTACGTGGACAAGGGCCTTGACGCGCTGCTTCGCGTGGCCGCTCATCAGGTGGCACGGAACAATCACAGGGCGCGGTCGGGCTATGACATGACGCCATTGGCAACGTACGCGCCGCTGCCGCTGGGTGGATCTCCCCGGCATTTCCGCGCCACGTTCTGTGAGTTGCCGTTCAGTGACGGCAGCTTCGTCTCTGATGGGCATCTGGCATACGGGCGCCGTATCGAAACCATCGCCGAAGCGACGCTGGAGGCATGGGGATCCGTCCAGGCCTGACACTCGAAGTCCAACACAACCCCTCAACATCGGGGGTGTTGCATCGACCTGTTGAACCCAAGCACTGTCCGGGCGGCCCTTTTGGCGGCAGCCTCACGACCGGACGGCGGCCAGGTCGTGGTGCACTAAAGAAGTCGTGGCGCACTGACGAAGCTGTCGCCGGCATCGCGCCGGCGGGGACTGCCGCCGGCGCGATCACCCAGGGTTTAGGGGATGAGCAGAAAGAACGGTTCGTCGTCGGCGGTGTCGTCGTTGACGACAAGCCCTAGCACGGCGGCGCGCCCGCACCAAGCGCGAGGTGTCAGGCCTGGATACCGCGGTATCCAGGCCCTGCCGCGTCACCGGGGCGGCGCCTGCCACCGGGTGTCGAGCCGGCCGTGCCGCATTCGGCCTACCAAGCGGACCTGCAGTGTCTCCGGCGTGTGGTCGCCCGCGTCTCTGCTGATCGCCAGCATGCTGTGCCGCACCGACAGCTCGTTGGCGTCCACCACCATGCCTGGCGCGAGGACCAACTCCACGTTGCCGCCGCGCACCCGCAGCTCGATGACCAGCTCGGGGGCGCTGCGCACCGCGCTGGTCAGGTCCAGCATCACGTCGCACCACGCGGTGCGCAGCGCCAGCCGGTACGGCAGCGTCCACCGGCCCTCACGGCGCACCGAGCCGTGACGCTCATTGATGGTGAGCAGTTCGGCGGCCGGCTCGGCCGGTGTCCCGGCGAACGGCAGGGTGAGTGCGCCGCCGCCGACTGGCACCGCGATCAGATCGGCGATGAGCGGGGCCAGCGCGTCGATGGTGCGGGCTGCCAGCGCCGCGTCCAGCCGCTCGTCGAACTCGACCGGGTCGAGCCTGCCGTCGGCGACGGCGACGCGCAGCCGTTCGATGACCAGGTCGCGGTCCGCGTCGGACGCGCGCAGCGCGGGTGAGCTGGGCGGATCTGCCGGCATCCGGCCTCCTCCGTGGCGAGGTGGTGGCACCGCGCCACCGAAGTTGTTGGCTGATGGGTCAAGGAGACAGCTGCCTAGGCGATCTTGCGGCGGTAGGTGTTCATGGCGAAGAGGTACGCGACGATGAGGAGGCCGACACACCAGCCGAGGGCGATCCAGATGTCGGTGCCGACCGGCTGCTGGGTGAACAGGTCACGGATGGCGTTGACGATGGACGTGACCGGCTGGTTCTCGGCGAAGACGCGCACCGGGCCGGGCATGGTGTCGGTGGGCACGAAGGCCGAGCTGATGAACGGCAGGAAGATGAGCGGGTAGGAGAACGCGCTCGCGCCATCCGCGGACTTCGCGGTGAGACCGGGGATCACGGCCAGCCACGTCAGCGCCATGGTGAACAGGATCAGGATGCCGGCGACCCCGAGCCACGCCAGCACTCCCGCCCCCGAGCGGAAGCCCATGAGCAGGGCGACGAGCACGACCACCACGAGCGAGATCAGATTGGCGACGAGCGAGGTCAGCACGTGCGCCCACAGCACGGACGACCGCGCGATCGGCATGGACTGGAATCGCTCGAAGATGCCGCTCTTCATGTCCAGGAAGAGCCGGAACGCGGTGTAGGCGATGCCCGAAGCGATCGTGATGAGCAGAATGCCGGGCAACAGGTAGTTAACATACGAATCCCCTGTTTTGATCGCGCCGCCGAACACGTAGACGAACAGCAGCAGAAACGCGATCGGCATGATCGTGGTCGTGATGATGGTGTCCATGCTGCGCGTGATGTGGCGCAGGGATCGTCCCAGCAGGACGGTGGTGTCGCCGAAGAAATGCTTGGTCATCGGTGTTCCTTACTCGTTCGTGCCGACGTCGTGTCCTTGCCGTTGGCGCCGACGAGCGAGAGGAAGACGTCCTCGAGGGTCGGCTGCTTTTCGATGTATTCGACCTTGGCGGGCGGGAGCAACTGCTTGAGCTCGGCGAGGGTGCCGTTCACGATGATCCGGCCCTCGTGCAGGATCGCGATCCGGTCGGCGAGCTGCTCGGCCTCGTCCAGATACTGCGTGGTGAGCAGCACAGTCGTGCCGTTCGTGGCGAGTTCCTTGACGGCCTGCCACACCTCGATGCGCGCCTGGGGGTCGAGCCCGGTCGTGGGCTCGTCGAGGAAGATGACCGGCGGATTCCCGATGAGACTCATCGCGATGTCGAGGCGGCGGCGCATGCCACCCGAATACGTCGACACCTTCCGCGCGCCCGCGTCGGTCAGCGAGAAACGGGCGAGCAGGTCATCGGCGATCTTGCCCGGATCCTTGAGGTGTCGCAGCCGGGCGACCAGCACGAGGTTCTCCCGCCCGCTGAGGATCTCGTCGACGGCGGCGAACTGTCCCGTCAGGCTGATCGACTCCCGCACCTCCGCCGGTTGCCTGGCGACGTCGAAGCCGTGGACGCTGGCCGTGCCCGCGTCGGCCTTGAGCAGCGTGGACAGGATCTTCACCACCGTGGTCTTGCCGGCCCCGTTCGAGCCGAGCAGGGCGAAGATGCTGCCCCGCGCCACGTCGAAGTCCACGCCGCGCAGCACCTGCAGCTCCTTGTACGACTTCTGCAAGCCCTGCACGTGGATCACAGGCCCTCGGACCCCATTGGCTGTCATTCAGATATCCGTTCTCTGTTTCGTCGCGGCTTGTCGGACCGTGACGCGATCGGTGGCGTTGGCCAGCCGTTCCTGACCCTGCGGGTGGTTCGTAAGTAACGCCTCGGCGAACTCCACCGGGGCCTCCCCGACGACTTCGCGGAGCGGGATTCGTCCGCCGCGCTCTGCTCGAGCAGAGCGGCGAGATCCTCCAGCATCGCCAGCAAGGTGTCCGCCTCATCCGACGGCCTTAACCGACGGCCCGAAGAACTGCAGGTACCGCTGCAGCGCATCGGTCGCCGGGTGAGAGGAGAGGGGAAGCCGCTGCTAGTGCGCCTTGCATGGCCGATACCACCGCTTGTCCTCGCTCGGCCCGGTGACCGTCTCCAGGTACTACCGGTAGCGCCGCTCCGGCTCGCTCGGCCCGGTGACCGTCTCCAGGTACTACCGGTAGCGCCGCTCCGGCTCGCTCGGCCTGGTGACCGTCTCCAGGTACTACCGGTAGCGCCGCTCCGGCTCGCTCGGCCCTGCGGCCACGGCTACTTGCTTCCTTCGCGGAGCTGTTCGAACCGTTCCGTCGGAACGTCCGCGTGGGTTCAGGGAGTACACCTCGCCGCGCATGACTCTTCGACCCGGATGGAGCCCGAGGCGGTCTTCGCGGTGAGCGTGCCGTGCGCTTGGTCGGCGACGATGTCGCCGCTGGCCGAGTTCACTCGCAGGTCGCGGTGGCCTCGCCGATTAGGGGGTATCCGCCGGAGTTTGATTGCCCCGTAGGCGCCGATCGCGAAGATGCGCACCTCGCCGCTGCCGGTGTGGAGGTCGACCGGGCCGCGCCGATGAGCGGCTGAAGGTCAGGTTGGCAGTTCAACCGTGCTCTGCTGTAGCGGGCGCGGCCTCGGGGGGGTGTTCCAGCACCCTCCCGGGGGTCCGTCCAACTGGACGGCCTACTCGCAGAAGACACGCAGGTGGCCATCGGGCTGCTCGAGCTCCACGATCGTCTCGTCGAGGTGCTCCACGAGCGCCTCGAGGTGTTCGGGCTTGAGCTGCGTGAGGTCGAACGGCACGCCCGACTTGCTCAGCTCGGCGTTGGCCCGATCCAGTGCCTGCGGCGGGATCAGGGCCGCCAGCTGTACGCCGGCCCGCAGCAGTTGCAGCGGCACCCGCACGTTGAGCCGTCCCGACTCGCCGTCCTCGAGGAACTCCATCACCACCCGCAGGTACTTCGCCCTGCCTTTCGGCCGGGCGGCGGGACTGGCCGCCGTCGGCGGCTGGGCTCGTTCGAGTGCGGCGATGAGCTGCTCCGCCTCCTCTGCGGTGATCTTGCCCTCGGCGAGCATGTCGAGGATGTTCTTACGCTCTTCGTTCATCGGAACCTCTCCTATCGGATGGCTACGAGCACGGCCGTACGGCTGTACTCGATGTCGACCCGGGTGCCGGGCAACGCGGAGATGATGCGCCAGCCGGTGCCGAGCGCCCGCACCACATCGATGCGGAACACGTGGCAGGCCACGGTGGCCGCCAGGACGGCCAGGACCACGACCGGTGAGAACACGAGCGCTACGGGGAGTACCGGGACCCAGACGCGGATGGGACGACGGTCCGGGCGTTTGACCCGTACGGTCAGCAACTGCGGCATCACGTGCGCCCCTCCAGTTCGGACAAGGCCTGCTGTGCGGTGATCTCGCCGCGGCGCAACCGATCGATGATGTCGGCCCGCGACGGCGCCGGATCGGTCTCGACGAAGTCGAGCATCTGCGTGATCCGGTTCAGCCGTGATTTGATCGTCGGGTAGCTCACCCCGAAGATCCGTTCCATCTGCTTGATGGAGCCGTGGCACCGCACGAACGCCGTGACGAAGACCTGATCCTCGACGTTGAGCTGAGCGAGTTGCGGTAGCTCGAACTCGCCCTCGATCGCGACGCCGCTGCCTGTCAGGCGCACCCGCTCGACGACGAACGGCTGGCCCCGGGTCAGGTTCGTGAGTTCCTGCCAGTCCATCGCCTGCTCTGTCATATCTAAAGTTATAACCGAGGCATCTTCAATTTTCAAGAAGTTGATCTTGATTTTCTTAAGTCGGCACTTCCTTCGGGCTCCTTGCTGGTCCACCGACGGCCCTGCCGCCCGAGGCGGCCTGCGTCACCGGCTCCACAAGGCCGGCCCCACCGGTGGCAGGCACGTGTGAGCGATCATGGCCGACCGTCGACCAGGCGATCCGCTCGTTCGGCCGCTGCGCGACTCCGGCGCGCTATCTGGTGCATGTTTCGGATCGACGCAACGAGCGCCGCCGCCCGGCGGCCGGCCTGAGCGCGGCACTGAAGGTCGCAGCCCCGCGCGGCGGAGGCGTCAGCTTCGCCTCGGCTCGGCTGCCGACGTCTTCCCCGCCGCCCACCGCGCCTACGCCTCGACTGCCGGCGCCTTCCTCGCCACCTCGCGCTCGGCCAATCCCGACACCCACCGCGCCTACGCCTCGGCCATCGACCGCGTCGCCCTGCTGGGCCGCCGCCGCTGGCGCAGATCGCCGTCGAGATCGCCGATGTCGAGATCGGTCAGGCGTTCGCCGAGCTGTGGGGATCCAGCTCGCCGGCGACGTGGAACCGTAACCGCGCCGCCGTCGCCTCCGGCTGTTCTGGTGCCGCACCACGAAGCATTGGGTCGCCCTGATCTGGTGCCGCACCAAGAAGCATTGGGTCGCCGCCCTCGGTCCCGGCCGACGCGAACGCCGTAAGGAAACCGCCGACGAGACCCGCGCCGTGGCCAAGGCCACGATCCCCCTGCTGCTGTCGCGCCTCGACATCCGCTTCGGGCTCCTCACCCCCTAACGCTCCAGCCCGGACACATGCGAACGAAAAGTCGCGTCAGCGAGCTGACGGAAGCGGCGTTGTAGGCCCGGAACTCACACAGGGGGCAGGCGTCTTACAGTGCTGTGTCTCCGTGCTGCCATGCCGTCGCTTTTGGGGCGGGCGTCCCCCCGCAGGTGGTTCCTGTGCCTTGGCACTCCTGCATCACCGACTTCCGCCGCGGCCGCCTCTCCGCGGGAAGCAATCTCGCTGCGCCCTATCACTCACCGTCCGTCCGCGGGACGGGAGGGTGGGGAGGGTGTTCTAGGGTGGCAGTCTATGAGGATCGGATTTGCCGCCCCCGTGTCCGGGCCCTGGGCCACTCGCGACAACCTGCGCAGGATCGCCACACGCGCCGAAGAGCTGGGATACCACGAGCTGTGGACCTTCCAGCGTCTTCTCTACCCGGAGAACCATCCGATGGGGGCGACCTATCGCAGCGTGCACGATCCCCTCGTCACCCTGGCCTATCTGGCCGGCGTCACCGAGAGCATCAGGCTCGGCGTGGCTGTGGTGAACATCTTCGAGCCGCCCGTGCTGGTGGCCAAGCAGGTCGCGACTCTGCAGGAGGTCTCGGGCGGGCGGGTGACGTTCGGGCTGGGGCTCGGATGGTTGCCCGAGGAGTTCGAGGCCATGGGGGTCGACTTCGCCAAGCGCGGCCGGAGGGGCGAGGAGTTCGTCGAGGTGCTGCGCGCGTGCTGGAGTGAGGAGGTCGTCCGGCATGAGGGGGAGTTCTACCGGGTCCCGGCCTCGCATCTGGACCCCAAGCCGTCGCCGGTGCCGCCGCTGCTGCTGGGCGGTGGAGCCGAGGTGGCGCTCAGGAGGGCGGGACGGCTGGGCGACGGCTGGGTGAGCGCCAGCAGGGAGGATCTCTCCGGCATCGCCGAGAAAATCTACACTGTAAAGGCGGCCGCCAGTGAGGCGGGACGCGATCCCGAGGCGTTGAGGTTCGTGTGCAGAGGCGTCACCAGGGTGAGCGATGCCGTCGATGGGCCGCCGCTGAGCGGGCCGTACGAGAAGATCAGGCAGGATGTGGCGGCGCTGGCCGAGCAGGGTGTGACGGAGGTGTTCCACGATCTGAACTTCGACCCCGCGATCGTGACCGCGGATCCCGACGAGGCCATGCGCAGAGCCGAGGAGGCGCTCGAAGCGCTGGCTCCCTGACGCCTTGTCGCCCCACACGACGTTCGGGCAAGCAGCCACTGGCTTCAGTCGTCCCGACCCTGGGCGCCAGTGGGGCAACTCGGCGCGGAGGTCCGGAGAGACGCTGATCAGTGCGTCGAGCCCGATGAGCAACCCGCCGTTCCGCCCAGTGCGGGGAGCCGCTGCGGGTGGGAACCAGTGCAGGGGTGGCGATGACCATCCAGGTCCTGCTGGCCGACGATCAGGCGAGTACCCGGGCCTACGGTTGCTGCGCCACCTCGCCGATCGCGGAGCCAGGGCCAGGGCCGGGGCTTCCGCGCAGCCCCTGTCCGCGCGGGGGACCGGGATCGACCGGGCGATCGCCAGGGGCCGCACCAACCAGGAGATCGCCGACGAGCTGTTCATCTCGCTGAGCACGGTCAAGGGGTACGTGCCGGGCATCCTGATCAGGCTCGGCGTGCGCAACCGCGTCGGGATCGCGGCCTGGGCCTGGGAGAGCCGCCTGATGGACGGGGAGAGCGGCTGTGGGATGGGAGTCGGAGTGACGCGGGCTCGAGACGTTGATCTGCGGTGCGTCAGGGCTGGTGGGATCGGCTGCTGGAGTTCGTCCCACCCAGCCTGACGCGGATCGCTGTCGCTATCCCAGATGGCCGGGCTGGTAGTCGCCGGCGGGTTGCTGGACGATGACGTTCATGCGGTTGACGGTGTTCATGAGGGCGATGAGGGAGACCAGGGCGGCGAGCTGGTCCTCGTCGTAGTGCTTGGCGGCGTTCGCCCAGGCCTCGTCGGTGACGCCACCGGCGGCGTCGGCGATGCGGGTGCCCTGTTCGGTGAGTTCGAAGGCGGCCCGCTCGGCGTCGGTGACGGCACCACAGGCCGCGTGGAGAGCCGCGCCGACGCGGGCGGGCATGCACTCACCGGGGTGGCGCCCGTCCCGGACGGGCGCCGGGGGGTTACGTCGTGGGGAGGTGGCGGTTCCACCAGTCGAGGATGGCCTCGAAGCGGGCCACTCGGTGGCTGGGCAGGCCTGAGCGGGACATCTCGTGTCCCTCACCGGGGAACAGCAGCAGCTCCGTCTCGACCCCTCGCAGTTTCAGCGCGACGAAGAGCCGCTGGGCCTGCTCTACAGGGCAGCGCCAGTCGTTCTCCGAGTGGATGATCAGGAACGGCATCTCGATCCGGTCCGCGTGGCTGAGCGGGCTCAGGTCGCTCCAGCGCTCGAGGTCGGGACCGTAGAGGTCGAGGGCGAAGAACCAGCCGATGTCGCTGGAGCCGTGGAAGCTGTCGATCGCGTTGACGGCCCGCTCGCTGATCGCCGCCTTGAACCGGTCGCCGTGATGGGCAGCCAGCCAGGTGGTCATGTAGCCGCCGTGCGAGCCGCCCAGGACACCCACGCGGTCGGCGTCCAGGCCGCCGGTGGCCAGTGCGGCGTCGAGGAGGGCGAGCAGGTCGATGGCCGAGACGTTGCCGACGTCGCCGATGACGGCGGCGCCGTGGGCCTGGCCGTATCCGGAGGAGCCGCGCGGGTTGCCCATGACGACGGCGTATCCGGCGGCGGCGTAGACCTGGGCCTCGTCGAACAGGTGCCAGCCGTACTGGGTGAAGGGGCCGCCGTGGATCATCAGCAGGGTGGGGTGCGGGCCCTCGCCCGTGGGGCGGACCACCCAACCGTGGACGGGGTGGCCGTCGGGGGCGGTGGTGGTGATCTCCTCCAGGGGGAGGGGGGTGAGGGCGGAGAAGGCGGTGGGGGTGCTCTCCTTGCCGTCGCGCAGCACGACGAGCTCGCCTGGGCTGTTCTGGTCGGCGACGGTGGCGACGGTGGTGCCCCCGGCGTGGGCGGGCGCGAAGACCTCGCGCCGGCCCGAGATGAGGACCGTGGGCTCGTCCCCGTCGTACGGCACGAGCAGCAGGTCGGAGGCCCCGCGGTTCTCCGAGGGGAACAGCACGCCGTCCGCTGTGGGGACGATGGTGCCGTTGCCGGCCAGGTGGTACGGCTCGGCGGCGGTGAGGCGGCGAGGGGCGGCGGAGCCGTCGGCGGGCACGGAGAAGACGCCGCGGTGCCTGGCGATCAGGGTGCGGCCGTCCGGTCCTGGCTGGGCGGCGACGAAGCAGATGGTCTCGCCGTCAGGGGTGAAGCGGGGCAGGCCGACCGAGAGGGTGGTGTCGGTGACCATGTGCAGGCCGGTGCCGTCGGGCGCGCACGTCCACACGTCGGAGTAGTGGTCGGACCCGCTGCCGTCGTGGCGGGCCGCGGTGAAGGTCAGCCGCGCGCCGTCGGGGCTCCACGCGGGCTCGTCGTGGTCGTGGTCTCCCTCGGTCACCTGGACGGCGGGCGAGGGGGAGGTGCGGGAGGCGAACGGGTCGACGACGAAGACGTGGGACCTGCGGTCGGTGTAGAAGCCGAGGTTGTCCAGGCGGTACTTCAGCCCGGTGATGCGGCGGGGGCGCTCCTTCTCCGGCTTGGTGTCGCCGTACCTGCCCTCCTCGGGCACGCGGGCGACGAAGGCGAGCTGCCGCGAGTCAGGGCTCCACGTGGGCTTGCCCGCGCCGAGGGGCTGGTCGGTGACGCGCCAAGGCTCGCCGCCCGCGGTGGGCATGACGTGCAGCTGAGGCTTGCCGCCGTTCTCCGCGCGGGTGAAGGCGAGCCACCTGCCGTCGGGGGAGTAGGCGGGCTCGGCGTCGCGGCGGCCGCCGGTGAGCTGGCGGGGCTCGCCCGAGCCGTCGGTGGGGACCAGCCAGAGCTCGCCGCGGTACTCGTCGGCGTCGAGGTCGGGCCGGGTCACGGCGACGACCGCCTGCGTGCCCTCGGGGGACACGCTCGGGGTGCCGAGAGTGTGCAAAAGGGAAATATCGCGGGGTTTCATGGCCGAGACACTATCTGTAGCGCCTCGGCGGCGACGGCATGGCGAAGTTCTCTGATGCCCGGACGTCCGCGGACCGGGTGGACGGCGTTGGTCAGCAGGACGACGGTCAGCCGGTGGGCGCGGTCGACGAGCAGGGAGGTGCCGGTGAAGCCGGAGTGCCCGAAGGCGTCGGTGAGCGGGCCGACGACGGCGGGGTCGCCGATGCGGACGCCGAGGCCGTGGCGGAAGGGCGCGTTCTTGACGTCGTGCTCGCGGGTCATCTCGTCGGTGAGGGGGAGGTGGCCGAGGCGGAGGGCCTCGCCGAAGCGGAGCACGTCGTCGGCGGTGGAGAAGACGCCCGCGTGGCCGGCGACGCCGCCGAGGGAGTGGGCGGTCTCGTCGTGCACCTCGCCGACGGCCCTGTGGCACTCGGTCTTGGCGATGCGGGCGACGTCCGCGGGCGCGTTTCCCGGCCCTGCGGAGACTCGGGACTCTCGAGAAGGGCCCGCGTCTTCCGAAAGGGGCAGCGGGGCGGTGTCCTCCCGGAACGGGAGGCGGCGGTAGGCGGTGTCGGTGAGGCCGAGCGGCGCCGTCACGCGGGCGCGGACCAGTTCGTCCAGTGGCGCCGCTCCCGCGATCTCCGCGATCCGTCCCACCGTCACCATGCCGACGTCGGTGTACAGGTAGGGCCCGCCGACTGGCGAGGTGATCGGGGTGGCGAGGACGGTGTCCATGCGCGCGGCGGGCGGCACGTGGTCCACCCGGTGGGTCGGCTGCAGGCCGGCCGTGTGGGTGAGCAGGTGGCGCAGGGTGACGTGCGGGCGGTCGGCGTAGAAGGCGGGCAGCCAGGCGGCCACCGGCGCGTCCAGGTCGAGCCTGCCCTCGGCCACCAGCGACAGGATCGCCGAGGTGGTGAACAGCTTGCTGACGGAGGCCAGGTCGAAGACGGAGTCGCGCCGGGCGGGTGGGCGCACGGGGGCGAGCGTCCCGTCGGGGTCGGTGTAGCGGACCAGATCGCCCGCGGCCTCTGCGGCCACGACCTCGCCGTCCACGGCGATCACCGCGACGGCGGCGGGCACGACCGAGGGGACGGTGGCGGACAGGACGTCAGCGAGCATGCCGTACCTCGCCGAGCCGGGAGCCGTGCGACTCCAGCAGGCTTCGCGCCTCGTCGGCGTCGACGCCGTGCTCGATCATCACCACCGCGATCTTCGCCTGGCCGCCCGCCGCCTCCAGCGTCTCGCGGGCGGTCTCGGCGGAGACGCCGGTGATGTCGCTGACCATGCGGGCCGCGCGCCCTGCGAGCTTCGCGTTCATCGCCGACATCTCGATCATGTTGTTCCCGTAGGTGCGGCCAAGCCTGATCATCGAGATCGTGGAGATCATGTTCAGCACCAGCTTCTGCGCGGTGCCCGCCTTGAGCCTGGTCGAGCCGGTCACCACCTCGGGTCCCACGACCACCTCGATCGCGTGACCCGCCGCCGCCGACAGCGGCGTCCTGTGGTTGCACGACAGCGCCACGGTCAGCGCGCCCCGCCTGCCCGCCTCGGCGAGCGCGCCCAGCACGAAGGGCGCCCTGCCGCTGGCCGAGATGCCCACGACGGAGTCGAGCGCGCCGACGCCGCGCTCGGCGAGGGCCTCCTCGCCCGCGGAGGTGTCGTCCTCCGCGCCCTCCACCGACCTGGTCAGCGCGGGCAGGCCGCCGGCGATCACGCCCTGCACGAGGGAGGGGTCGGTGCCGAAGGTGGGTGGGCACTCCGAGGCGTCGAGGACGGCCAGGCGGCCTGAGGTGCCCGCGCCGACGTAGAGCAGCCGTCCTCCCGCCGCCATGCGGGCCGAGATCGCGTCGATCGCCGCGGTGATGGCGGGCAGGACGGCGCCGACCGCGGTGGGAACCGTGGCGTCGGCCTGGTTCATCAACTGGGCGATCTCCGAGGTCGGCAGCCGGTCGATCTGGCTGTAGCGCGGATCGCTCTGCTCCGTGGACAGCTCGGGGAGTGGATCAATCATGACGCTAATTTCCACCTTTGGCATCTCGTATGCAAATAAGCTTCAGCTATGTCTTACGTACGCACCGGAGCCGAACGGCTGGCCGCGGATCCCGATCTGGTCAAGGGCGGCAGAATCGGCCTGATCACCAACCAGACGGGAGTCCTGAGAGACCTGACCCCCACGCCCACGGCGCTGCGGAACCTCACCGCGCTCTTCAGCCCCGAGCACGGCGTGCGCGGCACCGTCCAGGACGGCGCCAGCGAGGGCTCGGGCGAGAGCTTCGGCCTGCCCGTCCACGACACCTACCTCAAGGAGGGCGCCGAGCTGGACGGGCTGGTGGCCGCCTCGGGGGTGGACACGCTGGTGTTCGACCTGTTCGACGTGGGAGCCAGGTTCTACACCTACGTCTGGACGATGAAGGACCTGATGGGGTCGGCCAAGCGGCTCGGCCTGCCCTTCGTCGTGCTGGACAGGCCCAACCCGATCGGCGGGACGGTCGCCGAGGGTCCGCTGCTCGACCCGGCCTTCGCCAGCTTCGTGGGCGGGGCGCCGATCCCCAACAGGCACGGGCTGACGGTGGGCGAGCTGGCGCTCTCCCTCGACCCCGGCGTCGAGGTGATCAGGGCGGAGGGATGGCGCAGGGAGCTGCCGTTCGCCGCGACGGGGCTGCCGTGGGTGATGCCCTCGGTCAACATGCCCACGCTCGACACGGCGCTGGTCTATCCGGGCACCGGGCTGTTCGAGGGCACCAACCTGTCGGAGGGGCGCGGCACCACCAGGCCGTTCGAGCTGGTCGGGGCGCCCTATCTGGACGACAGGTTCGCCCCCTCGCTCAACGCCCTCGACCTGCCAGGGGTGCGCTTCCGCGACCTGTGGTTCATGCCGATGTTCAGCAAGCACGCGGGCACGGCCGTACGGGGGGTGCAGCTGCACGTCACCGACGCGCGGACGTTCAGGCCCGTGCTGACGGCGGTGTCGATGATGTATCTGGCCCGGACGCAGCATCCCGAGGAGTTCGCGACCACCCCGTTCCTCGACAAGCTCTGGGGCTCCGACACGCTCGCGCGCTGCCTGGAGGCTGGAGGGGACCCGCGCGAACTGTGCCCGGAGCCCGCCACCCCCGAGGGCGGGCTCCTGTACGCGTGACCTCAACGCAGATCGCGCCGGTAGAGCCAGAAGACCCGCTCGGCTCGCGCGCCCACGGCGCGCGAGTAGAAGCGGAGCGGGCCCACCCAGCCGATCTGCGCCTCGGACAGTCCCGCGGCGTGCTGCTCTGCCAGGCAGCGGCGCAGCAGCACGCCGCCGAGGCCGAGCCCGCGCGCTGCGGGCGAGGTGCCCATCGGGCCGAACCAGCCGGGCCTGGCGCCCCAGGCGGCGAACGCGACGATCTGGCCGTCGAGCCTGGCGTAGTGCAGCCCTGTGGCGCTGCTCGCCTCCCATGCCCAGCGCTCGTTCCACTCCTTCTCGACGAAGGCGGCGACCTCCCTGCGGTCCTGGTCGCCGGCCTTGTGGAGCGTGACGCCCTGCCGTACGGGCCGCTCCTCGGCGGGAGGCGGCAGCGGGGCCGTCATGTTCCACGCGACGTGGTAACGCTCGTAGCCCGCGCTCTCGGCCAGGCAGGCGGCGGCGGTGTATCGCACGTCGATGCCCGGCCACGCGTAGGCGGGCGGGTTTCCCGCGAAGCGCGCCTGCGTCGCCCCCTCGGCACGCAGCCACTCCTCCGCGGCGCGCAGCAGCTCGCGTCCGCGTCCCTTGCCCTGATGGGCGGGGTGTACGGCCAGCAGGTCGATGTGCCCGACCGTGGGATCGCGCTCGGCCAGCGAGGCCATGACGAAGCCGCCCTCGGTGGCCAGCGCCGTCCACCGCCGGGTCTGCGGCGGCGCGGCCAGCCGTGCGACCAGCGCGGGGGCCTCGTCCGCGTCGAGGGTGAGGGCCGCCCTGGCGATCTCGCCCAGCGCGGGCAGCTCGGCCGCGGTGATCACACGCGCCCCAGGTGGGTGGCGACGACGTCGCGCGACTTGGGATGGAAGCAGGCGTGCTCCTGCGGGACGCCCTCGGTCAGCCCGAGCACGGGACGGCCCGTCTCGCACTCCTCGGTCCTGAACGGGCAGCGCCTGGCGAACAGACAGCCGGCGTCCTCGTGGTCGGCGTCCAGCGCCTCGGTCGGCACCACAGGCTCGGGCCCCGGCTCCTCCAAGCCGTGCAGCACGGGGATGGCCGACAGCAGCGACTGGGTGTAGGGGTGCACGGGGTCGGAGATGATCGTGTCGACAGAGCCGCGCTCGATGACCTGGCCGCGGTAGATGACGTACAGCTCGCCGTCGTCGCCGATGTAGCGCGCGGTGGCCACGTCGTGGGTGATGAACAGCACGCTCACGCCGAGGCGTTCGCGCAGGTCCTTCAGCAGTGCCAGGATGCCGAGCCGGAGCGAGACGTCGATCATGGAGGTGGCCTCGTCGGCGACGAGCATCTCGGGGTCGACCGTGAGCGCGCGGGCGATGACCACGCGCTGGCGCATGCCGCCGGACAGCTGGTGGGGGTAGCGGCCGATCACGCTGGCGGGGTCGAGGCCGACCAGGCCGAGGACCTCGTGCGCGCGCTCGTCGATCCACGACTTGGGCCTGCGGGTCTGCTTGGCGCGCAGCTCCAGCGGGGCCCGCAGCGTCTGGTGGATGGTGCGGGTGGGGTTCAGGGCCGAGTAGGGGTCCTGGTGGATCATCTGGACCTTGCGGAAGAGCCGGTCCTTCGGCGAGGTCACGCTGACGCCGTCGATGGTGATCTCGCCGGTGTCGTAGGTCTCCAGGCCGGCGATGATCCTGCCGAGCGTGGTCTTGCCGCACCCCGACTCGCCGATGAAGGAGGCGGCCCCGCCCTTGGGGATCTGGAAGTCCACCCCGCGCAGCGCCTGCACCGTGCGGCCCGCCAGCACGCTTCCGCGCTGCTTGAAGGTCTTGGTGATGCCCTTGCCGCTGATCATGCGTGCTCCTTCACCTTGACCGCGTGGCAGGCGATGATCCGATCCCCGTGGGGGATGGCCTCGGGGTCGACGGTGTCGCACACGTCCATGCGCAGCGAGCAGCGCTCTCTGAACACGCACCCCTCCTTCGGCACGGTGGTCAGCGTCGGCGGCCTTCCCGGCAGCGCCTGCGCCTGGTTGATGTCACCCGTCAGGCGCGGGATGGCCCTGATCAGGCCGCGCGTGTAGGGGTGCTGCGGGTCGGCGAGCACCTGGCGGGTGGGGCCCTGCTCGACGATGCGGCCGCCGTACATGACCGCGAGGCGGTCGGCGACCTCGGCGACCACGCCGATGTCATGGGTGATGATCATGGTGGTCAGCCCACGCTCGGCGTGCACCTCGCGGATGATCCGCAGGATGGTCGCCTGGGTGATCATGTCGAGCGCGGTCGTCGGCTCGTCGAGCACGACCAGGTGGGCGTTGAGCACCAGCGCCAGCATGATGCCGACGCGCTGGCGCATGCCGCCCGACAGCTCGTGCTGGTGGGAGTCGAGCACCCGCGCGCCGTCCAGGCCCATGCGGCCCAGCAACTCCTTGGCCTCCCTCACCAGCCCGCGCAGGTCCTCGACGCCGTGCGAGCGGCCCAGGTCGAGCAGCTGCTTGCCGACGGTCTTGAGCGGGTTGAGCGAGTTCTGGGCGGCCTGGAAGACGTAGCCGATGTGGGCGCCCCTGGCCTTGCGCAACTGCTCGCCCTGGAAGGACACCACGTTGCCGAGGTCGTCGATCTCGACGCTGCCCGCGCTGATGCGTCCGGGCGGTTGCACCGCGTTGAGCAGCGAGAAGGCGAGCGTGGACTTGCCCGAGCCCGACTCGCCGACGATGCCGGTGATCGTGCCCGCAGCCAGCTCCATGCTGACATCCCGTACGGCGGGCAGCTCGCCCGCCGGGGTCTTGTAGACGACCGTGAGGCCGTCGATGCGCACTCCCGGCGCTTGTTTCGCCACTTCCTACTCCTCGCGCAGCCGGGGGTTGAAGATCTCGTCCATCGCGTCCACCACCAGCACGATCCCCAGCGTGAGCAGCAGGATCGCCAGCAGCGGCGCCAGCAGGTAGCCGAGAGCGGTCGGTGTGATCATGGCGCCGGCCTGGAAGACGGCGAGGTTCAGCATCACGCCCCAGTTGTCCGACTCGTAGGGGAGCACGCCCAGGAAGAACAGGCCGACCTGCGCGTAGACGGCGCCGGTCACCGCGATGAGCATGTTCATCGCGATATAGGGCGCCATGCTGGGCAGCAGTTCCTTGCCGATGATGTGCGTCGTGGACAGACCGAGCCCGCGCGCCGCCTCGATGAAGCCGCGCTCGCGCAGGGAGAGCGTCTGCGCGCGGACGGCTCGGGCCACCCCGCCCCAGCCGAGCAGGCCGAGCACCAGCCCCATCTGGATGGGGTTGCCGAACTTCCACACCGTCGCCAGCACCAGCAGCAGCGGCAGACCGGGGATGGTGAGCTTCATGTCGGTGATCCGCATGAGCACCGTGTCCCAGCGCCCGCGCTTGAAGCCCGAGTACAGGCCGAGCGCGGTGCCGAGGACCACCGTGATGAGGGCGGTCACCGCGGCGCTGAGCAGCACGTAGCGCGAGCCGGTGATGACCAGCGCGAGCACGTCCCTGCCCTGCGGGTCGGTGCCGAACCAGTGCTCCCAGCTGGGCGGCTGGGTGATGGCGTCGGGGTTGTCGGGCAGCTGGGCGGGATAGAACATCGGCCCGAAGACGCCCATGAAGGCGAAGCCGAGAATGATGACGACCCCGACCATGCGGCTGGGCTTGCGCTTCATGACGCGCCAGACGCCGTTCCAGAAGTTGCGGCGAATGGTCGCCGTGCTGCTCTCCAGCACGATGCTCATCGGGCCTCCTCTCCACTCCGCACCCGCGGGTCGATCACGGTGTAGAACAGGTCGGCCACGATGTTGGCCACGATGACCGCCACGGTGATCAGCAGGAACGCCCCTCCCATGAGGGCGTAGTCGCGCAGGGTGATGCTGTCGATGAGCAGCAGGCCGAGCCCCGGATAGTTGAAGATCTTCTCGATGAAGACCGCGCCGCCGAGCAGCAGTCCGAGCGAGAGCGCGAGGATCGTGAACAGCGGCAGGATCGCGTTGCGCGCGATGTAGCGGAAGATGATCGACCGCTTCATCCCGCGCAGCTCGGCGGCCAGGATGAAGTCGTCGCCGAGGACCGTCACCACGCTGGACTTCATGGCCAGGATCCAGCCGCCGTAGGCCGACAGCGCGTAGGTCGCGACCGGCAGGACGGCGTGCTCGGCCAGCGAGCCGAGGTAGCCGGCGTTGAAGCCGGGCTCGAACAGGATGTCCACCGGCCCGTCGTGGGGCAGGATCGGGATCAGCGTCGCGAAGATCACGACCAGCAGCATGGCCAGGATGTACTGCGGGATGCCGTGCAGCAGCGAGCCGGAGACGGCCAGTACGTCACCGAGCTTGCCGGTGCGCTTGATCGCGGCGTAGACGCCGAGGATCACGCCGACGAGGAAGCTGAGCAGGGTGCCCAGCAGGACCGGTAGAACGGTCCACTTCGTCTTTTCGGCGAGCACGTCGAGGACGGGGCGCCCAGGGTGGGTGACCGAGACGCCGAGGTCGAAGCGGAGCAGCCCGCTCATGTAGGAGACGTACTGGTCCCAGATCGATCCCGACGGCAGGAAGCCGTACAGCACCTTGGTGGCCTGCATCGCCGCCTCCGGCGACATGCCCTGCTCGACGAGCTTCTCGTAACGCGCGGCGACCGGGTCGCCGGGGATGTTGTTGACGATGAAGAAGCTGATCGTGGCGACCACGAGGATCATGACGAACCCGCGGGCCAGGTGGCCCGCGAGTCGGCGTGCGATAACCGTCATGGGCGCTACTGCTTCGCCTTGACCAGACCCTGCTGGATCCAGACACCCGAGGGAAGGACGCCGGTTCCCAGACGCAGGACCTCGTCGTCGTGGGGCCAGCCGGTGAAGCGGCTGTTGTTGACGAACTGGTTGTTGATGTAGTCCCACAGCTGGATGACCGGGAGGTCCTGGTTGGCGGCCATGGCCAGCTGGCTCATGATCGGCTTGGCCTCGTCGGGGCCCACCGAGTTCAGCTTGGCGGTGAGCTCGCCGGGGTTGATCTTGGCGCCGTCGACCTCGATCTCCTCGGGGCTGCCCATCCAGTTGCCGGCCTTGCCCGCGGGCGAGTGCTTGATCTTGCCGCCGACGTTGGCCCAGCCGTTGGAGGCGCCGTAGAGGCGCTGGAAGATGTCGTAGGGCGCGGGGCCGAGCGCGATCAGCCAGAAGCCGACGTCGTACTTACCCGCCGCCAGCTCCTCGAGGTAGACCGGGTAGTCGGCGGTGGTCACGACCTCCGCGTCGATGCCGGCCTTGATGAGCTGGCTCTTGATGTTCTCCTGGGCCGACAGCCAGTCGGAGAAGCCGGCGGGCGCGTGCATGGAGACCTTCCACGGCGTGCCGTCGGCCAGGGTCCACTTGCCGTCCTTCTTGGTCAGGCCGGCGGTCTTGAACTCCTCCTCGGCCTTGGCCAGGTCGGCCTTGTACGCCTCCAGCTTGGGCAGCGTGTCGGGGATCCAGGCGGCGGCGGCCTTCTGGTGGATGCCGCTCGTGGTGGTCGCCGGGGTGCCGCCCTCGGGCGAGGCGACCTTGGTGACCTGCTCGCGGTCGACGAGGTAGGCCAGGCCGCGGCGCACGTGCACGTTGTCGTACGGCTTCTTGCTCTGGTTGAAGGCCATGCTCACGGCCACGGGGGAGTACCCCTTGATGACCTCGCTGCCCGGCGCGGCCTTGATCCGGTTCATCACGTCGGTCGGAGCGGCGACGAAGCCGGAGTGGTCGAGCTTGCCCTGGGTGAGGTAGTTCCAGATCTGCTCGTTGCCGGTGTAGTTGAGGAACTTCACCTGGGAGGGGGCCACGTTGGCGGCGTTGAAGAAGTGCTTGTTCTTGACCAGCAGCGCCTCGCCGGGGTTGACCCGCTCCAGTACGAAGGGGCCGCCCGCGACGTCCTTCGGCGGCGCGAAGGCGATCACCTTCTGGCCGAGCGCGGTGATCTCCTCGCGAGCCTTCTCAGCCTCGGGACCGTCACCGCGGGCGGTCTTGATCGTGTCCCAGATGGTGGCCGGCACCGCGCTGCTCCACACGTGGGAGGGCAGCACCGTGGTGTCGAGCACGCCGCGCGCGAACTTGGGGCTGGGGTTGGCGGGGTCCTGCGTGATCTTGATGGTCTTGTCGTCGACGACCGTGACCTCGGCCGCCGCGCCCGCCGCGCCGGGCGTGACCGCGAAGGCGGTGCTGCCCTGGGTGTAGGCGAGGGCGATGGAGAGCTTCACGTCCTCGGCGGTGACCGGCTTGCCGTCGGACCACTTGGCGTTCGGCTGCAGCTTGAGCGTGATGGCGGAGTTGTCCGGCTCGATCTCCCAGCTGGCCGCCATACCCGGCAGCGCCTTGTTGGGGTCGGTCAGGTGGTTGACGACCCACCCGATCTTCATCGTCGTGTAGCCGGGGAAGGCGTTGCCCTTGGGGTTGTAAGGGTTGGCCGGCGCGCTCGCGTCGATGCCGGGCCTGTTCACGTCGATCGTGGTGAAGAGGCCGCCACTGGCGCTCCCACCGCCCGCGGGCTTGTTGTCGGTGCTGCTGCACGCTGTCGCCGTGGCGAGACCGAGCAGCGCCACTACGGCTGCTAGTCGCTTCATGTACCGCTCCGTGGGGGGCTTATCGATGGGTCCGGATAGATCGGGGATTGTCCGGACCCTATGGTCAGCCCGCGGATGCGTCAATAATCTCCAGAGGTTGTGAGGTGAATGTAACTTTCCTTCATCGCACGTCACGCTGGAAAAAGGCTGTCACAGGGGGGTGGGGTCGGACGGCGCGCCGGGGCGCGCCGGGACCTGCGTAGTGTATCCGCTGGTCAGCCCGCGCCGAAGAGCGCGTTGACCCGCGTGTTGGCGGCTTTCAGCGCCCCTGCGGCGTCCTTCTGCCCCAGCCACACCTCCTCCAGGGCGGTCTGCACGATCTGCCCGATCTCGTCGCCGTGGTCGCTGACGGGCAGCAGGAAGGTGCCGTCCTTGGCGTCGGCGACCGAGGTGAAGGCCGAGACGTCACGCCCCGCCTTCTCGTGCGCCTTCATGGCCCGCTCGGCCGAGGAGGTGATCGCGGGGAAGACCACCGCGCTGTCGCCGACGATGTCCTGGCAGCCGGTGGAGCCGAGGAACTTCACCCACTTCCACGCGGCCTCCTTGTGCTCGGTGCCCGCGTAGACGACGTCGGCCAGTCCGTTGAAGGCGGACCTGCGCCCCTGCGGGCCCTCGGGCAGGGGAGCGAAGGCGAACGCGCCCTCCGCCAGGTAGGTGTTGATCATCCAGGAGCCCGTGATGCCCAGCGCGGCCTTGCCCGACTCGAGCACCGCGTCGGTGCCCAGCGAGCTGACCTTGTCGTAGGGCGCGGTGTAGCCCTTGTCGCTGAGGCGCTTGAACCACTCGACGGTCTCGGCCAGCTTGGGGCTGTCGTAGAAGTACCTAGTGCCGAACGGGTTCTTGTCGATGAAGCTGAAGCCGTTGGAGACGGCCAGGTCCCCCCAGCCGTTCTGGCCGAGCGCGCCGTCGCGCAGTTCGGGGACGTAGCCGTGGACGGCCACCTCGCTCTTGTCGAAGCCCTCCTCGTCGCCGCGCCTGCCCGCCGAGTCGACGGTGAGCCTGGCGATGGCCTTCTCGAACGTGCCGCCGTCCGCGGGGTTCCAGGTGAGGTCCTTGAGGTCGACGCCCGCCTTCTTGGCCTGCTCGACGTTGTAGACGACCGCCATCGTGTCCCAGTCCTTGGGCAGGCCGTACCGCTTGCCGTCCTTGACCCACAGCTCGGCCAGGCCCGCCCGGTACTGCGAGAGGTCGACCTTGTCGGCCTTGACCATCGGCTCCAGGTCGAGCAGCTGGCCGTTCTTGACGAACTGCGGGTAGTAGGAGGCCTGCATGGTGATCACGTCGGGGGCGTCGCCCGAGACCATCTGGGTGGTGAGGTTCTGCCAGTACTGGTCCCAGGCGCTCTGCTGGATCTTGATCGTGATGCCGGGGTTGGCCTTCTGGAAGGCGTCCGCGCACTGCTGGTAGGCGCCCTGCTGGATGTCGTCCCACAGCCCGTAGGTGAGGGTGACGTTCCCGCTGTCCTGCGCGGAGGTGCCGCACGCCGCCGTCAGCAGCAGTACGGCCAGCGCCGCTCGTTTCATGGCAAGCCTCCTATTTGAGACCACTGAACTGGATGGAGTCCACGAGCCGGCGGCCGAAGAAGACCAGCAGCAACAGGACGGGGATGACCGACAGCGCCGAGCCGGCCATCAGGCCGGTCCAGTCGTAGGCGGTGTTGGGCGACTGCTTGAGGAAGATGCCGAGCGCCGCGGTCAGCACCCGGGTCTGCTCGCCGGGCGCCACGAGCAGCGGCCACAGGTAGTCGTTCCACGACCAGACCGCGGTGGTCAGGGCGAGGGTGAACAGCGGGCCCTTGGTCATGGGCAGCACCACCCGCCAGAACAGCGCCCACCTGCTCGCGCCGTCGATCGTGGCGGCCTGCTCCACCTCGCGGGGGAAGGCGAGGAAGAACTGCCGCAGGAAGAAGACGGCGAAGGGTGTCATGAGCATGCTCGGCGCCACCAGGCCCTGGAAGGTGTTGAGCCAGCCGAGCTCCTTGACCACCGCGAAGGTGGGCAGCAGCGTGAAGATCGGCGGCACCATCAGCGCGGCCACGAACAGCCCGAACAGCGCGTCCCTGCCGGGGAAGCGGAGCCTGGCGAAGGCGTAGCCGGCCATCGCGCAGAACAGCGTCTGCGCCGCTGTGACGAGGCCGGTGTAGACAAGGGAGTTGCGCAGGTAGAGGAAGAAGTCGAGGTTGGCGCCCGAGCCTCCCGCCGCCCTCGACTCCTCGGGGCTGGCCAGGCCGAGCACGCGCTCGAAGTTGACCAGCGTGGGGTGCTCGGGCAGCAGGCCGAAGTTGTCGGTGGCCAGCTCGCGCCCCGGCGTGATCGCCGTGCGCAGCATCCAGTAGAAGGGGAAGAGGGTGATCACGATGGCCAGGGCCAGGCAGGCCCATGCGAGGAGTCGTCTCATGCCAGGTCCGAGGTCGAGGCGCGGAGCATGCGCATCTGGGCGAAGGTCAGCACGCCGAGGATGAGCACCAGGGTGAGCGCCATGGCCGAGGCGTAGCCCATCTTGAAGTGGGTGAAGGCCTGTTCGTAGATGTAGTAGTAGACGACCCTGGTGGCGTTGACGGGCCCTCCCTTGGTGGTGACCGCGACGGTGTCGAACAGCTGGAAGGAGCCGATGAGCGACACCACGAGGACGAAGGTCAGGATCGGCCGCATGAGCGGCAGCGTGACCCTGAAGAAGGTGCGCAGCTCGCCCGCGCCGTCGAGCGCGGCGGCCTCGTAGACCTGCTTGGGCACCAGGCACATCCCCGCGTACAGCAGCAGCGCCGTGTACCCGGTCGAGGTCCAGGCGTTGATCAGCGAGACGCTCGGCATGGCCAGGTCGGGCGAGGTCAGAAAGCCCTGGTTGTCCAGGCCCATGCCGGTCAGCAGGTGGTTGAAGAAGCCGAGGTTGGCGTCCAGCAGCCACATCCACAGCAGGCCGACCGTCACGTTGGGCACCAGCCACGGCACCACCAGCAGCGAGCGCAGCACGACCGAGCGCGTCAGCCTGTGCATCAGCGCGGCCAGCAGCAGACCGCCGCCCATCTGGATGGCGATCGTCAGCACCACGTAGTAGCCCGTGACCTTGAGTGAGTTCCAGAACAGCGGATCGGTCAGGAGCGTCGCGAAGTTGTCGGCGCCCACGAAGGCGGGCTCCGACAGCAGGTTCCAGTCCGTCATCGAGTACCAGGCGCCCAGCAGGGCCGGATACACATAGAAGACGCCGAAGCCGACCAGCGCGGGGGCCAGGAAGACCAGCGCGATCCGCCTGTCGTCGCGCCGTCGGCCCTGCAACGTGAGTGTGGACACGGGGCCCATCTTGGCAACTTACGAAAACTTGTCAATACCTTCGCTCGGATTCCATTTTTGAAAGACTTGACAAGTTATCGAAGGCACTGCGAGCGTTCCTGCCCATGGCCACAACAGACTTCGATCTGCTCGTCGTGGGTGACGCCAACCCCGACGTGATCGTCTCGGGGGCACCGCCCCAGCTCGCCTTCGGGCAGCGCGAGCAGCTGGTCGAGACGGGGGAGCTGGTGCTCGGCGGTTCCGGCGCGATCACCGCGTGCGGAGCGGCCAGGCTCGGGCTGCGCACCGCCTTCGCCGGGCGCGTGGGCGCCGACGCGGCGGGCGACTTCGTGCTCTCCTCGCTCGCCGGACGGGGGGTGGACGTCTCCGCCTGCGTCGTCGAGCCCGCCAGGCCCACCGCGCTGACCGTGGTGCTCGTGCGCGGAGGCGACAGAGCGATCATGACCGCTCCCGGCTGCCTGCCCGACCCGTGGGCGGTGCCGTCCTCGCTGGTCGCCAGGGCGGCGCACGTGCACGTCTCCTCCTTCTTCCTGCAGCCGGGCCTGGACGTCACCGGGCTGTTCGCCGCGGCCCGCGAACGCGGCGTGGGCACCTCGCTCGACACCAACGACGACCCCGCGGGGGAGTGGAAGGGGCTGGAGCGGGTGGTCGGCCTCACCGACGTCCTGCTGCCGAACGAGGCCGAGGCCCTCGCGATGGCGGGCGCGCTGGCGGCGGCCGGCTCCGACGTGGCGGACGCGGCCGCGGCGCTGGCCGCTCTCGGACCCCTGCCGGTGGTGAAGCGCGGCGGCGACGGCGCGCTCGCCTGGCCGCAGGACGGCCCGCTCCACGTCCCCGTCACGGTCCACGGCACCGGCTTCGCCGACGCCGTGGGCGCGGGCGACAGCTTCAACGCCGGCTTCCTGGCCGCCAGGCTCAGGGGCCTGCCGCTGCGCGCGTGCGTGGAGCTCGCGGTCAGGGCCGGGACCCTCTCCACCCGAGCCGCGGGGGGCACAGCGGCGCAACCGACCTGGGAGGAAGCAACCTCATGAGAAACCCGAAGATCGTGTTCGTGGGCGCGGGGAGCGTCGTCTTCACCCAGGGGCTGCTGGCCGACCTCCTGGCCTATCCGGAACTGCGCTCGATCAACCTCGTGCTGCACGACATCGACCCCGAGCGCCTCGAGGTCGCCGAGGCCGTCGCCCTCCGCATCGCCGAGGCCCAAGGCGCGCGACCGCGCGTCAGCTCCACCCTCGAGCGGCGCGCCGCCCTCGAAGGCGCCGACTTCGTGATCAACATGATCCAGGTCGGCGGGCACGCCTCCACCGTCACCGACTTCGAGATCCCCGCCCGCTACGGCCTTCGCCAGACGATCGCCGACACGATCGGCGTCGGCGGGGTCTTCCGCGCGCTGCGCACCTTCCCCGTGCTCGACGCCCTGGCCGAGGACATCGCGGCGGTCTGCCCCGACGCGTTGCTGCTCAACTACACCAATCCGATGGCCATGAACGTGTGGTACCTGTCGAGCAGGGTGCGCAACGTCGTCGGGCTGTGCCACTCGGTCCACTGGACCATGCGGGGGCTGGCGGAGCTGGTCGGCGTGCCGTACGAGGAGGTCACCTACCAGGCGGCCGGCGTCAACCACCAGGCGTGGGTGCTGCGCTTCGAGAGGCAGGGCGAGAACCTCTACGACCGGCTCGACGCGCGCGTCGACGCCGATCCCGAGCTGCGGCGCAGGGTGCGGGTGGAGATGTACAGGCGCCTCGGCCACTACCCGACCGAGACCAGCGAGCACTCGGCCGAGTACGTGCCGTGGCTGCTGCGCCACGGCGGGGAGATCGACAGGCTGCGCATTCCCGTGGGGGAGTACCTGCGGGTCAGCGAGGAGAACGTGCGGGAGTACGAGCGCACCCGCGACGCCGTGCGACACGGCGCCGAGCTGGAGATCGCCGGCACCGACGAGTACGCCCCGCAGATCATCCACAGCATGGTCACCGGCGCCCCCCGCGTCGTCTACGGCAACGTGGTCAACGACGGGCTGATCTCCAACCTGCCCGCCGGCTGCGTGGTGGAGGTGCCGTGCGTGGTGGACGGCACGGGCGTGCGTCCGACCAGGGCGGGCGCGCTGCCGCCGCAGTGCGCGGCGCTCAACCGCGCCTACGTCAGTGTGGGCGAGCTGACCGTCCGCGCCGCGCGGGAGGGCAGGCCCGAGCACGTACGGCACGCCGTCATGGTCGACCCGAACGCCTCGGCCACGCTCTCGCTCGACGACATCTGGCGCATGTGCGACGAGCTGACCCTGGCGCACGGCGAGCTGCTGCCCGAGGCGCTCAGGGTCACGCTGGCGACCTAACCGGCCAGTTCGACCGTCAGGCCCCGCTCGCGCAGCCCCGCCACCACGGCGGGGTCGGCCGACTCGCCGGTGATCAGCAGGTCGACGTCGGTCAGCCCGCAGATCGGGGCCAGCTCCACCCTGCCGAGCTTGGTGGAGTCGGCCACCACGACGCGCCTGGAGGCCGCGCGCAGCATCCGCTGCTTCATCTCCGCATCGGGCAGGTTGACGTTGGTGAAGCCGCCGTCGGGATCGACGCCGCCGCAGCCGAGGAAGACGGTGTTGGCCCTGATGCCGTCGAGCAGCCTGCCCGCCATCGGGTCGACGAGGGAGTGCTGCTGGCGGCGCAGGCTGCCGCCGGTGACCACGACGGAGAAGCGGGGCAGGGCGGGCTCCAGCTCGAGCGCGGTGCGCAGGCCGTTGGTGAAGACCGTGACCTCGGTCAGGTCGGCGCGGGCGACCAGCTCCCTGGCCACGTAGGCGGTGGTGGTGCCCGCGCCCATCAGCACGCTCTCGCCCGAGCCGATCAGGCGGGCGGCGGCCTTGGCGATGAGGCCCTTCTCCACGGCCGCGGCGCCGAGCGACATCTCGAACGAGGGCTCGGTGCGCGCGGGACCCGCGGCGACCGCGCCGCCGCGCACCCTGCGCACCATGCCCTGCTCCTCCAGCGCGTCGAGATCGGCGCGCACGGTGACGCTGGAGACGCCGAACGCCTCGGCCAGCTCGTTGACCCTGGCGAAGTCCTGCTCGCGCAGCAGGCCGAGCATGCGGTCGCGGCGCACCTCGGTGGGCATCGACTCCTTCACCCGCGCACCGCCTCGGGCAGCAGGTCGCCGTGGGCCGCCAGTAGCTCCTCGACCAGCGCCTCGATGGCGGGCAGGGGGAGCGTCGCGGCGGTGTTGGGGTCGAGCATGGCCGCGTGCAGGACGTGCCTGCGGTCGCCGTCGAGCACCGCCCGCACGGTCAGCTCGACGACGTTGAGGAAGGTGCGGTTGAGCGCGGCCAGCTGGATGGGCAGCTCGCCCACCGGCTGCGGGCGCACCCCCGAGGCGTCGACCAGCGCGGGCACCTCGACGCACGCCTCCGACGGCAGGTTGGAGATCAGCCCGTCATTGCGGACGTTCACGTGGACCAGCCTCTCCTGGCCGGTCAGCATGGCGAGCAGCGCGGTCGCCGCGGGCTCCTGGTGCTGCCAGCGGATCAGCATCGGCCTGCCGGCCGCCAGCGCCCGCCTGGTCTCCTCGTAGACATGCAGGGTCATGCCCGCCCTGCGCAGGTACTCCTCCACGGGCACGCCGAGCCTGGAGGTCTCCGCCGCGTGCCGCATGATCCACGGCACGTACTCCGCCGCGTGCTCGCTCGACTCGGTGGGGAAGTAGCCGAACCGGTGGTACATCTCCACCCTGACGTGGCTCTTCAGCTCGGGATCGGCGGCCAGCGCGTCGTCGAGCTCGGCGTAGAGGGAGCGGCCCCGCTCGTCGGCGAAGACCAGCACGAACGACTGGTGGTTGACGCCCGCGCTGCGCACCGTGAGGTCGTCGAGGTCGCGGCCGACCAGGTCGGCCAGGTAGGCGTGGGTGTCGCAGACGGCGTGACAGACCCCGGCGAAGCGGGTCAGGCCCGTGGCCTCGTGCAGCGCCCAGCCGGTCATGGCCATCGGGTCGGTGTGGCTGAGCAACCAGGCGTCGGGGCAGAGCGCGGCGATGTCGTGGCCGAGCTCGACGGCGGCGGGGATGGTGCGCAGGCCCCTGAAGATGCCGCCGATGCCGATCGTGTCGCCGATGGTCTGGCGCAGGCCGTAGCGGTGGGGGATCTGGAAGTCGCGCAGCGTCGCCTCGAACCCGCCGACCTCCAGCGCCGACACCACGTGGTCGGCCCCGTCGAGCGCGCGCCGCCTGTCGGCGTGGGAGATGATCCTTGCCCCGGAACCCGCCTCGGCGTCGAGCGCTCTGACCAGGGCCTCGGCGGTGGCCAGCCGGGCCGGGTCGGTGTCGTGCAGGACGAGCTCGAGGCTGCCGCGCAACGGCTCCGACAGCAGCAGGTCGGACAGGATCCTGCGTGTCAGCTCGACGTTGCCCGCCCCGACGAAGACGATGCGCGACATCCCCACCTCCTACCTGGGCGACCAGTATTCCACGACGGCATGTTGCTCGAATCTGTTGAAAGTTCGGGGGGTTTGGGCAACTCTTGTCATGTGCTGGCGTGGGCTCCCCGGCGTTCCCGGGCCACGCCACCGCTCACGAGCCCTGGGCAGGGCCGTGTGCGCGGAGTGCGGAACAGCATGCGTGGCGCCCTTGCCGATCATTTCAGCGAGGAGAAGCATGCGAGCAATCAGGATCCTGGCCGTCGCCGTCCTCACCTGGATGGCCTTCCTCGTGGCCCCGGCGTCGGCCCGTACGGCCGCGCCCGTCCCTGCCCCCGTCCCCTGTCCGGGCTGCTGGAAGCCCGCGCTCAACACCAGCTGGCAGTGGCAGCTGTCCTCCGTGCCCGCCGAGCCGTTCCTGAACGTCACGATGTACGACATCGACGGCTTCAACGCCTCCGCCGCCGTCGTGCGGCGCCTGCACGAGACCAGGGCGGGCCGCAAGGTCGTCTGCTACGTCAGCGCGGGCTCCTACGAGGACTGGCGTCCCGACGCCGCGCAGTTCCCCGCCTCGGCGCTGGGCGCCAACCTCGACGAGTGGCCCGGCGAGCGCTGGCTCGACATCAGGCAGTACGGCGGGAAGCTCGGCCAGATCATGCGGGCGCGCATGGACATGTGCAAGGCCAAGGGCTTCGACGCGATCGAGTTCGACAACGTCGACGGCTACACCAACGAGACGGGCTTCCCGCTCACGGCGGCCCACCAGTTCGCCTACAACGCCTGGCTGGCCAACGAGGCGCACACCAGGGGGCTGTCGGTGGGGCTGAAGAACGACCTCGCCCAGATCCCCGGGCTGCTGTCGTACTTCGACTGGGCGCTGAACGAGCAGTGCTGGCAGTACGACGAGTGCACCACCGCGCAGAACGGCGGCTACGGCTACGACCAGTTCGTCAGGGCGGGCAAGGCGGTCTTCACCGTGGAGTACGAGCTGGCCGCCTCGTCGTTCTGCTCCAGGTCGAACGCGCAGAACTTCAACTCGCTGCGCAAGAACTACGACCTGGACGCCTATCGGGTGGCCTGCCGCTAGATCTTCTCCCAAGGCTCGTCGGCGTAGAGCCCGAGCAGACGGGCGGCGAAGGCGTCGTCGAGCGGGAGCGGCCTGTCCTCCAGTCTGCCCACCATGACCACGCCGTGGGAGTTGGTGAGGAAGACCGACTCGAAGGAGGGCAGGTCGCCGATCGCGAAGGGGCGGCGCTCCTGCGGGATGCCTGCGGCCCGCAGTCGCCGCTCCATCACCTGCATGGTGATGCCGTGCAGCATCGGGGCGTCCGGCCAGACCACCGCGGCGCCGTCGAAGCAGCCCACGTTGGTGATCGTGCCCTCGGACACCAGCCCCTCCGCCGTGGTGAACAGCGCCTCGTCGAAGCCCCGCGCCTGGGCGCGCGCGCCGTAGTAGCCCTGGGCGAAGCCGCCGGTGTGCTTGATGTGCGGCAGGAAGCGCTGGTGGACGACGGACGTGACGGTCCTGGGCGAGGTGGCGGCCTCCTGGGGCGGCCGCACGGTGACGAACAGGTGCAGCCCGTCGGCCTCCAGCACATGGACCCGCACGCTGGCGTCGTCGATGTCGTCGCCGAGCGCGGTCCTGATCGAGTCGAGGACCGACTCGGTGTCGAGCCCGGCGTCGTAGAGCTCGCGGTTGGCCGCTTCGAGGCGGGCCAGGTGCAGGTCGAGCCCCCTGGTGCGGCGACCGCGCACCTGCATGGCGGTGAAGTGCCCGTTGCGGGCGAGCATGGGCAGGGTGGCGTCGGGCCCCGCGACCCTGCCGTCGATGACCGTGATCACGTGTCCAGGCTACGTTCGCCGCCAGAGGGTGCGAATGTAGCAAGCGTTTGGTTTGATCAGGCCATGGACGAACGTGAGGTGGCCGACCGGCTCGAGATCACCGGGTTGCTGGCCCGCTACACCAGGGCGATCGACACGGGCCGGTGGGAGGTTCTCTCGGAGGTGTTCACCGCCGACGCGGTGATCGACTACCGGGCGGCGGGCGGGATCGCCGGAGGGCTCGAGGAGGTGCGGGCCTGGCTGGCCGAGGTGCTGGCGCACTGGCCGGGAAGGCTGCACCTGGTCGGCGCGCCGGTGATCGACTTCGCGGACGGCGAAGCCGTGGTCGTCGCGCCGTTCACCGACACGCTCTCGCCCTCCAGGGAGATGATCGGCGCGGACGCCAAGGGGTTGTGCCAGGGCGGCGGGTGGTACCGCCACCGCATGGTCCGCACGCCGTCGGGATGGCGCAGCAGGGAGCTGGTCGAGGAGCAGGCGTGGCGGACCCTCGGATGAGGCGGCCTCCGCGTGACCAGGCCCGCCCCGCGCGCCCGGGTGGCGTGATGGACGGGCCTTCGCCGGTGACCTCGGTGGGCTATCGGGGGCCTGCCGTACCCGCGGAGAGCCTGGACAGCGCGAGAGAGGCGTACAGGGCGGCGCCGTCCGGCAGGACGGCGTCGTCGAACCGGGCCTCGGGCGAGTGGTTGTACGGCGCATCGGCGGGGTCGCGGTCGCTCGGGCACGCGCCGAGGAAGATGAAGGCCCCCGGGACGTCCTCCAGCACGTAGGAGAAGTCCTCCGAGCCCGTGACCGGCTGGGGGGCGACGAAGAAGCGGCCGGGGCCGAACAGCTCGTCGATGGTCTGGCCGGCGAAGGTCGCCTCGTCAGGGGTGTTGACCGTGACCGGGTAGCCCATGCCGAACGAGGCCTCCACGTTCAGGCCGTGCGCCGCCGCGATGCCCTCGACCAACTGCACGGCGCGCTGCTTGACGCGGGCCCTGTTGTCCTTGCTGAAGGTCCTGATCGTGGCGGAGAAGCGGGCGTCGTCGGGGATGACGTTGTCGACGGTCCCCGCGTGGAAGCTGCCCACGGTCACCACGACGGGGTCGAACACGTCGAATGTCCTGGTCACCATCGTCTGCAGGGCGGTGACCATCTCGCAGGCGGCGGGGACGGGGTCCAGGGCGCGGTGCGGGCTGGAGCCGTGGCCGCCGCGGCCCTTCACGTGCACGTTGAGCGTGTCGGCGGCGGCCATGATCGGGCCGCCTCTCGAGGAGAACACCCCCGGCGGCAGCATGGCCGAGACGACGTGCATGCCGTAGGCGGCCACGGCGCGCGAGCCCGCGGCGTCGAGGACGCCCTCGTCGATCATGTACTTGGCGCCCTCGTAGCCCTCCTCGCCGGGCTGGAACATGAACACCACGTCCCCCGCCAGCTCCTCGCGCCGCCCCGCGAGCAGATGCGCGGCTCCCGCGAGCATCGCGGTGTGCAGGTCGTGGCCGCAGGCGTGCATCCTGCCCTCGTGCGAGGAGATGTAGGGCAGGCTGTTGCGCTCGGCCACGGGCAGCGCGTCCATGTCGCCGCGCAGCAGGACGGCGGGGCCCGGCCTGCCGCCCCGCAGCACCGCGGTGACCGAGCTGAGCGACTCTCCCGTGCTGATCTCCAGCGGCAGGCCGTCCAGCGCGGCCAGCACCTTCTCCTGCGTGATGGGCAGGTTGAGGCCGATCTCAGGGGTCGTGTGAAGCGAGTGGCGGAGCTGCACGAGCTCGTCCCGCATGTCCTGCGCGGATTCAAGAAGCGACATGCACCACATTCTTCATGTGTCGGCTACGAGCAGGACAAGTGGCTTTTTGTAGGATCGGGAGGATGACTGAGCGTAAGCCCATCCAGAGCTGGCTGTCGGACATGGACGGCGTCCTCGTGCACGAGGGGCACCCCGTCGCCGGGGCCGACGTGTTCATCAAGCGCCTGCGCGACTCGGGCAAGAGCTTCAGAGTGCTCACGAACAACTCGATCTACACCCCTCGAGACCTCGCCGTACGGCTGCGCGCCGCGGGCCTTGAGGTGCCGGAGGAGTCCATCTTCACCTCCGCCCTCGCCACCGCCCGCTTCCTCGACGACCAGCGCCCCGGCGGCTCGGCCTACGTGATCGGCGAGGCCGGGCTGACGACCGCGCTGCACGAGGTCGGCTACGTGCTCACCGACCTCGACCCCGACTACGTGGTGCTCGGCGAGACCAGGACCTACAGCTTCACCCAGATCACCAGGGCGATCAGGCTCATCGAGGGCGGCGCGCGGTTCATCGCCACCAATCCCGACCCTGTGGGTCCCTCGAACGAGGGCTCGCTGCCCGCCTGCGGCGCCGTGGCCGCGATGATCACCAAGGCGACCGGCGTCGAGCCGTACTTCGTCGGCAAGCCCAACCCCATGATGATGCGCCACGCGATCAACGCCATCGACGGCCACAGCGAGAGCACCGCGATGATCGGCGACCGCATGGACACCGACATCGTCTGCGGCATGGAGGCGGGCCTCTACACGATCCTGGTGCTCACCGGCGTGACCCAGCGAGGCCAGATCGACCGTTTCCCCTTCAGGCCCTCGCGGGTGGTCGAGTCCGTCGCCGACCTGATCGACCTGGTCTGACACCGTGCACAGGATCTATCTGGAGCTGGGGCCGAAGAAGATCTTCGCCTGCTCCCTCGACTGGCCCGGCTGGTGCCGGGTGGACAAGTCGGAGGAACTGGCCATCGACCGGCTCACCGGCTACGCGCCCCGCTACCGGGTGATCGCCGAGCGGGCCGGCCTCGACTTCGAGTCCGGCGAGCCGACGGTCGTCGAGCGGGTGAAGGGCAGCTCCACCACCGACTTCGGGGCTCCCGACGCAGAGCCCGCCGCCGACTCCGAGCCCTTCGACGCCGCGACCGCGGCCCGCGACGTGGCGCTGCTGCGGGCGGCGTGGGTGCTGTTCGACGAGTGCGCCGCCGTCACTCCCGAGGAACTGCGCAAGGGGCCGCGCGGCGGCGGGCGTGACCGCTCCAAGATGGTCGCCCACGTGACGGAGGCCGAGCGCTCCTACGCCCGCCAGCTGGGCGTGAGGTATCCGCCCTTCAAGTCGGAGGCCGACCGCGAGGCCATGCGCGAGGAACTGGCGGCGGTCCTGCTGGCGGGCGGCTCGGGCGCCTGGTCGGGCCGCTACGCGGCCCGCCGCATCGCCTGGCACGTCATCGACCACCTCTGGGAGATGGAGGACCGCAGGTCGCCCTCGTAGGCGGGCGCCTTACCGCTTCGCCAGACGAATGAGGCGGGGCAGTGAGGCGATGTGACCGGCCAGGTAGTCGCCCAGCACCTCGGGCACCAGGTGCCGGGAGGCGATCTCGGAGGGGTCGAGTCGCAGCCGCTCGACCTCGTAGACGCCGCGGGTGGGGTCGTCCCACTCGGGGCCGTGGCGCAGGGCGGGATCCATGGAGACCAGGCGGCAGCCGTACACGTGCTGGGTCTTCACCGCGCCCTTGTAGGGATAGGACAGCGTGGTCAGCGGGGTGACGGCGGAGACCACCGCGCCCAGCTCCTCCAGCAGCTCCCTGCGCAGGGTGTGCTCCAGACTCGCGTCACCGGGTTCGACGTGCCCGCCGGGAACCGACCAGTAGAGCGGCCTGCCGGGGACCGTCCGCCGGAAGAGGACCAGGCGCTCGTCGTCGTCGAGTAGGACACCTCGGACACTCGGTTGCATAATGACCCTCCATCTCCCTGAGGTAGCCTAACTTACGGTTGCGTAGCTTGAAGGAGATGATCTTTATGGTGATGAGTCAGACAGAGCTCCTGCACGAGCTGGAGCCCGTGGTGGCGGGCGAGCTCGACCGCCACCTCAAGGTGGCCAAGGAGTGGTTCCCCCACGAGTACATCCCGTGGAGCGAGGGCCGCAACTACGACGGCGTCTTCGGGGGCGACGCCTGGCAGGAGTCCGACTCGACCCTCCCCGAGGCGGCCCGCGTCTCGCTGATCGTCAATCTGCTCACCGAGGACAACCTGCCCAGCTACCACCACGAGATCGCGACCACGTTCGGCCGCGACGGCGCGTGGGGCACCTGGGTCGGCCGCTGGACCGCGGAGGAGGGCAGGCACGGCGTCGCCATCCGCGACTACCTGACCGTCTCGCGCGCGGTGGACCCGATCGCGCTCGAACGCGCCCGCATGGTCCACATGGAGGGCGGCTTCCAGACCGAGTACGGCACCATGCTCCAGCAGCTGGCCTACGTCTCCTTCCAGGAGCTGGCCACCCGCATCTCGCACCGCAACACCGGCAGGGCCTCGGGCGACCCCACCTGCGAGCGCCTGCTCGCCAAGATCGCCGCCGACGAGAACCTCCACATGCTCTTCTACCGCAACCTGCTCAAAGCGGCCTTCGACCTCGACCCGAACCAGACGATGCGCGCGATCACCGACGTCGTGACGACCTTCCAGATGCCGGGCTCGACCATCGAGGGCTTCACCCGCAAGGCGATGATCATCGCCCACGAGGGCATCTACGACCTGCGCCTGCACCTCGACGACGTGCTCATGCCCGTCCTGCGCCAGTGGGCGGTCTTCGACAAGACCGACCTCGACGGTGACGGCGCCAAGGCCCGCGACGAGCTGGCCGCCTTCCTGGAGAAGACCGACGCGACGGCCGCCAGGTTCGTCGAGCGCAGGGAGGAGCGCAGGGCGCGCGCCGCCGCCATGCGATGATCTCCGAATGGCTTTGATGATTGCCATTCCCCTCGCGATCACGCTGATCCTGCTGGCCACGGCGGCGCAGCGCCTGCTCGGCGTCAGATTCGGCGCGGTCCGCACGGCGCTGGCCGCGCTGCTGGCCCTCGCGCTCGCCGGGCCGTTCCTGTCGCCCGTCCTGGAGTCCTTCAGGAGTCTCGACGTCGACAAGGACCCAGGCATCGGGCCGATGTGGGTGCTGATCCTCGTCTCGATGTGCGTGGTGCTGATCCCCATGGTCATCCTGGTGATCGGGGAGGCGCTCGTGCCGCCGGGCTCGGTCCCGGGGCCGATCGAGCTGGTCAGGTCGCTGCGCGGGCGCCTGTCCCGCGCCCGCCGCTACTCCCAGATCACCAGGATCGCCTTCAGGCACGGCCTGGGCCCCTACCTGAGGGGCAGGGGCGGCGACCCCGGCGACAGGAGCGGCAGGGCGCGGCTGGCCCGCTCGCTGCGCGAGGCGCTCGACGACGGCGGCGTCACGTTCGTCAAGCTCGGCCAGGTGCTGTCCACCAGGCGCGACCTGCTGCCGCCCGAGTTCATCGACGAGCTCGGGCGGCTGCAGGACCACGTCAACCCCGCGCCGTGGGAGCAGATCTCGCAGGTCGTGGACCTCGACGCGTTCGCCTCCTTCGACCGCACCCCGCTGGCCGCCGCCTCGATCGCCCAGGTCCACGCCGCCCGCCTGCACAGCGGCGAGGAGGTCGTCGTCAAGGTCCAGCGCCCCGGCATCGGGGCGGTCGTCGCCAGGGACCTCGACATCGTCGCCAGGCTGGCCGCCACGCTGGAGACCAGGACCAGGTGGGGCCGCTCGCTCGGCCTCAAGGAGCTGGCGGCGGGCTTCTCCGCCGCCCTGCGCGAGGAGCTCGACTTCCGCGTCGAGGCGGCCAACATGGCCGCGGTCGCGGCCTCGGGCGGCGGCGCGGTGACCTATCCGGCGCCGCACACCCCGCTCTGCACCGAGAAGGTGCTGGTCATGCAGCGCCTGTCGGGCAAGCCGCTGACCACCGCCCAGGACTCCGAGGGCCCCGCGCTGGCCCGCACGCTGCTCGACTGCCTGCTGCGGCAGATCCTGCTCGACGGCGTCTTCCACGCCGATCCCCATCCCGGCAACATCATGCTGCTGTCCGACGGTTCGGTCGGCCTGCTCGACTTCGGCTCGGTAGGACGCCTCGACGCCTCCCTGCGCGCGGCGCTGCAGCGCTTCCTGATGGCCATGGACAGGCAGGACCCTCTCGGCGTGACCGACGCGCTGCTCGAGGTCGTGCCCAGGCCAGAAGAGATCGACGAGGCGGCGCTGGAGCGGGCGCTCGGCCAGTTCATGGCCAGGCACATGGGGCCGGGGACGGACAGCGCCGTGATGTTCACCGACCTGTTCAAAATCGTCTCCGAGTACGGCCTGTCGATCCCGCCCGAGGTCGCGGCGGTCTTCAGGGCGCTGGCCACGCTCGAGGGCACGCTGGTGCGGCTCTCGCCCGGCTTCAACCTGATCGGCGAGGCCAGGGAGTTCGCCGCCCGGTACCTGGCCGAGCAGATCGGGCCCACCACGGTGAAGGAGGCGGTGGCCCAGGAGGTCACCGCGCTGCTGCCGATGCTGCGCCGCCTGCCCAGGCGGGTGGAGCGCATCGCCAGCGCGGCCGAGCACGGCCGCTTCTCGATGAACGTGCGGCTGCTCGGCGACGAGCGCGACCGCCGCTTCCTGACCGGCCTGCTGCACCAGGCGCTGCTGACGGTGCTCGGGGCGACGGCGGGACTGATGGCGGTGATGCTGCTGGGCACCGAGGGCGGACCCACCGTGATCACGGGACGGATCTCGCTGTACGAGCTGATCGGCTACAACCTGCTGGTGATCAGCTCGATCCTGGTCCTGCGCGTGCTCATCCTCGTCTTCCGCCCGCGCGAGTGAGCGTCAGATCTCGCGGCGCAGGCGCTTGACGTCGGCGCGCTGCTTCTTGGCCGACAGGCGGCGCTCGACCGAGCCCCTGCTCGGCTTGGTGGGACGGCGCCGCTTGGGCGGCGGCGCGATGGCCTCCCTCACCCGCTGGGCCAGGCGCTGAGCGGCGGCCTCACGGTTGCGCAGCTGGGAGCGGTACTCCGACGCCGCCACGGTGATCACCGGGGACGGCAGCCGCTCCAGCGCCCTGGCCTTCAGCGCCTCGGGCAGCGCCGAGGTGGCCGAGAGGTCGAACAGCAGCTCCACCCGGCTGTCGGTGGTGTTCACCCCCTGGCCACCCGGCCCCGACGAACGGGAGAAACGCCACACGAGCTCGTCGCCTGGAATGGCGATCGAGTCGTTGACGATCAACGGGCCTGTCATGCGGAACACCTCCTCTTCCGGAACCGTACCTGGGTGACATATGCCCGCGGCAACGGAATTTCCCCCTGCAACCATTCCGCAAGTCGCCGATGGCACCATTTCCCGAAACGTGGGGAGTGATCATGGCGGGGATCGTCGGTGTGCACGGCATCGGCAAGTACAACTACTACCTCCAGTCCGGCAGGTCAGTGGAGGGCGCGGCGGAGGCGATGCGGGTCAAGTGGAACCGCTATCTCGGGGCAGGTCTCGGGGGCGAGCCTGGCGCCTGCTTCGCCGAGGTGGCCTACTACGCCCATCACCTCAACGACCACGGCAAGGTCAGGCGGGTCGAGGAGATGCGCGCCGCCGAGGAGCGGGTCTTCGTCGAGTGGGCCAGGCAGCTCGGGGTGGGGGAGAGCTTCACCGGCGCCCTGAAGGCGCTCGCCGGATGGCTGCTGGCCAGGCTCGACACCAGGGCGGCGGCCTTCGCCGCGCTGTTCTGCCCCGAGGTGGCGGCCTACCTCACCGACGAGGCCAGGCGCGAGCGCTGCCGCCAGGACGTGGCCGAGGTGCTGAGGCGGCGCGCCCCGCGCGTGGTGGTCGCGCACTCCCTGGGCAGCGTCGTCGCCTACGAGACCCTGCACGCCAACCCCGACATCGAGGTGGACCGGCTGATCACCCTCGGCAGCCCGCTCGGCATGCGCAACGTGGTCTTCGAGCGGCTCTATCCCGCTCCCGCGGACGGCAGGGGAGAGCGGCCCAAGGGCGTGAAGCGCTGGGTCAACATCGCCGACAGGCACGACATCGCCGCCATCCCTCCCGGGCTCGGCGGCTGCTTCACGGGCGTGGACGCCGAGGCGCTGGTCGACCTCGACTGGCTCGACTTCCACACCGTGGAGAAGTACCTCGGCTGCGGAGCACTGAACGCGCACCTACGGCCATTCCTGGCATAGTGACGCGGGTGGAAAATGCCTTTCAAGTGGATCTGCGTGGTGTCGTCGACCTGCTGAGCCGCCACCTCTACTCCAGTCCCCGCGTCTACGTGCGAGAACTGCTGCAGAACGCGGCCGACGCCATCACCGCACGCGGGGAGGGCGAGGGCCGGATCGCGATCGAGGTGGGCGAGGGCGGCCCCGCGGGTCTCGTGCGCGTGCACGACAACGGGATCGGCCTGACCGAGGCAGAGGTGCACACGCTGCTGGCCACGATCGGCCGCTCCTCCAAGCGCGACGAGCTCGGCTTCGCCAGGCACGAGTTCCTCGGCCAGTTCGGCATCGGGCTGCTGTCGGGCTTCCTGGTGGCCGACGAGATCCACGTCGAGACCAGGTCGGTGACCGGCACCCCCACCGTGAGCTGGATCGGCAGGTCCGACGGCACCTACTCGGTGGCCGCCGCGGCCACCGAGCGCGAGGAGCCGGGCACGACCGTCACGCTGAAGGCACGCAGGGACGCCGCCGAATGGGTCGACGAGCGCACCGTCACCGAGCTGGCCGCGCTGTACGGCTCGCTGCTGCCCGGCAGGGTGAGCGTGAACGGCGTCGCCACCACCGTCGATGGCCCGCCGTGGCTGGCCGCGCACGAGACCCCCGACGCGCGCAGGGCCGCGCTGCTGGAGTACGGCAGGCAGCTGTTCGGGTTCACCCCCTTCGACGTCATCGACCTGGACGTGGCGGAGGCCGGACTCACCGGCGTGGCTTTCGTCCTGCCCAGCCCCGCCAACCCGACCGCGCGCGCCACCCACCGCGTCTACCTCAAGCGCATGCTGCTCACCGAGCGCGCCGAGGGCGTGCTGCCCGACTGGGCCTTCTTCGCCCGCTGTGTGCTGGACGCCGGAGAGCTGCGCCCGACCGCGAGCCGCGAGGCGCTCTACGAGGACGACCTGCTGGAGCACACCCGCGACCAGCTCGGCCGCCAGCTGCGCGAGTGGCTGGTCAGGCTGGCCGAGACCGACCCCGCCAGGCTGCGCGCCTTCCTGCGCCTGCACCACCTCGGCGTCAAGGCCCTGGCCCTGCACGACGACGACATGCTGCGCCTGGTCGACAGGTGGCTGGAGTTTGAGACCAGCGACGGCCCCATGACGCTCGCCCAGTTCAGGACCCGCCACCCGAAGGGCCGCTTCACCTCGAGCGTGGACGAGTTCCGCCAGCTGTCGGCCGTGTCGGGCGCGCAGGGCGTCGGCCTGGTCAACGGCGGCTACGTCTACGACAGCGACATCATGCAGCGCCTGCGCCGAATCGACCCAGACGCGGGTCTCGACCGCCTCGACCCGGGCGAGCTGGCCACCCACCTCGGCCCCGTGGACCCCGGCGCCGACCTGGCGGCCAGGCCGTTCATCACTGCGGCCGCCCGCGCGCTCGACCCGCTCGGCTGCGAGCTGGTCCTGCGCGACTTCGACCCCGCCTCGCTGCCCGCCCTCTACCTGACCAGCCGCGCCGCCGAGCACCAGGCCGAGCTGCGCGAGGCCCGCGAGGCCGCCGACGACCTGTGGGCCGACGTGCTGGGCGCGATGGAGCGCACGGTCGCCGCCGAGCGCCCCCGCCTGGTGCTCAACCACCGCAACCCGCTGGTGCGGCGCGTGGTCCTGCTCAAGGACCTGTCGCTGGCCGCCACCGCCGTGGAGGCGCTGTACGGCATGGCGCTCCTGCACGGCCACCACCCCCTGCGCGCCGCCGACACCGCCGCCCTGAACCGTTCGTTCCTCGGCCTGCTCGACTGGGCCGTCCTCGGCAAGGAGTGACCATGGCCGACGTGGAAGAGATGCTGGACCAGGCCCGTGAGATGCCGTACGGCGAGGCCAGGTCGATCCTGCTCGAACAGGCGCTCAAGGCCGCCGCCCACGACAGGGAGCTGGCCTTCGAGGTGCGGCTGGAGCTGACCGAGGCCTACCAGTACGGCGCCGAGCCAGCCAAGTCCTTCGCCACCTTCTCCCGCAGCGTCGCCGAGTACGACGCCGACCCCGGGCGCTGGTCGGACTGGCACACCTACAGCCTGCTGTGGCAGTTCAAGTGGATCGCCAGCGACATGCGCCGCTTCCCCGAGATCCCGCTCCAGCGCGCCTACGACGCGCTGGAGGAGATGGAGCGCCGCTACACCCAGGCGGGCTACGGCTCGCACGCCATCCACACCCAGCGCACCTACGTCGCCGAGCACATCGGCGACAGGGCCGCCGCCGACGAGTGGTTCCACAGGTGGCAGACCACCCCGCGCGACGACATGTCCGACTGCGAGGGCTGCGACCCCAGCGGCAAGGTCTGGCACCTGGCCTGGATGGGCCGCGACGAGGAGGCCATCGAGCTGGCCGCGCCCGTCGTCGCGGGGCACCTGACCTGCCACGTCCAGCCGCAGGGGATCCTGAGCAACCTGCTGCTGCCGTACGTGCGGACCGGCAGGCTCGAGGCCGCGGCGGCGGCGCACCTGCGCGCCTACCGGCTGGTCCAGGGCGACGCCAACTACGTCGACGACTTCGGCGACCACATGGAGTTCTGCGCGCTCACCGGCAACGAGACGCGCGGCCTGGAGATCCTCCAGCGCGAGCTGCCGCTGCTCGACCGCTCGCCCACGCCCAGCGACCGCATGCACTTCGCCGGCTGCGCCGCGCTGCTGCTGCGCCGCCTCGAGGACCTCGGACACGGCGGGCTGACCGTCCGCCGCGACGGGAGCGACGTGCCGCTGGACCGGCTGCGGGCCGAGCTCGAGAGCGACGCGCGCGACCTGGCCGCCCGCTTCGACGCCCGCAACGGCACCGGCGAGCAGACCCGCAGGCTGGAGGCGCGCCTGGCGGCCGAGCCGCTGGTGGAGCACCTGCCGCTGACCCCGCACGCCCGCAGGGTGGCCATCCCCGTCACCCAGCCGGTCGCGCCGCCCCCCCGCCGCGAGCCCCGCCGAGCTGCTCGACCTGGCCGAGGAGGCCTGGCGGCGCAGCGACCTCGACGCCGCCTTCGCCGCGTGGGAGCGCTACGACGCCGTCGGCGGCGAGGCGAACGGGCGGCGCACGGACGCGCTCGGGCTGGCGGCCGTCCTGCAGGGCGAGCAGGAGGAGGCCGTGCGGCTGTGGGAGCGCGCGGCCGAGCTGCACGGGCAGGCGGGCGACGAGGCGCGGCGGCAGACCACGCTCGGCAGGATCGGCCTGCTCACCCAGGACCTGGCGCTGGTGGAGGAGACCCACCGGTGGCTGCTCGCGCACGGCGACGAGAGCAGGCGCAGCGGCTCGCTGTCCCGCCTGGCCCAGGCCTACGCGGGGGCCGGCAGGACCGAGGACGCGGTCGCCGCGCTCCGGGGCGCGAAGGAGGGCACGCTGCTGTCACTGCTGGCCCAGCTGCAGGCCGACGAGCCCGTCGCGGTCGAGACGGCCCGCGAGGCCCGGCAGGCGCTGAGGGCCGAGAGCGACGTCCTGACCCTCGCCAAGACCGCGCTGCTGCACGGCCGGCTCATCCAGCGGCACGGTGGCGACCTGGAGGAACTGCTCGGCGCCTTCGGCGAGGTGCTGGCCGTCGCGCCGCGCTCGGAGGCGGGGCTGCGCGCCGTCGCGCACGCCTCCAGGGGCGAGGTGCTGGTCATGGTGGACCGCGCCGCAGAGGCGGCCGAGGACCTCATCGAGGCCGTGGCCCTGTTCACCGCGCTCGGCAGCCCTGACAGCGCCGCGCTCGCCAGGGTGGACCTGGCCACCGCCTACCTCGCCACCGGCAGGCCGATGGACGCCGCGGTCACCGCCGAGGAGGCCATGGCGCTGCTCGACCCCGACGATCTGGACAACAGGACGGCCGTCCAGTGGGCCCGCGCCAACGCGCTCGGCCTGCTCGACGACCACGAGGGCGCGCTGGCCGACTTCACCGCCCTGATCCCGCTCTACAAGGAGCCGATGCAGGCCGCCAGAGCCGCCGACTCGGCCGCCAGGGTCCTGGACAGGCTCGACCGCGACGCCGAGGCCGCCGAGGCCTTCGCCACCGCCGCCGGGTACTACGAGGCGGCGGGCAGCCCGGGGGACAGGGGCCGCATGCTGCGCCGTCACGCCCTCTCGCTGCACTGGGCGGGGGAGAGCGAGCGGGCGCTGGAGGCGGGCGAGCAGGCTCGCCCGCTGCTGGAGGACGAGCCTTTCGAACTGGCCACGCTCGCCTACGACCAGGCTCGCGTGCTGCAGGCGCTCGACCGCAATCCCGAGGCGGTGGCCCGCGCCCGCGAGGCCCTTGAGCAGTTCACCGCGCTCGGCGACTCCGACGCCGCCGAGACCGCGAAGGAGCTGCTGGGCTGGCTGGAGGACTGATGTTCATCTCCGATTGACTCGGCTGTCATGGCCGGGTCAGCGGAGCAGGACATACCTGGGGCGTGGAACGCAGAACCTTCCTCGCCGCGACGGCCGCCTCCTTCCTCCTTCCGCCCTCCCGATCCCTGGCAGGCGACCCCTTCACGCTGGGGGTCGCCTCGGGAGACCCCTCCACGGACGGCTTCGTGCTGTGGACCCGCCTCGCGCTCGACCCGCTCAGCGGGGACGGCAGGGGCGGCATGCCCTCCCGCTCCCTCGACGTCGACTGGCAGATCTCCACCGACGAGCGCTTCTCCAAGGTCGTCAGGTCCGGCACGGCCACCGCCTCGCCCGGCGCCGCGCACAGCGTGCACGTCGAGGCCAAGGGGCTGGAGCCCGGCAGGGAGTACTTCTACCGCTTCAAGAGCGAGGGCAGGCTGTCGCGCGCGGGCCGTACCAGGACCACACCCGTCGGCGCGCAGCCGCTCACCTTCGTCGTGGCCGCCTGCGCCCACTACGAGCACGGCTACTACACCGCCTACCGCCGCCTCGCCGAGCAGGAGCCCGACCTGGTCGTGCACCTGGGCGACTACATGTACGAGTACGGCCCGAGCGGCTACACCGCGCTGGCTGGCAGGGTCCGCACGCACACCCCGGGCAAGTGCGCCACGCTGGCCGACTACCGGCTGCGCCACGCGCAGTACAAGAGCGACCGCGACCTGCAGAAGGCGCACGCCGTCGCCCCCTGGCTCGTCGCCTTCGACGACCACGAGCTGGAGAACAACTGGGCGGGACCGGTCTCGAGCACAGGCGCTCCCGGCTTCGCCCGCCGCCGCGCGGCCGCCTTCCGCGCCTACTACGAGAACATGCCGCTGCGCAGGGCCAGCCTCCAGGGCGCGGTGCTGCGGGTGAACAGACGCGTCTCATGGGGCACGCTCGCCCGTTTCCACCTGCTCGACACCCGTCAGTTCCGCGACGACCAGGCCTGCATGGACGGCGTGCGCGCCTCCTGCGACGAACGCCTGTCGGCCCGCCGCACGCTCCTCGGCGACGACCAGCGCCGCTGGCTGTCGGAGGGCCTGCGCTCCTCCACCACCCGGTGGAACCTGCTCGGCCAGCAGATCATGATGGCCCAGCGCGACTACAAGGTCGGCCCTGGACGCGAGGTCAACCTCGACTCGTGGGACGGCTACGCCCCCGAGCGGACCAGGCTGCTCGGCTGGCTCCAGGAGACCTCCAACCCCGTCGTCCTGACCGGCGACGCCCACATGCACCACGACGCCGAGCTCAAGCTCGACTTCGACGACCCCTCCTCGCCCGTGGTCGCCCGCGAGCTGGTCGCCTCGTCCATCGCCAGCGACGGCGACGGCTACCGCGACAAGGCGTGGATCGCCGAGGCGCTGGCGGAGAACCCGCACATCTCCTACATCGACCAGCGCCGCGGCTACCTGGCCGCCAGGCTCACCTCCACCGAGCTGTCCGTCGACTTCCGCACCCTCGACTACATCTCCCGCAAGGGCGCCCCCGCGAAGACCACCAAGACCGTCACCATCCAGGCCGCCGCTTCGGGCGGATAAAACACGTTGCGGGGGGCTTGTGGGCACCCGATACCTTTCGGCGGTGACCTTCCCCCTCTCTGACACCGAAGAGCAGTACGACGCCGTCCGCAGGGACGAGGTCGCGCTGCGGCCGGGCGTCGAGGCGCTGCTCGCCTCGCTCGGCCACACCGGCGACGTCCAGCGGTTCGACGGCGGCTCGCTGCCCGTCTACGCCGTGGGCGAGGAGCTGGTGCTCAAGCTCTACCCGCCGGTCTACGCCGAGGAGACGGGCCTGGAGAGCGGCGTCCTCGAAGCCGTCCACGGGCGCCTTCCCGTGGCCACCCCCGGCGTCGAGGCGGTGGGCGAGTACGACCGCTGGGGCTACGTGCTCATGGAGCGCCTGAAGGGCGCCGAGCTGAAGGACGTGTGGCCGTCCCTCGACCCGGCCGCCAGGCACGACCTCGCCGCGCAGCTGGGCGAGGTGTTCGCCGCGCTGCACGACCTGCCGATCCCCGACGTCGAGGGGCTGAGGTTCGACGACTGGGACGCCTTCGTCAAGGAGCAGAAGGCCAACGCGGTCGAGCAGCAGCGCGCCAGGAAGCTCGGCGAGGAGTGGCTCGAGCAGATCCCCGCCTTCCTCGACGGTGTGACCCTTCCCGCCGGCGAGCCCGTGCTGCTGCACACCGAGTCGATGCCCGACCACTTCCTGATCGGCGACGACGGCCGGCTGTCCGGCCTGTTCGACTTCGAACCCGCCCTGCGCGGCGCCTGGCAGTACGAGTTCGTCGCCCCGGCCGTCTTCTTCACCGGCGAGGGGGTGCTCGCCAGGATCCTCGGCTCGTACGGCAAGCCGCTCGACCCCCGCACGATCATGGCGTACACGCTGCTGCACGAGTACAGTCACCTGCCCTGGTACATGCGGGTGCTGCCCGATTCCAAGGCCACCACCCTGGACGATCTCGCCCACGACTGGTGGGATTGATCCCCATGAACTGGGTGCTGTTCGACTACGGAAACGTCCTGTCCCTCCCCCAGCCGCACTCCGACGTCGAGGCCATGGCCCAGGCCACGGGCCTCGACCTGCCCGCCTTCAGGCAGGGCTACTGGAAGCACCGCCTCGAGTTCGACAGGGGCACGCTCAGCCCCCAGGAGTACTGGTCGCTGGCGCTCGGACGTCAGGCGGGCGAGCAGGAGGTCGACGGGCTCGTCGAGCTCGACGTGGCCAGCTGGTCGCACGCCAACGAGGGCACGGTCGCGGTCATGCGGCGGCTGCCGCGCGTGGCGCTGCTGTCCAACGCGCCGGTCTGCATCGCCGACGGCATCGACCGCCTGCCGTGGATGGCAGGGATCGAGCCGCGCTTCTACAGCGGCAGGATGGGCATGGTGAAGCCCGACAGGGAGATCTACCTCGCCGTCCTGGAGGGGCTCGGGGCCGAGCCAGGCGAGGTGACGTTCGTCGACGACCGGCTGGAGAACATCGAGGCCGCCGAGCACGCGGGCCTGGTCGGCGTCCACTTCCGCGACCCGTCCGACCTGGAGCCGCTGCTGCGCTGACCCCGCTCAGCCGCTCAGCCGAAGGCGTAGCCGTACAGGCCGTGGCCGCTGGCGAGCCTGCGCGCCTTGGCGGGGCGCAGGCCCGCCGACGAGCCGGGCACCAGCGTGACCACTCCCCGCCCCGGCGCGGCCACGACCAGGCCGTGGACGGGGCGGCGCACCGACAGCGTGCGGTAGCGGCCGACCGAGGGCAGCGCGGCCAGCGAGGCGCCGAAGTCGCGGCCGCTGCCCTTGATCAGCAGGTCGCGGTGCCTGCTCAGCCCGCCTCGCCTGCCGCCCGCCAGCACCTGCACCGCGTTCTCGCCCGGCACGCCCACCGCCAGCTCGGCGTCGCCGTCGCCGTTGAAGTCGCCGGCGGCCAGCGCCGCGCCGAACCTGTCGGAGTAGCGCGGCGTCCCCTTGAGCAGCCGCTGCGTCCACGCCTCCCAGCGTCCGGTGCCGTAGCGGACGTGCACCATGCCGTCGCCGTAGTCCATGGCGCGCTGGTTGGCGCTCAGCCCTTCACCCGGCACGCCGATCGCCAGGTCGTCGCGGCCGTCGGCGTCGAAGTCGGCGGCGGCCAGCGAGCCGCCGAAGGCGTCCCACTTCTCCGCGGCGCCCTTCACCCCCTGACTCGACTGCGTGTACTGGACGTTCCTGCGGGTGCGCGGGTTCACCACCGTCACCGAGCCCTGACCGTCGAAGCGGACGGTGTCGGCGGGCGCGCCGATCGCGATCTCGTCCTTGCCGTCGCCGTCGAAGTCGCCGGTGGTCAGCGCCGCGCCGAACTGGTCGGTGACCGCGCCCCGCTGGCGCAGGCCCTTCTGGGTGAGCTGGTAGCGCGCGCGGCCCTTGAAGCCGTGGACGACGACCGCGCCCCCGCCGCCCATCGCGGGAGCGCCGATGACCAGCTCGTCGTCGGCGTCGCCGTCGAGGTCGCCTGCCGCCAGCGCCGCGCCGTACCGGTCGGAGCCGCGCCTGGAGGGCGACAGCTGCCTGCCCGCGGTGAGCCCGCCCGGCGAACCGTGGAAGAGCTGGACGGCGCCGTTGCCGTCGGCGCCGGGAACCGGCGCGCCGAAGAACTCCTCCGACACCCCGACCGCGAGGTCGCCGCAGCCGTCGCCGTCGAAGTCGCCCGCCGCGAGCGCCGAGCCGAAGGAGTCGCCGTTCTCGGGGTCGCCCGGAACGCCGGGCGTGGCCTGGGAGAGGCGCTCCTTGCGGCCCGAGCCGTACATGATCGTGACCGCGCCCGCGCGGGCGTGACCGTCCACGCTGTCGTACGGCGCGGCGATCGCCAGGTCGGCCAGCCCGTCGCCGTCGAAGTCGGAGGGGCGCCCCGCGCACTCCTTCACCGAGGCGGCGGCGGGGGAGGTCGTCGAGGGCAGCGGCAGCAGGGGCAGGGCGAGGCAGGCGGCGGCGAGCAGGGCGGTACGAGAGACGTCCATGCTGGGATGGTCCCCAGGCCCGTAGAACCCGGCCTTAACGCCCAGGGAACGTGCCAGGATAGACGGGTGGACATCGACCTCGCGGACCTGGACTTCTGGCGCAGACCACTCAAGGAACGGCACGAGGCGTTCGCCAGGCTCAGGCAGGCCGACCTGCCCGTCTTCTTCCCCGAGAAGAAGGTCCCGCTGCTGCGTTCGGGCACCGGCTTCTACGCCCTGGTCCGCCACGCCGACGTCGTCGAGGCCAGCCGCAACGCCAAGGTCTTCTCCAGCGAGCCCGCCGTCACCAACCCCGAGCCGCCCGGCTGGGTCAAGCACGTGTTCGGCGAGTCGATGGTCAACATGGACGACCCCCGCCACGCCAGGCTGCGGCGCATCGTCTCGCGCGCCTTCAGCCCCAAGATGCTGCAGGGCCTGCAGGCCGACATCGAGAAGGCCTGCGCGCGCATCGTCGACGACGTGATCGCCAAGGGTCCTGGCGACTTCGTCTCCCAGGTGGCCGCGCGCCTGCCCATCCACGTCATCTGCGACATGATGGGCATCCCCGAGAGCATGCGGGCCAAGGTGCACGAGCACGTCGACGCCTCCACCGCCTACAGCGGCGTACGGCCCAGCCTGCTGCAGAGCGCCAGGCTGGCGGGCAAGAACGTGGTGGCGCTGCTGGCCCTGCAGCGCATGGTCATCCAACTGGGCCACGAACGGGTCGCCGAGCCGGGCAAGGACCTCGTCTCCGCCCTGGTCACCGCCAACCCCGACGGGGAGAAGCTGACCGACAAGGAGCTGGGCTCCTTCTTCGCGCTGCTGCTGGTGGCGGGCAACGAGACCGCCCGCAACACGATGGCCCACGGCATCAAGCTGCTCACCGACCACCCCGCCCAGCGCGAGCTGCTGATGTCCGACTTCGACGGCCACGTCAACGGCGCCATCGAGGAGATGGTCAGGCACGTCTCGCCGATCATCCAGTTCCGCAGAACCGTCACCGAGGACTACGCGCTGCGCGGCCTCGAGCTGAAGAAGGGCGACCGCGTGGTCCTCTTCTACGGCTCGGCCAACCGCGACGAGGAGGTCTTCCCCGACGCCGACGCCTTCGACATCACCCGCGACACCAAGCCGCACGTCGGCTTCGGCGGCCCCGGCCCGCACTTCTGCCTCGGGGCCAACCTGGCCAGGCAGGAGATGCGGACGATGTTCCGCGAGCTGCTGACCAGGCTGCCCGACATCAGGTCCGTGGGCGAGCCCGAGCTGCTGGTGTCCAACTTCGACAACAGCGTGCGCAGTCAGTCCTTCACCTTCTGAGGCGCCAGCACGTTCGTGGTGATGGTGAAGAAGGTGATCAGCGCCGCCACGGCCATCATGCCCGCGCTGATCAGCATGGCCTTGGTGAATCCCCCGTCGAAGCGCGCGGGATCCCCGAGCGCGTCACCGACCAGGCCGACGAAGGGCGGGATCGCCGCCACCGCCAGCAGGCTGCCGGTGCGGGCGACGGCGTTGTTGACGCCGCTGGCCGTACCGGCGTAACGCTCCTGGGCGGTGGCCAGCACGGTCGCGGTCAGCGGCGCGACGGCCGCGGCCAGACCGAGGCCGAAGACCGTGACGGCCGGCAGCACCTGCAGCCAGTAGCTTGACCCCTTGCCGATCGTGCTCATGAGCAGGAACCCGGCGCCCGCAACGAGGATGCCGATCGTCATCGGCAGGCGCGGGCCGTACCGCCTGGCCGTCTCGCCCGCCCGCGCCGACAGCAGCATCATCAGAACCGTCACCGGCAGCAGCGCCGCGCCCGCGGCGACCTCGGAGAAGCCAGCGACCACGATCAGCTGCAGGGTCAGCAGGAAGAAGACCACGCCCATCGCCGCGTACATGATCAGCGTCACCACGTTCACGGCGGTGAACACGTGGTTGTTGAACAGGCTCACAGGCACCAGCGCATCCGGCGACCTGCGGATCTGCACCGCCACGAAGGCGACGGCCAGCACCAGGCCCACGACCAGCGGAATCGGCTGGCCGCTCTCGATCAGACCGTAGGTGATGCCGGCCAGCGCCAGCGCGGCCAGCACCGAGCCGAGCACGTCGAAGCGGCCCACCGCCTGCTCGTCCTTCGACTCGGGCACGTGCCTGAGCGTGGTCAGGACGACGATCGCGGCGAACGGCAGATTGATCAGGAAGGCCCAGCGCCAGCCCGCGGTCTGCACCAGCCAGCCGCCCAGCAGCGGGCCGATCGCGCTGGCCACACCGCCGAGCCCGGACCAGGCGCCCACCGCCCTCGGCCGGTCCTCGCGCACGAAGCTGGCCTGGATGAGCGCCAGCGAACCCGGCGTGAGCAGCGCGCCGCCCACCCCCTGGAGGGCGCGGGCCAGCACCAGCGTCTCGACGTTGGGCGCGGCGCCGCACAGCGCCGAGGCCAGCGCGAACCACACGGTGCCGATCAGGAAGATCTTGCGACGGCCGAAGCGGTCGCCGAGGGAGCCGCCGAGCAGGATGAGCCCCGCGAGAGTGAGGGTGTAGGCGTTGATCGTCCACTGGGCCCCCGCCATGTCGGCGCCGAGCTCCCTGCTCAGGGTCGGAAGCGCGACGTTGACGATCGTGCTGTCGAGCATGGCCAGGCCTGAGCCGAGCACGGTGGCGGCCAGGATCCACCGGCCCTGGGGGGACTTGAGCTGGACTTCCATGATGGCAATCTTGTCGTAGCTCTCTGACAGGACTGGACACCCCCCTTCGAGGAGAGTCGTCCCCTGTGACCATGCACGAGCACCTCCGGTCTTCTCACGGGCTCCGGTCCGCTCTCCCCTCACGAGCCCGGCGGCCGCGCCGCCGCCGGGCCCATAGGAGGCTCGTGTGGGCCCAATATCAACCCCCACCCGTACGTCCCCCGCGAATCGGACCGTTGGTACCGGGGCGGTGTGCAGGCGGGAGCCGGTGCCGCGCGGCTGTACACGAGCAAGAACCGCGTCTACTACAACCGCAACACCGGGCGCTACGAACGCATCTACTGGGTGTGGGGCAGCAACCTCAAGCCCGGTGACGTCGTGTCACTGGACTGGTCGGACGACAACAGGAAGACCTGGCGCTACTGCCACCGCACGATCGCCTCTGGCAAGTCCAGCGTGACGACGCCCGCCATCAACAACTGGGGCTCTCGGTGGTTCCGCGCCTGCTTCAAGCTCAAGGTCTGGGGCTACTGGTCGTGCGATTACTACGACACCTGGTACACCGACTGATCCTGTCTGGACGTGGTGGTCACGAGCGAGGCGGGTGCCCGCCTGCGCGGGGCGGGCTGGATGCGCGGTCCGGTGTACGGCGCGCTCCGGCCCGCTCGCTATTCGCCCTGGCGGGCGCGGTCCTGGGCCCCATCAGGCGCCTGATCGCCGACTAGACTCGCCGTGTGTTCGACTCGCCTGACTTCGATCTGGCGGCCTATGCCGGCTTCGATACGCCGGTGTACGTGCGGCACACGTACAACAGCTGGGACGACGCCGGTTGGCGATCACTACTCGTCCAAGGCTTCGACCACGCGTCCGAGGTTGAGCACCTTGCGCTCCCCGCAGTGTCTGACCTGCATCTTGTGCTCTGCGTAGCCGGGAACGCGGACATGTGGACACATGCCGGTGGGAGACCCGTCCGGCGCCGCTGGGTTCCCGGCCATCTGGAACTCATGGTCCCCGGCCGCGCCAGCTCACTCAGCTACCGGGCGACGTCCGGGTTGAGCACCATCCAGGTCCACCTTCCCTCGCCGACCGTCCAGCAGGTCGCCGGAGCGCTGGGCGGCCGTGAGCCCGACTTCGAAGCGCTGTCGACTGTCCTGCGAGGGGGAGATCCGGTTGTCGAACAGCTCCTCCGCTCGCTGCCGGGCGCCGGCGGCGTCAGCGACCTGTACGCGGAGTCCGCCGCGGCGTTCCTCGCCACGCACCTGCTGACCCACGGCAGGGACGAACGCCTGCCCGGTCCCGAGCACGCCGCCGTCCGGGCGGGCGTCGCCATCATGCGGGAGCGCCTGGCGGAGCCTCTGACGCTGGCCACCATCGCCGCCGAGGTCCATCTGAGCGTGTACCACTTCGTCCGCGTCTTCCGGGAGGCCACCGGCCAGACACCCCACCGGTACCTCACCCGGTTGCGGATCGAGCAGGCGCAGCGGCTGCTGTCCACCAGCTCCCTCAGCATCGAGCAGATCGCCCGGCGGTGCGGGTTCGCCAGTCCAGGCGCGTTGTCGTCGGCCTTCCTGCGCCAGACCGGTGTCCGGCCCTCGGCGTACCGCAAGAACTGATCGATCCTCGGCAATCGCGCGCATGTCCCCGGAAGGCGGCGGAGCCTACGTTTGGGCTCATGCCGTACTCCTATGCCGTGACCGCACGCTCGCAAGCCGATCCTGATGCCGTCTTCGCGGCGCTCACTCACGCGGCCACCTGGCCGGTGTGGTCGCCGATCGGCTCGGCCGATGTCGAGGACGGCGACCCCGTGGGCCGGCAAGAGGTCGGCGACACCAGGATCTTCCGCACCGGCCGTCACGTCGCCCGGGAGCGGATCGTCGAGCTGATCACCGACCGGCGGTTCGTCTACGACAACGTGGGCGGGCCCTTCCGGTCCTACCGTGGGACCATCGATCTCACCCCGGTACCCGGAGGCGGCACCGACATCGCCTGGTCCGCCACCTTTGACCCCAAGCTGCCGCTCTCGGGTGGTTTCTGGCGGTGGTACCTGACCCGTTTCATGCAACGTATGGCAGACGGTCTCGCCGCATACGCCGATGGCGGAACTATGTGATCAGTTCACCTCATGGACGGCGGAGTACCGCACCGACGACGTCGCCGCACCGGGTCCGCGAACTCGCCCCCCGGCGGTGCCGGCCGTTGAAGCCGAGGAAGGTCTCGCCGCCTGGACGGCCGTGGCTCGGCCGCTTCGCCTCGGCGTCCACATCGCCTCCGTCGGGGACATGGAGGTCGGGATGGTTGCGGTTCTTGTCGCGCTTGGGGGCGTCCGTCGGCTGAAGCCAGACCGTCAACGAGCCCCGCGGCGCGTCCGCCCGGCTCGTCATGATGTCTCCCCTCTTCGCGATTCTGGCCCCGCCCTCTATCTGTTTCACCGATCGGCCTCGTCATTCAACCCGGCGGCCTCGCATCGACGCAGCCGCCCGTCCAGGTGCGCGGCGTACTCGATGCGGGCAAGGGCTTGCGCAGGTCCCGCTGCTCGACTCGGGCCCGGCGAGCGCGGTCAGCCAGGTAGGTGTCGAGTGCACGGGAGATCCATCGGGATCTCCCGCCGCTCCAGGCGCGCCCGGGTGGCCAGGCCGCCACCCTTCAGGGCGCCGTCGTGCGACCACCGCGGTGATCAACGAAGGCCCCATATGGTGACAGAGGTCACGTTCGGGCGGAACGCGCCGGGCGGCGGGTGATCGTTAGGGTGGTGGCTGACCGCACCCCCGGGAGACACGGCATTGTTCACCTTCGTCATCCCCGCGCACAACGAAGAGGCCACCGTCGCCGCCATCGTCGGGCAGGCGCGCGCCGCCGCCGGGCCGGGCGACAGGATCCTGGTCGTCGACAGCGCCTCGACCGACGCCACCGCGCGGCGTGCCGCCGCGGCGGGGGCGGAGGTCCTGAGCGGGCCGAAGGGCAAGGGCGCCGCGATGAACGCCGCGATCGATGTGGCTCGCACCGAGTGGGTGTGCTTCCTCGACGCCGACCTGGTCTCCTCGGAGCTCAACGTCGCCGCCGAACTCCGCGCGGCAGCCGCCTCCGGCACCGCAGGGCACGTGGTGGGCGACTACGAATACGACCACCCCGGCACGATCCTCAGCTCCACGTTCACCGTCTACGAGCCGCTGACCGAGAGGTTCTTCCCGGAGACGGGGTTCATGGGGGCGAACGCGCTGACCGGCTACCGGGCGGTGCGCCGGTCGCTGCTCACCGAGCCGCTTCCTGCGGACTTCGGAGTGGAGTCCTTCCTCAACATCACGCTCGCGCTGGCCGGTGCGCGGGTGCAGGTTCGTCATCTGGGTGTCATCGGCAGCCGGTTCCGTCCCACGGGCGGGACGATGGCCCGCGAGATCGGCACGGCCATCCTCGACCTGGCCGAGGCGCACGGCCGTCTCGACAGCGGCGAGCGTGGGGCGTGGGAGGCGTGGCTGGAGGAAGGCGTCGCCGCCATCGCACCGCAGGCGGCCGACGGCGGCAGGTCGGCTACGCTGGCGCGCCTGTTCGCCGCGGTCCGTCGGCCGATGCCGTCCACTCCTGCAGCTCGGCAACCGCGAGAGCGGACCACGGACGGTCGCCACATCACGGGCGTGCTCGCCAGGACGTGTCCCCACTCGATCCGCGTCCATGGCGGCTGACCGGGCCCGATGATCGCACGCTGTCCGGCGGCTCCGACGGTGTCGGCGGAGCCCCGCGACGGCGTAGTACCCGCGAGTTAGCCGGGAGGTTCACGCCCCGGGGCGACGCGCGCTGGGTCGCGCGGCGACCTGCGCCCGCGAAGCGCCTCGCCTGGCTGCCCGTGGTCGCCCTGATCCTGGGGTTTATGACATGGTGTCGTCATCGACTTGACGTGAGCCACCGATTTTGGTGACACTGTGTCATGACCTTCTCCGAGACCCTTCGCGCGGCCACCTGGAGCGACCACGAGTCGGCCGAGGGCGAAAGCTATCTCACCGAGCTGATGGCGGGACGGCTCAGCGCCGAGGAGTACGGCGAGATGGTCGCCCAGCACTACTTCGCCTACCTCGCGCTCGACGGCGCGGCCGAGCGGCTGGCCGAGCACCCCGTCGCAGGGCGCTTCGTCTTCCCCTCGCTGTACCGGCAGCGGGCGCTGGAGCGGGACCTGGCGACGATCTACGGCCCCGCGTGGGAGTCGCGCATCGCGCCGTCCAAGGCGACCAGGACCCTGGTGGCCCGCATCGAGCAGGTCTCCGACTGGCCGGGCGGCTACATCGCCCACCACTACACCCGCTACATGGGAGACCTGTCGGGCGGCCAGTTCATCAGGATGGAGCTGCAGAAGATCTACGGCTACGGCAAGGGCGGCGGCGTCGACTTCTACGTCTTCGACGAGATCGGCTCGCTGCCGCGCTTCAAGAACGAGTATCGCGCCCGCCTCGACGCCCTCGCGCTCGACGAGGCGGAGGGGCAGCGGATCATCCGCGAGGTGCGGCTGGCCTACCAGCTCAACACCGAGGTGCTGGCCGAACTGCTGCACACGGTCAGGTCGGCGGCATAGGCCCATGCCCAGGATCAGCGCCGCCACGATCGGCGAGCACCGCGCCCAGACGCAGGACCGCATCCTGCAGGCGGTCTCGCGGCTGTCGCGCGTGCAGGGCATCGACGCGATCTCGATGACGGACGTGGCGCACGAGGCCGGCATCACCCGCACCGTGCTCTACAACTACTACCCCGACAAGGCGGCGCTGCTGCTCGCCTTCACCGAGCGCGTCACGCACTACTTCATCGAGGCCTACACCGCGCAGCTGCCGCCGTCCGCCTCGCCTTCGGAGCGGCTGCGCGCCTTCGTCAGGCTGCAGCTGGCCGGGCTCGTGGCGCATCCGCATCCCGGCGCCGCGGGGCTCAGCGCCTCCCTCGGCCCCGACGCCTACCAGCAGCTGGCCGACCACGTGGCGCCGATGCAGCGCATCCTGGTCGAGATCCTCGACAGCGGCGCCGCCTCGGCGGACTTCCACCTGCAGGACGTCGCGGCCACGGCACGCATGATCATGGCCGTCATCGGAGCCGAGCGGGAGCCGCTGATCAGCGGGCGGGTGAGCGTGGAGGCGGCCGAGGAGATCGTGTCGGGCTTCGTGCTTCGCGCGCTCGGCAGCGCCTCCTGATCGGGTCGCGCGGCCTCGCTCACTCGCCAGGGCGCACCAGCCCCGTCTCATAGGCGTAGACGATCGCCTGGGCCCTGTCGCGCAGGTCGAGCTTGGTCAGCACCCTGCCCACGTGCGTCTTCACCGTCTGCTCCGCCACCACGAGCTTGGAGGCGATCTCCTGGTTCGACAGCCCCTGGGCGATCAGCGTCATCACCTCGGTCTCCCGCTCGGTCAGCTCGGCCAGCCGCTTCACCGAGGGCGCCCTCGGCCCGCCCAGCCTGGCGAACTCGTGGATCAGCCGCTTGGTGACAGCGGGCGCGATCAGCGCGTCGCCCGCCGCCACCACCCGCACCGCCTCGGCCAGCTGCGCGGCAGAGGCGTCCTTCAGCAGGAACCCGCTGGCGCCCGCGCGCAACGCCTCGTAGACGTAGTCGTCCAGGTCGAACGTGGTGAGGATGAGCACCTTCGTCCGGGCGGAGGCCATCAGCCGCCTGGTGGCCTCCAGCCCGTCCATCACCGGCATCCTGACGTCCATCAGCACCACGTCGGGCGCCAGCTCGGCGACCCTTTCCAGCGCCTCGGCGCCGTTGGCGGCCTCGCCGACCACCTCGATGTCGGGCTGGCTGCTCAGGAAGACGGTGAACCCGGTGCGCACCATGCCCTGGTCGTCGGCGATCAGCACCCTGATCATGACACTCCCTCCAGCGGCAGCATGGCCTTCACCTCGAACCCGCCCCCTTCCACGGGACCCGTCTCCAGCGACCCGCCCAGCAGCGAGGCCCGCTCCCTCATGCCAGCCACATCGGCTGCGGTGCGGCTTCGGTCAGGTTGGTCAGGTCGCTGAAGACGGTGCCGAACAGCGTCCAGGCCAGCAGGAGATCCGCCACCCGCACCAGATCGAGGTGGCCGAAGGGCAGCAGCCCGCGCAGCGGCCTGGGCATCGGAGGGCGCAACCTGCGCGAACGCGCGGGCGCGGGGTCGGCCTCGCCCCTGAAGAGCGCGAGCCTGAAGGGCTGGACGACGGCCGAGATCACCGCAACAGCCTACGAGGCTCTGACCAGGCCCGCATCAACCCTGAGAGTGATCCCTCGGAGGTATCACTTACATCATTACGATCGCTGTGAGCGAACATCAGCAACTTCGGGAACATTGGAGGGCTCTCGTTAATTGAGTCGGTATAACTCAACCCTTTGGAGTTCAGATGAGTGAGAGCTTGATCCTCCCGGTCCTGCCACTCGACGACGAGGTGGTCCTGCCGGGCATGGTGGTCCCTCTGGACCTGTCCGACTCCGAGGTCCGGGCTGCGATCGACGCGGCTCAGGCTTCTGGTCTCAACAAGCCGCGGGTGCTCCTCGTTCCCAGGATCGACGGCCGTTACGGCGCCGTCGGCGTCCAGGCCGTGGTGGAGCAGGTCGGAAGGCTCCCCGGGGGTGAGCCCGCCGCCGTCGTCCGTGGCGTCAACAGGGCCAGGGTCGGCAAGGGCACGACCGGCCCGGGCGCGGCCCTGTGGGTGGAGGTGCTCACGGTCGACCCCGTTCAGGTGGGTGAGCGGGCGCAGGAGCTGGCCAAGGAGTACAAGGCCCTGGCCACGACCATCTTGCAGAAGCGTGGCGCGTGGCAGGTGGTCGACCAGGTCAACCAGATCGACGACCCCTCCGTGCTGGCCGACAGCTCCGGCTACACACCTTGGCTGAGCACCGCGCAGAAGGTGGAGCTGCTGGAGGCCCCCGACCCCGCCGACAGGCTGGCCAAGCTGGTCGAGTGGTCGCGTGAGCACCTGGCCGAGCTGGACGTGGCCGAGACGATCCGCAAGGACGTCCAGGAGGGCATGGAGAAGCAGCAGCGGGAGTTCCTGCTGCGCCAGCAGCTGGCCGCGGTCCGCAAGGAGCTCAAGGAGCTCAACGGCGACACCGAGACCGAGGAGGAGGACTACCGCGCCCGCGTGGAGGCGGCCGACCTCCCCGAGAAGGTGCGTGAGGCCGCGCTCAAGGAGGTCGACAAGCTGGAGCGGACCTCCGACCAGTCGCCCGAGACCGGCTGGATCCGCACGTGGCTCGACACCGTCCTCGACATCCCGTGGAACGAGACGAGCGACGACAACTACGACATCGCGGGTGCCCGTGAGGTGCTCGACGCCGACCACACCGGCCTCGACGACGTGAAGGACCGCGTCATCGAGTACCTGGCCGTGCGCAAGCGCCGCCAGGACAAGGGCCTCGGCGTGGTGGGCGGCCGCCGCAGCGGCGCCGTCCTCGCTCTGGCGGGCCCTCCAGGAGTCGGCAAGACGTCGCTGGGCGAGTCCGTGGCCCGCGCCATGGGCAGGAAGTTCGTCCGCGTCGCCCTCGGCGGCGTGCGCGACGAGGCGGAGATCCGCGGACACCGGCGCACCTACGTCGGCGCGCAGTCCGGACGCATCGTCAGGGCGATCCGCGAGGCGGGCTCGATGAACCCGGTCGTGCTGCTCGACGAGATCGACAAGGTCGGCGCCGACTACCGGGGCGACCCGACGGCCGCCCTGCTCGAGGTCCTCGACCCCGCGCAGAACCACACCTTCCGCGACCACTACCTGGAGGTCGAGCTCGACCTGTCGGACGTGCTCTTCCTCGCGACGGCCAACGTCCTGGAGGCCATCCCTGGGCCGCTGCTCGACCGCATGGAGGTCGTCACCCTCGACGGCTACACCGAGGACGAGAAGGTGGCCATCGCCCGCGACCACCTGCTGCCCAAGCAGCTGGAGCTGGCGGGCCTGACCGCCGAGGAGGTCACGGTGGAGGAGGCGGCGCTGCGCAAGCTGGCCGCCGAGTACACCCGCGAGGCGGGCGTGCGCTCCCTCGAGCGCTCGATCGCCAGGATCCTGCGCAAGGTCACGGCCAAGGACGCGCTGCCGTCCGTCGTCGGCGAGGACAACCTGGTCGACTACCTGGGCAGGCCGCGCTTCGTTCCCGAGGCGTCGCTTCCCGAGTCCAAGCAGCGCACCTCGGTGCCCGGCGTGGCCACCGGCCTCGCGGTGACGGGGGCGGGCGGAGACGTCCTCTACGTCGAGGCGTCGCTGGCCGACCCCGAGACGGGCGAGACGGGGCTGACCCTCACCGGCCAGCTGGGCGACGTGATGAAGGAGTCGGCGCGGATCGCGCTGTCCTACCTGCGCTCGCACGGCGCGGAGCTGGAGCTGCCCGTCACCGCGCTGAAGGACCGCTCGGTGCACGTGCACTTCCCCGCGGGCGCCGTCCCCAAGGACGGGCCCTCGGCGGGTGTCACGCTCACCACGGCCCTGGCCTCGCTGCTGTCAGGACGGCTGGTCCGCAACGACGTGGCGATGACCGGCGAGATCTCCCTCACCGGCAGGGTGCTGCCCATCGGCGGCGTCAAGCAGAAGCTGCTGGCGGCGCACAGGGCGGGCATCACCACCGTGCTCATCCCCGCCCGCAACGAGCCCGACCTGGACGACCTGCCCAAGGAGGTCCGCGACGAGCTGACCATCCACGCGGTGAGCGACGTGCGCGAGGTCCTCGACATCGCGCTCGCCCCCGCGAAGGTGGCGCAGCCGGCCGCCGCGTGACCGCGGCCGTCTGACCGTCACCCCGAAGCCGCCCCGCCGTCACCGTACGGCGGGGCGGCTTCTTCACGCGCGGCGGCCTCGATCAGGCGATCCGCGTCCTCTTGCGGGCCTCGGCGAGCACGCTGACCACGGCCTCGAGGTCGGCGGGGCCCGTTCGATGGCTGGTCACGCACAGGCGGATGGCGGGACGCCCCGCGAGCCTGACCGTGCTGAGCCACGCGGCGCCGCTCCTGACCACGTGATCGGCGACGGCGGCGTGCCAGGCGGCGCTGCGCTCATGGCCTCCCGTCTCGGCCTCGGGAGCCGTCACGCAGACGACGGGCAGAGGGGTGTCGTTGATGCGCGACCAGCCGTCCTCGGCGAGACGGCGCGCGAGCATCTCTCCGAGCCGCACGTCCCTCTCGAGCTGCGCGGCGTAGGCATGCCTGCCCGCGACGGCGAGGGCCAGGAAGACCTTCAGGCCGGCGAAGCGGCGTGACCACTGCACGCTGGTGGCGTAGGGGTCGGGAGCGTCCTCGGTCTCGGCGGGCATGTACGAGGTCGTCGCGTGGAAGCTCTCCGAGAGAGCCGCCGGATGCGAGGTGAGGAACATGCCCGCGCCCATCGGCGCCGACAGCCATTTGTGCGCGTCCACCGTGACGCTGTCGGCCAGCTCCACCCCTGCCAGCAGCGGGCGCAGCGTGTCGGACAGCGCGACCGCTCCCGCCCACGCGGCGTCGACGTGGAAGTGCAGGTTCCACTCCCGCGCCAGGGCGGCCAGCTCGCGCAGCGGGTCGAGCGCGCCTCCTGCCGTCGTGCCCGCCGTACCGACCAGGAGGAAGGGTCGCAGGCCGGCCGCCACGTCGGCCGCGCGCATCTCGCGCAGCCTGGCCGTGTCCATGCGGTGCGCCGCGTCGGCGGGCACCAGCCGTACGGCGTCGCGGCCCAGCCCCGTCATGTGCGCGATCTTGAGCCAGGCCAGGTGGCTCTCGGCGGAGGCGTACAGCACGGGTCGTCCGGGCAGGCCGGAGAGTCCCGACCTCGGATAGGTGGCGAACCCGCGGGTCATGGCGACGACGACCGCCGTCAGATTGGCCTCGGCGCCGCCCACCGTGAAGGCGCCCTCCGTGGTGGCGGGCAGGCCGAGCCTTTCGGCCATGAAGCGCAGCACGTGCCGCTCCATCTCGACGGCGGCGGGCGCGTGGCTGTAGGCGGCCAGCTGGGGATTGACCCCGGCGGCGACCAGCTCGCCCGCCACGCCCCACCAGGTGGGGGTGGGGTTGAACAGGCCGAAGTAGCGGGGGTGCGTCGTGTGCACCCCCCAGCGGCGCAGCGCCTCCATCACCTCGGGCAGCGCTTCGGCGGATGGTCTCGCCACCTCGAAGTCCTGGCCCGCCAGCCATTCGCGCAGCCACGCGGTGCCGGGCTCCGGCGGCGCCACCGGGCCCTCGGCCACCTCCTTCGCGTGCCGTACGACCAGGTCCACCGCGGCCGTCAGCAGCCTGGCCCCTTCTTCCTCGCCCACGTCGAGCGGTCCCGCATGGTTCATGACACCACTGTCGCCGGGGTGCCTCCCGGCTACTAGTGGCGAAAATGTCGTGTTCCACAAGATTTGAGCCATTAGATTGGCGGCATGGCCAGGATCCGCGTGGTCGTCCCTGTGCTGGACGAGTGTCCGCTGTTCGAGCTCGCCGTCCCCTGTGAGGTCTTCGGCAGGGACCGCCGCGACCTGACCCCCGACTGGTACGACCTCGCGCTCTGCCAGAGCACCGACCACGAGCCGAAGTCGCTCAACGGGCTGTCGCTGCGCGCGCCCCACGGGCTGGAGGCGATGCGCTCGGCCGACCTCGTCGTGGTGCCCGCCTGCGCGGACGCCTCCTACCGCCCGCCCGAGGCGCTGCTGAGCGCGCTGGTCGAGGCGCACGAGAGGGGCGCGCGGATCGCCGCCGTGTGCTCGGGCGCCTTCGTCCTGGCCGCCGCCGGCCTGCTCGACGGCCGTGAAGCCGCCACGCACTGGATGCACGCCGACGAGCTGCAGCGGCGCTACCCGAGGGTCGACGTCAATCCGCGTGCCCTGTTCGTCGACGAAGGCGACGTCCTCACCAGCGCGGGCACCGCGGCGGGCATCGACCTGTGCCTGCACATCGTCCGCCGTGACTTCGGCGCGGCCGTGGCGGCGGAGGTCGGCCGCAGGATGGTCGTCGCGCCGCAGCGGGAGGGCGACCAGGCGCAGTACGTGTCGCCCGACCTGCCGGGCCCGGCCCAGGACAGGGGGCTCGGCCCTGTGCTGGGGTGGGCGCTCGAGCGGCTGCACGAGCCCGTCACCATCCCGCAGCTGGCCGAGCAGGCCAGGATGAGCACCAGGACCTTCACCCGCCGCTTCCGCCAGGAGACGGGCCTGACCCCCATCGGGTGGCTCACACGGCAGCGCCTGGACAGGGCGCGCGAGCTCCTGGAGACCACGCGGCTGCCCGTCGACGCCGTGGCCGAGCGTTCGGGCTTCAGCACGGGCAACGGCCTGCGCCAGCACTTCACGAAGGTCCTCGGCACCACGCCCTCCGCCTACCGCCGCGCCTTCCGGAGTGTCGGCGACATGGAATGACGGGTGAGGCTCGGCCTTCAGGGGGCGGCCTCGAGTGAGCCACTTCACATCGTGGCCAGGGAATACCCCCTCGGACGACGTCGTTGGCCTCGGTGTGAACGAGATGCGAATGCGCATGTGTACGGGCTGTCAGGCCCGCCGGTAGCGCACCCTTCCCACCCTCTCGTTCAAAGGCATTCCGATGATCCGACCCAGCTTCGTGCTGCGCCGCCTGAGTCACCTGCCGTTTCACCCAGGCACCCGCTGACGCTTCCCCCGCGTTGACTGTCCATTACCGACTCCGTTGTGGGGAAATTCGTGATTCAGGCTTCTGGCCTGCGCAAGTCGTACGGGAGCACCGTCGCGCTGGACGGTGTCGACCTGGACGTGCGTCAGGGTGAGATCTTCGGCGTGCTCGGCCAGAGCGGCGCCGGCAAGAGCACGCTGCTGCGCTGCGTCAACCTTCTGGAACGCCCCGACCAGGGCACCGTGACGGTGGCGGGCCAGGAGATGACCGCGCTCGGCGAGCGCGAGCTGCGCGCCGCCAGGCAGCGGATCGGTATGATCCACCAGCACTTCGCCCTGCTGTCGTCGCGCACGGTCGCGGGCAACGTGGCCTTCCCCCTCGAAGTCATGGGCGTGGCCAGGAGCGAGCGCGCGGCCAGGGTGGCCGAGCTGCTCGACCTGGTCGGCATCGCCGACAAGGCCGACGCCCACCCCGGGCAGCTGTCAGGCGGCCAGAAGCAGCGGGTCGGCATCGCCAGGGCGCTGGCGGGCAACCCCTCGGTGCTGCTCGCCGACGAGGCCACCTCGGCGCTCGACCCCGGTACGACCGCCTCGATCCTCGCCCTGCTCAAGCGGCTCAACACCGAGCTCGGCCTGACCATCCTGCTGATCACGCACGAGATGAACGTCGTCAAGAGCGTGTGCGACTCGGTGGCCATCATGACCGGAGGGCACATCGAGGAGTCGGGCCCGATCAGGCAGCTCCTGACGACGCCTGGCTCGCGCCTGGCGGCCGAGCTGTTCCCCCTGCCGGCTCCGGCCAGGGGCGACGTCACGATCACCTTCACCGGCGCGGCGGAAGAGCCGGTCATCTCCCAGCTCGTGCGGAAGTTCGACGTGGACGTCAACATCCTCGGCGGCGCGCTGGAGGAGGTGGCCGGCGGCTCGGTCGGCCGCCTGCGGGTCTCGCTGGACGGCGCCGAGTCCACGGCAGCCCTCACCTACCTGCGCGAGCGCGGCCTGATCGTGGAGGTGGCCGCATGACCTGGCAGGAGATGGTCCCGCTGCTGGGGCAGGCGACGTGGGAGACGGTCCTGATGGTCGTCTGGTCCACGCTGTTCACCGTCCTGTTCGGGCTGCCGCTCGGCGTCGCGCTGGTCGGCACCTCGCGTGACGGCCTGTTCCCCTCGCGGGTGGCCAACCAGCTGCTCAGCCTCATCGTCAACATCGGCAGGTCGCTGCCGTTCATCATCCTGATGATCGCGGTGATCCCCTTCACCCGCCTGCTCGTGGGCACCACGATCGGGCTCTACGCCGCCATCGTGCCGCTGACCATCGGCGCGGTGCCGTTCTTCGCCAGGCTGGTGGAGATCGCGCTGCGCGGGGTCAGCCTCGACGTGGTCCAGGCCGCGCACGCCATGGGCGTCAGCCGGCTGTCCATCGTGACCAAGGTGCTGCTGCCCGAGGCCAGGGCGGCGCTGGTCGCGGGGGTTACCGTCACCGTCATCACGCTGGTCTCGTACTCCGCCATGGCAGGGGTGATCGGCGCGGGCGGCCTGGGCGACCTGGCCATCCGCTACGGCTACCAGCGGTTCGAGACGCCGCTCATGATCGCGACCTGCGTGGTCATCATCATCCTCGTCCAACTGGCACAGACCCTCGGCGACGCCTTCGCCGACCGTCTGGCCAAGCGATAACTGGAGAATCACTATGCGTAAGTTGTTTGGTGTTGTCACCGCAGCCTTCCTAGCGCTTGTTCTGGCAGCCTGCGGATCGTCCTCGGCCGGTACGGCCGACGACACGCTCAAGGTGGGCGCCACCCCCACGCCCCACGGCGAGATCCTGAAGTACATCTCGGACAACCTGGCCGCCAAGGAGGGACTGAAGCTGGAGATCGTCGAGTTCAGCGACTACGTGCCGCTCAACCCGCAGCTCCAGGAGGGCCAGCTGGACGCCAACTACTTCCAGCACCAGCCCTACCTCGGTGACTTCAACAAGGAGAAGGGCGCCAAGCTCACCTGGGTGGAGAGCGCGCACCTGGAGCCGCTGGGCCTCTACTCCAGCAAGGTGAAGGACGTCGCCTCGATCGCCTCCGGCGCCAGCGTGGCCGTGCCCAACGACGCCACCAACCTCGGCCGCGCGCTGAAGCTGCTGGCCGACAACGGCGTGATCACCCTCAAGGAGGGCGTCGGCACCGCCGCCACCGAGCGCGACGTCACCGCCAACCCGAAGAACATCGCCTTCAAGCCGCTCGACGCCGCCCAGCTGCCCCGCTCGCTCGAGGACGTGGACGCCGCCGTCATCAACGGCAACTACGCGCTGGAGGCCAAGCTCAACCCGGCCACCGACGCGCTCGTGGTCGAGAAGGCCGAGGGCAACCCGTACGCCAACGGCCTGGTCGTCCAGGACGGCAAGCAGAACGACCCGCTGGTGCAGAAGCTGGCCAAGCTGCTCAAGTCCCCGGAGGTCAAGAAGTACATTGAGGACACCTACAAGGGTGCCGTCATCCCAGCCTGAATTTTTCCTGTGAAAGATCGGGAATATCCACTTATCTGATATTTAGGGCCCGGCCAGGCGTTTCAAGTGGATTGTAAGCATTCGGCAATCGCCCAGGCGTAGGAAGAGCGTGACAGAAACTCTCTTCCCGAGGAGAACCCGAATGCGATTCGTTTCACGAATCCTGACCGGCGCCGCCATCGCCACAGCTGTGGCTGTCGGCGCCCCGGTGGCCGCCAGCGCGGCGACCACCGGCGCGGCGACCACCGGCACGTCCTGGGGCGCGTACCACTCCAGCGACCACAAGGCGCAGGCCTCCGGTCAGGTCGACGTGGCCAAGAAGTCCTACAAGACCTGGCACTGGGAGACCTTCTACAAGAAGGTCCAGGTGTGCTGGAAGGACAAGCACGGCAACAAGCACTGCGTCTGGAAGAAGAAGCCCTACAAGAAGAAGGTCTGGACGTGGAAGCACGACTTCTTCTTCACCGTCGACAGCACCCTCACCAACCACAAGTGGTGGGGCAAGAAGAAGTACGTCTGCGCCTGGGAGACCTTCAAGGTCATCAACCACGACGGCTCCGCCTACCTCAAGAGCTTCAAGAACTGCGGTAAGGGCGACGCCGACTACTCCTTCTCCGGCAAGAACGCCAAGCACATCTACGTCGATGTGAGCCGGGGCAGCTACAACGGCCCGAAGGGCTTCCACTCCGGTTGGAAGGCCGTGTATCACGCCTGACAACTCGCCATAAAGGGCCGTGATCTCCTTGTGAGATCACGGCCTTTTGTTGGGATTGCAGGGAGGTCCCCGGCGGGCAGCTGTCAGGATATGCAACTTGTGATCGCTATATTGCTGGCGATTTATGGGCAAGGTGTGCCGGGAGAGGCGCAGGCCGCCTATCGCAGGGAGGCGATCGGCGCCTTCAGCCCCTTCGTCCGGTCGGGCGCGTGGGAGATCTCACGGTGGACGGGGCCCGAGCGGGAGATCGGCTTCGCGGCGGACGAGCTGGTGCCCTCCTGGACCGCCGACACCCCCGCGGGGAGCTGGCTGCGGGTCGAGGTCAGGATGCCGGGCTCGGGCTGGTACGTCATGGGCAGATGGGCCTACGGCGAGAGCGGCATCAGGCGCACCACGGTCAAGGGCCAGGCCGACGCGACGGGCACGGTCGTGGCCGACGTGCTCAGGCTCAGCAGGCCGGTCACCTCCTATCAGCTGAGGGCCACCCTTCTTCGCAGGCCGGGCTCCGCCGTACGGCCGGTTCTGCGCAGCCTTGGCGCGGTGGCCTCGGCGCGCGGCGTCCCAGCCAAGGGGAGCGCGGGGGCGGCGTGGGGACGCGAACTCGGGGTGCCGCGCAAGTCGCAGCTCGCGCACGCGGACCACGGAGGGCGCGCCTGGTGCAGCCCCACCTCCACGGCCATGGTGGTCGGCTACTGGGGCAGGGGCCCGCGCCCCGCGGAGACGGCCTGGGTGCGCAAGAACGACCCCGATCCCGCCGTCGACCACGCCGCCAGGCACACCTCCGACAGGGCGTACGGCGGCAGCGGCAACTGGGCGTTCAACACCGCCTACGCGGGCGCGTTCGGGCTCGAAGCCTTCGTGACCAGGTTCCCCTCACTGGCCGCGGCCGAGCCGCTGATCGCGTCGGGCGTCCCCTTCGTGGCCTCGCTCTCGTTCACCGCAGAGGAGCTGGGGCGCGACAGCGATGGTCACCTGGTCGTGGTGACCGGCTTCACCGCCGAGGGCGACGTGATCGCCAACGACCCCGCCGCGCGCGGGGTGCGGGTGGTCCTGCCCCGCGACGCCTTCGAGCGGGCATGGGTGCGCTCCAGCTCGGGCACCGCCTACGTGATCCACCCGCCGGGCAGGGGCCTTCCTGCCGGCGTGGTAACCGAATAGTGTTCTGGTCATGCATCCGGGAGCCATCGCAGCAGTCACCCCCGACAAGCCCGCTGTGATCATGGCGGGCTCCGGGCAGGTCGTCACCTACCGCGAACTGGAGGAGGAGTCGAACAGGCTCGCGCACCTCTTCCGCGCGGCCGGGCTCAAACCGGGCGACCATATCGCTTTCATGCTGGAGAACCACCCGCTCTTCCTGGTCATCGCCTGGGCCGCGCAGCGCTCCGGGCTCTACTACACCGCGATCAGCTCGCGCTTGCGGAGCGAGGAGCTGAACTACATCGTCGAGAACTGCGAGGCCAGGATCTTCATCTCCTCGGCCAGGCTGGCCGAGGTGGCCACCACGGTCTCCGCGCCTGGCGTGGAGCGCCGCCTGATGCTCGACGGCGTGGCCGAAGGCTTCGAGTCCTACGAGAAGGCGGTCGGGGACCTGCCCGTGACGCCGATCGAGGACGAGTGCCAGGGCTCGGACATGCTCTACTCCTCGGGGACCACGGGACGGCCCAAGGGTGTCAAGCCGACCCTCTCCCAGGCGCCCCTCGACACCCCTGGGCCGCTGCTGCAGCTCATCCAGTTCCTCTTTGCGCCGTCGGCCGACAGCGTCTACCTCTCGCCCGCGCCGCTCTACCACGCCGCGCCGCTGCGCTACTGCCTGCAGTTCCAGCGGCTCGGGGCGACGGTGGTGGTGATGGAGCGCTTCGACCCCGCCGAGTACCTCGCGCTGGTCGAGCGGTACGGGGTGACGCACTCGCAGCTGGTGCCGACCATGTTCATCAAGATGCTCAAGCTGCCCTCCAGGAACGATTACGACCTGTCGTCCCTGAGGTGCGCGATCCACGCCGCCGCGCCCTGCCCCGTCCCCGTCAAGGAGCAGATGCTCGACTGGTGGGGGCCGATCATCCACGAGTACTACGCGGGAACCGAGGGCAACGGCTTCCTCTACGCGGGCCCCACCGACTGGCTGGCCCACAAGGGCACGGTGGGCCGCCCACTGCTGGGTGTGGTGCACATCCTGGACGAGGAGGGCGACGAGCTGCCGCCGGGCGAGCGCGGCACGGTCTATTTCTCCGACGGCCCGCGCTTCGAGTACCACGGCGACCCGGACAAGACCCGCTCCGCGCAGGACCCGCGGGGCAGGGGCTGGACCACGCTCGGCGACATCGGCTACCTCGACGAGGACGGCTTCCTCTACCTGACCGACCGCCGCTCCTACATGATCATCTCAGGCGGGGTGAACATCTATCCCCAGGAGGCGGAGAACGTGCTGTCCGTCCACCCGAAGGTGGCCGACGTGGCCGTCTTCGGCGTGCCTGACGAGGAGATGGGCGAGCAGGTCAAGGCCGTCGTCCAGCCCGCCGACCCCGCCGAGGCGGGACCCGCGCTGGAGGCCGAGCTGATCGAGTACTGCAGGGAGCGCCTGGCCCACTACAAGTGCCCGAAGAGCGTCGACTTCCGCGACGAGCTGCCCCGCCACCCGACGGGCAAGCTCTACAAGCGCCTGCTGCGCGAGGAGTACCTCGACAAGCGCTGAGCCATCCATGCCGAACCCGCATGTAACAGCGGTGACGCCAACAACGGGAGCCTCAGGAACGTCACAACCCGTGTTCTCACCGACACGGAGGCTCCCATGGCGCACCCTTCCTTCGACCCGAGCCGGCACACCCAGCCCGGGCACCCGCACCCGCAGTACGGCGGCCCGCCCCGCCGCAAGAGCAACGCGCCGCTGATCCTCATCGTCATCGCCTCCGTCCTGCTCCTCGTCGTCGGCGGCTGTGCAGCCCTCATCGCCGTGGCCGCCGGCGGCGGCGAGCCCGACACGACGGCCGCCGTCGAAACAGGGAAGGCGGCCGGCGGCAGGGCCGAGAGGTCGAAGCGGCCCGCCGAGCCGAAGGCGGCCGGGATCGGCGCGCCCGTGCGCGACGGCAAGTTCTCGTTCACGGTCACCAAGCTGGAACGACGCGACCGGATCGGCAGCGACGTGATCGGCGCCGACGCTCAGGGCGTGTTCCTCCTTGTGCATGTCACGGTCGAGAACATCGGCGACGAGGCGCAGACGTTCATGGCCGCGGCCCAGAAGCTCCACGCGGGAGGCAAGCAGTACGAGGCCGATTCCGGCGCCTCCATCTACCTGGACGACGCCAAGTCGCTCTACGAGACGATCAACCCCGGCAACGTGGTGAAGGGCGTCGTCCTCTTCGACGTCCCCAGGACACTGAAGCCGGAGACGATCGAACTCCACGACTCCCTCTTCTCGGGCGGCGTGCGGGTGTCGCTGTCTTGACCGGCTGGGGCTCGCTCCTCGCCGGATGAGTTTTCTCTGAGAGATTCGGAGCGCTACCCCCGCTCGACCTGCGGTGATAAGCGCGGCGTCAGGGCGTGCAGGGGCCGCGGATCACCGGCTTAACCGGCGTTTACAGCTGCGTTGACACCCTGGGTGTACGGCACGCCACGGTGGCGGGCCTCAGTGGCCTCTTGGGGATGGAAATGAACACGAACGAGCCTCGTGAGCAGGGCGAAGGCAACGTGGGTGGGGGATGGACCCAGTTCGGTTCCCAGCCCCCCGTTGCTGGGCGGTTCTCGCAGGGCGCGCCCTCGGGCACACCGCAGGGCGCCCCTTCCGACCAGGCGCAGGGCGCCACCGCGCACGGCACGCAGGGCGCTCCTGCGAGCAGCGCTCAGAGTGTGACGGACGGCGGCGCGCCGGGGGCGCCCGCGGCCGAGGACAGGGTGTTCTCGCACGGGGCGCCCTCCTCGGACGACACGACGATCATGGCGGTGCCGGCCGTACCGAAGCAGCGGTCGCGGTTCACGGCGGGCCAGAAGGCGATCGCGGGGCTCGCGCTGGCGGCCACCGCGCTGGTGGGCGGCGCCGCGGGGGCGGTGACCGCCAACGTCTTCGGCGGCGGCGGGGGCACCGCCGTGGCCGCGTCGCCGAACCCCACGTTCAAGCAGGTGTCGAACCCGCTGACCGTGGCCGACGTCGCCCAGAACGTGCAGCCGTCGGTCGTGCGGATCCAGGGACAGACCGGGGAGGGCTCCGGCGTCGTCCTGTCGGCCGACGGCCTGATCCTCACCAACAACCACGTGGTCGTCGGCGCGGGGCAGGGCGGCGGCTCGATGACGGTGAAGTTCAGCGACGGCAAGACCGCCAAGGCCACGGTCGTGGGCACCGACCCCGCCACCGACCTGGCGGTCATCAGGGCCGAGGGCGTCTCGGGGCTGACCAAGGCCGCCCTCGGCGACAGCGACGCGCTGCGGGTCGGCGACGCGGTGCTGGCCATCGGCAGCCCGCTCGGCCTGGACGGCTCGGTCACCGCGGGCATCATCAGCGCGCTGGACAGGACCCTCACCGTCGGCGGCGAGGACGAGGGACGGCAGCAGCTGCCGCCGGGATGGGGCAACCAGCGCAGCCAGTCGCAGGGCTCCACCACCACGATCGGCGGCGCGATCCAGACCGACGCCGCCATCAACCCCGGCAACTCGGGCGGCGCGCTGGTCAACGCGTCGGGCGAGGTGATCGGCATCAACACCGCCATCGCCACGGGCGGCACGGGCAGCGGCAACATCGGCGTCGGCTTCGCCATCCCGATCAACACCGCCAACCAGGTGGCCCAGCAGCTCATCGAGAGCGGCAAGGTGAGCCACGCCTACCTCGGCGTCAGCGTCACCGACGCGACAGGCGACGTTCCTGGCGCGCTGGTGCGGCAGGTGCAGCAGGGCAGCCCCGCGGCGAAGGCGGGGCTGAAGGAGGGGGACCTCATTACCAGGATCGGCGACAAGCCGGTCGATGGGGGAGATACCGTAGTGGGACAGGTCAGAGGTTTCAAAGTCGGCCAGCAGGTCAAGATCACATACATGAGGAACGGTCAGACCCAGGAAGCGACCGTGACCCTCGAAGAGAAGAAGACCACCGAGTAGAACCCCCCTCGCTAACGGAGGTACCGTCGAGATCGCTGCGGACTCGGCGGTACCTCCCCCCCTTTTCTGTCGTGACTACTGGAACCTGCGCCCCTCGTCGCGGCGGTAGGCCCACACCGCCGCCGCTCCTGCCACGATCGTCCAGACCGCCAGCATGACCAGCGCCAGCGGGGTGGCGGGCAGGTCGGTGGTCGCGGCCCAGACCAGCTCCATCGCCCCCCTGCTGGGCAGGTACGGCGCGACCGCGCCGATGAAGGCGGGCGGGTCCAGCGGGTTGCCGAGCAACCCGCCGCCGATCGCGATCGGGAAGAACAGCACCTGCGAGACCGCCACCGCGGCCTTGGCGGGCAGTGAGTAGCCGACGAGCAGCCCCAGCATCATGAACGGCAGCGCCCCCACGAGCAGCGCGCCGAGGCCGAGCAGCAGCTGCAGGGGGGTGGCGGTGGCCTCGGTCAGCAGCGCGGCGACCAGCATCACGGGAACGACCGCGATCAGCGTGATGGCCAGCGAGGTGAGCATCCGCCCCGCGAAGCGCGGGAAGGGCCCCGCCGGCAGGGTGCGAAGGTAGGGATCCCACGGCTTGCCCCTGTCGTCGGCGACACCGATGCCGAGGCCCATGAGGCTGCTGGACATGACGGCGAACATGGTCATCGAGGCCGTGCCGACCGTCGCGGCCAGCGGGTGGTCCCCCGCGAACGGCACGACGAAGGCGAGCATCGCGACAGTGGGGAAGAAGACGCTGGCCACGATGGCGATCGGGACCCGCAGGTGCTCGAGGAACTGGTAGCGGGTGTGGAGAAGGACCAGGCTAGACATCGACGGTCTCCTTCGAGGTGATGGCGAGGAAGGCGTCCTCGAGCGTGGCGGGGCTGATCTCCAGATCGGCGAACGCGACGCCGCTGGCCACCAGGTCGAGCACCAGCCGGTCGGAGTCGGGGGTGAGCAGGTGGTGGCGGCCCTCCACCCGCTCGGCGCTGACCACGCCCGGCAGCTCGGGCAGTTCGGCGACAGACAGGCTGACCCTGCGCACGCCGACCATGCCGCGTACGGCCTGGATGGTGTCGTCGGCCAGCACCCTGCCGCGGCCGATCACCACCACCCGCTCGGCCAGCGCCTCGACCTCCTCGAGGTAGTGGCTGGTGAGCACGACGGTGCCGCCCTCGGCGTGGAAGGCCCTGATGCCCTCCCACAGCGCCCTGCGCGCCTCGACGTCGAGCCCGGTGGTGGGCTCGTCGAGGAAGACGATGCGGGGACGGCCCGCGAAGGCCAGCGCCACCGCGAGACGGCGCTTCTGGCCGCCCGACAGCCCGCCCACCTGGCGCTTGGCCAGGTCTCGCAGGCCGAAGCGGTCGAGCAACTCCCACTTGTCCAGCTTGTTCGGGAAGTGGGAGGAGACGAAGTCGACGATCTCGCCGACCTTGAGCGCCTCGGGCAGACCGGTCTCCTGGGGCGTCACGCCGATGCCCTGCCGTACGCGGGGGTCGGAGGGGTTGCCGCCCAGTAGCTCCACCAACCCCTTGGTCGGCTTGCGCAGGCCCACGAAGAGGTTGACGAGCGTGGACTTGCCCGCGCCGTTCGGGCCGAGCAGGCCGACGAGCCTGCCCGCCTCGATCTCCAGTGACACGCCGTCGAGGGCGTTCACCTCGCCGTAGCGCTTGCTGACTTCGACGGTCCTGGCCAGGGTGGTCATTGCTCTCCTCCAAGAAGGGCGCGGATCGCGACGGTGTATTCCTCGAAGGCCAGCCGTCCGCGCCTGGTGAGCGCGACGTAGGTGACGGGGGTGCGGCCCTTGTGCGTCTTGGTGATCTCGACGTAACCCGCGTCCTCGAGTTTCGTCAGGTGCACCGAGAGGTTGCCCGCGGTCATGCCGAGCAGGTCCTTCAGCCCGGGGAAGGCGATCTGGTCGCCCTCGCACAGGGCGTTGAGCGTGGCCACCACGCGCAGCCTGGCCTGGGCGTGGATGACGGGATCGAGGTCGGGAACGCTCACCCGCGCCGCCTGAGCACGATCCCCGCCACGAAGAAGCCGCCGCCCACGAGCAGGGAGACGAGCAGGGAGTGCCAGCCCGGGCCGAGCATGGCGCCGACCGCGTTGACGACGGCCACCCAGACCCCGATCAGGAACATCGGCCACTCGCGCCAGACCGCGCCGCCCGCCATGTAGAGGACGGCGACGACCAGCAGCGAGACCGAGGCGTAGAGCAGGCCGACCTGCTCCCGAGGGAGCAGCGGGGCGAAGCGGCTCACGATCAGGCTCATCGACATCATTCCGACGAACCATGAGTAGCCGTACATCATCCCGCGCTGGGCCGACTCCCCGCGGACCTGGACGCCGCCGGACCTCGCGGTCCAGAACAGGAAGGCTCCGGCCAGCAGCTGGCCGCCGAACAGGATGGACAGAGCGAGCTGCCAGCTGATCGGGGCCAGCGGGCGGCCGTCGAGGCCGTAGGACAGGAAGAACGCGCCGAACCCGACCATCCAGGCGACGCCCCACGGGGCGTACAGAAGCAGGGGGTCGGGTTGGAGCCTGCGCGCGGTGGCGGCGCTCTGTTCCTCGATGAGCCGCATCATCTCGGCGGGGCTGAGGTCTTCCTCGTCCACGTCGCTCCCCATAGGTCCATTTTGTCAACTAGTTTGTACTATAAACCTGCTTGTGTGGCAAACGCAAGAGCGGCCCCTTCCCATGAGGGAAGGGGCCGCAGCGAGGCGGGTCAGCTCAGTTCTTGCCGCCCGGCAGGAAAAGGCCGATCAGGAGCGGGTCGTGGTCGGAGGAGCGGAAGGCGTCGGGCCGGTACAGCGCCGGCGGGTTGTACTCGGTGTTGTAGTCGAGGATGCGCGGCTCGTCGGAGTTGACGTGCCAGATCGTCGCTCCGGTCACCCGCTTGAGCAGCTGCTTGCCGACCAGCGCGTGGTCCAGCTCGCCCGCAAGACCGTTGAACAGGTAGCTGTAGCGCATCGGCGTGGGCACGAACCGCTTGGTCACGCTGGTCAGGCCGCCGGCCTCCAGCTTGTCGATCGGGTCCTCCTCGCCGTAGGCGTTGAGGTCGCCGAGCACCAGCGGGTTGGGCAGGTCGAGGGAGGAGATCAGCCCGAGGACGGCCTCGGACTGCCTGACCCGCAGCGGGTTCCAGCACGACTGCCCGTCACCCTGGTCGGCCTCCGGACCGCTGGGCGGACAGGACCCCTTCGACTTGAAGTGGTTGACGATCATCGTGAACGGCTGGCCGCCACCGGCGCGCCTGAACGTCTGGATCAGCGGCGGCCTGCTGAAGACCGTGTCCTCGGAGGAGCGCGCCGCGCCGTCGGGGGAGACCCTGGCCGGCTTGTAGATCATCGCGACCTGGATCTCGTCCGTGCCGGGGAAGGGGTGCGCGAGGGCGGCGTAGGTGCCCGCGCCCACCTTGGCGTTCAGCGCGTCCGTCAGCGCCTGCAACGCGGTCTGGCCGTTGTTCTCGACCTCCATGAGGCCGACCACGTCGGCGTCGAGGCCCTGCAGCGTCGCCACCAGCTTGTCCAGCTGCCGCTGCTGCTCGACGGCGGTGGTCGCGCCCCGCGAGCCGAGCGTCGTGAACCAGTTCAGCGTGTTCAGGCTGGCCACCTTGACGTTGCCGCCGACGGGCAGCGGCCTGGGCAGGCGCGGGTTGGTCGGCAGGAAGGTGATCGGCTTGGTGGGCTGCAGCCTGTAGGAGCCGAAGCCGTAACCGAGCACGCCGGTCACTCCGAGGGCGGTGTCGCCCGTGCGCACCACGCGCGGGCTGGTGTGCGGGATCGTGGCGGGGTTCTCCCTGCTGGATCCGTCGTCGATCAGCAGCGAACGGCGGGCGTCGAGCGCCGCGTCCACACCCGGCCTGTCGGTCGGCTGGTAGAGCCGGCCCTCGGAGGAGACGGTGACCTCGCCGAAGCGGCCGAGGTTGTAGTGCTCGGTGACGGTGAGCGGCTCGGCGAAGCGGACCAGCATGTTCTCGACGGGCTCGAAAATGGTCCCCTCCGCCCTCGGCAGCTGCTGGGGCTCCGCGGAGACCGTTCCCGTGCCACAGACGTCGATCGCGGTGACGGGCGACAGCTCGGTCCAGCCGTTGAACTCGACCACCTTGCCGGTGACCAGTACCCTGTCGCCTGCCTTGACGTCCTTGAAGGTGTCGCGGGCGAAGGCGAACAGGCCCTCGGAGGTCTTCGGGTCGGAGTCGGGCGTGGCGTCCTGCAGGAAGAAGCCGCTCAGCTCCGTGCTCTTCTGGAAGTCGCCGGTCACGACGCCCTCCACCCGTACGGTCTGACCCGCCAGCGGGCTGGCCTCGCCCGCGCCCTGGACGGCGGCGATCTGGTGGGTCGCGGCCGTGTCGCAGGGCTCGCCCGTGGGCGACGGCGTCGGTGTCACCGTGGGGGACGGGGTGGGAGTCGGCGTGGGGGTCGGCTCCTCGGTGCCTCCGCACGGCGTCGCGGGAGAGGCGGTGTTGCGCGGGGCGGGCGCTCCCGCCTCGAGGTCGGCGGAGTTGTCGTCGGTGTCGGCGCACCCGCGCGCCTTGCGCAGGGCCGCCGTGCCGTTCGTCAGGCCAGGGGCCGCAGCCGAGCCCTCGAAGAAGTTGGCGGTGCCGAAGCCGACCAGGTCGGCGATCTGGGCCGTCTGCTCGGGCGTACAGGCGGTGGGGCTGCCGTTGCAGGCCAGACCCGTGGCCGAGCGGACCAGCGCCACCTTGCCCGCGCTGCCGCTGACGTTGATGGAGCCGGTCGCGTCGGGTGCGGGCAGCGCCGTGCCGGGGTTGGCGCCCGCGGCGAGCTGCACCAGGTAGTACTGGCCCGCCGCCAGCGTGCCGGAGAGTCTGGCCACGTTGGCGGCGAAGTGGCCGGTGCCGGTGGCGCTGGTGTACTGCACCGACCAGCCGTCGATGGCCACAGGGGCGGAGCTCCTGTTGAAGAGCTCCACGAAGTCGTTGGCCAGCGGCGCGCCGGTGTTGCCGCCGCCGCCGTAGACCTGGCTGATGACGACCGGCCCCGGCGCCGCTGAGGCGGGGGCGGTCGAGAGGGTCGCCACGCCCGCGGCGGCGAGGCCGAGAGCGACAAGGGCGGTTAAAGCTCGCATGACCGGCACTTTAGATGGTGATAACCGAACGTAACGCCACAAAGGGATGAAATCATCTACCCTTGCCAGACGCCGGCCCCCGACATGTCGTCTCATGACCTAGCAACGCGGGTATGACCAAGGACATGGACTGGGCCACGTGTTCATACTCCCCGTCATGCACAGGAGTCGCGCGTCAGCCGTACGGTCGCTGTCTGTCACATCTGTCACCCGAGCAACTGACCGACGCGCTCGAGGGCCTCCGCCCCGGGCGGCAGCTCGACCTCCGCGGGACCACTGTCGACGGCGAGCTGCTGGCCAAGATCCTGGCCGCCACGGAAGGCAGGCCGGGCAGGTCCCGCATGGACCTGGCCCGCTTCACCGGCGAGGCGCGCTTCACCGAGGTGCGCTTCCAGGGCGACGTGTCGCTCGACGGCGCCAGGTTCGACAGGCTCGCCTCCTTCTTCGGCGCGACCTTCATGGGCAACGTCTCGTTCACCGGGGCCAGGTTCGCCCGCCAGCTGTCCTTCCACGGCGCCACCGTGCGCGGCCACGCCTGCTTCGACAGGGCGGTGGTGGCCAGCGACGCCCTGTTCAGCGAGGCCGTCTTCGCCCGCGGGCTGTCGTGCGAGCGGGCCAGGTTCGACGGCTACGCCACCTTCGACGGCGCCTGGTTCGGCGAGCTGGCCGCCTTCAGGGGCGCCAGGTTCGGCAGGACGCTGTCGTTCAGGAAGGTGCGGGGGAGGGCCGGCTTCGAGTCGGCGCACTTCGCGTCGTCGGCCTACCTGTCGGCCACGGGACGGCTGGCCGCGACGGGCGCCCGCGCCGACGGCGCGCTCGACCTGGCCGTCGAGGACTGCTCGCTCGACCTGCGCAGGGTGGAGGTGCGGGGCACGACGGCGATCAGGCTCACCGGCTCGCACGCCGACCTCGAGTCGGTCGTGCTGCGCGGCCCCGCGACCGTGACAGGGCGGGGGTTCTGCACGATCAGCTCCCTGCGCGGGGCCGTCGCTCCCGACCTGTCGCTGTTCGGTCTCGACCTGTCGGCCTGCAGGTTCGCGGGGCTCGCGCACCCGTCGGGCCTGCGGCTGACCGGCTGCACGTTCGCCTTCACCTCCAGGGGCGTACGGCTGAGCCTGCGCTGGCCCCCGCTGCGCTGGTTCTCCCGCCGCAGGGCCCTGCCCGACGAGCACCGATGGCGCGGCTGGACCCGGGGCCCCGACGGCCCCCCGCCGCCCGACGGCCTGGCCGAGATCCACGGCGAGCAGCGCTGAGCTACCCCATCTCGGCCAGCACCTTCTCGATGGCCCTCAGGTGCATGGAGCGCCACCCGCCTCCCATGATCTTGCGGGAGACCTGCTGCCTCGGGTCGTCGGGATCGAAGCCCTCGTGGTCGAGGAAGAGCCTGGTTCCCCTGCCCTCGGGCTCGAGGCGCCAGGTGACCGTCCAGCCGAGCCGGCTGCCGTCGTCCCAGCTCAGCTTGATCAGTCTCTCCTTCTCGATCTCGAGCACCTCGCAGTAGACCGTCCCCGAGAAGTCCGCCGCCTCGACGGGAGTGCCCTGGAAGGTGAACGTGTGACCCACCTCGGGCCGGAAGTCGCCCGGCATCAGCCACTTGTTCAGGTGCTCGGGCTCGGTCAGCGCTCGCCACACCTTGGCGGGCGGGTGGGCCAGGAACTGGTCCACGTGGATCGCGCGCAGGTCTTCAGCGGTCGTCATCGTCTCTGTCCTCCATGTCGTCGAGCACCGTGCCGAGGTCGGCGAGCCGTTCCCGCCAGAACCGTTCGTAGGGGGTGAGCCAGTCGCGTATCTCCATGAGAGGCGCCGCCTCCAGGCGGTAGTGCCGCTCCCTGCCGTGGCGGCTCTCGGCGACCAGCCCGGCGTCCTTGAGCACCTTGAGGTGCTCGGAGACGCTCGGCCTCGCCATGTCGAACCGTTCGGCGAGCCTGCCCACCGGCTGGGAGCCGCCGTCGAGGAGCAGTTGGAGAAGCTGCCTCCTGGCCGGGCTGGCGAGCGCCGCGAACACGTCTTCTCGCATGTCGCCGACTATACGTCGGAAATTTCCTACCAGTCAATCTCAGGGATCTCCCCGATGTTGACCCTCGGAGGGGCTTCGTACACTGGAGACCATGCTCATCGACGACTACGTGGCGGGACTCGCGCGGGCTCTCGACGGTCCGGGCGGCCCCAAGCGTGACCTGGTCGTCGAGGCCCGCGACAGCCTCGTCGACACCGCCGAGGCCTACCAGGAAGAGGGCATGGCCCGGGTCGAGGCCGAGCGCCTGGCCGTCGAGGAGTTCGGTGAGCTGCGCGAGATCGCGCCCGCCTACCAGCGCGAGCTGACCGCGACGGCGGGGCGCAGGCTCGGCGCGCTGCTGTTCGTCAGCGTGCCGCTGACGACGCTGCTGTGGAGCCTCATCTGGGCCTTCTTCCCCGTGGACGCCGATGCCTGGGCGCACAGGCCCGACTGGTTCCTGCTCGCGGCCCGCACGCTCGACCTGTTCCACCTGGCCACCGGTGTGCTCGGCGGCCTGATCCTGCTCATGCTCACGTGGGGCTCGCGCTGGGTCCGCAGGCCCGAACGGGCGACCCGCCTGCTCGCGGTGTGGGTGTGGACGATGCTGCCGGTGACGCTGCTGCTCAGCGCCGCCCTGCAGTACGGCTCTCAGGGTCCGGCCGGCTTCTCCACCTTCCTGCCCGGCATGATCCTCTCGCTGACCACGCCCCTGCTGAACGGCCTGCAGTTGTACGCCGCCGCCCGCTGCCTGCGCCTGACCCGCCGGCTCCGAGCAGCCTGACCCTCAAGCCAGGCCGTCACGCCTGGCTCACCCGGTTGTCTCCGCCCGCCTCGCGCCGGGCTCCAGCACGCTCGCGATCACCTCGGCGAACTCCCTCCAGGCCGACCGCTCGCCCGCCAGCTGTCTGGCCCCCGAGGAGGTCAGCCGGTAGGTGCGCCGCTTGCGCCCGCCCACCGTCGCCCACTCGCTGGCCAGATAGCCGACCCTCTCGAGCCTGCGCAGCGCCGGATAGACGGTCCCCGTGGGGACGGCGAGCGCGCCTCCGCTGCGCTCCTGCAGCGCCTCGATGATCGCGTAGCCGTGCAACGGCTCGTGCTCGAGCACGGAGAGCAGCAGGGCGTCCATGTGCCCGCGAAGCGCGTCGGGATTCACATCGCCCATCCTAGGTCCGCGTTCGTCATGTAGGCAGTCTACATGTAGCCTGTCTATATGTAGACAGACACAACGACGGAGTTTGATGCGATGGACGTCCTGGACCTGGCCCGCCTGCAGTTCGCGCTGACAGGCAGCCTGCACTTCCTCTTCGTGGCCCTCACGCTGGGCCTGGCGCCGCTCGTGGCGATCATGCACACTCGCTGGGTGCGCTCGGGCAACCCCCTCCACGAGCACATGACCCGCTTCTGGGGCCAGATCTACGTGATCAACTACGCCCTGGGCATCGTCACGGGCCTGGTGATGGAGTTCCAGTTCGGGCTGAGCTGGAGCGGCCTGTCGCACTACGCGGGCGACGTCTTCGGCGCGCCGCTGGCCATGGAGACGCTGGTCGCCTTCTTCCTGGAGTCGACCTTCCTCGGCCTGTGGATCTTCGGCTGGCACCGGCTGCCCAAGGCTCTGCACCTGGCCTGCATCTGGATCGTCACCCTCACCGCCTACGGCAGCGCCTTCTACATCATGATCGGCAACGCCTTCCTGCAGAACCCGGTCGGCTCCGTCGTCAGGGGCGACCACATGGAGCTCACCGACTTCGGCGCGCTGATGTCCAACAGCGCCCTGGTCGGGGCCTTCCCGCACGTCATCGGCGCGGGACTCGCGGCAGGCGGCTTCGTCATGATGGGCGCCAGCGCCTACCAGCTCCTGCGCCGCACCGCCTACCTGGAGTTCTTCACCAAGTCGCTGCGCACGGGGGTCGTGGTCGCGGCCATCGGGGTCGTGGTCGCCGTGGGCAGCGGTTACGCCCAGCTCGGCCTGGTGCAGGAGGACAAGTTCGAGGCCAACACAGGGGCCGCGGTCGGGCTCGGCTTCATGATGCTGATCGGCGAGCTGCTCCAGCTGGTGGTGGTCTTCCTGATGCTGCCGACCGTCTACTGGCTGCCACGCTGGCGCTGGACGCACCCCATCCTGATCATCATGACGCCCCTGCCGTTCCTGGCCGCCGTCTTCGGCTGGATGGCCAGGGAGATCGGCAGGCAGCCATGGATGATCTGGGAGCGGCTCACCGTCGCCGACGCCATGTCGCCAGGCCTGACCTCGGGCATGGTCACCACGTCGCTGATCGGCTTCACCGGCGTGCTCGGCCTGCTCGCCGTCGTCGACTACGTCCTCATCGTCCGCGTCGTACGGCGCGGCCCCGGCGACCTCGCCCTCGGCGCCTGGCCCCTCACCCCCGCCCCCGCGCCCGTCCGCCTGGAGGTCTGACATGGAAGTCGTCTGGCTGCTCGCCTTCGCCGTCCTGCTGGCGGGCTACTTCGCCCTCGAGGGCTTCGACCTGGGAGTGGGGCTGCTGATGGCCGGCCGTCCCCAGGAGCGCAGGGACCGCATGGTCGCGGCGATGGCGCCGTACGTGCTGGCCAACGAGGTGTGGCTGGTGGCCGTCGCGGGGGTGCTGTTCGGCGCGTTCCCCGTGCTGGAAGGCGAGGTGATCTTCGCGCTCTACCCGTTCGTCGTGTCCATGCTGCTGGGCTGGATCGTGCGCGACGCGGGCCTGTGGTTCCGCCGCAGGATCGAGGGGCGAGCGTGGCGCGGCTTCTGGGACCTGATGATCTCGCTCGGCTCGCTCGTGCTGGCCTTCGGCTGGGGGATGGTCATCGGCTCGGTCGCAGGGCTGCCGTGGATCGCCGGGCTCGGCCTCGGCGCGCTCACCACCGCGCTGTTCGCCTTCCACGGCAGGACCTTCCTGGCCTGGAGGGAGGGGCGGGGCGGCGGCAGGGTCCTCGCGCTGTCGGGGCTCGCGGCCGCCGCGCCCGTCGTCGTGCTGCTGGCGGCCGTCGCCCCGCACCTGCTCGACCACGCCGCACCTGCCGCGACGCTGAATGTGCTCAGTCTCATGGTGGCCCCGTTCGCACCCCTCATGGTGGGCGCGCAAGTATGGGTGTGGCGCACCTTCCGTCCAGGCAAGGGCTCCGACCGCATCCCGTCGTTCTTCTAGAGGGCTCGTGCACAAGGATCTCCTGCGGCTCATGCGAGCCGAGCGCTCGGTACGCGCGCATCTGACCGTCACCCTGGCCGCCGCCGTGATCGCGGGGCTGCTCGTGCTCGTCCAGGCCGAGCTGCTCGCGGGGGTGCTGTCGGGCAGGTTCGCCACCGGGGCGCTGCTGTTCCTGGCGGCCGTCGTCGGGCTGCGCGCGCTGCTCGGCTGGGGGCAGGGGATCTTCGCGGCGCGCACCTCCACGGGAGTGAAGTCCGCGCTGCGCCACAGGCTGCTGGCCAGGCTCCAGGAGCTCGGGCCCGCCAGGCTGTCCGGGCACCGCTCGGGCGAGTTGGTGACGCTCACGGGGCGCGGCCTCGACGCGCTCGACCCCTACCTGACCGGCTACCTGCCCGCCATGGCCGTGGCGGGCGTGGTGCCGGTGGCCGTCCTCGTCAGGCTGTTCGCGGCCGACCTCACCAGCGCGGTCATCGTGCTGATCACGCTGCCGCTCATCCCGATCTTCGGGGCCCTCGTCGGGATGCACACCAAGGCGGTCACCGAACGGCAGTGGCGCGCGCTGTCCCTGCTCGGCGGGCACTTCCTCGACGTGGTGCGCGGCCTGCCCACCCTGCGCGCCTTCGGCAGGGCGCGCTACCAGGCGAGCGTCATCCAGCGGGTGGCCGACTCGCACAGGTCGGCGACCATGCGGACGCTGCGGGTGGCCTTCCTGTCCTCGCTCGTGCTCGAGCTGTGCGCCTCGCTGTCGCTCGCGCTGGTCGCGGTGCCGATCGGGCTGCGGCTGCTCGGCGGGTCGCTCGACCTGACGACCGCGCTGCTGGTGCTCCTGCTCGCGCCCGAGGCGTACCTGCCGCTGCGGATGATGGGCACCCGCTTCCACGCCTCGATGGAGGGCGTCGCGGCGGCCGACGCGGCCTTCGCCGTCCTCGACGACGCCGCCGCCCCCGAGCAGGCCAGGACCGCCGCCGCTGTCCCCGCCGCCGCCCCCGAGCAGGCCAGGGCCGCAGCAGTCCCCGCCTCCGACGGTCCTCCCGAGATCCGCCTGGAGAACGTCACCGTCCGCTACCCCGGCCGCGACGACCCCGCCCTGCGCGAGGTCTCCCTGGTGATCACTCCAGGGGAACGGGTGGCGCTGGTGGGGGAGAGCGGCGGCGGCAAGAGCACCCTGCTGCACCTGCTGCTCGGCTTCGTCGCCCCCACCGAGGGACGCGTGCTGGTCGACGGCGCCGACCTGGCCGAGCTCGACCTGACCGCATGGCGCGATCGGCTGGCGTTCGTGCCCCAGCGCCCGCACCTGTTCGCCACCTCGGTCGCCGACAACATCAGGCTCGGCGCGCCCTCGGCCCCGCCCGAGCTCGTACGGCGGGCCGCCGCCGCCGCGCACGCCGACGAGTTCGTCGACGCCCTGCCCGACGGCTACGACACGCTGGTGGGGGAGCGTGGCGCCAACCTGTCGGCGGGCCAGCGGCAGCGGCTGGCCCTGGCCCGCGCGTTCTGCCGTCCTGACGCCTCGCTGCTGCTGCTGGACGAGCCCACCGCGCGCCTCGACGGCCGCAGCGAGGCCGCCGTCGTCACCGCGACCGCCGAGCTGAGCAGAGGGCGTACCTCGGTGATCGTCGCGCACCGGCCCGCGATGATCGACCTGGCCGACCGCGTGATCCGCATCCAGGAGGGGCGGGTCGTCTCCGACGTCCTCGCCGCGAAGAGCCTGGTCCCAGGCGCGAGCGCCGCGCAGGCGGGAGACGAACGATGACGAACACCACTGACCCGGGTATCGAGGTGACGGAGCCGATGTCCGGCCGCCGCATGAACCTCCGCCTGCTGTGGGCCGTGCTCGCCGGGGCGGCGGCCGAGCTGACCGGGCTCGGCCTGATCGCCTCGGCCGCCTGGCTCATCACCAGGGCAGCCGAGCAGCCGCCGCTCGCCGCGCTGAGCGTGGCGATCGTCGCGGTGCGGGCGTTCGCCACCAGCAGGGGCGTCTTCCGCTACGCCGAGCGCCTGACGGGTCACGACGTCGCCCTGCGCGCCCAGGCCGCCACGCGCGAGCGCCTCTACCGCTCGCTCATCCCGCCGAGAGCTCCCCGGCACGGCGGCGCCGACCTGCTCAGTCGCATGGTGGACGACACCGACGCCGTCCAGGACCTGCTGGTGCGCTGCCTCCTGCCCGCCACCTCCGCGCTCATCACCGGGCTCACGGCCGTCGTCATCGCCGTCGCCGTGCACCCCGCGGCCGCGCTCGTGCTGCTGGCGGGGCTGGTCGCCGCTGGCGTGCTGCTTCCCGCCGGCACGGCGGCCGCCGCGCGTCGCTGGTCGGCCCGCATCGCCCCCGCCAGGGCCGCGCTCGCCGAGAGGGTGGCCGACCTGGTGCACGGCTCGGCCGACCTGACCGCCTACGGCGCGGGCGAGCGAGCCCTGTCAGGCGCGCTCGACGCCGACGCCGACCTGGCCGCGCTCGAACGCCGCCAGTCCCGCGTCCACGCGGCGGCGCTGGCCGTCGGGGTGCTGGTGCAGGGGCTGACCGTGGCCGCCATCGTGCTGCTGGCCCAGGGCTCGGGCGCGGGCACCGTCGCGACGGCCGTCCTGGCCCTCACCGCGCTGGTCTCCTTCGAGCCTGTGCTGCCGCTGGCCGCGGCGGGGGAGCGTTACGCGGGGATCTCAGCGGCGCTGAAGCGGCTGAAGGAGGTCCGCTCGGTGCAGCCCGCCGTCACCGAGCCCGGCACCCCCGCGCCCCTGCCGGGAGCGCCGCTGACCGTCGAGATCGACGACCTCGTCGTACGGCACGCGCCCCACGCCCCCGCGGCCGTCGACGGGGTGAGCCTCACGCTGACCCCCGGCAAGCGCGTCGCCCTGGTCGGCCCCAGCGGCGCGGGCAAGAGCACGCTGCTGGCCGCCCTGATGCGCCTGGTCGAACCCGAGTCGGGAGCGATCACCGTCAACGGCGCCGACCTCAGGTCCCTCGACTCCGACGACGTCAGGACGCTCATGACCGGCCTGACCCAGGACCCCTACATCTTCCAGACCACCCTGCGCGACAACCTGCGCCTGGCGGGCCCCGACGGCACGGACGAGGACCTGGAGCGGGCCGTACGGCGGGCGCGCCTGGAGCGCTGGGTGTCGCGCACCGGCTGGGACGCCCAGCTCGGCGAGGACGGGCGGACGGTCTCGGGCGGGCAGCTGCAGCGCCTGGCCCTCGCCAGGGCGCTCCTGTACGACCCGCCCGTGCTGCTGCTCGACGAGCCCGCCGAGGCGCTGGACGAGGCCACGGCCGACGAGCTCATGGCCGACCTGCTCGACGTGACGCACGGCCGTACGACGCTCATCGTCACCCACAGGCTCAAGGGCCTGGAGGAGGTGGACGAGATCGTGGTGATGGAGCACGGCAGGGTCATCCAGCGAGGACGCCACGACGAGCTGGTGGCAGGGCCCGGTTACTACCGTGATCTCTGGCAGTCGGAGGCGCTGGTCTCGGGATGATCTCAACTATGTGATGAAATCAAGGCAATCGTTGCGTATGTGAGTTTTGTCCCGCGAATGTTCTCCCGTACCAGATCAGAGGGGGAACCGGATGCGGGGCCGGACGACGTGGGTGCTCAAGCGTGCCGTCAGCGAGCCGCTTCTGCCCCTCACCGCCTTCGCGGCGATCCTCCTGGCGACCACCACGCTCGTGTCCTTGTCGATCTACATCTCCTCCGTGGTCGACGTCGGCGTCCGCTGGAGCGTGACACACGCCGACGGGGCCGACACCTCGGCGGAGGTCTCCACCTGGATCAAGGGCGCCACCTTCCCCCAGGCCGACGCGGCCGTACGCGCCCAGGCTGCCGAGTCCTTCGGCAGGTTCAGGCCGGAGATCGTCTCGTCCGTCACCTCGAGCGCCTTCCACGGCGAGGACGGCGCGCAGCTCTTCTTCGCCACCCGCTCCGACCTGGAAAATCGCGCCAAGCTGGTGCAGGGCCGGTGGGCCGGTCCTGGCGCCGAACCGCTCCAGGCGACCCTGGCCCAGGACAGCGCCCAGCGCCTCGGCGTGCGCGCGGGCCAGGAGCTCACCGTACGGCGCGGCGAGACAGGCCCTCCCACCACGGTGCTGGTCACCGGAGTGTTCGCCACCCCCGACGACCTCTATCCCCGCCTGGACCCCGCCAGGAGCTCGCTCATGCTCTCCCAGGAGAGCTTCATGGCGCGCTTCACCGACCAGATGCTCGGCTCCTGGTACGTCCTGCCCGACCTGAGCGGCGTCAGCACCGGCGACCTGGCCGGCCTCGCCGCGGCGGCCGCGCGCCTGCCCGACCAGCTCAAGGCTCGCCCGGCCTGCGCCGACTGCACGGTCAGGGAGGAGCTGTCGGCCTACCTCGGCCAGCTCGACCGCAGCGCCCTCGTCGGCCAGTCGACGATGCTGGTGCCGGTGCTGCAGCTGCTCATCCTGGCCGGCTACTCCCTGATGCTGACGGCCAGGATGCTGGCCGACCGCCGCCGCATGGAGGTCGCGCTGCTGCGGGCCAGGGGCGCGGGCATGGGAGGGCTGGTGTCGCTCAGCCTGACGGAGGCGCTGCTGATCGCGCTGCCGAGCGTGCTGATCGCCCCCTTCGTCGCGCCGCACGTGCTCAACGGGGTGAGCGGCCTGCTGTGGGCGCAGGCGGGGGCGGTCAGGGTGCCGGCCGCCCCCGAGCCCGTCACGTTCGCGATCGCCGCCCTCGCCGCGCTGGCCGGAGCGGCGCTGCTGGCCGCGTCGGCGGTCAGGAGCGCCCGCCGTACCTACGTGGAGGAGCAGGCGGCGCGCGGGCGCGGCGACCGCAGGGGCGTGCTGGCCAGGGCGGGCGGCGACCTCGCCCTGCTCGTCGTGGCGGCGCTCGCCGTCTGGCAGCTCACCAGGTACGGCTCGCCCGTCACCGCGACCGCGGGCGGCGTGCTCGGCATCGACCCCATGCTGGTCACCGGGCCCGCCCTCGCCCTGCTGAGCGGCGGGATGCTGGGCATGCGCCTGGTGCCGTGGACCTCCAGGATCGTCTCCGCCCTGACCTCGCGACGCACGACGCTGGCCCCCGCGCTCGGCGCGTGGCAGGTCAGCCGCCGCCCCCTGCGCTACGTCGGCCCCGCGCTGCTGTTGACGATGGCCGTGGCCATCGGGGTGCTGTCGATCACCACCACGACCACGTGGGAGTCGTCCCAGCGCGACCAGGCCGGCCACAGGGTCGGCGCGGACCTGCGGATCTCTCCCGTCCTCGACCAGGGCGAGGTGGGCGGGCTCGGCGCGGGCAGGGTCTACGCGCGGCTGCCAGGCGTGCGCGCGATCAGCCCCGCCTTCCGCGACTCGGTGGCGATCGGCGCGGGCTCGGCCCAGCTGCTCGCGCTCGACGCCGACCGGCTCGCCCAGGTCATGAACCTGCGCGAGGACCTGTCGGCCACCCCGCTCACCGACCTGGCGAGGGCGCTCAGGGCGGGCAGGCCCTCGCTCGGCTCCGTGCCGATCCCCGGCACCCCGTCCGTGCTCAGCCTGCCGCTGCGCACCCAGGCGCCCGCGCCGCTCGACGCCGCGATCCTGCTCACCGACGCCGACGGGGTGCGCTGGCGGCTCGGCCTGACCGACAGGGGCTCGGGCGACGAGCGCCACCTGGTCGCCGACCTGGCCGCCCCCGCGGGCCGGGCGGGGAAGATCGCCTACCCGCTGGCGCTGCGCGGCTTCTCCTTCGGCGAGACGGGCGCGCCCGTCGTGCTCGGCGCGCTGACCGCGGACCAGGCCGAGGTGCCGCTGCCGGGCGACGTGGTGTGGACCGGCTTCGAACAGTCGAGCCTGCAGGGGACCGCAGGAGTCGGCGAGGGCAGGGCCAAGGAGGTCCGCGCGGGCGAGGGCGCGCTGTTCGGCCTCGACGCGATCCCCGCCAGGGGCAAGGCGGTGGTGCTGGCGGTGCCGCCTGACACGCCGCCCGAGCAGGTGTTCGGCGGAACCGTGGACGGCAGGGCGACCCTGCCCCAGCCGCTGCCCGTCGTGATCACCGACGAGCTGGCCGCCCAGGAGAAGCTCTCCGCGGGCACGAAGCTGTTCCTGCCCTTCGACGCCACCACCTCCCACCTGGTCGTGGCCGCCGTCGTCGACAGCCTGCCGGGCACGGACGTCGGCGAGCCCGCCGTCCTGGTGGACCTGCCGACCATCGCCGACAGGGACGTGCTCACCGTCAACGCCCCGCCCAGGGTCACCGAGTGGTGGGCTGCGACAGTGGACGGCGACCCGTCCGCCGCCACCGCGGCGCTGGCCGCCCACCCGGGCTGGAGCGCCCGCGTGCTCGACAGGAAGGCCGTCTTCACCGAGCTTCGCGACGACCCGCTGGCCGGCGGCCTGCAGGGCGCGCTGCTGGTCGGCTTCGCCGCGGCGGTGATCTTCGCAGGGCTCGGTTTCGCGGTCAACGCCGCCGTCGCCGCCCGCGAGCGCTCGGCCGAACTGGGACTGCTGCACGCGCTCGGGGTGAGCTTCCGCCAGGTGCTCGGCCTGCTCGCGGTGGAGCAGACGTTCCTGATCGGCCTCGGCCTGGCGGGCGGCACCCTGCTCGCGGGCGGCATGGCGACCGTGGTGGTGCCGCACCTCGTGCTGTCCGGCCAGGTCACCGCGGTGACGCCGCCGGTGAGACTGGACATCCCGTGGATCCAGACCGCGATCCTGCTCACGGTCATCGCGGCGGCCCTGTTCGCGATCGTCGCCGCGCTGGCGGGCTCGCTGCGCCGCCGCGGCCTGGTGCGGGCCAGGCACGCGGGGGAGGACGCATGACCATACTCAGGCTGGCAGGTCGGCTGGCGCTGCTGCACAGAGGCATCAGCGCGCTGCTGGCGCTGCTGGTGCTCACCGTCACGTTCCTGGGCAGCGCGCTTCCCAGGGTCTTCGAGGACTCCTACGAGCGCTCGCTGCGGCAGGCCGTCCAGGAGACCAGGCCCGAGCTGCTCGAGATCGCCGTGGGCGCCCGCTCGGCGTTGCCGACGCGGAGGCCGAACAGCGCCGCCGACCTCGACACGGTCACCAGGAAGCTGCGCGCCGCCATGCCGCAGGCCCTCGCCCCGTTGATCGGCGAGGTGACGTACGGCGTGAGCACGAACCGCGTCAGGCTCGTCGGCCACGTCGGACATGAACCCCGCCGCAACAACTTCGTCGACCTGGCATGGAACAGCGGGGCGGCCGAGCGGGTCCGCTACGTCAGGGGCGAGGCGCCGTCGGCGGTCACCACCGGGGCCAACCCGCTCACCGCCCGATCGACGCCCAACCCCTACCAGGACTCCGCGCTGAGCATCATGCTGGCCAAGCCGACGCTGACCGCCGTCGAGGCCGGGCTGCCCAGCGACGTCACAGGGCAGATGGGAATCGAGGTCGGCGACACGATCGTCTCCGGAGCCGGAGTCCTGATCAAGGTCACCGGGCTCTACGAGCCGATCGATCCCTCCGACCCCTTCTGGTCGGCGTACCCCTCGATGTCGCACGTGTACATCCCCGACCCCGCCGCCAACTCGGCCGCCTTCGTGGTCACCGGCCTGGTCGGCGAGCAGGGCGTCGCCGTGATGGCGGGCGTCAGCGCGCCCATGCACTACCGGTGGGGGTTCGCGCCCGTTCCCGCCGCCTTCAGCATCAATCAGGCGCCCGGCACCGCGTCGGCCTTCGACGCGTTCACCGCAACGGCGCGCAAGCTGTCGACCCCGGTCATGCCGTACAAGGTGACCAGCCAGCTGCCGAAGATCCTCGAGGACTTCCTCGGCAAGCTCGGGGTCACGCAGACACTCATGGGAGTGCTGCTGGCCGGGCTGTTCGCGGTCGCGTTCGGCGTGGTGGCGCTCGTGGTCGGCCTGCTGCTCGGCCGCGTCGCCGCCTGCCTGGTCGCGGCCAGGGCCAGGGCGGCCTCGACGAGCCAGTTCGCGGCCGTCGGCTCCACGGTGATCCTCCTCGCGGTCCTTCCCGGCTCGCTGCTGGGTTTCGCGCTCTCCCGCCTCGTGCCGGGGCTGGACACCACCGTCTCCCTGCTGTCCGCGCCGCTGCCGGCCCTGGCCACCCTCCTGTACGGCATGGCGCGCCTGCTGCTGACCCACCGGCAGCCGCTCGTGGAGCAGCGCGACGACCTGGTCGCCAGGCCGTTCACACCGCGCAGGCTGGTGATCGACCTCCTGGTCGTCCTCCTCGCCGCGGTGGCGGCCTACCTCGCCGTCACGCGCGGCGTGACGACCGCCCAGTCCGCCTCAGGCGGCGACCCGCTCCTGGTCGCCGCGCCCACCGCGGTCGCCGTCGCCTTCGCGCTGGTCGTGCTGTGGGGCTACCCGTACCTGCTGCGCCTGCTGTCCTTCGGCGCGGCCAGGAGCAGGACGGCGGTGCTGTTCCTGGCGGTCGCCTCGGCGGCCCGCTCCAGGACCGCCGCCACGCTGCCCGCGCTGATCCTCGTCCCCGCCCTCACCCTGTCGGTCTACAGCGCGCTCACCCTCGACGCGCTGGACGCGGGGCAGCGCGCCGCCGCGTGGCAGCGGACGGGCGCCGACGCCAAGGTCGGCGTCGGCGAGGGCGTGATCTCGCCCGCCGCCGTCGAGAAGGTCCGCGCCCTGCCAGGCGTGCGGGAGGTCCTGCCCGTGGAGCTGCGAGAGGGCCGCCTGTCGGGCGGCACACTGTCCTTCTCCTACCTGCGCATGGACACCGCCGCCTACGCGCGGCGGCTCGGCTCGGCCCCCTCCGTGGTCAGCGCGCCCGTGGCGGCCGTCAACAGGGCCGCCACCGCGGGCAAGGGCCCCTCCGTGCCCGTCCTGGTCACCGGCGGCCTCGGCAAAGCGCGCAGCAGGCCGATCGTGCTGGAGGGCGGCGAGAGCGCGCCCGTCGTGGTCGACCACGTGGGCCACATCGAGCGCTTCCCAGGGGCCGACCCGCTGGGCGAGCTGCTCGTGCTGCCCGCCTCCGTGCTGCCCGAGCAGAAGGTCGCGATGCGGCCGAACGGCCTCCTCGTCTTCGGCGACGCGCTGTCGGCCGCCGACCTGGAGCGGGCGGCGGGACCAGGCGCCTCCGCGAGCACCCGTGAAGGGGACCTGGCCTCGATCGTCTCGACCCCGCTCACCAGGACGATCAAGCTGGCCTTCCAGCTGTCGGCCATCGTGCTGGCGCTCTACTCCCTGCTGGCGGTGTGGGTGAGCGTGGTCGCCGGCGCGGCGGAACGCGACCGCAGCATCTCCCTCCTGTCCACCATGGGCATGTCGGGCGCGCAGGCGCGGGCGATCACCCTCGGCGAGATCTCACCGCTGGTGGTCACGGCGGCGGTGGCAGGCATCGCGCTGGGCACGCTCTTCCCCGCCCTCTTCGGCGGGGGCGTCGATCTGAGCGGCTACGCGGGCGGGCTGCCCGTCGGCTACACCGTCACCTGGAGCACCCCGTTGCTCCTGGGCGCGGGGGTGACCCTGGCCGCGCTCCTGGGCGCCGTGGGGCACGTCGCGCTGTCGGGGAGGAGGAAGGCCGGTGTGGCGCTGCGGGCCGGGGAATCAGCGTGAAATGCTGACGGTTCTAAGGAAAGCAAGCGAGACGACGATATGAGGAGCCACTTGTGGCGACTATCGAAGTAACCGACCAGAACTTCAACGACATCGCCGACAAGGGGATCGTCCTCCTGGACTTCTGGGCGGCCTGGTGCGGGCCGTGCAGGACGTTCGGGCCGATTTTTGAGCAGGCGTCGGAGAAGCACGCCGACGTCACCTTCGGCAAGATCGACACTGAGGCGCAGCGAGGGCTGTCGGAGGGGTTCGAGATCACCTCGATCCCGACGATCATGGCGATCCGCGACGGCATCGTCGTCTTCGCCCAGCCGGGCGCTCTTCCCGCCCCCGCGCTCGAGGACCTGATCGGCCAGGTTAAGGCCCTCGACATGGAGGCCATCAAGGCCGAACTCGCGCAGGAGATGGGCACGGCTCCCGAGCAGCAGTGACGCCATGACGCGAAGAGCCCTCACCCCGCGGGGTGAGGGCTCGCGTCACGTGTGGCCAGGCCCGCTCCCGAAGAGGGGGAGCGGGCGGTTCCGCGGGTCAGGCGGGGCCGTTCCTCGGTCGGACCGGCCGTTGCGCGGTCAGACCGAGGCGGGCTCGGGGTCAGACCGAGCGGTAGAGCTCGGCCACCCTGAAGGCCAGGTCGAGCGACTGGCCCCGGTTGAGCCTGGGGTCGCAGGCCGTCTCGTAGCGCAGCGCGAGGTCGCCCTCGACGATCTCCTGGCCGCCGCCCACGCACTCCGTCACGTCGTCGCCGGTGAACTCGATGTGGATGCCGCCGGGGTGCGTGCCGAGCGCGCGGTGCACCTCGAAGAAGCCCGCCACCTCGTCGAGCACGTCGTCGAGGCGGCGCGTCTTGTGCCCGCTCGGCGCCTCCCAGGTGTTGCCGTGCATCGGGTCGCAGATCCAGGCCACCTTCGCCCCCGAGGCGGTCACCTTCTCCACCAGCGTGGGAAGGTGCTGGCGGATCTTGGAGGCGCCCATCCGCGTGATGAACGTCAGCCGGCCCGCCTCGTTGTCGGGGTTGAGCTTGTCGATCAGCGCGAGGGCCTCCTCGGGCGAGGTCGTGGGGCCGAGCTTGACGCCGATCGGGTTGCGGATGCGCGAGAAGAACTCCACGTGCGCCCCGTCGAGCTGCCTGGTGCGCTCGCCGATCCAGACCATGTGCGCCGACACGTCGTACGGCAGGCCGGTGCGTGAGTCGACCCGGGTGAGCGCCCTGTCGTAGTCGAGGATCAGCGCCTCGTGCGAGGAGTAGAACTCCACCGTGTGGAACTCCTCGGGGTCGGCCCCGCAGGCGCGCATGAACGCCAGCGCCTGGTCGATCTCGCGGGCCAGCTGCTCGTAGCGGCGGCCCGCGGGCGACTCGGCCACGAAGTCCTGGTTCCAGGCGTGGACCTGTCGCAGGTCGGCGTAGCCGCCCTTGGTGAAGGCCCGCGCGAGGTTCAGCGTGACGGCGGAGGAGTGGTAGGCCCTCAGCAGCCGCCACGGGTCGGGCCTGCGCGACTCGGGGGTGAACTCGAAGCCGTTGACCATGTCGCCGCGGTAGGCGGGCAGCTCGACGCCGTCGCGCAGCTCGGTGCCCTTGGAGCGCGGCTTGGCGAACTGGCCGGCCACTCGCCCGATCTTGACCACCGGCACCTTGGCGGCGTAGGTGAGCACGATCGCCATCTGCAGGAGCGTCTTGAGCTTGTTGCGCACGTTGTCGGCGGTCGCGCCCGCGAACGTCTCGGCGCAGTCGCCGCCCTGCAGGACGAACGCCTCGCCCCTGGCCACGGCGGCCAGCTGGTCCTTCAGCTGGTCGCACTCGCCGGCGAAGACCAGCGGGGGCAGGCCGCCGAGCTCGGCGACGACCTTCTCGAGCTCGCTGCGGTCGGGCCAGTCGGGCTGCTGGGCCGCGGTCATGGTTCGCCACGAATCAAGGTTGCTCACGGCATACGAGGGTATTCCACTCGCTCCCGCGCGCGGACACCGATGTCCACGTAGTGAGAACGCCGTCCGCGGGCGATCGCCGCCTCGGCGAGGCGGCATGGCGGCCCGTCAGGCCCCGCAGCGCCCGCGTCGCAGGTGAGTACGGCCCCGCAGGGCCGTACGAGCGGGATCTTCGGGGCGGGCACACCGCCGCCGAAGCGCAAGCGAGACTCGACGCAGTCTTTGCCCTGCTTTCAGGGTGGCGAGCCGCTCGTGACCTTCAGCGCGCCTTTCGCGTCACTTCGCGCTCACGTGCTCGGGGCGGACGCCATGGCCGACGAAGCGCGCGAGCAGCCGCCCCACCAGCCTGCCGACGACGGGAAGGGCAGCGAGGTCGGGCAGGCCCGTCGGTCTCGCCGACCCGCTCAGCGCGGGCTGGATCAGCCGCCGCTGCGCCACCTGCTGGGCGAGCTGCGTGGCCTTCGTGGGGAACATCCGCCGCCGCTGCACCTTGGGCAGGGCGGAGGGGCCTTCGCTGAGCAGGATGTTGGCCGTGGCCACCGCGTCCTGCACGGCCAGGTTGATCCCGACCCCGAACACCGGTGACATGGCGTGGGCCGCGTCGCCGATGCACAGGAAGCCTGGCCGGTACCACCGCTCGAGCCGGTTCAACGCCACGGTGAGCACGCTGACGTCCTCGAAGCCCGCGATCGCCTCCGTGCGGTCGCCGAGGAAGGGCAGCAGCCGCCCGACCTGGCGGCGCAGCTCGCCGACGCCGTCGGCGCGCAGCCTGTCCGCCCCGCCCTTCGGGATGACGTAGCCGAGCTGCCAGTAGGTCTCCCTGTTGATCGCGACCATCATGTGCCCCGCCGAGACGCGCAGGAAGGTCTCGCCCGGGTCGCCGTCCTCGCGCGGCATCCTGAACCAGACGACGTCCATCGGTGCGCCCAGCTCCTTCGGCACGAGGCCCGCGGCCGCCCTCAGGGTGGATCCCCGCCCGTCGGCGGCGATCGTCACCTCGGCCCTGAGCTCGTGCTCGCCCTCGGCGTCGCGGTAGCGCAGCCCGCGCACCGCGCCGCCCTCGCGGATCAGGCCGACGGCCTCGGCGTTCATGAGCATCCGGAAGTTCGGATAGGTCGCGGCTTCGGCGGTGATGAGGGTGAGGAAGTCCCACTGCGGGACGAAGGCGATGTAGTTGTAGGGGCCCGGCAGGTCGCGCAGGCTCGAGATCCTGGTCCTGCCGGTGTCGGTGACCAGGTCGATCCCGTACGCCTTGCGGTGCGGGATCCGGTGGAAGGCCTCCGCGAGCCCCAGTTCGTCGAGCACCTGGAGGGTGGAGGGGTGGATCGTGTCACCCCTGAAGTCGCGCAGGAAGTCGGCGTGCTTCTCCAGCAGGGTCACCTCGACGCCCGCCCTGGCCAGCAGTAGAGCGAGCACGGCGCCCGCTGGGCCGCCGCCCGCTATCACACAGCGCATAATTCATCATGCGCTGAAAACGGGTGGCCGCGCAAGCGTCACCCGTCGAGCCGGTCCAGCACCTTGACCAGCGAGGACATCGCCAGATCGCGCAGCGGGGCGTACTCCTCCTCCGGGTACTGCCTGGGGCCGTTCTCCACCAGCAGGATCAGGTAGAGGTAGGCCCGGTAGAGGTCGAGCCGCCGGTGCGCGCCGGGGGTCAGCTCCAGCGGGCGCACCGCGCGGTAGCCCGCCAGCAGCGGGTCGTCCTCCTCGATCTCGTTGAAGATCGTCGGGGTGATCAGCTCGGCGAGCGGGTCACCCCAGAAGGCACGCTCGTGGTCGATGATCGCCTGGATGCTGGGCACGGCGTTCAGGTCGAGGAAGACGTTGCCCGCCCAGACGTCGAAGTGCACCAGGTGCGGCGTGGTCACCTCGTCCAGCGCCCCGGAGGCGCCCTCCAGCAACGCCCTCAGCTCGGCGACGGGCCGGGGGAGCGGCGTCCCCTCATAGCGCACGGCGTCGTCGAGGAGTGCGTCCGTCATACGCAGGTAGGCCTCGCGCCAGGTCGCGCCGGTCAGGCCGTTGTGCGGGTAGCCGTAGACGTCGCCCGTCACCGCGTTGAGCCGCGCCAGGTGGCCGCCGAGCTCGTACCTGAGCGCGGCCTGGGCGGCGTCGTCGAGCTCCGCCTGGTTCCACGGCGTGCCGTCCAGCACCGTCATGACGAGGTAGTCGCCGCCGAGCACGGGGTCGTCGAAGCCCGCCTTCAGCAGGCCCGCGACCGGCACGCCCGCATCCGCCGCGTGGGCGTAGGCGGCGGCCTCCATGCGCAGCAGGTCTCGTTCGTAGGTGAGCTGGTCGAGCTCGGGAGGAGGGGACAGCTTCAGCACGACATGGCGGCCGTCGTCGAGGACGAGCTTCCATACGGCGTTGGCGAAGCCGTCGGCCAGCTCGACCGCCTCGCGCACGTGCGAGCCGACGGCCCTGTGGGCGAGAGAGGAGAGGGCGTCGGCGCTGATGCGGCGCTTGGTTCTGCTTTCCACGCTCGAATGATGCCTCCATGCGGCATTTCAGATCAAACTAGGCGTTATGGGCTTTCGAGAAAGCCGACCTGTGGAAACGCTCCCACGCTACCGTGTTTCTCGGATTTTTCGGCATATCTCGGATACGTCACGCGTACCGCAGCGCTATTGACATCGGGATTCGTCAATTTTACGGTCGCGTTACCTGTCCGGCGCGGCGGAAGGCTTTGCGAGTGGGAGCGCTCCCATGTCATGAGGCGCGTCAATCCGGTTCAGGGCATCGGGGGGATGGTGCTCGAGGAGAACTCCGCCAGGGCGAGATCCCTGCGCGGGGACAAAGGAGATTCCATGCGAAACCGATGGCGCGTGCTCACGCCCCTGCTCGCGACCTGCCTGGTCGTGACAGCCTGCACGTCGGGGCAGACGCCCACGCCCGCCGTACAGTCGAGCGCCCCTGGCGCGGCGGCGAGCCAGGCGCCCGCCCAGGGCGGCGAGGGCGCGTTCCCGCGCAACCAGACGCTGTACACCGGCGGGACCCAGTGGGGAGCGCCCGCCAACTTCAACCCCATCAGGAACTGGGACCACGCCACGGGCACGAACGGCCTGGTCTACGAGCCGCTGTTCCTGTTCGACCCCAACACGGGCCAGTTCACCCCGTGGCTGGCCGAGAGCGGAGCCTGGAGCGACGACACCACCTACGAGCTCAAGCTGCGCCAGGGCGTCACCTGGTCGGACGGCAAGCCGCTGACCGCTGACGACGTGGTGTTCACCTTCGAGCTCGGCAAGATGAAGACGGTTCCCTACGCCAACCTCTGGACCTTCCTCAAGAGCGCGGAGGCGGTCGACGGCCAGACGGTGAAGTTCACCTTCACCAAGCCCAACTACCAGCAGTGGGCCAACGCGCTCTACAGCAGGGTGATGCTGCCCAAGCACGTCTGGGAGGCCCGCTCGGAGGAGGACGTCGTCAACGGCGTCAACGACAAGCCCGTCGGCACGGGCCCCTACGGCTACCACAGCCACGACCAGGACCGCGTGGCCTGGGTCAAGCGTGACGGCTGGTGGGCCACCAAGGCGCTGAACAAGGACGTCAAGCCCAAGTACATCGTCGACATCGTCAACTCCAGCAACGAGGTCGCCATGGGCCTGCTGCTGCAGAACGGCCTCGACCTGAGCAACAACTTCCTGCCCGGCATCGCCAACCTGGTCAAGGGCAACTTCGGGGTGAAGACCTACTACCCCGAGCCGCCGTACATGCTGTCGGCCAACACCGCGTGGCTGGTGCTCAACACCCAGAAGAAGCCGATGGACGACCCGGCCTTCCGCAAGGCCGTCGCCAGCGCCGTCGACACCAAGAAGATCGTCGAGGGCGTCTACGGCAACCTGGTGCGTCCGGCCAACCCGACGGGCCTGCTGCCGCAGTGGGACAAGTACGTCGACCAGAGCGTGGTGAGCGAGCTCGGGTTCTCCTTCGACCAGGCCAAGGCCAAGAAGATGCTGGCCGACGCGGGCTACAAGGACACCGACGGCGACGGCTTCGTCGAGAACAAGGACGGCTCCAAGATCCAGCTGAAGATCGAGGTCCCGGCCGGCTGGTCGGACTGGATGGAGTCGATCAGGGTCATCGCCGAGAGCGCCAAGGCGGTGGGCGTCAACCTCACGCCCGAGTTCCCCGACTACAACGCGCTGGTCGACAAGCGCTCGTCGGGCAAGTTCGACATGATGATCAACAATGAGCGGCAGCTGTCGAACACGCCGTGGATGTACTACGACTACCTCTTCCAGCTGCCGATCCAGAAGGCCCAGAACACGGTCAACTTCGGCCGCTACGAGAACAAGAAGGTCTGGGACCTGGTCCAGGAGCTCGACGGCAAGAAGCCCGAGGACGAGGCGGGAATGAAGGAGGTCCTGTCCAAGATCCAGCGCATCCAGCTGGAGGACATGCCGGCCATCCCGCTCTGGTACAACGGCCTGTGGTCGCAGACCACCAGCTCGGTGTGGACGAACTGGCCCTCGTCGGCCCCCGACGCGCCCAAGTCCGCGCCGACCATGTGGCGCAACTGGCTGGAGCTGGGCGGCATCCTGACGCTCACCGAGATCCAGCCTGCGAAGGGCTGACCTCTGGCCGCCGCCCCCTCCCCTCGCCGGAGGGGGCGGCTCCCCGCCCTTCGCCGTCCAACCTGGAGTCATCGCGTGCGACGCTATTTCGGCAGGAAGCTGCTCATCTACGGACTGACGTTCTTCGCGGCGGTCACGATCAACTGGCTGATCCCCCGGCTCATGCCGGGTGACCCCGTCGCCTCGATGGTGTCGAGGGCCAACCTCGCCCAGCCCGAGGCGGTGGCGGCCATGCAGGCCTACTACACCGGCCTGTTCGGCCTGGACCTGCCCGCCTGGCAGCAGTACCTCAACTTCTGGGGCGCGCTGCTGCGAGGGGACCTCGGGATCAGCATCTGGCTGTTCCCCACTCCCGTGGCCGACGTGATCACGCGCGCCGTGCCGTACACCCTGGGCCTGCTCGTGCCCGCCATCCTGCTGAGCTGGTGGGCAGGCAACAGGTTCGGCGCCTTCGCGGCCAGGCGCAGGCTGCTGGACAACACGGTCCTGCCCGTCGGCTACATCCTGACGGCCACGCCGTACATGTGGCTGGCCATCCTGCTGGCCTGGGGGCTCGGCATCGTGGCAGGCGTCTTCCCCGTCGCGGGCGGCTACAGCTACGCGATGCGGCCCAACCTGTCGTGGGAGTTCGTCGGCAGCCTGGCCCTGCACTGGTTCCTGCCGTTCCTGTCGCTCTTCCTCGTCGCCTTCGGCGGCTGGGCCATCGGCATGCGCAACATGATCATCTACGAGCTGGAGGCCGACTACTCGGCCTACCTGTCGGCGCTGGGCGCTCCCCAGCGGCTGATCCGCCGCTACGCCTTCAGGAACGCGGTGCTGCCGCAGATCACAGGGCTGGCTCTGCAACTCGGCGTGCTCGTGGCAGGCGCGCTGGTCACCGAGGTCGTCTTCTCCTATCCGGGCCTCGGCAGCCTGATCCTCAAGGCCATCCAGAACCAGGACTTCTTCCTGTTGCAGGGCGTCTTCCTGTTCATCGTGATCGGCGTGCTGGTCGCCAACTTCGTCATCGACATCGTCTACGTCCTGGTCGATCCGCGTACCAGGGCGGGGATGGGGGCTGAGGCATGAGCGTCGTTCCCGACGAGAAGGCCGCCGTCGCCACCACGGGGGTGCGCGCCGAGGCGCTGCACTTCGCGCTGCGCAACGGGAAGCTGCTGGCCGGCCTCACCGTCCTGCTGGTGCTGCTGGCCCTCGGGCTGTTCGGGCCGATGGTCGCCGCCGCCGACCCCAACGCCTACGTCGGGCCGCAGTTCGCCCCGCCGTCAGGTGAGCACTGGTTCGGCACCACGATCTTCGGACAGGACATCTTCACCCAGTTCATCCACGGCCTGCGGGCGACCTTCCTGGTCGGCCTGCTCGGCGGCGGCATCGCCGCGGTCATCGGCATGGCGATCGGGTTCACCGCCGGGTACAGGGGCGGCATCGTGGACGAGGTCCTCAACATGCTCACCAACATCGTCCTGGTGCTCCCCGCGCTGGCGGTGCTGCTGGTGATCAACGCCTACCTCGGCATCCGCAGCATCCCCGTGCAGGCCGTCTTCATCGGGCTCACCTCCTGGCCGTGGGTGGCCAGGGCGATCAGGGCGCAGACGTTCTCGCTGCGCAGCCGCGAGTTCGTGGACCTGGCCAGGCTCAGCGGCGTGCGCCCGTGGCGGATCATGACCAGGGAGATCGCGCCCAACATGAGCTCCTACCTGTTCATGGCCTTCATCCTGCTGTTCGGTGGCTCCGTGCTGATCGGCGCCTCCCTCGACTTCATCGGCCTGGGCCCGACCGACTCGATCTCGCTGGGTCTGATGCTCAACAACGCCGCCCGCTACAACGCGCTGCACCTCGGCATGTGGTGGTGGTTCATCCCGCCCGGTCTCGGCATCACGGCCGTCGTCGGCTCGCTCTACGTGATGAACGTCGGACTCGACGAGGTGTTCAACCCCAAGCTGAGGGAGATGTGACATGACCTTGAAGGTGGAGGACCTCAGGGTCTACTACCGGACGCTCAAGGGGGACGTGAAGGCCCTCGACGGCGTCACCTTCTCCCTGGCCGACGGGGAGATCATGGGTTTGGCCGGCGAGTCCGGCTCGGGCAAGTCGACGCTCGGCAAGAGCCTCATCAGGCTCGACGGCAGGATGCGCCACATCGGCGGCTCGGCAGAGCTCGACGGCAAGGACCTGCCGGTCGGCGACACCCACGCCATGAACCCCTTCAGGTTCCACGAGGTGTCGCTCATCCCGCAGTACGCCATGAGCGCCATGAACCCGACGAGGAAGATCGGCCGGATGGTCGACGAACTGCTCAGGTCGAGGGGCGTGGCGCCCATGCGGGAGGAACTCGAACGGCGCGTCGGGTTGGTCGGCCTCTCCGCCGACGTGCTCGACCGCTACCCGATCGAGCTGTCGGGCGGGATGAAGCAGCGCATGGTGATGGTCATCTCCACGCTTCTCAACCCCTCCCTGCTGATCGCCGACGAGGTCACCTCGGCCCTCGACGTCTCCTCGCAGAAGGCCGTGGCCAAGACGCTCCTGGAGTTCAGGGACCGCGACCTCGTCAAAAGCATGATCGTGGTCACCCACGACATCTCGCTCGTCTACCAGATCGCCGACACGATCATGGTGATGTACGCGGGCAAGCTGGCGGAGAAGGCGCCCGCCGACGTCATCGTCTCCGCGCCGCGCCACCCCTACACCCAGGCGCTGATCTCCTCGCTGCCCGAGGTCGGCGTCCGCTACGAGGAGCGCAGGCTCCAGGGCATCCCAGGACGCCCGCCCTCACTGCTCGATCCGCCGAAGGGCTGCAGGTTCAGGAGCCGCTGCCCGCTGGCCTTCGAGCGCTGCGCGGAGGAGCCGCCCTTCGCCGAGGTCGCGCCTGGACACTCCGTCGCCTGCTGGAAGGCCGTGTGATGCTGAGACTGGACAGGGTCTCCAAGACCTTCAGGACGGGCTCGTTCGGCGGGCGGGAGCTGCGCGCCGTACGGGAGGTGGGCTTCGAGGTCGCGCAGGGCGAGGTCGTCTCCCTGATCGGGGAGAGCGGCAGCGGCAAGACCACGCTGGGCAGGATGATCCTGCGCCTGGCCGCCGTCTCGGACGGCTCCATCACCCTGGACGGCGTCGACATCGCCAGGCAGAAGGACTACTACAGGTCGGTGCAGGGCGTCTTCCAGGACCCCTTCAGCTCCTACAACCCCATCTTCAAGGCCGACAGGGTGCTGGAGATGATCAGGCAGAGGTTCTTCCCCAGCATGGGCGCGGCCGACTGGCGCGGCAGGGTGGAGAGCTCGCTCGCGGCCGTACGGCTGGACCCCGGCGGCGTCCTCGGCAAGTACCCCCACCAGCTCAGCGGAGGGCAGCTGCAACGCCTGCTGATCGCCCGCGCCCTGCTGCTCGACATCAGGATGCTGGTCGCCGACGAGATCATCAGCATGCTGGACGCCTCGACCAGGATCGACGTGCTCAACCTGCTCGGCGAGCTCAAGGGGAGAGGGCTCGGCATCCTGTTCATCACCCACGACCTGTCGCTGGGCAACTACGTCAGCGAGAAGACCGTCGTGCTGCGCGGCGGCAGGGTCGTCGAGATGGGCAGGACCGAGCTGGTCTTCGGCAACCCCCTGCACCCCTACACCAGGAACCTGCTGGGTTCGGTCCCGCGGCTGCACCGCAGGTGGTCGGAGGAGGAGGACGCGCCCGAGGAGGAGGCGACCTGCTTCTACCACGGCGCCGCGGGGCGCGACGCCACGTGGCCCGGCCTCGTGGAGGCCGAGCCAGGCCACTTCGTCGGCTGCGCCACCTCGGGCACCTGCGCGCCCGCCCTGGAGCTGGTGCGCTGACAGAAGCCGTCGCGGTCAGGCGAGCTGCTCGGGTGAGCGAAGGAGCTCCCTGGCCGCGACGAGGAAGGCCACCGCGTCGCGGCCGTTGAGCACCCTGTGGTCATAGGCGACGCCCAGGTTCACGACCTGCCTGGCGACGGGTGCTCCTTCACCGTCGAGTTCGAGCTCGGTCCTGACGGCCGGCAGCGACAGGGCGCTGGTGTGGCCGGGGAAGACCACGGGCACGGCGAACGCGACGCCCGGATCGGTGTGCAGCGTCACCACCGTCGAGGGGTCGCGCAGGTCGCGCTCCCTGAAGCCGTCGCCCATCGAGGCCCTGCGGAAGTCCATGAGATCCTTCGACACCTCGGCCAGCGACCTGGTGCCCGCGTCGCGTACGACGGGGACGGCCAGGCCCTTGCCCGTGTCGAAGGTGACGCCCACGTGGGCGGCGGGGGCCAGGCGGACGACGCCGTCCGGCTCGGCTTCTGCGAAGAACAGCGGGAACCTGTCGCGCAGCAGCCCCGCCGCTCTGACGAGCAGCTCGGGAAGGCCGACCAGCGTGCGGTACGACCTGGTCGCCGTCCTCGCCATGGCGAGCGCGGCGTCCACCTCGACGGTCAGCGCGGTGAAGGCGGCGGGCACCGTCCTGTGCGACTCGGCCACCAGTTCGGCGGTGCGCCGCTGCGCCCTTCCGAGGGTCACTCTCTCGTGCTGCGGGTACGGCGGCGCGGGAGGCTCCTGGGTCTCCGGCCTGGCGGCCAGCCGCTCGATGTCGGCCCTGCGGACCAGCCGTACGCCGAGGGCGCGCACCCTCTCCTCGGACACGCCCGCCGAGGCCATGAGCGCCCGCGCGGGCTCGGTGATGACGACCCCGTCATCCTGTGGCCGGTGGCCGGGCGCGACGTCCCGGCGAGGGTCTTCCAGCCCGGCGAGGGGTTCGGAGCCGGGCAGCAGGTGGGCCACCGTCTGGCCCGGCTCGATCTCGGCCCCCTCGGGAAGCAGGCGGCGCACCACCCCTTCCCCCTCGGCCGCGATCTCCTCGGTCGCCTTGGAGGTCTCCACCACCACGAGCGGATCGCCCTCCGCGACCCGCGACCCCTCCTCGGCCACCCACTCCACCACGATGTAGTGGGTGTCGTTGCTGTTCAGCCTCGGGACCCTGACCTCGATCACGAGAGGGCCCCGAGCACGGCCGAGCGGATCGTGCTGTCCTGCACCATGATCTCCCGTTCCAGGTGAAGCGCCGTGGGAAGGATGCTGTCGGCCGCGTTGACCAGGCCGATCGGCTGCCGAAGGGTCGGCCAGAGCGGGCCGTACAGCCGCCTGGCGACCTCGGCGCTCCAGGTGCCGCCCTCGCTGCCGTCGTCGGCCACGCAGACGTGTCCTGCCGCCGACAGCCTCTCGAGCACCGCCTCCTCCAGCGCGAGCGGGTACAGCGTGGCCGGGACCAGCAGCTCGCAGGCCACCTCGTCGTTGAGCAGCAGCTCGCGCATGGCCGAGACCGCCCTGTGCGCCATGCCTCCGGGCGTGACCAGCACGCAGTCGGGGGCGCCCACCTCCGGCAGGAACACCCGCGCCCATCCGGGCCGCTCGCCGAGCAGTTCGAAGCGGAAGAGGTCGTCGACGACGCCGTTCTCGAACGCCTGGCGGGTGTAGAGGATCTTGTCCTCGAACAGCACGGACGGCTCGCCTGTCGACAGCAGATGGGTGAGCAGCACACCGGGGTCGTGGAAGGGGGACAGCTCGTGGACGCCGAGACCAGGCACGCCGATGAGGTGCTTCTGGGGGCTCTGGCTGTGGGTGGGCCCGTAGCCCCTTCCGCCTCCCGAAGGGCAGCGGACGACGAGGGGCATGGGCACGCGCCTGCCGTACATCGTGGTGGACTTCGCCGCGAAGTTGACCAGCTGGTCGAAGGCCAGCGTGACGAAGTCGGCGAACATGATCTCGACGATCGCCTTGTCGCCCGCCAGCGCCAGTCCAGCGCCGACGCCGACGATGGCGCTCTCGCTGAGCGGGGTCGAGCGAACCCGGTCGCCGAACGCCGTGGACAGCCCCTTGGTGATCTTGAAGGCTCCGCCGTACGGGTCGGAGAGATCCTCGCCCAGGAGGTGCACGCTCGGGTCGGACTTCAGCAGCTCGTGCAGGGCGAGGTTGAGCTGCTCGGCGACCCTCACGCCCTGTCCCAGACGGACGGCGGCCTGGCCGCGACCTCGTCGGCGAGCCTTTCGACCCGCTCACGCTGGGCGAGGTCGACGCGGAGGAATCGCTCAGGGTCGGCCCGCCGGTAGCTGGTGTACCAGTCGGCCTCACGCGCGCGGAGGAGGTCGGATTCAGGACGGGAGTCGTCGCCCTTGCTGTGGGGGCCCAGCCGGTGCGTGGCGAACTCCACGACGAGCGGCCTGCCGCGCTCGCGGACCGCGGCGACGGCGGGGCGCAGCGCGTTCCTGATCCCGGCGACGTCGGTGGAGTCGATGGGGAGGTGGTCGACGTCGAAGGCGGCCGCCCTCGCCGCGACGGAGCCGGCGAGCTGGAGGCGGGTCGGCGTGGACTGGGCGATGCCGTTGTTCTCCACGACGAGCAGGAGGGGGACCTGCCAGAGGCTCGCGAGGTTCAGCGCCTCGTAGACCGAGCCCTCGCCCCAGGTGCCGTCGCCGACGTAGACGCAGGTGAGCGCGCCGGTCCCGGCCATGCGCAGGGCCACGCCGACGGCGACGGGCAGGCTCTCGCCCTGGACGCCCGTCGACAGGAAGCGGCGGTGGTAGATGTGCTGGCTGCCGCCGACGCCGCCGCAGAGCGCGCCCTCGCGGCCCATGATCTCGGCGAGCAGGGCGTGGGGGTCGAGGTGGCGGGCCAGGAAGTGCCCGTGGCCCCTGTGGTTGCTGAACACGAAGTCGTCGGGACGCAGCAGGGGGGAGAGGGCGACGGGGATGTGCTCCTGGCCGAGGCACGTGTGGGTGGTGCCGTGCAGCAGGCCGCGCTCGAAGAGGCGGAGCAGGGCGAGCTCGAAGTGCCTGATGAGCAACAGCCTTTCGAGGTCGTCGGCCTCGATGGTGGCCGGCGGACTCATGTGATCACCTGTCCTCCTCGGAGGGTACGGCTTTGGGAGCGCTCCCAAACGGTAAGAGTCACCGGCACGGCCCGTCAAGGAGGCCGGAGACTCCGGGCCGGGATCGGCATCCCTCCGGCCCTGTGACACCCCGGCCTGCGAGCGCTAGAGGGCCGCGATGGTCCAGGAGGCCTCGTGCTTGTCACCAGGGGACAGCACCACCAGGTCGGTCCTCGAGTTGAACGCGTCGGGCGGGCAGGTCATCGGCTCCACGGCCAGACCGGCGTGGCCGAGGCCCGTGCCCGTGCACACCTGGACCCATGGGAGCTCCGCCGCCTGCCAGCTCATCTCCACCCCGCCGCCCGGCCCGCACACCCGCACCCGCACGAGCCCGTCCACGCCATCCGTCCGCCCGGCGTCCGTCGGACTCTCACCGTGAAGCCCCGCACGCCCGTGCCCCTCCGTGCCCGCCTGGCCCGAGACCTGGCGGCCGCTCTCCGATCCCGACCCTCGGCTGCCCGTTTCCAGGTTCCCGTGTGCCAGGGCGGTGAACGCGTGGTCGATGGCCGTGTCGCCGATCACCCGGGGCGTCCTGAAGTCGTACGGCGTGGACGCGACGTCCTCCAGTGCGACCGGGATCAGCGCCTCGTCCACCATCGCCACGAGGGAGGCGGGCAGGTGCAGTTCGTAGGCCGTGACGTCGTCGCCGGCCAGCAGCCACGGATGCGGACCGCACCCGTAGGGGGCGGGCCTGTCACCCACGTTCTGGACGGTCAGCGTGGTGGTCAGTCCGTCGCCGTCGAGCCGGTGCACGACCTGGAACGACAGCGCGAACGGGTATCCCTGCGACGGCGCGAGGTCGAGGGTCAGCCTGGCGAAGCCGTGGTCGTCCTCGACGGTGAACAGCTCGGCGACGCTCCAGCGGGCCTCGGCGACCAGCCCGTGGAGGGCGTGGCCCCTGTCGGGCTCGTTGACGGGCAGCCGGTGGACGTCGCCCTCGAAGGCGTAGCCGGCGCCGCCGACCCTGTTCGGCCATGGGGCGAGCAGGGCGCCGCTGTAGTAGGGGATGGGGCCTTCGGCGGGCCAGTCGGTGATCAGGTCGCGGTCGCCGTGACGCAGCATCCGTACGGCGGCGCCGCACTCGGCGATGGCCGCCGTATAGCCGCCGCCGTGAAGGAGGAGGTCGGTCAAGGGAGGTCCTTTCACGGGGCGAACCTGGAGCGGCTCGAACGGGTCAGCGGGGGTGGGGCGACCGAGGGGATGGCGCGGCTCTTGGGGGATGAGACTGCCGATCTGGCGGCTCAGGGGAGTGGGGGCAGGTCGGCGGGGTGGACGGGGTTCTCGCCTGGGCGGACATGAGTGGCCCAGGGCCTTGCTGGAGGCCGGTCGGAGCGGCACAGGTTTCCACGTGGTGGGGCGGTCGGCAGGAGTCCTCATCGTTGGGCTGCCGGCCTGGGGCGTCGATCGGGGGCGGATAGGACGGGCCGCAGGATATCGCCTGGCGCATATCACCAGACAGGAGGCCTCAGCAGGCGACCTCAGGCCACCCCCGGCGAAGAGGTTCGAAACGCGCCACTCGGATCACCCCTCGGGACAGCACCAGACAACTCACCGGGCCTCTCCGGACCGCCCATCCGACGGCGCCGGCAATCCGGGACTGCCCATCCTGCGGTGCCGGACACGTCACCCGGCATCCCCGGATCGCCCATCCGACAGCGCAAGATCCCTTCCTGGATCCCGTTGAAGGGGTCAGGCCGTCCTCCTTAGAGATGGGAGCGCTCCCAATTCAAGGTAAGGATTAGTGGAGATCGATGTCAACGTCTGAGTGTCTTCGCAGGCGAGCCCGCGTCGTCGACGTGCATAAAGAGCCATAAATCGGGATATGTTGTGGGAATTTCGGCTGAGAGCTTGACGTAATCTGCTGCACACTCCTAGCCTCCCATCCGTGGGAGCGTTCCCACTTTGAACGAATTCCGCCGCCGTCCAGACGGTTCCGACCGTACGGCGCAGGAGCGCAGCCCGGACGCCGGGCGCAGAACAGACACCGCACCACCAGGGCACTCTGCCGCACCGGACCATCAGGGCGCCCAGGACACCGCACCACACGCCGATGCAACGTCTGTCTCACAAAGGGCATTCATGTCGACAGTCGTGGACCACCCGAGGGGCTCTTCCGGCCCCACCACCGTGCCTGACCTTCTCCGCTCCCGCGCGGCGCTCGAACCCGACCGGGTGGCATTAGCCGTCGCCGGTCATGGCGAGCTGACCATGCGGGAGTGGCACCTGCGCGCCGACTCCGCCGCCCGTGGCCTGCTCGCCCGAGGGCTCCGGCGCGGCGAGCGCGTGGGGTTGCTGTTCGCCGCCAAGGACTGGATCGCCTTCGCGATCGCCTACTGCGCCGTCCAGCGGGCCGGAGCGGTGGCCGTGCCTCTGTCGGACCGCCTGGCACCGGCCGAACTCGCCTACCTGCTGGACGACTGCGCGGCCGTGGGGGTGCTCCACGGGGAAGGCGCTCTCCCTCCGCCGGGCGCGTACTGGTCCTGCCAGGCGGCAGATCTGGAAGCCGGGCCCGAGAACCTGCCCCGTCCCCCGGACGTCGAGTCTGGCCACCGTACGGCCGGCGAACGCGCCCGGGGACACCTGCCCCAGGACGGCGGCCATGGCGTCGTAGCCGATCAGGGCCAGCACCACCAGATCGCTGACGGGCCCGCACACCTGCCTTGGGCGTCGGACGCCCAGCCTGAGCTCGTCACGAGCACGCCGAAAGGCGGCCTTGCGCCCCTTCCCCGCATCCCTGGCGACAACCTCGTCACGAGCACCCCAGAAGGTGGGGCTGGGCTCGCGGACGGCTTACAGGGCGGGGCTGGACCCGTGGGCGGCTTACAAGGCGGGGCTGAACTTGTGCATGGCGTGGAAGGCGGGGATGCGGGCGGGCGGGGTTCGGGTGTCGGGGTGGCGCGGGGGTGGGCGTCTCAGGGTGGTGTCGGGGTCGAGGTGAACCCCGGTGACTTGGCCCAGATTCTCTACACCTCCGGCACCACCGGCAGGCCCAAGGCGGTGGGGGCCAGCCACGCCAACCTGACCCACGACCGGGCCCTACGGCCGAACAGGCGCAGGTTCGCCCACTCCACCCGTCTGCTGCATGCCTTCCCCATCGGCACGAACGCCGCCCAGGCCATGCTGATGAACGCGCTCGACGCCCACCCCACTGTCATGACGCTGCCGACGTTCACCGCGGCGAGGTTCGCCAGGCTGATCGAGTCGCACGCAGTGGGGACGGTCTTCGTCGTCCCCTCCATGGCCAGCGAACTGCTCAACCACGGCGCGCACGAGCGGCACGACCTGTCGAGCGTGGTCCTGCTCGGGTCGGCGGCGGCGGCGCTGCCTCCCGCGCTTTCCCTACGGCTGTCGGCCGCTTTCCCCAACGCGACGCTCGTCAACTACTACACCTCGACCGAGGCGGCGCCGGCGCAGACCGTGATGGTCTTCGACAAGGACAGACCCGCGGCACTGGGGCGCGCGGGGTTCGGCAGCGCGCTGCGGGTGACCGGCGAGGACGGCAGGCGCCTGCCCCCCGGCGAGGTGGGCGAGATCTGGCTCCGCTCCGCCGCCGCACCCCGCTCATACATCGGCAGCCGGACGGCAGGGGAGAACGCGGACGGTCGCACAGCGGACACGGGTCGCGCCGACGGTGAGGCGGGTGACCTGGTGGTGGCCGACGGCGCGGTCACCGGCCGGACGGCGGGCGGGGACGTGAGGCTCGCCGAGGTGGGCGGAGGGGTCAGTGGTGAGGGGAGCGGGGGTGGGGTGTTCAGGGATGGATGGGTGCGGATGGGGGACCTCGGCTACCTCGACCGTGACGGCTACCTCTATCTCGTGGACAGGGAGAGCGACGTGGTCAAGTCGGGCGCCTTCAAGGTGTCCACTCTCCAGGTCGAGGCCGCGCTGTACGAGCATCCCGGCGTCGCCGAGGCCGCGGTGGTCGGAGTGGAGCACCCCGTGCTGGGGACCGCGCTCGCCGCCGCCGTCGTGCCGCGCGGACCTGACCTCTCCGTGACCGCGCTGCGCGCGTTCCTGGCCGACCGGCTGGCCAGGCACGAGATCCCGCACCGGGTGCTGGTCGTGGCCGACCTGCCGAGGAACCGGTCGGGAAAGGTCGTCAAAGAGGAGCTTCGAGCCATGATCGGGAAGGCGTGACATGACGAGACCCCTGGTGGGCGGTCCTGACCTGGCGTCCCTCGCCCAGCACGGCATGTGGGTGACCGAGCGCTCAGGCGCGGCAGGCCCCACACCCCGGACGACACCACTGCCGGGGCATCCGGCGGTCTACCGCATGCCGTTGGCCGTCTGGTTCGACGGTCCGATGGAGGTCGGCAGGATGCTGGCCGCCTGCGGCGAGGTCGTGCGGCGGCACCCGGTCCTCACCTCCACCCTCGCCGAGCGCGACGGCGTCCTGCGCCTGCTGACCGGCACCGCCGAGGTGCCCGTCACGCTGGCCGAGGCGCCGGCCGACCCGCTCGACCTGGCGGGCGAAGGCCACCTCGACCTCGCCACCGGCCCCCTGGCCCGCTTCACGCTGGCGAGGACCGGGCCGGACCGGTACCTGCTGGTGTTCGCCGCCCACCACATCGTCTTCGACGGGATGTCCAAGGACATCCTGGTACGCGACCTGGCCGCCGCCTACGCGGGCGAGCCGCTGCCCCCGCTGCCCGTGCCGTACGGCGAGGCCGTCGAGGACGAGAACGCCCGCGTGCGTGACAGGCTCCCTGGCGCGGCGGAGTTCTGGCGTGCCCGCTGGCACGACTCCAGGGAGCTCGTCCTGCCGGGCCTGGGCACGCCCACCCTGCACGCCGCGCCTGGAGACGCCGTCGACTTCGTCCTCGGCGACGAGGTGGGGAGGACGGCCGCCCCGCTGGGACTGACCCGCTTCGAGGTGGTGCTGTCGGCGCTGCGGCTGCTGCTGCACGCGTACGGCAACGCCCGCGCCGCCGTGGCCGTCGACCTGTCCACCAGGACGGAGGCGACCAGGGAGCACATCGGGCTGTTCGTCAACGAGCTGCCCCTCGACGTCGTACCGTCGGGCACCTTCGCCGAGTTCGCCGCCGACGTGCGGGCGGAGCTGCGCCGGATGTACGCCTACAGGCACGTGCCGCTGGCCAGGGCGCTGGGCGGGGTGAGCCCGCGCGCGGCGCTCACCCCCGTGTCGCTCAGCTATCGCGCCAGGAGCGAGGCCGAGCCCGTCTTCCCGGGCCTGGCCGCCTCGGTGGAGTGGATGATGTTCAACGGAGCCGTGCGCAACACCCTGCACCTGCAGGTCGTGGACGGTCCCAGGGGGACGGCGGCCAGGCTGCAGTACAACCCCCGCCACCTCGGCAGGGCCGGCTGCGAGAGCGTGGCCGCGGACCTGACGGCGCTGCTGCGCGGCGTCGCCGAACGGCCGCACGCGCCGATCGACGACCTCCCGCTGCCTTCGAGGGTCGCGGGCGCGGCAGGCGGAACCGGTCTCCAACGGCCGAGAGCAGGAGGGACGGACTCCGGCCTGGTCGTGGCCGTGGGCGAGATCTGGCGGCAGGTGCTCGACCTCGATCACGTCGACCCCGGCGACGACCTGTTCGATCTGGGCGGCCACTCCCTGTCCATCACGCAGATCATCGCGAAGGTCAGGGACACGATGGCCGTCGATCTGCCGTTCGAGGTGTTCATCGACGATCCGACCGTCGAAGGCGTCGCCGCCGAGGTCGCCAGGCAGAGGAGCCTCGCATGAGGCCGCTGGAGGAGCCTCGCGTGAGCCAGGCGGAGGAGTCTCGCGCGAGGCCGGTGGAGGAGTCTCGCGTCAGGCAGGTGGAGGAGCCTCACGTGAGGCGGCGGGTGGCGGAGCTGGTCTCGCGTTCGACCGACGGTGAGCTGGAGGTCGAGGAGATCATGGCCGCCGACTGCTCGCTGACCGCCCTCGGTGTCGGCTCGCTCGCATTCCTGCGCCTGATCGACGCGCTGGAGGAGGAGTACGGCGTGCAGATCGACCTGGCGGCGCCCCCTGGCGCGCTCGACAGCCTGGACGAGATCGTCGCCCACCTCGGGGCGACGCGATGATCACAGAGGTGGGCCGCGAGAGCGTGGAGTTCACCGGCGAGCGGACGGCAGGCGCCCCGCTCACCTGGGGCCAGCAGTCCATCTGGCACTCCACCCGCTGGCTCGAGGACGGCGACCCGTACTTCAACCTGCCATGGGTGCTGCCCGTCCACGGCAGGCGCGATCTGAAGACCGTCCTTTCGGCGCTGGGCGCGCTGCTCGACAGGCACGAGAGCCTCCGCACCACCTGGGAGGACACCCCTCGCGGGCCGGTTCAGCAGGTGACAGGCCACGGCGAGCTGAGGGTCGAGGTGGTCGAGGCCGCGGAGGCGAAGCCCAGGGAGGCGGCCGCGACCGTGGCGGCCGAGCTGGCGGCCACCGGCTTCGACTACGCCCGCGAGCTGCCGCTGCGCTGCGCGGTGGTCTGCGACAGCGCCGGCCGTCCTGGCGCGCTCGCCTTCGCCCTGACGCACTTCGCGGTGGACGGCTGGGCGCTGGACCTGCTGGCCGCCGAGTGGCGAGCGCTGCTGACGGGCAGGCCGCTGCCCGCCCCCCTCTGGCATCCGCTCGACCAGGCCGCCTTCGAGCAGGGGGAGGGCGCGGCGCTGGGCGCCCGCTCGCTGCGCTACTGGCGCGAGGCCATGGACAGGGCGCCCGCCACGCTGTTAGGCGAGCGGAAGGAGCAGCCCGAGCGGCCGAGGTTCGTCAAGGTCGGCATGGAGTCGGCCGCGCTCGCGGCCGCCGCCGAGATCCTCGCGGCGCGCTGGGCGGTCAGCACCACCAGCGTCCTGGTCGCGGCCACCGCCGTCCTGCTCGGCGAGATGACGGGACAGCGTGACATCGCGCTGCAGTTCATCGTGGGCAACAGGCACGACCCGCGGATGCGCGCCATGGTCGGCACCGCCGTACAGGACGGGCTGTTCGTGGTCGCCATCCCCGACGGGCACGTCGCGGACGCGGCCAGGGCCGCGCACGCCTCGGCCATGGCCGCCTACCGGCACGCCCACTACGACCCCGCCGAGCAGCGGGCGCTGCGCGACGAGCCGGGCAGGCCCGACCTGTCGGCCTACTTCAACGACGTGCGGTCCTTCCCCGGCTGGCCGAACCGGCCGAGGGGACATCCCGCCGAGCTCACCGGCAGGACCAGGACCTTCCACGCGGGCGCGTGGGACGAGGTGGACGCCTCGTTCTTCCTGTCCACGGGCCCCGCGACCGACACCTGCCAGCTCTACCTGCTGACCGACACGGCCAGGCTGTCACGGGCGGCGGCCGAGGCGATGCTGCGGGCGATCGAGACGCTGCTCGTCACGAGCGTCACGCGGGACGTGCCGCTCGCCGGGATCGGCGGGCTCGGGATCTACGAGGAGACGCGATGAGCGACGACATGATGCTGGTGGTCGTCAACCACGAGGAGCAGTACTCCGTGTGGTGGGCCGACCGCGACCCGCCCTCAGGCTGGACTCCGACAGGCTTCGCCGGCACCAGGCAGGAGTGCCTGGACCACATCGCGACCGTCTGGACCGACCTGCGCCCGCTCAGCGCCCGGGGGACGGAGCGTTGATCTCCGCCGACCGGCGTCAGGAGCTGCTGGGCCGCCTGGCCGCGCTGCCGCCCGAGCGCCGAGCGGCCATGCGCAGGTCGCTCGGCTCGTCGAGGCCCGAGGGCAGGGTGTGGCCGCTGTCGTTCGGGCAGGAGCGGCTGTGGTTCCTCAGCAGGTTCGATCCCACCGACACCAGCTACCACGTGCCGTGGACCGTGAGGCTGCGCGGCCCCGCCGACGGGGGAGCGCTGGAGGCGGCGCTGGGCCGGATCGTCGAACGGCACGAGGTGCTGCGCACCAGGTTCGTGATGGAAGGGGACAGGCCTGGACAGGTCGTGCTGGAGCCTCGCCCTTTCGCGCTCGAACACCTGGATCCACGGCCCGATCCTGACGCCGCGGTGGCCGCGTACACGGGCAGGCCGTTCGACCTGCGCCACGACCCGCCGATCAGGGCGGCGCTGCTCCGCCTCGGCCATGACGACCACCTGCTGTCCATCGTGGTCCACCACGTCGCCGTCGACGGCTGGTCGCTGGACGTCCTGATGAGGGAGCTGGCCGCCTGCTACGAGGCGGCGAGGCGGGGCGGGGAGCCTGAGCTGGCCGAGCTGCCCCTGCAGTACAAGGACTACGCGGTGTGGAGCAGGGAGCGTGCGGACGGCGAGGGCGGCGGACACCTCGGCTTCTGGAGGGAGAGGCTGGCGGGAGCGCCCGTGCTGGACCTGCCCACCGATCGTCCCCGCCCCGCCCGGTGGACGGGCAGGGGCGGACGGTGCCCCCTCACCCTGCCCGACGCGAGGACGGCCAGGCTGGAGGCCCTCCTCAAGGGCGAGCGGTGCACGCTGTTCATGGGCCTGCTGGCCGTCTTCCACGCCGTGCTCGGCAGGGCGGCGGGCCAGGACGACGTCTGCGTCGGGGTGCCCGTCGCGGGCCGCGACCGCACCGAGTTCGCGCCGCTGATCGGCTACTTCTCCAACACGCTGGTGCTCCGAGGCGACCTGTCGGGCGATCCCTCCCTCCGTGAGCTGCTGCGCCGAACCAGGGTCGCGACCCTGACCGCGCTCCAGCACGCCGAGGCGCCGTTCGAGCGGGTGCTCGCGGCGGCAGGGACGCCGCGCGACCTCAGCAGGCCGCCGCTGTGCCAGGCGATGTTCAACCTCTCGCACCACCTGCCAAAGGCCGACCTGCTGCGCGCCACGATGGCCGACCTGTCCGTGGCCGTGTGGCCGCCGCCGCAGGGGGGCCGTACCAAGAGCGAGATCTCGGCCGATCTGTACAGGGGGCCCGAAGGACTGGGCGGGTGGCTGGAGTTCAACAGCGACCTGTTCTCCACGCGGCGGGCGGAGGGGCTCGCGGCGGACTTCGCCGCACTGGCCGGACGGCTGGCCGACGAGCCCGACCTGCGGCTGTCAGAGCTGAAAGGACGATCGTGACGACGCTGGAACTGCTCAGGCACAGGCGGGCGGAGGCCCCTCGGGCCGTCGCCGTCAGCGGCGTGGACGGCGAGCTGACCTACGAGGAGCTGCTCGGCCGCGCCGACGCCCTGGCCGGGCTGCTGCGCGAGCACGGCGTGCGGCCGGGGGTGCCCGTCGGGCTGTGCATGCCGCGCACCACCGGCATGGTCGTGGCGCTGCTGGCCGTATGGGCGGCCGGCGGCGCGTACGTGCCGCTCGACCCCGGCTTTCCCGCAGGACGGCTGCGGCTGATGCGCGAGGACGCGGGCGCCGGCCTGGTGCTGACGCAGGAGGGCGTGGACCCGAGCCTGCTGGCGGGCGCGTCCACGACGCTGACCCTCACCCCGGGCGGAGAGGCTGCCACCACGGGGCGCCTCCCCCTGGTGGAGGAGCAGGGCGACCTCGCCTACCTGATCTACACCTCCGGCTCGACCGGCAGGCCCAAGGGTGTGGCGGTCACGCACCGCGCGGTGACGAACCTGATCGAATCCTTCACCGGCCTGCTCGGGCTCAGCTCACGCGACGTCTGGCTGGCCGTCACCACGCTGTCGTTCGACATCTCCGTCCTGGAGCTGCTGCTGCCGCTCGCGTGCGGCGCGCGGGTCGCCCTCGCCTCCGCGGCGGAGGCCGCCGACGGCAGGGCGCTGCGCGCCCGCGCCCTCGCCGAGGGCGCCACGGTCATGCAGGCGACCCCCTCGGGCTGGCGGATCCTGCTGGAGGCGGGCGTGCCCGAGGGTGTCGGCCTGCGCCTGAGCGGCGGCGAGGCGCTGCCGAGAGACCTGGCCGACCGGCTGCTGGAGGGCGGCGCCCGGCTGCTCAACGTGTATGGCCCGACCGAGACCACGGTCTGGTCCACCGCGGGCGACGTCGCGCAGGGCGCGGGCCCCGTCGACCTCGGCCTGCCGATCGCCCGCACCCGGCTGCACATCCTCGGCCCCGACGGCAGAGCCGTACCTCCCGGGGAGCAGGGCGAGCTGCACATCGGCGGCGACGGTCTGGCCAGGGGCTACCACGGCATGCCCGCGCTGACCGCCGCCCGCTTCCTGCCCGACCCGTTCTCGAGCGAGCCAGGCGCCCGCATGTACGCCACCGGCGACCTGGCCACGCGCACCCCCGACGGCAGGCTGCACTATCTCGGCAGGGCCGACCAGCAGGTCAAGATCCGCGGCTTCCGCATCGAGCTCGGCGAGGTCGAGAGCGCCCTGCGGGCCGCCCCCGAGGTACGGCAGGCCGCGGCCCGCGTGCACGAGGGCCCCGACGGGCAGCCCAGGCTAATCGCCCATGTGGTCCCGAACGAGCCGTGCGAGGCGGAGGAGCTGTGGCCCGCGCTGCGCGAGCGCCTGCGCGCGGTTCTTCCCGAGTACATGGTCCCCGGCCGCCTGGTCGTCCTGGCCGCGCTGCCCCTCACCCCCGGCGGCAAGCTCGACAGGAACGCGCTGCCGCCCCCCGACTGGTCCCGCGCGGTCGCCGCCGCCTACCGGGCGCCCACCACCCCTGTCGAGGTCGAGCTGGCCGAGCTGTGGGCCGAGGTGCTCGGCCTCGGCCAACCCGTCGGCGTGGACGACGACTTCTTCGACCTCGGAGGGCACTCGCTGGCCGCGGGCCGCATCATCGCCAGGATCCAGTCGAGGTTCGCCGTCGAGGCGCCGATTCTCGCCCTCTTCGAGAACCCGACCGTCGCGGGCCTCGCCCGCGAGCTGGACCACCTCGACGACAGCGGGCTCGACCTGGCCACCGTCGCCGCGCTGCACGACCAGCTCGACGGGCTCAGCGCCGAGGACCTGGACGCGCTCTTCGACGAACTGGCGCAGGGCTCGTGAAGGCGCCCCTGTCGCCCGCGCAGGAGCGGCTCTGGCTCCTGCAGCGACTCGACCCCGACGACGCCGCGTACACGATGTACCTGGTGCGCCGCCTGCGAGGTGCCCTCGACAGGGCCGCGCTGACCAGGGCGTTCGGGCAGGTCGTGGCGCGCCACGAGAGCCTGCGGACCTCCTTCGCCGAGCAGGACGGCGTGCCGTGGGCGATGGCCGAGCCACAGGGAGCGTCCGTGCCGCCCGTCGAGTGGCTGCCCTCGGCAGGCGAGCGTGAGGCCGCCGAGCTGGTCGCCGAGCGCGTCAACGCGCCGTTCGACCTGTCCGAGGGGGTCCCGCTCAGGATCGCGGTCGTCAGGCTCGCCGACGACGACCACGTCCTCTGCCTGACGCTGCACCACATCATCGCCGACGGCACCTCGCTCAACCTCCTGCTGGACGAGCTGGGCGAGTGCTACGGAGCCGCCGTCGAGGGCCGCGCGCCGGTCCTGGCGAAGTTGGGAGTACGGCCGAGCGACTACGCGCGCTGGCAGCGGCACAGGGCCGAGCGGGCGGCGCCGTACTGGCTGGAGCGGCTGGCCCGCCCGCCCGTCACGGAGCTGCCCTTCGCCCGCGCCCGCCGGTCGGGAACGGGGGCCTTCCACACGGTCCGCGTCGACGCCGGCCTCGCCGGGCGCGTCGAGCGGCTCGCGGGACGGCACCGCGCCACGCCCTTCATGGTGCTGACCGCCGCCTACCAGGCGCTGCTCTCGCGACACAGCGGGCAGCGGGACCTGCTGGTCGGCGCGGTCTTCGCAGGGCGCGACAGGGTCGAGCTCGAACCGGTGGTCGGCTACCTCGCCCAGACCGTCGTCCTGAGAGCCGACCTCGCCGGCGACCCCTCCTTCGCCGAGCTCCTGACCAGGACGAGAGCGGACGCGCTGGCCGCCATGGGCAGGCCGGGCCCGCCGTTCGAGCGGCTCCAGCTGCCCGTGGACGCGCTGCTGCCGACCATGCTCGTCCTCCACGACCGCGTCTCGCCGCCCGCCTCGTTCGGCGGGCTGGAGGTGTCGGACTTCGCGGCGGGATACCGGCAGGCGAAGGTCGGGCTGCTGGTGGAGGGGGCGTGGGACGACGGCGGTCTCGCGCTCACCTTCTGCCACGACACCGGGCTGCTGGAGAGGGCCGAGGTGGAGTTGCTGGCCGCCAGGTTCGTGCGGCTGCTGGAGTCCGCGGTGGACCGGCCGCACGAGGCCCTGTCCGACCTGCGGATCTGGACGGACCAGGACGAGAGCGCCATCAGGGCCCTCGTCTCCCCTCGCCCCGCTGCCCGCGAGGACGCGCGCGGCGTGCCCGAGCTGATCGAGGCGTCGGCGCGCGGACGGCCGGAGGCTCCCGCCGTCCTCTGCGGCGAGCGGACCGTCACCTACGGCGAGCTGTGGGCGTGGGCGGGAGAGCTGGCCGCGGCGCTGAGCGGGCACGGCGTGCGCGAGGGCGACGTGGTGGGGGTGTGCCTGCCCCGCTCCGTCGAGGCGATCATCGCCCTGCTGGCCGTCTGGCGGGCGGGCGCCGCCTACCTGCCGCTCGACCCTGACGATCCGCCCGAGCGGCACGCGCGGGCCCTGGAGACGGCGGGGGCCGCCCACGTGGTCTCCAGGATCGGACTGCCCGGCGACATCCAGGTGATCGACCCCGCGACCCCGCACCCGAAGGCCCCGCACCCGAAGGCCCCGCACCCGAAGGCCCCGCGCCTGGGGCCGCCGCAGGGGCCGCCCGCGCCACCCGGTCCCTCGTCGGCGGCTTACGCGATCGCCACCTCGGGCTCCACGGGTCGTCCCAAGACCGTCCTGGTCGAGCACGGCGCCCTCGCCGCGCGCGTGCGCTGGATGCGCGAGGAGTACGGCCTGACACCGGCCGACCGCGTCGTGCAGTTCGCCTCGCTGAGCTTCGACGCCCACGTCGAGGAGATCTTCCCCGCGCTCGCCGCGGGAGCCTCCCTCGTGCTGCTGCCCGAGGGCGCCACCGGCCTGCCCGACGTGCTCGGCAGCCCGGCGGGCCGCGGCGTCACCGTGCTCGACCTGCCCACCGCCTACTGGCACGGGCTCACCGAGGCCGCAGACGAGGTGGCCTGGCCGCCCGGCCTGCGGCTGGTGATCATCGGCGGCGAGCAGGCCGACGCCGCCGCCGTGGCCCGCTGGCGCGCAGGTCCCTGCCGGGCCGTACGGCTGGTCAACACCTACGGCCCGACGGAGACCACCGTGATCGCCACCGCCGCCGACCTGGGCGCGGACGACGCGGCGCGCAGGCCACCGATCGGGCGGCCCATCGCGGCGACGTCGGCGCTCGTGCTCGACGGGCGCGGCCGTCCGCTTCCCGCGGGAGTGGCGGGCGAGCTGGTCGTCGGCGGCGCGGGCGTGGCGCGCGGCTACCTCGGCCGCCCCGATCTGACGGCCGACCGTTTCGTCCCCGACCCTTCGGGACACGGCGCGCGACGCTACCGCACAGGCGACAGGGCCCGCCTGCGCTCCGACGGCTCGCTGGAGTTCCTCGGCAGGCTCGACGACCAGCTCAAGGTGCGCGGCGTGCGCGTCGAGCCGGGTGAGGTCGAGGCCAGGCTGACCGAACATCCAGGGGTCGGCGCGGCGGCCGTCACCGCCAGGGGCGACGACCTGGTGGCCTACTACACGGGCGCGGCCGAACCCGCCGAGCTGCGCGCCCACGCCGCCCGCGCGCTGCCGCGCGGCCTGGTGCCCACCCAGTGGGTACGGCTGGACGCGTTGCCGCTGACGACCGGCGGCAAGCTCGACAGGGCCGCGCTGCCCGAGCCGTCACGCACGCGGACGGCGGACGGCGTCGCTCCACGCACCGAGACCGAGCAACTGGTCGCGGACGTCTGGGCGGGGCTGCTCGGACTCGACGAGCTGGGCGTCTTCGACGACCTCTTCGAGCTGGGCGCCCACTCGCTGCTGGCCACCCGCCTCGCGGCCAGGCTGCGCTCGATGCTCGGCGTCGAGGTGCCGATCCGCGCCGTGTTCGAGCGGACGACCGTCGCCGCGCTGGCCGAGGTCGTGGAGGAGCTGTTGCTCGAGGAGATCGCGGGCCTGACCGAGGAGGAGGCGCTCGACGTGCTGACCGGACAAGTGGGAGCGCTCCCGTGCGGAGAGGGAGGCTCCTGATGGGAGAGAGCGTGACGATCGTCGGCGCGGGACTGTCGGGGTCGCTCCTGGCGATCCTGCTGGCCAGGCGCGGCCACCGGGTCGAGGTCTTCGAACGGCGCGGCGACCCGCGCGCGGGCGCCCACGACGCGGGACGGTCGATCAACCTCGGGCTCTCGGCCCGCGGCATCATGGCGCTGCGCAGGGCGGAGCTGTGGGAGGAGGTCAGGCCCCTCACCGTGCCGATGCGCGGACGACTCGTCCACAGACGGGGCAGGCCGCCCGCCTTCCACGCCTACGGCAGGGACCCCGCCCAGATCCTCTACTCGATCAGGCGCGACGCCCTGGCCACGCTGCTCGTCTCCCGGGCCGAGAAGGAGCAGGACGTGCGCTTCTTCTTCGACACCCGCTGCCTCGCCGTCGACAGGGAGCGGGCGGCGGTCACGGTCGAGGGGCAGGCGGGGCCCCGCGAGGTGCGCGCCGACTTCGTGGTGGGCGCCGACGGCGCGTTCTCCGTGGTGCGCGCAGAGACGCACAGAGGACTGCCCGCCGACTTCCGCCAGGAGTTCCTCGACTGGGGGTACAAGGAGCTGACCATCCCGCCCGCACCCGGCGGCGGCCCGCGCGTGCCGATCGAGGCGCTGCACGTGTGGCCCGGCAGCGAGGGCCTGGTCGTCGGCCACCCCAACCTCGACGACTCCCTCACCTGCACGCTGTTCATGGCTCACGACAGGCTCGCCGCGCTGACCGGCGAGGACGAGGCGGAGGCGCTGTTCCTCGAGCACTTCCCCGGACTGCTCGATCTGGTCCCCGACCTGGCCGGCCAGGTGACGGCCGGGCCCGTCGGCCACCTGGTCACCGTCCGGACCTCGCCGTGGCGGCATCGTGACCGCGTCGTCCTGGTCGGCGACGCCTGCCACGCCGTCTACCCCTTCTACGGCCAGGGCATGAACTCCTCCTTCGAGGACTGCGTCGTCCTGGACGAGCGCATGGCCGCCCACCCCGGCGACCGCGCCGCGGCCTTCGCCGCCTACCAGGAGCTGCGCAGACCGCACACCGACGTGCTGGCCGAGCTGTCGGCGCAGAATTTCCTCGAACTGCGCGACGGGCTGCGCTCGCCGCTCCATCTGGCCAGGAAGAAGGCCGACCGCGCGCTGCACAGGCTCTTCCCCCGCGCGTGGGTGCCGCTCTACACGCTGGTCTCGCACACCACCACGCCCTACGGCGACGCGCTGCGCAGAGCCCGTGTCCAGGACCGCGTCGCGGGGGCGGCGGTCCTGGCGGGCACCGCGCTGCTGGCGGCGGCCGCCCTCCGTGGCGTACGGCGGGCTCGCGGCGACAGGAGGGGTCCTTCGTGATCACCCATCCCGAGGACGAGTCGATGATCCTCTTCGAGGCGGCGGACCTGGTCCCCGCAGGGCCCGCCGGCGACGGCCGGGCGGGCGAGCTGCTGCGCCTCCACGGCGACGAGCTCAGGGCCGTCGTCACGTGGGCGCGCGAGTACCTGTGCAGGCCGCATCCCGAGCTGGGACGCAGGGGGGCCGTCTGCCCGTACACGCAGGCCTCGCTCGACAGGGGGGCCTTCCTGCTGGCCGTACTGCCGGGCAGGCCCGCAGGGGTCGCCGAGCTCACACGGGTGATCGAGCGGCACAGGGACTGGTTCGCCGAGCTCGCGCCGAGGGAGCGGCCCGAGTCCCTGCACAGCACCATCCTGGTCCTCCTGCCGGGCATGGCCGACGACCTGGCGGCCATCGACGCGGCCCAGGCCGAGCTGAAGGACGAGTTCGTGCCCCACGGACTGATGATCGGAGAGTTCCACGACGGCCCTCCCGACAAGCAGGGGCTGTGGAACGCGGCGTTCAGGCCGCTGCGCAGCCCGGTCCCGATGCTGGTGATCCGGCACATGGTCGCCACCGACCTGCCGTTCCTCATGACCGACGCCGCACACCTGTCGGCCTACAGGCGGGTCTTCGGCGACCACGTTCCCGCGCACCTGCGGGAGCTGGCCGAGAGCGTGGTGAGCGAGCCGTGACAGAAGCGTCGCCGAAACTCCCCGGACGCCCTGGCGGACTGCCCGAGGGGGCTCTGGCCAGGCTGATCGAGCGCAGGAAGGGGGTGGGCATCCCCAGGCGCGAGCCTGGCCTGGCCGTACCGCTGACAGGGACGCAGGAGCGGCTGTGGTTCCTCGACCAGGCGGGACAGGACGCCGCGGCCTACCTGTGCTGGGCGGGCAACAGGCTCAGGGGGCCGCTGGAGACGGCGGCGCTGCGCGCGGCGCTGGCGGCGGTGGTGGCCAGGCACGAGGCGTTGCGCACCGCCATCGTCGAGGGGCCTTCGGGACGACCCGTCCAGGTCGTGCGCGACCTATCCGAGCTCGATCTCGACGCGCTCCTCGAGCTCGCCTCCGTCCCGCCGCCCTCCGGCGAGGAGGCGGCGCGACGCCTCGCCGACGCCTTCGTGGCCAGGCCGTTCGCGCTGGACAGGCCGCCGCTCATGCGGGCGCTGCTCGTCGAGCTCGCTCCTGACGACCACGTCCTGCTGCTCTGCCTGCACCACATCGTCTGCGACGGCCCCTCCCTCGAGGTGATCCTCGAGGAGGTCCACGCCGCGCTCGCGGGGGAGCGGCAGGACCCGGCTCCTCCCGTGCAGTTCCCCGACTACGCGGCCTGGCTGGCGAGCAGGGGAGGCAAGCGGCTCGAAGCCGACCTGCGCTACTGGCGGCGGCAGCTGACAGGGGCTCCCGCCCTCCTCGACCTGCCCGCCGACAGGCCGAGGCCCCCGGCGCCCAGCGGGCGCGGCGCCAGGCACTCCCTCCCGCTGCCCCGCGAGCTCGCCCTCCGGCTGGTCGAGTTCGCCGGACGGCGCAGGTCGACGCCGTTCATGCTGGTGACGGCCGCGCTCGCGATCATGCTCGCGCGCCACGCCGACCAGGATGACATCGTGATCGGCACGCCCGCCGACAACAGGGACCTGCAGGAGCTCGAACGCTCGGTCGGCATGTACGCCAACACCGTCGCGCTGCGCTTCGGACTCGGCGGCAACCCGACGCTGGCCGAGGTGCTCGACCAGGTCAGGAGGGTGGCCACCGAGGGGCTCGACCACAGGATGGCGCCGTTCGAGGAGGTCGTCGGGCTGGTCGGCGGACGCCGTGACCTCAGCCACAACCCGGTCTTCCAGGTCATGCTGGTGGTCGAGCGGGCGGCTGGCCGGCGGGTCTCCACGGCGGCCGGGCTCACGGTGGACGGCTGGGCGCCGCCCGTCCCTGCCGCGCGGTTCGACCTGACCGTCGTCGCGGTGACCGGCCCCGAGACGTTCGAGCTGCACCTGGACTACGCCAAGGACCTGTTCGACGAGGGCACGGCGGCGGCGATGGCCGAACGGCTCGCGGCGGTGCTGGAGGCGCTGGTCACCGACGAGGACCAGCGCATGTGGCACGTCCCGCTCCCCTCTCCCGAACCACCTGCTCAGCCACCTCGGACGGAGGACGCGCCCTGGGAGTCGGTGGTGGACAGGATCGCCGGCTGGGCGGCCAGGACCCCCGACGCGCCCGCCGTCGTCGGCGAGGAGGGCACGCTCGGCTACGGCGAGCTCCTCGCGCGCGCGGACCTGCTCGCCGACCGGTTACGCACGGTCCTGGCCAAGGGGGAGCCCGACCAGATCGTCGGCATCGTCCTGCCCGCGGGAGCGGAGGCGGTCGTCGCCGTCCTGGCCGTGCTGCGGGCGGGGGCCGCCTACCTCCCCTTGGACCCCAATCATCCGCCCATCAGGCTCGCGGCCCTGCTCGGCGAGGCGTCGGCGGCCGCGGTGATCGTGGCCCCCGGCCTGGAGACGGCGGTAGGCGACTACGACGGCCCCATCCTGCGCTCGGACTCCTCATCGATCGAGACCTCATTGACCGAGACGGCATCGATCGAGACCGCATCGATCGAGATCTCATCGATCGAGATCTCATCGATCGAGATCTCATCGGCCGAGTTCTCTTCGCACCGGCTCGAGACCGCATCGGCCGAGACCTTGTCGGCCGGGCCGGGGACCTCGTTCGCCGGAGGTGGCCGCCCGCAGGAAGCGGGTCCTGATGACCTGGCGTACGTGATCTACACCTCCGGATCCACCGGCGCGCCCAAGGGCGTGATGGTCACCCATGGCACGCTCGACAGGCTCACCCGCTCCTTCGCCGACCTCCACGGATTCGGGCCAGGACAGCGGCTGCTGATGCTGCCCCCGCTGACCTTCGACGCCTCGGTAGGGGACCTGTTCCCAGCCCTCACCACCGGCGCCGCCGTCGTGCCGCACCCCGAGCCCGCCCGTCTCGACGGCGCCGAACTCGTCAGGTTCTGCCGCGAGCACGGCGTCACCGCGGTCGACACGGCCGCCTCGCTGTGGCGACGCTGGGTCGGCGACCTGGCGGCCACGGACGTCCCCGACGACTGGCCGGTGCGGATCATGATGATCGGCGGGGAGGAGGCAAGGGCAGAGGACGTCCGCGCCTGGCAGCGGATCACCGCGGGCCGCTGTGACCTCTACAACCACTACGGACCCACCGAGGCCACGGTCTGCGCCACCGTCCACAGGCTCGGGGGCGGCGACGACCTCGGCGCGCTGTGGCGGGTGCCCATCGGGACCCCGCTGCCCCACGTGACCGCTAGGGTCCTCGACCGACACGGCGGGCTCGCACCCGTGGGCGTGGTGGGCGAGCTGCACCTCGGGGGCGACTGCCTGGCCCGCGGCTATCTCGGCCGCCAGGACCTGACCGCCGACCGCTTCGTACCCGACGCGTACGGCCCGGCGGGCAGCCGCCTCTACCGCACGGGCGACCTGGCCCGCATGAGGCGAGACGGAAGCCTCGAGTTCCGCGGGCGGCGCGACCGGCAGGTGAAGATCCGCGGCCACCGGGTGGAGCCGGCCGAGGTGGAGGCCGCCATCGCCGCCCACCCGGGCATCGCCGACGCCGCCGTGATCGCGAAAGACGACCGCCTGATCGCCTACCTCACCCTCACTCCATCAACGACCCCCACCTCCCCGCCCTCCGCCACCACCCCAACCACCCCGACCACCCCGAGGACCGCGACCGGACCGGCCACCCCGAACCCCCTGGGCATCGCGACGACCCCGGCGATCGCGGTCGAGCTGGGCGGGTCTGTGGCGCCGGAGGGTTCGGCTTCGCCGATCTTCGCGAGCGTGGCGGATGCCGTTGGGAGATCTGGCGGTGCGGGGGAGCGGGAGGGCGGTGTGCTCGAGGAGCTGCGGCGCCGGCTCAGGGGCCGGTTGCCTGGACACCTGCTGCCCTCCCAGCTCATCGTCGTGCCCGCCATCCCGCGGACGGCGCACGGCAAGGTGGACCAGGCCGCGCTCCCGCCCCCCGACCGGCGGACCGGCGAGCACGTGCCGCCCGTGGGCGCCGTCGAGACCGCTCTCGCGCGGGTGTGGGCTCAGGCGCTCCGCGTGCCCGAGGTGGGAAGGACCGACAACTTCTTCGAGCTCGGCGGTCACTCCCTGCTGGCCGCGAGCGTCGTCGCGCAGGCGCGTCGCGTCCTCGGCGTGGAGGTCCCGCTGCGCGCCCTGCTGGAGAGCGCCGACCTGTCCGACCTCGCCGCCCTGATCGAAGGCCACCGCGTGACGGGGGACGACCCCGACCTCACGGCCGAGGCCGTTCTCCCCGCGGACCTCGCGACCCTCGCGAGGACCCGTGAAGTCCTCGCGACGCCGGCGACGAGCCCCTCTGCTGTGCTCGTCACGGGTGCGACCGGCTTCCTCGGCGCGCACCTGGTCGCCCAGCTAGCCGTCCGCACCGATGCCGACCTCCTCTGCCTCGTCAGGGCCTCCGACGAGCGCGAAGCCGCGGCGCGGGTGCTGGACAACCTCCGCTCCCACGGCCTGGAAGCCGACCCCGCCAGGATCGTCGGGGTGCCGGGAGATCTGGCCCAGGAGCGGTACGGCATGACGCCGGACGCCTTCGCCGCGCTCGCCCGCCGTACCGGCGTGGTCTGTCACAACGGCGGCAGGGTGAACTTCGCGGAGAGCTACGCCAGGCTGCGCCCGGTCAACGTCGCCGGCACGGTCGAGGCGATGCGGCTGGCCGCGCTCGGAGGGGCCCGCCTGCACCTGGTCTCCACGCTCGGCGTCTTCCTCGGCGACGCCCACAGGGGCAGGCCGGTCACCGAGCTGGACCCTCCCGACGACCCCGAGGGGCTGGGCAGCGGCTACGACCGGAGCAAATGGGTCGCCGACAGGCTCGCCCGCGAGGGCAGGACGGCGGGCCTGCGGGTGTCGGTGCACAGGCCCGCCAGGGTGAGCGGCGACAGCCGTACGGGAAGGGGCAACGCCGGCGACTACTTCAGCCGCCTGCTGGCCACCTGCGCCGCCCTGGGTGCGGTGCCCGACCTGCCGTTCGAGGAGGATCTCGCGCCCGTCGACTACGTCGCGGCCGGGATCGCGCACCTGGCGGTCACGAGCGAAGCGGACGGCGAGCACCACTACTTCAACGGCGCGACCATCTCCTACGCGGGCATCGCGCGGGCGACGGGCGCCGACCTGGTGCCGTGGGGCCGGTGGAGGTCCGCCGTCCTGGAAGGGGGCGAGCGGCTGCCGCTGGCGCCGTTCGCGGCGACGCTGCCGGAGGAGACGCCGCGCTTCGAGCGCCCGCTGTTCGACTGCGGACGCACCGAGAAGCTCCTGGCGGCGGCGGGCATCACCTGCCCGCCCGCCGACACCGCCCTGCTGGACAGGTATCTGGGCCACCTGGAGGCCGGTCGTGAGTGAGCGCGCGGACGTGATCCGCTTCGCGGGGATCTGGACCGCCTCCCTGCTCTCGGGCGTCGGCTCCAGCCTGACCGCCTTCGTGCTCGGCGTGTGGGTGTACCAGACGACGGGCTCGCCGACCCAGTTCGCGCTGGTCATGCTCTGCGGGCTGCTGCCCGGCATCCTGATCGGCCCGTTCGCGGGGATGGTGGCCGACAGGTTCGACAGGCGGTGGGTGCTGATCGTCACCGACTGCCTCGCCGCGCTGCCCACCGCCGCGGTGGCCGCGCTGGTGAGCGCGGACCTGCTGGAGGTCTGGCACCTGTGCCTCGCGACGGCGATCAGCGCCGCGTGCGGGACCTTCCACGTGACGACCTACCAGGCGATGACCCCGCTGCTGATCCCCGCGAAGCACCTCGGCAGGGCCAACGGCCTCATGCAGCTCACGGCGGCCTCGCAGATCGCCGCGCCGGTGCTGGCCGGAGGGCTCATGGTGGCCATCGGCATGGCGGGGGTGCTGGTCGTGGACCTGGGCACGTTCAGCGTGGCCGTCCTGACGCTGCTGCTGGTCAGGCTGCCCGCGGCCGTCCTGCGGCCCAACCAGGGGAGGGACAGGCCCGCCGTGGGGGCCGACCTCGCGTGGGGGTGGCGGCACCTGCGGGCCAGGCCCGCGCTGATGGGCCTGGTGCTCGTCCAGACCGGGTTCAACTTCGTGTTCGCGGTCGCGGGGGTGCTCGTCCAGCCCCTGATCATGTCGTTCGCCTCGCCCGGCGTGCTCGGCGTGCTGATGTTCGCCGGGGGTGCGGGCATGTTCGCCGGCGGCCTGTTCATGGCGGCGTGGGGCGGGCCCGCCCGTCGGGTCGGCGGGATGGCGCTGTTCATGGCGCTCGGCAGCCTCTTCCTGATGGCCCACGCCCTGCGGCCCTCGCCGCTGCTCGTAGGAGTGGCCGCCGCCGCCTTCCTGTTCACGCTGCCCGTCGTCAACGGGTGCGCGCACACCGTCATGCAGGCCAAGGTCGAGCGGGACGTGCTCGGCAGGGTCCTCGGCACCGCGCACTCGCTGGGCGCGGCGGCCACGCCGATCGCCTACCTGCTGGCCGCCCCACTCGCCGAGTACCTGGCCGCCCCCCTGCTACGGCAGGACGGCGCGCTCGCCGGCAGCCTCGGCGCGCTCGTCGGTGTGGGCGAAGGCAGGGGCATCGCCCTGGTCCTGCTCGCCGACGGCGTGCTGCTGGCCGCGCTGGCCGCCGCCGTCGTCCTCGCCCCCCGGCTTCGCACGCTGGAGAGCGTCCTGCCCGACGCCGCGCCTCAGAGCGTCACCACCGGCTGACCGCACCGCAGAAAGGACCCGTATGCCGCTCGCCCTGCCGCCCGACGAGGCCCGCGCCTTCCTCCAGGGACAGGCGCCCGCCCCGATGCTCGACCTGGTCGGCATGATGGCCTGCCACGCCGTCACCGCCGGGCTGCGCCTGGGCCTGTTCGACGCGCTGGCCGAGGGAGCGCGCGACCTCCCCTGGCTGTCCGCCGAGCTGAAGGCCGACCCCGAGGCGCTGACCCTGCTGCTCGACCTGCTCGTCCGCACCGGATACCTGGAGCGGGACGAACACGGCTACGCCAACAGCGCGGCCTCCGCCGCCTCGCTGTGCACGGGCTCTCCCACCTACTACGGCCACGTCCTGCCGGTGTGGCACGCCATCGTCGGCGAGCTCTGGGACGGCCTGGCCGACGCCGTACGGACGGGCCGCCCGCCCGGCGGCTTCTACCCCTGGCTCGAACAGCGGCCCCGGCTCTCTGCGGCCTTCCACACCCTGCAGGGCGGCCTGGCCTCCTGGCTGGCCGAGGAGGTCGTCGAGCTGGCCGGACCCCTGGAGGGCGCGACCGGCCTGCTCGACCTCGGCGGCGGCCACGGACTCTACAGCGAGGCGTTCTGCCGCGCCCACCCCCGGCTGACGGCCACCGTGGTGGACCTGCCCGGCGCGCTCGAGGACGGCACGGCGCACGAGCGCGTCACCCGCCACGCCGCCGACCTCGCCAAGGAGGGCATCGACGGGGACTACGACGTGGTCCTGCTGTTCAACGTCCTGCACGGCTTCCCCGAGGACGAGGCGAGGGGCCTGCTGGCTCGGGCGGCGGGCGCCGTACGGCAGGGCGGCCGGTTGCTGGTGCTGGAGACCGTGCTCGAGCCCACGGACGAGCACAGGGGAGGGCGGGCGGAGGCGGCGTTCACGGCGGGCTTCTCGCTCAACCTCTGGCACACGCAGGGCGGCGCGGTCCGCTCCGCGCGGACGATCGAGGACTGGCTCGGCGAGGCGGGCTGTGTCGCGCTCGCCCGTCACGAGCTGAGCCGCTCGGCCACGCACACGCTCTTCATCACCACCCCCGCCGGACGGGAGGTGCGCCGATGACGCTCGGATGGAACGACTCCGTGGGGCTCGTCGTCGCCGACGTGGACGACACGCTCGCCCCGCCCTTCCACGACCTCGGCGACGAGCTGGCCGACGAGCTGACCGCCCTGCTGGGCTCGGGGGTCAGGATGCTGCTGGCCAGCGGGGCGGGACTGGAGGGGATCAGGGAGAGAGTGGTCTCCCGCCTGCCCGCCGAGCTGCGGGCAGGCGTCCTGGTCGCGCACTGCAACGGCGCCGAGGTGTACGGCTTCGACGAGCGCGGCGAGCAGCGCGAGCAGGTCATGTTCTCGGTCGTCGACGCGGCCCATCGCGCGACGCTGCGCGGCGCGGTCCACGTCGCCGAGCTGCTCATGAAGGAGTTCGATCTCGTCCATGCCGAGGGCCGGCCGAGCAGGGGCGCCGCGCTGCTCGACGACAGGGGCGTGCAGGTCACCCTCGATCTGAGCGGGCCCGCCGAGCGTGACCCCGTGCTCACCAGGGCCCGCGAGCTGCTGGAGGAGAGCGGGCTCGACGTGGAGGCCCGTCCCGGCGGCGCCTCCGCCGTCGACCTCGTGCTGCCCCACGTGGACAAGGGCCACGCCGTACGCGCGCTGATCGGCTGCGGCCTCGCGGGGCCTGGCGAGGTCGAGGTCTGGGGCGACCAGTTCTCCGTGCGCGGGGGCGGCGCCGACGTGGCCATGGCCATGGCGGTGCCTCAGGGGAGCCGCGTGATCAGCTTCAGGGCCGTGCCGCCGTGCGACGTGCCCGCCGTACCCGGCATGCGGATCTGGCCAGGTCCGCGCCATCTCGACGAAGGCGTCCTCGATCACCTGAGAACAAGGAGAAACCGATGAAGATGGCGCGGTTGTTCGACGACCATGCCCGTGAACCTTTCACGCTCCTCGGCGTGGGACCGATGAGCCCGACCGTGGTGGACGCCTCCATCGAGTGCGCGGCCGAGCACGACGCGCCCATCGTGTTCATCGCCAGCCGCAACCAGGTCGAGGCGCGCGACCTCGGCGGCGGGTACGTCGCGGGGTGGACCTCGAGGGACCTGCGGGAGTACGTGCGTGAGCGGGCCGAGGCTCACGGCCACGCGGGGCCCCTCTACGTGGGGCGCGACCACGGCGGCCCGTGGCAGCGCGACGACGACCACCGGGCGGGCCTCGGCTGGGACGAGGCGATGGACAGCGCGATGCGCTCCTACCGCGAGGACATCGAGGCCGGCTTCGACTACCTGCACATCGACACCGCCAAGGACCCCGCCTTCCCCCGCGGCGTGCCGCTCGACCTGGCCGCCGACCGCGCCGTCCACGTGCTGCGCGAGGTCGAGGCCTTCCGCGCGGGTGGCGGGCATCCCGAGGTGGCCTACGAGGTCAGCCTGGAGGAGGCCAACGGCACCAGCTCCACCCCCGCCGACTTCGCCTACTTCATGGACACGCTGCTGAAGCGCGTCGAGCACCACGGGCTGCCCAGGCCGCTGTTCATGGTCGGCAACACCGGCACACTCACCGGGCTGAGCCAGGCCGGCCGCGTCGACTTCGAGACGGTCGGCGCGCTGGCCGAGACCGCCGCGCGGCACGGGGTCGTGCTGAAGGAGCACAACGCCGACTACCTCCCCTTCGACGACCTGGCCAGGCATCCCGCCGCGGGCATCGGCATGGCCAACGTCGCACCGGAGTTCGGCAGGCTGCAGACCGAGGCGCTGCTGCGCCTGGCGGCGCTGGAGGGCGCCGCCTGCCGCCGCCGCGGCCTGCCGGGCTCGGCCTTCGGCGAGATCCTGACCGACCTCGTCTTCCGCTCCGACCGCTGGCGCAAGTGGGTCCGCTCGGGCGCGGACCTGGCCACCAGCGACGCGGTCGTGCTGGCCAACGGCCACTACTTCGACAGCCACCAGTCCGTACGGCAGGCGCGCGCGGTCCTGATGCGCAACTGCGCCACCATGGGCATCTGCGCCGACCCCGCGGGCTTCGTCCGCCATTCGATCAAGGAGGGGCTGCGCCGCTACCTGTTCGCCTTCGAGCTGACCGGACGCAACCAGGAGCTGTGCGTTGCCTAGCCCCGCCGCCTTCGTCATCCCCTTCTGGTCGGACGGCCGGCCGCACCGGCTGCGCTACCTGCGGGAGGCGCTCGACAGCGTCTGCGCGCAGACCGACCCCGACGTGCTCGCCATCGTCGTCGACGACGGCTCGGACAGCGAGCGCGACCTGGCCGAGCTGGCCGGATGGTCCGAGCGCGACGACCGGCTCATGCTGGTCAGAGCCGCCGACAACAGGGGCCCAGGCCGCTGCCGCAACCTCGGCGTCGCCGCCGCCCAGCGCGCCGGGGCCGAGCTGGTCTGCTTCCTCGACTCCGACGACCTCGCCCACCCCGCCAGGGCCGCGACCGCCCGCGCGATGCTGGCCGCCGACCCCGAGGCCGACGTGGTCTACTCGGGCTTCACGGTGATCGGAGACGACGGGGCCCAGGTGCCGAGGGAGCGCCTGATCAGCGGCATCAGGATCATCATGGACGACATCGACCGGCGCCCGCTGGAGGGCCACGACTGCTGGATCCCCATCGCCGTCGAACGCGACAACCTGACCATCCCCTCCGCGCTCAGCGTCCGCACCTCGCTGGCGGCCGCCGTGCCCTTCCCCGAGCACTGCCGCTTCTTCGAGGACACCCACACGTGGCTGCGCTACTCCGCCCACGGCGCCAAGATCCTGTTCGCGCCCGGCACGCCGTCCCGCTATCGCGTGCCCGACGACACCAAGGGCAGCGAGTCGCGGCTCAGGGCGGGCGGCATCGAGGCGTTCAACAGGCTGAGGGTGGAGGTCACCGCGCCGGGCCTGGCGGAGGCGGTGCGGCTGGCCGTACGGCGGGGCGTCATCGACGAGGCGCGCGGGCTGGCCGTCCGCACCAGGTACCTGCTCAACGTGGCGGCGATGCTGAGGCTCGAGGGCAGCCACGAGACCGCCGACGATCTCGTACGGCAGGCGCGCGAGCTGTCGCCCGCCGACTTCGCCGCCTACCGCGAGCGCTACGAGGTGGACGCGTGAAGGCCTTCGTCTCGCTGTGGTCAGCCGACCCGCTCGACATCGGAGCCGACATCGACCGCGTGGCGGGCCAGGCCGACGGCTTCCACATCGACGTCACCGACGGCCACCTCACCCCGCAACTGCTGTTCGGTCCCGACTTCGTCGCCGCCGTGCGCAAGCGGACCGAGCTGGCGATCGAGGTCCATCTCATGGTCACGGACGCAGACGTCTGGATCGGCCCCTTCCTCGAGGCGGGAGCCGACATCGTGACCGTGCACAGGCGAAGCACCCGCGACCTGCCCGCCACGCTCGCCCGCGTCGCCGACGGCGGCGCCACGCCAGGGCTGGCCGTGGAGACGCGCGAGCAGGTGGGCGACGTCACGGCCCTCGCGGGCGCCTTCGACCGGCTGCTGCTCATGGGCACCGAGATCGGCGTCAAAGGGGCGGAGGTCGACCCCCGCGTCTACGGCCGGATCGGCGAGGCCGTCGCGCTGCGGGAGGGCATGGGCGGCTTCGAGCTCTTCGTGGACGGCGGGATCAGGGAGCACACGGTCGCGCTCATGGCGGCGGCGGGCGCCGACGGCGTGATCCCCGGCAGCCTCGTCTACGGTGCCCCTGACCCCGCCACCCGCCTGTCGTGGCTGCACGGTCTCCGCTGAGCCGCGCCCCTGCTCTCCCGCTCGGAGGCTCAGGCCGAGTCGCGGATCACGAGGTGGGTATCGAGGATCACCACCGGCTGCTCGAGCCGTTCGCCGTTGATGCGGGAGACGAGGAGATGGGCCATCTGGCGGCCCATCGCCTCCGAGGGGTTGTGGACGGTGGTGAGCGCGGGTGAGGAGTGCGCCCCCGCGGGGGAGTCGTCGAAGCCGATCACCGCCACGTCTCCTGGCACGTCTTTACCGCTCTCCTTGAGCACCCTGATCGCGCCCAGCGCCATGGGGTCGGAGGCGGTGAAGACGGCGTCGAGCTCGGGATGCTCGGCCAGCAGCGTGCGCATGGCCGCCATGCCGCTCTCCTCGCTGAAGTCGCTGCCGTAGATCACGATCTCCTGCAGCCCCGTGGCCAGCAGCGCGTCGCGGTAGCCGGCGAGGCGGTCCACGCCCACGCCCATGTCCTGAGGGCCCGCGATCGTGGCGATCCTGCTGCGTCCCTTGGAGACGAGGTACTTCACCGCCTGCCTGGCGCCGCCCCTGTTGTCCATGTCGACGTAGCTGTAGGGCGCCAGGCCGACAGGCCGGCCGCCCAGCACGGTCGGCACGCCCAGCGCCTCGAGCCTGCCGGGCAGCGGATCGGCGCCGTGCAGCGAGATCAGCAGCGCCCCGTCGACGTGCTGCCCCGTGAGGTACTGCTCCAGGCGCTGGTGCTCCTCCTGGGTCTGGGCCATCGCCAGGATGAGCTGCAGCCCCGTCTCGGCCAGCGCCGAGCCGATGCCGCGGATCGTGCCGGCGAAGAACGGCTCGTCGAACAGCCGCTGCTGGGTCTCGGAGACCACCAGCGCGACGGTGTCGGTGCGGCGCGTCACCAGCGTGCGCGCCGCCCTGTTCGGCACGTAGCCCAGCTCCTCGATGGCCTGCAGGACGGCCGTCCTGGCCCTGTCGCTGACCTTCGGCGAGCCGTTGATCACCCGTGACACCGTGCCGCGGCCGACTCCTGCGAGTGCGGCGACCGCCTCCAGCGTTGGGCGCACTGCGGCGTGGCGGTCCCCGTTCATGGATGTCTTCCCCTGTCCCTGAGTGTCAGCGCCTATTCTGCCGGAACGCGCAAGCCACCGGCCTTGATGGTCTCGGCATACCAGAGAGCGCTGTCCTTGGGAATCCTCCGCAGCGTCTCCCTGTCGACGTAGACCAGACCGAAGCGCTTGCCGTAGCCCCACGCCCACTCGAAGTTGTCCATGAGCGACCAGGCGAAGTAGCCGCGCAGCGGCACCCCCGCCATGATCGCGGCATGGCAGGCGCCCAGGTGCGCGTCGAAGTAGGCCAGCCGGTCCCCGTCATGGACGGCGTCCTCGGCGGTGAGCTCGTCGTCGAAGGCGGCGCCGTTCTCCGAGATCACCATCGGGATGGCAGGGTACTCACGGGCCACCCAGGTGAGGATCTCCAGCAGGCCCGAGTCGTCGATCTCCCATCCCATCGAGGTGACAGGGCGTCCGGCGTTGACGAAGGAGACGTGCTCGCTGCCCACCCAAGGCGAGCCCGAGTCGGTCGGCGCCGCGGCCGCCGAGGCCGCGCCGCCCGGCGTGCCCGACACGGTGAAGCGGCTGTAGTAGTTGACCAGCAGCAGGTCGAGCGGCGCGGAGATGATCTCCATGTCGCCGTCCCTGATGAAGTCGAGCCCACCCACCGCGCGCAGGTCCTCGAGGACGTCCTGCGGGTAGCGGCCCTTGAGCAGCGCGTCCAGGAAGAAGCGGTTCTGCAGGCCGTCGATGCGGCGGGCGGCGTCCAGGTCGGCAGGCGAGCCGGTCTCGGGCGTGACCGCGTACAGGTTGACGCAGCCGCCGATCTGCGAGTCCTTGCCCTGCGCCCGCATCGCCCTCACGGCAAGGCCGTGCGCGAGGTTCAGGTGGTGCGCGGCGCGGACGGCCTGTGCGGGCTCGCGTCGCCCAGGCGCGTGCTCGCCCGAGGCGTACCCCAGGAACGCCGCGCACCACGGCTCGTTGACCGTGCTCCAGTGCCGTACGCGGTCGCCGAGCGCGTCGTGCATGGTCGCCGCGTAGTCAGCGAAGCGCAGCGCGGTGTCGCGGGAAGGCCAGCCGCCCGCGTCCTCCAGCGCCTGGGGCAGGTCCCAGTGGTAGAGCGTCAGCCACGGGTCGACGCCGTGGTCGAGCAGCTCGTCGGTCAGGCGGCGGTAGAAGTCGAGGCCCGACTGGTTGATCCGGCCCCTGCCGTCCGGCTGGATCCTCGGCCACGAGACGGAGAACCTGTAGGCCTTGAGCCCGAGCTCGGCCATCAGCTTCACGTCGTCGCGGTAGCGGTTGTAGTGGTCGACCGCCAGGTCGGCGTGCTCGCCGTTCAGCACCCGCCCCGGCCTGGAGACGAAGGTGTCCCAGATCGACGTGCCCCTGCCGTCGGCCGAGACCGCGCCCTCGATCTGGTAGGCCGAGGTGGCGGCTCCCCAGACGAACCCGGTGGGGAAGTCCAGGATGGCCGGTCCGGCCGAGGTCTGAGTCTCCTGCGTGGTCACGCAGCCTCCTCCTTCGTCGGTCGCATGACCGAGCTTCTGTTCTGGTGTCGGACCGCGAGGCGCGGGTTCGGGCGAGGAGCCGCGGTGCCTGCCCCGCTCACGACTTGACCGCGCCGTCCATGAGGCCGCCGATGATCTGCCGGCCGAAGAAGACGAACACGAGCAGCAGCGGGATGATCGACAGGGCGGTGCCCGCGAAGACGAGCACGTAGTTGGTCGAGTACTTCTCGTTCAGCGCCCTGATCGCGACCTGCACGGTCGGGTTGTCGGCGCGCAGGATGATCAACGGCCACAGGAACTCGTTCCAGATCAGCATGAACGTCTGGATCGACAGGACGGCCATGCCAGGCCTCACGGCCGGCACGACGACGTTCCACCAGATGCGCAGGGTGCTCGCGCCGTCGACCCTGGCCGCCTCGATGAGTTCACGAGGTACGGCCTGGCGGGTGTACTGGGTCATCAGGAAGACGCCGAACCCGTTGACGAGGAAGGGCAGGATCACCGCCTGCAGGGTGTTCGTCCAGCCCAGCGTGACCATCATCTGGTAGAGCGGCACGACGCCCATCTGCTGCAGCGGCACCATCATGGTCAGCACCACCGACAGCAGCAGCACGTTGCGCCCGCGGAACTGCAGCGACGCGAACGCGAACCCGGCCAGCGTGGAGATGAGCACCACGGCCGCCGTCACGCTCGCCGTGACGATCACGGAGTTGATGATGCCGGTCAGGAAGTGGGCGTTCTCTGCCTCGAAGACCGCCCTGACGTTCTCCCCGAGATTGCCGCCGGGCAGCAGCGGCGGCGGGATGCTGTGCACGTCGGCGTTCGACCGCGTCGCGATGATGATCATCCAGTAGATCGGGAAGATCGACAGGATCGCGGTGAAGCCGAGCATGACCTTGGTGAGCACCGTGGCCTTGAACACGTCGCCCGCCGCGGGCGTGGGCGCCCTGCGGCGTCGTGCTCCCTGCCTGCTGTGCTGGAGGGTGGTCATCGTGATCTCCCAAGGCCCCGGGTGATGGCGAAGTTGATGAGCGCGGCGACGAGGATCAGCAGGAAGAGGATCCAGGCGGCCGCGGCGGCGTAGCCGTAGTCGAAGTCGCGGAAGGCCTCCTTGACGATGAACATCGCCACCGTCTGGAACTGGCCGACGGTGCCTCCCGTCATGCCGCCGCCACCGAAGATCACCGGCTCGGCGAAGAGCGTGAACCCGCCGATGGTCGACACGATCACGGTGAAGATGATCGTCGGCTTGAGCAGCGGAACCGTGATCGTCCAGAACTGGCGGCGGGGCGTGGCCCCGTCGATCGAGGCCGCCTCGTAGATGTCCTTGGAGATGGTCTGCATCCCGGCGAGGTAGATGATCGCGTTGTAGCCGGTCCAGCGCCAGTCGACCATGGTGGCGATGGCGATCCACGACGACCACTTCTGGTTCTGCCAGTGGATGGGCTCCACGCCCAGCGTGCCGAGCAGCCAGTTCACCAGGCCGTAGTCCCTGGCGTACAGCTGGGTGAAGATGACGCCCACCGCGACCACCGAGGTGACCAGCGGGATCAGCACGCTCAGCCGCAGCACCAGCCGGCCGCGCAGCCGCTTGTTCAGCGCGTTGGCCAGCAGGAGGGCGATCAGCAGCTGCGGCACGGTCGCCAGGACGAAGATGCCCACCGTGTTGCCCACGGAGTTCCAGAACTTGGTGTCGGCGAGCAGCTGGGTGTAGTTCTCCATGCCGATGAAGTCCCTGTCGCCGGCCAGCTGCCACTCGTGCAGCGACACCCACAGGGTGAAGACCAGCGGGAACAGTCCGAACAGGGCGAACAGCACGAAGTACGGCGAGACGAACAGGTAGGGGGTGGCCCGCATGTCCAGCCACGACAGCAGGTGTCGCCTGCCGGACTGGCGGTGCCGATGCGGGCCTGGAGGCACCGGACGGAGCCTGGTGCGGCCCGCGTCAACGTCGAGGCTCATCGCTGTCCCTTTCGTGGGATGGCGGCTGTGATGGTTCGTGAATGGCTTGTCGTGGGGTCGCGGCTGCGGTGGACGGCTTCTCGTGGGATGTGGTGGCCTTCGGGGGAAGACCGCTTCCGCCGCCTCCGTGACGCCGCTCCCGCGGTGGTGTCCGTACTTCGGCGGCTTTCGATCTGGGGCCCGCCCTGGTGGGGCGAGCGGCTTCCAGGAAGCTCGCCTCCGCGAGAGGTGGGCTCCTGCGGCAGGCCGGTCTCCGCAGGAGGCCGGCCTGCCGGCTGTGGGCTCAGGCCGCCACGAGGAGGCCGGTTTCCGTCAGTAGGGCGCCTTCCGCAGGCGGGTGATCTCCGGGGGAGGGGCACCTCGCCTTGCACGGACGGCGGGTCCGGTGGGAAGCGTCTCCGTTGGCGGGCGGTCTCCGTAGGAGGCGCGCCTCGCCTGGCACGGATGGCCGGTCCGGTGGGAAGCGTCTCCGTAGGCGGGCGGTCTCGGTTGGAGGGGCGCCTCGCCTTGCACGGATGGGCGGTTCCCGTGGGAGCGTCTCCGTTCGCGGGCGATCTCCGTGGGAAGCCCGCCTCGCCCTGCCCAGACGGCCGGTTCCCTTGAGGGCGCCTTCCGCAGGCGGTGAGCTCCGTGGGAGGAGCGCCCCGCCTTCATGGACGGACGGTTCCCGTGGGAAGGGTCTTCGCAGGAAGTCGCCTGTCAGGGGATGGCTTGCCCCGGGACTCTTCGTGGGAGGGCGGCCGGAGGCGGTGACTGTGCCCGCTCCGACCGCCCCGATCGGGGGTGGCGTGGGGCGGCCCGGTCAGCCGGCCGCCATCTGACCCTCGGCCACGAACTTCGCCCAGGCCTCGCCCCACTTGACCGAGCCCTGGTCGGCGCCCAGCAGCACCTGCTCGACGGCCGCGCGGACCTGGGTGTGCTTCTCTCCGAAGAAGATCGGGCTCACCGACTGCGTCGACTCGGCGAAGATCTTGCCGCTCGGCGCCTTGCTGAAGTAGTCGTTGACCGCGTCGGCGACCACCGGGTCCTTCTGGCCGGCCAGGGTGCTCGGCACGCCGCCCGCCTCCTTGAACGCGTGCAGCTGCCCCTCCTTGCCGGTGAGGTAGTTCAGGACCTCGGCGGCCTCCTTGGGATGCTTGCTCTGTGCGGGCACCGCCAGCCACGAGCCGCCCCAGTTGCCCGCACCGCCGGGCACGGCGGCGACATCCCACTTGCCGGCGTTCTCCTCACCGGCGTTGCCCGAGATCACGCCCAGCATCCAGCTCGGGCAGGCCATGGTGGCGAAGGTGCCGTTCTTCTGCCCCGCCGCCCATTCGTCGGTCCAGGCGGCGAGCTTGGCGCTCAGCCCGGCCTCGCTCAGCTTCTTCGTGAAGTCGAAGGCCGTCTTGACCGCGGGGTTCGACTCGACGACGAGGTTCTGCTCCTTGTCGAAGTAGGTCAGGTTGCCGGCCTTGCCCGCCTCCTGGACCATCAGCGTGTTGAAGATGGTGACGGGGCCGTCGACGAAGCTGGTCTTCGGCAGCTTGGCCTTGAGCTGCTGGCCGACCTTCAGGTAGGAGTCCCAGTCGGGCCAGAGCTTGGCGACCTCCTCACGCTCTGTCGGCAGCCCCGCCTTCTTGAACAGGTCGCTGCGGTAGCACATGGCCATGCCGCCGACGTCGGTGCCGAGGGCGAACAGCTTGCCGTCCTTGTTGACGCCGGTGTTCCACTTCCACTCGGGGAAGTCGGCCTTGCGGCTGTCGAGGCCGTACTGCGCGAGGTCGACGAAGTGCTGCGGACGGGCGGCCATCTGGCCCATGCCGCTCTCATCGATGCCGATGATGTCGCCCGCGCCGCTTCCCGCCTCCAGCCACTGGTTGACCTGCGGAAGGTACTCGGACTCGAAGTTGCCCGCGAGGTTGTCGTACTTGATCTGGATGTTCGGGTGGCTCTTGTTCCACTCCTCGACCGCGGAGTCGTAACCGAAGTTCTCGCCGCTGCCGAAGGTCTGCACGGTGATGGTGACCTTCTCGGCGGGAGCGGACGCCGAGGACGAGGTGGTGGCGGCGGTGCCGTCCCCCGTGGAGCCCGAGCCGCAGGCGGCGGCGGTGACGGTCAGCACGCTCACGACGGCTGCGGCCGCGAGCGGCCTGCCGCGGTTCTTGCTGTTCAACATTCCGAACCCCTCATCCGAGTCATGGAAGGCGCGCCGCGATCGGTCCCCGATGCCACGATCAGGCCGCACTGTGTATTTGGGAGCGCTCCCACGAAGATTGGCGGAACTGTGCGAGAAGGTCAATGTCCCGAGATGTAACCGTTACTGTTTCGGCGAGTTGTCCGCCCAAATCGCCACTGCCAGTAACAATCGGCGACCCAATTTGCTGGGAGCGCTCCCAGGTCATGGCTTTTGGTGGACGGCTCCGCGCGGTCCTGCCCGCGGTTCCACAGCGTGACGGTGGCGGAGGCGTCCTGCGGTTTGACGGCGTGTCGGCGGCGGAGGCGTCCTGCGGTTTGACGGCGTGACGGTGGCGGAGGCGTCCTGTGGTGTTCGCCTCCCACGCGGGCCGCCCGTCGCCGGTGATTCGGGTTGGCGGCGAGCCGGGGGTTGAGCCGGGGCAAGGCATCGCCGGCGTGGGTGGTGGTGAATCGGGGTTGCGTTGGAGGCTTTGTGCGCCGCTGCCGCTGCCGCTGCCGCTGCCGCTGCCGCTGTCGCTGTCGCTGTCGCTGTCGCTGTCGCCGTGGGCGCTGGGGGCGCTTGCGCGCTGGGGGCAGTGGGTGTGGTGGGTGTGGTGGGTCTGTTGGGGGTGCTGCGTTCGGTGGCCAAGGCTTGGCAGGCCGTCGTCGACGTGAGCGCGGTGACTTGTGGGCTGAGGCGGTTGTGCCGCCGGATTCACCGGCGTGGCCGCAGAGTCAGCGTGCCGTGTGGGTGCTCGGGTGGTGGGTGGACTGATGTACCAGGGTGACGGCCATGAGGGGAGGCGCGGCGGGGTCGTGGGCTGTCGTTGCCTGTGGCGTGGTCCTTGATCTGGACTCAGACGCCAGAGGTTCGCCATGGCGGCGATATGCCAGCGTCGGTCGGCTTTCCGGCCGTGAGGTGAACTGGCGGCAGGCTCCGGTGAGGTCTCCAGCGGCTCTCGCGTGGTCTCGGAGAGGTGTTCGGCTGGCGGGCGCGAGCTGGGCGGCGTTCGGGCTTGGGGAAGCGTCTCCGGTCGGGCGTGGATGGGGTGGCGTCCGGGCCGGGGGTGGCTTCGGGTGTCGTGGGTCCGGCGAATCGGGCCCAGGGCATCATCGCCGACGTGGGGCCGGTGATGGGGGCCGCGTTCGGTTGGGTCAGGCTGGGCAGGCTGTCGGCGGCGTGGCGGACCCGGTGAGGTGTTCTCCGGGCCTTTCGTCGATTCGGCCGGCACCTGGATCACCGCCAGGTGCCGGGGGTGGTCAGCCGGTCAGCCAGGGGCAGCCGGTCAGCCGGGGTAGCCGTTGCGCTGGTTGGCCTTCACCGCGCCCTGGTAGGCGTCGATCAGTCCCCAGATCCACAAGCCGAAGGCGACGGGCAGCAGCAGGAATCCGACGATGAGGAACGTGAGCAGGAAGCCGAAGAACAGCGTCGCGAAGGAGCCCAGCAGGATGCCGACACCCTTGCCCGTGTCGCCGTTGATCATCGAGCCGACGCCGGGGAAGAAGAACGACAGCAGCAAGGAGATCGCGGGCTCCTTGCGGGAGGCGCGTGGGACGGGCATCCCCTGGTGGCCGTAGGGGACGGCGGGGTGTCCGAACGGGCCGGGAACCTGCTGACCGTAGGGCACGGGCGCGCCGGACTGAGCCCCGTAGGCCCCCGACGCCTGCGAGCCGTATCCACTCGAAGGCTGGGGGCTGTAACCGCCTGAGGGGGTTGAGCCGTAACCCCCTGAAGGGGTCGCGCCGTAGCCCGCTGAGGGCGGCGATCCGTAGCCGCCCGATGGCTGGCTTCCGTAACCACCCGAGGGTTGTGCTCCATGACCACCTGAGGGTTGTGCTCCGTAACCACCTGAGGGTTGTGCTCCGTAACCACCTGAGGGTTGAGCTCCATGAGCACCCGAGGGTTGAGCTCCATGACTGCTCGAGGGCTGGGCTCCGTAACCACCTGAAGGTTGGCCGTAGCCGTCTGCGGAGGGTGCGCCGTAGCCGCTGGCAGGCTGGGAGCCGTAACCGGATGACGAGGTCGCGCCGTAACCCCCGGAGGATTGCGTGCCGTAGCCTCCCGGTGCCGATGAGCCGTAACCGCTCGACGGCTGTGCGCCGTAACCTCCCGATGCGGGGGAGCCGTAGCCGCTCGACGGCTGGGAGCCGTAGCCAACCGGAGGTTGGGAGCTCCCAGGCTGCGCGCCGTAACCCGATGCGGGTTGCGCTCCGTAACCCCCCGCGGGCTGGGCTCCGTAACTCCCTGCGGGCGATGTGCCGTAGCCCCCTGCGGGCTGGGAGCCGTATGCGACCGGAGCCTGGGCGTCGTAGCCGCCGGCGGGCTGCTGGCCGTAGCCGCTGGGAGGCTGCGCGCCGTATCCGCCCGGTTGGGATGCGCCGTACGACCCGGAGGGCGCTTGCGTGCCGTACGGCTCCGCGGAGGCGCCATGGGGATCAGGCGTGTGCGAAGGCGGTTCGCCGTACGGGTAGGACTGCTGGTCGGACAAGACGACCCCCGGGGAGGAGACGGATTTTTGTCACAGACTATGCCCCGCTCCAGCGAATCCACGGGAAATCCTGGCTACCCTGGCCCTGTGCGTGGACTTCTGCTGCGGCTGTCGACGCTCGACGCGGGCGCCGAGAGCGCGGTCCGGGTCATCGCCTACTTCGACTCGCTGGTCAGAGACCACGTGGGTGTGGCGACCCTGCTGCAGGCCACGGCCACGCTGGCGCAGTGTCCCGTGGGCCTGTACGACGCGATGTCCGGCAGGCGCTGGCGCGCGAGGCCCGGCGAGAAGGCCGTCGCCGGCGCCGAGGAGAGCGGCGGGAAGGCCGTCACGGAGAAGATCGGCGAACGCAGCCGTGACCTGGGCGCCCTCGGGACGGTCTGGATGGAATGTCAGGGCGATCGGCACGGGCTCGACGAGATCGTCATGGAGCGGTTCGCCGCTGCCGCCGAGGTCACGCTGGAACGCACCGCCTCGGGCACCGATCCCGCGCTGATCGAGCTGGTCCTGTCGGCCGCCACCGGCGAGCCCGAACGAGCCAGGGCGCTGCGCCTGCTCGGCTTCGGCACGGGCGCCCAGCTGCAGGTCATCGCGGGGCAAGCCGAGGACGGCCCGGCGCTCGTGTCCTGGTTGCGCGCCCGAGGGCATCACGCCAGGGGCACCACCGTGGGGGAGCTGGCCGTGGTCATCGCGGCGGACGAGGTGAGTGAGTCGCCGCCCGCCGTACGCGCTGGGGTCGGCCCGCCCGTGCCTGCCGCCAGGGTGGCCGCCTCGTGGGAGGCGGCGCGCCTCGCGCTGCGCTTCACCGGCCAGGACGGACGCGACCGCGTGGTGCGCTCGGCCGATCTGGGCGCGCTGGCGTTGTTCGCCGCCCACGTCCCGGACGCCGCGGTGGCGGAGCTGGCCGACGTACGCGCCGTGGCGTCGCTGCCACCTGAGGTCGCGGCGGCGGTGCGGGCGCTGTGCGAGGAGGGTTCGGTACGGCGGGCCGCCGCGGCCGTGCACCTCCACCACAGCTCGATGGCGGCTCGCATCGCCAGGGCCGAGACCACGCTCGGATTCTCCCTCGCCGCCCCGGCCGGCCGCCTGCGCGCCCACCTCGCCCTCGCCCTCACCCGCCTCCTCCCTTGAGCCGCTGACCTGGCTCCTCTCCCGAGCTGCGGGCCCGCCTCCTCCCTTGAGTCGCTGACCTGGCTCCTCTCCGAGCCGCCGGCCCGCCTCCTCTGAGCCGCTGGGCCGTCCCGGCAGCGCGGGCGAGTTCGGAGCCGGCGAGCGGAGAGGGCGGAGGGTGTGGAGGGTGTGAGGGTGTGGAAAGGAGACGGCTCAGCGGAGGAAGGCGCGGCGCAGGGCGGTGATGCGGGCCGCTCCCGCCGCGCGGCTCATCTCCACGTCGGGAACCATCGCGTCGAACCCGTGGAAGGCCCCGGGGTAGAGGTGGAACTCGGTGGAGACGCCCGCCTGGGCCAGGCGCTGGGCGTAGGTGAGGCACTCGTCGCGGAACACCTCCAGCTCCCCGACGTCGATGAACGACGGCGGCAGCCCCGACAGGTCGTTCGCCCTGGCGGGAGCCGCGTAAGGCGAGACGTCATCGCCACCCCGCCTGTCGCCGAGCAGGGAGGTCCATCCGAAGACGTTGGCCGCCCTGTTCCACACCACCGCGGTCTCGAACTGCACCGTCGAGGGCGTGTTGTCGCGGTCGTCGAGCATGGGGCCGACCAGCAGCTGGAAGGCGAGGTCGGGGCCGCCCCTGTCCCTGGCCAGCAGCACCGTGCCCGCCGCGAGCCCGCCGCCCGCGCTGGCCCCGCCGACCGCTATGCGTGTGGAGTCGATGCCCAGCTCGGCGGCGTTCTTGGCGGTCCACAGCAGGCCCGCGTAGCAGTCTTCGATCGGCGCGGGGTCGGGGTGTTCGGGTGCGAGACGGTAGTCGACCGACACCACCGCGCAGCCGACCTCCTTCACGAAGCGCCCGACGAAGGCGTCGTCGTGTTCGGGCCTGCCGATGACCATGCCACCGCCGTGGATCCAGTACAGGCAGGGCAGGGCGCTCCGCGCGGACCCGGAGGGACGGTAGACGCGCAGCCGTACGTCGGGGGCGCCCTCGGGACCCGGCACCCTCAGGTCCTCGATCGTGACGAGCGGGTCGTCCACCGCGGACGCGGCGACCATGGCGGCGGCCTGGGCCCGCAGGGAGGGCAGGTCGGCGGGCGTCAGCGAGGCCGCGTCGGGCATCACCAGCTCCCCGATCGCGGCGGCGAGCTCGGGGTCGAGGTTGGGGTGGTGGGTCATTCGCATGCAGCCTTCCGGTCGGGGACGTGCACCTCGATCGTGCGTGGCGGGGGTGGTTCCTCACAACCGCAAGGCGGCGGAGATGAACCGCCATCTGCCCGCCGAATGGCGGGGAGCCAGCGGAGAGCCGGCATGGAGCCGGAATGTTGCCGGCATGGAGCGTGCGCAAAGCGGCCCGAATGACACGCACGACCAGGCGTCGAAGGCCGGCAGGGGGGTTCGGGCGGCGGTGAGCCGCCGAGCCCCGCCGGAGGTCAGGGGGAGCTGGTGATCACCGAGAACCTGGCGCCGAACGGGTCGGCGAGGGTGGCGAACCTGCCCACCCCCTGCACCGACTCCGCCGGCACCACGACCGTGCCGCCCAGCTGCTGGGTCATGGACACCGTGCCGTCGCAGTCGGAGACCTCGAAGTACGGCCTCCAGTGCGGCCCCTCGCCCCCCATCAGCTCGGCGAGCCCGCCGAAGCTCGTGTCCTCGCTCTCACCCGTCGACAGCACCGTGTACGTCGCGGGACCCATCGGCACCGACTCGGCCCTCCACCCGAAGACCGCCTGGTAGAACGGCAGGGCCGCCTCGGGGTCCGCGACGTGGAGCTCGAGCCAGCCGAGCGAGCCCGGCTCGGTGACGAGGTCGAGGCCCGCCAGGTCGCCGGCCTGCCACGCCCCGAACTCCGCGCCCGCGGGGTCGGTGAAGAGGGCCAGCCGCCCTCTGGTGAAGACGTCGGACGGCGCGGCGCGCACCCTGCCGTCGTGCCGCTCGACCAGCTGCGCCGTGGCGTCGGCGTCGGGAGTGGCGAAGTAGGTGGTCCAGGCGGGGCTGGCGCCCTCCTCGGTGAGGGGCCCCATGGCCGCGACCGTCTTGCCGTCGTGTCGCAGGAAGCCGTAGTCGCCGCTGTAGGGGCCCGCGGGCTCGAACGACCAGCCGAAGACCCCTGAGTAGAAGGCGGCGGCCGACTTCACGTCAGGCACGCCGAGATCGAGCCAGTTCGGCGCTCCTGGAACGAACCGTGTGGTGAGCATGCCCCCAGCTTGACATCGCGCTCCGACAGAACGCGGGAGCGGCTAAGCGCGCAGCGGGTCGTGCCCCACCGACATCAGGGCGTGCCGCCTGCGGTCGTCCTCGGCGGGTCCTCCGGCATGGTCCTCGACGAACTCGATCGTGGCCCGCATGGTCGCCAGATCGTCGTCGGTGAGGTCGACCTTGCGCTTGCCCAGCACGTGCAGCACCTTCCTGCCGAGCTCGGCCACCCCGAGCGAAGGGCCGGGCCGGAAGGTCTCCTCGTCGGAGGCGTCCGTCAGCAGCCAGACCCTCAGCTCTTCCGAGGTCATGTTGACGACCCGATGGAACTCCTCCCACAGCAGTTCACCGTCCGGGTCCACGCTTTCGCTCGTCATGTCCACCCGCTACCCGCGTTTTCCCGCCGAAACCGGGTAGGTGGTCGCGGTCAACGCCACCGCGAGCGGGGAGGATGACGATGCCGCTCATCGACAGTGAGTGCGTCAGGAAGCTTCTGGAGTCGGGAGACCCGGACGCCACGCTGGTGTTCGTGCGAGGCGACTGCGTCGTCATGCCAGGCGGCGAGGTCGACGACGCCCACCGGGGCCTGGTCATCGCCAGGAGGTCCGACCTGAGGGAGTTCGTCCCCGGGGAGCACGCCACCGAGCAGGAGCTCCAGACGCTCGCCGATCGTCTCGACAACGTGGTGAGAGATCTGGGCGCATAGTCGCCGCTGAATGTGGAACTTGCATGCGTAATACGCCATAGTATTGCGCATGTTGCAAGTGAAGATCGAGCGAGTGGACACCTTCGTGGTGAAGCTCGTGCCCCCCGAGGCGTACCTGGGAGCTCATCCAGGGGAGGCGGAAGGGGGCTACTTCCTGCGCCCGCCATGGCGCAGCCTCTACTCCTCCCGCTTCGAGACCGTGCTGACGAGGATCACCTGCTCCGACGGTTCGTACGGCTGGGGCGAGGGGCTGGCCCCCGTCGCGCCCGAGGTGCTCAAGGAGATCATCGACAGGCTGCTCGCGCCCGCCCTGCTCGGACAGGACCCTCGCAGGGTGCGTCCGCTGTGGACCAGGCTCGGCGGCCTCATGCGCGAGCGCGGCCACCTCGTCGGGCACCAGGCCGACGCCATGGCCGCCGTCGACATCGCGCTGTGGGACCTGGCGGGCAAGCTGCACGGCGCGCCCGTGCACGCCCTGCTCGGCGGCGCCTTCCGCGACGAGGTGCCGACCTACGTCTCGGGACTGCCGCGCCCCACCGACGCCGAGCGCGCCGCACTGGCCGCCGAATGGGCGGGCCGCGGGGTCAGGGCCGTCAAGCTGCACCTGGGCAACGGCGTGGAGGAGGATCTGGCGACCTACGACGCGGTGGCGGCCACGCACCCCGACCTCAGGATCGCCGTCGACGCGCACTGGGCCTACGACCTGTCGCAGGCGCTGCGCCTGGGCAGGGCGCTCGACGAGCGCGGCGCCTGGTTCCTCGAGGCGCCACTCGTCCCGGAGGACCTCGCCGCGCACCGCGAACTCGCCGCCGCGCTGGCCACCCCCGTCGCCGTCGGCGAGGCGATGCGCAACCGCTACGAGTTCCGCGCCTGGCTGGAGGCGAGGGCCGTGGACCTGTGCCAGCCCGACGTCGGCCGCACCGGCATCACGGAGGCCATGGCCATCGCCGAGGTCGCCGCCGCCCACCACGTCCCCGTGGCCCCGCACCACTCGGTGGGGCTCGGCGTCATGGTCGCGGCGGGCGTGCACCTCGCCGCCGCCATCGAGGCGATGCCCGCCCTGGAATACCAGCCGGGCACGATGGCCGTGGCCGACCGCGTCCTGACCGCCCCCATCGCGGGCGGCCCCGTCAGCTACGCCCTGTCCGACACCCCTGGCCTCGGCGTCGAGGTCGACCTCTCCCAGATCGAGGAGCAGCAGTGAGCCGCGGACTGATCCCCGTCCTCGCCACCCCCTTCCACCCCGACGGCACGCTCGACCTGCCCTCGCTGCGCCGCCTGGTGGACTTCCAGCTCGAGTCGGGCGTGGACGGCATGGCGGTCTTCGGCTTCGCCAGCGAGGGTTTCGCCCTCACCGCGGCCGAGCGCGCCAAGATCCTCGGCGTCGTCGCGGGCAACGGCGTCCCCGTGGTCGCAGGCGTCGGCTCCACCGGCACGCTCGACGCGATCGAGCAGGTCAGGGCCGCGGCCGAGCACGGCGCCGACGTGGTGATGCTGCTCCCGCCGTACCTGGTCAAGCCAAGCGGCTCGCAGGTGATCGACTTCTTCGGCGCGGTGGCCGGCGAGGGCGGCCTGCCGGTGATGATCCAGGACGCGCCCGCGCAGACCGGCGTGCCGATGCCGGTCTCGCTGCTCGTGGAGCTGCTGAAGCTCGAGGGCGTCGAGTCGGTCAAGATCGAGACCCAGCCGACCGCGCCCAAGGTCGGCGCGCTCGCCGCCGACTTCGCCGTCCTCGGGGGGCAGAACGCCCTGTTCGTCCTGGAGGAGTACGCGCGCGGCGCCGTCGGCACCATGCCCGCCTGCGAGTTCCCCGACCTGCTCGCCCCCGTCCTGCGCACCTGGTCGGAGGGTGACCGCGCGGGGGCGCGCGCGGCCTTCACCCGGCTGCTGCCGCTCATCAGGTACGGCCTGCAGCCCGGCATCGCCTGGTCGATCCACAAGCACGTGCTGGTCCGCAGGGGCATCATCGCCTCGGCCACGGTCAGGCCGCCCGCGGTCGACGCCGACGCCGCCACCCTGGCCTGGCTCGACGACATCCTGGACGACCTGGCATGAGAGGCGTGCTGGTCATCGGCTCCAGCTCGCCGATCGGCCGCGCCATCGGCAGGGCCTTCGCCGCCGACGGCGACACGGTCGTCGGCGTCGCGCTCGAGGAGGTCGGCGAGCCCGCCTTCGCCAGGAGCCTGGTGCTCGACTGCGCGAGCGCGGAAGGGGCCGAGGCGGCCGTCGAGGCCGTGACCGACGCCGCGGGCCGCCTGGACGTGGTCGTGCTCGCCGCCGCCGTCATGCCGGTCGCGCCGATCACCGAGACCACCGACGCGCAGTGGCGCGCCGCGCTCGACGCCGTGCTCGGCACCGCCTTCGCGGTCAGCCGCGCCGCCATGCCCCTGCTGGCCGCCGGCCGCCAGGCTGACGGCGGCGCGATCGTCGCCGTCAGCTCGGTCAACGCCTTCCTCGCCGCGCCAGGACTGCCCGCCTACGCGGCGGCCAAGGCGGGGCTCGAAGGGCTGGTCAGGCAGCTGGCCCTGGAGTACGGCCCGCACGGCGTCAGGGTCAACGCGGTCGCCCCCGGCATGATCGGCGGCGAGGGCGTCCTCGACGCGGCGGCAGGGTATCCGCTGGGCCGTACCGGCACTCCCGAGGAGGTGGCGCAGGCCGTGCGCTTCCTCGCCGGCGCCGGATTCGTCACTGGGACGGTCCTGCCCGTCGACGGCGGGCTGTCCATCGCCTCGCCCGCCGCCTTCCTGCGCGAGGACCTGCGCGGACGCTGGCTCTGACGGCAGAGCGCCCCCGTCCCCCTTCACCCGGGGGACGGGACAGGATTCGATGTATCATCCGTCATCTGGATGACTTTCCTACGCATGAGATCGGAGGCCGATGGCCAGGCCCAGCACCCGCGAGGTCGGCGGCGGCACCCAGAGCGTCGAGCGCGCCCTGTCGCTGCTGCAAGCGTTCACGGCCGAGAGCCCCGAACGGAGGATCTCCGAGCTGGCCCAGCTCTCCGGCCTGGGCCAGTCCACCGTCTCGCGTCTGGTCGGCACCCTGGAGGCGCTCGGCTTCGTCACCCACGACGAGCGCAGCGGCCTCTACCGCCTCGGACCCACCGTCGTCGGGTTGGCAGGCGTCGCGCTCAACCAGTCGCCCGTGCACCGCCAGGCGCGCAGCCTCGCCCAGGAGCTGGCGGGGGAGCTGGGCCTCGGCGCCAACGTGGCCGAACGGCACGGCGACGCGCTGTTCTACCTGTGCCACTTCGAGGGCAGGCTGGCCCCCAGGGCGTACACGATGATCGGCAGCAAGGGGCCGCTGCACGCCACCGCGATGGGCAAGGCGCTGCTGTCCGACCTCGGCAAGGACGACATCGAGGCCCTGATCGGCGCCGCCTACCCCGCCTACACCCCCAGGACCGTCCGCGACCTGCAGGCCCTGACGGCCGAGCTGGACGAGGTCAGGACCCGCGGCTACGCCACCGAGGTGGAGGAGCTGGCGTTCGGGAGGGCGTGCCTGGCGGCTCCGCTGCGCGACCGCTCGGGCAGGGTGGTCGCGGCGCTGTCCGTCTCGGGGCCGCTGTCGGCCGTGGACCTGCCCAACCGCCAGGACGAGCTGGCGCTGAAGGTGATCGAGCGCGCCGACCAGATCTCCACGGGGCTCGGGTACTCGGCCGTCTCGCCGATGCTCACCCGCTGAGCGCGCGTTCGAAGGCGGCCAGCGCGTCCGCACTGAACAGGACGAACCGCACCTCCTCCACCGAGGTGCTCGCCGCCCTGACCGTGGTGACGGCGACGCGGGCGGCGTCGTCCATCGGCCATCCGTAGATGCCTGCCGAGATCGCGGGGAAGGCCACGGTCGCCGCGCCCAGGGAGTCGGCGACCTTGAGCGACTCGCGGTAGCAGGAGGCCAGCAGCGCGCTGCGGTCCTCGTCGCGCGAGTGGACCGGGCCGACCGTGTGGATCACCCAGCGGGCCGGCAGGTTCCCCGCGGTCGTGGCGACGGCCTGGCCCGTCGGCAGGCCCCTGCCGTACCTGGAGGCCCTGAGGGCGCGGCACTCGTCGAGGACGGCCGGCCCGCCGCGCCGGTGGATGGCGCCGTCGACCCCGCCGCCGCCCATCAGCGAGGAGTTGGCGGCGTTGACGACGGCGTCCACGTCCTGCTCGGTGATGTCCCCCAGCGCCATCGTGATCCTCATACGGCGACACTATCCCCGCGGCGAACGGGCGACCGGCTGCCACGGGCGGGAGATCCCGCCGCCACGGCCGAGCAGATCACGGCCGAGGCACGCGTCAGAGCCCGTACTCCTCCAGCAGGCGCAGCCAGATCTCGCTGACGGCGGGGAAGGCGGGAACGGCGTGCCACAGCGTCTCCAGCGGCACCTCGGCCGTGACCGCGATGGTGGCCGCGTGCAGCAGCTCGGCGACCGCGGGCCCCGCGAAGGTGACGCCGAGCAGCACCCTGCGGCGCTCGTCCACGACCGCCTTGGCGCGCCCCTTGTACCCCTCGCCCATCAGCGAGGCGCCCGCCACGTTGCCCAGGTCGTACTCCACCACCCGTACCTCGAAGCCCTCGGCGCGGGCCGCCTCCTCCGTACGGCCGACCGCGCACACCTGCGGATCGGTGAACACGATCTGAGGAGCGCCGCGCCCGTCGGCGCTGTCGCGCAGCGAGGGGGCGTCGTCGGGGCGGCCGCCGGCGCGGGCGGCGATGACGTCGCCGCACACCCGCGCCTGGTACTTGCCCATGTGGGTGAGCAGGTTGCGGCCGTTGACGTCGCCCACGGCGTACAGCCAGTCGGAGCCGGGGACCCGCATGCTGTCGTCCACCTCGACGGCGCCGTCGAGGTCCAGGCCGAGGCCGTCGGTGGCGGGACGCCGGCCGGTGGCCACCAGCAGCTCGTCGGCCTCCACCCGCTCCCCGCCCGCCAGATGGACCGTGACGGGCCCGCCGTCCGCCGCGCGCTCGACCCCCGTGACCTTCGCGCCCATGCGCACGTCGATGCCGGCATCGCGCATCGAGTCGGCCAGCAGCTCGCCGGCGAACCGCTCCATCCGCCCGAGCAGCCGGTCGCCGCGCACCAGGAGCGTCGTCTCGGTGGCGCCGAGGGCGTGCAGGGCCTGGGCCATCTCGCAGGCCACCACCCCGCCGCCGAGCACCACCAGCCTGCCCGGCACCTCGCTCACCGTCGTGGCGTCCCTGCTGAACCAGGGCCGCGCCGCCGCCAGCCCGGGAACGTCGGGGACGACGGGGACGCTGCCGGTCGCCAGGACCACCGCGTGCCTGGCCCGCAGCCGCGTGACCGTGCCGTCGTGGCCGGTCACCTCCACGAGCCGCTCGCCCGCCACGCGTCCCCTGCCGCGCACGAGGGTGGCCGGCAGGCCGGTGATCCAGCCGGCCTGGCCGCTGTCGTCGAGGCCGGCGACCGCCTTGTCCCTTGCGGCCAGGACGGTGGGCACGTCGATCGGGCCGTCCAGCCTCAGCCCGCCCACCCTGCCCACCTCGGCGGCCAGCTCCATGGGGCGCAGCAGCGCCTTGCTGGGGATGCAGGCGTAGTAGGAGCACTCACCACCCGCCAGATGATCCTCCACGACGGCGCACGACAGCCCGCCGCGCACCACCCGCCCTGCCACGTTCTCACCCGCGGGACCGGCGCCGATGACGACGACGTCCACGTCCGTGCTCTGTTCCGTCATGCCTCCGAAGGTACGGCCTCAGCGGCCGGGGGGGTTCAGGCGAGGGGTCCGTGGCCGCCGACGTTCGACACCCGTGGTGGGACAGCAGAAAGCCCCAGGTCGATGACCTGGGGCTGCTCTGGTGGACGATACTGGGATTGAACCAGTGACCTCTTCCGTGTCAGGGAAGCGCTCTCCCGCTGAGCTAATCGTCCGAGGTGGAGACGGGATTTGAACCCGTGTGGACGGCTTTGCAGGCCGCTGCCTCGCCTCTCGGCCACTCCACCGAGCGAGGCCTACGATGTGGCCTCTCCGAGCGGAAGACGGGATTCGAACCCGCGACCCTCACCTTGGCAAGGTGATGCTCTACCACTGAGCCACTTCCGCGTTGCCGCACGTTCGCGGCGACAGAGAAAACTCTAGCGGAGTTTCCGAGCGGATGCGTCATCACTCGCCCCTGCGCAGCTGTCGTGCCACCATCCGCTCGGTCGACGGCAGGGTCAGGAAGATCTCCAGGATCCTGGTCAGGCGGTGGACCTCCATGCGGTGGAAGGCGGGACCCTCCGAGCGGGCCAGCATGAGGGTGAGCGCCAGCGGGGGCAGGGGAGCGGCGATGATGTGCAGGCCCGACTCGAGCGTGGAGGCCACGGGCCTGGGCGGGGCGGCCTGGGGCAGCGGCACGTCCGCAGGGGCGCGCCAGCTGGAGTAGACCAGGGAGCGGGGCTCCTTGTCGGTGCCCGCCGCCGCCCAGTCGGCGCTGAACAGGACGGGCATGGAGTCGATGAGCGTGGACAGCGCCCTGTCGCCCGCGGTGGTGATGTACTTGAGGATCTCCAGCTCGGGATAGGTGCCGGGGGCCTCGCGGGTGGTCCACACGCCCTCGACGGTCACACCGGGCACGCTCAGCAGGCTCTTGGTCAGCGCCTCCTTCGAGGTGCCGTCGGGGCAGAAGAGCGTGAAGTCGTCGAGCGCCCTGCCGCCACCGCGTTCGAGCACGGTGACCTGGGTGATGTCGGTGCCTGCGACGCCCAGCACGCGGGTGATCTGACCGAGGGCCCCTGGCCGGTCGGGCAGCGCGATGCGCAGTCGCAGAAGCATCCATTGCCTCCGAATGTCGCTGGACGATCCCTGGCCACACCTTATCCGCGAATAACACTCACGGCTCGACGTGCGCTAGAACTTAACAGGTGAAGATTGGGCCCCTTGAGGTGTGGCCGCCGGTGGTGCTCGCGCCGATGGCGGGCATCACGAACGCGCCGTTCAGGGTGCTCTGCCGTGAGCAGGGCGCCGGGCTGTTCGTGTGCGAGATGATCACGACCAGGGCCCTGGTCGAGCGCAACCCCAAGACCATGCGCATGATCCGGTTCGCCGACTCCGAGCGCCCGAGGAGCATCCAGCTCTACGGCGTCGACCCCGACATCGTCGGCAGGGCGGCGAAGATGATCGCCGAAGAGGGCCTCGCCGACCACATCGACCTCAACTTCGGCTGCCCGGTGCCCAAGGTGACGCGCAGGGGCGGCGGGTCGGCGCTGCCGTACAAGCGCAACCTGCTGCGGCGGATCCTGCGCGCGGCCGTCGCCAACGCGGGCGCGCTGCCCGTCACGATGAAGATGCGCAAGGGCATCGACGACGACCACCTCACCTACCTCGACGCGGGACGCATCGCGGTGGAGGAGGGCGTGGCGGCCATCGCGCTGCACGGCCGTACGGCCAGGCAGCACTACGGCGGCGTCGCCGACTGGGAGGCGATCAGGCGTTTGAAGGAGGCCGTCACCGAGATCCCCGTGCTCGGCAACGGCGACATCTGGAGCGCCGACGACGCGCTGCGCATGGTGGCCGAGACCGGCTGCGACGGCGTGGTGGTCGGCCGCGGCTGCCTGGGCAGGCCGTGGCTGTTCAGGGATCTGGAGAACGCCTTCAACGGCGGCGACGAGCGGGCCAGGCCCACCCTGGGCGAGGTGGCCGACACGATGGCCAGGCACGCCGAGGGCCTGACCGAGTGCTTCGACATCGAGCGCTACGCCATCGCCGACTTCCGCAAGCATGTCGGCTGGTACCTGAAGGGCTTCACCGTAGGCGCCGACCTGCGGCGCGAGCTGGCGACGGCCGAGTCGCTCGAAGGACTGCGCGCGAGCTTGGCCAAGCTCGACCGCGACCAGCCGTGGCCGCCCAACACCGACACCCCTCGCGGCAAGTCCGGCGAGCGCGACAGGGTGCACCTGCCCGACGGCTGGCTCGACGATCCCTACGACTGCGTCGTGCCCGAGGACGCGGAGTCCGACATCTCAGGCGGCTGAGCGCCCGGCGTGCCCGCCGTCAAACGATCTCTTGACTTACTGTCGGTTCACGTGGGTAACTTGCCCACCGTGAGCGCCTCTTCCACCGAGGACCTGATCGCCGAATACGACGCCGAACGGCCCGTGCGCAAGCTCGGCGGCCGGGTCTCCGCGCTCGTCACCGTCATCTCGCTCGGCCTCGCCCTCTACGTCCTGTGGTGGACGTTCTTCCCCGGCGCGATCCAGCCGTACAGGATCGGCTTCCTCGCCGTCGTGCTGCCGCTGGTGTTCGTGTGCTTCGGACGCGACAAGGAGCGGCCCTCGGTCCTCGACTGGCTGCTGGCGGCGCTGGCGCTGGTGGCCTGTCTCTACCCGCTCGTCGTCTTCGACGAGTTCATCAGGCGCGCCTTCGACCCGACCACGCTCGACATCGCGGCGGGGCTGGCGATCACCGTGCTGGTGCTCGAGGCGGCGCGCAGGACCGTCGGCTGGATCCTGCCCGCGGTCTGCCTGGCCTTCGTCGCCTACGCCTACTGGGGCGGCTGGATCCCCGTCGGCTGGTCGATCGGGCACAAGGGCTACGACCTCGACCGCATCGTCGTCGCCTTCACCATGGGCACCGAGGGCGTCTACGGCGTGCCGCTCGACGTGGCGGCCACCTACATCATCCTGTTCACCATCTACGGCGCGGTGCTCGACCACTCGGGCGCGGGCAAGTTCTTCGTGGACGTGTCGATGGCCGCCTTCCGCAGGTCCCGCTCCGCCCCCGGCCGTACGGTCACCATGGCGGGCTTCCTGCTCGGCACGGTCAGCGGCTCCGGCGTGGCCACCACGGTGAGCGTCGGCAGCGTGGCCTGGCCGATTCTCAAGCGCGCCGGCTACCCGAGGGAGCAGGGCGGCGGCGTGCTGGCGGCCTCGGGCATCGGCGCGATCCTGTCGCCGCCCACTCTGGGCGCGGCGGCGTTCATCATCGCCGAGTACCTCAGGGTCAGCTACCTGCAGGTGCTGCTCTACGCCACGATCCCGACCGTGCTCTACTACCTGGGCATCTTCCTGGCCATCGAGATGGACGCGAGGAAGTACGGCACGCGGGCCGTCCAGGTCGACGCGCCCCGGCTGTGGCCCCTGGTCAGGCGGTTCGGCTACCACTTCAGCTCGCTGTTCGTGATCGTCATCCTGATGGCGATGGGCCAGTCGCCCTTCCGCGCGGTGGTCTACGCGACGCTGCTGGCCTTCGCGCTGTCCTTCCTCGACCGCGAGCATGCGCTCACCCCGCGCAGGGCCGCCGAGGCCCTGGCCGCCGGGGTCAAGGGTGTGCTGCCCGTGGCGGCGACCTGCGCGGCGGCCGGCACGATCGTCGCGGTCGTCACGCTGACGGGGCTCGGCCTGAAGGTCAGCTCGCTCATCGTCGGCCTGTCGGGCGGCAACCTGATCGCCACGGCCGTGATGTGCGCGGTGGCGGTGCTGCTGCTCGGTCTCGCCGTGCCGGTGACCGCGTCGTTCGTCATCGCGGCCGTCATCATCGGGCCCGCGCTGACCAAGCTCGGGGTCAGCTTCCCCGAGGCGTACATGTTCATCTTCTACTACGCGGTGCTGTCGGAGGTGAGCCCGCCGACCGCGCTGTCGGCGTTCGCCGCCTCGGCGCTGACCGGTGGCAACGCCTACCGGACGATGATCGCGACGTGGAAGTACGCCCTGCCCGCCTTCCTGGTGCCCTTCGCGTTCGTGCTGACGCCGGCTGGAGGGGCGCTGCTGGGGCAGGGGACACCCTGGCAGATCGCCTGGACGTTCGCGGCCTCCGCGCTGGCGGTCGTGGTGCTCGCCGTGGCCACCGGCGGGCTCGCGGGCCCTGTCGAGCGGGTGCTGTGCGGGGTGGCCGCGCTGCTGCTGCTGGTCCTGTCGCCGGTGCCGATCGCGATCGGGTCGGGTCTCGCCCTGCTGGCGCTGGCCGTCCATCTAGTGAGGAGACGCACATGAGGATCCTGTCCATCGTGGTGGCGGCGGCGCTGGCCGCCGCCCTGACCGGCTGCGGCGGCGACCGAGGCGCCGAGAGGGCCGAGCAGAGCACCGGAGCGGGGAAACGGCTGTCGATCGCCACCGGCAACACCACAGGCGTCTACTACATCCTCGGCGGCGGCCTGGCCGACCTGATCTCCAAGCACCTGCCCGGCTACGAGGCCACCGCGGAGGCGACTGGCGCCTCGGTGGAGAACATCCAGCGCGTGGTGAAGGGCGACTCCGACATCGGCTTCTCCCTCGCCGACTCGGCCGCCGACGCCGTGCAGGGCAAGGGCGCCTTCACCTCGCCGCAGCCGATCAGGGCGATCGCCAGGCTCTACAACAACTACACGCAGGTCGTGGCCACCGCCGACTCGGGGATCAAGACCATCGCCGACCTCAAGGGCAAGCGCGTCTCCACCGGCTCGCCCAACTCGGGCACCGAGGTGATCGCGCTGCGCCTGCTCAAGGCGGCGGGCCTCGACCCCGACAAGGACGTCACCAGGCAGGCGCTCGGCCTGCCCGAGAGCGTCGACGCCATGAAGTCGGGCGGCCTCGACGCGCTCATCTGGTCGGGCGGCCTGCCCACGCCGGGCATCACCGACCTGACCACCAGCCTGAAGGCCGAGGCGGTCTTCGTGCCGCTCGACGACGTGCTGCCCAAGCTCCAGGCCGAGCACGGTCAGGTCTACGCGGCGGGCAGCATCGGCAAGGACGTCTACCAGGCGCCCGCCGACGTGGCCACGATCGTGGTGCCCAACCTGCTGGTGGTCAACGAGTCGATGGACGCCGCGCTGGCCGAGAGCATCACCAAGCTCATCTTCGACCACCACGCCGACCTGGTCGCCGTCTCGAAGGCGGCCTCGGAGATCACCAAGGAGACCGCGGTCAAGACCGATCCCGTGCAGCTGCACGACGGCGCCAAGAAGTACCTCGGCGGCTAGGGCGCGGCCGGTGCCCGCTACAGCTCCACGGGGCCGCCGCTGCGCCAGTAGACGTTGGCCTCCCTGGACAGCAGCTCCGACTCGACGAGGTAGCGGCGCAGGGCGGCGTGGTCGTCGTGGAAGGCGCGCAGCAGCACGTTGACGTCCTTCTCGGGGTAGCGGACGCCGGGCTCGAAGACCCTGGAGATGTGGCGCAGCACGACCATGCGCTTCTCCCACTTGGCGGGGATCTCCTTCAGCCGCCCGTCGACGAGGAAGGCCTCCAGCACCCGCTCCTCGCCGGTCAGCCTGCGCGCCGGCGGGGCGGCGGCCTTCAGCAGCTCGCGGAAGCGCTCGGGCCGAGCCCGCCAGCCGCCGTCCTCGTCCCTGACGGCCAGCCCGCCGCGGCCCAGCCGCTCCAGGCACTCCTCACCCTGCTCAGGGGGCTGGCCGAGCACCAGCGAGGCGAAAGCCCTGAGCGTGTCGTCCTGGTGGAGGAGCCCGAGGACTCGCCGGATCTCTTCGTCGTTCATACCGCCATTTTGAACCATTCGACGACCTTGAACGTCTGACCCTCCGTGATGACCAACCTCCTGCTCGCCGGGGCGCTCGCGCTCACCGCCACTCCCTCGACCACCATCCCCCAGGGCTTCCTGCTGTGGGAGAAGGCCGCGGCCAAGAAGGACGACAACCCGGAGACCAACTGGGCCGTCAGCGGCCGCACGTCGGCGCGGTTGACCGTGAACCCCTGCGACAAGGCGAAGCTCGCCTCGGCGGGCAGGGCCGCGGCACGGACGATCATCTACACCTCCGTGCCCGACTTCCAGAAGTCCGAGCAGGTGATCCTCTTCTCCTCCGCCGACCTCGCCGCGCAGGCGATGGCGGGGCTGCGCTCCGCGCTGCGGACGTGCGCCACGATCAAGTCCTCAGGATCCGACTACCGGTACTCGGGCAGGAAGGCGGCGCTCGGGGACGAAGGGCTCGCGGTGACGGGCCAGAACTACGACGGGCGCAGGGCGGCGATCGGCGGTGAGCGGGCGATCGTGACGCGCAGGGGGAACGCCCTGGTGCTCTACTCGCAGGCGGGGGAGTGGGGCAAGCCGGCGGCGAGCGACTTCGCCGCCCAGACCAAGGACGCCAAGAAGATGCTGGCGAAGATCTGCTCGATCGCCTCGTGCTGATTGTCACGACCTTGAGACGTGATCATGACATCAACGCGAGGTTCTGACGGCGACCCTTGAGGGAGACGTGTGCCGGGACGTCCTTGCCAGTCCGTTCCGGCACACGTTCATCATGATGAGCACGTCCACAGCGGTCGGTTGAGCGGTGATCACGCGCCCGCCTAATGTCGCGATTTGTCGCCCCATCGATGGGCTGGCGGACGACCTCCAGTGGGGTGACGGAGCCGAGAGCCTGATCCCGTTCGACGGCGAGGCGGCGGCGGAGTGGGGGACGCTCGTGGCGGGCCTCGGATCGCCAGGACTGCGCGACCACCTGCGCCTCAAGTGCACCGAGCCGTGGGGCGTGGGGGCTCAGCTACCTGGAGACAAGTCGGCCCGACATCCTGGGGGAGGAGGGCTGCACCCTGGTAGACCCTTCCACCCGTAGGGGCGGATCGCCGAGCACCTCGAGCCCGGGGTCGAGGACGCCGACGTGCCCGGTGCCGCCGACCGCTCTACGGCGTTCTCCCGCATCAGCTGGGCAGGCCTGATGCGTCTGATAACTGCGTAAAACATGGAGAAAACCCACGGTTCCTACTCTCGCCATTGCGATCGGAGAGCAATCAAAGATCGGAAAGCGATCAAAACGGCGTGAGGGGAATAACTGTGCCAACCCAGGCGACTCATAAACGCCGGGCTGGACATGGCCGGACATCGAGGGAGCGTAACATCTTCGTTCCCCCCGACCTGAGCCATGTGCCGACGGTGGAAGAACTGCTCCGCCGCTTGAATCTGGGAGGGTTCGACCGTGACTCCGTGCGGGGAGCGCTGGGCCGTAACGATATCTGGGCAGGCCGTACCGAAAGCGGACGGGAGGTGTTTGTCAAGCGCCTGATCGGGTCGCCCGAGGACACGGCTGCGCGCTTGCGCCGCACCCTCGCCCACGAACGCCTCGTCGCCGGCGCACCCGCCGGAGCGCTGCGCGGACCCGCCCTGCTGGGCTACGACGAGGATGCGCGGCTGGTGGTCTTCGACTACCTGAAGGACGCCCGCAGCGGGGCCGAACTCATGGTGGACGAGATCTTCGACGAAGATTTCGCCCGTGCTGTGGGGCTGGCCATCGGTTTGCTGCACGGGACGCCGGTGAGCGATCCCGGCGCCATCGACGACTCGCCCTTTCCCTGGCCGTCGGTGGAACTGCTGCGCGGGTTGCCGTCGTCCACATTCGACAGCGCCAGTTTCGCCGAACTCGAGGCATGGTGCCTGCTGCAGACCGATGACGCCCTGATCGAGGCGATCGAGGCGCTGCTCGAGCGGGAACGGTCGGCGGAGAAGGTGCCGTCCCACTGCGACCTGCGACTGGATCAGATCCTGGTCACTCAGGACGAATTCGTGGTGACCGACTGGGAGGAGTTCCGGTTCGCCGATCCGGCCCGCGACGTGGGCGGTTTCACCGGTGAGTGGCTCTACCGCGCCGTGCTCGACATCGTGACCTCCCGCGGGGACGAGCACTTTCACGGGGCCACGTTCACCCACGAGGAAGTGATCACGCGGGGCGTAGCGAAGATCGAGCGGCTGCGGCCCCGGATCACCGCCTTCTGGGCCGGTTACACACAGGCACGGCCGCGGGTCGATCCCGGCCTCGTGGAGCGCGCCGCGGCATTCGCAGGTTGGCACATGATCGACCGCCTGATCGCCGGTGCCGGTCAGCGCTCATCTCTCTCCGGGATCGAGCGCGCCGCGGCCGGTATCGGCCGGTCCCTGCTGATGACCCCACACTTCTTCGTCTCCACCATCGGCCTGGAGGACGCCGAATGACCGTAGGACTACCGGCTGTGAGCCGTCTCTTGAACGTCGCCAGGCGGGTAAGCGTCCGGTTGGACGAGCTGTCGGCGACGGTCGAGGACCGCCTCGTGGAGGGGGCTGATGTCCGGGATCTGCAGGCCCGGCTCTCCGTGGCGCTGTACGAGGTGTACCACGCCGGCCAGCGGGAGAGCGGCCCGCCACCGCGTCGGCTGCGCGATCCGGAACTGGAGCGCCGGCTGGCCGACGGGATGCCGCATCGGCGGATCACCGTGCGGGTCACGAGACTGCCGGAGCCCGCGCGGGACACCGAACGAGGCCGCGAGGTTCTGGTGGTGCGGGACGGGGTGCGCGTCTGGGTTCCCGAAGCGATCGTGCGCGTGGCGGACGAGGACACACTGCTGACGGTGTCCGCCTGCCGCCCCGCCATCTCTCCTGGATTCTTCCTCGTGCACGGATCGGTGATCCGCTCGCGGGAGACGACGGTGGGCAGGGCTCCCTTGCTGCGGGTCTACATGCATCTGGATTCGGCCGACCAGGCCGTCGGCGTGTGGCCGGACGTGCTGGGCCATCTGGAGAGCCGTGTCGTGCCGTACCAGGCGAAGGTGCTGTCGGCCGCCTCGCTGTTCCCCCGGCGCGACGCGCTGGTGGTCTACCTGGCGGCCTCTGAAGCGGGCCTGGCCCGGGAGATCGCGGACGTGGTGTCCGGGCGCCATGAGGTGCCGTCCCCCACGTCGGCGTTCGTCGAGCGGTTGGCCCCGGGAGTCGGCGTCGCCTGGGAACCCGCCGACCCGCGTCGCAGCAGGCAAGGCATGAGCTTCGGCCAGCACCGGGCAGCTGTGACCGCCCAGGCTCTGCTGGACAGCGCCCAGACGGGGGTGGCTCTGGAGGAGGCGCTCGGCGAGCGGCTGCGGGAGGCGGGCGTCGACCCGGTGAATCCCGCCCGCAACATCGGCTCCCCCGATCTGCCGTGAGCACGGCACGACAGGGGAGGATCCTGCGCACGACCCTGGAGAACGGGCTTCGCGTCGTGCTGGCCCCCGACGCTCGCGGGCCGCGGATCGCGGTGAGCGTGCACTACGGGGTGGGGTTCAGGTCGGAGCCGCCCGGCAAGGCCGGCTTCGCCCATCTCTTCGAGCATCTGATGTTCCGCAGCAGCGAGAGCCTGCCCGACGGCCGTTTCTACGAACACATCCTTCGCTGCGGGGGAGAGGCGAACGGCACCACCCATCAGGACTACACCGACTACTACCAGGCGGTTCCCTCTGGCTATCTGGAACGGGCGCTGTTCAGCGAGGCGGACCGCATGCGCGCCCCCCGGTTCACCGCCGAGAATCTGGCCCAGCAACTGGAGGGGGTCGAGAAGGAGATCTGGGAGGCTACGCGGGAACGGCCTTACGGCGGTCTCCCCTGGCCATTGCTGCCCGGCGTGCTCTACCGAAACTTCGCCAACGCCCATGACGGTTACGGCGACGTGGACGCGCTGAAAAAGATCACTCTGGACGACTGCGCGTGGTTCTTCGACAGCTACTACACACCTGGCAATGCCGTACTGACGGTGGCCGGAGCCTTCTCACCCGAGCACGCGTCCGAGCTGATCGAGCGCCACTTCGGCGACATCCCCGCCCGGCCCGCCAGACCCGCGGTGGGACTCGGGGAATCGCCGCCGACGGCGGCCAGCCTGCTGAGCTGTGCCGAACCGGGCGTGAACAGGACCGCACTGGCCGTGGGCTACCGGCTTCCCGATCCCTGCGACGAGCTCGGCGCCTACCTGGCACACGCCGTGCTGGCGATGGCGCTGACCGGATCCGAGCTGCGCCCGGCCGGGGGAGCCCCGGTGCTGCCGATCACGACGAGCTGCGGGTTCTTCGGCATGCTGGACGCACGCGATCCCGACACTCTGGTGCTGACTTCCATGCTGCCGCGCGAGGTCTCACCCGGCGACGCCCTGCGGGCGCTGGACGAGGCTCTGGAGGAGTTCGCCTCACCTGATGAAACCGCTCGCCGGACCTCCTGGGCCCGGCGGCGCCTTGCGATTGATCACGGACGCGCGCACAGTGATCTGCAGAGCCGCTGCCGGGGGCTGGGCCGTATGGAACTGCTGTTCGGCCGAGCCGAACTGCTCGACGAGGTTCCCGGCCGCCTGATGGCCGTGACCCCCGGCGCGGTCGCGCACGCGGCCCGCACGCTGCGTGGCGCCCACCGGGCGGTGATTGTCATGGTTCCGGGCGCGCAGCGCACCCGGCCGAGTGCCGTACCCCTCCTCACGCATGACGACCGATCCGGTGCCGCGGGCCGGCCGTACCGCGACGCCACCGAGCTTGCCCGCACTCACCGAGGCCCGAGGACGGTGCCAGGCGTCCGCTGTGACGCCGCGCCACGCTACGCGGGGATGCGCGACCAGGTGGTGGGCAATGGGCTACGGGTGATCGCGGTGGCCGACGACCGGACGCCGGCCGTCGAGTTCCGCCTCCACGCTCCGCGCGTCGCGAGCCTGCCACCGCACATCACCCACCTCGACGCCTTCGCGACGCTGGCCGCGGCCCACACCGGGGCCGTCCGGCGAGCGCGAGATCTCGGCGGAGACTGCACGCTGGGCAGCGACGGACAGAGCATCACCGTGCGCGGCCATGTCCCGCCGGACGGCGTGGCGGGCTGGCTCTCGATCCTGACCGACCTGCTCACCATGACGGGCGTCGCGACGGGCCTGGACGGCGAAGCCGCCCTGTTGAGGGCGCGGCGCGTCATGGCGGGCTCTCCCGACCGTCTGTTCACCGAAGCGCTGCGGGCGCATCACTGGGGAGCGCGACACGCGGACTCCCCCGAGGCGTTGGCAGCCGCCCGCCTGGCACCTGACGGCGCCGTTCTGATCGCCGTGGGGGCGCTCGATCCGGAGGATCTCATCGCTGGAGTGCGCGAACACGTGGAATGGCCGGGGCCCGTCCGGAACGGCCGATCCCGGCCCGCGATGCCCATCGTCGAAGAGAGGCTCTCGCTGCCCGTCCACGGGATCCCGGCGACGCAGATCAAGTTGTGCGCGCCGGAGCCCCCGGGCGATCCCGGTGACCCGGCGCGCTACCTGGCCTCCGGGGCCGTCGGGCTGTCCCTGAACAACCGGCTGATTCACCGCTTCGCCGGGGACGGCGGGCCGGAATGCGAGCTGGTGACCAGGCGTGACACGTTCTTCGGCCACCCGCAGGTCTGCCTCGTCGGCAGCGCACCGGCAGAACGGGTGGACGCCCTCCTCGACGCTGTGCACGCGGAGTTCGACCGGCTCCGGCGAGAGGAGTTCGGCGAGGACGAGCTGGCCCCCCTACGGGAGTTCCGGGCGGGCCACGTCCTGATGGTCTTCGACTCTCCAGCCGCGCTGGCCGACCATCTGCTCCGAGGGGTCGCCGTCGGCAGGGATCCCGCCTGGCTGGTACGGCTGCCGAGACTCCTGCGAGAGGTGGATGCCTCATTGGTGACCGATGCCGCGCGGGAGCTGTTCGGCGGCCCTTTCATCACCGTGCTCCTCGGCGAAGCCGAGGCCGAGCCCCGGGAGAACCGGCCGGCCTTCCCAAAGAACCAGGCGAACGGCAACTGATGCACTCGTTTCATTGACGCATAGAAGGCAGGCGAACTCATGCGTAAGGCTCTTCTTCTCCTCGTCACCGTCGTGACGCTCTCCGGAGCAAGCATCGGAATCGGGTTGGGGGAATACCTCTCAGGCTGGGACGACACCATCGTGGTGGAAACGGGGTCGGGGCCGGTCAAAGGACAGACCACCTGGGCGGCGCCAAGTTCAGCTCCGGCCGTCGAGGGCGTCCAGCCGCTCTCTCGCACGTAGTTCCCAGTGATCGGCGGGCACCTCGGCGAAAGCCTTAGCCGCTCGCCGCAACAGATCCTCGGCCTCGGAGGGATCGCCGTCCGCCACGCGAAGCTCGGCCAGAGTCAGGCAGACCCTGCCGTTCAGGAAGGCGTCGGTGAGCCTGCTCGCGAGCTCCATCGCCCGGTCCAGTCTTCGTCGCGCCGTGGGGAGATCTCCCCGGAGCAGGGCGGCCTCGCCGAGCGCGCGCAGCAGGAACGCCTCACCGGAGGTGTCATCCAGGGCGCGTGCCAGACCGATCGCGACGGCGAACGCCTCCATGGCCCCCTCGAAGTCCTGCTCGGTGAGGCGGAGTTCACCGAGCCTGTACAGCACCTGGGCTCGGCTGCGCGAATCGCCGGTCTCCTCAGCCAAGGTGAGGGCCTCGGCCAGCGTCTCTCTCGCCGCGCGTACATCCCGCCGTTCCATGTAGATCAGGGCGAGCCCGATCAGCGTATGCGTCTGCGCCACCAGGTCGCCGACCCGCCGCAGCGTGCTCAGTGCCTGCCGGTACCGCTCCATGGCGAGGTCGAACCGGCCGCCGAGGCGGTCCAGCACGGCGAGGCTCCGCAGCACGTGCGCGACGCCGCGCTCGTCGCCTATCTCCTCAAAGATGCTCCGCGCCCGCTCGAGCAGTTCCTTTGCGCGTTTCCCGTCACGAGTGATCTCTATCCCCGCCTGTCCGGACAGCATGGCGGCCTCGCCTTGGCGGTTTCCCGCCCGACGGGCCTCCCCCAGGGCTCGTTCGTGCGTGGCGCGCCAGTCGTCGACGTAACCTCGCATCTCGAAAAGAGTGGCCGCGGTGGCCGTCAGCTCCCAGCACAGCTCGTCCAGCCCCGCGTCGGCGGCCTGAAAGATCGTGGACACTATGCTGCGACGCTCGGCCTCCAGCCATTCCAGCGGTTGGCGGAGCAGCACGTTCATCGGAGCGGGCTCCATCCGCCAGCGTGGCGCCATACCGTGCATGACGAGGTAGTCTCCTCCTCGCACTCGGCGGTGCGCCTCCTCGACGAGTCCCATCCAGGCGCCCAGGACCCGGCCCAGTGCGGCCTTGCGCTCGTCCTCCGTATCCTCCTCCATCACGCGCTGGCGTGCGAACAGGCGTACCAGGTCATGCATGCGGTACCGGTTCTGCCCGATGCCGTCCCGGCCCGTCACGTCGATCAGGTGGGCGGCGACGAGCTCCTCCAGCATGTCCTGTGCCTTGTCCATGTCGAGGTCTGCCAGCGGGCTGGCCACCCACCTCGGCAGGTCGGGTGCGTCGATCAGTCCCAGTTGGCGGAAGAGACGGGCCGCGTCGGTGTTCAGCCCTTGGTAACTGAGGACGAACCCGGAAAGCAATCCCGTCTCGTCGTGGCTCAGCTCCCGCAGGCGGCGCCTCTCGTCACGCAGCCTTTCCACCAGCTCCGCGACGGTCCAGTGCGGGCGCGCGGTCAGCTTCGCCGCGACGATCCGCAGGGCGAGCGGCAGCCCGTCACAGAGCCTGGCCAGGTCTCTGATCCCGTGCGTGTCGCTGCCGCGGGGGTCTCCTCCCAGTGCCAGGCCGAGTACCCGCTCGGCTTGCTCCTCCTCCAGTGCCCGCAGCCGGAGAAGGGCGGCCCCTTCGACCACGGTCAGCCCGCTCATCGCCGCCCTGCTGGTCACCACGACCACACAGCCCGCCGCTCCCGGCAGCAGCGGGCGCACCTGCTCGGAATTCCACGCGTTGTCCAGGATGATCAATATCTGTTTGTCCACGAGCAGCGTGCGGAAAAGCGCCGCTCGGCTGTCGAGACTGTCGGGTATGTCGCTTCCGGGAACGCCCAGCCCGCGCAGGAGGTCGTCGAGCACCTCACCGGGAGCCATAGGATCGCCCACGTTGCTCCGCAGGTCGCAGTAGAGCTGCCCATCAGGAAAGCGATCGGTCACCTGATACGCCCAGTGCACGGCCAGGGTGGTCTTGCCGACACCGCCCATGCCGACGATCACCAGGCAGGGCGTTGCCCCGCTCGCCTGACGGACGGCCAGCTCCTTGTCCAGGTGGTCCATCTCCGTATCCCGCCCTGAGAAGAAGACCGGGCGGGCGGGGAGCTGCCGCGGCACAGATGGCCGGGAAAGCTCGGCGTCTGGTTCGCGGCCGGCGTTGCGATGCTTTTCGACGGAGGCCGGGGCGCTCTCCTGCGGTCCGGCAACCGGATCGGACGCCGGTCTCAGCGGTAGGGGGGTGCGTGGCGCGGCCATCGGTTCTCCGCTGAGGATCGCCATATAGGCCGCACGCAGGTCGCTCCCTGGATCCACTCCCAAATCTTCCCGCAACCGCACCTGAATTCGCTGGTAGGCGTCCATCGCCTCGGCCCGGTGGCCGGCGCCGTAGAGCGCCTTCATCAACAGCGCGCAGGAGTGCTCGTCATGGGGGGAGATGGCGAGCAGGGCCGTCAGCTCGTTGATCGCATCCCGGTAGTAGCCCAGCCCGATCTCGAGTCCCAGGCATTCCTCGATGACCGACCTTCTCTGGCGCTCTATCCCCGCGGCCCGGGCTTGCAGCAGGTCACTGCTGATCCCTGCCAGTGTCCCTCCGTGCCACAGCTCCATCGCCTCCCGCAGCAGCTGCCTGGCGTCCTCGTCACATCCGTTCGCGCGGGCGGCGTGGGCCTGTTGGATGCGCTCCTGCGTGATGACGTAGTCCACCTCGCAGTTCTCGGCGCGCAGCATGTAGCCGGATCGAACCGTGGCGATCAGGGTGTCTCCCGGTCCCGCCAGACGCTTACGCAGGCTGGATACGCAGATCGCGACCTGGTTCTGGGCGGTTCTGGGGGGATTCTCCCCCCAAATGGCATCGATCATGAGGTTCGATGTCACAACGATGTCCAGGTTCAGCCCCAAAAGCGCTGCTACGATCTGCTCGCGACCTTGCCTCAGTGGCACCTTTCTGTCGTCGATGAAGCACTCCACCTGACCGAGGACGTTGATCCGTACTCGTCGACCCACGCGTTTCTCCTCCCCAACGATGCACCCACAAGGTGCATCACCGTCTCGGCGGAGCCACCGGATTGAATCGCGGTAGCTGCCGCCCGCACGCGACGAGCCTTCCTCAGGACTGTGGACATCGACTGGACGATCGCTGGACGTATCACCTCACATCTGCCGATTTGCGTACGATCATGGATGAGTGCCGCGAACAGGTGCCAGGAGGCCTGTGATGCCCGTCCGGATCGAATATTTCGGGACCGGTGCGCGGGCGAGGTATACGCGCTCCACGCCGAGTTCGCCCCGGGCGGTGGCCATCCACGCGCTCGGCGAACTCGACCTGGCCAGAGGCGGCTCCGGCCGGGCGGCGTGCATCACCGAGGTGATCGACAACCAGGCCGAGGTCGCCGAACTCGCCGGAGGGCTCACCCAGGGACCCTCGCCCGTCTCGTGAACCCGGCGGATCGTCAGGCGACCTGTGTGATGATGGCCGCCAGTTCGGACAGCGCCGCCGGGCCACCCTCCGTGTGGAACACCCCGGTCACGTTGAGCACGATCTCGTCCACGCCGGCCTCACGGTAGGCGTCGAACCCCTTGACGAGATTCTCCATATCGCCGCTGACGAACACGTTCTCGTCCAGAAGCGCCCGCGCCCCGGCCGCGAGATCGCCGGTGTCGATGGTGATCCCGGCTCGCCGCAGCATGTCTTGGTAGTGCGGCCCATGCAGATGCCCCTGATTGCTCGCCAGCACCAGCTTGACCGGATCCCGGCTCGGCTTGCTCAGCGCCACCGGCACGATCGCCACCACGCGGGGCGCCGTGCGCCCCGCCGCGGCTGCGCCTTCCCGCAGCGCCGGCAGCACGCAGTCGCGCAGATATCCCGGGGGAGTGAGCCAGGTGATCGCGACGTCGGCGATCTCACCGGCGAGGCGGGCCATCCCCGGGCGCAGCACGCCGAGCCCGATCTCCACCGGCGGTCCGGGCAGCGCGGCGAGGCCGCTGCCGTAGAAGGAGAAGTACTCACCGGAGCAGGCCATGTCGTCCCCGGCCAGCAGGCCACGCACGATCGTGACGTACTCCCGGCAGGCGGTGATCGGGCTCTTGTACGGCTTCCCGTACACCATCGTCTGCACCGACGCCCCTCCAGGCCCGAGTCCCGCCACCACGGGATTGCTCGTCACGGCGGCGAGCGACCTGGCCTGCAGCGCGGCCTCCAGCGGGTGGCGGAACGGCATCAAAGTGACGCCGGTCCCCACCGGGACCCGAAGTCCCATGGCCGCGGCGTAGGCGAATGATTGGTGCGTCTCGGCCAGCATGGACTGGCCCTGCCAGAGCCGGTAGGCGGTGCTCGCCTGCACGAGGGCGGCGTATGGCACGATCTGCTCGCTCCTCATCGGCATGAAAGGGAGCAGCACTGAGAATGTGGACATGGTCTCTCCTGGGTGAGTTCAGACGACCGCGGGAAGAGCGGCCTTCACCATCTGGCCGCGTACCAGCCGCGCATATTCAGGACAGTCGTCGACCAGCACGTCGTGGACGCCTTCCGCGACCACCCGGCCGTCGTCCATGACGATCACGTGATCGGCGTGCTGCACCGTCGAGATGCGATGGGCGACCACGAGGACCGCCCGGTCGCGGGCGATGCGGTCCACCGCATCCCGCAGGCGTTGCTCGTTCACGCTGTCCAGATGGGAGGACGGCTCGTCGAGAAGGACGACCCGAGCATCGGCGACGATCGCCCTGGCCAGCGCGAGCCGCTGCCGCTGCCCACCCGACATGTCGCTCTCGCCCCCGACGACGGTGTCCAGTCTCTGGGGCAGCGCCAGGATGACGTCGGCGAGGCCGACTTCGGCGAGCACCTCCATCAACCGCTCGTCGGAGATGGGTTCCGCGCATCCCAGGGTGAGGTTGCCGCGCACTGTGTCGCGCAGCAGGGTGCATCCCTGATCCACATAGGCGAGCCGGCCACGCAGCTCGTGTAGCGGCCACGTGGACGTGTCCCACCCGAGCACCTCCACCCGGCCCTCGTCGGGGAGGACGAACCGCTCGGTGAGCGCCAGCACCGTGCTCTTGCCCGAGCCGGAAAGCCCCACCATCGCGGTCATCCCGCGCCTGGGCACGGTGAAGCCGACCTCACACAACACGGGCTGCTCGTCATAGGCGAACGTCACCCGCTCGAAGCGGACGGCGGGGGCGAGGTCCTCAACGTCGACGGCGCCCTCCGCCGGCTCCCCGCCGGTCTCCGTGGGCATGGCGAAGAGCTCGTTGAAGCGCTCCCGTGCGGCCAGCCCGGCCTGCAGCGTGCCCAACCCGGACGCGGCCATCACCAGCGGGGCGGTGAGCTGCAGCAGGTACAGCAGGAACGCGGCGAACTCGGCGATCGTCAGGTCCCCGGTGGCGAGCCGGGCGCCTCCACCGAGGAGCACGCTGACCAGGGCTATCTGCTGGCTCAGAGTGATCGCCGGTATCACCAGGGATTCCATCCGGGCGGTCGCGGTCCCGAGCACGGCGGCCCGGCGAGCGGACTCGGCGAGGCCGCCGGCGACCTGCCGCTGCGCGCGGCATGCCTTGACGGTCGGCAGCGCTTCGAGGACCGCGACGAACCGCTGGACCATGTCCCCGAGCTCGGTCTGCATCGCGAAATACGTGCGCCGCAGCGCGATCGTCACGCCAGCGACGATCCCACCGGCGACGAGGAAGGAGGCAAGGGTCACCAGCAGCAGGACCCAGTCCAGGACCCCCATGATCACGAGTGTCCCGGCGACGGTGACGGCGGCCGTGGGGAGCTGGACGGGCCCGATGTCGATCGCCGACTTGACATGCATAGCGTCCGCCGTCAGCCGTGCGGAGAGGTTGCCGGCCCCCTCGCGGCGGACATCACGCAAGGGGAGCTCCAGCGCGTGGGTCATGGTCTGGATCCGCAGGCGGTGGAGCAGCTGCTGTCCTCGCTTCGCGAGCAGGTAGGAGGAAAGGGCCGAGAAGATGGCGGAACCCGCTCCCACGGCCACCAGCGTCACCGCGGGCGACACCAGTTCGCCGCCCTCTTGCAGGGCTTCGACCAGGGCTGCGACGGTTATGGGCAGGACCAGCATTCCCGCTGTCGACAGGAGGGCCAGCAGCGCGATCGCGACGAAGTGAAGGCGGTGTCCCCGCACCAACTCGCGGGAGATCTTCAGGGGATGGGCAATCGGTTCCTGCATTCTTGGCTCCTTGACTATCAGTTTCCCGAAGAAAGCGCGATTTCATTCGCATGGTCTGAGCGGAGATTGGCGTCGCCGGCCCCAGAGACGTTTTCCTGAGCTGTCATCCGCTTGTCCTGGCCGGGCGCCGGCCGGGGCGGTCGAGGAACGGTGGGAACATCAAAGCCCCCGCAGGCGCATGATCCCGATGGACCCGCGTGTGCGAGGGCGGCCACGGCTCTACCACTCGTTTTCACTGAGCGGTGATCGTGAAACTGTGGAATGTGTGGAGTTCCCGGGAGGCAGAGAATTTCCATCTCCGATTCCCGGGGTTCCGCTACCCGAAAAACTGTCGAGTGACGGTGACGCCCGGGATGAAGCTGATGGCGGCGCTCACGCAGTTCTGCGGTGGAAGTGGAGGCGTCGCCGGTCGTGGAGACGCTCAGGTCTTCGGCTCCGGTGTAAGCGTTGTATCCCGCCACTAGTTCCATGGTCGCGTCATTCTTCCGTACTTTCCCGGCCTGTCATCCGGGCCTTCTGTGAGGGAGTGGTGCATTCGCTCCCGCCGTCAGTGTCCTGTGGTGGCGGTGCGATGTTTCCGCTAGCTTCTATTCGGGCTGTCGGGTGACGGTGATGCTGGGGATGTAGCTGATGACGGCGCTAATGCAGTATGTGGTGGAGGCGGGGGCGTCGCCGACCATGGAGACACTCAGGTCTTCGGCTCCGGTGTAAGCGTTGTATCCCGCCACCAGTTCCATGATCGCGTCGTTCTTTCGCATTTCTTCCTTTCCCGGCCTGTCGTCCGGACATTTGTGGGAGTGGCACATTCACTCCCGCCGTCCGTGCCCTGTGGTGGCGGCGGGAATTCAAGAGTGCCGTTTTTCCGCGAGCCTTTATTCGGGCTGCCGGGTGACGGTGAAGGAGATGGTGACGGTGATGGAGATGAGCGAAGCGCTGACGGTGATGCACGATGCGGTGGTGGCAGGGGCGTAGCTGCCCGCGGAGACGCTCAGGTCCTCGGCTCCGGTGTAAGCGTTGTATCCCGCCACCAGTTCCATGATCGCGTCGTTCTTCCGCATTTCTTCATCCTTTCCCAGCCTGTCGTCCGGGCCTTTTTGTGGGGGAGTGGTCAGGGCGCCGACAGAGTAGAGATTTGTCTGATTCGGCAGCTTCGGGTTGAGGCTGAGACCTGTGACGACCTGTGTCGCAACCTCGGTCCAGCGTCGGAGCGAAGCGGGCACTCCTGCATGTTCTTCTACTATGCCGGAGCCCTGGGGGGTGGCACATTCGCTCCCGCCGTCCGTGTCCTGTGGTGACGGCGGGAATTCAGGAGTGCCGTGTTTCCGCGAGCTTTATTCGGGCATTCGGGTGATGGTGCCGCTGATGATGCCGCCGATGGAGATGATGACGCACACCGGGGTGGAAGCGGGGGCGTCGCCGGTCGCGGAGACGCTCAGGTCTTCGGCTCCGGTGTAAGCGTTGTATCCCGCCACCAGTTCCATGGTCGCGTCGTTCTTCCGCATTTCTTCATCCTTTCCCAGCCTGTCGTCCGGGCCTTTTTGTGGGGGAGTGGTCAGGGCGCCGACAGAGTAGAGATTTGTCTGATTCGGCAGCTTCGGGTTGAGGCTGAGACCTGTGACGACCTGTGTCGCAACCTCGGTCCAGCGTCGGAGCGAAGCGGGCACTCCTGCATGTTCTTCTACTATGCCGGAGCCCTGGGGGGTGGCACATTCGCTCCCGCCGTCCGTGTCCTGTGGTGACGGCGGGAATTCAGGAGTGCCGTGTTTTCGTGTGCTTTTACTCGGGCTGTCGGGTGACGGTGACGCCGGTGATGAAGCTGATGACGGCGCTCACGCAATACGGGGTGGACGCGGGGGCGTCGCCGGCCATGGAAACGCTCAGGTCCTCGGCTCCGGCGTAAGCGTCGTAGCCCGCCACCAGTTCCATGATCGCGTCGTTCTTTCGCATCTTTCTTCCTTTCTTCGGCAGACCCGGACGGCCGGGCCGCCTTATGGGGAGACGTTCAACGCTCTCCGTCGCCACGCCTCTGCGGCGACGGTCAGGAAGCTACGGCCACCATGTTTTCCCAGGCTTTCATCTGGTTATCTGGAAACGGTCATCCCGTGCGGATTCCGTGAAATCGACGCTCGACACAGGGTTTCACCTCCCGCGCGCTTCGCTCCTACGAGCAGCAGCGCCTGCTGACGGCGCGCCTATCGCAACCGACAACCTGGACTACGACGAGCAGGGCATATGGCGTGTTCGTAACATCCCCGAACCGTCGTCCATCGGCATTACCGCGAACATTCTGCGGACCTTCACCTCCCTGCTCGACAGGGACCTGCCCGAGCGGTTCATAGTCCTCGACGCCGGCACGTTCGCAGGGGCGATTCAGGTGGCTGGTAAGCCGTCACTATCCGTGACGACATCTCCCAGAAATCGCCAGATCCACTTACATAGATGGAAATTTCATCGCATACTGCCATCCATGTCGTTGCGAATAGAGATCCTCGGGCCGCTCCGAGCCTGGCGTGATGGTGCGGAGCTCGATCTGGGGCCGACACAGCAGCGGTGTGTTCTGGCGTTGCTGGTACTCGCGGACGGCAGGCCGGTGCGGCTCCAGAAACTGGTCGACGCGATATGGGGGGGACCGGGCTCCGGACAGCGCCGCCAACGTCATCCAGACTTACGTCAAGCGGCTGCGCCGTACTCTTGAGCCGGATCGGTCGGCACGCGCAGCCAGCAACATCCTGCCGCGGGTGGGCGACGGCTACAGCCTGCGCGTGGACAGGTCACGCGTGGACCTGTGGCTTTTCCGCGAGCTGGTCCGTGACGCCCGTGACCACGAAACGGTCACGCAGGCCTTGGCGCTGTGGCGCGGTGAGCCGCTGGCCGAGCTGACGCCCCTGGCCTGCCACCCGTGGCGGTCGGACCTCGCAGTGGAGCGCGGCGCCGCGCTGAGCCGGTTCGCCGACGTGGTGGTTACCGTCGGCCGGGCCGCCGACGTCCTCGCGTTCGCGCAGTGCACCGCCCGGGCACTGCCGCTGGATGAACGGATCCAGGCCACGCTGATCCGTCTCTACCACGCCGCCGGCCGCCGCGCGGACGCCCTCCTGACCTACAGGGCCGTCTGTGAACGCCTCCATGTCGACCTCGGCGTCGCCCCCGGCCCGGACCTGAGAGCCGCCCACGACGTCGCCCTCCACACCGACCCCCCTCACACCGCGCCCCCAGTAGGCCCGTCGACAGCCCCGGCTCGGCCATTCACGGCCGCCGAGTCCGCGGAGCCCGCTCGGGTCCGGGAGGCCTGGCAGCTTCCCGTGCCGGCTCAGTTGCCAGCTGGGATCGGGGACTTCGCCGGGAGGCTTGCGCAGGTTGAGACGTTGCTCGAGGCGCTCGGCGGGTGCAAGGCGGCCGGTGTGACCCCGGTGGCGGTGATCACCGGGATGGGCGGGGTGGGCAAGACGACGCTGGCCGTCCACGTGGCGCACCGGCTGGCTGACGCCTACCCCGACGGCCAGCTCTACGTCGACCTCCACGGCGCGGACGGTGGGTCGGCCAATCCCGCCGCGGTGCTGAGCCGCATGCTGATCGCGCTCGGCGTCGACGGGGCGCTGATCCCCAAGGAGATCGATGACCGGGTGGCGCTCTACCGAAGCCAGGTGGCCGGCCGCCGGATCTTGGTCGTGCTGGACAACGCGGCGGAGGAGGAGCAGGTGCGGTCGCTCCTACCTGGCGCGCCGAGCTGCGCGGCCGTGGTCACGAGCCGTTCCCGGCTGACCGGGCTGAGCGGTGTGCGCCGGGTCGACCTGGATGTGTTCGCGCCGGAGGAAGCGCTGGAGCTGCTCGGCCGGATCGTCGGCGAGCAGCGGGTGCGGGCAGAGGGGGAGGCGGCGTGCGGCATCGTCGAAGCCTGCGGCCACATTCCGCTGGCGGTCCGGGTGGCCGGTGCCCGGCTCGCCGTCCGCCCCCGGCTCGGCCTGGCCAGGTTCGGCAGGCAGCTGGCCGACGAGAGCCGGCGGCTGGACCAGCTGGCCACCGGCGACCTGACGGTGCGCGCCACCTTCCGCCTCAGCTACGCGTCGCTGCCCGCCCCGGCCCGGCAGGGGTTCCGGCTGCTCGGCCTGCTCGATATCGGCGACTTCGCCGGCTGGCTGCTCGCCGTACTTCTCGAAGAATCTCTGGAGCGTTCCGAGCGGCTCCTCGACATCCTGGCCGAGGCGCAGCTGGTGACGATGACCGGCGAGGACGCCACCGGTGGGCCGCGCTACCGGATGCACGACCTGATCAGGCTGTACGCCAGGGAACTGGCCGAGGCCGAGGACACGGAGGAAACCCGTCGCGCCGCGCGGATCCGTGCCTATGGCGCCTGGCTCGCACTGGCCGAGAGCGCTGACCAGCTGCTCGCCTACCGGACTCTGATTCCCCTGCGCGGGCCGGCGGCGCGTCACGAGCCGCCCGGCGACACGATGGCGGGCATGCTCGCCGACCCCGTGCGCTGGTTCCAGAGCGAGCGGGTCAACCTCTCCGCCGTCATCCTGCAGGCCAGCCGGGGCGGGCACGCCGATCTGGCCTGGAACCTGGCCGACGCCTGCGTCGGGTTCTACGAGATGCGCGAGATGCTGGACGAATGGCGCATCACGCACACGGCGGCGATGGCCGCCTGCGCGGACGACGTGCACGGGCGGGCGGTCCTGGCCCGCAACCTCTCCTACCAGTCCAGCCTCCCCATCGTGCAGCCGCTGGTCATGCGGCGGCATGCCGAGTCTGCGCTGGAGCTGTTCCGCCAGGCCGGGAATCCGCAAGGGGAGGCGGAGGCCTTGGTGCTGCTGGGCACCGCACTGACGGCCGATGGCCTGGGCGAGGAGGGGCTGCAGCGGCTGCACCAGGCCAGGGACCTGGCCGTGTCGGTCGGCCACGGTGTGAGCCTGATCTTCATTCACGCCGTGCTCGGCTTCGCCTACCGGGAGCAGGGCGAGCTGGAAACGGCCTCGAACCACCTGGAGCGGGTCCTGGAGCTCACTGACGGACGGCGGGCCTGCCGGCTGAGGCTGATGGCGCTGCGCTCGCTGGGCATGGTCCGGCACTATCAGGGCCGGCTGGAGGAGTCCAGGGCGGTGCTGCTGGAGGGCCTGAACCTGGCCCAGCGACTGGGCGTGCGGTTCAAGGAGCTGTTGTTCCTGCTGGTGATCGGGGAGAGCGGGGTGCTGACCGGTCGGCCCAATGGTGTCGACTACCTGGCCAGGGCGTGGGCGCTGGCCGAGGAGACAGGGGGAGAGTTCGCCCGGGCCCTGGCACTGCGCAGCCTGGCTACCCTCGACCTCGCCGAGGGCCGTCCCGCGAAGGCCCGTGACCGCCTGCTGTTCTCCCTCGGTGTGTTCCGCAGGCACGGCGTGCACCACATTGAGGTGATGGCGCTGAAGGCGCTTGGCCACGCTTGGACGCTGCTGGGCTGTACGGCGGAGGCACGGCAGGCATGGGAGGAGGCGAGGACGCTCTACCAGCGGCTGGGCAACCGGACCCAGGTCGCCGCGATCGACGAGCTCATCGGGGGCCCGGCGCGCGGCGGGTGGCCCGGGCGGGCCTCGGTCACAGCCGGTTCAGGCCCATGACGTGCAGGACGGCGCGGCCCTCCTCGTCGGAGGCGGCCAGGTCGACCTGCGCGTCGATGCCCCAGTCGCCGTCGCCCGCGGGGTCCTTGACGACCTGCCGCACCTTCCAGAGCTCCTTCTCCTCCGTGATGCGCAGCAGGCCAGGCCCGCGCGCGTCGGCGTCGGTGAGGATCTCCTCGTGCTCGTCGTAGTAGGCGTCGAGCGCGGCGCCCCAGTCGACATCGGGGGCGAGCTCGGCCAGCTCGGCCTCCTTCTCCACGGCGCACAGCTCGACCAGGCGGAACATCGCGTTCCTGACCAGGACCCTGAAGGCGCGGGGGTTGCCGGTGACGGGCCTGACCTTGGTCTCCAGCGCCTGCGACTCCTCCAGCGCGCTCTCGGGGTTGCTGAGCTTCTCCCACTCGTCGATCAGCGACGAGTCGACCTGACGCACCAGCTCGCCGAGCCACTCGATGAGGTCGACGAGGTCCTCGGTCTTCAGGTGCTCGGGGATCGTACGGCTCAGCGTGCGGTAGGCGTCGGCCAGGTAGCGCAGCACCGCCCCCTCCGACCTCGACAGGTCGTAGACCTGGATGTACTCGGTGAAGGTCATCGCCCGCTCGTACATGTCGCGCACCACCGACTTGGGGCTGACGGTGTAGTCGCCCACCCACGGGTGACCGCGCCTGTAGGTCTCGTAGGCGCCGAGCAGGAGCGTCTCGAGCGGCATCGGGTACATGACCTCCTGCAGCGCCTCCATCCGCTCCTCGTACTCGATGCCGTCGGCCTTCATCTCCGCGACGGCCTCACCCCTGGCCTTCTTGAGCTGGGCGGCGAGCACCTGGCGCGGGTCGTCGAGGATGGACTCCACGATCGAGACCATGTCGAGGGCGTAGCTGGGCGAGCCGGTGTCGAGCAGGTCGAAGGCGGCGAGGGCGAAGGTGGACAGCGCCTGGTTGAGCGCGAAGTCCTCCTGCAGGTCGATGGTGAGCCTGGCCCTCCTGCCCTGCTCGTCGGGCTCGGTCAGCTGCTCGACCACGCCGCCCGCCAGCAGCGAGCGGTAGATCGCGATGGCCTGGCTGATGTGCCGCCGCTGCCACTTGCGGTCCTCGTGGTTGTCGGTCAGCAGGTGCCTCATCGCGGCGAAGCAGTCGCCCGGCCTGTTGATGACGGCCAGCAGCATGGCGTTGCTGACCTTGAAGCGGGAGGCCAGCGGCTCAGGCTCGGCGGTCTGCAGCTTCTCGAAGGTCTCCTCGCTCCAGCCGACGAAGCCCTCCGGCGGCTTCTTGCGGGCGTAGCCGCGGCGGCGCTTGGGATCGTCGCCGATCTTGGCGAGCGCCTTGGCGTTCTCGATGTCGTGCTCGGGGGCCTGGCAGGCGACGTAGCCGATCGTGTCGAAGCCCGCGCGGCCCGCCCTGCCCGCGATCTGGTGGAACTCGCGGGCGCGCAGGCGGCGCACCTTGTTGCCGTCGTACTTCGACAGCGCGGTGAACAGCACGGTCCTGATCGGCACGTTGACGCCGACGCCGAGGGTGTCGGTGCCGCAGATGACCTTCAGCAGCCCGGCCTGTGCCAGGCGTTCGACCAGGCGGCGGTACTTCGGCAGCATGCCGGCGTGGTGGACGCCGATGCCGTGGCGCACCAGCCGCGACAGGGCCTTGCCGAACCTGGTGGTGAAGCGGAAGCCGCCGATCATCGCGGCGATGGCTTCCTTCTCGGCCTTGGTGCACATGTTGATGGACATGAGCGCCTGGGCCCGCTCCATGGCGGAGGCCTGGGTGAAGTGCACCACGTAGACGGGGCCCTGCCCGGTGCTGAGCATCTCCTCGAGAGACTCGTGAAGAGGCGTCATCCGGTAGGAGTAGACGAGGGGGACGGGTCGCTCGGTGTGCTTGACGACCGAGGTCTCCTTGCCGGTGCGGCGGGTGAGGTCGTCCTTGAACATCGTGACGTCGCCGAGCGTGGCCGACATCAGGACGAACTGCACATTGGGCAGCTCCAGCAGCGGCACCTGCCACGCCCAGCCCCTGTCGGGCTCGGCGTAGAAGTGGAACTCGTCCATGACGACCTGACCGATGTCGGCCGCCGCGCCGTCGCGGAGTGCGACGTTGGCGAGGATCTCGGCGGTGCAGCAGATGATCGGGGCGCCGGGGTTGACGCTGGCGTCGCCCGTCATCATGCCGACGTTCTCGGTGCCGAACAGCGACACCAGGTCGAAGAACTTCTCCGACACCAGCGCCTTGATCGGCGCGGTGTAGAAGGTGCGCTGGTCGCGGGTGAGCGCGGCGAAGTGGGCGCCCGCCGCCACCAGGCTCTTGCCCGACCCCGTCGGGGTGGAGAGGATCAGGTTGTTGCCGGAGACCACCTCTATGAGCGCCTCCTCCTGGGCGGGGTAGAGAGTGAGCCCCCGTTCGGAGTTCCACGCGACGAACGCGTCGAAGATGGCATCGGGATCGGCGTCGATCTCTTCGGGAAGGCGGTCTATGAGGCTCACCCTCTCCATCTTGCCAAGTTCAGCGGGCAACCGGTTAACGAGATCTTGTCAAGGGACACCCGGTGGACAGCTCAACGTAACGATTTGATTCCATGGTGTGATGAGACCTCGACCGCTCGTGGCCGTCGTGCTGGCCGTCGCGCTCGCCGGGTGTGGAACCACGCAGCCCACGCGGGAGACCCCGGTCACCCCCACCGTCACGACCGCCGCGCCTGCCACGCCCACGCCCACGCCTACGCCCAGTGCGACGGGCACGTTCGCGTTCGTCCCCTCGTACGAGACGCCGCAGGACAAGGCGCTGCTCCCGACGGAGAAGAAGATGCGGGAGAACCGTCTGGTCGAGGGGTGGGCCGAGGCGGCCAACGCCGGGTTCGTCCCGCCGCAGAACATCCCGGTGATCGCCAAGCAGTGCGACACGGTCAACGCCTTCTACGACGAGGAGGAGCGGACGATCACCATGTGCTACGAGCTGGCCGACTACCTGACGGCGCTGTTCGCCAAGCCCGCGAAGGGGCAGGAGAAACCGACCGCGCAGCAGGTCGGCGAGCACGTGGTGGGCGCGCTCAACGGCATCTACTTCCACGAGCTCGGGCACGCCCTGATCGACCTCTACGACCTGCCGACCACGGGTAAGGAGGAGGACGCCGTCGACCAGCTGTCGGCGCTGGTGCTCATCACCGAGGCCGAGGAGGACAAGGACTACGGCTCCATCATCAGCACGATCGAGGCGTGGGGCAGGATGTCGAAGGAGACGGAGACGAGGCCGCTGGAACAGAGCGACTTCGCCGACGACCACTCGCTGAGCGGTCAGCGTTACTACAACGTCATGTGCTATCTGTACGGCTCGAACCACAACGCCTTCCTGCCCCTGGTCGCCGACGGCTCCCTGCCGGTGAACAGGGCGATGCGCTGCGAGCAGGAGTACGCCAAGATGGCCAGGGCCTGGGCCACCCTCCTCGGGCCGCACCTGCGAGAGGAGCCGCCGTCCCTCACCCCCTCGGCGGCGCCCACCTCCACCCCCTCGGCGAGGCCCACTAGTGAGGCTCAGAGCCGGGCGCGGGGAGCGGTGAGCAGCAGGCCGCCCGCGATGGCCAGCGTCGACAGGACGGGCGCGCCCCCCGGCGCGAAGCCGTAGACGGTCAGGCCCAGCAGGCCGCCGCCGACCAGCGCCGCCGCCGCCAGCGACGTGCCCCACGTGGCTCTGCCGTACGGCAGGGCGGGCGGCTCCTCGAAGCGCGCGAACCCGCGCAGCAGCGGCCAGAGCACCAGGCAGAGCGCGCCGAACCACACCGGCCAGCCGAGCAGCCAGCCCACGCTCCCCGGCGAGGGGGTGTCGGCGCCCAGCGCCACGACCACCACGCCGGTCACCGCGAACAGCGCCGGCATGTGCCAGAGGTAGACGGTCATCATCCTCGGCCCCGCCCACGCCACCAGCCGGTCGGTGCGCAGCCGGGTGATCCATGGACGCAGCAGCGTGGCGAGACCCACCTGGCCGAGGGCGACGGCCAGCATGGCGAGCGTGGGCGGCGCCATGTTCGACATCTCGGCGCCCGGCAGGCCGATCATGCTGCCCGGGTAGGGGCCGAAGGCCACCAGGAGGGCCGCCGCGCCGAACCCCGCCACGGCCAGCAGCCCTGGGCGCGTGAGGCGGCGGTCGGCGTAGAGGAAGCCGAGCTGGTGGACGGCGAGCCAGACGAACAGGATGTTGAGGTAGCCGATCGCGTCGAGGCCCGAGGTGAACCTGACCAGGTCGGTGACGACCGCGCCGCCGGCCAGGGCCAGGGGTGCGAGCAGGCCGTACCTGTCGTGCAGCCTCAGCATCAGCGGCGTCGCTGTGACGGCGACGAGGTAGACGGCGAGGAACCACAGCAGCTGACCGGTCAGCCGCGAGCCCACCTCGAGCGGCTGCTCCGGCACCCCGAGCGTGGCGAGCACCTGAGGGAAGGGGATCCACACCGCCGCCAGCGGCAGCACGGGCCAGGCCAGCCGCCTCAGCCGTACGGCCAGCCATGCGGGCGCCGTGCCGTGGGCGCGGCGGAAGCTGATCGCGTTGGCCGCGCCGCCGGCGAAGAAGACCAGGGGCATGACCTGACTGATCCAGGTGATCACCCACACGCCCGGCGTGGACAGCGCGTTGCCCGTGGTCAGGCGGACACCGTCATAGGCCAGTACGGGAATCGTCCAGTGCTGGAGCACCACCAGCGCCATCCCGGCGATCCTCAGGACGTCGATGAAGGTGTCCCTGGTCTTGACCGGTGTCGCCGGTCGTTCGAGCAGGACGGTCATGGGGGGCCTCGATTCGGAAGGTGATGTCCCAAGGCTTCCGTCTCGCGGCCGCGCGCACAGTGACGCCGTCCGCCCTCTTCACGTCAAGATCGCACTACCGAGGATGGTAGGGCTGGCCCTACCCCCTGAGGCCTGCCCGCAGGGTCGAGTCCACACCTGCGAGACTCGTAGCGTGATGCCATGCGCTCCCTGACAAGGCGTGTCCTGCTGGACACCCGCTACCTCCTGGTCGGCTTCCCCGCGGCCGTCATCGCCTTCGTCCTGCTCGTGGCGGGTTTCGCGGCCGGGCTCGGCACCGTGGTGGTGTGGCTCGGCGTGCCGATCCTGAGCGGCACGCTGCTCATCGCGAGAGGCTTCGCCGACGTGGAGCGCGGCTGGCTGTCCGACGTGCTCAACCGCCCCGCCGTGCGGCCCCGCTACAAGGGCGCTCCCGAGGGCGCGGGACGCTTCCGCCGCTTCGTGCACCCGCTGACCATCGGCCAGTCGTGGCTGGACCTGCTGCACGGGATCGTCAACTTCCCCATCGCCGTCGTGACCTTCGTGGTGACCGTGGTGTTCTGGGCGATCACGATCATCGGCTTCACCTCTCCGCTGTGGGTCGCGCTCACCTCGCAGATCCCCGGCAACCAGGAGCTGCCCGAGCTCCTCGGCCTGGGCGACACCTATCTGGTCAACGCCACCTTCTACCTCGCGATCGGCCTGCTCGGGCTGCTGCTCCTGCCGATCATGGTCAGGGGAGCCGCGCTGCTGCGCTCGGGCCTCGGCAGGGCGCTGCTGACCACCGTGGCCGAGCTGCAGGAGCGCATCGACGACCTGGCCCAGGGCCGCGCCGCCGCGGTCTCGGCCGAGGCCGACGCGCTGCGCAGGCTGGAGCGCGACATCCACGACGGTCCCCAGCAGCGCCTGGTCTCCCTCGCGATGGAGCTCTCCCGCGCCCAGCGGCAGCTGAGGAAGGACCCCGCCGCCGCGCACGACACGATCGCCGAGGCCATCGCCGCCACCCGCGAGACGCTCGACGAGCTGCGCGCGCTCTCGCGCGGCATCGCCCCTCCGATCCTGGCCGACCGCGGGCTGCCGTCCGCCCTGGCCGCGCTGGCGGGCCGCTGCACCGTCCCCGTCGAGCTCGACGTGCAGATCGCCGAGCGCTACACCGCCGCGGTGGAGAACACGGTCTACTACGTGGTGGCCGAGTCGCTGACCAACATCGCCAAGCACAGCCGCGCCACCACCTGCTCGGTCCAGCTCAGCCGTACGGGGAACGTGCTCATGCTGACGATCGGGGATGATGGGGTCGGCGGCGCACACGTCGCCAAGGGACACGGTCTGGCCGGGCTGGCCGACCGGCTGCGCGCGGTCGACGGCGAGCTGGTCGTGAACTCACCCATGGGCGGGCCGACAGTGATCGTGGCGGAGGTACCGTGCGGGTAGTCGTGGCCGATGACGCGGTCCTGATCAGGGAAGGCCTGATCAGGCTGCTGGAGGAGTTCGGCTGCGAGGTGGTGGCGGCGGTCGGCGACGGCGACGCTCTCGTCGAAGCCGTGGCCTCGTTGAAGCCGGACGTGTCGGTGGTCGACGTGCGGATGCCGCCGTCCTTCACCGACGAGGGCCTGCGCGCCGCCGTGGCGGCGCGCGGCAGGGTGCCGGGGGCGCCGGTGCTGATCCTGTCGCAGTACGTGGAGGTCTCCTACGCCGACGACCTGCTGGCCGACGCCCGTGGCGCGGTCGGCTACCTGCTGAAGGACAGGGTCGTCGATGTCGAGGAGTTCATGGAGGGGCTGCGGCGCGTCGCCTCCGGCGGCACGGTCTTCGATCCGCAGGTGGTGGCCCAGCTCATGGTGCGCAGGCGCAAGGACGATCCGCTGGCCCAGCTGACCCCGCGCGAACGGGAGGTGCTGGAGCTGATGGCCGAGGGGAAGTCGAATCCCGCCATCGGCAGGCAGCTCGTGGTGAGCGACGGCGCGGTGGAGAAGCACATCCGCAGCATCTTCTCCAAGCTCGGCCTCTACGCCGACGACGGTGACCAGCACCGAAGGGTGCTGGCCGTACTCGCCTACCTGCGAAGCTGAGGCGCTGAGGCGCGCGGCCGGTCCTCGCGGACCGGCCGCGAGGGGATCAAGCCCCGAGCGCGTCCACCAGCTTCTTGCGCTGCTGGGCGCCCAGGCCGCCGAGACGGCGCTTCTCGTCGACGCCCGCCTCCTCCATGAGCGCGGTGGCCTTGGCCGGGCCGACGCCCTTGACGGCGCGGAGCGCCTGCGACACCTTGATCTTCTTGGCGATGTCGTCGTCGCGCTCCAGCAGGTCGGCGAAGGTCAGCTCGCCGGCCTTGACCTTGGCGAGCAGGGCGGTGCGGGCGGCGCGGGCCTCGGCGGCCTTCTCCAGCGCCGCCTTGCGCTGCTCCGGGGTCAGAGTGGGAAGTGCCATCTCAATCTCTCCTCGGGGAGTAATGCTTCGGGACTTTGTTACCCGTGGTGTCGCGGCTAATCATGGCGGATGCCAGCGGCTTGTGTTGCGGAAAGCCGCCGCTCAACCGGTGCGCCAGACGGAAGCGGCCGCCTCGGCGCACGCGACGTCCTGTGCGACGGTGCCTCCGCTGACCCCCACACCGCCGACCACGCGTTCTCCCTCACCGTAGCCCGCCCACAAGGGGATGCCACCTCCGAAGCACACGAAGCGGTCGCCCGCGAGGCCGTAGAGCTCCCCTCCTGGAGCGGCCAGCGGGGCCAGGTCGGCGGTCGTCATGCGGTGGGCCACCGAGGTGTAGGCCTTGCCGGGAGCCAGGACTGGACCTGCGATCTCGGCGCCTTCCATGCGCTGGAAGGTCACCAGGTGCCCACCTGCGTCGACGACCGCGACAGAGACGAGAGCGCCCTCTCTGGCCGCCTGCCTGATCGCCGCCTCGCACATGCGAAGCGCGATCTCCAACCCCACCGCGTCCCGAAATTTCATGAACTCATGGGTATCGTCCGAAGTGTCCCCGTTGCAAGATCATCGTGGTTTCTGTCACATTTCGTTCTTCGGGCGTGTCGCACGCCAGAATTCGACCCCCTCGCGGGTCAGGAAGGCGTCAAACACCGACTCCATCGCCCCGACGAGGGGGCCCCTGTCGCCCAGCGCCGAGGGCAGGATCGGCGGCGGACGATCTCTGCGCATCGTCATGAGCGCGTCGTGGCAGGCTCGCTGGAGCGTGTCGCCGGTCAGCGCGACGCCGAGCCCCGACAGCGTGACGGCCGCGGGGTCAAGGGCGTTGATCAGAGCGCCGATGCCCTTGCCGAGGGCTCCTGCGTTGCTCTCGACGGCCTTGACGGCCTCGGGCTCCCCTCCGGCCGCGGCCTCGATGATGCGCTCGGCGTCGTGACGGCCCCGGCCCCGCCCCGCGGGCAGGCCCAGGTGGCGCAGGAGCGCGTTGCGGCCCACCGCGAGGCTCAGGCACCCTCGCGCGCCGCAGGGGCAGGGGTCGTCGCCGCCGGTGAGGGGCATGTGGCCGAACTCGCCCGCCGTACCGCCCGCCCCTGTCAGCGGGCTGCCGCCGATCAGCAGCGTGCCGCCGGGATCGAAGTCGACGTGCAGGTGCAGGCCCACGCTGACCCCTCGCAGGTGGCCCCTGCGCGCCTCGGCCAGCCCCGCGAGCCTGGCGTCGTTGCCGATCCGCAGCGGGACGCCGCCCAGGCCGAGCGCCTCGGCCACGGGGACCTCGCGCCAGCCCAGGTGTGAGATGTCCAGCAGGCCGTCCTCGCGCACGGGACCGGACGCCGACAGGCCCACGCCGACCACGCGCGGCCCCAGGTGCGCCCGCAGAGCCGCGCCCAGGTCGTTCAGCGCGGCGGGCGTGCCGTCGTGCCCGCTGGCGGCCAGGACGGTCGACCCACCGCCCAGCTCGCACGCGGCGATCGTCCAGGAGTCCTCGCGCAGGTCGGCGGCGAGGGCGAGAGGGCCGCGCGGATGCGGGCCGGGGATCTGCGTCGGGCGGCCCCTGGCGTGCTCCCCTGCCGGCTTCTCCTGGAGCAGTTCGTCCTCGACCAGCCCTGCCACCAGCACCGAGGCCGTGCCGCGGGCCAGTTCGAGATCACGCGTCAGCTGCGAGCGGGTACGGCTGGCGCCGCCGTCGTGGACCTCGCGCAGCAGTCGCAGCTTGTTGAGCGCCCGCAGGTCTCCCACATCCATGGAAGACAGTTTATGCTCTAGCCGTGAACAAAAGAGCGCGTATCGGTGTATTCGGTTTCTTCTTCCTCAACGGCTTCGTCATGGGGATGTGGGCCGCGGGCCTGCCGGGCCTCAACGAGCGGCTCGACCTCGGGCCCGCCAAGCTCGGCGTCGCGCTGCTGCTCGTCTCCTTCGGGGCGCTGGTGTCGATGCTGGTGGCCGGGCCCCTCGTGGACCGGTGGACGAGCCGCAGGGTGTGCTGGATCGCGGGGCCCGCGTCGGGTGTGGTGCTGCTCGGCCCCGCGCTGGCGCCGAACTACGCGATGCTGTGCGTCATGGCCGTCGTGTTCGGACTGGGGCTCGGCTGCGTCGAGGTGGCGATGAACGTCCACTCGGTCGAGGTGGAGCACGCCTACGGCAGGCCGATCATCTCGGCCTTCCACGGCACGTGGAGCCTGGGCGGCGCGAGCGCGGGCGCGCTGACCGCCCTCGGGCTGCGGCTGGGAGCCGACGGGCAGGTCCTGCTGGTGGTGGCGGCGGTGACGGTCCCGTTGCTGTTCCTGCCCGCCGCGCGCCTGCTGCTGCCAGGAAGGCCCGCCGCCGCGTCGGAGCAGGGCTCGGGCGGCGGTGGCATGGGGGCGATGAAGTGGGGGCTCGTCGCGCTCCTCGGCGTGGTCGCCTTCGCGGGGCACCTGAGCGAGGGCGCGGCGATCGACTGGGCCGCCCTGCACGCGCGGTGGGTGCTCGACGCCGATCCCGCGGCGGCGCCCCTGGCGTACACGGTCTTCGCCGTGGCGATGACCTCGATCAGGCTGCTCGGAGACCCGATCAGGGCGCGCCTCGGAGCCGTCAGGACGATCCAGCTGGCGGGCGGGTTCGCGACGGTGGGCTACCTGCTGGTGCTCCTCGTGCCGAACATCGTCGGGGCCTGGATCGGGTGGGCGCTCGCTGGCGTCGGCCTGGCCACCGTCGTGCCCGTGGTGTTCAGCGCGGTGGGGGCGGCGGGCGGCTCCGTCGGCAGGGCGCTGTCGGTGGTGACCGCCTTCGGGTACTCGGGGCTGCTGGTGGGGCCCGCGGTGCTGGGGTTCGTGGCCGACAGCGCCTCGCTGCCGATGGCGCTGATCATCCCCGCGGTGATGGCGGCCGTGGTCGGCCTGGCAGGCACCCCTGCGATCCGCGCGATCACCGCCACCTCCGAACGGGTCCCCGTCTCCTCGGTCTCCTCCTGATCTGTCTCCTCTGCACAAACCGCCGGTCTTTACGGCAGGCCAGGCTCGAGGCCACCGCGGGCACGTGGCCGGGCCCCGTCCAGCACGCCCCTCCATCCGACTCCGGCGGGCCGCCGTCACGTCGCCCGGCACGGGACAATGGGCCGGTGGAGCTACACGATCTCTCTGCCGGAGGCGGCGTCCTGGAACAGGTCGGCGAGGTGGCGCGGGCGGCGCTCACCCGCTACGACGTGTCGCCCACGGCCACCGTCACGCTGATCAACGTCTCGGAGAACGCGACGTTCCTGGTGGACGACCCCGGCACGGGGGAGCGGTCGATCCTGCGGGTGCACCGGCTCGGCTACCACGCGGCGGAGGCGATCGAGTCGGAGCTGGCCTGGCTGTCCGCGCTGCGCGGGGAGGCGGGCGTCAGAACCCCGAGGGTGATCCCGGCCGGGGACGGGGCCAGGGTCGTCCACGTCCCGCAGGGGGCGGGGTCGCGGCACGTGGTGCGGTTCGAGTTCCTGCCGGGCGTCGAGCCGCCGGAGGAGCGCCTGGTCGACGGCTTCAAGCAGCTCGGCGCGGTCACCGCCCGCATGCACAGGCACGCCAGGCGGTGGCGACGGCCGCTCGGCTTCACCCGGTTCGCCTGGGGCTGGGACGCGGCCTTCGGCAGGGAGGCGCGCTGGGGACGCTGGCAGGACGGCGTGGGGGTCGACGCGGAGGCGCGTGCCGTACTCGATCGGCTGGAAGGTCGCCTGCGCGAGCGCATCGGACGGTACGGCGACGGACCGGAGCGCTTCGGGCTGATCCACGCCGACATGCGCCTGGCCAACCTGCTGGACGACGGCGGACCCGAACCGAGCGTGATCGACTTCGACGACTGCGGGTTCGGCTGGCACGTCTACGACCTCGCGGCGGCGCTGAGCTTCATCGAGCACGAGCCGGTGGTGCCCGAGCTGATCGACTCCTGGCTGGGCGGCTACCGCAGCGAGGAGCGGTTCTCGGAGGAGGACGAGCGGGAGATCTGGACGTTCATCCTGTTCAGGCGGCTGCTGCTGACCGCCTGGATCGGCTCGCACCAGGGCGTGGAGATCGCCAGAGAGCTGGGCGCCGGGTACACCAGAGGCACCTGCGACCTCGCCGAGCGCTACCTGACAGCTGCCCCGTGACGGCCGACGCCGAAGAGCCCCTGGAAGACGCGCTTCCACAGGGCCGGCGCCACCTGGTGTGCGCTCTTCGCGTTGGAACCTCGCTGGGCTCCCGAATCAGTGAAACGCACTCCACCTGCCGGCGAGTGACTTGATCCGTCTTTGACGGATTCTTCCTGCGATCTACGGCTGGCCCCCGCTTCGTTCGACAGTCGATCGTCGGCTGCCGACGCGTTCGGCATCGCGGATCCGACCGTAGACACGCATGACGACCGGGGAGCGCGAGGGGAAGGGAGCCTCTCGCCGGGAGTTCGGGGGCGTGCCCCCGATGGGGCTGTCCGAGCCGACGGCGAGGACCATGCCGTTGTGGGGTGCGGGTGCGCCGAGTTCCCGCCGGGCACCGGCTGGGAGACCTCGCTAGAGCTCTGACCTGGCGTTATGTGATCGTGACTTGACCGCCACGTTACGTGCATGTTTCATGTGGGCCAGCGCCGTAAACGTTTACAGCGAACGTGCTGTAAACGTTTTCACCTGAGTGGGGGGACTGTCTTGGCCGAAGGACCCACGATCAACACGATCGCAGAGCGGGCCGGGGTGTCCATCGCCTCCGTCTCGCGGGTGCTCAACGGCCTGCCCACCAGGCAGGAGACCGTCCGCAAGGTGCTGGCCGCCGCCGAGGAGCTCGGTTACGTGCGCAACGCCGTCGCCAGGAGCCTCAAGTCGCGCCGTACCCACCAGGTGGCCTTCGCCATGGCCGACATCGGCAACCCCGTCTACCTCGCCATGGTCAGGCAGATCCAGCCGGTGCTCAAGGCGGCCGGATACCGGCTGGTGCTCCACTCCACCGACGCCATCGCCGCCGACGAGATCGACGTGCTGCACAGCCTCGGGGAGCGCTACGTCGACGGGCTGATCATGAGCCCGCTGCGCGTCACGAACGAGCACCTCAAGATGATCGCGACCGCGCGGGCGCCCGTCGTGATCATCGGTTCGGTGCCGGAGGGCACGCGGGTCGACAACGTCAGGGCCGACTCCCGCACCGGCGTCAGGCTGGCCATCGACCACCTGTACGAACTGGGCCGCCGCCGCATCGGTTTCGTCAACGGCCCGCTCGACACCGTGCCGGGCGCGGCCCGCGCCGCCGCCTACAGCGAGGCGCTGAAGGAGCGCGGCCTGCCGTACGACGAGGAGATCGTCGAGGTGGGCGACTTCTACAGGGCCGAGGGAGCGCGCGCGGCTCGCGCGCTGCTTGACCGGGCGCCCGGCGTGGACGCGCTGATGTGCGCCAACGACCTGATCGCGCTCGGCGCGCTCGACGTGCTGCGCGCGGCGGGCCTTCGGGTCCCCGAGGACGTGGCGGTGGTCGGCATGGACGACACCGACCTGGCCGCCGCCTCATGGCCGTCGCTGACGAGCGTGTCGCTCGGCTCGGCCGAGCGCGGCAAGGCCGCGGCCGAGCTGCTGCTCGACCGGCTCAACGACATGGACAGCGAGCCGCGCGTGGTCACGGTCGCCCCTCGGCTGGTGATCAGGGCCTCCACGGCGGGCGAAGCCGCGGTCCTCGGCGTCCGCGGCGAAACGTTGGGCGAAACCGTGAACATCCCACTCCAGTCGAAGGGAGGCACGCCATGACGGCGGTCGCGACCAGACCCCCGCGGACCTCACCGCACAAGCGCCGCAAGCCCCGCTCGCGGCAGGGCCGCGAGACCCTGCTGCTGATGCTCCCGGCGCTGGTGCCGGTCCTGCTGTTCAGCGTCGGCCCGCTGCTGTACGGCATCGGCCTGGCCTTCACCGACGCGCGTGCCGGCCGCAACGCGGTCTACGAGTTCGTGGGCCCGCAGAACTTCGTCGACCTGCTGTCCGACGCCGACTTCTGGTCCTCCTTCAGGATCGGCCTGATCTGGGCGGTCTCGGTCACGGGCCTGCAGTTCCTGCTCTCGCTCGGCCTCGCGATCCTGCTGAACCAGAACCTGCGGTTCAGAGGGGTGGCCAGGGTGCTCGCCGTCGTGCCGTGGGCGATGCCGCCCGTGGTGATCGGCCTGATGTGGCGCCTGGTCTACCACCCCGACGCGGGCATCCTCAACAGCATGCTCGGCACCGACATCGACTGGCTCGCCGACTTCTCGCTGGCGCTGCCCGCCGTCATCGTGATGGGCATCTGGAGCGGCATGCCGCAGACCACCGTGGTCCTGCTGGCCGGGCTCCAGGGCGTGCCCAAGGAGCTGTACGAGGCGGTCGAGGTCGACGGCGCGGGCACCTGGCGCAGGTTCTGGAACATCACGCTGCCGCAGCTGCGCCCCGTGATCGTGGCCATCACCTCGCTCGACTTCGTGTGGAACATCAACCAGTTCAGCCTCGTCTACGTGCTGACCCAGGGTGGCCCCGGCGGCCAGACGCGGCTGCCGATGCTCTTCGCCTACGAGCAGGCCTTCCGCTACGGCTTCTTCGGCTACGCGGCGGCTCTCGGAGTGGCGACCATGATCGTCGTGCTCGCGGTGCTCGGCATCTATCTCTGGCGGCAGATGAGGGAGGCGTCATGAAGCAGATCCCGAAGTACGCGGCGCTGCTGGCCTACATGATCTTCCTGGTGTTCCCGCTGGTCTGGCTGGTCTCGACGGCGTTCAAGACGCCGCAGGAGATGGCCAACCTGAACCCCTCGTGGATCCCGCGCGAGCCGACCCTGAGCAACTTCGAGGCCGCCTTCACCGAGCAGGACCTGGTGGGCGCGGGCGTGCGCAGCCTCATCGTGGCGCTGTGCAGCGCGGTGCTCACCGTGGTCGTCGCCCTGCCCGCCGCCTACGCCATCGCGCGCCACCGCAGCCTGGTCAGCAAGATCGCGGTCGGGTGGGTGCTGGTCAGCCAGGTCTTCCCGTTCATCCTGATCATCATCCCGCTCTTCATGGTGCTGCGGAACCTCGATCTGGTGAGCACACTGCCCGGTCTGATCATCGTGCACGTGACGTTCACGCTGCCGTTCGCCCTGTGGATGCTGCAGGGTTACGTGCGGGCGGTGCCTCCCGAGCTGGAGGAGGCCGCCTCCGTCGACGGCGCGGGACGCGTGCGCTCGATCGTGAGCGTGGTGGCGCCGCTGCTGGCCCCCGGCGTGGTGGCCACCTTGTTGTTCTCGTTCATCTCCTCGTGGAACGAGTTCCTCTTCGCGCTCGTGGTCCTGAAGGACCCCGACGTGATGACACTGCCGCTCACTCTGGTCCGCTTCACCGGGCCCGAGGGAGTGTCCAGGCTGGGTCCGCTGGCCGCCGCGTCGGTCGTGGCGACGATCCCCAGCCTGATCTTCTTCGCAATCATCCAGCGACGGCTGAGGTCCGGCCTCATGGCCGGAGCGGTCAAGGGCTAGGAGGCTCTTATGCGTATCAAATCCGCTTTGGCGGCCGCGGCGATCGTCGCGATGGCGGCCGCGTGCGGCTCTGGTGGCGGCGGCGGCGACGCCGCCGAGCCCGCCAAGTCGGGCGGCGAGCCCGTGAAGCTGAACTTCCTCAGCCTGGCCTGGCAGAAGGAGTCCGTGGCGGCCAACAAGGAGATCGTGGACGCCTGGAACAAGGCCAACCCGAACATCCAGGTCACCTACGTCCAGGGCAGCTGGGACAACGTCAACGACCAGCTCGTCACCTCCTTCGAGGGCGGCGACGCCCCTGACGTGATCCACGACGACTCGCCCGCGCTGTCCGGCTTCGCCTCGCGCGGCTACCTGCTGGACCTGAAGGACAAGGTGCCCGCCGAGCTGAAGAGCGACATCCCGCAGTCGGCGTGGGACACCGTCACCTTCGACGACGGCAAGGGCAACCAGGGCGTCTACGGCGTGCCGTTCCTGCAGGAGTCGCAGGTCATCATCGCCAACAAGAAGCTGCTCGACGCCGCGAAGGTGCGCGTCCCCACCGTGGACGCCCCCTGGACCTGGGACGAGTTCGCCGAGGTCAGCAAGAAGCTGACCAAGGGCGAGGCGTTCGGCGTGGCCTGGCCGATGAAGTCGCCCGTCAACAAGACGCTCAACCTGGCGCTCAACTTCAACGGCACCTTCTTCCAGACCGGCGCGGACGGCAAGACCACGGTCAAGGTCGGCCCGGAGGAGAAGCAGGTCCTCCAGCGCATCCACGACCAGCTCTACAAGGACAAGTCGGCCGACCCCTCGGCGCTCGGCATGGGCACCGCCGACCCGCTGCCCGGCTTCTTCGCCGGCAAGTACGCCATGCTGCCCGTCGGCGTCTACCTGCGCCAGCAGGTCGTCGAGCAGGCGCCCGACGGCTTCGAGTGGGTCACCCTTCCCCCGATGAAGGGCGAGACCACCAACCAGGGCGCGGTCTCCCAGACCCTGTCGGTCTCGGCCGACAGCAAGCACCCCGACGAGTCCATCAAGTTCATGTCGTTCTTCCTGAACGGCCCGAACCAGGCCAAGCTCGCCAAGGGCGACTGGCTGCTGCCGACCTCGCAGAAGGCCGCCGCCGACCCGTCGATGACCACCAAGGAGAACGGCTGGGACATCGCCACCGCCTCCGCCAAGAACCTCGTCGTCGCGCCGTTCCTGAAGGTCAACGGCTTCGACGAGTGGAAGAGCAAGGTCGCCACCCCGACCCTGCAGCAGTACTTCGCCAACAAGATCTCCCTTGACGACGCGGCCAAGCAGCTCGTCGAAGAGGGGAACAAGGTGCTGGAGCGGTACTCCCGGTGAGTCTTCTCAAGGATCGCGCCCGGGGGTGTCTGCTCGGCCTCGCGGCCGGCGACGCCCTCGGGGCGCCCGCCGAGAACATGGAGCCCGCCCAGATCCGGGAGAAGTGGGGCAGGCTCACCGAGATCGAGGGCGGCGGCACCGACGACACCGAGTACGCGATCTTCGCGGCCTCCCTGCTCGTGCGGCACGGCCACGACCTCACGAGTGTCGACGTCGCCGACGCCTACCGCAGGGAGATCATCCCCGCGGTGCTCGGCCCCATGAAGGGCGCGGGCTTCTCCGAGCTCGGCACCGTGTCGGCACTGCGCCGCGGGCTCGAACCGCCCATGACGGGGATGATCCACGCGCACGGCTGGTCCGACGGGCTGGCGATGCGGGCGGCGCCGTACGGCATCTTCTGCCCTGGCGACCCCGCTGAGGCGGCCCGGCTGATCGAGCAGGACGGCCTGGTCAGCGGCGAGGGCGAGGGCATCAACGGCGGCAGGGCGGTCGCGGCTGCCGTCGCGGTCGCCATGAGCGGCGCCGGCCCCGACGAGGTCGTGAGCGCCGGGCTCTCCGCGATCCCCCAGGACTCGTGGACGGCCAGGACCATCTCCAGGGCGTTGCCCCTCAAGGACTCGCCCGAAGGGCTGCACGAGGCCGTGGTGATCAGGCACTACCCGTGGACCGACCTCGCGCCCGAGGCCGTGGCGCTGGCCTTCGCCGCCTACCTGCACGGCGACGGCGAGGTGGAGGAGTCGGTGACCTACGCGGTGAGCCTGGGCAGGGACGCCGACACCATCGGCGCCATCGCGGGCGCCGTGGCAGGGGCAGGACGCGGCGAGGCGGGTGTGCCAGGCAGGTGGGCCGACCGCATCGGCCCCGCCACCGGCAAGTGCCTGCCCGTCGTGGCGGGCAAGCACGTGCTCGACGTCGCGGATGAGCTCGCGAGACGACTGTAAGGACAGCACATGTCGGGGGACAGGATCACAGGAGCCTTCGTCGGGCTGGCCGTGGGCGACGCCGCCGGCTGGCCCGCGGCGCGGCACCGCGCGGCGCTGCACGCGCCATGGAGCAGACGGCTGCACCGCGAGCTCGACGCCTTCGCCGAGGAGCACAGGGTCACGACGCTGCCCGTGCCCTTCGCGCTGAACCAGCCGACCGCGCCGCTGGCCGTCGGCCCTTCCGACGACGCCGAGTGGCTGGCGTGGACGGCGCTGACGCTCTCGCAGGACAGGGTGCGGGCCTTTCTCGACCTGTCGGGGCGAGACGACCTGCGGGCGCGGATCTCGGTGACCACCGCGCTCGGCAACCTGCGCGGCGGCCTCGAGCCGCCCGCCAGCGGGCACGACAACCCGCACTTCTTCGACGACGCCGCGGCCGTCAGGGCCGTGGCCTTCGGCGCCGTGGGACAGGACCCCACGCGCGACGCGCAGATCACCAACGCGGGTGACGGCGTGCTCGGCGCGAGGGCGATGGCCGCGGCGGTGGCCGAGGCGGTGTCGGGCGGCTCGGCCGCGCTCGCAGTCGAGGCGGCGCTGGCCCAGCTGCCCGAGGACAGCGCGATCGGCGTGAACGCCAGGGCGGCGCTGCGGGTGGCGCGCAAGGCGGGAGGGGCCTTCGCCGCCGTGCCCGCGCTCGACGCCGAACTGATCGACCATGTCTACAGCTACGCCGTCTCCGCGGCGGTGACCGTGCCCGTGGCGCTCGCGCTGGCGGAGGTCTCGGGCGGGTCGCTGATCGAGGCCGTGCCCGCCGCCGCGTGCCTGGCGGCGGTGGCCGACTCGGCGCCCGCGCTCACCGGGGCGCTCACGGGCGCCTGCGGCGGATACGGCGTGATACCTGAGGGGTGGGCCGCCTCCGCACGGAGGCTGGCCGGGTGCTGCCTGCCTGAACTGGCCGGCAGGGATCTACTGGATATTTCGGAGGGAATCGCATGACGCCGCTGGAGGACAGGGCCACTGGTTGCGTGGCGGGAGCAGCGGTGGGTGACGCGCTCGGCGGCGCCACCGAGGGCTGGACTCCCGAGCAGATCACGCAGCGCTACGGTGGGACGGTCGAGGGGGTCGTCCCGCCCTTCAACACCGACTGGCGCAACGCCCGGCCCATCGCGCCGTACCACAAGGGCGACGGCCACATCACCGACGACACCCTGATGACGCACGCGCTCATCCGCGTCTACCAGAAGGCAGGCGGTCACCTCGACGCCTACTCCATGGCCGAGCACATGGTGCCCGAGATGATGGGCGAGAAGCAGTGGATCCCCGAGCTGGAGGCCGACGCGCTGCCCCTGCAGCGGGTGTTCCTGGCCGAGAAGTGGATCGTCGCGCGGCTGCACTACGGGCACAACGACCCGCGTGAGGCGGGCGTCGGCAACATCGTCAACTGCGGCGCGGCGATGTACGTCGCGCCCGTCGGCATCGTCAACGCGGGCGACCCCGACGCCGCCTACGCCGAGGCGATCGATCTGACGGGCGCCCACCAGTCCTCCTACGGCCGCGAGGCCGCAGGCGTGATGGCAGCCGCCGTCGCGGAGGCGATGCGCCCCGGCGCGAGCGCCGACTCGGTCGTGGCGACCGCCATCAGGCTGGCCAAGGACGGCACCAGGGCCGCGATCGAGGCCGTGTGCTCCAGGGCGCGCGACTTCGGCCACTGGGAGGGGTCGTTCGAGGGGCTGCGCGCGGCCATGCGCCCCTACGACACCGTCGCCGACACCTACCGCGACCAGGGGCTCGGCGCCCGGCGGCCCTCGCGGGTGCACAGCATCGAGGAGCTTCCCCTCGCGCTGGCGTTCCTGCTCATCGCCAAGGGCGACGTCAGGGACACGGTCCTGGGCGGGGTCAACTACGGGCGCGACGCCGACTCGATCGCCTCCATGGGCGGGGCGATCGCGGGCGCTCTCGGCGGGCTGTCGGCCGTGCCGTCCGAATGGGTCGAGCAGATCGGCACCGCCAGCCGTACGGACCTGGTCGCTCCCGGGCTCGCCATCGCCGAGGTCACGCTGCGGATCCACCGCGACGACCTGGCCAGGCGCAGGGCCCACGAGGACGCCTTCGCCGAGCTGGCCGGCCAGTGATCAGGCTCACCTGGGTGCAGCCCGAGGACCTGGTGGGGCACGAGCTGCGCCAGGCCGCCGAGGACGGGCGCGACGTGCGGGAGATCACCGCCCGCTGGCACGCGGCGGGCGGCCACGACGCGCCGCCCAGGGCGGGGGCCTCCGAGGCCGGCGCCCTGCGGCTGCGCGGGCTGGCCGAGGAGCTGCTGGACGAGCTGGCCACGCTGAGGTCGCCGCTGGAGGAGCCCACGGAGCTGGCCGACATCATCGCCGCCTGCCCGAGCTGGCCCGCCCGTCAGGCGGACGTCCTCCCGGAGGGGAGGCGGGCGGCCAGGCCCGAGCCTGCCCGCGTGCTCGGGGCGTGGCTCGGCAGGGCGGCGGGCTGCGTGCTCGGCAAGCCGGTGGAGAAGATCCCGCGCGAGGGCATCAGGCAGATCGCCGAGGCCACGGGCAACTGGCCCATCCAGGGGTGGTTCACCGCGGCCGGGCTGCCCGACGAGATCGGCCGGCGGTGGCCGTGGAACCGGCGCAGCGCGGTCAACTCCCTCGCGGAGAACATCGACGGCGTCCCCGAGGACGACGACCTCAACTACCCGCTGCTGGCCCTGACGGTGCTCGAGCGGCACGGACGCGGCTTCACCACCGACGACGTCGCCAAGCTGTGGCTCGACGAGCTGCCGGCGGGCCGTACGTTCACCGCCGAGCGGGTCGCCTACCGCAACCTGCTGGCCGGGATCGAGCCGCCGCTGACCGCGACCTATCGCAACCCCTTCCGCGAGTGGATCGGCGCGCTGATCAGGACCGACCTCTACGGCTGGGTCAACCCGGGCGACCCCGCGACCGCGGCGGAGTACGCCTGGCGCGACGCCCGCCTCACCCACACCGCCAACGGCGTCTACGGCGCGATGTTCGTGGCCGCCATGTGCGCCCAGTCGCTGGTCGCCACCTCGGTGAAGGAGGTGGTCGAGGCGGGCCTGTCCGTCGTCCCTCCGCGCTCCAGGCTGGCAGGGGCCGTACGGCAGGCGGTCGAGGACGCCTCGGCCGCCGCCGACTTCGAGCAGGTCCTCGACCGCCTGCACGAGCGGCACGGCGACCTGCACTGGGTGCACACGATCAACAACGCCGCCCTCGTCGCCGCCACCCTCGTGCACGCCCAGGGCGACTTCACCGCCTCGATCGCGGGCGCGGTCGCGGGCGGCTGGGACACCGACTCGGCGGGCGCGACGGTCGGCTCGATCGCCGGCGCGCTGAACGGAGGCGTGCCCGAGCGGTGGAGGATGCGCGACAGCCTGGCCTCCAGCCTGACCGGGTTCGACGGCATCGCGCTGGGCGAGCTCGCCGAGCGCACGGAGAGGATGATGGAGTCATGATCTCGGTCTTCGGCAGCGCGAACATGGATCTGGTCGCCTACGTCCCCTCGGCGCCCAAGCTCGGAGAGACGGTCACGGGGCGGGCCTTCCGTACCATCCCCGGCGGCAAGGGGGCCAACCAGGCGATCGCCGCCGCCCGAGCGGGCGGCGAGGTCGCCTTCCTCGGCGCGGTGGGCGACGACTCCTTCGGCGCCGCGCTGCGCGCCACCCTGGAGGAGGCGGGGGTCGACGTCGCCGCGCTGCGGCGGGTCGAGGGCCCGAGCGGCATCGCGCACATCGTGGTGGAGGATGCGGGCGGCAACTCGATCATCGTCGTGCCCGGCGCGAACGGCAGCGTCACGGAGCCCTCCGGCGACGACCTGAGCGTGATCGCCGGCTCCTCCGCGCTGCTGCTCCAGCTGGAGCTGCCCATGGCGGCCGTCATCGGCGCGGCCCAGGCCGCCCAGGTGTCGGGCGTCGCGGTGATCCTCACCCCCGCGCCCGCCCAGCCGCTGCCGGAGGAGCTGCTCGACGCGGTCAGCCTCATCGTGCCGAACGAGCACGAGGCCGCGGCGATCACCGGACTGACCGACCAGGACAAGGCGCTGGACGCGCTGCTCGAGCGGGTCCCCGAGGCGGTGATCACCCTGGGCTCCGAGGGCGCCCTGTACGGCTCGCGCGAAGGCGCGCGCCTGCGCGTGCCCGCGGTCAGGGTGAAGGCCGTCGACACGACCGCCGCGGGTGACACCTTCGTCGGCGCGCTGTCTGTGGCCCGCTCGGAGGGCATGGCGCCCGCCGACGCCCTCCACTTCGCCTCGGTCGCCGCGTCGATCTCGGTCCAGCGCGAGGGCGCGAGCACCTCGATGCCCACCCGCGCCGAGATCGACGCCGCACTGACCGCCGGCTGAGCCTTCGGCTTCCGGGTGATCTAGCCCCTCAGGTGCTCCACGCACTCGTCGCGGTAGCGCTCGACCTGGCTCCTGACGCGCGAGGGGTCGCCGAGCACCGCCCTCGACACCGAGGGCAGCACCGCGTGCCGTACGCCGGAGAAGAGCCTGGCCACCGCGGAGGGAGAGCCGCCCTGGGCGCCGAGACCAGGCGACAGGATGGGCCCGCCCAGGCGGTCGAGGGGGTGGCCGACCTTGTCCAGCGTCGCGCCCACGACCACCCCGACCGAGCCGAGGTCGTCCTCGCCCTCGTTGGCCGCCGCCACCCCTTCGAAGATCTGGTCGGCCACGGCCGACTGCAGGGTGAGCGCCTCGGGGTTGGAGGTGCGGGCCAGCACGAACACGCCGGCGTCGTTGGCGCGCGCGGTGGTGATCGCGCCCGCCAGCGAGCCGAACCCCAGGTAGGGGCTGACGGTCATCGCGTCGGCGGCCATGGGGCTGCCCTGCTCCAGGTACGCCTCGGCGTAGCCGGCCATCGTGGAGTCGATGTCGCCCCTCTTGACGTCGAGGATCACCAGCGCCCCCGCCTCACGCAGGGAGGGGATCACGCGCTCGAGCACCGCCACGCCCCTGCTGCCCCACCGCTCGAAGAAGGCCGACTGCGGCTTGACCGCCGCGGCCACGCCGGACACCGCCTCGGCCACGGTGAAGGTGAAGCGTTCGAGCCCCGCGGGGGAGTCGTCGAGGCCCCACGCGGTCAGCAGCGCGGGGCTCGGGTCGATGCCCACGCACAGCGGCCCTCGCCGCTCCATCTGCGCGCGCAACCGCACGCCGAACGGCTCGCTCATGCCCGCGACTCTACTGGATGGCTCCCTCGGCGAGCTCGGCCTCGGCGCTGTCAGCCGCCTTGACCAGGGCGGCAAGGGCTCGCGCCACCGTGGTGGTCTCCATGCTCGGCCGTCCGGACTCGGTGACCTGGTGCGGCGCGTACGGCACGTGCACGAAGCCGCCCCGCAGGCCGGGCCGCTCGGTCGCGATCAGGTGCGCCAGGCCGTAGGCCACCTGGTTGCAGACGAACGTGCCCGCGGTGTAGGAGACCTCGGCGGGGATCCCCTCCTCGCGCACGGCGCGCGCCATCGCCTTGACCGGCAGCGTGGACAGGTAGGCGTCGGGGCCGCCCTCCACCACCGGCACGCCGTACGGCTGGCGCCCCTCGTTGTCGGGGATGCGCGCCTCGATGAGGTTGATCGCGACCTTCTCCACCGAGATCGCCGCCCGCCCTCCCGCCTGCCCTGTGCAGAGCACCAGCTCGGGATCGTGCAGGTCGACGGCCTCGCGCAGCGCCGTCAGCGCGCCCGAGAACGTGCAGGGCAGCTCGGCCACGCTCACCCCGGGGACCAGCACGACGGCGTCATAGGACGGGTTCGTCCTCTCCCCTCCGAAGGGCTCGAACCCGGTCAGCAGCACACGCGTCATGTCATCCCATCCTCGAGGTGGTCTCGTCGCCTTCCGAGGTACGAGTGTCGGGCATGGCGGTCATCGGACGAAACGGTGCGGACCGCTTCATCGTGATCACTTTCGCCAGGGGGTCGACTGGGTAGATCACCTGACATGTACGAGATCGCCCAGCGTGTTCTCACGCTGCTGACCGAGCCGCAGCGCGAGGTCACGGTGACCGTCGGCCTGCCGTACGAGGAGCCGACGGGGGAGTGGTCGTGTCCCTACCGCATCGACGGGCTGGCCGGATGGGAGCACGAGAGGAAGGTCTCTGGCGCGGACTCGATCCAGGCCCTGGAGGTCGTGCTGACCGTCGTGCGCAGCGCGCTGGAGGGCTCGCCCGAGGCGCGCGACGGGCTGCTGGTCTGGGAGGAGTTCACCTGAGCAGGCGGCGCCAGCGGGGCAGCTCGGTCACGACGGTCGCGGCGGCGAGGAGCGACACGACGACCGCCACCGCGGGGGCCCACGCCAGCCACGACGACACCACGGCGGCGACCAGCTGGAGCAGCACGAGCAGGATCGTGACGACACCGGGCACCGCGACGATCACGTGACGCTTGTCGCCGGGCGTGGAGAACAGGGTCGGGAGCCCGATCAGCACGATCACCGACAGTACGGCCAGCGGCACGGAGTGTGGTGCCAGGGCCCACGGAGTGGCGATCCAGGCGACCAACTCGGTGGTGAATCGAAGTGCGGAGCCGATTCCGGCTTTTTCAGGCACCCGGAAACCCTACTATGTGCCGTTATGTCTGACACAAGACTGCTGGAGCTCAGGGCGCGTACCCCTCAACGCCCACCGGGACCGGAGCTGGCCCAGGTCCTCGACCTGACCAGCCCCTCAGGGCTGCGCCTGCGCCGCTACCGTCCCGCCGAGCGCCCCCGCCCGCTGATGGTGTACCTGCACGGCGGCGGCTGGGTGATCGGCGATCTGGACTCCCATGACAGGACCTGTCGCAGGATCGCGCTGGAGTGCGACGTCGAGGTGCTGGCGGTGGACTACAGGCTCGCCCCCGAGCACCCGTGCCCCGCGGCGCTCGACGACGCCGTCGAGGTGCTGCGCTGGGCCAGGCCCGTCGCCGTCGCGGGCGACAGCTCCGGCGGCTACCTGGCGACGATGGCCTGCCTGCGCCTGCGCGACGAGGGCTGCGCGGTGCCCGCTCTCCAGGTGCTGCTCTGCCCGAACACCGACCTCACGCTCTCCTGCGCCAGCGTCGCCTCGGGCTCGGGGCTCGACGCCGACACGCTCGCCTGGTTCGTCGCCCAGTGGGTGCCGGAGCCAGCCGCTCGCGCCGCCGCCAGCCCGCTGCTGTCACCCAACCTGTACGGCCTGCCGACCACGCTTCTGGTCACCGCCGAGAACGACGCCCTGCGCGACGAGGGCGACGCCTACGCCGCCAGGCTCGCGGCGGCCGGTGTGAAGGTGGTGCACAGGCAGGAGCCGGGGCTGGAGCACGGCTTCATCCAGGACGCCTCCCCCGAGGCGGCCGCGGCCCACGACAGGGTCTTCTCCGACATCAAAGCGCTGATCCCGCGCTGAGGTCCATGCCGGATAATGCCGGCATGAGCCTTCCCCGCCTGATCGCGACCGACCTGGACGGCACGCTCCTCGACGCCGAAGGCGCCCTCTCCCCGCGCACCCGCCGCGCCCTGCGGCTGGTCAGCGAGGCGGGGGCCGACGTGGTGTTCGTCACCGCCCGGCCGCCGAGGAGCATCGCCTCCCTGGCGGAGGAGGCGGGCGTCGGCGGCACCGCGATCTGCAGCAACGGCGCGATCGTCTACGACCTGGACGCGCGCGCGTCCGTGCGGGTGAGCGCCCTCGAGCGCGAGGCCGCGCGCCAGGTGGCCGAGACGCTCTCCGAGGCGCTGCCCGGTCTCGCGTTCGCGATCGAGACCGGCTCCGGCGTGCTGTTCGAGCCGGGCTACGGCAAGCAGATCCCGCAGGACGCGCCCTACCGCACACAGGTGGAGTCGGTGTGGACGCGGGAGGAGCCGGTGGTGAAGCTGCTGGCCTGGTCGGCCGAGCAGCACGCCGACGAGATGTTCACCGCGGCGACCGCGGCGCTGGACGGGCAAGCCGAGATCACCTACTCGGGCAGCAGCGGCCTGCTGGAGATCAGCGCGGCGGGCGTGACCAAGGCGGGCGCGCTGGCCGAGCTGTGTGCCGAGCGCGGCATCCAACCCGAGGACGTGGTCGCCTTCGGTGACATGCCCAACGACCTGGCCGTGCTGACGTACGCGGGAGCGGGCTACGCGATGGCCAACTCCCACCACACCGTGCTGGCCGCGGTCGAGCGGCGCACACTGTCCAACGACGAGGACGGCGTCGCGGTGGTCCTGGAGCGCTACTTCACGCCCTGAAGCCGTCCTGGGCGGCCATGACCTCCTCGGCGTGCTCGAAGGCCCACACGCCGAACGCCTCGATCGGCTCCAGCATGCTGAGGCCCAGCTCGGTCAGCGCGTACTCCACCCTCGGCGGCGCCTCGGCGTAGGCCGTGCGGGAGACGATCCCGTTGAACTCCAGGCGGCGCAGCGTCTCGTTCAGCACCTTCGGACTGATCCCGCCGATCGTGGCCCGCAGGTCGGCAGGGCGGCTCGGCCCGTGCCGCAGAGCCCACACCACCACCGCGTTCCAGGTGTTGGCGAGCAGGTCGAAGGCCAGCCTGGCCTGGCAGTCAGCGAGGAACATCCCGGCACACACCAATCGGTATCTATTGGTTTTTCTATCTTCGTCCTTACTTACACCCTTGAGGAGGACGGATGCGTATCGGCATTCTCGGCGCGGGCGGCATGGCCGACGCCCTCGGCACCCAGTGGACGCGCGCGGGCCACCAGGTGATGACCAGCGGCAGGAGTTCGGGCTCCTTCGGCCAGGCGATGGCGTACGGCGAGGCCGTGCTGCTCGCCGTCCCCGCCCACGCCGCGCTCGGCGTGGTCGACGAGTCACTGCGCGGCAAGGTGCTCATCGACTGCACGAACCCGATCGAGGACGGCGAGCTGACGGCCGACCACCCCATGGCCGAGCGGCTCGCGGCCGCCACGGGGGCGCACGTGGTCAAGGCGTTCAACCTGTGCCACGTGGACGTCTGGAGAATGACGCCGCCGGTGTTCGGCGGTCGCCCGCTGGCCGTGCCGCTGTGCGGGGACGACGAGGCGGCGCTGTCGGTGGTGCGGCGGCTGGTCGAGGATCTGGGCTGCACGCCGTATGACGGGGGAGGGCTGGCCAGGGCCGCGCTGCTGGAGGCGACGGCGGCCTTCATGATCGGGCTGTGGTTCAAGGGCCTGGACGCCCAGGCCATCGCGCCGCCGCTGTGACAGGACTACACCCGCCGATGTAGTCGCGATGACGACCGGTGGCGGATGCCCGGGTCCGCCGCCCGCCCGATCCTGGTTCACATGGTCAGATTCCTCACCCCCTTCAAGATCTTCACCGCGGTCAACGTGGTGGCGGTCCTCCTGCAGGCCTTCACCGCCGGACAGCTGCTCGGTGGCGCGGGCAGCGCGATGCACGGCACGGGCGCCGGGGCCGTCCATGTCGCCGGGCTGCTCCTGCTCGTCACCGGCGTGCTCATGTGGCGCCCCGGCAGGGGCCCGGGCTGGCCCGCACTGGCCAGCCTGGCGATCCTCCTGCTGGGCTTCGTCCAGTCGGCGACAGGCGGCTCGGGCGCCGTCGCCCTGCACGTGCCCCTCGGCATGGCGATCATGGGCATCAGCGTGTGGCTGGCGGTCTGGGCGTTCACGCCCTCCCGTTCGGCACGCAGTGTGTCATCGTGAGCCCTGCGACGTCGCGCGGGCCGTTCTTACCGAGCTGAGGGAGCCTCTTGGTCTCCTCCTCGTTCAGCCCCTGCTTGGGCAGGGGCTCCAGGGTGCCTGTCACCCCTCCATATCCGGAAGAAAGGTCGATAAAAGTCCATATGGGCTTTGACTCCAGCGGGTCCATCAGCATGCTTGCCTCATGACGGACGTACGGGTGATCGTCGGCCCCGGCCTGCGGGCGGACAGGGCGCTGGTGGGGGAGGTCGCCGAACGCGAGTTCGCGGCCCTGGGAGTGCGCGGCGTGCTCACACACGCCCGCGACGCCACCGAGACCCACACTCTCCTCCGCGGTACGGCCGCCGCGGCCGAGGACGGGGCCGTCGTGGTCGTTCCCGGACCCTTGCGGGAGACGCGCGCGCTCATGGAGCAGGGCGGCGAGATCGTCTGGTGCGACTTCGGCAAGGTCCGCAGGGTGGACGGCGCCGCGCACATCCACGGCAGGGGCATCGAGGGGCTCGCGTGGGCGATCAGGCACGCCGTCCACCGGTTGCGGCACCGCCCCCTGCGCGTCCCGTACGGCCCGCACGCCGAGCAGTGGGGCGACCTGCACCTGCCGGACACGCCGGACGCCGCGTGGGGAGCGGTGCCGGTCGTGACGCTCGTGCACGGCGGATACTGGCGCTCGATCTGGGCGGCCGACCTGATGGAGGCGCTCTGCGCCGACCTGACGGCCCGTGGATTCGCCGCGTGGAACCTGGAGTACCGCCGCCCCGACCTGCACGGCTGGGACGCCACCACCGCCGACATCGCCGCCGGCCTCGCCGCCCTCCCCTCCATGGCCGCCTCCAGGACCACGACTCTGTCCGGAGCGGTTTCGGGGGAGGGGGTGCTGCTCGACCTCGACCGGGTGGCGGTCGTCGGGCACTCGGCCGGAGCGCAGCTGGCCCTCAGAGCCGCGGCCGACGGCGCGGGCGTGGCGCTCGCCGTGTCCCTCGCCGGAGTGCTCGACCTGGAGGAGGGCGACCGCCGCCACCTCAGCTCGGGCGCGGTCGCGGCGGCGCTCGGCGGTCACGCGTCCGGGGAGAGCGAGGTCCCGCACGAGCGGTACACCTCCTCCAGCCCCCTCCTCCGTCTCCCCCTGGGAGTGCCCCAGCTCATCGTCCAGGGCTCGGGCGACGACCTCGATCTGGTCGACTTCAGCCGCAGGTACGCCAGGGCAGCCGAGGAGGCGGGGGACGAGGTCACCTACATGGAGATGTCAGGCGACCACTTCGCGGTGATCGCCCCCCGCACGCCCATCTGGCGCACCACCGCCCTGGCCATCGCCGACCACCTCTCCCGCAGAGTCCCGCCCAAGAAGCCAGGCCCCTCCTGACCCCTGCTCCCCGGAAGCGACAGGGGCCATGCGGCAGTGCTGTGTCGTCGGCGGTGGTGTTTTCGTTCGCCGGGCCGTACGAAGGAGAAAGAAGGGAAGGGAGCCAGCACCGAAGAGGGAAGGGAGCCCCTGTGGAGGTCACCATCGTCGGAGCCGGTCTGGTCGGCTGTCTGCTCGCCTGCTACCTCTCACGCCGAGGTCACGAGGTCACCCTCTACGAGCGCCGCCCCGACCCGAGGACGGCGGGCGCCGACCGCGGCAGGTCGATCAACCTGGCGATCTCCGAGCGCGGCATCGACGCGCTGCGCAGGCTCGGCCTGGCCGAAGAGGTGCTGGCCGAGGCGCTGCCGATGCCGGGCAGGATGATGCACGCCACCGACGGCGCCCTCACCTTCCAGCCCTACTCGGCCGACGGCTCGCACGCGATCAACTCCATCAGCAGGGCCGCTCTGAACCGCAAGCTCCTCGACGCCGCCGACGCGCACCCGAACGTCACGGCCAGATTCGGCCACCGGCTGGCCGGCATCGGCAACGGCACGCTGGAGTTCGAGACCGACGGCGGGCCGGTCACCGAGAAGGGGCAGCAGGTCGTCATCGGCGCCGACGGCGCCTACAGCGCGGTCAGGGCCAGGTTGCAGGCCCTGCAGGGGACCGATTTCAGCCAGGAGTACCTCGACTACGGCTACAAGGAGCTGACGATCCCGCCCAAGCTCGGCGAGTTCGCCTTCGACCCTGGAGCGCTGCACATCTGGCCGCGCGGCAGGTCGATGATGATAGCGCTGCCGAACCCCGACAAGTCGTTCACCTGCACGCTGTTCTGGCCGCATGAGGCGCTGGCCAGGCTGGACACTCCTGAACAGGTCCGCGCCCACTTCACGCAGGAGTACCCCGACGCCGCCGAGGTGATGCCGCACCTGGCCTCCGACTACGCCCGCAACCCCGTCGGCCACCTGGTCACGATGCGCTGCGATCCGTGGCACGGCGAGGTCGGCGGCACGCTGATCGGGCTGGTCGGCGACGCGGCCCACGCGATCGTCCCCTTCTACGGCCAGGGCGCCAACTGCGGCTTCCAGGACTGCGTCGAGCTCGACCGGTGCCTGGAGGAGACGGGCGACGACTTCGCAGGGGCGCTGGAGCTGTTCCAGCGGCGCAAGGCCGACACCGACGTCATCGCCAGGCTCGCGCTGGACAACTTCGTGGAGATGCGCGACAAGGTGGGCTCCAGGGTGTTCCTCGCGCAGAAGCGGATCGAGCACGCGCTGGAGCGGATGCTGCCCGGGCGTTACGTCTCCCGCTACGAGCTGGTCTCCTTCACCACGACCCCGTACGCCGAGGTGGAGCGGCGGATCGCCCGCCAGCGGCGGTGGGCGGGGGCCGCCGCGGCCGCGCTGCTGATCGCCGGGGCGGTCACCTGGAAGAAATCGCGATAAGTCATGATTTAGATCGTGGTTGGCGCACTTGATCACCGCTATCGGGGCGAGCATCCGGTCCGCACGCTCGCCTACCTCTTCCGAGACGATCTTCCCCGACTCCTCCTCGCCGTCCTCTCCTTCCTGGTCAAACACAGCTCCACCTGGCTGCTGCCGCTCGTCACGGCCAACGTGATCGACGTGGTCGTGAACCGCGGCCCTATCGCGCACCTCTGGATCAGCACCACGCTGCTGCTGGTCATGCTGGCCCTCAACTATCCCTTCCACCTGCTGTACGTCAGGCTCATGCACGGCGCGATCCGCAAGGTGGGCACCGGCCTCCGCTCGGCCCTGTGCCGCCGCATGCAGCAGCTGTCCATCGGCTACCACTCCAGGGTGAGCGCCGCCGTACTCCAGACCAAGGTCATCCGCGACGTCGAGAGCGTCGAGCAGAGCACCCAGCAGGCCGCCGACAGCGGCCTCAGCGCGCTGACGATGCTCGTCGGCGGCCTCGGGGTGATCGCCTTCAGGGTCCCCGCCGCGATCCCCGTCTTCATGGTCGTCGTCCCCGCCGCCGCGTTCCTGGTCATGCGGCTGCGTCACCGGCTGCGCGAGGACAACGAGAACTTCCGCCGCGAGGTCGAGCGGCTCTCCAGCAGGGTCAGCGAGATGACCACGCTCATCCCGATCACCCGCGCGCACGGCCTCGAGCAGGACGCCCTGCACCGCGTCGACGGCACTCTGGACAAGGTCCTGCGCAAGGGGCTCAAGCTCGACCTGCAGAACGGCCGCTTCGGCTCGCTGGCCTGGATCCTGCTGCAGATGCTCGGCGTGGCCTTCCTCGCCGCCTCCGCGCTGGTCGCCTACTACCAGGTCATCCCGATCACCGCGGGCGACGTCGTCATGCTGACCGCCTTCTTCACCACCCTCACCTCCTCGGTCACCTCCCTGCTGTCGCTCACCCCGGTGATCAGCAAGGGCCTGTCCTCCGTCCGCTCCATCGGTGAGGTCCTGCAGGCGCCCGACCTGGAGCACAACGCGGGCAAGGCGGAGGTCGCCGCCGTCGGCGGCGCCGTCTCGTTCGAGAACGTCTCCTTCTCCTACGGCGAGGGCACCGCGATCACCGGCTTCACCCTCGCGGTACGGCCGGGCGAGACGATCGCCCTGGTCGGCGCCTCGGGAGCGGGCAAGTCCACGATCCTCAACCTCGTCATCGGCTTCCTGCGCCCGACCGGGGGCCGCATCCTGCTCGACGGCCGCGACATGGAGAGCCTCGACCTGCGCGCCTACCGCAGGTTCGTGTCGGTGGTGCCGCAGGAGTCGATCCTGTTCGAGGGCAGCATCAGGGAGAACGTCACCTACGGCATGGCCGACGTGCCGGAGGAGCGCGTACGGCAGGCCCTCGTCGACGCCAACGCCATGGAGTTCATCGACAAGACGCCCCAGGGGCTCGACACGGTCGTGGGGGAGCGCGGCGCCAGGCTGTCGGGAGGGCAGAAGCAGCGCCTGGCCATCGCCCGCGCGCTGATCCGCGACCCCAAGGTGCTGATCCTGGACGAGGCCACCTCGGCGCTCGACACCCGCTCCGAACGGCTCATCCAGGAGGCGCTGGCCAGGCTCGTGCGCGGCCGTACCGTCTTCGTCGTCGCGCACCGCCTGTCCACGATCAGGAACGCCGACAGGATCGTCGTCATGCGAGACGGACGCGTCGAGGAGGTCGGCACGCACGAGGAGCTCATGCGCCTCGACGGCGCCTACGCCTCCCTCTCCTGACCGCTGCCGCGCGGCGATCTGTTGGCTCTCAGACACCGGGGGTAGCGGCAGGGATCGAGCCGATTCAGGAGGACGCGAACAATGACGTTCAATCCGCTGCGCGAGCGGGGCATCCCGCTGGACAAGCAGCTGCGCAACTGGCGCGAGCTGAACGTGACACCGATCGATCCCGACCACGCCGACCCCTACACCCGCTGCCGCATCATCGCGATGAACGGCATCGAGGTCGAAGCGGTGATGTTCAGCCACCAGATGGCCAGGCACTGCCCGGACACCGAGATCAAGCAGCAGCTCGCGCGGGTGCGCTACATCGAGGCGCAGCAGCAGAAGGCGGTCAACTGGCTGCTGCCGGGGCTGGCCTCGGTACTGGAGACCACGCTGGCCTACGAGCAGGTGGCGGTGGACCTCACCGCCTGGGTGGCCAGGATGGAGCCGGACCCGTATCTCCAGCAGGCCTACCAGTTCGGCGTGCTGGAGGACTTCGACCATCTCTACCGCTACGCCAACCTGTACGAGATGATCGAGCACCGCAAGGCCGAGAAGGTCGTCGACCAGCTCACCGAGGTCATGCCGGGCCGTCCGACGATCATGCATCACCGCGATCCCGTCGACAACGTGCGCGAGCCGTACGACAGGGCGACGGTGGACCCGCTCTCCAAGCTGCACGCGCTGACGATCATGTCGGCCGAGCAGCAGACGATGAACTTCTACATGAACGTGGGCCCCGAGTACATGGAGCCGATCGCCCGCCGGCTCTACCAGGAGATCGGGCTGATCGAGGAGGAGCACGTCACCCACTACGAGTCGCTCGTCGACCCCGGCGAGACCTGGTGGGAGATGCTGCTCAACCACGAGTACAACGAGTGCTACCTCTACCACTCCTTCATGGAGACGGAGTCGGATCCGAAGGTGAAGGCGATCTGGGAGCTCCACCTCAACATGGAGCTGGAGCATCTGCGCCTGGCGGCCGAGATGTTCAACAAGCACGACACCCGCGACGTCGCCGAGGTCGTCTCGCCGAAGCTGCCGAAGCCGGTCACCTTCGAGCCGAACAAGGAGTACGTCAGGGACCTCATCGCCACGCAGATCGACCACACCACGATCGGCACGGGCTACGTGCAGGAGGCCCACGAGCGCTTCCAGAAGTTCCAGGAGCAGATCCACGGCGGCGAGCAGCCGCCGAGCGAGGCCGTCATCGAGGAGAACAAGGCCAAGTCGGGGGAGGAGTACCGGCTGGAGACGGAGGGCCCGCACCCCGTCGAACGGCTGCGGCTCAGCTGAGAGGGCGCGGAACCGGCCGGTCCCACCCGGCCGGTTCCGCCCTGTCCCCTGATCAGCTCTGCTTGCCCATCGCCTTCCTGAGGACGTCGCGGATCCTGTCGGCCATCGCGACCGGCGTACCGATCAGCATGTTCGCCGTCGCGGTCTCCACACCGGCGTGCGGATGCGTGGGCGCCAGCGCTTCAGCCGCCTTCACCCCTGCCGCCATCGCCCTGCGCTCGGCCTGGCTGGTCTCGGCGCGCAGGTGGGTGAACTCGTAGCGCTCCTCCGCCCTCGCGTGGGCCAGGACGGCGGTGCGCAGCAGGTCCAGGTTGGCCAGGAACCTCGGGTCGTCCACACCCGCCTTCTCCATCTGGGTGAGCATGTCCTTCGCCGCGTTCTCCTCGGCCAGCCGCTCGTCCACGACCTCGTCACCGCCGGCGAGCTTGCGCCGGGCGTAGGGGTGGACGACCTCCTCCTCGGCCGTCTCGTGGACGGCGAGCAGCCGCACCAGCCTCTGGAACGGCTCGCCCCTCGCGTCCGGTGGCGCGCTCTCGACCTCGGCGAACAGGTCCCTGATCATGGCGTGCTGCCGTAGGAGCAGATCGACGACGTCGTTCTCGTCCATCAGCTCAGGCATCGTGTGACGGTCACCCATGAGTGTCCTCCTCTCGAGTGAAGTCCGCGCCTACCCCTCACACGAGCACGAACACCTCCCACCCCTCGCCGTGGACCGCTCCCGCGAGGGGGTCGGCGGTGAGACGGGGCAGCTCGCCCAGGTCGATCGGGCACTTGCCCTCGTCCAGCCGCGCCAGCCCGTCGCTCACCTCCACCCCCGGCCAGCTCCCGCAACCGGTCCCTGTAGGCGACCAGGTCGTCCAGCGAGACGGCGCGGCGGCGGAAGCGCTTCTTCGGGTATTCCGCCGCCGGCCTCGCCAGCCCCTCGGCCGCCTTTGGGGGTGGGCTCGAGGACGGTGAGCACCAGCACGTCGCCGCGGTGCCGTACGGCATACCAGTCGCGGTCGGGCAGCCGGGTGCTCGCCAGGTAGCCGTAGCCGACGCAGAGCACGAGCAGCGGCCCCTTCAGCCCGTAGTACCTGAGCGCCCCGAACGGCTCGGCCCCCGGGCCTCGGCGCACGCCGTGGTGGCGGAAGGCCGCCGCGATCCACTCGTCGTAGCTGCATGGCCAGTGCTCGTCGGCCTCTCGGTCCGTGATCTCGTACGGCTGAGCCGCGCCGAGAGTGTCCAGGATCAGGACCCTGGCGGACTCGGGCAGGTCGAAGGGGTGATCGGTGAGAGCGGCCAGGCAGTCGGCAGGGACCCCTTGCCAGCGGCCCGCGTGGCGATCAGGATCGTCGAGGGAGCGGCGGGATGGACCAGGCAATGATCGTGAAGACGTCCTCGGGCCGGGTCTCCGGCATCCGGGTGGAGAACGTGCACGCCTTCCTCGGCGTGCCCTTCGCCGCGCCGCCGTTCGGTGAGCACCGCTTCAGGCCCCCCGCGCCGCCCGAGCCGTGGGAGGGCGTGCGGCCCGCCGTCGAGCACGGCCCCGCCGCGCCGCAACGCCCCGCCCAGGACATCGGGCTGTTCGCGCCCGACGTCTTCCGCTACGGCGCCGACTGCCTGAACCTCGACATCCACACCCCCGACCCAGGTGCGGCGGGGCTGCCGGTCCTGGTCTGGTTCCACGGAGGGGCCTTCTCCGTCGGCGCGAACTCCGCCGCGTGGCAGCGCGGGCACCGCTTCGCCCGCGACGGCGTGGTGTGCGTGGCCGTCAACTACCGGCTCGGCTTCGAGGGCTTCCTCGCGCTCGACGACGTCCCTGCCAACCTGGGCGTGCTCGACTGGCTGGCCGCCCTGCGCTGGGTACGGGCCAACATCGCCGCCTTCGGCGGCAACCCGGCCGACGTGACGATCGCGGGCCAGTCGGCGGGAGGGGCCGCGGTGGCCACGCTCATGACCATGCCCGACGCCGCGGGCCTGTTCCGCAGGGCGATCGTCATGAGCGGCTCGGCCACCCTCGTCACCTCGCTGGCCGAGGCCAGGGCCCAGGCCAAGGAGCTGGCGGCCGTGCTCGGCGTCAGACCGGTGCGCGAGGACTTCGCCGCGCTGCCGCCCGAACGCCTGCTGGCCGAGCAGCCGCCGCCGACGACGGGACAGCTCGGTTCGCTGGGCGAGTCGGTGGCGATCAAGCCCGTCGTCGACGGCCAGGTGGTGCCGGGGGTCCCGCTCGAGGCGATCGCCGCAGGCATCGGCGGCCACCTGCGGCTGCTGGCGGGCAACACCTCGCAGGAGGCCGACGTCTTCGTCAGGCGCATGGTCGAGGGCATCGACCAGGGCACCGCGCGTGAAGCGGCCGAGGCGCTCGGCTTCTCCTCCGACCCTGAACCGCCACCCGCCGAGCTGGTGGCGAGGGCGGTCACCCACCGCCTGTTCATCAGGGAGACGCGCCTGCTCCTGCGGGCGCGCTCGGCGGCCATCGCGCCCACCTACGCCTACGAGTTCCGCTGGGAGTCGCCGCTCGAGAGCCCCGCCGGTGGCGGCAGGGTCGGCGCGGTGCACAACCTCGACCTGCCGTTCGTCTTCGACGTGCTCGACGCCCCTGGCGTGGCGCGCACCGCGGGACACCGCCCGCCCCAGGCGCTGGCGCACGAGATGCACGGGGCGTGGGTGCGCTTCGTCAGGGACGGCGATCCTGGCTGGCCCGCGGGGGTGAAGCGGATCCTCCGGTAGGGGCCTGCTCGCAGAGGGGGTGGTGCGGGGCGGCGGCCGGTCGCAGACTGTGAGCATGCAGTCCTATTCCAGCGCTGTCGCGGACGTCGCGCTGCTCGGCGAGACGATCGGGGAGAACTTCGAGCGCGCGGTCCGGCGCTTCGGAGATCGGGAGGCGCTGGTCGAGGTGGCGACGGGCCGCCGGTGGACCTACGCCCAGCTGAACGACGAGGTGGACCGCCTGGCGCGCGCCCTGACCGCCAGGGGCATCGCCAAGGGCGACAGGGTGGGCATCTGGGCTCCCAACTGCGCCGAGTGGGTCTTCGTGCAGTACGCCACCGCCAAGATCGGCGCGATCCTCGTCAACGTCAACCCCGCCTATCGCAGCCACGAGCTGGAGTACGTGGTCAGGCAGTCGGGCATGCGCCTGCTGATCAGCGCCGTGGCCCACAAGGGCAGCGACTACCGCGCGATGATCGAGGAGATCGGCTTCGGCGAGGTCGTCTACCTCGGGCAGGACACCTGGCAGGCGCTGCTGGCCGAGCAGGCCCCGCTGAAGGAGGTCGCGCTCTCCTTCGACGACCCGATCAACATCCAGTACACCTCGGGCACGACGGGCTTCCCCAAGGGCGCGACCCTGTCGCACCACAACATCCTGAACAACGGCTTCTTCGTCGGCGAGCTGATCCACTACACCGAGCACGACCGCGTCTGCCTGCCGGTGCCGTTCTACCACTGCTTCGGCATGGTGATGGGCAACCTCGGCGCCACCTCGCACGGCGCGTGCATCGTCATCCCCTCGGCGGGCTTCGACCCCGAGGCGGCCCTGCGCGCGGTCGAGCAGGAGCGCTGCACCAGCCTGTACGGCGTGCCGACCATGTTCATCGCCGAGCTGGCCCTGCTGGAGAACCCGGCCACCGGCTACGACCTGTCCAGCCTGCGCACCGGCATCATGGCGGGCTCGCCCTGCCCCGTCGAGGTCATGAAGCGCGTCGTCGGCGAGATGAACATGACCGAGGTCGCCATCTGCTACGGCATGACGGAGACCTCGCCCGTCTCCACGATGACCAGGACCGACGACAGCCTGCAGCGTCGCACCGAGACGGTCGGCCGCGTGATGCCGCACGTCGAGGTCAAGATCGTGCACCCGGAGACGGGCCTGACCGTCCCGCGCGGCGAGCCAGGCGAGCTGTGCACGCGCGGCTACTCGGTGATGCTCGGCTACTGGGAGGAGCCCGGCAAGACCGCCGAGGCGATCGACAGGGCCCGCTGGATGCACACCGGCGACCTGGCGACCATGGACGACGACGGGTACGTCAACGTGGTCGGCCGGATCAAGGACATGGTGATCAGGGGAGGCGAGAACATCTACCCCAGGGAGATCGAGGAGTTCCTCTACCGCCATCCCGACATCGCCGACGTGCAGGTCATCGGCGTGCCCGACGACAAGTACGGCGAGGAGCTCATGGCCTGGATCGTCGTGCGCGAAGGGGCCGAGCCGCCCACCGCCGAGGCGATCAGGCAGTTCTGCGCGGGGGAGATCGCCCACTACAAGATCCCGCGCTACGTCCACGTCGTCGAGGCGTTCCCGATGACCGTGACCGGCAAGATCAGGAAGGTGGAGATGCGCGAGCGCTCGATCGGCCTGCTCGGACGGGGCTGAGGCGAGCCGTCCTGGTGAACGCGTCAGGTCCTGTCGGTGCTGGTCTCCTTGATGAAGCGGCGCAGCTCCGCGCACAGGCCACCGGGGTTGTCGAGCGGGATGAGCGTACGCGACCCCGGGATCTCCACGTACTCGCCTCTCGGCAGCAGGGCGGCCAGCCGCCGTCCCGTCTCCGGCGGCATCATGCGGTCCTCGGCTCCCCACGCGACCAGCGCGGGCCCGCGGAAGCCCCGTAGCCGCTCGGCCGCCCTGAGATAGGTGTCCTTCTCGACACTTCTGCAGAACTTCGCGAAGTCCCTGCGCACCTCGGCGTCGGTGAGCAGGGGGCCGTACCACCGGCGCACCAGCTCGTACGGGATGGGGCGCTTGGCCATCCCGCCGAGCGAGGTCCGCATCCGTACGAGGAAGGGGACCCTGAAGGACTGCAGCAGGAGGAAGAGTCCGCCGGGGACCTTGCTCGCCGCGTGCAGGGTCCTGCCCTGGACACCGGGCGGATAGTTCTCCAGCGCCTCGCACGAGGTGAGCACCAGCCTGCCGATGCGCGCGTCGCGCACACCCACGAGCAGCTGGGCCGTGCCCGCGTCGTTCTGGACGAGAGTGACGTCACGCAGATCCAGCCGCTCCATGAACTCGGCGAGGACGTCCGCGACCCCCTGCGCCGACAGGTCGGCCTCCGGCCGCATCGGCCGGCGATGGCTCCCGATCGGCAGGACCGGGACGACGACCCTGAAGTCGGCGCGCAGGTCCTCCACCACCGCCTGCCACACCGACTCGTCGAAGGCGAGGCCCGGCACGAGCACCACGGTCTCGCCCGGGCCGCCGGTGTCGGTGTAGTCGATCCGGCCGGCGGACAGTTCGATGTCAGGCATGGCTCCACCTTCTAGATAGATCGATCTAGTGAGAGACTAGCCGCCATGAGAACGACAGGCGATACCAGGGCCCGCATCCTGACGGCGGCGACCGAGCTCTTCAGGCGTCAGGGATACGCCGCCACCGGCATGAAGCAGATCGTCGCGGACGCCGGGGCCCCCTACGGCTCGGCCTACCACTTCTTCCCCGGCGGCAAGGCGCAGCTCGGCGAGGAGGTGATCAGGACCTCCGGCGCGGCCTACCTGGGCCTCATCGCCGAACTCTTCCCCGAGCCAGGCCCGCGTGCCGACCCCGCCCTCGCCACCGCCGAGGCCTTCACCGCCGCCGCCCTGACCCTGAGGGAACTCGACTACGCCGACCCCTGCCCGGTCGCCACCATCGCCCTGGAGGTGGCCAGCACCAACGAGACGCTGCGCGGGGCCGCCGCGGAGGTCTTCGACAGCTGGATCGACGGCCTGGCCGCCTACTACACGGCCTGCGGCATCGCGGGGCCCGCCGCCCGCGACATCGCCACGTCCGTCATCGGCCTGCTGGAAGGAGCCTTCATGCTCGGCAGGACGGCGCGCTCCACCCAGCCCGTGCTGGCGGCGGCCACGGCCGCGGCCGCCGTCGTCCGCGCGATGCGGGCGCAGTCCACCGAGGCGTGACGAGCTTCGCCGCGTCCTGTGTGGTGACTGTCACGTTGCCTTATTGGCAAACAGTCCAAAAAATGGGCTGCATGGCCGACCTTCCCCGTCTGGCGGTGACGCGAACCGCCAAGCTCGCCACGCTCCCTCTCGGTTACGCGGGACGTACCGCGCTGGGGCTCGGCAAGCGCGTCCTCGGCAGGCCCGCCGAGCTCGTCGCCACCGAGGTCCAGCTGCGGACCGCCGAACAGATCTTCAAGGTGCTCGGCGAGCTCAAGGGCGGCGCGATGAAGATCGGCCAGCTGCTCTCCGTGCTGGAGTCGGCGCTGCCTCCGGCCGTCGTCGAGCCGTACAGGGCGGCGCTGACCAGGCTGCAGGACTCCGCGCCCCCCATGCCCGCCGCCAGCGTGCACAGGGTGCTCGCCGAGGACTTCGGCGAGGACTGGCGCGCGCACTTCGCCTCCTTCGACGACCTGCCCGCCGCCTCCGCCTCGATCGGACAGGTGCACAGGGCGGTGTGGGCCGACGGCAGGAGCGTCGCGGTCAAGGTGCAGTACCCCGGCGCGGCCAAGGCGCTGCGCAGCGACCTCAGGCAGGTCGGCAGGGCGGCCAAGCTGTTCGGCGTGCTGCTTCCCGGCCTCGACGTGCGGGCGTTCGTGGAGGAGCTGCAGGAGCGGGTCGCCGAGGAGCTCGACTACGGCCTGGAGGCCGAGGCCTGGCACGCCTTCGCCCAGGAGTACGCCGACGACCCCGACTTCGCGGTGCCCCTCGTCGTGGCCGCCTCCGAGCACGTGATCGTCACCGAGTGGCTGGACGGCACGCCGCTGTCGAAGGTCATCGAGGACGGCCCGCAGGCCGAGCGCGACAGGGCGGCCCTGCTGCTGGTGCGCTTCTCCTTCTCCTCGCCCACCCGCTGCGGCCTGCTGCACGGCGACCCGCACCCGGGCAACTTCAAGATCACCGAGGACGGCCGGCTCGGCGTACTCGACTTCGGCGCGGTCAAGCGGCTGCCTGACGGCCACCCGCCCGCCATCGGCCCGCTGCTGCGCTGCGGAGCGGCGGGCGACATCGAGGGCGTGGCGGAGGTGTTCAGGCAGGAGGGCGTCATCCGCGAGGGCGTCGAGGTGGACCTCGACGCGCTGGCCTCCTTCGTCGCCCCCTACGCCGAGCCGATCACCTCGGCCGAGTTCTCCTTCACCCGCGAGTGGATGCGCGAGCGCGGCCTGTACATGTTCAGCGACGGGTCGAGCATCTTCAGGATGCTGAACGTGCCGCCCGACTACGTCGTGAGCTTCCGCGTGCTGACCGCCGGCTACGGCATCCTGTCGCAGCTGGCCGCCACGGGCCGCTTCCGCGCCGAGGCCGAACGCTGGATCCCCGGCTTCGCCCCCGACCCTGCCTGAAGCCGGTCGTCGGCCACGTCCTAGCATGTCGGGATGCTCGAACTCCTCGGCCTGCTCGCGGTAGGTGTCGTGGCTGGGGTGGTCAGCACCGTCGTCAGCCTGGCCTCGATCATCTCCTACCCCGCGCTGCTGGCCTTCGGCCTGTCGCCGCTGGCCGCCAACGTCACCAACACCGTCTCGCTGGTGTTCACCGGCATCGGGGCGGCGGCGGGGTCGAGGCCGGAGCTGAAGGGGCAGGGCGGCACGGTGCTGCGCCTGGGCTGGATCAGCGCGCTGGGCGGCGCGACGGGCGCGCTCCTGCTGCTGATCACCCCGTCGAGGACGTTCGAGCTCATCGCGCCCTTCCTGATCGCGATCGCGTCGCTGCTGCTGATCCGCCCGCCGGGGGTCAGGCCGGGGGGCAACCACAGCGTGCTGGCCAGGGTGGCGCTGTTCGCGGTGGCGATCTACGTCGGCTACTTCGGCGCGGCGGGCGGGATCCTCATGCTCGCCGTCCTCACCGCCATCCTCGACCAGGCGCCCGCCAGGGTGAACGCGGTCAAGAACGTCATCTCGGGTCTGGCCAACTTCGTCGCGGCGGCGGGGTTCGCGCTCTTCGGTCCTGTGGTGTGGTGGGCCGTCGCGCCGCTGGCCGCGGGGTTCCTGATCGGCGGGTGGCTCGGGCCGTCGATCGCCCGCCGCCTGCCCGGCCATTCGCTGCGCTACCTGGCGGCGGCGTGCGGGCTGGCCGTGGCGGTCAAGCTGGGTGTCGACGCCCTCACCTGACCAGCCCTCTGACACGCCGAGGCCGGTACGGCAGGCGCGCCCGCCGTACCGGCCCAGGGGGTTACTTGCTGTGCCTCAGCAGCTCGTGCACCGCCTTGATCTTGGCGACCGAGGCGGGCTCACCTCCCGCTGCCTTGGCCGTCGCCGCCGCCGCGCCGTTCGGCGAGGTGGCGGGCTTGCCCACGGTGAACAGCCACGTGTCGAAGACCGCGTCCAGCTGCTTGCCGGAGATCCGCTCGGCCAGCGCGATGAACTCGGACGTCTCGGCGTTGCCGTGCCGCTTGACGGTCGGCCAGGTCTTGACGATGTTCCAGAACGCCGCGTCGCCCACCTCGACCCTCAGCGCCTGCAGCGCCATCGCGCCCCTGTAGTAGGTGGCGTTGTGGAACAGGTCGGCCGCGCCCGGGTCGCCCGGCTTGACCTGCCAGAACTCGTCCTCAGCCGGCCACAGGCCGTAGAAGTAGTCGGCGACCTCCGCCGCCGTGCCCTCACCCAGCTTCTCCGACCACATCCACTCGGCGTAGGTCGCGAAGCCCTCGTTGAGCCAGATGTGCTTCCAGTCCTTGACCGCGACACTGTCGCCGAACCACTGGTGGGCGTTCTCGTGCACGACCACGTAGGTGTCGGGGCCCGACCTGAAGAAGCGGGGGTCGTAGACCGGCTGCGTCTGGGTCTCCAGCGCGAAGCCTGGCAGGGCGCTGGTGACCGAGCCGCCCATCGAGCGGAACGGGTAGCGGCCGAAGCTGCCGGCCAGCCACTCGACGATCTGCGGCGTCTGCTCGATCGACTCCTTGGCCGCCGCCTCGTACTGGCCGAGGTCCTTGCTGTAGGCGGTCACCACGGGCAGGCCGTTGGACTGTCCCGTGCGCACCTCAAGCTGGCCGATGAAGAGCGTGGCCAGGTAGGTGGCCATGGGCTTGTCCATCACCCAGGTCGAGGTGGTCTTCTCGCCCGAGGTGCGCTCCTTGACCTTGATGCCGTTGGTGATGGCCTGGGTGCCCTTGGGCACGCTGACCGTGATGTCGTAGGTGGCCTTGTCGAGCGGGTGGTCGTTGCTCGGGAACCACCACCACGCCACCTGCGGCTGGCCCAGGGCGAGCGCGCCGTCGGCGGTGGCGATCCAGGGCTGGAAGCCGCCCGTCTCGTCGGGCACCGGCACCTTGGACGGCGTGTCGGCGTAGCTCACCTCGACGAGGAACGGCTTGCCCCTGGTCAGCGCGCGGGCCGGGGTGATCTCCAGCTCGTGCAGCCCCGTCCTGGCGAACGTGGCGGACCTGCCGTCGACCTTCACGCTGTCGACCTTGAGCAGGAAGTCGAGGTTGAAGCGGGTCAGGTGCTGGGTCGCCGTCGCCAGGATCCTCGCCCTGCCACGCAGCAGGTCGGCCCCCGGCTGGTAGTCGAGGTTGAGGCTGTAGTGCTTGGCGTCGTAGCCGCCGTTGCCGTGGTTGGGGAAGTAGGAGTCTCCGATGCCCGGCGCCCCCGGGCCCCTGTCGGTTGCGGCCGCTGGGGTCGCCAGGACGAGCCCGGCCGCCGCGGTCATGGCGATAAGGGAGCGTGCTCGGATTAATCGCATCATCGCAAGGTAACCGAGGGTCGCCGCGTCGTCTACGAGTTTCGGCTGACCCCGGAGAAGCGCCTGGCGACCTCCCGCCACACGGGCGTGGCGGCGGGCTCGTCGAGCAGCGCCCGCCTGTGCAGCTCGGCCAGGTCGAAGCCGCGGTCGTCCCACTCCAGGATCCGCTCGGGCCACACCTCGGGATGGAACTGCACGCCCCATGCCGCCGCGCCGACCCTGAAGGCCTGGTAGGGGCAGGCCTCGGTCTCGGCGAGCCAGACCGCGTCCCGCGGCAGCTCGACGACCGCGTCCTTGTGGTGCTCGATCGCGGTGACGACCTCCGGCAGGCCGTGGAAGAGCGCGTCCTCGGCCGCCTCGGGACGCAGGGTGATCGCCGTGCTGCCGTTCTCCGGCTCGCCCGCGTCGCCCTTCACCAGCCCGCCCGCGACCTCGGCGAGCATCTGCCCGCCCAGGCACACCCCCAGGTACGGCCGGCCCTCGTCGAGCGTCTCCCGCACCAGCGCCCTGGTCGCGGCCAGCCACGGCGCCCTGCCGTCCTCGGAGGGCAGGTAGCCGCCGCCCAGCACGACCAGCGCGCGCTCACCCAGCTCCTCGGGTACGGCGTCGCCCTCGAAGGCCCGAACGACCTCCAGCTCCAGGCCGTCCTCCTTCAGCCATTCGCCGAGCCTGCGAGGGCCACCGCTGGCGGCGTTCTGCACGATCAGGACATCACGCATCGTAGGCCTCCCGCAGGCAGTCGATGATCTGCTCGTCCACGTCCTCGGTGGAGCGGAGGGCGGGCAGACCCACCGCCCTCCGCTCACGACGCGCTCTCCACCGACGCGTTCCGGATCTTGTCGCGCACGGTCCAGCATTCTTCCGCATCACCGCTCGAAAGCGGAGCACGGGGGAGCGGCCGCGGGTGTCAGCGGGGAGCGGGGGAGCGGCCGGGCGTGTCAGCGGGGGAGCGGGGGCGCGGCCGGGCGTGTCAGCGGGGCATCGGGCGGGTCTGGTCGTCTTCGCCGGGGCCGGCCGGCGGGAAGGGGGCGGGCTGGAAGGGGTCGAACGTCGGCGGGTACTGCTGTTGCTGCTGCGGCGGGCCGTACGAGGGGGCCGGCGGCTTGGGCCTGGCCGCGCGCCACCTGGACGGGAAGGCGGAGGCGGTCAGCAGCAGGATGCCGGCGATGAAGAGCACGCCGGTCGGGCCGAGCATGTCGAAACCCCAGCGGAGTGGAGCGGGCAGCAGGTCGGCCAGGTCGCTGGGGTAGAGCATGGGCATCAGCAGCACCGTGCCCATGCCGGTGTAGCCGAGCCCGGTCACCAGCGAGGCGAGAGGCGACAGTCGCGAGCCGGCCAGGAAGCCCAGCGCGACGGCGCACGCCGCCAGCACGGCGGCCCCTGGCCACGAAGTCGAGAAGTCGGTCCTGAAGGCGTACACGACCTGGCCGGAACCGTACATCAGGCCGAGCATCAGCAAAGGGGTCAGGAGCAGTCCAGCGACCACTCCGAGAATATGACGGGCAGCGTTGGACATAGGGGGCAGTCTAAAGCGTCAGCGGCTGGACTCCCTGACCACGAGCTCGGGTTGGAACATGATCTGCTGGTGGGCGTGGGTGTCGGGATTGTCACACTCGTCGAGCAGCAACTCGGTGGCGACCCTGCCGAGCTGGTAGGTCGGCTGGCGGACCGAGCTGAGCGACACGGTCGAGGCAGAGGCGAAGTCGATGTCGTCGTAGCCGATCAGCGAGACCTGCTCGGGCACCCGCACGCCCGCCTGCAGCAGCCCGCGCAGCAGGCCGAGCGCCAGCAGGTCGTTGGCGCAGAACACCGCGTCGGGCAGGTCGGCGAGCAGCAACTCGGCGGCCTGCTGCCCGGCCTTGGCGGTCATCGCGGTCATCTCCAGCACGCGCAGCCGCCCTGGATCGAGCCCCGCCGCCGCGAGCGCCCGCTCGGCGCCGATCCTGCGCTCCCTGCACTGGCGCATGGTCGCGGGCCCCGCCACGTAGGCCAGCCGCTCGGCGCCGCCCTCCAGCAGGTGGGCGGCGGCCATGGTGCCGCCCGTCACGTCGTTGACGGAGACCGCGCACTGGTCGGCGCGATCGGCGGGGTGGTCGACGAGCACGACGGCGATGCCGCGCGCCCTCAGCCGCTCCAGGCGGTGCGGGTCGTCGTCGGAGGGGGTGATGAGCACGCCGCGCACCCGCTGCTCGGCGAAGACGAGCAGGTTGCGCTCCTCCTTGGACCTGCTGCCCGCCGAGTTGCCGAGGATCACCGCGTAACCGCGGTCGCTGGCGAGATCCTCCACGCCCGCGGCGACGTCGGTGAAGAAGGGGTTGCCGATGTCGATCACCGACAGGCCGATCGTGCGGCTGTGGCCTGCGCGCAGTGTGGAGGCCGATCCGTGACGGACGAAGCCCAGCTCGCGGATCACCTGCTCGACCCTGCTGCGCGTGGCGCCCGCGACCTTCTCTGGCCTGTTGAGCACGTTCGACACCGTGCCGGGTGAGACGCCCGCCCTTGCGGCGACCTCCTTGATGCTGACCGTTTCAGACAAGCCCGCCCCCGGGGTGGTAGGTGCGCAGCGGCTGGCTGCGCCGTACGAACTCGCGCAGGTCGCCCGCCAGCCCCCTGGCGCGGGCCTGGACCAGCACGTTGCCCAGCGCCGCCGCCTCGACAGGGCCCGCGACCACGGGCAGGCCCGTGGCGTCGGCCGTCAGCTGGCACAGCAGCGCGTTGCGCGCGCCGCCTCCGACCAGGTGCACGACGTCGATCTCCCGTCCGCTCAGCCGCGCGGCGTCGCTGATTGCTCGCTGGTAGGCGAGGGCCAGGCTTTCCAGGATGCATCGTACGGCCTGCGGCCTGTCGGCAGGGGCGGGCTGACCTGTGCGCTCGCAGTAGGCGGCGATCCGCGAGGGCATGTCGCCAGGCGGCAGGAAGGCGGGATCGTCGGGGTCGATGGTCATCTGTCCAGGCTTGGCTTGCGCGGCGGCTCGGAGCAGGCCCTCGAGGTCGCTCTCGCCCCACGCGCGCAGGCACTCCTGCAGGATCCACAGGCCCATGACGTTGCGCAGGTAGCGGATCGTGCCGTCGATGCCCGCCTCGTTGGTGAAGTTGGCCGCCCTGCTCTCTTCGCTCAGCACCGGGGAGTCGAGCTCGACGCCCACCAGCGACCAGGTGCCGCACGAGATGTAGGCGAAGTCGGGGGTGCGGGCGGGCACGGCCGCCACGGCTGAGGCGGTGTCGTGCGAGGCGACACGGGTGACGACGGTGTCGAAGCCGAGCTCGGCCGTCACGGGACCGACGACGCTCCCTGGCTCCGAGATCTCGGGGAAGATGCGCGCAGGCAGCCCGAGACGGTCGATGAGGGGCCGCGCCCAGTCCCTCCGCGCGACGTCGAACAGGCCCGTCGTGGAGGCGTTCGTCAGCTCCGCGCCCCTGACGCCCGTCAGCCAGTAGGCGAACAGGTCGGGGATCATGAGCAGGGTCTCCGCCCGGTCGAGGCGGTCCTCGAGCAGCTGGTAGAGGGTGTTGAACGGCAGGAACTGCAGGCCGTTCACCTCGTAGCGGTCGGCGTCGAGGCGCTCGGTGTACCCGGAGGTGCGGGCGTCCCTGTAGTGGACGGGGTTGCCGATCAGCCTGCCGTCGCCGTCCAGCAGGCCGTAGTCGACGGCCCACGAGTCGATGCCGATCGACTCGACGGGCCCGGCCTGCCGCAGGCCGTCCAGCATCTGGGAGTAGAGGCCGAGGACGTCCCAGTGCAGGGTGCCCGCCACGCTGACGGGACGGTTGGGGAAGCGGTGCGCCTCGACGAGGTCCACCCGTCCCCCGGAGATCTCGGCCCGCATCACCCGTCCGCTGGAGGCGCCCAGATCGACAGCTGTGAATCGCATCCCATGATTAAAACGTACAAACCTTGCTGGTGGAACCTGGCATTGACGTCGCGGTGAGACCCGCCTAGATTCCATTAAAACGTTTTGGTAGATTCCTTGGAGGTTCCGTGCAGCGCGTGTGTTTCCTTCTCAAGGTCAAGCCGGATCGCCTGGAGGAGTACCGCGAACGTCACAGGAACGTGTGGCCGGAGATGCTCGAGGCCCTCAGCAGGACGGGATGGCGCAACTACTCGCTCTTCCTGCGCGACGACGGCCTGCTGGTCGGCTACCTGGAGACCGACGACTACGAGACCGCGCGCTCGGCCATGGCCGAGACCGACGTCGACGCGCGCTGGCAGGCCGAGATGGCGCCCTTCTTCGAGGGGGACGACCGAGGGTTCCTCCTGCTGGACGAAGTCTTCCACCTGGACTGAGATCGGGGACTACAAGTGATCAAGGATTTGCTCCGGCGGCAGCGCATCGAGACGCCGTCGTGGGCCTACGGCAACTCGGGCACCAGGTTCAAGGTGTTCGCCCAGCAGGGGGTGCCGCGCGACCCCTACGAGAAACTGGCCGACGCCGCGCAGGTCCACGCCTTCACGGGGATCGCGCCCACCGTGGCGCTGCACATCCCGTGGGACAGGGTGGACGACTACGCGGCGCTGGCCCGGCACGCGCGCGACCTCGGCGTGGCCGTCGGGGCCATCAACTCCAACGTGTTCCAGGACGACGACTACAAGCTGGGCAGCGTCACCCACCCCGACCCCGTCGTGCGCCGCAAGGCACTCGGCCACCTGCTCGAATGCGTCGACATCATGGACGCCACCGGCTCCGATACGCTCAAGCTCTGGTTCTCCGACGGCACCAACTACCCGGGCCAGGACGACATCAGGGCGCGCCAGGACCGGCTCGCCGAGGCGCTCGCCGCCGTCTACGAGCGGCTCGGTGACGACCAGCGCTTCCTGCTGGAGTACAAGCTGTTCGAGCCCGCCTTCTACGTCACCGACGTGCCCGACTGGGGCACCGCCTACGCCCACTGCCTCAAGCTGGGCGACAAGGCGCAGGTCGTGGTCGACACCGGACACCACGCTCCCGGCACCAACATCGAGTTCATCGTCGCGTTCCTGCTGCGCGAGGGGAAGCTCGGCGGCTTCGACTTCAACTCCCGCTTCTACGCCGACGACGACCTCATGGTCGGCGCGGCCGACCCCTTCCAGCTGTTCCGGATCATGTTCGAGGTCATCGGCGGCGGCGGGTACGGCCCGCACGTCGCCTTCATGCTCGACCAGTGCCACAACATCGAGCCCAAGGTCCCCGGCCAGATCCGCTCGGTGATGAACGTCCAGGAGGCGACCGCCAAGGCGCTCCTGGTGGACCGCGAGGCGCTCGCCGCCGCGCAGCGGGCAGGTGACGTGCTCGGCGCCAACGCCGCGCTGATGGACGCCTACAACACCGACGTCAGGCCGCTGCTCGGGGAGCTGCGCGAGGAGATGGGGCTCGACCCCGACCCCATGGCCGCCTACGCCAGGTCCGGCTACTTCGAGAAGATCGCGGCCGAGCGGGTCGGCGGCGCCCAGGCGGGCTGGGGCGCCTGACCGCGCCTTCTTCAGGCGGTCGGGCGCTACGCCTGGCCGCGCCGGCCGTACGGACAGGCATGTCGAGCCGCGCCCGGCTCACGCACACACCCAAGGGAGAGATCTGATGACGGTAACCGAGCTGCTCGACCGGGCCCACGCCCTCGGCTCGGACCCGCGCAACACCAACTTCGCGGGCGGCAACGCCTCCGCCAAGGGGGTGGAGCGCGACCCCGTGACAGGCGGCGACGTCGAGCTCATGTGGGTGAAGGGCTCGGGCGGCGACCTGGGCACGCTGAGCGCCGAAGGGCTGGCGGTCCTGCGCCTCGACCGGCTGCGCGCCATGGTCGACGGCTACCCGGGCGTCGAGCGCGAGGACGAGATGGTCGCCGCGTTCGACTTCTGCCTGCACGGCAAGGGCGGCGCGGCGCCGTCCATCGACACCGCCATGCACGGACTCGTCGACGCCGCCCACGTCGACCACCTGCACCCCGACTCCGGCATCGCGATCGCCACCGCGCAGGACGGCCCCGAGCTGACCGCGCGGATCTTCGGCGACAGGGTGCTGTGGGTGCCGTGGCGGCGCCCCGGCTTCCAGCTCGGCCTCGACATCGCCGCGCTGCAGGCGGCCAACCCCCAGGCGATCGGGTGCGTCCTCGGCGGGCACGGGATCACCGCGTGGGGCGAGACGAGCCAGGAGTGCCAGGCCAACTCCCTGGAGATCATCCGTACGGCCGCGCGGTACATCGAGGAGCACGGCAGACCCGAGCCCTTCGGCCCTGTGATCCACCGGCCCCTCGAGGAGGCGGCCCGCAGGGAGCGCGCGGCGGCGCTCTTCCCGCTGGTCAGGGGGCTGTGCTCGACCGACGCCCGCCAGGTCGGCCACTACACGGACAGTCCCGAGGTCCTCGACTTCCTCTCGCGGGCCGAGCACCCTCGCCTGGCCGCCCTCGGCACCTCCTGCCCCGACCACTTCCTGCGCACCAAGGTCGCCCCCCTGGTCGTGGACCTGCCGCCCGAGGCGTCGCTGGAGGAGGTCACGGAGCGGCTGCGCGTCCTGCACACCGCCTACCGGGCGGAGTACGCCGCCTACTACGAGCGGCACGCCGTGGACACCTCACCGGCGATGCGCGGCGCCGACCCCGCCATCGTGCTCGTGCCCGGCGTGGGCATGTTCTCCTTCGGCAAGGACAAGCAGACCGCGCGCGTCGCGGGGGAGTTCTACGTCAACGCCATCAACGTGATGCGCGGCGCCGAGGCCGTCTCCGTCTACGCCCCGATCCCCGAGTCGGAGAAGTTCCGCATCGAGTACTGGGAGCTGGAGGAGGCCAAGCTCCGCCGCCTCCCCAAGCCCAAGCCGCTGGCCGGGCGCGTGGCCCTGGTCACCGGCGGCGGGTCGGGCATCGGCGCCGCCACGGCCCGCCGCCTCGCCGCCGAGGGCGCCTGCGTCGTCGTCGCCGACCGTGATCTCGGCTCCGCCGAGAAGGTCGCCGCCGAGCTCGGCGCCCGCGCCCACCGGCCCTCCGACGTCGCCGTCGCCGTGGCCGTCGACGTCACCTCGGAGGAGCAGGTCGTCGAGGCCGTACGGCAGGCCGTCCTGGCCTTCGGCGGCCTCGACCTGGTCGTCAACAACGCCGGCCTCTCCCTGTCGCGGGCGCTGCTGGAGACCACGCTCGACGACTGGAACCTCCAGCACGACGTCATGGCCCGCGGCTCCTTCCTCGTCTCGCGCGAGGCGGCCAGGGTGCTGCTGCTCCAGGAGATGGGAGGCGACATCGTCTACATCTCCTCCAAGAACGCCGTCTTCGCCGGGCCCAACAACGTCGCCTACGGAGCCGCCAAGGCCGACCAGGCCCACCAGGTGCGCCTGCTGGCGGCCGAGCTCGGCGCGCACGGAGTCCGCGTCAACGGCGTCAACCCCGACGGGGTGGTGCGGGGCTCGGGCATCTTCGCGTCCGGGTGGGGCGCCAACAGGGCGGCGGTGTACGGGGTCGAGGAGGAGAAGCTCGGCGAGTTCTACGCCCAGCGGACGCTGCTGAAGCGCGAGGTGCTGCCCGAGCACATCGCCGCGGCGGTCTTCGCCCTGACCGGCGGCGACCTGTCGCTCACGACGGGACTCCACATCCCGGTGGACGCGGGCGTCGCCGCCGCCTTCCTACGCTGACCCCTTCCGGGGCCGGCTCCGAAACTCGCGCGTCCGGCCCCACGGATCCGGTCTCGGGCGTGCGGTTCCACGGGCCCTGTTCAACGGGCCTGGTTGCGCTGGTGCGATCCCGCGCGTCCGGTCCCGGGCGTGCGGGTCGCGGGGGCGGCCGGGGAGGCCGCCTCTAGCATGGCCCTGTGAACGAGATCGATCTACGGCATCTACGACGTTGTGTGGAACTGGCGGCAGAGGCCGTCGAGGCGGGCGACGACCCGTTCGGCTCGGTCCTGGTCGGCGCCGACGGCACCGTCCTCGGAGAGGGACGCAACCACGAGACCACCTCCGGCGACCCGACCAGGCATCCCGAGATCGACCTGGCCAGGTGGGCGGCCACCCACCTGCCCGCCGAGGAGCGCGCGGCCGCGACCCTCTACACCTCGGGCGAGCACTGCCCGATGTGCTCGGCCGCCCACGGCTGGGCGGGCCTGGGCCGCATCGTCTACGCGACCTCCGCCGCCCAGCTCACCGCATGGCGGGCCGAGCTCGGCGCGCCCGCCTCGCCGGTCAGGCCGATTCCGATCCAGGAGGTCGTCCCCGGCGTCCAGGTCGAGGGTCCCGTCCCCGAGCTCGAGAAAGACGTGCGCGCCCTCGTGCGCCGCTCCTTCCCCAAGTGATATGCCGGAAGGCATGGCAGAGAAAGAGCCCACGACCGAGCTCGACGCCCGGTTCAGCAGCGACAAGGCGACCCCGGTCAGCTGGTCCGACGCGCGCGGCCTGCTGGAGCGCGCGCAGATCTACTGGCTGTCGACCGTGCGCCCTGACGGAAGACCGCACGTCACGCCTTTGATCGGCATCTGGCTGGACGGCGCGCTGCACTTCTGCACGGGACCGGCCGAGCGCAAGGCCAGGAACCTGGAGAGCAACGCCCGCTGCGTCCTCACCACCGGCGGCAACTCCCTCACCGAGGGGACCGACGTGGTGGTCGAGGGCGAGGCGGTCCAGGTGCGCGACGAGCAGGCACTGCGGCGTCTGGCCGCCGCCTACGAGGAGAAGTACGGCCCAAGCTGGCACTTCGACGTGGCTGACGGCGCCTTCGCGGGCGAGGGCGGCAGGGCGCTGGTCTTCGCGGTCGCGCCCGAGCAGGCTTTCGGATTCGCCAGGGAGGGCGAGTACGGCCAGACCCGCTGGCGGTTCTGACCGGGCGATCAGCGGGTGAGTGCGGGGAAGCCGGTCCGCCACGACGGGTGGGCGGGCCGCCAGCCGAGCGCGCGGGCCTTGGCGTTCGAGGCCCCGCGCTCCCACCCCTGTCGTCCCACCGTGAGCGGGGGGGCGGGGAGGTCCAGGGCGGCAGCGAGCGCGGGGACCCACTCCCAGGCCGCGGCAGGCTCGTCGTCCACCACGTTGACCACTCCTTCGGGCCAGTCGAGCGCCAGCAGCGCCGCCCTCGCCGCGTCCATGACGTGCACGAACGAGCTGACCGCGGCCCCCGCGGCCATCCGCCCCGCGCGCAGCTCGCCCTCGGCCCACCCGCCGGGGGAGTACCAGGTGCCCGGCCCGTAGAGCAGGCCGTAGCGGAGCACGACGTGCCGTTCCATCGAGGCGGCGGCCTCCTCCAGCGCCCTCGCGGGACCGACCAGTCCCTCCCGTGAGGCGTCGAGCGGCTCGTCCTCCGTGGCGGGAGCGGCGCCGGGCCCGTACACCCACGAGATCGACTGCGCGACGATCTGTCCCGTGCCCGCCTTCACCGCCGCGTCGACCAGGTTGCGGGTGCCCTCGCGCCGGATGCGGGCGTTCTCGTCGAAGCGCCGCTCGCCCAGCGCGGTCAGCTGGTGGATCACCACGTCGGGTCTGGCGTCGGCGAGCGCCTGGAAGGTGGCGTCGCGGTCGAAGACGTCCAGCCGTACGGCATCGGCGCCCGCGGCCCTGATCGCGGCCATCCCCGAGGTGGACCTCGAGGTGCCGACGACGGTGTGCCCCGCCGATAGGAGAAGGGGCAGCAACTGGCGGCCGATGGCGCCGGTCGCCCCGGCGAGCAGAACACGCATGTCCCGCAATATTAGGGCACGGGGATTTCAGGACAGCGGCCGGTAGAGGTCGGCCTCGAAGCGGTAGGCGTCGCCGCGGTAGACCGTACGGCCCAGCAGCACGGGCACCCCCTCAGCGTCGTAGGCGACCTCGTCGCCCACCAGGACGGGAGCGCCGGGCGCCAGGTCGAGCAGGGCGGCGAGGCGGTCGTCGGCCGCCTCGGCCTGGACCGCGTAGGCGCTCCTGGCGATCACGACCCCGAAGCTGTCCTCGAGCGTCTCGTACAGGGAGCGGTCGGTCAGGTCGAGGTCGGCCAGCGTGGGCGCCCTCGACGCGACGACGACGGTCACGTCGGTGCAGACCGGCACGCCGTCCAGGCCGCGCAGCCTCTCGACGGTGACCACGCGGGAGGCGGGCGCGACGCGCAGCCGCGACGCCTCGTCCATGGAGGCCACCCTCAGCTCCTGGCGCAGGATCCTGGCCGAGGGCCGCAGGCCGCGGCTTCGCGCCATCTCGCTGAAGCTCTGCAGCACGCTCGGCGGCTCGGCCATGACCTGGCGCGAGACGTACCAGCCGCGCTGGGCGGAGGCGGTGATGCTGCCGTCCTCGGCGAGCAGGGCCAGCGCCTGGCGCAGGGTGGCCCTGCTGACGCCGAGCTGCGCGGCCAGGTCACGCTCGCCGGGCAGGCGCGATCCCGCCGCGTACACGCCGCGGCGCAACGAGTCGGCGAGCCGGCTGTAGGCCAGCGCGACCACGGGTCCGGGGTCAGGTTTCACGGTCGCAAGATACCAGATAGACCAGATGCTGGGATGATCACGGCAAGATATACATACTGGACTATCTGGTCTAAGTTACAGACTACGTGGTCCGTCAGCATGACTCTTCGGCAAGGAGTGACCCCCATGGCAGTCGCGGTGACCGTCTTCGACGACGCCGGCTCCCTCGCGGCCGACCTCGCAGGCCAGATCGCCGACGGCATCTCGGGCGCCCGCGACGCGGGCGCCCGCTACGTGCTCGGCTGCCCGGGCGGCCGCACCCCCCGCCTCACCTACCTGGCGCTCTCCCGCGAGGTACGGCGGCGCGGGCTCGCGCTCGACCACGTCGTCATCGCGATGATGGACGACTACGTGCTCCCCGACGGCGACGGCTTCGCCCACGTGGCGGCCGACGCGCACTTCAGCTGCCGCCGTTTCGCCCGCGAGGAGATCGCGGCCGTGCTCAACGGGGGCGCAGCCGCCCCGGTCCCCGAGGAGGCCGTCTGGTTCCCCGACCCCGCCGACCCCGCTGCCTACGACGGACGGCTGGAGCAGGCGGGCGGCATCGACCTGTTCCTGCTGGCCAGCGGCGGCTCCGACGGCCACGTGGCCTTCAATCCGCCCGGCGCCCCTCGCGACTCCCGCACCAGGATCGTGCGGCTGGCCGAGACCACCAAGGCCGACAACCTCGGCACCTTTCCCGGCTTCGCCGACCTGGCCGAGGTGCCGGGCCACGGCGTCACGGTCGGCATCGACACCATCGCGGGCCTCTCGCGACGCCTGGTCCTCGTCGTGACGGGCGCGCACAAGCGGGAGGCGCTGCGCAGGATCTCCGGCGCCGACGCCTACGATCCCGGCTGGCCCGCCACGGTCGTCACCGAGGGCGCGGACGCGGCCGTCTACGCCGACCGCGCAGCCGCCGGACGGCCCGCGCCGTAAGCGCCCCGAGCGCGGTGGGCGGGCCCTGCGGTCTAGTGAGGCCCCACCGCCGTCTCGGTCCCGCACGGGCCGCCGCCGGTCGAGGCGGCGATCCCCACGGGCTCGCCCGCCATGGTGAGCGTCGGGTACCAGGAGGAGATCCGCTCGGTGGACCGTCCGACGTAGTGGCAGATGAAGCTGCGCCTGAACCGGTCGGCCGTCGAGTTGGGCTCCGAGCCGTGCACCAGGCTGCCGTTGAAGAACAGCACGTCACCGGGGTCCATGTCGACGGGCGCGCGCTCCATGCCGGGCGGCGGCGGGACGTACTCGCGGGTAAAGGAGAGCTCGGTGTCGGCCTCCTCGGGGCAGAACAGGTCCATCAGGTGCGTGCCGGGCACCACCTCGAGCCCGCCGTTGGCCCTGTCGACCCTGTCGATCGCGATCCAGGCGGCGACACAGGTGCCAGGCTCGACCCGCAGGTAGAAGTTGTCCTGGTGCAACGCCTGCCCCCTCGCGCCCGGCGGTTTGAAGTAGAACATGCTCTGCGCTGCTATCGGCTCCTCGCCGAGCAGCTCGCGCAGGATGGCGGCGATCCTGGGGTCGAGCAGGTAGCGCAGGGCGACGTCGTTCACCTGGTGCGGGTGCATCACCCTGGGGAACTCGCGGAGGATGTCGTACGGCCCGCCGGGCTCCTGCGGAGTCGGCGTGAAGTGCCCGGGGATCGGGCCGCGCTCGTGCATCCGCATGAACTCGTCGCGAAGCTCGGCCACCTCCTCCGCGCCGAGCAGTCCGGGCACGACGACGTACCCCTGGTCGTGGAAGTCTGCGGTCCTCATGCCTCTCACGCTAAGGAGCGCGGCCGTGCGATGGTATGCCCGTGACGGTTGAGGACATGTCCGTTCCTGCTGCCGAGCTGGTGATCGTCGGCCACTTCGACAAGCACTCCGGATACGCGACGCGCCGTACCGGCGGCTCGCCCAGCTGGCTGCTGATGTGGACGCAGGCAGGGGCGGGGCTGGTCGAGCAGGCGGGCGTGCGCACCACGGCAGGCCCGGGTGACCTGGTCGTCCTCGGGCCCGGGGCGGCCCAGTACTACAGGACCGCGCCGGGTCAGCAGCGGTGGCGGTTCTGGTGGGTGCACTTCCAGCCGAGACCCGCCTGGCTGCCGTGGCTCGCGCCGTACGCGCTTGCGCCCGGCTGCCATGTGATCCACGGCGCCGGCCACGACCGGGTGGAGCAGGCGCTTCTTCGCGCGGGCGCCGACGCCAGGTGGTCGGGGCACGGCGCGCCCGCCTCTCCTTCCCAGCCGGTCCAGCCGGTCGTGGCGGCCGCCGCCGAGGCCCGCGAGCTGGTCATGGGGGCGGTCGAGGAGGTGCTGCTGCTTGCCACGGCGGCGGCTCGCCGGCCTGGGAGCGGCGATCCGCGCGTCAGGCAGGTCCAGGCGCTGATCGCGGCCGAGCCCTCCGCGCCGCACACGGTCGCCTCCCTGGCCCGCGTGGTCGCGCTGTCGCCGTCGAGGTTGGCGCACCTGTTCTCCGAGCAGACGGGCCGCACGCCGATGCAGGCGGTCAGGGAGGCGAGGGTACGGCACGCGGCCAGGCTCCTCGAGGTCACCGACATGGACGTGGGTCAGGTCGCCGACGCATCGGGATTCGTCAGCCCCTTCCACTTCAGCCGCGTCTTCAGCAGGGCGTTCGGGCTGTCGCCGAGGGAATATCGCCGCCGCCTGCGTCACAGCATGGAGTCGGGCTGACGCCGATACTCGGTCGGTGTCCTGCCGAGCGCGTCGCGGAAGGCGCGGTAGAAGCTCGACCGCGTCTGGAACCCGCTCTCGTGCGCGACCCTGTCGACGCCCCAGCGGGTGACCGACAACAGGCGGCGCGCGTGGGCGACGCGCAGCCTGGTGACGTACTGCCACACCGGCATGCCCAGCGTCTGCTTGAAGGCCAGCGCGGCGTAGGTCGGGTGCACACCGGCGTCGGCGGCGATGCCGTCCACCGTGAGGTCCTCGGTGTAGCGGCGGGCGACGACGGCCAGCATGCGCTCGGCAGCCCTGGCCTCGCTCTCGCCCGCCGTCCTCGCGGGGCGCTGCCCTCGCGCCAGACGGGCCAGGCGGGCGTGCATCTCCAGCAGGCACAGCTCGGCCACGTCGAGCTGAGGACCGCGCCTGAGGTCGGTGTCCCACCGGGCCATCAGGAAGGCGTCGTGCGGGCCCTCCTCGGCGGTGCCGTACAGGAACTCGCCCTGGAGCAGCCGGTCCAGCGGGCCGCGCAGCGCGGGCGTGCCCGTGAGGTCGGCCAGCGGGATGGTGGCCCAGAGGAAGTCGACGTCGTGCTCGGAGACCAGGCGGTGCGGATAGCCGCCCCAGAAGGCGGCCAGCCGTCCCTGCGGCAGGTCGAGCGTGCCCGAGACGGTCGCGTAGCGGGCGCCGCCCGACAGCACGAGGTTGAGCTCCACCTCGGGGTGGATGTGCGAGGTGGGCATCGGCCCCGAGGTCACGTGGAACGTCTGCAAGCCGACCACCTGCACCAGCGATCGCACACCTTGAGGATATGCGACAGGTCGGCGGTCCGGGCCGGATGACCTCATGGGGTGCGGCACCGCAGAGTGGGGGCATCCCCACCTCGCCTGGAGGCACGCACCATGTCGGAACTCGACGACTTCCTGTTCGACCTCAACGGCTACCTCATTCTCGAGAACGCGGTCGACGGCGACCTGCTCGCACGGCTCAACGCGGAGTTCGACGCCTTCCCCCGCGACCTGGCGCGCGGCGACTGGTACCGGGGCGCGCAGCGTCGCGACTACACCCCGGAGACCGGCTTCGAGCTGCACCAGGCCGTGACCGCCGGCCGGCCGTTCGAGGAGCTGGTCGACCACCCGAGCTGGTTCGGTCTCGTGAAGCACTTCGCGGGGGAGGAGGACAGCTACGTGCCCGGCGTGTTCATCGACGAGACCATCGCCTCGATCCGCGAGTCGGGTGGCCACCACCCGGTGCACTCGGGCGGCTACCGCGGCGCGCTGCGCGGCAGCTATGGCCATTCCCACGGCGTCTTCCGGTGCGCCCAGGTCAACATCATCCTGGCCCTCACCGACATCGGCGAGGGCGACGGCGCGACGATGGTCGTGCCAGGCTCCCACAAGTCGAACCTCCCGCACCCGCTGGCCGGTGACTACGCCAGGGGCGACCGCATGGACACCCTGCCGGGCGCGGTGCCCGTCCACCTGGCCAAGGGCGACGCGCTGCTGTTCGTCGACGGGCTCATGCACGGCGGCTCCACCCGCACCAACCCCGGCGAGCGCAGGGTCGTCATCTACAGGTACGGGCCGGTCTGGACGAGCAGCAGGTACGGCTACGCCTACGACGAGGCCTGGCTGAAGGAGCTGACCGAGCAGCGGCGCAGGGTGCTGCGGCCGGTCCCGCCCGTCCACATCGGCGACCCGTGCCCCGCCGAGCCGGGCGACCGCGACGACTGACCGGCCCCGCCGGGGCGGCCGGGTCAGCGGCTCGTCACGGCCGCCTGCGGCGGGACCGGGCCCGCGTCGGCCGTGAAGTGCTGGCGGTCGAGGTGGTCGACGGCGTAGTCGATCGCGCCGAGCACCACGCACTCCTCGCCCAGCGTCGAGGCCAGCACCTCGGGCATCCGCATGCAGGAGCGCTCGAGCCGCTCACGCAGCGGCTCCAGCAGCACGTCGGCCGCGCGGGAGAAGCCGCCGCCCAGCACCACGACCTCCGGATCCAGCAGCAACGCCATCGCGGCGGCCCCCACAGCCAGGTCGTCCAGGTAGCGGCCGACCGCGGCGAGAGCCACGGGATCGCCGCTCCTGGCCGCAGCCAGCGTGTAGCCCGCCGCGTCCTCGGGCACGGTCTCCTCGGGCACGATGGCGCACTCGTTCAGATGGTCGGTGGCCTGCAGCCAGCGCATCTCCGGCAGCATGCCGATCTCGCCCGCCGCCGTGCCGAAGCCGCGGTGCAGCCGCCCGTCGATGATCAATGCCGCTCCCATGCGCCTGGCCACGTGCAGGAAGACCACGTCGCGCGAGCCTCGGGCCACCCCGCGCCTGCTCTCGGCCAGGGCGGCCAGCCTGCTGTCGTTCTCCACCAGCACCTCGCAGGGGAACATCTCGCGCAGCCGTCCTGCCAGGTCGAGGCCGGTCCAGGACGGCACCGACGCGGAGTAGGCGACCCTGCCGTCGGGGGTGACGATGCCCGTGGTCCCGACGGCCACCGTCCAGAGGTCGGCCACCGTCTTCCCGCTCAGCGTCAGGCATCCGGACACCGCCCTCTCGATCGCCGCGAGCCGGTCGTCGAGCGGGGCGCCGGGCAGCGCCGGCTGCCTGGTCTCGGCCAGGACCTGGCCGTCGAGGTCGGCGAGCGCGGCCCGCACGTTGTGCGCCCCTATGTCGATGCCGACCAGGTAGCCGCAGTTGGCCCTGAAGCGGTAGCGTCGCGCGGGCCTGCCCATCGTGCCGGGGCTCGGCGGCACCTCCTCCACCCAGCCCACCTGCGCCAGCTCGTCCACGACCTCCTTCGTGGAGGGCCTGGACAGGCCGGTGCGCTCGGCCAGCGCCGACAGCGTGAGCGGTCCCGCGCCGCGAAGAGCCCTGATCGCCGACAGTGAGTTCAGCTGCCGCAGCCGGGAAAGATCGCCGCCACGCAGGTCGGCCATCGCCACCTCCTAATGTAAGTCTCCTCATTAAGTGTGCACCAGGCGGAGACCTCTCCGGGCTGCGCCAGGCGCTTTTCCTGAAACGTCTCCATTGACCCTTAGTTGAGCGCGATGCTACTAATGAAGTGCTCCTTCGTATCTTTGCGACAGGAAGGGCTTCTCATGCCGTTTGAAGACGTCGGCGAGGTCGGTTGCGATCCCAGGGCGGCGCTGGTGTTCGAGCACGGCTGGCAGTCGTGGAGCCCGACGGGCGCCTACCGCCTTGCCGAACGGCCGCCCAGAGCGGCCGACCCCATCATCCAGACTCTCTGCTACCGCCCTGAGACCCCCGTTCCCGACGGGCTGTTCCAGGGCGAGGGGCTGCTCGCCCTCGACCCGGGCGACGGGGGCCCCGTGGAGGTCTGGTCGGCGCCGGGCCCGCTCGAGGTGCCCTCCATCCGCGCCCGCCTGGAAGGCGGCCGCGTGGTCGTCTCCTCCGACGGCCCCGTACGGCACTGGCGGGCCGAAGGCGGGCTGGAGCGGGCGCTGCGCGGCTGGGCCGACACCATGGCCACCGGCTTCGCCCCTGCGAGTTTTCCCGCGGTCGCGCCCATGTGGTGCACCTGGTACGGCTACTGGGACAAGGTCACCGAGGACGACGTCGTGGAGAACCTGCGCCTGTCCGAGCGGCACGGCCTCGGCGCCGACATGTTCCTCATCGACGACGGCTACGAGGCGGAGATCGGCGACTGGCTGGAGCCGCGTCCCGGATTCGGCTCACTGGAGCGGGCGAGCGCCACCGTCGTCGAAGCCGGCAGGCGCGCCGGCATCTGGACCGCGCCCTTCCTTGTGGGCGAGCGCAGCCGCGTCTTCCGCGAGCATCCCGAGTGGCTGGTCGGCGGCGCGGACGCCGGCCGCATGTGGGACCAGGGCCTGGCCGTCCTCGACGTCACCCACCCCGAGGCCGCCGCCCACCTGGTGAACGTCTTCAGGTCGTTCAGAGGGCTCGGTATCACGCACTTCAAGCTGGACTTCGTCTACGCGGGAGCCCTCGGCGGCCGCCGTCACCGGGACATCGACCCCATCGCGGCCTACCGCCTCGGCCTGGAGCTGATCCGCGAAGGCGCGGGCGCCGACGCCACCCTGCACGGGTGCGGCGCGCCGATGCTGCCCAGCATCGGCCTGGTGGACATCATGCGGGTCAGTCCCGACATCGCCCCCACGCTCCAGCCCAAGGCGGGCGACATCAGCCAGCCCTCCCAGCTCGGCGCCAGGCTCACCGGCGCGGCCAGGGAGTTCCTGCACGCGCGCTGGTGGGTCAACGACCCCGACTGCATCATGGCCCGTCCCGGGGTGGAGGCGCGCGAGGAGTGGGCCGCGCACATCGACGCCACCGGCGGCCTGCGCGGCTCGAGCGACCCCATCGCGGCGCTCGACGACTGGGGCATGGAGACGACCAGACGACTGATGGTCCCCACCCGCACGGAGCCGTCGTGATGGCGACGCTCCTGGCCCGCGACCGAGGGAAGGCCGAGCCAGGAGCCGCCCGACCAGGGGCGGGTCCCAGGCGGCGCCGCTCCGGCGAGTGGTACGCCTACCTGTTCATCGGCCCCAGCCTGTTCGGCGTCTTCGCCTTCCTGCTGCTGCCCGTCGTCATCGTCTTCGGGCTCAGCTTCTTCGACTGGGAACTGCTCTCGGAGCCGGCCTTCGTGGGCCTGGACAACTACCGCCGCCTGGCGGGCGACGGCGAGGCCTGGCACTCGCTGGTCGTGACGCTGCTGTACGTGTCGCTGTGCGTGCCGCTGCAGACGGTCCTCGCGCTCGGCCTCGCGCTCCTGCTCAACCAGCGCGCGAAAGGCGTGAAGATCTACCGCGCGCTGTTCGTCGTGCCGTGGATGGCCACGCCGATCGTGATCGGCCTGGTCTGGAACTGGGTCTTCGACCCGCGCGACGGCGCGATCAACAGCGCGCTGGCCCTGGTGGGGATCACCGGGCCCGACTGGTTGTCCGACCCCACATGGGCGCTGCCCGCGATCGCCCTGGTGACCGTCTGGCAGAACACCGGCTACAACATGCTGTTCTTCCTGGCCGGCCTGCAGGGCATCCCGCGCGAGCTCCACCAGGCCGCCGCCACCGACGGCGCCACCCCCCGGCAGCGCTTCTTCAGGATCACGCTGCCGCTGCTCAACCCCACGATGTTCTTCGTCATGGTGACCAACCTGATCGGCGCCTTCCAGGTCTTCGACACCGTCTTCGTGATGACGGACGGCGGGCCCAGCCAGAGCACCGAGGTGCTCAACTTCCGGATCTACGGCACCGCCTTCAGGGAGTTCGACTTCGGCTACGCCTCGACGCTCTCGATGCTGCTCTTCGTGATCATCCTGGCCGTGACGCTGGCGCAGGTCCGCTTCTTCGGCAGGCGCACCACCTACGACGTGAGCTGAGGAGCCATGAAGCGATTCCTTCTCTACGCCGCCCTGCTGACCGGCGCCTTCGTCTCGGTCTTCCCCTACCTGCTCGTCGTGCTCACCGCCTTCAAGACCCAGGGGCAGCTCAACTCCACCGACCCGTGGCTGCCCGGCCTGCCGCCGACCCTGGCCAACATCACCAGGCTGCTCGGCGGCGACTTCTCCCGCTACCTCGGCAACACCGTGCTGATGACCGCCGCGCTGACGATCGGCCAGCTCATCTTCACCACGTTCGCCGCCTACGCCTTCGCCAGGCTGCGCTTCCGCGGCAGGGACGCGCTGTTCTGGCTGTACGTGGCGACCATGATGGTGCCCAGCGCGGTGACCATGATCCCGCTGTTCCTCATCATGCGCGAGCTCGACGTCATCAACACCTGGTACGGGCTGCTCGCGCCGTACATCCTCGGCACGCCGTACGGGATCTTCCTGATGCGGCAGTTCTTCCGCGCTCTGCCCGGCGGCCTCGAAGAGGCGGCCAGGATCGACGGGGCTGGGCCGATGACGATCCTGGTGCGCATCCTGCTGCCGCTGTGCAGGCCCGCCCTCGGCACCCTCGCCATCATCACGGTGATCTCGTCGTGGAACAGCTTCCTGTGGCCGCTGATCATCACCAGCGGCGACGACACCAAGGTCATGACCGTGGCGCTCGCCGGCCTCAAGGTCGGCATCGGCGTCGACTACAACCTCATGATGGCCGGCGGCCTCATCGCCCTGGTCCCCATGATCGCCATCTTCGTCTTCTTCCAGCGCTACATCGTCCGGTCGGTGGTCCTCACCGGTCTGAAGTGAAAGGCGAATCATGATCACCCCCCGATTCCGCATGGCGGGAGCGCTGCTCGGCGCCGCCATGCTCACCCTGACCGCCTGCGGCTCCGGAGACTCGGGCGGAGGTGAGGGCGACAAGGTCGCGCTCACCTACCGCATCTGGGACGAGCAGCAGAGGGTCGGCTACGACAAGATCATGGCGGCCTTCGAGAAGGCCAACCCGGCCATCGACGTCACCATCGAGGTCCTGCCATGGGACCAGTACTGGACCAAGCTGACCGCCGACGCGGTCGCGGGCACCGCGCCCGACCTGTTCTGGATGAACACCGGCCAGTTCCCCGAGTACGTCACCAAGGGCGTGCTCGCCGACCTGTCCGCGCTGAAGCTCGACACCGCCGCCTACGACAAGAACGTCGTCGAGTCCTACACCCATCAGGGCAAGCTGTACGGCGTCCCCAAGGACCTGGGCATCGTCGGCCTGCTGTACAACAAGGACCTGTTCGAGCGCGCGGGCGTCGAGATGCCCGAGACCCTCACCTGGAAGGCCGACGGCAGCGGCACCTTCCTCGACCTGGCCCGCAAGCTCACCGTCGACGAGGGCGGCAAGCATCCGGGCGAGGACGGCTTCGACCCCGCCAAGGTCAAGACGTACGGCTTCGCCTCGTGGAACCACTACCAGACCCAGTGGATGAACTGGGTCGTCTCCAACGGCGGCAAGCTGCTCGACAAGCCCTTCGGCGCGTACGCCTTCAACGACGCCGCCTCTGTGCAGGCCCTGCAGTTCGGGGTGGACCTGGTCAACAAGCACCACGTCTCGCCGCCGGCCACCCGGACCAACCCGCCGACGGGCAAGGCCACGGAGATGTTCCAGGCCGGCGAGGTGGCGATGTTCCCCGCCAACAACGCGCTGCTCCCGTTCGTGGCGCCCGAGTCCACCTTCGAGATCGGCGTCGCGATGATGCCCGAAGGCCCCGCGGGGCGCGCGGTCAACATCAACGGCCTGTCCGAGGCCGTCTACGCCAAGACCGAGCACCCTGACGAGGCGATGAAGCTCGCGGCCTACCTGTCCACCAGGGAGCCGCAGAAGCTGATGGCCGACGAGGGGTTCGTCATCCCCGCCCTCGGCGGTCTCTCCCAGGGCTATGTCGACTACTGGAAGACCAAGAAGATCGACGTCGCGCCGTACCTGAAGCAGACCGAGGGCACCACCTTCAACCTGCCGGTCACCACCGGCTTCCCTGGCTTCGAGCCGAAGCTCAACCAGATCTTCAACGAGATGTACCTCGGCAAGATCACCCCCCAGCAGGCCGCCGACCAGGCCGTGGCCGAGGGGAACGCGACCATCAAATGATCACTCGGCGTTCGCTCCTCGCCGGGGGCCTGGGTCTCGTCGCCGTGTCGGGTGTCTCACCCGTGCGCCCGGCGGCGGCGGCCCGGCGCGCCCCGCTGTCCGATCCCTTCCAGCTCGGCGTCGCCTCGGGCGAGCCCGACCCGCGCGGCGTGGTCCTGTGGACCCGCCTCGCCATGGACCCGACCGCCCTCGACGGCCTCGGCGGCATGCCGGGCCGTCCGGTGCCCGTGCGGTGGCAGGTCGCCAAGGACGAGAACTTCAGGCAGGTCGTACGGCAGGGCGCCGAGATCGCCAGGCCGGAGGCGGCGCACAGCGTGCACGTCGAGCTCGACGGCCTGGACTCGGGCGCCGAGTACTTCTACCGCTTCCGCGCGGGCGACGAGATCTCGCCCGTGGGCCGCACGCTGACCGCGCCCGCGCCCGGCGCGCGCAGCCGAGAGCTGAACCTCGCCTTCACCTCCTGCGCCGACTACCAGGTCGGCTGGTTCACCGCCTACCGCAGGATGGCCGAGGACCACCCCGACCTCGTCGCCTTCCTCGGTGACTACTTCTACGAGTACGGCGACTACAAGTACCCCGTGCGCGACCAGGCCGGGGGAGAGTGCCTCGACCTGGCCGGATACCGATTACGGCACGCCCAGCACAAGAGCGATCCCGACCTGCAGCAGGCCCACGCCATCGCGCCATGGGTGGTCGTGTGGGACGACCACGACATCGAGAACGGCTGGGCGGCGGACGTCCCCGAGCAGCCGGAGCCGCCGTTCCTGCCGCGCAGGGCCGCCGCCTTCCAGGCCTACTACGAGAACATGCCGCTGCGCAGGGCGCAGCGGCCCGACGGCCCTAAGCTCCACCTCTACCGCAGCATCCGCTGGGGCGCGGTGGCCAACCTGCACCTGCTCGACACCAGGCAGTACCGCGACCTGTACGCCTGCGTGATCCCGGCGGGAACGGTCGGCCCCGAGTGCGTGGAGCGCTTCGACGACAACCGCACGATTCTGGGCCGAGAGCAGGAGGCCTGGCTGGAGGGCGAGCTGCGCTCGTCGGCGGCCACCTGGGACCTGTTCGGCCAGCAGGTCTTCATGATGGAGATGGACTGGGTCCTCGGCGAGCAGAGGGGCTGGTCCAACGAGGGCTGGGACGGCTACGTCGCCTCCCGCAACCGCCTGGCCGCCGCCATCGACGACCATGGCCGCAACGGCGTCGTGCTCACCGGCGACGTGCACTCGCACTGGGCGGGCGAGCTCAAGCGCGACCACCAGGACCCTGGCTCGAAGTCGGTGGCCGTCGAGCTGGTCACCACCTCGGTCAGCAGCGCGGGTGACGGCGTGGACGAGTACTGGAACACCGAGGCGCTCCTGCGGGAGAACCCGCACGTGAAGTTCTTCAACGGCCGCCGCGGCTACGTCAGGAGCCGCATCTCGCAGACCGAGATGAAGGTGGACTTCCGATCCCTGTCCCGCGTGACCGAGCCGCACGCCCCCGCCTACACCTCGGGCTCGTTCGTCATCGAGCCCGGCAGCCCGAGCCTCAACCCAGTCTGACGGGAAGTCTCATGCGCACATCCGCGGCCGCCCTCGCGGCGGCTCTCCTCGGCGTGCTCGCCTTACCGCTGTCGGGCGCGCAGGCCCGTACGGCCGCGCCACCCGCGGTCGAGGCCCCTCCGATGGGCTGGAACAGCCGCACGCTGGGCTGCTCGGTCTCCGAGACCTCGGTACGGCAGGCGGCCGACGCCATGGCCGCGCTCAGCCAGGCAGGCTACCGCTACGTGATCATCGACGACTGCTGGCTCGCCCCGCAGCGCGCCTCGGGAGCGCTGGCCGCCCATCCCACGCGCTTTCCCTCCGGCATCAAGGCCCTGGCCGACCACCTGCACGGCAGAGGACTCAAGCTCGGGCTCGCCCTGTCGGCCGGCACCAAGGCGTGCGCGGGAGGCGGCCCCGGCTCCTACGGCAACGAGGCGGCGGACGGCGCGCTGCTCGCCGCCTGGGGCGTCGACTACCTGAAGTACGACTGGTGCAACATCCCCACGGCCGACTTCCCCGGCAGGACCTCCCGCGACATCGCCGAGACGCTCTACCCGCTGATGCGGCAGGCGGTCGGCGACTCGATGGCCTTCGCCATGAACAACGAGGACGGCAACAGCGTCCCGTGGCTCTGGGGCGCTCAGCTGGCCACCACCTGGCGCACCAACGTCGTCAACCGGCCGATCTCCGACAGCTACTCCACGATGCTCGGCATCTGGGAGACCAACTCCCTGCGCGCGGACCACGCCCGTGCGGGCAGCTGGGCCGACCCCGACCTCATCCAGGCCGGGCGCGGCGGCATGACGGAGGCGGAGTACCGCAGCCAGTTCACGCTCTGGGCCGTCGGCGCCGCCCCGCTGATCCTCCAGGCCGACCCTGGCAGGGCCCCGGCCTCGATCGTGGCCAACCCCAAGGTGATCGCCGTCGACCAGGACAGGCTCGGCGCGATGGGCCGCCTCGTGCAGAGCGACGGCTGGTACCACGTCATCTCCAAGCCGCTGGAGAACGGCGACCGCGCGATCGTGCTGTTCAACGAGAGCGACAGGCAGGCGACGATCTCCGTGAAGGGCGGCAGGCTGAAGCTGCCTGCCGCTCCCCGCTACCGGGTCGAGGACCTGTGGACAGGGGCCGTCTCCTCGACCACGGGTGACCTGGCCGCCTCGGTGCCGGCGCACGGCTCGGTCATGTACAGGGTCGGCCCCGGCGGGCGGAAGGACCCGTCGCTGGCGCTGTTCGAGCTGGACCCCGCGGCGGTCCTGGGCGACGACAGGCCCTCCGTCTTCGAGCCGGGCCTGGAACGGGAGGTCGTCGCCAGGGTCGTCGACGTGGGCCGCACGGGACGGCTCGGCGAGGCCAGGGTGACGCTCGCCGTACCGGAAGGGTGGCAGGCCAGGAGGACGGGCGAGGCGAGCTGGGCCGTCACCGCTCCCGCGGGAGCGCAGCAGGCGGAGCACACGCTCACCGCGACCGCCGCCCTCGCCACGCGCACCCTCGAGGCCACGTCCGTCGCCAGGGTCGCACACGCGCCAGGCCCGGGCAGAAGCTACCTGAGCGACCTGCCGTGGCTGAGGTCCACGAGCCACTGGGGACCGGTCGAGCGGGACCAGAGCGTCGGCGGCCAGGGACAGGGCGACGGCGCGCCGCTCACCATCGAGGGCGTCGTCCACGCCAAGGGGCTCGGCACGCACGCGCGCGCCGACATCGAGTTCTACACGGCGGGGCGCTGCACCACCGTCGAGTTCCAGGCCGGGATCGACGACAGCGCAGGGGCGGCGGGCTCGGTCGACTTCGAGGTCTGGGCGGACGGCGGGCGCGTCGCCCACTCCGGCGTGCTCACCGGAGCCCAGCCCGCCAAGAAGGTCACCGCCTCGGTCGAGGGCGCCACGTTCGTACGGCTGGTCGCGGCCAACGGCGGAGACAACGTCTTCTCCGACCACGCCGACTTCGCCGACGCCACCATCACCTGCACCTAGGAGGTCGCAATCGATGATCATTCCCAAGCCTGTCCTGTACGAGACCAGGCCGGGGCGGTTCGTCCTCGGCAAGCAGACCGCGCTCATCGCCGATCCCGCGCTGAGCGAGGTGGCCGCGTGGCTGCGCGGCGAACTCGGCGCCGTCACCGGCGGCGAGTTGCTCCCGGGAGGGCAGGGCCAGGGAGCGATCACGCTCGGACTCGGCGACCTGGAGCCGGAGGCCTACCGGCTCACGGTCGAGGCCGAGGGCGTGCGGATCGTGGCGGGCGGTCCCGCGGGGGCCTTCTACGGGGCCCAGACGCTGCGGCAGCTGCTGCCGTCCGAGGCCTTCAGGAAGGCGGGCATCGGCGGGACACTGGCGCTGCCCGCCGTGCACGTGGAGGACGAGCCGCGCTTCGGCTATCGCGGCTGCCTCCTCGACGTCGCCCGCCATTTCATGACAAAAGCGGATGTGCTGCGGTTCATCGACCTCATGGCGATGCACAAGCTCAACGTCCTGCACCTGCACCTGACAGACGACCAGGGATGGCGGCTGGAGATCAGGCGCTATCCCAGGCTCACCGAGGTGGGCGCCTGGCGCAGGGAGAGCCAGACCGGCTGGAACGGCGCCATGGACGGCCGCCCGCACGGCGGCTACTACACGCAGGACGACATCCGCGAGATCGTCGCCTACGCGGCGCGCCGACACGTCATGGTCGTGCCCGAGATCGACCTGCCGGGCCACACCCAGGCCGCGATCGCCGCCTACCCCGAGCTCGGCAACCTCGGCGAGCCGCTCGAGGTGCGCACCACCTGGGGCGTCGGCGTCAACGTGCTGAACGTCGAGGACGCGACGATCACCTTCTTCGAGAACGTCTTCGAGGAGGTGCTCGACCTGTTCCCCAGCCGCTTCATCTGCGTGGGCGGCGACGAGTGCAGAAAGGACCAGTGGCGCGAGAGTCCCTCCGCCCAGGCCAGGATGCGCGAGCTCGGGCTGCGCGACGAGGACGCGCTCCAGAGCTGGTTCATCCACCGGTTCGACGAGTTCCTCACCGCGCGCGGCCGGAGGCTCGTCGGGTGGGACGAGATCCTGGAGGGCGGGCTGGCCCCCGGAGCCGTCGTGGCCTCCTGGCGCGGCGACCTGGGCGCCGTGGCGGCGGCCCGCGCGGGACACGACGTGATCACCTGTCCGAGCACGTCCGTCTACCTCGACTACCGGCAGGCCCCCGGCGAGGAGGAGCCCGTCCCTTTCGGCACCGTACTGGGGCTCGAGGACGTCTACGCCTTCGAGCCGCTGCCCAAGGAGCTGCGTGACGACCCTGCGGGCGCGCACGTCGTCGGGTCGCAGTGCGCCGTGTGGACCGAGTTGATCGACTCCAACCGGCGTGTGGACTACATGGCCTTCCCCCGCCTGTCGGCCTTCGCCGAGACCGTCTGGAGCACGCCGGAGCGGGACCTCGGTGACTTCAGGGACCGGCTGGCCGCGCACCTGCCACGCCTGGCGGCCGTCGGCGTGGAGTACCGCCACGAGGACGGCCCGCTGCCCTGGCAGAGCAGGCCGGGCATCCCCGGCAGGCCGGAGGACCCGGAGGAGTGGCAGGCCAAGATCGACGCCTGGACGAGCAACCTGAGACCAGCACCCTGACGGCTCCGGTGTCTTCCCTGGCCGCCGACGGGACTGGAGCGCCTCCGGGTGCCTCAAGGCCCAGGAAACAGCGAACCCCCAGGTCGAGCGACCTGGGGGAACGGTGGTGGACGATACTGGGATTGAACCAGTGACCTCTTCCGTGTCAGGGAAGCGCTCTCCCGCTGAGCTAATCGTCCTCGGGTGGATCTCAGAGCGGAAGACGGGATTCGAACCCGCGACCCTCACCTTGGCAAGGTGATGCTCTACCACTGAGCCACTTCCGCGTTGCCGCGTGTTCGCGGCGACGTAGAGAACTGTAGCGAATCCTGGCCGAGTCCCCAAACCGTTGGAGGTAAGCCCCTTACCCGAAGGTGCGTACTTACCTGAAGTTAGCTCAGTGCCTAGGGTAAGCCGTATGAGCACACTCATTGTGGACATCTGGTCCGACATCGTCTGCCCCTGGTGCTACCTGGGGAAGCGCAGGTTCGAGAGCGCGCTGGACGGGTTCGCACGGCGTGACGCCGTACAGGTGCGCTGGCGCAGCTTCGAGCTCGACCCGCAGGGGAGCAGGCGGGCGGACCTCACCCTCCCCGAGCGGCACCGACGCGACGTGGGAGGAACGCCCGAGCAGGCCAGGCAGCGCATCGGCGCGCTGAGCGACCTGGCCGCGCAGTCCGGCCTCACCTACCGGCTCGACCTGGCCAGGCCGGTCAACAGCTTCGACGCCCACCGGCTCATGCAGTACGCCGCCAGGGAGGGCGTGGGGGAGCCTGTGCGCGAGCGGCTGTTGCGGGCCTACACCGGCGAGGGCGCCGTGCTCTCCGACCACGAGACCCTGGTACGGCTCGGCGCCGAGGCCGGGCTGGACCCCGCCGCCACGCTGGCGATGCTGGAGAGCGCCGACTTCACCGAGTCGGTCAGGAAGGACGAGGCGCTGGGGCGGCGGCTCGGCGTCTCGGGGGTGCCGACGTTCGTCTTCGCCGAGAAGTACGCCGTCTCGGGGGCGCAGCCGGTCGAGGTCTTCGCCGACCTGCTCGACCGGTCATGGCGCGAGATCGCCCCCGTCGAGCCCCTGGGCGGCGAAGGGGTCTGCACGGTCGACGGCTCCTGCTGACGTGGCGCCGCCCTGGGGTGGGGAAGGGTCTGCGCGGTCGGCGGCTCCTGCCGACGTAGCGCCGACCCGGCCCTCGTCAGGCGGTTCTGGTGCGGGCGCGGAAGGCGGCCGTCTTGACCCGGTTCTGGCAGGGGGTGGAGCAGAAGCGGCGGGTGCCGTTGCGGGAGACGTCCACGTAGACGCGGTCGCAGTGCGGCGCCGTGCACACCCCGAGGCGATCGTGGAACTCGCTGCCCAGCACGATCGCCAGCCCCGTCGCGCAGCTGGCGGCCCAGTCTCCCGCCATCGTGCCGCCGGGGCCGTGGAAGTGCAGGTGCCATGGCTCCCCGTCGTGACGGTCGAGGCGCGGCCTGGCGCGGCTCTCGTCGAGCAGGCGGTTGATCTGCCCTGCCGCCGTGTCGACGTCGCCCGAGGAGACCGCCTCGAACACCACGCGCAGCCGCTCGGCGACCTCGGCCAGCTCGCCCGCGTCGCCCTCGCCGACCTCGCGGTGGTTCGGGTAGCCGTTGCGCAGCCCCTCGGTGGCGGCGGCGGGCAGGTCGGCGGGCACGGGGAAGGGGCGCCCTCGCCGCTCACCGGGCGTGAGCGCGTTGACCAAGCCGACGGCCACCAGAACCACTCCGTCGTTGTGACTGTTGAAATCCACTTGACCGGTCACACCCTCACGTTCTACGTTGTGACTGTCGAAAGTATAGACGACGGTCACAAGGAGGCTTTCTGTGCTCACCAACGATGCCGCACTCGAGTGGATCGCGCGCTGGGACCGCCAGCAGGAGGGCTACCTGCCCGACCGCGAGGAGCGCTTCACCGCGTTGATCGACGCCGTCGAGGCCTCGGGACGTCCCGACCCGCTCGTGGTCGACCTGGGCTGCGGGCCGGGGTCGCTGTCCGCCAGGCTGCTGGAGAGGCTGCCGAAGGCCACCGTGATCGCCGTCGACGCCGACCCGCTCCTGCTCGGCCTCGGGCGCGCCGCCTATCCGCACCTGACCTTCTTCTCGCGTGACCTCCGCACGCCTGGCTGGAGCGAGGGGCTGGGCCTGGACCGCCCCGTGGACGCGGCGGTGAGCACGACCGCACTGCACTGGATCTCCAGCCCGGAGCTGACCGCCATGTACGCCGAGGTCGCCTCGATCCTTCGCCCGGGCGGGCTGCTGCTGAACGGCGACCACTTCGAGTCCGACGACGCCACGCCGTCCATCGCTGGGCTGGAGCGGGCCGTCCACGACAAGCAGACCGCGCGCGCCTTCGCCGACGGGCTGCCGGAGGGCTGGCGGGACTGGTGGGACGCGGTCGCCGCCGACCCCGACCTGGCCGAGTTCAACACCGCGCGCACCACCGCAGGGGCGGGACACAACGGCGCGGAGTCCCACCTGCTGTCCATGCATGCGCAGGCGCTGACGGCGGCGGGGTTCGCCGAGGTCGGCACGCTGTGGCAGCGCGGCAACAACCGCCTGCTGTGCGCGGTCGCGAACTCCTGACCCAAGGCTGTGGGGGCGCCGTTTCCTGTGGGGCGGCGCCCCCACGGCAGGGCGGCTCCGGGTGAATCCTGCCTGACGGGGGCAGGGGAGCGGGACGACGGTGTTTGTCCTGTAAGGAGCTAACATCACATACGCCGGTTACCTGAGCGAGAGAGTGGCAACATGCGCGACAACGAGGTCGTGAACGTAGGACCCGAGCCGTTGAGCTTCGGCGACGTCATCAGGGTGGCCCGACACGGCGCGCCCGTCCACCTGACCGACGACGCCATGGCGGCGATCTCCGCCGCGCGCCAGCGGATCGACGAGCTGGCCGAGAGCCCGATCCCCGCCTACGGCGTCTCGACCGGGTTCGGCGCGCTGGCCACCAGGCACATCGACCCCGCCCTGCGCGCCCAGCTCCAGCGCTCGCTGGTGCGCTCGCACGCGGCGGGCAGCGGGCCCGAGGTGGAGACGGAGGTGGTGCGCGCGCTCATGCTGCTGCGCCTGCACACCCTGGCCACCGGGCACACCGGCATCCGCCCGACGACGGCCAAGGCCATGGCCGGGCTGCTGAACGCGCACATCACCCCTGTCGTCCACGAGTACGGCAGCCTGGGCTGCTCTGGAGACCTCGCCCCGCTCGCGCACGTCGCCCTGACGCTGATGGGCGAAGGCGTCGTGCGGGATGGGTCGGGGAACGTCGGGCCGTCGGCCGAGGCGCTCAAGCAGGCGGGGCTCGAGCCCGTCGAGCTGGCCGCGAAGGAGGGCCTGGCCCTCATCAACGGCACGGACGGCATGCTCGGCATGCTCATCCTCGCCATCGACGACCTGACCAGGCTGCTCAAGACCGCCGACATCAGCGCGGCGATGAGCGTGGAGGCGCTGCTCGGCACCGACCGCGTCTTCGCCCCCGAACTGCAGGCCCTGCGCCCCCAGCCGGGCCAGGCGCTGGCCGCCGCGAACATGGTCAGGATCCTTCAGGACTCCGGCATCATGGAGAGCCACCGCGACCCCAACGCCTGCACGCGCGTCCAGGACGCCTACTCCCTGCGCTGCGCGCCCCCAGGTGGCGGGTGCCGCCCGTGACACCGTCGCCCACGCGGCCAACGTCGCGGCCTGGGAGCTGGCCTCCGCCGTCGACAACCCGGCCGTGCTGGCCGACGGACGCGTCGAGTCCAACGGCAACTTCCACGGCGCCCCCGTCGCCTACGTCCTCGACTTCCTCGCCATCGTCGCCGCCGACGTGGCCTCGATGTCCGAGCGCAGGACCGACCGCTTCCTGGACGTGGCGCGCAACCACGGCCTGCCCGCCTTCCTCGCCGACGACCCTGGCGTCGACTCGGGACACATGATCGCCCAGTACACCCAGGCGGCCGTCGTCTCGGAGATGAAGCGCCTGGCGGCCCCCGCGAGCGTCGACTCGATCCCGAGCTCGGCCATGCAGGAGGACCACGTCTCCATGGGCTGGTCGGCCGCGCGCAAGCTGCGCCGCTCGGTGGACGGCCTGACCAGGGTGCTGGCGATCGAGGTGCTCACCGCCGCCCGCGCCATCGACCTGCGAGCCCCGCTGCGCCCCGCCCCCGCGACGGGCGCGGTGGTCGGCGCGCTGAGGGAGAGCGTGGCCGGCCCCGGCCCCGACCGCTTCCTCGCCCCCGAGATCGAGTCGGTGGTCCGCCTGGTCGCCGACGGCAGCGTGGTCTCCACCGTCGAGTCGGTGACAGGCCCGCTCGCCTGAGCAGGCGCAGGAGCAGGGGCGGGCCGCGCCACGCGGCCCGCCACCGCCCTGTCACGGCAGGGCGACGATCAGGTCCACCTCCAGCAGCAGCCCCGGCATGAACAGCTTCGACACCTCCACGGTCGTGCTGGCCGGCGGGGTGCCTGTGAGGTACTTCCTGCGCACCGCGCCGTACTCCATACGCATGTCCAGGTCCGTCATGTAGGTCCTGATGAAGGCGATGTCGGAGAAGTCCGCGCCCTGGTCGGCCAGGATCTTGCCGATGTTCTGGAAGATCACTTCGGCCTGCGTGGTCATGTCGCCCTCGCCGACCAGCTGTCCCCGCTCGTCGAAGGCGGCCTGTCCGGAGACGTAGAGCATGTCTCCGACCCGGACGGCGTGCGAGTACATCCCGTTGGTGGCAGGCACGCTGCCGGGGTTGACGCGCACCGCCCTGCCGCCCGCGTCACCCGAGGAGGGCGCGGCGCTGACGAAGGTGGCGATCGAGGTCACGTCGCGGTCGGCGTAACCCGCGGCCTCGGCCGCGGCCAGACGGGCGCCGGCCGCGCGGGCCATCGTCGTCCCCTCCCAGGCCCCCAGCCGCACGTCCTTCGCCGCCAGCCCCAGCGCGTACCGGGTCTCCTGCGCCGGCGCCGCCACCCGTGCGGCCAGGGCCCCGAGGGGCGTCTCCTCCAGCACCTCCGCCAGCGCCTGCCTGTCGACGCCGTGCGCCTCGCCGTACGCGAAGGTCTCGGCCAGCAGCACCTGTGCGGGCACCAGCGCGCCCATCACCGCCACCTTCATCGCCGCGCCCGCCCCGAGCGGCCCGAGCTCGCGCACCGTCCCGAAGACCGACAGAACGGAGCGGCACGCCGAGAGGTCGCCGCCCGCCAGCACCGTCAGCGTGCCGTCGGCGGCGGGGCCGACGCTGCCCAGCACCGGCGCGTCCACGAGGTTCACCGAGGACGGCAGCAGCTCCCGCAACGACAGGACGGCCTCGGGCCCGATCGTGGACATCTCCACCACCGTCGCCCCCTCACGCAGCCCCGGCAGCGCCTGCGTCAGCACCTCCTCGACCGCGGGTCCGTCACGGAGCATGGTGATGACGACGTCGGCGTCCTCCACTGCCGCGCTGACGGCGCCGAGGCCGCGCCGCCACACCTTCACCTGGTGCCCGGCCTCCACGAGTCGCCGGGCCATGGGGACGCCCATGCGTCCTTGTCCGAGAAATGCAATCACGTTCTGATTCAACCCGGATGCGAGGCATTCCACCACCGACTAGATTGCATGACAGCCATGCTTGATACGAATGACTTGCGACTGTTCCACGAGGTCGCCCGCGAAGGATCCTTCACCGGCGCCGCCGAGCTGCTCGGCTACACGCAGTCGGCGGTGTCCAGGCGCATCGCCGCGCTGGAGAGACAGGCGGGAGGGCCGCTGTTCGTGCGTCTGGCCAGGGGGGTCAGGCTCACGCCGGCGGGCGCCGCCCTGCGCAGGCACGCGGAGGCCGTCCTCGACCGCCTCGGCAAGGCGGAGGAGGAACTGGCCGCCATCCACAGGGGCGGCGGGGGGACGCTGCGGATCGGCGCGTTCGCGACCGCGAACGTGTGGCTGGTTCCCCAGGCGCTGAAGATGTTCAGGGCGCGGTGGCCCGAGGTCGAGCTCCGTCTGGTCGAGGGGCTGAGCGGACGCCTGCTCGACCGGCTCGAGGCGGGAGCCCTCGACGTGGCCGTGGTCAGCGACTACCCGGCGGGCCTTCCCACCGAGGCGGAGACGGTGCGGTTGCTGGAGGAGCGGCTGCTGGTGGCGCTCCCGCTTGGGCACAGGCTCGCCGACCGCGAGGTGATCGACCTGCGCGACCTGGCGGAGGAGACCTGGATCGAGGCGGCGCCGCCGGGTCAGACGACGATCCTGCAGGCGGCCTGCGCCAGGGCCGGGTTCACGCCGCGCGGCGGGCTGCGCGTGGCCGAGTGGACCGGGAAGTTCGGCTACGTCGCCGCGGGCCTCGGTGTGACGCTCGTTCCCGAGCTCGCCGCCCGCGCCGTCCCCGACGACCTGGTGCTGCGACCGATCTCCGAGGAGGGGCCGCGCAGGAAGGTCTACGCGGCGCTGCCCGAGGTGCCGCTGCCTTCGGCGCTCGCGTTCGTCGAACTCCTGGGACAATAGGGGCGTGCACGACAGTTTCGCCCATGTCGGTGGGCTCCTGGCCACCAGGCTCCGTGATCTCACCACCGATCTGGCCGCGCTCGACAGCGCGGGCTGGTGGGCCGTCGTGGTCGACTACGAGGGCAAGGTGACGTGCGCTCGCTTCGACGACGTACGGCCCGCGCCGCTGCCCCAGGCGGGGCCGTGGACCGGGCCCGGCGCATGGCACAGCTCGCTCGACCAGGCCGCCTACGAACGAGGCGTGCAGCGCATCCGCGACTACATCGAGCAGGGCGAGGTCTACCAGGCCAACCTCTGCCGCGTGCTGTCCGCACCGCTGCCGGCCTCGGCCGACCCGCTGGCCCTGGCGCACCGGCTCAGGCACGGCAACCCCGCCGCCTACGCCGCCGTGATCGACGTGCCGGGCACGAGCGTGGTGTCGGCCTCGCCCGAGCTCTACCTGTCACGCGACGGCGACGTGGTGGAGTCCAGGCCGATCAAGGGCACCGGCGTCACCGCCGACGACCTGCTCGACAAGGACTACGCCGAGAACGTCATGATCGTCGACCTGGTCCGCAACGACCTGGGCAGGGTCGCCGAGGTCGGCTCGGTCACCGTCCCCGCGCTCTACCACGTGGAGGACTACCCTGGCTCGGTGCACCTGGTCTCGACCGTCAGGGCCAGGCTGGCCGAGGGGATGGGATGGCCCGAGCTGTTCGCCGCCACCTTCCCCCCGGGCTCGGTCACCGGCGCACCGAAATCTTCGGCCCTGCGCATCATCAATGAGCTCGAACCCGAGCCGCGCGGGCCGTACTGTGGGGCCGTGGGCTGGGTCGACGCCGACCGGCGCACGGCGGCGCTGGCCGTCGGGATCCGCACCTTCTGGATCACCGCGGGGGAGATCCGCTTCGGCACAGGAGCGGGCATCACCTGGGGCAGCGACCCTCGCCGCGAGTGGCGCGAGACCGAGCTGAAGGCGTCGCGGCTCATCACTTTGGCATCCTCAGGAGGAAATCGATGAACGTTCCCGTCTGGGTCAACGGGGAGCTGCTGGATCCGGCGCAGGCCACCGTCTCGGTGTTCGACCACGGGCTGATGGTCGGCGACGGCGTGTTCGAGACCGTCAAGTGCGTCGGCGGCGAGTCGTTCGCGCTCACCAGGCACCTCGACAGGCTCAAGCTGTCGGCCCAGCGCATGGACCTGCCCGAGCCCGACGTCGACGCCATCGCCGACGGCGTGCGCCGCTGCCTGGCCGAGGCGCCCGCCTGGCCGCTCGGCCGCATCCGCATCACCTACACCAGCGGACCGGGCCCGCTCGGCTCCGACCGCGGCGACCAGGGCACCACCGCGATCGTCATCGTCGGCGAGCAGGCCGCCTTCCCGCTCACCGCGGACGTCACCGTGGTCCCGTGGCCGCGCAACGAGCGCGGCGCGCTGGCGGGGGTCAAGTCGACGTCGTACGGCGACAACGCCAAGGCGCTGGCCTTCGCCAAGGCCCGCGGCGGCGGCGAGGCCATCTTCGAGAACCTGGCAGGCAACCTCTGCGAGGGCACGGGGTCGAACATCTTCCTGGTGCAGGGCGGCAGGCTGATCACCCCGACCCTGGAGTCGGGCTGCCTGGCGGGCGTCACGCGCGCGCTGACGCTGGAGTGGTGCGGCGGCGAGGAGGTCGACGTGCCGATCTCGGCGCTCTACGAGGCCGACGAGGCCTTCCTCACCTCCACGACCAGGGACGTCCAGCCGATCCGCCTGGTCGACGGCACCGTGCTGCCGTCCGCTCCCGGCCCCGTCACGGCCAAGGCCCAGGAGATCTTCGCGGCCCGCGCTGCCGCCGACTTCGACCCGCGCTAGAGATCCCGTAGGGGGTCGGGCGCCGGCGGGCTCCCACGGGCGATGTGACGGAGGCCCGCCCGCGCGCCCGAGTGGCGTCGAGCGGGCAGGCGGGTGTGGTGACCACGGGGGAGCTCAGGGGGGCCTGCCGTACGGGCGGGGCCTCCCGCGGCCCGGAGGCCGCGGTCACCACCGCCCCTGCGGTCAGTAGGCCTTCTGGGTCTGCACGTTGAAGTCGGCCATCCGCACCGACTTGGCCGGGTCGGTCAGCGGGTCGGTGATCTCGATGACGTCCAGGCCGCGCAGCATGTCGCTGGAGTAGATGTAGCCGTTGTAGTAGTACGCCGACCACGAGCCGGCGATCACCCCGTCCTGCGGCTCAGGACCGCGCTCGAAGAAGCCGATCTCCTTCGGCGCGTCGGAGTCGGTGAAGTCCCAGATCGACACCCCGCCCTGGTACCACGCCTGGACCATGATGTCCTTGCCCTTGACCGGGATCAGCGAGCCGTTGTGCGCGACGCAGTTCTCCGCGGGCGTCTGCTCGCGGGGCATCTTGAAGTACCCGCGCCGCTCCAGCTTGCCGTCCACGATGTCGTAGACGGCGTTGGCGCCCTTCGTCACGGGGGTCTTGGCGTCGCAGGTCGGCATCCCGCCGCCGCCGAGCTCGTCGCCGAAGACCACCTTCGTGGCGTCGTTGTTGAACGTCGCCGAGTGCCAGATCTGGAAGTTCTCCCTGTCCTTGATCTGCTGGAGCACCTTCGGCTGCACGGGGTCGGAGATGTCGAGCAGCACCCCGTCACCGAAGCAGGCGGCCGCGGCCAGGTTCTTCTCCGGGTAGGCGGTGATGTCGTGGCAGCCGGCCGCGAACGACTCTTCGCCCTGCCCCTCGGGGAAGATGTTGGGCGAGGCGACCACCTTGGCCTGCTTCGGGTCCTTCACCGGCACCTCGACGATCTGGATCAGCTCGTGCGGCGAGCGGCAGGTCGGAGAGTCGGAGTCGGGGCCCGCCGAGCCGGGCGAGGAGACGTAGATGTAGAGGGTGTCGGAGTTCTTGCCCGGCACCATCGTGTGCGTGTGCGAGCCGCATTCGGTCGCCACCGAGCTCACGTACTTCGGCGCGCTCTTGTCGCTGATGTCGAAGACACGGATGCCCTCCCACGGCCTGACGCCCTCGCCGGTCTCCATGCCGAGCGGCTTGGACTGGCAGGTCTCGTCCGAGCGCGGCTCGTCCACGGACAGGAACAGCAGGTTGCCGTAGACCGAGACGTCGTTCTGCTGCGACTCGCAGGCGACCGTGCTGACCGTCTTCGGCTTGGCCGGGTCGCTGATGTCGTAGACGGTGAAACCGCCGAAGTTGCCCACGAACGCGTAGTCGCCCTGGAAGGCCAGGTCGGAGTTCAGGTTCGAGTCGCCGTCGAGCGGCGCCTCACGCGGCATGTTCGCGACCAGCTTGACGTTGTCGCTGGTCATCACGTCACCGGGCGCGGCGGTGGCCGACGGGGAGGCCGAGGACGCCGGGGGCGAGGAGGCGGCCGCCTGCGGGGACTGCGAGGGCGGTGGAGACGACGCGCACGCCGACAACGCCAGCGCCAACGCCGCCACGCCACCCAGCCTGGAAAAGATCACATGCGCCCCCTTCGGAATTATGGCCCAGTATGGAAGCTATGTCAGCCAAGGTCCAAGCGGGCGCAGTTGTCGTCACGGTTATCGTGACGCTCGCGGGATGCTCGGCTCCGCCCGCCGGACCCTCACCCGTGGGCTCGGGTCCGCCGGTGATCGTTCCAGGCGCGCCGGGAGAGGCGGGCCGTACGGCCAGGCCAGGGGAGAGCCTACCGGCCAGGGACTGGACGGCCGTGGCGGCGGACGTCCGCTTCGCCGAGGGCATGATCCCCCACCACCGGCAGGCGCTGGAGATGGCGGGGCTGGTCGGCTCGCGCACCACCACCAAGGGCGTGCGCGACGTGGCGCGGCAGATCACGCTCACCCAGCAGCCGGAGATCACGCTGATGTCCGACTGGCTGAGCGGCCTCGGCAGAGAGGCGCCCGGCCATGACTCGCACGGCGCCGACGGCTACGGCATGGCCTCGCTGGAGGAGATGAACAGGCTGCGCGCGGCGCGCGGCCCCGCCTTCGACCGGCTCTTCCTGCAGCTGATGATCAGACATCACGAGGGCGCCAGGCGGATGGCGAGCGAGGAGCTGAAGGGTGGCCAGGACCAGAGGATGCGCCTGATGGCCAACGACGTCTACGCGGGCCAGGGCATCGAGATCGCCCGCATGAAGGAGATCCTGACCCCGTAGATCACGATGCCCATGCCGGGGGCGGCATGGGCATCGTGGAGCGCCTTGGGGGTGTGGGCTCTCCAGGCTTTCAGAGGGCGGAGGGGGTCAGGACGGCCAGAGCATGTTGGTCAGTTCGGCGTCCAGATCCATGAAATCGGTCTCCCGTCCTGCGGGCACGAGATCGTACGTGCGGTGCAGGAACTCGGTGAGAGGAGCCAGCGGGACTTCGAAGAGCGCCTGTCCGAACGGTGACGTCAGGCTGATGTGAAGCGTGCGCTCGCCGTCGGCGCGTGCGGGCCAAACCTGCACGTCGCCGTCGCCGACACGCCTCACGATGCCAACAGTCAGCAGTTCTCGGGCGAAGATCCACTCGACCGGTTCGTCGTTCCCTACGTGGAAGGCCATGCGTATGGCGTATGGGTCGTCGGCTGTGTAGCTCAGTCCGGCGAGCAGGGGGACGGTGGTACGGTCGGGGACCACAAGCCGAAGGCCAAGCTCGGCGGAGACGGTGGTGCTGTTCATCGTCAGCCAAACCTTTTCGTCGTACGGTCCCCTCTTCGGGGCTTTCACTGCTCTGACGGACTTCGTCCTGAGCTATGACGCGGAACGAAGAAACCTGTAGGAAAGATTCCGCCTCCAGGCCCTTCTGTAACGCAACTCACAGCTGGACATTTGGGCATCTACCTGGCTAAACATCATCAACTGGGCGATGTTTGCGAGGGTTTTGCGCGGTGCTGGCGTCGTCCCGGCGCGCCCCGCCGCGACCTTTCGGGCGATCAGGGCCTTCCGGAACAGCTCGATGGTATGCCAACGAGCCACCATGCTGACGGGCAACCGGCCCCATTGCCCCGAAACCCGCCCAGCGCCGCCCTCCACGTCGCCGCGGAGGGCGTCGTGGAGTGTCGTCGGACGTCACGGGGCTTCGCTTCGCGAGTGAGCCGGAAGTGCGGTATGGTTTTCCCCGTCGGCGCCGCAAGGAGCCGGACAGGGCGGGCGATTAGCTCAGGGGGAGAGCGCTTCGTTCACACCGAAGAGGTCACTGGTTCGATCCCAGTATCGCCCACAGGAAAAGTAGCAGGTGGCAAGGGGTTCCGGAGTTGATTCGGGACCCCTTTTCGCTGTCTGAAGGTCGATGGGGAGCCAAACGGGGAGCCACCTCACGCGGACTCCCGCTTCCTTCTCTTGCTCTTGCTCTCGCTCTTGCGCTCGCCGAACACGGCGTTCATGGTCTCGGCACCCTTGGTGATCACGGGCTTGAGCTGCTTGCGGTACACAGCTTCCGTGACTCGGGTCCCTGCGTGCCCCACAAGATCCGCAATGGTTTCCAGAGGCACGTCGTTCGCGCTCATGATCGAGACGAACGAATGACGTAGTTCACGAGGGGTCCAGTCTTCACCTACCTTTGCTTGCCGTGTGACCGCGCGGAACGATCGCCGCACGTTGGCAGCGTCCAGCGGCGTTCCGGCGCCGGTGCAGAAGACGAGACCGTGCTCCTGCCAGGCGTCGCCCGCCTTGAGGCGAACGGCTGCCTGGCGCTTGTGGTGCTGCCGGAGCGCCTCGGTGGCGAGCTTCGGGATCTCCAAGGTGCGTCGAGACTTCCGGGTCTTGGTGTCTCCGCCAACCCGTTCGGCCCGCCATACATAGATGGCGAACCGTTCGTGCTTGAACCCTGCCTCGGTGACGGGTCGCCATCCTTGGGCGGCCTCGTCCCAAGCGACTATGTGATCCCATCGCAGCGCACGAGCTTCCTCGGTGCGGATGCCCGTGGTCAGGCTGAGCACCACGTAGGCGTGTAGGGGCGACGTCTCCGCCGCTTCCAGGACTGCGGTGGCCTGTTCCTGCGTCAGAGCCTTACTGGGCCTTCCCTCCTTCCCTTTGGGCGTCTGGACGAGTTCGGCGACGTTCCTCATCACCAGGTCGCGAGCTTGGGCCTGCCGGGTGGCTCGCTTCAGGATCGCGTGGACGTCTCCTAAGGTTCTGGTGGACAGGTGGCCGGCCAGACCGTCCAGCCATGCGTCCACCTGATCGGCGCTGAGCCGCTTGAGCTTCTCCTTGCCGATCAGCGGGAAGACATGCTTGCGACCAAGAATGGTCAGCTTGCTGATCGTGCCCTCCGAGCATCCCTTGAGCCCTTTGGCCAACCAGTCCTCGACGGCTTCGCGGACGGTGTAGGTGTCGGAGCTCTTGACACCGGCTTCCAGCTCTTTGGCGGCTTCGATCAGCTTGGTTTTCACCTCTGCTTTGGTTCGGCCCTTGCGCTTGAGTCGCTGGCGCTTGCCGTCCGGACCGAAGCCGAGAGAGATCGCACCGGTGTAGCCGTTTCCCTCGGGGTAGATGGTCGCTTCGTACGTGCCGATCAGGATCTTCGCCAAGGAATCACTCCTCCTGCTCGTGACGGTCCAGGTACTCCTCCACCGCCTTCCTGATCACCCACGACACATCACGCTCCTGTGAGGCGGCGTACCTGCGGAGACGTTCCTTCAGCTCCGCGTCCACCCGAACGGGTGGCAGCGTTGTACGGTCGCCCGACATAGGCGGCTTCCTTTCTGTGCCTGGAGTTATCAAGAGGCGCGTGCCCGGGTGTACGACTAGCGCCGCACACCCGGACCTGTATAGCAACGTAGCACGCTGTTCTACGCCTGGTCGATGGCTTCCAGCGAAGAGACGAAGTCGGCGAGGTGCTGATCGGTGATCCGGCGAAGCTTGCCGATCTTGATGCTCTTGAGCTGTCCAGTGCGGAGCAGGAAGTAGACCTTGTCACGGCCGATGCTGAGCATCTCGGCTACCTGTTCGACGGTGTACGCCTGCATGCGCATCCCTCCTCCCGTGTCGATCCGCCGATGCGGCTCCCTTCTGCCAGGGGTGTCCGCCCGCCTTTCGATCGGCGTACGGATCCCCTGGCGCTACAGTCCGTAGTCGTCTCAATGTCTCGTCTCATCGGTCTGTCTCCCGCCTATGTGCAGGCGCGCGTGAGACAGCGAGACAATGAGACATTGAGACGATTACCCTTCGTCACCAAACGCCGGGCTGTCGGCGTCGGTAGCCGTGGCTCTCCAGCGGCCACGAGAGACCTGCACGGCCATGCCTTGCTCTTCGAGCAGAGCCAACCGGCGGTACAGGGTGGGACGGCTCATGTCGGCAGCCTCCATGAGAACGCCGACGCTGGCTCCCTCGCGCGGCGCATTCCGGAGAGCTGCGCTCAACGCGTCCTCTGTCGCCTGTGACGCGGCTTGGCGGGCATGTCTGCCCCTGGATTGTTGTGAGCTCTCTACGGCGTCTTCGCGCTCGTGCGGGGGCGCGTGGAGGGCGGCGAGTGAGATCGCATCCAGGGCAGGACGGCGGTCGGCGTGCTGGATCGCTGTCCGCTGGACCGTGTCATCGGCGAGGAGGTATGTGCGAGCACGGCGGGGGATGTCGAACTCTGGCGCGCTGAGAAGGAACTTGCCGGGTGCGTCCAGCTTGTCGGCGTGCCATCCGCTCTTGTGCATCCCCGCACCGAGGATCAGGTCGGCGTCTCTGCGTTCCCGTACCCGGAAGCTGATGCGGATGTCCATCTGGGAGCGAACGGCGCTGTTGCCCATCGCCTTCTGGGATGGGCGTTGTGTCGCGGCGATGAGGGTCTCGGCCACGGCGCGGCCACGGCGGGCGATCGAGTCGGCGTAGTGGATGGCGTCGGGTGCGTCGTCGACCAGTTCGGCGTATTCGTCGATCAGGATGATCAGCACAGGTGCGTCATGGGCGGGCTCCCACACGCGTAGCCCCTGCATAGCGAGCATTTCGGCGCGCCCGTCCAGCACTCTTACCGCGTCCCTGAGCAGCGCGGTTGCTTCCTTGGGCGTGACGGCAACGCGATCTAGGCAGGATTCCCAGGGCAGCAGTTCCATGCCGCGTTTGAGGTCGATGCCCCAGACGATCACGTCAGGGCAGGCGGACAGGTTGCCCATGAGGACGTTGACGGCCCCGCTCTTACCGGCGCCCGCTACCCCACCGACCAGGGCGTGACGGCGTTTGAAGGACACCCGCACGGGGCTTCCGTCTTCGAAGACGCCCAGCTCCATTGGGTCGTGAATGGTGGAGACGGACGGTCCCGGCCATGAGATGGCATCGGCGTGCGGATCGGTTTCGATCACCCGTAGTTCCAGGCGGTTGGCCTTCTCGGGAACGGGTTGGATGCGGACGGCACCACGGCGGGTGCCCAGGGCGGACTCGATTCCTGGGATTCTGGCTATCGCGTCTTCGACCGTCTGGCCTCGGGCGAGCGCGATGCGGGTGCGATAGCCCCACAGGTCCACGATCGCCGATTGGACGCGTGATCCGGCCAGGCCGATGGCCTGAGAGATCTCAGGCCACGCCGCAAGCGTGCGCTCGACGCGGACGCGAGCGCGCCGGCGACGGTGCGCCCACCAGGGGATCGCCAGCACCAGGCATCCCAGGGTCAGGACGGCAGGCAGCGGACTGGAGAGCGGCCCCATGACGGTGGCGGCGGTCAGCCACCCACCGAGGAGAGTTGCGGCGATGGCGGCATAGCCGCGTTCAATGGCGCGTGTCAGATCGACCCACCGCCCCGCGATGGCCAGCGTGCCCGCCGTGGTGGCGGTCATGAGGGCCACGGCGGGCCACCAGGCGGGATACCAGCGATGGAGGACCGTTCCCGCAAGGAGGGACAGGAGTGCGATCGTGATCGGTGTGGCTTCGGAGCGGTAGCGCCACAGGAAGCGGGCGATGCCTGCTGTGATGAGTTCAGCGAACTCGACGTCGGTTACGTCGGCGATGGGCTGGACGCCCAGGCGGCGCATACGCCGTGCCTTGCGGCGCATCTCATGGCGGGAAACGCGGTGACGGCTCATTGCGCCTCACCCGCTCGCTGGTCGGTGGCGAGCTGGGCGGTCAGCTCATCACGCAGGTAATACAGCGGGTCAGGCTCGCCCTCATGATGCGCGGCCAGTGTGGCGCGTGCGGCAGCGACCAGGTTCGCGCGCTGAGCGCGTGTGGCAGCCAGTGCGGCGCGGAGGGCGGTGATCTCGGTAGCGAGGGTGGGGATGTCGGCGAGCGCCGTCAACAGCAGCGACCAAAGATCATCGAGTCCTGGAGTGGTCCGGGCGAAGATCCTTAGTAGGTGTGAAGCGGTCTGGTGTCGGTGGTGAGCCTCCTGGAGATCGGATGGTGGATAGGGGTGGCGGTAGGGCACTAGGCATCCCTCCTTCGGTCGTCGGACAAGGTCAGTGGCTGGTGATCCAGGTCAGAGCGGACCGGATCGCGCTCCTGATCTCGGGAGCGAACGTGGTGGCGGCCAGCAGGAAGCCGAACAGCACGGCGATCACCGCGTGCCACGCCCGCATCCCCAGGTAGCGCCACGCGATGAACAACGCGGTGCCCATGAGCAGCACCAAGGGGATCGTCACGGTCACGGATGCCTCACCTCCTTTCAACGAGATGTGTGGGAGCCACGGTCTGACGGCGCAGGGGTGCGTCCTGGGCCACGGCCCGGAGTGTTGACGTACAGCCCCATGAGTCGGCGGGTGAGCCGGGCAAGCGTCGTCGGCGGCTTGCCGTACTGGAGGCGGGTGTCCTCGTGCTTCATCACGAGGGAAGCGATGAGGATGGTCGCGACCGTCAGCACCAGGAGCGTGGCGGCGGCGATGGCGACAGCTACGAACATGAGCGAGTCCCCTCCAGAGCGAAGAGAACCCTGCGCCGCTTCCACCGCACTCGTGCCACGCACTTGCGGCACGAGCGGCTTCCGCGCTCGATCATCGCGCCACAGACGCATGTACCTGAGAACCTGTCGGACACCGGGATACGCATCTGCGATCACCTTCCTTCCGTGTCGGTGGTCTGGCGCAGTGAGGTAGGTTCTGCGCCGCTTTCGAGGAGGTCCGCCAGCAGGTGGAGCCCGAGCACCAGCAGCGAGATCGCTGCGACGCCAGGCAATGCTTCGGTTCCGAGGTCCAAGAGCTCTGCGAGGGCACGCACGCTCACGAGCACGTGGGGGTGACGGGCGCTGTTGAGAATCTGCGCCGCTATCAGCCCCGCAAGTGCGATGAGTGAGGTGAGGGCCATTTCGCATCGCTCCCTTCGATCGGTGGCGAACCTTTTCCGGACACCGTGAAGGTAGATTCAGACGAGAGAGCAACCCATTTCGCGATGCGATATTGCGGTGTGATCAACGCATCCTGAGGTGAAATATCGTCGTGTAATAATCCAGGCTTCTACCTGGGGAAACACGCAAAAGGCCCCCGGCGAGGTTCGTGGGAACGAGCGCCAGAAAAGGCGCTGCCGAACCTTGCCGGGGGTGTTGGAAGACGCGGCGGCAGCCGGATCAGGATGGCGCAGACCCGGCTATTTCCGGAGTGCGCACCCGTGCCGCCGCATCGGCTCTAGCGGGCGTGGCCAGAGATCAGCGCTTCCCAGAGCGCTTGGGCGTCTTTGACGCGTACCCGGTCACTCTCAGACACCTCGCTTCGGCCGTGCTCGCCTTGCACGGTCTTGCGGATGAACCCCTGGCCGGAGGCGTGACACAGCTCGTAGAAGACGGCACGGCAGTCACAGGTCCATGCCCGCACTCTGACGCGGTCAGCGTGCAGTGGAGCATTCCATGTGATCCTCCACGGCTGACCACCGCGCTGCGGCGACGGTAGATGGATGCTGTGAAACCTGCCGAGATAGTCGGCGGCAATCCCCATGGTGAGTTCCCTATGACATGTCGGTGCTGGTCATCGGAGGACGGTCCTGAAGCTCCATCAGCCGCCGGGCGACGCGGCGCGCCGCGGTGGTCGGATCGTCGGCCGGACAGAACGCCATGACCCGCCCCCGTGGCGATGTCCGGCCCGACCACCAGCGGTAGGAGGTGGTATCGCACCAGACGACCAGATCCGCCCAGACCGACACCAATGCGATCTTGCTGTCAGCGTGTACGTCGGCAGCGACATCGAAATCTTCTAGCTCGCGACGCAGCCGCTCAGCAGCATCAGCGGGAGTGCTTGGCTTGCGGTTCGGCGTGATCAGCATGCGCATGCCTCCAATTCGGTCGTGACGAAATGAAGAGCCGCGCGGCCGTTCCCCTAGCCCCGCTCGTGACTGCGTCACGGTGGCAGAGTCAACAATCCGGCTGACAGAACCCTTGGAGAATGCGCGCGTGATATATCACGATGGGATTGACAGGCACGCCGAGATTCCCCCTCCGGGCGGGCTGGACGAAACGGAAAACACGCACTATGGCCTTGGACCAGCGTGATCTTCGCGAAACCCTAGAGGGCGTCTTCGCACGTCAGGACATGTATGAGGCATGTCAACGGCGCGACGTCGGGATGATGGTTCGCATTCTGAGCAAGTACGGCATCACCCAGGGACAGATCGCAGGACTCACGGGGATCGCGCAGGGCCGGCTGAGCGAGTACAAGCGCGGCAGGCGACAGGCAGAGGATTTAGCTACCTTTGAGAAGGTTGCTGATGGCCTGTCCATGCCCGCCCGGTTGCGTCAGGCCATGGGCTTGACCGCACCAGGCGGCATGCAAGGCACGGCCAATCACACGACCGGCAACGGCCTGCAGCTGCCGACCGACACGTTTGACCTGCAATTGCTCGCGGAAGCAATTGGGAAGAGGGGCGACGACGTGAAACGCCGCGAAATGCTCGGCATGGCCGCGAAAGTCAGCGCCACGGCGATGGCCGCACAGAGCGAAGTGTGGGAGCAGCTGGATTATGCTCTCGGTGATTCAATGGTGCTCAGCGAGGCCACTGTCCGCGAGATGGAAGCGCGCACTGCGGGATTCCATCGTCTGGAGGAGATGCTTCCCGGCAACGTCATCTTCAGAGGTCTTTCCGTTCACATCAAAGAGGTGAGCACACTCCTACGCGGCTCAGCCGAGCACTCCAAGAAGGGATTGCGCAACCGGCTCATCACTACCGCAGGAGAAAGCTGCGTGCTTGCCGGGTGGATCGCCAGCGACATGGGCAGCACCGCCACGGCCCGAAACTTCTACGACACCGCCGAACGCGCAGCGAAGGAAGCCGGGGATCCTGCGATCGTGGCCTGTGCGTACGGGTACCGCAGCTACATCCCGAGCGGGAAGGGCAACCACGGGCGCGCCCGTGCGCTGTTGGGCAACGCTCTAGAGCTGGTGTCAGACTCCATCTCGCCCGCCACCGTGGCGTGGCTGGCCGCACGGCACGCTGAGGAGAGCGGCGCGCTCGGAGACACAACCACAGCTCTCCGGTCCTGGCATCAAGCCGAAGACGCCTTCCATATCGCCGACACCGCAGACGATCGCGTCTGGACGCGGTTCCTCGACGAAAACCGCCTGGACTCCTTCCGCATCTCCACGTACTCCAAAATCGGTAAATTGGAGGAGGCCGAAGAGGCGGCACGGCAGATGATCGCTCGACTTCCGGAACTGGACAAGAAGCGCACGGCCATCATTCTCGGAGATCTGGCCTCCGCGCATCTCGTACGCGGCTCAGTGACCGAGGCGGCACGGCTAGCGAGAGAAGGATTGGCCGCATCGCGCGACATCGAGTCGGCCATTTGGCTGCCACGCTTTGACGTGCTGGCGCAGGGGCTACGCCGCTGGCAACACCAACAAGCAGTCCGAGTGTTCCTCGAGGACCTGGCCAAGGCTAAGAGCGGTCTGGCGTAGTTTCGGCGCTCACCCACGCCAAGTATTCGGCACTCCCGCCGATGATGGAAGTTGCGATGATCTCGGGAACCTCATAGCTGTGGTTCGCCCTTATATATGATTCAAGCGCAGATAGGGCATCAGAGGTTGTCTTTACTACAAGTTGCCACTCCTCTGCGTCTTGAATCTTCCCATCCCACCAATATATTGATCGAATAGGGCCCACGATCTGCACACAGGCAGCAAGCCGAGCTTCCGTGATGCCCCGAGCAAGCCGTACAGCCTCTTCCTGGCTGCTCGCAGTGGAGACGACTTGCAAGTAGTGGGTCACATCTACCTCCATTTTGATTAACCGGGCTACCCGTACTACTAGTTTTTCGTACGGCTCAGCACGATCAAGCGCACCTGTGCGGCTGTTCGTCAACCATGTTGCATAACCCGTTCTTCGCCTTCTCCTTGGGGTCGGGACTGCATAAGTCATATCAGTGAAGCCCGTTTTCGTCAGGGACCACCAGAAATAAAAGGATCGGTCGTCACGGGCCGGCCCTCTTCTTACCGAAATAGGTGCGTGCAGCAAGACGAGCTGCAGGCAGCGATGTATCACCTTGATCAGTGCGGGTCGGGCCCTGCTTTTCATGGACTCGCGGCGACGCTAGCCCTTCATCACGAGCACTCTTTCGCGTGCTCCGCCTATAAGCGTCAGTCAATGCTGCTTTCAGCGCTGCTAGCTCAACTTGTACATCCGCCCCGATCAGTTCTGCGGCTTCAGCAAATGCCCCATATTCCAACTCTTCGTCCCAACGGACGGCATAGTCAAGCAACCTGCGGTCGAACGCGTAAGCACGAATAGCATCACGCAACTGCTGCGCCAATCCAGCAACTCGATCAGAGGCTCCTATGAGATGTAGGAATCGTACCGCATAAGAGAAACTGCTGCCATCACTCAATTGCTCAAAGAAGAATCGCTCGGCAGCTGCGTCCATTTCTGCAACAAGCGGGAGATCGGGATAGTCCTCGCGAATTTCTTGGATAGCCTCTAGCACATCATCTGAAGAACCAGAGAGGTGCCTCAAACTGGATACAAATTCGTGCATGGCTGCATACGTAAGTTGATCATCCCATATTTTGAGGCTGCTGCATATATGAAGAATGATCGGAAGCCGGCGAGCGATATTAGAGGAAGATATCAGTTCCCACCGGCGAGCCCGGGTCCCAAGTGACGGATGATAGGAATAGTAGCCAACCGCAAGCGTCTCCAACATGGCATCCCTAAAGGCGTCACGTAGAAGGTCACGCTCGCGCGTACTGTAAACCCTGGGAGGTGCGCTCCCGACCACCTCTCGAGCTTCGTCATCAAGCCAAGCCTCTCGAAGCTGCTCGTCAAAAGATGCCCCGACGATGCTCCATACATTCTGCACTTGTTCAAAAATCACGGCGCTACGCAGTATCGCTAGAATCGAAGGCAAGTCCCGACTAAGACGATAAAATATGTACGTCGCGATAGACGCGTTGGACACTTGAGCCATCGTGTCCGAATCTCGAGTGTACATACTTAAGAAGTCGCCGTCGAGGACGCGCAACTCTCGCTTCCATTCGGAAGTCGTCTTCTGAGCGAGCCCTACCGATTGACTCCAACTACTCGTAATCTCAATTAAGTCATCAACATTGGCATAGTAAGGAATTGTGATCACGGTTAGAAGGAGATTGCGCTGCCACGCGGATAGGTGATCGTCATAGACATTACGCCATAGCTCCGTTGGATCTTCAAAGGCGCGAGTTAATCCTTTCACGAACTCATCGCGCAACTCGCTTGGCGCCCCCGGCATCGGCCGATACGCTTTAGTGTATAGCGATATGAGTCGTGGGTTGTATAGCGGATGCCGTAAGATCTTAATCCATCTATCAGGAGACCCCGCATCAAGCACCGATTTCCAATCTGAGAAATAGATGTGACGATAGAGAATTTCGGCTCTCTCATGCATATCCAATTCGCTGGCATCAATAATGAGCCTGGTCAGATCGATGCGACGTTCAGATAGGCGCGGGTGTACTTGTCGGGCAGCTGCAAGTACGTATTCTCGTGTAGTTAAAATAATACGCAGATCCCCACCCTCCCCGGCCTCCTCTACCAATCTCGCCAGGCGCTTGTCTTCGTTCTTTCCTGAAAAGAAGGCAGTGTGCAGCGAAGACCCTAGGAAGTCATCATAGAAAAGGGCTTGTGGGAGACTGCGATCCATCAGCCTCTCTGCATCGTCCAAACTATCATTTGCGACAATAAGTTGGCGGCCTTCTTTAATCATAAGTGCGGCCAGCAGCAAGGCAGTACTTGTCTTGCCTACACCGGGAGGTCCGGCAACTATGACGCACCCCTCGTGTTGTAAGATTGTTCTAGCCTGTTCGAAGTGCCGAGTTGGCACCAACAGGGGGGCCTGCCTTTCTATTTGTTGCATGAGATATTCGCGAAACTTGTGTTCCCGTCCATGTAGAACAGCGCGTAGCGTGGTTGTATCGGTTAGCCAAAGTCGAAGATGCTCGAGCTTCACCTTTTCGTGGCGCACGAGAAGAGCCTCAAGATCTTCACGGCCATAGATATTCGCTAAATCCAGCGGCGGGTTGAATAATGCCGCGATTTTGCTCTTGGCATCCACAGACATCTTCGCCGTAGTGACGGCAATATACTTTATTCCGCTACGCTTGACTATGCTTCGCCTGGCCTCTGCCTTGAATGCGGTGCGCAAGCGGGAGAGATTTGCATCAGGATAGTGTTTTACCTGCGCCAGGATTTCCTGATGTTGCGTGAGCGAGAGCGGCGGATCAGTAGGTCCCAGGACTCTGAGGTCAATGCCTCCGTCCGGGCCTCGACGGAAGGACTCCACATGAGTTTTCCACTCTGCAGCGAAAAGATCGCGAACCAAGACTTCGACATCGAGATCCGAGAGTGATTCCCACTGCAACACAACAGCATCTTGCCATACGTCTAGTGCTGTGACCGCATAGGTTCGCCGTGTTGGGTGCAGAAGCCTCGCCTTCAGGGCGCGGGCGATTGGCGTCGCGGAACGCTCGAGCAGAAGAACCGTGTCCCGACGACACAGAGGAGTCACCGGCGGTTGGGTGTGGCCTTTCGCCGAAAGAGGGACAGTCTGCGTCGCTCTCGATCGATCGCGGTGACGACGACCGTGACCTCGTCGTCGACCTGGACGACAGCGGGCGAAGCTTTCACGGGCACCGACGTGAGCTCCGATGGACGGACCGTTCCAGGGAGCTTGTGGCGTCTCCTTTGTCCTATTGCGGTGGCGCATCTTCGGTCGGCAGGTTCGCGATAGCTGCGGCGCACTGAGCCCATTGCATCCTCGGGTGGTCTGAGCGACACGGTGGTTCTGTAGGACGGCGATGGCCTTGACGAGGTGGCTGGCGGCTGATTCAGGCATTTGGGTTGTCGAGGATGATGACGGGTGCATCCTCCACATCCAGCCACTCACCTTCAAGGCTCATGCTGGTGGTCGCTTCGATGAAGGCGAACGCCGCGCTGCGCTTGCCGCTGTAGTCCTCTCGGTCGAGACTGTGGAGCATGGTGCGGAAGTCGGCCAGGATGGTGGGATCGCCTTCCTCGAGGGTGAAGTCGGCGAAGATGAAGTCACGCATCCGCGCCCTGATCTTGCCGTCGGCCGCGCAGAGGATCGGGTATCCCCCGTTGAAATGCCAGGTCGTCATCCACACGCGCGACTCCTTGCTGAGCTCCGTGAGGATGTGGTCGGGCGTGGCGTAGCCGTAGGTGTACTCGAGGAAAGCACAAGTGCCTTCACCTTTGAAGACGAAGAGTACGGGGCGGTCCTCGTAAAGGGCCTCCTCCGTGGGATACGCCATGGTGCGCTGCTCGGGGTCACGGCCCCCGTTCAGTCGCCACAGGAGATCGTCCACCGTGATCTCTTCAACTAGAGGCTGCACTACGGTCCAGCAGAGGCTGTCCTCCAGCCACCCGTACCGGGTGAAAAGACTGCGGTAGTGATCGATCACGTGATCATTATGGTGGTGGGCGGATAGACCGGAAGACCCGATTCCAACTCGTGGAATCGGGTCTTCGCTGTGGTGGGGCTACGTGGCTGACTCGTCAACGAAGGGTTGTTGGCCTTTAGTGGGGTCTCCCGGAACCAGGGCCGAAGCGTTCTCATGTTGTGAAACCGAGTAGCTGAAGGCCGTCGGCGGGGTGGCTGCGGTAGTGATCGGTGGTGGCGGCAATGTTGGTCCAGCCGATCAGGGCCAGGCCGATGGCCAGGTTGCGGAGACCGGCCATGATCCGGGGTGCGGCGCCGGTCCGGACGCGGGAGGCGTCCTCGCGCTAGGTGACGTCGCGGACGTGGTGCAGGGCTTCGATGCTCCAGTGACCGCGGATCAGCGAGGCGAGCTGGGCGTGGGTGATCCGGCCGGGTGGGAGGCTGGTGACGGCGTAGATGGTGACGATGGTGGTCTTGCCGGTGCGGTGGTCGGTGCGGCGGCGTTTGACCTGGATCGCCTGGGCGGCGTGCGGGAAGGGCAGCCCGGGGCGGACGGTGCAGATTTTCATGCGGCGGATCTCGCGGCGGCCGTGCCCTTGCTCGTCGGTGCGGTCGTTGAGGATCGTCTGGCGCCGGGGCAGGGCCTTGAGCCGGCTTAGGAGCGTGGGCTGGTTGCCCTTGACGATGAACAGGTAGTGACCTTTCGCCTCGACGATTTGCCGGGCGTGGGGGTGCTGAGTGTGCAGGGCGTCGGCGGTGACTACCACGCTCGACAGATTCATCCCGGACAGCAGGGGCGTGAACGCGGGGATCTCATTGCTCTTGGCCTCGACCTGCCGCTGCGCCACGACGATCTGGGTGTCGTGGCGGGCGGCGGCCAGCAGGTGAGTCACGCCTTCACTGGTGCGGCTGCCGCGCAGGGTCTTGCCGTCCACGGCCACGCCGGCGAGCTCGGTCCGGGCTGAGGGCCGGCAGTCTGTGATGGCGGGTGGGGCGCAGTCAGCGAGCGCGGCCAGATAGGTGCAGGTCGCGGTGTCGAAGGCGTCGCCGTCCAAGCCGGGCGAGCAGCCGGCCCAGGGTGCTGGCGGCCAGCCGTAGCGTGCCGGGTAGGCCGGCTAGGGCTCGCAGGTCTGGGTCGTATCCGGCGATTAATCGGGTGATCTTCGTGAGAGAGGTTGCTCCGCCGAGTACGGCGAGCAGGGATAACGCCAGCAGCGGGCCGAGCCGGTAGCGGCGCCCCCGGCGGCTGCGCGGGTCGGGGACGGCGTCCAGGACTTCGGCCAGGGTTGGCAGATCGAGCGGATCGGTCAGCAGGTCGGCGACGGTGACGTGCTCCAGGTGGCGGGCGAGCACGTCGATCGGGGATGATGGCACGCGAACGCTGCCCCTGTTCTTGATCGACTGGCGTAGACACCCAACGATCATGAGGGGTCGCGTTTGTCATCTGCAGCCCGGGGGTGCCCTCAGCCACCCGGCCGTCTCAGGCCCTTGTGCGTCCCACCAACCGAGAACGCTTCAGCCCTGATCAGCCCACTGAGCACTAAAACGTGTGGTCATGTATCCCGCGTAGTCTGCCGAATGGACAACCACGCTGAGGTCATCGAAATTGAAAAAAGACCCAGCCGACCAGTTATGGCTGCCCAAGACAACCAACTCTTCGTCGATGATCAGGTACTTGGAATGCAGCAACACAGATTCATCGTCGAACCTGCACAATTCGGTGTTCTGGTTCAAGAAGGCTAGTGTCGGGGAGTTGACGACCGTAGACTGATATGGATCATTCGGACGATCTCGATCGATTAGGACGCGGACAGTCACACCTCGACCGTGGGCGTTGATCAGCCCATCAAGGAGCTTTCGCGTTGGATGATCGGGCGATGGAAATGCGATATGGAACATGCACACGTCAATGCTCTGGGCGGCGCCATCAAGGAGTTCCGAGACGCGGTTAAAATAGGCAGGGCCCGCAAGAGATTCGATCGCAGTTGACGGGAACTCATCCCGATTTATATCAGACACAACAGCATGGGGAACTTCGGGGAGTTCGACGGGCGACTCTGCCGCCAGAGCAGTCGCCAACTGATCCAGCGCAGCCTTTAGCCGCAAGACAATATCTTCTCCCGGTATCGGCGATACCAACAGTGCAATCGCCTGACCCAGATCGCGCTCCCCTGGTAGTTCGCGCAAATCAGATTCGGGGAACCGGAAGCTCAAGGCGTGAGCGAGGCGGTGGCCGGTGTCCAATCCAATTCCATCGACTCGGTCGATCAAGTCCTGAGCCGATAGGAAGGGACCATGCCGGCGCCGTTCATTAAGCATCAGTTCGGCTAGTGCGCTGCCGACCCCAGGCAGCATGTCGAGGTCCTCAGCTGAGGCGAAGTTGATCGGCACAGCTCGCACCGAACGAATCCGTCGCTCCAAGGGTTCAACAGATACCGAATCTAGGAGGTACCCCAATTCGATGTGAGTGTATCCACTCATTTTGAGCACTCTCACGATGGCGTCTGTAAGCAGACGTTCCGCGAGCGCCGATCTTTCGACACTGTCGGGTTCGCGATCGAACATAGGAAAGCTATCCATACGACCGAGAATCTCACTGAGTACGTCGAGCAGTTGAGTGCGCTCGAGTACCACCTCGGAACCCAGTGCACCCTGACACCGCTCAACGAGTGCATCCGTGACGAGGTCGCGGGGGTCAAGATAGAACATCACGACCCGCTCGATTCCACTGCTCATCAAACAGAGCGGAGTAGTACTCCGCAAGGTCTGCACTCATTATCAGAAGACTATCCTGTCGTTGTTGTCCACCGAGAGCTCCGCCAGACCAATTATGCGATCCAAGAAGCAGTCGGTCATCAACGACCACGAGCTTGATGTGACTTCCGCGCCTCGGCTGGGCTGATAGCCAACGAGTTGCGATACCAAGCGTCTTGGCAACTCCTAGAGCCGCATAGGATGCTTCGGCGATTGCGATATTCGAGTGGGAACCGCCAATTAGGAGCCGAACGTCCGCCCCATACCACGTCCCCCGCGCCAGGTGATCAAGAAGTGTGCTCACCCGAAGGTCGTGATCGTTGACGGGACTAATATCGACGATGAACAGACTGCACAGGCACCTCCTGTAGGCGCTCCTGATCAACTCGGCAGCAACCTCGCTATAGTCGCCATCTGGCACCGGTAGGACCCTTGCATTGGGGACGCCAACACGTGTCACGTGAGCACTTCCGCCCTGACTTGCTTGACCGCATGCGCCACGACAAGGTCGAGCCACCGTTCAGGATGCGCCCGCCCTGCAAGTCGCCCGCGAGCAGTTGCCTGGCGGGCGAGTACGACACTGAGAAGAGTCTGCAGTTCGTCAGTTAGCTCTTCCTGCGCCAGAACGAACTTTGTAATAGCCGTGGACAAAGCGACAGAGGACTCCAACGCCGCCCGCCTAAGGGCGACCCGCCTCCTTTCGCGTCGCACCCGGTCGAAGCGAAGAACCAGATCCGCATGCTCATCTGAGAGTATTCGACTGCTGCTCATTCGGCCTCCCCCTCAAGTCCAAATCCTCCCGGAATGTCCGGGATGTCCGGTGGAGCCGATTCGACAGGATCCGTTGACTTGCAATCCTCTACTAGTTCTTTAGCGAGATGTGCGGCGTCCGCGGCGGTAAATTCATGGAGGGCCTCCACTTCCTCAGCTGAAAATCCCCATTGGTCGTGCACGGCGTGAATTGCCTCATGGAACACTGTGTCAAAGGCTTCGTCTGCTTCGGAAAGGTGATCCGGATCGATAGTGATCACATTTGTATTTGGATCGTATTCGCCAAAACTATTTCCCGGAACCTCGTCAATAACGACCGTCACGCCCTCAAGGCCCCAGGCCCCGACGATCTCATTGGCCAGATCTTGAAGCCCGTCCAGTATCTCCGACGTCTCGGCCATCTGGTCCCAATTCTCGTAAAGCTCGCACGGATCCATCACGTCCACCCCCACCATGGTTACCGCGATGCGGAAAGCCCCAGGGCCCCACCCAAAACCATTACATCCGTCACCGTGCACCTGGGCAAGATGTGTCCCCCCCGAGATAGCCCTAGCTTTGGCAAGGAGTCAGTCGGACAGACTCCTTGCCCCCGAGACGCGATGCCCGTGTCAGCCCATCTCAGATCGGGCACAGGCCAGGGCGCAGGGGCAGTTGCCCTGAGCCAGGTGCAGGGCTGAAGCGTTCTCGGTTGGTGGGACGCACAAGGGCCTGAGACGGCCGGGTGGCTGAGGGCACCCCCGGGCTGCAGATGACAAACGCGACCCCTCATGATCGTTGGGTGTCTACGCCAGTCGATCAAGAACAGGGGCAGCGTTCGCGTGCCATCATCCCCGATCGACGTGCTCGCCCGCCACCTGGAGCACGTCACCGTCGCCGACCTGCTGACCGATCCGCTCGATCTGCCAACCCTGGCCGAAGTCCTGGACGCCGTCCCCGACCCGCGCAGCCGCCGGGGGCGCCGCTACCGGCTCGGCCCGCTGCTGGCGTTATCCCTGCTCGCCGTACTCGGCGGAGCAACCTCTCTCACGAAGATCACCCGATTAATCGCCGGATACGACCCAGACCTGCGAGCCCTAGCCGGCCTACCCGGCACGCTACGGCTGGCCGCCAGCACCCTGGGCCGGCTGCTCGCCCGGCTTGGACGGCGACGCCTTCGACACCGCGACCTGCACCTATCTGGCCGCGCTCGCTGACTGCGCCCCACCCGCCATCACAGACTGCCGGCCCTCAGCCCGGACCGAGCTCGCCGGCGTGGCCGTGGACGGCAAGACCCTGCGCGGCAGCCGCACCAGTGAAGGCGTGACTCACCTGCTGGCCGCCGCCCGCCACGACACCCAGATCGTCGTGGCGCAGCGGCAGGTCGAGGCCAAGAGCAATGAGATCCCCGCGTTCACGCCCCTGCTGTCCGGGATGAATCTGTCGAGCGTGGTAGTCACCGCCGACGCCCTGCACACTCAGCACCCCCACGCCCGGCAAATCGTCGAGGCGAAAGGTCACTACCTGTTCATCGTCAAGGGCAACCAGCCCACGCTCCTAAGCCGGCTCAAGGCCCTGCCCCGGCGCCAGACGATCCTCAACGACCGCACCGACGAGCAAGGGCACGGCCGCCGCGAGATCCGCCGCATGAAAATCTGCACCGTCCGCCCCGGGCTGCCCTTCCCGCACGCCGCCCAGGCGATCCAGGTCAAACGCCGCCGCACCGACCACCGCACCGGCAAGACCACCATCGTCACCATCTACGCCGTCACCAGCCTCCCACCCGGCCGGATCACCCACGCCCAGCTCGCCTCGCTGATCCGCGGTCACTGGAGCATCGAAGCCCTGCACCACGTCCGCGACGTCACCTAGCGCGAGGACGCCTCCCGCGTCCGGACCGGCGCCGCACCCCGGATCATGGCCGGTCTCCGCAACCTGGCCATCGGCCTGGCCCTGATCGGCTGGACCAACATTGCCGCCACCACCGATCACTACCGCAGCCACCCCGCCGACGGCCTTCAGCTACTCGGTTTCACAACATGAGAACGCTTCGGCCCTGCTCCCGGAACGGGCAAGAAGGAAGTCCGCGAATAGAGGGGCTACGGGAGCCATTTTGGGAGCCACCGCCCTGCGGCTCCCTCAGACTTCCCGCGTTCTCCCCGGAGTGTTCTGCAAGGTGAGAGGCCCCCGATCGACTCGGACCGACATTCTCAGACTTCCCGGCTTTCCTTCACACCGAAGAGGTCACTGGTTCGATCCCAGTATCGCCCACCAGCTCAAAGGCCGCTTCCCGTTCCGGGAAGCGGCCTTTTTGATCTTCCAGGTGACTATCTGAGCGAGGCGCCGCGCCGCCCGCATGCGGGCGGCGCGAGAGTGTCAAGAACGACTTGGGAGTCGCCGGGTGTCGCTGCAGACGAAGGGATGTACCGCTGGCCGCCGTGCTCAACAAGGACGAAAAGGCGCGGTGGAATCACGACGGGAGTTCGCTCCCCGTCTGCTCCGCCACCATGTACGCGGCGTACCAGTCCGGCCAGTTCTCGTCTCTTTGACCGGTCCGGGCCTCGTGCTTGCCGTGCGCGGCCTCGGCACGTCGAAGGGCGCTCGCGAGGTCGTTCGCCGACGCGAACGTCGTCGTTCTCGGGTCGACTCGACCAGCCAGCCGCGTCGTGACCTCCTGGAACAGCCAGCCGTTGCCGTCCGGATCACGGAAGGAGGCGTAGGAGCGGTAGGTGCCGTGCTCGGGGTCCGGACCGCTGACCCGGCGCCGCCCGAACAGGTAGGGATCGTCCGTGCCGGCGTATTCGCCGTCGCTGTGGAACACCTCACTCACTTCGACGCCGCGACTGACGAGCTCGTCACGGGCCGCCCCGATGTCGGACACGATCAAGTACAGGCCATGGGCAGAGCCGGGTTTCGCGGCGGTGACGTTCTTGCCGAAGATGACCGAGCACCCGGAGCCGGGCGGCGTGAACTGCATCACGCGGAAGTCGTCGCCGCTCGCGAAGTCGGCGTCGAGTCTCCATCCGAGTTTGGCGTAGAACTCCTTCGCGCGGTCGACGTCGGAGACGGGAATGACGACGACCTCGAGCTTCATGTCGTTGCCGTTGACGTTTGTGGTGCTCATGGTGCTCTCTCCTGGTTGGTGTCAGCTCACGATTTCGTTGGGGTCTCCTCACGTCGTGATGCGTCAGAATGAGGCGGCGTACCGGTCGGCTGCTTCCTCGACCCATACCGCCCACGCACGGACTCGTCCCCGCCGACGAGGACGACTTCCCGTCCGCCGCAGAGACGTTCTGTTGTGCAGGGTCTTCCCGCCGCCGCCTGCATCAACACCCTCGTTCGCTCCACAGCCGGCATCGCGCGATCCATCTTCGAGGGCGTCCAGATCGTCGCAGCGACGGATGGCGAACTGGTTCGGTGACGCCGAGCGGGGAGGCGGGAGGCGTCGGTGAAGGGCAGCCCAGAGAGTTCTCCCAACAACTTCGGGGCAGGGTATATGGTCTGCGATCATGAAAAAGCAGACCAGGCGCATCGGCCGTACGGCACTGGCGGCGGCGCTCGCCGGAGGGCTCATGCTGGCCGCCTCCCCTCCGTCCCTGGCGAGCAGAAGCTGACATTAGGCCCGACGGGGTACGGCACCCTCAAACTCGGCATGACCGCCGCCAAGGCGAGAGCGACCGGAAAGATCGTCCGGAAGTCCATCGGCGCCCCTGCCGCCTGCACGACGTGGGACCTCAAAGAGCAGCGCTACGGCAATGACCGGGCCGGGGTCTTCATCTCGAAGAAGCGCGGACTGGCCGTGATCGTGGCGCCCGGCCGCGTCCGGACGCCTCAGGGCATCGGCAGGAACTCCAGCAGCGCGCAACTGAAGGCCGCCTACCCCGACGTCAAGAACGGTCCGCTCGGGTTCACCGCCAAGGTGCCGGGCAACCCCAAGGCGTCCTACGTTTTCAACGTCACCAAGAACGGGGTTCTCGCCGTCATCCTCGTGTCGAACAGTCAGGACTGCCTCCAGTAGTTGCGGTGACCGTGAACGATCGCCGGATCGGGTGATCCTGTGACGTGGCGAGCGGGACCTCTCGTCCGCATGAGGGCCGCTTCGCGCGTTGATCGGACCCGCTCGACGTGGACGCCGCGCGGCCGGGCGCGAGCCGCCTTGCCGGAGAGTCGGCGATGCTGGGCTCCATCTCGGGCCAGGCCTGCGAAAGTGGCTCTGGAGCGCGCGCGTTCCCGCAGGCTGGGAGCGCGGCGACAGACCGACGCGCGGGGGAGCATGGATGGATGAGCTGATCGCGTTCCTGAGGGAGAGGCTCGACGAGGACGAGCGGGCCGCGCAGGCCGGGCACCCCACTTGTCGCGGCCCCGGCCGCGAGCTGCGCGAGGTGGAGGCCAAGCGGCGCATCCTCGACGAGCTGGAGAGTTTCGTCGCCGATGCCGAGTACCTTCCCCAGGACGAGCGCAACGCCGACACGGCGACGGCATTCGGGATCGTTCGCCTGCTCGCCATGCCGTACGACGATCACGACGACTTCCGAGAAGAGTGGAAGCCATGACCCGCCGGTGATGTCGTGACAGGGAGGACGGCTCCGACGTCTGGGTGAAGGCACCGAAGAGACAGGAGCAGGAAGATGCCCACTCTCACCGTCACCGGCCGAAGGGCCGACCACGTGGTCCGGGCGCTGCGGATCCTCGTGGCACTCGCGTTCCTGATGGCCGCGGGCACCAAGTTCGCGGCGCAGGCCGACGCCGTGAGGTCGTTCGACGAGATCAGGTTCGGCCGCTGGTTCATGTACGTCATCGCCTGCGTCGAGCTCGCCGGGGCGATCGGGATCCTGACCCCGCGACTGGCGGGTCCGGCGGCGCTCGGTCTGACAACCCTGCTGACGGGCGCGGTCGTGACCCAGCTCGTCGTGTTCGACCCGGTGACGTCGCTGATCCCGCTGGCCCACCTCGTGCCGGTGGCGATCGTGGCCTGGGCCAGGCGCGCCTGCTCCAGCAGCGTCACGACGGCGTGACCCGCGACTCTCCGCGCAGTCTCCGGGGCCGCCCGGACACGTTTCGACGGAGAGCTTCAACACCGGCGGCGGCAACCGGCATGCGCGGGGAGGCTTCTCTGACTCGAGGTTCTGGCCGATCCCGCCGCCGGGGGCGGGCGGGAACGCCGAGCGGGCGTCCTTGGGGAGGTGGGTCCGGACTGGAGATATCGGTTCGCCAGAACGGGTAGCCATCCCCCATGCGCTTCGGGAACTGGGAGGTACGACCGCTCGGCGGCGGGATGGGCTGCCTGACGATGATCGTCGTGTCGATCCTGCTGTCGGTGCTGCTGACGCTCGTCCTCAACCTGATCTTCTGAGCGCGCCGTACGCGGCGGGTGTCGCGGCGGAACAGGGCCGTCCAGAGGACGGGCTCGCCGAAGCTGGAGGACCCGGGGACGACTCCATCGCCGACCACAAGTCGCCGGCGATGAACGGCGAGCTCACCCAGATCGAGGACATCGTGCCGTGGGTGCGGTTCCTGCTCACCGACGGCTGGCGGGCCAACGGCCAGACTTTCTTCGTCAACGGCGGCTACACCACCCGCTGAGCGCCGACGCACCCCGTCAGCGCTCGTCGGCGGCCGAGGCGGGGTCTGGGGCGGGGTCTGAGGCGGCGCGCAGGAGCAGGTCGCGCAGGCTGTCCTGCTCCTGCGGCGACAGCCCCGCCAAGGGCGAGCGCGCGGTCAGGAGCTCGAGCAGGCGTCCCCGCAGCTCCACCCCCTCCGCCGTGAGCACCAGATGCTTGGCCCGCCGGTCCTGCGGGTGGGCGTGCCGCTCGACCAGCCCCCGCTTCTCCAGCTTGTCGACGATGAACGTCGCGTTGGACGGCTCGCAGCTCATCCGCTCCGCGAGGTCCCTCATGGTCATCGGCCCGGTCAGCTCGCGCAGCGCAACGGCCTGAGGTCCGGTCAGGCCGAGCGCGGTGGCCCGCTGCCTGACCTGCTCCTCGATCTGCCGAGCCAGCCCGCTCACCAGCCCGCACAGGTTGCGCTCGGCGACCGCGCGCCGTTCCAGCTCACTGAGCTCGCTCATGCCTTCACCCTACCAATATGCATCTAGCTTTAATACTTGCAGCTTGAACCTTTCTAGCTATAAGTTTCTGTCCGCAGAACTCGACCACCGCGATGAGGACAGCCATGACCAGCACCACCATCGACCACCGCCTGACCCGCCCGGCCGGTATCCGCACGATCCAGCTCGGCCGGCTCACGGTCAGCTACGTGCCCGACGGGCACGTGCAGCTGCCCGGCCGCTCCTGGCTGCCGGCCACGACCGACGAGTTCTGGGCCGAGCATCCCGAATACCTCGACGACGCGGGCAACCTGATCGCCAGCATCGGCGGTCTGCTGGTCGAGTACGGCGAGCGGGCGATGCTGATCGACGCCGGGTTCGGCCCGCTGTCGAGCCCCGCCCAGCCCGGCAACGCGCATGGCGCAATCCAGGGTGGGGCGCTCCTCGACAACCTCGCCGCGCTCGGCCGTACCCCGCAGGAGATCGAGGCGGTGGCCGTCACCCACCTGCACGTCGACCACCTCGGCTGGCTCTGGCAGCCCACTGCCGACCGGCTCCCCTTCGCCGGCGCGCGGATCCACATCGCCGAGGCCGAATGGGCACGCCCCGACCTCGCCATCGCGGAGGGCACCGGCCAGGAGATCCTCGACATCATGGCGCCCCAGGTCCGGACGGTCACCGACGGCGAGGAGATCTTCCCCGGCGTCCACGTGCGGATCGCCGCCGGGCACACCGTCGGGCACACCACCTACGTGCTCAGCTCAGGCGGGCAGCGGCTCATCGCCTTCGGCGACGCGCTGCACTCGCCGGTACAGATCGGGCATCCCGAGCTGCACGCCGCCCCTGACCACGATGTCGCCGAGTCCACCGAGGCGCGCCGCCGCCTGATCGCCGAACTGGCCGGTCCGGACACGCTCGGCTTCGGCAACCACTTCGCCGACGTGCAGTTCGGCCGCGTGCAGGATGACGCGTGGCTGCCGGCCTGAGGCCGCGGCCGATCGGACGGCATAACCGGCAGGCCGGTCCCGTTGTGACAGGAGCTCGTCCTGCCGATCACTCACGCTGAGGAGAAGATCCCATGACCCTTTCCCAGGACGCCGAGAACGGGAAGCCGCCGGCCGTCCGGCAGCTCCGGCTGGTGGTCGAGGCGGAGGACTACGAGGCCGCCCTCGCCTTCTACCGGGACGCCCTGGGCCTGCCGGAGCAGGCCGCCTTCTCCGGTGGAGACGGCGCGCACGTGGCGATCCTCGACGCTGGGCGGGCCACGCTCGAGATCGCGAATCCCGCGCAGAAGAGGATGATCGACGATGTCGAGGTGGGCCGCCAGGTGGCCCCCAGGATCCGGGTCGCGTTCGAGGTCGACGACGCCCGGGCCGCCACCGACCGGCTGCTCTCGGCCGGCGCCGAGGAGGTCGCGCCGCCCACGGTCACGCCGTGGCAGTCGCTGAACGCGAGGTTCGACGCGCCCGCCGGCCTGCACATCTCGGTGTTCCAGGAACTGCGCAGCCTCGAGGAGCGCGAGTCGCTCGACGGCTTCGGAACCGAGGAGGGCCGGCGAGAGGACTCCTCCTGACGAAATCCGCCGCATCTGACGCGAACCTCTGGCTTCTTGATCGCATCAAAGGGGATGTCGCACACTCACTGATCAAGAAAGCGGTATTCCCCCCATGATCAAGCTGGTCCTCTCCGGTGTCGCCGGTGCCGTACTCGTCTTCGGCGCCACCGCCCCCGCCTTCGCGGCCGCCCCGCGCGAGGTCCCCAAGGGTTTTCTGAAGTACGAGCACAAGAAGGCCCAGGACAAGTACATGAGCTGGGAGGTCTCCGACAAGGCCCAGCCCCTCGCCCTGCTGACCGACTGCCCGGCGAAGCGGCCGAGCGTGCAGAAGGCCGAGGACTCCCGTACGGTCAACGCCAGCGGCGACAGCGACTACCGCTATGCCGAGCAGGTGGTCATCATGCCCAGCCCCGCGGCGGCGCAGCAGGTCATGAGGGGGTTGAGGGCCGGCGCCGCGTCGTGCGCCACGAAGCGGCTGGCCGTCAAGACGGCGTCGGCCGGGAAGCTGGGTGACGAGGCCTTCACCTTCAGCGCCCAGAACGTCTCGAAGCACAGCCTCGGCGGAGCCGAGCGGGCCGTGGTGGTCAGGAAGGGCAGCGCCGTGCTCGTGTACAGCGAGTTCACGGCGTACGGCAAGATCGGCAAGCACGACTTCACGAAGCCGCTGGCCGACGCCCGGGCGATGGCCCTCCGGCTGTGCCAGGCCGCAGGGGAGTGCTGAGGCGGAGCGTTCTTCCGGTGAGAAACGTCGGTGGCGTCCACCAGCTTGATCGTCTGCGGGGCCTCGGCCGCGCCGATGGATGAGGCCAGGCGACGGGTGACCCTCGTTCGAGGGCGACCGTCAGGCGAGGGCGGCGGTGAAGCGGTCGCGGAGTTCGGTCAGCCGCTTGACCGGCTCGTTGCTGTAGACCAGCCGGACGTACCGGCCCGCCACGGCCTCGCCCCAGGCGGTCATCGGGGTGGCGGCGATGCGCCCACGCGCCAGCAGCCGCGCCGACAGCTCCGGCGCGGCCAGCCCCAGAGCCTCCGCGTCCACCAGGCACGACCAGCCGCCCGCCGCCCGCACCACCGGCAGCCCGTCCAGCTCTCTGATGACGGTGTGGTGGCGGAGCTGGTACTCGGCCACCGCCTCCTCGACGCCACTCGGACCGGCGAGCGCCGCGGCGGCGCCGAGCTGCGCGAACCCGCTGGAGACCGTCGTGTTGTAGGTGACCGCCACGATGACGCGGGCCATGATGTCCGGCGGCCCGGCCACCCAGCCGATCCGCCAGCCGATCATCCGGTACTCCTTGGACATCGACCCGATCACGATGGTCCGCTCGGCCAGCCCGTCGACCCGGCACGGGTTGATGCGCGGGTGCCCGTCGAAGACGATGCGCTCCATGGCCGCGTCGTAGATCAGGTACGCGCCGGTCCGCTCGCAGACCTGGGCGACCGCCGCCCAGTCCTCCTGGTCGAGGACGACGCCCGACGGCATCGACGGGCTCATCAAGAGCAGCGCCGCCGCGTCGGACACCCGTAGCAGCGAGTCCCTGTCGAGCCGCCACAATCCGTCGCGGACCCGGAGAGGCACCAGGGACGGCTGCGCGCCCGCCAGCCGTACGCGCTGGAAGAGACCGGCGTACGTGGGGTCGGTGAGCACCACGCGCTCGCCCGGCTCGGTGGTGGCGAGCAGCACCGGCATGACCGCCGAGGTGCCGCCGGAGGTGACGACGATCTGCCGGACAGGGTCGAAGTCGAGGCCTGTCCGCAGGCGCAGGTCGGCGGCGATCGCCTCGCGCAGCACAGGCAGTCCGCTGAACGGCAGCCAGCTGTTGCCCTGCCCGGTGGTCAGCGCCTGGACGGTCGCCTCCACGGCGGCGGGCGGCGGCGGCACGTCGGTGTCGAGGTTCTCCATCCGCAGGACGTCGGGGTCGGACCCGGCGGCCGCGGCGACCCGGTCGATGTCGAACGACCGCACCTGGGCGAAGCGTGAGTTGTTCCGCATACGGAACACGCTTGCTCGACGAAGACTCGGTGTCAATGACGCCTGGTCCAGATGTCGTCGGTCCGGTTCCAGGGCGACGGGTCGCCGAACGTCCAAGATCCGGCCGTCCGAGCAACACGGCATCCGCTTCGGCGCGCTCTGCAGCAGCCACTCGGTAGTGGCCCAGGCGACCGCGCCGATCAGCAGCGCGGCGGGGAGCACCCACCACCACATCGCGCGTGGCGATCGCAGCTCGGGCGGACGGGCGGGCGGCTTGGGGGAGCAGGGAGAAGGCCCATGACCCATTCCACCCCGCCGTACCGCTGCTGCCGAGGCGAATGTCCCAAGTCGTGATCAGAGCGCTTGCGGCGCTGCGGTAACGCCTCTACTTTGGGGCTCATCGCGCCGACCCGAGTGGCGGGCCACCAGGGAGGAACACCCACCTTGACCGTCGACCGTCACCGGCCCGGCTACCTCTTCCGCCGCGTCGGCAGGGCACTTCTCGGCTACGGCGTCGCCCTGGTCTTCGCCGCCGTCGTGGTGGCGCTGTGGTGGCTGACGCGCTGACAGCCGACGCGCAGGCCCCGCCATCCGGCAGAAGACCCTCCCGCAGAAAACCCTTCAGCAGGAGGCCCTCCAGCAGAAGGGCCTCCTGCGGGAGACGTTCCGGCAGGAGGCCCTTCGACAGGAGGCCCTTCGACAGGAGAGCGGAGCGGCGGCGTCAGGTCAGCAGAGGTTCGCGCCGTCGAACGAGCGGACGCCACGGGGCACCTGCGTGCTGATGCTCTGCCCTGGCCGTACGGTGCTGCAGGGCCCGTCGGTGCCTCGTGCCCATACGATCTTGAGGTTCAGCGTGTGGGGACAGTCGTTCCTGGCGTAACCGGTCTTGGTGATGCGGCCGGTGTGCTCCCAGACCGTGACGCAGGACGGGGCGTTGCCCGCGGGAATCGCCGCAGTGGAGGCGACGGCCTGGCCGGGGAGGGCGAGCAGGCTCGATGCGAGGACGAGACCTGCGGCCGTGAGAGTCCCGAGAGCGGTGCGCATGATGGGGTGGGTCCTTTCGCTGGGAGATTGACCCTCCGATTAGTAATCGCATGACTACGTAGAGTCAAGCGAAACACTTCAGGAAGGCCCCCGGCGACGCAGTTCCTCGTAGGCCGCGAGGGCCCGGCGGCGCGCCGTCTCCTGCCGGGGCTCGCGCGGCGCCGGTGCCGGAGGCTGCTTGTCGGGGCCGGTCTGCTCGCGCGTCACGCTCTGTGGCGTGTCGTCGTCCATGGGGTGCAGGATCGCGCCTGATGCGGGGCGCGGCCACCGGTTCGGCCTATTGCCCCGATATGTGCGCGCCGCCTACCAGCCCTCGTCGAAGTCGCAGATCTCGACCGTGACGCTCCGCCGTACGCTCGAGGGGGTGAACACCTCGAAGACGACGCGATACGAGCCCGCCTCCTTCCAGGTGATGGAGGGGAGCACCACCTTGTCCCCCGGGGCGGCCTCGTGCCTGCCTCTGTTCTCCCCGTTGACCAGCCACCGGTAGCCGAACCTGCCCGAGGCCTTCACATCGGCGTAGATGTTCAGGTCGTAGCGCCAGCAGCCGCTCATCCTGATGCCCTCGGGGCGCAGACTCACCGAGCTCACGCCACCGGTGGCCTGGGACGGCTCGGCGGAACGGCTGCCCGTGGGACGCGAGGTGGGGGACGACGTGGGCCGCGAGGTAGGGCGCACGGTGGGCTCGGAGGTGCGCGACACGGTGGGAGTGGAGCGGGGCTTCGCGCTGGTTCTGCTCGTGCCGGGCCGAGGCGTCGTGCGCTTCCCCGTGGCCGCGGGGGACTTTCCCGTCGCGGGCAGGGCGGCGGCGCCGGTGGAAGCGGTGTTCGTGGGAGCGGACGAGTACGTGCCGGAGCCGCCCCAGAGCGCGGCCGCTCCCCAGGTGGCGCCGGCGAGACAGGTCACGGCCAGCGCGGCCGCCCCCGCCACGAGCGCGGGCCTGTGGCGCCGCCCGGCAGGCGCGCTGCGCGCGGGCGGCTGGGCGCCGATGAGCTGGAAGAGCACGTCCTGCATGGTCGGACGGCGGGCGGGGTCCTTGTCGAGGCAGCAGGCCACGATCGGGCGCAGCGCGTCGGGCACCTGATCCAGCAGCGGCTCGCCGTACTGGACCCTTCTGATCACCTCGGGCAGCGACCCCCTCCCGAAGGGCGGCGTGCCCGTGGCGGCGAACACCATCACCCCCGCCCAGGCGAACACGTCCGCCGCTGGCCCCACTTCCTCGCCCGCCACCTGCTCGGGGGCCATGTAGGACGGCGTGCCGACGATGCTGCTCGTGACCGTGAGGGCAGAGCCCGTCGCGCGGGCGATGCCGAAGTCGATGACGCGGGGGCCGTCCCTGCCGAGCAGGACGTTGGCGGGCTTGAAGTCCCTGTGCACCACGCCCGCCCGGTGGATGGCGGCGAGCGCGGTGGCGGTGCTGATCGCCAGCCGCTGCAGGTCGGCGCCGAGGTGGCGCCCTGCCTCCTGCAGGGAGGGGCCCTCGACGTACTCCGTGACGATGTACGGCCTGCCGCTCAGCGACGCGTCGAGCACCTGGGCGATGCAGAACGGTTCCACCCTGCGCGCGGCGGCGATCTCCTTGGCGAAGCGGTCGTCGCCCACGAAACCCTCACGGAGCGTCTTGACCGCCACGGGACGTCCGTCGGGCGCGGTGGCGAGGTAGACCACACCCTGGCCGCCCTCGCCGAGCGGCCTGACGACCCGGTAGGGGCCGATGAAGGAGGGCGTCATCAGTAGTCCACGGAGCAGACGTCGATCGAGATGCTCCTGGTGACGGTGACAGGCGAGGTCACCCGCAGGGTGACGGTGTGCGGGCCTGCCTTCAGCATGTACTGGTCAGCGGTCACGAACGCGGTGTAGTCGTCCTCTGGGACCCAGCTTTTCCCGCTGCGCTTCGTCATGCCGTCCACGAGCCACCGGTAGGAGATCCATATCCCCTTCCTGCTCGACGCCACCGTGGTCTGGAAGTGCACGGGCGGCATGTAGCAGCCCTCCGCCTCGACCTGGCCAGGGCCTCCGGACAGCTGGATGGGCTGGATGTCGAGGTCGACGCGGGGGACGGGCTTCCGCGTAGGGCGCGTGGCCGTGGGGGACGGGCTCGGCGTGGGGGTGCGCGTGGTCGGCGTGTCCGAGGGCGTGGGCCTGGGCGAGCGGGTGGTCCTGCTGGACGGCGAGGCCTTGGGCGTCCGCTTCGGGCGAGGGGTGCCCCGCTTGGACGTGACGGCCGTGCTAGCGGCCGGCGACTCGGAGGGAGTGGCGACGGCGGCGAGCGCGGGGGAGCCGGAGCCGTCCGGTGAGGGGGTCCGCCAGACGACCGCGGCCACCAGCGCCGCGGACATCACCACGGCGACGCCCGCGGCCACCGGGACGACGGCGCGGCGCCGCCTGACGCGGACGGTTCTGCCGCCGCGCGCGGGCGTCGTGGACTGCCCCTCTCCGCCGAGCAGACGCAGCAGCACGTCCTGCATGGCGGGCCTGCGGGCGGGATCCTTGGCCAGGCAGTCGTAGACGATCGAGCGCAGCGGATGCGGCAGGTCGCCCATCTGGGGCTCGTTGTTCAGGATGCGGTTGATGATCGCGGGCAGCGTGTCCTCGCCGAACGGCGGCGCGCCCGTGCCGGCCCAGACCATCACCGACGCCCACGCGAACACGTCCGTCGGGGGACCGACCTGCGCGCCCGCCAGCTGCTCCGGAGCCATGTAGGCGGGCGTGCCGACGATGCTGCTCGTGACCGTGGCGCCCGCGTCCGTGGCGCGGGCGATGCCGAAGTCGATGACGCGCGGGCCGCCGGGGCCCAGCAGCACGTTCGCAGGCTTGAAGTCCCTGTGGACGACCCCCGCCTGGTGGATCGCCGCCAGCGCGGTCGCCGTGGCCACGGCCAGCCGCTGGAGCTCGGCCCCGCCGTGGCGTCCGGCCTGCTGCAGGGTGGGGCCCTCGATGTACTCGGTGACGATGTACGGCCTGCCGCTCAGCGACGCGTCGAGCACCTGGGCGACGCAGAACGGCTCGACCCTGCGCGCGGCGGCGATCTCCTTGGCGAAGCGGTCGTCGGCGGCGACGCCGTCCCGCAGGACCTTGACGGCCACGGGCCTGCCGTCGGGGGCCCGGCCGAGATACACGACGCCCTGGCCGCCCTCCCCGAGCCTGCCGACGATCAGGTAGGCGCCTATCGCGGCGGGATCACCTTCACGCAGTGGTGCGGCTTGCGGCATGAGGGGTGACTCCTGAGGCGGGAGAGATCAACCCCATGCACCTTAGCGGGATAAGTCAGGATTTGTAGGCGTCTCCGGTTGATCACTGACACCAAAACGCCCCACCGCCCCGAGCCGCTCACCCCCGCCCGACCGGCACCCTCGTCCGACCGGCACCCTCGTCTGTCTGGCCACCCTCGTCCGACCGGCAGCCCCCTGTCCGACCGGCGCCCTCATCCGACCGGCAGCCCTGCCCGACCGGCATCGCTTTGGCCGGCACCCCTCTGACATCGACGATCCCGCGTTGGGCGGCGGACCCCGTGCTGGGCGGTTGGCCCGTGTTGGGTGGCGGCGGGCGAACAGTGGGCCGCCCATGGAAGAATCCCAGGTCAGCGCGGTGTGCGGTAGGGGCTCGGGCCAGGGAAAAGGGGCCGCGCGTTCCTCCCCTGCCGGGATAGATTGCGGCGATATGGAGATTTTGACGCGCAATCCGAGTGAGGGCGTCTACCCCGCCACCGACGACTACGTCCACGCCCTCGAGGTCAGGGGTGCGCAGCGGTTGCTGTTCGTCGCCGGAACCATGGGACTCGACGCGCAGGGCGTCCCAGGAGCGACGCTCGACGACCAGTTGCAGCTGATCTGGTCGAACATCAGGGCCATCCTCGCCTCGGCCGGCATGACCGTCGACAACATCGTGCGGCTCACCAGCTACCTCCGCGACCCCTCCTACGCCGACGCCAACGCCAAGGCGAGGGTGGCCGCGCTCGGCGGACGTCCGGTGCCCACGACCGCGCTCGTGGCCCAGACGCTGGTCAGCGAGTGGCTGGTCGAGATCGAGGTGATCGCGGCGGGCTGAGGACGAGCCGCCGGGTCAGCGGTCGAACCAGGCCCTCGCCGACGAGGGAACCAGCAGAAGGCCGGCCACCACGACGGGCCCGACGAGGTTCGGGCTGATCAGGCTGAAAAGGTCGAAGTCGGACTCATCGAGTGCGGTGACCACCCCCGCGGCGAACAGCGCGGCCTCCCATGCGGCGAGCAGGACGAGGACGCGTCGCCGTCGGGTGGCCACTCTGTCGGCCAGCAGCCAGCCGGAGACCCCCGCCGCCAGCATCAGAGCGACCAGCGCCCACGCCACCGGTGGCGCGCCGCCCCCACCCGCGGTCACCGCACCCATGAACACCGCGCCGACGGCGGCGAACGCCGCCTGGATCGTCACGAGCAGGCGGCCGATGTCGACGGGGCGCGGCATCCGGAGCGTCTGGTCCACAGCAAGATCGTCGTGCATCCCGCACGGAAGGGCAAGAGCTGGAATAAACCATAGGGGGGTATGGTTTACGGCGACTGATCCGAGGAGGAGACATGAGACGTCTGGACCGGCTGGAGCCCGAGCAGGCCCCCGAGAAGTCGAGAGAGCTGCTCGGCGGCATCGTCGAGCGTCATGGAGCGCGGGGGAGATGGTCTCGACGATGGCCCACTCACCCGCCCTGCTCCAGGGCTACCTTGACTTCTCGCACGCCATGAAGCGGGTCAAGATGCCGCGCCCGCTCAGCGAGAAGGTGTCGCTGGCGCTGCAGGAGTGGATCGGATGCGGTCTGTGCATGGCGGCGCACACCCAGGCCGCGCGTACGGCGGGCCTGAGCGAGGCCGACATCGCGCTGGCCAGGCAGGGCGTCTCGACCGACGCCAGAGAGGCGGCGCTGATCGCGGTGGCCGTCCGGGTGTTGGCCGAGCCCGCCTCGATCAGCGACGCGGACGTCGCGGAGCTGCGGGCCCTCGGGTGGAGCGACCGGGTGATCGCGGAGATCGTCGGCCTGGTCACGCTCAACCTGATGACGGGCGCCTTCAACCTCCTGGCGGGGCTGGAGGCGAAGGAGGAGGTCGCCTGAGCCCTACTGTCCCGCGGCGGCCCGCCGCTCGGCGAGGGCCTGGCGGCGCTCCTCGGCCTTGGCGGCCTTCTCATGCTTGAGCAGGGCGCGTACGCCGAGCAGGAAGGCGGTGGCCACGAGCGCGGGCGGCGCGAGGGCCGAGAAGACCTCGAACATGAAGATCACCGTTTGGGTTGGCGGGCAAGGGCCACTCCAGGATATGACGCCGCACCCCCGCTTCCCCTCCCGCCCAGCCCCCAAACCTCTCCCCGCCCGCCGCCGCCCCCCAACTACGACCCGGAAGAACCGCTGGACCAGGGAAAGCTTCCTGAACGGTGAGGACCCTGGACCCACCGAGGTCTCGTCTGGGCGAGGAGAACCACGGCCCCGCCTGGGCGGGCGCGAGAGGCTATGACTTCGCCTGGGCGGAGGAACCCATGGCCCCGACGGGCGGCGGGAACCATGGCCTCGCCCAGGGATGGGAGGACCGGGCGGACGGGGGAATCCTGGGGCCGCTCGGGCGACGGGAACCGCCGTCCGAACGGGGGAGGGACGTCACCCGGGTGTGGGGACGGGCTCGTGCGGGCGTGGACGACGGGTGTCACCGGAACACGGCCGAGCGCGGATGGGCGCCGTGCCCCGGCGAAGAGCTCCGCCTGCATCGTGGATCGCCGTATGGCGACGACTCGTCTGTCCGGTCTCACTCACGCCACGGGTTGTTCGCTGTCTGATCGAGCCTCGATGCGGGCATCCTCAAATCTTCAGGCGGGCGGCGATGCCATCGAGGAGGCAGTTGAGGCCGAGGTCGAACTGCCATTGCCTGTCGTCCTTGCGGGTGGCGGTGCGCAGGTAGTGCTCGTAGGCGGGGTAATGGCCGGTGCGCATGTGCCAGGCCATGAGGGGGGCGAGCTCGGTGCGCAGTTCGTCGCCGCTGGACAAGCTCTGCTCGCTCATGAACTCATCGACGGCGCTGTCGTAACTCATGGCGCCCTGCACGTAGGCGTCCACGCCACGGAAGACGCCCATCATCATGTCGGGGTCCAGGCCAAGGCCGTCGAGCGCCATCAGGGACTGCTCGGCCACGGCCATTCGGCTGGGCGTCAGGGCGAGCTTGGCTTGCGGCGGGAGCTGAGCCAGCCACCGGTGCTCCAGCATCAGCTCGCGGGTGCTGACGGCCAGGGCGTGCAGGCTCTCCCGCCAGCCGAGACCGCCGGGCAGGCGCATGTCTGCGTAGACATGGTCGACCATGAGTTCCAGCAGGTCGTCCTTGCCTGACACGTAGCGGTAGGGCGCCATGGGAGCGACGCCCAGTTCTGTGGCCAGGCGGCGCATGGTGATGGCCTCCAGGCCTTCGGCGTCGGCGACCGCGACGGCGGCAATGGCGATGCGCGGCGGAGACAACGTCTGGCGGGGGGCCGGTGCGGGCCGTTCCAGTCGCTCCCACAGCGGTGCGCTCTTGTCGGTGGCCATGCCGTTGTCCCCTTCTCCTCGCCTGCCGATACAACGTACCGGCAGTAGACAACGTACACACTCATGTGTACGTTGTATTTCGCTCAATACAGTGTACGCAAAGGAAGACAAGTGCTCAAGATCGCCGTCATTCTCGGCAGCATCCGTGAGGGACGCTTCGGCCCCGCCGTGGCGGACTGGCTGCTGGACCACCTCCATCAGCGCGACGACATGAGCGCCGACCTGATCGACTTGGCCGAGACCCCGCTGCCGACCGTCCTGCCGGTGCTCGGCCAGCCACCGGCCTCTCAAGAGGACAGGGATCTGCTGGCGGCCGTCTCGCCGCGCCTGGCGGCGGCCGACGCCTTCGTCATCGTGACACCCGAGTACAACCACAGCTTCCCGGCCGCGCTGAAGAACGCCATCGACTGGCACGGCGTCGAATGGCAGGCCAAGCCCGTCGCGTTCGTTTCCTACGGCGCCTTCTCCGCCGGGCTGCGCGCGGTCGAGCAGCTCAGGCTCGTCCTGTCTGAGCTGCACGCCGTCACCCTGCGTGACAGCGTCGGCCTGCAGCATCCGTGGGCGCAGTTCGACGGCGACGGCAAGGCTCTCGACCCGGCTGCCGATGCGGCCGCCAAGGTCATGCTGGACCGGCTCGGCTGGTGGGCGCACGCGCTGCGCGAGGCCAGGACCGCCCGCCCCTACACCGTCTGAGGCGCCATGACACGCCTGGGTGTCTTCGGGCTGCTGACCGGCATGTTCCTGGCCATGCTCGACGGCCTGATCGTGGGCACCGCGCTGCCCACCATCGCCGGCGACCTCGCCGGCCTGGACCAGCTGCCGGGGGTGGTGACCGCCTACATGCTCGCCGCTGCGGCGACCACCCCGATCTGGGGCAAGCTCGGCGACCTGCTCGGCCGCAAGGCCACCTTCGTCTGCTCCATCGCGCTGTTCCTGGCCGGATCCGCGCTGTGCGGCCTGGCGCAGACCATGCCGCAGCTCATCGCCTTCCGCGCCGTGCAGGGGCTCGGCGCGGGCGGGCTCATGGTCGGCGCGCTGGCCATCATCGGCGTGCTGGTCCCACCCCGCGACAGCGGCCGGCTGCAGTCGATGATCGGCGCCATCATGCCCGTCGCCTACGTCGGCGGGCCGCTGCTGGGCGGGCTGCTCACCGACCAACTCAGCTGGCGCTGGACCTTCTATGTCAACCTGCCCATCGGCGTCCTCGCGCTGCTGCTCATCGCCACCCGGATCCACCTGCCACCCGAGAAACGGGGCCGGCCGCGCATCGATTACATCGGAGCCGTGCTGCTGACCCTCGCCATCGTGGCCCTGACCCTGCTGGCGGGCGGCACCCCCTGGCCCTGGGCGCTCGGCGCGATCGGCGCGTTCGCCCTGGCCGCGTTCGTGGCCGTCGAACACCGCACCGCCGAGCCGATCATCCCTCCCCGGCTGTTCGCCGACCGGAACTTCACCTTCGCCCAGGTCCTGAGCTTCCTGGTCGGCGCGGTGATGCTCACCGTCACCAACTACCTGCCGCAGTACCTGCAGCTCGTGCAGGGCTCCTCCCCGGCGGCCAGCGGCATGCTGCTGCTCCCACTGATGTTCGGCATGCTCGGCGCCCAGTTGCTCACCGGCCGCCTCATCAGCGCGAACGGCCGCTACCGCAGCTACCCGATCCTCGGCGCAGCCCTCATGTCCGGCGGCGCGCTGGCACTGTTCCCACTTGACGGAGACACCCCGGTTGCGCTCGCCTCGGCCCTGACCCTCCCCATCGGAGCAGGACTGGGCCTGGTGCTGCAGAGCACAACCCTGATCACCATGAACAGCGCCGACCCGCGCGACATGGGCGCGGCCAGCGGCACCCTCACGCTGCTGCGCACCATCGGCGGCTCGCTCGGCATCGCCCTGCTGGGCACGCTGTATGCCGCCCAGGTACGCGGCGACCTGGCCGCCCATCTGGGACCGTCCGCCGCCGGTCGACTGACCACGCAGGGCGACCTCGCCCCCGCCCTGCTGCCGGACCTGCCCGCCCAGGTGGCCGACGCGGTTCGGCTGGCCGTCACCGGAGGCCTGCACGTCATCCTCATCGGCGCCGCCGCACTGTCCGTCGCCGCCTTCACCATCGCCTGGCTGATCCGCGAAACCCCGCTGCGCACCGGCCCCGCCGACGACCCCTACACACCCGCCCCTGCCGCAACCCGTGATAGATAGGCTCGACATGCAATTCTTCTGTTACCACCGTGACCGGCCCGGCTCCGCGGCACTGCGCGAGAAGCTGGTGGAAGAGCACTGGTCCTACATGGACCGCTACGCGGCTCAGCTGATCGCCCGCGGCCCGACCCTCGACGGCGACACGGCCACCGGCAGCGTGCATATCGTCGACCTGCCGGACCTGGCCGCCGCGCGGGCGTTCGCCTTCGACGAGCCCAACTTTCAGGCCGGCGTGTACCGGGACGTGATGCTGCGCCGGTGGCGCAACGTGCTGGGGCGCACCATGTGGGACTTTCCCGGCGGCCGCGAAGGCGGCAACCGCTATCTGGTTCTGGGCCTCGGCACGGGCCAGGCCGCCGACCTCGTTCCACCGTCCGACCGGCGGAACGACTTGATCGCCTACGGGCCGCTGTTGTCCGACGACGGCGTCACCTGGCTGGGCACGGCAGCCCTGATTCGGGCGACGGATCGGGACACGGCCCGCACAGTCCTGGCCCAGGACCGGTATGCCGGTATCGAAGTTCACGATTGGGAGTTCGGCGGACGACGATGATCAGCACCCCCGCCTGACCGCACGCACAAGGACAGCGGCGCGAGCCGATCCCTACCCGGCTAACCGTGATCACCCGGCAGGCGGTTCAGGCCCGTCCTTACCCACAACACCGATGGCGGCACCGTCATGCGGCGGTGTCGCGCCCAGCGGCCGTAGGCCCTTGCCTGAGGCCGAGGAAGCGATCGCGTAGCGGCGCAAGCCTCGACCATGCGCGATTTCGAACAGCCAGGTGATCACGGCCGGGGCGGCGTGGCGGCGCTTGGTCCGTACGACTTCATGCTGCCGGCGATCGCCGCCATGGTCGCCGTCGGAACGCAGAAAATGGTCGCCAGCCCTGCGGCGGTGGCGTAGCGGCCCAGGCAGTCGAGGTGGGCGTGGCGAGGGGGCTGAGCCGGGCGACGTCCTCGTCCCTGACCGGGACGGCGGTCGACAGGTAGCGGCTGTTCCACAGCGCGACGGACTGGATCAGGCGAGCAACCGGTCGACCAACCCATCGAGGTAGTCAGGGGTGAGCGGGCCCGCACCGAACAGGACGCGCATGTAGATCGGCGCCAGGAGATGGTCCAGCACCTCCAGTGCGTCGGGCGGGTCCTCGCCGCGGTCGCGGGCGCGGTCGAGCATGGCCTGCAACTGCCTGGAGCGGTCGGCCAGGAGCTCGTCGCGCGCCTGAAGGCCCTGCTGACCCTCGCCTGACAGCGCGATGGTCAGCCGCACCACCGCCAGGCCGTCGGGTCCGGTGACCTCGCGGGCCACGATGGCGGCGTAGGTCCGCAGGTCGCCGGCCAGGCTGCCGGTGTCAGGCATCGGCGCCTGCGCGTTGAGCCGGGTCAGCAGCACATCGCTGAGCAGGGCTTGGAGGGTGCCCCACCGGCGGTAGAGGCTGGTGTCGGCCACGCCCGCGCGGGCCGCGATGTCGCCGACGGTGAAGTTTCCGTAGCCGCGCTCGCTGACCAGGTCGGTAACGGCCTGGTGTACGGCCGCGCGGACCCGGGCGCTGCGCCCGCCGGGCCGCCTGGCCCGCCCCTGCTCATCCATACCCTCACCTTAACGCAGTCGAGACTTGCGTTAGAGTCTCCCATTAACGCAGTCATCAACTGCTTTTAGGAGGGATGTGCGTGAAAGGGTTGCTCACCCTGACCTGCGCAGGTCAGTTCATGGTGCTGCTCGACAACACGATCGTCGGCGCCGCCCTGCCCGACATGCAGCAGCGGCTCCACACCGGGCTGACCGGCCTGCAGTGGATCGTCGACGCCTACGTGCTGCTGGTGGCCATGCTGCTGCTGTCGGGCGGCGTCTTCGCCGACCGGTTCGGCCGCAGGCGGGTGTTCCTGGCCGGGGTGGTGGTGTTCACGGCCGCGTCGGTGGCGTGTTCGCTCGCGCCCTCGATCGGCTGGCTGATCGCCGGGCGGGTGCTGCAGGGCGTCGGGGCCGCGGCGCTGAGCCCCGCCTCGCTGGCGCTGCTCGCCGCCGCGTATCCCGCCCCGAGGGAGCGCGTCAGAGCGATCGGGTTGTGGGCCGGGTTCAGCGGCATCGGCCTGGCCGCCGGACCGCTGGCGGGCGGGATCCTGGTGGAGTCCTTCGGCTGGCCCGCCATCTTCCTGGTCAACGTGCCCATCGGGGCGGTCCTGCTGCTGGCCGGGCTGCGCGTGCTGGGGGAGTCCCGCAACCCGAGCGCGCCGCCGATCGACGTCCCCGGCACGGTCCTGTCCGTCGCGGGCGTGGGCGCTGTGACCTACGGCCTGATCGAGGGCGGTTCCCGTGGCTGGACCTCGCCGCTGATCCTGGGCAGCTTCGCCGCCGGACTGGTGCTCCTGGCCGCGTTCGTCGTGGTCGAGGGTCGTGTGTCGAGGCCGATGCTGCCGCTCAGGCTGTTCCGTCAGCGGCTGTTCACGGTGTCCAACACGGCGATGGTCGTGGTCGGGTTCGCGCTGATGGGGTCGTCGTTCTTCTTCTCCCAGTTCTTCGTCTACGTCCAGGGCACTTCGATCCTGGTCGCCGGGCTGCGGACCCTGCCCGTCTCGCTGGCCATGGTGATCGTCAGCCCGTACGCGGGCCGGTTCGCGGCAAGGTACGGCTTCCGCGTCGTCGTCAGCATCGGCCTGGCGCTGGCCGGGCTGGGGCTTCTGGGGCTGGGCTTCGTCCACGCCGATACCGGCTACGGGAACGTGTGGTGGCGGCTGGCGGTCGTCGGCATCGGGTTCGCTCTCACCATGTCGCCGCTGACCGGGGCCGCCATCCAGGCGGTCAGCCCGCACGAGGGCGGCCTCGCCTCGGGCGTCAGCAGCACCACCCGGCAGATCGGCGCGGTGCTCGGCGTGGCGGTGCTCGGGGCGATCGTCCACACGCGGGGGTCCGGCGGCGCCTCCTTCGAATCCGGCCTCAACAGCGCCTTCCTCGCGGCGGGTGCCGTGACGCTGGCCTGCGCCGTAGTCGCCGGCCTGTGGCTGACCGCGGCCCGGACGCCGAGGGGCGTCCGGCCGAACAGTCAGGAGGCCAAGCAGTCAGTGAGCCGCCGCTGACAGTTCCTCCCAGCCGGCCCACGTCTTGAGCCGCTCGGCGTAGGCCTGCTGAGTCATCCGCAGCCCTTCGGTGCCGAAGAACACCCGCAGCGGCGAGCGAGCCGCCGGTAATGGGCGAAGAGGACTTGGGACTCGAGGTCGAGTCGGGTGGTGGGGTTGGCGGCCGGCGGGGTCAGGTTGAGGATCCAGTTGCCGAACCGGCGGATGACGTGGGTGATGTAGGGCGAGATGGTGGCCAGGTCATCAAGGTCGACGGGGTGGCCGTCGGCGGCGATGGCGTCGGCCGCGTCAGTGATGTGCAGGGCGGTCGAGTAAAAGTTGGCCAGCAGCTCGTTGAACTTGGGCCGCCATCGACCTCGGCCCGCTCGCCTTGGGCGGCCTCCTCCAGTGGTTCCCCTGCGGCTGGTCACGACCGCCGGTGTGGTGCGAATCCGAATTCGTTGAGCGATGATACGACTACTAAATGTGACTAAAGGGAATGCGGCAACGCTCACGCAACACCACATAGACGGCGCTGACCATCCGAAGGCAGCGGGAACCACCGGACCGAGAAAACCGGCCAGGCGGATCGCCGCGGCCGGGTCCGTCGGCGTCCTCATGGCGGGGATGATCGCCTCGTCCGGGATTGCCGACGCCAGGACGCAACCACCGACGTGCTTCGGCGTGCCGGCCACGATCATCGCCGCGCCCGACTCACCTACCAACGGGACCGCGGCCCGGGATGTGATCGTCGGAACCGCCGGCCCGGACGTCATCGACGGCCGGCAGGGCAACGACCTGATCTGCGGCCTGGCCGGAGACGACATCCTCGCCGGCGGGCTCGGCAACGACAAGATCGACGGCGGCACCGGCGAGGACGGCCTGCACGGCGACATCTTCAGCCCGAGGGGACATGCCTCCGGCGGCGGAAATGACCGCCTGTTCGGCGGCGACGGCAATGACCTCATGAACGGCGACAGCTTCGCTCCCAACGGCACCGCCACCGGTGGCGGCAACGACCAGATGTTCGGCGGCGACGGCAATGACCTCATGACCGGCGACAGCCGGGGACTCAGCGCATCCGGTGGCGGGAACGACCGCATGGACGGCGGCGCCGACGGCGGCACCGGCGAGGAACACCTGGTCGGCGACTCCGGCTCAACCGCCCGCGACGCCTCGGGCGCCGGGGACGACCTACTCCTGGGCGGGCCCGGCAGCGAACTGCTCATCGGTGACAGCAACGCCGCCCGGAACGCGACCGGAAACGGCGGGAACGACCTCCTGGACTTGGGCACTGACGGCGGATTCGCGGCGATCGGGGACCACAACATCAATGACCCGGCAGGCGGGAGGGCCACCGGCTCCGGCGGAGACAGGATCATCGGCGGTAGCGCGGACGACTTTCTCGTTGGCGACAGCGCCGTGGTGGATGCCACCGTCACCAGCGCCGGCCACGATGTGATCTCCGGCCGTGGGGGCAACGACGCGCTGTTCGGCGACAACACCGACTTCGATGTCACCAGGAGCGTCGGCACGGCAGGCGGCAACGACCTCCTCGACGGCGGCGACGGCGGCGACACGCTCAGGGCGGGCCCCCGCAACGACCTCCTCGACGGCGGCGCCGGTATCCCGGACGACTGCGATGGGGAGGCAGGGATCGACGCCGCAGCCCGCTGCGAGACCGTCTCGAACGTGCCGTAGGCGCGGTAGGCCGGGCTTGCGGATCGCTGCCATTCAGGCGCCGGGGAAACATCCATCGCCCGACGCCCCACGTGCTTGGTGATCGCTGGGACCGAAAACGCCCGTGTGGCCCGTTCCTGCCGTGTTCCGGTGGCGGAGACCGCGCCAGCGGGGACACGTCCGTCTTGGGCGGCAGGGAACGCTGCTCAAGCGTGGAGAGCAGCCGGCTGTGCGGCACCGGGACATCCCGCCCCGCCGTGGCGGAATGCTCGGGTGCGGCCGAATCGTCACGCGGGTCTGGCGAGGTCGCGGCGGCGGGGACGAGGGGAGCGCGGGCGTCAGGCGGTGGTGAGTTCGCCGAACAGTTCGAGGGCGGCCCGCCGTACCTCCACGGGGTCGAGGCCGTCCAGGACGCTCCTGGCGTGGTCGGTGTCCCTGGTGGTCGCGAGCGTGATCGCCACCGAGTGGGCGGCCGTACGGCTGAGCGATCCGGCAGGGGCGTTGTCGGCGAGTTCCTGGGCGCGGGCGGCGAGCTCGAGATTGTCGGTCATAGTCCGCACGTTATAGACGAACACGCCCTGTGACGTCCAGCTCCGCGAGATCGGAGATGACCACGTGCGCGCCGAGCTCCTTGAAGGCGAGCCCGGCCCTGTCGACCGCGACGATCAGTCCGAACCCGCCCTGACCCGCGGCCTCGATGCCCGGCAGCGTGTCGCCCACCACCGCGATCTCGGCGGGCGGGACGTCCAGCAGCCTGGCGCCCTCCTCGAAGGAGGCGGGCCCCGGCTGGTCGTGGCGGCCGGCGACGACGGCGTCGAACAGGTGCATGAGGCCGGCCGCCGTCACCACCTTGTGGCAGTGCGTGCTGGCGGAGACCGCGGCCGTACGGCTGCCGCGGTGCCGAAGCTCGTGCAGGAGCCGGACGGCGGCGGGGAAGGCGGCCACGCCGTACCGCTCGATCTGGGCGACGAAGACGCGGTCCTTGGCCTCGCCGAGAGCGGCCACCTCCTCCTCGGAGGGGTCGAGCCCCCGAGAGGCGAGGAAGGTGCGCGCCCCGTCGAGGCGCGTGCGGCCGTCGACGTGGCAGAGGTAGTCCTCGCGCACGTCGAAAGGGGCCGAACGCCCGCGCAGGAAGGGGTCGAGGGCGCTCTTCCACGCTGCCGCGTGCACACGGGCGGTGTCCGTGACGACGCCGTCGGTGTCGAACACGACGGCCCTGATCCCGCTCAGGTCGATTGCTGGCACACCATAGACGCTACGCCTTGACATGCCGCGCGGGGAGTGGCCATGTCTTGAAGGTGCGCGTGTTGCTGGCCACCGTGGTCGTGATGACGCTCGGCGTGGTCGCGGTAGCCGTGCTGACCCTGCTCATCCTGACCTAAGGCCCGGATTACCGGCGGCGTCCACAAAGGTTCCAGCGCCGCCCACCGCGCATCGGTCAGGTCGGTCGCCGTTGAGGTGTCCCCGAGGTCTCCGGTCGAGCAACCACCTACCGGAGACCTCGTAAGACAACCAGCCCAGCCAGGACGCCCGACGGACGTCGATACAGGCCTTGGCCCCTACCTGTTGTTGTTACCGCACCAGTCGACCCAGATGTGGCCGCTGCCGTTGTCGTGGACACGCCTGCCCAAGGGGCTGCGCTGCCAGGCGTCGGCGCCGTCGTTGACCCACGAGAAGACGTAGTCGCCGCGGCGCAGGTCCCAGTAGTCGCCGTTGCCGACGCAGGCGTAGGCGCTGCCCGACCAGGTGGCGTAGTCGTAGACGTTCACGTCGTCGTAGCGGCCAGGGAAGCCGTTGTTCCAGATCACGTCGACCCTGTTGTTCCAGCCTTCGGGCCAGCCGCCGTAGGCGTCACCGTCGTACAACAGGGCCTTGTTCTGGTCGTCGGACCAGACGTAGAAGTTGCCGTCCGCGTTGAGGGTTCGCACGGGCAGCCCCGACTGGATCTTCGCCACGCCGTCCGGGCGCTCCGGCTTCGCCGCAGTGCTGACGGGCCTTTCCGCTTCGCTGGTGGGCACGGGTGCGGGGTCGGCGTACGCGGCCGCCTGCGTGCCGGTTATCACGGCGGTGGCGGTCATGACGCCGAGCAAGACATCTCTCAGAATCTTCACGTTGTGTTTCCCTTTCCCTGTTCACTGACGAGGGCACGCGCCTTGGGCAGCGCCGATTCACGCAGCCGCGCCGCGCTCTCGAATTCCCTGGGATAGCGCTTTTTCAGCGCCGCCGCGTTGGCGGCGTCCAGGTCGCGTGCCGTCTTGGACAATCCGGTGTCCACCGCGCAGCGCGCTTCCGCCGTCGCGGCGTTCTTGTCATGGCTCTCCGCGTCGGCTCCCTGCTGGGCGAGCCGCTGTTTGCGGAGGGCGAGCGGAGTGGTGGCGGCGAATCCCGTTCGGCTCATGCACTCCGACCAGCGTTTCAGCGCGGCCCTGTAGGCAGGGTCCGCCTGGGTCTGGCCGATGCGCATGTTGTCGAGTGTCTGGATGACTCTGCTGGCCCTGAACCACCGGCCCTTGTCGCCGTAGAGCTCCTGCCAGGCCTGCGCCGCGCATCCGTTGGCGCTGTGGCCCACCACGCCGCCGATGGGCAGCTCCGCCTCCAGCGCGGCGGCGCGGTCGCCGTGGAAGGCGGTGAGCCAGGCTTGCCGCCGGTCCTCGGGCAGGCCGCGGAAGTAGTTCTCCGACGGGGCGGCGGCCCTGCCGAGCTCCTCCCTGCGAGCCCTTCCGTACCCGTTCTCCCGCGCCCATTCCACGTCGTCGACGACGTAGGGGAACAATTCCATGTCCGGCGTCCAGCTTTTCGGCTGATGCCAGTACTTCATATTCTGCCGCGCCATGCAGGAGCCGACGAGAATCTGCTCCGCCCGGTGCAGAACATCCGTTTCCACCGGCGCGCCCGCACATCCCGACAGTACGGCCGCGCCTAATAGGACACAGAATGCCCGTGGCATGGACATGTGGAATCCCCCCGAGTCCCCGTTGCTGTGGGAAAGCCTAAAGAGGGGGGCGAAGTTTATTAAGCGGAAAAACTGCCAACCATCAGCGGATTGGCGCCATGCCGCGCGCGCTGCCGGACGCCAGTCCGCCGCCGGCGGCGGAACAGGCTGTGAACAGCCCGCCGGGAGCCGTGGCGCTCCGGCACGTCCCGCCACGACGCCCGGAGCGGAACGGGGGCGGCGGCGTCACCCGTCCTCGGCGTCCTCGGCCTCCCAGCGCAGCAGGTCTCCCGGCTGGCACTCGAGCACCTCGCAGAGCGCGGCGAGCGTCGTGAAGCGCACCGCCTTGGCGCGGCCGTTCTTGAGCACCGCCAGGTTGGCGGGCGTGATCCCGACGCGGTCGGCGAGCTCGCCCACGGACATCTTCCGCTTGGCCAGCATCACGTCGATGTCGACGGCGATCGGCATCAGATCACCTCTTCGAGCTCGGCCTGCATCTGCGCCGCCTCGACGTCGCGGGCGACGGCCTGTGCCAGCAGCATCCGCAGCACGAGCACGACCAGCGCAACCCCCAGGATCGCCAGGGCGGCCCCGCAGATCAGAAGGACGATGCCAGGGGCGACGGGCTCGCCCGGCGCCAGGAGCACCGCGAGCGCGAACATCAGGAGGGCGGCCGCCACGACCGCGCCGATCACGATGTGCACGTACCGGAAGGCGGCCTCGGAGAAAACGGTTCCGCGCCGCACCATCGTCACCAGTCGCCACACGCAGACCAGGACGACCTGGGCCGTCACGACGCCCAGGACCGCGATCACGAGAAACGGGGTGCGCAGGTAGGCGTAGTCCGCGCTGAGCTCCTCCATGTCGATGGCAAGCAGCGGCACCATCACCGTCTGCACGAACACCGAGCCGGCGAGCAGCGCCACGAGGACGGCTCGCAGCGCAAGCACTGTCAGCTTTCCCATCGTCTCTCCTTCGATCGAGCAGCGATGGAAATGTATCGAAATTCGATAGACGCAGCAAGCTGTCGCCCGACGACACGACAAGACCGCCACCTCCTGCGAGGCGGCGGTCCGAGATCCGTGCGCGGGCGGACCCTAGAAGGCGACCTGGAGCTCCTTCACGCCGTAGACGATCGCCAGCTCCCTGAAGGGCACCTCGTCGTATGGCACGGCCAGCCGCAGCGAGGGGAAGCGCCGCAGCAGCGCGGGGTAGGCGATCCGCATCTCCATCTGCGCGAGCGGAGCGCCGATGCAGCGGTGGATGCCGTGCCCGAAGGCCAGGTGGGAGGGCGCGTCACGGAGGGGGTCGACGCTGTCCATGTCGGCGCCGAGCGAGGGGTCGCGGTTGGCCGCGGTGAGCGAGCACAGCACCATCTCGCCCTTGGCGATCTGCTGGCCGCCCAGCTCCAGATCCTCGCGGGCGAAGCGGGGGAAGGCCACCTGCACCACGGTCATGTAGCGCAGCAGCTCCTCCACCACCTTTGAGACGTGCTCGCCGCCCTCGCGGACCTTCGCCAGCTCGTCGGGGTTCTCCAGCAGCCACAGCGTGCCGAGGGCGAGCATGCTGGTGCTGGTGTCGTGCCCGCCGGTCAGCAGCCCGTCGGCGAACCCGGCCAGCTCCTTGTCGGAGATCTCGTCGCCGTGGTCGCGCACCAGCTGGCCGAGCAGGCCCTCGCCGGGGTTCTTGCGCTCCCTGGCGGCCAGCTCGGTCAGGAAGGCCATCGACTCGTTCACCGCGTCCAGCGAGGCCTCGGGCCCCGCGGAGAAGTCGAACCTGTCGGTGCTGAGGCGCAGGAAGGCCGAGCGCTCGTCGTACGGCACGCCGAGCAGTTCGCACACCACGAGCGAGGGGATCGGCAGCGCGAACATCTCGACCAGGTCGACGGGGGAGCCCTTGCGCTCCATCGCGTCGAGGTGCTCCTCGACGATCGCCTCGATGCGCGGTTCCAGCCTGCGCAGCCGCCGCATCGTGAACTCGGGTGTCAGGTAGCGCCGCAGCCTGGTGTGCTCGGGCGGGTCGCGGAAGCCGAGCCCGCCTGGGTCGTCCTGCGTGGCGCCCATGCCGATCACGTTGCCGAAGTCGTTGCTGAAGCGTCCCGTGTCTCCGAGGACGGCCCGCACGTCCTCGTAACGGGTGGCCAGCCACACGGTCTGCCCGCCGGGGATCTGCATGGGGAAGACCGGCTGCTCCGTGCGGATGCGGGCAAGCTCGGCGACCGGGTCGAAGCCCTCGCGCATGAACTGCACGAGCGGAAACTCGTTTTCAGACACGAGTGTCAGCGTAGGGGGAGGGGGTGCCGGTTATGAGAGTCGGTGGGATGAGATGTGCCTCATCCTGAGGGCGGAAGATCAGTCGGCCTGTCGAACCCCTCGGAGGCTCCGTACACCTCCTCCTCGTCAGGGTCCTCCTCCGGCTGGTTGGCCGGGTCGGACGCGGAGGGTGTGAACTCCTCCGCGAAGTCGGGCTCTTCCTCTGGCTCTAGTTGCGACATGGCAGGCCCCTACCCCCCGGACGCGGGCTCTCCCCGTCCGTCCCATGGTTTTGCCCGCCTTTGGTGTCCGGCCTGTCACGGTGGAGTATGGACACGCCGGGTGAGGAACGGTGGCTCAGCGCGCTGCGCGACCGCGCGGCCGGTCTGGCCTTTCCCGAGTGGCAGCCGCGCGACGACGACTGGACGAGCCTCCACACCTCCTTCGACGAGGAGGGCGCTCCTCTGACGGAGGTGGCCGTCTATCGCGGCCACGAGCGCATCCACTTCCGTCGCTACACGGGCGAGGATCTGACGGCCTTCTGGATCAGGCTGGTCAACAAGATCTCCGAGTGAACGCGTCGGCTGGATGCCCTATGGCAAAAGGGATATCGGCGGCGCGGCGGGGCGGTCACCTGCCCTGCTCATCCCCCGTCTTAGGATCGGCTCATCACCGCGCCGACCTGGGGGAACGATGGCTGACTTCGACCCGCCGACCGATCTGCTCGAGCTCAAGAGAGCCTTCAACGTCATAGACGCCCGCTGCGAGGAGATCTCCGCCGCCCTGCCGTCCAACGTCGCCGTCCTCGAGGGGAAGGCCGAGTTCGACGTGGAGCGGCAGGCCGAACTGGTGGAGGCCAGGTCCGACCGCCTGCGCCTCGTGGAGGAGATCAACCGCCACCCGTGGTGGTCGGCCGTCGACGACAGGCACGCGGCGTGGAGGGCGCTGCACCAGGCCGCCCAGTCCTGACGAGCGCCGCGTCGTCCGGCCGATTTCTCCGGCCATGACTTTGATGATCCGACCAAAGGGAGGTATGCCCGACTGATAATCTCAACGATCTCGTTGATATACAGTCGGACATCAAGACTGACGGAAAGTGACTGATGCCTCTCTTCGAGCAAGCCGCCACTTTCGCGTCGGAGCACCCGGTCGGCACGGCGTTCATCTGTCTGCTGGCCCTGATCGCCCTGGCGCTTGCCTTCTTCATCCTTCGCGTCGCCCTTCGCGTCTGCACGCGCTTCTACCTGCAGGTCGTGGCTCCTCGTCCGATCGAGGACATCCTCACGATCGTCGCCGCCTCGATCGCCACCGGCGTCTCCGCACAGGGCATGTGGCGTTTCTCCGGCGACGTGCTGGGTCTAGACGGGCCGCTGCGGCTGCTGCTGTTCGCCTTCATCGAGGTCGCCATCGTGACCTCGGCGGTACGGGCGCGGCGCAACATGAGGGAGAACTTCTCGGCGGGCATCGACGGCATCGCCGTCTGGGCGCTGACCTGCCTGACGGCTGTGCTGTCGAGCATGGACGCGCGCAGCCTCGCCGAGGCGATCTTCAGGCTGGCCGCGCCGCTGGTGGCCGCCTGGCTGTGGGAGCGGGGCATGGCGATCGAACGGCACCGCATCCGCGGCACGGGCCGCATCAACTGGCGCTTCACGCCCGAGCGGGTGCTGGTGCGGATGGGGCTCGCCGAGGTGTCGGACCGTACGGCCAGCGAGGTCGACGCGCACCGCAGGCTCACCCGCGTGGCGCTGGCCGCCAAGAAGGCCAGGTCGCTGCGCGAGCAGGGCGCCTCGGAGCGCAAGCTGCGCGTGGCCATGGCGCGCCTCGACCGGGCGATGGACCAGGCCGTCGAGCACACGGGCCTGGCCGTCGACCCGGCCCGCCAGGAGGCGCTGCTGCAGCAGATCGGCGCGCTCTACAACACCGCCAAGCTGATCGACGCCGACCCGCGCGTGCCGTGGGAAAGCGAGGACCAGCTGGCGACCGACCACCACCACGTGCCCGCCAGGCCCGCGCTGCCGCCCGCGCTGGCCCGCCTGGTGGAGGACGAGGACGAGGACATCGAGGTCCTCGACACCACCCCGCAGGTCATGGACACCGCCCAGCGCGCCGCCCTGATGCGGGCCGCCCGCGAGTACTGGGACAGGCAGATCGCCAAGCGGATCGTGCCCCGCACCGTCGACATCGCGCAGGAGATCGGCATCTCGCTGGCGACGGCGAGGGAGTACCGCGCGCTGTGGAAGCTCGAACCGCAGGCGCACGCGCTGATCGAGGCCCTCTACCAGGAACACGGCATCGTCGACACCGGCACCTTCCCCATCATCGCGGACGGCGACCGTATCCTCACCGGGTGAGCGACCCGGGGATGAGCCGCACCCTCGACAGGGTGCGGAAGCTGCTGGCCAAGGCCGAGGGCACCGACAACGAGCACGAGCGCGAGACGTTCATGGCGGCGGCCACGGCGCTGATGGCCAAGTACGGCATCTCGGCCGTCGCCGAGCCGTCGCCCAGGGGCCCCGGCAACAGGGTCGTCACGGTCGGAGATCCGTGGGCGAGGGAGAAGGCCCGCCTGGTGTACCTGGTGGCCGAGGCTCTGCGCTGCCGTCCCGTCCTCATCGGCAAGGGGGACGGCGGGCAGCGGGTGCACGTCTTCGGCTTCGCCGCCGACCTGGAGCGCGCCGACCTGCTGGCGACCTCGCTGCTGCTGCAGATGGCCTCGGGCCTGGCCAGGGTGCCCGCACCGCCCGAAGGGGTGCGGGCCTACCGGCGTTCGTGGATGCTCGGCTTCACCGACGAGGTCTACCGGCTGCTGTCGGCGGCCGAGTCGAAGGCGGCGGCCACGGGGACGCCCGGCACCGCGCTGGTGCTGGCCGATCGCAGGGCCGAGGTGGAGCAGGCGGTGGCCGAGGTCTACCCGAAGATCCGGCGCAGCGTGCCGAGGATGAGCGGCGACGGCTACCGCGACGGGGTCTCGGCCGCCCGCCGCGCCGACCTGGCCCGCCCCGCGGTGCGCTAGCGCTAGCCCCTGCTCCGGCCGTCGGCTCGCCTTCTCCCCGCTGTCAGCTCAGCGCGGCCGAGACGACCGCCCTGGCCTCCTCCTGGACCTGGGCCAGGTGGTCGGCGCCCTTGAACGACTCGGCGTAGATCTTGTAGACGTCCTCGGTTCCCGAGGGCCTGGCCGCGAACCAGGCGCTCTCGGTGCACACCTTCACCCCGCCCAGGGCCGCCCCGTTGCCTGGAGCGCTGGTCAGCACGTCCGTGATGGGCTCGCCCGCGAGGTTGTCGGCCGTCACCTGCGAGGCCGACAGCTTGGCCAGCACCGCCTTCTCCTCCCGCGTGGCGGGCGCGTCGACGCGCGCGTAGGCGGGGGCGCCGAACCGCGAGGTCAGCTCCTCGTAGCGGGCGCTGGGCGAGGCGCCGGTGACGGCGAGGATCTCCGAGGCCAGCAGCGCCAGGATGATGCCGTCCTTGTCGGTGCTCCACGCCGAGCCGTCGCGGCGCAGGAAGGAGGCACCGGCGCTCTCCTCACCGCCGAACCCGAGAGAGCCGTCGAGCAGGCCCGAGACGAACCACTTGAACCCGACGGGCACCTCGTACAGCGGGCGGCCGAGGTCGGCGGCCACCCTGTCGATCATGCTGCTGCTGACCAGCGTCTTGCCGACGCCCGCTCCCGCCGGCCACGAGGGACGGTGGCCGTAGAGGTAGGAGATGGCCACGGCCAGGTAGTGGTTGGGGTTCATCAGCCCGCCGTCGGGCGTGACGACGCCGTGCCTGTCGGAGTCGGCGTCGTTGCCGGTGGAGATGTCGAAGCGGGCCTTGTTGTCGATCAGCGAGGCCATCGCGTAGGGGGAGGAGCAGTCCATGCGGATCTTGCCGTCCCAGTCGAGCGTCATGAAGCGCCAGGTCGGGTCCACGAGCGGGTTCACGACCGTGAGGTCGAGGCGGTGGCGGTCGGCGATCTCGCCCCAGTAGGCCACGCTGGCCCCACCGAGCGGGTCGGCGCCGATGCGCACGCCCGCCGACCTGATCGCGTCGAGGTCGACCACGCTGGGCAGGTCGTCGACGTAGTGGCCCAGGAAGTCGTAGCGCTCGCCCATGGTCGGCGTGTAGGGAGCCCTGCGCACCTCCTTGAGCCCGCCCGCGATCAGCGCGTTGGCGCGGTCCTGGATCCAGGAGGTGGCGTCGGTGTCGGCAGGGCCGCCGTTGGGCGGGTTGTACTTGAAGCCGCCGTCGCCGGGCGGGTTGTGCGACGGGGTGACCACGACGCCGTCGGAGCCCGGGTGGGTGAGGATCGCGTGCGAGACGGCGGGCGTGGGGGTGTAGCCGTCGCGGCTGTCGACCAGGACGGTCACGTCGTTGGCGGCGAACACCTCCAGCGCGGAGATCTTCGCGGGCTCCGACAGCGCGTGCGTGTCGGCGCCGAGGAACAGCGGCCCCGTGATGCCCCGCGCGGCGCGGTACTCCACGATCGCCTGGCTCGTGGCCAGGATGTGGTCCTCGTTGAAGGCGGTGTTGAAGGACGAGCCTCGGTGCCCCGAGGTGCCGAACGCCACGCGCTGCGACACCTCCGAGGGGTCGGGGTGCAGCGCGTAGTACGCGGTCACCAGGCGGGCCACGTCGACCAGGTCGGATGGCTGGGCAGGCTGCCCGGCGCGCTCATGCGTCATGAGATCCACTCTACAGATCCGACTTGACGCAGACTAAACCTACCTGAATTATAGGGAATATGAGTCCTCGCCTGGCGATCCTCGCGGTCGCGACGCTTTGCGCCCTGTCCGCCTGCTCCTCGCCTACCGCGACAGCGCAGGCGGGAGCCGTACTGAAGATCAAGGATCCGGGAAACGCCGGCCCCCTGGCGTACGCGAAGAAGAACGGAATCCTGGAGAAGCGGCTGGCCCAGGTCGGTGCGAAGGTCGAGTGGGGCGGCACCTACGCCTCCTTCACCGCCACCATCGACGCGGTCCGCTCCGGCTCGGTCAACGTGCTGGAGGGGGCGATCTCGCCCGCCCTCGGCTACCTGGCCAACGGCAAGGACATCAAGATCTTCTCCATCACCGACAGGGTCGTCGACCCGGCCGCGCCGAAGACCGACGGCCTGGTCGTGCCGGCCGACAGCCCCGTCAAGGACGTCAAGGAGCTGGCGGGCAAGCGGATCGCCGTCAACAAGGGCGGGCGAGGGGAGTACCTGCTGCTGCTCGCGCTGGAGCGGGCCGGCGTCAGGCCCGACCAGGTGACGCGGGTCTACCTCAACCCCGACCAGGCCGCCTCCGCCTTCGCCACCGGCAAGGTCGACGCCTGGTGGGCCATCGTGCGGGCCTACCCCGAGGCCGTCGCCAAGGGCGCCCGCGTGCTGGTCCACAGCAACGACCTGCCCGACCAGGACCTCAGCATCCAGGCCGCCAGGGTCGAACTGCTCGAGAAGCACCCTGAGGCGGTGCGGGTCTACCTCGACGTGCTGAGGGAGCTCACCGCGCAGGCCAAGACCGAGCCGGACAAGTTCCAGAACGTCTTCCTCGCCCAGGGGCCCACCGCCCTGTCGGGAGCGCGGCTGAAGGAGGAGCTGGACAAGTCGAGGTACGCGCTGCCGCCGCGTCCCGCCACGGCCGCCGACCTGACCTACGTCAAGGACGTGGCGGGCGTCTTCCACAGGTACGGCGTGCTGCCCGCCTCGGTGAACCCCTCCGACGTCGTCTTCGACCTGCGAGCGTCGTCGTGACGACCCTCACCTCGGCCGAGCCGGTGACGGGCCTGGAGGAGCCGAGGTTCCTCGGTGTCAGGCACCGGCCCGCTGCCCTCAGCCTGGCGATCAGGGCGTCGGTGCCGCTGCTCCTGCTGGCCGCCTGGTGGTACGGCTCGGCGAGCGGCGCCATCCCCTCCGACGTGCTGGCGGCCCCCTCCCAGGTCGTGGGGGCGCTCGGCGAGCTGGCCGCGACGGGACAGCTCACCGACTACCTGCTGGCATCGGCCCACCGAGCGGGTCTCGGGGTCCTGCTCGGCGGCGGGGCCGGCCTGCTCCTCGGCGTGGTCGCGGGGCTGTCCGCGCTCGGCGAGGAGCTGGTCGACCCGACCATGCAGATGAAGCGGGCCGTGCCCTTCCTCGCGCTGGTGCCGCTGTTCATCTCGTGGTTCGGCGTCGAGGAGAGCTTCAAGGTGGTGCTCATCGCGGTGGCCGCGGCAGGCCCGATGTACGCCTACACCTACCTCGGCGTCCGCGGTGTGGACCGCAAGCTGGTCGAGGCCGCCAGGGGCTTCGGGCTCAGGGGCCCCAGGCTCGCGCTCGGCGTCATCATCCCCACCGCGCTGCCGAGCATCCTCATGGCGCTGCGCGTCTCCCTGTCGGTCGCACTGACCGGCCTCATCGCCGCCGAGCAGATCGGCGCCACCGAGGGTATCGGCTACCTCGTCACGCTCGCCCAGCAGTACTACCGCAGCGACTACATGGTCCTGTGCGTGGTCGTCTACGCCGTGCTCGGCCTGGTCATCGACCTGGCCATCCGCGGCGCGGAGAAGGCGAGCATGCCATGGCGGCGGTGAGCCTCGACGGCCTGACCAAGTCCTACGGCGCCAAGACCGTGCTGAGGGAGCTCGACCTCGACATCGCCAGAGGAGAGTTCTTCGCCCTGCTCGGTCCGAGCGGCACCGGCAAGACGACGCTGCTGAGGGTCCTGGCGGGGCTGGAGCTGCCCGACGCGGGCACCGTGCTGGCGCCGCCGCGCCGTACGACCGTCTATCAGGAGCCGCGCCTCGTGCAGGCCCGCAGGGTGCTGGCGAACGTGACGCTCGGACTGCCGCGCTCGGCCCGTGAGGCGGGCAGGGCGGCGCTGGCCGAGGTGGGCCTCGAAGGGTACGACGAGGTCTGGCCCTCGACGCTGTCGGGCGGCGAGGCGCAGCGCGTCGCGCTGGCCAGGGCGCTGGTCAGGCAGCCTGAGCTGCTCCTGCTCGATGAGCCCTTCGCCGCGCTCGACGCGCTGACCAGGCTCCAGATGCAGGAACTGGTCGCCGAGCTGTGCGCCCGCCACAGGCCCGCCGTCGTGCTCGTCACCCACGACGTGGACGAGGCCGTACGGCTGGCCGACCGCGTCGCCGTCCTGCGGGAGGGCCGGCTGGCGGTGGACCGCCGCCTCGAACCGCCCGAGCTGCGCGACCGCGCGGAGTACCGCGCTCTGTTCCTCTCTCACCTTGGAGTGCACGTATGAAGATCTGGTACACCCGCTGCCCCGTGCCCACGGCCTCGGGTCTCGCCTACAACCTCGGCTGGCTGGAACAGGAGCTCGGCGACGTCGGCGTGCTGCAGGACGCGCCGCCCGAGATCGCCAGGCACCACTTCGACCACGACCTGCTCGGCCTGTTCCGCGAGGGCGGCAACGTGCCCGCGCTGGCCGCCCGCTCGGAGGGGGCCCGCACGCGGCTGATCGGCCTGACATGGATCGAGGAGTGGCAGTCGATCCTGGTCAGGCCCGACTCCGGCATCAGGGACGCGGCAGGGCTGCGCGGCGCCAGGTTCGCGCTGCCCGGGTGGGCGGCGAGCAGGGCCGAGAGCTTCCCCCGTGCGATGGCGCTGCACGGCGCGAAGGGCGCGCTGTCGCACGCGGGGCTGACGCTCGACGACGTGCGGTTCGTGGACGTGCCCTCCGACGGCTGGTGGCCGGGGCTGGAGGCGCTCAGGCGGGGCGAGGTGGACGCCGTCTACGTGAAGGGCGCCCGAGCCGCCGAGCAGGCCGCCCAGCTCGGCCTGGCCGTGGCGGTGGACCTCGACGCGCACCCCGACCCGCGCACCCGCGTGAACAACGGCACGCCGAGGCCCATCACCGTGCACGAGGACCTGCTCGCCGAGCGGCCCGAGGTGGTCATCGGCTTCCTCGTCCAGACGCTGCGCGCCGCCGAGTGGGCCGCCTCCAGCCTGGACGAGGTGCGGGCGATCCTCGGCAGGGAGACGCGCTCGGGAAGCGACGGCGTGGTCACCGCCTACAGGAACGACTTCCACACCGCGCTCCACCCCGACCTGTCCGGCGAGCGGCTCGACCTGCTGCGCGTCCAGAAGGACTTCCTGCGCCTGCACGGCTTCCTCGCCTCCGACGTCGACCTGGGCGCGTGGCTGGCCCCCGAACCGCTGGCCGAGGCCCGCAAGAAGGTAGGGCTGTGATGGCCGAGTTCTTCCTCACGCTGCCCAGCAGGGGTGAGCGGCGCGGCAGCGGCGACCACCTCCTGCAGGTGGCGAGGGCGGCCGAGCTGACCGGATTCACCGGCGCGTACGCCCCCTTCGACCCAGAGGGGGAGGAGGCCCTCGTCGTCTCGGCGGGACTGCTCAGGGCGACCAGGCGCCTGAGGCTGCTGGCCGGGTTCCATCCCGCCGTCGCCACCCCCGTCTACGCGGCCAAGCTCAGCGCCTCCCTGCAGCGCTTCTCAGGCGACAGGCTCGACTGGCGGCTCGAGGTGGACCTCGACCCCGCCGTCGCGAGGGCCCACGGCGACTTCGTCGTGGGCAGCGACCGCTACGCCCGCGCGGACGAGTTCCTGACCGTGGCCAAGGGGGTCTGGCACGAGAGCGACCTCACCTTCGAGGGCCGCTTCTACGAGGTGCTGTCCGGCGGTTTCGGCCCTCCGCTCACGGGGCGGGCCTTCCCTCGCGTCCACCTGTCGGGGACCTCGCCCGAGGCGCTGGCGCTGTCGGCGCGGCACGCGGACGTGCACGTCTTCGAACAGGGCGACGACCTCGCGCTCATGGAGGAGCTGCCGGGGCTCGCCTTCGGGGTACGGCTGGCCGCGCCGGAGCCCGAGGTGATCAGGGCGTACATCGACAAGGGCGTGGAGGTCTTCCACCTGGAGGCCACGCCGTACCTGGAGGAGACCTACCGCCTGGGCGAGCAGGTCCTCCCGCTGCTGGAGGCCGCACATGCCGGTTGAGCTCTACTGGAGGATCGGCACCCACGGCGACCAGCCGTCGCTGCGCCGCCGCACCCCCACGAGAGGTGACTGGGCGCCCCTCGCGCCCGGCAACCTGGCGCCCGGCGTACGCGACGACTACAGCTACCTCGAGCACATGGGCGACGTGGCGCGGGCCACGGAGGGGGCGGGGTTCGCCGGCGGGCTGCTGCCGTCCTTCCCCAACACCGACGACCCGTGGGCGGCCGCCGCCGCCCTGGGCCGTGAGACCTCCACCTACCGCTTCATGATCGCCTTCCAGCCGGGCTTCCTGCACCCTGTGCAGGCCGCGCGGATGACCGCGACGCTGCAGCGGGCCACCGGAGGGCGGGTCGTCTACAACGTGATCTCCGGTGGGGGCGGCCCCGCCCAGCTGTGGTGGGGCGACAAGGTCGACCACGACGACCGATACGCGCGCACCTCGGAGTTCCTCGACGTGCTCAGGGGCGTGTGGAGCGGGTCGCCGTACTCCTTCGAGGGACGCTTCTACCGGGTGGAGGGGGCGCGGCTGCCGTCCGCGCTGCTCGGCCAGCCCTTCCCCGAGATCTACTTCTCCGGCTCCTCGCCCGCGGCGATCGAGGCGGCGGGACGGCACGCCGACTACTACCTGTCGTGGCTCGAGCCCTTCCACGCTCTGGCGGAGAAGTTCGCGCAGGTGCGCGAGCACAGCGTCACCCCGCCGAAGTTCGCGGTACGGCTCGACGTGCTGGCCAGGCCGACGGAGGAGGAGGCGTGGGCGGAGATCGAGGAGGGCTGGAGCAACAGCTCCGTGCCTGCCGACGCCACCGGCGACTCCATCGGGTGGCAGCGCAGCCGCTCCTTCGTCACGGGGCCGGTCGACGGCCCCCGCGACCTCGAGGTCACCCCGAACGTCTGGGGCGGCTTCCATCTGCTGCGCGGCGGCCCCGCCTTCGGGCTGGTCGGCAGCTACGCCCAGGTCGCCGCCAGGCTCGACGAACTGATCGAGCTCGGCGTCGACTCATTCATCCTGGCGGGAGTGCCTCACCTGGAAGAGGCCTACCGCGTCGGCGAGAACGTGATTCCCCTGGTGAAAGGACTGTCCTGATGACCGTGCGTGTCGGCTACTTCCCCTCGAACAACTCCCTCTGGGTGCTGCGTCACAGGGGCATCCTCGAAAGGAGCCTGCCCGACGTCGAGTGGGTGGACCTCAGGGACCTGCCCGCGGGCGACAGGCCCTCGCCCACCGAGGGGCTGCCCTCGGCCCATGGCGACCACCTGTTCGACGGCGGCTACGACTTCATCGGCACCGGGTCGACGCCCCCTGTCACCGCGCAGGGCAAGGGTCACGACATCGTCTACGCGGGCATCTCGGATTCGAGACACGAGAACGGCCGGCTGGTGGTGCGCTCCGACTCCGACATCCAGAGCGTCGCCGACCTCAAGGGCAGGAAGGTCGCGCTCGGCCACGGCTCCTGGCAGACCACGCTGCTGCTGTTCGCCCTCGACGACGCGGGGCTGGCCTGGAGCGACATCGTCCCTGTCGACGCGGGGGTCGACGCCGCCGGACTCCTCATCGACGGCGACGTCGACGCATGGGTCGGCTCCTACCCCTCGCTCAGCGCGGTCGAGGAGGACACCAGGACGCTCGTCCAGACCGAGGGCCTGTTCAGCCACCGCTCGCTCTGGTTCACCAGGCGCGACTTCGCCACCGACCACCCCGACCAGCTGAAGGCCATCGTCGCGGCGCTCAACGAGTCCGACGCCTGGATCACCCAGAACTACCGCGAGGCGGCGGAGCTGTTCGCCGCCGACGACGGCGGCAGCGTCGAGGCGTGGGAGCACGCGCTGCGCAGGCGGCCGTGGGGCGTGCGGCCGGTGAGCCCGGAATTCGTCGCCGAGCAACAGCGCGCCGCCGACCTCTTCCACGACGCAGGACTGATCTCCAAGAAGATCACCGTGGCGGACGCGGTCATCGAGATCTAGCGGGGTTAGACTCGCGGCAGCCAAACAGAATGGAGTTCGGTTGCGATGCGAGTCGGACTGTTCCTCAACGATCCCCAAGGCCCCGACCCGATAGGAGGGCTGAGGGAGACCATCGCCCGAGCCGCCGACGACGGGTTCGCCTCGGCCTGGCTGTCCCACATCTTCGGCCTGGACGCGCTCACCGCGCTGGCCGTCGCGGGCAGCCAGGTCCCGGGCATCGAGCTCGGCACCGCGGTCGTGCCCACCTATCCTCGCCACCCGGCCGCCCTGGCCCAGCAGGCGCTGACCACCAACACCGCCCTCGGCGGCAGACTCGCGCTCGGCATCGGGCTGTCCCACCAGATCGTCATCGAACACATGTTCGGCTACGACTTCTCGCGCCCCGCCAGGCACATGAAGGAGTACCTGGACATCCTGCTCCCGCTGGCCCGGGGGGAGAAGGCGGAGGTCACGGGCGAGACGCTCAAGGCCAACATCCAGCTCAGCACGCCCGGCACCGGCCTGCCCGTGCTGATCGCCGCCCTCGCCCCCCGGATGCTCGCCCTGGCGGGCGCGGTGGCCGACGGCACCGTCCTGTGGATGACGGGGCCGAGGACGGTGGCCGAACACGTCGTGCCCGCGATCACCGCCGCCGCGAGCGGGGCGGGCCGTCCGGCGCCGCGCGTGGTCTGCGCGCTGCCGGTCTGCGTCACCGACGACCCCGCCGCCGCGAAGGCGCGGGCCGCCGAGGTCTTCTCGGTGTACGGCGAGCTGCCCTCCTACCGGGCCATGCTGGACAAGGAGGGCGCGGCGACCCCCGGCGACGTGGCGATCGTGGGCGACGAGGAGGCGGTGCGGGCCCAGATCGACGCCCTCGCCAAGGCCGGGGTCACCGACTTCGTGGCGGCGGAGTTCTCCGGGAGGGAGCGCACCAGGACGTTCCTCAAGGGCCTGCTCGGCTAGCTCCTGCGCTGCGTCAGGCTGAACCAGTTGCCCGAGTTGTCGCGGAAGACCGCCTCGATGCCGTAGGGGCGGTCGGCGGGCTCCTGCACGAACTCCACGCCCTTGGCCGACAGCTCTTCGAAGGTCTTGTGGCAGTCGTCGGTACCCATGACGCCGGGGCCCATCGCCCCCTTCGAGACGACCGCGCGCATCTGCTCGGCGGTCTCCTCGTCGAAGTGCGGCGCGCCGATCGCGGACAGGACGATGGTGACGTCGGGCCGGCCCTTCGGCCCGACGGTCAGCCAGCGGTAGTCGCCGAGGCGCACGTCCTCGCGCTCCTCGAGGCCGAGAGAGCCGGTGTAGAAGGCCTTGGCCTCGTCCTGGTCCAGCACGTAGACGCAGGTGTGGGACATTCCAGTGATCATGACGCTGCTCCTCTGTCGTCGTCCTCCCCAACGACAGTAGGGGCCGGTCCCGCGGCCCCGCTTCTTCCAGATTGCTCGAACGGCGGGCGGGTGCACATCAGCACGAAGCAGCCGGGGATCGGGGGAGGGCCGCCCAGCCGTACGGACTCCTCCCTGAAGGCGCTCGGCGACATGCCGACCAGCGAGGTGAAGCGGGAGCTGAACGAGCCGAGGCTGGAGAAGCCGACCAGCACGCAGACCTCGGTGACGGTGAGGTTCGTGGCGCGCAGCAGGTCCTTGGCGCGCTCGATGCGACGCGAGGTCAGGTAGCGGGCCGGCGTCTCGCCGTAGACCCGCCTGAAGGAGCGGGCGAAGTGGAAGCGCGAGCAGCCCGCGGCCCCTGCCAGCGCGTCGAGGTCGAGCGGCTCGGCGTAACGGCGATCGGCCAGGTCGCGGGCGCGGCGCAGGTGGGGCAGCAGTTCAGCGGCCGTCATAGGCGAAGCCTACGTAGTTCTCCGCGAGAGTGGTGGAGGCCGCGGCGGAGGAGACAACGTACTCCAGGTGCGAGAGCTGGAGCCGCCTGGCGAAGGCGTCGGCCGTGGGGTCGGTGTGCAGCAGCGTGGTCATCCAGTAGGAGAAGTGCTCGGCCCGCCACACCTGGCGCAGCCGCGACTGCGAATAGCCGTCGAGCCCTCCGTCGGCGATCGCGCCCGCCAGCGCCGTGACGTCGGAGACGGCCAGGTTGAGCCCCTTGGCGCCGGTGGGAGGGACGATGTGGGCGGCGTCCCCCGCCAGGAACAGCCGCTCGTGCCGCATCGGCTCGGTGACGAAGCTGCGCATCGGCGTGACGGCCTTCTCCCTGATCGGGCCGTCCTTGAGCGTCCAGCCGTCGCTGGTCGCGAACCTGGTGCGCAGCTCGGCCCAGATCCGCTCGTCGGGCCAGTCGGACGGCTGGTCGGTCGGGTCGACCTGCAGGTAGAGGCGGCTGACCTGGGGGGAGCGCAGGCTGTGCAGGGCGAAGCCGCGCTCGTGATGGCAGTAGATGAGCTCCTCGGTGGAGGGCGGCACATCGGCCAGCACGCCGAGCCACGCGTACGGGTACTCCCGCTCGTACACCGTCGAGCCCCGCACCGCCGTCCGCGAGACCCCGTGGAAGCCGTCGCACCCGGCGATCAGGTCGCAGTCGAGGGTGTGCAGCCGCCCGTTCTCGCGGTAGGTGACGCGCGGCGTGACGGGGTCGACCTCGACGACCTCGGCCCCGAACCGGATCCTGCCCTCCGGCGCGAGGGCGATGAGGTCCTTGACGATCTCGGTCTGGGCGTAGATCGTCACCGCCTTGCCGCCGGTGAGCTCGCTCAGCGCGATGCGGTGTCCCCGCCCGCCGAAGCGCAGCTCGAGCCCGTGGTGGGTGAGGCCCTCGCGGTCGAGCCTGTCCGCCGCGCCGCACGCCCTCAGCAAGTCCACGGTGCCCTGCTCCAGCATGCCCGCGCGCTGCCGCCGCTCGCAGTAGGCCCTGTCGCGGCTCTCCAGCACCACGGCGTCGATGCCGCGCCGCTCCAACAGACGGGACAGCAGCAGGCCCGCGGGGCCGGCGCCGATGATCGCTACCTGGGTACGCATGGCCTGATCCTCGTGCTCGGGCGCGCCGGCTCAGCCGCCGCTCTTCCGGTCAGTGGAACTCATCAGTAATGACCACTCACGTCGCGCGACAGCGCCCGCGCCGTGGTGATCAGCGTGGGCACGACCGCCCGCAGATCGGCGCGCGGCCTGGTCACGATCGACAGCGCGGCGATCACCTCGCCACCCGCTCCGCGCACCGGCGCCGCGACCGAGCAGGTGCCGAGCGTCATCTCCTCGCGGGTGACCGCCACGCCCGTCCTGCGCACCTCGGCGAGCGCGGCCCTCAGCCTGACGGGATCGGTCACCGTGTGCCTGGTGAGGGCGGGCAGCCCCGAGGAGACCACCTCGTCCGTCACCTGCTCGGGGGCGAAGGCCAGCAGCACCCTGCCCACCCCCGTGGCGTGCAGCGGCAGCTCGCCGCCCACCCTGCTGACGATCGGCACGGAGGAGGGCCCGCGCAGCCGTTCGAGGTAGAGGGCCTTCAGGCCCCGCCGTACGGCCAGCTGCACGTTGGCGTGCGTGACCTCGTACAGGTCCTCCATGTACGGCAGCGCCAGCTCGCGCAGGTCCGCCGCGGCCGCGGCCTGGGCGCCGATGCGCCACAGCCTGATGCCGACCCTGTAGGCGCCGTCGGGCATCCGCTCGACGAAGCCGCCTCTGGTCAGCTCGCCGACCAGCCGGTGACCCGTGGCCAGCGGCAGGTCGGCCCTGCGGCAGATCTCGGTCAGCGTCAGCCGCATCTCCCCGTGGGAGAAGGCGTCGAGGATCGCCATCACCTTGCCGGCGACGCTGGGAGGCGGCATGTCCGGATACTAACCCTCCAGCAGGAGCTCGGGCTCCGTCGCCGCCCTGACCTCCTCCACGCTCACCCCGGGCGCGGTCTCCACCAGCACCAGGCCGTCGGGGGTCACGTCGAGCACGGCCAGGTCGGTGATGACCCGGTGCACGCAGGCCGCGCCCGTGAGGGGCAGCGAGCACTCCTTGACGATCTTCGGAGAGCCGTCGCGGGCGAGGTGCTCCATGACCACGATGACCCTGCGCGCGCCGTGGACCAGGTCCATCGCGCCGCCCATGCCTTTGATCATCTTTCCGGGCACCGCCCAGTTGGCCAGGTCGCCGCGGGCCGAGACCTGCATCCCGCCGAGCACCGCCACGTCGATGTGGCCGCCGCGGATCATGCCGAACGACAGGGAGGAGTCGAAGAACGACGCCCCGGGAAGGACGGTCACCGTCTCCTTGCCCGCGTTGATCAGGTCGGGGTCGACCTCGTCCTCGAGCGGGTAGGGGCCCACGCCCAGCACGCCGTTCTCGGAGTGGACGACCACGTGCACGTCCGGGGGGATGAACGCGGGGATCAGCGTCGGCAGCCCGATCCCCAGGTTGACGTAGGCGCCGTCGGTCAGCTCGGCCGCCGCCCTCGCCGCGATCTGCTCCCTGCTCCATGCCATCAGGCGCGCACCGTCCTCTTCTCCACGTGCTTGTCGGCGGCCTGCTCGGGGGTGAGCGCCACGACCCGCCGCACGAACACCCCTGGCAGGTGGACCTCGTCGGGGTCGAGCTCGCACAGCTCCTCGACCTCCGCGATCGTCACCCTGCCCGCCATCGCGGCCAGCGGGTTGAAGTTGCGCGCGCTCCTGTCGAAGACGAGGTTGCCGTACCGGTCGCCCTTGGCCGCCCTGACCAGCGCGAAGTCCGTGGTGATCGACTCCTCGAGCACGTGGGGCACGCCGCCGAACTCCCTCACCTCCTTGGCGGGGGAGGCCACCGCCACGCTCCCGTCGGCCGCGTAACGCCAGGGCAGCCCGCCCTCGGCCACCAGCGTGCCGACCCCCGCGGGCGTGTAGAAGGCGGGGATGCCGCAGCCGCCCGCCCGCAGCCGCTCGGCCAGCGTGCCCTGCGGCACCAGCTCCACCTCGATCTCGCCGCTGAGATAGCGCCTGGCCAGCTCCTTGTTCTCGCCGATGTAGGAGCCCATCGCCCTGGCGATCCTGCCCTCGGCCAGCAGCAGCCCGAGGCCGCGCCCGTCGACGCCGCAGTTGTTCGACACCACGCGCAGGTCGCGCGAGCCCTTCTCGTGCAACGCGGCGATCAGCACCGAAGGCACTCCGCACAACCCGAACCCGCCCACCGCCAGCGACGCGCCGTCGCCGACGTCGGCGACCGCCTCGGCCGCCGACCCCACCACCTTGCCGACCCTCATGGGCTCACCGTCTCAGCCGCTACCGACAACGCCACTATGTGCTTCCGGTGAGCGGAAGCCCAGCTAATCCTCAGGTCGGGTTGTTAGCCTCCCTCGACATGAACTGGAGACGAAGGGTCAACAAAACCTTCGGAGACCTGACGGGCTTCCAGCTCACCAGGCTGCCCGTCGCCGCGCCCGAGCCTGAGCCCGAAGTGAGAGCGCCCGCCGATCCCGCCTCCGACCGGCTCCTGCGCGCGCCGGTGTTCCTCCTGTGCCCTGTCAGGTCGGGCTCCACGCTCCTGAGAGCCGTGCTCAACGCCCACTCGATGATCCACGCGCCGCACGAGCTGCACGTGCGCAGGCTGACCGTCGGGTACGGCACGACGCTGGCCGAACGGGCCATGGAGGCGCTCGGCCACAACAGGGCCGATCTGGAACACCTGCTGTGGGACCGGGTCCTGCACCGCGAGCTGGTCAGGAGCGGCAAGCGCGTCGTCGTCGACAAGACGCCCGCCAACGCCTTCGCCTACCAGCGCATCGCCGCCTGCTGGCCCGACGCCCGCTACGTCTTCCTGCTGCGCCACCCCGCCTCCATCGCCCGCTCGTGGCAGGAGACCTCGGGCCGCTCGCCCGAGGACGCCGTCACCGACTCGCTGCGCTACATGAAGGCCGTCGAGCGCGCCAGGAAGGCGCTGCCGGGGCTGACCGTCCGCTACGAGGACTTCACCGCCGACCCCGCGGGCAAGGCCCGCGAGATCTGCTCCTTCCTCGACGTCCCCTTCGAGCCGGACATGCTCGACTACGGCGACGCCCCATGGGTCAAGGGCCTCGGCGACTGGAAGGACAAGATCCGCACGGGAACGGTCCAGAGGGGCCGCCCGCTGCCGCCGATCGACGAGGTGCCCGCCCCGCTGCGGGCGCTCACCACCCGGTGGGGCTACACATGAAGATCCGCTACCTGCTCCTCCACGCGTACGGCACGGGCGGCACCATCCGCACCGTCCTGACCCAGGCGGGCTGGATGGCGGAGGCCGGCCACGACGTCGAGGTCGTCAGCGTGGTCAGGCGCCGTACCGGGACGGGCTTCGCGATCCCGAAGGGCGTGAAGATCAGGGCCCTGGTCGACCAGCGCACGGGCATCGCCGAGCCGCGCCTGCACGCCAGGATGCTGCGCAAGCTGCGCGGCCACGTCGTGCCCAGGGGAGAGCCCGCCGCCGCCTATTTCACCCCCGAGGTCGAGACCGCCGTGGCCCGCTGGCTGCGCGGCCTGTCGGAGGGCGTGCTCGTCACCACCAGGCCCGCGCTCAACCTGCTGGCCGCGCGGCACGCCTCGGGCCGGGTGGCCATGGTCGCCCAGGAGCACATGAACTTCGCCAGCCACCGGCAGGCCGTGCAGCGGGCGATCAGGCGCGCCTACGGCAGGTTCGACGCGGTCACCGTCCTCACCGAGACCGACAGGGCCGACTACGAGCGGATCCTGCCGGGCTCAAGAGTCGTGCGCGTCCCCAACGCCGTGCACCCCATGGAGCGCGCGCTCGCCGACCACACCTCCGCCACCGCGGTCGCGGCGGGCAGGCTCGTCCCGCAGAAGGGCTTCGACCTGCTCATCCCCGCCTTCCAGCGGGCCACGCAGGCCCACCAGGACTGGCGGCTGCGCATCTTCGGCACCGGGGTCAAGCGGGCCGAGCTGGCGGCGATGGCGGAGGCGGCCGCGCCCAGGGTCGAGCTGAAGGGCCGCTCCGACGCCTTCCACGAGGAGCTGGCCGCCTCCGCGCTCTACGTGCTCAGCTCCAGGTTCGAGGGGCTGCCCATGGTCATGATCGAGGCCATGGCGCACGGGCTGCCCGTCGTGGCCTTCGACTGCCCGACGGGCCCAGGCGAGGTCATCACCCACGATGTGGACGGCGTGCTGGTCCCGCCCCAGGACGTGGACGCCCTGACCAGGGCGATCACCGAACTGATCGAGGACGAGCCGAGACGCAGGAGGCTGGGGGCGCAGGCGGTGCGGACCGTCGAGGCCTACTCCACGCAGGCGGTTGCCCCGAAGTGGCTCGAGCTGTTCAATGATCTGCAGACGGCGCGGCGAGGGGCCGACAGGACGCCCCTTTCATAGACTCCGGCAAGGTGGAACGGGTGTTGCACGGCATAGACGTGTCCAACTGGCAGGGAAACGTCGACTGGGGCGACCATGCCGACGACGGCGTCTCCTTCGCGTTCGCCAAGGCGACCGAGGGCGTGACCTACACCGACAAGTGGTTCGACCGCAACTGGCAGCGCATGCGAGAGAACTGGCTGGTGTGCGGGGCCTACCACTTCGCCAGACCCAAGGGGAACCCCGCCGACCAGGCCAGGCACTTCCTGCGCACGATCCAGCAGACGGGCGGGCTGCGCAGGGGTGACCTGGTCGCGCTCGACCTCGAGTCCCACGACGGCCTGCCCGCCGACGAGGTGGCCGCGTTCGCCAGGCGCTGGTGCAGGATGGTCGAGAGGCACACGGGCATGCGCCCCTTCATCTACACCCACGCGTGGTTCGCCCGCGCGGGGAACTGCGCGGGCCTGGGCGAACACCCGCTCTGGATCGCCTCTCCCGGCAGGCCCAAGGGCGACCCCCTGGTGCCTTCGCCATGGCGCGACTGGAAGATCCACCAGTACGACAACAGCCCGCTCGACCGCAACGTCTTCCACGGCAGCCGCGAGGAGCTGACCAGGCTGGGTTACGACCCGCGATAGCATCGTTGTCCACCGACCAACGCCGCTATCCAAGGAGTCACCGTGTCAGCCGAGCTGCATATCACCCTCGCCGGAGCCGAGCGTGTGGTCGCGGCCGGCACGACGTACGGCGAGGCCCTGGAGGCCGACGGCCGCACCGTCGTGGCCGCCCGCGTCAACGGCGAACTGCGCGACCTGGCCTCCCACGCCGCCGACGGCGACGTGGTCGAGCCGGTCGAGGTCTCCTCGCCCGACGGGCGCGCCATCCTTCGCCACTCCACCGCGCACGTCATGGCGCAGGCGGTGCAGGAGCTGTTCCCCGAGGCCAAGCTGGGCATCGGGCCGCCTGTCGACAACGGCTTCTACTACGACTTCGACGTCGAGCAGGCCTTCCACCCCGACGACCTCAAGCGCGTCGAGAAGCGCATGCGCGAGATCGTCAAGCAGGGCCAGCAGTTCTCCAGGCGCGAGGTCTCCGACGACGAGGCGCGCGCCGAGCTGTCCGCCGAGCCGTACAAGCTGGAGCTGATCGGCCTCAAGGGCGGCGCCGCCTCCTCCGACGACGGCGCCGGCGTCGAGGTCGGCGAGGGCCAGCTGACCATCTACGACAACCTCGACCCCAAGAGCGGCGAGCTGTGCTGGAAGGACCTGTGCCGAGGGCCGCACCTGCCCTCCACCAGGGCCATCCCCGCCTTCAAGCTCATGCGCTCGGGCGGCGCCTACTGGCGCGGCAGCGAGAAGAACCCGCAGCTGCAGCGCATCTACGGCACCGCGTGGGAGAGCCGCGACAAGCAGGACGAATACCTCCACCTGCTGGAGGAGGCCGAGAAGCGCGACCACCGCAAGCTCGGCGCCGAGCTCGACCTGTTCAGCTTCCCGCCGGAGCTGGGCAGCGGGCTGCCGGTCTTCCATCCCAAGGGCGGAATCATCCGCAAGGAGATGGAGGACTACATGCGCAGGCGGCAGGGCGAGTCGGGCTACGAGTTCGTCAACACCCCGCACATCACCAAGTCGCAGCTGTTCGAGACCTCGGGTCACCTGCCGTGGTACGGCGAGGACATGTTCCCGCCCTTCGAGCTCGACAACACCGAGTACCGCGTCAAGCCGATGAACTGCCCCATGCACAACCTGATCTTCAGGGCGCGCGGGCGTTCCTACCGCGAGCTGCCCCTGCGGCTGTGCGAGTTCGGCTCGGTGTACCGCTACGAGAAGTCGGGCGTGGTCCACGGCCTGACCAGGGTGCGCGGCATGACGCAGGACGACTCCCACATCTACTGCACCAAGGAGCAGATGGGCGGGGAGATCAAGAGCCTGCTGGCCTTCGTGCTCAGCGTGCTGCGCGACTTCGGCCTGTCGGAGTTCTACCTGGAGCTGTCCACCCGCGACGACTCCGACAAGTTCATCGGCGAGCAGGCCGACTGGGACGAAGCCACCGCGGCGCTGCGCCAGGCGGCCGAGGAGTCCGGGCTCCAGCTGGTCGACGACCCGGGAGGCGCGGCCTTCTACGGGCCGAAGATCTCGGTCCAGGCCAAGGACGCCATCGGGCGCACCTGGCAGCTGTCCACCATCCAGCTCGACTTCAACCAGCCCAAGCGCTTCGGGCTCGAGTACCAGGCGGCCGACGGCAGCAGGCAGACGCCCGTCATGATCCACAGGGCGCTGTTCGGCTCGATCGAGCGCTTCCTCGGCGTGCTGGTCGAGCACTACGCCGGCGCGTTCCCTCCGTGGCTCTCGCCTGTGCAGGTCGTCGGCATCCCGATCGCCGAGGCGCACACGCCCTACCTGCACGACGTGGCCAAGAAGCTGCGCGAGCGCGGCATCAGGGTCGAGGTCGACACCGCCGACGACCGCATGCAGAAGAAGATCCGCAACGCGCAGAAGGCCAAGGTGCCCTTCATGCTGCTCGCCGGTGACGACGACATCGCCAACGGCGCGGTCTCCTTCCGCTACCGCAGCGGCGAGCAGAAGAACGGCGTGCCCGTCGAGGACGCCATCGCCGAGATCGTCAACGCGGTGGAGCGCCGCGTCCAGGTCTGAGTGAAGCGGCGGGCCCCGGCGCTCCTCGGGCGTCCGGGGCCCGCCGCTTTCTTCCGGTCGGGCCTCAGCGCCCGACCGGCCCTGCGTCCGGCTTCCAGAAACCTTGATGCCTCCGCGCGGTACTGCTCTCGCGGCCTGCGCTTTGCCAGGTTCCTGCGAGGTCCTCGCAGGTCGCAACCTCCACGGTCTTCGCGTCGCCGGCTCCTCCACGCGGACGTCGGCTGCCGCGGCCTCTCGTGGGCCTCTTCGCGCCAGGCCGTCCGGCTGGGTTTTGGCGGGGTCGTGGGGTCCCGCCTCACCGGGCGAGGCGGGCGGGGTGGGTCAGCGGGCGTAGAGGCGGAAGGTGACGGCTGGACGGCCGCCGAAGCTCTCCGCCGCCCCTTGGGCGATGGTCCCGAGGAAGCTCCTGCAGTAGGTCTCGGGGTCCTCGTCGGTCAGCGCCTCGATGTAGCTGCGGTGCTCCAGGAGGGAGCGCACGCCGTGCTCCAGCGTGTCGGCGACGTCCACGGCGTGCGTGGGGTGCTGGTCGCCCGCCACCGCGACCCACCGCACGCCGTCCCATGGCTCGCCACCCGCCTCGGGGAAGATCCACCGGTTGCCCGCGTCCCCTGCCGCGTCGACCGCCGCCCTGCCCACCGCGCGGTGATCGGGCGTGTTCCAGTGCACGCCGCCCCAGGTGTCGGCGAAGTTCAGGGTGATCAGCAACTCGGGACGGTGCCTGCGGATGGCCGCCGCCAGGTCGCGGCGCAGGGCGGTGCCGTACTCGATGACCCCGTCCGCGTGGTCGAGGAACTCCACCTCCGACACCCCGACGACGCTCGCGGAGGCGCGCTGCTCCTGCTCGCGCAGCGGCCCCGCCTTGGCGGGTTCGAGCGTGTCGATGCCCGCCTCGCCGCGTGTGACGATCAGGTACGCCACCTCACGGCCCTCGGCGGTCCACCTGGCGACGGCCGAGGCGCAGCCGTACTCCAGGTCGTCGGGGTGCGCGACGATCGCCAGCGCCCGCCGCCAGTCCGTGGGCATGGGCTCCAGCTGCTCGGCCATCGTGTCCTCCATGATCTCGGTTCGGTACGGCCAGCGTAACCACTCCCGGACGACGCCCCCATGGTCATCCGCACCAGCTCACACCGAGGCGGCAGCCCTGAGAACCGAAGCCGCCCAACTGAAGCCCGCCTGCTTGGACCACCTAGGACCCACCCCTGGGACGCTGCCCTCGGACCACCCGTTCTGGCCGGACCCACCCTCGGGACCCCTCGGCCCCAACCCTCTGCCGGGTTCACCCTCTGCCGGATCCACCCCTCGGATCCACCCCCTGCCCGACTCAGCCCTCGGACTCAGCCCTCGGACTCAGCCCTGGCCGGACTCAGCCCGATGGCGGGGCTCAGGCCCGATGGTCGGCCCCAGCCTCTGGGCCCGACCCGGCCCCCTCGTGAGAGACCGCCTGGAGAGCGGAGTTGTGCCTCGAGTAGAGCCCTCGTCCGGAAGGTGCACCGGCCCGCGAGGGGCGTCCACCTGAGACACGCCCGCCGCGCCGGGTTCAGGAGACCGGTCTCTGAGAAGGCGGGCAGCCCCCTGCGGGGGCGCGAGCGTACCGTGTCCGGGACTCGTCGTCTCCGGCGGCCGGGGCCGTCGTACCGGAGCTGGGCGGATCTCTCAAGGGGGAGGCCCGGGGCTGTGGTTAGAGACGGGGGCCGTCTTCTGAGGGGCGCGCGGTTACACGGACTCGCCTTCGGGGGCGGATTCCAGGTGGGTTTCGCCGGGGAGGCGGACGTCGTCGACGGTGACGTTCACCTCGGTCACCCGCATGCCCAGCATCCGGCTGACGGTCGTGGCGACGTTGGTCTTGACCTCGGCGGCCACCTCCATGACCACGTGCCCGTACTCCACGACGACCGCGACGTCGACCGCGACCTGCCGTTCGTGGATCTGCACGTTGACGCCCTGGTGGCGGTGGCGGGCGCCGCTCCCCGCCTGGTCTCGGACGGACTCGAGGGCCCGAGCCGGGTCCCCTCCCATGTCGGCCACACCGGGCACGGAGAGGGCGGCGAGCGCGGCCACCTTCTCGACCACCTCGTCGGCGACCTTGATGCGTCCCTTCACGACGGCGGCGGTGGTGGTGGCGTCAGTCGCCTTGGACGGGCGAGAAGTCGACTCCCCACCGGAGCGCGCCGACCGGGCGGACGTCTCCGCGCCGATGCCCGAGGGGGACCTGGAACCGAGGTCGGATCCTGAGCCCCTGTGCGAAGTGGAGCCGGACTCGAGGTCCGAACCGGAACGGCTACGGGAGCGGGAGGCGGAACCGAAGTCCAACCCGGAGCCGAAGCGCGAGCGGAAGCCGGAGCCGAGGTCCGAGCCGGAGTCCACCTCCGCGTGGGAGCCCATGCTGAGACCCGAACCCGAGCCCGAGCCTGAACGCGAGTCCGAGCCTGAACCGGTACCGGAACCCGAGTCGGGGCCGGAGTCGGGGCCGGAGTCGGTGTCCATGGCCAGGATCGAGCCCGAGCTGAGGTCAGAGTCGGAGGTGAAGGCTGAACCCGACCCCGAACCCGGGTCCAAGTCCGAACTTGCACCCGAGCCCGAGCCCAACCCTGATCCCGAGCCCAACCCTGATCCAGAGCCAGAGTCCGAGCCCAAGCCTGAGTGCGAACCCGAACTTGCACCCGAGTCCGAGTCCGAGCCCGAGCCTGAGTCCGAGCCCAAGCCAGAGTCCGAGCCTGATTCGGGGTCGGAGTCGGTGGACACGTCCGGGGTCGAGGCCGCGCTGACGTCTGAGTCCGAGGTGAAGGCCGGGCCGGTGTCAAGGTCCGAGCCGGCGTCGAGGTCGGAGGAGGACTGCGCGCCTGAGCCGGACTCGAGGGGCGATTCCAGCGTCGAGTCGGAGTCGAGCACCGAGGCCGGGGACGAGTCCCAGCTCGAAGACGAGTCCCAGTTCGAGGCAGGGTCCCAGTCCGAGGCTGAGGTGGAGGGTGGGTCGAGGGTGGGGTGGTCTTCCGCCGGTGGAGCTGCGGTCCAGGCCGACCCGAGGGACGGCGTGGCGCGCCACGCCGGGTTCGGCGGCAGGGGTGAGGGCGTCTCGGGAACCGAGGTCTCCTCAGCTATGGCTTCACTCATCGTCGTCTCCTTTGTGGCTGTTTGGGATTGTGCCGGATGTCCTCCCCGTTTGTCCGGTGACTCGGGGTCCTATGCTTGCTGAACATGCAGGAGAGTGAGCCGATGGAGCAGGCTGGGGCGGGGGCGCCGGACAACTTCCAGCGCCTGTGGACACCGCATCGCATGGCCTACATCAAGGGGGAGAACAAGCCGAGCGGCGAGGGAGCGGGCGACGGCTGCCCGTTCTGCGAGATCCCGAAGATGAGCGACGAGGAGGGGCTGATCGTCGCCAGGGGCTCGGCCGTGTTCGCGGTGCTGAACCTCTACCCCTACAACTCGGGCCACCTGATGGTCTGCCCCTACCGCCACGTCTCCGACTACGACGAGCTGGACGACGCCGAGATGGCCGAGCTGGGCGACTTCACCAGGCGGGCGCTGCGCTCGCTGCGCAAGGCCAGCGGCGCCCAGGGCTTCAACGTCGGCATGAACCTCGGCCACGTCGCGGGCGCGGGCATCGCCGCCCACCTCCACCAGCACGTGGTGCCCAGATGGGGCGGCGACACCAACTTCATGCCGGTGGTGGCACACACCAAGGTCCTGCCGCAGCTCCTGCGCGACACCAGGACGATGCTGGCCGACGCCTGGCCCACGTCCTGACGAACCCGCCGCACGAGCTCGTCAAGGCGTGGATCACACCTTGACGAGCGGGCGCTCCTCGGCAGGGGCCTCGCCGGGGAGCGCGGCGATGCCCGCGGAGAGCACCAGCGGGATGGCCAGCGCCAGGGCCATGGACAGCACCGCGGCGCCCGAGTCGTTGACCAGCGTGCCGACCACGCCGCTGACCAGGGTGCCGATGAGCCCGGCCTTGAGCGCCGGTGAGTAGGTGAAGGCGGCGGGAAGCACCCCTGCGGTCGCCTGCTCGGGACGCATGACGGCGTAGACGAGGAAGGCCACCGCGGCGATCACCACGGGCATGAGGGTCGGGCTGAGCAGCGTGCTGAGCATCGCGACGAGCTTGCGCACGATCACGTCGATCGCCTCGCCGCTGAGCACCTGCCCGACGAACCTGCCCAGGTGCGACTGCTCAGAGGCGGGCCTGAGGTAGTTGGCGACCGCGAACCCGGTCACGGCGACGCCGCCCGCCACACAGAACAGGGCCAGCCGTACCAGCGAGATCCGCTTGCCGAGGATCAGCAGCGCCGTCACCGCGATGCCGGGCACGAAGGCGATCACACCGCCGAAGTCGCTGCCCATGCCGGAGCCGCCCAGCACCATCGCGAACGTGCCCAGCACGGCCACCACGGCGGCGCCCCACGGCCGTGACAGCCGGTGGGCGATCACCGTGGAGGTCAGCAGCGTGCCGGTGGCCAGCAGCGCGAACGGGATGTTGCCCAGCCCGTAGTAGCGGGCGCCCTGTTCGGCGCTGAAGCCCATGAAGCTGTTGAGCTGCAATGTGGTGCCGGTCAGCAGGTCAGCGGCGAGCGTGGCGGCGCTGGCGCCGGCCACGACCGCGAGGGGGCCGAGGGGGCTGCGCCGCCACGGCCCTGCGAAGGCGAGGGCGGTGAGGACGACCAGCCAGGCCAGCATGCCGCCGAACAGCTCCGCCGCGCTCGACCACGGCAGCAGGTTCACCAGGATCGAGGTGATGGGCAGCGCCGCCAGCGCCACGGCGGCCAGCCGTACGGCACGCAGGCCCCTGCGGCGGCGCAGCAGCAGGAAGGCGACCGCGTAGAACAGGACCTGCAGCACCGCCAGGACGATGAAGAACAAACCCTTGACCGACCGCATCGTCTGGGCGGTCTCGTCGGACTCGGCCATGCGCTCGAACGTCGCGCCGGGGTCGCCGATCCGCAGCGGCTGGCCGACCATGGCGTCGGGCACCGGCACGCCGAGCCTGGTCAGCACGGTCGTGGTGAGGTCGGGCAGGATCGAGATGTCGTCGCGGCGGGTGGAGGCCGCGCCCAGCTCGCGCCCGTGGGCCCCAGGCTCGCGCAGCGCGGCGACGCGCAGGTGCGGCACCGAGCCGTGGTCGGACATGCCCGCCAGCACGACGGTGGTGCTCTCGGGCAGGACGGCCAGCAGCGCGCCGGCCTTGGCGTCCGCCAGCCGGAGCGCGGCCCTGCGGTCCTGGGCCGACAGCTTGTCGGGCACCGTCGGCAGCTTGCCCTCGCCGGTGAAGTACGGCCTGATCAGGTCGTCGACGTCCATGGCGACGACGCGGCAGCGCTCGAGCTCCTGCTCCCGCATCTGGATGGGGGAGGCGTAGTAGGTGGCGACCGCGCCCTTGCGGTCGGCCAGCCCCAGCGCCGCGCCGGGCCCGATGGCGATCGAGCACTCGCCCGCCTTGGCCAGGGTCTCGCCCAGCAGGCCCGCGTTGCGCTGGTCGGCAACCTTGAGCAGGTAGTCGTAGTCGGGGATGACCGCGCCCTTGCCCTGCGGCTCGGGCAGCGGAGGAGGCCCGCAGCGGTATCCGGCCGCGGAGCGGGTGCCCGCGGAGACCGTCAGCCAGCCGTCGTAGGGGCAGGTGATGTTGCCGACCGTGCGCACCGACATCGAGCCGATGGCGCTCGCGCCCGCCAGCTCCCACAGGTTCGGGGTGTCGGCCTGGGTCAGGTCGCTCCAGTGCAGGCCCGAGACGCCGATCAGAGCGATGCGCTCCTTGTCGTCGGCGTGCGCAGGGGCCCAGCCCAGCAGCATCTGGCTGACCAGTACGGCCAGCACCACCAGGGTCCGCCTCACCCGCGACTCCTCCACTAGCTCGACATCGTCGCAGGGCACGCTACACCGCGTCGTCGTCGTCAGGTGACGCGCTTTTGGTAGCAGAGAGAGTTGGGGACCAGGTGGTAGGGCGGATAGACGGGAATGCGCGTGTAACCCTCGCGCTCGTACAGGCGCACCGCGTCGGGCTGCCTGTCGCCCGTCTGCAGCACCACCCGCCCGGCGCCCGCCCTCGCCGCGGCGCTCTCGACCGCCTCAAGCAGCGCCACGGCGACGCCGTTGCCGCGGTGCCCTGGGGCGACGTACATGCGCTTGATCTCCAGCTCGCCGCCGAGCCTGCGCAGGGCGATGTGGCCGACCGCCAGGCCCTCCTCGGTGCGGGCGAGGCCGGTGTAGACGACGCTGTCGCGCGCGACGGAGAAGTCCTCGGGGAAGTCGAAGCCGGCCATGTCGGCGTAGCGCTCGTCCATCTCTCGCGACATCGCCGCGCGCAGGGCCTCGGCGGAGGGGTCGTCCCACTCGACGGTCTCGACGTTCACGCCGGCCAGCCTACGAGGCGCGCACGCACACCAGTCGCTCGCCCCCGCGCACGACGGTGGGGGTGAGGCCGTGCGAGGACAGTGTCCGGGTGAGGTCGGCGGCGAGGGCGCTCGCGCGCTCGGCCGAGGGCGGCTCGTAGAACAGCGAGAGCTCCCCGCCGTAGGCCAGCAGCGAGGAGATGTGGGCCAGCTCGCGGGCGGGGTCGCGGGTCCAGAAGAGGTTCACGTTGACCGCGAAGACCTTGTCGAACCGCTCGCCGTCCAGCCGCAGCTCCTCCAGGGAGGCGCGCAGGATTCTGGCCCTGCCCGACTCGAGGTGGCGGGCGTTGCGGGCGCCGGCCCGTTCGACGGCGGTGGCCGAGCGGTCGACGGCGGTGATCGTGCCGGTGGTCAGCAGGTCGCAGACCAGGGACACCGCCACTCCAGGACCGCAGCCGATCTCCAGCAGGCGGTCGCCGGGCGCGACGGCCAGGGTCTCGACGGCCCATGACAGGCGCTGAGGTACGGCAGGCATACGTCCAGCCCTATCACGAGACGGGCCCCACGCGCCGACCTTGAGAAGGACGCGCGTGGGGCCGCCTGCCGTACGAAAGGGATCAGACGGGAGAGACGGTCGCCTCGGAGGGCGCGCTCTCGCGGGTGAGCGGGTCGAGCGAGGTGACCAGGTACTGCCCTGGCGCCTTGGTGGCGAAGGACGGACCCGAGACGACGGCGACCAGGTTGCGCGAGTCGGTCGCCGAGCAGGTCTCGCCGGAGGCGGGCACCTTGTAGACGGCGTAGGAGCGGGCGCCGGGCACCGCGTTCCACTTCAGGACCGAGCCCTGGGCCTTCAGGCCCGACGGCTTGGCGGGGGCGTCGCCCTTCTGGCCCTTGGGAAGGGGCAGCAGCGCGGGACGCGCGTAGTGCTCCTTGACCAGGCGGTCCATCACCTTCAGCGGGTTGGCGCCGATCTGCTTGGCGCTGAAGTAGACGTCGCCGTCGACCTGCTTGTAGGAGCGGTTGAGCTTCAGGTGCGCGGGCAGCTCACCGGCCTTGGTCCAGGCGGGCACGTCCGTGGCGCCGACCCGGTAGAGCGCCTGGCCGATGTACAGCCGCACGTCGGTGCCCTTGACCTCGTTGGCCCACCACGGCACCAGCGCCTTGTAGTCGGCGGCCTGGAAGCCGCGCGGCCAGTAGAGCTGCGGCATCACGTAGTCGACGGTGCCCGCCTTGATCCAGGCCCTCGCGTCGGCGTAGACCGAGTCGTAGGCCGACATGCCCGCGGTGGCCGAGCCGGACGGGTCCTGGGCCTTGTTGCGCCAGATGCCGAAGGGGCTGATGCCGAACTTGACGTCGTTCTTGGTGGCGTGGACGGCCTTGTGCACCTGGGCGACGAGCTTGTTGACGTTGGACCTGCGCCAGTCGGCCAGCTTGGCGCCGTCGCCGTAGCGCCTGAAGGCCGCGGTGTCGTTGAACGCGCCGCCGCCGCCGGGGTAGGGGTAGAAGTAGTCGTCGAAGTGCACGCCGTCGATGTCGTAGCGCTTGACGACGTCGGTGACGACCTTCACCACGTGCTCGCGCACCTGCGGCAGGCCGGGGTTGTAGTAGAGCAGGTCGCCGTACTTCACCAGCCAGTCGGGGTGCTGACGGGCGGGGTGGGAGGCGGGCAGCCTCGCGGTGTTGGTGTCGTAGGCGGCCCTGTAGGGGTTGAACCAGGCGTGGAACTCCAGGTTCCTCTTATGCGCCTCGGCGGTGAGGAAGGGCAGCGGGTCCCAGCCGGGGTCCTTGCCCGGCGTGCCGGTGAGGTATTGCGACCACGGCTCGTACGGCGACTTGTACAGCGCGTCTGAGGCCGGCCTGATCTGCACGAAGACCGCGTTGAGGTTGCGCTTGACCGCGTTGTCGAGGATGCGGACGTACTCGGCCCGCTGCTTGGCAGGGCTCAGCCCGGTGGCCGAGGGCCAGTCGATGTTCTTCACCGTGGCGATCCAGACCCCGCGCAGCTGGCGCTTGGGGTAGCGGGCGTCGGCCACGCAGTTCTCCGTGGCCTTGACGGGTGCGGCCACCCTGCCCTTGGGAGCGGCGGCTTCGGCTCCGGGGCCGCCGAAGGCGTAGGCGGCGGCGGTGGCGGCGATCGCGACGGCGGAGGCCGCTAGCAGAGGTCGTCCGTTACGCATAGTCCCCCAGTGTGACATCGCCTCTGGGGTGCTTCGACCAAAAAACGAAATGGATTTGTGATTCAAGTGTGACTCAGGGGGAGGGCGTTACCCTCCCCCTGTCGAGGGGTGTCAGTCCTCCGCTGTCACCTTGTCTGTCAGGTGGGAAGGCAGTGGTTCGTAGCGCAGGAACGTCCGCTGGAAGCTTCCCGTGCCGTGCGACATCGACCTGAGGTCTATCGAGTAGCGGGTGATCTCCAGCTGCGGCACCTCGGCCTTCACCAATGTCCTGCCCGTCCCAACGGGCTCCGTGCCGAGCACCCTGCCTCTCCTGCTGGACAGATCGGACATCACCGCGCCGACGTGGTCGTCGGCCACCAGCACCGCGATCTCGTCGACCGGTTCGAGCAGCAGCGTCGCCACCTTGGCCGCGGCCTCCTTCAGCGCGAGCGAGCCCGCGATCTGGAAGGCCATGTCGGAGGAGTCGACCGAGTGCGCCTTGCCGTCGTAGAGCGTGACCCGCACGTCCACCATCGGGTATCCGGCCAGCACGCCCCGCTCCATCTGGGTGCGCACGCCCTTCTCCACCGACGGGATGAACTGCCTGGGCACCACGCCACCGACGATCTTGTCCACGAACTCGAAACCCCCGCCGGACGGCAGGGGCTCGACTTCCAGGTGGCAGATGGCGTACTGGCCGTGACCGCCCGTCTGCTTGACGTTGCGGCCCATCGCCTGGCATCTGCCTCCGAAGGTCTCGCGCAGCGGCACCCTCAGGGGCACCCGCTCCACCTCCACGCCGTGGCGCTTGGCCAGCCGGTCGAGCAGGACGTCGGTGTGGGCCTCGCCCATGCACCACAGCACCAGCTGCCTGGTCTCGGCGTTGTTCTCCAGCCGCAGGGTCGGGTCCTCGGCGACCAGCCGCGCCAGGCCCTGTGACAGCTTGTCCTCGTCGGCCTTCGACCTGGCCCTGATCGCCACGGGCAGCAGCGGCTCGGGCATGGTCCACGCCGTCATGAGCAGCGGGCGTTCGGGCTCCGACAGCGTGTCGCCCGTCTCGGCCCTGGCCAGCTTCGCCACCGCCACGATGTCGCCTGGAGCGCCCTTGCCGATGGCGCGCTGCTGCTTGCCCAGCGGGCAGGTCAGCGTGCCGATGCGCTCGTCGACGTCGTGGTCCTCGTGGCCCCGGTCGGCCAGGCCGTGGCCCGACACGTGGACGGTCATGTCGGGACGCAGCGTTCCCGAGAACACGCGCACCAGGCTGATCCTGCCCACGTACGGATCGCTGGTCGTCTTGACCACCTCGGCCACCAGCGGCCCGTCGGGGTCGCAGGCCTTGACGGTCACCGGCTTGCCGTCGAGCGTGGTGATCTCGGGCAGCGGGTGCTCGAGCGGAGAGGGGAAGCCCTGGGTGATGCCCTCCAGGATCTCCTGCGCGCCCACTCCGAGGCCGCTGGCCAGCACGGGGTAGAAGTTGCCCCGCGCGACCGCCTTCTCCAGGTCGTCGATCAGCACCTTGGTGTCGATCGCCTCGCCCGACAGGTAGCGGTCCATGAGCGACTCGTCTTCGCTCTCCTGGATGATGCCCTCGATGAGGGCGCCCCTGTACTCCTCGATCCTGTCCTCGTACTCGGCGCCGGGCTCCCTTTCCGTGCGGGTGCCCGTGGCGTAGTTGTAGAACTTCTGCGAAAGCAGCCCGATCAGCCCCGCCACGTGCCCGTTGGTCACGACGGGAAGGTAGAGGGGCGCGACGCCCTCGCCGAAGACGTCCTGACACTCGGCGAGCGCCTGGTCGAAGTCGGCCCGCTGATGGTCGATCTTGGTGATGACCACCGCTCTCGGCATGCCGACCTGGCTGCACTCCTCCCACAGCATCCGGGTCAGCCCGTCCACGCCGTCGGTGGCGGAGACCACGAACAGGGCGGCGTCGGCGGCGCGCAGCCCGGCCCGCAGGTCGCCCACGAAGTCGGCGTAGCCAGGGGTGTCGAGAAGGTTGATCTTGATTCCGTTGTGGACCATGGGCGCGACCGACAGGTTCACCGAGCGCTGCTGGCGCACCTCGATCTCGTCGAAGTCGCTGACGGTGGTGCCGTCCTCCACGCGGCCCATGCGCTGGATGGTGCCGGTGGCCACGAGCAACTGCTCGACGAGGGTGGTCTTGCCCGCTCCCGAATGGCCGACCAGTACGACGTTGCGTATCGCGTCCGCCCTGTCGGCCGCTGGTGCCCTGCCCGCGGCTCCTATGGCCGCGCCGTGGTGCTTCTCAGCCACTTCGCCTCCGCTTCCGTGGGACGGGCTCGCGGGGGTACGGCGCGCGCCGTCCTGTTCGTCGTTCGGATGGGTATCTGGAGTCTGTCGGCGTCGCATCCAGCGGAGTCACCGCATAGGACGCGGTTAGTTCACCAAATACCCGTGTGGCGAATATCACAAGGGGGGTGAGGCAAAGAAGTGCAAGGGGCCGAGATGGCCTACGATCAGAGCGCGATGCTCAAACTCCTGCGCCCGGCCATGACCCGGATACTCACCCCGCTGGGCAGGGCACTCGTCCAGCGCGGGATCGGCCCCAACGCCGTCACGGCGATCGGCACACTGGGCACGGTCATCTGCGCCCTGGTGTTCTACCCCATGGGCCAGCTGTGGTGGGGCTCACTGGCGATCACGATCTTCGTCCTGTTCGACCTGCTCGACGGCGTCGTGGCCCGCATGGGCGGCGGCGGGGGCACCACGTGGGGCGCCTTCCTCGACTCCACGCTCGACCGCCTGGCCGACGCGGCCATCTTCTCCGGGCTCATCATCTACTTCTTCGTCCAGCGCGACCTGCTCATGGCGGCCGTCGCCCTGTTCTGCCTGGTGGCGGGGGCGCTGGTGTCCTACGTCAAGGCCAGGGCCGAGGGTCTCGGCCTCACCTGCGACGTCGGTCTGGCCGAGCGCCCTGAGCGGCTGGTCGTGGGCCTGGTGGCCGCGGGGCTTTCGGGGCTGGGCGTGCCGTACATCCTGCCCCTCGGCATGTGGCTGCTAGCCGCCGCCAGCGCGATCACGGTCGTGCAGCGGGTAGTACATGTCCATCGCCAGATTGGAGCGCGATGACCTCCCTTCAGGACCGCGTGGTGGCCGCGGGGTTCGCGGCAGGCTGGACGCTGCTGCCGTACCTGCCGAAGAAGCCGACCGCGGCCGCCTTCAGGGCCGTGGCCGACAGCGCGTGGCGCAGGCGGGGGCCGAGCGTGCGCCGCCTCGAGCACAACCTGGCCAGGGTCACGGGCCTGGGCGAGGACAGCGCCGAGCTGCGCGCGCTCAGCCGCGCGGGCATGCGCTCCTACCTGCGCTACTTCCACGAGATCTTCCTGCTGCCGAAGATGGACCGAGCCGAGGTCGTACGGCGCACGCACGTGACGGGCGCCGAGAACATCTTCGACACCGTGGCCGCTGGCAGGGGCGTCGTGCTGGCGCTGCCGCACATGGGCAACTGGGACCAGTCGGGCGCGTGGCTGACGGGCAGCGGTCACGGCTTCACCACCGTGGCCGAACGGCTCAAGCCCGAGTCGCTCTACCGCCGCTACGTCGCCTTCCGCGAGAGCCTGGGCATGGAGGTGCTTCCGCTGACCGGCGGCGCGGGGCACAACTTCGGCACCCTGGCCCAGCGCGTGCGTAAGGGCGGCATCGTCTGCCTGCCCGCCGAGCGCGACCTGACCAAGAACGGCGTCAAGGTGGAGTTCTTCGGCGCCACCACCCAGGTGCCCGTCGGCCCCGCGCTGCTGGCGGTCAAGACGGGGGCGGCGCTGCTTCCCGCGATCCTGTGGTTCGAGGGCGACGACTGGGGGCTGCGCATCCACGAGGAGGTCCCGGTCCCCACCGACGGCACGCTCCAGGAGCGCACGGCCGCTGTGGCGCAGAGCCTGGTGACGGTGTTCGAGAAGGGCATCGCCGAGCACCCCGAAGACTGGCACATGCTGCAGCGCCTGTGGCTGGAGGACCCCAAGTGAACGTCGGCATCGTCTGCCCCTACTCGTGGGACGTGCCGGGCGGGGTCAAGCAGCACATCGACGACCTGGCCCAGGCGCTCATCGCGCAGGGCCACCAGGTGTCGGTCATCGCGCCCGCCGGAGACGACGCCGAGCTTCCCCCCTACGTCACGGGGGCGGGCAGGGCGGTGCCCGTGCCCTACAACGGGTCGGTGGCCAGGATGTCGTTCGGCTTCATCTCGGCCGCGCGGGTGCGCCGCTGGATCCAGGAGGGCGACTTCGACGTCCTGCACATCCACGAGCCGCTGGTGCCCAGCCTGGGAGTGCTGGCCTGCTGGGCCGCCAAGGGTCCGATCGTGGCGACCTTCCACGCCTCCTTCACCCGTTCGCGGGCCATCGCGATCGCCGAGCCGATGCTGCGCAGCGCGCTGGAGAAGCTCAGCGGGCGCATCGCCGTCTCCGACGCCGCGCGCAAGAGCCTGGTCGAGCAGTTCGGCGGCGACACCGTGCTGATCCCCAACGGGGTGACCGTCAGCCGCTACACCGAGGCCGAGCCGCTGGAGGGCTTCGGCCCCGACGGCAGGACACTCGGCTTCCTCGGCCGCATGGACGAGCCGCGCAAGGGCCTGCCCGTGCTGCTCGAGGCGATGGAGCTGATCCCCGAGGCCAGACTGCTGATCGCGGGGCCGGGCGAGGTCAAGATCCCCAAGTCGATCCGCGACAGGGTCACGCTGCTCGGCATGGTGAGCGAGCAGGACAAAATCCGCGCCTACCACTCCGTCGACGTCTTCGTCGCGCCCAACACCGGCGGCGAGAGCTTCGGCATCGTGCTGGCCGAGGCCATGTCGGCGGGGGCCACCGTGCTGGCCAGCGACATCCCCGCCTTCCGCAGGGTGCTGGGCGAGGGACAGGCGGGCGCGCTGTTCGCCAACGGCGACGCCGAAGCGCTCGCCGACGAGGCCCGCAAGCTTCTCGCCGACCCCGAGCGCAGGGCCAAGCTGTCCGACGAGGCGCGCGTGGCGGTGCGCAAGTACGACTGGTCCACCGTCGCCCGCGACGTCGTCCGCGTCTACGAGACCGTCACCGCCAGCGCGGGCAGGGTGGAGGAAGACTCCCTCACATGAGCACCACCGTCATCGTCCTCATCGTCGGCATCCTCGTGGTGCTGGCCGCCGTCTACGTCTCCTGGCGGGCCGGCCGTCTCGACCGCCTGCACATCAGGCTCGAGCTGGCTCGCGAGGCCCTCGACGTCGCGCTGGTCAGGCGTTCGGCCGTCGTCCTCGAGCTCGCGGGCTCGCGCCTGCTCGACCCCGCCACCTCGCTGGTGCTGGCCGCCGCCGCCCACGAGGCCCGTACGGCGGGCCCCGACGAACGCGAACACGCCGAGAGCGACCTTTCCAGGGCGCTGCGCGCGGCGGTCGACCAGGAGCGCTTCAGGGAGAAGCTCTCCGAGTCGCCCGGCGGACGCTCCCTGCTGGAGGAGCTCGACGCCGCCGTCGCCAAGGTCGTCTACGCTCGCAGCTTCTTCAACAACGCCGTCGGCGTCACCCGCACCGCCCAGCGCCGCTGGCTGGCCCGCACCCTCCGCCTGGCAGGACGCACCGAGTTCCCGCAATTCTTCGAGATTGATGACAATCCGCCGGAGACCATGGCAACTGAATGACCCGATTTGGGGAGCCCGGTAAGCTTCGTTCCGTTTTCTTGGTCAAACGGAGGAGTTGGCAGGGTGCGGATACCCCGAATGATCGCGGTGACGCTGGCGGTGCTCGGCCCGGTCGTGGCCTGCTCCAGCGGTGGCGGCGCGGCGACGCCCTCGAAGGCTCCGCAGGCGGCCACGGCCGACCCCTCCGCGGCGCCCGAGGAGAAGGGGCACCCGTTCACGGGCCTGCCGTACGAGGAGCTCAAGCCCGTCCTGGCGGTGAAGATCGAGAACACCGCGGCGGGCAAGCCCCAGCTCGGGCTGAAGAGCGCCGACATCGTCTACGTCGAGCAGGTCGAGGCTGGACTGACCCGCCTGATGGCGGTCTTCTCCTCCAAGCTGCCCGCCAAGGTCGGCCCCGTGCGCAGCGCCCGCATCTCCGACCTGCACATCACGCCGCAGTTCGGCAAGCCCGCCTTCGCCTACTCGGGCGTCCAGACCAAGATGCTGCCGTTCGTGGCCGAGGCCTCGCTGTTCGACGTCGGCGACACCCGCAACCCCGGCGCGTTCTTCCGCCAGCCGGGCCGCTACGCCCCCTACAACCTGTTCGCCAACACCAGGCAGCTGCTGGCCAAGGCGCCCAAGGCGACCAAGGCCAAGGACATCGGCTTCACCTTCGGCGAGGCCCCTGCCGAGGGCGGGGTGGAGAAGAAGACGTGGACGGTCAAGTGGCCCGCCGCGACCTTCACCTTCGGCTGGTCCGAGACGAAGAAGCAGTGGCTGATCTGGCAGGACGGCAAGAAGAACATGGCCGCCGAGGGCGGGCAGCTCGGCGCGCCGACGATCGTCATCCAGTACACCAAGACCGAGCGCTCGGAGTTCCACGACAAGAACCAGAGCTACACGCCGCTGGTCCACACGGTGGGCAAGGGCTCGGCGATCGTGCTGCGCGAAGGCAAGGCCTACAAGGCCAAGTGGTCGAGGGAATCGGAAGAGGACGGCACGACGTTCACCACTGCGAGCGGCGAGCCGATGAACTTCGCCCCAGGCCAGGTCTGGGTCGCGCTCGCCAGCCGCAAGCCTGTCATTCCTTAACGTACAAAACCCGTGCTCGACCCTGACATGGTGGTGTGTCGGGAAACGGAGTGTTAAGGACCTACGATGGGCTTGAGAACTTACCGACCTGCCGTTGTGAGGAAGACCGTGTCTACCAGCCCCGTCACCGGAACCGCGCGCGTCAAGCGCGGCATGGCCGAGATGCTCAAGGGCGGCGTCATCATGGACGTCGTCAACGCCGAGCAGGCGAAGATCGCCGAGGACGCCGGGGCGGTCGCCGTCATGGCCCTTGAGCGTGTGCCCGCCGACATCAGGGCCCAGGGTGGCGTCTCCAGGATGAGCGACCCTGACATGATCGACGGCATCATCGGCGCCGTCTCCATCCCCGTCATGGCCAAGGCCCGCATCGGCCACTTCGTCGAGGCGCAGGTCCTGCAGTCGCTCGGCGTCGACTACATCGACGAGTCGGAGGTCCTCACCCCCGCCGACTACGCCAACCACATCGACAAGTTCCAGTTCACCGTGCCGTTCGTGTGCGGCGCGACGAACCTGGGCGAGGCGCTGCGCCGCATCACCGAGGGCGCGGCGATGATCCGCTCCAAGGGTGAGGCCGGCACCGGCGACGTCTCCAACGCCGTCACCCACATGCGCACGATCAGGGGCGAGCTCAAGCGTCTCGCCTCGCTGCCCGAGGACGAGCTCTACGTGGCGGCCAAGGAGCTGCAGGCGCCGTACGAGCTGGTCGTCGAGGTCGCCAAGAGCGGCAAGCTGCCCGTCGTGCTGTTCACCGCGGGCGGCATCGCCACCCCGGCCGACGCCGCGATGATGATGCAGCTCGGCGCCGAGGGCGTGTTCGTCGGCTCCGGCATCTTCAAGTCGGGCGACCCCGCCAAGCGCGCGGCCGCGATCGTGAAGGCGACCACCTTCCACGACGACCCCGACGTCCTCGCCAAGGTCTCCCGCGGTCTGGGCGAGGCCATGGTCGGCATCAACGTCGACGAGATCCCCCAGCCCCACCGCCTGGCTGAGCGCGGCTGGTAGGAAGTTTCCCGGAACAAGCGGCATCCCGTGAGGGGTGCCGCTTTTTCGTTGCCTCTGGAGGCGTCCTCCCTCACCCGCACGCCGTCGGTCCGGGTCCCGGCTCCGCTGGGCCAGGGGTGACCGAAGGGCGGTTGGTAGGAAATCTCCGCCGATGATGTGACTGCTGATAAATTTCGCCGTTTGTGTGACAGGTGGTGTTAACCGCGGAGTCATGATCCTCCGCAAGGCTACGGGCGTCCCCCCTAGATCGCCCCGGGAGCACCCGTGTCCAAGCTCAACCGCCGCTCCTTCCTCGTCACCGGACTCGCGGCAGGTGCCACCGCCGCGCTTCCTGCCGCCGCCTCCGCCGACCCGCTGCCCGCCCCCGCCGCCGACCCCTCCGCGGAGAGCGCGGCCACGCTCGCCTCGCGCGGGCTGCGTTCCGACCCGTTCACGCTCGGCGTGGCCTCGGGCGACCCCGACCACGGCGGCTTCGTGATCTGGACCCGCCTGGCCCAGCAGCCCCTGGCCGAGGACGGCATGGGCGGCATGCCGCAGCGCCCGTTCCCCGTTCTGTGGCAGGTCTACGCCGACGAGCGCTGCCGCAGGGTGGTCCGCGCGGGCGTGGCGATGGCCGCTCCCGAGTGGGGGCACAGCGTGCACGTCGAGGTCGAGAACCTCTCCTCCGACAGGGAGTACTGGTACCGCTTCCGCGTCGGCCCCTACGTCTCGCCGGTGGGCCGCGCCCGCACCGCCCCGCACCCCCTGGCGTACGGCGGGGCGCTGGCGATGGCGTTCGTCTCGTGCGCGCAGTACGAGCACGGCTTCTTCACCAGCTACCGCCGCCTGGCGGAGGAGCACCCCGACCTGGTCCTGCACCTGGGCGACTACCAGTACGAGTACACCAAGAACACCTACACCATCCCCGGCGGCAACGTCCGCCACCACGACGGCCCCGAGACCGAGACGCTGGCCAACTACCGCCAGCGCCACGCGCAGTACAAGGCCGACCCCGACCTCCAGGCCGCGCACGCCGCCGCCCCCTGGCTGGTCGTCTGGGACGACCACGAAATCGACAACAACTGGGCCGACGAGGTGCCGGAGAAGCCGGAGATCCCGCAGCCGAACTTCCTGCAGCGTCGCGAGGCCGCCTTCCGCGCCTACTACGAGAACATGCCGCTGCGCCGTACCTCCATTCCCCGTGGCATCGACATGCAGCTCTACCGGCGGATCCGGTGGGGGCGGATGGCGACCTTCCACATGCTCGACACCCGTCAGTACCGCGACGACCAGGGCTGCGGCGACGGTTACAGGGACTGCCCCGCGGCGGTCGACCCCGCGCGCTCGATCACCGGCGCCGAGCAGGAGGCGTGGCTGCTGGACGGCTTCCGTCACTCGCGGGCGCAGTGGGACATCATCGGCCAGCAGGTCTTCTTCGCTCAGCGTGACAACAACGCGGGCCCGGTGAAGGTCACCAGCCAGGACGCGTGGGACGGCTACGTCGCCTCCCGCCAGCGCATCACCCAGGGCTGGATCGACGCGGGCGTGCGCAACCCCGTCGTGCTGACCGGCGACGTGCACGCCCACTGGGCCAGCGACCTGAAGCTGAACTACGACGACCCGACGGGGCCCTCGGTCGGCTCCGAGCTGGTGGCCACCTCGATCAGCACCGGCGGGAACGGCGCGGACTCCGACCCCGCCAAGCACGCGTTCCTGAAGATCAACCCGCACCTGAAGTTCTACAACAACCAGCGGGGCTACGTCCTGACGAAGATCGAGAAGGAGCTGATGACGGCCGACTTCAGGGTCGTCCCCCAGGTGCAGACGCCGGGAGCCGCGGTGCACACCAAGGCCACCTTCGTCGTGGAGGACAGGGTGCCCGGCGTCCAGCAGACCTATCTCAGGCCCCTCGACCCGTCGCTCAGGTCCCTGCCCGACATCACCGCCGAGGAGACCGTCCGCCTGGAGACCGAGCGTCCTTGACGCCCATCCCGACTCAGCGGAGGCGGCGCTCTCTCGGAGGGCGCCGCCTTCCTTCCACGCCGTTCTCGGCTCGCTGGAACACGGCCCCCGCAGGATGACCGAGCTGGCGGAGGAGCACGCCGTCCGGCTGCCCACCATGACGGTCCAGATCAACCGCCTCGAGGACCCGGGCCTGGTCGCCAGGGGAAGCGACCCCGCCGACGCCAGGGTCAGGACCGTCGAGCTCACCGAGGAGGGCCGCGCCCGCCAGCGCGCCGTCCGCGAGGCCTGGGTCGCCTTCATCGCCCGCGAGCTCGACGCCCTCACCGACGACGAGTGAGCGGCCCTCGCCGCCGCCCTGCCCGCGCTGAACCATCTGCGCTCCCTGGCACGCGTGGATGTGGACCACACCTTCCAGGAAGTGGTTGCATAACGGTTCATGCTGGATCAAGCCGTCATCACGGTGATGACCTGGAACGTGTGCACCGGCACCAACGCCGCCTGCGAGCTGTACCGCAGAAGCCCGCAGGAACTGGCGTGGCACATCAGCGACCATCTCCTCGGCGACCCCGACGTGATCTTCCTGCAGGAGTTCTGCACCGGCGCCACCGGCACGCTCGAGCAGTGGCTCGAATGGCGGACCGGAAGGAGCTGGACCGTCAGGTCATGGGGTTTGACGACGGCGCAGGGCAGGTCGTACGACTGCCATCCCGACACAAACGGCCGCCCGCGCGGCGCGCAGAGCGTCACGGTCGCGGTCGCCGACCACGCGGCCGCCTTCGAGACCGTGCCGCTGACCTCCCCGCCCTGGTTCGCCAGGCGCGCCGCGCTGTGCGCGACGATCCCCGCCGTCAAGGTGCGGGCCTGCGGCACCCACCTGTCGTCCGGCATGGCCAACGACGACGCCCAGCGCGGCGCGCCGTACCGGCACAAGCAGGTCAGGCAGCTGATGGCGGCCGCGCCGAAGGCGGGCCACACCAGCGTCTTCGGCGGTGATCTGAACCTCACGCCCGGCAGGGTCGCCGCCTACGGCTCCTACGACGAGTGCGATCCGCGCATGCGGTGGACCTACGTGAAGAAGCGCAAGATCGACTACCTCTTCGCGCCGAAGGGCCGCGTGCTGAGGTGCTGGGTCGGCAGGGAAGCCAGGGGCTCCGACCACCTGCCGATGGCGGTCAGGGTGGCCCTGTAGGAAGAGCACGGGCCGCCCTGGTGTTGAATCTAGGCGAAACCCGGACCACGAAGGAAGGACGACCGTGCCCAAGATCGGTGTACTCGCGCTCCAGGGAGACGTGCGCGAGCACGTCCACATGCTGGAGGAGGCGGGCGCGCAGGCCACGGCCGTGCGCAGGCCCGCCGAGCTCGACGCCGTGGAGGGACTGGTCATCCCCGGCGGGGAGTCCACCACGATATGGAAGCTCGCCGAGATCTTCGACATGCTCGAGCCGCTGCGCATGCGGATCAAGGACGGCATGCCCGCCTACGGCTCCTGCGCGGGCATGATCATGCTGGCCGACCGCATCCAGGACGGCATCGACGGGCAGCAGACGATCGGCGGCATCGACATGGTGGTCAGGCGCAACGCCTTCGGTCGGCAGGTCGACTCCTTCGAGTCCGATCTGTCCTTCGCCGGCGCTGATGTGCATGCCGTCTTCATCCGCGCCCCCTGGGTGGAATCGGTGGGTTCCGAGGTCGAAGTTCTGGCCACCGCGCCCCCGGGCGATAGGATCGTCGCGGTCCGCCAGGGACCGCTGCTCGCGACATCGTTCCACCCCGAGCTGACCGGGGACACTCGCGTGCACGAATACTTCGTAAACATGGTGAGGGAGCTCTAGGTAATGTCCGGCCACTCCAAATGGGCGACGACGAAGCACAAGAAGGCCGCACTCGACGCCAAGCGCGGCAAGCTGTTCGCGAAGCTCATCAAGAACATCGAGGTGGCGGCCAGGACCGGTGGCCCTGATCCGGATGCCAACCCCACCCTCTTCGACGCCATCTTCAAGGCGAAGAAGAACTCCGTGCCCAACGACAACATCGAGCGGGCCCGCAAGCGCGGCGGCGGCCTCGAGGCCGGCGGCGCCGACTGGCAGACCATCATGTACGAGGGCTACGCCCCCGGCGGCGTCGCTGTGCTCATCGAGTGCCTCACCGACAACCGCAACCGCGCCGCCTCCGAGGTGCGCGTCGCCCTGACCCGCAACGGCGGCTCGCTGGCCGACCCCGGCTCGGTGTCGTACATGTTCAACCGCAAGGGCGTCGTGATCGTGCCCAAGAACGGGCTGTCCGAGGACGACGTGCTGGTCGCGGTGCTCGAGGCGGGCGCCGAGGAGGTCAACGACCTGGGCGAGTCGTTCGAGGTCGTCTCCGAGGCCGGCGACCTGGTGCCGGTGCGCAAGGCGCTGCAGGAGGCGGGCATCGACTACGACTCGGCCGAGTCGAGCTTCCTGCCGACCATGAACGTCCCGCTCGACGAGGACGGCGCGCGCAAGGTCTTCAGGCTCATCGACGCGCTCGAGGACAGCGACGACGTGCAGAACGTCTTCGCCAACTTCGACGTCTCCGACGAGGTCATGGAGAAGCTCGACGCCTGATCGGCACCCGCTCAGCCGACGACCGGTCCGCCGCCACGCGGGCCGGTCTTCTCGTTCGCGCCGGCGGAGCCCGCGGACGGAAACCGAAAGGCGCGCGATCCTGCGGCCGTTGTAGGTTGTCGGCTTGTGGAGATTCGTGATCTGACGTCCGACGACCTAGAAGCCGTCCTCGACACCCGCGTCCGCTCCTTCGGCCCGCTCGACGGCGACCCCGAGAGCTGGTTCGCCCTCGCGAGGGCGGCGCTCGAGCAGGGGCGCTTCCTCGGCGTCTTCGACGGCTCCAGGCTGGCCGCCGCCGCCAGGCTGCCCGGGTTCACCCAGTGGTGGCGCGGCAGGCCGCAGCCCATGGCGGGCGTCGCGGGCGTCGTCGTCAACCCCGAGGACAGGGGGCGCGGCGTCGGCAGGCAGCTCATGCGCGCCGTCCTTGCCAGGGCGGCCGAGCTGGGGGAGGCCGTCTCGGCGCTCTATCCGGCCACCACCCAGATCTACCGCTCGCTCGGCTGGGAGCACGCGGGCGCCGAGAACGCCGTCACGCTGTCGCCAGAGGCGCTGCGCACCATCAGGCCAACCGAGCCCGTCAAGATCCGCAGGATGGGCCCCGACGACGCCGCCGAGGTCATCGCCATCCTGGGCCGCGTCCACGCCGCCAACCGCGCCAGCGGCCCCATCTGCTGGGACGAGAGCTCGTGGCGGCGCTTCCTCGGCGCCAAGGACGACTTCCTCTACCTGGCCGACGACGGCTTCGTCGCCTATAGCTGGGAAGACGGCGACATCTCGGTCGACAACCTGGTCGCAGGCTCCGAGGCGACCGCCCGCGCCCTGTGGTCGCTGGTCGGCACCTCCTCCTCGATCGCCACGAAGGTCTCGGCCGTCGTCGCTCCCGACGACCCCGTGCTGTGGCTGCTTCGCGAGCGCGCCAAGGAGGAGCTCAAGCAGATCAGATGGATGTTCAGGATCGTGGACGTGGCCGACGCCGTCGCCAGGCGCGGCTTCCCCTCGGTGCTCTCCGCCGACGCGCTGATCACGGTGGACGATCCCGAGCGGCCCGCCAACACCGGCACGTGGCGGCTGGAGGTCTCCGGCGGTTCGGGTACGGCGGGCGCGGCCGAGGGGGAGGGGGCGCGCTTCACCGTCAACGGACTGTCGGCGCTGTACGCGGGGGTCCCGGTCTCGACGCTGCGCCTGTCCGGCATGCTCTCCGGCACCGACGAGTTCGACGAGGCGCTGGCCGCGGCGTTCGCGGGCCCCGCCCACATGATCGACTACTTCTGACCGTGACGCCCTGCCCCGCTCGCCTGCCGGGGCGTGTTCGCCGTGCGGGCCCCGCCCAACCAGGGTAGAGTTCCCTGCCGAACAGATGTTCGGCGAACGGGAGGGCGGCCGTGCGGGTGTTGGGTGTCGACCCAGGGCTTACCAGGTGCGGCATCGGGGCCGTCGAGGGCCGGCCGGGGGCTCCGCTCAAGCTCGTCGCGGTCGGCGTGGTCCGCACCTCGGCCGACGACGAGCTCGGCGCCAGGCTGGTCGGCATCGAGCGGGGCATCGAGCAGTGGCTCGACGAGGTGCGGCCCGACGCGGTCGCCGTCGAGAGGGTCTTCGCCCAGCACAACGTCCGCACCGTGATGGGCACCGCCCAGGCGGCGGGCATCGCCCTGCTGTGCGCCTCCCGCCGCGGGCTGCCCGTCGCGCTGCACACGCCGTCGGAGGTCAAGGCGGCCATCACCGGCAGCGGCACCGCCGACAAGAAGCAGATCGGCACCATGGTCACCAGGCTGCTGCGGCTGGCCGAGATGCCCAAGCCGGCCGACGCGGCCGACGCTCTCGCGCTCGCCATCTGTCACGTGTGGCGGGGCGGCAGCCAGAACCGGCTGGCGGAGGCGCTGGCCAAGGCATCGAGAGGACGTGCGTCGTGATCGCGTCGGTTTCCGGGGTCGTGGCGGCCATCGCGCCCGACTCCGCCGTGATCGAGGTAGGCGGCGTGGGCGTGCTGGTGCACTGCACACCCGGCACGCTGGCCACCCTGCGAGTGGGCGAGCACGGAAGGCTCGCGACCTCCCTGATCGTCAGGGAGGAGTCGCTGACCCTCTACGGCTTCGCGACCGACGACGAGCGCACGGTCTTCGGGCTGGTCCAGACGGCCAGCGGGGTGGGCCCGAAGCTGGCGCTCGCCATGCTGGCCGTCCATACTCCCAACTCGCTGAGGGTCGCCGTCGCCTCCGCCGACCTCAAGGCGCTGACCAGGATCCCCGGCATCGGCCAGAAGGGCGCGCAGCGCATCGTGCTGGAGCTGAAGGACAAGCTCGGCACGCCGGAGGAGGCGGTCAACGCCGCCCTCAACGGTCACGCGGCCAAGCCACTGTGGCGCGATCAGGTGCACTCGGGCCTGGTCGGGCTCGGCTACTCCACCAGAGACGCCGACGAGGCGATCGCGCTGGTGGAGCCGCAGGCCGACGCCGAGGTGGTGGCGGGCAGGGAGCCGCAGGTCGCCGTGCTGCTCAAGGCGGCGCTGCGGGTGCTGAGCATCCGATGAGCCAGGGGCTTGCACGCGGGGCCTGGCGAGAGAGGGTAGGAGCGTGAGCATCGAGCGAGACCTGGTGTCGCCTGACGCCGAGGGCGACGAGCTGCAGATCGAGGCGGCCCTGCGGCCCAAGCGCCTGGCCGACTTCATCGGGCAGGGGCGGGTGCGCGAGCAGCTCTCGCTGGTCCTGGAGAGCGCGCTCAGGCGCAACAGGCCGCCCGACCACGTGCTGATGAGCGGCTCGCCGGGGCTCGGGAAGACCACGCTCGCCATGATCGTCGCAGCCGAGCTCGGCGCCCCGCTGCGCATCACCTCCGGGCCCGCGCTCGAGCGGGCGGGCGACCTGGCGGCGATCCTGTCGACCCTCACCGAGGGCGAGGTGCTGTTCATCGACGAGATCCACCGGATGGCCCGCCCCGCCGAGGAGATGCTCTACCTCGCCATGGAGGACTTCAGGGTCGACATCATCGTCGGCAAGGGGCCGGGCGCGACCGCGATCCCGCTGGAGATCGCCCCCTTCACCCTGGTGGGCGCCACGACCAGGGCGGGCCTGCTGCCCGCGCCGCTGCGCGACAGGTTCGGCTTCACCGCCCACATGGACTTCTACGAGGTCGCCGAGCTCGAGCAGGTGCTGCGGCGCTCCTCCAGGCTGCTCGGCCTCTCGCTGCCCGACGAGGGCGCCCACGAGATCGCCAGGCGCTCGCGCGGAACGCCCCGTATCGCCAACAGGCTGCTGCGCAGGGTGCGCGACTTCTCCGACGTCCGCTCCGACGGCGTCATCACCCGCGACATCGCCTCGGCCGCGCTCAACCTCTACGAGGTCGACGCCGAGGGGCTCGACCGGCTCGACAGGGCGGTGCTCGGGGTGCTGCTGCGCAAGTTCGGCGGCGGGCCCGTCGGCCTGTCGACGCTGGCCGTCGCCGTGGGGGAGGAGCCCGAGACGGTGGAGGTGGTGGCCGAGCCCTTCCTGGTGCGCCAGGGTCTGCTCGCCCGCACTCCGCGCGGGCGGGTGGCGACCTCGGCCGCCTGGCTTCACCTGGGGCTGACCCCGCCGCCCGACGCCCCGTTCTGATCCCCGGCGGCAAGCCCGCCGAGCGCCACCCCGGTCACCGGCGGGCGCCCGTCCAGGGAGACGCTCACCGGGCTCACCGCTGACCCGCCGTCACGGCGCGGTCCGCACACGCTCTCGAAAGGGCGGTCACAGAACGGTTGCAAGCGTTGCAAATTGGGAACTTCCCCGCGCGCCGAAACGCTGCCTCGTTGCCGGGTTTCGCAACAACCGCCTACACTCCGTGGCTTGGCTGGCTGTGTAAGCTGACGGGCTGAGCGGCGCGGCCCTCGACGCAACGTATGGAATTTCCGGCTCGAAGCCGGTGTCATCATCTTGTATAGAAGATGGAAGGTCGCCCTCGTGAACTCAACGCTCATGAACATCCTGCCGCTCATCCTGTTGGTGGTGGTGTTCTACTTCCTGCTCATCAGGCCGCAGCGCAAGCGGCAGCAGGAGGCGCTCCAGATGCAGAACTCGCTCGCGCCTGGCGCCCGCGTCATGACCACCACCGGCCTGTTCGCCACCGTGGTCGCCATTGACAACGAGGATGTCATCCTGGAGGTCTCTCCTGGGGTCGAGACCCGCTGGGTGAAGGCCGCCATCGGCCGCGTCGTCACCCCGGTCGACGACAAGATCGCCGCGACGGCGGTCCCGGAGACGAACGACGAAGCCGACGAGACGGTGGACCGCAACGGCGATCAGGGCACCAACACCAACAAGTCCTGACTAGTCTTGCGACCGACCCCTACCTGAAAGAAACGACGACCAGTGGCCCGACCGACCAGCGGCCAGAGCAAGCCGGGGCGCACGCTCCTGGTGCTCCTGGCGCTCATTCTCGCCATGGGCGGGGCGATGTTCCTGCAGCCGGCGTTCACGCCGAAGCTCGGACTCGACCTCGCAGGTGGTACGACGGCGACCCTCTCGCCGGTCACCCCGAATGGCACTCCCCCCTCCGAGGAGAGCCTCAACCTCGCCGTCAACATCATCCGTGAGCGGGTGAACGGCACCGGAATCTCCGACGCAGAGGTCGCCAAGTCCGGCGACAACATCGTCATCTCGGTGCCGGGGGCCGGCAAGGACGAGGTCATCAAGCTGGTCGGCACCACGGCGGAGCTCCGCTTCCGTCAGGTCCTGGCCGCCGAGGCGGCCCAGCCGCAGCCGAGCACCATGCCCACGCAGGCGCCCACCCCCACCACCGGGTCGAGCGGACAGCCGTCGGGCTCACCCTCCGCAGCGCCGAGCGTTCAGCCGTCGGCCAAGGCCCCCGCGCCGAGCGCCTCCCCGACGGGCAAGGCCCTGTCGTCCGCTCTGACCTCGCCCAACCCCGCCCCTTCGGCGACCACGCGGGGCCAGTCGGAGCAGAAGGCGAACGACCCCAAGGCCAACGACGCCAAGGGCAACGACGCCAAGGGGAACGACCCGAAGGGCAATGACCCCAAGGCCACGCCCTCGGCGACGCCCAGCGCCCAGCCGAGCGGCGACCCCGCCGCCGACCCGAGTCTCGCGGGCATCGACCCGGCGCTGATCAAGCAGTTCAACGAGCTCGACTGCGCCAAGAACAGCGGCCAGGGCGTCCAGGACGACCCGTCCAAGCCGTACGTCACCTGCGACCAGGACGGCACCGCCAAGTACATCCTCGACAAGGCTGAGGTCGTCGGCGCCGACATCGACACCGCCAGCGCGGGTGTCCAGCAGACCACGGGCCAGTGGGTCGTCCAGCTGAACTTCAAGAGCGCGGGCGCCTCGGCGTGGTCGGCCCTGACCACCAAGGCCTACCAGGCGCAGGCTCCGCGCAACATGGTCGCCGTCGTCCTCGACGGCGTCGTCATCACCGCGCCGAACATCAACGAGCCGATCCCCGGCGGTCGCGCCGAGATCAGCGGCAGCTTCACCCAGGAGAGCGCCACCAAGCTGGCCGACCAGCTGAAGTACGGCGCGCTCCCGCTGAAGTTCGTGCGCAGCTCCATCGACACGATCTCCTCGACGCTGGGCAACGACCAGCTCATGGGCGGTCTCATCTCCGGCGCCATCGGCCTCGGCCTGGTGGTCCTGTACTCCCTGCTCTACTACCGCGGTCTCGGTCTCGTCGCGGTGCTGAGCCTGGTGGTGGCCTCGATCATCACCTACGAGGCGGTCGTGCTGCTGGGCACGTACGCGGGCTTCGGCCTCTCGCTGCCGCACATCATCGGCCTGGTGGTGTCGATCGGCATCACGGCCGACTCCTTCATCGTCTACTTCGAACGCATCAGAGACGAGATGAAGGAGGGCAGGCGCACCCTGCGCGCCGCCGTCGAGGTCGCCTGGGTGCGAGCCAGGCGGACGATCCTGATCGCCGACGCGGTCATGTTCATCGCCGCCATCGTGCTCTACTTCCTCGCGGTCGGCGGTGTGGCGGGCTTCGCCTTCGCGATGGGCCTCACCACGCTGATCGACGTGCTGGTGGTGTTCATGTTCACCAAGCCGTTCATCGCGCTGCTGGCGAGGATGAAGTTCTTCGCCAAGGGTCACAAGCTCTCCGGTCTCGACGCCGAGCGCATGGGGCCGGACACTGTCCGTACGACCACCCCGCAGGAGGCCTGACATGGGACTCGGGCGTCGCCTCTACCGTGGCGAGATCGACGTCGACTTCGTCGGCCGCCGGAAGCTGTGGTACAGCCTTTCGGCCTTCCTGCTCCTCTTCTCCATCGCCGGTCTGGTGTTCAGCGCCGCCACCAACGGCAGCCCGCTGAACCTGGGCGTGGAGTTCAAGGGCGGCTCGGTGTTCGCCTTCGCCGCGCCGAAGGCCACCATCGAGCAGGTCCGCGAGACCATGACCGACGCGGGCGTGCACCAGCCGATCGTCCAGCAGGCCGGCAGCGGCTGGCGGGTCACCACCGAAACTCTTAACGAGGCCAACCTCACCAAGGTGCAGCAGTCGGTCGCCACGGAGCTCGGCGTCGACTCCAAGCAGATCTCGATCACCTCGATCGGGGCCTCGTGGGGTGGTGAGGTCGCCAACAAGGCCTGGATCGGCCTCGGCGTGTTCATGCTCGCGATCATTCTGTATCTGAGCATGGCCTTCGAGCCGAAGATGGCGCTGGCGGCGATCGTCGCGCTGATCCACGACCTGGTGATCACGGCCGGCATCTACGCCTGGTCGGGCTTCGAGGTCACCCCCGCGACGCTGCTGGGCTTCCTCACGATCCTCGGCTACTCGCTGTACGACGCAGTCGTCGTCTTCGACATGATCAAGGAGGTCACCGCCAAGCTCGGCACGACCTCCAAGAAGACGTACACGATGGCCGCCAACGACGCGCTCAACCACACGCTGATCAGGTCGCTGAACACCTCGCTCGTCGCCATCCTCCCGGTGGCCGCGATCCTGTTCATCGGCACGACGGTGCTGGGCGCGGGCACGCTGAAGGACCTGTCACTGGCGCTGTTCGTCGGCATGCTGGTCGGCACGTACTCCTCGCTGTGCGTGGCCACGCCGCTGCTGGTGACGCTGAAGGAGCGCGAGCCGAAGTACCAGGCGATCGCCCGCAGGCTCGCCTCGACGGGCGGCGGCAAGAGCGGCTCCAAGCGGGCCGCGGTCGCGAAGAACTAGCTCCACCTCGCCGACGCCTCCGCACCCCGCTTCAGGGGGTGCGGAGGCGTCGACGTTCCCGCCCTCGAGCACCGCTCCTCGGACCGGTCACTCCACCCGCCTCCTGCCGAAGGCGCGCCGTGGGCCGCGCCTGCCCGCCCTCGACGCGGCACCATGTGCCCCCGGCGAAAGGCGACCGCTTCCCCGCACCCAGCCCGCCATCCGAGAGAATCCGCCTCCGCCCGCCGGAGTATCCCGACGGCCAGAGGCACCCTCGCGTTCCGGGGGAGCGGCCCGGCTCGCGTCCTCGAAGGCCGTGGCCCGAGGAGCGGTGGGGTCCCCGAACCCTGTGGTCCCGGGAGGAGCCTGTCCGGCGTCCCCGAAGCCCGGGGCCAGGAGACACCGGCGCGCATCCCGAGGCCCCGCCCTCACCCCTTCGGGGGGAGCGGCCCGCTCGCGTCTTGGAGACGGCGACCTCGCACCCCGGGGGAGAGGCTGGCCCGTGTCCCCAAGGAGGCCGTGAGCCCGCGTCGGGGGGAGGCCGCTCGTGTCCCGGGGACGGCGACCTCGCGCCATGGGGGAGCGGACAGGCTCGCGTCCCGGGATTGCGGGCGCCCGTCCGTGGGAGCGGCCAGGGTTGTGGCCGCAGGAGACCATGAGCCCGCGTCCGGGGGCGGTCCGCTCGCGCAGGGGCGCGGCTGCGCGACATCGGAGAGCACAGCGGACACGACGAGGGGCGTGAGTGCCCGCAGAAGGCTGGTGAGGGCTCTGGGGCAGGGGAGGGGGCGACTCAGGGGCGGCCGCGAGGCCGATGTCGTCGCCGGCGCGTGATTGTGGGAGGGTGGGTCGTCGGTAGAGCGGGCCACCCGCGGACAAGGGAGACAACACGACGTGAGCGAGCTGAGCCAGCTGATCCTCGACAGGATCAGGGACGTCAACGACTACCCCAAGCCGGGCGTCGTGTTCAAGGACATCACCCCGCTCCTTGCCGACGCCAAGGCCTTCGCCGCCGTGATCGACGAGCTGGCCGGCCTCTACCCGGGCGTCGACAAGATCGTGGGCATCGAGGCGCGCGGCTTCATCCTCGCCGCCCCCGCCGCCTACCGGGCCCAGGCGGGGTTCGTGCCGGTGCGCAAGAAGGGCAAGCTGCCCTCCGCGACCCTCGAGACCTCCTACGAGCTGGAGTACGGCACGGCCGACATCGAGGTCCACAGGGACGCCTTCAGTCCCGGCGACCGCGTGCTGATCGTCGACGACGTGCTGGCCACAGGCGGTACGGCTGAGGCCGCTGTGGAGCTGGTAAAGAGGGCGGGAGCGGAGGTCGTCGGCCTGGCCGTCCTCATGGAGCTGGCCTTCCTGAAGGGCAGGGAGCGGCTCACGGGAGTCGATCTCCACTCGCTCGTGATCGTGTGATTGGCGCACCGGCCGACGCGCGGGTTTCCCACCTGGATACACTGAGGGGATCTGGACTCGGACGCGAGGAGTCTGTGTGCCCCGTGAAGTGGTCGTGCCCGACGTAACCGAAGCCGGAAATTCCGATGGGGGTTCCGGCGTTCCAGCGGTGCGTCGTCGACGGTTTGGGGGTGGGGCCATGAATCCGGTGCTGGAGCCGCTTTTCAGGACGGTCCGGGCCACCCATCCCAAGGCTGACTTGCGCGTGATCGAGCGTGCCTACGACGTGGCCGCCTACCATCACCGCGACCAGAAGCGGAAGAGCGGCGATCCCTACATCACGCATCCGCTGGCCGTCGCGACGATCCTGGCCGAGCTGGGCACCGACGACGAGACGCTGTGCGCCGCGCTGCTGCACGACACCGTCGAGGACACCGCCTACAGCCTCGACGAACTGCGCGCCGACTTCGGTGACAAGATCGCGCTGCTGGTCGACGGCGTCACCAAGCTGGACAAGGTCAAGTTCGGCGACGCCGCGCAGGCGGAGACCGTGCGGAAGATGGTCGTGGCGATGTCGCGCGACATCAGGGTGCTGGTCATCAAGCTGGCCGACCGCCTCCACAACATGCGCACGATGCGTTACCTGCCCGAGCACAAGCGGCAGCAGAAGTCCCGCGAGACGCTGGAGATCTTCGCGCCGCTGGCCCACCGCCTGGGCATGAACACGATCAAGTGGGAGCTCGAGGACCTCGCGTTCGCGATGCTCTACCCCAAGCGCTACGACGAGATCGCCCGCATGGTCTCCGAGCGGGCCCCTCGTCGAGACCTGTTCCTGCAGGAGGTCATCGAGAAGGTCTCGGCCGACCTGCGCGACGCGAAGATCCGCGCGGTGGTCAAGGGCAGGCCGAAGCACTACTACTCGGTCTACCAGAAGATGATCGCCCGCGACGTGGCCTTCGACGACATCTACGACCTGGTGGGCATCAGGGTCCTGGTCGACTCCGTCCGCGACTGCTATGCGGCGCTCGGAACGATCCACGCCAGGTGGAACCCGGTGCCCGGCCGGTTCAAGGACTACATCGCGATGCCCAAGTTCAACATGTACCAGTCGCTGCACACCACGGTGATCGGTCCTGAGGGCAAGCCGGTCGAGCTGCAGATCCGCACGCACGCGATGCACCACAGGGCCGAGTACGGCGTCGCCGCGCACTGGAAGTACAAGGAGGAGGCCGGCACGCCTGGCCCCTCGGGCAAGGTCAAGCAGCCGGGCGGCGACATGGCGTGGCTGCGCCAGCTGCTCGACTGGCAGAAGGAGACCTCCGACCCTGGCGAGTTCCTCGAGTCGCTGCGCTTCGACCTGTCGGTGTCGGAGGTGTACGTCTTCACCCCGCGCGGCCAGGTGGTGGCGCTGCCCGAGGGCGCGACGCCCGTCGACTTCGCCTACGCCGTCCACACCGAGGTCGGTCACCGCTGCATCGGCGCGCGGGTCAACGGACGGCTGGTGCCGCTGGAGTCGCGGCTGGGCAACGGCGACACCGTCGAGATCTTCACCTCCAAGTCGCCCGACGCCGGTCCCTCGCGCGACTGGCTGAAGTTCGTCAAGTCGGGCCGCGCCCGGAACAAGATCAGGCAGTGGTTCTCCAAGGAGCGGCGCGAGACCGCGATCGAGGCGGGCAAGGAGGCCATCGGCAGGGCCATGCGCAAGCAGGGCCTGCCGCTGCAGCGCCTGATGTCCGGTGAGTCGCTGCTGGCGCTCGCCCGCGACCTGCGCTACCCCGACGTCTCGGCCCTCTACGCGGCGGTCGGCGAGGGGCACATCGCCGCCCAGTCGGTCGTGCAGAAGCTCGTGGCCTCCATCGGCGGCGTCGACAGCGCCGAGGAGGACATCGCCGAGACCTCGATGCCCACCAGGCTCAGCCGCCGTCCCAAGAGCGGTGGCGGGGCGGGCGTCGTGGTGGCGGGCGACTCCGACGTGTGGGTACGGCTCTCGCGATGTTGCACGCCCGTGCCGGGCGACGACATCGTCGGCTTCGTCACGCGCGGCCACGGCGTCTCCGTGCACCGCTCCGACTGCTCGAACGTGCAGCAGCTGAAGGAGCAGCCCGACCGCCTGGTCGAGGTGACGTGGGCTCCCAACGAGGACTCCGTGTTCCTCGTGGCGATCCAGGTGGAGGCGCTCGACCGGCCGAGGCTGCTGTCGGACGTCACGCGCACGCTGTCGGACCAGCACGTCAACATCCTGTCGGCGTCGGTGACCACCTCGCGCGACCGGGTGGCGGTCAGCAAGTTCACCTTCGAGATGGGCGATCCCAAGCACCTGGGCCACGTGCTGAAGGCCGTGCGCAGCATCCAGGGCGTCTACGACGTCTACCGCGTCAGCGGAGCCGCCGGCGGCTGACCCATGGCACCCGGGTCCCGTACCTTCCCCGCATCGTTACCGGTACGTACTAGGAAGATCGTGAGCCTGGCGCGGACCGAAGCGCCGTGAGCCTCCGACGGGCGAAGACCCACAGGTAGAGCGCCCAGCCGAAGGCGACGACCACGAGCGTGGCGGGCTGCGACTCGGCGACGGCCTGGCGGCAGACCGCCACCGTGATCGGGATGGTGTAGCCGACAAGGAACGCCAGCCCGAGCACCCTGCCCGCCACCAGGAACCACGCGTAGACCCGCACGCCGACCGGCTTGTCCCTGCCACGTCCGCTCTTGCGTTCGCGCAGGTAGGCCTGGGCGTCGGCCATGAGGTTCTTGTTGCCGCAGGCGTTCGCCAAGGCGTAGTAGACGTCGGTGCGCATGAAGAACAGGAACTGCCAGACGATCTGGGAGGCGCAGATGGCCAGCACCAGGCGGGCCAGGCCGTGCTCGGCCACGTACAGCGCGCAGGCGCTGACGGCGACCAGGAACAGGTCGGTGCGCATCCCCGCCAGGTGGGCGCGGTAGCGGCGGCGGCGCGGCAGCCGCCAGACGCCGGTGACCTTCGTCTGCACGACCAGGAACTGCAGGCGGGTGCCGAGCGACAGCTCGGCCCGCACGCCCAGGGAGCGGGCGGCGAGGATGTGGCTCAGCTCGTGGACGAAGACCAGCGCCCACGAGCCGACCGCGAACGACAGCGTGAAGGCCAGGCTGTCCGCCCAGACCAGTCCCGACATGCCGGTGACGATCCCCGGCCGCGCGATGACGGCCGCGACCGCGCAGAGCGTCAGCAGGGCGACGACCGCGTTGGCGACGGGGGAGAACAGCCAGCGCACCTGCCAGGGCCTGATCCTGTCCCAGAGGTTCGGCGGCAGGTCGGGCTCGCGCAGCAGGCCCACGCCGTCCAGGCCCGCGACGAAGGCCGCCACGTCCACGTCGGCGCCGTGCCGCTCCAGGACCTCCTTCCTGACCTCCTCCACCGTCCTGGAGCCGTCGAGCAGCGCCAGGACGGTCGCCGCGATGCCGGGGACGTTGACGAACGCGACCCCGTTGCCGACCACGTAGTCGTCAGGGCCGTCCTCGACGACGCTGAGGAAGGTGAGGTCCGGCCTCACCCGCAGACCTCGCAGGCCGGCAGGCGCTCGAAGGCGTGGCCCTTGGTCGTCAGGTCGAGCAGGTCGAGGTGGACGGTCCTGCCCTCGATGGCGGGCGCGCCCGTGCCGGTCAGGTAGCGGATGATCTCGCCCGCCATGAGCCCGGACACGGCGGCGCACAGCGGCCCGAAGGCGGGGATCGTACGGCCCGCGTTGTCCGCGCTCGGCAGCTCCGTCGTGCCGTACCGCCGGGCGAGCGTGCGCTCCTGGCAGGCCAGGCAGCCGGTGACGCCCGGCACCACCAGCGGGCCGACCAGGCCGACGTGCTGGTTGAATCCGCCGGTCACGAACGGCACGCCCGCCGCCACGCAGGCGGCGTTGACCCAGCGGCGGATGTGCGGCTGCGGCGTGTCGACGGTGTTGACCACGAAGTCGGCCTCCGCCAGCGGCACGTCGCAGGGGCCGGCGATCCTGCGCTCGATCTCGACGACCTCGGCGGAGGGGACGTGGGCGCGCAGCCTGGCGGCGGCCGAGGCGACCTTGGAGCCGCCCAGGTCGGAGGTGGTGTAGAGGTGCTGGCGGTGCAGGTTGGACAGCTCGACCCTGTCGTCGTCGACGAGCGTCAGCCGCCGCACGCCCGCCGTGGCGAGCTGGAGGGCGACCGCGCCGCCGATGGCGCCGGCTCCGAGCACCGTGACCCGGCGCAGCGCCAGGTCGCGCTGGGCGGCGAGGGCCCGGTCGGCGGCGTGGAACATCGACAGGAACAGCGTCTGCCTGGAGTGCCGCTCGTCGGCGGTCAGCGCCGACAGCTCCTCCTGTGTGACGAGAATTCTGGCGGCCAGCAATTGTTCGACGGCCGCGTCTATCTCGTCGGGAGTTACTCCGTCAAGGAGGCGGTAAAGCTCTGGTTTCGATCGTGGTTTTCGCGCGCAGAGCCGGAAAAGCGCGCGTAAAGGCTTTTCTGCCGATTCGAGCACCCGGCCGGTCGGCGGAAAGTCGCCGAGCCGAACCCGCTCGCGGGAGTCGTCGATGAACAGGGGAAAGACCGGATTCACCTGAATCCGAGAAGGCATGGGCCTGACTCCGGGAGAGGTGGCGTGGGGTCCCTGCCGAGACCCCACGAAACGGTTCAGCAGCTGTTGCTGTTACCCGTGGTCTCTACCTCTTCGACCGGCTTGATCTCGATCGTCATCTTGACCCCTTTCGTCGATCATCACGAGCCTTGTGATCGTAAAGAGAAAGGGGAGGAGGGGGGAGGCCCAATGACCGTGTGTGACCGGGCCTCCCGCACCCTCAGCTGAACTCGGCGAGCGTGCGCTCGGCCTCCTCCAGCCACGAACGACGGGCCGCCAGCGCCTCCTCGGCGTCCTTGACGTCCTTGGCCCGCCCCGCGGCCTGGGCCTTGCCGAGCTTCTTCTCCAGCTGCTCGATCGAGGAGCGCAGCTGGTCGACGGTGCTCTGGGCGCGAGCCCTGGCCTCGGGGTTGGAGCGCTTCCACTCCGCCTCCTCGGCCTTGCGCACCGCGTCGTCGATGCGGCGCAGGCCGCCCTCCAGGCGGTCGCGCTGCTCGCGCGGCACGGGGCCGACGGCCTCCCAGCGCTCCAGCATGGAGCGCAGCGCGGCGCGCGCGGCCCTGGCGTCGGTGACAGGAAGGATCTTCTCCGCCTCGGCCAGCAGCACCTCCTTGGCCTCCGCGTTGGCCGCCAGCGAGGCGTCACGCTCGGCGAAGACCGCCGAACGGGCCTGGAAGAACTGGTCCTGGGCGGCCTTGAAGCGACCCCACAGCTCGTCCTCGACCTCGCGCGAGGCCCTGCCCGCCGACTTCCACTGCTGCATGAGCTCGCGGTAGATCGCGGCCGTCTGCCCCCAGTCGGTGGAGTCGGCCAGCGCCTCGGCCTCGACGACGATGCGCTCCTTCTGGGAGCGGATGCCCTCGCGCTGCTCGTCGAGCCCGGCGAAGTAGGCCTTGCGCCGCTTGGCGAAGGCGGTACGGGCGGCCGACAGCCGCTTCCACAGCGCGGCCTCGGTGACGCGATCGATGCGCTCGGCCGTCTTCCACTCCTCGACCAGCTGGCGAAGGCGCTCGCCGCCGGACTTCCAGTGCGTGGTCTCCTCGGCGATGCGCTCGGCCTCGGCGACGATGCGCTCCTTGATGCCCTTGGCCTCGGCCCTGGCCACGTCGCGGGCGGCCTTGACCTCCTCACGGCGCTTGGCGACCAGCTCGGTCAGCGCGTCGAGCCGCTGGACCAGCGCGCCCAGGTCGCCGACGGCGTGCGCGTCGGCCACGGCCTCGCGCAGCTTGACGATGGTGGCCTCGGCCTGGGCGGGCGCCAGGTCGGTGCCCTTGACGCGCTGCTCGAGCAGCTGGACCTGGCCCGCCAGCTCGTCGAACTTGCGGTGGAAGTAGGCCAGCGCCTCTTCGGGCTCACCGGCCTGCCAGGACCCGACGGCCCGCTCTCCCTCGGCCGTACGCACGTAGACGGTGCCGTCGTCGTCTACCCGGCCCCACGGGTCGGTGCTCACCGTGTCCTCCCGCACTCTCATCAGACCCTTCGGGGACTACTGCCCCCAGTTGTATTACGTCAGCTCTTGGCAGAGATTGTCACGTCTTTGATTTCGACCGTCTCCTTGGGTGCGCCGGTGCCGTCAGGACCAGGAGCGATAACACCCGCCTTGTTGACCTTGTCGAGAATGTCGAGACCCTTCGTGATGGTACCGACAGGCGTGTAATCGGGGGTCAGCCCGATGTCGCCGTACACCAGGAAGAACTGGCTGCCGGTGGTGCCGGGCTCGCTCGTCTTGGCCATCGCCATGACGCCGCGCTTGTAGGCCGCGCCCTCGAGGTTCTCCTCGGCGAGCCGGTAGCCGGGGCCGCCCTGGCCGTCGGACTGGGACTTGCCGTTCGCCTTGGCGGTCGGGTCGCCGCACTGCAGCATGGGGAACTGCGCGCTGCCCAGGCGGTGGCACTTGCTGCCGTTGTAGTACTTCTTGGCCGCCAGATGCTTGAGCGAGTTGACCGTGCAGGGGGCCTTGGCCCCGTTGAGCTCGACGACGATGTCGCCCTGGCTGGTCTTGAACGTCATGACCGCGTCCTTGGCCTCGGCCTTGGCCGGCGGGAGCCCGACGTCCTTGACCGCGCCGCTGGTGTCGGGCAGGTAGCCGCACTCGCCCGTCGCGGGGTCGAACGGCTTGGGCCCCGCCGCGGCGGAGGTGGAGGGAGCGGCCGACGGCGACTCGGAGGCCGAGGAGCCGTCATTGCCGCCCAGCAGAGTGGTCGCGGCGATGACACCGCCCACGACCACGAGAACGCCCACGGACGATCCGATGACGGCGGTGCGCTTCGCCTTCGCCTCACGCTCGGCGCGACGCTGCATCTGCCGCTCGAAGTGCTCACGTGCCAGCTGCCGCTGGCGGTCCTTGCCCGTGGACACCGCTTTGCCTCCCCTATCGAATCAACTGAGGTGGGCGAATCGTATCGGCCAACCGGTAATGGTTCGCAGCCCAGCGGCCAGCACCGGTACGCTTCGGTTACATTCTCATCCGCTTTCTTGACGAGACTCAGCCGAGGCAATGCTCATCGCAGGCTTCCCCGCAGGGGCGTTCCAGACCAACTGCTACCTCGTGGCGCCCGCCGCCGGCGAGGAGTGCGTGATCGTCGACCCCGGCCAGGACGCGGTCGAGGGCATCGACGACCTGCTGCGCGAGCACAGGCTGAAGCCCGTGGCGGTCCTTCTCACCCACGGCCACCTCGACCACGTCTGGTCGGTGGCTCCCGTGTGCGGCGCGCGCGAGGTTCCCGCGTGGATCCATCCCGAGGACCGCCACCTGCTGAGCGATCCCTCCGCCGGATGGTCGCCCACCTCGAGCCAGCTTTTCGGCGGCATCACGCTGAGCGAGCCCGACGACGTGCGCGAGCTGTCCGACGGCGCGGTCGTCGACCTGGCGGGCATGGAGTTCGTGGTCGACCACACCCCCGGCCATACCAGGGGGTCGGTGAGTTTCAGGCTGCCTCCAGAGGAGATCATGTTCTCGGGCGACCTGCTGTTCGCCGGCTCCATCGGCCGCTCTGACCTGCCGGGCGGCGACTACCCGACGATCCTGCGCAGCCTGGCGGCCACGTGCCTGCCGTTGCCGGACTCGACGGTCGTCCTGCCGGGCCACGGACCGCAGACCACGATCGGCCGCGAGCGCGCCACCAACCCTTATCTCAAAGAAGCCGCGCCGCACGCCGGTCCCACACGAGGGATCTGATGACTTTCCAATCGCCCAAGGGCACCTACGACCTGTTGCCGCCCGCCTCCGAGCGCGTCCTCGCGGTCCGCGAGGCTCTTGCCGCCCCCGTACGGCAGGCGGGCTACGGCTACGTCGAGACGCCCACCTTCGAGGACACCGAGCTGTTCAAGCGCGGAGTCGGCGAGTCGACCGACGTCGTGTCGAAGGAGATGTACACCTTCGACGACAAGGGCGGACGCTCGCTGACCCTGCGTCCTGAGGGCACCGCCTCGGTCGTGCGGGCCGTCCTGCAGCACAACCTGCACAACGGCCAGCTGCCGGTGAAGCTCTGGTACTCCGGCAGCCAGTACCGCTACGAGCGCGCGCAGAAGGGCCGCTACCGCCACTTCTGGCAGGTCGGCGCCGAGGCGCTCGGAGCCGAGGACCCCGCGCTCGACGCCGAGCTGGTCGTGCTGGCATGGCGCGGCTTCGCGAGCCTCGGGCTGAAGGGTGTCAAGCTGCTGCTCAACTCCCTCGGCGACCAGGTGTGCCGCCCCGTCTACCGGGCCGCGCTGCAGGACTTCCTGCGCGGCCTCGACCTCGACGAGGCCACCCGCGCGCGCATCGAGATCAACCCGCTTCGCGTGCTCGACGACAAGCGCCCCGAGGTGCAGGAGCAGCTCGAGGGCGCGCCCCTGGTCGCCGACCACCTCTGCGCGGCCTGCAAGGCCTACCACGAGGAGGTCCGCACCCTGCTGACCGCCCTCGGCGTGCCGTTCACCGACGAGCCGAAGCTGGTGCGCGGGCTCGACTACTACACCCGTACCACCTTCGAGTTCGTCCACGGCGGGCTCGGCTCGCAGTCGGCCGTCGGCGGAGGGGGCCGCTACGACGGGCTCAGCGAGATGCTCGGCGGCCCCGCGCTGCCCAGCGTCGGATGGGCCCTCGGCGTCGACCGCACCTACCTGGCCATGGAGGCCGAGGGTCTGCTCGACGAGGCTCCGGCCGCCCGCGTCCAGGTGTACGGTGTCCCGCTGGGCGAGGAGGCGCGCCGCCGGATGTTCCTGCTCGTCGAGGAGCTGCGCACAGCGGGGCTCTCCGTCGACATGGCCTTCGGCGGCAAGGGGCTCAAGGGCGCGATGAAGGGCGCCGACCGCTCGGGCGCCAGGTTCGCGCTGATCCTGGGCGAGCGCGACCTCGCCGCGCAGGCCGTACAAGTGAAGGACCTGACCACCGCAGAGCAGACCGAGGTGCCGCTGGCCCAGGTCTCCGACGTTTTGAAGGGAAAGCTGCAGTGATTCGCACGCACAAGGCCGGTGAGCTCCGAAAGGAGCACGCCGGGCAGCAGGTGACGCTCGCGGGCTGGGTGGCCCGCCGCCGTGACCACGGCGGGGTCGTCTTCATCGACCTGCGCGACGCCTCGGGCTCGGCGCAGGTGGTCTTCCGCGAGGAGGACGACGCGCACGGCCTGCGCGGCGAGTACTGCGTGAAGGTGGTCGGCGAGGTCAGGATCCGCCCCGAGGGCAACGCCAACCCCGAGCTGCCCACCGGCGAGATCGAGGTCGTCGCCACCACGGTCGAGGTGCTGAGCGAGGCGGCCCCGCTGCCGTTCCCGATCGAGGGCAACACCGAGGTGTCGGAGGAGGCGCGGCTGCGCTACCGCTACCTCGACATCCGCCGCGCGTCGGTGGCCAACGCCATGCGCATCCGCTCCAAGGCCACCTACCTGGCCAACGAGGTGATGAACGAGCACGGCTTCGTCTACGTCGAGACGCCGACGCTCACCCGCTCCACCCCCGAGGGCGCGCGCGACTTCCTGGTGCCCGTACGGCTGCAGCCCGGCAACTGGTACGCCCTCCCGCAGTCGCCCCAGCTGTTCAAGCAGCTGCTCCAGGTCGGCGGTCTCGAGCGCTACTACCAGCTGGCCAAGTGCTACCGCGACGAGGACCTGCGCGCCGACCGCCAGCCCGAGTTCACCCAGATCGACGTCGAGATGTCCTTCGTCGACCAGGAGGACGTGATCGGCATCGGCGAGGCGCTGATCGGCAGGATCTGGAAGGAGATCCTCGGCTACGAGATCCCCACGCCGCTGCCGCGCATGACCTACGCCGACGCGATGGCCCGCTACGGCTCCGACAAGCCCGACCTGCGCTTCGGCCAGGAGCTCGTCGACGTCACCGAGTTCTTCAAGGACACCACCTTCCGCGTCTTCCAGGCCGACTACGTCGGCGCGGTCGTCATGCCGGGCGGCGCCTCGCAGACCCGCAAGGAGCTCGACGGCTGGCAGGACTGGGCCAAGTCCCGCGGCGCCCGCGGCCTGGCCTACGTCCTGGTTCAGCAGGACGGCACGCTCGGCGGTCCCGTCGCCAAGAACCTCTCCGCCCAGGAGAGCGAGGGCCTGGCCGGTTTCGTCGAGGCCAAGCCGGGCGACGCCATCTTCTTCGCCGCAGGCGCCCGCAACGCCTCGCGCGACCTGCTCGGTGCGGCCCGCCTGGAGATCGGCCGCCGCTGCGGCCTCATCGACGAGTCGCAGTGGTCGTTCCTGTGGGTCGTCGACGCCCCCATGTTCGAGGAGGACGGCGAGGGCGGCTGGACTGCCGTCCACCACCCCTTCACCGGGCCCAAGCCCGAGTGGGCCGACAACTTCCAGGACCACCCGGGCGAGGCGCTGGCCTACGCCTACGACATGGTCTGCAACGGCATGGAGATCGGCGGAGGCTCGATCCGTATCCACCGCGCCGAGATGCAGCAGCGCGTCTTCGACGTGCTCGGCATCTCCAAGGAGGAGGCCGAGTCGAAGTTCGGCTTCCTGCTCGAGGCGTTCAAGTACGGCCCGCCCCCGCACGGAGGCATCGCCTACGGCTGGGACAGGATCTGCATGCTGCTGGCCGGCGGTGAGTCCATCCGCGACGTGATCGCCTTCCCGAAGACCGCCTCCGGCTTCGACCCGCTGACGGGCGCTCCCACGCCCATCACGGTCGACCAGCGCAAGGAGGCGGGGGTCGACGCCAAGCCCAAGGCCGAGGCGTAGACCACCCGAGACGCCCACCCTACGACTGCGGCCACGTCCCCAAGGGGCCTCACCGCAGTCGTAGGGTGGGCCCTGGGGAACGCCTGAGGGGGCTCGCCCGAAGTCTCCGAGCCCCCCTGGCACACCAGCAGCCCGGTGCGGGTTGGGTTCAGAAACGGACCGGCAGCTGGGACAGGCCGCGCACCACCGAGCCGGTCAGCCGTCGGCTCAGCTCCTCCTCCGCGCACCCCAGCGCCAGCTGCGGCAGCCGCTCCAGGAGGGTGCCGATGGCGATCTGCCCCTCCAGCCGGGCCAGAGGCGCGCCCAGGCAGAAGTGGATGCCGTGCCCGAAGGCGACGTGCCTGTTGTCGGTGCGGGTGATGTCGAGCCTGTCCGGCTCGGCGAAGACCTCGGGGTCGCGCCCCACCGCGCCGATCGAGACGTGCACCATGGCCCCACGCGGGATGCGGGTGCCGGCGATCTCCAGGTCCTCCGAGGCGAAGCGCGGGGTGGAGCGCTCGACGGGGCCGTCGTAGCGCAGGAACTCCTCGACCGCGTTGGGCAGCAGCTCGGGCTTGGCGCGCAGCAGGTCGAGCTGGTCGGGGTTGCGCAGGAGCGCCAGCACCCCGTTGCCGATCAGGTTGACGGTCGTCTCGTGACCGGCGATCAGCAGCAGGCTGAGCGTGGAGATGAGCTCCTTCTCCGTCAGCTCCTCCATCGCCACCAGCGCGCTGATCAGGTCGTCGCGCGGCTCCTGCCTGCGCTCCTCGCACATGCGACGGAAGTAGGCCGTCGTGGCGCGCGCCGCCGCCCTGCGCCGCTCGACCTCCTCCGGCACGAAGGTGGGGTTGACCAGCAGTGACGACCACTCACGGAACTGGTCGCGGTCCTGCGAGGGAATGCCCAGCAGCTCGCAGATCACGATGATCGGCAGGGGGAAGGCGAACTCGTCGATCAGCTCGGCGGCGCCGCCCTCGAAGCCGTCGATCAGCTCGTCGGTGATCGCCTGCACCCGAGGGCGCAGCTCCTCGACCCTGCGCGGGGTGAAGGCCTTGGAGACGATCCGCCGCAGCCGCGTGTGGTCGGGCGGGTCGACCGAGAGCATGTTGGAGTCGAAGAGGATGTCGTCCTCGGTGGCGACCGCCTTGAAGTAGTCGCCGAAACGTTGCATGTCCTTCGACAGGCGGGGGTCGTTCAGCGCCGCCCTGCCGTGCTCGTGATCGATGATCAGGTACGCGTCGAAGCCGGGAGGGAAGTCGATCGGGAAGATCGGACCCTGTCCGCGAAGCGAGGCGTAGACGGCGTAGGGGTCCCTGCTGAACTCGGGGGTGAAAAGGAACTCGAACGGTAGTTTCTCCGGCACGGCAGCCACCCTAGATCGTTATCGGAAGGGCAGCGAGCGATCTCAGGATGGAGCCGCTGAAGCGCCACCTGAGCTGCTCCTCGGGGCAGGCCAGCCTGATGTCGCCGAGCCGGGCGAGCAGCGAGCCGAACGCGATCTGTCCCTCCATGCGCGCGAGCGGCGCGCCGAGGCAGAAGTGGAGGCCGTGGCCGAAGCCGACGTGCCTGTTGTCCTCGCGGCCGACGTCGAGGCTCTCGGCCCGGTCGAAGGCCTTCGGATCACGGCCCGCCGCGCCGATGGAGACGTGCACGAAGCTGCCCTTCGGGATGGGGGTGCCGGCGATCTCCATGTCCTCGAGCGCGATGCGGAAGGTCGCCCGCTCGACGGGCGCGTCGTAGCGCAGGAACTCCTCGATCGCGTTGGGCAGCAGCTCGGGCTTGGCGCGCAGCAGGTCGAGCTGGTCGGGGTTGCGCAGCAGGGCCAGCATGCCGTTGCCGATGAGGTTGACGGTGGTCTCGTGGCCGGCGATCAGCAGCAGCGCCAGGGTGGAGAGCACCTCCCGCTCGCTCAGCTCGTCGCTGGTCACCAGCACGCTCACCAGGTCGTCGGTGGGAGCGGCGCGCCGTTCGGCGATCAGACGGGTGAAGTAGGCGCGCAGCGCGTCGCTGGCCTCGTCGCGGCTCCTCGCCAGCTCCTCGTTGACGGCCGGCGTGACCAGCGCCCCCGACCACCTGCGGAAATCGGCCCTGTCACGGTCGGGCACGCCCAGCAGCTCGCAGATCACGATGATCGGCAGCGGGAAGGCGAACGCGTCGATCAGCTCGACGGTGTCGCCCTCGAAGGCGTCGATCAGCTCGTCGGTGATCGCCTGGACGCGCGGGCGCAGCAGCTCGATCCTGCGCGGCGTGAACGCCTTCGAGACCACCCGCCGCAGCCGGGTGTGGTCGGGAGGATCCGACATCAGCATGTTGTCGCCGAGCACCGGGTTCTGCTGCGAGATGGCGTCGCGGAACCACTCGGGTCCGCTGGCGAGGTTCTTGGACAGGCGCGGATCGTTCAGCGCGGGCCTGGCGTGCTCGTAGTCGACGACCACGAACGCGGACGCTCCAGGGGGGAAGTCGATGGCGTGGACGGGTCCTTCGGCCCGGAGCCCGGCGTAGACCGCGTAGGGGTCGGCGCCGAACTCCGGGGAGAGGAAGAACTCAAACGGCAGCTTGTCGCTCACAGCTCCAGCGTGCCCCCGCGGCGAGTGGCGCAGGCGGGGGTGTGAGCTGAATCACTACGACAGCTGGACGTCCTTGATGACGACGGGCTGCTTCGGCACGGTCGTGCCGCCGTCGCCCGTGACGTCGTTGGGGTTGACGATCAGGTCCTTCTCGCCCGCGGCGAGGCCCAGCATCATGTCCATGCCCTCGCTGATGACGCCGAGCACGCTGTACTCGGCGGGCACCTGGGTGTTGTCGTCGGACAGCGAGATGGCGAACTGGCTGCTGTTCTGCCCGACCGCGCCCGACGGCTGGGAGATGAACACCACGCCCTTGCTGAGCGGGATGCCGACGTTCTCGTCGCCGTAGGTGAAGCCGGCCGTCCCCTGGCCGTCGGTCGGGTTGAGGCCGTCGGCCTTGGCCAGCGGGTCACCGCACTGCAGCAGGTGCACGCCGGACACGTCGGGCGTGACTAGGCGCTGGCACTTGGTGTTGTCGAAGAAGTTCTTCTTGGCGAGGAAGTTCATGGCGTTGACCGCGCACGGCGCCTGTTCGGTCATCAGGTCGATGACGATGTTGCCGCGGTTGGTCACGATGGTCATCTGCTTGAGCTTCTTGTTCGGCTTCTTGCCCGGCAGCCCGACGTACTTGAAGGGAACGGTCGGGTCGGTCTCCTTCTTGTAGGTGCAGGAGACCGGGCCCGCCGAGACCGAGGGCGCGGCCGAGGGAACCGCGGGCACGGAGGTGCTCGCCGAGGGCGAGGCGGAGGGCGTGTCCGCCGCGACGGGGGTCGCGTCGCTCTTGCCGAGCATCGTGGTGGCCGCGATGATGCCACCCGCCACGAGCGCCACCGCCACGCCCGCGCCGATGAAGGTGTTCCGCTTGGCCTTCGCGGCCTGCTCGGCCGCACGCTGCGCCTGCCGCTCCTTGTGCTCCCGAGCCAACTGGCTCTGGCGGTCTTCGCCGCTCACCGGTATTTCCTCCACGTTTGCCGACACATGACCAAACTGCTCCGCGCATGCTACCGGGGTTGGGAATGTGCTGGACGTAAGTGGCGCAAGGGGCCTCTGAGGTGGAGGTCCTGAGAAGTAAATGAGAAACGCGTCTCGGCGAACCCCGGCGTGATGAGATCCGTTGTCGATACGAGAACGGAGTTACTGACGTGTTCGACGAAATCATGGGCCTGCCCGCGCATCCGCTGATCATCCACTTCGCCGTGGTGCTCACGCCGCTGCTTGTCGCCGCCTCCATCGCCTACGCCCTCGTGCCCCGCTTCCAGCCGTACCTGGCGTGGGCGGTGGTGCTGCTCTCGCTTGCCGCGCCCGCGGCGGTCTTCGCCGCGCGGCAGAGCGGCGCGGCGCTGAAGCAGGCGCGTTTCGCGGAGGTGGAGGGGCAGCTCGGCGAGAGCATCGCCAGTCACGAGAGCTTCGCCACGCCGCTGCTCCTCAGCACGATCGGGCTCGGCGCCGCCTCCCTGTCGATGGTCTACCTGTGGCGGGCCAAGCTGCGGGTGCCCGCGTGGGCGCTGTCGGCGGTGAGCGTGGCGCTGGCCGTGGTGGCGGGCTACTACGTGTTCCGAGCAGGGGATTCGGGCGCCAGGGCGGTGTGGGGCCTGTAGGCTCCATTTGTGGAGAGTCTGTTCGATTCTGCCGCTGAGGAGGCCACCCCACAGCCCCTGGCGGTGCGGATGCGCCCGCGCACCCTCGACGAGGTGTTCGGTCAGCGTCACCTCCTCGGCCAGGGCACGCCGCTGCGCAGGCTCGTCGAGAGCGAGGCGCCGATGTCGCTGTTCCTGTGGGGTCCCCCCGGCACCGGCAAGACGACGCTCGCCTACGTCGTGGCAGGCGTCACCAAACGCCGCTTCGTCGAGATCTCCGCGGTGTCGGCGGGTGTGAAGGACGTGCGGGCGGCCATCGACACCGCCCGCCGCGAGCTCGGCATGACAGGCAGGCAGACCGTCCTGTTCGTCGACGAGGTGCACCGCTTCAACAAGGCCCAGCAGGACGCCCTGCTGCCCGCCGTCGAGAACAGGTGGGTCACCTTCATCGGCGCCACCACCGAGAACCCCTTCTTCTCCGTCATCTCGCCGCTGCTCTCACGCTCGCTCCTGCTGACGCTGGAGTCGCTGTCCGACGACGACATCCGCGCGGTCCTGCAGCGGGCCGTCACCGACGAGCGCGGCCTGGCAGGCCGCAACACGCTCGCGCCCGAGGCCCTCGAACACCTCGTACGGTTGGCGGGCGGCGACGCGCGCCGCTCCCTCACCTACCTCGAGGCCGCGGCCCTGCTGGCCGACGACATCACCGTCGAGGTCGTCGAGAAGGCCGTCGACAAGGCGGCCGTGCGCTACGACAGGCAGGGCGACCAGCACTACGACGTCATCAGCGCCTTCATCAAGTCGATGAGGGGCTCCGACGCCGACGCCGCGCTCCACTACCTCGCCCGCATGATCGAGGCGGGGGAGGACCCGAGGTTCATCGCCCGCAGGCTCGTCATCTTCGCCTCCGAGGACGTCGGCATGGCCGACAACACCTGCCTGCAGACCGCGGTGGCCGCCGCGCAGGCCGTGCAGCTCATCGGGCTGCCGGAGGCGGGCATCAACCTGGCCCACGCTGTCATCCACTGCGCGCTGGCGCCCAAGTCCAACGCGGTGGTGAAGGCCATCGGCGCGGCCTCCGACGACGTGCGGCGCGGCCTCATCGGCCAGGTGCCAGGCCATCTGCGCGACGCCCACTATCCAGGCGCCGCCAAGCTCGGCCACGGCAAGGGCTACAAGTACCCCCACGACTTCGAGCACGGCCTGGTCCGCCAGGACTACGCGCCTGAGGAGACGCGCGAGCGCCGCTACTACGAGCCCACCAGGCACGGAGCCGAGGCGGGCCTGTTCGAGCGGTGGTCCAGGATCCGCGACTTCCTGCGGGGCCTGGCGTGATGCTGCACCACGTCGAGCTGTGGGTGGAGTCGCTGGAGAAGGCGCTGCCCAGCTTCACCTGGCTGTTCGGCAGGCTGGGCTACACGCCGTTCCAGGAGTGGGAGCACGGCCGCTCGTGGCGGTGCGGGCAGACCTACATCGTGATCGAGGAGTCGCCCGCGGCGCTGCGCGTGCCGTACGACCGCATGCGTCCCGGCCTCAACCATCTGGCCTTCCACGCCGACGACGTCGACGCGATGGTCGAGGAGGCGGGGGCGCACGGCTGGCGGCTGATGTTCGCCGACCGCCATCCCCACGCGGGCGGTCCCGCCCACTACGCCGCCTACCTCGAGAACGAGCAGGGCTTCGAGGTCGAACTGGTCGGCGGCGTCCGGGCCTAGTGCGGGGAAGGCCGCGCCAGGACGCGATAGGGTCTTCTCCATTCCAGAACGCCAACGGGGACGGATCCGCTGATGCTGACCGCAGGAGAACTGGCCGGGCTGATCGTCGCCATGGGCTGGGCGATCCTCGTCTGCTTTCTCGCCATGGTGCTCGTCAAGCTCGCCCGGCTGCTCAGAGAGACCACCAAGCTGGTCTCCGACCTGAACGACAGGGTCGTGCCGCTGCTGGAGGACATGAGCATGACGGTCAACGAGGCCAACAGGCAGCTCGTCACCGTCGAGGCCATCACCAGAGACGTCAAGCAGGTCAGTGGCCACGCCGCCAAGCTGAGCGCGGTCACCCAGACCATCTTCACCGGGCCGCTGATCAGGGTCTCCGCCCTGAGCCACGGCGTACGCAGGGCCATCGAGGCCCGCAGGCACCCGCGCGGCGGGCGGCGGCGATGATCAGGCGGCTGTTCTACATGGCGCTCGGCGCGTTCGGCGCCGTCTGGGTGATGCGCAAGCTGCAGGCGCTCAAGCCCGACCATGTCGCCCGCAGGGCGGCCGACAGCGCGAACGGCATGCTGCTGCAGGTGAGAGACTTTACCTCGGACGCGCTCGGCGAGGCCGCCGACCGCGAAATGGAGTTGCGCTCCCGCTTCGGGCTCGACAACCCTGACAACACCCACTAAAGCAAAGGATGGCCGCTGTTATGGAGTCGGCAGAGATCGCCCGCCGCTTCCTGCGCTTCTTCGAGGAGCGTGGGCACAAGGTCGTGCCCTCGGCCAGCCTGATCGCTGAGGATCCGACGCTGCTCCTGGTGCCCGCGGGCATGGTGCCCTTCAAGCCGTACTTCCTGGGGCAGCGCAAGCCTCCGGCGGCCCGGCTGGCCAGTGTCCAGAAGTGCGTGCGCACCCCCGACATCGAGGAGGTGGGCAAGACCACCCGTCACGCCACCTTCTTCCAGATGCTCGGCAACTTCTCCTTCGGCGACTACTTCAAGGAGCAGGCGATCCCCTTCGCCTGGGAGCTCCTGACGAGGTCGGAGTCCGACGGCGGCTTCGCCTTCCCCGAGGAGAAGCTGTGGGTGACGGTCTACCTCGACGACGACGAGGCGATCGACATCTGGCACAACAAGGTCGGCGTGCCGATGGAGCGCATCCAGCGCCGCGGCCTCGAGGACAACTACTGGCACATGGGCGTGCCGGGTCCCGGCGGCCCCTGCTCGGAGATCTACTACGACCGCGGCCCCGAGTACGGCAGGGACGGCGGCCCGGTGGCCGACGAGGACCGCTACCTCGAGGTCTGGAACAACGTCTTCATGCAGTACCAGCTCAGCGCGGTACGCAGCAAGGTCGACTTCGACGTCGCGGGCGAGCTGCCGGCCAAGAACATCGACACCGGCATGGGCCTCGAGCGCATGGCGACGATCCTGCAGGGCGTCGACAACCTCTACGAGATCGACACCACCTACAAGATCCTCGACAGCGCCGCCGAGCTCACCAAGACCCGCTACGGCCGCGACCCGCGCGCCGACGTCAGCCTGCGCGTCATCGCCGACCACGTCCGCACCGGCACCATGCTGGTCGCCGACGGCGTCATGCCCGGCAACGAGGGCCGCGGCTACGTCCTGCGCCGCATCCTGCGCCGCTCCATCCGCAACCTGCGCCTGCTCGGCTCGGGCGACGAGCGCTACATGCACGAGCTCACCGAGGTCACCATCAACGCGATGGGCGAGACCTACCCCGAGCTCAAGGTCGACGCGCCGCAGATCCACGCCGTCATCGACGCCGAGGAGGCCTCCTTCCTCGGCACGCTGCGCACCGGCACGGCGATCTTCGACGTCGCCGTCGAGGAGACCAAGCGCAAGTCGGGCACCACGCTCTCCGGCGACCAGGCGTTCAAGCTGCACGACACCTACGGCTTCCCGATCGACCTCACCCTGGAGATGGCCTCCGAGCAGGGGCTCAAGGTCGACGAAGAGGGCTTCAGGCGCCTGATGAAGGAGCAGCGCGAGATGGCCAAGGCGGACGCCGCGGCCAAGAAGACCGGCAACGCCGACATCTCCGTCTTCGGCCAGCTGCTCGAGAACGCGGGCAAGGTCGAGTTCCTCGGCTACGACCAGACCAGCGCCGAGTCCAGCGTGGTCGGCATTCTCGTCGACGGCGCCTCGGTGCCGGTGGCGGGCGCGGGCACCACGGTCGAGATCGTGCTGGGCCGCACGCCCTTCTACGCCGAGGGCGGCGGCCAGCTCGCCGACCATGGCGTGCTGCGCACCTCGGGCGCGGAGGTCGACGTCCTCGACGTCCAGTCGCCCATCAAGGGCCTGGTCGTCCACAGGGGCAAGGTCCGCGTCGGCGAGATCCGCGTCGGCGACGAGGTGCAGGCCGAGGTCGACGTCGAGCGCCGCAAGGCGATCTCACGCAGCCACAGCGCCACGCACCTCGTGCACCGCGGCTTCAAGAACGCGCTCGGCGAGACGGCCGCCCAGGCGGGCTCGGAGAACTCTCCCGGCCGCTTCCGCTTCGACTTCACCGCCGCGGGCGCCGTGCCGCCCAGCGTGCTGCGCGACGTCGAGGACGAGGTCAACGCGGTCCTCATCAACGACCTCAAGGTCAACGCCTTCTACACCTCCCAGGCCGAGGCCAGGGCGATGGGGGCGCTGGCCATGTTCGGCGAGAAGTACGGCGACGAGGTCCGCGTCGTGGAGATCGGCGACTACTCCCGCGAGCTGTGCGGCGGCACCCACGTCCACTCCTCGGGCCAGCTCGGCCTGGTCAAGGTGCTCGGCGAGCAGTCGGTCGGCGCGGGCGTGCGCCGCGTCGAGGCGCTGGTCGGCATCGACGCCTTCCGCTTCCTGGCCCGCGAGTCGCTGCTGGTCGCCCAGGTGACCGAGCAGCTCAAGGTGCGCCGCGAGGAACTGCCCGAGCGCATCGAGGGCATCGTCACCAGGCTCCGCACCGCGGAGAAGGACCTCGAGAAGCTGCGCTCGGCCCAGGTGCTCCAGATCGCGGGCGAGCTGGCCGCGCAGGCCCATGACCTGCACGGAGTCTCCGTCGTCACCCACCGCGCGCCTGATGGAACAGGTCCGGACGATCTGCGTAAGCTCGCGCTTGACGTGCGCGGCAGGTTCCCTGGCGACCGTCCGGCGGTCGTCGTGCTCGCCGGCGTCCCCTCCGACCGCCCTGTGGTGGTTGCCGCGGTCAACGAGGCGGGACGCGAGCGAGGGCTCAAGGCCGGACGACTGGTCGGCGTCGCCGCCAAGGCTCTTGGGGGTGGCGGTGGCGGCAAGGACGATGTCGCGCAGGGCGGAGGCACCCGTCCTGAGGCGATCGACGAGGCGTTGCGCATGGTCGCTGAGACCATCGCGGGGCAGCTCGCCTGACATGAGGTTCGGCGCGAGACTCGGCGTCGACGTCGGGTCGGTCCGCATCGGCGTGGCCCGCAGCGACCCTTCGGGGATGCTGGCCACGCCGGTGGAGACCGTCAGACGCGGGCCAGGCGACCTCGACCGCATCGCCGTCCTGGTGGCCGAGCACGAGGCGATCGAGGTGATCGTCGGGCTGCCCACCTCGCTGTCGGGACGTGAGGGACAGGCGGCCGCGCTGGCCCGCTCCTTCGCTTCCCTGCTGGCCGTACGGCTGGGCGGGGTGCCTGTGCGGTTGTTCGACGAGCGGCTGACCACGGTGGCGGCGCAGCAGGGGCTGCGGGCCAGCGGGGTGAAGGCCAAGAAGCAGCGCTCGGTCGTGGACCAGGCGGCGGCCGTAGTGCTGCTGCAGGACGCGCTCGACTCCGAACGCGCCACCAGCAGGCCACCCGGCAGACCTGTCGATCCGCCCTCCGCGGCGGACGACGGGTCCGCCCTGTGAGCGGCCCGCCCCCCGACAACGATCCCCGTGAAGCCGCCGCCACCCCACCTGACGGCGGCTCCGCACCGCATGCCGCCTTCCCGCCGGACGAAGGCCCGGAGAACCCGGAGGCCCCGCCCGCCTCTTCACCCGAGCACGAGGGCTCTTCGCACGACCCCTCGACCGCGAACGAGGCGGCCTCCCAGGACGACGGCGAGGCGGATGGTTCGGCCGATGTCATCCCCTTCGACAGGCCGGCCGTCGAGGAGGAGCAGGAGGCGCCCGGAGAGAGCGAGGCGGTGGCCGGCCAGAGCCAGGTGTCGTCCGAGGACGAAGGCGGGCGTAGAGGCAGGTCGTTGCGCAAGGCCGGGTTGCTGGCCGGTGGCGCAGCAGCCGGCATGCTCGCCCTCGGCGTGGCCGGATTCGTGCTGCTCAAGCCGTACCTCAGCCCCGACGACTTCGAAGGCGCGGGAGCGGGCGCGGTGACGGTGCGCATCATGCCGGGCGCCAGCGCGGGAGACGTCGGCGCGGTCCTGGCCGACGCGGGCGTCGTCGCGAGCGCGAGGTCGTTCGTGAACGTCGCGCAGGAACGTTCCAAGGCGGGCGGCCTGCACCCCGGCCACTACCGGCTGCGCAAGGGGATGGCCGCGGGCGCGGCGCTCGACCTGCTTCTGTCCCCCCACTCGCGGGTGGTCAGGCGGGTCACGCTCCCGGAGGGCATGCGGGTGGCCGAGGCGCTCCCGCACCTGGCCAGGCAGGCGGGGATCCCGCTCAGGGACCTCCAGGCCGCCAAGCCCTCCGCACTCGGCCTGCCGGGTTACGCCCGAGGGCTCGAGGGCTTCCTCTACCCGGCGACGTACGAGGTCGACCCTGGCACGACGGGGGCCGACCTGCTCAGGCGGATGGTGAGCAGGTTCAAGGAGGCGGCCCAGGCGATCGGGCTCGAGGCGCGCGCCGCCGAGGTCCACCTCACGCCGCTGGAGGCCGTCACGGTGGCGAGCCTCGTGCAGGCGGAGGGCGGAAGGGACACCGACTATCCGAAGATCGCTAGGGTGATCTACAACAGGCTCAAGGGCGGAACCCCGCTCCAGCTCGACGCCACCGTGACGTACGCACTGGGCAGGAGGACGCTGAAGGTGTCGCTGAAGGACACCAGGGTCCGCTCGCCGTACAACACCTATCGGCACAAGGGCCTGCCTCCAGGACCCATCGCCAATCCGGGAGAGAAGGCGCTGATGGCGGCGTTGCACCCGGCGGAAGGTGACTGGTACTGGTTTGTTACGACGGACCCGGAGCATAGAATCACGAAATTCACCGACAAAGAGAGTGAGTTCGTGAGATACCGGGAAGAGTTGAACGATTACCTCGGGACGCATTGATGCTCATAGGGACACCCCCCGTCCCGCCGAGACCCCGGCCCAGGCCGGGGGCGCTCGCGCTTCCCGTATCCCCTAGCATGGCTACGCACCGTGATCTCCGCTGGTCATCGCCCCAAGGCTGGCGGATCCCCCCGTTCGGCTCGGTAACCCCCACCGGTTTGGCACAACCCCTTGACGCCAGGCCGTTCCTACCGGGAGATTGGCCAGCGCACCTATGAACGATCTCGACATGGACTTCCTGCTCGGCGCCGAGGACGACGAAGGTCGGACCCGGGGCCGCTCTCGTGATTCCGCCAAGTCGCCCCGCGGGCGCCGCCGGCGCAGGCGCCGCAACCGAGGTGGATTCCTCGCCCCCCTGCTCGCGATGATCGTCCTGGTCGGCATCATCGGCGGTGGCGGCTACTACGGCTACCTGTGGCTCAGCGACGCCCTGGTGCCCGACGACTTCAAGGGCCCCGGCACCGGTCAAGTGGTGATCGAGGTCAAGGACGGCCAGAGCGCCTCCGACGTCGCCAAGACGCTGCAGGCCCAGGGCGTCGTGGCCAGCGAGCGCGCGTTCACCAACGCGATCGCCAGCGCGGGCAAGAGCTCGGCGCTGCAGCCAGGCCAGTACACCCTCAAGAAGGGCATGTCGGCCGCCACGGCCGTCGATCTGCTGGTGTCGGGCAAGAAGCTGCAGAACACCGTCCTGATCAAGGAGGGCGAGCGGCTCAGCTCGGTCATCGCCATCCTGGCCAAGCAGACCAAGAAGCCGGCGGAGGAGTTCTTCGAGGCGGCCAAGGACAAGGAGGCCATCGGCCTTCCTCGCTACGCCAGAGGGCTCGAGGGCTACGCCTTCCCCGCGACCTACCAGTTCGAGCCGAACGCCTCGGCGACCCAGATCCTCACGCAGATGGTCGACCGCTACACCCAGGCTGCGGGCAAGACGAACCTGGAAGAGGCGGCCAAGCAGCTCGGCCACACGCCCGCGGAAATCATGACGATCGCGAGCATCGTGCAGGCCGAGGCGGGCACCCGCGAGGACATGCCCAAGATCGCGGAAGTGATCTACAACCGGCTCGCTCTCAAGCCGCCGATGAATCTGCGGATGGACAGCACCGTCATGTACGGGCTCAAGAAGTACGCCATCGAGGCGAGCAACGCCGACCTGAAGAGCACGTCGAAGTACAACACGTACATGTACCAGGGCCTGCCGCCAGGGCCGATCGGCAACCCTGGGGAGCACGCGATCGAGGCCGCTCTCAACCCGAGCGAAAGCGGCTATCTGTACTTCGTGACGACGGACCCCAAGAACAAGGTCACGAAGTTCACGGCGCGTGAAGACGAGTTCTGGAAGCTCAAGGCCGAGTACGAGCGCAACAAGTAGCCGCCCCCGCGGGCGAGCCGAGTCTCGCCCGCGAGCCTTTCGTCGCGGCAGCCCCGGGCCCGCCCAAGAGCGTTCCCTCACACAGCCGCAGGCCCGCGCGCGAGCGTTCCTCACGAAGCCGCCGGTTCGCCCGGGGGCGTTCCCTCACGAAGCCGCCGGTTCGCGCGCGGGCGTTCCCTCACGAAGCCGCCGGTTCGCGCGCGGGCGTTCCCTCACGAAGCCGCCGGTTCGCGCGCGGGCGTCCTCCTCGGCTGTACGGCAAGGCCCCGTCATGCTCCCCGGTGGTCACCGCTGACCGTCTGCCCGGCCGACGCTCCTCGGGCGCGACGGTGACCCACCGTCACGTCGCCCGTGAAGAGGTCCACGCGGAGCGGCCGCCCAGCCCGTGAGGGCGGCCGCGTGTCACCCTCGGCCTCCACGCCTCGTCCGCCGATCGCGCCCTTCGCCCCGACCTCCTTCCTGGTTCGCCTTCACCTCGCCCGCAGGGGCCGCGGGTGAGGCGGCCTTCGGGTGTCCGTGACGGCGGCCGGCCACGTGCGCTCGGTGAGGCGTATCCCTGGAGGGAGCCCGGCCCCGTGACCACGGTGGCGTCAGGGGGCCTGCCGTACAGGGGCTGGGGTTGTGACACAGAAGCGGCCGGCGACGGTTGTTCGGGCGGGATCGGGTGGGGGCGGTAGAGTCCTGGGGATTGGTCGGCGTGGGGGAGGAGCGGGCGTGCGGACGACGGGACGGGCGGCGGTGCTGGGGTCGCCGATCGCGCACTCGCTCTCGCCCTACTTGCACAGGGCGGCCTACCAGGCCATGGGCCTGACCGGCTGGACCTACGAGGCGCACGAGTGCGACGAGGCGAGGCTGCCTGCCCTGCTCGACTCGGCCGACTGGGCGGGGCTCTCGCTGACGATGCCGCTCAAACGAGCCGTGCTCCCGCTGCTCGACTCGGTCTCCGACCTGGCCGTCGAGGTGGGCGGGGCCAACACGGTGGTGTTCACCGACGGCGTGAGGCACGGCGACAACACCGACGTCTACGGAATCGAGCGAGCGCTGGGCGAGGCCGGGGTCCCCGCGCCTGGCTCGGCGCTGGTGCTTGGCGCGGGCGCGACCGCCGCCTCGGCGCTGGCGGCCCTGCGCAACCTGGGCCTGCGGACCGCGACGCTGGTGGCGCGCGACCCCGCGAGGGCGGGGGAGACGATCGAGGTGGCCGAACGGCTGGGGGTGGCCCTCGCGGTGGCGTCGTTCGACAAGCTCGAGGCGCTGCTGGACGTTGATCTGGTGGTCTCCACGCTGCCGGGCGGCGCGGCCGACTCCTTCGCCGGTCAGCTCGCGCGCGTGCCCGCGCTGTTCGACGTCGTCTACGCCCCCTGGCCGACCCGCCTGGCGGCCTCGGTGGAGGCGGGAGGCGGGAAGGTGGTCGGCGGCTTCGCGATGCTGCTGCACCAGGCCGTCAGGCAGGTGGAGCTGATGACAGGTCGCCCGGACGTGCCGGTCGAGGCGATGCGCGCGGCGGGCGAGGCCGAGATCCTCAGACGGGCCACTCGAACGGGTTGACGACCTCAAGGTCCAGCCCGGCGAAGTCCTTGGTGTTGCGAGTGGCGAGCGTCCAGCCGTGGGCGCGCGCCGTGGCACCGACGAGACCGTCGATCACCGGCACGGTCCGCACGGCGTTGAACCTTCCCCACTCCTCGGCCACTTCGGCGGTGACGGGGGCGATCCGCAACCCGAACTCGTTCTGCAGCCGCGAAAGCCAGGACTCGAAGGCCGCGGCCTGCGCGGGATCGCGTCGCCGCGATCTAATCTGTCTAGATGGTAGCTCTCTCGATGCCGGCGCTGGGGGAGAATGGAGAGGCGGGATGATTCGGCGCACGCGCGTGGTTGTGGTAATGTAGCTCTCTGATCGGTCCGGCATGCCTGCTGGACGCGCAAGCGGAGGTCCCCCTCCCACCTGTGTCACCGCGAGGTGGCCGGGTTAAGGATCACGCCGGACTACTCCGGGGAGCTTACGGCCATTCGAGCCGCCAAGCTCAGTGGCCCCGCATGCGCGACGTGCGGGGCATTTTCGCGTTTAGACGCGCGCCGATGCCCGGCACGATCGAGCGCGTAGGGATCGCATACCTAGGAGGCCCCATCAGCACTGAGCCCCGCATCAACGAGCGCATCCGTGTGCCCGAGGTTCGCCTCGTCGGCCCGAACGGTGAGCAGGTCGGCATCGTGTCGATTCACGATGCACTGAAGCTCGCTCAGGAGGCCGACCTCGACCTGGTCGAGGTCGCGGCCACGGCTCGTCCGCCCGTGTGCAAGCTCATGGACTACGGCAAGTTCAAGTACGAGTCCGCGATGAAGGCGCGCGAGGCGCGCAAGAATCAGGCGCACACGATCATCAAGGAGATCAAGCTCCGACCGAAGATCGACCCGCACGACTACGAGACCAAGAAGGGTCACGTGGTGCGGTTCCTCAAGGCCGGGGACAAGGTCAAAGTCACGATCATGTTCCGCGGACGTGAGCAGTCGCGTCCCGAGCTGGGTTTCCGGCTCCTCCAGCGGCTGGCAGAGGACGTGACGGAGCTCGGCTTCGTCGAGTCCCAGCCGAAGCAGGACGGTCGTAACATGATCATGGTGATCGGTCCGCACAAGAAGAAGGCCGAGGCCAAGGCCGAAAAGGCCGCGGCAAAGGCACAGCGCGGCGACGAGGAGCTCTCCGAACCGGAAGAGTGACCCGCAGTTGGGGTTAGCCTTACAGGCAACCCAGCCAGCGCGCCAGAGGAACAAGCCGCAACCGGGCCGGCCCGCACCGGCCCGGGATGTCGGCACGGACGAATTGAGGAGAGACGGCTGATGCCGAAGATGAAGTCGCACAGCGGTGCGAAGAAGCGGTTCCGGGTCACCGGCACCGGCAAGATCGTTCGTCGCCGGGCGAACCGCAAGCACCTGCTTGAGCACAAGCCGTCCACCCGCACCCGCCGGCTCGCGCCGGACGTGGTGATGTCCGACGCCGACACCAAGAAGATCAAGAAGCTGCTCGCTAAGTAGCGCAAGTCCCCGGGGAGATACAACATGGCACGCGTGAAGCGGGCGCTCAACGCCAAGAAGAAGCGCAGGGTCGTCCTCGAGCGGGCGAAGGGTTACCGTGGCCAGCGGTCGAGGCTGTACCGCAAGGCCAAGGAGCAGATGCTCCACTCGATGACCTACGCCTACCGTGACCGCAAGGACCGCAAGGGCGCTTTCCGTCGCCTGTGGATCCAGCGGATCAACGCTGCGGCTCGTCAGAACGGCATGACCTACAACCGCCTGATCCAGGGTCTGCGTCTGGCCAACATCGAGGTCGACCGCAAGATCCTCGCTGACCTCGCGGTCAACGACAGCCAGACCTTCGCGACGCTGGTCGAGGCCGCCAAGAAGGCTCTGCCGGCGAACGTGAACGCCCCGGCTGCGGGCTGACCGTTCCCACACGGTTTTCAGGGCCCACCGACATGTCGGTGGGCCCGTTTGCTTTGTGCGCACCCGATCATCCCCTCCGTCACCTCACCCCGTCCCAGCCGGCGTGTGGTCGCCGACGGCCAGGGACGGGGTCTGCGGGCTGGACAATGGCTTGTGCGGGGCATGAGCGTTCGAGGAGTGGGGGACAGAGGGCATGGCCGGATCCGAGCTGACCAATGTGAAGGCGCCGCGGGTGAAAGCGGCGCGGCGGCTCACCAAGCGCGCCTTCAGGGAGCAGGACCGCAAGTTCCTCGCCGAGGGCCCGCAGGCCGTCCGTGAGGCGCTGAAGCTCGACGGCGTCGTGGTGGAGCTGTTCACCACCGCCGAGGCCGAGCTGCGCCACGGCGACCTCATCACCGAGGCCACGTTGAAGGGCCTGCCCGTCCACCGCGCCAGCGGCGAGGTGATGGCCGAGCTGTCCCAGACGGTCACCCCGCAGGGGCTGGTGGCCGTCTGCGGCCTGGTCCACACGCCGCTGGAGGAGGCCGTGACCGAGCGCGCCCGGCTGGTGGCGGTGCTCGCGCACGTGCGCGACCCGGGCAACGCCGGCACCGTCATGCGCACCGCCGACGCGGCGGGCGCCGACTCTGTGGTCTTCACCGACGCCTCCGTCGACCCCTACAACGGCAAGTGCGTCAGGGCGAGCGCGGGCAGCCTGTTCCACCTGCCGGTGGTGATCGGCTCGCCGGTGGCCCAGGCCGTCCAGCGGCTGAAGGACAGCGGGCTGCGCGTGCTGGCGGCCGACGGGTCGGGCAAGCACACGCTCGACGACGTCGAGCTGTCGGGGCCGACGGCCTGGGTGTTCGGCAACGAGGCGTGGGGGCTTCCCGAGGAGGTGCTGGCGCTGGCCGACGACGTGGTGCGGGTCCCCATCTACGGCCAGGCCGAGAGCCTCAACCTGGCCACCGCCGCGGCCGTGTGCCTGTACGCCTCGGCCAGGGCCCAGCGCGCGGGCTGACCGTCCCGCGGCATCGGCCTGGCCCATGGCGGGCCGGCCGTCCACGTGACCGGTCAGGGGCGGCGCGCGTTCTTCGGGGCGCGCTCGTGGCGGTGGCGCGCCGGTGAGCTCGCGTGCCGTCTCCCTGGACGGGCCTTCGCCCGCGCATCGGGTGGGCGCCGGTGGGCGGGCCGTACGAGAAGGGGCGGGCGACGCACGCCCGATCGAGCCGCCCACGGGCGGGCGCCGCGGGTCCCCTCGGGTGCGCGAAACCCGCTATTGTCGGCCTTGTAGGTCAAGGAGGCGAGGTTCGTGCACGGCGAAGACACCGGTTGGCGTGGAGCCGATCCCTCGTGCACGGTGCCGATCGACGAGCTTCCCGACGGGCTCATCGTGACCGATGGATTCGGCACGATCCTGGCCGTCAACCGGGCCGCGACGAGGCTCACGGGCGTCACCCGCGAGCGGGCCGTCGGCGGTGACGTCAACGAAATCTTCCCTTTTCGCGACCACGACGGGCGCGAGTGGTGGAAGTGCCTCGACCCCCACGGCGGCCTCCGCACCAGGACGAGGGTGCCCGAGCGGCCGCTGCACCTGCCGGGCGGGCAGGAACTGCATGTCACCGCCAGGCTGGTGCGCACGCCCGAGCGGGGCGGCGACGTCGAGCGGGTGACGATCACACTGCGCGACGGAGGGGCGAGGGCCAGGCTGGAGCGCAGCAGGGCCGACCTGGTCTCCACGGTCGCCCATGAGCTGCGCTCGCCGCTGACCAGCGTGAAGGGCTTCACCGCCACCCTGCTGGCCAAGTGGACCCGCTTCACCGAAGAGCAGAAGCTCGTGATGCTCGAGACGGTCAACAACGATGCCGACAGGGTGACCAGGCTGATCACCGAGCTGCTCGACGTCTCGCGCATCGAGTCGGGGCGGCTGGAGGTCCATCGGCAGGTGGTCGACGTGGCCGCCCGCGCGCGCAGGATCATCGCGGGCAGGGTCGCGGCGGGCGAGCCCGAAGACCGCTTCAGGCTGAACGTCGCCGACGGGCTGCCAGAAATGTGGCTCGACTCGGACAAGATCGACCAGATTCTCGGTAACCTGGTGGAGAACGCGGTGCGCCACGGAAGGGGCACCGTCACGATCGAGATCGAATCCGTCGGCTGGGGAGTTGCCGTGTCCGTGCGAGACCAGGGAGAGGGCATCACGCCCGAGCTGGCCCCGCGCGTCTTCAGGCAGTTCTGGCGCGGCAACAGCCGCAGGCGCGGCGGCACGGGTCTCGGCCTGTTCATCGTCAAGGGCCTGGTCGAGGCCCATGGCGGCACGATCACCGTGCAGCGGGCGCCCGAGGGCGGGGCGGAGTTCCGATTTACCATGCCCGCAGGCACCCCCGACTTCGCGTAGGGATCTGCGGGCTTTCCCCAGCAGGTACGGCAGACCGCCGCTTTTCCACAGACCGGCCGTCGCCGCACGACCCGTCCTGGCGATCCGACTAGACTCGGGTCCGCTCAAGCCCTGGATACGGAGCTCTCTCTTGTCTGACTACGACCCCGTCGAGGTCACCCCACTGCACGCCGACGAGCTGGCGCGCATGGAGGCCGACGCCGTCGCCGCGATCAAGGCGGCAGGCGATCTCGACGCACTCAAGCAGGTCCGCCTCGCGCACGCCGGAGACCGCTCGCCGATCGCGCTGGCCAACCGCGAGATCGGCGCCCTGCCGCCCGCGGCCCGCGCCGAGGCGGGCAAGCGCATCGGCGGCGCCCGCAAGGCGATCAACGAGGCGCTCGCCATGCGCCAGGCCGAGCTGGAGGCCGAGCGCGACGCCCGCGTCCTGGTCGAGGAGACCGTCGACGTCACGCTGCCGTGGGACCGCGTCCCCAGGGGCGCCCGCCACCCGCTGACCACCATGCAGGAGCGCATCGCCGACACCTTCGTCGCGATGGGCTACGAGGTCGCGGAGGGTCCCGAGCTCGAAGGCGAGTGGTTCAACTTCGACGCGCTCAACATCGCAGCCGACCACCCCGCCCGCTCCGACCACGACACCTTCTTCGTGGAGACCACCGACTCCGGCAAGGTGCTGCGCACCCAGACCTCGCCCGTGCAGATCAGGGCGCTGCTGCAGAGAGGCGTCCCCGTCTACGTGGTCTCGCCAGGCAAGGTGTTCCGCACCGACGAGCTCGACGCCACCCACACCCCGGTCTTCCACCAGGTCGAGGGGCTGGCGATCGACGAGGGCCTGACGATGGCCCACCTCAAGGGCACGCTCGACAGGTTCGCCGAGATCATGTTCGGCGAGGGCATCACGACCAGGTTCAGGCCCAACTACTTCCCCTTCACCGAGCCTTCGGCCGAGATGGACCTGAAGTGCTTCGTGTGCAGGGGCCAGTCGGCCGTGCCGGGCAACCCGCCGTGCCGCACCTGCAAGTCCGAGGGCTGGATCGAGTGGGGCGGCTGCGGCATGGTCAACCCGCGCGTGCTCGTCGCCTGCGGCGTCGACCCGCGCAAGTACTCCGGCTTCGCCTTCGGCATGGGCATCGAGCGGACGCTGATGTTCCGCCACAACGCCGAAGACATGCGTGACATGGTCGAGGGCGACGTCCGCTTCACCCTCCCGTTCGGAATGGAGATCTGATGAAGGTCCCGCTTTCCTGGCTGCGGGAGCACGTCGACCTCCCCGCCGTCACCGCGCACGAGGTGGCGGACAAGCTCACCGCCGCAGGCCTCAAGCTCGAGAGCATCACCTCCCACGGCCACGACGTGAAGAACGTCGTCGTCGGCGAGGTGCTCTCGGTCGAGGAGCTGACCGGTTTCAAGAAGCCGATCCGCCACTGCATGGTCGAGGTCGGCGAGGCCGAGCCCCGCCAGATCGTCTGTGGCGCGAGCAACTTCGTCGCGGGCGACCGCGTGCCCGTCGTGCTGCCGGGCGGCGTGCTGCCCGGCGGCTTCGAGGTCGGCGCGCGCAAGACCTACGGCCGCCTGTCCGAGGGCATGATCTGCTCCGAGCGCGAGCTCGGCCTCGGCGACGACCACAACGGCATCATGGTCCTGCCCGCCGACACCCCGATCGGCGCCGACGTGGTCGAGCTGCTCGGCCTGCGCGACGACGTGATCGAGCTGGAGATCACCCCCGACATCGGCTACGCCCTGTCGATCAGGGGTGTGGCGCGCGAGGCGGCCACCGCCTTCGGCGTCGCCTTCCGCGACCCCGCCGCCGTCGAGCTGCCGGCCGCCACCGAGCCCGCCTACCCGGCCTCGATCGGCGACCCGACCGCGTGCGACAGGTTCGTGCTGCGCGAGGTGCGCGGCTTCGACCCCTCGGCGCCCAGCCCGCTGTGGATGCGCACCAGGCTGTCCAGGGCGGGCATGCGCCCGGTCTCGCTGGCCGTCGACGTCACCAACTACGTGATGCTGGAGCTCGGCCAGCCCCTGCACGCCTTCGACAGGGCGAAGCTGACCGGCGAGATCGTCGTACGGCGGGCGCACCAGGGCGAGACGCTGGAGACGCTCGACCACGTCGTGCGCAAGCTCAGCACCGACGACATCCTCATCACCGACGGTTCGGGCGCGATCTCGATGGCGGGCACGATGGGCGGCCTGCACACCGAGATCTCCGGCGACTCCACCGACATCGTGATCGAGGCGGCGCACTTCTCCGCCACCGGCACGGCCCGCATGTCGCGCAGGCACAACCTGGTGTCGGAGGCGTCCAAGCGGTTCGAGCGCGGCGTCGACCGTGAGCTGCCGCTGGTGGCCTCGTGGCGGGCGGTGCAGCTGCTGACCTCGCTCGGCGGGGCCAGCGAGGTGCCGGGCGTCACCCACGCCGAGACCGAGGTCTCGCCCGTCCGCATCGCGATCCCGACCTCCCACCCCGGCGCGGTGGCCGGTGTGCCCTACTCTCATGAGACGGTCGTCACCCGACTGGAGCAGGTCGGCTGCGTCGTGGAGCCGGGCTCGAGCCCCGCGCCGCAGCGCGGCGGCGTCGACGCCACCGGCGTCGTGTCGGGCGGCGACACCGACGGGCTGCTGGCCGTGACGGGCGACGACATGATCACGGTGACGCCGCCTTCGTGGCGTCCCGACATCACCGACCCCAACGACCTGGCCGAAGAGGTCATCAGGCTCGAGGGCTACGAGAACCTGCCCTCGATCCTGCCCAAGGCCCCCGCAGGCGCCGGCCTGACGGAGGCGCAGCGGCTGCACAGGCGGGTCGGCCGCTCGCTGGCCGCCGCCGGCTACGTCGAGGTGCTCGCCTACCCGTTCGTCGGCGAGCGCGACCTCGACCACCTGCAGCTGCCCGAGGGCGACGACCGCCGCAGGGCCGTGCGGCTGGCCAATCCGCTGTCGGAAGACGAGCCGCTCATGCGGACCACGCTGCTGCCGGGCCTGCTCAAGATCCTGGTGCGCAACGTGGGTCGTGGCTTCGGCGACGCGGCGCTGTTCGAGACGGGCCTGGTCTACCGGCCGGTCGAGGGCGCGCCCGCCAAGGCGCCGGTGCTCGGCGTCGACGGCAGGCCGAGCGACGACGAGCTCGGCTCGATCGAGTCGGCGCTGCCCAGGCAGCCGCAGCGGGTCGCCGTCGTGCTTGCCGGTGAGTTCGAGCGCTCCGGCTGGTGGGGCAGGGGCCGTCAGGCCACGTGGGCCGACGCCGTCCAGGCGGCCAGGCTGGTGGCGGGCGAGGCCAACGTCGAGCTGACGGTCGTCGCCGACCAGCACGAGCCGTGGCACCCCGGCAGGTGCGCCGCCTTCTACGTGGGCGACGTGCTCGTCGGCCACGGCGGGGAGCTGCACCCGAGGGTGATCGAGGCCTACGGCCTGCCGCCGCGCACCTGCGCGATGGAGCTGGAGCTCACCCGCCTGGAGAAGGCCATGCCCGGCCCCGTCGAGGCGCCTGCCGTCTCCTCCTACCCGATCGCCACCCAGGACGTCGCGCTCATCGTGCCCGACTGGACACCTGTGGCCGACGTGGCCGCGGCGCTGCGTGACGGCGCGGGCGAGCTGCTGGAGTCGGTGCGGCTGTTCGACGTCTACACGGGGGCGCAGGTGGGCGAGGGCAACAAGTCCCTGGCCTACACGCTGCGCTTCCGCGCTGCCGACCGCACGCTGACGGTGGAGGAGACGACCGCCGCCCGTGACGCGGCCGTGGCGATGGCCGCCGACCGCGTGGGCGCCCAGCTGCGCGGAGCCTGACCGAGCGAAAGGGCCCGGGCGCGCGTCGTGCGCCCGGGCCCTTTCTCGTGGGTCAGAGTTGGTCGATCTCGCTGAGGTCGAGGTCGACGTCGAACGGCACGGTGAGCTTCAGCCGGTCGTGGTGGATGCCCGACAGCGCGTAGCCGCGGGTGGCGGGGTCGAGCTCGTAGACGTAGACGACGGTGCTGTCATCGGTGCTCTCGATCCGCCAGAAGTGCGGGATGCAGGCCTCGGCGTAGAGCTGCGGCTTGCGCTTGCGGTCCCGTTCTTCGGAATCGGGCGACACGACCTCCACCACCAGGAGGACGTCCTCGGGAGAGAAGTGAGTCGTGTCCCTGCTCACCGTGACATCCGGCCCCAGGACCATCATGTCCGGCTCAGGGCGCTGCCTGGGCCCCAGCCTGATGCTCATTTCTCTGCGGACGCGATGCCCGGGAGGAACGCACTGCAGCAATCCCTTCTGCAGGACGTACATGATCGACGAATGGAAGTCGCGCTGCGGGCTCACGAACACCAAGCTTCCGTCAATGAGCTCAGTGTGCGCAGGCAGATCCGGAATGTGATCGAGGTCCTCCGCGACGAAGCCCTCCGGCGGCGGGAAGACCCAGTCGGGGAGCGAGGGAGTCGTCATCTCCTGAATCACCGCTTCGGCCGTCATGCGTCTACGGTAGCAATCTACGTCCTTCCCGCCCGGTGAACGGGGATGCGGGCGCGCGCCCTAGGCTTTTCGTCCATGAGGCAGTTGCTGGTGTTCGCCGAGCGGGACGACGCCGAAGAGGTGGCCGAGACGCTGGCGGAATGGTTCCCCTTGCTCGGCATGCCCGTCGTCGTCAGGGAGACGCTCGCGGGCGAGGACGACGCCGAGGACGCGCAGTGGCTCGTCGTGGTCGAGGGGCTGGCGGAGGGGCACCTGGCCAAGATCGACGCACTGGTGGAAGAGCGGGAGGGCTGGCGCGAGAGCGGGTGAGATTGCGCCACAGGTGAAACGACCTTGAGCGCGGCCCTGCCGATCGGGCAGCGTGAAGGGCATGCGCGTCGCCGTTCTCTCTGACATCCACGGGGTGCTTCCCGCGCTGGAAGCCGTGCTCGCCGAGCCTGAGGTGGCCTGCGCCGACCTCGTCGTCCTCACCGGCGACATGGCGGCCGGCCCCCAGCCGGTCGAGACGCTCGACCTGCTGGTGTCGCTGGGGGAGCGGGCGCTGTGGGTCAACGGCAACGCCGATCGTGAGCTGGTGGAGGTGGCTCAGGGCAGGGACAGCGCCTACCGGATCTCGCAGTGGGCGGGGGAGCAGCTGCGCGGTGACCAGGTCGAGCTGCTGGCGGGGCTGCCGATGTCGTGCGCCCTCGACCTCGGGGCGCTGGGCCGCACCCTGTTCACGCACGCCACGCCGAGGCGCGACGACGAGATGATCCTCGTCGACAGCGCGATCGAGCGGTGGGCTGAGGTGCTCGAGGGGATCGAGGCCGACACGGTGGTGCTGGGCAACACGCACATGCCGTTCGTCAGGCTCGTGGACCGCAGGCTGGTGGTCAACCCGGGTTCGGTCGGCATGCCGTACGGCACGGCGGGCGCCCACTGGGCGCTGCTGGAGGCGGGCAGCGGCGCGGTGACGTTGCGCCGCACCCCGTTCGACGCCCACGCCGCGGCCGAGCGCATCGTCGAGGAGAGCGGGTTCGCCGAGGTGGAGGAGTGGGTGTCCGAGTATGTGACGGGCACCCACTCCGACGTCGAGGCGCTGCGGGCCTTCGGCGGGGCCGAGGGAAGGGCGCGCTGAGGTCAGCCCTCGGTGTGCGCGGCCTGCCTGCGGGCCTTCTCGGCCAGGGCGTGCTCGCTGGTCCTGGCGTCGTAGGCGCGGAAGGACGGCAGCAGCCACGCCAGCAGCCCCACCGACCCGACGCACAGCAGACCGCCCACGCCCAGCGAGAACCGGGTGCCGCCGAGGTCGCCCATGAGCCCTGCCCGCGCGTTGCCGAGCATCGGGCCGCTGGCGTACGACAGCAGTTCGATGCCGGCCAGCCGGCCGCGCAGTTCCTCGGGGATGGTCTGGTTCCACATGGTCATCCTGAAGATGCCGCTGACCATGTCGGCCGCGCCCGCCAGCGCCAGGCAGAGGAAGATCGCCCAGATGCTGGGCATCACCGCGGCCAGCGCGACCGAGATGCCCCACAGCGCCGCGGCGACGATCACCCCGATGCCCTGCCGTTGCACGCGCGCCGTCCACGCCCCTGTGAGGGAGGCGATCAGCGAGCCGACCGCGCCCGCCGAGTACAGCAGGCCCACGGCCTGCGGCGTGCCGAACTGGTCGGCGAGGAACGGGTAGAGCGCCGTGGACATGGCGAAGACCATCGCGGCGATGTCCACCAGGTAGGTGCCCATCAGGTCGCGCCTGCTCGCGGCGTAGCGCAGGCCCTCGACCATCGACCTGATCGAGGCGGGGGCGGCGTCCTCCTTCGGCGGCACGGCCCTGATGCGCCACAGCAGCACCAGCGAGAGCACGAAGCTGACGGTGTCGACCGCGTAGGCTGTGGCCACGCTGAACGTGGTCACCAGCAGGCCGCCGAGCGCGGGGGCGGTGATGGCGCCGATGTTCCAGCGCAGGCTGGCGAGCACGGCCGCCGCGCCGAGCTGGTCGTGCCTGACGACCTGCGGGATCAGCGCCTCCATGCTCGGGCGCTGCAGGCTGGCAAGGCCGGTGGACAGCGCGCCGACCACGTAGAGCACCCAGATCTGCGGCTCTGGCAGCATGGCGTTGAACGTGAGCATCGCCGAGGTGACCAGCAGCCCGACCTCGCTGAGCAGGATGACCTTGCGCCGGTCGAGCGCGTCGGCGATGGCGCCGCCCCACAGCCCGCAGATCACCATCGGCACGAACTCCGCCAGGCTCACCAGACCCACCGCGACGTAGGAGCCGGTCAGCTGCTTCATCTGGTACGGCACGGCCACCATCGTGATGAAGGTGCCGAACATCGTGATGACGCCTGAGGCCATCAGGAGCCGGTAGTCGCGTGAGTCGCGCAGCGGGCCCAGGTCCATCTTGAGGTGGGCGAGCAGGCGGCGGAGTGAATCGGGCACGGGTTCAGATTGTCGAGCGCCGAGTTCGGCGGGGGCAAACGGTTTTCGGGACGAGAGCGTGCGCACCGGCACGACGGGGCCTCGCTCACGCCCGGCGTCCGCCCTGCCGGCGTCGCGTTCGGGTCGTGACATGGCGATGCCCCCGCCAAGGGCATCGGCGGGGGCATATGCGGACTGTGCGTCAGCTGGGCACTTTGTCCAGGAAGCCGAACACCTGGCGGATCCGGCCGTCCTCGGCGAGCTTCACCACGTCGAACCCGATCACTACCGGCTCGCCGCCCTCGGGCCCCAGGTGCCAGGTGAAGCGGGCGAGGTCCCGGTGGGCGTCGTAGACCTCGCCGGCGCTGAAGACCAGGCCGGGGAACATGCCCTGCGCTCCGGCGATCACCGCGGCGATCCCCTCGTGTCCCGCCACGTCGGCCAGCGGGTCGGTGTAGGTCGCGTCCTCGGTCCACAGCTCGGCGACGGCCTTGGCTCGGGCGTCGGCGTCGGTCTCGTTCCAGGCGGCCACGTAGCGCTCGATCAGCGTCATGATGTTTCGTCCTTTCCAGGGATATCGGGGGTTGAGAGGGTCAGCGGGTCCTGCGGAGGCCCATGATCTGCAGCTCGGCGAAGGCGGCCACGACCAGGGCCTGGGCGATCGCCCACACCGCGCCGACCGTGGTGAACTCCAGCAGGCCGGTCGCGACGGCGGCGACGCTGCCGAGGGTCCAGATGATGTTCAGGGCGATGACGGCCTTGGTGGCGCCTCTGCTGATGTCGGCCCTGGTGCCCAGGAAGCCGACGGCCGCGCCGTACACGAGGAGGAAGACGCCGATGCCGCGCAGCAGTCCGGTGTCGGGGCCGAGCAGGTCGCCCACGGGGCCCGCGGCGAGCAGGTAGATCAGCCCGTTGCCGCCGGTGACGACGGCGTCGGCGACCAGGGCGAGGCGCAGGAACTTGGTCCGGTCGGCGGTAACGGTGAGGAAGGTCATCTCGGCTCCTTCGGAGGGTGTTTCGTTCCGATGGAGCAACCGTGTCATCCGCGACATCAAGCGCGCGATTACGCCGGAGGTAAGCGCGCGCGGCCGTACACCGCTGACCTGGGCGGAAGGCGGCGGAAAATGATGCGGCCGCGCGCCTTCACGTCGCGCCAGGGGCCGGCGGAGGGCGGGCGGACCCCGTCGGGGTCCTGTCGCCGCACCACCTGGCGGCGGTCTTCACCCGCGCGGAGTGGACCGCCGCCTACCGCCAGGCGCAGGCGGTCAAAGAGCCAGGACCTCCTGGCGGAGCCGGGTCTTGAGGATCTTGCCGCCGGGGTTGCGGGGCAGCTCCGCGTCCCTGAACCAGAAGTGCGCGGGCACCTTGAACCCGGCGATGCGCTCCTTGAGGAAGGCCGTCAGCTCCTCGGGGGTGGCGGGCGCCGACAGGCGGATGACCGCGCCGACCTCCTCGCCCAGCTCGTCGTGCGGGACCCCGATCACCGCGGCGTCGTCCACGGACGGGTGCTCGAACAGCGCCGCCTCCACCTCGGCGCAGTACACGTTCTCGCCGCCGCGGATCACCATGTCCTTCGCCCTGTCGACGATGTAGACGAAGCCCTCCTCGTCCACCCTGGCCAGGTCGCCGGTGTGCAGCCACCCGTCGACGAACGTCTCGGCGGTGGCCGACGGCTTGTTCCAGTAGCCCAGGATGACGTTGGGCCCGCGCAGGCAGAGCTCGCCGACCTCGCCGGCGGGCAGCGGCGCGCCCGAGGGGTCGGAGATGCGCACGTCGACGACGGCGGACGGCAGGCCGATGCTGTCGGGCTTGCGGGCGTAGTCGGCTCCGGAGTTGTTGATGGCGAGGGCGGTGGTCTCCGTCATGCCGTAGCCGTTGCTTGGCGCGCGGCCGGGCAGCTCGTTGGTGATGCGTTCCATCAGCTTGGGGGGAGCGGGGGCGCCGCCGTAGGAGATGCCGGTCAGGGAGGACAGGTCGTACTTGTCCACGTCGGGGTGGGAGAGCAGCTGCCAGGCGTTGGTGGGCACCCCCGTCATCCCGGTGATCTTCTCGCGCTCGATGAGCTGGAGCGCGAGCAGCGGGTCCCACTTGTACATCAGCGCCAGCGCGCCGCCGGTGAACATGGTGCCTGTCATCACCGCGAAGCAGCCCGTGACATGGAAGAGCGGCACCGTCAGCAGCGTGACCCGCCGCTCGCCCGTCGTGCCCGAAGGGTCCTTGCCGGCCATGACGACCGCGCGGATGAGGGAGTAGGCGACGGTCATCGGCGCCTGGCCGAGGTTGCGATGGCTGCCGAGCGCGCCCTTCGGCAGGCCCGTGGTGCCCGAGGTGTAGAAGATCGTCGCGGGGTCCTCAGGAGACAGTTCCACGGCGGGGAGGGTGACGTCCGCCCTGACCTCGCCCAGTACCTCCTCGAAGGCGCGCGCGCCCTCCTGGGGCGTCCCCCTTGTCACGATCAGCGGCACGCCCGTGCCCGCCAGGCGCTCGGCCCGCTCGCCGTCGGCGATCAGCACCTTGGCGCCGGAGTCGGAGACTCCGTAGGCCAGCTCCTGCGCGGTCCACCAGGCGTTCAGCGGTACGGCGATCGCCCCGGCCGCCAGGACGGCGGAGAAGGAGACGACCCATTCGGGGTAGTTGCGCATCGCGATGGCCACGCGGTCGCCCTTGACCACGCCGTACTCCTCGACCAGACGGTTGGCCAGCGTCGCCGCCAGGCGGTAGTGCCGCTCGTAGGAGATCCGCTCGTCCTCGTAGATGAGGAAGTCCTTCTCCCCCTGCCACCGGCTGTTCTCCAGCAGGGTGCGGAAGTGCCCCGGCGCGTGCTTCCAGGTACGGATCCCCGACTCCAGCTCCTCGGTTTCGAACAGCTGGCCCTCTGCGGTGAGCTGGGCCTGGACCTGGGCGTGCGTGATGCTCATGGGCAAGAACTCCCGCGTGCTCTGTTAACCGGATATTTCACAGTACCGACCGGTAGGTACGTCGCGCTAGATCTCGCGACTGAGTGTTCATGCAGGCGAATGGGCGGTTTGTCCGATCTCAGAATGCGGGCGTCACGGCCCGCCTGGCTTGCATGCTCATCGACCCGGATGCATAATCTCTCTAAGCAAATTCATGAGTAAGGATGAATGACTATGCAGCGTGTGGCGATCGCCGGGGCCAGCGGCTACGCCGGAGGTGAGCTCGCCCGTCTGCTGCTCATGCACCCCGAACTGGAGATAGGCGCGCTGACCGCCGCTTCGAGCGCGGGCAGCCCGCTCGGCGCGCACCAGCCGCACCTGCCCCAGCTGGCAGCCCGGATCATCCAGGAGACCACCCCCGAGGTGCTCGCAGGGCACGACGTGGTCTTCCTCGCCCTCCCGCACGGTCAGTCCGCCGCGATCGCCGCCCAGCTGGACGAGAGCGACACCGTGATCGTCGACTGCGGCGCCGACCACCGGCTCGCCGACCCTGCCGCCTGGGCCGAGTTCTACGGCGGAGCCCACGCGGGCACCTGGCCGTACGGCCTGCCCGAGCTGCCGGGTCAGCGCGACGTCCTCAAGGCCGCGCGGCGCATCGCCGTACCCGGCTGCTACCCGACGGCCGTCACCCTCGCGCTCTTCCCCGCCTTCGCGGAGGGGCTCGCCGAGCCCGACGTGGTGGTCGTGGCGGCGACGGGCACCAGCGGCGCGGGCAAGGCGCTCAAGCCGAACCTGCTCGGCAGCGAGGTCATGGGCTCGGTCAGCGCCTACGGCGTGGGCGGCGTCCACCGGCACACGCCTGAGATGGAGCAGAACCTCTCCGCCGTCGCGGGCGTCCCCGTCACCGTCGCCTTCACCCCCATGCTGGCGCCGATGAGCCGCGGCATCCTGGCCACCTGTACGGCCCCCGCCACCCCCGGCCTGACCGCCGCAGCCCTGCGCGACGCCTACGAGAGCGCGCTGAAGGACGAGCCTTTCGTCACGCTGCTGCCCGAGGGCATGTGGCCCGCCACCGCGATGACCTACGGCGCCAACACCGCGGCCCTGCAGGTGACGCTCGACGAGCGCGCCGGCCGCGTGGTCGCCGTCATCGCCGTCGACAACCTCACCAAGGGCACCGCGGGGGGCGCGATCCAGAGCGTCAACCTCGCACTCGGCCTGCCCGAAGGGCTCGGCCTTCCCCTGAACGGAGTCGCCCCGTGATCGAGCGCGGCCAGAGAACCAGCGAACACGGCCTGTGCACACGCATGCGGCCGGCGAAGGAGGACGCATGAGTGTGACCGCCCCCCTCGGCTTCAAGGCCGCGGGCATCGCCGCAGGCATCAAGGCCGGCGGAAACCGCGACCTCGCCCTCGTCGTCAACGAAGGACCGCGCCGCGCCGCCGCGGGCGTCTTCACCGCCAACCGCGTGAAGGCCGCCCCCGTCCTCTGGTCGCAGCAGGTCCTGGCGGGAGGCCGAGTCCGAGCGGTCGTCCTCAACTCGGGCGGCGCCAACGCCTGCACGGGTCCCGAAGGCTTCCAGGACACCCACGCCACGGCCGAGAAGGTCGCCGAGGTCCTGACCGACTCCGCCGGCGAGATCGCCGTCTGCTCCACCGGCCTGATCGGCGAGCGGCTGCCGATGGAGGCGCTGCTGGCGGGCGTCGACAGCGCGGCCACGCAGCTCTCCCGCGACGGCGGCCTGGCCGCGGCCGACGCCATCCGCACCACCGACACCGTCTCGAAGATCTCCTTCAGGCGCGGCGAGGGCGGATACATGGTCGGCGGGATGGCCAAGGGCGCGGGCATGCTCGCCCCTGCGCTGGCCACCATGCTCTGCGTCATCACCACCGACGCCGAGGTCACCTCCGAGCAGCTCGACGCGGTGCTGCGCAGGGCCACGGCCAAGACCTTCGACAGGCTCGACGCCGACGGCTGCATGTCGACGAACGACACCGTGCTGCTGCTGGCCAGCGGAGCCTCAGGCGTCACGCCCGACCTCGCCGAGTTCGAGAAGAAGATCACCGAGGTCTGCGCCGACCTGGCCAGGCAGCTGCTCGTCGACGCCGAAGGCGCCTCCAAGGCGATCGCCATCGAGGTCGTCGGAGCGGCCAGCGAGGACGACGCCGTCAAGGTGGGCCGCACGGTCTCCAGGTCCAACCTGCTCAAGTGCGCCATCCACGGCGAGGACCCCAACTGGGGCCGCGTCCTGGCGGCGGTCGGCACCACCGACGCGGTCTTCGAGCCCGACCGGATCAACGTCGCCATCAACGGCATCTGGATCTGCAGGGGCGGCGCCGTCGGCGACGACCGCAGCAAGGTGGACATGCGCCCGCGCGACGTGACGATCACCGTCGACCTGTCGGCGGGACCTCACTCGGCCACCATCCACACCACGGACCTGACCGCGGCGTACGTGCACGAGAACTCGGCGTACTCCTCATGAGGGCCAACGGAGCGCTCGCCAAGGCGAGCACGCTGATCGAGGCCCTGCCCTGGCTGGCCAGGTTCAGCGGCGCGACCGTCGTCATCAAGTACGGCGGCAACGCCATGACGGAGGAGTCGCTCAAGGAGGGCTTCGCCGAGGACATCGTCTTCCTGCGTTACGCGGGTCTGCGGCCGGTCGTGGTGCACGGCGGAGGGCCGCAGATCAGCGCGCACCTCGACAGGCTCGGCATCGAGTCCACCTTCACCGCCGGCCTGCGGGTCACCACCCCCGAGGCGATGCAGGTCGTGCGCATGGTGCTGGTCGGCCAGGTCAACCGCGACGTCGTCGGCCTGATCAACCACCACGGCCCGTTCGCGGTCGGCATGTCGGGCGAGGACGCGCACCTGTTCACCGCCGAGCGCAAGCCCGCGATCGTGGACGGCGAGCCCGTCGACATCGGCCAGGTGGGCGAGATCGTCAAGGTCGAGCCCGGCGCCGTGCAGGCCCTGCTCGACGACGGTCGCATCCCGGTCGTCTCCAGCGTCGCCCGCGGCGTGGACGGCCAGGTCTACAACGTCAACGCCGACACCGCCGCGGCCGCGCTGGCCGTCGCGCTGCGGGCGCAGAAGCTGATCGTGCTCACCGACGTCGAGGGCCTGTACGCCAGCTGGCCCGCCGACACCGACGTGATCGACCAGCTCAAGGCGGCGGAGCTGGCCGAGATGCTGCCCACGCTGTCCAGCGGCATGGTGCCCAAGATGGAGGCCTGCCTGACCGCCGTGCAGGGCGGCGTGCCCCAGGCCCACGTCCTGGACGGACGCGTGCCCCACTCCCTGCTGCTCGAGATCTTCACCGACCACGGAATCGGAACCATGGTGATGCCCAATGAGTGAGCGCAGCGAGCTCATCAGGAAACACAGCAACCTCAGGTTCATGCGGCCGACGGAGTCGGACGCATGAACCTTTACAAGAGGTTCGAACACGCCTTCATGCCGAACTACGGCGTACCGCCGCTGGCTCTGGCCAGAGGCAAGGGCAGCACGGTGTGGGACGTGGAGGGCAGGCAGTACCTCGACTTCGTCGGCGGCATCGCCGTCGACTCCCTCGGACACGGCCACCCCGCGCTGGTCGAGGCCGTCTCCCGGCAGGTCGCCACCCTCGCCCACACCAGCAACCTCTACCTGCACGAGCCCGAGGTGCTGCTGGCGGAGAAGCTGCTCGAGCTGTTGAAGCAGCCGGCGAAGGTCTTCTTCGCCAACTCCGGCACCGAGGCCAACGAGTGCGCCTACAAGCTGGCGCTCAAGTACGGCAAGGCCACGGGCCGCTCCTACTTCGTCGCCGCGGAGAACGGCTTCCACGGCCGCACGATGGGCGCGCTCTCCCTCACCGGCAAGAAGGCGATCCGCGAGCAGTTCGGCCCCTTCCCCGTCGAGGTTCGCTTCGTCCCCTACGGCGACGCCGACGCGCTCAAGCAGGCCGTCACCGAGGACTGCATCGCGGTCTTCCTCGAGCCCACACAGGGCGAGGCGGGCGTCGTGCCGCCGCCCGAGGGCTACTTCGGCGCCGCCCGCGAGATCTGCACCGCCGCTGGCGCGCTGCTGGTCGCCGACGAGATCCAGTCGGCCATCGGCAGGACCGGCCACTGGTTCGCCCACCAGGCCGAGGGCGTCGTCCCCGACGTCCTGACCCTGGCCAAGGGCCTGGGCGGCGGCCTGCCGATCGGCGCCTGCGTCGGCTTCGGCCCCGCGGCCACGCTCTTCGACAAGGGCGACCACGGCTCGACCTTCGGCGGCAACCCGGTCTCGTGCGCCGCCGCGCTCGCCGTCCTGGCCAACGTGGACCCCGCCGAGGCCGCCGTCAAGGGCGACCTGCTGCGCGCAGGGCTGGAGGCGGTGAAGCACCCGCTGCTCAAGGGCGTGCGCGGCCGCGGCCTGTGGCTGGCCCTCGTGCTCGAGGAGCCGGTCTCCGGCAAGGTGCAGCAGGCCGCGCAGGACGCCGGCTTCCTGGTCAACGCCCTGCAGCCCGACGCCGTACGGCTCGCGCCCCCACTCGTGGTGACCGCCGAGGAGATCCAGGCCCTCGTCGACGCCCTCCCCTCGATCCTGACGGAGGCGGCCAAGTGACCAGGCACCGCGCGGACTCGGCGCACATCAGACACTTCCTCAAGGACGACGACCTCTCGCCCGCCGAGCAGGCCGAGGTGCTCGACCTGGCCGACGCCATGAAGAAGGACCCGTACGGCTACCGCCCCTTCGAGGGGAACAAGACCATCGCTGTGCTCTTCGACAAGCCGTCCACCAGGACCCGCGTCTCCTTCGCCGTCGGCATCGCCGAGCTGGGCGGCGTCCCGCTGATCATCGACGGCGGCACCTCCCAGATGGGCAGGGGCGAGCCGATCGAGGACACCGCCAGAGTGCTGGAACGCCACGTCGACGCCATCGTGTGGAGGACCGGAGGACAGGAGCGCATCGAGGCCATGGCCTCCGTCGCGGGCGTCCCCGTCATCAACGCGCTGACCGACGAGTACCACCCCTGCCAGATCCTCGCCGACCTGCAGACCGTCAGGGAGAGCTTCGGCAGGACCGCCGGGCTCACGCTCACCTACCTGGGCGACGGCGCCAACAACATGGCCCACTCCTACCTGCTCGGTGGCGCGACCGCCGGCATGCACGTCCGCGTCGCCGCGCCCGCCGGCTACCGGCCCGACCCCGGCATCCTCGCCAGGGCCGCGGAGGTCGCGAAGGGCACGGGCGGCAGCGTGAGCGTGCTGGAGGAGGCTGCGGCCGCCGCCGAAGGCGCGCACGTGATCGCCACCGACACGTGGGTGTCGATGGGCCAGGAGGGCAAGGAGGAGCGCGTGGCCGCGCTCATGCCGTACCAGGTGAACGCCGCGCTCATGGCCCGCGCCGACCGCGAGGCGATCGTGCTGCACTGCCTGCCCGCCTACCGCGGCTACGAGATCACCGCCGAGGTGCTCGACGGGCCGGACAGCCTCGTGTGGGACCAGTCGGAGAACCGCCGTCACGCCCAGAAGGCGCTGCTGCAGTGGCTGTGGTCACGATGAGCATCCCGATGACCAAGGTCGCCAGGCAGGCGAAGATCACCGACCTGCTCCAGCGGCAGGCCGTGCGCTCCCAGCCCGAGCTGGCCAAGCTCCTGGCCGAGAGCGGCGTCGAGGTCACCCAGGCCACGCTCTCGCGCGATCTGGACGAACTCGGGGCGCTCAAGCTGCGGGCCGAGGACGGCTCGCTGGTCTACGCGCTGCCCGGCGAGGGCGGCGGACGCATCCCGCTGGCCCGCTTGGGCACGGGGGAGTCGCCCGCGGCCAGGCTCCACAGGATCGCAGAGGAGCTCCTGGTCTCGGCCGAGGCCTCGGCCAACCTGGTGATCGTCAGGACGCCGCCGGGCGCCGCGCAGTTCCTCGCCTCCGCCATCGACCACGCCGACTGGGAGTCCATCCTCGGCACCGTGGCGGGGGACGACACCATTCTCGTCATCAGTCGCGACCCCCAGGGTGGCCCCTCGGTCGTGGACAGCCTGCTGAACATCGCAAATCGTAAAGGATCATGATCATGTCCGAGAGAGTTGTACTAGCGTTCTCCGGGGGCCTCGACACCTCTGTCGCCATCCCCTTCCTCGCCGAGCAGATGGACGCCGAGGTCATCGCCGTCGCCGTCGACCTCGGCCAGGGTGGCGAGGACATGGACGTCATCCAGAAGCGCGCCATCGACTGCGGCGCGGTCGAGTCGGTCGTCGTGGACGCCAAGGAGGAGTTCGCCGCCGACTTCTGCGTGCCCGCCCTGCAGGCCAACGCGCTCTACATGGACCGCTACCCGCTGCTGTCGTCGCTGTCGCGCCCGCTGATCGTCAAGCACCTGGTCGCCGCGGCCAAGCAGTTCGGCGGCACCACGGTCTCGCACGGCTGCACCGGCAAGGGCAACGACCAGGTGCGCTTCGAGGCGGGCCTCGCCGCGCTCGCGCCCGAGCTCAAGGTCGTCGCCCCCGCCCGCGACTACGCCTGGACCCGCGACAAGGCCATCGCCTTCGCCGAGGACAAGGGCCTGCCGATCGAGACCACCAAGAAGAACCCGTACTCGATCGACCAGAACCTGTGGGGCAGGGCCATCGAGACCGGCTTCCTCGAGGACATCTGGAACGGCCCGACCGAGGACATCTTCGCCTACACTTCCGACCCGGCCCAGCCGCGCGACGCCGACGAGGTCGTCATCACCTTCAAGGAGGGCGTGCCCGTCGCCCTCGACGGCAGGGCGCTGACCCCGTTCCAGATCATCGACGAGCTGAACAGGCGCGCCGGCGCCCAGGGCGTCGGCAGGATCGACATGGTCGAGGACAGGCTCGTCGGCATCAAGTCGCGCGAGGTCTACGAGGCGCCGGGCGCGATCGCGCTGATCACCGCGCACATGGAGCTCGAGAACGTCACCGTGGAGCGAGACCTGGCCAGGTTCAAGCGCGGCGTCGACCAGCGCTGGAGCGAGCTGGTCTACGACGGCCTGTGGTTCTCGCCGCTGAAGGACGCCCTCGACACCTTCATCGCCGACGCCCAGAAGTACGTCTCCGGCGACATCAGGATGACCCTGCACGGCGGCCGCGCCGTCGTCACCGGCAGGCGCTCGGAGGAGTCGCTGTACGACTTCTCGCTGGCCACCTACGACACGGGCGACACCTTCGACCAGTCCCTGGCCAAGGGCTTCGTCCAGCTGTGGAGCCTCCCCTCCAAGATCGCGGCAGCCCGTGACGCCAGGCATGGCTAGGATCGCGGGTGACGAGGAGGAGACTACGGTGAGTGATGGTGGCAAGCCGATGAGGCTGTGGGGCGGGCGTTTCGAGTCGGGCCCCGCCGACGCGCTGGCTCGGCTGTCGGTGAGCGTGCACTTCGACTGGCGGCTGGTGCCGTACGACCTGATGGCTTCGCGGGCGCACGCCCGCGTGCTCAACAGGGCGGGGCTGCTGACGGACGAGGAGCTCGAGCGCATGATCGGCGCGCTCGACGACCTGGAGACCGCCTGCAAGACGGGCGAGTTCAGGCCGACGGTCGCCGACGAGGACGTGCACACCGCGCTGGAGCGCGGGCTGCTCGAGCGGCTCGGCTCGCTTGGCGGCAAACTGCGCGCGGGGCGCAGCCGCAACGACCAGATCGCCACCGACCTGCGCCTGTACCTGCGCGACCACGTGCGCACGATCATCTCCAGGCTGGTGGAGCTGGAGACGGCGCTCATGGCGCAGGCCGCCACGCACGCCGACACGGCCGCGCCCGGCATGACGCACCTGCAGCACGCGCAGCCGGTCTCGTTCGGCCACCAACTGCTCGCGCACGTGCACGCCTTCGCCCGCGACATCGACAGGCTGATCGACTGGGACAAGCGGGCCGCGATCTCGCCGCTCGGCTCCGGCGCGCTGGCCGGCTCGTCGCTGCCGCTCGACCCCGTCGTGGTCGCCGAGGAGCTCGGCTTCTCCGCGGCGGCGCCGAACTCGATGGACGCCGTCGCCGACCGCGACTTCGCCGCCGAGTTCCTCTTCGACGCGGCGATGATCGGCGTCCACCTGTCGAGGCTGGGCGAGGAGATCGTCCTGTGGGCCTCGCAGGAGTTCCGCTGGATCGAGATGGACGACGCCTACTCCACGGGCTCGTCGATCATGCCGCAGAAGAAGAACCCCGACGTCGCCGAGCTGGCGCGCGGCAAGTCGGGCCGGCTCATCGGCAACCTCATGTCGATGCTGACCGTGCTGAAGGGCCTGCCCCTGACCTACAACCGCGACCTGCAGGAGGACAAGGAGCCGGTCTTCGACACCGTCGACACCCTGCTGCTGGTGCTCCCCGCGGTCGCGGGGCTGGTCTCCACGATGCGCGTCAACACCGCGCGCATGTCGGCGACCGCCTCCGACGGCTTCGCGCTGGCCACCGACCTGGCCGAGCTGCTCGTGCGCAAGGGCGTGGCCTTCCGCGACGCGCACGAGGCCGTCGGCCACCTGGTCGTCTACTGCCAGGTCAACGACGTCGACCTGGGCGAGGTCAGCGACGAGGACCTGGCGAAGGTCTCCCCGCACCTGACCCCCGACGTGCGCGACGTGCTCAACGTGCCGGGCGCGCTGGCCGCGCGCAAGGCGCACGGCGGCACCGCGCCCGACAGGGTCCGCGACCAGATCGCGGCGCTTCGCGAGGCTGTCGACGCCCAGGCGGCATGGGCCTCGGGCTCCTGAGCAGGGACTTCTTCGACAGGCCAGCTCACGAGGTCGCGCCCGAACTGCTCGGGCGCGTCCTCGTGCACGGCGAGGTCGGCGTCAGGCTGACCGAGGTCGAGGCGTACGGCCTGCCGGGGGAGGACCCCGCCTCTCACACCTACCGAGGACAGACCCCGCGCAACTCGGTGATGTTCGGCCCGCCGGGGCATCTGTACGTCTACTTCACCTACGGCATGCACTACTGCGCCAACCTCGTCTGCCTGCCCGAGGGGCACGGCTCGGCCATCCTGCTGCGCGCGGGCGAGATCGTGTCGGGCCTCGACGTGGCCAGGGCACGGCGCAACGGGGCCCGCGACCGCGACCTGGCCAGAGGCCCCGCCAGGCTGGCCGTGGCGCTCGGCTGGGGGCGCGAGGACAACGGCCTGGACATGATCGGCAAGGTGCTCGACGGGTCCCCGCCCGCCTCGGTGCTCGCGGGACCGAGGACCGGGATCTCCACAGGGGCCGACACCCCCTGGCGGTTCTGGATCGAGGGGGATCCGACGGTCTCGCCGTACCGGCCGCACGTGCCCAGGCGGCGTGGCTGAACGGCTCCCGGCTACGCCGCCCTGAGCCGTCGCAGCTCCGCGGCGACCTCGGTGGGCGAGACCCCGAGGTCGGAACGGCTGAACAGGTGCAGGTTGTCGCCGGTGTCAATCTCCAGCATCTCGCTGCGCCTGCCGTAGCGGGTTCGCACGTCGACCTTGATGTCCTCGATCTGGTCCCAGGGGACGTGGCGGGAGCCCGCGTAGCCGTGCGCGACGGTGATGCCGGACTCGTCGGTGGCCAGCCGCACGGGGACCAGGAGGTCTCTGAGCGCCATGGCGCCGACCAGCAGGGTGGCGGGGACGGCCAGGATCACGCCGCGCACGTCGCCGGAGAGGTACCAGTAGCCGCCGAGGGCGGCACAGGCCACGGCGGCCAGGATCTTGATTGCGACCAGCTCGCGGCGAACCCTCCACATGGCTGCGAGGCTACCGCCCCCAGACGACCGCGCTCCCCGACACCGACTTCGGCCAGCCGAGCTCGCTCTTGACCGTCTTCAGCTCCAGCCAGGCCAGGTTGCCCTCGGAGCTGAGGACGCAGACGCCCTCGGCCGTCTTCTTGGGGCCCGCCGCTAGTCCTGGTCGGCGGCTCCGGCGCTCGCGGTGCGCGCCGCGCACTCCTCCGCCGTGGGTGCGCGCTCCTCCTCCCAGGCGGCCACCTTGACGCCGTCGTGCGCGTAGATCTTGGCGGACTCCGCCGCGAACCAGCCGTGGACGTCGCCCTCCGTGTCGTCGGTCGAGGTCCTGGCACCGCTCTCGTGGTCGAACTCGAGTGAGACGTCGTCCTTGAGCGCGTAGACCCCTCGCCAGCGTTCACCCATGCCCGTGGTCCGGCCCGTCTCGCCCGGCGGGGTGGCGGTGTCGTCGGCGGGGGCGGTGCTGTTCGCGGTCACGGCGCTGTTGGCGGTGACGGTGGCGGTCGCGGTGACGGTCATCGTGACGGTCGCCGTGGGGCCCGCCTTGGCCGCGGCGTCTCCCGCGGCTCTCTGGGTCGCCAGGATGCCGATCCCGGCAGCCGCGAGAGTCGCGACCGCGCCGATGACGGCCGCGATGATCGTGCCACGGTTGGATCCGGAGGAATCGGCCACGGCAGGGGATCCTAACGTCTGCCATGATCACGCAGGAGGGTTTTCAAGTGGCGACAGGTGCCGAGATCGGGCACTCTGTAGCCAGTCCATGTCCACTCGTTCGGAAAGCCGGAATCGTGACCGACATCATCGACGACCTCGCATGGCGAGGTCTGATCGCGCAGTCCACCGACCTCGACGCCCTTCGCGCGTCCATGGCCAAGGGACCGATCTCGGTCTATGCCGGCTTCGACCCCACCGCTCCCTCGCTGCACGTCGGACACTTCGTGCCGCTGCTGACGCTACGCCGCATCCAGCTGGCGGGTCACCGGCCGATCGGGCTGGTCGGGGGCGCCACCGGGCTGATCGGCGACCCCAGCGGGCGCAACACCGAGCGTTCACTCAACGCGGGTGACGTCGTCGCCGGATGGGTGGAGCGGCTGCGCGGCCAGGTCGGACGATTCCTCGACTTCGAGGCGCAGCCCAACGCCGCGCTCATGGTCAGCAACCTCGACTGGACCGCCGAGCTGTCCGCGATCGACTTCCTGCGCGACATCGGCAAGCACTTCCCCGTCAACCGCATGCTGGCCCGCGAGTCCGTCGCGGCCAGGCTCGCGGGCGAGGGGCTCAGCTACACCGAGTTCAGCTACCAGATCCTGCAGGCCAACGACTACCTCGAGCTGTACCGCAGGCACGGCTGCTCGCTGCAGATCGGCGGCAGCGACCAGTGGGGCAACATCACCGCGGGCGTCGACCTGGTCCGCCGCGTCGAGGGGCGGCCACGTCCACGCGCTCACGCTC
>NZ_BAAAXC010000013.1:0-328046 GCF_039535395.1 Nonomuraea roseola
ACCCTGCACCAGCGAGGAGGCGCAGTTGCCCACGCCGACGAGACCCACATGTACTTTGCTCATGATTGGTATATCTTGCCGAGGTCCGCGACCGACTGCCGCATCAGGTCGCGCAGTTCGGCGGGGGCCAGGACCTCGACGCTCGCGCCCATCCGCAGCAGCAGCCAGCGGGCGTGCCTGACCGACTCGATGGGCACGGTCACCGTCCGCCACCCGTCGGGGTCGGGCTCCGGCATCGGCACGGGCATGCTGAGGGTGTACTCCAGCAGGCTCTCCGCGCCGGGCTCGAACCTGATGACGGCCTCGGCGGTGTACATCTTCTCCCTGAAGTCCTTGGCGTAGGCCTGCCAGAACTCCGCCAGCTCGAAGCCGGGCGGCCGCTCGAAGCGGCCCTGCAGGGTCTCCATCGCCAGGATGCGCGAGACGCGGTAGGTGCGCGGGTCGCCGCCGGGCGGGGCGGCGACCATGTACCACGAGCCGCCCTTGAGGACCAGCCCGTACGGATGGATCACCCTGTCCACCTCCTGGCGCCCCCACCGCCGGTACCTCATGCGCAGCGGACGGTGGTCCCACACCGCCTCGGCCACCTCGGCCAGGTGCGGCACGTCGTCGGCGCCCCGGTACCAGCCCGGCACGTCGAGGTGGAAGCGCTCGCGCATCATGGTCGCCCGGGAGCGCGGCTCGGGCGGCAGGGCGGCCAGCAGCTTCAGCTCGGCGTTGGCCGCCACCTCCCCGAGGCCCAGCTCGGCCGCGGGGCCGGGCATCCCGGCCAGGAACAGCGAGGAGGCCTCGGCCGCGGTGAGCCCGTTGAGCCTGGTGCGGTAGCCGTCGAGCAACTGGTAGCCGCCCGCGGGACCGCGGTCGGCGTAGACCGGCACACCGGAGGAGGACAGGGCCTCGACGTCGCGGTAGACGGTCCTGACCGACACCTCGAGCTCCTCGGCCAGCTCGGTGGCGGTCATGCGGCCGCGCGTCTGGAGCAGCAACAGGAGGGAGAGCAGACGGCTGGCGCGCATGTCCCCATTGTGTCCTCAGGAGAAAAGGGGTTGAGCCTCACGTAACGGGAGCCTTTAGCGTCCTCGGCATGAAGTTCACCGTTCACGACACCTTCTCCGCGATGGCCGACCTGCTGGAGCGCCCTCTCGAGGAGCGCCCCGCCCTGCTGACGGCGATGCTGGCGCCCATGCGGGCCTCCATCCCCATGCCGGGCGACAGCGTCGACCTCCACCACATGGGCTCGGGCTTCCGCGTCGACCGCGAGGACGAGCGCTACCTGCCCGCCGTGCGAAACCTCATCGACAGGGACGTCAGGGGCCGGATCGAGCGGGCGCTGGCCGACGCCGCCGACCGTCTGAGGAGCTTCGACGGCCCCGACCACCTGAACGTGATGTTCGTTCTCGGCGACCCCGACGACGACTATCTCATGGACGTCGCGGGCGGCTACTACGGCATGGGCTCCTACGGCGACTGGCTCTACGTCATCGCCTGGCCCCGCGAGGACGTCATCGACAGGATCGCGCACTGCGCGGTGCACGAGTTCCACCACAACGTCCGCTTCCGCAACGTCGAGTGGAACCCCGAGACCGTCACCGTCGGCGAGCACGTCGTCGCCGAGGGCCTGGCCGAGGCGTTCGTCCGCGAGATGTCAGGCCCGGGGGCGATGGGTCCGTGGACGACCCGCCCGCTCGCCGACGAGGTCTTCGCCAGGATCGAAGCCGATCTCGACCTGGCCGGCATGCAGAACACGCCCGCGTACGTGCTCGGCGACTCGGCGATGAGCAGGTTCGGCCAGGAGCCGCGCGGCATCTCCGACATGGCGGGCTACCCCGCGGGCCTGCGCCTGGTCGAGGCGCACCTGGAGGCCACCGGCATGTCGGCGACGGAGTGCACCACGCTGCCCGCCGAGGAGATCCTCGAGTCCTGGCGGGCGAGGCCCCGGTAAGCCGGCTCATCCAGGTGGCGGGTTCATCTCAGGCGGGGTTCATCCCGGGGCGGGTTCAGCCCGGGGGCGGGTTCAGCCCGGGGGCGGGTTCAGCCCGGGGGCGGGTTCAGCCGGGGGCGACGAAGCCCGACTCGTAGGCGGCGATGACGGCCTGGGTGCGGTCGCGGGCGTCGAGCTTGGCCAGCACGTTGCCGACGTGGGTCTTGACCGTCTCCTGGCTGACCACCAGCTCGGCGGCGATCTCCCCGTTGGAAAGCCCCCTGGCCATCAGGCGCAGCACGTCGCCCTCGCGCCCCGTGAGCCTGCCGATGCCGGGCACCTGCGCGGTATGACCGCGCGTGGCCGCCAGCGCGCGGATCGCGGCGGGGAACAGCAGCGCCTCGCCCGCGGCCACCACCCGTACGGCCCGCACCAGGTCGTCGGGCTTGGTGCGCTTCAGCAGGAAGCCGCTCGCCCCCGCTCTCAGCGCGTCGTAGACGTAGTCGTCGTTCTCGAACGTCGTCACGACGAGCACCTTGGGCGGGTCGTCGAGCGCGACCAGCTGCCTGGTGGCCTGGATGCCGTCGACGCGCGGCATCCTGACGTCCATCAGCACCACGTCGGGACGCTGCGCGCGCACCACGGGGACGACCTCGGCGCCGTCGGCCGCCTCGCCGACGACGCTCAGGTCCGGTTCGGAGTCGACGATGATCCGCAGGCCGGTGCGGATGAGGGCCTCGTCGTCGGCGATCACGACCTTGAGCATCACACCCCCGACCGTAGCGGCAGTCGCACCGACACCTGCCACTCGCCCGCCTCCACGGGGCCGGCGTGGAGCGTGCCGCGCAGCAGCCCGACCCTTTCGCGCATGCCGGCGACGCCTCTGCCGCCGCCGTGCCCTCCGGCGCCCGCGGCGTTGGTGACCTCGATGCTCAGCTGGTCCTCCCGCACGGCGGCGGCCAGCCGTACGGTGCCGTGGCCGTGCTTGATGGCGTTGGTCAGCGCCTCCTGGACGATCCTGTAGGCCTCCCTCGAGACCACGGCGGGCACCGCCGAGAGGTCGCCCACCTCGCGCGTGACGTCGGCGCCCGAGGTGCGGATCAGCTCGTCGAGGTCGGCGAGGGTCGCCTGCGGCGCCCTGGCCTGCGGATCCTCCCTCAGGACGCCCAGCACGTGGTCGAGGTCCTCCAGCGCGGCCCTGGCCGACTGCTCGATGGCCTCCAGCGCGATCCTGGCGGTCGCGGGGTCGCGGTCGAGCACCCTGCCGGCCGCCGCGGCCTGCAGGGTGACCACGCTCAGCGCGTGACCGACGGAGTCGTGCAGCTCGCGGGCCAGCCTGTTGCGCTCGGCGAGCGTGCGGGCCTGCTCCTCGGCGAGGGCGAGCCGGTCGGAGGGCGAGGGGCCGAGCAGCACGGGCGCCAGCCTGGCCAGCAGCGCGCCCGCCCCCTGGACCAGCGCCACCAGCAGGACCAGGAAGGCGAGCCCGCCCAGCGGCCACCAGCCGAGCGGGGGACCCTGGCCGAGGATGCCGAACCTGTCACCGGTGAAGGGCACCGCCATCGACCACACCACGAACGGCACGACCGCCAGCGTGACGCCGCTGACGACCCCGCCCACACCCAGGTGCAGCGTGAACCACGCCGCCATGCGCCGCCGCTCGGCCCAGGTGCGGGCGCGGCGGGGCAGCGGGTCGATCCGCACGCCGAGCAGCCCCTCGGCCGCCGACACCTCGAAGGCGCGCAGCGGCAGGAACAGACCCGTCAGCGCCACCACGGGCAGCACCGCGACGAAGACCAGCACGTCGATGGGGAGGAGCAGGTCGGCGCCCACTCTGCCGACCGTGCCGCTGACCAGCACCCCGAGCATCATGTACGGCATCAGCAGCGCCCCACCGAGGACGAGGCAGGCCCATCTGCGGGCGACAAGGGTCCATCTCACAGAAGCCATTCTATGTCGACGTTTATTCACTCCGAGCGAAATGCGCTTTTGGTGAAATCTGCTCACGGAGAAAGTCATGACTAATTCGAGGCGCTTCTGGATAACGTCGCATTAGTACCGAGAGAAAGGCGCACGCATGACAGAGGCCACTCGCACCGCCTGGCCGGAACAGCTCGGCCAGCGCTTGCTGAGGGAGCGCATTGTCGTTCTCGGCCAGGAGGTCGACGACGAGATATGCAATCGACTGTGCGGCGAGCTGCTTTTGCTGGCGGCCGAGGACCCGCACCGCGACATCACTCTTTACATCAATTCCCCCGGCGGTTCGGTGTCCGCGGGGATGGCGCTCTACGACATGATGCAGTTCGTTCCCTGCGACGTCTCGACGGTCGCGATGGGCTTCGCCGCCTCCATGGGTCAGTTCCTGCTCAGCGGCGGCACGCGGGGCAAGCGCTACGCTCTCCCGCACGCCAGGATCGTCATGCACCAGCCGCTCGGCGGCATCGGCGGCACCGCCACCGACATCCAGATCCAGGCCGAGAACATGATCTACACCAAGCGCCTGATGGCCGAGCTCATCGCGCAGCACACCGGGCAGCCGCTCGAGCGCATTCAGGCCGACTCCGACAGGGACCGCTGGTTCACCGCGCAGGAGGCCAGGGAGTACGGGTTCGTCGACCATGTCGTGGCCAACGCCAACGGGGTGATCCAGCGATGAACGCCAGGTACGTGCTGCCCTCCTTCGTCGAGCGCACCAGCTACGGCGTGAAGGAGATGAACCCCTACAACAAGCTGTTCGAGGACCGCATCATCTTCATCGGCACGCCGATCGACGACACCTCGGCCAACGACGTGATGGCGCAGTTGCTCACCCTGGAGGGGCTCGACCCCGACCGCGACATCCAGCTCTACATCAACTCTCCTGGCGGCTCGTTCACCGCGATGACAGCCATCTACGACACGATGCAGTTCGTCAGGCCCGAGATCCAGACGGTGTGCATCGGTGAGGCCAGTTCGGCCGCCGCGGTGCTGCTGGCCGCAGGCGCGCCGGGCAAGCGGGCCGCGCTGCCGCACGCGCGCATCCTGCTCCACCAGCCCGCCACCGAGGGGGCCAGGGGCCAGTCGAGCGACCTGGAGATCCACGCGCGCGAGATCCTGCGGATGCGCGACCAGCAGGAGGAGATCCTGGCCAAGCACACGGGGCGGCCTGCGGCGGAGGTCAGGAAGGACATCGAGCGCGACCGGTTCATGACGGCCGAACAGGCCCGCACGTACCGGTTGATCGACGACGTGTTCGCCAGCAGGAAGCGACCGCTGGCCGCCGCCCACTGAGCGGGTCCCTTCCCCGCACCTCCCATGGCGGGGGCGCTCGCAGGTCACGGTGGGCGCTCTCTCCGGTCCCCGCGCGACGATGGGCCGCGCGGGGACCGGATCCCACCGGCCCGCACCGCACCCCACCGACCGCTCACCCGGCCGCGCACGTTCCCCGAAGGCACCACCCCCAGGGCGTATCACGAAATATCGGCCTATACCCTGCTGAGGGATTGGACGGGTCGCTGCGGGGAGTGCAGGGGTGTCGCTGGAACAGGTCGTCGTACTGCTGGCGGCGGCCGCGGGAGCGGGCTGGATCGACGCCGTCGTGGGCGGCGGCGGTCTGCTGCAGTTGCCCGCCCTCATGGTCGCGGGCGTGCCGACCATCCAGGCCATCGCCACCAACAAGCTGTCGTCCGTCTTCGGCACCGCCTCGGCGGCCGTCACCTACGTCCGCACCACCAAGCTCGACCCGCAGGTGGCCGTCCCCGCGGGGGTGCTCGCCGTCCTGTGCTCGGGGCTCGGCGCCTCCGCCGCCGCGGCGATCTCCTCCGAGGTTCTGCGCCCGCTGGTGATGGTCATCCTGCTGGGCGTGGCCGCCTTCGTGACCCTGCGCCCCTCCTTCGGCGCGCTCCCCCAGCCGCACCTGCGCACCCGCGCGAGAGTGGGGGCGGCGATCCTGGTCTCGGGGGTGCTGATCGCCTTCTACGACGGGATCATGGGCCCCGGCACCGGCACCTTCCTGATCATCGCCTTCACCACGATCCTCGGCCTCGACTTCGTCCACGCCTCGGCCACCTCGAAGATCATCAACACCGGCACCAACCTCGGCGCGCTGCTGGTCTTCGGCTACCAGGGGCACATCCTGTGGGCGCTCGGCCTCGGCATGGCGGTCTGCAACATCGCAGGCGCCCAGCTCGGCGCGAGGATGGCGCTCAGGCGCGGCACCGGCTTCGTCCGCGTCGTGCTGCTGTGCGTCGTGGTGGCGATGGTGGCCAGGCTCGGCTGGCAGCAGTTCGGCTGACACCCGGCCGCCCGGCGTCACGGCCTAGATCGGGTTGCCCTCGTCGGTGTCCTCGCCGGGCGACTGTCCGGGCGTGCTCCTGCCCGTCTCCCCCGGCGAGGGCGAGGGCTGGGGCTCCTGCGGCTCGGGTGAGGCGGGCACCGGCGGCGGGCTCGGCACGTACTGCGTGGGGGGCATCGGCCGCGGCATCGGCGCGCTGTCGTCCCCGCCGCCGAACAGCAGAAGGGCGATCACCGCGCCGAGCAGCACGAGCAGCGCCAGCACCGCGCCGGCGACGAGCACCCTGGTCCTGGTCTCGGTCAGCGGGGGCCTGGGCAGGGGCGGCGCCGGAAGCGCAGGTGCCCTGTCGGCCAGCCAGTACGGGACGAAGTCGGGCCCGTGCACCTCGCCGATCAGCGTGCCGCCCACCATGACGGGCTCGAGGAAGCGTTCGGCGCCCGGCCGTCCCGGCGTGTAGGGCACCGCCACCCACGGCGCGTCGCCCAGCTCCGCGGCCACGACGGGCGGCCCGTCGAGCGTGGTGGTCCTCCCTCTGGCCCTCGCCATCCAGCCCCTGACCCCCGAGGAGGAGCGGATGGCCGTGACGAACCGTTCGCGGGCCGAGGGGTCGAGCGCCGCGCCCCTGGTGAGCAGCGCGATGGACACCGCCCTGCCGTCGGGCCCCTGTCCGAGGTAGACCAGCCCCGCCGGCACCGTGGACAGGCGGGCCTGCACGGCGAACCCCCCGAGTCTTGGCGGGTCACCGTACTGGAGCGGAGCGGCCATGCGAGTCATCAAAGCAGGTATACCCGGCGCGGCGGGTCGTGCACCCATAAGCCTTGTTTGGTGGAATAGCACACATGAGCGCTGCCGAAGAGCTGTCGACAGGTACGGACGCGGCCGTGCTGCGTCAGACCCTTGAGGAGGTCCGGCGCGTCATCGTCGGACAGGATCACATGGTGGAGCGGCTGGTGGTCGCGCTCCTGGCGCGCGGCCACTGCCTGCTGGAGGGCGTGCCCGGCGTGGCGAAGACGCTGGCCGCCTCGACGCTCGCCACGGTGGTGGGCGGCACGTTCGCCCGCATCCAGTTCACCCCCGACCTCGTGCCGAGCGACATCGTCGGCACCCGCGTCTACCACCCCTCCAGCGAGCAGTTCGACGTCGAGCTCGGCCCGGTCTTCGTCAACTTCCTGCTCGCCGACGAGATCAACCGTGCCCCCGCCAAGGTGCAGTCCGCCCTGCTGGAGGTCATGGCCGAGCGCCAGGTCACGCTGGCGGGCGTCACCCACCCGCTGCCCAAGCCCTTCATCGTGCTGGCCACCCAGAACCCGATCGAGTCCGAGGGCGTCTACCCGCTGCCCGAGGTGCAGCGCGACCGCTTCCTGTTCAGGGTCAGGGTGCCGCACCCGACCGCGCAGGAGGAGCTGGAGATCCTGCACAGGATGAGCGTCACGCCACCGGTGCCCGAGCCGATCCTCGACCCCGAGCGGCTGATGGCCCTGCAGCGGCAGGCCGAGCAGGTCTCGGTGCACCAGCTGGTCGCCGACTACGTGGTGCGCCTGGTGATGTCCACCCGCTCCCCCGCCGAGTACGGCATGCCCGACCTGGCCGACACGATCGAGATCGGCGTGAGCCCGCGCGCCACGCTCGGCCTGGTCGCGGCGGGAAGGGCGCTCGCGGTGCTGCGCGGGCGCGACTACCTGCTGCCCGACGACGTGCGCGACGTGGCCGTCGACGTGATGGGCCACCGGCTGATGCTCACCTTCGACGCGCTCGCCGACGGCGTCGACCCCGAGAACGTGGTCAGGCAGGTGCTGCACTCCGTACCGCCGCCGCTCGTCGTCTGGAACCAGGGCCGATGACGAACCAGGCCGAGCAGGCGCTGCGCAGGCTCGAGCTGACGATCAGCCGCAGGCTCGACGGCCTGCTGCACGGCCAGCACCAGGGCCTGCTGCCCGGCCCCGGCAGCGAGGCGGGCGACAGCAGAGTGTACGTGCCCGGCGAGGACGACGTGCGGCGGATGGACTGGGCGGTGACCGCGCGCACGACGGTCCCGCACGTGCGCGACCTGGTCTCCGACAGGGAGCTGGAGACCTGGGCGCTGGCCGATCTCTCGCCCAGCATGGACTTCGGCACCACCGACACCGACAAGCGCGACCTGGTGGTCTCGGCGATCGGCGCGATCGGCTTCCTGACCAGCAGGATGGGCGACCGCTTCGGCGCGCTGGTGCTGCACGACGACGCGCTGCACAGGATGCCCGCCAGGACGGGCAGGCCCGCGCTGTACGGCCTGCTGCACTCGCTGCTCGACGCCCCGAGGGGGCGGGCCGTCCAGGACGCCCCCGATCTGGCCGAGGGGATCGACGTGCTGGCCGCCATGCGCAGACGGCACGGGCTGCGGGTGGTGGTCTCCGACTTCCTCGAGGCGCAGCCGAGCCTCGACCCCGGCGCGGAGCGGGCGTGGGAGCGGCCGATCAGGCGCCTGGCGGCGCGCCACCAGGTGCTGGCGGTCGAGGTGATGGACCCCCGCGAACTGGAGCTTCCCGACGTCGGCACGGTGGCGTTCACGGACCCGGAGACTGGGCACGTAAGCGAGGTACACCTTTCGCCGCGGGTGCGCGCCGCCTACGCAGAGGCGGCGGCCCTGCAGCGGGAGGGCACCCGGGCCGCGCTGCGCAAGGCCGGGGTGGCCCACCTGGTGCTGCGCACCGACAGGGACTGGGTGTTCGACATCGCGCAGTTCGCGCTACGCCAGCGGCGCATGGCGCACCTGGCACACCGGAGGGCTGGCACGTGAGCGAGGAAGCCGACCAGGGACAGGAGAGTCCGTGACGTTCTTGGCGCCGGGATATCTGTGGCTGTTCGCGCTCGTGGCGCTGGTGATCGCGGCCTACGTGGTGGCGCAGTTCAGGCGGCGCCGCTACACCGTGCGCTTCACCAACCTGGCCCTGCTGAACATGGTCGCGCCCCACGGCCCCGGCTGGCGGCGCCACCTCGCGCCCCTGCTGTTCCTGGTGATGATGAGCCTGCTGGTCATCGGCGCGGCCAGGCCCGCCGACCAGGTGCGCGTCCCGCGCGACAGGGCCACCATCATGGTCGCGCTCGACGTGTCGCTGTCGATGGACGCCGACGACGTGCCGCCCAGCAGGATCGCCGCGGCCAGGATCGCGGCGCAGACGTTCGTGCGCGGCCTGCCCGAACGCTTCAACGTCGGCCTCGTCTCCTTCGCCCGCTCCGCCAACGTGGTCATCTCCCCCACCACCGACAGGCAGGCGGTCGTCACCGCGCTCGGCAACCTCAACACCCGTCCCGGCACCGCCATCGGCGAGGCGGTCTTCAACTCCCTCGACTCCATCCGCTCCTTCGACCAGCGCGCGGTCACCGACCCGCCGCCCGCCGCGATCGTGCTGCTGTCCGACGGGGACAACACCTCCGGGCGCTCGGTGAGCGAGGCCGTCGACGCCGCCAAGCAGGCGAGGGTGCCTGTCTCGACCATCGCGTACGGCACGCAGGAGGGCACCGTCATGATCGACGGGCGCCCGGTGACCGTACCGGTGAACAAGGCCACCCTGCAGACGCTGTCGGACGGCACCTCCGGCCGCGCCTACGCCGCCGAGTCGGGCAACGAGCTGCGCCAGGTCTACGAGCAGATCGGCACGTCGCTGGGGTTCAAGACCGTGAGCCAGGAGATCAGCCAGTACTTCATCATCGCGGCGATCGTCGCGGGACTGGTCGTCGCGGCGGCGGCCATCCTGCTCGGCCACCGCATCCCCTAAGCTTTTCGCACGTGGCCCACTATTTCGAGGAGCAGCCCCAGGCTGCGAGCAGACCGTCGAGCGTCGACCTGGTCCTGCCCGACCTGCACCTGAGGCTCGAGACCGACAGGGGCGTCTTCTCCCCCGAAAGGATCGACCTCGGCACCCGCGTCCTGCTGGAGAGCGTGCCCGCGCCTCCGCAGGAGGGCCACCTGCTCGACCTGGGCTGCGGCTACGGCCCCATCGCGCTGACCATGGCCTCGCGCGCACCCTCGGCCACCGTGTGGGCCGTCGACGTCAACAGGCGCTCGCTCGAGCTGACCGAGCGCAACGCCAAGGCCGCCGCCCTCGGCAGGGTGAGACCCGCGCACGTCGACGAGGTTCCCGAGGACGTGCGGTTCGCCGCGATCTGGTCCAACCCGGCGATCCGCATCGGCAAGCAGGCCATGCACGAGATGCTGACCCGCTGGCTGACCAGGCTGACCCCCGACGGGGTCGCCTACCTCGTGGTGCAGAAGCACCTCGGCTCCGACTCCCTGCAGCGCTGGCTGTCCGACCAGGGCTGGCAGGCCACCCGCGAGGCCTCCCGCGCCGCGTACCGAATCCTGAAGGTGACCCGATGAGAAAGCAACTGCGCCCGACCGACGTCAAGCGGCTCAACCGCACCTGGCGCAGGAGCACGGGCAACCGGCTCTCCATGATCGTGGAGTCGGTGACGGGTCCCTTCAACGTGGGCTCCATCTTCCGCAGCGCGGCCGCCTTCGGCGTCGACCAGATCTGGCTGGCGGGCAACGCCACGCCGCCGACCAACCCCAAGGCGGCCAAGGTGGCGCTCGGCACCGACAGGCTCGTGGCGTGGAAGGAGGCCGTCCCCGTGCTCGACGCGGTGCGCGAGGCCAGGGACGACGGCTACACGGTGATCGCGATCGAGCTCACCGGCGAGGCCCAGCCCCTCCACCGCACCAACCTCGACCGCGACGTGTGCCTGGTGGTCGGCAGCGAGGACCACGGCTGCTCCCCCGCCCTGCTGGAGGCCGCCGACCTGGCCGCCTACATCCCGCAGGTCGGGCGGGTCGGCTCCTTCAACGTCGGTGTGGCGGCGGCCATCGCGCTGTCGGAGACGCGACGTCAGGAATGGAGTAAATTGCCCGAGTCGTAACCACGCCGACATGACGCGCCGAGCTCACAAGCGGCATACTCGCCGTGTGCTCAGCCGTCGTTTCGCCTTCCTCGACCATCCTGGCCCGCTGGCCTTCGCTCACCGTGGTGGAGCCCTGGAGGGGCACGAGAACACCGCCGCGGCCTTCGAGCGGGCGGTGCGGTTGGGCTACGAGTACCTCGAGACCGACGCGCACGCGACCTCCGACGGCGTGCTGCTGGCCTTCCACGACCACACGCTCGACAGGGTCACCGACCGCAGGGGCAGGATCGCCGAGCTGCCCTACAGCGCCGTCAGGCAGGCCCGCATCGGCGGCGCCGACGAGATCCCGCTGATGGAGGACCTCCTCGGCTCCTTCCCCTCGGCGAAGTTCAACATCGACGTCAAGGAGGCGGGCGCGATCAGGCCGCTGGCCGACATGGTCAGGCGCACCAACGCCTACGACCGGATCTGCCTGACCTCCTTCTCCGACGAGCGCCTGGCCAGGGCGCGCGCGGCCATGGGCCGCGAGGTCTGCTCGGCGCTCGGCCCTCGCGGCGTCGCCTCCCTGCGCGCGGCCGCCGCCACCTCGGGCTACGGCCGCGTGCTGACCAGGCTGGTCCGCTCGGGCGTGCCCTGCGCGCAGGTGCCGATCGGCTTTCGCGGGCTGCGGGTCACCACCCGCGCCCTGGTGCGTACGGCGCACGCCCTCGGCATGCAGGTCCACGTGTGGACCATCAACGACACCCTGCGCATGGACTATCTGCTCGACCTCGGGGTCGACGGCATCATGACCGACAACATCTCCGGCCTGCGCGACGTCCTCGACCGGCGCGGGCTCTGGCATCCCGGCCAGCTCGCAGCCTAGGAGCCCTCCCTTGGCAGTTCCCACCCCCCCTGCCGTCTTCGACGACTCCCCCACCGCCCGCCGCCGTGAGCAGCGCGGCTGGTACTGGTACGACTGGGCCAACTCGGCCTTCCCGACCACGGTGCTCACGGTCTTCCTGGGGCCCTACCTCACCGACGTCGCCGAGGCGGCGGCGGCCGGCGCTCCCTACGTGGACGTGCTCGGCTTCGACGTGCGGCCGAGCGCCTACTACTCCTTCGTGGTCGGCGTGGCGGCGGTGCTGCAGATCGTGCTGATGCCGATCGCGGGAGCGCTGGCCGACCACACCGGGCGCAAGAAGGAGCTCATGGGCTTCTTCGCCATGCTCGGCGCGGCGGCGACGGTGTGCTTCTGGTTCGCGGGCGACGGGCGCTACCTGCTGGGCGGCGCGCTGTTCCTGGTCGCCAACGTCGGGTTCGCGTGCGCGTTCGTCATCTACAACTCCTTCCTGCCCGAGATCGCCTCGCCCTCCGAGCGCGACAGGGTCTCGGGCATGGGGTGGGGGTTCGGCTACCTCGGCGGCGGGCTGCTGCTGGCCGTCCACCTGGTGCTGTTCCTGCGGGCCGAGTCGTTCGGCATCGACTCCGGCACCGCCGCGCGCATCGCGCTCAGCTCGGCGGGGCTGTGGTGGGGCGGGTTCACGATCATCCCGCTGCTGCGGCTGCGCAACAGGCGCGGCCTGGCCGCCCGCGGCGAGAGCGCGGGCCAGGCGGTCGCGGGCAGCTTCAGGCAGCTCGGCAGGACCGCCATGGACCTGCGCCGCTACCCGCTCACGCTGGCCTTCCTGGTGGCCTACCTGCTCTACAACGACGGCGTGCAGACCGTGATCTCCTTCTCGGCCACCTTCGCCGACAAGGAGCTCGAGCTCTCCCAGACCGTGCAGATCGGCGCGATCCTCATGGTGCAGTTCGTCGCCTTCGGCGGCGCGCTGGCGCTGAGCAGGATGGCCAGGACCTTCGGCGCCAAGCGGGTGGTGCTGGCGGCGCTGGTGGCGTGGACGGGCGTCGTCTGCGTGGCCTACTTCCTGCCCAAGGGGTCGGCGACGGCCTTCTTCGCCCTGGGGTTCGCGATCGCGATCGTCATGGGCGGCACGCAGGCGCTGTCGCGCTCGCTGTTCTCGCACGTGATCCCGCGCGGCAAGGAGGCCGAGTACTACAGCCTCTACGAGATCAGCGACAAGGGCTCGACGTTCCTGGGCTCCTTCACGCTCGGCATGGCGCTGCAGCTGACCGACAGCTACCGGCTGGGCATCATCTCGCTGATCGTCTTCTTCGTGCTCGGCGGGGCGCTGCTGGCGGCCGTCAACCTGCCCAAGGCGATCCGCGCGGCGGGCAACGAGGTGCCAGAGCGCCTGTGATGGCATGCTGAGAGGATGGAAGGGCCGGAGCTGAGCATTCGCTTCGACGCCGACCTGTGGCTGTTCCTGGCGCCACGGCACCGGCGCGAGCGCGTGCCCGTGGCCTACGACGGCACCTCCTCGCTCGGCCACGTGGTCGAGTCACTCGGTGTCCCGCTGCCCGAGGTCGGCCGCCTCGTCGTCGACGGCAGGCCGGTGCCGCCCTCCCATCGGCCGGGCGACGGCGACGTCGTCGGGGTGCTGCCGGCGGCGCGGCCGCAGGCGCTGCCGATCGCACCGCCGCGCTTCCTGCTCGACGTGCATCTCGGCACGCTCGCCAGGCGGCTGCGGCTGCTGGGCGTGGACACGGCCTACCACAACGACCGTGACGACGACGCCCTGGTCAGGTGGGCCAACGCCGAGCGGAGGCTGCTGCTGACCAGAGACCGGGGCCTGCTGCGCCGCAGGGCGCTGTGGCTCGGCGCCTACGTGCGGGGGGAGCGCGCCGACGAGCAGCTCGCCGACGTGCTCGACCGGTTCGCGCCGCCGCTGGCGCCATGGACCAGGTGCACGGCGTGCAACGGGAAGCTGTCGCCCGTCGACAAGGCCGACGTCGAAGCCCTGCTCGAACCCGGCACCCGCCACAGCTACGACGTCTTCGCGCGCTGCGCGGCGTGCGGCCGTGTCTACTGGCGCGGCGCCCATGCCCACCGCCTCGAGCACATCGTGGCCGCGGCCGTACGGCCCGCGCCTCGCGGGTGAGGGGGTCAGCTCCCCTGGGGAGCCGCCAGCACCATGGTGCCGGGGCCCTGGGCGGCGCCGGGTCCCCCCATGACGGTGATGGTGTCGGCGTTGGCCTCCCCGCCGCAGTGCGGGCAGGTGACGACGGGCGTGAACAGCTGCCCGCAGGAGTGCACCAGCAGCGCGGGAGGGCCGCCGGGCGGAGTCGACCACTTGTCGCCCCACGCCATCAGCGTGATCAGCGCGGGCACGATCTCGCGCCCCGCCTCGGCCAGGTGGTACTCGTAGCGGACCGGCCGCTCCTGGTAGGGCCTGCGCTCGACCACCCCGGCCTCGACCAGCCGTTCGAGCCTTGCGGTCAGCAGGTTGCGGGAGATCCCGAGATCCTGCGCCAGTTCGTCGAACCTGCGCACGCCCAGGAACAGGTCGCGAAGGATCAGCGGTGTCCACGGCTCGCCGATCACCCCCACCGCCTGAGCGATCGAGCAGTGCATCTCCCCGAACCTGTTCATGACCCCAGCATAGTCAGTTGTTAAAGTGAACTCGAAGTGTTCCGCGCCCTCCATGCGCAGGCCACAATGAGAGCATGCCGCTGAAGGTCCTTCTCGCCGAGGACATGCAGATCCTGCGCGAGGCCCTGGCCGAGCTGCTCTCCCAGGAGGACGACCTCGAGGTGGTGGCGAGCGTCTCGGCCGGCGACGAGATCGTGCCCGCGGCGCTGGCGTGGCTGCCCGACGTCGCGGTCATCGACATCGACCTGCCGTCACTCGACGGCATCAGCGCCGCCGCGCTGCTGCGCGAGCGGCTGCCCTCGTGCCGCTCGCTGATCCTCACCGCGCTCCACCGACCAGGCCAGGTACGGCGGGCGCTGGCCGCAGGGGTGCAGGGCTTCCTGCCCAAGGACGTGAAGCCCGGCGAGCTGGCGGCGGCCATCAGGACGGTCGCGGCGGGAGGGCGGGTGATCGACGCCGCGCTGGCGCTGTCGGCGCTGGAGGCCGGAGAGAGCCCGCTCACGCCGCGCGAGAGCGAGGTGCTACGGATGTCGGCCACGGGGGCGCAGCCTGCCGAGATCGCCGAACGGCTGTTCCTGAGCTACGGCACGGTTCGCAACTACCTCACCACGGCCGTCGTGAAGCTGGGCGCCCGCAACAGGGTCGACGCCATCCGCATCGCCACGGAGTCCGGCTGGCTGTGACGGTGCCGTCGGGAACTCCGCGACCAGCTCGAACCAGCCCCTCTCGTCCACGCCCGCCCTGAGGCCGCCGCGGGCCCGTTCGGCCAGCCCCGCCAGGCCGCTCCCGCTTCGCGCGCTGCCCTCCGCCCGTTCGCCGCCCGCCGCCACGCCGTCGTTGGCGACGCGCAGCCGTACCCGCCCGGGTGTGGAGGTGATCTCGATCTCGCAGTGCCGCGCGCGGCTGTGCCTGAGCACGTTGGTCACGCCCTCCCTCAGCGCCGTCGCCACCACGCTGTCCACCTCGGGAGCGGAGGGTGCGGGCGCGACGGTCACCTCCGCGCGCACTCCCACCAGGGCCAGCGTGGCCAGGAGGGTCGGCAGCTCCTCCTCCAGCGACAGCCTTACCTGATCGCCCGTCACGGAGGCGAGCTCCAGGCGCGCCCGCTCGACCAGCGGCGTCAGCGCCGCGGCCTGCGCGGCGGCCCTGTCGGGGTCGGAGTCCTTGAGCCGCGCCGCCAGCTCGCCCCTCAGCACCACGGCCGACAGGCTGAAGCCCAGCACGTCGTGCAGGTCGCGGGCGAGCCTGTCACGCTCCCTGGCGACCGCGTTCCTCGCCAGCTCGCGCCTGGCCGCCTCCAGCGCCGCTATGAGGCCGCTCAACCGGCTCAGGCCGTACACGAACAGGGCGACGGCGATGGTGCCGAAGACCGCGTAGAGGACGATGGGCAGGTCCCCGTAGGTCAGCGCGATCGGGGGCACCTGGGCGGCCAGGAAGACGGCGGCGAGGGCCCACGAGCGCGGCGGGCGGACGGTGAGCAGGATGCGGCCCGCGAGGAAGCCCGCCATGCCGACCCACCACTCGGGCGAGAACGGCGCAAGCGCCGCCATCAGGACGACGAGGACCGCCAGTGTCCGCCCGGTGGGCGGGCGCAGGTGCAGCACGACGATCACCACCAGGGCGGTGCCTGTGACGACGAGCAGGGGCGGGCTCAGCCTCGCGTACGCGAGCAGGTTCAGCTCGGTGATGAACGCGTAGACGGACAGGACGACCGCCAGGACGAGCCGCGCCGCTCTCGGCGACTCCACGGGCACCGGCGCGTCCGCCCCCTCGCGCACGGGCGCGCGGACCACCGACAGCGTCCTTCTGGCCAGCTCGACCGCGCCGTCGAGGTCGGCGTTCCTGACCAGGAAGCCGATGGCCGTCAGATCGTCGTGCAGGCGCCGTCCCAGGTCCCTGTGGACGCGGTCGCGCTCGGCCGCCAGCGCCTGCACGGCCAGGTCGTCCCTGGCGGCATGGAGCCGCTCGACCGTCGCGGCGAGCGAGGCCAGGCCGAAGACGACCAGGCCGTTGTCGACCGTCACCGCCACGTACCACAGCGCGATCAGCGGGCCGGCGCCCGCCGCGAGCCCGATCAGCCCGCCCGAGACGGCCATCAGCGCAGCCAGCGGCCGGCCGAACCTTGGCGGCAGGGCGAGCAGGACGGTCGCCGCCCCGATCCACAGCGAGGGCGCGAAGGCGTGGCCGAAGACGAGGAAGGCCACGTAGCAGAGCGCCACCTGCGCCGCCACCAGCCAGTACGGCACGCTGCGCCAGGCCGCGACGAGGACCGCGAGCATGAGCGCCTGGACGACGGCCATCCGCGCGATGTCCGGCCAGGCGACACCCTCCGTCAACGCGCCGATGAGCCTGACGCCCCACAGGAGGCCGAGCATCGTCCAGAGGAGGGCGCGCGCCAGGCGTGGCTGAAGATCGTCCATCCGCCCCCCTATGAAAAATGCATACCAATGGGGTGATTCTGGCACTTCTCCGACATGGACTCACTCCGCGATCCTGTGAGCACCCACCCTCTCTCGAGAGCACCGCTCTTGACATCAGCGCTCTCCCCGGAGAGCATTGCTCACACATAAGAGCAACGATCCCCCTGGAGTGCTCCCCGTGAAGCTCACCCCCGCGACCTACGCCGTGACCGGCCTGCTCTTCCTCGTCTATCCCGCCGTCCGTCCCTCCGGTGACGACGCCGCGGCCATCTCCTCCACCGCCTGGGTCCTCGGTCACCTGGCCGCGATGATCGGCTTCGTCCTGCTCGGCCTGGCCGCCCTCGGCGTCCACCAGCTGCTGAAGGACCGGCTGTCCCTGCGCGCCGCCGTGGTGACCTGGATCGGCGCGGGCCTGACACTCCCCTACTACGGCGCGGAGGACTTCGGCCTGAACGTCATCGCCGAGCGTGCCCTGCGCGACGGCACGCCCGAGCTGATGGAGCTGGCGGGCGAGTTCCGCTACGACGCGCTGGCGTCCACGATGTTCGCGATCGGCCTCGGGCTGCTGGGCATCGGCGCGATCATGACCGCGGTCGCCGTCTGGCGCTCAGGCACCGTCTCCAGGTGGAGCGCCGTGCCGCTGGCGGCGGGGTTCGCCCTGTTCATCCCGCAGTTCTTCGCGCCCCTCTACGGCCTGCGCGTCGCCCATGGCGCGCTGATCGCGATCGGCGGGCTGTGGCTGGCCTTCGCCCTGGCCCGGACCCACGCCGCCACCCGCGCCGAGGCCGGAGTCAAGGTCGCCGTCACCGCCTGAGACACCCCCAGGGTCCACCGAGGCGTCCTGACGGCCCGGGACTGAACCCCGAAAACCGGGGCAGGCGAGGCATCCCACCGTTACGACCCAGAAAGGGTGAATCCCCCATGGCAGGTCAGGCCAACTCCAGAGACGTCGTCCAGCGCCCCGACGGCAGCTGGGCGGTCACGAGGCCGGAGGGCGAACGGGCGCTGTTCACAGCGGAGACCCAGGCGGAGGCGGTCAAGCGGGCCAGCGAGCTCCTGCAGCGCGACGGCGGCGGCGAGCTGCGCGTCCACGGCACCGACGGCAAGGTCCGCGACCAGCGGACGATCGCCCCCGGCAACGACCCCGTGCCACCCAGGGGCTGACAGATGACGAAGCGGCTGCGCCGGTGCTCGGACGAGCACCGGCGCAGCCGCTTCGTGTGTGACTCAGTCGTCGTCCCCGTCGTTGTCGCCCGTGTTCACCACGTCAGGACGGTCGTCCCCGTCGTCGTCGCCGTCGCCTCCGCAGCCCGTGACCAACCCGGTCAGCGCCGCCAGCGCCGCCACGCCGAGCGCCACTCTCCGCCTGCCTCGCGTGAACATCGCCACCCCTCCCGTACGTCTTCCGTCAGAACGCCTCTCTCCTGTCCCGTCCTGGACGGATCTAACGGGCTGTGCGAGCCGCGCGAGGACGCGAGATCTCTCAGGAGGGCGGGAAACAGGGGCGCGAGGCCCGATCGGCCCTGCTGGACAGGGGTTCACGCGGGGGCTCGTGGGCCAGGAACACCGCCGGCGTGAGCTCTCATCGCAAAAAGCGCGATTGGATCACCCCTTGGGTGGGAATCCACTCACGGTATCAAGCGTTAGACACCGTGGGAGACAGACCCCCACGATGGGGGCCCTGTAGGAGGCTATTAAACATGGGCGAGCGCGCACTTCGTGGCACCAGGCTCGGGGCAACCAGCTACGAGAACGACCGTAACACGGATCTGGCCCCGCGCCAGGAGGTGTCTTACACCTGTTCGAAGGGGCATCGCTTCGAGGTTCCGCTTGCAGCCGAGGCAGAGATCCCCGCTACGTGGGAGTGCCGCATGTGCGGCGCGACCGCGGTTCGCGTGGACGGTGAGCTGCCGGAGGCCAAGAAGGCGAAGCCCCCGCGGACGCACTGGGACATGCTGCTCGAGCGGCGGTCCATCGAGGACCTGGAAGAGGTACTCAACGAGAGGCTGGCGATCCTTCGCGCACAGCGACGCAAGAGCGCCTGACCTCCACACGGTGACGCTGGAACGCCCCGGACCTGCCCGGTCCGGGGCGTTTTGCGTTGCCTCGGTGGGAGGCGTCCCACGCAGCCTCGAGCGCGAGGCCGTGAGGAGGCTCAGTCCTCGCGCAGGACCTCGCCGTGCACCACCTTGCTGTTGCCAGGCGCAGGCGCCGCACCGGCGTCGTCAGCGCGCTGGAAGGGCACCCCGAGATGCGCGTACGGCGAAGCCGCCGCCATCGCCTTGACCCGCTTGGCGAAGAACCACGATCCCAGCCGCCGCATGAACGGCCGCGTGAACGGCAGCACGCACAGGAAGCCGAGGATGTCGGTGACGAAGCCCGGGGTCAGCAGGAGCGCGCCGCCCACCAGGATGAGCCCGCCGTCGGCCAGTTCCCTGTCGGGCATCCTGCCGGTCTGCAGGGCGCTCTGCAGGCTGCGCCAGGCTCTGCGGCCCTCGCGGCGGACGATCCAGGCGCCGAGCAGGCTGTCGGCGAGCAGCAGCCCGACCGTGGCCCAGCCTCCGATCACCGAGCCGACCTGGATGAGCAGCCAGATCTCCAGGACGGGGACGACCAGGAAGGCCAGAAAAAGCAGGAGCCGGACCATCGTTTTCCTCATTCGCGCAGGCGGACCGCATTGCCAAAGATAACAACGCCCGGCGGGGCTCGGACGTTCCTAGCCCCTGCGGCGGCGCATCCTGGAGGGCAGCCCCGTGACGCCCCACACGCTCACCCGCCAGAGCGCCTCGGAGATGACCTTCCTGCTCATCTTGCTGGCCCCGTGGGCCCGCTCGACGAAGGTGATCGGCACCTCGGTCACGCGCAGCCCGTGCCTGGTGGTGCGCAGCGTGAGGTCGACCTGGAAGCAGTAGCCCTGTGACTCGACGTTGGCCAGCCCGATCTTCTCCAGGGCGGCCGCGCGGTAGACGCGGAATCCCGCGGTGGCGTCGCGGACGGGCAGCCCGAGCATCAGCCGGGTGTAGACGTTGGCGCCTCGCGAGAGGAACTGGCGGTGCGCGGGCCAGTTGACGATCTTGCCGCCCGGGACCCAGCGCGAGCCGATGACCAGGTCGGCCCCCTCGGCCAGCGCGTCGAGCAGCTTGGGCAGCTCCTCGGGCTGGTGCGAGCCGTCGGCGTCCATCTCCACCAGGACGTCGAAGCCCTCGGCCATGCCCCAGCGGAAGGCGGCGATGTAGGCGGCGCCCAGCCCCTCCTTGCCCGGCCTGTGCAGCACGTGGACGTGGTCGTCGGCGGCGGCCAGCGAGTCGGCGAGCTCGCCCGTGCCGTCGGGGCTGTTGTCGTCGGCGATCAGCAGGTGCGCGCCAGGCAGGGCCTTGCGGACCCGCTCGGTGATCAGCGGCAGGTTCTGCCGCTCGTTGTAGGTGGGGACGACGACGAGGACCCGGCCGAGCGTGTGCTCCATCATCGGTTCGCTCCCCTGCGACGCCACACGGCCGCGCCGATCGCGGCCACTCCCAACACCATCAAAGCCCACTCCGGCGCCGCGCCCAGTCGCGTGGCGATCGTCGTCCGGGTGCGCACCGGGACCTGAACCACGTTCATGTCGGCGACGCGCTCCTTCGTCTGCCAGGCGACCCTACCTTCTGGCGTGACATAGGCGGAGATCCCCGTTGTCGCGGCGGTGACGACCGCCCTGTTGTGCTCGACGGCCCGCAGCTGCGACATGGCCAGCTGCTGCGGGGGCAGGTTCGACAGGGCGTAGGTGGCGTTGTTGGTCTGCACGACCAGCGGCGTGCCACCCGCGCGGACGGCCTGCCGTACGACCCAGTCGAAGGCCACCTCGTAGCAGTTGACCGCGCCGATGGTGACCGGCCCCATGCGGAGGGCGCCCGGCTTGTCGCCCGCCACCGACTGCCTGCCGACCAGGTTGGCCCGCTCGAACAGGGCCAGGAAGATCTCCTTGAACGGGGTGTACTCGCCGAAGGGCACCAGCTGCTGCTTGTCGTAGTAGGCGCCGGGGCCGGTGACCGGGTCCCACACCAGGCTGCGGGTGGCGCGGTTGGACTCGCCGATCGCGACCACCGCGCCGACCAGCGTGGGCACCCCGACGTCCTTGACGGAGTCGTCGATGATCTGCCTGGCGGTCGCGTCGCGGTAGGGGTCGATGTCGGTGGAGTTCTCGGGCAGCACCACCAGGTCGGGTTTGGCCAGCGTGCCCTCGCGGGCGGCCTTGGCCAGCGCGTGGGTGCCGTTGGCGTGGTTGCGCAGCACGATCGCGGGCTCGTCGCCCAGCGCGTACATCCCCTCCCCCGGCACGTCGCCCTGCACGATGCCGACGTTGACCGTCCTGCCCTCGTCGCCGGGTCGCGGGATGGCGAAGGTCAGCAGCGGCAGCGCCAGCGCGAGCGCCAGCGGCACGACCCTGCGCGGCCGCAGCACGGCGTAGGCGACCAGCGCCCCGCACAGGGTGACGGCGAAGGAGACCAGCGGCACGCCGCCGAGCGCGGCGTAGCCGGTGAACAGGCTCTCGCCCTGGCTGAAGGCCACCCTGGCCCAGGGGAAGCCGCCGACGGGGAACAGGCCGCGCGCCCACTCCATGGCCACCCACAGCGCGCCGAACCACAGCGGCCAGGCGGGCAGCGTGAACACCAGAGCGGCCAGCGCGGCCATGGCGGCGTAGAAGAGGCTCTCGACGGCGACCAGGGCCAGCCAGGCGTCCACGCCGATCGGGCGGACCCAGGCCAGCGCGGGCAGCAGGAAGACGAGGGCGGCGAGGTAGCCGAGCCAGGCGGCGCGGCGGGGGCGCGTGCCGTACAGGCTGAGGACGATCAGGGTGATGCCGGCAGGCGCGCACAGCCACCAGCCGAGCGGGGGGAAGGCGAGAAACAGCAGCAGCCCGCCGGCGACGGCCGCGGCGGCCCTGGCCCACAGCCGCCCGCCTGACGCGCCGACCGGCGCGGGGGGCGGCGTCACGGCGCCCTGCTTCTCCTGCACCACGGCCGGGGTTCTCCTCGCGATCAGCTGCTGCTTGCGGAAACGCTACCGCCCGAGGTGGCCGACCCCCAAAGGGCACACACGCTGGCGGGGTGATCCCTTGGCAGACGGAGGCCAGGGGATCACCCGCTAGCGGTGTGATCCGAGCGCACGGGAGCGGGAAGAGGGCCCGGAAACCCTTCGGACCGGATCCGTCTCGTCGGCGGCGAGCGCGGAGTTCCGTTGTCTACTGGGCGACCGGGCCCGTCCCGGGTCCAACCCCCCGCCCGGTTGGGGTGCCCCGACTCGACGGACCGACGGCCCTGCACCTGGCTGTATGGACGAAGTCACGCTCCGTCACGGACGCAGGATCCGACGATGTCAGAGACGGCCAACCGGCCAAGTCCCGTGCTGGACTGGGCAGCAAACTACCGACTCCAACTCAGATGTCAACCGTGTCCCGATCAGCGGAAACCTCAAGTTTTCGCAGGTAGGACATGCTCGGCGAGGCCAGTCTAATGCCCTAACTCCCCGCGAGTCCGCCCAGTGACTCGGGCAGCTCCATATCATGAACGACGCCCAGTCGCTGGGTGGCGCGGGTGAGCGCCACGTAGAGATCGCTCGCGCCGCGCGGTGACTGCTCGAGGATCATGGCGGGCTCGGCGACGATCACCGAGTCGAACTCCAGCCCCTTCGCCTCGGCGACGCCGAGCACCGCGACGGAGGCCTCGAGCACGCCTCGTCCCGTGACGCCGCCGATCTGGTCGGCGAGCTTGTCGAGCAGCACGTCGGGGCCGAGGACGGCGACCCGCCCGCCGTTCCCGGTCTCCCTCAGCACCAGCTCGGGCAGCTGGTCCAGCGGCGCGGCCCACGGCACCGCGCCGCTCTCGCGCACCGAGGTGGGGGCCTGGAGCGCGGGGTCGATGGAGGCCAGCACCCGCTGCGCCAGCTCCATCAGCTCGACGGGGGTGCGGTAGTTGATGGTGAGGGTCTCCTCGCGCCAGCGCCCCGCCACGTAGGGGTCGAGCGCCTGACCCCATGAGCGGGCGCCGGCGCTGGAGCCGGTCTGGGCGATGTCGCCGACGATCGTCATGGACCTGGTCGGGCAGCGCCTCATCACCGCCCGCCACGCCATGGGCGACAGCTCCTGCGCCTCGTCGACGATCACGTGGCCGAAGGCCCATGTGCGGTCGGCCGCGGCCCTCTCCGCCGTCGTCAGGTACGGCTGGTCGCCGCGCTGCCGCTCGGCGAGGCGTTCGGCGTCCATGATGTCCGACAGGCCCGTCAGCTCCAGCACCTCGCGGGCGTAGGCGAGCTCTGACTCCTTCTCCCGCTCCTCCGCGGCGCGGGCGGCGGCCAGCTCCTCCTCCGCCTGCATCGCGGTGGCCCGCAGCACCTGCTCGTCGATGTCGCCGAGCAGCTCGGCGGCCTCGTCGAGCAGCGGCACGTCGGCCTCCGTCCACTCGGTGGAGGTGCGCAGCAGCAGGGCACGCTCCTCGCGGCTGAGGTTGCCCGCCGCGTAGTCGAGACGCTCGGGCGAGCCGTACAGGCCGATCAGCAGCCGCTGCGGCGTCAGGTAGGGCCACAGCCTGTTGAGCGCGCTCTTGACGACCGGCTCGGTGCGCAGCTCCTCGCGCAGGTCGGCGAGCTCGTCGTCGTCGATGAGGCCTTTGCCGAGCTTTTTGGCCAGCTGCCTGGCGAGGGCGTTGAGCAGGGAGCGCACGAAGACCGAGCGCGCCTGGTTGTGGCTGCGCCTCGAGCGGGCGGCCTTGTTCTTGGCGTTCTCCATCATCGAGCGGTCGATGGTGAGCCGCTGGCGGCCGAGCGGGAGCTCGATCGGCTGGCGCGGCACCCGCTGCCTGTCCCTCACCGCTCGCGCGATCACCTCCACCATGCGCACGTCGCCCTTGACCGCGGCGACCTCGGGGCGGTCCCTGCGGGTGGCACTGACGCCGGGGTAGAGCTCGCCGACCGTGGACAGCATGACGTCGGTCTCGCCGAGCGAGGGCAGGACCTGCTCGATGTAGCGCAGGAAGGTCAGGCCGGGGCCCAGGATGAGCACGCCGCGGCGCTCGAGCCGCTCCCTGTGGGTGTAGAGGAGATAGGCGGCGCGGTGCAGGGCGACGACGGTCTTGCCGGTGCCGGGACCGCCCTGGACCACCAGCACGCCGTTGAGGTCGGCGCGGATGACGCGGTCCTGCTCCGACTGGATGGTCGCCACGATGTCGCGCATCCTGCCGGTGCGCTTCGCGTCGAGGGCGGCCAGCAGCGCGGCCTCGCCGTTCAGCGTGGCCCTGTCGTCGTCGCTGAGCCCGTCGAGGTCGAGCAGGTCGTCGTCGACGCCGATCACCTCGCGGCCGCGCGTCTGCAGGTGACGGCGGCGGGTGACCCCCATGGGGGCGGTCGGCGTGGCGCGGTAGAAGGGCTGGGCGACGGGCGCGCGCCAGTCGATCAGCAGCCTGTCCTGCTCGTCGTCGCTCAGGCCGAGCTTGCCGATGTAGAGTCGGCCCTCCTCGGTGTGGTCGAGGCGGCCGAAGACCAGGCCGCGCTCGACGGCCCACAACCTGGCCAGTCTGGCGGCGTACATGCCGGCGAAGGAGTCGCGCTCGGACCTGTTCTGCTGTGTGCCGACCGCGCCGGCGGCCAGCACCTCCTTGAGCTGCTTCTGCGTGCGCTCGCGCAGCACGTCGAGCCGCTCGTAGAGCCGGGAGACGTAGCGTTGCTCTCTGGTCAGCTCGGTTTGACGAGCCTCCGTCGAACCGTTAGTGTTGGTAGTAATGGGACGCTCCGGGCCTTTCTGACTGTTGTGGCAACAAATCGCAACCTTATCAGGTCCGTCGAGCCGCTGACATCACGTCTTCATTTCACCGCTTGACTCTATGGCGCTTTGCCGTCCATTGTGAGTTAGGAAAGTTTCCTAACTCAATGGGAGTCACGAGTGAACGGTCCGGTTCCTGGAACACCCAGCCTGCTGCGCGCGATCAACGACCGCGCCGCTCTGCAGGTGCTGCTGGACCGGGGGCCGCTGACCCGGCCCGAGATCGGCACCCTCACGGGGCTGTCCAAGCCCACGGCCTCGCAGCTGCTGTCCAGGCTGCAGGAGGCGGGTCTCGTGGTGCTCGACGGCATCAGGGAGGGTCTGCCCGGCCGTACGGCCGAGCTCTACCGGATCAACCCCGACGCCGCCTACGTCGCCGCGCTCGACGTCACCCCCGACCGCATCGAGGCGTGCGTCGCCGACATCACCGGTCAGCTCGTCGGCACGTACACCCTGCCCACCTCCCGCCGCCCCAGCGACGGGCTGATCGACAGGCTGCGCGGCGCCCTGGACGGCGCGGGCTCGCCAGGCCCGCTGCGCAGGGTGGTGATCGGCGTGCAGGCCGCGATCGACCCCTCGACGGGCCGCCTCGGCTACGCCACGGCCAAGGACATGCCTGGCTGGCAGATCCCCAACCTCGTGCCCACGCTGAGCGAGGGCCTCGGCGTGCCCGTCGACGTCGAGAACAACGTCAACCTCGTGGCCGTGGCCGAGCAGGCCCACGGCGCCGCCCGCGACCACCAGGACTTCGTCCTGCTGTGGGCCGACGAGGGCATCGGCTCGGCCGTCGTCCTCGGCGGGCGCATGCACCGCGGCGCGACGGGCGGCGCGGGCGAGGTCGGCTACATGCCCACCCCAGGCGCGCCGACCGCGCGCGAGGCGGGCCTGTACGCCAACCACGGCTACCAGGCGCTCACCGGCGGCCCTGCCGTGCTCAAGCTGCTGCGCTCGTACGGCGTGCGCGGCACCGACTTCCGCCAGGCCGTCGCCGCCGCCGTGCGAACCGCGGCTGGCAGCGGCAAGAAGGCCGACGACGCCCGCGCGGGCCTGCGCGACATCGCCGCCAGGATCGCCGTGGGCCTTGCCGCGATCACCTCCGTGCTCGACCCCGGCCTCGTCGTGCTCACCGGCGGCATCGTGCTGTCCGGCGGCGAGAGCCTGCGCGAGCTCATCGAGCACGAACTCCACGCGCTCACCATCCCCAGGCCGCACGTGCGGCTGTCGACCGTCGAGGGCAACCCGGTGCTGGCCGGCGCCCTCGACCTCGCCCTCGACGCCGTCCGTGAAGAGGTCTTCAGCTCGACCGTCCCCACCGCTTAGATTGCAGGAGGCACCCCCCGTGCGTTTCGTCCCCCTTGCGGCCGCAGGACTCACCGCTCTTGCGCTGACCGCGTGTACGGCGGGCAAGGAGGCGCCGCCCTCACTCGGCGCCCAGCCCAAGCCCTCGGGCTCGGCCTCGCAGGCCCTGCCCGCCGCCACCATCGAGCTCTGGCACGGGTTCCAGACCGACGCCGAGGTCAAGGCCTTCGAGGAGGCGATCGCGGGCTTCAACAAGAAGTTCCCGCAGATCACCGTCAAGACCACCAAGGCCGTCCAGGACGACCAGATCACCCAGGCCATCCGCAGCGGCAAGGCGCCCGACGTGGCTGCCTCCTTCACCACCGACAACGTCGCGCTGTGGTGCAAGACGGGAGCGTTCCAAGACCTCACGGCGGTCGTCAAGCAGGACGGCATCGACCTGTCGGTGCTGCCCGCGGCCTCGCGCTCCTACACCGAGTTCGAGGGCAAGCGCTGCATGATGCCGCTGCTGGCCGACGCCTACGGCATGTTCTACAACAAGGCCCTGATGAAGGGGAACGAGCCGCCCAAGACGCTCTCGGAGCTGACCAGGCTGACCAAGGAGCTGACGGTCAGGGACCCCGACGGCACGATCAAGGTGGCCGGCTTCATGCCCAGCTTCCAGTACTACGAGAACTCCCCCTCCCACCTGGCCCCCATGGTCGGGGCCAAGTGGTACAACGACGACGGCACCTCAGCCATCGGCTCCGACCCCGCCTGGAAGCAGCTGCTGACCTGGCAGAAGGAGCTCGTCGACTGGTACGGCTACGCCCACCTGGAGAAGTTCCGCCGCAGCCTCGGCGACGAGTGGGGCTCGGCGCACCCGTTCTTCAAGGGCAAGGTCGCGATGATCGTCGACGGCGAGTGGCGCAACGCCATGATCGCCAACGACTCCAAGGCCAAGTCGCTCGACTACGGCACCGCCGCCCTGCCCGTCGCCGACGACAAGCCCGACCTGTACGGCAGCGGCTTCACCGCGGGCACCGTCATCGGCGTGCCGAAGGGCGCCAAGAACCCGCAGCACGCGTGGGAGCTGATCAAGCACCTGACCACCGACACCGACAGCCTGGTGACGCTGTCCAACGCGCTGCGCAACGTGCCCACCACCAAGGCGGCGATGGAGTCTCCCCGGCTGGCCGCCGACGCCAACTTCAAGACCTTCCTCGACATCTTCGCCCACCCGAGCACGAGCACGCTGCCCGCGTCGGTCAACAGCGTCTTCAACCAGGACTCCCTCTCGACCTTCCTGGTCACCTGGGAGAAGGGCGCGGTCAAGGACCTCGACGCGGGGCTGAAGGGCGTCGACAAGCGCATCAACGACAAGCTGAAGCTGTCCGGCGGATGAGAGCCAGGCCGAAGCGGCGGGAGGGCCTGCGGGCCCTCCTGTGGCTCTCCCCGTGGCTTGCGGGTTTCTCGATCTTCTTCGCCTACCCGCTGGCGTCGACCGTCTACTTCTCCTTCACCAACTACAACATGTTCACGCTGGAGTTCGTCGGCCTGGACAACTGGCGCTACCTGCTGCAGGACGACCGGGTCTGGGTCTCGGCCAAGAACACCCTGTGGCTGGTGGTCTTCATGGTGCCCGCGCAGGTGGTCTTCTCCATCGGCGTCGCGCAGCTGCTCACCAAGCTGAAGACGGGGGTGGGCTTCTTCCGCACCCTGTTCTACCTGCCGACGCTGGTGCCGATGGTGGCGGGGACCGTCGCCTTCGTCTTCCTGCTCAACCCGGTCGGCCCGGTCAACCAGATCCTGTCGTGGGTCGGGATCGCGGGTCCCGACTGGTTCGGCGACCCCTCGTGGTCCAAGCCGAGCCTGACCGCGCTGGCGGTGTGGGGCTGCGGCAACACCATGGTGATCTTCCTGGCGGCCCTGCTCGACGTGCCCAAGCACATGTACGAGGCCGCGGCCATCGACGGCGCGGGAGCGTGGCGGCAGTTCAGGAGCATCACGCTGCCGACCATCGCGCCGGTGCTGATGTTCTCCCTTGTCACGGCCGTCATCTACGCGCTGCAGTACTTCACGCAGGCGATGATCGCCTCCAGGGTCGCCTCTGGCGCCACCGACTCGGCGGGCAGCTCCTTCACCCCCGGCTATCCGGAGGGGTCTCTGCTCACACTGCCGCAGTGGTTCTTCCACGCCGCCTTCCGCGACTCCAACATGGGCTACGGCTCGGTGCTGGCGCTGCTGCTGTTCGCCACCTCGATGATCTTCACGCTGATCCTGCTCCGCCAGTTCCGCAAGGCCGAGGAGGTCCACTCATGAGCACCACGCTGACCGCGCCCCGCCACTCCAGGGCGCTGCCCGCCCCCGCCACGGGAGCGAGACGGCGCAGGGTCCTGCACTGGATCGCCACCCACGCCATCGCGGTGGCGCTGGCGGTCATGTTCGCAGGGCCCGTGGTCCTGGTCGGGCTGACCGCGCTGATGACCGACGAGCAGGCGCTGACCACCAACCTGTGGCCTGAGTCGTGGAACTGGTCGAACTTCGCCGACGTCTTCGCCAAGTCGCACCTGCTGACCTGGACGCTGAACACGCTGATGTACGCGGGGCTCGGCACGCTGTTCATGCTCGTCTCGTCGATCCCCGTCGCCTACGCGCTGGCGAGGTTCCGCTTCAGGGGGCGCAAGCTGGCCTTCCTGCTGGTCATCACGACGATGATGCTGCCGCCTCAGGTCGTCGCGGTGCCGATCTATCTGATCTGGGCCAGGTTCGGGCTCACCGAGACGCTGTGGCCGCTCATCCTGCCCATGCTGCTGGGCGACGCGTTCTCGATCTTCCTGCTCCGCCAGTTCCTGCTGACCATCCCTCGCGAGTACACCGACGCGGCCAGGGTCGACGGGTGCTCCGACTTCAGGACCCTGGTCAGGGTGATCCTGCCCATGGCCAGGCCGGCGATCGCCGCGGTGGCGCTGTTCCAGTTCTTCTACTGCTGGAACGACTACTACGGCCCGCTGCTCTACACCTGGATCAACCAGGACAACTGGACGCTCTCGCTGGGCCTGTCGACGTTCAAGGCCTTCCACAGCGTCCAGTGGAACCTCACCATGGCGGCCACCCTGCTGGTGACCGCGCCGGTGATCATCGTGTTCTTCTTCGCCCAGAGAGTCTTCATCGAGGGCGTCACGTTGACAGGAGTAAAAGGTTGAAACTCGCCGTTGTCGGGGGCGGCTCGACGTACACGCCCGAGCTGATCGACGGGTTCGCGCGCCTGAGGGACGAGCTGCCGCTCACCGAGATCGCGCTGGTGGATCCGGACCGCTCCCGCCTGGAGCTGGTGGCGGGCGTCTCGCGCAGGATGCTGGCCCGCGCGGGGCACGGCGCGAAGGTCGTCGCCACCACCTCCGTGCAGGAGGGCGTGAAGGGCGCGCAGGCGGTGCTGTTCCAGCTCAGGGTGGGCGGGCAGGCCGCGCGCAACGTGGACGAGACGCTACCGACGCAGTGCGGGTGCGTCGGGCAGGAGACCACGGGCGCGGGCGGCCTGGCCAAGGCGCTGCGGACCGTCCCCGTGGTGCTGGAGCTGGCCGAGCAGGTGCGCAGGCACGCGCCTGAGGCGTGGATCGTGGACTTTACCAACCCGGTCGGCATCGTGACCCGCGCCCTGCTCGACGCGGGGCACAGGGCGATCGGGCTGTGCAACGTGGCCATCGGCTTCCAGCGCCGCTTCGCCGGGCACCTGGGGGTCGACCCCTCGCGCGTCTCGCTCGGCCACGTCGGGCTCAACCACCTGACGTGGGAGCGCTCCGTCACCGTCGACGGCGTGGACGTGCTGCCCAAGCTGCTCGCCGAGCACGGCCGGGCGATCGCCGACGACATCGGGCTCCCTCTGGAGCTGGTGACCAGGCTCGGCGTGGTGCCGTCGTACTACCTGCGCTACTTCTACGCCCACGACCTGGTGGTGGAGGAGCAGCGGGCCAAGCCGTCGCGCGCGGCGGAGGTGGCGGCGATGGAGGCCGAGCTGCTGAAGCTGTACGCCGACCCTGCCGTCGACACCAAGCCCGCGCTGCTGGAGAAGCGGGGCGGCGCGTTCTACTCCGAGGCCGCGGTCGCGCTCATCGCCTCCCTGCTCGGCGACAGGGGCGACACCCAGGTGGTGAACGTGCGCAACGCGGGCACGCTGCCGTTCCTGCCCGACGAGGCGGTCATCGAGGTTCCCGCCGTCGTGGGGTCAGAGGGAGCCGCGCCGCTGCCGGTGCCCGCCGTGGAGCCGCTGTACGCGGGCCTGATCGCGAACGTGTCGGCCTACGAGAGCCTGGCCCTCGAGGCGGCGGTGCACGGCGGGGCCGACAGGGTCCGCAACGCGCTGCTGGCGCACCCGCTGATCGGCCAGGAGGCCGTCGCGGGCGCGCTGACGCGCCTGCTGCTCGAGGCCAACAGGGCGCACCTGCCGTGGGTGGTGTCGGCGTGAGGACCGTGCTCGCGGTCGACGGCGGCAACAGCAAGACCGACGTGGCGCTGGTCGCCGAGGACGGCACCGTCCTTGCCACCGGCCGCGGAGGGGGTTTCCTGCCGCAGAGCGCGGGCGTGTCGGCGGCCGCCGACGTCGTGGAGGAGGCGGTACGGCAGGCGCTCGACCCGCTGGCGCGGGCCATCGGCACCGCGCCCGCCGCGCCGTACGGTGACCTGCTGTCGGCCTACCTGGCCGGCGCGGACCTGCCGAGGGAGGAGGAGGCGCTGCGCGAGGAGTTCGCCGCGCGCGGCTTCGCCTCCGACGTCGTGGTGGGCAACGACACCTTCGCGCTGCTGCGCGCGGGCGCGTCGGGCCCCTGGGGCGTGGCGGTGGTGTGCGGGGCGGGGGTCAACGCCGTCGGGGTCTCCCCCAGCGGCCGGGTGGCCAGGTTCCCCGCGCTCGGCAAGGTCAGCGGCGACTGGGGCGGCGGGCTCGGCCTGGCCGAGGAGGCGCTCTGGCACGCCGTCAGGGCCGAGGACGGCAGAGGCGGCCCCACCGCCCTCGCCGCGCTGGTCACCGAGCACTTCGGCACCGCCACCGTCGAGGAGGTCTCGCTCGCCCTGCACTTCGGCGAGCTGGAGCAGTCGAGCCTGCACGGCCTCACCCCCAGGCTGTTCGAGGTGGCCGCGGCAGGGGATCCGATCGCCAGGTCGCTGGTGGAGCGGATGGCCGAGGAGATCGTGCTGCTGGCGGAGGTCTGCCTGCGCCGTCTGGAGCTGCTGGAGACGCCGACGGAGGTGGTGCTCGGCGGCGGCGTGCTGCGTGCCCGCGACCCGCTGCTGAGCGAGCTGCTCGACGAGCGGTTCACGGCGCGGGCGCCGCAGGCCAAGCTGGTCGTGGCGGACCTGCCGCCGATCGCGGGGGCCGCGCTCAACGGCCTGGACAGGATCGGCGCCGACGAGGAGGCCAAGGCCCGCCTGCGCGGGCACTTCGGCGACCTGCTCTGACCTGTTCTCCAGCAGGAGAGGAGGCCGGAGTGAAGCCGCCCGGGCCACCGGGCGCGCCGCGCGGGCGGGACGGCGGGGCACCACCGCCGTCCCGCCCGTGCGGTCTCAGCCGTCGCCCAGCTCGGGAGGGCGGTGCTCGTACGGCGTGCTCAGCACCACGGTCGTGCGGGTGGAGACGTTCGCCGAGGCGCGGATGTGCTGCAGCAGCTCCTCCAGCGCGAGGGGCGAGGCGACGCGCACCTTCAGGATGTAGCTCTCGTCACCCGCCACGCTGTGGCAGGCCTCGATCGCGCTCAGGTGGGCCAGCCGTTCCGGCGCGTCGTCGGGGGCGGCGGGGTCGATCGGCTTGATGGAGACGAAGGCGGTCAGCGGCAGCCCGACGGCGTCGTGGTCGACGAGCGCGGCGTAGCCGCGCACGACCCCGCGCTTCTCCAGGCGGCGCACCCGCTGGTGCACAGCGGAGACCGAAAGGCCCGTCTCCCTGGCCAGGTCGGTGAAGCTCATCCGGCCGTCCTTGGCCAGCAGCGTGACGATCCTGCGGTCGATCTCCTCCATCCGATCAACGGTAGCGGCAGATGGTCACGAGGTGGTCCCGACCGGCTGCGCCCTCAGCTTCATCGCGTGCTCGACGAGCTGGATGAGCACCTCGCGGCTGGAGTCGCGCTTGCGGGCGTCGCAGAGCACGAGCGGGATCGACGGGTCGAGGCCCAGCGCGAGCCGCACCTCGTCCAGCTCGTAGACGGGCGAGCCCTCGAAGCAGTTGACCGCGACCACGAACGGCGTGCCGCGCCGTTCGAAGTAGTCGACGGAGGGGAAGCAGTCGGCCAGGCGGCGGGTGTCGGCCAGGATCACCGCACCGAGCGCGCCGAGCGCCAGCTCGTCCCACACGAACCAGAAGCGCTCCTGCCCGGGCGTGCCGAACAGGTAGAGCATGTAGTCGTCGCCCATGGTGATGCGGCCGAAGTCCATGGCGACGGTCGTCGTGCGCTTGGCCTCCACGCCGGAGATGTCGTCGACCCCGGTGGACCGGTCGGTCAGCGTCTCCTCGGTGCGCAGCGGCCGCGTCTCGGAGACCGAGCCGACCATGGTCGTCTTGCCCGCGCCGAACCCGCCGGCGATGAGGATCTTGATGGCGGTCGGCAGCCGCCGCCGATCAGAGCGACCGAAGACCATCGAGCACCGCCCTGTACATCTTCTCGTCTTGCATGTCCACCTCGGGTTGGGGATCCTGCACGGTGACGAACCCCTGGTCGAACAGGTCGCCCAGCAGGACACGGATGGTGCCCGCGGGAAGGTCCAGCCGGGCGGCGATCTCCGCCACGGAGATCGGCTCGCGGCAGAGCCTGGCGATCGACAGGTGCTCGGGGTCCAGGCCCGCCTCCGGGCCCGGCGGGCCGCCCACGGCGACGGCCAGCGAGATCAGGTCGAAGGAGCCCCTGACGGGTTCGGTACGGCCGCGCGTCACCACGTACGGCCTGACGATCTCCGGATCGACCCATTCCTCGTGCGTCATCGCTTCGCCTCGTTGCGCGCGGGAGAGGTGAGGTACTGGCCGACCCTGGCCACCAGCATGGCCATCTCGTAGGCGACCAGGCCGATGTCGGCGTCCTGCAGGCACAGGACCGCCAGGCAGGCCCCCTCGCCCGCGACCGTCACGATGAGGTAGCGGGACTTCCACTCCACGACGGTCTGGCGTACCGCTCCGCCGCCGACGTGCTCGCTGACGCCTCTGGCCAGGCTCTGCAGGCCGGAGGCGACCGCCGACAGGTGCTCGCCGTCGGTTCTGTCGAGCTCCTTGGACGAGGCCATGAGCAGGCCGTCGGAGGAGAGCACGATCGCGTGCTCCACCTCCCTGATGCGGCCTGCCAGGTCGTCAAGGAGCCAGGTCAGGTCGGTTGAAGAGCCAGGTCTCACGCCTCCCCCTCGGTCAGCTTGGCCGCCTGCGTCCTGCCCAGGCGGGTACCCGACTGGAACGAACCCATGATCGCGCGGATCTCCTCAGGCGAGCGCTCGTCTTCGTCCTGTTGCCGCGACTGCGCGGCGTCGTCCGTCTTCAGCCCGGGGGCCAGACTGGCCTGCGGCACGCGGACCGGCAGGCCCGACGGGGTGAAGACGGGGGTGGCCTGCTCGCCCTGCTCGCTCTCCTGCGCTCCCTTCGCCGCCTGGCCGCCTTGGGCGGCCACCTCGTCCTGGACGCACACGCTCGCCGGCGCCGCTGCCGGCACGCGCGTCTCGGGAGCCTCCGCCCCGGGCGCGTGTCTGACGGACAGCGGTGGTTTGGCGACCCCCGCGGCCGGCCCGTTCAGAGGCGCCGGCCCACCGCTCCCCCACCCGTCGTCCGCGGGCCCGTCGTTCACAGCCGCGTCGCGCGCCGGCCTGTCGCGCACCGGGCCGTCGCTCAACGGGCCCGCGCCGACCGCCAGATCCCGTCGCCCCTCGGTCACCGGACGCGCGGGCCGCCCGGTCGCGGGCGGCGGACGAAGCGCGGTGGCCGGTGGCGGCGGACGCAGCGCCGTGGGTGGCAGCCGGAGCGCCGTGGCCGTGGCGCCCAATGCAGTGCCAGGAGCAGTGCCAGGAGCGGCGCCGAACGCGGTCCTGGGCGCCGGGATGGCGGGGACACCGTTTCGGTCCTGCTCGGGCTCGGGCTCGGTGCCGATCAGCTCACGCGGAACGAGGACGGCCACCGTGGTCCCGCCGTACTGCGAGGCATTCAACTGGACCTGGATCTGGTGCCGTTCGGCCAGCCTGGCGACCACGTAGAGGCCGAGCCGGGCGGCGCCCGTGAGCCTGAACCCTGACGGCTCGGCGATGCGCTCGTTGGCGGCCTGGAGGTCCTCGGGCGTCATGCCGAGGCCCCTGTCCTCGATCTCGAAGACGTACCCGTTGGCCACGACCTGCCCGCCGACCTGCACCATCGTGTAGGGCGGGGAGAAGGAGACGGCGTTCTCGATCAGCTCGGCCAGCAGGTGGACGACGTCGCCGACGGCCTTGCCCGCCAGCGTCGCCTCGCCCGTGAGCAACAGCTGGACGCGGGTGTAGTCCTCCACCTCGGCCAGCGCGCCGCGCACCACGTCGATCATGGGCACCGACCTGCGCCACGTACGGCCTGGCGAGGAGCCCGACAGCACGATGAGGTTCTCGGCGTTGCGCCGCACGCGGGTGGCCAGGTGGTCGAGCCTGAACAGGTCGCGCAGTTCCTCGGGCTCGCTCTCGCGGCGCTCCATCACGTCGAGGACGGTGAGCTGCCTGTGCACCAGGCCCTGGGTCCTGCGGGCGAGGTTGAGCAGGATGTCGCTGATGCTGCGGCGCAGCTCGGCCTGCTCGACCGCGACCCTGACGGCGGTCTCCTGGACGGAGTTGAAGGCCCGGCCCACCGCGCCGATCTCGTCGTCGCCGAACGTCAGCGGCGGCGCCTCGACGGCCACGTCGACCTCCTCGCCCCTGCCGATGCGCTCCACCACGCGCCGCAGCCGCTCGTCCGACAGCCCGTGCGCGGCGTCGCGCACCTTCTTGAGCTGGGCGAGGATGGACTTGGTCGTGGTCACGGACAGCACGATCGAGGCGATGACGGCGAGGAGGCCGAGGCCGCCCACCAGGAGGAGCCTGACGATCACGCCGACCGCGACGGGCGTGGCGCGCTCGGCGAGGCCGTCGCGGCCCTTCTGCACGGTCCTGTCGAGGCCGGCCATGACCGGGTCGGCGGCGCCCCTCCACTGCTCGGGCCCCGGCGGGGCGATGCCCTGGACGAGCTGGTCCTCCAGCTGGCGCAACCGCGTGAAGGCGGCGCCACCGGCGAGCTCGTCGTAGCCCTGCCTGTCGGCCTGGGGGAGCTCGCTCGCCGCCTCGGCACTGGCGAAGCGCTGGGCGCCGACGATCAGCGCGAACTGACCGCGCTCGGCCTCGGTCGGCCCGCCGGCCGCCAGCGCGCCCGCGATCAGCGCGTCCTCCTGCGAGAGGATCTCGATCGCCCTGCTCATCTCGGCGAAGGTCCTGGCGTCCTTGGTGATCTGCTCGTCGTCGACTCCGCCGAGCGCGTCGTGGGCCAGGTAGATCGAGTCGATGACCTCGGTGTAGGTGATGGCGGCGCGGACCCGATCGACCTTCCCCGCGTCGATCGAGACACGCGCCGCCTTCAGCCCCTCGATGCGCCTGAACACCTGCCGCAGGCGCAGGTCGAGGGTGTCTGAGGCGGCCAGGCCCACGCTGGTGGACCCGGCCTGTTCGGTGAAGGCGTGCGCCGCGGCGTCGGTCCTGGCCCGCTGGATGCGCAGCGCCTCCTCCGCGCCGGCGCCCCGCTGTCCCAGGTGGACCAGCGACAGGCGGCGCTCCAGCTGGAGTTGTATCACCAGCGCGTCACCCGGGTCGGCGACACCGCTGTTGAGCGTGGTGGCCCGGAGCAGGTCGGCACCCTCGCGAACAGTCACCCACGCGGCGAACGCCCAGAGCGCCGTCAGGGACAGGAGCAGCGCCGCGACCTTGGTCCGCAACCGCGAGTTACGCAAGCGCATGTGCACACCTGAGGAAGTCTTTCATCACAGGACAATCACGGCCCCTTGCGCCCCATCACTCCGGACACCCTAGCAACGCCACATTCTTCACTCAATACACAACAAACTGTAAATGTCGCTTTTGCCGGATTTAATGGCATTTAGCGGAGCCGCCGATTCATGATCGTATCAGGATGGACACTCTCTGGTCGCGTTCCGCGAGATGCAGCGAGGCGAGGACGGCCGCGCGCACCACCGCGCGAGGGCTGTAGAGATCCTTGTCGTGCCAGAGCGCGGGCTGGCTGTCGAGGTCGGCCCCGCGCAGGAACCGGTAGCCCTCGGCCGCCGCCCGCGCCAGGCGGGGATCGTCGCCCGCCGTGGTCAGCAACAGGATCTGCAGCGCGTAGGCGCTCTCCTCCGGCGTGCCCTCCCATCTGCCCCACGAGCCGTCCGGCCGCTGCGTGTCCAGCACCCAGGCGACCGCCCTGCGCACCGGCCCCGCGCTTTCCGGGCTGCCGTAATCGTCGAGGGCCAGCGCGCAGCTCGCGGTCGCGTAGTACGGCGAGGCGTGCCAGCGGTCCTCCCACGCCCCGTCGGCCCGCTGCCTGCTCGCCAGCCAGCCGCCCAGACGCGCCATCACGGGGCGATAACGATCGCCCGCGACGGGACAGCGCTCCACGTATTTGCCGAGGGCGTCGAGCACGTGCGCGTTGACGGTCGGCGAGTGGCCGTCCTCGCCCTGCCAGGTGCAGAAGTGGGTGCCGAGGTCGAAGGCGAGCAGGCTTCCCGGCTCGTGCGGGGCGCCCAGCATGGCCAGCGCGTAGAGGGCGACCGAGGTGGTGTCGGCGTCGGCCGGCAGTCCGGCGCCCGCGGGCGTCCCCGCGGGGCCGATCGCCGCGCGCAGGTCGGCGATCATCTCGGGCGGGACGTCCAGCTCGATGCCCGCTCTGGCCAGCCAGCTCAGCACCCAGCCGCGCTCGAACACCGTGATCGGCAGGCCCACGGGCACCGGGCCGCCGTGCCTCCTGGCCACCGCCTCCAGATGCAGCCTCGCCGCTGCGGCCCCGAGCGTCGCCTCGCCCGCGCCGCTCCCCTCGGCCGTGAGGTCGGCGTGCACGGGTCCGTCCTGGATCGCGGCGAGCCAGGCGGCGGTCGCGGCGGGCGAGGCGCCGACGGTGCCGATCGGGGTGGGACGGACGGCGTGCGCGCCCCTGGCGGCCGAGCCGGCGATCTCCAGGGCGTGCAGCAGCTTCTCGGGCAGTTTCGCGCCGGAGGCGATCCAGCCCCGCACCGCCTCCAGCCTGGCGTGATCCATCCCTTGGGGCAGCGGCAGCGGCGCGCCCAGCCCTGTCAGGTGCTCGTTGATCAGTGAGACGAGGAAGGGGACGATGAGCTCGACGGCGGGCATGTCGGGCAGCGTGTGGCCCGCGCCGAGCCGTACGGGGAGGATCTCCAGGCCGCGCAGGACCGCGGTGGACAGTTCCGCGCGCGGGCCGGGCTGGGTGTCGGACGCGCCGGAGGTGCGGCGGCACTCGGACATCAGCGCCTCGACCGCGCTGAGCGTGGGCACCAGGTCGTAGCCGTCGGGCGGGCCCCAGGCGCCGTCGGGCCGCTGGGTGCGCAGCAGGTAGTCGACCCGTTCGGCGTGGCCGGTGAGCCACGGCACCAGCGTGACGAGGCGGCCCGTCTCGTAGACCGAGGCGGTCACCTGGCCCCACGGCCTGGCCATCAGCCCGTCGACCAGCTCTCGTGCCGCCGAGGCGATGTCGTTCACAGCTCTCTCCAGGTGTCGGCGATGCCGTGGAAGCCGATGGCGAAGCCGATCTGCCGCTCCAGGTGGAGCGCGGTGCGCGAAGAGGCGTCCCTGAGCCGCTTGGCGGTGAACAGCCGCCGCGGCGCCTTCCCGCTGTCGCCCCAGGCCTGGCCGGCGGCGAGGATGCCGTCACCGGACAGCGGAATCATCGGATCGCAGAACGTACCCTCACGTAGGTGGTTCGCCTGACTGGTGCCCAGGACGTGCCGCACATGGACGGGATAGGCGGCGAGGAAGGGGCGCGAGGGGCCGAGACTAAGCTTGACCTGAGCGCCTCCGGCCTCGGATCCGGCCTGTTCGAGCGCCTTGACCGGGTGGCGGGCGGGTCCGGCGAGAGCGAGGCAGAAGGGCAGCGTACGGACCCGACCGGTCGACATTTACTCCTACTTCACAAACTTCATGATGGTTCGCGTGGAGTATCACATGATCGGCTGTTACTGATCAAGGTTGGGGATTGGTGGTTGTTTATGGTGACTTGCCGGTTCATCGGAGGATCGTCGGCTGACTTCGCGCCGATTCATCGGAGGATCGATGCCTGACATCGGCTTTCCCGCCGGCGCGCTCGCCAGATGCAGGCAGCTGCTCGAGCCGGCGATGCGCGCGACCGTAGCCGATCTGCATCCCTGGACCGAGCGGATGGCCGCCTTCACGCTCGGCTGGTCCGACATCGACGGCACACCCGTAGAGGCCGACACCGGCAAGGGGCTGCGGCCCGCCCTCGCGATGCTGTGCGCCGAGGCCGCGGGCGGCACGTTCGAGTCGGCGGTCCCCGGCGCGGTCGCGGTGGAGCTGGTGCACGTCTTCTCGCTCGTGCACGACGACATCATCGACAGCGACGAGCGGCGCAGGCACCGGCCCGCGGCGTGGAAGGCGTACGGGGTCGGGCCCGCCGTCCTGGCCGGTGACGCGCTGCTGGCCCTGGCCGTCAGGTCCGCCGCCAGTGGCCCGCACGCCGCCGCGGCCGCGGGTCTGCTGTCGTCGGCGCTGGTGGAACTGGTGCACGGCCAGACCCTGGACATGGCCTTCGAGGAGCGGCCGTGGACGGGCCCCGAGGCGGTGACGGTGGCCGAGTACACCTCGATGGCCGCCGACAAGACCGGCTCCCTGATCGGCTGCGCCGCCGCCCTCGGCGTGACGTTCGCCGGCGCGCCGGCCGACCTCGCCACCCGGATGTACGGCATGGGCCGCGACCTCGGCCTGGCCTTCCAGATGGTGGACGACGTGCTCGGCATCTGGGGGGATCCTTCACGCACGGGCAAGCCGGTCTTCGGCGACCTGCGCCGGCGCAAGAAGACCCTCCCCGTGCTGGCCGCCCTCGCCCCCTCCCTGCCGCGATCCTCCGGCTCCGCCGGGACGTCCGCGAGCGGCGAGCTGGCGCTCCTGCTCTCCTCGGGGGCCGACGACGAGGACGCCGTACGGCTGGCCGCCGACCTCATCGAGAAGGAGGGCGGCCGCGACCGGGCCCTGTCCATGGCCGCCGACCACGCCTCCCGCGCCCTCGACACGCTCGACGCCGTCTTCCCCGACGCCCGCGACCTCCGCGCGCTGATCACCTCACTTCTGGATCGCACCCACTGACCCAGAGCCCGAGACCTCCGCGCGTTGATCGCCTCACTTCTGGATCGCGCTCCCACTGACCCAAAGACCGAGACCCTCGCCCCGGCAAGGCTCCGCGGCGGCTCCTGAACCTTCCCGTCGGCAGGCGACCGAGCACCGCGGATCCACCTCGCCCCCGGACGATCGGCCCGGTCGGACCCCTGGCATGACCCGCTTGACTCACCCCGGGGGAGCGCACCGTGGCGATCAGGTGGACTTTGACGATCGACTGCGCCCACCCGGCGAAGGTGGCGGAGTTCTGGGCGCCGGCGTGGGGATACAAGGACGGTCTGAGCAGGCTCCGCGCTCCTACGCGGGAGCCTCGGCGAGGGCGGCCAGCACCTGCTCGCCGTACTTGGCCAGCTTGCTCTCCCCCACCCCCGACACCCCCGCCAGCTCCCCCAGCGTCGCCGGGCGTCTGGCCGCGATCTCGCGCAGCGTCGCGTCGTGGAAGATGACGTAGGCGGGCACCCCCTGCTCCTTGGCCGTCGCCCCCCGCCACGAGCGCAGCAGCTCGAACACCGGCTGCGCCTCCGCGGGCAGCTCGGCCACCGCCGCCTGCCTGGCGGACTTGGCCGGCCTGTCGGCCTTCTTGGCCACCGGGTCGTGCCTCAGCATCACCGGGCGCTCTCCCCTCAGCACCCCGGCGCTCGCCTCGGTGAGCACCAGCGTGCCGTAGTCGCCCTCCACCGCCAGCAGCCCCATGGCGAGCAGTTGCCGCACCACCCCGCGCCACTGCGTGTCGCGCAGTTCGGTGCCGATGCCGAACACCGTCAGCGAGGCGTGGTCGAACTGCAGCACCTTCTCGGTCTGCCTGCCGAGCAGGATGTCGATCAGCTGGCCCGCGCCGAAGCGCTGCCCCCGCTCACGTTGCAGGCGCAGCACGGTCGACAACAGCTTCTGGGCGGCGACCGTGCCGTCCCAGGTCTCCGGCGGGTTGAGGCAGGTGTCGCAGTTGCCGCAGGGCGCGCCCTCCTGCCCGAAGTAGGCCAGCAGCCGCACCCTGCGGCACGAGGCCGTCTCGCACAGCGCGAGCATCGCCTCCAGGTGCGCGGCCTGGCGCCGCCGGTGGGCGTCGTCGCCCTCGGAGGTGTCGATCATGCGGCGCTGCTGCACGACGTCCTGCAGGCCGTAGGCGAGCCACGCGGTGGCCGGCTGCCCGTCGCGCCCCGCCCTGCCGGTCTCCTGGTAGTAGCCCTCCACGGACTTGGGCAGGTCGAGATGGGCGACGAAGCGCACGTCGGGCTTGTCGATGCCCATGCCGAAGGCGATCGTGGCCACCATGACCATGCCGTCTTCGCGCAGGAAGCGGGCCTGGTGCGCGGCGCGCGTGCGGGCGTCGAGACCCGCGTGGTACGGCAGCGCCCCCACGCCGTTCTCCTGCAGGAACGCGGCGACCTTCTCCACCGAGGCGCGCGAGAGGCAGTAGACGATGCCCGCCTCCCCCTCGTGCTCGGTGCGGATCAGTCGCAGCAGCTGCCGCTTCGGCTCGTTCTTCGGCTCGATGCGGTACTGGATGTTGGGCCTGTCGAAGCTGGCCACGAAGTGCCGCGCCCGCTCGAGCCCCAGCCTGGCGGTGATCTCCTTGTGAGTCTCGGGGGTGGCGGTGGCGGTCAGCGCGATGCGCGGCACCTCGGGCCAGCGCTCGTGCAGCGTGGACAGGGTGAGGTAGTCGGGCCTGAAGTCGTGGCCCCACTGCGCCACGCAGTGCGCCTCGTCGATGGCGAACAGCGAGACCGCCCCCCTGGCCAGCAGGCGCAGCGTCTGCTCCGACCGCAACCGCTCGGGGGCGAGGTAGAGCAGGTCGAGCTCGCCCGAGACGAACGCCTCCTCGACCGCGGCCCGCTCGCCCTGCTCCTGCGTGGAGTTGAGGAAGCCGGCCCTGACGCCCGCGGCGGTCAGGGCGTCGACCTGGTCCTGCATGAGCGCGATCAGCGGTGAGATCACCACGCCCGTGCCCTGCCGTACCAGAGCGGGGATCTGGTAGCACAGGGACTTGCCGCCGCCTGTCGGCATGAGCACCAGCGCGTCGCCGCCTGCGACGACGTGGTCGATGATCTCCTGCTGCCCCTCCCTGAAGGAGTCGTAGCCGAAGACGCGCCGCAGCACGTCGCTTGCCTGGGGACCGCGCTCGGGGGAAGTCACCGGGCCATGGTAGGAGAGGCGGCCGACGAAATCCGCCGCCGCGCGAGACTCGGGCCGCCCGTCGAGGCGTGCGGCCAGGCTAGGGCGCGGCGTCGTAGCGCTCGCGCGCCCTCTCCACCTCGCCGAGATGGGTGTCGGACCAGTCGACGAGCGTGTGGAAGACGGGCAGCAGGGTGCGGGCCAGCGGGGTGATCTCGTACTCCACCCTGGGCGGCATCTCGGCGTGGTAGGTGCGGCCGACCAGGCCGTCGCGCTCCATCTGGCGCAGCCGCTGGGCCAGCACCTTGGGAGTGATCGCGGGGACCAGCCGCCGCAGCTCGGTGAAGCGGGTGCGGCCCGCCCTGCCACGCCCCACCAGCAGCTCGACCAGACCGCGCCCGCGCCGCTGCAGGAGGAGCTGTGGCTGAGGATGGCCGGCCTGCCGGGCGTGCGCACCGGCCGCAGCGGCGTCTCGCTGCCCGACACCCGCGCCCTGCACCTGTCCGAGGCGTCGGGGCCCGCGAACGCGTACCTCATCGGCGCCGAGTTCGCCCACCTGCACGGCGCGCACGACGGCAGCCTGCACCTCACGCTGCCGGGGGCCGAAGCGGACCACGCGATCGAGCACGGCTGGGCCGAGCCGCACCCCCTCGCAGGCACGGGCCCGATCCCGCCTACGATCGTCATGGTGTACGGCCCGCGCGACCGCGAGGAGTTGGAGGTCGTCTGGAGCCTCGTCCAGACCTCCTGCGCCTACGCCACGGCGACGCTCAGAAGCGGTAGCGAAGAATCCGCCCCACGTCCCTGAGCCCTGGGATGCGCGCGAGCACCCACATCTGCGCCCTGCCCACCGCGGGCAGCAGTTCCAGGCCCGGCATGTCGACGCTGCGCAGCGCGTCGAGGCAGACCAGCCCCTCGTGCCACCCCTCGATCACCCGGGGGTCGTCGACGCCCCAGTGGAGCGTCGATCCCGAGTTGCGGACGGCGGGCACCAGCTTCTGCATCCTGATGCCCATCGAGCCGTAGACGTCGAACAACAGCTGCCCGCCGGGGAAGCGGCCGGTGATGCGCTGGATGAGCCGCCTGCCCTCCTCCTCCCGCAGGTACATCGACAGCCCCTCGAAGACCGCCACGACCGGACGGTCGGCGGGCACCTGCTCGAGCCACTCCTCGCCGGTCACCGAGGCGCCGATCTGCCGGTAGTCGCCTTCGGGGACCGGCAGGAGGCGCTCGCGCAGCGCGACCACCTCGGGATAGTCGACGTCGACCCACCGGACGGTGGCGGGCCTGGCGAGCCGGTGCGGCCGGGTGTCGAGGCCGCAGGCCAGATGCAGCACGGTCGACTCGGGCCTGGCGGTCATGAACTCGACGATCCAGTCGTCGAGCTGCCTGGCGCGCAACGCCACCCCCGCCGCCGTCGTCGCGGTCATCCCCGTCCTGCGGAAGTCGTAGTCGATCCTCCGCATCACCCTGACGGCCTCCTGGTCACCCAGGATGGGCCTGCGGGCGCGGGTGTCGAGCGCCTTGCCGTACAGGGTGGCGAGCAGGGTCTCCTGCGCGCCGGTGAGGGTGATCTTCTGGCGGTCCGTCATCCTCGTGACGCTACCCCTCGCGACGCCGCCGCACGAGAAGGAGTGATCAGGCGCCGGAGCCGCCCGCGGCGACCACCTGAGCCAGGCTCCTGGCCTGCTCGACCACCCGGCTGCCGCCCTTGCGCGCCGCCAGTTCGGCGAGGCCCTCCAGGTCGGCGCTCGTCCCCGACAGCGTGGCCGCTCTCACCGCGACCGCCAGCAGGTCGCCCAGCCCCGCCGCGGGCCTGTGCCCCTGGCGCGGCAGGATCGGCGGAAGGGCTGCGGCGAGGACCGACCACACCTCGGCGTGCGCTCCCGCCATCACCACGTCGTCCAGCACGGCGGTGACCCGGTTGAGCTTGAGCAGGCCGGCCTGGAGCAGGCTCGCGACGGCCGCCCCCAGGTCGGCGGCCGGCAGTTGCCCGCGCGCGGCCAGCGTGATCAGCGCGTCGGCGGCGGCCGCCCGCTGCTCGCGGCGTTCGTGCCCCATCCCGACGGCGATCGCGCCCGCGGTGGCGGCTCCGAGCGGGCCTTCACCGTGCACGAGGGCCGCCAGAACCTCGGTATCGCCGGAGGTGGGCAGGTACTCGAGCAGATGGGCGGCGAGGACCTCCCGGTGCGAGGGCATGATCGACGGCCACCACTCCAGGTCGTGCGCGTACCCCGGATAGCCGGTCGTCCGCTCCAGCGCCCAGAGCTCGGTCAGCGGCTCGGTCAGCGGCGCGGGCAGGGTCGTCGTCGGCTCGACCCTGGCGTGCGCCTCCACCACCTCCTCCATGAGGGAGGAGTAGGGGCTCCGCCTGCGCACCGGCTCCACCGCCCAGCCCACCACCGGGTCGGGCAGCCCGCTGTCGCGCAGCCAGGCCGCCAGTACCGCGCCCGCCCGCGAGGTCAGCCTCCCCGCCCGGACGGCGAGCGCGGGCTCGCTCCGCCTGGGCAGCCGCAGCAGCGCCTGGAGGAAGTCGGCCTCGAGCGGCTCGGCTCCGTCGAGCAGCTCCATGCGCGTCACGAGGGTCTCGGCGTCGACGTGCCCGGTCGGCGCGGTCGGCGCGGCCAGCAGCACGGGCACCGTCGCTCCGGCCTCGAGCCGTTCGATGATCTCGTGGAAGCGTCGCCGGACGAAGAGCGTGAGCGGGGGCTCGGCGAAGTGGCGCTCGCCGGTCAGCCGCGCGGTGATGGCCCTGCTGTGGTCGGGCGAGACGACCGCCAGCACGCATCGCGCCAGGAGCACGCCGTGGTTCTCGGCCAGTCCGAAGAAGTGGCCGTCGGCTTCGAGCGGCCGCCACCAGCGGCTCTCCAGCCACGGCCGCAGCGCCTGCGCGACGGCGCCGCGGTCGCGATGGCTGAGCTCGACCAGCGCGGCGAGGGCTCGCTCGAACTGCGCGGGCGCGGCCGGCTCGGCCTCCAGCCACACCGCAAGCTCCGCCGCCGAGGCGATGGGCGGCGGCAGGTCGGGCAGGTCGCGCGCCATGAGGACGGCCACGGCCAGAGGCTCGGAGGGCGCGGCGGCCACCTCGCCGAACGCCGCCTCGATGCGGCCGCGCGGCCCGTCGGGCAGCAGCCCGGCTTCCTGCCGGACCGCCTCACGCGCCGGCTCGCCCGCGTGCGGAGCCAGAGCGACCGCCAGCCGTACCGCCCTGTCGCGCAGGGCGGGCGTGTCCTGGCCGAAGACGGTCGCCAGCGCGGGCAGCGCGCCTTCGGCTCTGGACGGCGCGGCCTCGGCGATCCACCGCAGCCCGGCCGTGACGTGCTTCTTCTCCGCCCTGAACGTCAGCGCCTGGACGGCCTCGGCCCACAGCTCGTCGTCGACAGCGCCCGCCGCGTCGGCCCGCCGCAGCTCCTCCGCCATGAGCTCCACGAGGAGCGAGGGGGCGGACGGCAGCAGCCTGACGAAGTCGAGCACCGGGATCTCGGCCACCTCGGCGCCCAGCCGGCGCCACAGCGTCACGAAGGGCGCGAGCTCGCCGCCCTCGCCTCCCGCCATGAACCTGCTCGCGCAGCCCTCGAGGAGCGTCCGCCTGCTGACCCTGCCCGCCGCGGCCAGCGCGGCGAGCTCGTCGATCATGGTGGTGGAGCGGCCGTTCTCCCAGGCGAGCGCCTCGGCCACCCCTTGCGCGTGGAAGAGCCTGGGAACCATCTGGTCGAGCAGCGGATCCTGGGCCAGGTCCGGAGCGTCGCCCATCTGCCGTCGTTCGGTCAGCCGCCATGCCCAGCCGGCGACGAACGCGTCGCTGTCGGGGACGTCGACCCCCGTCTCCAGCACCAGCGCCGCGGCCAGCTCCCAGCCCTCGCCGCTCCTCGGCCACCCTCGGCGGGTGAGCGGGCGTAACCGCCGCACCAGCCGGACCGCCAGTTCCTCACGCCATTTCACCGGCCGGTCCTCGATCAGCGAGAGGATCCTGGCGGCGTCGGTCTCCGGCGCGGACACGCCGCGCAGCTCCCGCCGGTTCAGCCAGGCCGCGACCTGCGCCGCCCCGCCCAGGCAGGCCGCGCCCGCCAGCCGGAACCCGGTCGCCCTGTCCCGCACCTCCCAGCGGGCCTCCCAGCCCCGGCCCACACGGCCGGCCAGATAGCCGGGCAGTTGCACGGCCACCGCCCGCCTGCCCAGCTCGCCGAAGCCTCGGAGAAGCTCCACCAGGTCCTTGTCGTCGCCGGCCTCGATGCGCTCGACGACCTCCTGCCACGGATTCATGTCGAGGACCCTACGCAGGGCCTCCGACAATCTTGGACTGCCTGCCCTGGGCGGGCGCGCGCGTGCGTCCCGCCGCGGCGAGACCCGCGGCCATGCAGGTCAACGGGATGGCCGGGACGACGTAGCGGACGTCGAACCCGGTCAGGAACGGCGGTGCCAGAACCAGCGCCGCGGCCGCCAGGCCCGGCAGCAGGGCGTCGGGCCGCCGCCGTACCGACGCCAGGACGAGGGCGCCCCCGAGCAGCGCGACCAGCAGCGGGAAGGGCAGGTATCCGAAGCGCTGGTAGCCGCGCAGCCACCCCGCGTAGGGCTCGGTGAGCCTCGTGGCCGCCGGGCCGCCCTCGTAGGCCTCCGCCACCGCCCTGGTGGACTGCCTCAGCGGCCGCTCCCCGAAGGGGAACCAGTAGGGATTCGTCTTCGTCATCGACGCCGACCTGGCCGTGGTGCGTTCCCAGCGCAGCAGTCGCCGCAGGTCACCTGCCCCTGCGGCCAGGTAGTCGAAGGGCTGGGCCATGATGGCGGCGCGGGCGAACCGCCCTGCCAGCGCGTTCCTGTCGCGTGGCGTACCGGCCGGCGGGGACGCCGCTCCCCACATCCAGAAGGCGGGCGCGGGCCTGGCGGTCACCGGCGTCGTGGGACAGAGCCGCGCCAGCCTCGGTTCCGGCCGTATCACCGAGCAGTCGGCGAAGGTCATGGTGCGCGCCCAGAGGAAGAGCCCGTCGGCCCGAGTCAGCCCGAACGTGCCGCTCGTGCCGTACATCCAGGTGGCGTACGCCACCAGCGGCAGCGCCCCCGCGAGCACCAGCCCGGCCAGGGGCCGCCATCCGGTACGGCGCAGCAGCGCGAACACCACGGCCAGCACCAGCACGGCCACGCCGATGGTCCTGGTGATCGCCCCCAGCCCGAGCAGCGCCCCGCCGACGCCCGCCGACAGCGGCGTGACGGCCCGGCGCGACAGCGCCATCACCCCCGCCGTGACCAGGACTGTGAAGAGCGCGTCGGCCATGATCATGTGTTCGAGGAGGATCAGGAACTCGTCGTACAGCAGGGGCATGGTCACGACCGTCGCGCCCAGGCCCGGCAGGCCGCGCCGGCGCAGCAGGACGTACACCGCGACCGCCAGGCCCACACCGAGGACGTGCTGGACCGCGGTGACGAGGGCGAGGCTGTGACCCGGCGCCAGCGCGGCGAGGAACAGGGAGTACCCGAGAGGCCGGAACGTTCCAGGGACAGGGTCGGCCGCCGCTCTGAGGTAGGAGAAGGAGTCCGCCCAGAACCACAGCGCGGGCTGGTAGCCGGCCATCGCGAGGACTCGCAGGACGAGGGCTGGGATCATCGCCAGCAGGAACGCGCGATGGCGGTTCGCGGGCAGCACAAAACCAGGCGATGGCACGTGCACGAGGAGACTCCTAGGAGATGGCCAGCCGGGGTTCCCCGTGCCGACGTGGTCGTCTCCTTGCTTTCACCACATGTCCGCGAAAAGGTTCACGGCGGCCGTCCCTCGAGGTCCCCTGGGCGCCGGTGAGGGGGTCCTCTCCCTGTGGTCCACGTGTGCGACGCGACGGTAATCCCGTTGCCGGGAATTGTGCGGGTTCGGCACGCTGATCGCCATGAGCATCCCCTACCGGCAGATCCGAGCCGCTTACACCGAGGAGTCCATCACCGTCTACCAGGCCTACGATCCGGCCGTCGCCGCTCCCGCGGTGGCGGCGCAGCGGTTCGTCCCGCCGTTCAGGCGCGGGCGGATGACCTGGATCAAACCGTCGTTCCTGTGGATGATGTACCGCTGCGGCTACGCCACCAAGGAGGGCCAGGGCCGCGTGCTGGCGATCGAGCTGACCCGCGAGGGGTTCGAGTGGGCGCTGACGCACTCCTGCCTGTCGGACAGGCGGGACATGCCGGTACGCGTCCAGTGGGATCCCGAACGCGACCCCCGCCACAACGCGCTGCCGTACCGGTCGATCCAGATCGGCCTGTCGGGCGAGGCCGTCGACCGCTACGTCGGCGAGTGGACGCTGTCGATCACCGACCTGACCGAGCAGGTCCGCGGCCTGCACGCGGCGCTGCGCGCGGGCCGCGACCTGACTCCTCTGCTGCCGGCCGAGCGTCCCTACCCGCTGCCGAGGGAGCTGGCGGAGGTCATCGGCGCGACTCGGGAGTGAGGGCGCGGCTGATGACCAGGCGCTGGATCTGGTTGGTGCCCTCCACGATCTGCAGCACCTTCGCCTCGCGCATGTAGCGCTCGACGGGGAAGTCCTCGACGTAGCCGTAGCCGCCGAGCACCTGCACCGCGTCCGTGGTGACCTTCATGCACATGTCGGTGGCGAACAGCTTCGCCATGGCGGCCTTCGTGCCGTACGGCCTGCCCGCGTCGCGCAGCCGCGCGGCCTCCAGGTACAGGGCGCGGGCGGCGGCGATCTGCGTGGCCATGTCGGCCAGCATGAAGCCGATGCCCTGGAAGTCGACGATCCGCGAGCCGAACTGACGCCGCTCCCCCGCGTAGGCGACGGCGGCGTCGAAGGCGGCCTGGGCCACGCCGACCGCGCACGCCGCGATGCCGAGCCGTCCGCCGTCGAGCGCGGCCATGGCGATACGGAAGCCCTCACCCTCGGCGCCGACCAGCGCGGACTGCGGGAGCCGTACCGAGTCGAAGCGGACCTGCGTCGTCGGAGACGATCGCATGCCCATCTTGTGCTCGGGCACGCCGTAGGTGAGCCCTTCCACCCCGGACGGCACGCGCAGGCAGGAGATCCCGCGGGCGCCCTTGTCGCCGGTGCGGGCCATGAGCATGTAGAAGTCGGCCACGCCGCCGTGGGTGATCCACGCCTTGACGCCGTCGACGGTGTAACCGTCGGGGCCCACGACGGCGCGGGTGGTGAGCGCGGCGGCGTCGGAGCCCGAGGCGGGCTCCGACAGGCAGTAGGCGCCGAGCAGCTCGCCGCCGACCATGTCGGGCAGCAGCTCGGCGCGCTGCTCGTCGGAGCCGAAGGCGGCCACGGGGAAGCACGACAGCGTGTGCACCGACAGGCCGAGACCGACGGCCAGCCATCCGGCCGCCAACTCCTCCACGACCTGCAGGTAGACCTCGTACGGCTGGTCGGCGCCGCCGTACTCGGAGGGGTACGGCAGGCCGAGCAGCCCCGTGGCGCCCAGGGTGGTGAAGACCTCGCGCGGGAAGCGCCCCGCGGACTCGTCGCCCGCGGCGCGCGGCGCGACCTCCTTGGCGATCAGGTCTCGGGTCAGGTCGATCAGGTCGTGCGCCTCGGGGGTGGGCAGGGCACGCTCAACGGTCATCGCGACACGCTCCAGGAATGTGGCTCGGGGTCTCCGATGTCCCGATTGTGCCAGGCCCCCCACCGGCCGGTTCCACCTCGGCCTGCGCTGTCACCCGGCCCTAGACGATCACCAGCTCGCGCGTGGTGTTGTTCAGGCGCTCGCCGCCGTCCTGCGTGCACACCAGGATGTCCTCGATCCTGGCCCCGTGCCGCCCCTGCAGGTAGATGCCAGGCTCGACCGAGAACGCGAAGCCCGGCTCCATCGCCTCGGTGTTGCCCGCCACGATGTACGGCTCCTCGTGCGTCTCGATGCCGATGCCGTGGCCCGTCCTGTGGATGAAGTGCTCGCCGTACCCCGCCTCGGCGATCACCGTGCGGGCCGCCGCGTCGATCGACTCGCACGTCACGCCGGGCCGTACGGCCTCGCACGCGGCGTCCTGGGCGCGTCTGAGCACCTCGTAGTAGGCGACGAAGTCGGCAGGCGGCTCGCCCACGCAGTAGGTGCGGGTGGAGTCGGAGCAGTAGCCGTTGTGCAGCTGCCCGCCGATGTCGACGACCACGGGCTCGCCCTCCTGGATGACCCTGTCGGAGACCTCGTGGTGCGGGCTGGCGCCGTTCGGGCCGGAGGCGACGATGACGAAGTCGACGGTGGAGTGTCCCGCGGCGAGGATGGCGTCGTGGATGTCCTTGCCGACCTCACGCTCGGTCCGCCCGGCCTTGAGGAACTGGGGCACCTGCCGGTGCACGGAGTCGATCGCCTCCCCTGCCTCGCGCAGCGCGGCGACCTCGCCAGGTGACTTGCGCATGCGCAGCTCGCGCAGCACGGAGCCGGCGAGCACCTGCTCGGCGCCCGGCATGGCGGACCTGAAGCGGAGCGAGGCCATCGCCCACATGCGGTCGGCCAGGCCCACCTTGGCGACCGAGCCCAGCCGGCTCGCGACCACGCCGTACGGGTCGTCGGTCTCGTCCCACGCGACGAAGTCGAGGCCGAGGCGCGCGGCCGGTGAGGCTTGCGCCGCAGGCAGCTCCAGACGTGGCACCATCATGAAGGACTCGCCACGGGCGGGCACCACCAGGCAGGTCAGCCGCTCGAGCGGCAGCGCCTCGTACCCGCTCACGTAGCGCAGGTCGGGGCCTGGCGTGAGCAGCAGGGCGTCGAGCCCCGCCTTGGCGGTGGCCTCCTGGGCGGCGGCGAGGCGGGAAACGGGATACAGATCTTCGGACGTCACAAGGGCCAATCTACCCTCGTCAAATTCCCCGAAAAGTCTCACAACACGCAAGCCGCCGCTACACTCTGTAGAAGGACGATCACATAACGTGGGGCAATTGTCCCGTTCCAGTGCATACGAGAAGTGAGCCCCTTATGGTCGGCGTCGTGGGCGGCCCTCAGGCACCCCTTCCCTCCAGTGACGACCGGCGGCCCGGCGGGCCGATGACGGCCGCCGAGCTCCTGCAGCAGCTCACCGACCAGCTACGGCGGCGCGAGTCCGCCGAGACGCTGTCCGTCCAGCTGGGCCACGCCCAGCGGCTGGGCAACATGGGCTGGGCCCAGTGGAACCTGCGCACGGGCGAGGCCGTCTGGTCCGACCACGTGTACGTGATCTTCGGTAGAGACCCGTCGGCGGGGCCTGTCGGCCTGTCCGAACTGGCCGACCACGTCGAGCCCGCCGACCTTTCCACGCTCGACCAGCTGCTCTGGGCGGTCGGCGAGGGCGTCGAGCCCGTGCACGCGGAGTTCAGGATCAGGAGGGGCGGCGAGGTGCGCAACCTGCGCGTCGTGCTCGAACCCCTCGTCGGGGCAGGTGAGACCACCGGCGTGCACGGAGTCGTCCAGGACATCACCGGACGGCGCAGGGCAGAGCGCATCATGTCCGAGTCGCGCCGCCAGCTCATCGAGGCGCGCGAGAGGGCGGCCGAGGAGCGCAACGTGATGATCGCGCTGCGCGAGGCCATCCTGCCCGAGCCCGTCGGCTGCCTCGACCTGCCGCGCACCCGCGTGGCGGTGCGCTACGTGCCCGCGGAGAAGGCGGCCAACCTGGGCGGCGACTGGTTCGAGGCGGCGGGGCTGCCCGACGGCAGGGTGCTGCTGGCCATCGGCGACGTCTCCGGGCACGGCCTGCCCGCGATCGCGCACATGGCCCAGCTGCGCCACGCCCTCATCGGGCTGACCATGACGGGACAGGCCGCCGACCAGCTGCTGTCGTGGCTGAACGAGCTGGTGATGCACCGCCTGCACGACACCACGGCCACCGCGCTGATCGGCCATCTCGACACCACCACCAACGTCTTCACCTGGGGGCAGGCGGGCCACCTCGCGCCGATCCTGGTCAGGGACGGCATGGCCAAGCAGCTCGACTCGCCGCGAGGGGTGCTGCTCGGGGCGGTGTGCGAGCAGCCGTACGAGCTGGCCAGCATCGAGCTGCGCCCCGACGACCTGCTGCTGCTGTTCACCGACGGGCTGGTGGAGCGGCGCACCCGCGACCTCGACGAAGGGCTCGCCCTCGCCCTGTCGGCCGCCCGCGAGCTGCCGGTCTACGACCTCGACTCGGGCCTCGACCAGCTGGTGACCAGCATCGGAGGGCCCAATCCCGAGGACGACGCCTGCCTGCTGGCCGTCGGCATCCTCGGCCTCTAGCGACCGTTCCCTGCGCCGCGGCCCGAAACTGTCGCCGGGTGGTGCGACGATGGGGGCGTGCTGATGCTTCTCGACACCCCGTCGCTCTACTTCCGCGCCTTCTACGGCATCCCGGAGTCGATGACGGCGCCCGACGGCATGCCCGTCAACGCGGTGCGCGGCCTCATCGACATGATCGCCACGCTGGTGCGCCAGCACTCCCCCACGGAGCTCGTGGCCACCATGGACGCCGACTGGCGGCCCGCCTTCCGCGTGGCGGCGATCCCCACCTACAAGGCGCACAGGGTCGCCTTCGGGCACACCGAGGAGGTGCCCGACACGCTGGTGCCGCAGATCCCCGTCATCGAGCAGGTGCTCGACGCGGTCGGCATCGCCCGCCTGCAGTCCGACGGCTACGAGGCCGACGACGTCATCGGCACCCTCACCCACCAGGCCCGCGGAGCGGTCGACATCGTGACAGGCGACCGCGACCTGTTCCAGCTCGTCGACGACTCCCGCCCGGTGCGGGTGCTCTACACCGCTCGCGGGGTGCGCAACCTGCAGCTGGTCGACGAGGCCTTCGTCACCGAGAAGTACGGCATCCCCGGGCGCGGCTACGCCGACTTCGCCACCCTTCGCGGCGACCCGAGCGACGGCCTGCCGGGCGTCGCGGGCGTCGGCGAGAAGACCGCCGCCTCCCTGATCACCAGGTTCGGCTCCCTCGAGGCGATCCTGGCCGCGCTCGACGCGGGCCAGAACGACGGCTTCCCCGCCGGGTCGCGCACCAAGCTGGCCGCCGCCCGCGACTACCTGCGGGTCGCGCCCGCCGTCGTCAAGGTCGCGGACTCCGCGCCGCTGCCCTCCGCCGACCTCACCCTGCCCGCCAAGCCGCGCGACCCCGAGGCCCTGGTGCGGCTGGCCGACCGCTACGGCCTCGACTCCCCGCTCAACCGCCTGCTGGACGTCCTGACCGGCTGAGCAGCCGCTAAAGAGATTTATCCGACGCCGCCGTGCTCTCCCTGACGGTCAGCACCGGCGTCGGCGTCCTGACGTTCACCGGCGTGGCGGGGTCGGCGATCGCGCCGAGCAGCGTCTCGGCCACCCGCCTGCCCAGCGCGAACGTGTCGCGCGACAGCGCGGTCAGCGAGGGGTGCACGATCTGGGTCAGCACCGAGTCGTCGAAGGCCACGATCGACAGCTCGCCCGGCACGCTCACCCGCATCTCGGCCGCCACGCCCAGACCCGCCACCGCCATCACGTCGCTGTCGTAGACGATCGCCGTAGGCCGCTCCTTGCGCGACAGCAGCGCCCTGGTGGCGGCGGCGCCCTGCGCGTCGCTGAAGTCGGTCGGCACCGACACCACCTCCCGCAGGCGGAGCCTGCGCGCCGAGTCGCGAAGCGCCCTGACCCGCCGCTGGGTGTGGCGGAAGGCGGGCAGCCCCGACACGTGGGCGATCCTGGTGTGGCCGAGCGCCGCCAGGTAGTCGGCGATCGACAGCATCGCCTCCCTGTCGTCGGCCCAGACGCTGGACAGCGAGCCGTGCGGTCCCGGCCCTCCGAGCACGACCGCCGGCACGCCGAGCTCCTCGATCACCTCGATGCGCGGGTCGCGCACCTGCAGGTCGACCAGGATGAAGCCGTCGACGCGCCCCTCCGAGGCCCAGCGCCTGTAGACCTCGATCTCGGCGGCGGTGTCCTCCACGACCAGCAGGTGCAGCGCGACCGCGCCGGCCGACAGCCCCGCCTGCAGGCCCGACAGCAGGTGGGCGAAGAAGGGCTCCACGCCGATGGTCCTGGCGGGCCTGGCGATGACCAGCCCCGCCGCCTCGGCCCGCGCCCCGCCCAGCGCCCTGGCGGCGCTGTGCGGGCGCCACTTCATCTCCTCGGCGACCTTCAGGATGCGCGCCCTGGTCTCCTTGCTCACGCCGGGGCGGCCGTTGAGCGCGAAGGAGACCGCGCCCTTGGACACGCCGACCTTGGCGGCGATGTCGGCAATCGTCGGTCGCCCCACGGCTCCCCCTTCTCTAGGGCGGGAGTCTACCGATGGAGCGGTTTAGCCGCCCGCTCTTCGGTGGCGTCGAACGGGGCAGCGAAGGGGGCGCCGCGGGGTGTCAGGGGATAAGTTGACCGGGTGACCACGAACATCCGAGTGTCCGGAGATGTCCACCCGCGGCTGGCCGACGGGTTCGAGCGGATCAGGCGCGAGATCAAGCTGCCCGAGGTGTTCCCGCAGGCCGTACTGCGGGAGGCCGAGCAGGTGGCGCAGAGCCCCGCGAGGACGGCCAGGCAGGACCACACGGGGCTGCCGTTCGTCACCATCGACCCGCCCGGATCCATGGACCTGGACCAGGCCCTGTTCATCGAGGCACTGGGCGCGGGCTACCGCGTGTGGTACGCCATCGCCGACGTCGGCGCCTTCGTCAGACCGGGCGGCGCGCTCGACGCTGAGGCCCGCACCAGGGGCGAGACGGTCTACCTGCCCGACGGCAAGGTGCCGCTGCACCCGCAGGTGCTGTCGGAGGGCGCGGCCAGCCTGCTGCCCGGCGTGACCAGGCCCGTCGCGCTGTGGCGGATCGACCTCGACGCCGAGGGCCGCACGGTCGGCGTGGACGTGCAGCGCTCGCTGGTTCGCAGCCGCGAGCGGCTCGACTACGACTACGTGCAGGCCGCCGTCGACACCGGCACCGCCGACGGCACGCTCAAGCTGCTGGCCGAGGTCGGCCGGCTGCGGTTGGAGTTGGAGAGGGAGCGTGGCGGCGTCACGCTGCCCACGCCCGAGCAGGAGGTCGTCCGCGACGACGACGGCTACCGGCTGGAGTACCGGGTGCCGCTGCCCTCCGAGGCGTGGAACGCGCAGATCTCCCTGCTGACCGGCATGGCGGCCGCCTCGATGATGCTCGACGCGGAGATCGGCGTGCTGAGGGTGCTGCCGAGCCCGCAGCCCGGCGACCTGGCCAAGGTGCGCAGGGTCGCCGCCGCCCTGGAGGTGCCGTGGCCCGAGGGCGCCTCCTACGGCGACGTCGTGCACGGGCTGGACCCCAAGAACCCCGCCCAGGCTGCGTTCCTGAACGAGTCGAAGATCCTGCTGCGCGGCTCCGGCTACCTCTCGTTCAACGGCGAGCCACCCGCGATGGCCGAGCACTCGGCGGTGGCCGCGCCGTACGCGCACGTCACCGCGCCGCTGCGGCGCCTGGTCGACCGCTACGCCACCGAGACGTGCCTGGCGATCGCCGCGGGCGAACCGGTGCCCGGCGACATCCAGGCGGGGCTGATGGACCTGCCGGAGATCATGTCCTCCACCGGACGCCGCGCGGGCGCCGTCGAGCGGGCCTCGATCGACCTCGTGGAGGCGTTCGTGCTGCGCGACAGGATCGGCCATGACTTCGACGCGGTCGTGATCGACACCGACGAGCGCCGCCAGGGCGGCCAGGTGCAGCTCACCGACCCCGCCGTCATCGCCAGGTGTGACGGCTCGCCGCTGCCGCTGGGGCAGCGCGTCCGCGTCAGGCTCACCCAGGCCGATCCCGGCACCCGGGAGGTCCGCTTCGCCCTAGCCCTCGCCTGAGCCGCCCGTGTGAGCCGTCGTCGCCCCTCCCTGGAGCCGGGGCGACGGCGTGAGCACCCGCGTTAGGCTGGCCGTCATGATTCTCCGTCATGTGACCATCGACTGTGCCAACCCCTATGAGCTCGGGACGTTCTGGAGCACCGTGACCGGCTGGCCGGTGTCCGGCGAGGACGCGCCCGGCGATCCCGAGGTGCTCGTCGAGGCCCCCTCGCCCCTGCCAGGCATGCTGTTCATCAGGGTGCCCGAGGGCAAGACGGTGAAGAACCGCATCCACTTCGACTGGATGCCGACCGAGCGCACGCGCGACGAGGAGGTCGAGCGCGTCATCGGCCTGGGCGCGAAGCTGTACGAGGACCACCGCACCGCCGAGGGCCTCGGCTGGGTGACGCTGCTCGACCCCGAGGGCAACGAGTTCTGCGTCGAGCGGAGCAAGGGCGAGCGCGGTCTCTGACGAGCCGGTCCGGGGGGCGGACGGCCGGAGGCCGCGCGCGAAGCCGGGGGAACCTCACGCGCGGCCCGTCCGATGTCCGATGGCTAGGTCACTTCTTGAGCGGGCTCCAGCCCGCGCCGACGCCCATGAGGTGGAGGGCGACGCAGAGCAGACCGGCGGTGCCGAGGGTGGTGACGGTGAGCAGGCCGCCGACCGCCACACCGGCGATCTCGAAGACGAGGGCGAGCACGAACAGCAGGGCAGCGATCAGAGCGAACATCCCAACCTCCAGGCGGGGGATACCTTCCGACATGGGGATGTCCGCTGTGATCACCCAGGAAACTGGCCTGAAGGTGACGTTGGGTGAACCTCCCACCACAACACCTTGACCGCCCGGTCAGCCCTTCGTTGATTCCTGTACGGCAAGGCCGGGTCGAGGCCACCGGGGTCACCGGTCACCGTCCCTCCATCACGCCACTCCAGCAGAACTCCGGCCCCCGCCGCCACGTCAGGCACGTCAGGCCCGTCAGGCGAGCCCTTGGCCCCCGGCAGAGTCTCCTCCTGTACGGCGAGGCCGGGTCGAGGCCACCGGGTCACCGGTGACGGCCTCCTCCTCCCGAACGTGTCCCCCGCCGCCAACTGCCGGCGCGGTCCTCTTCTCGGAGGCACCGAGCTGGGGTTTCACCTCTCAGCCGTGCGTGTTCTCAGAAGTCGTGACCGTCTCCGCTTCCGAGAACGCGATCTTCTTGCAAGTCGGGTGACCTGCGCAGATCGGCTCGCCCTGGGGCTGGGGACACGTTCGGGAGAAGACCCCCTGGCGGCCGATCCGGTGCTCGGGCCGCTGGTTCTGGCCCGTTCCGGGCTGATCGTGCCGGGGGCGTGGAGCCCGTTCGAGGTCGGCGGACGCACTTGCCACGGCGGCGTGCCCGATCACGACGCGGACTCGACTACGGCGCTGGAGGCGACCGTCGTGGCTGGGCGTCCGGGGCTACGACCCGGTTCGGGCGTGGCCGCGACGGCGGGCCTGTCCTGGGCGGGGCCGGACCTGCGGCATGCCCTGGCGTTCTCGAGGCCCGCAGACGTTCCCGGCGGTCGAGGCCCCGCTCGGCGCGACGCTCGCGGAGCTCGGCCTCGGCCGTCCGACGCGCACCCCGGGGAGGGGCCGTGGCCGGCGCCGGCAGCCGTCCACTTGATGGTCCACGGCGACGGCCGCCGCTGAGCCGGGGCTCGCGCCACCCGGACGGCGAGAGCCCAAGGAGCGTTGACTTTGTCGCAACCTATGACGCATCCTATTGCTACAAAGCTTGCGACAAAGGAGGCGCTATGACCCTCGAACCGCTACCGGACACCGGCCCGCCGACGCGTGCGGCCGATCTGCGCATGGCGGGCGAGTGGCTGGCCCGCCACGACCTGGCCGACACCCACCCGACCCCGCTGCTCGCCAGCCGGCTGGCGGTCCGCAGACGCGCCCGCCTGGCCACTTACGTCATCCTGGCCGCGCTGATCATCGTGAGCGCCTTCACCGCCACTTCCGCTTTCGGCGGCCTCCAGCCGCATCGCCCGCTGTCGCTGCTGGCCCTGGCCGCGTCGGTGGCCGGGCTACTGCTGGCACAGTCCTTGCTCGACCGGTGGGTGCGACGCGTCGACCAGCGGGCGGGCGCGACGCTGTCACGCAGGGCCGCCCATCCGATCCAGCCCGGCTGGCGGACCGTGCTCGGCCGGCCGTACGCCATTTTCGCGGTCGCCACGTTCGCCGGCGCGATGGCGCTGGCCGCAAGCGCCCTGGCCGTTTCCGAGCCCACCGTGCGGCAGATGGCCGTCGTCGTGCTGATCGGCCTGCTCGGCGCGATGGCCATCACCGCCATGCAGCTGCGCCACCTGCTCAGGTTCCCGGTCGTGGCGGAGGACGAGGAGTCGCTGACCGCCGACGTCATTATGCGCGTCGAGGACGCCCGCGAGCTCACCACGCCGAGTGTGCAGTGGTCGCTGCCGGTGGTGCTGTTCGGCACCGCGCCCGGCTGGTGGGGCGCCGCCGCGTTCGCCTACCTGATCCTGAGCCTGGCCGCGTGCGTCGCGCTCCATGCCAGGACGCCGTCGTGCGCGACGGTGGCCCAGCGGGTCATGAACATCCGATGATCATCATCGATGCGGCCTCGCCGGTGCCGCCGTTCGAGCAACTGCGGGCCCAGCTCGCCCGGCAGATCCAGGACCGCACGCTGGCCGTGGGCGCCCGGCTGCCGACCATCCGCCACCTCGCGGCCGACCTCGGCCTGGCCGTCAACACGGTCGGCCGGGCCTACCGGGAGCTGGAGGAGGCGGGGCTGATCGAGACGCGCGGGCGGGCGGGCTCGTTCGTGTCGGCCGCCGGCGAGGAGGGCAGGGAGCGGGCCCGCAGGGCTGCCGCCGACTACGCGGCCGTGATCGCCAGCGTCGGCATCGACGCGGGTGAGGCGATCCGCATCGTGCAGGCGGCTCTGACGCCCGGCGCGGCGGCACCGACCTCGTCATGACCGCGCCCGGCGGCAAGGTCAGGTCGCCCGGCGTAGCGGCCGATCAGGCGGCGTCCGAGCCGACTGGCCGGGAAGATGCGCCGGGCGCGGCTGCACCTGCAGATCGGCACGCTGCATCGGCTGCTCCAGGTATCGGTGCGCCCAGCCGGCTCCCCGCAGTAGCTCGGGGCGTGGTGCGGGCACGTTGGCCTCGATCTGTCGGTCGCCGCCGGGGTTTCAGCTCCGGCACGTACGTGTAGATGGCGGAACGGCTGACGCCCAGCAGCCGGGGAGCCGATCGCGACCGCTTTGCGCAAGAGCGTCGAGGCGGCCAGGCCGGCGGCGGCGAGCGGGGAGAAGATCACTTGACCGCGTCATTTTCGAAGCACCGGCCCGGCCCCGCGCCATCGAGCACATGATTTCCCACGACTAGCAGGGCGAACGGCTCGGAAACCACGATTGACCCATGATGAAGGAGAGGACCCGATGCTCGAGATCAGCGAGCTGCGCAAGCGCTTCGCGGGCGGCCCCGACGCTCCCGACGGCAAGCTCGCCCTGGATGGGATCAGTTTCGTCGTACGGCCGGGGGAGATGTTCGGGTTCGTCGGCGCGAACGGCGCGGGCAAGACGACGACCATGCGCATCGTGATGGGTGTGCTCCAGGCCGACTCCGGCTCGGTGAGCTGGCAGGGCCGCTCGCTCGGCTACGACGACCGGCGCCGCTTCGGCTACATGCCGGAAGAGCGTGGCCTCTACCAGAAGATGCGGGTCGCAGAGCAGATCGAATACTTCGGCCGCCTGCACGGGATGAGCGCCGAGGCCGCCAAGAAGGCCACCGAGGACCTCATGGAGCGGCTGGGCGTGGCCGAGCGCGGGAACGACCCGGTGCAGGCGCTCTCCTTAGGCAACCAGCAGCGCGTGCAGCTGGCGGTGGCGCTGGTGCACGACCCCGAGGCGCTGGTGCTGGACGAGCCGTTCTCCGGGCTCGACCCGATCGCGGTGGACGCGCTGGCCACCGCGCTGCAGGAGCGGTGCAGGGACGGGGCGCCGGTGATCTTCTCCAGTCACCAGCTGGAGCTGGTCGAGCGGCTGTGTGACTCGGTCGGCATCGTGGCCGCCGGGCGGATGGTGGCCACGGGCACGGTGGCCGACCTGCGCTCGGCCGGAAATGACACGCTGCGGGTGGTCGTCCGCGATCCGGCCCATGGCTGGGCGGACGGGCTGCCCGGCACAGTCACCGTGTCCGGTGACCGGCACATTCTGCGTACGACGTACGGCGACGACCAGGAGATCCTGCGCCGCGCCATCAAGGCCGGGCACGTCGAGCACTTCGGCCACGAGCGCCCGACCCTGACCGAGATCTTCAAGGAGGCCGTGGCGTGAACGGGTTGATGCTGGTCGCCCGCAGGGAGATCGTGACGCAGATCCGCACGAAGGCGTTCGTCATCGGCCTGATCATCACGGCCGTGCTGGTGGCGGCCGTCTCCTTCGCGCCGAAGCTGCTCGACGGGCCTGAGTCCTACACCCTCGGCACCGTCAACTCCCAGCGGCTGCCGCTGGAGGCCGCCGCCCCGGACGCGGAGTTCACCTGGCGCGCGTTCCCCGGCGAGGCCGCCGCCAAGCAGGCCGTGCTCGAAGGGGACGTGGATGCGGTGCTGGTCAACGGCACCAAGGTGCTCACGGACGGGGAGATCGACGACCAGCTCGGCGTGCTCCTGCAGAGCGTCAACCGCGAGGCGAAGCTCGGTGCCGCCGGCGTGTCGATCCCGCCGCTGCAGGTGGTGTCCGTAGGCGCCGACACCCGCTATCAGGCCGCGCGCACCGGGCTCGCCATAGTGCTGGTGATCGTGCTCTTCATGATGCTCATCGGCCAGGCCACGATGGTCGCCATGGGGGTGGTGGAGGAGAAGGGCAGCAGGATCGTGGAGATCCTGCTGGCCACGCTGCGGCCGTGGCAGCTGTTCGGCGGCAAGATCGTCGGGCTGGGCGCGGTGGGCCTGATCAACCTGGTCACGATCCTGGCGGTCGGCCTGGCCGCCTCCAGGTTCTCGGGGATCGCCGGCGACTTCCCGCCCGGCATGCCGGGGCTGGTGGCCGGGGTGCTGGTGTGGTTCGTCCTCGGGTACGCCTTCTTCGCCACGCTGGCGGGGGCGTTCGCCTCGCTGGTCTCGCGCCAGGAGGAGGTCAACAGCGTGCTGACGCCGCTCATCATGGTGATCATGTTGAGCTACTTCGTGGCCTTCTACACCGCCACCAGCGATCCCACGGGCACGCTGGCCACGGTCATGTCGTGCGTGCCGCCCTTCTCCTCGATCGTCATGCCGATGCGGATGGCCGCGACCGAGGTGCCGCTGTGGCAGGCGGGGCTCTCCATGGCCGCGATGGTGGCGGCGGTGCTCGCGGCGTTGGCCTTCGGCGCCAAGGTGTACCAGCGGGCGGTGCTGCGGACAGGCGCCCGGGTCAAGCTCGGCGACGTGGTGCGCATGCGGTAATGACCAATCCCAAACGGGCACCCGCCTCACCTGGAAGACGCTGATCTCCGGTTTCGGCGGGGTGTGGCTGCTCATCGTGGCAGGAAGCGTGATCGCGACCGGCGAGGGAAAGCTTCCGTGGGTGGCGCCTCATGCCCGCGTTGATCGCCGCGGCCCGCCTTCACCCGGCCAGGCAAAGATCGTCAACCGCCCCGGGAGCTAAGTAACCGCAGGTCAGTGATAGTTCCGTGGGATTTTCCGCGATTACTGCCGGGACCCCAACAGGGAATTACGAACACACGGCTGCCGGACGCCGCCGACCTCGTCCGTCAGGCCACCTCCGAGTTGCTGGAGACCGTCACCTCAAATCCAACGGATATGGGTGTGACCTGCGTGGAGTGGAATCTGGGCCCGCCGTCCCGTGATCGTGTTTCTCAAGGAGTTCCCGCAGGTCAGCAGCAACACCGCAGCATGTCCGGGGCGAGAGCCGCGACCAAGACGGCGGGTCCGGTGAGCGGGGGCAAGTTGCCTTGTCTCCTCTGGTGGGCTCAGGACAGGGAGGAGTAGGCGACGACGCCTCGGCGCATGGCGTCCATGGCCTTGTTGGCGGTCTGCTTGACCTTGCTGCCGGGAGGCGCGGCGTTGCCGACCTGCCCCAGCAGGTCCATCAGCTGCTTGACCCAGCGCACGAAGTCGCCCGCCGCCAGCTCGTTGCCGTTGATGCCGTCCGTGAGCACCGCGTCGAGGGTGTGGCCCTTCGTCCAGCGGAAGGCCGCCCACGCGAACCCGAGGTCGGGCTCGCGGATGATGGACAGCCCGTTGTCCTTCTCGATGCCCTCCAGCTCGCCCCACAGCCTGACCATCGCCGTGAGCGCGTCCTGGGCGCGCCCCGCCGGGATCTTGGGCCGCCTGGCGTCGTCGGCCTGGCGCGACTCGAACACCAGCGCCGAGACGCACGCGGCCAGCTCGGCGGCGTCGAGCTCCTCCCACAGCCCCGTCCTGAGGCACTCGGCCGTCAGCAGGTCGAGCTCGGTGTAGAGGCGGCCGAGGCGGCGGCCCTCCGCGGTGACGTTCTCGTCCTCGAGGTAGCCGAGCTGCTCGAGGACCGCGCAGATGCGGTCGAAGGTGCGGGAGATGACGTGCGAGCGGCCCTCGACGCGACGGCGCAGCCCCTCGGTCTCGCGCAGCAGCTTGTAGTAGCGCTCGGCCCAGCGGGCGTGGTCCTCGCGGTCGGCGCAGCCGTGGCAGGGGTGCTGGCGGATGAGCCGCCGCAACTCGATGATCTCCTCGTCCTCGACCGCGTGGTCGCGGGCGCGCGGCGGCTTGCCGAGGTCTCGGTCGCCGATCTTGGCCAGCAGCGTGGAGACGAGGTTGGCGCGCTCCTTCGGCGCTCGGGCGTTGAAGTTGCGCGGGATGCGGATCTTGTCGAGCGGCTCGACCGGCACGGGGAAGTCGGCGGGGTCGAGCTTCTTGACCTGCTTGCCGATGGTCAGCACGAGCGGGTTGGGCCCGTGCCCTCGCGGGTTGAGACCGGGGTCGAGCACGATCGCCAGGCCCGCCCGCCGTCCGCCGGGCACGCGGATGACGTCGCCCGGCTTCAGCGCCTCGAGCGAGCGCACCGCCGCGGCCCTGCGCGCGCTCCCGCGCTGCTTGGCCAGCTCGGTCTCGCGGTCGGACAGGCGGCGGCGCAGCCCCGCGTACTCGGGGAAGTCGCCGAGGTGGCAGTGCATCGCCTCGTGGTAGCCCTCGAGCGCCTCCTCGTGCTTGCGCAGCTGCTTGGCGATGCCGACCACCGCCCTGTCGGCCTGGAACTGCGCGAAGGAGGCCTCGAGGAGGGTCTTGGCGCGCTCGCGGCCGAACTGGCCGACCAGGTTGACGGCCATGTTGTAGGAGGGCTGGAAGCTGGAGCGCAGCGGGTAGGTGCGGGTGCCCGCCAGACCCGCCACCGAGATGGGGTCCATGCCGGGCTGCCAGACGACGACCGCGTGGCCCTCGACGTCGATGCCGCGCCGGCCTGCCCGCCCTGTGAGCTGGGTGTACTCGCCCGGGGTGAGGTCGGCGTGGGTCTCGCCGTTCCACTTGTCGAGCTTTTCGATGACCACGCTGCGCGCGGGCATGTTGATGCCCAGCGCCAGGGTCTCGGTGGCGAAGACGGCCTTGACCAGGCTGCGGGTGAACAGCTCCTCCACGACCTCCTTGAAGGCCGGCAGCATGCCCGCGTGGTGGGCGGCCAGGCCGCGCTCCAGGCAGTCGCGCCACTCCAGGAAGCCGAGCACCGTGAGGTCCTCGTCGGGCAGGTGGGCGGTGCGCTCGTCGACGATCTGGCGGATCTCGTGGCTCTCGCGCTCGGTGGTGAGCCTGATGCCCGCGAACAGGCACTGCATGACGGCCGCGTCACAGCCCGCGCGGGAGAAGATGAAGGTGATCGCGGGCAGCAGGCCCTCGGAGTCGAGCTTGTCGATGATCACGGCCCTGTCGGGCGTGCGGAAGCGCTGCGGCCTGCCGTACCCTCTCCTGCCCCTGCCGCCCGCCAGCCGCTCCTCGTCGCGCGTCAGGCGCAGCAGGGTGGGGTTGATCCTGGAGAGGTTGTCGCCCTCCTCGGTGGAGAACAGGTCGTAGACGCGGTTGCCGACCATCATGTGCTGCCACAGCGGCACAGGCCGGTGCTCGTCGACGATCACCGTGGTGTCGCCGCGCACCTCGCCGAGCCACTGGCCGAACTCCTCGGCGTTGCTCACCGTCGCCGACAGCGCCGCCAGGCGCACCGACTCGGGCAGGTGGATGATGACCTCTTCCCACACCGCGCCGCGGAAGCGGTCGGCCAGGTAGTGGACCTCGTCCATCACCACGAAGCCCAGCCCCGCCAGGGTCGCCGAGCCGGCGTAGAGCATGTTGCGCAGCACCTCGGTGGTCATGACCACCACGGGAGCGTCACCGTTGACGCTGTTGTCGCCGGTGAGCAGGCCGACCTTGGCGGTGCCGTACCGCTTGACCAGGTCGTTGTACTTCTGGTTGGACAGCGCCTTGATGGGGGTGGTGTAGAAGCACTTCTGCCCCTGCTCAAGGGCCAGATGGACGGCGAACTCGCCCACCACCGTCTTGCCCGAGCCCGTGGGCGCCGCCACCAGAACGCCGTCGCCCGCCTCCAGCGCCCTGCACGCGTCGAGCTGGAAGTCGTCCAGCTCGAACTCGTAGTGCCCCCGAAACGATCGAAGTGCGGCGCCGTCGTCCCCGTGCTTGTCACGGAAGGCCGCGTAGCGTTCCGCTGGCGTTGTCATACCCGCCAGCCTACCGAAACCGCCATTCCGGTCAGGCCAGGCAGCCGGCAGGCCCGTATTCCAGCACGCCGGAACCCCGATCGGCGCCTTCCGCCGGTCGCCCCTGCGCTGAGCCCGGGACGCCCGTCGCGGCGGCGGGTGTCCCGGGCGAGCGCCTTTACATTGTAGATCAGAGGCCGATCATCCGCAGGATCGGCGTCCCCACGGACCCCAGCCAGGTGCACAGCGCGGCGAGCGGCTCGCGCAGCGTCGTCCCCGCCCCCGCGACTGCTCCGACGGCCTGCGCGATGCTCGTCAGCCGTCCCGCGATGGCCTGCCTGTCCGGCGCGGGACTCTCCAGCTCGGCCCTGACGGCCTCGGCCTGCGCCGCCTGGACCGCCATCCCCGCCCCCCGCAACGCCTCGGCCAGCTGGGCGGCCCAGTCGGCGGGCTGCCCGCCCACGAAGGCCTGCTGGCCGCCGTGGATCGTCTGGTCGCCCGCGACGTTGTTGATGTTGCCCTGCTGCGAACCGATGTTGAAGACCACTGCTACCTCCGTAGAGCGGGCGCGTTCCATGAGTGCCTCGGATCCACGTCGACCTTGCGCGCCCGCGCCGCCGCGACGATCTGCATGATCAGCCCGATCCAGAACAGGATGTTGCCGACGAAGCCCACGCCGAAGGCGACGAGCCCGATCGGCACCCCGAGACCAACGTCGGGCCCGAACGGGAAATCCCTTGGCATCTGCCCGCTGCCGAACGAGCTCTGGAAGTCCCCCATCCCTCTGAGCAGGAAGTAGGCGTAGACGGCGGCGCCGCCGAACATCATCAGCACGCCCAGCCAGAACACCGCCCTGGCCTTGCTGCGGTAGGCGGCCACCTGACGCAGGAAGCTGTCGCGCCGTTCGATGTAGTGGTTGTACTGGTCGCCCGCCACGTTGTTGAGCTGGTGGGCCGCCTGGCTGCCGACGTGGTAGGCGGCGGCTCTCGGCATGGCGGCCGTATGACCGCGCTCACCCGCGCCCGTGTCGTCCTCGTAGCGGGCGTGCACGGTGCCGAGCCGTACGACCTCTCCGTCGCGCAGCCGTCTCGGCCTGGAGACCCGCTCCCGCTCGACCATCGTGCCGTTGCGGGAGCCGAGGTCCTCGATGGTGACGCCGCCGCCCCCGACGGGCACGATGGCGGCGTGCGCGGCGCTGAGGTGCGGATCCTCCAGGCGCAGATCCGCCGCGGAACCGCGGCCGATCACCTGCCGCCGCTCCCCGACGGGCAGGACGGTCCCCTCCAGTCCGGGGGGATGGATGACGATCAGGCGAGGCATGCGTCCATGGTGAGCCGACCGGCAGGACAGCGCCTGAGTAGCCCACTACTCAAATCAGGACGCGCAGCGCTCCTGGCGAAACGGCGCAGGTCAGCGGGAGGGGGCCGATCCGCTCACCGTCGGCGTAGGCGACCACGTCGGGCGCCTCCAGCGTGACGGTCCTCGCCCTCAGCATGGTGACCGCCGGGTGGGCGCCGTGCCCGCCCCTGTAGACGCGCGGGAAGGAGCGGACGAACGCGCCCTTGCCGACCGCGCCGAGGATCGTCACGTCGAGCAGCCCGTCGTCGGGCTCGGCGGTGGGGCAGATCCGCATGCCGGCGCCGTACGAGCGGGTGTTGCCGACCGCCACCAGCATCGCCTCCTGCTCGACCACCCGGCCGTCCAGGGTGATCCTGAAGGGGATGGGCCTGAAGTCGCGCAGCTCGCCGGCCGCGGCCAGCAGGTACTTGGCCATGCCGGGCGGCCAGGTGAGCGCGTTGGCGCGCTCGTTGACCCTGGAGTCGAAGCCGCAGCACACCACGCTCGCGAACCACTCGTCGGGGCCGACACGGGCGGCGTCGATGGCGCGCGCCCTGCCGCGCAGGATCGTCTTGACGGGGTCGCGGCCCGTCAGGCCGAGCGCGGCGGCGAAGTCGTTGCCGGTGCCCGCGGGGATGATGCCCAGCGGCACCTCGCCTCCGGCCACCGCCTGGACGGCCAGATGGACCAGGCCGTCGCCGCCGAAGGCCACCAGGGCGTCGGGGCGCTCGGCCACCGCGGTGCAGGCTCTGTCCAGGGCGTCGGCAGGGCCGTCGCCGACGATCACGCTGACCTCGGCCCCGCCCTGGCGCAACCGGCGCACCAGCGGCGCGAGCAGGCGCAGCGTCCTGCCGCCCCTGGCGGCGGGGTTGACTAAGAGGGCCAGGTCCACCCGTCAGTCGTCCAGGTTGAGCGGGGCCGCCTCGTCGTCGGACAGCAGCGCGTCGGGATCCTGCGGCCTGCGCTTCTCGCGCAGGTAGATGACGGTCTCGGCCAGGAAGTAGAGGATCACCATCGGCGCGGCCAGCGCCATCATCGTGACCGGGTCTCCGCCAGGCGTGATGACGGCTCCGAAGACGAACATCAGGAACACGACGGTGCGGCGGTGCTTCTTCACCGTGGCGTGCGACAGCACCCCGATGACGTTGAGGAAGACCAGCATCAGCGGCAGCTCGAACGAGACCCCGAAGATCACCAGCATGATCAGCACGTAGTCGAGGTACTCGTTGATCTGGATGGTGGCGACGGTGTCGGCCGGCATGAAGCCCAGCAGGATCGCCAGGCTGGTGTCCATGATGATGTAGGCGAGCGCGGCGCCACCGAGGAAGAGCGGGATCGCGATGGCCAGGAACGCCACACTGTAACGCTTCTCGTTACGGTAGAGCGCGGGAGTGACGAACGCCCAGATCTGGTAGAGCCAGACGGGCGAGGACACCAGGATGCCCACCATCGCCGAGACCTTCAGCGTGGTGAAGAACGACTGGAGGATGCCGCCTGTGGTCAGCGTGCACTGTCCAGGACGCAGCTGCTGGGCCGCGGCTGTGTCGCAGAAGGGCTCCTTGAGGAAGGCCCAGACGGGATCGAAGACGAAGAACCCGACGACAGCGCCGACGACCAGCGCGAGGAGCGCGTAGACGAGCCTGTTGCGCAGCTCGCGCAGATGCTCCATGAGGGGCATGCGCCCCTCATCGTCGACGGTGGCCTTGGTCGGCCGTTTGAGCAGCGCCATTCAGCGGTCCCTGGAGAGGTGGGGTGTGAGTCAGGCGTTCTTGTTGGCCGAGGCCTGCGCGCGCAGCTTGGCGGCCTGCTCCTCGAGCTGACGGGCCTGCTCCTCGGGCGAGGGAGCGGCGGCGGCCAGCGGCTGGGCGGGCTGAGGCTGCGGCTGGGCGGGCGCGGGCTGGGCGCCCTGCGTCGCGCTGTACTCGTCGTCCTCCTCGCGCAGCTTGGTGGTCTCGGCCTTGAAGATGCGCAGTGACTTGCCCACGCCCCTCGCCATCTCCGGCAGCTTCTTGGCCCCGAACAGCAGGACCAGCACGCAGGCGATGATCAGCAGCTCAGGCACTCCGAGGTTTGGCATGAAACATCCTTATTGAGCGAGGTGCAATCTCACCGACGATCGTACGCTGCCGGAAGCCCAGACTCATCCCCTCGGCTCCCTTTCGCCCCATTTCGGAGGCGCAATGTTTGCTCGCTGGACGCAATCCGGGCGCCGGCCCGCCGCACTTCGTCGCTCAGCCGCCTGGCCTCGGTCAACACCCTGGCCGTCGCGAACCCCAGAACGGCAAGGCCGGCCACGCCCAGCGCGACCGCGACGTAGATCCAGCTCATGACGCCTGAGCGTACAGCGCCAGCGCCCGCTCGGCCTCCTGCTGCACTCTGGCCGCCATGGCCTGCGGCGAGACGATCCTGCCGGTGTCGCCCAGGCGCAGCAGCAGCTTGAGCGTCCAGTCGTCGTCACGTGCGCGCAGCGTGATGCGCATGCGCCCCTCCCCCAGCTCCTCGACCTGCTCGTAGGGGTAGTACTCGGCCACCCACCGACCCGCGGCCGTCACCTCCAGCACGACCAGCTCGTCGGTGGGCGAGGGCCTGAAGACGCCCTGGGTGACGTCGATCGGCTCGGCGCCCGCGGGCGGGTCGGCGGGCACGTCGAGCACCTCGACCGTCAGCATCCTGTCGAGCCTGAACAGCCGCATCGCCTCCGCCCTGTAGCACCAGCCCTCCAGGTAGGTGCGGCCGTCGGCCATGACCAGGCGGGTCGGGTCGACCTCGCGGGGCGTCACCTCGTCGCGGCCGGGCACGTAGTAGCGCAGCGAGAGCCTGCGCCTGCCGGTCAGCGCCTCGCGCACCCTGGCGGCCGCGTCGGGGGCCGACTCCACGTCGACGGCGAACTGGCTGCTGACGGCCGCCGCGCCCTCTCCCGCCGCCTGCTCCAGCTTGGCCACCACGCGGGGCAGCGCGTCGCCGTGGGCGAACTCGGCCAGCTCGGGGGTGGCCGCCAGCATCCGCAGCGCCACCAGCAGCGCGCTGGCCTCGTCGATGCCGAGGCGCAACGGGCGGGCGATGGTGTCGGCGTTGTCGATGATGATCTCGCCGCCGTCCCACGAGACGTCGATCAGGTCGCCGGGGGTGTGCCCCGGCAGCCCGCACATCCACACCAGCTGCAGGTCGTCGATGAGCTGCTTCTCGCTCAGCCCGAACACCGCCGCCACCTCGTCGACCTGCGCCCCGGGGTGGGACATCAGGTACGGCACCAGCGCCAGCAGCCTCGGCAGCCGATCCGCCGTCGAACTCATGCCAGCGCCCCCTTCAGTCGTGCGATCACGGCCTCCCTCGCGTCGGGCGGCCCCACCACCCTCACGTCGGCGCCCAGGCTCGCGATCCATCCCGCCAGCCGCTCGGGGTCGGCGAAGACCAGCTCCACCGTGTCCCATCCCTCGCGCCCCTCGTGTACGGCCCGCGCGACCTGCCGCAGCCCCTCGCACGCGCCCTGCCGTACCTCGAGGACGGCGGTGCGCTCCTGCATCGCCTCCTCGGGGAAGCCGACCATCTCCCGCAGGTCCACCCCTTCGGGCACCTCGACCACCCCTGGCCTGCCGACCGGGGCGACCTGTCCCGTGATGCGGCTGAGCCTGAAGACGCGGGGGGCGTGCCTGTCGCGGTCGAAGCCGGCCACGTACCACTTGCCCCTGCGGCTGATGACGCCCCACGGCTCGACCGTGCGCGTGCGCACCGACTCGCCCGCGGCGGGGCGGTAGTCGAACCTGACGACGCGCCTGTCGCGCACCGCCTCCCACAGCGCGGGGAAGGAGGGGTCGCGCGTGTCGACGCGCAGCTCCAGCGCCTCGCCGGGCCCCGCGTCGGTGGCGACGCCGCCCGCGCGCAGCTTCAGCAGCGCCCCGCTGGCCGCCTCGGCAAGGCTGGCGCGCTGCCACACCTGCGCGGCCAGGCCGAGCACGGCCGCCTCGTCGGGCTCCAGCGTGATCTCGGGCAGCTCGTAGGCCTCGCGCTGGATGCGGTAGCCCGGCTCGTCCTCCCACGGGTCGCGGTGGACCTCGATGGGGATGCCGATCTCGCGCAGCTCGTTCTTGTCGCGCTCGAACATCCGCTGGAAGGCCTCGTCGCCGTCGCGGTCGTAGCCGGGGACGGCCTGGCGGATCTGCTCGGCCGACAGCGGCCGGCGCGTCGCGAGCAGGCAGATCACAAGATTGAGCAACCGCTCTGTCTTACGGCGCGACATCTGCCCTTCTCCTCACTCATTCGACGCTACCCTGCCTCCGTGATCAGATGGCGCAAGGGCGAGGTTGTCCGGATCCGGCGCGAGTGGCCGGGAGCTGTGGAGCTCGAGGTCACCGTCCCCGAGGGGACCTGCAGGGCGCTGGCCTATCCCCCACTGGTGGGGCGTCCTGAACCGGGTGACGAGGTGCTGCTCAACACGACCGCACTCGCGATGGGTCTCGGTACGGGAGGTTACGCCATGGTGGTGGCCGTCCCGAACAGATTGCCGGAAGATCCTGAAGGTCCAGGCCACCTGGTGAAGGCACGCTACACCCCGATGCAGGCCACCGTGCTCGGCGCGGACGAGCAGGACTCCCCCTTCCACGAGCTGCTGCGCGAGGCCGACTCCCTCGACGGGATGCCCGTCGTGGTGGCCGACCTGCACTCGGCTCTGCCGCCGATCCTGTGCGGGATGCGGCCGAGACCCAGGGTCGCCTACGTGATGCTCGACGGCGGCGCGCTTCCCGCCTGGTTCTCCATGGCCTGCGCGAAGCTGCGCGAGATCGGCTGGCTGGCCGGCGTGGTCACCGTGGGCCAGTCCTTCGGCGGGGACGTGGAGGCCGTCACCACCCACACCGGCCTGCTGGCCGCCAGGCACGTGCTGAAGGCCGACGTGGTGATCGTCACCCAGGGCCCCGGCAACCTCGGCACCGGCACCAGGTGGGGCTTTTCGGGGGTGTCGGCGGGCGAGGCGGTCAACGCCGCGGCCGTGCTGGGCGGCCGCCCGGTCGCGGCGCTGCGGATCAGCGAGGGGGACACACGCGAGCGGCACATCGGCGTCTCGCACCACTCGCTGACCGCCTACGGCAGGGTGGCGCTCACACCGGCCCAGGTGGTCGTGCCGGAGCTGCCGGGTGAGTTCGGCGAGCGGGTGCGCGACCAGGCCGAGCTGCTGGCCGTACGGCACGAGCTGGTCTCCGTGCCCGTGGACGGGCTGTACGAGGCGCTGCTCGACTCGCCTGTCAAGCTGTCGACGATGGGCCGGGGTCTCGAGGAGGACCTGGCCTACTTCCTGGCCTCGGCGGCGGCCGGGCGGCACGCGGTCACACTTCTGGACTAGAGCCGGATCCTCCCGAGGAGTGACGACACGGCGCCTCCGTGCGGGGATCGTGAGGTGATGAAGCGAACTCGTGTCGCGCTGCTCACGATCCTGGCGCTGGCCCTGACCGCCTGCGGGGCGGGCGGCGCCGTCTCCGGCGGCGCCCGGCCGACCGCCCGGCCCAGTGATCAGCACAGCGGCGCTCACAGTGGCCTGCACGGAAGCCCGGAGACGGCACCCGCCACCGCGCCGCTGCGCGGGGGCGAGCGGTTCGTCACGCTGACGATGCCCAAGCCCTACACGCCCAAGCCCCCCAACGGCGGCACCGATGAATACCGCTGCTTCCTCATCGACCCTGGTCTGAAGGACGGCGACACCTTCCTGACCGGCACCCAGTTCGCCGCGCAGAACGGCGACGTGGTGCACCACGCCATCCTGTTCAGGGTGGACGCCGACAAGGTGGCGGGCGTGCGCGCCCACGACGCCAAGGAGCCGGGCGAGGGCTGGGGCTGCTTCGGCGACGCGGGGGTGGGCGACGCCGACTGGATCGGTCACTGGGCGCCCGGCACCAGCGAGATCCTGCTCGATCCGAAGCTCGGCTACCCGATGGCCGCGGGCAGCGCGCTGATCATGCAGGTGCACTACAGCACGCTGGCCATCGGCGACCGTCCGGCGGGCGAGGACCAGTCGAGTGTCAGGCTGCGCCTCACCACCGGCAAGCTGACGCCGCTGCGCACCGAGCTGTTCATGGCCCCCATCGAGCTGCCGTGCACGGCGGAGGAGAAGGGCGCGCTGTGCGAGCGCGAGGCCGCCATCGCCGACGTGAGCAGGCGCTTCAGCCTGGACGCCAAGGAGCAGACCACCGCCCTGGTGAAGTGGTGCTCGGGAGGCGAACCCTCACCTGGCCCCACCCAGCACTGCGACATGCCGATCCAGGAGCCCGCCACGCTGCACGCCCTGGCGGGGCACATGCACCTGCTGGGCCGCTCCATCAAGGTGGAGCTGAACCCCGGCAAATCAGGCGCGCGGACCCTGCTCGACGTGCCGCGCTACGACTTCGACAACCAGGCGCTGCAGCCGCTGGCCGAGCCTGTCACCGTCAAACCCGGCGACACGATCCGCACCACCTGCACCCACGACGCCTCGCTGCGCGCCCAGCTGCCGCTGCTGCGCGACCTGCCGCCGCGCTACGTGGTCTGGGGCGAGGGCACCCAGGACGAGATGTGCCTGGGCATCGTGGTCGCCTCGTAGAAGTCCTTGAAGATGAACGCCTCGGGGCCGGGCCCCTCTGCCCTGAGGCGGTCAAGGCGCTCCATGCCCTCGGCGAGCGAGGGGATCGTCCCCTCGGGGACCCACCACATCACGCTGTAGGGGTCGGCGATGCGAAGGAACCACTCCCTGCGCCGCCTGAGCACGGCCATGTGCGGGCTCTTGTAGACGAAGTTCCAGAGCGTCTCGCGCGACTCCCACACCGAGAAGTTGATCACCAGGTGGTCGCCGTACTCGTGCTGGACGGTGGCGGTCGGGTCGCTCTCGCTCTCCTTCAACCGCCACACGAAACCGGGCGCGGCGTCGGACAGCAGGTTGACGGGTTCGAGGTTGGCGACGAAGTCGGCCAGTTCGGGGGTGTCGAGGGGGGCGCGCAGGTGTGCGATGTTCAGCTGGGCGAGATGCATGACCCCTACTATGTCAATTCTCATTGGTTTTAGAAAGAGCGACGCAGCATTCTCCTGGTCGCGGGTCGAGTCTGGCGCGCCCCGGATCCTGGCCGAGGCCCTCGAGCAGCCCCTGGCACAGCGCCAGGTTCATCGAGCACACCAGCAGCGGCTGCCGCTCGGCCAGCGCGTGGAAGGGGCAGTTGCGCTGCCTGACCTCACCCTCCTCCGCGTAGGGCTCGTAACCGCGCTCGCGCAGCACCTCCACCGCGTCGGCCTCGCGCCCCGCCGCCAGCCTGCGTCCCATCCTGCGCGCGGCCTCCTCGGCCTGCTCCTCGCCTCCCAGCAGGTCGACGACCTCGGCCAGCACCGAGGCCAGCGAGCCGTAGTCACGAGGAGGCAGGCTCACCGACAGCTCCGCGCGCGCCCTGCGATAGACCTTCGCGGGACGGCCGCTGCCCGGACCCTTGCGCTCCTGCGCCCTGAACCCGGCCTCCAGCAGCCCCGCCTCGACCAGCTTGTCGAGGTGGTGGGCGGCCAGAGTCCTGGACACCCCGGCGGCCGCCGCCGCCTCGCCGCGCCCCACCTCACCGCCGCTGGCCGACACGAACGCGTACAGGCTGCGTCGGACGGGGTCGTTCAGCTGGGCCAAAGCCTCGAGGTCGCTCACAGCGGGGAGTCTACGAGCCCCTAGTAGGCGGCCAGCACGTCCACGACGAACACCAGGGTGTCGGTCGCCGTGATGCCGAACTGCGGATGGCCCGTCGCGCCGTAGCCGTGGGAGGGCGGGACGATCATCAGCACCCTGCTGCCCGTCGGGACGCCCACGAGCGCGCGGTCCCAGCCCTTGATGACGCTGCCCTCGCCGATCTTGAACGCTTTGGGCTGGCCCGACTTCCACGTGGAGTCGAAGACCCTCCTGGAGCCCCACACCGCGCCCTCGTGCTGGGTGACGAGCAGCTGCCCCGCCCTGGTCTTCGGCCCCTCACCGCGCGCGAGCACCTTCGCCGCGAACGCGCGGGGCGCGGCGCCGGCGGGGATGACCAGCTTCGGACGGCCCGCGCCGCTCACCCTGACCCCGCCCAGCGCGCCGGCGCCCGAGGCGTGGGCGTCCCTGGCGTGGGCGCCGAGGATGTCGATCACGTAGAACAGGCCGTCGTCCGGGCCGATGCCCTGCGGCGGGTTGGCGCCGAAGCCGTCCTTGGGCGGGATCGCGGCGATCACCCTGCTGCCCACGGCCCGGCCCTGCAGGGCTTTGTCCAGCCCGGGCAGCAGCTGGCCGACGGGGAAGGCGGCGGGCGTGCCGCGGTTGAAGCTGGAGTCGACCAGGCGGTTCTCCCTGCCGTCCCAGATGTGCGCGGTGTACTGCACGATCGCCACGTCGTCCTTGCCCAGCTTCGCGCCCTTGCCCGCGGTGAGCTGGTCGATCTGCAGCTCGGCCGAGGGCTTGCCGTCGGGGAAGACGATGGTCGGCTTCGCCCCGAACTGCCCGCCCACCTTGAGGTCGAGGTCGTCGCCCGCGGAGGCGCCCGTACACGCGGTCAGCAGCGCCAGCGGCACCAGCAGCAGAAGCAGGCGCATGGACGTCCTCCCTGAGACACACCCCGTCGGACACGAATGGCCCGGCGGCAGAGACTCTGCCACCGGGCCACCGGTCTATCAGATTTCGTGTCAGTAGGCGCCCAGAACGTCCACCACGAAGACGAGCGTGCTGCTGGCGGGGATGGTGCCGGAGTCCTTGTCGCCGTAGCCGAGGTTCGGCGGGATCACCAGCAGCAGGCGGCTGCCGACCTTGGCGCCCTCGAGCGCCTGGTCCCAGCCCTTGATGACCTGGCCGGTGCCGACGCCCTGCAGGGTGAACGGGTCCTTGCCCCAGCTGGAGTCGAACTGCTTGTCGCTGCCCCAGAGCTTGCCGGTGTAGTGGACGACGGCCGACTGGTTCTTCTTGATGGCCGGGCCCGTGCCCTCGATGACCGTCTTGTTGATCAGCTTGGCCGGCGGCTTGTCGGAGGTCTTGGTCGTCAGCACCGGCGCGGCGTCGCCGCCGGGGTTGGTCAGCTTCACGCCCTTGACCTTGACGTCCTTGGCCTCGCCCTGGGCGGCCTTGGGCAGCGTGGAGACCAGGTCGAAGACGAAGACCCTCGGCTTGGTGGTGTCGACGCCGTTCTGCTTGGCCTGGGCCAGCTCCTGCTCGGTGTAGCTGTCGTTGGCCACCACGGTCATGAACCGGCCGCCGAGCTTGGTCTTGCCGAAGCCGTCGATCATCACCTTCGGCATGTTGTCGTTGACGGTGATCGGCTCGGTCTTCTTGGTGTCGTAGGTGGAGCCCTCGAGCGTGTTCTGCTTGCCGTCCCAGCTCCACACGGACAGGTTCACGAACACGGTGTCACCCTTGGCGACGCCGGCGCCCGTGCCGGGGCTCAGCACCTCCACCGACGACTTCTTGGCGGGGTCGCCGGCGGGGAAGGTCACCGTGGGCTTGGCACCCACGTTCCCTGTGACCTTCAGCCCGGACGCCGCGGCGGACGTGTCACTGGCGGGCTGCGTGCCGCACGCTGCGGCGAAGATCAAAGGCACTGCTGCAAGTACGGCCAGGCGGCGGCGCATGGAGTTCCCTCAAGGAAGTCGGACAGGTTCGCGTCACCCTACCCGACCCCCGTGTACGACCTTGATAAGTAACTGGTAAACGGTCTCTACATTCCGGCGATGAGCTTGTCCACCCTCTCGTCGACGCTTCGGAACGGGTCCTTGCACAGCACGGTGCGCTGCGCCTGGTCATTGAGCTTGAGGTGCACCCAGTCGACGGTGAAGTCGCGCCGCTTCTCCTGCGCCTTGCGGATGAACTCCCCTCGCAGCCGCGCCCTGGTGGTCTGCGGCGGCACCGACTTGGCCTCGAAGATCTTCAGGTCGGAGGCCACCCGCTCGACCGCGCCGCGCTTCTGCAGCAGGTAGAACAGGCCCCGCCGCCTGTGCACGTCGTGGTAGGCCAGGTCGAGCTGGGCCACGCGAGGGCTCGACAGCGGCAGGTCGTACTTCTTGCGGTAGCGCTCGATGAGCTGGTACTTCGTCACCCAGTCGATCTCGCGGGAGACGAGGTCGAGGTTGCCGGTCTCGACCGCGTGCAGGGTGCGCTCCCACAACTCCAGCACCCTGCGGGCGATGGGGTCGCCACCGCGCCTGTCGACGAAGTCCTTGGCCTTGGTGAGGTACTCCTGCTGGATCTCCAGCGAGGAGGCCTCGCGCCCGTTGGCCAGGCGCACCCTGCGGCGTCCCGTCATGTCGTGGGAGACCTCGCGGATGGCCCTGATCGGGTTCTCCAGCGACAGGTCGCGCATCACCGTGCCCGCCTCGATCATGCGCAGCACCAGGTCGGTGGCGCCGACCTTGAGCAGCATGGTCGCCTCGCTCATGTTGGAGTCGCCGACGATGACGTGCAGCCTGCGGAAGCGCTCGGCGTCGGCGTGCGGCTCGTCGCGCGTGTTGATGATGGGCCTGGACCTGGTCGTGGCGCTGGAGACGCCCTCCCAGATGTGCTCGGCCCGCTGGGAGACGCAGTAGACCGCGCCGCGCGGCGTCTGCAGCACCTTGCCCGCGCCGCAGATGATCTGCCTGGTGACCAGGAACGGGATCAGCACGTCGGCCAGGCGGCCGAACTCGCCGTGCCTGCCGACCAGATAGTTCTCGTGACAGCCGTAGGAGTTCCCGGCCGAGTCGGTGTTGTTCTTGAACAGGTAGATGTCACCCGCGATGCCCTCTTCGCGCAGCCGCTTCTCGGCGTCGACGAGCAGGCCCTCAAGGATGCGCTCGCCCGCCTTGTCGTGGGTGACGAGCTCGATGACGTTGTCACACTCTGGTGTTGCGTACTCGGGGTGGCTGCCCACGTCGAGGTAGAGACGCGCGCCGTTGCGGAGGAAGACATTGCTCGATCGGCCCCAGGAGACGACCCGGCGGAACAGGTAACGAGCGACCTCGTCAGGCGACAGCCTGCGCTGCCCCCTGAACGTGCAGGTCACGCCGTACTCGTTCTCCAGCCCGAAGATGCGACGATCCATCACCTCACACTAGTTCCCCGAAAAGGCCAGCGGGAGAGATCTTCGCGTGTTTCAGTTTTCTTTCGATTACTGAGCGCGTTGCCTGACACGAGACTCGAACCTGTCGAGCTCGGCGGCGAAGGCCCGCCTGAGCAGCGGCGCGGCGACCATCCGCAGCCCCCGCCGCCGCGTCGCGCCCGCGCGGCCGAGCAGCGTGCCGCCCTCGACGGGGACGGCCGCGAGCCCGAACACGCTGGTGCGGCTCTGCATCCAGCACCAGCCGGGACGCAGCACGGCCGCGAAACTCGCGCACAGCCCCGCCCTTCCGAGAGCGACCGCCTCCAGCCTGTCGCCCTCGCCCGGGGTGACCCTGAGCGTCTTGACGCTGGGCTGGTAGCGCGGCAGCTCGCCCTCCAGGTCGGCGGCGACGGCCCACACCTCCTCGAACGGCGCGGCGATCACGCGCTCCACCACCACGCAGCCGGGGGTCGCGGCCGCCATGACACGCAGGCGCCGTACAGAATCCAGATCATCGTTGACCGCCATGTTCACTGCCATGCCCTTCTGAATCCGAGCCGCGCCCTGTGCAGGCGGGACTTCACCGTGCCCTTGGGCAGGCCGAGCACCGCGGCCGCCTGCTCCTCGTCGAGCCCCTCCAGGTCGCGCAGGACCAGCACCGCCCGGTGCTCGGGAGACAGCCGCGCCAGCACGTCGCGCACCTCGACCGACAGCTCGCCGCCGTCCCTGGCGGCCCGCTCCCCCGCGGCCTCGCGCCCTGGCGGGTTCCTCTTGGCCATCCGCACGGCCTCGCGCACCGCGATCGCCCGCACCCAGCCGCGCAGCGCCGCGGGCTCCCGCACCCCCGCCAGATGACGGAAGACCGCGATCAGCGTCTCCTGCGCCGCGTCGGGGCCGTACTGCGGCGCGATCGCACCACAGATCTTGAAGACGTACGGCGACAGCTCGTCCAGCACGTCGTTCATCGCCATCGTGTCGCCGCCCTGGGCGGCCCTCAGCAGCTCCGGATCTACCACTGGCGCTCCCGGCCCCGGCGGCGCCCCACGCGGGGCCGTACCGGCCGTGCGGCGCGCGTCACTGTCCTCATACCTGCCAAGAGTGACAGGCGGAAAGATCGGTTCCCTCCTGTGAGGAGCGTCACAAGCGGGAACCCCCGGACTCCGCGCGGCCTCCTTGGTGGACATGAAGCGAAAGACAAGAGCGCGCGCCGCCTTCGCGGCGGCCACCGTCCTGGCCGTGGACGCCGCCGCCCACCTCTACTGGACGACGGGCGCCACCTGGCCCGCCCCCGACGTCAGGACCCTGTCCCTGGCGGTACTCAACGCGGAGGTGCCCTTCACGCCCCGCGTGCTACTCCCCCTGGCCACCGCCCTCCTGACCGCCGCCGCGGCCCTGCTCACCACCACCAGACTCGGCGACGTCGGGACCGGCGCGACCGGAGCCGACGGCGCAGGGAACGACGCGAGCGGAGTGCACGCCATCGGGAACAGCGCGAGCGGAGCCGACAGGGCCGGGAACGGCGGCGTCGGCGGCCTTGGTGGCACCGGAGGTACCGAAGCCGGCGATGGTGACGCCGGAGCCGACGGCGGCGACGGTGGCGCTGGCGGTGGCGCTGGCGGGCTCGGTGCCCTCGGAGTCGCCGAAGTGGTGGGGGCTCGGCGCATGCCGGGACCCCTGGTGAGGCGCGTGGTGCGGCTGGTCACCGGGGTGTTGGCGCTCGGTGTGCTGGCGCGCGCCGTGCTCGGCCTCGTGTGGACCCTCGGAATCGGCGTGCAGACCTCAACGCCGTTCTACTGGCTCAACGCCCTGCTGTACACGCCGCTGTGCCTGGCGCTGTTCGTGGCCGTCGTCGTGGCTCGCGGGACCGCCGCCCCCGCGGACGGTCCCGCGCGCGATCACGGAGTGAAGATCTCCTGAACCTTCACGATCTCGCCCTTGTGGACCGTGATGAGCGAGGCCCGCTGGCCCGCCTTCGCCCGCTTGATCAGCGCGCTCCTCGAGCAACTCTTGTTGCCCAGGCCGGTCCTGCGGTCGACCGTCATGCCCACGCCCGACCCGCCGCAGCCCGAGGCGCTGAGGAAGACCACCTTCTTGGCGATCGGCGAGGCGTAGGCGGTCACGTCGCCCTCGGGAGGACCGACGAAGAAGCCCTCGGTGTGCTTGCCCCTCTTCCACTTGATCGGCTCGTACTCGGCGGTGCCGTCGCTCCGCACAGCCGTGATCCAGCCGCGCAGAATGCCGTTGCGGCGCGAGTGGAGACCCTTGGTGAAGTCATGGCCGGGGTCGGCCTGAAAGGTCGTCCCGAAGATCTGGGGCGCCTTGTACTTCGGGATCGCCCCGGCCTCCGCCTGGGCGGCCAGACCGCCGGTGAGGGCCAGGGAACAGGCGAGCACGGCTACGCCGGTCGCGAGGGTTCTCGTCTTCACACGCTCTTTGATCCACAACCTGGAGCCCCGGTTCGCGCGGGATCACGTGATCCCGGTCACATCCATCGAGAGTGCGGGGCAGATGACGGTGAGCGATGAAGTCGACCCCAATCCCCTGCCGTCGGCCGGCGATGCGCGGGAGACGAGCGCACGGCGGTAGCCGAGGCCGACGGGTGTGCGAAAGGCGATGCGCCAGCCGGAGCGCGTGCGGGGGCGATGTCACCGTAGGGCTGGGTGCTCCGACCTCCCCATGGGGCGGGGCGCGAGCGGCCTCGCCGCGGGGCCGGGGTCAGTGGGTGTGCGGGGCGATGTGACGGCGAGGGCCGGAGTCGCGCTGGAGGAGCGTGGAAGACGGACGGCCACCGAGTGACCCCGGTGGCCGTAGCATCGCCTGCCGTACAGACTGGTGCCCTCTGCGGGCCGGTACATGCGCCTGCCGGGCTGGTGGGTTATTCGGTGCCGTCGCCGGCGCCGGACGCCGGGGCGGTGGGCGGGCTGTCCTCGTCGTCGGAGGCCGCGGGCGCCGGAGCGGCCGGGAGCAGGCGCTCCAGCCGGGGACCCGCCAGGCGCTGGAACTTGCGGTGCTCGCGGTTGCGGTCGAGGACCGCCACCTCCAGCTGGTTGGCGGGCGGGCGCTCGCCGCCCGGCTCGGTCAGCGCCGCCAGCGCCACCTCCAGCGCCTCGGCCAGCGTCATCCCCTCGCGATAGCGCTCCTTCAACCGGGTCGCCACCGCCTCGGCCTGGCCGCCCATCGCCGCGAAACCGTGCTCGTCGAAGACCGAGCCGTCGAAGGTGAGCCGGTAGATGGCGTCGCCGTCGGCGGTGTCGCCCACCTCGGCCACCACCACCTCGACCTCGAGGGACTTGATCGACTCGGTGAAGATCCGACCGAGGTTGGAGGCGTAGAGGTTGGCCAGCCCCCTGCCCGTCACGTCGGTGCGGTCGTAGGTGTAGCCGTTGATGTCGGCGTAGCGGATGCCGCCGAGCCGCAGCTCCTCGAACTCGTTGTAGCGGCCCACCGCGGCGAAGCCGATCCTGTCGTAGATCTCGCTCACCTTGTGCAGCGCCCTCGAGGGGTTCGGGGCGACGAACAGGATGCCGTCGACGTACTGCAGCACCACCACGCTGCGGCCGCGCGCGATGCCCTTGCGCGCGTAGTCGGCCTTGTCGCGCATGATCTGCTCGGGCGATGCATATCCAAAAGGCATGGACACTTCGGCAGGTCCTTTCTAGCGCAGCGGGGCGATGGGGCCGTCAGGGGAGATCATGCGGTCCTCGAGCATCCGCTGGACCACGCCGGCGACCTGTTCGTCGCTGAGGCGGCGGAAGCCGTCGGCGTCGATGACGGAGACGATCGGCCAGATCTTCCTCGTCACGTCGGGACCGCCGGTGGCCGAGTCGTCGTCCGCGGCGTCGTACAGCGCCTGGATCACCGTTGTCACGATGTCGTCGGCGGAGGCGTTCTCCCTGTAGAGCTTCTTCAGCGAGCCCCTGGCGAAGATCGAGCCAGAGCCGATCGCGTCGAACTTGTCGCGCTCGTACGGCCCGCCCGCGACGTCGTAGCTGAAGATCCGCCCGCTGTCGCGCTCGGGGTCGTAGGCGGCGAACAGCGGCACGACCACCAGGCCCTGCATCGCCATCGCGAGGTTGCCGCGGATCATCGTCGCCAGCCGGTTGGCCTTGCCGGCCACCGACAGCGTGCGGCCCTCCATCTTCTCGTAGTGCTCCAGCTCCACCCGGTAGAGCCTGGCCATCTCGATGCCCGTGCTGGCCGTGCCCGCGATGCCCATGCAGGAGTAGTCGTCGGTCCTGAAGACCTTCTCTATGTCTCGCTGCGAGATCACGTTCCCCGACGTCGCCCTGCGGTCGCCCGCCATCACCACACCGCCGGCGCAGGTGGCGGCCACGATCGTGGTCGCGTGCGGCACCTGGTCCCCGACCGGCGTGGCCAGCGCCTCGCCGCGCGCCGGCAGTAGGTCAGGAGCGTGCCTGCCGACGAACTCGGAGAACGAGGAATTTCCGTTGTTCACGAAGAGCTGGCTCATCAAGCCGGCGGGCAGATCCCTGTGCTGTGCCACGCGACTCCCTCCAAAACCTCAGTGTCCTTAGGGGCGACCCTACTCATGTTGTGCTGGTGCATGCACTTCCCACGATCAGCTGAGCGCGAACCATTTCTGCGCCAAGTGACCGACCGGATTGTCGATATGTCGTGACAACGTCCTCGTAGCGATTCCGCCCGCTCCCCCGCCGAGCTGCGATGATCGTCCGCACCCGTCCATACTGGACACCATGCGCGACTGGGTGCTCCATCTCGACCTCGACGCCTTCATGGCGGCGGTGGAGATCCTGCGCAACCCCGAGCTGCGTGGCCGTCCCGTCGTCGTCGTCGGCGGCAACGGCGACCCCACCACCCCTCGCACCGTCGTCGCCACCGCCTCCTACGAGGCCCGCGAGTACGGCGTGCACTCCGGCCTGCCCATGCGCACAGCCCTCAGACGCTGCCCTGACGCCGTCTACCTCCCCATCGACCTGCCCGCCTACGAGTCCGCCAGCGCCGCCGTCATGACGCTCCTGCACACCTTCCCCGTCACCGTCGAGGTGTGGGGCCTCGACGAGGCCTTCCTCGGCGCCCGCACCGACGACCCCGAGGCTCTCGCCCGCGACATCCAGCGCGCCGTCACCGACAAGACCGGGCTCACCTGCTCGATCGGCATCGGCGACAACAAACACCAGGCCAAGCTCGCCGCCCAGTTCGAGAAGCCCTCAGGCGTCTCCCGCCTCACCACCGACACCTGGCCCGAGGTCATGGGAGAGCGTCCGACCACGGCCCTGTGGGGCATCGGCGCCAAGACCGGCAAGAAGCTCGCCGACCTCGGCCTGCGCACGGTCACCCAGCTCGCCGCCGCCGACCCCACCGAACTCGCGGCCCGCTTCGGCCCGACCAACGGCCCCTGGCTGCGCTACCTGGCGCTCGGCAAGGGCGAGAGCACCGTCACCACCACCCCGTGGGTGCCCCGCGGCCACAGCCACGAGACCACCTTCACCCAGGACCTCACCGACCCAGCCGCGATGCGCGCCCAGATCGCCGCCCTGGCCGTACGGCTGGCGGCCGAGACCGAAGGACGGCCTGTCGTCCGCGTCACGGTGAAGGTCCGCTCGGCCCCGTTCACCACCCACACCCGTCAGGCGAAGCTGCCCGAACCCACCCACGACGCCGCCACCATCGAACAGGCCGCCCTCGCCGTCTTCGACCGCTTCGACCACGGCCGGCCCGTCCGCCTGCTCGGCGTCTCGGTGGAGTACGGCTAGAGCGCCCCCTTGGAGTCCGCGTGGCGCGCCAGCAGGTCCCCACAGAACGACCGGATGGCGCGGTTGACCACCGTCGGCTTCTCCCACGGCATGAAGTGCCCCGCCCCCCGCACCCAGAAGGGCCCCACGACCTGCGGATAGGCGATCGCGCACCGCTCCTCGACGTGCTCGCCGAGCGTCACCTGATCGGGCCCCACGAGCACCAGCGTGGGCTGCTGGACCGGCCTGTCGGTCATCTCGGGGGCCGACATGGGACGCGCGCCCATCACCACCTCGTAGTCGGCGAAGGAGGCCCGCAACCGGTCGGCGTCACCGTACGGCTCGGTCAGCACCTCGAGATCGGCCTCACTGAACGCACCGGGCGGACACCACATCCGATGGCCGAAGAACTCGCCGATGTAGCGGCGCCGCCGCTCGGGGGTGTCCAGCTCGGCGACCAGCTCATCGGCGTGCAGGCCCTGGCGACGCTGGTAGTCGTAGACGGCCGGCTTGGGCGTGCCCGGCGGGATCCCGGCCGCGGCGAACGCCTCGGGAAGATCGGGCATCGAATCGTCGAGCACCACCAGCCTGTCGACCCTGCCGGGGTGACGGGTGGCCAGATCGATGGCGATCATCGCACCGAGATCGTGCCCCGCGACGACCGCCCGCTCCCAGCCGAAGGCGTCCATGAGGCCGGTCAGGTCGGCGTTGAAGGCCGCGAAGTCGTAGAAGCCGTCGGGAGCGAAATCGGAGTCGCCGTAGCCGCGCAGGTCAGGGGCGGCGACATCGAAGCCCGCCGCTGCGAGCTCCTCGATGTTGTGCGACCAGATGAGGCTCGTACAGGGAAAGCCGTGCACAAGCAGCAGCGGCACGCCACCGTGGCCGCTACGACGGACCGCCAACCGGTGACCTTCACCGACGGTGACGAACGCGGGAGGAATGACCATGGCACATGGTCGCATGGGCCACCCACCTCACCGTCCACCGGGACAGACCGGCGAAGGCAACGGCGGAACCCTGCATGCCAAGCCCACTCCGGCGGCATGACCCGGCCGGTGAACACCCGGCCGACGACCCCCCGATCACCTACACGAGCGACGCCCGCGACAGGAACTCAGACCACCGCGCATCCTCCTGGCGCGCCAGCTCGGCCAGCTCGTCCTCCCCCAACTCCCACTCGACGAAGGTCGCCTCCAGATACGAGATCGCCCTCCGCACGACCCCCGCGTCATCCCTGAACTGCCCGATCCCCGTATTGCACGGCAGACACAACGCATACCGCACATCACCCGAACGATGACAGTGATCCACATGCTCGGGCGGACGATCCCAGCAGACGGCGCACAGGCCGTGCTGAGCGCCGATCATCCTCTCCACGTCCTCGTGCCGCATCCGATAGCGCTGCGACAGGTGATACGTCCTGGTCGGCGCCGCGGATCCACTCCGCGGCCCGGGCAGGATCACATAGTCCGGCCACAGCACGACGCCGTCGAGATAGTGGGCGGCCACCTCCATGAGCACGACATCGTCCATGAAGTGACCCAGCGCGTTGTTGCAGTTGAAACAGAGAACACCCCGCACCAGACCGCTCGTGTGGCAGTGGTCGACGTGCGTGCCGGGCACCACCCGGCAGATGGCGCAGAGCCCGCCCTGCTGGGCGAGCATCCGCTCGAAGTCGTCCTCTGTTATGCCATAGCGGTACTTGAGCTGATAGTTCCGCTCACTACCGTAATTCTTGATCTTGATCTCACGCATGGCCTGCGTGTGACACGGCTTGCAGTAGTCGGTCAGCCCGTCCTTCTGCGACCGGTTCCTGCCGAACTCGCCACTGGTCTTGATCTCATGACAGCGGGGGCAGTACTTGTGCCCCTCAGGCGCCGCTACTCGCTCGCGCACGGTCTTTCCTTGCTCGGCTTTGCGCTTGCGGTAGCTCTGGGTGGACTTCACCCGGAAGCAGGTCTTGCAGTAGCGCGCACGCCCGTGGGCCATGCGCTTGTTGAGCCCGAACTCGGAGAGCGCCTTGGTCTCTCCACAATCCGAACACCACTTAACCCCACCCGGCGTTTCCACCCGATCTAGCACCTTTCGCCTGTCCGTTTTGCCCTACTCTCCGCCCTTTTGGACGTACGAGCGCACGAACTCCTCTGCGTTCTCTTCGAGAACTTCGTCGATTTCGTCCAGGATCGCGTCGACGTCGTCGGTCAGCTTCTCCTGCCGCTCCTGCACATCGCCGCCTGCCGAGGCCTCGGTCTCCTCGACCTCGTTCTCGCGACGACCGGTCTGCTTCTGACCGCCGGTGTCCCTGTTCGCCATGATCAACCTCCGCTTGGGGGACTGCCTCTACTGGATATCTTCCCCGAACCGACCGACATTGCGCGCCTCATGCCCCGCGATCTTCAGCGGGTTGACTGGATAGCGCTCCTATCCAATACTGGAGCCCTATCCCACAGGAGGTCCCGAATGTCCCCTTCGACCCTGAGCACCGCGGGTGTGTTGCTCATCACAGTCCCGGGCGTCGCCTACGGCGGCGTCACGCTGCTGACCTACCTCATGCGCAACGTCCCCGGATACAACGACAACCCGGTCCGCCGAGGGCTCTGGAGGGCGGGACACGCTCACGCGGGCGTGCTGGTGCTGTTCAGCCTGGTCGCCCTGCTGTACATCGACGCGTCGCCGCTGACGGACGGGATGAGGACGCTGGTGCGCACGCTGATCGTCGCGGCGCCGATCCTGATGCCGCTGGGCTTCTTCCTGTCGGTGGTCCGTCCGAGCGACACGAAGCCGAGCCGGCTGATCTGGCTCACCTTCGCGGGTGGTCTCTCGCTGGCCGCGGGGACGCTGACGCTGGGCGTCTCGCTGCTCTAGCGGGCACGCCGTCTCCCGGGGACGCGCAGGACGCGCGCACCCGCGGGAGAGGGCTTCGGCTAGTCTCCGCCGGTCAGGGCCGCCACGAGCTCGCCGGCGGTGCGGCAGCGGTCGAACAGCTCGCCGACGTGGGCCTTGGTGCCGCGCAACGGCTCGAGGGTCGGCACCCGCTGGAGGGACTCGCGTCCGGGGATGTCGAAGATGACGGAGTCCCAGGAGGCGGCCGCGACCGACTCGCTGTACTGGCGCAGGCAGCGCCCGCGGAAGTAGGCGCGGGTGTCGGTGGGCGGGTTCTCGACGGCGCGCTGCACCTGTTCCTCGGTGACCAGGCGCTGCATGCGCCCGCGGGCGACCAGGCGGTTGTAGAGGCCGCGATCGGGCCTGATGTCGGAGTACTGCAGGTCGACCAGTTGCAGGCGCGGGTGGGACCATGCCAGGCCGTCGCGGGTGCGGTAGCCCTCGAGGAGCTCAAGCTTGGCGACCCAGTCGAGTTCGCGGGAGAGCTGCATGGGGTCCTCGGCCAGGCGGGTGAGGACGGACTCCCAGCGGTCGAGGATGTCCTTGTTCATCTCCTCGGTGGCGGTGCCGCGCTCCTCGACGTACTTGCGGGCCTGCTCGAGGTATTCCATCTGCAGCTGGACGGCGGTGAGCTTGCGCCCGTCGCGCATCGGGATCTCGTAGCGGCAGGTGGGGTCGTGGGAGACCGCGCGCAGCGCCTGGACGGGGTTGTCGACGGCCAGGTCGCGGGTGAGGAAGTTGTCCTCGATCATGGCCAGGACGAGGGCGGTGGTCCCGAGCTTCAGGTAGGTCGAGATCTCCGACATGTTGGCGTCGCCGATGATCACGTGCAGGCGGCGGTATTTCTCGGGGTCGGCGTGCGGCTCGTCGCGGGTGTTGATGATGGGCCGCTTGAGCGTCGTCTCCAGGCCCACCTCGACCTCGAAGAAGTCGGCTCGCTGGCTGATCTGGAAGCCTTCGCCGCGGGAGTCCTGGCCGATGCCGACCTTGCCGGCGCCCACCACGACCTGGCGCGAGACGAAGAAGGGGGTCAGGTGCCTGACGATGTCGGCGAAGGGCGTGGCCCTGCGCATGAGGTAGTTCTCGTGGCAGCCGTAGGAGGCGCCCTTGGCGTCGGTGTTGTTCTTGTAGAGCTGGATGGGCGCGTTGGTGGGGATGGCCGAGGCGCGCACTGCGGCGTCGTACATCACCCGCTCGCCCGCCTTGTCCCAGATGACGGCCGCACGAGGGTTGGTGCACTCGGGCGTGGAGTATTCGGGATGGGCGTGGTCGACGTAGAGGCGCGCTCCGTTGGTGAGGATGACGTTGGCCAGGCCGAGGTCCTCGTCGGTCAGCTGGCTGGGGTCGGCGACCTCGCGGGCCAGATCGAAGCCCCTGGCATCACGAAGGGGGTTCTCCTCCTCGAAGTCCCACCGCGCTCTGCGCGCCCTGGCGGCCGAGGCGGCCAGGTAGGCGTTCACGACCTGTGAGGAGGTCACCATCGCGTTGGCGCCTGGCTGGCCGGGTACGGAGATGCCGTACTCGGTCTCGATGCCCATCACCCGACGCACCGTCATGCGCACCCTCTGTTCGTCCGGGTCTGTCTATCCGCCGTTTATATGCCCGAGCCTATGCCCTTCACAGTCCCTGAGGGTCACAGAGTTATGGCACCGACGCCTTTTCAGCCTGTACGGCGGGCATTGGCGTGCTTTGCGGTGAGCGGCGAGGCCGGAGGAGTCGCTGAAGAGGTCGTTCGGCACAGGAATAGACAAGATACGACAAGACCAGGGTCACAAGCGTGGCGATCACGCCGATGATCCAGGCGGGCATCGTGCCGACCAGCGGCGGGATCAGGGCCACGGCGACGACGCTGTGGAAGAGGTAGAGCGGGTAGGTGGTCCCGCCGAGCGCGGTCAGCGCGGGCGAGGACGGCATCCTGAGGTAGCCGAGCGCGACCATGGCCATGACGGCGAAGATCAGCGTGATGGTGAAGACCACGCCGAAGTCCGTGACGGGCATGGCCTTGGCGCCGGCCGCTGTGACGCGTTTGGCCACACGGACGAGGGCGGAGTCCACCGACAGCACCCATGAGGCGGCGAACAGCAGCCAGGGCAGCCAGGCCGAGCCGAACCGGTGGATGAGGTACAGCGCCATGCCGGCGATGAAGTATCCGGCGTAGCCGGGCATGACGATCTGCAGGACGGCCTCTTCGCGGAAGAAGGCGACGTGGGCGCCGAGGAAGTGCACGGGGAGCGCGGCGGCCAGCCAGAGGCCCATGAAGGCCAGGACCCGCCCGTAGGTGACGCCTGCGATGACCAGGATGGAGATCAGCAGGTAGAAGCGTAGTTCGGCCCAGAGCGACCAGTAGACGCCGCTGGCGTCCTGCACGCCGAACAGCCGCTGGAACATGGTGGCGTTGGTCGCGTACTCGCCCGCCGACAGCTTGGGGTTCAGAGGTTCGGCGGCCAGCACGCCGTACACGACGGCCACGGCGGCGAGGCTCATCCAGTAGGCGGGGTAGAGCCGCACGAACCTGGACCAGGCGAACGCCCCGAGCCCCCTACCCCAGATCGTCATGAGGATGACGAAGCCGCTGATCACGAAGAACAGTTCGACGCCGAGGATGCCGAGCCCCGCCACGGGTGCCAGCCAGGGGAACAGCGTCGCGGGCCGTTCACCCCAGACGGAGGCGAAGGCGACGAAGAAGTGGAAGGCGAGGACGGCCATGGCCGCTATGAAGCGAAGCAGGTCGAGCTCCGCGAGCCGCCCGGTTCCCTGTGGCCGTCCGGCGCTCTTCCGTCGTCTGTGCACGCCCTTTTGACGGGTTCTGTTGCGGTTGGGTTCCGTGAGGCTGGTGAGACTTTGCCATTTCGAGGTTTCACTTTGCGTCAGCTGTGGATAACTGAGCGTGTCGAAGTCCTCCGGAACGGATGGGTGAGGGAATGACGGACGACCAGCTCAGCCTTGGCACAGCGGCGGCACGGAACCTGGCGACGACGACCAAGTCGGTGCCGCAGATGCAGGAGATCACCTCGCGGCACCTGCTGCGGGTCCTGCCCTGGGTCCAGGCGATCGGCGGGGTCTACCGGGTCAACCGCCGGCTCACGTACGCGCTGGGCGACGGGCGGGTGACCTTCTCCTCGACGGGCGCGGACGTGCGGGTCATCCCCGGCGAGCTGGCCGAGCTGCCCGCGCTGCGCGGGTTCGAGGACCAGGACGCGCTGGCCGCGCTGTCGAGCCGTTTCTCGCAGCGGGAGGTGGCCCAGGGTGAGGCGATCGTCGAGGCGGGGCGGCCGCGCGACGAGGTGGTGCTCATCGCGCACGGCAAGGTGGCGAAGGTGGCGCAGGGCGCCTATGACAACGAGAGCGTGCTGGGGGTGCTCGCCGACGGCGACTACCTGGGCGAGCAGGTTCTGCTGGGCCAGGACGGCGAGTGGGAGTACACGGCCAGGGCGGTGACGGCCTGCACGGTGCTGACGATGCCCGCGCACGCCTTCCGCGAGGTGGTCAACTCCTCCGCGTCGTTGCGGGCGCACCTCGACAGCGCCTCGAGCCCCGCCGACCGGGCGCAGAACGATCACGGCGAGGCCGCGATCGCGCTGGCCGCCGGCCATGTGGGCGAGGCCAGGCTGCCCGGCACCTTCGTCGACTACGAGCTGAAGCCGAGGCAGTACGAACTGAGCGTGGCCCAGACGATCCTGCGTGTCCACTCCAGGGTCGCCGACCTCTACAACGAGCCGATGAACCAGACCGAGCAGCAGTTGCGGCTGACGATCGAGGCGCTGAGGGAGCGGCAGGAGGACGAGCTGGTCAACAACAGGGAGTTCGGCCTGCTGCACAACGCCGACCTGAAGCAGCGCATCCACACCCGCTCGGGCCCTCCGACCCCCGACGACCTCGACGAGCTGCTGGCCAAGGTGTGGAAGGACCCCGCGGTCATCCTGGCGCACCCGAAGGCGATCGCGGCCTTCGCCCGCGAGTGCAACGCCAGGGGTCTCTATCCGTCCAACACCGAGTACGGCGGGCAGAGCGTGCCCGCCTGGCGGGGCATTCCCGTGCTGCCCTGCAACAAGATCCCGGTCAGCGACAAGGGCGTCACCTCGATGATGGCGATGCGCCTGGGCGAGGCCAACCAGGGTGTGATCGGCCTGAACCGCGTCGGCCTGCCCGACGAGTACCAGCCGGGCCTTTCGGTGCGCTTCATGGGCATCAACGACCAGGCGGTCATCTCCTACCTGGTGACCACCTACTACTCGGCCGCCGTGCTCGTGCCGGACGCGCTGGGCATCCTGGAAAGCGTCGAAGTCGGCTGATGGGCCCCTTCGAGCTCCCCGACTTCTACCTCCCGTATCCGGCCAGGCTCAACCCGCACGTCGAGAGCGCCCGCGCCCACACCAAGGAGTGGGCGCGGGAGATGGGCATGCTGGACGACCCGGAGATCTGGGAGGAGCGCAGGTTCGACGGCATGGACTACGGGCTGCTGTGCGCCTACACACATCCCGAGTGCGACGCCGCCGAACTCGACCTGGTCACCGACTGGTACGTCTGGGTCTTCTACTTCGACGACCACTTCCTCGAGACGTTCAAGCGGACCCGCGACGTGGTGGGCGGCCAGGCCTACCTCGACAGGCTCGACCTGTTCATGACCGACGATCCGCCCGAGCCGGTCAATGCGGTGGAGCGCGGGCTGAAGGATCTGTGGGCCCGTACGGTGCCCGGCATGTCGCGGCTGTGGCGCGAGCGGTTCACCAGGACCAACCACGAGCTGATGCAGGAGTCGATGTGGGAGCTGTTCCACATCGAGGACGGCCAGGTGTCCAATCCGATCGAGTACATCGAGGAGCGCCGCAAGGTCGGCGGCGCTCCGTGGTCGGCCTGCCTGGTGGAGCACGCCGTGGGGGTGGAGGTGCCGGAGAGGGTGGTCGGCAGCCGCCCGATCAGGGTGTTGACGGAGACCTTCGCCGACGCGGTGCATCTGCGCAACGACCTGTTCTCCTATCAGCGGGAGGTGGAGGAGGAGGGCGAGCTGTCCAACTGCGTGCTGGTCGTGGAGCGCTTCCTCGGCTGCGACACCCAGAAGGCGGCCGAGATCACCAACGACCTGCTGACCTCGCGCCTGCACGTCTTCGAGCACACGACCTTCACCGAGCTGCCCGTGTTGTTCGCGGAGTACGCGCTGCCGCCGCACGAGCAGGAGGCGGTGCTGCGCTACGCGCGGGGCCTGCAGGACTGGCAGTCGGGTGGGCACGAGTGGCACATGCGTTCCAACCGCTACATGAACGGCGGCGGGCGTACGGGCTTCCACGTCTCGCCCCGGCATGTCATGGGCCCCGGCGGGCTGCGCAACCACACCCACGTCCCGCACCGGAAGGTGGGCCACCTGCCGCTGCCGGAGATCTTCATGCCGTTCCAGGCGCGGGAGAACCCGCACCTGGACGAGGCGCGCAGGGCGACTCTCGACTACGCGGAGGCGATGGGCTTCTACACGATGGTGTGGGACAGGGACAGCCATGACGGCTACGACCTGGCGCTGTGCGCCGCCGGCATCGACCCCGACGCGAGCCTGGAGGAGCTCGTCCTGGCCACTGACTGGCTGAGCTGGGGCACCTACGGCGACGACTATCTGCCGGTGGTCTTCGGCCGCTCCCGCGACTTCGTGGGGGCCAAGGCGTTCAACCGCCGCCTGTCGGAGTTCATGCCGCTCGATCTGGTCGTGACCGCGGTCGCGGCCAACCCCGTGGAGCGCGGCCTGGCCGACCTGTGGCTCCGTACGGCGGGGCCGATGTCGCCCGAGGGCAGGGCCGAGTTCAGGGCGGGGGTGGAGGCGATGACCGCCAGCTGGGTGTGGGAGTTGGCCAACCACATCCAGAACAGGGTTCCCGATCCCGTCGACTACGTGGAGATGCGGCGCAAGACGTTCGGCTCGGACATGACGATGGCTCTGGCGCGGCTGGCGCCCGGGCGGACGATCCCCTCCGAGGTGTGGGGGTCGCGGCCGATGACGGCGATGGTCGCCGCGGCCAACGACTACTGCTGCATGCTCAACGACCTGTTCTCCTACCAGAAGGAGATCGAGTACGAGGGCGAGCTGCACAACATGGTGCTGGTCGTGCAGACGTTCTTCGACTGCGACCTGCCGAGGGCGGCCGAGCTGGTCGGCTCGCTGGTGACGGCCAGGATGCGGCAGTTCCAGAAGGTGGCGGAGTTCGACCTGCCCGCCCTGCTCGACGACATGGACGCCGACGCGCGGCTGCGCGCGTCGGTGGCCGACTACGTCGCCGAGCTGGGTGACTGGATGGCCGCCATCCTGCGCTGGCACAGGGAGTGCAGGCGCTATGACGAGGCGACGCTGAAGGGTGCCCGCTGGGTGCCCGGCCCGACGGGGCTGGGCACCGCCGGCACGAGGATCGGCACGCTGCTGGGGAGGACCGCCTCGTGACCGCGCTGAGTCTGAGCACGGCGGCCGCCAGGAATCTGGCGACCACCACCAAGTCCGTGCCGTTCATGCAGGAGATCACCCCTCGGCATCTGCTGCGGGTGCTGCCGTGGGTGGAGGTGACGGGCGGCGCCTACCGCGTCAACCGGCGCCTCACCTACCAGGTCGGCGACGGCAGGGTGAGCTTCACCTCGACGGGCGCCGATGTCAGGGTGATCCCGGGTGAGCTGTGCGAGCTGCCCGCGCTGCGGGGCTTCGACGACGCCGAGGCGCTGGCGGAGCTCGCGGGGCTGTTCGAGCAGCGGGAGTACGAGCCGGACCAGGTCGTCGTCGAGCAGGGCCGTCCCGTCGAGGAGGTGCTGCTGGTCGCGCACGGCAAGCTGGAGAAGTCGGCGCGTGGCGCCTACGACGGCTCGGCCGGGCTCGGGCGGCTGGCCGACGGCGACCACGTGGGTGACGCGCTGCTGACCGGCGGCTCCCCCTTGTGGGCGTTCACCGTCCGCGCCCTCACCGCCTGCACCGTCCTGGCGTTGCCGGCGCCCGCCCTGCGGGCGCTGCTGGACCGCTCCCCCGCCCTGCGTGCCCATCTGACGCCTTCGGGAGCGCCGAAGCCGCAGAACAGGTACGGCGAGGCGGAGGTGGCGCTGGCGGCGGGTCACGTGGGCGAGGCCAGGCTGCCGGGCACGTTCGTCGACTACGACCTGTCGCCGCGCGTGTACGAGCTGAGCGTGGCGCAGACGATTCTGCGGGTGCACACCAGGGTCGCCGACCTCTACAGCGACCCGATGGACCAGGTGGAACAGCAGCTGCGGCTGACCGTCCACGCCCTGCGCGAAAGGCAGGAGCACGAGCTGGTCAACAACAGGGAGTTCGGCCTGCTGCACAACGCCGATCTCAGGCAGCGCGTCCACACCCGCTCGGGGCCTCCCACCCCTGACGACCTGGACGAGCTGCTGTCCAGGCGCAGGAAGACGCACTGCTTGCTGGCCCATCCCCTGGCGATCGCCGCGTTCGGCCGCGAGTGCAACGCACGAGGGCTCTATCCGGCGGTGACCGAGGTGCAGGGGGGCAGGGTGATCGCCTGGCGGGGCGTGCCGCTGCTGCCGTGCGACAAGATCCCTGTCACCGACAGGGGGCTGACCTCGATCATGGCCATGCGCCTGGGCCAGGACGACCAGGGGGTGATCGGGCTGCGCCGCACGGGGCTGCCCGACGAGCGCGAGCCGGGCCTGTCGGTGCGCTTCACCGGGATCTCCGATCAGGCGATCATCTCCTACCTGGTCACCGCCTACCATTCGGCGGCCGTCCTGGTCCCCGACGCGCTCGGGCTGCTGGAGAGCGTCGAGGTGGGCTAGCCGCAGGACCAGCGGCCCCTGGACGCCTCCGCCGGGGCCGCCGAGAGACGGGGGGGGCGACAGAGCCCGCTGGAGGGCGCGAGCGGACGCCGCGCCCTCCCCACGGCGCGAGGGGGCGTCGCCGACCAGGATCATTTCCCATCGGCGAGGCCCCTGCCCACGTAATCGGCGGCACGGGACGTGACGACCGACGGCGAGCTCGACTCGGTGGACCCCGTCCACGTCACCGGCGGCGCGAGGTGGCCACCGACAGCGAGCTCGACTCGGTGGACCCTGCCCACGTAACCGGCGGCGCGAGAGGTGGCCACCGACAGCGGGCTCGGCTCGGTGGGCCCCGTCCACGTAACCGGCGGCGCGGGAGCGATCGCCTCCATCGGACACGGCCACGGTGGAGGATCCTCGCCCGCGGCCTCCTGCTGCCGTGGCCCGCGCTCAGCGCGAGCACATCGTCGAGCAGGTGGTGGCCGCGCGATCTCGCCGCACACCGGTCGCCGGGAGGCGGCCCCGTCGGCGCGTAGGCCACGTCGACGAGCGGCCGGTGCGCCCCGAACCACGCACCTGACGGCTGCAGGGGGAGGAGCGGATCGCGGCGACGCCGAGCCTGTCAGCGGCACGTTGAGCGGCTCGAGCGCCGTCTGGGCCGGTCTCCCTCCAGTCGTCCCGCCAGGAGGACGTTCTCCGTTGTATGAGTGGTGGCCGACGTCGTGCGCACCGTGGGCGCGTTGACGGCTCCCGGCTTGAGGCTGATGCCGGCCGGAGACGCGTGTGGGTGTCGGCCGCGACGGCCCGCCCGAGCGCCGCCCCTGGGAAGGAGGAAGCTCGGGGAGTGGCTGACCGGCCCCTGACGTCGAAAGGGCCGCCCCCTCTCGGGAGGCGGCCCTTTCGACCAGAGGACTACAGGTACTGGCCGGTGTTCGCGACGGTGTCGATCGAACGCCCTGCCTCGGTGCCCGTCTTGCCGGAGACCAGCGTGCGGATGTAGACGATCCGCTCGCCCTTCTTGCCGGAGATGCGGGCCCAGTCGTCGGGGTTGGTGGTGTTGGGCAGGTCCTCGTTCTCGGAGAACTCGTCCACGCAGGCCGCCAGCAGGTGCTGCACCCGCAGGCCCTTCTGCCCGGTCTCGAGGAACTGCTTGATGGCCATCTTCTTGCCCCGGTCGACGATGTTCTGGATCATCGCGCCGGAGTTGAAGTCCTTGAAGTAGAGGACTTCCTTGTCGCCGTTGGCGTAGGTGACCTCGAGGAAGCGGTTCTCTTCGCTCTCGGAGTACATGCGCTCGACGACGCTCTGGATCATGCCGTGGATGGTCGACTCGCGGGAGTCGGAGTGCTCCGACAGGTCGTCGGGGTGCAGCGGGAGCTCGGAGATGAGGTACTTGGAGAAGATGTCCTTCGCCGCCTCGGCGTCGGGCCGCTCGATCTTGATCTTGACGTCCAGACGGCCGGGCCGCAGGATCGCCGGGTCGATCATGTCCTCGCGGTTGGACGCGCCGATGACGATGACGTTCTCCAGGCCCTCAACGCCGTCGATCTCCGACAGCAGCTGCGGGACGATGGTGTTCTCGACGTCGGAGGAGACGCCGGAGCCTCGGGTGCGGAAGATCGAGTCCATCTCGTCGAAGAACACGATCACCGGGGTGCCCTCTGAAGCCTTCTCACGCGCTCGCTGGAAGACCAGGCGGATGTGCCGCTCGGTCTCGCCGACGTACTTGTTGAGAAGCTCGGGGCCCTTGATGTTGAGGAAGAAGCTCTTGCCGGACTGCCCTGTCTTCTCCGCGACCTGCTTGGCCAGGGAGTTGGCGACGGCCTTGGCGATGAGCGTCTTGCCGCAACCGGGCGGGCCGTACAGCAGCACGCCCTTGGGCGGACGGAGCTTGTGCTCGCGGAACAGGTCGGCGTGCAGGTAGGGCAGCTCGATGGCGTCCCTGATCTGCTCGATCTGCCGCATGAGGCCACCGATCTCCTCGTAGGAGATGTCGGGGACCTCTTCGAGCACGAGCTCTTCGACTTCGGACTTGGGGATGCGCTCGTAGACGTAGCCGGAGCGGGACTCCAGCAGGAGCGAGTCGCCCGCGCGGATCGGCTGTCCGACCAGCGACTCCGCCAGGCGCACGACGCGCTCCTCGTCGGCGTGGGAGATGACCAGGGCGCGCTGCCCGTCTTCGAGCAGCTCCTTGAGCATCACGATCTCGCCGACCTCTTCGTAGCCGAGCGCCTCGACCACGTTGAGCGCCTCGTTGAGCATGACCTCCTGGCCACGCCTGAGTGCTTCGACGTCGACCGCGGGACTGACGTTGACCCGCAGTTTGCGGCCTCCGGTGAAGACCTCCACCGTGCCGTCTTCCCTGGCCTCGAGGAAGACGCCGAAGCCGGATGGCGGCTGGGCCAGCCGGTCGACTTCCTCCTTGAGGGCGACGATCTGGTCTCTGGCCTCCTTGAGTGTGGCGACCAGCCGTTCGTTCTGGCTGGTGACCGCCGCAAGGTTGGCCTGCGCCTCATGGAGACGCTCTTCGAGGACTCTGGCCTGACGGGGTGACTCGGCCAGCTTCCGCCTCAGCGCGGTGATCTCCTCCTGCAGGAAGGAGACCTGTGTTGAAAGATCAGCGACCTCCCGTTCGCGCTGCGCGGCTCGAGCCTCAGCATCATCGCGAGCTGCCACGCCCCGTCACCTCCTTCCCAGTCGAGGGCGACTACTAAGGACCTTACCTATCTCGGGCCCCTCCGTAACCTGGCCGGGCAGTGTTCGTCGAGTGACATTCAGTATTCGGCTATTTATCCCTATTGCAGCGTTTAGTACATGCAGCATATGAACACGGCGATCTGTTCCCGTGTCACGCACCAAGGCACCGCCGTGGCCAAATTGTCATAGTTCTTCGGTGGTTCCCTTCGGTCGTCTGCGCCTTGGCGGGGGCGTGACGCCGTCCGCCATGCGGCGGGCGCTGACGAGGAACCCGGTGTGCCCGATCATCCGGTGGTCAGGCCTTACGGCGAGTCCCTCGACATGCCAGTCGCGAACCAGGGTCTCCCACGCGTGGGGCTCGGTGAAACTCCCGTGCTCGCGAAGCGCCTCGACAGTCTTGGACATCTGCGTGGTCGTGGCCACGTAGACGCAGATCACACCGCCCGGCGTGAGAGCCTTGGCGGCCGACTCGACGCACTCCCACGGGGCCAGCATGTCGAGGATGATCCGGTCGACGTCGCCCTCGTCGATGGAGTCGTTCAGGTCGCCGACGACCAGGCGCCAGCTGTCCATCTCCCCGCCGAAGAACTTCTCGACGTTCTTCTTGGCGACGTCGGCGAACTCCTGGCGCCGCTCGTAGGAGGTGACCTTGCCCTCGGGACCCACCGCGCGCAGCAGGAAGCAGGTCAGCGCGCCCGAGCCGACCCCCGCCTCGATGACGCGGGCGCCGGGGAAGATGTCGGCCATGCCGACGATCTGGGCGGCGTCCTTGGGGTAGATCACGGCCGCGCCGCGCGGCATCGACAGCGTGTAGTCCTGCAGCAGGTGCCTGAAGGCGAGGTACTGCGTGCCGTTGGCCGAGCGGACCACCGAGCCCTCGGGCTGACCGATCAGGTCGCTGTGCGGGATCGCGCCCTTGTGCGTGTGGAAGACCCCGTCCTCCTTCAGCGTGATCGTGTGACGCTTGTTCTTGGGGTCGGTGAGCTGCACCTGATCCCCCACCTGGAACGGCCCGTGCCTGCGAAAACCCATGGGGATGAGGATAGGGCGAATCGCACACTCGAACGGCCCGTCGCGACCCCCTGTATTCGGGCCCCTCTGGACCGTAACATCGCCACGTGCCGACACGCTGGCCCTTCGCCGGTCGCATCGAGGAGACCGACCGGCTGCTGACGCTGATGAACGATCCCGCCGTCCGCGGGGTCGCGATCGTGGGCGCGGCGGGCGTGGGAAAGAGCAGGCTGGCGGTCGAGGTGGTGAGCTCCCTGCGCTCGCGCGGCCGCACGGCCGTCCAGGCCATCGCCTCCATGGCCGCCCGCGAGCTGCCCTTCGGGACCCTGGCCCACCTGCTGCCCGCCGCGCTGCCCCAGGGCGCCAACCCGCTGAAGTGGATCTCCGAGACGCTCGTCGGGACCGAGCGGCGCCCGCTGATGCTGATCGACGACGCCCATCTGCTCGATCCGGGGTCGGCGGCGGTGCTGCAGCACATGGCGCAGGACGACGCCGCCCAGCTGCTCCTCACCCTGCGCAGCGGCGAGCCGGTGCCCGACGCGGTGGTCTCGCTGTGGAAGGACCTCGGGCTGGCCAGGATGGAGCTGACCCCGCTGAGCCTGCGCGACGTGGGGCGCATCCTGGCCGCCGTGCTCGGCGATCCGGTGGAGTCGGCCAGCGTGACCAGGCTGCACAGGCTCGCCCAGGGCAACGCGCTGTTCCTTCGCGAGCTGGTGGCCGGCGCGCTCGACGCGGGGGCGCTGGTGCGGGTGCAGGGGCTGTGGCGCCTGGAGTCCGCGCCGCCGGTCGCTCCGGCGCTGGCCGACCTGGTCGCCGCCCGCATCGGCCGCCTGGAGCCCCTGGAGGAGGAGGCGCTGGAGTACATCGCGCTGGGCGAGCCGCTCGGCGCGCAACTGCTGGCCGGCCTGGTTCCCGCCGCCATCGTCGAGTCGCTGGAGGCCAAGGACCTCATCAGGGTCCTGGTGGACGGCAGACGCACGCTGGTGCGCCTGGCCCACCCCCTGTACGGCGAGGCGATCAGGGCCGGCAGCCCCCTGCTGCGCACCAGGCGCCGCTACCGCCAGCTGGCCGAGGCGCTCGAAGCGGCAGGGGCGCGGCGGCGCGACGACGTGGTGAGGCTGGCGGTGTGGCGTCTGGAGAGCGGCGCCGTCAAGGACCCCGCCCCGCTGCTGTCGGGCTGCGCGATCGCGTGGGCGGCGCACGACGCCACCCTCGCCACGCGCCTGGGCTGGGCGGCGCTGAACGCGGGCGGCGGGGCACGGGCGGCCATCCTGCTGTCGGACGTGCTGTCGTTCTCGGAGGCTTTCACCGACTCCGAGGCCGCGCTGACCTCGGTGTGGAACGAGCCATGCGGGCCCGACCTGCGGGCGCAGCTGGCCATGCAGCGCGCGTGGAACCTCAACTTCGGGCTGCGCCGTCCGGCCGAGGCCGACGCCGTGCTCGACGCCGCCGAGGCGATGCTCGACGATCCGTCGCCGCGCCAGCTGGTGGAGGCCATGCGGCTGAACCTGCGCGTCCTGCGCGGCGAGGTGCACGAGTGCGCGCGCATCGCCTGCGAGATGCTGGAGGACGAGCAGCTGTCGGTGGTCGGCGAGGCCATGGCCCTGGGCATCACCGCCTACGGGCTGCCGTACACGGGCAGGTGCGACGAGGCCAGGCGGATGTTCCGCAGGGCCAGGGCGGTCGAGGCCTCCTGGCACGACGCGGCGCCCTCCGAGGTGCTCAAGCTCATCGCCGGCAACTACCTGTCCGAGCTGCTGTCAGGCGACCTGGACGCGGCCGAGCGGGCCGTCCTGCAAGGGCAGGAGGTGCTGGGCGACGACAGCGCGCTGCGGCTGTTCAGGCGCATGTTCCTGCAGTGGCACGGCGAGATCGCCAGGATGCGGGGCAGGCCTGCCGAGGCGGCGCGCGTCACCAAGGAGGCCACCACGCTGGCGGGCGCCGGGCACTTCACCGCGCTCGCGGTGGCGGAGCTGGCCCACTGCACGGCGCTGCTCGGCGACCAGGCCGGCGCCCGCGCGCTGCTGGCGGAGGCGGAGCGGGACCGCACCGAGGTGCTCTACCTGCTGCAGACCTCCATCGACTCGGCGCAGCGCTGGGTGACGGCGATGGGCGGACGGCTGCCGCGCGCCGTGGAGCTGGCGCTGGAGCACGCCGCCCGCGCCCGCTCTCATGACCTGCTGGCCATCGAGCTGGTCGCGCTGCACGACGCGGTGCGCTTCGGCGCGGCCCGGAGGGTGGTGTCCCGGCTGACGGAGGTCGCCAGGCGCCACGACGGAGTGCTGGCCACCGTCTACGCCGCGCACGCCACGGCCGCCGCCTCGGGCGACGGCGAGGAACTCGACCGGGTGGCGGCCTCCTACCGGCAGCTGGGGATGATCCTGCACGCCGCCGAGGCCTACGCGCAGGCCTCGGCCGCCCACCGCGCCAGGGGCCGCCCCCAGCAGGGCAGGACCTCCGCCGCCAGGGCGTCGGCGTGCGCCGCCGCCTGTGGCGACCCGCGCACCCCCGCGCTGGCGCGCCTGCAGGGGCCCGTGCTGACCCCGCGTGAGAGGGAGATCGCCAGGCTCGCGGCGGCGGGCCTGGCCAGCAAGGAGATCGCGGCCCGGCTGGTGCTGTCGATCAGGACCGTCGACAACCACCTGCAGTCGGTCTACGGCAAGCTCGGCGTCAACGGCAGAACGGAGCTGACCGAGTTGCTCGACACCGATTCGCCGCCAGAGGAGGAGGATTGATAGCAATGGACCATGTTGCCGCGTGAAGTGATCTCCGTCGGTTCGCTGATCCTGCGCCCCCCGTCGCGTGACGACCTCGGCGCGATCGTGCGGGCCTCCTCTGACGCCGAGACCGCCAGGTTCCTCTATCTGCTGCCCGTGCCGTACACGAGCAAGGACGCCGAAAGCTATCTGGAGTTGGCCGAGCGGCGCTGGGCCGAGGGTGGCGCGGAGTTCAGCGTCGTCGACGCGGCCACCGGCCGCTACCTCGGCGCGGTGGGCCTGCGCGCCACCGGCGGGCACGGCGCGCACGAGATCGGCTACCGGGTGGCCGAGTGGGCCAGGGGCAAGGGCGTGGCCACCGCGGCGACCAGGGCGGTGAGCGAGTGGGCCTTCGACAAGGGCGTTCGCCGCATCGAGCTGCGCGCCGAGGTGGAGAACCTGGCCAGCCTGCGCGTCGCCTACGCCGCCGGATACCTCCAGGAGGGCATCGAAAGGGAGCGGCGGCGCACCAGGGACGGCAGGCCCGCCGACTTCGTGGCCTTCGCGAGGCTGGCCGCCGACCCTGGTGAGGCGGTGCCGCGCTACCTGCCCCTCCTCGACGCCGAAGGGCTGTCGGACGGCGTGGTGCGGCTGGCGCCGGTGACCCCCGCCGACGCCCCTGACTTCCACCGCCTGCTGAGTGCGCCGAGCGTCACACACTGGATGATGGCCCCGGCCTCCACGATCGAGAGCACAGAGCGCCGCTGCCGCTACACCGGCTACTGGTGGCTGTCGGGGCAGCGGGTGGAGCTCGCCGTACGCGACGCGGCCACCGACGCCTTCGCGGGCCACATCCAGCTCGCGCAGATCGCGCCGCTGATCGACCAGGCCATGCTCGGCTACTCGCTGCTGCCCGCCTTCCGCGGCAGAGGGTACATGTCGCGCGCGGTGCGGCTGCTGGTCGACTGGGCGTTCGCGAACACCGCGCTGCACAGGATCGTGGCCGGCACCGACGTGACCAACCAGGCCTCCCAGATGGTGCTGGAGCGGGCGGGTTTCAGCAGGGAGGCAGTGCATCGGGAGCTGTTCCCGCGCTCTGACGGCACTCGGGGAGACGATGTCGAGTGGCTGCTCCTTCGTCCCCATGAAGGCTGAGAAATCCGGATTTCCGGTTGAGGGGTGTTCAAGGGCGGGATTGAGAGTGATACTCCGAGTCGCCGCCCGTTGACCCTCCGCCGATCGTCGGCGAACCTTCCAGCAGGGGATGATGAATGACCAGCGACTGCGTCAAGGAGCTCATCGAGTCGTTCTCCCACATGGCGCCCGACGAGTTGCTGGACCTGGTCGTCAGGTGCGCGGCCGCGGTGGGCGACACGCCGTACGCGGGGTTCGTGGAGGTCGACCCCCTGCAGGTGCGCGCCCGCCTCTCGCACGTGCTGATCCCGCAGGACGACCGGCTGGGCGTGCGCGCGTGGCTGCAGGAGTCGGACGTGCTCAAGGAGCTGGCGGTCAGCTCAGGCCCCGTCCTGATGGCGCGGGACCCGTCCATGGGCGCGCCCGGCTTCCTCTCGGTCCCCGTGCCGCTGGCCACGCGGGACCTGGCCCACCTGTGGGTGGCGGGAGGGCGCTTCACCGACAGGGAGGAGCACCTGCTCGGCAGGCTCGCGCTCGCCTGCGGGCGGGCGCTCGAGGCCTCCAGGGGGCTCGAGGCGGCCGCCCGCATGCTGCGCTCGGTCCACGCGTTCACCGTCTGAGCGCGCCGCGGCCCGTGGCGGCGCGGCCTCACGGCCTCGTGCCGGGCCGGGCAGGGCAGGGCAGGGTCCGGTCGGGCAGGGCAGGGCCAGGTCCGGCCGGGTCCGGTCGGGTCGGGTCGGGTCGGGCCAGGTCAGGTCGTCAGTCGGCCGCGGTGTTCAGCGCGTCGCGCAGGATGGCGGCGACCTGGGCGACGAGGGCGTCGACGTCCAGCTTGGCGCGCAGGTCGAGGTCGGCGGTGACCTCCGAACCGATCCGCAGCTTGAGCGCCACGTCGCTGCCCCTGGAGCGCAGCCAGAACTCCACGGTCCTGGTCAGGGCGGCGGCCTGCGCCGCCGACTCGACCTCGATCCGCAGCGCGGGCGGCTCGCCTCCCATCCGCCCCTGCCCTGGAGCGCGATGCTCCAGCCGGACCCTGCCCCGCAGCGCGTCGGCGTCGCGCAGCCACTCCTCCAGCGAGGCGACCTCGTCGAAGGATCCCTCGAAGACGACCTCGGCCATGTCCTCACCTCACGATCGGAGCGGTCCTGGCTCTGGTCAGGCGGACCAGGTCGGCAGGGTCGAGTTCGAGTTCGAGCCCGTGACGGCCGCTGGAGACGAAGACGCTCGACGCGGCGGCCGAGCTCTCCTCCAGCACCGACGGCAGGTACGGCAGCGCCAGCGGGCTGACGACGTCGGCGGCGAACGTCGCGCCGATGCGCATGACGTCGGCCAGGCCCGCGACCCTGGCGCGGGTGGCGCCGAAGGCGCGGGCCAGGGCGCGCTCGTCGATCACGCCCTCGACGGGTGCGATGGCCACGACGGCGTGCTCGCCGAGATAGAGGATGACGGCCTTGAGCAGGCGCATGGGCGAGATCCCGAGTTCGTCGGCGACCGCCGCCCTTGATTTCGTCCTGGCCGGATCGTGGGGATAAGGATGGACCCTGAACGCCACCTGGGATTGACGAAGAATCCGGATAGCCGGGGTCTCTTGCACGACATTTCGGATATTTGCTGATTTGGCGGGGCCGCGCCGTACTCGAAAGCGGTGGTATTTCCCTGAGATAACGTAAACGTAATCGACGAACGCCTCCGCCAGCTCCACCGCGTCCTCCGCCTCGGACTTGCCCAGCGGACGCGGGCCGAGGTGGGCCGCCTCGTTGCCGAGCTCGCGCAGCTCCTCGGCCCAGCTCAGCAGCCAGTCCTCGATCAGCCCTCCGCGCCGCAGCTCCCGCAGGGCGTGGAAGAGCGTGCGCCCTGTGACCCCGTGGTCGGCGCAGACCGCCTCCAGCAGCCGCCGCACGTGCAGGACGGCAGAGGCGGGCGAGCCCGAGCGCACCCCCGCGCGGGCGGCCGTGAGCTCCCTGCGCACCACGGGTGACACCTCGGCGGCGATGGGCCTGCCGTCCTGCGGCCATAGCACGGTGGCGGGTCTGGCCGGCAGGTCGTCGGGGTCGCGGTCGTCGAATTCCTGCTCCGATTCCAGCAGCAGCGCCTGCCCGCAGCTCTGGCACAGCGCCAGCCAATAGGGACGCAATCGCTCGGGCAGAAAAACCCTGTGTAATCCGTCAGGTTCGCGTGCGACAGTAGGGCGGACACAACTCGGACAATCAACATCGAATTTCGCACCCCATCGCGCCACAAAAGGACGATAAGGGATGATGAAATTGGCCACAAGGGCGTAATGGGAGGGCCCATGAAACGCTGGCCGTTCGCGGGCCGCAGGCAGGAGCTCGAGGACCTGGTGCGTCTGGCCAGGGATCCGACGGCACAGGGCGTCGTCATCGCGGGCCCCGCTGGGGTGGGCAAGTCGCGCCTGGCAGGCGAGGTGCTCACGCACTTCCACGCCGCCAAGGTGACGCTGGTGCCGGTCAGGGCGACCAAGGCCGCCAGCTCCATCCCCAACGGCGCGCTCGCCGACCTCATCCCGCGACAGCACCCTCCGCACCTGGTGAACACGTTACGGTGGGCCGCCGACGAGCTGCTGGCCCACGCGAGGGGACGCGTGCTCGTGCTGGCCGTCGACGACGCGCATCTGCTCGACAGCCACTCCGCCGAGGTGATCGCCTCACTGGTCAGGGCCAGGCAGGCGCGGATGGTCGCCACCCTGCGCACCGGCGAGCCGGCTCCCGACGCGGTGACGCTTCTGTGGCGCGAAGGCCATGTGCGCAGGTACGACACCGACCCGCTCAGCGACCTCGACGTCGCCGCCGTGCTCACCGCCGCCCTCGGCGCCCAGCCCGACGACGCCACGGTCCGCAGGCTCGGCGAGGTGACGGAGGGGAACGCGCTGTTCCTGTACGAGGTGGTGCAGGCGGCCATGGCCTCGGGCGCGCTGTCGCCCATTCACGGCATGTGGAAGCTGACGGGCGATCCGCCGCTGGCGCCGCGCCTGGTCGACCTGATCCACGAGCGGATCGGCGCGCTGTCGCCCGAGCTGAAGGACGTGCTGGAGTACACCGCGCTGGCCGAGCCGATCGGCGCCCGCACGCTCAGCTCGCTCACCTCCGAGCGGGCGCTGCTGGAGGCGGAGGAGCGCGGCCTGGTCAGGGTCCGCGTCGACAGGCGGCGCGAGATCGCCCGCCTCGGCCACCCCCTCTACGGCGAGGTGGCCCGCGAGCGCCTGCCCGAGCTTCGCCGCCGCCGCAGGCACGCCGACCTGGTCGCCGCGCTGGAGTCCACGGGCCTGCACCGCAGGGAGGACCCGCTCAGGGTGACGGTGTGGCGCCTGGCGGGAGGTCTCGGCGCCGCGCCCCGCCCGCTGCTGGAGGCCTCCCGCCTGGCCTGGTCGGCCCACGACTACCCGCTGGCCATCCGCCTCGGCGAGGCCGCCCTCGAGGGCGGCGGCGTGTCCGCCTCGCTGCAGCTGGCCACGCTGCTCGACTACGCCCAGCAGCCCGACAGGGCGAGGGCCGTGCTCGACGCCACCCCCGAGCCCGAGGACGAGCCGACGAGGGCGCGGCTGGTCCTCGCCCAGGCCAGCAACCTGGCCTGGGGCATGGACCGTCTCGGCGACGCGCTCGACCTGCTGTCGACCGCCGAGAAGGAGCTCAAGGCCGCGCCGCCGCGCCGCCAGGTCACCGTCCAGCGGCTGGGGCTGACCGCCTCGGCCGCCAGGCCCTCCGACGCGCTCCGCCTCAGCGCCGACCTGCTCGCCCACGACCTCGGCCCCGCCCAGCGCGCCCAGGTGCTCAGCTCCCGCGCGCTGTCGCTCTGCTACGCCGGACGCACAAGCGAGGCGGTCACGGTGGTCCACGAGGCGCTGCGGGACGCCGCTGCCTGGCGCGACGAGCTGCCCGCCCTGATCTCGCCGCTGCACTCCACGTGGGCGATGTGCGGGTACTTCTCCGGCGACCTGGCCGTCATGGACCAGGCCATCGCCTCCATGCGCGCCGCGCTGGCGGGCCAGCGCGGCTGGTCGCGCGGCGAAGGCAGCCTCGCGCTCGCCCGCGGCAACGCCGCCACCCTGCGCGGGCAGCTGGGCGCGGCGCTGCTGGTCCTGCACGCTCCCGCCAACCATGAGACGGCGCTGACCGTGGGCGGCTGCATGGCCGCCTACGCCGCCACCCAGGCGCTGCGCGGCGAGGCGTCCGCCGCCCGCGACACCCTCCGGGCGGCGCTGGCCCGCAACCGCGCCACCTGGACCGCCTTCATGCGCTGGGTCGCCCTCACCCGCGTGTGGGTCGCCGCCGCGGAGGGCGAGACCGAAAGGGCCGTCGAGCTGGCGCTCGCGGCCGCCGCCGACTGCCGTGAGAGCGGACTGGCCGCCTTCGAGGCGGTCGCCCTCCACGACGTGGTACGGCTCGGCGCCCCCGCCGCCGCGCTCCCCAGGCTCACAGAGCTGGCCTCCTCGCACGAGGGCCCGCGCGTACGGCTGGCGGCACGGCACGCGGCGGCGCTGGCGGGCGGCGACCCCGAGGGGCTGCTGGGCGTGGCGGAGGGCTTCGACGCCCTGGGGATGCGCCTGCACGCCGCCGAGGCCGCCGCCCATGCCGCCGCGGTGCTGCGTCGCGCCAGGGGCGAGAAGGCGGCCAGGGCGGCGACGACGGAGGCGTGGTCGCTGGCTGGAGCGTGCCAAGGGCCGGACACTCCGGCGCTGCGCGGCCTGGCGGCGCCCGACCTGACCGACAGGGAGCTGCAGGTGGCGCAGCTGACGGCGGCGGGGCACTCGCACAGGGAGATCGCCCAGCGCCTGGGCATCGCGATGCGGACGGCGATGAACCATCGCAACCAGGCCTACTGGAAGCTGGGGGTGAACAGCCCCGCCGAACTCGCCAAGGCCCTGAACCGCTTCCACTGACCGCCCGGGACCGGGGACCGCCGCTGCCGCCGTCCATGCCTGGCGGAGGCCGGGTGTGGACGGGGAAGCTGGGCGCGCGCCCGGGGGCGGCCCGCGCCGGGGTCAGCAGGCGGCCGTCAGTGGCAGGCCGTCAGTTGCGGTGGGATTCGTAGCGCATCGTGCGGGAGACGCCGATGCGGACAGTCGTGCCGGGCGCGATCGTGACGGGCTCGTTCGGCGGGATGTCGTAGAAGTTGGGGTCACCCGGCGGCTGGATCTGGGTGCCGTTGACCGAGCCGAGGTCGACCAGGTTGACGTCCCAGCCCTCCAGCGCGACCCGCAGGTGGCGGCGGGAGACCGAGCCGTCGGGGCTGGTGACCTTGGCGGGCCTGGCGTTGCCGCCCGCGACCTCGGGGGCGCGCTCGGGGTCGCGGCCCAGCAGGTAGTCGCTGTCGAGGGGCAGCGAGGTGCCGTCGTCGAGCAGCAGCGCGCCGAGCGAGGGGCGCGGCCCCTTGTACGGCACCAGCGTGCGCTGCACGAGCTCGATCCCGCAGATCACGCAGTACGGCGAGCGGGGGTCGTTGAAGTGGTCGTTCTTGCAGTCGACGCCGAAGACCATCGGCCTGCCGTCGGCGTCGGTCTGCTGCTCACCCTGCTGCTCCTGCGGCGGCGGCCCGAAGTCGGGGTGCTCGTCGTAGGAGGGCGGTCCCGCGGGCGGCATCGGGCCTGGGGGCGGGCCGAGCGGAGGCATCGGACCGGAGTGGGGGCCGGGCGGGCCCTGCAGGGGCGGCGGGCCCTGGTGCATCGGCGGGGCGGGCTCGGGATGCGGCTCGGGCATCGGCGGCTGACCGAACGGCGCCTGGGGACCTGAGGGCGCGCCCATCGGGTAGGGGGCCATGGGCGGCGGGGTCGAGTGCGTGGGCGGAGGCGGCGGGGGCTGCTCGTGGACCGGCTGGTGAGCATCCTGTCTGGACGGCTCGGGCCCGGTGGGCTCATGTCTGGACGGCTCGTGTCTGGACGGCTCGTGCCTGGCCGGATCCTGCCTCGGCGGCCCGGGGAGCAGGTCAGGCTCGAAGTGGAGGCCCGTGGCGGGCAGCTCGCTGGTCTCCAGCGGCCTGACCTGAGGCCTGACGGGCGGCTGCGCGTTCTCGTCGACCTCGCCGTGGACCCCGCCGCCGATGACCACGCCGGCGTCGAGGCGGACGACGGGGTGGGCCTCCCCCGCGTCGGGCAGGCGCAGCTCGACCCGCTGCACGGGGCCGGGGATGAGGCGGTCGGTCCAGGTCAGGGAGTCGCGGCCGGACAGCCGGGTCTCGCCGTCGTCGGTGACGACCACCGCCGAGGCGGAGCCGCTGACGAGCACGGCCATGCCTCCAGCGGCGGGCCCTGCGACGGCGCAGGCCACAGGCTCGCCCGACATCGAGCGGAACAGCACCTGGGCGGCGCGGCGGGCCAGCGCGAGGCCGTCCGCTCCTGACTCGGCGCTCTCGCGCAGAGTCTCGAGCAGCTCTCCGCCCGTGCCTTCGGCCGTGTCGCAGACCAGCAGCAGCCCGCCCATGTGGGCGACCAGCCCGTTGCCCGGCAGCGGACGCACCACCCCGAAGCCCTGCTCAGCCACAGAACTCTCCCCTCCATGGAAAACGCCGGTCAACCGCCAGCCATACGCATACCCAGACCTGGAGGAACAGTATCGGCCTGAGCCGCTCGCCTCGAAACCTTGGTACCTGATCAGTTGTCAGAACATTAGCTCGGGGCGGCCGTTTAGACGAGTCGTCAGACGCCGCTGAAGACCCTGTTGACGTCGGCGGTGGCCAGCACGCCGTAGACCTCGCCGCCCTTTTCGACCAGCAGGTACTCGCCCGACGGCGCGTCGCGCATGGCGTCGATCAGCGACTCGCCCACCAGGTCGGCGGGCAGCACCATGGAGGGCTCGAGAGCGCGCGACAGCGAGCCGGCGTTGACCCACGGCCTGCGGTGCTCGGGTGTGGCCTGGACGGCGGCCTCGTTGACGATGGCGAGCGGGCGTCCGTCGTGGTCGACGACCACCATGGCGCCCGCGTGGGCCTCGGCCGCCTTGCGCAGCGCCTCCGACAGCGGGGTCTCGGCGGTGACGGGGATGGCGCGGCGGGCCAGGGCGCGGGCGTTGGCCTGCGGGAGCCTGGCGCGCACGCGGGCCACGCGCAGCGACTGGGTGGCGCCGAACCAGATGAAGGCGCCGAGGACGGCTCCCCACAGCAGGCTCAGCTCCTGCTGGGGCTGCCCGCCGAACCAGTAGAGCAGCAGCGGGCCGACGATGAGCACGGCGCCGAGCACCCTGCCTGCCCAGGCCGCGGCGATGGTGCCGGTGCCGGGGCTGCGGGTCGCCTTCCACACGCCCGCCCTCAGCATGCGGCCGCCGTCGAGCGGAAGGCCTGGCAGCAGGTTGAAGACGCCGACGATCAGGTTGGCCACCCACAGCCACCAGACCATCATCTCGGGGATGCCGCCGCCGTCGACCAGGAAGAGGTCGGCCAGCAGGCCGATGCCGGCCAGAAGGAGCGAGACCAGCGGGCCCACCGCGGCCACCATGAACTCGCGGCCGGGCGTCTGCGGCTCCTTCTCGATCTCCGAGACGCCGCCGAGGAGGTAGAGGGTGATGCGGCGCACCGGCAGGCCGTACATCTTGGCCAGGACGCTGTGTGCCAGCTCGTGCAGCAGCACGGACACGTAGAGCAGCACGGCGTAGGCGAAGGCGACGCCGTAGACGGCCGGCTCCGACAGCTCGGGCAGCTGACCGCGAACCTGGTCGCTGAACATGAAGGTGATGATGGCCGCCACGATGAACCAGGTCCACGACACGTAGACAGGGATCCCGAAGGGCCTGCCCATCCGGATACCGGAGAACTCCTGACGCGGACTCTCGGTGCTCACCCATCACTCCTTCGTCCAGGGGACTGCCTTGATGCTACTCGGCGTGCCCATTCTGTCGGCGCCTTGACCTACAGTGCGGTGCATGACGTTGACCGAACCCGTGATCATCGGGGCCCTCTCCCCTTCGCGGGCGGGTGACTTCATGACATGCCCGCTGCTCTACCGCTTCCGCGTGATCGACAGGATTCCCGAGAAGCCGTCGGCGGCGGCGGTGCGCGGCACGGTGGTCCACGCGGTGCTGGAGCGGCTCTACGACCTGCCCGCGCCCCGGCGTTCGGTCGAGGCGGCGCTCGGGTTGCTCGAGCCGCAGTGGGACAGGCTCCTCGGTGAGGAGCCCGCCTACGCGCAGATGTTCGCCGACGAGGCCGAGCAGCGCGAATGGCTGGGGCAGGCCCGTTCGATGCTCGAACGTTACTTCACGCTGGAGGATCCGACCCGGCTGGAGCCCGCAGAGCGCGAGCTCTACGTGGAGGCGGTCCTCGACAGCGGCCTGATGCTGCGCGGCTACATCGACAGGCTCGACGTGGCGCCCAGCGGCGAGGTCAGGGTGGTCGACTACAAGACCGGCAGCGCGCCTGGGCCCGACTTCGAGGCCAAGGCGCTGTTCCAGATGAAGTTCTACGCCCTGGTGCTGTGGCGGCTGCGTGGGGCGATCCCCAGGCTGCTGCAGCTGGTCTACCTGGGTGGCGGCGGCGAGGTGCTGCGCTACGCGCCGGACGAGGCCGATCTGCGGGCCACCGAGCGCAAGGTGCAGGCGCTGTGGGCGGCGATCGAGCGCGCGCTGGAGACGGGCGAGTGGCGGGCCAGGCCGTCCAGGCTGTGCGACTGGTGCGATCATCAGGCGCTGTGCCCCGAGTACGGCGGCACTCCCCCGCCGGTGCCCGCCAGGCAGCCGGGCGACACGGTCAGAAGCAGCAGGCGGACGGCCACGGACGAGCTCTGAAGTCCTCCCAAAGGAGGAGGATTCCGGCTCTCACCTGGTCATACATTGAAGCGGTGCGCACCGACCGAGCCTTGCTCCGCGACTCGCTCTTCGCCGCGGCCCTGGCCGCGGCCTCGGTGGCGCTGTCGGCCGCCGGCGGTCACGGCGGCCCTGGCGAGGCCGCGCTGCTCGTGCTGGCGTGCGCGCCGGTGGCCGCGCGCAGGCGCCGGCCGCTGGCGGCGCTCTGTCTCGCGCAGTTGCCCATCGTGCTGCTCGGCGCGCTCGACAGCGATCCCGGGCTGGCCGGCCTCGCGGGGCTCATCCTGCTCTACACGGTGGCCGCGCACAGGGGGCTGGCGATCGCGCTGGCGGGGCTGTCGGTGGCGACCATCGGGTACTTCACCTCCGCCTCACTGTCGGCCTCGTCGATGATGTGGACCTCCCACGCGCTGACGACGCTGGTGGGCGTGGCCGTGTGGGGAACCGGCAGGAGCGTACGGCTGCGCCGGGCCTATCTCGAGGAGCTGAAGGACCGCGCCGCGAGGTTGGAGCGGGCGAGGGACGCCGACACGCGCGCTGCCAGGGCCGAGGAGCGCTCCCGCATCGCCAGGGAGCTGCACGACGTGGTGGCCCATCACGTGAGCGTGATGACCGTGCAGGCCGCGGCGGCCAGGAAGGTGCTGACGGCGAATCCCGACCTGGCCGGTGAGGCGCTGACGGCGATCGAGGAGACCGGCAGGATGGCGATGAACGAGATGCGCAACATCGTCGGCGTGCTGCGCACCGACTCCCCCTCGGGTCCTCCCGAGCGCGGCCCGCAACCCGGCCTGCGCGACCTGCCCGCGCTGGTCGATCAGATGCGCGAGGCGGGCCTGCCGATCGAGCTGGAGGTCGAGGGCGCGAGCGCGGTACCGGCGGGCCTCGACCTGGCCGCCTACCGCCTGGTCCAGGAGGGGTTGACCAACAGCCTGCGCCACGCGGGCCCCGGCGCCCGCGCCAGGGTCTCGGTACGGCAGGCGCCCCGCGAGCTCACCCTTCTCGTGGAGGACGACGGCAAGGGCTCGAGCGCCGAGCAGGCCGACAGGACGGGGCACGGATTGGTCGGGATTCGAGAGAGAGTGGCCCTCTATGGTGGAATCCTGAGGGTCGGTCCGCGCACTGGGGGCGGTTTCGAGGTGCGGGCGACTTTCCCGCTGAAGGACGGATGATGACGATCAGGGTGCTGCTGGTGGACGACCAGCCACTGCTGCGCACGGGGTTCCGCCTGATCCTCGAGGCCGAGCCCGACATCGCGGTGGTGGGCCAGGCGGGTGACGGGAAGGGCGCGCTCGAACAGGCGCGGGCGCTGATGCCGGACGTGATCCTGATGGACATCAGGATGCCGGGCGTCGACGGGATCGAGGCGACGCGCAGGATCGTGCGCGAGGCCGCGGCGGGCGCGCACGTGCCGAAGGTGCTGGTGCTGACGACGTTCGACCTCGACGAGTACATCGTCGAGGCGCTGCGCTCGGGGGCCTCGGGCTTCCTGCTGAAGGACGTGCCGCCTGACGAGCTGGTGCAGGCGATCAGGGTGGTGGCGGCGGGCGACGCGATCGTGGCGCCCAGCGTCACCAGGCGGCTGCTCGACAGGTTCGCGGCCAAGCTGCCCTCCGCCTACCAGCAGACGACCCCGGCGCGGCTCGACAGGCTGACCGAGCGCGAACTCGAGGTGCTCAAACTGATCGCCAAGGGGATGTCCAACGCGGAGATCGCGGCCAAGCTGGTGGTGAGCGAGACGACGGTCAAGACGCACGTCGGCAACGTGCTGACCAAGTTGGGCCTGCGCGACCGCGTCCAGGCGGTCGTCCTGGCCTACGAGAGCGGGCTCAGCACCCCCGGCGCCCTCTCCTGAGCCGTCCGGGCGAGCGCGCACGATGCTCGCCCGGCCTTTCCGGCGAGCACGCACGATCGACGCCGGCACTACTGGCGGCCGCGCACGATCCTCGCCGGCTCTTGCGAGGGCACACGATCTTCGCCCGCCCTTCCGGCGGGCACCACGATCGACGCCGGCTCATCCTGCGAGGGCGCACGATCTTCACCCATGAGGTCTTCACCCATGAGATCTTCACCCACGAGGTGGGGGTCGCCCCGTGGCCGGGGTGGGCTCGATCCGGCTGTGCGTACGGATCGAGGCCACCCCAGCCTTGGCGCGCCGCGGGTCAGGCGGTGATGGTCTCGGGCGCGGGGGTGACGGTGGGCGCGTTCTCGGGGAAGTGACAGGCGACGCGGTGCCCGCTGGCCAGCTGCTCGAGGGGCGGTTCGACCGTCTTGCAGATCTCCTGCGCCTTCCAGCACCTGGTGTGGAAGCGGCAGGCGGGCGGCGGGTTGATCGGGCTCGGGACGTCGCCCTGCAGGCGGATGCGCTCGCGTTCGGCGCGGGCCTTCGGGTCGGGCACCGGCACCGCCGACAGCAGCGCGTTGGTGTAGGGGTGCATCGGCGAGGTGTAGAGCGACTTGCGGTCGGCGATCTCGACGATCTTGCCGAGGTACATGACCGCGACCCTGTCGCTGATGTGCCGCACCACCGACAGGTCGTGCGCGATCACCACATAGGTGAGGTCGAGCTCGTTCTGCAGGTCCTCCAGGAGGTTGACCACCTGCGCCTGGATGGAGACGTCGAGCGCCGAGACGGGCTCGTCGGCGATGATGAGCTTCGGCTTCAGCGCCAGGGTGCGGGCGATGCCGATGCGCTGGCGCTGCCCGCCGGAGAACTCGTGCGGGTAGCGGTTGTAGTGCTCGGGGTTGAGACCGACCAGCTCCAGGATGTCCTGGACCGCCTTCTTGGTGCCCTGCTCGGTCTTGATCCCCTGGATGCGGAACGGCGCGCCGACGATGGCGCCGACCGTGTGACGGGGGTTGAGCGAGGAGTAGGGGTCCTGGAAGATCATCTGCATGTCGCGGCGGAGCGGGCGCAGCCGTCCCTGCGGCATGTGGGTGATGTCCCTGCCCTCGAAGACGATCTTGCCGCCGGTGGGCTCGAGGAGCCTGGTCACCAGCCGTCCGGTGGTGGACTTGCCGCAGCCGGACTCGCCGACCAGGCCGAGGGTCTCGCCCTTGAGCACCTCGAAGTCGATCCCGTCGACCGCCTTGACCGCGCCGACCTGCCGCCTCAGCAGCCCCTTGTGGATGGGGAAGTGCATGCGCAGGTCCTGCACGGACAGCAGCGTCTCGCTCATGTGGTCTCCAGCATCGGCTTGATCTCGCTCTCCCAAAGCTGCCTGCGCTCCTCAGGGGCCATGTGGCACCTGACGAGGTGGCCTGGGCTCGTCTTGAGCAGCTCGGGAACCTCGGTTTCGGCCCGTCCCTCGGTGCGCTCGGCGTAGGGGCAGCGGGGGTGGAAGGCGCAGCCCGGCGGGACGTTGATGAGGGAGGGGGGTGATCCCTTGATGGGCAGCAGCCGCTCGGTGCGCTCCCTGTCGAGACGCGGCATCGAGCCGAGCAGGCCCCAGGTGTAGGGGTGTTCGGGGTCGTAGAACACCGTCTCCGCGGCGCCGTACTCGATGCACTTGCCGCCGTACATCACCAGGATGTCGTCCGACAGCTCGGCCACCACGCCGAGGTCGTGGGTGATGACGATCAGCGCGGAGTTGAACTCGCGCTGCAGGTCGCGCATCAGGTCGAGGATCTGCGCCTGGACCGTGACGTCGAGCGCGGTGGTGGGCTCGTCGGCGATGAGCAGCTCGGGGTCGCACGACAGGGCCATGGCGATCATGGCGCGCTGGCGCATGCCGCCGGAGAACTGGTGCGGGTAGTCGTCGACGCGCCTGGTGGGCTCGGGGATGCCGACCCTGCCCAGCATGTCGATCGCGTGCTTGCGCGCCACCTTCTTGGTGACGTCGTGGTGGATGCGGTAGGCCTCGATGATCTGGTCGCCGACCGTGTAGTAGGGGTGCATGGCCGACAGCGGATCCTGGAAGATCATCGCCATCTTCTTGCCGCGCAGGCGCCGCACGTGGTCGGCCGAGGCGCCGATGAGCTCCTCGCCGTCGAGCCAGATCTCGCCTGACATCCGCGCCCTGCCGCCCTTGTGCAGGCCGAGGATGCCGAGGCTGGTGACGCTCTTGCCGGAGCCCGACTCGCCGACGATGCCGAGCGTCTTGCCGCGTTCGAGCGAGAACGTCAGGCCGTCGACGGACCTGACCAGTCCGTCGTCGGTCGGGAAGTGGATGCGCAGGTCCTTGACGTCGAGGAAAGCGGTCATGCGAGCCTCACTCTCGGGTCGACCACAGCGTAGAGGAGGTCCACGACCAGATTGGCCACCACCACGAACAGCGCGGCGAGCAGCGTGACGCCCATGACGGCGGGCAGGTCGTTGTTCTTGATGGCGTCGACGGCGAACTTTCCGAGGCCGTTCAGTGAGAACGTCGACTCGGTGAGGACGGCGCCGCCCATCAGCAGGCCGAAGTCGAGGCCGAAGACGGTGACGATGGGGGTCAGGGCGGCGCGCAGCCCGTGCTTGACCACGACGCTGCGCTCGACCAGTCCCTTGGCCCGGGCGGTGCGGATGTAGTCCTCGCCCATCGTCTCCAGCATGCCCGCTCGGGTGAGTCTGGCGTAGGTGGCGGCGAACAGCAGGGCCAGGGTGATCCATGGCAGGAGCAGGTTGTAGGCCCACTGCAGCGGATCGATGGTGATGTCCACCCACGCGCCGCCGGGGGCGGTCCAGCCGAGGCCGTAGCTGAAGATGGACAGGGAGATCATGCCGGTGAAGAAGATCGGCAGCGACACTCCGGCCAGGGCGATGCCCATGGCGGACCTGTCGAAGAAGCTGCCGCGCCGCAGCGCCGACAGCACGCCGGTCGCCACGCCGCCGACCAGCCACAGTACGGCGGCGCCGATGCCGAGCGACAGCGTGACGCGCGAGCGGTCCATCAGGCTGGGCCAGACGGGTTGCTGGTTGATGAAGGAGTAGCCGAAGCAGGGAGCGGGGCAGTGTTCGATGCCCGTACCCGTGTCGTACTCGGTTCCCAGCACGATTCCCTTGAGGAAGCGCCCGTACTGCACCGCCACGGGATCGTAGAACCCGAGCCGTTCGGCGACCAGCCTGATGGTGTCCATGCTGGCACCGCGGCCGACGTATCGGGCGGCGAACGCCTCAGGGGTGGCGCCGGCCAGACGCGGCACCAAGAAGAAGATCGCGAAGGTGACGATGCTGACGATGAGCAGCATCGCCAAAGCGCCGATCACGCGCCTGATGATGTATGTGACCACAGTGCCCGGCTCCGGTCCCCGGCCGGTTGTGCCGACCGGGGACCTGCTGCCTTCACCCGCCTATCTAGGTGTGGATCGACTTACTGCTGGACGCCGAGGCCGACGTAGTCGTACATCTGCTGGGAGTCGCTGATGAAGACGTTGGTCAGCCCCTTGCCGCGCATGTACAGGGCCTTGCCGTACACGCTGGGCATGACGACGGCCTGGTCGATGACCATGTGGTCGATCTGCGACCACATGTCGGCGCGCTTGGCGGCGTCCGGCTCGGCCTTGATCTGGTCGATCATCTTGTCGACCTCGGGAATCTTGACGCTGAGGTTGTAGTTACCGGCGTCGCGGATGTCCCGGCTGTCCATGATGGCCTGCATGAAGCCGTAGGTGTCAGGGTAGTCGGAGCCCCAGCCGTTGATGGCCAGGCCGATCTTGTTCTCCTTGACGTAGGACGGCTTGCCCGCGTACAGGGCGAAGTAGTCGTCCTGCGGGAACGGCTTGAGCGTGAGCTTGATGCCGACGCGGGCCAGCGACTGCTGCAGCGACTCGGCCGCGGCCTTCTCCTTGGTCCGCTCGGTGCGGTAGGAGATGCTGGTCTCGAAGCCGTTGGGCTGGCCGCACTTGGCGAGCGCGGCCTTGGCCTTCTCGACGTCGCCCTTGTCGCCCTCGGACTTGTAGAGGTCGATCTGCTTGTGACCGGCCAGGCTCGGCGGGATCATGGAGCTGGCCATGATGCCGCCGGTCTCGCCGCCGTAGGCCCGGTAGAGGCTGTTGCGGTCGGCGGCGAAGGCGATGGCCCTGCGGCAGTCGACGTTGTCCAGCGGGGCGACGTCGGGAATGATCGAGGTGTACCAGGTGCGCTGCTGGACCGGGTTGTCGGTACGGGCCTTCAGCGCCGGGTCCGGCAGGACCTTCGGCAGGGCGGCGTTGCCGATGCCGAGGCCGTCGACGGCGATCTGCAGGTCACCGGAGATCAGCCGGTTGTCGACGTCGTCGGCGTTGACGCCGGTCTGCACCTCGATGCGGTCGGGCAGGGCGGGGCGGTTGGGGTCGGTCGCCGGGTCCCACTGGTCGTTGCGGACCAGGGTGAAGCCCTTGCCGATCTCGTTCTTCTCGAACTTGTAGGGGCCCGTCGAGATGACGTGCTCCTGGTACTTGGTGCCGGTGTCCTTGTCCTTGGGGACAGGCATCGTCACCGGCATCTGCATGATGTAGTCGAACAGACCGAACGGTTCCTTCAGGTGGAAGATGATCGTCTGGTCGTCCGGGGTCTCGACGGCGGAGGAGAAGTCGGCGTCCTTCGACTTGTAGGCGCCCTTGTAACCCTTCGGCCAGTCGAGCAGCGCGTTGAGGTAGGTCGGCCCGTTCGGGTGGATCTCCTTGTCGAACTGGCGCGTCACCGCGTAGGCGATGTCCTTGGAGGTCACCTCGGTGCCGTCCTCGAACTTCACGCCCTTGCGCAGCTTGTAGGTCCACGTCTTGGCGTCGTCGCTGGCCTTGCCGACGCTCTCGGCGAGGTCGGGGACCAGGGTGTTGCCGTCGGGGCCGGGTGCGGACTTGAACATCAGCAGCGCGCGCCCGTACAGGCGGGCGAAGTTGAGCGCGTAGCCGTAGTAGGTGTTGCCGGGGTCGAGGCTGTCCCAGTCGGCCGTGTTGGCCATCTTGAGAGTGCCGCCCTTCTTGTCAGAAGGGTTGTAGATCTTGCCGACCGCGGCGTCGGCCGTTTCCGCGCCGCCGCCCGCCGTCGCACCTGTGGAGGCTGTGGCGCTCTGGCCCTGACCGGGGGTCTGGGTCGGCGCGCCCGCGCAGGCTGCCAGCGCCATGGCCAGGGTCAGCCCGGCCGCGGCTGTCGTAAGAGCGGATTTTCTTCTCAAGGTGTCGCACCCCTTCGGGTTGGAAGCAGGGTTAAGGGAGTCCGAGAGAGGTCAGCGGTTGCCACGCGGGTCGAGTGCGTCTCGCAGGCCGTCGCCGAACAGGTTGAAGGCAAGCACGGTGATGAAGATCGCCAGGCCCGGGAAGATCATGAAGTGCGGGATCGTGTAGAACCTGGCCGCGTCCGACAGCATGCCGCCCCACGTCGGGGTCGGCGGGCGCACGCCCACGCCGAGGAACGACAGCGCCGCCTCGAACAGGATGTTCGAAGGGATCAGCAGGGTGGCGTAGATCAGGATCGGCGCGATCAGGTTGGGCAGGAGCTCGCGGAAGATGATGTACGGCCCGCGGGCCCCCAGGCTCTTGGCCGCGTCGACGAACTCACGCTCACGCAGTGACAGTGTCTGGCCCCGGATGATGCGGCCCAGGTAGGGCCAGTTGAAGAATCCGATGATGAAGATCAGCAGTGTCACGCGGAGCGTGTCGCCCGACAGCCCGAACGCCTGGTCCGGGACGACTCCGGCGAGCGCGAGGGCGAAGACCAGGAGCGGGAAGGCGAGGAAGACGTCCATCGCCCTGCCGATCAGGGTGTCGACCCAGCCGCCGAAGTAGCCGGCGACGACGCCGAGGGTCGTGCCGATGACCACCGACAGCAGGGTGGCGAGGAAGGCGATCAGCAGCGAGATGCGCGCCCCGTAGACCACCCGGCTGAAGATGTCGCGGCCGTTGACCGGCTCGACGCCGAACAGGAACTCCGAGGTGATCCCGCCCCACGGACCGATGGGGGCCTGGGTGCCGATGTCGGTCAGTTCCTCGTGGTACTCCAGCGGATCGTGTCCGAACCAACTCACCAGCAGCGGCGCGAAGATCGCCACCAGCATGAGAAGGATGATCACGATGGCGCCTGCCATGGCGACGCGGTCTCTTCTGAGCCGCCGCCACGCGATCTGGCCCAGTGAGCGGCCCTCGATCGCCTTGGCGTCGCTCCCGGCCACCACCGCTTCGGGAGCGGCCTGGCTGGCCGACTCCGGCACGTCGAGCGGTGCGGTCATGCGCCCTCCTCTGTCCTGACCTTCCAGGAGGCGGGCACGACCATAGTTGTGCGCATCTTGTTCCTGCCCCCTGGGTTAGACGGCGTCGTCCAATCAGGCACCGGCCCGGTCTGGACTCACGCCCGTACTTGCCGGGACCGTCCGTCACGGTCCCAGGAGGCAGGATCTATGGCCTGAGCTGCGCTGACTAGTCCCCACGCGCGCTATGTGGCTCAACTGTGATTGTCGCGAAACGCATTCGTATCGATCTTGCTTCGAATGTCTACAGCCCGTTCCGGTTGGGTCTCGGAACTGTGACATTGCACAGCGTATCTCGCTAGCTGATGCCGCGTCGCTTGAGGATGTCCTCGATATCGGAGAAATCATCGTCGTTCGTCTTGGGCTTCTGCTGCGCGATGGCAGGTTTTGCGGCGGGCGCCGTCCGTCCCGGCTTCTTCTCGGCCGCGGGACGGGCGGGGGCGGGCGAGGCCTCCTGCGTGGCGGGCGCGGCCGCCGACAGCCTCCTGGCCCTGATGACGCCCGAGACCATGAACAGCACCACCGACAGTCCCGCCAGCGCCACGCCGGCCCACGTGAGCGGGTTGAAGACCAGGCTGGTCACGAAGGACACGGCGGTGGAGCCGATCGTCCACAGCGCGTTGAGCGCGCCGGTGAGGTACGCGGCCATCGGCAGCAGTGACCAGGCCACCAGCCGCATGGCGGCCACCGCTCCCCTGCGGCGCAGCAGCAGGAAGCTGAACACCAGGCCCACGCCCGTCGCGCCTGCGCACAACGGCAACCACGCGATGCTATTGAATCCGCCCATTACGGCCGCCCCTCGTCTCGCTGACCTCTCCATCCTGGCACGCGAAAGGCCCGCCGCCGCTCCTCCCTGAGGAGGGATCTCCCCCTAGGGGATGGTTTCTCCGGTGGAGGCGTGGCGCGCGGGCCGGGCGGTGACGCTACGGCTCACATGGAGGCGGGAGGCACCAGGGCGCGCAGACGGGCCACGTCGACCTCGGTGAGCGAGGACACCACCAGGCGGCCGGCGGCCGGCTCGATGGGCAGCAGGCTCGGCACGGCGACCACGGCGCACCCCGCGGCGGTGCCGGCGGCCACGCCGTTGGGAGAGTCCTCCAGCACCACGCAGCGCACGGGCTCGACGCCAAGGAGGGCGGCGGCGGTGAGGTAGGGCTCGGGGTCGGGCTTGGTGCGGGTCACGTCGTCGGCCGTGACGATCACGTCGAAGTGCTCGCGGCCGACCGCTGCCAGCACCGACTCGGCGATCTCCTTGAGCGAGGAGGTCACCAGGGCGATCGGGACGCCCTGCGCGCGCAGGTCGCCGAGCAGCTCGAGCGCGCCCGGCATGGTCTGGACCCCGCCGGCCAGCTCGGCCACCATGCCGTCGATCATCCAGCCGCGCAGGACCTCCGGCGCGACCGAGGAGCCCGACACGGCCAGCATGTAGTCGACGGTGCGTTCCATGGAACCGCCGACGAGGTGGGTCTGGTGCTCGGGGGTCCAGACGCCCCCGAGTACCTTCATCACCTCGGTCTCGATCTTCAGCCACACCTTCTCGGTGTCGACCAGCAAGCCGTCCATGTCGAAGAAGGCCGCGTCCACTTTCCCCCCGGAGCTATCGGATTTCGGACTACTACCGTAGGACGTGGGGGGCTGATCATGGCCATCGACCCGGCGGGACGGCGCGCCGGGCCGGTCAGACGTTGAAGTACTTCGCCTCCGGGTGGTGGGCCACCAGCGCGGAGGTGGCCTGCTCGGGGTGGAGCTGGAACTCCTCCGACAGCGTGACGCCGATGCGCTCGGGGTCGAGCAGCTGGAACAGCTGCACCTGGTCCTCGAGGTTGGGGCAGGCGGGGTAGCCGAAGGAGTAGCGGCAGCCCTGGATGTTGACCTTGAGCATGTCGTCGAGGGACTCCTCGCCGCCGATGCGCCACTCCGAGCGGACCCTGGCGTGCCAGTACTCGGCCAGGGCCTCGGTCAGCTGCACCGACAGGCCGTGGAGCTCCAGGTAGTCGCGGTAGGCGTCCTTGGCGAACAGCTCGGCCGTGGCCTCGGAGATCTTGCCGCCCATGGTGGCGATCTGGAAGCCGACGACGTCGACCTCGCCTGAGTCCTTGGGACGGAAGAAGTCGGACAGGCACAGGTGCCTGTCGCGGCGCTGGCGCGGGAAGGTGAAGCGGGTGCGCTCGTCGCCCTTGTCGTCGAGGATGATCAGCGAGTCGCCGTCGCTGACGCAGGGGAAGTAGCCGTAGACGACGGCCGCCTCCAGCAGTCCCTCCGTCTGCATCCGCTCGAGCCACATGCGCAGCCTGGGCCTGCCCTCGGTCTCGACGAGCTCCTCGTAGCCCGGGCCCTCGCCGCCCCTGGTGGGCTTGAGGCCCCACTGGCCGAGGAACAGCGCACGCTCGTCGAGGAAGGAGGCGTAGTCGTTGAGCGAGATGCCCTTGACGATGCGGTCGCCGGTGAAGGGCGCGACCGGGATCGGGTTGTCGAGGGCCACGTCGGAGCGGGCGGGCAGGTCCTCGACCGCCGTGCGGGTGAGGGTGGCGCCCGCCTTGACGCGGCGCTCGCGCAGGGCGGGCAGCGGGGAGCCCTCCCGCTTGTGCGCCATGAAGGCGTCCATCAGGCGCAGGCCCTCGAAGGCGTCGCGGGCGTAGCGGACCTCGCCGTTGAACAGCTCGGCGAGGTCCTGCTCGACGTAGGCGCGGGTCAGGGCGGCACCGCCGAGCAGCACGGGGTATCGCTGGGCGATGCCCCTGGAGTTCATCTCCTCCAGGTTCTCCTTCATGACCACCGTCGACTTCACCAGCAGGCCCGACATGCCGATGACGTCGGCGTTCTTCTGCTCGGCGGTCTCGAGGATGGCGGTGACCGGCTGCTTGATGCCGAGGTTGACGACCTCGTAGCCGTTGTTGGACAGGATGATGTCGACGAGGTTCTTGCCGATGTCGTGGACGTCGCCCTTGACGGTGGCCAGCACGATGCGGCCCTTGGTCTCGCCCTCGAGTCTGTCCATGTGCGGCTCGAGGTAGGCGACGGCCGTCTTCATGACCTCTGCCGACTGCAGCACGAACGGCAGCTGCATCTGGCCGGAGCCGAACAGCTCGCCGACCGTCTTCATGCCGTCGAGCAGCACGTCGTTGATGATCTCCAGCGCGGGGCGCTGGGAGAGGGCGTCGTCGAGGTCGGCCTCGAGGCCCTTGCGCTCGCCGTCGATGATGCGCCGCTTGAGTCGCTCCCACAGCGGCAGCGCGGCCAGCTCCTCGGCCTTGCCCGCCCGCATCTTGGCGACGTCGACGCCCTCGAACAGGTCGATGAAGCGCTGCAGCGGGTCGTAGCCCTCGCGGCGGCGGTCGTAGACCATGTCGAGCGCGACCTGCCGCTGCTCGTCGGGGATGCGCGACATCGGCAGGATCTTGGAGGCGTGCACGATCGCCGAGTCGAGCCCCGCGTTGACGCACTCGTTGAGGAAGACCGAGTTGAGCACCATGCGCGCGGCGGGGTTGATGCCGAAGGAGATGTTGGACAGGCCCAGCGTGGTCTGCACCTCGGGGTAGCGGCGCTTGAGCTCGCGGATGCCCTCGATGGTCTCCAGGCCGTCCTTGCGCGACTCCTCCATGCCGGTGGCGATGGTGAAGGTCAGGCAGTCGACGATGATGTCGGAGACCTGCATGCCCCAGTTGGCGACCAGGTCGTCGATGGTCTCGGAGGCGATGCGGACCTTCTCCGCGGCGGTGCGGGCCTGGCCGTTCTCGTCGATGCACATCACGACCACGGCCGCGCCGTGCTCGCGCACGGCGGTCATGGTCTTGTGGAAGCGCGAGTCGGGGCCCCTGCCGTCCTCGTAGTTGACCGAGTTGACGACCGCGCGGCCGCCCAGCATCTCGAGGCCCGCCTTGAGCACCTCGGACTCGGTGGAGTCGAGCATGATCGGCAGGGTGGAGGCGGTGGCCAGGCGGAAGGCCAGCTCCTTCATGTCGGCCACGCCGTCGCGTCCGACGTAGTCGACGCACAGGTCGAGCATGTGGGCGCCGTCGCGGGCCTGATCGCGGGCGGTCTCGACGCAGTCGTCCCATCGGCCCTCGAGCATCGCCTCGCGGAAGGCCTTGGAGCCGTTGGTGTTGCAGCGCTCGCCGATGGCCAGGTAAGAGGTGTCCTGCCGGAACGGGACGGTCTGGTAGAGGGAGGAGGCGCCGGGCTCGGGGTGCGCCCTGCGCGCGGCGGGCTGCTTGCCCCGCACGCGCTCGACCACCTGGCGCAGGTGCTCGGGGGTGGTGCCGCAGCAGCCGCCGACCAGGGACAGGCCGTAGTCGCGGGCGAAGCTCTCGTGCGCGTCGGCCAGCTCGCCCGGCGAGAGCGGGTAGTAGGCGCCGTCGGAGGTGAGGACGGGCAGGCCCGCGTTCGGCATGCACGACAGGCGCAGGCGCGAGTGGCGCGCCAGGTAGCGCAGGTGCTCGCTCATCTCGGTGGGGCCGGTGGCGCAGTTGAGGCCGACCAGGTCGACGCCGAGGGGCTCGATCGCGGTGAGCGCGGCGCCGATCTCGGAGCCGAGCAGCATGGCGCCGTTGGTCTCGATGGTGACCTGGGCGATGATCGGCACGTCGCGCCCCCCGGCCTCGATGGCCCGCTTGGCGCCGACGATGGCGGCCTTGACCTGGAGCAGGTCCTGGCAGGTCTCGATGATCAGCGCGTCGGCGCCGCCGGCGATCAGGCCCGCCGCGTTGTCGCGGTAGGCGTCGCGCAGCGTGGCGAAGGGCAGGTGGCCGAGCGTGGGCAGCTTGGTGCCCGGGCCCATCGAGCCGAGCACGAAGCGCGGGTGCTCGGGCGTGGACCAGTGGTCGGCGCGCTCGCGGGCCAGGCGCGCGCCCGCCTCGGAGTACTCGTAGACCTTCTCGGAGATGTCGTACTCGGCGAGCGCCGAGAGGTTGGCGCCGAAGGTGTTGGTCTCCACGCAGTCGACGCCGACAGCGAAGTACGCGTCGTGGACGCCGCTGACGATGTCGGGCCTGGTGACGTTGAGCACCTCGTTACAGCCCTCGTAGCCCTCGAAGTCGTCGAGGGTCGGGTCGTAGGACTGCAGCATCGTCCCCATCGCCCCGTCGGCGACCATCACGCGCTGGGAGAGGACTTCGCGGAAAGACGGGGAGGCGTTCATGCGGTCAAGCTTAACGGGCGCTACCCTGTCGGCAATTGACGCCGCGTCCAATTGGGATTCCCTCATGGCCTACCGCACCGTGCTCGTCGGCACCGACGGCTCCCCCTCCTCCTTCCGCGCCGTGTCCGCCGCCGCCTCTCTGGCCGCCGCCACCGGCGCCACCCTCGTCCTGGCCTGCGCCTATCTGCCCATGCGCGAGAGCAGCAGGGCGGCCGCCGCCGACGCGCTCGGCGATCTGGCCTACAAGGTCAGCGGATCGACCCCCGCCGACGACGCGCTTCGCGCGGCCAGGGAGCACGCGGTGGCGGCGGGCGCCTCGGAGATCGTGCTGGCCGCCGAAGAGGGTGACGCGGTGGACGCGCTGGTCAAGCTGGCCGGCACGCACCGGGCCGACCTGCTCGTGGTCGGCAACAGAGGGCTCAACAGCCTGGCGGGACGGCTGCTCGGGTCGGTGCCCTCCAGCGTCACCCACAGGGCCACCTGCGACGTCCTGGTCGTGCACACCACCTCGGGAAAGTGATCCGCCCCTGAGTCACGCGCGCCCCTCCGCCTCCAGGTCAGCGCGTGGCGGGCGGCGACACCCGCCGGAGAGCCCCGCGAATTACGCCCGTGGAGATCAGTGACGTAGAGCCCTCCCCACCGCATAGGCTTAGGCGTTGAGAACAGCGAGAGGAGGCGGCGCGTGATCGAGCTCGAAGGGCTCCCCGAGCTCGTCGATCCGGTGCTCATCGCCGCGTTCGAAGGGTGGAACGACGCCGGTGAGGCGTCCAGTGGCGTGATCGCCCACCTGGAGAACGAATGGAAGGCCGAGCCGCTGATCGCGCTGGACCCGGAGGACTACTACGACTTCCAGGTCACGCGCCCCATCGTGGAGATGGGTGACGGGCTGACCCGCTCGATCGTCTGGCCGACGACCAGGCTCTCGCTGGCCCGCCCGCCCGGTCTCGAGCGCGACGTGGTGCTGCTGCGCGGCATCGAGCCGAACATGCGCTGGCGCGGCTTCTGCGACGAGCTCGTGGGCATCGCCCACGAGCTGGGCATCGAGCTGACGGTGATGCTGGGCGCGCTGCTCAACGACTCTCCGCACACCCGTCCCGTGCCGATCGTCGGATCGGCGACCGACGACGGGCTGGCCCGCTCCATCAACCTCGAGCTGACCCGCTACGAGGGGCCGACCGGCATCGTCGGGGTGCTGCAGCACGCCTTCGGCGCCGCGGGGCTGCGCGCGATCTCGCTGTGGGCCTCGGTGCCGCACTACGTGGCCCAGCCGCCCAACCCGAAGGCGACGCTGGCGTTGCTGCGCAGGGTCGAGGACGTGCTGGAGATCCCCGTGCCGCTGGGCGACCTCGTGGAGGAGTCGCGCGCCTGGGAGAACGGCGTGGACGAGCTCGCCTCGCAGGACAGCGAGGTGGCCGAGTACGTCAAGGAGCTCGAGGAGCGCAAGGACGCCGCCGAGCTGCCCGAGGCCTCGGGCGACGCGATCGCCGCCGAGTTCGAGCGCTACCTGAGGCGCAGGGACACCGACACCGGCGACCAGTGAGACCCGCCCGCCTGCCGTGCCCGTGACCATTCGTCGCGGCCGGAACGGGCGTGGCGACTGACAGGGAAGTCTCAGGAGTTGTTCTCCCCTATTTTCGTGATTTCGGGTAATAATCGGTGCCTCGCATGTTCCGGCGGTATTTCGTCCGTAGCTGGAACGCCAACTCGCACGAATGACATGACCAGGAGAAACACAGCTCTGTCACTGCATTGAATATCGGCACGGCCACGTTGAACCTATCCAGGTGACTGCGCACGTTAGGGCAACCATGGCTACTTCCCATGTGGACCCGCACCAGAGAAGTCAGGAGACCAGGCGGCGCGTGCTCGAGATGGCGCTGTCGCTGAGGGAGGAGCGTGGCGGAGGCCCTGTCGACCTCTTCCTGGCGCTGCTCCAGGACCGCCTTCCGCTCTGGCTGCGTATCTTGCACAACCTGTCCCACCTCGTGGGTAAGGGACAGGTGAGCGACAACCTGCTCCCCATCGCACGGGCGGGCATCGATTACTACCTGGAGGTCCAGTCGGCGGCGCTGCCCGCCTTCACCTCCCCCGCGGTCACGGTCCGCTTCCGCGAGGCCGTCCGCGACACCGGTCTCGGCCCGATGGCCGAGATCCTTCCTCTGGCGGGCTATCTCGAGGCCGAGCAGCGGCTCGGCAGGGTGGCGCCGTCAGTCGATCCCGTGGGCAGCGCGAGGCTGCTGCTCGCCGGCTGTTTCCAGCACGCCTACTACGAGATGTTCGTCGGCGCGGACGCGGGTCCCTCCAGGGACGCCGGCGCCGAGGAGATCGTCAAGGGGCTGCGGCTGGAGCCCGCCGCCTGATCGTGCCTCGCCCACACCAGGGCGGCGAGGTCGGGATCGGCGCCGATCGGTTCGGTGACCAGGTCGGCGCCGGCGCTCGACAGCCTGTCGTGGAAGAAGCCTGGCGCGAGCAGGTAGGAGGCGAGCGCGACACGAGGGGCTGGGCCGTGCCGCATGCGGTCCAGCGCCTCTCCCACCGCCGGCTGCCCTCCCGTGGCGAAGGCGGCGGTGACGGGCCGCGACAGCCGTACGGCCAGCAGTCTGGCGGCGGCGCGCACGTCGGCGAGGGCGGCGGGGTCGGAGGAGCCAGCGGCGCCGAGGATGACCGCGTCGGCCGGGCGCAGACCCGCTCTGGCGAGCCTGCGGGCCAGGGCGTGGGTGAGCAGCGGGTCAGGACCGAGCGGCCTGGCGACGGCGGCGTCCGGCCTGGTGCGCGCCACGACGTCCGGCAGGTCGATGTGGACGTGGTAGCCGCCGGCCAGCAGCAGCGGCACGACGGTGACGGGGCCCGGCAGCCAGGGCAGGACGTCGGCCAGCAGCGGCTTGCTGATCTCGAGATAGGCCAGCTCGACCCGCCGTCCCGGCCGCAGGCCGCGCACCACCGCGGTCAGCCTGGCCAGCGTCTCCTCCCCTGCCGCGCTCCTGGTCCCGTGCGCGGCGATGACCAGCGTGCCCCGCGCCGACGCCGTCACAGGCCTTCCCCGCGGTGGGTGGCCAGCCGGTAGCCGCGCTTGACCACGGTCTCGACGATGCCGCCGGGTCCGAGCGCCCTGCGCAGCCTGGTGACGGCCATCTCGACCGCGTGCTCGGCCGAGTCACGCGAGGAGCCGCCCGGCAGCACGGTCCGCAGCTCCGAACGGGGCACCACGTGCCCCGGCTTGTCGGCAAGGCGCTTCAGCACGGCCATCGGCGCGGGTGGCAGCGGCTTGAGCTCGCCGTCCACGGCGACGGCGTGGCCGCGGATCTCCAGCTCGTGACCTCCCGCCACGAGCCTGGTCACGCTGTGCGCCGGCAGATGCCTGGCGAGGGTCCTGGCCAGGGCGCCGAGCCTGGAGCGCTCCGGCTGGAGCACCGGCACGCCCTTGGCCACCAGCGGCTGCGCGGTCACCGGGCCCACGCACGCGGCGACGACCCTTCCGCCGAAGGCGGCGAGCAGCGCGTCCTCGAGCCCGTCGGCGCGGGCGGCGCCGAGCATCGCCAGGACGGCGGGCGCGCTGGTGAAGGCCACCGCGTCCACGCCGCCCGCGATGGACTGGGTGACCAGGCGGCGCAGCGGCGAGGTGTCGCGGTAGGGCAGCCAGCGGTAGACGGGCACCTCGATGACGTCGGCGCCCGCCTCGCGCAGTTCGGCGACGAAGCCGGTCAGCGGCTCGCCGTGCAGCTGCACGGCGATGCGGCGGCCGCGCAGGTCCTGGGCGAGCAGGTGCTGCTTGACCTCCTCGCAGGATTCGGTGGCGGGGGTCCAGTGGTCGTTGAGACCGGCCGCGCGCACCGCTCCCCTGGCCTTGGGACCCCTGGTGAGGAGCCTGGCGCGGGTCAGGTGGTCCGACAGCTCCGCCGACAGCCCCCAGCCCTCGGCCGCGGCCATCCAGCCGCGGAAGCCGACGCCCGTCGTGACGACGACGTCGTCGACGGGCGCCTCCAGGCTGCGGCGGGTGGCGGCGAGCAGGTCGGTGTCCTCGGCCAGCGGCACGAGCCTGATCGCCGGGGCGCTGACCACGCGGGCGCCGCGCCTTTCCAGCAGCGCGCAGAACTCCTCGCGCCGCCTGGTCGCGGTCACCCCGATGGTGAACCCGGCCAGCGCGTCGGGCGCGGTCTCCGGGGATCCCGCCTCTTCCGCGGCCGGGGCGATCAAAGCCCCACCTCCACTCTGCCGTCGGTCACCCTGGTCGGGTAGGTGGCCACGCTCACCGATGGGTCGTCCAGGCACTCCCCCGTGACCAGCGAGAAGACCTGCTTGTGCATGGGCGAGGCGACCGTGGGCTCCTCACCCCTGCTGCCGACGATGCCGCGGGAGAGCACGTTGGCGCCGGTGAAGGGGTCGAGGTTGGCGATGGCGTGGACGTCGCCGTCGAAGGTGCGGAACAGGGCCACCTGGTGACCTTCCACCAGCGCGCACGCCCCCCGCTCCGGCAGCAGGGCGGTGTAGGCGCAGACGGCGACCCAGACGCGGGCGGGCAGTTCGGCGACTGTCATCTGTGGTGCTCCTTTGCGATCAGGCGGGCGAGCCGAGGCGGTCGAGGGGGATCAGCACGGGTTTGATCTGGTCGCGCTCGGTCTCGAAGACGATCGAGGGGTCGGGGACACCCGGCGCGTTGACGAAGCTGACGAACCTGCTGAGCTTGTCGGGGTCCTCGATGGTGGCGCGCCACTCGTCGACGTAGGTGGCCACGTGCCGCTCCATCTGCTCCTCCAGCGAGGCGCAGATGCCGAGGGAGTCGTCCACGATCACCGACCTGAGGTAGTCGAGGCCGCCGTCCAGCGACTCCACCCACGCGGCGGTGCGCTGCAGCCGGTCGGCGGTGCGGATGTAGAACATCAGGAATCTGTCGATGATCCTGATGAGCTCGTCGGTGGGGACGTCGGAGACCAGCAGGTCGGCGTGGCGGGGCTTGAAGCCGCCGTTGCCTCCCACGTAGAGGTTCCAGCCTTGCTCGGTGGCGATGATGCCGAAGTCCTTGGAGCGGGCCTCCGCGCACTCGCGGGCGCAGCCCGACACCGCCGACTTGAGCTTGTGCGGGGAGCGCAGGCCTCGGTAGCGCAGTTCAAGGGCGATGGCCAGGCCGACGGAGTCCTGCACGCCGTAGCGGCACCAGGTGGAGCCGACGCAGGACTTCACCGTGCGCAGCGCCTTGCCGTACGCGTGGCCCGACTCGAAGCCCGCGTCGACCAGGCGCTTCCAGATCTGCGGCAGTTGCTCGACGCGGGCGCCGAAAAGGTCGATCCGCTGGCCTCCGGTGATCTTGGTGTAGAGGCCGAAGTCGCGGGCCACCTCGCCGACGACGATGAGCTTCTCCGGGGTGATCTCGCCGCCCGGGACGCGCGGGACGACGGAGTAGGTGCCGTTCTTCTGGATGTTGGCCAGGAAGTGGTCGTTGGTGTCCTGCAGCGCGGCCCGCTCGCCGTCCAGCACGTGGCCGTTGTGCAGGGAGGCGAGGATGGAGGCGACGGCCGGCTTGCAGATATCGCAGCCCCTGCCCCTGCCGCACATGGCGATCAGCTCGGAGAAGGTCGTGACGCCGCGCACGCGGACGATGTCGAACAGCTCGGCCCTGCTGTGCTCGAAGTGCTCGCACAGGGCCTTGGACAGCTCGACGCCCGACTTCTCCAGCAGCTGCTTCAGCATGGGCACGCACGAGCCGCAGGTGGTGCCCGCGCGGGTGCAGGCCTTGAGCCCGGGAACGTCGCAGACGCCGTCGCAGATCGCCTCGCGCACCGCGCCGGCCGTGACGTTGTTGCAGGAGCAGACCTGGGCGTCGTCGGGCAGATCGAGAGCGGCCGCCGACCCCGTGAACAGCAGGTCGGAGGGGGAGGCGGGCAGCGGCTTGCCGACGAAGGGCTTCAACGTGGTGTACGGCGCCGCGTCGCCCACGCAGATCCCGCCGAGCAGCGTCCGCGCGTCGTCGGAGATGAACAGCTTCTTGTAGACGCCGCCCACAGGGTCCATGTAGGTGACGTCGAGCGCCCCCTCCATCGCGCCGAACTGGGCCACCTCGACACCGAGCAGCTTGAGCTTGGCCGACAGGTCCGCGCCCTGGAAGGCGGACGAGCCGCCGAGCATCCGGTCGACGGCCACCTCGGCCTGGGTGAAGCAGGGCCCGACCAGGCCGTAGACCATGCCGCCGACCAGCGCGCACTCGCCCACCGCGTAGATCGAGGGGTCGGCGGTGCGCATGCCCTCGTCGACGACGATCCCGCCGCGCGCTCCCACCTCGAGACCGCAGTCCCTGGCCAGCTCGTCGCGGGGCTTGATGCCCGCCGAGAAGACGACCACGGAGGCGTCGATCACGCCGCCGTCGCTGAGCACCACCCTGTCCGGCTCGATCGAGGCCAGGGAGACTCCCGCGTGCACGCTCAGCCCGAGGTTGGAGATGTGCCCCTTGAGCACCGAGCCGCCGCCCTCGTCCACCTGGCGCGGCATCAGCCACGGGCTGAGCTCCACGATGTGGGTGTCGAGGCCGAGCCCGCGCAGCGCGTCGGCGGCCTCGAGGCCGAGCAGCCCGCCGCCGACGACCACGCCTCGCACGGCTCCGGAGGCGGCCTGCCTGATGCGCTCCAGATCGTCGATCGTGCGGTAGACGAAGGCGCCGGAGGCCCCCGGAACCGGCGGCACGAACGGCGCCGACCCCGTGGCCAGCACCAGGGTGTCGTACGGCTCGGCGTGCCCGTCCTCGGTCGTGACGACCTTCGCCGCCCTGTCGATCCCGGTGACCCTGGACGACAGCCGCGTCACCACACCCGGCAGCTCGGGGTACTCCAGCTCCTCCAGGGTGACGCCCTGCAGGTAGGAGGTGAGCGCCACCCTGTCGTAGGCGGGCAGCGGCTCCTCGCCGAACACGGTGACGTGCCCGTCGAACCCCCTGCCGAGCAGGGTCTCGACCAGCCGGTGCGCCGTCGGGCCGTAGCCCACCACGACAAGCCTTTTCACGCGGAAACCCCCTCTTGCTCACACAGCCAGCCGACGATGCCCTCGACGGCGTCGCGGCAGGTGCCGCAGCCCGTCGTGGCCCTGGTCGCGGCGGCCACCGCTGTCACGTCTCGCGCGCCGGACTCCCAGCACGCCCTGATCTGGCCCTTGGTCACGTTGTTGCACTGGCAGACCTTGGCCGAGTCCGGCATCCTGACCGGGCTGTCGGCCACCGCCGCTCCCCCGGCACCGGGGAAGAGCAGCCCGGCCCTGTCGCCGGGCAACGGCCCTCCCCTGTCGAAGAGCTGGGTGAGCGTTCCCACGGCGGCGCTCTCGCCCAGCAGGATCGCGCCGACCAGGCGGCCCTCGCGGATGACGAGCTTGCGGTAGGTGCCGCGCGCCCTGTGGCTGAAGCGCACCACCTCCGCGTGCTCCTCGGTCAGGTGGGTCTCGCCCATCGCGGCCAGCTCCACGCTCTTGGCCTTGAGCCTGGTGACCATGCGCGAGCCCCGGTAGCGGGCGTCCTTGGCCGTGCCCGTGATCACGTCGGCCACCACGGCGGCCTGCTCCCACGCGGGCGCGACCAGGCCGTAGACGACGCCGTCGTGCTCGGCGCACTCGCCGATCGCGAAGACGGCGGGGTCGTCGGTGCGCAGCTCGTCGTCCACGACGACACCGCGGCGCACCTCCAGGCCCGCCTGCGCGGCCAGCTCGGTCTCCGGCCGCACGCCGCAGGCCAGCACCACGAGGTCGCCTTCGACCAGCGTGCCGTCGGCCAGCCTGACGCCCTCGGGCAGCACCTCGGCCGCGCTCACGCCGGTGCGGATCTCCACGCCGAGGCCGGCGAGGGTCTCGCCGAGCACCAGCCCCGCCTCGGCGTCGAGCTGACGCTCCATGAGGTGGCCCGCCAGGTGCAGCAGCGTGACCGGCAGGCCGCGGCCCGCCAGGCCGCGCGCGGCCTCGATGCCGAGCAGCCCGCCGCCGACCACGACCGCTCTGGAGCTGGTACGGCTGGCGGCCAGGATCTCCTGGCAGTCGTCGAGGGTGCGGAAGGGGATGGCCCGCTCGACGCCGGGGATCGGCGGGACGACCGCGCTGCTGCCCGTGGCCAGCACCAGCACGTCGTACGGCACGCGCCGGCCGTCCTCGGCGATCACCGTTCTGGTCTCCCTGTCGATCTGGACGACGGGGGTGCCGAGGACCGCCTCGACGCCGTGCTCGCCGTACCAGGAGGGATCCAGCAGGCGTACCTGGTCGGGCCCCGAGCTCCCGGCCAGGACGTTCGACAGCAGCACCCTGTTGTAGGGCTGCCAGGTCTCCGCGCCGAACACGGTGACCCTGATCTCCTTGTCGCGGGCGCGCACCTCGCTGACCAGGCGCGCTCCCGCCATGCCGTTGCCGATCACGATGAGCCTCATGCGACCTTCTCCAGTCTGACCGCGCACACCTTGAACTCCGGCATCCGTGAGGTCGGGTCGAGTGCGGGATTGGTGAGGCGGTTGGCGCCCTCCCAGTGGAAGGGCATGAAAACGGTGTCGGATCTGATGGCTTCGCTGATCCTGGCCACGCCCTCGGTGGCGCCCCTGCGGCTGCTGACGCGCACGAGGTCGCCCGCGCCGATGCTCAGGTGCTCGGCGAGGTCGGGGTGGAGCTCGACGAACGGCTCGGGCGAGGCCTCGACCAGCGGGGCGATCCTGCGGGTCTGCGCGCCCGACTGGTAGTGGGCCAGGACCCTGCCGGTGGTGAGGTAGACGGGGAAGTCGGCGTCGGCCTCCTCCGCGGCCGCCCTGTGCGTGACGGGCACGAACCTGGCCAGGCCGTCGGGGGTGTGGAAGCGGTCGAGGAACATGCGCGGCGTGCCGGGGTGCTCCGGGGTGGGGCAGGGCCAGAACAGGCCGTCGCGCTCGTAGGTGATGCCCGAGTAGTCGGCCGTGCCGCCCTGCGAGGCGCGGCGCAGCTCGTCGAAGACCTCGCGCGGCTCGGCGGGCCAGGTGTGGCCCATCCGCAACGCGAGCTCCTGGATGATCTCCAGGTCGGAGCGCACGCCCTCGGGCGGCTCGACGGCCTTGCGCCGCAGTTGGACCCTGCCCTCCAGGTTGGTCATGGTGCCGTTCTCCTCGGCCCACTGCGTGCTCGGCAGCACCACGTCGGCCAGGCGCGCGGTCTCGCTCAGCACGAAGTCGACGACGACCAGCAGGTCGAGGCTCTTCAGCCGCTCGGTGACGTGCGCGGACCTGGGCGCGGAGACGACCGGGTTCGAGCCGAAGACCAGCAGCGCCTTGGGCCCCTCGGAGGTGCCGAGCGCGTCGAGCAGTTCGTAGGCCGAGCGGCCGGGGCCTGGCAGCGTGCCGGGCTCGACGCCCCAGACGGCCGCGACGTGAGCGCGGGCCGCGGGGTCGTCGATCTTGCGGTAGCCGGGCAGCTGGTCGGCCTTCTGGCCGTGCTCCCTGCCGCCCTGCCCGTTGCCCTGTCCGGTCACGCACCCGTAGCCGGAGCCCGGCGTGCCGGGCAGGCCGAGGGCGAGCGCGAGATTGATGAACGCGGTGACGGTGTCGGTGCCCTTGGCGTGCTGCTCGGCCCCCCTGCCCGTCAACACCACCGCTTTATCTGCATTTTTCAGCATTTGTACGGCTTGGCGGATGGCAGCCACGGGAACGCCGGTGACCCGCTCGACCCTTTCGGGCCACCATTCCGACACCGAAATTCGAACCGCTTCAAAACCGGACGTGCGACGCGCGATGTATTCGCTGTCGAGAGCCCCCTCGGAGATCGCCACGTGCAGCAGGCCGAGCGCGAGCGCCAGATCCGTCCCCGGCGTCGGCTGCAGATGCAGCGCGGCCAGCTTGGCGGTCGCGGTGCGCCTGGGGTCGATGACGATCAGGTCGGGTCGCGTGAGGTGCCTGACGATCGGCGGCATGGTCTCGGCCACGTTCCCGCCCGCCAGGAGCACCACGTCGGCCGCCGCCAGGTCGGTCAGCGGGAAGGGCATCCCCCTGTCGGCGCCGAACGCCCTGACCGAGGCGGCCGCCGCCGACGACATGCAGAAGCGGCCGTTGTAGTCGATCTGGCTGGTGCCGAGCGCGACCCTGGCGAACTTGCCCAGCTGGTAGGCCTTCTCGTTGGTCAGCCCCCCGCCGCCGAACACGGCCACGCCGTCGGGACCGTGTTCGGAGCGCACCGCGCTCAGGCGGGAGGCCACGTGGTCGAGTGCCTGCTCCCAGGTGGCAGGACGGCCGTGCAGCAGCGGCGTGGTCAGCCGGTCCGGGCTCGACAGGAGCTCGGCGGCGGTCCAGCCCTTCTGGCACAGCGCGTCGGTGGCCTCGACCGTGACCCGCTCCCCCACGGTCAGCGACATGCCGCACTGCAGCGCGCAGTACGGGCAATGGGTGAGCGTAGGAGAAGTCACGCGATCGATGGTGCTTTTAGGCCGTTTCACACCGGGGTCCCTTCTGTTACTAACGTGCTAACAGCGGCTCACCGCGCAAGTGAGAAGTTTCAGACGCGGGCGTGGGCGAGGCTGGGGAGCCTGGCGACGCCGACCGTGCGCGTGTAGCACCACCAGGTGACGGCGAAGCAGGCCGCGTAGAACAGGCCGAAGGCGACGAAGGCGGCGGCGGGACTGCCCGTCGCCGCGAAGGACATGCCGAAGCCGCGGTTGATGAGGAAGCCGCCGAACGCGCCGATGGCCGAGATGATGCCGATCGCGGCGGAGGCCTGGCGCTTGCCGTACAGGAGGGCCTGTTCGCCGGTGCCGAACTGCTCGGCGGCCTTGGCCTGGAAGATGGCCGGGATCATGCGGTAGGTCGAGCCGTTGCCGATGCCGGCGGTGACGAACAGGGTCTGGAAGGCCAGGAAGAACAGCCAGAAGCTGCCCGAGGCGCTGGCCAGCCAGACCAGGACGACGCCCGCGCCCATCGCGGCGAAGTTCCAGAGCGTGACGGGCGCGCCACCGAGGCGGTCGGACAGCCAGCCGCCGACCGGCCTGATGAGCGAGCCGAGCAGGGGGCCGACGAAGGCGACCGCCGCCCACGCCGAGCCGGGGAACAGGCTCTTGGCCAGCAGGGGGAAGGCGGTGGAGTAGCCGATGAACGAGCCGAAGGTGCCGATGTAGAGGAAGGACATCACCCACGTCTGCGCCTTGCCCGCCACCGCCCACTGCTCCCGGGGGCTGGCCTTGGCGCTGGCCAGGTTGTCCATGAAGAACCAGGCGCAGGCGGCTGCCACCACGACGAACGGCACCCAGAACCAGCCGGCGGCGGCCAGGCCGAACGCGCCGATCACCAGCGGCATGACCAGCTGCACGGAGCTGACGCCGATGTTGCCGCCCGCCGCGTTCAGGCCGAGCGCCGAGCCCTGCTTGTGCTGGGGGTAGAAGTAGGTGATGTTGGCCATGCTGGAGGCGAAGTTGCCGCCGCCGAAGCCCGCTGTCGCCGCGATCACCAGGAACACCCAGTACGGCGTGCCGGGGTCGCTGACCGCGACGCCGAGCAGCACCGCGGGGATGAGCAGCAGCAGCGCGCTCACCACGGTGAAGGTGCGCCCGCCGAACCTCGCGGGGCCGAAGGTGTAGGGGATCCGCAGCGCGGAGCCGATCAGGTTGGGCAGCGCCACCAGCCAGAACAGCTGGTCGGTGGTGAAGTCGAAGGCGCCCATCTTGGCCGCGACGATGCTCCACAGCGTCCAGACGGTGAAGCCCACGTGCTCGGCCAGGATGGAGAAGGCCAGGTTGCGCCTGGCCACCCGCTTGCCGTCCCGCTCCCAGAATGCGGGGTCGTCAGGGTGCCAGTCGGCGATCCAGCGCGCCATCGTTCCTCCTACGGTTCGGGGATCTCGACCGTAGGAAGGTCGGGTTACGCACCTTGACGATGTGTGACGGTGCGCCGGTTACATGTCACTCACCGCCGTAACAATCAATGCATGTGTTTCACCTGCGCAACACGGTGTTAACACCGCGCCAGGGCGCGCCCTCCGCATCGGCGGGCGGACTCTCCCCTCCTCGGGCGAGCCGCCCTTCGGGCCGGATCGGGACGGCGCCGTCGTCACCGAGGTCATGGCGCTCGCGCCACATGTGGCCGCGGCCGCCGCGCTCGCCCCCTCCTCACCCACTCCTCGCCCTCGCCCCTGTGAGCAGCGCGAAAGAGCGGTGGAACAGATCGTGTACTCCGGTCGCGCCCTTTCCCTCGGCCGGGCCCCCGTGCGATCCGCCGTTTCGTGTTCGTTCGCGGGGCGAGCGACGGTTCGTCCCGCGCCGCAATGGGAATCGTTTCCTGGACGACGACAACGTTCTCGGGGAGTTGCCGTGGCCGTGCAGCGCATCCGCGCTTTCGACGATCCTGTGCTGCGCGCCGTCGCGCAGCCGGTGACCGCGTTCGACAAGGAGCTTCGCAGTCTGGTCAAGGCGCTGACGCTCACGATGCGCCAGGGCGCGGGGCGCGCCGGGCTCGCCGCGCCGCAGATCGGGGTGCAGGCCAGAGTGGTCGTCTTCGACTACGACGGCAGGGCGGGGCACCTGGTCAACCCGCGGCTGGAGCTGTCGGAGCGCACGATCGTGGCCGACGAGGCGTGCCTGTCGGCGCCCGGCCTGTGGTGGCCGCTGGAGCGTTCCTTCGGGGTCACCGCGCGCGGTCGCGACATGTACGGCAAGCCAGTGACGGTCAGGGCCATCGGGACACTGGCCAGGGTGCTGCAGCACGAGGTGGACCATCTCGACGGCGTGCTGTTCGTCGACCGCCTGGCCGACGACGAGCGCGACCGCTTCATGGAGATGGCTCGCTGATCTCCCCTGGTGCTCGCCCCGGGTGATCCTCCCCGGGCGCTCGGCCCAGGTGATCCTCCCCTGGCGCTCGGCCCGGGTCAGGCCCGCTCGGCGATGAGGCGGGCCAGGTCGACGACCGTGGCCCTGCGGCGGGCCAGCGATTTGGCCGCGTCGGGCTCGTCGAGGACGAGCCTGCGCAGCTGCGGCACCGAGAAGTTCCATGCCACCAGCCCCAGCACCGTGAACAGCAGGTCCTGGGCCGCGGTCCTCGACTCGACGCCACCCGCCACCAGCGCGGCCGTGTGGCCCTCGTAGGTCTCGCGCCGCTCCTCCTCGCCCTCCACCCGCTCGCCGCCCGACTCCAGCGCCTCCCACAGCAGCAGCCTGACCAGCTCGGGGTGCTCCTGGTACCAGTCGAACAGCTGGCCGACCGATTCGGGCAGCGAGCTCGGCACGATCTCCACGGCGTGGCAGATCTCGTCGAGCTTGGCCCGCACCACCGCGCCGAACAGCTTCTCCTTGCCGCCGAAGTACAGGTAGATCGCCTGCTTGTTGGCCTCGGCGGAGGTGGCGATGCGGTCGATCCTCGCACCGGCCAGGCCGTACGCGGCGAACTCGGCCGTCGCGGCCTCGAAGATGCGCCGCCTGGTGTCCTCCGCGTCGTAGCTCATGCCGTGAATTAAACCAGTCGGTTGACATTCCGGCGCACCTCGGCCAGGCTCTAAACCAAACGTCTGGTTTATTTAGGAGTTCTCATGTCCGTTCTTCCGGTACCGTCCACCTCCCCGCTTCCCCAGGCGCTGGCCGGCCGTACCGCAGTGATCATCGGCGGCTCCTCGGGCATCGGCATGGCCGCGGGGGCGCTGCTGACCTCGGTGGGCGCGCGCGTCGTCCTCGTCGGCCGCGACCAGGACCGGCTGGACGCGGCGGTGAGGCGCGTCGGCGGCGACGCGCTCGGCGTGAGCGCCGAGGTGAGCGACGAGCGGTCGCTGGAGCGCGCCTTCGAGCTGGCGGGAACGGTCGACCACGTGCTGGTGACCGCGGGCGGCTTCGGCGGAGGAGCACTGGAGTCGACCCCGGGCCCGGAGGTCCGCCACCACGTCGACAGCAGGGTGTGGGGCGCCTACACCGCCGCCCGCCTGGCCGCGCGCAGGCTGCCCGCGGGCGGGTCGATCACGTTCAGCTCGGGCGTCTACGCGACCAGGCCGCTGCCCGGCGTCTCGGCCGCCGTCGCGGCGCTCGGCGCGGTCGAGAGCCTCACCAGGGCGCTGGCCGTCGAACTGGCGCCCAGGCGGCTGCGTGTGAACACGATCCGCTTCGGCATCTTCGACACCCCGCTGTCGAGGGGCGCCTTCGGCGCGGGCCATGACAGCGCGGGCGACCAGGCCGTCGCCGAGCACGGCGCCACGCTGCCGCTCGGCAGGTTCGGCACGCCCGAGGAGGCGGCCTCGGCCGCGCTGTTCGTGATGGCCAACGCCTATGTGACGGGCACCGTGCTCACCGTGGACGGCGGCGCCAGCCTGGCCTGACCGAAAACCGGGTGCGCGCAGGCCGAAGGTGCGTTTAGCCTGGTGGACATGTCTACGCCCCGGATCTCTTAGCTCGGACACCCGCCTTCGTACCACCCGTGTGTCCAAGAGCTTATCCGGAGCGTTACTTCATGATTACCTTTCGTGATGTCGACGTGCGCGTCGGCGCGCGTCTGCTGCTGTCGGGCATCACCGCCCACATCGCCCCCGGCGACCGCGTCGGCCTGGTCGGCCGCAACGGCGCGGGCAAGACCACGCTGATGCGGATCCTGGCGGGGCAGGGCAGGCCCGCCGCGGGCACCGTCGTCCGCACGGGCCCCGTCGGCTACCTCCCCCAGGATCCCTCGGCCGCCGACCCCTCACTCACCGTCACCGACCGCATCCTGTCGGCCCGTGGCATGGACGAGGCCGTCCGCGCCCTGCGCGCCGCCGAGCTCGCCCTCGCCGAGCTCGCCCTCGCCGAGCTCCCCTCGGACTCGGCCATGGCCCGCTACGTCAGGGCCGAGGCGGAGTTCCAGGCCCGAGGCGGATACGCCGCCGAGGCGGAGGCGGCGAGGGTCGCGGCGGGTCTCGGCCTGCCCGACCGGCTGCTGGCCCAGCCGCTCGGCACCCTCTCGGGCGGCCAGCGGCGGCGCGTCGAGCTGGCCAGGGTCCTGTTCGCCGAACGGGGCACGCTCCTGCTGGACGAGCCGACCAACCACCTCGACGGCGACTCCATCGCGTGGCTGCGCTCCTTCCTCGCCTCCTACCAGGGCGGCCTGGTGGTCATCAGCCACGACACCGACCTGCTGGCCGACGTGGTCAACAGGGTCTGGCGGCTGGACGCCGACCTGGCGGCGATCGAGGTGCACAACACCGGCTGGAAGACCTACCTCACCGACAGCGGGGCCGCCGAGCGTCGCAGGGTACGGCAGCGGGCCGCCGCCGAGCGCAAGGCCGCCGCGCTGCGCGCCCAGGCCGACAGGATGCGGTCCAACGTGGCCACGGCCGTACGCGCTCGCGACATGGCCCGCCGCGCCGACAGGATGCTGGCGGGGGTCGAGCCCGCCCGCCGTACCGAGAAGGTCGCCAGGATCCGGCTGCCCGAGCCCGCACCGAGCGGACGCGTCCCACTGGGTGCGGTCAGCCTCGGCAAGTCCTACGGGAGCCTTGAGGTCCTGACCGGCGTGGACCTGGCCGTCGACAGGGGCGCGCGGCTCGTGGTGCTCGGCCTGAACGGCGCGGGCAAGACCACGCTGCTGAAGATTCTCGCGGGACGGCTCACGCCCGACTCCGGCAGGGTCGTGCACGGTCACGGTCTGCGGCTCGGCTACTTCGCACAGGAGCACGACACGCTCGACCCGGCCCGTACCGTCGGGCAGAACCTGGCCTTGGCCGCGCCGGGGCTGAGCGACGGCGAGGCCCGCAACATCCTCGGCTCGTTCCTGTTCGGCGGCGACGACGTCGACAAGCCCGCGGGGGTGCTGTCGGGCGGGGAGAAGACGCGGCTGGCGCTGGCCGGGCTGGTCAGCTCGGGGGCGAACGTGCTGCTGCTCGACGAGCCGACCAACAACCTCGACCCGGCCTCGCGCGCGGAGGTGCTGACGGCGGTGGGCGCGTACAAGGGCGCGGTGGTGATGGTCACGCACGACGAGGAGGCGGTCGAGGCGCTGCGGCCCGAGCGGGTGCTGGTGCTGCCCGACGGCGTGGAGGACCTCTGGAACGCGGGCTACGCGGACCTGATCAGCCTGGCGTGACGGGCTCGGCCCACCGGCGCCAGGCCCCGAACGCCGGACCGGCGCTCGGTGAGCGCCGCTGCTGCGGCGGGGGCGTGCGACTCTGACCCGGCCGGCCCGGTCGGGTCAGGCGGGGAATGCCGATGAATTGCGTGGATGACCAGACATTAACCAAACGCAACTGGTCAATCACATTAAGTTGCGGGATGGTGTTCGCGTTCTGATCACACCTGCCCAGGAGGCACCATGCTGCTTGCTCGCCATCTACTGGCCGGCGTCGCCGTCGCCGTCGTGAGCGCGTCCACCGTCCTGCCCGCCGCGGCCGCCGCCCACCTGCCCGCCCCCGACACCCTCACCCACGACTCCCCCGTCTGCCTGGACGCCACCAAATCCCGCACCAACGGCACCAAGGTCCAGCTGTGGCAATGCGTCGGCAACGCCAACCAGAGGTTCGTGATCGACAACGGCCTGATCAAGGTCGAGGACACCGCCGACACCGCCACCCCGATGTGCCTGGACGCCACCAAGGCCCGCACCAACGGCGCCCAGGTCCAGCTGTGGCAGTGCGTGAGCAACACCAACCAGCTCTGGGTCATCAGGAGAGGAGAGATCGTCATCAAGGACACCATCGACACCGCCAGCCCGATGTGCCTGGACGTCGGCAACTCCCGCGCCAACGGCACCAAGGTCCGCCTGTGGAAGTGCATGAACAACGCCAACCAGAAGTGGGTCATCTACGACGGGCAGATCAAGGTGCAGGACACCCTGGCCTGACCGCCGGCCACACCGGACACACCAAGGGCCGCGCGACCCGGGCTCACCCGCCCGGTCCCGGCCCTCCCTCCCCCCTCCACTCCAGCGCGGTGGCCCCCTGCGGGGCACAGGCGACGACGGAGCGAGCTTTTGGCACGAAACCCACGGTCATGGGTGTTCCGGCCACTGTTTCCTGGCGGGCGCCGTCGCCAGACTGCTTTCCATGACCGACGCACCCACCGGCCGTAGGGCCGCCTTCCATATCCTCGCCACCGGCTACACCACCTCCACGGGGCCCGGCGTGGCCGCGACCGTGTCCTACGTCACCGAGGGCGACCTCAGGATCGTGGTGGACCCCGGCATGGTCGCGAGCCAGTCGGTGATCGTCGACGCGCTCGCCGACCTCGGCCTCAAGACGGACGACATCACCGACGTGGTGCTCAGCCACCACCACCCCGACAACATCCTCAACGTCGGCCTGTTCGGCCAGGCACGGATCCACGACCACAAGGCGATCTACCGTGGCCACGACTGGACGAGCAGGGACGCCGAGGGGTACGAGTTCTCCCCGTCGCTCAGGCTGATCGCCACCCCCGGCCACAGCGCCGAGGACATCACCCTGCTGGCCGGCACCGCCGAGGGCGTCGTGGCCTTCGCCGGTGACCTGTGGTGGCGGGCCGACGGCCCCGCCGACGACCCTGTCACCATCGACCGCGCCCTCCTGCGGGCCAGCAGGGAGCGCGTGCTGGCCGTCGCCGACGTCATCGTCCCCGGCCACGGCGCGCCCTTCACCCCGACGGCGAGCACTCCGCGCTGACGCTCCGGAACGCCGAGGTCAGCGGCTGGACCGAGACCTTCACCGGCCCCCGCCCCTGTGCCGCCATCGTCGACCGGCTCGCCTTCGGCGACACTCCGGCCCCCGGTTCTGAGGGGACTTTCGCCAGAGGCGACCTGAGCGAATGTCGAAGAGGTGACCAGTTCCGACGGCCGTCGCCGCGCTGTGTCAGCCGTTCGCGGTGAGCTTCGCGGCGTAGGCCTGCCGCCACTCCTCGGCCGCCTGGATCATGGCCTGGCCGACGTGCTCGAAGAAGTGGCCGATGTCCTGCATGCGGATACCGGCGGGGGTGGTCGCGCCGAGGACCTGGGCGCCCTGGCGGGCGATGTCGGCCAGCATGGTGTTCTGGCGGGCGCTGGCCATCCAGCCGCGCAACCAGGCGTCGGCGTCGATGACGTACCGGTCGCGCCGCCGGCGGGGGTCGCGTTCGCGCCTGATGAGCTCCTGCTGTTCGAGCTCGCCGACGGCCTTGGAGATGGAGGCGGGGCTGACCTGGAGGCGCTGGACGAGCTCGGCGGCGGTCAGGCTGCCACCGTCGGTGACGTACAGGCAGGTGAGAACCCGGGCCGTCATCCGCGGCAGGCCCGTGCCGACCATCATCGCGGTGAACCGTTCCTCCAGCTCGTGGACCGCCCCGGGGTCGCGCCCGTGTGAGTCGGTGACGGCCGGAGGGGCCGGGGTCGGCTTGCGGCGGCGAGTGCGCCCCTGGGTCGCCCGCTGTGCCTGGTCGGCGCGGTAGCCGCCGGGGCCGCCGTTGCGGGCCACCTCCCGGGTGACGGTGGAGATGGGCCTGTCAAGACGGCCGGCGATCTCGGTGTAGGTGAGTCCTTCCGCCAGCCCCTCGGCGATCTTCTGCCGGTCCTGGTGGGTCAGTCTGCCTCCGGGCATCGGTCCTGCCTCCGTCTCACGTCTTCCGGTGTGGCCAGTATTGCGTTCGCCAACACTCCATTGCAAGCGACTCGGTGCTGGATTTGCATTCGCTTTCACCGCCATTGCAAAACAAGTTGCCTTTGACCTGCGCAATTGCCATTTCTCCAGCTTTCTTAATTGACGAATCACTGAAAGCAAGTTAGCTTTTAGTTATTCGCAAACAAGCGACGCGATCGGGACCTCCCCCTTCCCGTCGCCGTGATCGGAGCCCCCTCATGACTTCCTTCCTCACCCCCGTGCGCACCTGGCACCGTCCCCTGGTGGTCTGCGCGCTCCTCATGCTGGGCCTCGTGCTGGCCGCCGGCGTGGGGCTCGCGGTGGACGACCGGACCCTGCTCGACGAGTCGGTGTGGGTCAAGCCGTTGAAGTTCGGCTTCGCCTTCGCCCTCTACGCCGGCACGCTGGCGTGGCTGCTGACCAAGCTGCGCAAGGGAGGACGCCTGGGGTGGTGGGTCGGCACCGTCTTCGCGCTGGCCGCGATCATCGAGGTCGCCACGATCACCGTCCAGGCGGCACGCGGCACCATCAGTCACTTCAACGCCAACCAGAACGATCCGGTCACCCTGGCCCTGGTCCCCGTCCTCACCTACGGCGTGATGGTCATCCTCATCGCCCAGCTGGTCATCGCGGTGGTCGTACTGATCCAGCGCACCGGCGGACCTGCCCTGAACAGGGCGATCCGCGCCGGGCTCGCACTGGCCACCTTCGGCATGCTCGTGCCGATCTACTGGATGGTCGCCGAGATCAACCCGCGTACGGTGACCGACGCCAACGGCGAGCCCGTGCAGATGTACCAAGGGCACGGCATCGGCGACCCCGACGGCCACGGCATGCCCCTCACCGGCTGGAGCGTGACCGGCGGCGACTTCAGGGTCCCGCACTTCTTCGCCCTGCACGGCATCCAGGTGCTCCTCCTGCTCGCCGCCGCCCTGGCCGTCCTGGCCGGCAGGCACGCCTGGCTGCGCGAGGAGAAGGTCCGCGCCCGCCTGGTCGGCGCCGCGGCCCTCGGCTACGCCGGGCTGGTCGCGACCGTGACCTGGCAGGCAGGGCGTGGGCAGTCCCTCATCCACCCGGACATGGCGACCCTGACCACCGCCGCCGCGGTGCTGCTGGTCACGGCGACGGCCGCCGCATGGGTGATCGTCACCGCCCAGCGCGTCGCCGTCGCACCGATCCCGGCCGGGCAGTCCCACCGCTAGATCACCTGGAACCGCCCGACCTTTTCAAGATCCACTCAATGGAGGAATCACCATGACCAAGCCCCTCTCCCTGCTCCTCGCCGCGGTGACGGCGGCAGGGACCGCCATGACGGCCCCCGCGGCCCCCGCTCCCGGCCATCCCGAGGTGCGACGTGTTCTTGACAGCGCCGTGGCCAGGAGCGGCGCCCCCGGCATCGTCGCCGACATCCGCGACGGCCGCGGCAGGTGGTTCGGTTCGGCAGGCGTGTCCGACACCAGGACCGGCCGCAAGCGCCAGCCGCACGAGCGCTTCCGCGTCGGCAGCGCCACCAAGGCCTTCACCGCGGTCGTGGTCCTGCAACTGGCCGCCGAAGGCAGGCTGAGCCTGGACGACACCGTGGACAGGTGGCTGCCCGGCCTGGTCGCAGGCGACGGCTACGACGGCACCGAGATCACCATCCGGCAGCTGCTCAACCACACCAGCGGCATCTACAACTACGGCAACGACGAGGAGTTCTTCGCCAAGGGAATGGGCGAGGCCTGGTTCGAGCACCGCTACGACACCTACACCCCCGAGCAGCTGGTGAAGATCGGCCTGGCCCATCCGCCCTACTTCCAGCCGGGCGAGGGCTTCGGCTACTCCAACACCAACTACTTCCTGGCCGCCATGATCGTCGAGAAGGCGACCGGCAGGACGTACGGCGAGGAGCTCACGCGGCGGATCACCCGCCCGCTGGGGTTGACCGGAACCTACCTGCCTGGCGACGAGGCGAAGATCCGAGGCGCGCACCCCCGGCACTACTCCACGCTGTTCTCCCAGGACGCCAACCCCAAGATCCACGATGCGACCGAGATGAACCAGTCCTTCGCCTGGGCCGCCGGCGGCGTCGTCTCGACCACCGGCGATCTCCACCGCTTCGTCGGGGCGCTCCTGACCGGAGGCCTGCTGCCGCCCGCCCAGCAGAAGGAGATGTTCACCACCGTCGCCACCGAGGGCGGCCCGCCGTGGATCCCCTCCACCCGCTACGGGCTCGGCCTCTTCTCCCAGAAGCTGTCGTGTGACGTGACGGTCTGGGGCATCGGCGGGGCGACCTACGGCTCGTGGACGTACGCCATGGGCTCCCGCGACGGCAAGCACCTGCTGGTCAGCCACGTCAACGGCGACTGGAACGGCCTGAGCGTCTTCGACGACATGCTGTCGGCCGAGTTCTGCCCGGCCTCGCCCCGATGACCCCGACCACGCCGTAGCACTCGGGGGCGGCCAGGGAAGGCGCCGCCCCGAGTCCGTAACCGGCCCTCAAGGAACTCGACCATGACCGACCTCGCGATCTCCGTGACCGGCCTGCGCAAGGCGTACGGCGAGCACCTCGTCCTCGACGGCGTCGACCTGGACATCTCCGCAGGCACCGTCTTCGCCCTGCTCGGCCCCAACGGCGCCGGCAAGACCACCGAGGTCGCCTCCGCCCGCCTGGGCGAGGGCGCGCGCGACCCGAGCCCCGGGGCGAAGGCCCCGGGGCTCGGGTGCTTGCCTGTCAGGAGGCCAGCGGCAGGAGGGTGCGGCGTTCGGTGGGGGTGGTGCCACCCCATACGCCGTCCGTCTGCCTGGTGGCCAGTGCGTAGTCGAGGCAGGGCTGCCTGACGGGGCAGCCGACGCAGATGGACTTGGCGCGTTCGACTTGCGCGTGTCCCGCGCCCTCGAGCGAGATGGGAAAGAAGATTTCTGGGTCCTCGTCCAGGCAGGCGGCCCGGCGCGAGCGGTCGAGGATGAACATAAGGTTCCAGACCTGGTCAGATGGCGTCGTGCGCACCCTCGGTACCCGGAGATTCACCAAGCAAACTGTCCCAATCGGCAATAAATCTGGCTATTCCGTACCGAGCGAGAGCCGCCTGACGAGCCGCTTTGCCGTACTGGCTCGCCAGGGAGGGGTCGGAGACGAACGCGGACAGCGCCTCGACCAGCACGGGGAGCTTGGTCGACAGGACGCCGGCGTCGGCGGGAACGGCCTCGACGGCCTCGGTGGCGGCCAGCGCCACGACGGGCATGCCGAGCATCATGGCCTCGATGAGCGAGAGGCCGAGCGAGGTCCAGCGGTAGGGGTGCAGGTAGGCGCGGCGCCGGGCCAGCGCGGCGTGCAACTCGGCCTGGGAGAGGTCGTAGGCGGGGTACGGCAGGCCGTCCGCCTTCATCCCGAACAGGTCGATCGGCACCTCGAAGGCGGGCAGCAGGTCGGTGCCCGCCACGCGCGTCCTGCGGATCGGCTCGTTGATGACCACGCCCGCGCGCGGCAGCTCGCCGGTGTAGAGGTGCCCTGGATCGACGACGCCGTGCTCGATCACGCGGACGGGAGCCGTCCCGTTGTCCCAGAACAGGGCGTTGAAGTGGGTGACGTGGACCACCGGGATCGCCGACTGGCCCGCCAGCGGATGACGGGTGGCGGGCGGGTCGCCTCTCGGCGTGTTGTGCTCGACGTAGATGCCCGGCACCGATCTGCCGAGCCAGGAGCGGGCCAGCTCGATCTCGTGCGGGCGCTGGTAGACGACCACGTCGACGTTCTCGTCGCGTAGCCGGTCGAAGGGCACCTCCTTGACCGAGGAGGGCCAGTCGAAGGTGGTGGCCCTGCCGCGCCCGTCGGGCCCCCTGCCGGGGACGAGCGGGACGAGGTAGGTGTGCCGCCCCTGGACGAACGAGGTGGTCCATGAGCCGTGAACGTGCCAGAGCAGGATGTTCATGCGCACACCCACTCGACGGCCTCGCGCAGGTCGTGGGCGACCTCGGGGGCGGCCGCGATCTCGCTGGGCAGCGTGCGCGGGGTGGGCACGAGGATGGCCCTGGCCCCTGCGGCCCTCGCGGCCTGCACGTCCCTGCCGATGTCTCCGATGACCACGCAGTCGGCGGGCTCGACGCCGAGCGTGCCCGCCGCGCGCAGCACCAGCCCGGGCTCCGGCTTGCGGCACACGCATCCGTCGTCCTCGCCGTGGACGCAGATGGCCCACGCGTCGAAGGGACCGAGCAGCTCCTCGACGCGCTCGTTGACCTGGTGCAGCTCGTCGGGCGTGATCAGCCCCCTGGCCACGCCTGACTGGTTGGTCACCACGGCCACCGGGATACGGCGGTCGCGCAACGTCCTCAGCGCCTCGAGAGCACCCGGCATGGGCTCCACGAGCTTCGGGTCGTTGTTGTACGGCACGTCTCTGATCAGCGTGTCGTCGCGGTCGAAGAGTACCGCCGCGGTCGGTCGACGAGAGAGCATGTTCCGCCGCTGCCCCGTCCACGTTGTGTTTAACAAGCGCTTCTCTCGGTAGCGGTTCTCCCGGGGGAGGAATTTCATGAGGTTTCTGGGGATAAACGCGGTGTTCCACGATCCCGCTGCGGCCCTTGTGGTCGATGGTGAGATTGTCGCGGCCGCCGAAGAGGAGCGGTTCAGCCGCCGGAAGCACGGCAAGAGGCCGGTGCCGTTCTCCGCGTGGGAGCTGCCCGAGCTGGCCGCCGCCTGGTGCCTGGCCGAGGCCGGCCTGCGGCCGGAGGACCTGGACGCGGTCGCCTACTCCTACGATCCGGCGCTGGTGCGGGAGGAGCACGCGGCGCCGTGGGAGGACCTGCGCACCACCTACGCGACCAGGGCGCCCAGCTTCCTGGCCACCGCCCTGCCGGGGCTCGACCCCGCTCAGGTGCGGTTCGTGCCGCACCACGTGGCGCACGCGGCGTCGGCGGGACTGGCCGCGCCGTACGAGGAGTGCGCGGTGCTGGTGTGCGACGGCAGGGGCGAGGCCGTCTCGCACCTGGCGGGCCACTACAGGGACGGCGAGCTGACCACACTGGCGACCCAGGAGCTGCCGCACTCGCTCGGCCTGATGTACGAGGACGTGACCGAGCACCTGGGCTTCCTGCGCTCCAGCGACGAGTACAAGGTGATGGCGATGGCCTCCTACGGCACGCCCCGCCACCTGGACGTGCTCAGGGAGCTGGTCACCACGACGGGTGACGGCGGGTTCAGGATCGAGCCGATCGACTGGGGCGGCTTCGCCAAACGCCTGGACAGGGGCGAGACCTGGACGGCCGACCACGCCGACCTGGCCGCGAGCGTGCAGGCGCGGCTGGAGGAGGTGCTGCTGGAGCTGGCGTTCTGGCTGCACGAGCGCACCGGCGCGCGGCGCCTGGCGATGGCCGGGGGCGTCGCGCTGAACTGCGTCGCCAACACCCGGCTGGTGGCCGAGGGTCCCTTCGAGGACGTCTGGGTGCAGCCCGCCGCAGGAGACTCGGGCACCGCGCTGGGGGGCGCGCTGCACCTGTCCCAGGCCCACGGCGAGCCCGTGGCGCCCATGCGCGGCGCCGACCTGGGCAGGACGTGGAGCGAAGGGGAGCTGGCCGCGTGGCTGGACGTGGCGCGCGTGCCGTACTCGCGGCCCGAGGATCTGGCGGGCGAGGTGGCGCGGGCGCTGAACGACGACCTGATCGTGGCCTGGTTCCAGGGCCGCAGCGAGTACGGCCCGCGAGCGCTGGGCAACCGCTCGCTGCTTGCGCACCCCGGTTTCGCCCGCAACACCGAGCGGCTCAACGACGTCAAGGGGCGTGAGCAGTTCCGCCCGATCGCGCCGATGGTGCTGGAGTCGCGGGCGGCTGAGATCTTCGGCAGGGGGCCCATGCCCTCGCCGTACATGCTGTTCGTCCACGACGTGCGGCCCGAGTGGCGCGATCGCATCCCGGCCGTGGTGCACGTGGACGGCACGGCCAGGATCCAGACGGTCTCGCAGGAGAGGGATCCGCTGCTGGCCGCCACGCTGGCCAGGTTCGAGGAGCTGTCGGGGCTGCCGGTGGTCGTGAACACCAGCCTCAACACGGCGGGCAGGCCGATGGTCGACTCGCCGCGCGACGCGCTGGAGTGCTTCGGCTCCTCGCCGGTGGACGTGCTCGTGCTCGGGCCGTTCGTGGTGAGGAGGGCGGCGACATGATCACCGTGGTGATCCCGACGATCGGGCGGTCCTCGCTGCGGGAGGCCATCCCCGAGGGGGTGCCCGTCATCGTGGTCGAGGACACCGGGCGCAAGGGGCCCGCGGCGGCGAGGAACGCGGGGTGGCGCGCGGCCGAGACGCCGTGGGTGGTCTTCCTCGACGACGACGTGGTGCCCGGCGAGGGCTGGCTGGAGGCGCTCACCAAGGACCTGGAGAGCCTGCCGGAGGACGTGGCGGGCAGCCAGGGCCGCATCGAGGTGCCGCTGCCACGCGACCGCCGTCCGACCGACGCGGAGAGGAACACCGCAGGGCTCGCCGACGCGGAGTGGATCACCGCGGACATGGCCTACAGGCGGGCCGCGCTGGAGAAGGTCGGGGGCTTCGACGAGCGTTTCCCCCGCGCCTACAGGGAGGACGCCGACCTCGCGCTGAGGATGCGCGAGGCGGGGTTCAGGCTGGTCAGGGGCGAACGGGTGACCCGGCATCCGGTGCGTGACGACGGGTTCTGGGCCAGCGTGCGCTTCCAGAGGGGCAACGCCGACGACGCGCTGATGCGGCGCGTCCACGGGCCCGAGTGGAGGTCGCTGATCGGGGCGGGCGGGCTGCTGCGCCGGCACGCGGCGACGACCGCGCTGGGCCTCACGGCGCTCGCCCTCGCGGCCGCCCGCGCGCTGTCCCGCGCCAACGACCGGCAGGGCCGGGGAGGGCGCGCGCTTGTCGGTGGCAGGGGGCTTCGAGGCGGGCGCGGCGTCCGGGGAGCCGGGGCGGGCGGCGTGTGGGCGCTGGGGCTCGCTGCGGCCGGATGGGCGGGGCTCACCGCGAAGTTCGCATGGGAGCGCATCGCGCCAGGCCCTGGCACGCCGGGCGAGGTGGCCAGGATGGTGGTCACCAGCGTCGCCATCCCGCCTGCCGCCTGCCTGCACCGGCTGCGCGGCGAGCTGCGGGTGCGCCGGTGAGCGGCACTGTCCTGGTGGCCAGGCCGGACAGCGCGGGAGACGTCCTGCTCGCGGGTCCCGCCATCCGTGCCGTCCGGGCGCAGGCCGAGGAGGTCGTGCTGCTGGCAGGGCCGCTGGGCCGCGCGGCCGCGGAGCTCCTGCCCTGCGTGGACCGCGTGATCGAATGGCGGACACCGTGGATCGACGCCGATCCGCCTGCCGTCACGGGTGAGCACGTCGCCAGGCTCATGGCGCAGCTCCCCGAGGCGGAGGAGGCGCTGATCCTGACCTCCTTCCACCAGTCGGCGCTGCCGCTCGCGCTGCTGCTGCGGCTCAGGGGCGTCGGGCGGATCACGGCGATCAGCAACGACTATCCCGGCTCCCTGCTCGACGTCAGGGTGCGGGTGGACGAGAGCAGGCATCTGCCCGAGGCCGAGCGGATGCTGGCCGTGGCGCGGGCCGCCGGCTACGAGCCGCGCGACGACGGCAGGCTGGCCGTCAGGACGCCGCCGGCCAGCCTGGTGGGGCCGCCGGGCTACGTCGTCGTCCATCCGGGAACCACCGCTCCCGCCCGCGCCTGGCCGCCCGAGCGGCATAGGGAGGCGGTCGAGGCGCTGACGGCCGAGGGCTTCCAGGTCGTCGTCACGGGGACGGGTGGCGAGAAGGCGCTGACGGCCGCCGTCGCCGGACGCCACGGCGTCGACCTGGGCGGCATGACCAACATGGCCGAGCTGTCCGGGGTCCTGAACGAGGCGTGCGCGCTCGTCTGCGGCAACACGGGGCCCGCGCACCTGGCCGCGGCGGTCGGGACGCCGGTGGTCAGCCTCTTCTCCCCCGTCGTGCCCGCCGGGCGCTGGGCGCCCTACGGCGTGCCGTACGTGCTGCTGGGCGACCAGCAGGCCGCGTGCAAGGACTCAAGAGCGCGTCTGTGTCCTGTCAGAGGCCATCCGTGCCTGTCGACGGTGACGGCCGAACAGGTCGTCAAAGCAGTGAGGGAGCTGGTCCCGTGAGAATCGACCTCATATCAGAGCACGCAGATCCGCTGGCGGCGATCGGGGGCGCCGACTCCGGCGGGCAGAACGTCCACGTCGCCGCCCTGGCCACGGCGCTGGCCCGGCGGGGTCACGAGGTCGTCGTGCACACCAGGAGGAGCGCGCCGGGCCAGCCGCGCAGCGTGGCGCTCGCCGACGGGGCGCGGGTGGAGTACATCACCGCGGGGCCGGCCGCGCAGGTGCCGAAGGACGAGCTGCCGCCGTACATGCCCGCCTTCGCCGACGAGCTGGCGCGCCGCTGGGCGGTGCGCCCTCCCGACGTGGCGCACGCGCATTTCTGGATGAGCGGCAGGGCGGCGCTGCTGGCCGCGCGCGGCCTTCCGGTGGTGCAGACCTTCCACGCGCTCGGCACGGTCAAGCGACGCTGGCAGGGCAGTGCCGACACCAGCCCGCCGGGGCGGATCGCGATGGAGACGCAGATCGGCAAGCGGGCCGCGGCGGTCGTGGCCACCTGTGCCGACGAGGTGACCGAGCTGCGCGCGATGGGCGTGCCCGACCATCGGGTCTCCATCGTGCCGTGCGGCGTCGATCTCGGCCACTTCACTCCCCAAGGCCCGAAGGCGCGGAAGGGCGCGGCCATGCGGGTGCTCAGCATCGGCAGGCTGGTCCCGCGCAAGGGCGTGGACACCGTCCTGCGCGCGCTGCGCGAACTGCCGGAGGCCGAGCTGGTCATCGCGGGAGGGGAGGCCGAGGATCCCGAGGCGGTCAGGCTGGCCGAGCTGGCCGCCGCCTACGGCCTGGCCGACAGGGTCAAGGTGATCGGCAGCGTGCCCCGCGAGCGGGTGCCCGCGCTGATGCGGTCCGCGGACGTGCTGGTGAGCGTCCCGTGGTACGAGCCGTTCGGCATGGTGCCGCTCGAGGCGATGGCGTGCGGCGTGCCGGTGGTCGCCTCCGCCGTGGGCGGCCACCTGGACACGGTGGCGGGCTGCGGCGTCCTGGTGCCGCCGCGCCGTCCGCAGGCGCTCGCCCGCGCCCTGCGCGACCTGCTGGACAACCCCGCGCGACGAGCCCAGCTCGGCGAGGCGGGGGCCAGAAAGGCCAGGCAGATGTACGGCTGGCCGCACGTGGCCGAGCAGACCGAGGTCGTCTACCAGAGCGTGCTGGAGGGCCGGATGGGGAGGGCGACATGCACAGGCACCTGAGCAGGCTGAGTGTGGCGATCGCGCTGACCGCGGACCAGACGCCCGTCGTCGAGGCGTGGGGGCGCAAGCTCGCGGGCGTTCTGCAGGGCGGTGGCAGGCTGCTGGCCTGCGGCAACGGCGGCTCGGCCGCCGAGGCCCAGCACCTGACGGCCGAGCTGGTCGGCAGGTTCAGAGCCGAGCGGCGGCCGTTCGCGGCGATCCCGCTGCACGCCGACACCTCCTCGATGACGGCGATCGCCAACGACTTCGGCGCCGAGGAGGTCTACGCCCGGCAGGTGTGGGCGCACGGCCGCGAGGGCGACGTCCTGATCTGCCTGTCCACCAGCGGTTGCAGCGGCAACGTGCTGGCCGCGGCGCGGGCGGCGGGCGAGCGGGGGCTGACCACGTGGGCGCTGACGGGGCGCGCCCCGAACCCGCTGGCCGCGATCAGCGACGAGGTCGTGGCGGTGCCGGAGGACGACACCTGCACCGTCCAGGAGGTGCACCTGGCGATGATCCACATGCTCTGCGACTCGATCGAGGAGGCATGCGCGTGAACGGGGGACCACTGGTCGTCATCGGCGACTCACTGCTGGACGTGGACATCGAGGGCGCGGCCGACCGGCTCGCGCCCGACGCGCCCGTCCCCGTAGTGGACGTGGAGGAGGAACGCCTGCGCCCCGGCGGCGCGGGCCTTGCGGCGCTGCTGGCCGCCCGTGACGGCGCCGACGTGGTGCTGGTCACCGCGCTCGGCGACGATCCGCAGGGGCGGGTGCTGCGGGCGCTGCTGAACGGCCATCTCGAGGTCGTGCCGCTGCCGCTGCGCGGCTCGACCGTCCGCAAGACCAGGATCAGGGCCAGGGGCCAGACGCTGGTGCGGATGGACACCGGCGACGGGCGCGCCGTGACCAGGGCGACCGAGGCCGCCCTGCGGGCGGTGCGCGGGGCGGGCACCGTGCTCGTCTCCGACTACGGCAGGGGCGTCGCGGGGGGCGCCCGCGAGCTGCTCAGCGGGGTCGGCGTGCCGATCGTGTGGGATCCGCACCCGAGAGGCGTCACGCCGGTGCCGGGCTGCGCGCTGGTGACGCCGAGCGAGTCGGAGGCCATGCAGATGTGCGGGCGGCCGTACGTCGGGCCCGACCAGGCCGCCAGGCAGCTGACCAGGACGCTGCGCGCCGAGGCCGTCGCGGTGACGCTGGGCGCCCAGGGCGCCACCCTGGCGCACGCGGGCGGCCACTACAGGAGGATCCCGCCGCCCACGCTCACCTCCGGCCACGACGTGTGCGGCGCCGGGGACAGGTTCGCCGGGGCATCGGCGCTCGCGCTGCGCGACGGCCTGCCGGTGGAGGACGCGGTCGCGGTCGGCGTCGGCGAGGCCTCCAGGTTCGTGGAGAGCGGCGGCGCGGCGGCGATCAGGCTGCGCGGCCACGAACTGGCCAAGGAGATGGGCGACAGGCCGCGCACCCCGATGGAGGTCGCCGAGCTGGTCAGATCGAGCGGGGGACGGCTCATCGCCACCGGCGGGTGTTTCGACCTGCTGCACGCAGGGCACGTGAGCCTCCTGCGCAGGGCCAGGGCCCTGGGCGACGCGCTGATCGTGTGCGTCAACTCCGACGCCTCTGCCAAGCGGCTCAAGGGCCCCGGCAGGCCGGTGGTCGGTCAGCGCGACCGGGTGGAGGTGCTGCGCGCCCTGGGCTGCGTGGACGCCGTCATGGTGTTCGAGGAGGACACCCCCGACGCCGTCATCGAAAGGCTGCGCCCCCACGTGTGGGTGAAGGGCGGCGACTACTCGGGGCGCGAACTGCCCGAGGCCGCATCTCTGGAGCGGATAGGCGCGGAGACCGTCGTGCTGGCCAGCGTGCCCGGACGGTCCACGACCGGGCTGATCGCCGCCGTACAGGAAGCCTGAGAGGGAGAGGACGATGCTGGGGAACATTCTGATCACAGGAGGCTCGTCGGGCCTCGGTCTGGCCACCGCCGAGGCGGTCGCCAAGGCCGGAGGGCGCCCGCTGGTGGTGGACGTGCGCCCGTCGCACTCCTTCGACGAAGTCATCGCCGACCTGGCCGAACGGGAGCAGGCCGAGCAGGCGGTACGGGAGCTGGCCGAGCGGGCTGGAGGGCTCGACGGGGTTGTCACGGCGGCGGGCATCGACGCGTGCGGGAGGCTGAGCGAGGTGCCTGCCGACGACTGGGAGCGCGTCATCAAGGTCAACCTCATGGGCACGGCCTCGGTCGTCAGGGCGGCGCTGCCGTACCTGACGGAGTCGAGGGGGCGGGTGGTGACCTGCGCCTCGACGCTCGGGCTTCGCGCCGTCAGCGACGCCACCGCCTACTGCGCCGCCAAGTTCGGCGTGGTCGGCTTCACCAGGGCGCTGGCCGCCGAGCTCGCCGGGCAGGTTGGCGTCACGATGCTGGTGCCCGGCGGGATGTCGACGCACTTCTTCGACGACAGGCCCGAGCAGTACAAGCCGGGACCCGACGCCAAGCTCAACAGGCCCGAGGACGTGGCGCAGACCATCGTGTTCGCGCTCTCGCAGCCGCCCGGCTGCGAGGTGCGCGAGCTCGTGGTCTGCCCTTCGACGGAGACCTCGTGGCCCTAGAGGTCCTGGCCCTGCGCGGGCTCGGGCTCGGCGACCTGCTCACGGCGGTGCCCGCGCTGCGGGCGCTGCGGCGGGCCTACCCCCGGCACCGGCTCGTGCTGGCGGGACCCTCTGCGCTGGCTCCGCTGCTGCCCGTCGACGAGGTGATCGAGGTGCGGGGCCCCGGCCCCGTACCTCGCACGGGGCCGGAGGTCGCGGTCAACCTGCACGGCAGGGGCCCGCAGAGCACCGAGGCGCTGCGGGCCACCGAGCCCGGCACCCTGCTGACCCACGGGATCGGCGGACCGCCGTGGCGCGACGACGTGCACGAGGTGCGCCGCTGGTGCGACCTGCTGGAGTGGCACGGCCTGCCGGCCGACCCCGACGACCTCTATCTCGGGGAGGGCGACCGCGGCGGGCCCGTGGTCGTCCACCCTGGCGCCGCCCACCCGTCGAGGAGGTGGCCGCCCGAGCGCTACGCCATGGTGGTCGCCTACCTCAGGGGCAGGGGGCACGAGGTGGTCGTCACCGGCAGCGCCGCCGAGTGGGAGCTCGCCGTACGGGTGGCGGGGCTCAGCGGCGCGAGGGTGCTGGCGGGCAGGACCGACCTGACGGCGCTGGCCGCGCTGGTCCGCGACGCGCGCCTGGTGATCTGCGGCGACACCGGCCTCGCGCACCTGGCCAGCGCCTACCGCACGCCGTCCGTCCTGCTGTTCGGCCCCGTCTCCCCCGCGCTGTGGGGGCCGCCGAAGCAGGGACCGCACACCGTGATCTGGAAGGGCACCACAGGGGATCCGCACGGGCAGAGCCCGAATCCCGGACTGCTGAGCATCAACGTCGACGAAGTGATCGAGGCGATTTCGCTATGAGAGCTGTGGTGACGGGAGGGGCCGGGTTCCTCGGTTCCTACCTCTGCGAGAAGCTGCTGGAGAGGGGGGCCGAGGTCATCTGCATGGACAGCTTCCTCACCGGCTCCCCCCGCAACCTGGAACATCTGCTGGGCAGGCCAGGCCTCGAGATCATCGAGTGCGACCTGACCGGCTTCGTGCACGTGCCGGGCGAGGTGGACCTGGTGCTGCACTTCGCCTCGGCCGCCTCCCCCGCCGACTACCTCAGGCATCCCATCGAGACACTCAAGGTCGGCAGCCTCGGCACGCTGCACGCGCTCGGGCTGGCCAAGGAGAAGCGCTCCAGGTTCGTCCTGGCCTCCACCAGCGAGGTCTACGGCGACCCGCTCGAACACCCTCAGCGCGAGACCTACTGGGGCAACGTCAATCCCGTCGGCCCGCGCAGCGTCTACGACGAGGCCAAGCGCTTCGCCGAGTCGCTGACCACGGCCTACCGCAACGCGCACGGCACCGACACCGGCATCGTGCGCATCTTCAACACCTACGGCCCGCGCATGCGCCCCTTCGACGGCAGGGCCATCCCGACCTTCATCAGGCAGGCCCTGTCGAACGAGCCGCTGACGGTCACGGGCGACGGACGCCAGACCCGCTCCATCTGCTACGTCGAGGACACCGTCGAAGGCGTGCTGCGCATGGCGGACAGCCACTTCCCAGGGCCCGTCAACATCGGCACCCCCGACGAGCTGACCATGATCGAGCTCGCCGAGCTGATCCGGGAGCTGGCGGGCTCCTCCTCGCCCATCGAGTTCATCGACAGGCCCGTCGACGACCCCAAGGTCCGCAGACCGGACACCGCGCTGGCCGCCGCCGAGCTGGGCTGGGCGGCGAAGGTCGGGGCCGAGGACGGGCTGCGCCGTACCGTCGAGTGGTTCTCACAGCTCGATGCGCTTGAGGGGTTCGGTGGCGGGGCCCTGGAGGATCGAACCGTCCAGCGCGAAGCGTGAGCCGTGGCAGGGACACTCCCAGGTCCGCTCGGCGTCGTTGAAGGCGACCACGCAGCCCATGTGGCTGCACAACGCCGACACCGCGTGGACCTGGCCCTCGACGTCGCGGTAGGCGGCGCAGCGCTCCCCCGCCACCTTCACCACGGCCGCCTGGCCCGGCAGGAGCCCTTCGAGGTCGTCGCGCCCGCCTGAGCCGAAACGGTCGCCGACGAAGTGCGCGGCGACCGAGGCCTGCGCCTTCAGCAGCGGGCCCGCCTCGCGCAGCGGATGCACCCTGCGCGGGTCGTACAGCCCCGCCCAAGGCCGGTCCTTCCCCGAGATCAGCGCGGCCAGCAGCAGTCCCGCCATGACGCCGTTGCTCATGCCCCACCCGCCGAAGCCGGTGGCGACGTAGGCGTGGCGGGCTCCCACGTGCAGCGGTCCCACGAAGGGCAGGCCGTCGGTGGTGTCGTTGTCCTGCGCGGCCCACCGGTAGCCGGGCTCGACTCCGAACCGCTCGGTCATCCACTCCGCCAGCCGCTCCAGGCGGGCTCCCACCGAGCCCTCGCCCGGCCGGTACTTCTCGCCCGTCACCAGCAGCAGGCGCCGCCCGTCCTCGAGGGGAGCGGTCCTGACCGAGCGGGTGCCCTGCTCGGTGGTGATGAACGTGCCACGCGGGTCGGCCGCCGCCTCGATCGGCGCGGCGACGACCAGCTCGCGGCGCGGCGTCATGCGGGCGAACAGCAGCGCCCTGTCGAAGACCGGGTAGTGGGTGGTGACCACCACGTCGTCCGCGGTCACGACGAGCCCGTCGGCGGTGGTCACCTTGCCGGAGTCGAGCCGTACGGCGCGGGTGTGCTCGTAGATCTGCGCGCCGCCCGCGGTCATCGCCTCGGCCAGCCCGAGCAGGTACTTGCGGGGGTGGAACTGGGCCTGGCCGCGCACCCGCACGGCGCCCACGATCGGGTACGGCAGCGCCGTCTCGGTGACGAACTCGGCCGGCAGCCCCGCCCGCCTGGCGGCCTCCACCTCGGCTCTGATCTGCTCGAGCCCCTCGGTGGTCTCGGTGTAGGTGTGGGCGGCGGCGCGCTCGAACTCGCACTCCAGGTCGAGCTCGGCGGCGGTGCGGGCCACGTGCTCGACGGCCTCGAGCTGGGAGCGCGCGTACAGCTCGCCGTCCCCCGCGCTCAGGCTGGAGTAGATCAGCGTGTGCAGCGCCGACAGCTTGGCCGTGGTGTGCCCGGTGACTCCTGCGGCGATGCGCCCTGCCTCCAGCACGGCGACCGAGCGGCCCGCCTTGGTCAGCTCCCACGCCGTGCTGAGACCGGCGATCCCGCCGCCGAGCACGGCGACGTCCACGCGAACGTCGCTGCTCAGCGGCGGGCGCGACGGCTGGGCCGTCCCGTCCATCCAGTACGACCCTGTGGTGTGCGCCATCGTGGTCAGTCGGTGGTGAGGGCGTCGAGCAGGTCGCCGACCGTGGCGTCCGGCAACGCCCTGGCCACCTCGGCGAGCGCGACGATGCCGACGAGCCTGTGCCCGTCGATGACAGGCAGGCGACGGACCTTGTGCGTGGCCATGGTGCGCAGGATCTCCCTGGCGTCATGGTCGGCGCCTATCGTGACGGCCTCTCCCTGGGCCAGCTCGCCCGCCAGGCAGGACTTGGGGTCCTTGCCCTTGGCGAGCACCTTCACCACGATGTCCCTGTCGGTGAGCATGCCCTTGAGCTTGTCGTCGGTGCCGCAGATGGGCAGGGAGCCGACGTCGAGCCTGGCCATCTTCTCCGCGGCCTCGCTGACCGACTCGTCGACGTTCACGCACTCGACGTTGGGGGTCATGATCTCTCTTGCGGTGGTCATCGTCTGTCTCCTTTCGTCGTGCGCCCGCTGCCCATGGCGGGCCGCCCGAAACGAGACGATGACGCGGTGATGACGCCGCGCCGGTGAGATCGCGCTAGAGCGCCACTCCGAGCAACGCGTCGGCCACATCACGGACCAGGCCGGGAGCCGCGGTGTCGGAACCGCCCTCCGCCAGCGCCTCGGCCGCCCAGGCGTCGATCACGGCCAGCGCGCCGGGGGCGTCGAGGTCGTCCGACATCCGCGCCCGCACCCGCTCCAGCACGTCATCCGCGGCCGGGCCTGACGGCAGCGCGACCGCCGCGCGCCAGCGCTCGAGCCGGGCCTCGGCGTCCTGGAGCTGGTCGCCGGTGTACTCCCAGTCGGTGCGGTAGTGGTGGGCCAGCAGCACGAGCCTGACGGCCATCGGGTCGTGCTCGGCGCGCAGCCTGGAGACGAAGACCAGGTTGCCCCGCGACTTGGACATCTTCTCGCCGTCGAGCGCCACCATGCCGGCGTGGGAGTAGAACTTGGCGAACGGCCACTCGCCGCCGGCGGCGTAGCCCTCGGAGGCGCCGCACTCGTGGTGGGGGAAGATCAGGTCGGAGCCGCCACCCGCGACGTCGAACCCGGCGCCGAGGTTGGCCAGCGCGATGGCGGTGCACTCGATGTGCCAGCCGGGCCTGCCCTGCCCGAGCGGGGAGGGCCAGGACGGCTCGCCAGGACGCTCGGCCCGCCACAGCAGCCAGTCGAGCGGGTCGCGCTTGCCCTCACGGTCGGGGTCGCCGCCGCGCTCGCCGAACAGCGCCAGCATCTCCTCGCGCCCGTAGCCGGACACCTCGCCGAACTTGGGCGCGTCGGCGACGCTGAAGTACACGTCGCCGTCGACGGAGTAGGTCAGCCCCTTGGCCGACAGGCTCTCGATCAGCTCCGACACCTGGTCGATGACCTCGGTCACGCCGACGTACTCACGCGGGGGCAGCACGCGCAGCGCGCTCATGTCGGTGCGGAACAGCTCGATCTCGCGCTCGGCCAGGGCCCGCCAGTCAAGGCCCGTCTGCGCGGCCCGCTCGAGCAGCGGGTCGTCGACGTCGGTGGCGTTCTGCGTGAAGTGCACCTCGTGGCCGTTGTCACGCCACACCCTGCCCACGAGGTCGAAGGCGAGATAGGTGTTGGCGTGGCCCAGATGCGTGGCGTCGTAGGGGGTGATCCCGCACACGTACATGGTGGCGGTCGGCCCCGGCTCGGTGCGCCTGACCTGGCGCGCGGCTGTGTCGTACAGGTTCAGGGGTACGGCGGCGCCGGGCAGGTTGGGAACACTGGGGGCAGACCACGATCGCATGCTTTGACCTTATCCGTCTCGGGAAACACCACGATCAACGCGGGGCACGGCCACCGCATTCCAGCTGGTGAGGTCGGAGAAGTCATAGCCCACGCGCTCGCCGCCGAGAATCAGCAGCGTGGCCGACAGCGAGGCGTGGCGGCGGCCGTCGGGCAGGTCGTGGCGGACCGTCGCCCTGCCGACCAGCTCGTGCCAGTCGGGCGCCGCGTCGAACAGCGGGGCGAGGTTCCTGGAGTCGGCGCCGAGGCCGCCGTTGACGATGACGCTGGTGCCCTCGGGAACCGGTGAGGCGGCCAGGTGCAGGCCGTCCCACGACCACAGGCGCGCGCCCGCGCCTTCGGCGAGCACGAGGTGGAAGGGGTCGTAGCGGGTGAGGTCCACTTCGGGCAGCGCGCCCGCCACCACCGCGCGCAGCGGCAGGTCGCCCCGTGAGACCTTGGTGCGCTCGTCGGCCGCCCTGCCCCTGCCGTTGAGAAGGGCCGCCGCGCGCCCCGCCGAGGGCAGCACGGCAAGCCACGTGCCGCCCGCCTTGAGGTCGCGCCCGCCGACGACGCCCGGGTAGTCGGGCCAGTGCTCGCCGGGGCCCTCCCACGGCCTGTCGGCGAACTCGTCGCGGACGCCCAGCAGGGTCAGCGGCTCGCCGGTCCTTACGATCACGGTGCACATGTCTAGATCGGGGGCCAGGGGACCGCGGGCCAGTCCTCCGACGGGTAGGGGTGAACGCCGGTGTCGAGCAGCCGCCTGACGCGGGTCCAGGTCGCCTCGACCTCGGCGAGGGTGAGCAGCTCGCGCAGGCGGCGCCCCAGCGCGCCCGACTCCAGCTCGCGCTCCAGCTTGGCCAGCACGCCGACGGTCTCGCGCGGCAGCGGCTTGCCCCTCCACTGCCACAGCACCGTGCGCAGCTTGTCGTCGGCGGAGAAGCAGACGCCGTGGTCGACGCCGTAGATGGTGGCGCCGTCGGGCAGGGGCAGCAGGTGACCGCCCTTGCGGTCGGCGTTGTTGACGATCGCGTCGAAGACGGCCATCTTCCGCAGCGCGGGGTGCCGGCTGCGGATCAGCGACATCAGGTCGCTCTCCTGGTCGGCGTCGATCCACAGCTGGCACATGCCCGGGCCGAAGGGCCCCTCGCGGTAGACCGTGGGCGGCACGATCTGCCAGCCGGTCGCCCTGGAGACCTCGTAGGCGGCCACCTCGCGGGCGGCCAGCGTGCCGTCGGGGAAGTCCCACAGCGGCCGCTCGCCGCGCACCGGTTTGTAGACGCACGCCGCCGAGCGGCCGGCGAGCGTGACGCCGCAGTAGAGGGTCATGTTCGTCGCCTCGACCAGGCGGCCCGCCACCTCCAGTCGTCCGTCCCTGAGCAGCCTGAGGGCGGCTTCCTCGTCATAACGGAGGTCTTCCAGCTCACTCTCCGGCACACTCACGAAGCGACCTCACCTCCGCGGTAGCCGTTCAGGCGCACGCAGATGTGCCCGTCGGCGTCGAGTGGCTGACCACACAGCGGGCAGGGCGGACGGCCCGCCGCCACGATCTCCAGGGCGCGCTGGGAGAAGGCCCGTGCGGCGCCCGCGCTGATGTGCACCCGCAGCATGGACGGCTCGGGCGCCTCGAGGTCCTCCTCGTCGGTGATCTCCTGGGCCTCGATCACCACCTGCGACCTGTCGGGGTCCCACGCCAGGGCCATGGTGCCGACCCTGAAGTCCTCGGTGAGCGGCTGCTCGAGCGGGCCGTTGTCGGCCAGGTCGGCGGGCGCGACGGCAGGAACGTGAGCGGTGCCCCCGCTGCGTCTCAGCACCTCGTCGAGCAGCTCTTCGAGCTTGCCCGCCAGGGCGGCGACCTGCAGCTTCTCCAGTGCGACCGTGGTCAGCCTGCCTGAGGCCCGCGCCTGCAGGAAGAAGATCCGTGCCCCCGGCTGCCCCAAGGCACCGGCCACGAACCTCTCTGGTGGGTCGTAGTCGAAGACCGGCATAGCCCGACCTTACGTGGTCCCGGGTCCGCCGCCGACGGCGGCATCGCTCCCGGTGATGTTTTCTCCCCCGTCTTTCTCCTCCGAACCCTCGGGAAGCCGCAATTCCCCCACATCGTTAAGCCTGAGGACAAAGGGACGTAGGGGGGTGTATCGAATGATCGTCACAGAGGCTGGATCAGCTGTTATGCGCTGAAACTGATCGAGGTGGAGCCCCAGAGCGTCGGCCACGACGGCCTTGATCACGTCTCCGTGCGTGCACACCAGGTAGACGCTTTTCTCCCCCAGGCGCAGGTTCCAGTCCCTCACGGCGGCCACCGCGCGGTGCTGCATGTCGGCCATCGCCTCGCCGCCGGGGAAGACCGCCGCGCTCGGGTGCGCCTGGACGACGGGCCACAGCGGCTCCTTGGTCAGCTCGCTCAGCGGGCGTCCCGTCCACTCGCCGTAGCCGCACTCGCCGAACCGCTCGTCGGTCCCGATCTCGAGCCCCCTGCCCTGCGCGACCGCCTGGGCGGTCTCCTGGCAGCGTTCGAGCGGGCTGGAGACGATCGCGTCCAGCCTTGTCTCCGCCAGCCGTACGGCCAGCGCCTTGGCCTGCGCCTGCCCCGCCTCGTTGAGGTGGACGCCGGGGGTCCAGCCGGCCAGCACCGGACCCGTCATAGCGGTGAGGCCGTGTCTGGCCAGGAGGACGGTCGTCATGACGACAAGTCTTGCAGGCGTCGATCACATTTCTTTGCCTGGACGGACGGTAGCCTGGCCAGATCCTTGGCCGTGATCGACAGACGGGAGCGTCTGAGCTTCATGGAACAACGCTATGTCGGTCGGAGCGGCCTTTCGGTGTCCCGGCTCGGTCTCGGCACGATGACATGGGGCAGGGACACCGACGCCGAGGACGCGGCCGCCCAGCTGCGCACCTTCGTCGAGGCCGGCGGCAACCTGATCGACACGGCCGACGTCTACACGGGCGGCGACGCCGAGCGGCTGCTCGGAAGGCTGCTCAGAGACTCCGTGCCGCGCTCGGAGGTGGTCGTCTCCACCAAGGCCGTGCTGACTCCCGCCGCGCGGCGGCCGCGCGACGCCTCCAGGCGCCACCTCATCGCCGCCATCGACGCCTCGCTGGCCAGGCTAGGCGTCGACTACGTCGACCTGTGGCAGCTGCACACCTACGACCCCGAGGTGCCGCTGGAGGAGACGCTCGCCGCGCTCGACGCCATCGTCGCCTCCGGGCGGGCGGTCTACGCGGGCGTGTGCGACTACACCGGGTGGCAGCTGGCAGCCGCCGCGGTCGCCCAGCGGGCGGTGCCCGGCCGCATCCCGATCACCGCCTCGCAGGTGGAGTACTCCCTGCTGGCGCGCGACGCCGAGCGCGACGTGCTGCCGGCCGCCGAGCACGTCGGGGCGGGCGTACTGGCCTATTCGCCACTCGGGCGGGGGGTGCTGACGGGCAAGTACCGCACGGGCATCCCCGCCGACTCCCGCGCGGCCACGCCGCACTTCGCCGACTTCGTCCGTCCCTACCTCGACGAGCGCAGCCGCAGGGTGGTCGAGTCGGTCACCACCGCCGCCGAGGGGCTCGGGGTCTCGCCGCTGTCGGTGGCCCTGTCATGGGTGCGCGACCAGCACGGCGTCGCCTCCGCGATCGTCGGCGCCCGCACCCACGCGCAGCTCGGCGGCATCCTCACCGCCGAGGACGTGGTGCTGCCCCGCGAGATCCGCGAGGCGCTCGACGACGTCTCCTCCGTCGACTGACGGCCGCCTGGCGTGCGCCGTGACGATCAGTCTGAGTAGGCTTGCTTCCCTCCGCCGCCCCGGCCGACAGGGACAGAACGAGAGTCACCCTCGCGTATCACTAGTCGATATCGAATCGTAACTTTGCGTGGAAATCAGCTCCGACTCCACCAAGCTGGCCACGGGCGGATCGACACAGGAGGGGATAGATGGGCGTTGGGCGCCGCAGGACGGCGGTCTCAGTCGGCCTCCTCGCGTTCGCGCTGGCGGCGCTCCCGCTGGGCGCGGGGGCGGCGACGGCCGAGCTGCGCGACTGCGAGCGAGGCGGCGGGCTGCTGTCCGGCGTGACCAACGGGGTGTGCGAGCTGGTCGACGGGGTGACCGACACGGTCGACGGCGTCACCGGCGACTCCCTGGGCCCGGTGACCGGTGGCGTCGACAAGGCCACGGGAACGGTCCTCGGCACCGTGGGCGAGGTCGCCCCTACGGGCAGGCCCGCCCCCTCCCCCACCTCGAAGGCCGCCGACGAGCCGCCTCCCCCTTCGAGCGACGACGGTGACGGCGATCGCGACGGCGGCGGGCTGGTCTCCAGCACGCTCGAGGACGTCTGCCTGCCCGTGCTCGCGTGCGAGGGGCAGGGGGTGCTCGGCTCCGTGACGGACCCAGGACGGCCCGAGCCGAGCCCGTCGGGTTCGCCCAGCGCCACGGGCACGCCCACGCCGTCCGCCACGGCCACGCCGACCAGGCGGCCCAGGCAGCAGGGGGTCCTGCCCACCGAGGCGCCGACCCCGCCCGTCACCAGGCCCCACATGGAGAGCACCGACCCGGTCGTCGCCGACGAGCCCGCGCCCGTCGATCCCGACGATCCGCGGGTCGAGCTGCTCTGGCCTGGCCCGTTCTCCGAGAAGCTGTCCGACCAGATCGGCGGCCGGGTCGTACGGCCCAGCGAGCCCGACTCCGACGTGCTGGGCACCGCGCTGACGGCCGTGCTGCTGGCCTCGGCGGTCCTGGCCGCGCGGGTGTCGCAGCAGCGGCGCAGGCGCGAGGAGCACGGCGAGTCGATGCCGTTCGAGCCCATCCGCGTCGGGGGCAGGCACCGCCTGGCCTGAACTCGGCCGAGGCGGCGCCCGCGGGAGGGCGGGTCAGTGATCGGCCGCCGCGCGCTCCCTGGCCAGCCGCTCCTCGCCCGACAGCGTGTTGAGCGGCTTCTCCTTGATGAACAGCACCGCCACCAGCGCGAGCGCGGTCAGCGGCACGCCGATGAGGAACAGGTCGGCGGTGGCCGTGGCGTACACGTCCTGGATCACCCGCACCACAGGGGCCGGCAGCTTTGAGATGTCGGGAACCGTCTGGCCCTCGCCCCCCGAGCCGCCCGCCATGGGGCCGAGCTTCTCCGTCATGAGCGTGGTGATCCTGTTGGCCAGCACCGCGCCGAGGGCGCTGACGCCGACGGCGCCGCCCATGCTGCGGAAGAAGGACAGCATCGAGGTGGTGACGCCGAGGTCATGGGCGGGCACGTCGTTCTGCGCCGCCAGCACCAGGTTCTGCATGAGCATGCCGACGCCGATGCCCAGCACGGCCATGTACACCGACAGCAGCAGCGTGCTGGTCTGGCCGTCGATGGTGCTGAGCAGCCCCATGCCCGCCAGCATCACCACGCCGCCGGCCACCAGGAAGCCCTTCCACCTGCCCCACTTGGTGATGAGCTGGCCCGCGACCGTGGAGGAGACCAGCAGGCCGAAGACCATGGGCAGGCTCATCAGACCGGCGACCGTCGGCGACTTGCCGAGCGCGATCTGGAAGTACTGCGACAGGAACACCGTGCCGCCGAACATCGCCACGCCGACCAGCACGCTGGCGATGGTGGCGAGGGCGACCGTGCGGTTCCTGAACAGCGACAGCGGGATGATGGGCTCGGCCGCCTTCGACTCCACCCACACCGCCAGCGCGAGGACGACGACACCGCCGCCCGCCAGGCCGACGCTCCACCAAGAGGCCCACTCGAACTGGCTGCCCGCCAGCGACGACCACACCAGCAGCGTGCAGACGCCCAGCGTGATGAGGAAGGCGCCGAGATAGTCGACCTTGACCTGCTTGCGCACCACCGGCAGGTGCAGCGTGCGCTGCAGCAGGACGATGGCCACGAGCGTGAAGGGCACGCCGATCAGGAAGCACCAGCGCCAGCCGAGCCAGGAGGTGTCGACGAGCAGTCCGCCGATGAGCGGCCCGGCCACGGTGCCGACGCCGAAGACGGCGCCGAAGATGCCGGCGTAGCGGCCCAGCTCGCGCGGCGGGATCATGGCCGCCATCACGACCATGGACAGCGCGGTCATGCCGCCCGCGCCGATGCCCTGGACGACGCGGCTGACGATGAGGATCTCCACGTTGGGCGTGAGGCCCGCGATCAGGGAGCCCGCCACGAACAGCCCGAGTGACAGCTGGATGAGCAGCTTCTTGCTGTAGAGGTCGGCCATCTTGCCCCACAGCGGCACGGTGGCCGTCATCGCCAGGAGCTCGGAGGTGACGATCCAGGTGTAGACGGTCTGCGAGCCCTGCAGGTCGGTGATGATGCGGGGCAGGGCGTTGGCCACGACCGTCGAGGCCAGGATGGACACGAACATGCCCACCATCAGCCCGGACAGCGCCTGGAGGACCTTTCTTCTCGAGGTGGGCCCTGCGGGCGCGGCCGGGGATTCTGGCTGCGCGCTGGTGGTTGTCATGCTTCCTCAATTTTCTCTGGCGTTGGCCGGTTCACGGCGCGGTTCGGCCGCGCGACCGCCGCCGGGCGGTTCGGGTGGAGATCGGGCCCGCTTCGGGGCGAGCCGGTTTCAAGGGGGCCGGCTCAGACAGTCCGGTTCTCAAAGGACCGGATGTGGAATGGGCCGGTTTTCAGATGGGCTGGGTTTTCAGGCGGGCCGGCTCTCAGACGGGCGGGTTCGGGTCGGGCAGCCCCTCGGCCACCCGCGAGAAGACCTCGTCGACCAGGCCCGCCAGCGGGGTGTCGACTGTGCTCCAGCGCAGCACCGCCACCCTGAAGGCGGTGAGCGCCACGGCGGTGACGAGCTCGGCGTGCGCCGTCCCCGAGGGGCCTTCGGGAAGCCGCCCTGCCACGGCCGTGACCAGCCGCCGCTCGGCCTCGGCCCCTCCGGAGAACAGCTTGAGCAGCAGCGAGGGGTTCTGCTCGAACACCTTCAGCCTGAGCAGCCACTCCTCGCGCCGCTCCTGGACGCGCTCGGCCTCCTCGAGCAGTACCGAGCGCAGCGCGGCCAGCGCCGACACCTCGGCGGGCACCCGGGCCAGCCGCTCGATCAGCTCCGCCTCCGCCCTCGGGCTCCTGCCGAGCAGCGCGTCCTCTTTGGAGGGGAAGTAGTTGAAGAACGTGCGGGAGGAGACATCGACCGCTTCGGCGATGTCCTCGACCGTGACACCGGCCAGGCCCCGCTCGGCGACCAGCGTGAGAGCGGCGCGCTCGAGAGCGGCACGGGTCTCGAGCTTCTTCCTGTCTCGGCGCCCGAGCTCTTCAGTGCTGTCCACGATGGTCACAACATCAAGACTACGGATGAAATTTCAGACTCTGCAACATTTCATCCTCTGAAGTGCCGCACATCACATCGCAGCGGGCATGAAGAAGCCCCCTGCGCATGGAGCGCAGGGGGCTCGAGAGCGTGCGTGAACCTAGACGCCCATCGCGTGGACGCCGCCGTCGACGTGGACGATCTCGCCCGTGGTGGCGGGGAACCAGTCGGACATCAGCGCGACGCACGCCTTGGCCGCCACCTCGGTGTCGGAGAGGTCCCAGCCCAGGGGCGCCTTCTCCGGCCAGGCCTCCTCGAACTCCTTGAAGCCGGGGATCGACTTGGCCGCCATCGTGCGCAGCGGCCCCGCCGCGACCAGGTTGACCCTGATGCCCTGCTTGCCCAGGTCGCGGGCGAGGTAGCGGTTGGCCGACTCGAGGCCCGCCTTGGCCACGCCCATCCAGTCGTAGACGGGCCAGGCCTTGGTGGCGTCGAAGTCGAGGCCGACGACCGAGCCGCCCTCCTTCATCAGCGGCAGGCAGGCCACCGCCAGCGACTTGTAGGAGAAGGTGGAGATGTGCAGGGCGGTGGCGACGTCCTCCCACGTGGTGTTGAGGAAGTTGCCGCCGAGCGCGGTCTGCGGAGCGAAGCCGATGGAGTGGACGACGCCGTCGAGGCCGTCGACGTGCTCGCCGACGCGGGCGGCCAGGGTGTCGAGGTGCTCGGTGTTCTGCACGTCGAGCTCGATCACCGGCGGCGTCTGCGGCAGCCGCTTGGCGATGCGCTCGACCAGTGACAGGCGGCCGAAGCCGGTCAGCACGACCGTGGCGCCCTGCTCCTGGGCCAGCTTGGCCACGGAGAAGGCGATGGAGGCGTCGGTGAGGACGCCGGTGACCAGGATGCGCTTGCCTTCGAGGATTCCCATGCTTCAGTGCCCCATTCCCAGACCGCCGTCGACGGGGATCACGGCCCCTGTGATGTAGGAGGCGTCGTCGCTGGCGAGGAAGCGCACGACGCGCGCGATCTCCGCGGGGACCGCCTGCCGGCCCAGCGGGATGTTCTTGACGATCGCCTCGGAGTCGAGCTCGGCGGTCATGTCGGTCTTGACGAAGCCGGGGGCGACGACGTTGACGGTGATGCCGCGCGAGCCGTACTCGCGGGCGAGGGAGCGGCCGAAGCCGACCAGGCCGGCCTTGGAGGCGGCGTAGTTGGACTGCCCGGCCTGGCCGCTGAGGCCGACGACGGAGGAGATGAGGATGATGCGGCCGCGCTTGAGCTTCATCATGGGCCTGATCGCGCGCTTGGCGACCCGGTAGGCGCCGGTGAGGTTGGCGTCGATGACGTCGGTGAAGGTCTCCTCCTTCATCATCGCCAGCAGGGTGTCCTTGGTGATGCCCGCGTTGGAGACGAGCACCTCGACGGGGCCCTGCTCGGCCTCCACCTTGGCGAAGGCGGCCTCGACGTCGTCGGAGCTGGTCACGTCGCAGCGGACGCCGAACAATCCCTCGGGCGGCTCCCCCGATCGGTAGGTGACGGCGACGTTGTCGCCTGCCGCGGCCAGTTCGCGGGCGATCGCGAGGCCGATGCCGCGATTGCCTCCGGTGACGAGTACAGAGCGTGCCATGAGACCTGACGCTATCTCCTACCCGCCGGTATCCCCTTGTCCGGGACGTACAAGATCACAGGGTTAGGATCGTTGACATGCGCCAGATCGATCCCGATTTCCTCGCCCTGCCGCTCAGGCAGCTCGCGGACGCAGCCCTTCAGCGCGCCCGTGACCTCGGCGCCTCGCATGCCGACTTCCGGCTGGAGCGGGTGCGAGCCGAATCCCTCGCCCTCTACGACGCCAGGCTCGAAGGGGCCATGGACGCCGACGACCTCGGCTATGCCGTACGGGTGGTCAAGAACGGCACCTGGGGCTTCGCCGCGGGCCTCGTGCTCACCCCCGAGGCCGCCGCGGAGGTGGCCGCGCAGGCCGTCAAGGTGGCGGAGGTGAGCGCCCCGATCAACAGGGAGCCCATCGAGCTGGCGCCCGAGCCCGTGCACGGCGAGGTCAGCTGGGTCTCCGCCTACGAGATCGACCCCTTCTCCGTGCCGCAGAAGGAGAAGGTGGCGCTGCTGGCCGACTGGTCGGCGGGGCTGCTGAAGGGCGCCGACCACGTCAGCGCGCGGCTCCTGCAGGTGAAGGAGCAGAAGTTCTACGCCGACACCGCGGGCACCGTCACCACCCAGCAGCGTGTCAGGGTGCACCCCGAGCTGAACGCGATGAAGTCGGGCCCCAGCGGGTTCGACGACATGTCCACGATCGCGCCGCCGGTCGGCAGGGGCTACGAGTACCTGACGAACGGCCACTACGACTGGCAGGGCGAGCTGGCCCGGCTGCCCGAGCTGCTGGCCGAGAAGCTGGCCGCCCCCTCGGTCGAGGCGGGCGACTACGACCTGGTGATCCACCCCTCCAACCTGTGGCTGACGATCCACGAGTCGATCGGCCACGCCACCGAGCTCGACAGGGCCCTCGGCTACGAGGCGGCCTACGCGGGCACCAGCTTCGCCACCTTCGACCAGCTCGGCACGCTCGTCTACGGCTCGCCCGTCATGAACGTCGTCGGCGACCGCACCGTCGAGCACGGCCTGTCCACGATCGGCTACGACGACGAGGGCGTGGCCACCCGCGAGTTCGACATCGTCAAGGACGGCATCCTGGTCGGCTACCAGCTCGACCGCAGGATGGCGCTGATGAAGGGCCTCGGCGCGAGCAACGGCTGCGCCTTCGCCGACTCGCCCGGCCACATGCCGATCCAGCGGATGGCCAACGTCTCGCTGAAGCCCGCCCCCGGCGGTCCCTCCACCGAGGAGCTGATCGCCGGCGTGGAGCGCGGCCTCTACATCGTCGGCGACAAGAGCTGGTCGATCGACATGCAGCGCTACAACTTCCAGTTCACCGGGCAGCGGGCGTTCAGGATCGAGAACGGCGCGCTCGCCGGCCAGGTGCGCGACTTCGCCTACCAGGCGACCACGACCGACTTCTGGGGCTCGATGGAGGCCGTGGGCGGCCCCGAGACCTACGTGCTCGGTGGCGCCTTCAACTGCGGCAAGGGCCAGCCCGGCCAGGTCGCCCCTGTCAGCCACGGCTGCCCCTCGGCGCTGTTCCGCGGCGTCAGGATCCTCAACACCGTGCAGGAGGGTGGAAAGTGACATCTCCTCAGGAAATGGTCGAGAGGGCGCTCGAGCTCTCCCAGGCCGACGACTGCGTCGTCATCGTGGACGAGGGCTCGACGGCCAACCTGCGCTTCGCGGGCAACACGCTCACCACCAACGGCGTCGCCAGGTCGGCGCAGCTGACCGTGATCTCGATCGTGGGCGCGGGCGTCGGCGTGGTGTCGCGCGCGGCCGTCAGGCCCGAGCAGCTGCCCGAGGTGGTCGCCGCGGCCGACGCGGCGGCGCGCGAGGCGCAGCCGGCCGAGGACGTCAGGCCCCTGGTGGAGGGGGCGGGCTCGAGCGCCAACTGGGTCGAGCCCGTGCTGCCCACCTCGATCGGGGTTTTCGGCGACTTCGCCCCCGCTCTCGGCGAGACGTTCGCCGCCGCGGAGGCGGGCGGCAGGAAGCTGTACGGCTTCGCCGAGCACACGCTGACCTCCACCTTCGTCGGCTCGTCGAGGGGCCTGCGGCTGCGCCACGACCAGCCGACGGGGCGTCTCGAGCTCAACGCCAAGTCCGCCGACCTCAAGCGCTCGGCCTGGACGGGTGTGGCCACCCGCGACTTCTCCGACGTCGACGTGGCCGCGCTCGACTCCTCGCTGGCCCAGCGCCTCGAGTGGGCCAAGAACCGGGTCGACCTGCCGGCCGGCCGCTACGAGACGCTGCTGCCGCCGAGCGCGGTCGCCGACCTGATGATCTACATGCTGTGGTCGAGCGGCGCGCGTGACGCCCTCGACGGCCGCACGGTCTTCTCCAAGCCTGGCGGCGGCACCCGCGTCGGCGAGCGGCTCGCCCAGCTGCCCGTCACGCTGAGCAGCGACCCCGCCGCCCTCGGCATCGAGTGCGCGCCGTTCGTGACCGCGCACGCGCCCAGCCGCCGCAGCTCGGTCTTCGACAACGGCCTGCCGCTGGCGGCGACCGACTGGGTGAAAGACGGCACGCTGACCGCGCTCATGCAGACCCGCCACTCGGCGGAGCTGAGCGGCCTGCCCGTGACGCCGTCGATCGACAACCTGATCATGCGGGGCGGCGAGGGCGGCAGGTCGCTGGAGGAGATGATCGCCTCCACCGAGCGCGGGCTGCTGCTGACCTGCCTGTGGTACATCCGCGAGGTCGACCCGCAGACGCTCCTGCTGACCGGACTGACCCGCGACGGGGTCTACCTGGTCGAGCACGGCGAGGTGGTCGGCGAGGTCAACAACTTCAGGTTCAACGAGAGCCCCGTCGACCTGCTGGGCCGCCTGAGCGAGGTCGGGGCCGCCCAGCAGACGCTGCCGCGCGAGTGGAACGACTACTTCACCCGCACGATCATGCCGCCGGTCAGGGTGCCCGACTTCAACATGTCGACGGTCAGCCAGGCCAACTGATCCGCCTTTCGCGGGTGCGCCGCCTGCCCTCGCACGATCACAGGGTAAGGCGGTGCACCCGGTTCCACCGCTTGGCCGTCACCAGCCTGGCGGTGCCCTTCTTCAGGTCGTAGACGATCGACCAGCGGGTGTGGCCCTGGGCCACGCTCTTCAGCAGGTCGAGCCCGTCGGCCCCCGAGTCGACCGTCGCGGTGAGCCTCCTGTGGCGGTCGTCGGGGGTGCCGCTGACGACGCTCCAGTTGGTCAGGACGCGGTCGTCGCGCACGTGCATCCTGCCTTCGCCGTACTCCACGACGGCCGACGCGCCGCTCTTGTCGGCGAGCAGGTAGTGCACCTGGGGTCCGCCGGCGAAGTCGACGTTGTAGGTGCGCATCAGCGCCAGCGCCTCCTTCACCGTGGCCGCCCTGTCCAGCAGGACCCTGATGATCCGCACGCTGCTCACCGTGGGCCTGCCCTTCATGGGGGCGGGCAGCTCGGCGGTCGGGGTGGCGGCCAGGCCGACGGCCAGCCCCTTCTCGTTCATGCCGTCGAAGGGGGCGAGCACCGCGTGCCCGAGCCTTCGCCGCTCGACCGGGTCGCCGAGGTCGACGGGGCCGGTCTTGCCGAGCACGTAGTAGGCGTCGGCCACCGACAGGGAGGCGTAACCGCCCGGAGGGTCGGCGCGCACGACGATGGCGGGGTTGTCGTCCCAGTCGAAGTTGCGGCCGAACTCGGCGCCCCTGTGGAACAGCGAGCAGGCCCACCCTTCGGCCTTCCTGCCGAGCTCGTCCTCGGTGAGCGGCGCTCCGACGTCGTAGCCGCCGCGGAAGGTCATCTCGTACATCGGCAGGTCGTCCAGCTGCCTCATGCTGGCGCTGGTGCGGGCGACCTCGTCGGCGCTCTGCCGCAGCACCGGCGCGGAGGTGGCCTTCACGGGAGCCGCCTTCCCTGTCACGGCCTGGCCCGCCCGCTCCTGGCCCGCCGTGCCGGCGGCCGAACAGGCGGTCGCCAGCGGTACGGCCAGCGCCAGCGCCGCGAGCAGCGAGGCGGCGGAGCGCAGCGCGCGTAAGGCCGGTGTCATCAAGTGGTCCCTTCGCCGAGCCGGCAGCCCCCTTCATATCAGAGTGTGCCGCGCGGGCCCGGCGAAGTCACGTCAGGCATGAAACGGTGACGGAGATCAGGCGTCCTCGAGCCTGAAGCCCACCTTCATCCCCACCTGGTAGTGGGCCACCTCGCCCTGTTCGATGTGGCCCCTGATCTCCGTGACCTCGAACCAGTCGAGGTGCCGCAGCGTCTGCGAGGCCCTGCGGATGCCGTTGCGGACGGCGTCGTCGAGGCTCTCCCCCGACGTGCCGACTATCTCGGTCACCCGGTACGTACGATCCGACATAGCTCCTCCTCCCTTACCCGAAAGCCATGATCGCATGACCCGCCGTCCCGTCCAGGGGCGCCGTCGCACCCGTGCCGTCCGAGGTCTACGGTGGAAGACGTGAAGGGTTTGCGGCGCGAACGGGACGTCCACCGGGTGACCGACGCCCGGCCGTCTCTCAGCGCGGACATCAACCGCAGGGAGAAGGTCTACCTCATCCAGATGGGCATCCGCACGATCTGCCTGATCCTGGCCGTGGTGGTGCCGGTGCCCTGGCCGTTCAGGCTGCTGTTCATCGCGGGAGCCATCTTTTTGCCATACATAGCCGTAATCGGTGCCAATGAGCGGGGCAAGGATGCCCCGCCTCCGACCTTTTCCACCCCTGCGCCTGACCAACAGGAGATTCCACTCCACCGACGCGAGATCGGGTCGTGACTAAGTCTTGACGCATCCCATGGGTTGTAGGTGTACGCTTTAGCCAAGCGCTCCGGTCCCCCGTCGGAGTGCTGGTGCCGGCGTTCCGGGCCCCCGTCGGAACGCCGATGAAGCGAAGCCGGGTGGTTTGCCCCCGTAACCACCCGGCTTCGCCCTTTTCTCAGTCATTTTTGTTTTCGACCATACGGTCGGATAGGCGTGCTTTCCCGAAATCGTTTACCCGGGTTCACAGCAAACCTTCAGCTTTGACCGCGATCATCAGCCGTCGGTCAAGGTCTCTGTCGTGGCCCGTTCCCAGTTGCGGGCCAGCGTCGTGATGCGCTCGACGGCGTCCTCGGGCGCGGTGCCCGACCCCTGGGCCAGCCCGAGCAGGTAGGCGGTCAGCGGCGCGGCGGGCCTGGCGACGCCGTGGGCGACCTCCTTGGTCAGTTCGAGGATGAGGTCCCTGTCGACGGAGGCGGGATCGACGCCCAGCTCCTTGCAGGCCAGCGCGGTCCATTCGCTCAGCACGTTCATGTGTGGTGTGGCGAGCGCTCGCCCGCCTCGGGTCCTGAGTTCACGCCACCCCTCCTTTCGGGCGGTCGGTGCGGGTCGTCGCCGGTCTGCGTGAGGCTCCGCAGCTCGTCCATTGTGTCGCAGTCGAGCCAGGGCGTGCCGGGCAGGCGCAGCCGTACGGGGTCGAGGGGGGCGAGCAGGCCGTGCAGGGAGCGGCCCCCGTAGTCCTCCAGCGCCGCGCGCAGCGCGGCGGTCCGCCACACCCCCGCCAGCCACTGCTCGCGCCCGCCGTCATCGAGCAGGACGGCCCCGGCGGCCCGCTCCCGCGTGCCGGCGGCGTCGAGGAGCGCGATGACGTGCTCGGGCAGCAGCAGCGGCAGGTCGCCGGCCAGCAGCGCCACCCAGGGCGCCGCCGCCAGGGCCAGCCCCGCGCGCAGCGCGGGAACGGGGCCACCGCCGGGCGGGTCCTCGCGGGTGAAGAGCGCGCCCGGCAGGTCGCGCGGCGGGCCGACGACGACCAGGCGTTCCGCGTGAGGAACGGCGGCCGCCACCCGCTCCACCAGGCTCCTGCCGCCGACCAGCAGGCCTGGCTTGTCCCTGCCGCCCATCCGGGTGGCCGCCCCGCCGGCGAGGATGATCGCGTCATGCCGCATGTGTCCCACGCTACGACGTTCATGGGCGGATCACCCACTCCCCAAAATCACCCCTCACGATGATCCACGCGTCACCGGAAGGCGGCCTGACCGGCGGGAGGCGGCGTCAGGCGAAGGCGGCGTGGCCGGTCAGCGCCTTGCCCAGGACGAGCGCGTGGATCTCCGAGGTCCCCTCGTAGGTGAGCACCGACTCCAGGTTCACCGCATGCCTGATCACCGGGTACTCCAGGGTGATGCCGCTGGCGCCCAGGATGGTCCTGCAGGTCCTGGCGATCTCCAGGGCCTCGCGCACGTTGTTGAGCTTGCCCGCGCTGACCTGCTCCGGTGTGATCGTGCCCGCCTCCTTCAACCTGCCCAGGTGGACGGCCAGCAGCAGCCCCTTGCCCAGCTCGAGGGCCATGTCGGCAAGCTTGTCCTGGGTGAGCTGGAAGGAGGCGAGGGGCCTGCCGAACACCTCGCGCTCCCCCGCGTAGGCGATCGCGGTCTCCAGGCAGTCGAGCGCCGCGCCCATCGCGCCGAACACGATGCCGAACCTGGCCTCGTTCAGGCAGCGCAGCGGTCCTGACAGGCCGAGGGCGCCCGGCAGGACGGCCTCCTGCGGCAGCCGTACGGAGTCGAGGACCAGCTCGCTGGTCACGGAGGCGCGCAGGGAGACCTTGTGCTTGAGGTCACGGGCGGTGAAGCCGGGCGTGCCCGCCGGAACGAGGAAGCCACGGATGCCCTCCTCGGTCTGCGCCCACACCACGGCCACGTCGGAGACCGAGCCGTTGGTGATCCACATCTTGGTGCCGTTCAGCACCCAGTCGCCTCCCTCGCGCTTGGCGCTGGTGCGCATGCCGGCCGGGTCGGAGCCGAAGTCGGGCTCGGTGAGGCCGAAGCAGCCGATGCGCTCGCCGGCGGCCATGGCGGGCAGCCACTCGTTCTTCTGCTCCTCGCTGCCGTAGCGCCAGATGGCGTACATGGCCAGCGAGCCCTGGACCGAGACCAGGCTGCGCAGGCCCGAGTCGGCGGCCTCCAGCTCCAGGCAGGCCAGGCCGTAGGAGACCGCGCCCAGGCCCGCGCAGCCGTAACCTTCCAGGTGCATGCCGAGCACGCCGAGCTCGCCGAACCTGCGCGCCAGCTCCCTGGCGGGGATCTGGCCCTCCTCGAACCAGGTGGTGAGGTTGGGGCGCAGCTCGCGGTCGCACACGCGGCGGACGGCGCTCCTGATCTCGCGCTCCTCCTCGGTCAGGAGCCCGTCGACGGCGAACAGAGTGGTGGGGTGCATGGGTCCGAACCCTCCGGCTAGATTGGATCCAATATTGAATATCCAACATGACACAGCTTAGGGTGCGTTGACTATGGAGAGTCTTGGCGGCCTGCTGGTGGCCGACTTCAGCAGGGTGCTGGCCGGGCCCTACGCGACGATGCTGCTGGCCGACCTGGGCGCGGACGTGGTGAAGATCGAGCGGCCCGACGGCGGCGACGACACGCGGGCCTGGGGCCCGCCGTACGCCGACGGGCAGGCGACCTACTTCCTCGGCGTCAACCGCAACAAGCGCTCGATAGCCCTCGACCTGCGTGACCCCGGCGACCTGGAGGTGGCCAGGGCGCTGGTCGCCCGCGCCGACGTGCTGGTGGAGAACTTCAGGCCGGGCACGATGGAGCGACTGGGGCTCGGCTACGAGCAGGCGAGCGCGGCCAACCCCGGGCTCGTCTACTGCTCGGTGACCGGGTTCGGCGCGGGCAAGGGCGCCGAGCTGCCCGGCTACGACCTGGTGGTGCAGGCGGTGGGCGGGCTCATGAGCGTGACGGGCGAGCCCTCGGGCCCGGGAACCAAGACGGGCGTGGCCCTGGTCGACGTGATCACCGGGCTGCACGCCGCGCTCGGCGTGCTCGCCGCCCTCCGCCACCGTGACACGACAGGACGGGGACAGCGCGTGGAGGTGTCCCTGCTGACCTCGCTGCTGTCGGCGCTGGCCAACCACGCCTCCGCCTTCGCCGCGGCGGGGGTGGTGCCCCAGGCGATGGGCAACAGGCACCCCAGCATCGTGCCGTACGAGGTCTTCGAGGCCGCCGACCGGCCGATCGTGATCGCGGCGGGCAACGACAGGCAGTTCCGCGCGCTGTGCGAGGTGCTGGACAGGCAGGACCTGTCCGCCGATCCCCGCTACGCGACGAACGCGGGCAGGGTCGCCGACCGGCTGACGCTGGTGCCCGAGCTGTCGCGGACGCTGGCCACCGCGTCGGCCGACACGTGGTTCGCCGCGCTCACCTCGGCGGGGGTCCCCTGCGGGCCGATCAACGACGTGGCGGGGGCCTTCGCGCTGGCCTCGTCGCTGGGCTTCGAGCCCGTGGTGGACGGCCAGGTGGCCAACCCCATCGGGCTGGGGCGCACGCCCGCCTCCTACCGGCTGCCGCCTCCCGGCCTCGGACAGGACGCCGCATGGGTCCGTGAGATATTGGGGCGATGAGCTCGGTCGAAGAACGGCGCAGGCCGCCCACGGCGCAGCAGTTCGTGCTCGCCGAGCTCCGCAGGGCGATCACCACGGGCAGGCTGCGTCCAGGCAGCCCGATCAGGCAGGACGCCCTGGCGGAGGAGTTCGACGTCAGCAGGGTGCCGCTGCGCGAGGCGCTGAAGACGCTCCACGGCGAGGGCCTGGTCACCTACCAGGCGCACCGCGGCTACTTCGTGGAGACCCTGTCGCTCGACGACCTGCTCGAGGTCTACCGCATCCGCGAGCTGCTGGAGGAGGAGGCGGTACGCAAGGCCGTCGCGCGGCTCGGCGAGGACGATCTGCTGCGGCTCGAGCGGGCGCAGGCGGAGGTGGAGCGGTTCGCCGCGACGGGCGAGGTGCAGGAGATGGCCGGCGCGAACAGGGTCTTCCACATGACGCTGTTCGAGTGCTCGGGGATGCCGCGGCTGGTCCGGCTGATCAGGACCCTGTGGGACTCCACCGACGCCTACCGCTCGCTCTACTACGGCGAGGGCGGCAACAGGGAGCGCGTCGTGGCCGAGCATCGGGGGGTGCTCGACGCGCTGCGGCGGGGCGCCGCCGACGAGGTGGTCAGCAGGCTGGACGAGCACCGCGCCCACGCGGTCGCGGCCCTGTCCACCGTCCTCACCCCCTGACCCGCCTCTCTCCTTCGCGGCCCTGGCGTGGTCGCTCTGCGACTCCCCGATCATGAGCACGTCGGCGAAGGCCCGCTCCGGCCTGGCGCCCTCCGCGAGCGGCGCGGGAGCCTCCATGCGGGAATCCCTCCGCGCCCGGCGTGTTGCACGAGAGGTGACAAAGCTGTCGATTCTCGACCGATCCCTCGTCAGGCAGGGACAGGACCCCGCGCGGGCGCTGCGCGACACCGTCGCGTTCGCCAGGCAGGCCGAGGCGCTCGGCTATCACCGCTTCTGGGTGTCGGAGCATCACGCGGTGCCCGGCGTGGCAGGCTCGGCGCCCACCGTGCTGGCCTCGGCCGTGGCGGCGGCGACCTCGCGGATCAGGGTGGGCACGGGCGGCGTCATGCTGCCCAACCACCGGCCGCTCGTGGTGGCCGAGCAGTTCGGCGTCCTCGACGCGCTCTACCCCGGGCGAATCGACATGGGCCTGGGCAGGTCCGTCGGCTTCACCGGCGGCATCAGGCGGGCGCTGGGCCACGACAAGCAGGACGCGGAGAACTTCGCCGAGCAGATCGAGGAGCTGCTCGACTACTTCACCAGGGGCAGGGACGGCGTGCACGCCATGCCAGCCGAAGGCAGGAAGGTGCCCGCCTTCGTGCTGGCGATCGGTTCGGGCGCGGACGTCGCCGCCGAACTCGGGCTCCCCCTCGTGATCGGCGGAGGCAGGGCAGAGGAGGGCGCCAGGCGCTACAGGGAGCGGGTGAAGGGCACGCCGTACGTGATCGTGGCGGCCAACATCGCCGTCGGCGAGGACGCTCACCTGCTGCAGCTGCCCGAGGCCTGGGCCACCGCCCACTCGCGCACGCGCGGCGTCTTCCCGCCGCTCCGCCCCCCGGAGGAGATCCTGTCGATGGAGCTGACCGAGCGCGAGCGCACCTACCTCGACGAGGCGCTGCGGGGGCAGATCCACGGCACCGAGGAGCAGGTGGCCGAGCGACTGCGCGAGCTGGTGGAGCGGACCGGCGCCGACGAGGTGCTGGTGACGATGAACACCTACGACCTCGACCGGCGCCTGGACTCCTACCGGCGGCTGATCAGCCTCCGATAGCCGACATCGGCCTGGAGGGCTGCAGGAAGGACGGGTCGTCGATGCCGTGCCCTGCCCGCTTGCCGCGCACCGCGGCGATCCAGCGCTCGGCCAGCTCGTCGTCGCCCGCTCCGGCGCGCAGCGCGGCCTTGAGGTCGGACTCCTCCCTGGCGAACAGGCAGTTGCGGATCTGACCGTCGGCGGTCAGCCGTACGCGGTCGCAGGCCCCGCAGAACGGACGGGTCACCGAGCCGATGACGCCCACCCGCGCGGGGCCGCCGTCGACGAGGAAACGCTCGGCGGGCGCGCTGCCGCGCTCCTCCAGGTCGTCGGCGCACAGGTCGACCTCGGCCTGCAGCAGCGCGAGGATCTCGTCGGCCGTCACCATGTCGGCGCGGCTCCAGCCGTGCTGGGCGTCGAGCGGCATCTGCTCGATGAAGCGCAGCTCATAGCCTCGCTCGAGGCAGAAGCGCAGCAGCGGCACCGCCTCATGGTCGTTGATGCCGCGCATCAGCACCGCGTTGACCTTGACGGGACGCAGCCCCGCGCGGTCGGCGGCCTCCAGCCCCGCGACGACGTCCTCGAACCTGTCGCGGTGGGCCAGGCGCTTGAACGTCTCGCGGTCAAGGGTGTCGAGGGAGACGTTGACCCGGTCGAGACCAGCCTCGGCCAGCGCGCCTGCCAGCTTGGCCAGGCCGATGCCGTTGGTGGTGAGCGACACCTGCGGCTTGGGGCGCAGCGCGGCCGTACGGGCCACGATGTCGACCAGCTCCCTGCGCAGCAGCGGCTCGCCGCCGGTGTAGCGCACCTCGGTGATGCCCAGACGCTCGACGCCGATCGTGACCAGCCTGACGATCTCGTCGGCGGTCAGCAGCTGGGCGTTGGGCAGCCAGTCGAGCCCTTCGGGCGGCATGCAGTAGGTGCAGCGCAGGTTGCACTTGTCGGTGAGTGACACCCGAAGGTCGGTCGCCACCCTGCCGAAGGAGTCCTTCAGCACAGGGGGGTCACCTCCTAGCTTTCCGAGGGGAACATCAGTTCAGCCTATTCCATCCCCCCGACAACAGACCGAGCCCCCGCCGCTCGACTCCCGCAGGCCGCCGCCAGGGGAAATCCCCTGGCGGTAAAATGGATGGGATTTCCTTCCTGGTCACGCAAGACTGATCAACAACCAGTAAGGAGATTCCTCACATGTCGCCGAACCAGCCCGCACCGAACCTGCTGTCGTGGGCCAGCGAGATCGACGAAGGCGCGATCATGCAGGCCGCCCGTGCCGCGCGCCTGCCATTCGTCTCTGGCCACGTCGCTCTCATGCCCGACGCGCATGTCGGCATCGGCGCAACAGTCGGCTCGGTCATCCCGACCGAGGGCGCGATCATCCCCGCGGCCGTGGGCGTCGACATCGGCTGCGGCATGGTCGCCACGGAGACCACCCTCACCGCCGCCGACCTTCCCGACAGCCTGGCCGCGTTGATGCCCATGGTGGAGCACCGCATCCCGGCCGGCGTCGGCAAGGGCCACGCCGACCCCTCGATGGATCGCACCCTGGGCGAGCTCGGGCTCCCCCACACCGACCTGAACCCCAAGCTGACGAAGAAGGTGTCCGACCAGTTCGGCACCCTCGGCTCCGGCAACCACTTCGTGGAGGTCTGCCTCGACGAGCGCGACCGGGTCTGGACGGTGCTGCACTCGGGTTCGCGCGGCATCGGCAACCAGCTGGCCACGATGCACATCGTGGGGGCCAAGAAGCTGATGAAGAAGCAGGCGATCGGGCTCGAGGACCCCGACCTGGCCTACCTGGTCCAGAGCACGCCCGAGTTCACCGCCTACATCGAGGACATGCTGTGGGCCCAGCGCTACGCCATGGCCTCGCGCGCCCGGATGGACAAGGTCCTGATCAACGCGCTGTTCCGGGTCGTCGGCAAGGGCCGGCGGGTCCGCACGATCAACTGCCACCACAACTTCACCCAGCAGGAGACCCACTACGGCAAGTCGCTCTGGATCACCCGCAAGGGAGCCATCAAGGCCGACACGGGCGACGAGGGAGTGATCCCCGGCTCGATGGGCACGCGCTCGTACATCGTGCGCGGCCGGGGGAACCCCGAGTCGTACAACTCCTGCTCTCACGGTGCGGGGCGGCGCATGTCGCGCACCAAGGCGAAGCGGGAGCTGTCCGCGGCCTCCCTGACCCAGGCGATGAGCGGCCGGGTCTGGAACCAGGACCGCGCGGCCGCCCTGGTGGACGAGCACCCTGAGGCGTACAAGTCCATCGACCAGGTCATGGCGGACCAGAAGGATCTGGTGGAGGTCCAGCACACGTTGCGCCAGATCTTCAATTACAAGGGCTGATACCTGTGGATGCCCCCGCCCCAGGGCATTGGGGGCATCCACTACGCGCACTCCGGGAAGTCCCGCATCTCCTGCTCGAACTCCCGCAGCGGTAGGACGACGTCGACATGCGTCTGCCTGCGCTCGTCATACCCCTGGACCAGGACGCTGCCGGGCGTGAGCTTGGCCGCGTCATCGGCCTGGAAGCTCACGCTCATGGTGGAGTTGCTGTTGTCACGTGTCCCGCCGAAGACGGTGTAGGTGATCGCCGGGTTCGGGATCAGCGGTTCGGGGGCTGCCGTCCATCCGTCCGATGGCGCGTCGATCCGGAACGAGGCCCTCTGACCGTGCAGCGCGGGCGCTTCGTATGTGGCATCCGTGACAGTCGGATCACCTGGCGTTCCAGCGGCCTCGCCGGGGGCGCGATCGTGGTAGACGATCACCACGTCCGGCGCTCGGCCACACCAGGCGAGGACCACGGTGAGATGGCCCGCCTCATCGACGCTGATTCCGGTGACCCCGTTGCTCGGGACCGAACAGCCTGTGAGAGCGGCCATGAGCACACTCACCATGAGGACCCATATCCACTTACGCACCTGCCGACACTACGACGACCCGCGGGCTTTCATGATCCCGGCCAGAACTCGTGATGCCTCCGCCTCGAGGTCGTTATCCCCCCGCGAGCTACCCCAGGCGAGCGAGCTCCTCGCCGGTCAGGGTGAGGTCGGCGGCGGCCACCGAGTCCAGGATGCTCTCGGGACGGCTGGCGCCCGGGATCGGGATCACCACGCGGCTGCGGGCCAGCTCCCACGCCAGGCACACCCGCTGCGGCGACACCCCCCGCTCGGCGGCCACCTCGTTGAACACCGCGTGCGCGTCGCCGAGGCCCGCCGCGGACGTGATGCCGCCCAGCGGCGACCACGGCAGGAAGGCGACGCCGAGCTCCTCGCAGACGTCGATCTCCTGCTCGCTGCTGCGGAAGCGGGGAGAGTACTCGTTCTGCACGCTGGCCAGCCGTCCGCCGAGGATGTCGTGGGCCTGCCTGATCTGGGCGGGGTCGGCGTTGGAGATGCCCGCGAGCCTGATCTTCCCCTCGTCGAGCAGCTCGCGCAGCGCCCCGATGCTCTCCTCGTACGGCACCGCCGGGTCGGGCCTGTGGTGCTGGTAGAGCCCGATGGCCTCGACGCCCAGCGCCTTCAACGACCTCTCGCAGGCCCTTCGCAGGTAGTGGCGGCTGCCGTCCAGCCCCCAGCCGTCTCCGACGGTCCTGGTGTGGCCGCCCTTGGTCGCCACGAGGACCGTGTCGCGGTCGCCGCTCCACAGCTCCAGCGCCCGCGCCACGAGCCGCTCGTTGTGGCCCGTCTCGGCGGTGGTGGGCGCGTAGGCGTCGGCGGTGTCGATCAGGGTGACCCCCGCGTCGAGCGCGGCGTGGATCGTCCTGATCGAGCGCCCCTCGTCGGGCATGTGGCCGGCCACGGACATCGGCATGGCGCCCAGGCCGATGGCGCTGACGGGCAGGTCGGCGATCAGTCGAGTCTTCATGCGGCACATCCTGGCCGATGGAGTTCACTCCAGGTCAAGCGCGCCACAGGGGAAGGGCCCCGATCCTGGTGGATCGGGGCCCTTCGCGGTGGTGCTAGTGACGGATGACCTTCACCCAGTCGGTGGCCTCGGTCGGCTTGAGGTACCAGGCGCCCTCGAACACCGCCCGCCACGTACCGGAGGCCCAGGCCCGCTCCCTGGTGGAGAAGTACCCGTCGCGGTGGGTGCGGACGGTCTCGACGTGCTCCCAGCCGCGCGAGCCGTCGGCCTTGAACAGGATCACGATGCTCTTGCCGGCCAGTCGCTTCCAGCCGCCCGCCCGCTTGCAGTGGTCGGCGTGGGTGACCACGACGAAGCCGTCGATGTAGTCCTGCTCGCACTCGACAGAGAGCTTGCCCCTGATCGAGATGCCACGCCCCTCCCATGCGGGCTCGGGGCCGACGTCGAGCGACAGCCTGGTGTGGCCGCCGTCCCAGTCGGGGTCGTGCCCCGGGTCCGCGGAGGCGGGCGCCGCCGTGGCGAGCACCGAGACGCCCAGCGCGGCGGCCGCTGCGCCGGCGGCCAGTCGTCGCATCATGTGGAACTTCCTCTCCCCGTGGGTGACGCGCTCGGGACAGAGTGCGTCAATACCAATGACGCGTAAAGGTAAAGGAAAGTTGGCGCAAAACTGGTAACGATCAGATAAAGGACGGTTTAGCGGCGGGTTCCGGCCTGCTCCGCGGCGTAGCTGTCGTTTCCGGCGTAGTGCACCTTCCACTGGCCTTGCATCCTGCCGTCCACGCGCCGCTCGAAGCGTCCGGTGGCGGCGGTGTCCACGGTGGCCACCTGCTGCCACTCCTCGGTCTCGGTGCGCCTGTAGGAGATCTCCAGCCGCTGCTTGCCGAAGGGCGCGAAGTCGGCGTACCCGTTCGGGTCCACCCGCCTCAGGGTGCCGCTCAGCCGTACGGCCTTGGCCCCGCGTACCTTGTCGATCTCCAGATCGCCGAGCTTGGTCTCGTGACGAAGGTTGAAGGTGTGGTGCTCGGTGACCGTGCTGCCGTCCTCGGCCTTGGCGGTCGCGGTGATCGTCCAGACGCCTGAGGGGTAGAAGCGGGTCAGTCCCTGTGACGGCATGAAGCGCCAGGTCTCCCAGCCGTCGCCGACCCGCTGCGGCTGCACGCCCGGCGTGGCGAGCTTGTCGGGCGCGACCGGGCGCTGCACGGCCGGCAGGCCCATGGGCGCGGGCGGCGCCTGGGGCTTGGGAGCCGAGACCGCGGCCGGCGTACCGGCGGGACGGCCGGGAGCGAGCGGTGCAGGAGCGACCGCGGGACGGCCGGGAGCCGCCGGTGCGGGAGCGACGGTGGGACGCCCAGGAGTAGCCGGAGCGACAGCGGGACGCCCAGGAGTAGCCGGAGCGACGCCAGGACGCCCAGGAGTAGCCGGAGCGACGGCGGGACGCCCAGGAGTAGCGGGAGCGACGGCGGGACGCCCAGGAGTGGCCGGCGCCGCAGGACGGCCAGGTGCCGGCGCCTGCACGGCAGGGGTGAGCGCCGCCGACGGCGACGGCCGCAGGGCCGGCGTGACCGCTGGAGCCGGGGTGGTCACAGACGAGGGCAGAGCCTTGGGAACGGGCCCGAAGGTCGGGCCGCCGTCGATCGGCTTCTTTCCGGGTACGGGCTTCGGCGGGGCGCCGGGTTCGACCTTGACCGACACCCCGTTCTTTGCCGCGCCCTTCGCCACGACGTCGATCACGAGCTTCACCGAGCCGTGTGCCCCCACCACGGGTTCGGCGGGCCTCACCGTGATTTCTTTGATTGCGAGGGTGGCGGGAGCGTCGACCAGCACGGGACCGGTCAGTGCTCCCGCCACCAGCGACGCGAGTAGAACTGTCTTGGTCATGTGCAGGACGGTAGGAACCGTCCGGCAATGGCAGAGGGCGAGACACACGCCCCTGTTGGTAAAGGTGTCAGCCGGTGTAGAGGTCCTCGATCACTTCCGCGTACTTCGCGTGGATGACCCTGCGCTTGAGCTTCAGGCTGGGCGTGAGCTCGGAGGTCTCGGCCGTCCACTCCATGGGCAGCAGCGCCCATCGCTTGACCTGCTGCACCCTGGCCAGCTTCGCGTTGGCCGTCTCGACGGCCGCCTCCACGGCCTTGAGCACGTCGGGGTGTTCGACCAGCTCCGCCATCGAGGTGTAGGCGATGCCCTGCGCCTGGGCCCAGCCCGGCGCGATCTCCCCGTCGAGGGTGAGGATCGCCACGGGGAAGGGCCTGTTGTCGCCGTAGGCGAGCGCCTGTCCGATGAGCGGGTGCTCCTTCAGGTAGTTCTCGATCGCCGCAGGCGAGATGTTCTCGCCGCCCGCGGTGATGATGAGCTCCTTCTTGCGGTCGACGACCCGGTAGAAGCCGTCGTCGTCGACGGTGCCGATGTCGCCGGTGCGCAGCCAGCCGTCGGCGTCGATCAGCTCCTCGGCCGCCCTGCCGAGATAGCCGCTGGTGTTGAGCGGGCTGCGGGTGAGGATCTCGCCGTCCTCGCCCAGGCGCACCTCGACGCCGGGCTCGGGCCTGCCGACCGAGCCGAGCTTGTAGACGGCGGGGCTGTTGGCGGTGAACGCGCCGGTCGTCTCGGTCATGCCGTAGACGTCGATGACCCTGAGGCCGAGCCCTGCGAAGAAGCTCCGCACCTCGTCGGGCAGCGGGGCCGCGCCCGTGGCCGTCCACTCGGCGCGGTCGAAGCCGATCATGCCGCGGACGATGGACAGCAGCGCGGCGTCGGCGGCCTCGTAGGCGGCCTGGATCTCGGGGGTGACGGTGTGGCCGTACTGGCCCGCCTCGATGTAGGCGCGCCCTGCCGCCATGGCCTGCCTGACCTGCTCCTGCTGCTCCTCGGGCTGGGTGGACAGCAGCGCCTGGAGCTTGGCCATCATCTTCTCCCAGACCCGCGGCACGCCGAAGAACATCATCGGCCGAACCTGCCCGAGCGCGGCGCCGAGATTGGCCAGGTCGGTGCAGAAGTGCACGTGGGAGACCTTGGTCAGCGGCAGGTAGAGGCTGAGGACGCGCTCGGCGATGTGGGCGTAGGTCAGGTAGGAGATCTGCGTGCCCTGGGTGGGCAGCGCGGTCATGCGGTCGGTGGCCGCGCACTCGTAGAAGGCGTTGGCGTGGGTCAGCGGCACGCCCTTCGGCATGCCGGTGGTTCCCGAGGTGTAGAGCACGGTGAGCACGTCGCCCGGCGTGACCGCCCGCCAGCGCTCCTCGACGGCGGAGTGGTCCTCGGCGAGCCTGGTCCTGCCGAGTTCGAGGAAGTCGGCCCAGCTCATGAAGAGCTCGCCGGTCGGCGTGCCGTCGAGCACGATGATCTTGCGCAGGCCCGGCAGCTCGCCCAGCACCGGGTCCCACCTGGCCAGGTCCGCGGCGCCGCCGAGCACGGCGTATCTGGCGCCCACGTCGTTGGCGACGTAGGAGATCTGGTCGGGGGCGAAGGTCGAGTAGACCGAGCACGGCATCCCGCCCGCGTGCACCGCGCCGAGGTCGGCGAGCACGTGCTCGCTGCGGTTGACCATCATCAGCGCCACCGCGTCGCCGGGCTCCATGCCCAGCGCCATGAAGCCGGCGGCGATCTCGAGCACCCGCTGCCTGGCCTGGCCGTAGGTCAGGGTGCTCCATCCGCCCTCGGCCGGATCCGAGTAGGCGGGCGAGTCGGGATAGCGCTCGGCGATCTGCCTGAGCTGCTCACATACCGTCCGGCCGGCGATCTCCCGCAGGATCTCGGCCTGTACCTCAAGGACATCGGCCATAGCGCGCCCTCCACGTCAGTGCTCACTTGCACGAGTGGGATGCATCGCACCACACCGCATCGAGCCCCGACAAGCCCTGGGCAGGGGACAAGAACACCTCATGACGTAGAGTAGTTGATCACATACGTGACATGTCGTCGGGGGGCGGGATGAAGGCGGAGGAGAAGACGTTCTTCGGGCATCCGTGGGGTCTGGCCACGCTGTTCGGCACGGAGATGTGGGAGCGGTTCAGCTTCTACGGCATGCGGGCCGTCCTGGCCACCTTCCTCATGGCTCCCGCCGTCCGCAACGGTCTCGGCCTGCCGGAGACCACGGCCTTCGCGATCGTGGGCGTCTACCAGGGCATGGTCTACCTGACGGCGCTGCCGGGCGGCTGGCTGGCCGACCGGGTGCTCGGCGCCCGCAGGGCGGTTCTGCTGGGCGGCGTCATCATCATGTCCGGCCATATCAGCATGGCGATCCCGGTGCGCAGCCCGGTCTTCGTCTATCTGGGCCTGCTGCTCATCGTCTCCGGCACGGGACTGCTCAAGCCCAACGTCTCCGGCATGGTCGGCTACCTCTACAGGGAAGACCAGGACGCCAGGCGCGACTCGGGCTTCTCGCTGTTCTACATGGGCATCAACATCGGCGCGCTGGCCGGCATCAGCCTGACGCCCGTGCTGGCCGGTGACAGGAACTGGCACCTGGCCTTCGGCTCGGCCGCGGTCGGCATGGCGCTGGGCCTGATCTGGTACGTGCTGGGCAAGCGCAGCCTGCACGGCGCGGGCGAGCGGGTGCCGCAGCCGCTGTCGGCCGAGGAGCGGCGCGGGGCCGTCAAGTGGGTGCTCGTCGGGCTGGTCACGCTCGCGGTGCTGGCCGCGCTGCTGGCCGTGACCGGCCTGTTCACCGAGGACGGCGTCACCTGGACGGTGACCGCGATCATCGCGCTCATCACGATCTTCTACCTGTCGTACATCATGCACGGCGGGCACGGCATCACCCCGCTGGAGCGGCGCAGGTTCGGCGCCTACATCTACCTGTTCTTCGCCGCCGTCATCTTCTGGATGATCTTCGACCTGGCTCCCGGACCCGTGACGGACTTCGCCATGAAGAGCGTGGACCTGACCTTCTTCGGCTTCACCATCCCCGCGGGCTGGACGCAGAACTTCAACTCGCTGTTCGTCATCGTCTTCTCCCCCGTCTTCGCCGCGATCTGGCTGACCAGATGGGGCAGCAGGGTGAGCGCCCCGTTGAAGTTCACCTTCGCGCTGTTCATGGCGGGCCTGAGCTTCGTCGTGCTGGCCACGGCCGCCAGTGTCGCCTCAGGCGGGGTCAGGGTGTCCATCCTGTGGCTGATGGTGATGTACCTCATGCAGACCGTCGGCGAGCTGACGCTCAGCCCCGTGGGCCTGTCGGTCTCCACCAAGCTCGCCCCCCCACCACTTCAAGGGCCAGATCCTGGGCGTGTGGTTCCTGGCCGCGGCGCTGGGCGACGCGATCGGCGGCCAGACCTACAGGCTGACCGGCTTCCTGTCGCTCACGCAGTACTACCTGGTGCTCGGCGGCGTGGCGCTGGTGGCGGGCCTGATCCTGCTGATGTTCGTGCGCAGGCTGAAGGCGCTCATGGGGGACGAGGACGTGGCCCCCGGCCAGGCTTTGACACACTGATCGTCGTGTCGGAACTGCTCGATCTCGCCGGAATCCTCGTCTTCGCCCTGTCAGGCGCCCTCATGGGCGTGCGCAAACGCCTCGACGTGGTGGGCATGGCGGTGCTGGCCTCGATGACCGCGCTCGGCGGCGGCATCATGCGCGACCTGATACTCAACGTGCCGCCGGCCGCCTTCCAGAGCCTGGGTTACGTGCTGGTGCCCATCGGGGCCACGGCGATCGTCTTCTTCTGGCACCCGCAGGTCGCCCGCATCATGCCGCTCCTGCTCGTGCTCGACGCCGCGGGCCTCGGCCTGTTCTGCGCGGTAGGCACGGAGAAGGCGCTGCTGTACGACCTGTCGCCGCTGCACGCGGCCCTTCTCGGCGTGACCACCGCCGTTGGCGGGGGCGTGCTGCGCGACATGCTGGCGGGCGAGATCCCGACGCTGCTCTACGACCGCCAGCTCTACGCCGTGCCCGCGATGCTCGGCTCGGCGGCGATGGCCGCCTTCTTCGAGCTCGGCCTGCACGGCTGGCCCGCCGTGCTGGCCGCCGCCGTCCTGGCGTTCGGGCTGCGCATCCTGGCCATGAAGTACGGCTGGCGTGCCCCGCTGGCCAGCGGGGTCACACCATCCGAATGAGCGGGTCGGCGGGGCGCGAGCCGACTGGGCCGGTGGCGCGGGCCTCGGCGAGACGGGCCACCGCCTCGGTGATGACCTGCGGCGACTGGGTGAAGGGCAGGCGGAGGTAGCCCTCGAGAGTGCCGCTCACGCCGAACCAGGGACCGGGCGCGAGCCGTACGCCGTGGTAGGCGGCGGCCTCGGCGAGGGGGGTTGCGCCTTCGCCCGCCAGCCGTACCCACAGGGTGCCGCCGCCGCGCGGCACGGTGAAGGACCACTCGGGCAGGTGCTCGCGCAGCGCCGCCACCAGCGCCGACCTGGAGGCGGTGAGGGAGCGGCGGCGCTCGGCGCGGGTCTCCTCGATACGGTCGAAGAGCCTGGCGACGACGAGCTGGTCGAGCACGGGGCTGGCGATGTCGACGGCCGAGCGGTGCACGGCCAGGCCGCGCGCCAGCGCCGCGGTCGTGCGGATCCAGCCGATGCGCAGCCCACCCCACCACAGCTTGGAGGCCGAGCCGATGGTGATCACTCTGCTGTCGGTGTCGAAGGCGGCCATCGGCGCCGCCTCGTTCGGCGCGTCGATCCCGAGCTCGGTCCAGGTCTCGTCGACCAGCAGCGTGGTGCCCGCGCGCCTGGCCATGCCGACGACGGCGGCGCGGGTGGCGTTGTCCATCAGCGCGCCCGTGGGGTTCTGGAAGTCGGGCATGAGGTAGGCCAGCCGGGGGGCCGACTGGCGCATGGCGCCCGCGATCAGGTCCGGCTGCCAGCCTTCCGCCGTGATGCCGACGGGCACGATGCGCGCGCCGCGGTGGCGGGCCGCGTCGATGGCGTGCGGGTAGGTGGGCGACTCGACGACGACGGGGTCGCCAGGCGTGAGCAGCAGGCTCATGACGAGCTGCAGGGCGTGCTGGGAGCCCGTCGTGACCAGGATCTGCTCGGGGCGCGTGGCCAGGCCCCTCGCGGTGTAGTGGGCCGCGATGCGCTCGCGCAGAGCGGGCAGGCCCATCGGGTCGTAGCCGGTGCCCATGCCGTACCTCGGCAGGTCCTCCATGGCGCCCGCCACCGCCTCGGTCAGCATCGTGGTGGCGGGAGGGGCGGCGCAGTGCATCTGGAGCAGGCCGTCGTCGTCGACCGACAGCCACGGGTTGTCTGCGCACACCGAGGGGTCGGGCAGCGCGGTCCAGCTGCCCGACCCCTGGCGGCTGTCGAGGTAGCCCTGCTCGCGCAGCAGGTCGTAGGCGGCCGTGACCGTCGTGCGGCTGACGCCGAGCTCCTGCGCCAGGTGCCGCTCGGCGGGCATGCGCATCCGCACGGGCACGCTGCCGTCGCGCACCAGCCCCCGCACGCCCTGGGCCAGTGCCCGGTAGAACGGGCGGGCCGAGCGGTCGGTGTCGAGGAGCCGGCCGAGCTGCTGCGCCGACAGGTGACGTTCTGACATAAGGCCACTTTCGCTGATTGGCCCTTTTGATGCAAACCGCTGGCCTGGATGATTGAGGGCATTATGAGTGAGATTTCCCTTCCGTCCCTTGGTTCGCTGCCCTCACGCCTCCTCCGCCTCTACGGCGGCCTGGCCCTGTACGGCACCGGCATCGGCCTGCAGGTGGAGTCAGCCCTGGGCAACGACCCGTGGGACGTCTTCCACCAGGGCCTGGCCGTCAGGACCGGCCTGTCGATCGGCACCTGGATCATCCTGGTGGGCGCGCTGGTCATGCTGCTGTGGATCCCGCTGCGGCAGAAGCCGGGCATCGGCACCATCAGTAACATCATCTTCCTTGGCCTGTTCGCCGACGCCGCCATCTACCTGCTGCCCAGCCCAGGCCACTGGACGGTGGCGTGGGCATACCTGCTGTCGGCCATCGTCGCGGTCGCGCTGGCCACCGTCCTCTACATCGGCGCGGGCATGGGTCCAGGCCCGCGCGACGGCGTCATGACCGGCCTGATCAGGCTGGGCCTGTCCGTGCGGCTCGCGCGCTTCCTCATCGAGATCACAGTCGTGGCGATCGGCTGGCTGCTCGGCGGCACGGTCGGCGTCGGCACGCTGCTCTTCGCCGTGGCGATCGGCCCGATCACGCAGCTGTTCACCCGCTGGTTCCCTCTGCCGGGCCAGCACTGACGGCTCTTCGGGCGTTCGCGGGGGCGGTTGGACCTAGTACCGTCTGGTGCATGCGGATCGAGGACTACGCCCTCATCGGGGACATGCAGTCGGCGGCGCTGGTGGGCCGCGACGGTTCGATCGACTGGCTCTGCCTGCCGAGGTTCGACTCGCCGTCGTGCTTCGCCGCGCTGCTGGGCAGCGAGCGCAACGGCCACTGGTGGCTCGGCCCCACCGGCCGCCCGATGGCCGACAGACGCCGCTACAGGGACGAGACGCTCATCCTGGAGAGCGAGTACGACACCCCCACGGGCACCGTCCGCGTGATCGACTTCATGCCGCCGCGCGACCGCAACCCCGACGTGGTCCGCATCGTCGAGGGGGTGTCGGGCACGGTGGAGATGTCCACCGTGATCAGGATCCGCTTCGACTACGGCAGGATCGTGCCGTGGGTGCGCCGCACCAACGGCCACCTGCAGGCCGTCGGCGGCCCCGACTCCATCTGGCTGCACTCCCCCGTGCCGCTCAAGGGCGGCGACTACGCGCACCGCGCCACCTTCCACGTCAAGGAGGGCGAGCGGGTCGCCTTCGTCTTCACCTGGCATCCCTCGCACGAGCCGATGCCCAGGCTGATCTCCGCCGAGGACCACCTCGTCCAGACCGAGGAGCTGTGGGCCGAGTGGGTGGACCAGTGCACCTACAAGGGGCCGTGGCGCGAGGCCGTGGTCCGCTCGCTCATCACGCTGAAGGCCCTCACCTACGCCCCCACGGGCGGCATCGTGGCCGCCCCCACCACCTCGCTGCCCGAGGACCTGGGCGGGGTGCGCAACTGGGACTACCGCTTCTGCTGGCTTCGTGACGCCACCATGACGCTCGACGCCCTCATCGGCGCGGGCTACCTCGACGAGGCCGCCGCCTGGCGCACCTGGCTGCTGCGGGCCATCGCGGGCAGGCCGCAGGACCTGCAGATCATGTACGGCGTGGCGGGCGAGCGCCGCCTGCCCGAGATGGAGCTCGGCTGGCTGGCGGGCTACGAGGACTCCCGTCCCGTGCGCATCGGCAACGGCGCGGTCGAGCAGCTGCAGCTCGACGTCTACGGCGAGGTCATGAACTGCCTCTACCTCGCGCGCACCTCAGGCCTTGCCCCCGACGACAGGGCGTGGTCCATCGGGCGCGAGCTGCTCGACTACGTGGAGGACCACTGGGACGAGCCCGACGAGGGTCTGTGGGAGGTGCGCGGTCCCCGCAGGCACTTCACGCACTCCAAGGTGATGTGCTGGGTGGCCATCGACAGGGCGATCAGGCAGGTGGAGAACTTCGGCCGCACCGGACCCGTCGAGCGGTGGAAGGCGCTGCGCGCGCAGATCCACGCCGAGATCTGCGACAAGGGCTACGACCCGGTCCGCAACACCTTCACCCAGTCCTACGGCTCGGCCGAGCTCGACGCCTCCTTGCTGCTGATCCCGATCGTGGGCTTCCTGCCGGTGGACGATCCGAGGGTGCGCGGCACGGTGAGCGCGATCGAGAACGAGCTGCTGTCCGACGGCTTCGTGCTGCGTTATCCCGTCGCCGCCGACAACGACGTCGACGGCCTGCCCGGAGGTGAGGGCGCCTTCCTGGCCTGCAGCTTCTGGCTGGTGGAGGTGATGGCCATGCAGGGCAGGAAGGACGAGGCGTGCGAGCTGTTCGACAGGCTCCTGACGCTGCGCAACGACGTGGGACTCCTGGCGGAGGAGTACGACCCCCGCTACGGCCGCCTGGTCGGCAACTTCCCCCAGGCCTTCTCCCACGTGCCCCTCGTCCACGCCGCCCGCGCGCTGTCGTAGCCGCCGGGCCTCTCGAGGGGGCTAGGCGGCCAGGCGGGCCAGCACCCTCGCGAACTCGGGAGGCGGGGCGACGACCAGGCGGGCCTGGCCGTCCTGGAGCACGATGTCGGCCCTGATCAGGGTCAGCCTGCCCTCGTGCCACCAGTAGACCTGCTGGCTGAGGCCCGCCGCGCGCTCGGCGTGCACGCGCATGCGCTCGATGGCGCGCACCACCCCGATGCCGTCGACGGGGTAGACCACCAGCGTCGCGGGGTCGGGCAGGATGACCAGCATGCCGTCCTCCGGCACGGAGACGTACTGCGAGAGCCAGCGCAGGTGCGCGGCGGCCGCCACGGTGCGGCCCGACAGCCGCCAGGCCTGCAGCCCCGACAGATCGAGGGAGGAGATGGCGAGCCGCTCGTCCTCGCGCACGTTGGCCAGTGCCAGGTCGAGGGCCTGGCCGGAGGGGATGGGCCAGCAACCGGCCTCCTCGGGGCGCACGAAGCGGGCCCCGACCGTCAGCAGCTCGACCAGGTCGCCGTTGAGCGAGCGCCCCACCACCCTGGTGAGGTCCTCGACCGCGTCGACCGACTCGACCCTGGTGCGCAGCAGCGGCTTCACCTGGTCGAGATCGCACACGTCGAGCAGGTCGTCGGCCGCCGCGACGGCGTTGGCCAGGTGCTCGGAGACCAGCACGGGCCAGTCCTCGCGGGAACGACGGCCCGCCTCCCTGCGCAGACCCGCCAGACGCACCAGGATCTCTCTGCCCCCGCCGAGTGTCAGCGAGCCGCCGTCACGGGCGAAAACGCAGGTGTAGCCGAGCGAGTCGGCCACCAGCGACAGGAGTGAGTCCAGGTCGACGTCCTCGACGGATCTCCGGGAGGGCTCCCGGTCACGCCTGAAGAACTTCACGCGTCACGCCCTCCGCAAATCGTCGGTTATCTCCCTCTCCGTCTCTCTACATTGCCTGCTCCGAGCCGCCAAGCCGACCAGACAGGGAGCACGATTCGGTATCGATAACACCAAGCGCCCCAAGCCACACCGACCACTGTGGCGTGCCATGTCCCACCGGCAACCCCGCGATGACAGGCACTTCGAGCGGCAGGAGCCGCTCGGCGAGCACGGGCAGCGGGTCGCCGCAATCCACCCAGGAGCCGAGCGCGATGCCGCGCACACCGTCGAAGACGCCCGACTGCAGCAACTGGGTCAGCATCCGGTCGATCCGGTAGGGATGCTCGGCGATGTCCTCCAGGAGAACGAGCCTGCCGGCGAAGGAGGGCTGGTGCCTGGTGCCGCACAGCGAGGCGAGCAGCGACAGGTTGCCCCCTGCCATGACCCCTTCGGCCCTGCCCTCCCTCAGCACCGTGTCGCCGGTGACGGGCGGCGCCTGGCCGAACAGCGCGGCCTGGAGGTTGTCCCAGGTGACAGGGTCGGTGACGGCGTCGCATGCGGGCATCGGGCCGTGCAACGTGGGCAGGCCGAGCTCCGTGGCGACGACATGGTGCAGGGCGGTGATGTCGCTGGAGCCGAGCAGGACCTTGGGCCCCGCCTCGCGCATGGCCGCCCAGTCGAGCAGGTCGAGCAGCCTGGCCGCGCCGTACCCTCCTCTGGAGCAGAAGACCGCCGACACGGCCGGGTCGCACCAGGCGGCCTGCAGGTCGGCGGCGCGATCGGCGTCGGAGCCCGCCAGGAAGCCCTCACGGTCGAGGACGTGCTCGCCGAGCACGACCTTCAGCCCCAGCCCCTCCAGCAGCCGCACGCCCCTGGCGAGCAGGGTCGCGTTGGCCGGGCCCGAGGGCGAGACGATCGCGACCGTGTCACCCGCGCGCATCGATCAGCTCCCTCACCAGGGCGGGCAGCGCCTCGCCGATCGGCCTGTCGATCACCAGGTCGGCGAACGCGTCGTAGGGGGTGGGCTGGGCGTTGATGACGACCAGCGCGGCGCCCGCGTCCAGCGCCTCGCCGCACAGCCCCGCGGCCGGCTGGACGGTGAGCGAGGTGCCCACGGCCAGGAACAGGTCACACTCGCGGGCGGCGGTGACCGCCTCGCGCAGCACCTCCTCCTTCAGCGACTGGCCGAAGGAGATCGTGTTGGCCTTCTGGATGCCGCCGCAGCGCAGGCAGGGCGGGTCGGGTTCCTGCCTGTCGAGCACCTCCCGCATGGGCGTGACGAGCCCGCACGACAGGCACTCCACCTCGAAGATCGTGCCGTGCAGCTCGATCACGCGGGTGGAGCCGGCCTTCTGGTGCAGGCCGTCGATGTTCTGGGTGACGAGCGAGCGCAGCAGCCCCGAGCGCTCCAGCAGCACGAGCGCGCGGTGGCCCGCGTTGGGCTCGGCGCTCCAGGCGGGATGGTCTCTGCGGGCCTGCCACGCCCTGCGCCGGACCTGCGGATCGGCCAGGTAGCTGTCGATGCTGACCATGGCCTGGGCTGCGGGATCCTTGGTCCACACGCCCTGGGGCCCTCTGAAGTCGGGGATTCCCGAATCGGTGCTGATGCCCGCTCCTGTGAGCACGGTGACCGATGTGGGCGGCGCCGGTTCGTTCACCTCGCAAACGGTGTCACACTTACCTGACGTATGCGACCTCCGCCCCACATTCTCGTGGTCAACGGCATCAAGGTCCGCAGGCCGGTGTTCCTGCTCGGTGCTCCGCACTCCGGCGCGGACCTGCTCGCGCGTGCCCTCAAACGCTCCCCCGGCTTCCACCTGACCATGGGCCGCCAGTCGGTCGCGCACGTGGTCCACGCCTTCGCCCGCCGTCCCTCCATCGCGCGCAGTTCGGGCGCGGTGCGGGTGATGCGCGACTCTCTGGCCGAGTCGTGGCAGGTGCTGCCAGGATCGTGCGGTCACTGCCCGCTGCCCTGCAGGCAGGCCGGCGGCGTGACAGGCAGCGGCCCCTGCGTCTCCACCGCCGCGGTCACGCGCTTCGGCGACGCCAGCCCCGACCTGCTCTACAGCGCCGAGGTGCTGCTGCAGGCCTTCCCCGACGCGCGGTTCGTGCAGCTGATCCGCGACGGCCGCGACGTCACCGCCGACATGGTCAACGACCCCGACTGCCTGTCGTGGTTCAAGCCGTCGATGCTGAGCGACGACACCGAGTTCCCCAACGCCTTCCTGGGCGTCAACCGCGACGAGCACCGCGACAGGTGGAAGAGCATGCCGACGGCGGGCAAGTGCGCGCTGCGCTGGCGCAGCGCGGTGCGGCTGAGCGCGACCCTGCGCCGGGACCTGCCCGCCGACCAGCTGCTCACGCTGCGCTACGAGGACCTGGCGCTCTCCCCCGTCGAGGCCCTCACCTCGCTGTCGAGCTTTTTGGAGACCCGCGTCTCCAGGGTCTCGATGTACGGCACGCGCGTCCCCGAGGTCGGCTCCTGGCGCACACGTCTGCGCTCGGCCGACAGGGAGCTGGTGGAGAAGGTGGCCCGCGAGGAGCTCACCCGGCTGGGCTACCAGTGAGCGTCGCGTTCGTCACTGCTGGCTGAACTGGGTGCGGTAGAGCTCGGCGTAGGGGCCGCCGCGCGCCAGCAGGTCCTCGTGGCGGCCGCGCTCGGCGATCCTGCCGTCCTGGACGACGAGGATCTCGTCGGCCTCTCTGATCGTCGAGAGCCGGTGCGCGATGACCAGCGAGGTGCGCCCGGCCAGCGCCGTCTTCAGCGCCTGCTGGACGGCGGCCTCGGACTCGGAGTCGAGGTGGGCGGTGGCCTCGTCGAGCACGACCACGCTCGGCGCCTTCAACAGCAGCCTGGCCAGGGCCAGCCGCTGCTTCTCCCCGCCAGACAGGCGGTAGCCGCGGTCGCCGACGACGGTCTCGAGCTGCTCGGGCAGCCCCTCGACCAGGTCGGCGATCTGCGCGGCGCGCAGGGCGTCCCAGATCTCCTCGTCGGCGGCCCCCGGCCTGGCGTAGCGGAGGTTGGCGCCGATGGTGTCGTGGAAGAGGTGGGCGTCCTGCATGACCACGCCCACGGTGTCGCGGAGGGAGGCCAGCGTGGCGTCGCGCACGTCGAGCCCGTTGAGGCGCACCGCGCCCTCGTCCACGTCGTAGAGGCGGGAGACCAGCGAGGTGATCGTGGTCTTGCCCGCGCCCGAGGGACCGACCAGCGCGATGAGCCTGCCAGGGGCGGCGGTGAAGGCGACGCCCTTGAGCACGGGGTGCGAGGGGCCGGTGTCCTGCCTGGCCACCGACTCGAGCGAGGCCAGCGAGACCTCCTCGGCCGCGGGGTAGCGGAAGTGGACGTCGTCGAACTCGATCGTCACGGGGCCCGGCGGGACGGCCCTGGCGCCCGGCTTCTCGGCGACCATCGGCTCGAGGTCGAGCACCTCGAAGACGCGGTCGAAGCTGACCAGCGCGGTCATCACGTCGACGTGCACGTTCGACAGCGAGGTGAGCGGACCGTAGAGCCGCATCAGCAGCGCGGCCAGCGCCACCAGCGTGCCGAGCTCGAAGAAGCCGTCGACGGCGAGGACGCCGCCGATGCCGTAGACCAGGGCGGTGGCCAGCGCGGCGACCAGGCCGAGCGCGACCCTGAACACGGTGCCGTACATGCCCACGATGACGCCGACGTCGCGGACCCTCGCCGCCCTGCCGCCGAAGTTCGTCGCCTCCTCCTCCGGCCTGCCGTACAGCTTGGCGACCATCGCGCCCGCCACGTTGAAGCGCTCGGTCATCACCGAGCTCATCTCGGCGTCGAGCTGCATCTGCTCGCGGGTGAGGACGGACATGCGCCTGCCCACCCACTTGGCGGGCAGTACGAAGACCGGCAGCAGGACCAGGGCGGCCAGGGTGACCTGCCACGACAGCACCAGCATGGCGCCGAGCACCAGCACCAGGCTGATGACGTTGGAGACGACCGAGGACAGCGTGCTGGTCAGCGCCCGCTGCGCGCCGATGACGTCGGTGTTGAGCCTGGAGACCAGCGCGCCGGTCTGGGCGCGCATGAAGAAGGCCACCGGCATGCGCTGCACGTGGTCGAAGACCTCGGTGCGCAGGTTGTAGATGAGGCCCTCGCCGATGCGCGAGGAGAACCACCGCTGCGCCAGCGTCAGGCCCGCGTCGACGGCGGCGAGGACGGCGATGGCCACCGCCAGCCCGATGACCACCTCTGGCCGCTTGGGCAGGATGCCGTTGTCGATGATGGCCTTCATCAGCAGCGGGTTGGCGACCACGATGACCGCGCCCGCGACCACCAGCACGAGGAAGGCGGTGATCTGCCTGCCGAAGGGCTTGGCGTAGCTCGCGATCCGCCTGACCGTGCCGGGACGCAGCCGCTGCTGCATGACCGAGTCGTCACGTCGCAGCGACCGCATCGTCTGGGGCCCGAAGCCCCCGCCCATCATCGCCATCTGCCATCACAGCGTCGTGCGAGCCGCCGTGATTCCCGCGTCAGCTCACCGCGAACAGGGCCTTGATCCTGGCGGCCTGCTCGACCCTCTCGGCCGCCGTCTGCTCCTCCAGGGTGCGCCCCCTCGCGCCCTGGAGCAGTCGCTTGGTCGCCGTCGCCGCGTCGCGGTTGGTCGAAAGCAGCTCGGCCGCCTTGTCGCGCACGGCCTGGGTCAGCTCTCCGCCGCTGACGACGCGTTCGGCCAGTCCGATCCTGAACGCCTCCTCGGCGTCCACGAACCTGGCCGTCAGGCAGATGTCGATCGCCTTGGCCGTACCGACCAGATCGACAAGGGGTTTGGTTCCTGTCAGGTCCGGCACCAGCCCCAGTGCGGGCTCCTTCATGCAGAACTTGACGTCGTCGGCCACGATCCTCAGGTCACAGGCGAGCGCCAGCTGGAACCCGGCGCCGATGGCGTGACCATGAACCGCGGCGATGGAGACGATCTCCGGACGGCGCAACCACAGAAATCCCTGCTGGGCCTGCTCGATCCGCTGCTCGAACGAGACGTTGTCGAGTTGTGCCACCGAGCTGAACGAGCCCTGTCCTGGCACCCCCTCGGGTGTGAACATCCGCAGGTCGATCCCTGCCGAGAAGGACGGTCCCTCACCTTGCACCACGACGATACGAACCTGCTCAGGCAGGTCGTCACCGATCCGAGCCAGAGCCGACCAGGTAGCGAACGTCTGGGCGTTCCGCTTCTCCGGCCGATCCAGCGTGATCGTCGCGATCTCACCGTCCACCTCGTAGCGCAGTCCTGCCTCCTTGATGGAGACGTCCTCCGCACTCCCCCCAAGCACCGCTTCCGCCATCGCTCACTCCCGCCGTCGCTGGTCCGTCGCGCCCGAGCCTACCGAATTCCCTAGAACGAGGTTCTAGTAGGCCCGGGCGCGGCGGCACGCTGACTGGAGACGAGCGGCTGCGGTCGCGCGTTTCCGAGGCGGCCTCAGCGCTTGGACTTGCCTCGGGTGGCCCCGCCGCGCCCGCGCAGAGTCACGCCGGACTCGCTCAGGATGCGGTGGATGAACCCGTACGACCGGCCGGTAGAAGCGGCCAGGGCGCGGATGCTCTCACCCGCGGCGTAGCGCTTCTTGAGATCGCCGGCCAGTTTCTCACGGTCGGCCCCGGTCACCCGGGTACCTTTCTTCAGAGTCTCGGCCACGAGTACCTCCTGTAGTGCCAGACTTCCGCAGCGTTACTCCGCCATGATCAGTCATTTCAGCGGGATCGGCTACCTACTCCAGGGGAAAAGATCCCTACCCGCTCAAATTAAGATCAGGCAAGTGCCACAAGATCGGAAAATTCAGCGCTCCAAGCGTCTTCAGTTCCGTCAGGTAGCAAGATCACCCTATCGGGTTGCAGAGCCTCAACTGCACCCTCGTCGTGCGTAACCAGCACGATCGCCCCAGAATAGGACCTTAGCGCCGAAAGAACCTGCTCTCTACTGACCGGGTCGAGGTTGTTCGTGGGCTCGTCGAGGAGCAGGACGTTGGCGCTCGACAGCACCAGGATCGCCAGCGCCAGCCGGGTTTTCTCGCCGCCGGACAGCACGCCCGCGGGCTTGTCGACGTCGTCGCCGGTGAACAGGAACGAGCCGAGCACCTTGCGCAGCTCGGTGTCGGTGAACGTGCCTCCCGCCGACCGCATGTTCTCCAGCAGCGTGCGGTCGGCTTCGAGGAGCTCGTGCTCCTGCGCGTAGTAGCCGACCTTGAGTCCGTGACCTGGCCTGATCTGGCCGGTGTCGGGCTGCTCCACCCCTGCCAGCAGACGCAGCAGCGTGGTCTTGCCCGCGCCGTTCAGGCCGAGGATGACGACCCTGCTGCCCCTGTCGACGGCCATGCTGACGTCGGTGAAGATCTCCAGCGAGCCGTAGGACTTCGACAGCTCGTCGGCCATCAGGGGCGTCTTGCCGCAGGGTAGCGGCTCGGGGAAGCGCAGCTTGGCGACCTTGTCGCCCTTGCGCACCTCCTCTGTGCCGGTCAGCAGCCTGTTGGCGCGGCGCATCATGTCCTGCGCGGCCTTGGCCTTGGTGGCCTTGGCCCGCATCTTGTCGGCCTGCGCCAGCAGGGCCCCCGCCTGCTTCTCCGCGTTGGCCCGCTCGCGCTTGCGGCGCTTCTCGTCGGTCTCGCGCTGGGCCAGATAGGCCTTCCAGCCGACGTTGTAGATATCGATCACACTACGGTTGGCGTCGAGGTGAAGGACCTTGTTGACCGTCGCTTCAAGAAGACCAACATCGTGGCTGATGATCACCAAGCCACCCTGATGTGATCGCAAAAAATCACGAAGCCACCCAATTGAGTCGGCATCGAGGTGGTTTGTCGGCTCGTCCAGAAGGAGAGTTTCTGCCCCACTGAAGAGAATTCGCGCCAATTCCACCCTTCTGCGCTGACCACCGGAGAGCGTTTCCAGCGGCTGCTTGAGCACGCGGTCGGGCAGGCCGAGGCTGGAGGCGATCGAGGCCGCCTCGGACTCCGCCGCGTAGCCGCCGAGGACGTGCATCTGGTCCTCGAGCCTGCCGTAGCGCTTGACCGCCTTGTCGCGCACCTTCGGGTCGTCGCTCGTCATGCCGAGCTCGGCCTCGTGGAGCTTGCGCAGCACCTCGTCGAGGCCGCGGGCCGACAGGATGCGGTCGCGCGCGAGCACCTGAAGGTCGCCCTGGCGGGGGTCCTGGGGGAGGTATCCGACGCTGCCCGAGGTGGTGACCGATCCGGCGGCGGGCATCCCCTCACCGGCCAGGACCTTGGTGAGGGTCGTCTTGCCCGCGCCGTTGCGGCCGACCAGGCCGATCTTGTCTCCTGGGTTGACCCTGAAGGACGCGTTCTCGATGAGCAGGCGCGAGCCCGCGCGCAGCTCGATGTCACTGGCGATGATCATGTTGGAAAGGACACTCCCGGGATAGGGATGACGGTCATGGCGGCGTGGGGGCCGGTCAGTCGGGAGTGTGCATGGGGATCAGTGTACGGGCAGGGGCACGCCTCCTCCTCTGCATAACGGACGGGCGGGGCCCGTGCTTCCCCCGGTCACAGGTGCCTGCCGATCAGCGCCAGGTTCTGGATGGCCGCCAGGCCGTACTGCGCGGCGTCGTTGGTGGAGACGAAGGGCGCCTCCAGCACGGGGGCGGGCACGCAGGGACCGTCGACGAGCGTGGCGCTCCAGTCGTCCTGGCGTTGCAGGGCGTTGGTGTTGAGCTGGTCGCCCTCGTCGAGGCGGAACCTGCGCCAGGCCCACGCGGCCAGCTCGGCGTCGCCGGTGCGGGCCGCCGCGTAGGCGGTCAGCCGGCTGTGCGCCTGCACCAGCGACACACCGCTCAGCGCCTGGCCGAGCTCGGCCTCCTGCACGTCGGCGGGGGCGAGGTAGAGCCTGCAGTAGTCGAGCCAGGCCCGCTCGAAGCCGGGGACGTCCAGGTCGAGGGCGATGAGCTCCGCGCACATCTCGGGCAGCCCGAAGACCGCCGACAGATGGGAGATGGCGACGGCGGCCTCGCCCGAGGTGTCGAAGCGCCCCGTGCCGAGGTCGAGCATGGCCTGGCCGTGCAGGAAGCCGTACGGCAGCGCGCCGATGTCGGCCATCGTGCCCAGCAGGCGGTCCCTGGCCCGTTCGTCGCCGTGCCGCTCCCACCTGGTCAGCCACGCGGCGGCCAGGGCGCCCCAGTCGGCGCCGAGCCCGACCGACAGCGCCGAGGGATCGGGGGCGTAGACGTCGTCGCGCACCTTGCGCAGCGGGTCGATCGCGACGAAGGTCTCCTCGGGCGTGGCCAGCTCGTCCAGCAGGTCGCCGGTGCGCTCGTCGGCGGTCAGGTAGAAGTAGAAGCGACGGTAGGCGGCGTTGGAGATGCGCAGCTGCTTGCACGAGCAGCCCCAGTGCTGCACGTTGTGCCTGGTGCCCAGGCCCTTCCACCTGCCGAGGTGGTAGACGTCCACCTCGCCCGTGTGACGGGTCATGGACTCTGCGAAGCGGAAGACGTCGGCCCTGCCGGTGCGCAGGTACTGGTACCACAGCCACAGGTCGGGCGAGAGCTCGGAGTTGTCCCACGCGTAGCCGCCGACGTCGTAGCGCCAGGTGTGCCTGTCGGCGTCGTAGGTGTGCATGACGTCGCCGTAGTCCCAGAACCCGTACCACCTGCGCTGCTCGCGCTCGCGCGCGTAGTGCTCGAACAGCAGGTCCAGGCGTTGCTCGATCTCGGTGCTTGCGGCGTTCGACCGGTCGGGCAGGCCCCAGTCGCCGAAGACGCCCGCCTGGAGGATCCGCTCGGGGGCGGCGGCCAGCAGCCCTGGAGAGTTGAGCGCGGTGGCGTGCTCGGCCAGCTCCTCGGCGCGGGGGGTGGCCTCGTAGGCCGTGAGCGTGAGCTCGTGGGTGCGGGCGATGCCGCGGGCGTCGCCGAAGCCCGGCTCGTAGTCCTCGTAGGTGATCTCCAGGCCCTCCAGCTGCTCGGCGAAGGTGTCCTGACCCATGCCGTCGTGGTAGAAGCGCAGGTCCATGGGGGGTGCGGACGGCGACCACAGCCACACCGTCGCCGTGGCCAGCTCGGTGGCCGCGCCCCTCACGTCGATGCGGGCCGGGTGCAGCCGCCAGAAGTCGCGCAGGCCGAGGCCCAGGCCGCCGCTCACGCCGCCGACGTAGCCGTAGCCCTGCGCGCGGGTGCCCGAGGGGATCGTCACCCACGCGTGGCCGGGGGCGGTGCGTTTGCGCAGGGTGAAGCCGTCGGCACTGGACTGGTCGAGGGTGTAGTCGTTCCAGGCGGGGATCAGGTGCAGCCGCCCTGCCACCTCGGGGTTGCCGATCGGCCCGCAGGCGCGGCCCTCGACCTGCGCATGCCGTACGGCCGGGCCTGGGTCGCGGCGCAGGCCCGTGAGGCCGCGCACGGCCTCGGTGAGGAAGCCGCTCTCCCCCGCCAGCCGCACGTGACGGTCGTGGAGATCGTCGCGCATGACCACGTCGGCGCGCAGCCCGAGCCCGGCCAGGAAGTCGCGGCCAGCGTCGCCGTCCCAGACGAAGGTGTGGACGACGCGCACGTCGCAGGCCCCGGCGTAGAAGTACAGGCGGACGGTGAACGGCAGCCAGTCGCCGTGGCGGCCCTCCAGCCGCAGCACCGCCCTGACCGGCCCCTCCTGCTCCACGACGACCCGCTGGACGAGGCCCGTCGCCTGCGTGCGGACGCGCGAGCCGTCCTCGTCGGGGCTGTCCTGGCGCAGGCTCACCAGGCGCACGTCGCGCGCCAGCTCGCGGCCGCCGAGGGAGATCGACCTGATCAGCGTGCCGCCCGTCTCGGCCACCGTCCACTCGCGCGCGCCGGTGGCGACCCGCACCAGGCCGCTCTCCCTGGTCACGGTCACGGGCCGCTCCGGCGCGGCGGGCTCGCCGCCCGCCAGCAGTTCGTACGAGCCCGCCGGTACGGCCTGCGGCCCGATCGCGTGGGCCGACCACTTGACCGAGCCGTCGGGCCAGGTGGCGTTCACCCAGCTCTGCACGGGAGTGCCGTCGGCCATGGCGAAGGGCTCGTGGGAGCCGACGGCGCCGCGCGGCCATGGCACCCCCCAGGTCACGCCCTGTCTCCTCGGCTCCTCCAGCCAGTGCAGCGGCGTCGGCGTCGTCATGGAAGCTCCCTCGCCACGATCGCGGCCACGACGTCGGCGCCGCGGAAGTTGAAGTGGGTGTCGTCGCTGATCCCGCCGGGGTAGAGCGGATGCTCGCCCGGTCCGAACCAGGTGAACAGCGATCTGGATTCCTCGGGGCCGAGCCGCTCGTAGAGCTCGGTGGTGGCCCGTGTGAGGTCGACGAGCCGCACGTCCTCCCGCTCGGCCAGCTCGCGCACCTGGCGGGGCAGGTCGCCGTGGGTGGACACGAGGCGCTCCCCCTCGAACCTGCGCCGCTGCACGGGGGTGCACAGGATCGGGTTCGCGCCCGTGGCGCGAGCCTCCTCGACGAACACCCGCAGGTTCTCCTGATAGGTGATCGCCGGATCCTTCTGGTCGTTGTGGCCGAACTGGATCACGACGAGGTCGCCTGGTCCCGCCTCACGCAGCAGCGCCGCCCACAGCCCCTCGGCCCGGTGGCTCGCCGTGGTCGCGCCGCCCTTGGCGAAGTTACGCACGGGGCTCGAGACGAACGCGCCGAGCTGCGCGCCCCAGCCCGACATCGGCGCCTCCCACGCGGGGCAGGAGGCCACCGTCGAGTCGCCGGCCAGCAGGATCGCCACTACTCCTTCACCGACCCGATCAGCACGCCCTTGGCGAAGTGCTTCTGCAGGAACGGGTAGAACAGCAGGATCGGCAGGGTCGCGATGACGACGACGGCGAACTTGAGCCCCTCCACGGGGAAGAAGACCGAGTCGAGCGCGGCCAGGGCGTTCTCCGCGTTGGCGCTGGTCAGCTGCCTGACGATCACCTGGAGGGTCCACTTGCTGTTGTCGTCGATGTAGAGCAGCGGCGACATGTAGTCGTTCCAGATGCCCACCGCGTAGAACAGCGAGAACGTCGCGATGATGGGCTTGGACAGCGGCAGCACGATCTTGAAGAAGACGCCCATCTCGTTGCAGCCGTCGATGCGCGCCGCCTCCTCCAGCGCCTGCGGAAGCTCCTGGAAGAAGCTCTTGACGATGATCAGGTAGAACGGGTTGATCGCCAGCGGCAGGATCAGCGCCCAGTAGCTGTTGAGCAGGCCCAGGTCGCGCACCACCAGGTAGGTGGGGATCATGCCGCCGCTGAAGACGAGCGTGAAGATGACCAGGTTGAGCACCAGCGTCCGACCCGGCAGGTAGCGCTTGGCCAGGGGGTAGGCCATCGTGAGCGTGAGGATGACCTGGACGACCGCGCCCACCGCCGTGACGACGATCGTGGTGATCAGCGCACGGACGAAGGTGTCGGTGGCGAAGATGTACTCGTAGGTGCTGGTGACGAACTTCTCCGGCCACAGGAAGAACGGCCGCGAGGCGATCTCCGACTCGGTGGCGAACGACCCGGCGAGGATGTAGAGCAGCGGCAGGACCGTCACCAGCGCCATGCCCACGAGCAGCGTGATGTTGAGCGCGTCGAAGATGCGGCTGCCGACGGAGGCGTGGTGACCCACCGGCTTCTTGGCTGACATGCGAACTCCTTTAGAACAGTCCCCGCTGACCGAGGCGCTTGGCGAGCCAGTTGCAGCCGAAGATCAGCACGACGCCGGCGACCCCCTTGAACAGGCCCACAGCGGTCGCATAGCTGTAGCCGCCCTGCGTGATTCCCACGTAGTAGACGAAGGTGTCGAACACGTCCGCCGTCGAGCGATTGAGCGAGTTGGTCATCAGCCAGATCTGCTCGAAGCTGGCGTCCAGCAGGTTGCCCGAGGTGAGGATGGCCATGACGACGATCGTCGGGCGGATCGCGGGCAGCGTGACGTGCCAGAACTGCCGCCAGCGCCCTGCGCCGTCCATGCGGGCGGCCTCGTACAGGTCGGCGTTCACGCCGGCCAGCGCGGCCAGGTAGATGATCGTGCCCCAGCCGGTCGACTTCCACAGCGTCTGCATGACGATGATGGGCCTGAACCACTCGGCCTGGGCGACGTAGTCGACCTTGGTGCCGCCGAGGAAGCCGTGGATCCAGTTGGCGATCACGCCGAAGTCCACCGAGAACAGCAGGTAGGTCAGCGACGCGACGATCGTCCACGACAGGAAGTGGGGGATGTAGACCAGGGACTGGATCGACCGCTTGAGGACGTTGTGGCGCAGCTCGTTCAGCATGAGGGCGACGATGATCGGCGCGGGGAAGGCGAAGACGATCATCAGGAGCGCGAGGATCAGCGTGTTGCCGAGCAGGCGGCCGAAGTCGGGGCCGGTGAACAGATCCTCGAAGTGAGCCAGGCCCACCCACTCGCTGCCGGAGTAGCCGAGGAAGGGGACGAAGTCCTGGAAGGCGATGGTCAGGCCGTACATCGGCAGGAACTTGAAGATCGCGAAGTAGGCGAGACCGGGCAGCAGCATGAGATAGAGCCAGCGGTAGCGCAGCAGCGCGGCGCCGAGCGACAGCTTCTCGCGGCGCCTCGGCTTTCGTGGGACCGCCTTCACAGGAGGCGGCGCCAGGTCGGTGGCCAAAGCGGCCTCCTTTCGTGACATGGGGGCTCGGGACGGCTCCCGAGCCCCCTCGCGGATCAGTTACCGGCCTTGGCGACCAGGGCGCCCAGTTCGGCGACGACCTGCGTGCCGCCGCTGTCGTACCAGCGCTTGACCTCGGCCTTGAGCTGCTCCTCGGTGATCTCGCCCGCCAGGTACTTGACGCGGGCGTCGCTGACGATGGGGTGCAGGGTCGCGCCCTTGGCCGTCACCGTCGGCGAGACGTAGGGAAGCGTCGGGTCGTGCACCGCCGTCTGCAGGTCGAGCTCCTCCAGCTCCTTGCGCAGTTTGAGGTTCTCCTGCTCGGCCTCCGTCGGAGGCTTGCGCTCGTAGGAGTCGCCGGCCACGCCGACGCTGGACGTGGTGCCCAGCTGGATGAAGGCGTAGTCGACGTCGTTGTTGATGGCCTTGACGGCGGGGTCGTCCTCGTTGATCCGTACGGCGTAGCCGTCCTCGACCTTGTAGTTACGCCCCTCGATGCCGTTGGTGATCAGGTTCGCGCCCTCCTTGGACGCCAGCCGGTCGAGGGCCTTGAGCACGTCGTCGAGCTGCTCCTCGGTCCTGATGTTCTGCTTGGAGATCGCGACGATGCCGTTGTAGCCGGTGAAGGGCAGGGAGAACTTCTTGCCGTCAGGGCGGGAGAGGTTGCCCGTCATCGCCAGCTTCTTGGCGTAGCCGTCCGGGTCCTGCTCCTTGAGCAGGCCGTACAGCTGGGTGGCACGCACGTTGACGTCGATGATGATGCCGCCCTTGCCCTGGACGAACGGGTCGTTCCACTTGGCGGTGTCGAGAGTGGCGAAGTCGCGGTTGACCAGGCCCTCGTCGACCATCTTCTTCATGTAGCGGTTGGCCTCCATGAATTCAGGCGTGTCGAACTCGGGGACGAGCTTGCCGTCGCGCATGGCGTATCCGTTCGGCGCGCCGAACCAGACGTCGATGGCGTTGAACGGGTTGGAGGAGTTGAAGATCGGGGTCGGCCACTTCGGGATGATGAGGCCGTAGGTGTCCTTCTTGCCGTTGCCGTCGGGGTCCTTCTCCGTGAAGGCCTTGGCGACGTTGTAGAGATCGTCGGTGGTCTTGGGCAGCTCCAGGCCGAGCTTGTCCAGCCAGTCCTTGCGCAGCAGCACCGCCGAGCGCAGCAGCGGCCTGACGCGGTAGATGCCGTAGTTCTTGCCGTTGGTCGAGGAGTTGAGCCTGACCTGCTCGTTCCTGGGCTTGAGGTTCGGGTACTTGCCCAGCTTGTCGGTCAGATCCCAGAACGCCCCAGCCTCGGCGGCCTTGACGAACGAGGGCCCCTTGTTGTCCTGGAGGACCATGACGTCGGGGATCTTGTCCGAGGCCAGCGTGACGTTGGTCTTGTCGGAGTAGTCGGCGTTCGGCACCCAGGTGATCTGGAGCTTCTTGCCGGTCAGCTTCTCGACGGCCTGCTGGATCTCACCCGAGGGGTTGGGAGCCGTGCCGAACAGCGGGACCATCATGGTCAGCGCGCCGTTGCCGCCCTGGCCCTCGCCTGCTCCTCCGCCCGAACAGGCGGCGGCGAGGAGAGCAGCTGTTAGCGTTAACACACCGGCCAGGAGGCGGCGGGGGGATGTGCTCATCAGTTTCCTTTCGGATGCAGACGCGCTTCGTTCTCCGCGAAGAAGCGCAGGCAGAGCCAGGTGTTCAACTGGATCCACGCTCCGGCGCCGACGGCGAGGGCGAGGATCGGCAGCGTCGCGCCCGCGTAGACCACCACCACGAAGACGAACAGCAGCACGATCGTGGAGGCGGGACGGACCAGCGCGAACAGCGAAGCCTTGACCAGGTAGGCGGGCAGCCTGAGGTCGTAGCGGACGTACAGGGGCAGCAGGTGGGCGGTGATGACGACCAGCACGAGCAGCGCCACGAGGGTCGCCGCCCTCGGGGCCTCGCCCGCCGGGCCCAGAGCAGAGAAGTACAGGTAGTTGCCCGCGAGGACGGTGCCCAGCGCCGCTGGTGGCAGCACGAGCAACGAGCCCCTGACGAACTCCCGCCGGTAGACGTCGAGGAATTCGCGCCAGCTATGAATCGTTTCATTCTCAGCGTGCCGCCGTGCCAGCGTGTACGCCGCGACGGTGGCGGGACCGAGCCCCAGGACCACGCCGCCCGCGAGGGTGAACACGATCCAGAGCAGGTTGAGCCTGACCGCCCACAGCACCTCGTCACAGGCCGAGTAGAGCCTGGTCAACCAGGTGGAGCCGGTCATGTCGCACCACCGGAGGAGGTGGAGCGGCCATAGGGGATGAAGGGTTGCACCGGGGTTCCTGCCCTGTAAAAAGCGGGTGAACGGCGGTTGGTGCTGCGAACGTAGTGTTGAATCGACTCAAAGTCAATGAGTCGAAACCCGCAGATTCGCGTACTCGCCGATCATCGGGGCCATCTGCCGCAATCCGATCTTGCCGCCGGTCAGCGGGCTGTCGTCCTTCCAGGTGAAGGAGGTCAGGCCGTTGACCTGGAAGGAGATCTCCCCACGGCTGATCGTCAGCTTCATGGCGTAGGGCCCCTGGGCGTCCATGACCGCGGGCAGGGGGTCGGCGCCCTGCGCGACGAGGTGGAAACCGTAGCTCTTGCGCAGGTTGCAGGTGTGCAACGAGCGCTCCGACGGCCACATGCGGCGGAAGTACGAGACATGGTAGGCGTCGAGGTCGCCGTGGTGGTACTGCTCGTAGGGCCCCGTGCGCGGGGTCAGGCCGAACAGGTCCTCGCCCCGCCTGCCTCTGGCGTGGAAGAACATGATGCACAGGCCAGGCTCGCGCACCGGCCAGAAGTCCCACTCGATGGCGACGTCGGCGGGGAAGTCGTCCGGGCACCACAGCACGATGTTGGCCGCCTGCCCGTCCTCGGGCGGGCGCAGGCTCTCCAGGCGCAGCCTGGCCTGGGGGAAGGACAGCGCCCCTTCGCCCTCGAGGCGGAAGCCCTCCAGGTCGGAGGGGCCTGCCAGTGCGTTGCGATACAGCTCTGTCACGTGCTCGCTCCCGGTCGGAGGCTGGACTCCCTCACCACCAGATCGGGCTGGAAGATCACCTGTCTGTGGCTGTGCCTGTCGGGCTCCTCGACCTCTTCGAGCAGCAGGTCGATCGCCGTACGGCCGAGCAGGTCGCGCGGCTGCCTGACGGAGGAGAGCGGCACCGCCGAGGCGGCGGCGAAGTCGATGTCGTCGTAGCCGACGATGGCCACGTCGTGCGGCACCCGCACCCCTTGCGCGGTCATCGCCTGGAAGAAGCCCAGCGCGAGCAGGTCGTTGGCGCAGAACACGGCCGTCGGCCTGGACGGCGGCGGCAGCGCGGCGACGCGCTCCCCCGCGGCCCTGCCCTCGGCGATGCTCAGCGCGGGCATCGACAGCGTCTCGAGCACGACGCCCTCGGCCGCCTCGACGGCGCTGGTGATGCCCGCGTGACGGTCGGCGACCTGCTGGAAGGAGAACGGCCCTCCGACGAAGGCGACGCGCCTGTGCCCCTGCTCGATGAGGTGGTTGCCGGCGAGCCTGCCGCCCAGCCTGTCGTCCACCGACACCGAGCACTGGCCCCCGTGAGCAGCCCTGTCGACCAGGACCACGGGGGTTCCCCTGGCGGCGAGCTGGAGCAGCCTGGGGTTGTCGGCCTCCACGGGGGTGATCAGGATGCCGAGCACGCGCTGCTGTTCGAGCTGGTCGAGATGGCGGCGCTCCCTGAGCGGGCTGGCCGCGCTGTTGCACAGCACGACCATGGTGTCGTGCTCGTCGGCCAGCGCCTCCGCGCCCTGCGCGACATCGGCGAAGAAGGGGTTGGCCACGTCGAGCACGACCAGCCCGACCGTGCGGCTGCGCCCGACCCGCAGGTGGCGGGCGACCTCGTTGCGGACGAACCCCAGCTGGCGGATCGCCGCGAAGACCCGCTCTCTCGTGGCGGGAGAGACGATCTCGGGGCGGTTGAGCACGTTGCTCACCGTGCCCACGGAGACGCGCGCCAGCTGCGCGACCTCCTTGATGTTCGTGGTGGCCATTGATCCTCACGAAGCCTTCCCCGCTGTGAACGGGCTCATCATAGCGGGAGGCATGATCCTTTTGAATCGTCTTAAGGCCTCGTGATGAGAGGGTACGGCACGCAGCAGGCCGCGCGCCGTACCCCCGGGTGGATCAGAGGCGGGTGATCCGTACGGCGTCGGCGACGACGTAGCCCACGCCCGACGTCCAGCGGCTCACGCCGACGACGTCGCGGTCACCGGCGTTGAGCGTGAAGGTGCCGATGCTGCGCCAGCCTCCACCGCCCGAGCGCTGGTCCACGAAGACCGTCTGGTTGCCGCTCGACGTGGCGACGATGTACGGCGCCGAGCTGTTGTAGCCGGGGTCGGAGGGGTACCAGACCTCGACCCGGTAGCTGCCGGTGCTGGGCAGGTTGGCCCTGAACCAGGCGGGGTCGCTGGCCGCGACCGGGCTCGCGAAGCGGTAGTCGGCGCCGTGGCGCTGGGCGGAGTAGGACGAGGTGCCCCAGTTGGCGCTGGCGGTGAAGGCGCCCGAGTTGTCGACCGTGGCCGACCAGGTACCGCCGCCGCCACCGGTCACGTACGACATGTAGGTGGTCCAGTTCCAGTGCGGGCCAGGGTCGGTGTGCGTGGCGCCGGGAACCTGGTTGTGCCCGATGATGTGGGTCCGGTCCTTGGGGATGCCGTACTTGTCGCAGATGTGGCGGGTCAGCGCGGCCGAGGCGCGGTACATCGCGTCGGTGAACCAGGAGGCGTCGCTGACCCAGCCCTCGTGCTCGATGCCGATGGAGCGGGTGTTGTAGCTCCAGTTGCCCGCGTGCCAGGCGACGTCCTTGTCGCGGACCATCTGCGTGGTGGCGCCGTCGGAGGAGCGGATCACGTAGTGCGCCGAGACGTTGGCGCTCGGGTTCTGGAACCAGGAGATGGTGCCGGCGTAGGAGCCCTGGGTCACGTGAACGATCACCCGGTCGATGGCGTAGCTCGACGGGCGGCTCGAGGCGGTGTAGTTGCCGGAGTTGGCCGGCACCCAGCTCGCGTTCGGGTAGTCGGGGCTGGCCGCGACCGCCCTGGCGTTCAGGTCCTGCGCCGCGGCGTACTCTCCCCTGTCGGCGGTGACCTCGCGGGGCGCCACGCGCAGGCCCTTGGCCTTGAAGCCCAGGCCGAGCAGTTCGTAGACGGCGTCGGCGTACAGGCGTGAGAGCTCGGGGGTGGAGGCGTTGCCGTACCTGGCGACGGCGCCGTACCAGCGGCCCTCGTCCTTCCTGGCCGCCTCGTCGAGGCCGAGTTCGTCGGCGATGGAGCGAAGGACGGCGGCGCCGCCGAGGATGTTGGCGTCCGTGTCGGCGCGCAGCTTCTCCACCGGCAGGCCCGTGAGCTCGGCGGCCTTTTCCAGCGTGTGCGTGGTGGGGTTGCTGACCAGGTGCATCACGCCGTAGCCGCCGCTGGCGCTGGGGCTGCCCTCGTGCCCGTCGAGGTGCGTCTCGGCGTAGGCGATGGCGGCCAGCAGGTCTCGCGGAACGTCGTGGGCGGCGGCGGCCTTGTCGAAGGCCGTGCGGAGCGGGTCCCGGTCGGCGAGGGCGGTGTGGGCGGGGTGCGCGGCGAGGATGAGGAGGGCGGAGAGGGCGGTAGCGACAAGGGCGACTAATCGGCGCATGAGCGCTCCTCGTGCAAGGGGGGTGTCCCCTTGCAATCCTAAGAGGATTCATGACTGATGTCGATAATTGACATTACATAGCCAGTAGATGAAAATTTTCGCCTTCCGGGTCTTGTCGAGTCGCACGCCGGTCGTCACCATGCGAGCTGTGACCCGATTAGCGGCTCTCCTCGCCCTGGTGCTCACCGCCCTCGTCTCCCCCGCCGCTCCCTCCTCCGCCGCCGCCCTCTCCGCCGCCTCCGCCGCGTGCGTCCCCGACCCGGCCACTCCCAAGCGCCAGTTCAGGGCGATGTGGATCTCCTCGGTCGCCAACATCGACTGGCCCAGCAGGACGGGGCTGTCGGTCTCCGCCCAGCAGACCGAGTTCCGCTCCTGGCTCGACCTGGCCGTCCAGAAGCGGATGAACGCCGTCGTCGTGCAGGTCAGGCCCACGGCCGACGCGCTGTGGCCCTCGCCGTACGAGCCGTGGTCGCAGTGGCTGACCGGCACCCAGGGCGGCAACCCCGGCTACGATCCGCTGGCGTTCATGGTCGCCGAGGCGCACGCCCGCAACCTGGAGTTCCACGCGTGGTTCAACCCCTACCGCGTGGCCAACCACGACGACCCGAGCCGCCTCGTCGCCAGTCACCCCGCCAGGAAGAACCCGGGGTGGCGCTTCGCCTACGGCGGCAAGCTCTACTACAACCCCGGCATCCCCACGGTCCGTGACTTCATCGAGGACGCCATCATGGACGCCGTCACCCGCTACGACGTGGACGGCGTGCACCTCGACGACTACTTCTACCCGTATCCGGTCAGCGGTCAGGCCATCCCGGACTCGGCCACGTTCGCACAGTACGGCGGGGGCTTCTCCAACGTCGCCGACTGGCGGCGCGACAACGTCAACCTGCTGGTGCGCGAGCTGGACGAGCGCATCCACGCCGCCAAGGCGCACGTCGCCTTCGGCGTCAGCCCGTTCGGCATCTGGCGCAACGCCGCCACCGACCCGCTCGGCTCGCGCACCTCGGGCCTGCAGTCCTATGACTCCATCTACGCCGACAGCCGCCGCTGGGTGAAGCAGGGCTGGGTCGACTACCTGACCCCGCAGCTCTACTGGCACATCGGCCACGCCGCGGCCGACTACGCGGTGCTGACGGCCTGGTGGTCGGAGGTGGTGAGGGGCACGGGCGTGCAGCTGTACGCGGGACAGGCCGCCTACAGGACGGGCGTCTCAGGCCAGGACCCCGCCTGGCAGGACCCCGCCGAGCTCAGCGACCACCTGCGGGTCAACCGCGCACACCCCGAGATGCTCGGCGACGTCTACTTCAGCGCGAAGGACGTGCGCGCCGACCGGCTGGGCGGCTTCTCCAGGGTGGTGGCCGACCACTACTCGAGGCCCGCCCTGATCCCGCCCAGAGGGACGGCGGGCGCCCCGCCCGCTCCCACGATCACCTCGGTCACGCAGGGGCCAGGAGGGACGACGGTGTCGTGGCAGGGCACCGGCGCGGCCTCCTACGCGGTCTACCGGGGGGAGGCGGCCGACCCCTGCCTGGTCACCGACGCCCGCAACCTGCTCGGGACCACCAGAGGGACCTCCTTCACCGACCCCTCCTCGGGGCAGGGGACCTACCACGTGACCGCCCTCAGCAGGACGCACCAGGAGAGCGGGTCGTTCAGCGTCGTGGTCGACGGCCCCTCCGCGAGCTCGGCGTGGGGCACCTCCGCCTACTCCGCGCAGCGCCACGGCGCCGACTACCGGTTCGCCGCTCCTGTCGCGGCCAGCGATCCGGCGTGGTTCCCTGCGGCCGTTCCGGCGACGGGCAGCTACCTGGTGGAGGTGTGGCATCCCGCCGACCCCGGCTACAACAGCGCCACGCCGTACATCGTGTCGGCGGCGGGAGGCGCCAGGACGGTCCTCCTCGACCAGCGCACGGGCGGCGGGCAGTGGCGCTCGCTCGGCACGTTCACGCTGAACGCAGGCACCTACAACGTGGTGGGGGTGAGCAGATGGACCTCCGCGACGGGCTACGTCGTGGCCGACGCGGTCCGCGTCAGCGCGAGCCCGTGACCCGCCCCACCTGACAGGGAACCGCCGGTCAGGGACCTCGTCACGGGGGGTCGGTGACGTGGATCCTGACGGCGCGGAACTGTGCCGGCGTCTCCTGGAGCACCACCAGCCTGGGGTCGGGCACCGTGAGGAACGGCTCGGCCTCCAGGGCGAACAGCGGAGCGAGCCGCCGCTCGGCCCGCATCAGGTCGACGGCCTTGCGGTCGCCGCCGAACACCACCGCGGCCATGCCGTCCAGGTGCGGCGACAGCACCCGCAGGGCGGTGTCGGCGGCGGCCTGGTAGGTCTGCTCGGCCTGGTTCTGCCTGCGCCTGGCGAACCGCTGCTGCGACCAGCCGCCCGCGGCCGTGCGCCCCTGGACGTAGCGGGAGTCGACCTTGGAGGCGATCAGCCTGCTGCCCTGGAAGACGCCCGCCGCGTAACCGCCGAGACGGACGAGCACCACGCCCACCAGGCGCTCGGCGCGGACGTGGGTGACCAGGGTGGCCACGCGCGGCGCTCCCTGCGGCAGCGGGGGGAAGGGCGCGTGGCACTCGGCGAGCGCGCCGTCGGCGGCGGCCAGCCGTACGACGTGGTCGTCACCCGTGGACTCGAAGGGGCCGTGCCTGTCGGCGAACCCGTCGATCCAGCGCTGGAGGCGTTCGGGCGGCACCGCGACCCAGCGTCCCCCGCCCTTCGCGGGCCTTGCCTTCACCGTCGCAGCGTACCGGCAGAGGAGGAGCTTGTGGCAGCGGGCACGGTGCCGTTCTCGACGCGGTGCACGACCGTCGCCGTCACGGTCAGCCGGCGCCCCGTGGCCGGGATGCCGGGAAGGCCGCCCTTGTGGACACCGTGGGCCGTGAGCCCTCCATGATGTCAGCCTGGCTCGCTGATCTTCCCTTCACGCCAGCTGCTGTAGCCGGTCTCGAACGGGGAGGTCAGTCTCGTACCGTCCTCGAGCAGGAAGTGCCAGGAGAGCTCGAAGGACTCAGGCCTGTTCTCCTCGTCCAGCGTGAGCAGCCAGGACAGGGTGGTCTCGGCGAGCTGCCGCTCGGTGAACTCGTCGTTGTTGATCGCGCTGATCTGCCGCCAGAGCGAGGTCGGCGCCTTCGTGGTGGACAGCACGCCGGAGTAACGGCGCTTCGACGCCGTCACGTTCTCCGTCAGCCTGGCCAGGTCGGCGACGATGCCCACCGCTCCCATGGCGTGCGGGCACCGGGCGTAGAGCATGATCGGCTCTTCCGCGGGGTTGTCCACGGCCTTGCCTTCGACGTAGTCGCTGCCGGCGAGCACCACGTGCTTGGTCAGCTCGAGGTGCTCGGCGGTGACCTTCATGTCCATGCGGGTGTCGAACGGCGAGGATCCCGCGCCGTGATCGTAGGACAGCGTCCCCTTCGCCTTCGTCGACCACGTGCCCTGCGAGATCCGGCCCTCGAAGGTGAAGTCGGCCATGGGCTTCGCGCCGACCGCGGCCTCCAGAGCCGCGGGAAGCTGCGCGGGCGTGGGCGGCCCTGCCACCTCGGTGACAGTGGGCGTCGGTGTGCCGGTACTCCCTCCCACGGGTGTGCCTGACCGGTCCCCGCCTCGCCACAGCACCACGCCCGCGGTCACCGCCGCCGCGGCGGCGACCGCTCCCCCTGCCGCCAGCAGCGCCCGCCGCGAGAGGCCGCCGGAGCCTCGCTCCTCCGTCGGATGCTCATGCACGGACCCACCCCGTACGGCGCCGCCGTGGGCCGCCTCGGCGCCCTCGCGCAGCGCGGCGTCCTCGTGGGCGGGCGCCCGCTCGCCCAGCAGCGCCAGCAGCAGGTCGCGGGCCGACGGCCGCCCTGCGGGATCCTTGGAGAGGCAGCGCGCGACGATCCCGCGCAGCGGTTCGGGCAGCTCACCCAGGTCGGGCTCGCTGTGCAGGATGCGGTAGGCGGTCGCCGCGAAGGTGTCGCTGCCGAACGGCGGCCGCCCGTTGGCGGCGTAGACCATCGTCGAGCCCCACGCGAACACGTCGGAGGCGGGCCCCACCGGCAGGCCGCTGAACTGCTCGGGAGCCATGTACGGCGGCGTGCCCGACGCGCCGTCCTTGGTGGCGGTGACGTCGACCAGCCTGGCGATGCCGAAGTCGATCACCCGCGGCCCGTCGGGTCCGATGAGCACGTTGGCCGGTTTGAAGTCGCGGTGCACGACGCCCGCCCGGTGAATGGCGGCCAGCGCCGTGGCCGTGCCGATGGCCAGGCGGGTCAGTGCCGCCCCTCGTACCGGGGCGACCGCCGCCAGCGCGGGGCCGTCGATGTACTCGCTGGCCACGTAGGGCGGCTGGTGGTCGAGATCGGCCCGCAGGACGCGGGCCGTGCAGAACTCGTCGACCTGGCGGGCGGCGGCGACCTCGCGGGTGAAGGCGCGGTCGATCCCGCCGTTCATGACCTTGACGGCGGCCAGCCCGCCGTGACGGTCCTGCCCGAGGTAGACCGTGCCCTGCCCGCCCTGCCCGAGCTGACGGATGATCCGGTAAGGGCCGATGTCCACGTATGCCTCACATGATCGAAATATGCGGCACGAGACTAGCCCACGACCACAGGTCGGCGGCAGAGCGCCCACGGCCCGGTCCGGCCGCCGAAGACCCCGGGCGCGCATCCTCGATGCGTTGCGAGCCTGGCTCCCATCGGCGCGGTGAGAGCCGGGACCGGCGATCCGGCTGGGGCCGTTGAGCTCGGAACTCATGGCGAAATATCGGTGAACTTCGCGCCGTGCGCCTTATGGAGTTGGTGGGATGCGCCCACAATGTGGGCGTGTCTCTCCAGGCTCCCCTGCTTCCCCCGCACGACCCGGAAGCTTCCGCCTCGGTCTCCCCAGTGGTCGATCTCGAGACCGGCGGTGTCATCGCGTTGCACGTGCCACCAGGCGCCTCCGAGCTCGCCCCCGGCACCCTTCCCCTCCTCCTCGACCTGCCCACCCACATGGTCATCGGCGGTTCGGGAGCTCTCGCCCCGCTGCACGAGGCCCTCAGGAGGTCGGGCAGACGGCCGAGGGAGGTGATACTCAAGGTCCACGGTCCCTGTCAGGACGCCGACAGACGGGCGCTGCTCGTCGGCCTCGACGGGCTGCGGGCGATCGGCTACCTCGTCGCCTTCGGCGGCATGGGGGTCGGCAGCCTTCCGATGGAGCTGGTCACCGAGGCCTCGCCGTACCTGATCGTGCTCGCCCCCGAGCTGGTGGCCAGGGTGCCGGACGACCACAGGCGAACGGCCGTGGGCGAGGCGCTGACGACGCTCGCGCGCGGGATCGGCGCGCACGTGCTGACCCCCGGCATCACGGACGAGGCGCAGCTGGCCACGGTCAGGAGCTGGGGCGTACGGCTGGCCGAGGGCCCGCTCCTGCGGCCTGGCCCCGACGGGCGGGTGCGGGTGCCGCTGCCCGTGCGCAAGCCGTCGCGGACGGACCTCATGCTCGGCCCCAGGGTGCAGGAGCTGCTGCTGCCGGCGGTGACGCTGCCGGAGAGTGCGACGTCCGAGGAGGTGGTGGAGGCGTTCGGCACCGAGCCTTCGATCACCAGCGTGATCCTGGTGGACGAGTACCAGCGCCCCGAGGGCAGCCTGGACCGCAGCCGCTTCCTGCTGTCGATCGCCAGCCGCTACGGGCACGCCCTGCACGGCAAGAAGCCCGCGCTGCGCCTGGCCGATCCGCCGAGAACGGTGCCCAGGACGACGCCCGCCATCGCCGCCATGCAGGTCGCGGGGCAGGACAGCGCCCGCGTCTACGACGACCTGGTGGTGACGGACGAGGTGGGCAGGTGCCTCGGCGTCGTCAGGGTGAGCGACCTCATGCGCGCGGCCACCGGGCCGTATCGGTGATCTGGGTGAAGTCGGCGATCAGCCCGTCCCTGAGCTTCAGGTCGTGGGCGAAGGCCGCCTCGAAGGGCTGACCCGTGGCGCGCGAGACGCCGCGGTAGTGCCCGAACACCACGACCCTGTCGTCACCGGCCCACACCTGCTCCTCGGGGACGGGCCTGGTGTCGTATGCGGCGAAGATGACACTCCAGCAGCCGCCCAGGGCGGCGCGCGGTCCGTGGTGCTCGCCGCCGACGCCCATCGGCATGCCGTCGCTGACTCTCAGGACCAGGTCGGGGTGGAGGGTGGCGGACAGTGCCGCGGCGTCGCCGGCCGCGAAGGCCTCGTAGAGGCGGTCGACAGTTTTAGAGATCACTCTCTAAAACTACCGCGAGAGCGGCGGTCTCCGCCAGCCGTACGGCGGACCCGGGCACCGGCCGCCCGGCGAGCACGTGCCGTCGCACGGCCGCGACAGGCACGTCGACCAGCGCGAACGTGACTCTCTCCAGCGCCTGGCCGGGCAGCCGCGCGGCCAGGTCGCGCAGCGCGGAGGCGACCGCCGTGTTGAGCCCTTCGAGCTCCTCCCCCAGCTCGGACGGCCAGCGCTCGCGCAGCTCGGCCACGTTGTGCGCGAGCAGCAGCCGCGCCTCGTCAGGGTGCTCGGCGGCCCATCCGGCCACGTGCGAGGCCGCGGCGCGCACCGCCCGAGCGAGGTCGGGCTCGCGGGCGGCGAGCAGGAAGCCCTCCTGGAAGCGGCGCACCGCCCTGATCCACAGATGCGCGAGCAGCAGGTCGCGCGAGCCGTACCGGTGATAGACCGACCCGCTGGGCGCGCCGAGACGCGCGGCGATGGCCGTGACGGTGACGGCCTCGTGACCGCCCTCGGCGGCGAGGGCGGCGGCGGCGTCGAGGATCTGGTCGGCCGCGAACTTGGCTGGTCGTCCCACATCGGCACGTTAGCGTGCTAGAAGGGAATCGTGCTGAACAGGCGGACGCTGCTGCTGGGCGGGGCGAGCGCGACCCTCGCGGGCTGCACCACCACGACCCCGACGACTACTCGCACCACGCCACCGAACGAGGGCTGGGAGGCCGTGCGCGCCCAGTTCGTCCTCGACCCCGAGATCGCCAACTTCGCGGCCTTCGTCCTGGCCGCCCATCCCGCCCCCGTACGGCAGGCCATCCAGCGCCACCGCGACGCCCTCGACGCCGACACCGCCGGATATCTCGAGGCGGAGGACCGCGAGGCCGCCACCAGGGCCGCCGCGGAACGCTTCGTCGGCGCCGAGGAGGGCGAGGTGGCGCTGACCGACAGCACCACGATGGCGCTGAGCCTGCTCTACTCCGGTCTGCGCCTGCGTCCTGGACAGGAGGTGCTCACCACCGAGCACGACTTCATGGCCACCCACGACAACCTGCGCATGCTCGCCGAGCGCACCGGCGCGAAGGTCCACAGGGTGCGCCTGTACGACGATCCGGCCAAGGCGAGCGCCGACCAGATCGTGAGCGCGATCAGGGCCGGCCTCACGCCGCGCACCAGGATCGTCGCCGTCACCTGGGTGCACTCGAGCACCGGGGTGCGGCTGCCGATCCGCGCCATCGCCGACGCGCTCGCCGAGGCCAACCGCGACCGCGACGAGCGCGACAGGGCGCTGCTGTGCGTCGACGGCGTGCACGGCTTCGGGGCCCTGGCCGACTCCGTCACCGACCTGGGCTGCGACTTCCTGGCCACCGGCACCCACAAGTGGCTGTTCGGCCCGCGCGGCACCGGCATCCTGTACGGCAGGCAGTGGGAGAGCGTCGCCCCGATCGTCCCGAGCTTCAGCAACCAGACCTTCCGCGCCTGGTTCGGCCGCACCGCCCCCACGGGTCCCGGAGGGATCATCAACACCCCCGGCGGCTACAAGGCCTACGAACACCGCTGGGCGATGGCCGAGGCGTTCGCCTTCCAGACCTCGATCGGCAAGGACAAGATCGAGGCGCGGACGCTGGAGCTGGCCACCCGCCTCAAGGAGGGCCTGGCCGCCGACCCACGCGTGCGGCTGATCACCCCGATGAGCGCGGAGCTCTCGGCGGGGCTGGTCTGCTGCGAGATCGACGGCGTCACGCCCTTCCAGGCGGTCGAGCGCCTGCGCGCCCAGCGCATCCTCACCAGCACCACGCCCTACCTGCAGGTCTACCTCCGCTTCGGCACCTCGATCCTGACCAGCCCCGAGCAGGTCGACAGGGCCGTCAAGGCCGTGGCCGCGCTCCGATGAGAGCTTCGAGGCCGTCTGTCAGACGAGCCTGGTCACCCCGCCGGAGTCGAGGTCGTAGCGGGCGCCCACCACGTGCGGGAGCAGCGGGCGCAGCCTGGCGACCGTGTCGCGGGTGTGGGCGGCGATCATCCGCTCGATGTCGGGGGTGTAGACCCCGCGCAGCGCCTCGACGATGCGCTGCAGGTCTCCGGGCAGCGTGACACGGTCGCGGATGGCGTGGGCGGCGGCGGTGACCGCACCGCAGCGCTGGTGGCCGAGCACCACGACCAAGGGGACGCCCAGCTCCTCGGGGCCGTACTCGACGGCGCCCAGCACCAGGGGGTCGAGGGTGTGCGCCGCCGTCCGCACCACCAGCAGGTCGCCGACGCCCACGTCGAAGACGACCTCGGGCGGCACTCTGGAGTCGATGCAGGACAGCACGACCGCGTAGGGATGCTGGCTCGTGGCGACGTAGCGCCTGCGGGAGGGGTCCTGGTGGGGATGGCGGGCCCTGCCCGCCATCCAGCGCCTGTTGCCCGCCGACAGCGCGGCCCAGGCCCGCTCGGCGCTCACGGGCTCCCGCAGCTCGTGGGGCGCGCGGCGCTCGGGCAGGGCGGGCACCGCGCGGCCGAAGGCGACCCCGCCCACGAAGCCCGCGCCTGACAGGGCGGCGCCCCCGACGAGGGCGCCGCCGAACAGCACCCGCCGACGGGAGATCGATTCGTCACGCACGGTGACGAGAATGGTACTCCCCGCGGCCGGGCGCTATAGCCTGCAGGCGTAGATGTCCGTGACCAGGATGGCGCGGGCGCCGATCTCCCAGAGCTGGTCCATCACCTGCTGGTGCCCCCTGCGCGGCACCATCGTGCGGACGGCCACCCATCCCTCGCGGTGCAGCGGCGAGATGGTCGGCCCCTCCATGCCGGGCGTGAGCTTGCTGGCCTGCTCGATCTGCTCGGCGCGGATGTCGTAGTCCATCAGCACGTAGTCGCGGGCGTGGATGACGCCCTGCAGGCGGCGCACGAGCTGCTGGGTGCCCGGCGTGTCGGTGGCGCCGTGCCGCCTGATCAGCACCGCCTCGGAGCGCATGATCGGCTCGCCGAACACCTCGAGGCCGACGTTGCGCAGCGTGGTGCCGGTCTCGACCACGTCGGCGACGGCGTCGGCGACGCCGAGGTGGATGGCGGTCTCGACCGCGCCGTCGAGCTTGATGACGCGGGCGTCGACGCCGCTCTCCGACAGGTACTTCTCCAGCAGCCCCGCGTAGGAGGTGGCGATGCGCAGGCCGTCGAGGTCCTGCACGGAGGACATGGCGCCCGCCTTGGCGGCCAGGCGGAAGGTGGAGCCGCCGAAGCCCAGCGGCAGCATCTCCTCCACCGGCGCGCCCGAGTCGAAGAGCATGTCGCGCCCGGTGATGCCGGCGTCGAGCGTGCCCTCGCCGACGTAGACGGCGATGTCACGCGGGCGCAGGAAGAACAGCTCACAGTCGTTGTCGGGGTCGACGACGACCAGCTCCTTGCTGTCCTTCCTGGTGCGGTAGCCGGCTTCCTTGAGCATGGTGGCGGCGGCCTCGTTGAGGGCGCCCTTGTTGGGTACGGCCAGCCGTAGCATCGTGGCGAACCTTTCAGAGGTACTTGTAAACCTGGTCGAGCCCGATGCCACGGGCGATCATGAGGCACTGCACGTGGTAGAGCAGCTGGGAGATCTCCTCGGCGGCGCGGTCGTCGGACTCGTGCTCGGCGGCCATCCAGCTCTCGGCGGCCTCCTCGACGACCTTCTTGCCGATGGCATGGACGCCGGCGTCGAGCGCGGCCACGGTGCCAGAGCCCTCGGGCCTGGTGCGTGCCTTGTCGGACAGCTCGGCGAACAGCTCATCGAAGGTCTTCATGATCTCTCTCGGTGCTCGGCAGATGTGCTCTGTTCAGACTATCCGCCCTCAGGCCCCATGACCCGAAACGTCCGCCACCCGAGACGGCTGCGCCCAGAAGATCGTGCCGGGTCCGCGCAGCTCGACGCCGCCGGCCGAGCCGCTCGAGAACGCCGACTCGCCCGCGCGCAGCGGCCTGCCGTCGACGGCCACCTCGCCCGCCGTGCAGACCAGGACGCGGGGAAGCCCGCCCTCCAGGCGCCTGTCGGGAGCCTCGAGGCGGCCGAGCGCGAACTCGGGGACCGGCACGCTGTAGAGCCCGTCGACGGCCTCGACCCGCAGCGGCTGGGCGGCCGCGTCGGTGACGCGCAGCAGTTCGTCGACGTCGATCGGCTTGCTGGTCAGCCCGGCGCGCAGCACGTTGTCCGAGCCGCCCATGATCTCCACGCCGAACCCGCTCACGTAGGCGTGCAGCACCCCCGCGCCGAGGAACAGCGCCTCGCCGGGCCGCAGGTCGTGCCGGTTCATCAGCAGAGGGGCCAGCACGGCGGGGTCGTCGGGGTACTGCTCGGCCAGGCGCGTCACGAGGTCGTGACCGAGCCGCTCCGCCGCGGTCACGACGGCCTCGACCAGCCTCTTGCGCTCGGGCCACTCCAGCAGCAGCCGCAGCGCGCCCGCCGTGTCGCCCTCGCGCAGCCGCGCCACGACCGGCTCCAGCTCGGCCACCTCGAGCTCGGCCAGCAGCCGTGCCGCCTCCTCCGGCGCGCGGAAGCCCGCCAGGCCGCTGAAGGGCGTCAGCGCGCAGATCAGCTCGGGCTTGGGGTAGGCGTCGACGTAGATGCCGCGCGCGTGGCCCGCCTCGGCCTGCTCGGCCGAGGGGTGCACCTGCAGCGACAGCACCCTGTCGACCGCGATCAGCTTCAGCAGGTACGGCAGGCGCGCCCCGAACCGAGCGAGCGTCTCGGCGCCGAGCTCGCCCTCGGGGTCGTCGGCGATCGCCTCGTCGAGCGTGCGGCCTCGCTCCACCAGCAGGGAGGGCCCTGAGGGGTGGGCGCCGAGCCACATCTCCGCCTCGGGCTCGGACGAGGGGCTCGGACGCCCCGTCAGCGTCGCGATGGCGGTGTGCGAACCCCAGGCGTAGTGCTTGACGGGGTTGGAAAGCAGCTCTGTCACAACGTCTCCGAATGCGCGGGGGCGGCCGAGGTCGAGACTATCGCGCCGCCCCAACCTGGTGAACCGGGTAAGTAACCCCCCGGCTCCCCGGCCCTCACCTGAAGCGGGCCTCACCGCGCCGCTCGTTCACGCACCTCACCGGCGGCTCGGCCACCGGCCTGCTGAGCGTGAAGCGGTGGCTCTCGCCGGGGAGCAGCGTGACCAGCTGGTCGTCCACCTCGGCCGCGGGATCGGCCCTGTCGGGGTAGATCGTCAGGTCGCGTACCAGGGTGTGCGCCTCGACGAGCACCTCGCGCCCCTCCACGGTGATCGTGAAGTCGGCGGCGGGCAGGTCGAGCTCCTTGTCGGGCAGGAAGAACCACCATGCCCTGTGCTCCCCCGCCGTCACCGTGATCAGCTCGCGGGCGGGGTCGCCGGGGGTGGCGATCGTCAGGTGCGCCGTGGCCGCGCCGCGCGGCTCCACCTCCAGCGTGAAGCTCTCCGCACGCAGCTCGGAGCCGTCCATCGCGTGCCGTACGGCCCGCACCTCGGCCGTCCACGCCTCGGCGCCGTCGTTGACGGCCACCACCGCCAGCCCCTCCCCCCTCGGCTGCACGGTCAGCAGCCGGTCGGCGTAGGCCCTGCGCAGCGCGTGGAAGAGCGGCTTCTTCCGGCCGTCGCCGTCGATCGCCGACCAGGAGGTGACCGGCCAGCAGTCGTTGAGCTGCCACACCACCGTGCCCGCGCAGTGCGGCCACAGCGACCTGAAGTGCTCGACGCCCAGCTGGATGGCCCTGGCCTGGTTGACCTGCGTCAGGTAGTGCCAGTCGTCGAAGGTGAGGGGCTCGGGGAAGTGCGCCTCGAGCCCCGCGGCCAGCTTGCGGTTGCCGTCGATCGCCTTCTGGTGGTGGAGCAGGCCCGGCGAGTCGGGCGCCGGCGGCTCGTCGGAGATGGCCCTCCTGATGGTGGCGTAGGCGGCTGGGGCCTGGAAGCCGAACTCCGCCACGAACCTGGGGGTGTACTCCCTGTAGGCGGTGTAGTCGCGCTCGTTCCATACATCCCAGATGTGGATGTTGTGGTGGCCGGGGTCGTTCGGATGCACGTCCATGGAGCCTGAGTACGGGCTGCCCGGCCAGTACGGCCTGCCGGGGTCGAGCTCCTCGACGATGCCGGGCAGCAGGTCGAGGTAGTAGCCCTCACCCCAGGTGCGGCCTTCGAGCGGTTCGCGCCAGTTCCAGTCGGCGTAGCCCCAGATGTTCTCGTTGTTGCCGCACCACAGCGCAAGGCTGGGGTGCGGCATGAGCCTGGCGACGTTCTGCCTGGCCTCCGCCTCGACCTCCTCGCGCAGCGGCGTCTCCTCGGGGTAGGCGGCGCAGGCGAAGAGGAAGTCCTGCCAGACCAGCAGGCCGAGCTCGTCGCACAGGTCGTAGAAGTCGTCGCTCTCGTACAGCCCTCCGCCCCAGACCCGCATGAGGTTCACGCCCGCCTCGCACGCCTGGGCGAGCCGGGCGGCGTAGCGGTCACGGCCGATCCTGGAGGGGAAGCAGTCGTCGGGGATCCAGTTGACGCCCTTGGCGAAGACCGCGACGCCGTTGACCTTCAGGGTGAAGGCCCCCGCCTCGGTGTCGAGCTCGACGGTCCTGAAGCCGATCCGCATCTGCCGGCGGTCGAGGACGCCGCCGGAGCCAGGCGCGGCGGCGAGGGCGACCTCCAGCTCGTGGAGGGGCTGCTCGCCGTACCCGCGGGGCCACCACAGCGCGGGGTCTCGCACCTCCAGTTCCAGCACGGCGGAGTCCGCGCCGGGCGGGAGCGCTCCCACGACCGACACGCCCGCGACCGCCGCCGTGACCCACAGTTGCCCGTCCGACTGCGCCGACCGCTCGACCTCGACGTGGACCGCGACCCTGCCGACGCCGCCCTCCACGGTCACCGCGGGACGGACCTCGGCCAGGCGCGCGCCGCTCCACGAGTGCAGCCCGATCGGCTTCCAGATGCCCGCCGTCACCAGGGCGGGGCCCCAGTCCCAGCCGAAGTTGCAGGCCATCTTCCTGATGAAGTTGTAGGGGGCGGCGTAGGCGCCGGGACGAAAGCCCATCTCCTCGCGCAGCCGCTCGGCGTGCTCGACGGCCGAGGAGAAGACGACGCTCAGGCGGTTGGCACCCGGCCGCAGCGCGTGAGCCGCCTCGAACCGGTAGGAGCGGTGCATGTTGGCGCTCTCGCCGATCACGACACCGTTCAGCTCGATCCTCGCGACGGTGTCGAGCCCTTCGCAGACCAGGTCGGTGCGCTCGTGCCCGGTGCCGTCCCACTCGAAGGCGCTCTCATAGTGCCACTCCTCGCCCCCGATCCACGTCAGGGCGTCCTCGTTGGCGTCCAGATAGGGATCGGGGATCAGGCCCGCGGCGAGCAGGTCGGTGTGCACGCAGCCCGGCACGGTCGCGGGCGCCACCACCTCACCTGAGGCCGATCGGACGGTCCAGGAGTCGTGCAGGGGGCGAAGGGATGTCATCGACTCTCCGGGGGGAAGGCGTGGCCATGGCGGGACAGGCCCACACTAGACGCTTCCGGCGCCTTCCCACGGGATTTACTGAACCGATTAATCTGCCTGCGCAAAAGGCGCTGCCCGCCGCACCTCTCGAGGAGGCAGGGCGGGCAGCGCCGTCAGGCGGTCGGGTCAGCGGCCGAAGCGGCGACCCGTGTTGCCACGGTCGGAGCGGAAACCGCCGGTGCCGCGCTCCTCCGAGCGGAACCCGCCGGTGCGGGGCGCGCGGTCGTCACGGTTGGCCGACAACGGCCGGGCCGGCCTGTCGTCGGAGCGGTAGCCGCCGGTGCGGGCGCCGCCGCCGCTGGAGAACGGACGCGCCGGCCTGTCGTCGGAACGGTAGCCGCCGCGCTCGTCGGAGCGGTAGCCGCCGGTGCGGGGCGCGCGGTCGTCGCGGAAGCCGCCCGAGCGGGGAGCCCGGTCGTCGCGGTAACCACCGGTGCGGGGGGCGTCGCCGGTACGGGGCGCCCTGTCGTCACCGTGGGCACCCGTGCGGGGCGTCTCGCCCGAGCGGAAGCCGCCGGGACGCTGGCCACGGTCGTCGGAGCGGTAGCCGCCCTGGCGACGGTCGCCGTCGAAGGCGCGGTGCGGACGGCGCTCGCCACCGAAGTCACCACCGGCGGGACGGTCGCCACCGAAGTCGCCACGCGGAGCGCGGTCGCCGTCGAAGTCGCGGCGAGGACGACGGTCGTCGCCTGCGCCGAAGCCGCCCTCGGAGGTACGGCGCGGGCCACGGTCGCCACCGAAGTCGCGACGACGGCCGCCACCGCGACGCTCGCCGCCGTGGCCGCCGCTCTCACGGCGGGGACGCAGCGGCTTGCGCACGTCGGGCTCCCACACGGGGATGGACTCGCCACTGGGCGTGCGGGCCCCGGTGACCTCGGCGATGCGCTCGCTGCCCGGCTCGGCCTTGAGCCTGAACGGGTGGATGCCCGCCCTACGGGTGAGCTGGTCGGTCGAGCGGCGCTCGTTGGGCAGGACGAGGGTCACGACGGTGCCCTTCTCGCCCGCCCTGGCGGTGCGGCCGCCACGGTGCAGGTAGCTCTTGTGGTCCTGCGGCGGGTCGACGTGCAGCACGAGGCTGATGTTGTCGACGTGGATGCCACGGGCCGCGACGTCGGTGCAGACCAGGACGTTGACCTGGCCCTCCTTGAACTCGGCCAGGATGCGGGTGCGCTGGTTCTGGCGCTTGCCGCCGTGCAGGCCGCCCGCCTTGACGCCGACGCGGGCCAGCTGCTTGCACAGCCGGTCGACACCGTGCTGGGTCTTGACGAAGATGATCGTCCGGCCCTCACGGTTGGCGATCTCGGCGGTGACGTCGAACTTGTCGTCGCGCGTCACCTGGATCACGTGGTGCTCCATGGTGTCGACCGGGGAGGTCGCGGGAGCGATGGAGTGCGTGATCGGGTTCTTGAGGAAGCGCCGCACCAGCTTGTCGACGTCGCCGTCGAGCGTGGCCGAGAACAGCAGCCTCTGGCCGTCGGCGGGGGTCTGCGAGAGCAGCTCCGACACGACGGGGAAGAAGCCGAGGTCACACATGTGGTCGGCCTCGTCGAGGACGCTGACCTCGATGGAGTCGAGCGAGCACTCGCCCTGGCGCATCAGGTCGCCCAGACGGCCCGGCGTGGCGATGATGACGTCCACGCCGCGGCGCAGCGCCTCGATCTGCTTGCCCATGGACATGCCGCCGACGACGACCTTCATGCGCAGGCCCAGGCCGCGACCGAGGGGCTCGAGCGCGTCGTGCACCTGCAGCGCGAGCTCGCGCGTCGGGACGAGGACCATCGCGCGGGGACGGCCGGCCTGCGGCTTCACCCCGGCGATGCGCGCCATGGTGGGCAGACCGAAGGCGAGCGTCTTGCCCGAGCCGGTCTGTCCGCGACCGAGGACGTCGTGCCCCGCGAGCACGTCGGGGATCGTCGCGGTCTGGATGGGGAACGGGCTGTCGATGCCCTGACGGGACAGTCCGGTCACGAGCGGCTTGGGCAGGCCCAGCAGCTCGAATTCCGAAACGCCCTTCTCCTCGACGGAGATTTCGGGCATGGCAGCGTCAAGCATGGTCACGAAGGTCGTGCCTTTCAGTCGAAGTGGCGCGTCACTTCTGCGAAAAGGACGAGCCGGGACCGTACGGCGGTGCCGTACTCAGTGCGAGGGGCGGACGTATCGGACGCCTGCCGGGGTGGGGACCGGGCCACTTCTGGACCCGTCAACGCGCACCCAAGACCGGCCGCAGGCGGCATTACGCACAATGGTGCGTCAGGTGCACATGTTGCCAACGCGCAGGAAGGTCGTGCTATTCCCGGCGGGGCTTCGGACCTTCCGGAGCCCTGGCATGCTGAAACGGCCGGTGCTGGGAACACCAGCCGTGCAGCAAAAGATCAGACATTGAATCCTAGCATACGCAACTGGTCGCGTCCGTCATCGCTGATCTTGTCGGGGCCCCACGGCGGCAGCCACACCCAGTTGATCTTGACGTCGGAGACCATGCCGTCGAGGGCGGAGTGCGCCTGGTCCTCGATGACGTCGGTCAGCGGGCAGGCCGCGCTGGTCAGCGTCATGTCGATGGTGGCCACCGGGTGGCCGCCCTCGCCGGGGTCGAGGTTGAGGCCGTAGATGAGGCCCAGGTCGACGACGTTGATCCCGAGCTCGGGGTCGACGACGTCCTTGAGCGCCTCCATGACCTCCTCGACGGTGGTGTCACCGTCGTACGCCGTTGTCGGGGTTTCCACCGGCTTGCTCATCTCTTAGGCACTCCTCACAACAGCGTCCTTGTAGGCCATCCACGACAGCAGCGCGCACTTGACGCGCGCGGGGAACTTGGCCACGCCGGCGAAGGCCACCGCGTCGCCGAGCACGTCCTCGTCGGCCTCCACCTGGCCCCTGCCCTGCATGAGCCTGGTGAACTCGTCGACCACCGACAGCGACTCCTCGACCGTCGAGCCGGTGGCCAGCTCGTGCAGCACCGAGGCCGCGGCCTGGCTGATGGAGCAGCCCTGCCCGTCGTAGGAGACGTCCTCGATCTTGCCGCCGTCGCCGAGCTTGACCCTGAGCGTGATCTCGTCACCGCACGTCGGGTTCACGTGGTGGACCTCGGCGTCGTACGGCTCGCGAAGCCCCCGCCCCTGCGGGTGCTTGTAGTGCTCCAGGATCAGCTCCTGGTACATCGACTCGGCGATCATGTCAGGCGAACACCTTCTGCACGTGGTGAAGACCCTTCACCAGGGCGTCGATCTCGCCCGTGGTGTTGTACAGGTAGAACGACGCCCGCGTCGTCGCGGGTATTCCGAACCTCAGGTGGAGCGGCCGCGCGCAGTGGTGGCCGACCCTCACCGCGACGCCGAACTGGTCGTCGAGGATCTGCCCCACGTCGTGCGGATGGATGCCCTCCATCGTGAAGGAGAGCGTCCCACCTCTGCCGTCCAGGCCCTTCGGCCCGATGATTCGCAGGGTGGGCACCTCGCCCAGCGCCTCGAGCGCGTACGCCGTCAGCGTGCGCTCGTGCTCCTCGATGGCCTGCATGCCGACCCCGTTGAGGTAGTCGACCGCCGCGCCGAGCCCGATGGCCTCGACGATCGGCGGCGTGCCCGCCTCGAACTTGTGCGGCACCGGCGCGTAGGTCGAGTGGTCCATCCAGACCGCCTCGATCATCTCGCCGCCGCCCAGGAACGGGGGCATGGCCTCCAGCAGCTCGGTGCGCCCCCAGAGCACGCCGATGCCGGAGGGGCCGAGCATCTTGTGCCCGGTGAAGGCGACGAGGTCGGCGCCGAGCGCCGCCAGGTCGACGGGGTGGTGCGGAACCGACTGCGAGGCGTCGAGCATCACCAGCGCGCCGACCTCGTGGGCGCGGCGCACGACCTCGGCGACCGGGTTGACGGTGCCGAGCACGTTCGACTGATGGGCCACCGAGACGATCTTCGTGCGCTCGGTGATGACGCCGTCGGCCAGGTCGAGCCTGCCCTCGTCGGTCACGCCGAACCACTTGAGCGTCGCCCCCGTGCGCTGCACGAGCATCTGCCAGGGGACGATGTTGGAGTGGTGCTCCATCTCGGAGATGACGATCTCGTCACCGGGGCCGAGCGTGAAGCGCGGGTCGTCGTTGGTCCTGTTGCCGAAGGAGTAGGCGACCAGGTTGAGCGCCTCGGAGGCGTTCTTGGTGAAGATGATCTCGTCGCGGCTCGGTGCCCCGACGAAGGCCGCCACCTTGTCCCTGGCGGCCTCGTAGGCGTCGGTCGACTCGGTGCCGAGCGCGTGGTGGGCCCGCCCCACGTTGCTGTAGTGCATCGCGAAGTGGTCGCGCATGGTCTCGATGACCTGCGTCGGCTTCTGCGAGGAGTTGCCCGAGTCGAGATAGACCAGCGGGCGTCCACCGGACAGCTCGCGGGAGAGGACAGGAAAGTCCTTCCTGACCCTCTCCACGTCGAACACAGCACTCATCGGTCGCTCACCACTCCTCATTGGCTTCGCGGACCCGCTCGTTCCTGACGGGTCCACTCCGCTCACTGTGTCGGGCTCGCTCCTGGTTCATCAGGCCGATGCCTTCGTGTACGCCTCGTAGCCCTCGGCTTCGAGCTTGTCCGCCAGCTCGGGGCCGCCCTCTTCGACGATCTTGCCGGCCGAGAAGACGTGCACGAAGTCGGGCTTCACGTAGCGCAGGATGCGGGTGTAGTGCGTGATCAGCAGCACGCCGGTCTCGCCCGAGGCGCGGAAGCGGTTGACGCCCTCGGAGACCACGCGAAGCGCGTCGACGTCGAGGCCCGAGTCGGTCTCGTCGAGGACGGCGATCTTCGGCTTGAGCAGCTCGAGCTGCAGGATCTCGTGGCGCTTCTTCTCACCGCCGGAAAAGCCCTCGTTGACGTTGCGGGTGGCGAAGGCGGGGTCGATCGCCAGCGCGTCCATGCCGTTCTTCAGGTCCTTGCTGAACTCACGCAGCTTCGGCGCCTCACCGCGCACCGAGGTGACGGCCGAGCGCAGGAAGTTGGAGACGCTGACGCCGGGGACCTCGACCGGGTACTGCATGGCGAGGAACAGACCGGCGCGGGCGCGCTCGTCGACCGAGAGCTCGAGCAGGTCGACGCCGTCGAGCAGCACCTGGCCACCGGTGATCGTGTACTTGGGGTGACCGGCGATCGCGTAGGCGAGCGTCGACTTGCCCGAACCGTTGGGGCCCATGATGGCGTGGGTCTCGCCGGCCCTCACGGTCAGGTTGACGCCCTTCAGGATCTCCTTGTCGGCGACGGAGACCTGCAGCTCACGAATCTCAAGGGTGGACACTTTTATGACTCCTTCGAGAGCGAGACGAGGACGTCGTCGCCGTCGATCTTCACTCGGTAAACGTTCACGGGCTTGGTGGCGGGCGGACCCGTCGGCTTGCCTGAGCGCACGTCGAAACACGATCCGTGCAGCCAGCACTCGAGGGTCCCGTCGTAGACCTCGCCCTCGCTCAGCTTCACCTCGGCATGGGAGCAGACGTCGTGCAGGGCGAAGACCTCTTCGCCCTTGCGGACCAGCGCCACCGGGGTCTCCCCCACCTCGACGCCGATGACGCCCTCGTCGGGGATGTCGCTGACCTTGCAGACCTTCTCGTAGCTCACTTCTCGAGCTCCGCCTCGATCTTGGCGAGCACCCGCTCACGCAGCTCGGGTACGGAGATCTTCTCCACCAGCTGGCCGAGGAAGCCCCTGATGACCAGACGGCGGGCCTGGTCGGCGGGGATGCCGCGGGCCTGGAGGTAGAACAGGTGCTCGTCGTCGAGCCTGCCCGACGTCGAGGCGTGACCCGCTCCGGCGACCTCGCCGGTGAGGATCTCGAGGTTGGGCACCGAGTCGGCGCGGGCGCCGTCGGTCAGGATCAGGTTGCGGTTGAGCTCATAGGTGTCGGTGCCCTCGGCCTCGACCCTGATGATCACGTCGCCGATCCACACCGCGTGGGCGTCCTGGCCCTGCAGCGCGCCGCGGTAGTCGACGTGGCTCTTGCAGTTGGGCGTGGAGTGGTCGACCAGCAGGCGGTGCTCGAGGTGCTGGCCCGCGTCGACGAAGTAGACGCCGGCCAGGTCGGCGTCGCCGCCCTGGCCCGTGTAGGAGACGCTGGGCGAGAGCCGTACGAGGTCGCCGCCGAGGGTCACCACGAAGCTGCGGAAGGTCGCGTCCTTGGCCAGCTGGGCGTGGTGCTGGGAGACGTGCACGGCGTCGTCGGCCCAGTCCTGCAGGCTGACGACCTTCAGCGTGGCGCCGTCGCCCACGACGAACTCGACGTTGTCGGCGTAGACGGCGCTGCCCTGGTGGTCGAGGACGACCACGGCCTCGGCCATCGGCTCGACCTTGACCACGATGTGGCCGTAGGCGACGCCGGTGGTGCCGCCGCCGCGCAGCTCGATCTGGATCGGCTCGGCCGGAACGGCCTCCTTGGGCACGGTCACGACCAGCGCCTTCTCGAAGGCGTTGTAGGCCTGCGCGCTGACCCTGTCGGTCGGCGCGTAGGCCTGGCCGACCCTGGCGTCGTCGCGGCCCACCCACTCGGCGGTGACGCCGGCGGGGGTGTATGCCTGCGTGACGACCTGGCCGGTCACCTCGGCGGTGCCGTCGTGCAGGCCCTTCAGCCGTGAGAGCGGCGTGAAGCGCCACTTCTCCTCGCGCCCGGTCGGCACGGAGAAGTCGTCGAGGTTGTAGGACGACTTCTCGTGCAGGGTCGACAGGGGCTTCTCGTTCAGGCCCATCAGCCGACGGCTCCTTCCATCTGCAGCTCGATCAGGCGGTTCAGCTCGAGGGCGTACTCCATGGGCAGCTCGCGCGCGATCGGCTCGACGAAGCCGCGCACGATCATCGCCATCGCCTCGTCCTCCTCGAGCCCGCGGCTCATGAGGTAGAACAGCTGGTCCTCGCTGACCTTGGAGACCGTGGCCTCGTGCCCCATCGAGACGTCGTCCTCACGGACGTCGACGTAGGGGTAGGTGTCGGAGCGGCTGATCTGGTCGACCAGCAGCGCGTCGCACTTGACCGTGGAGGCGGAGCCGTGGGCGCCCTCCTCGATCTGGACCAGGCCGCGGTAGGAGGTGCGGCCGCCGCCGCGCGCCACCGACTTGGAGATCACGCTGGAGGAGGTGTTGGGCGCCAGGTGGACCATCTTGGACCCGGCGTCCTGGTGCTGGCCCTCGCCCGCGAAGGCGACGCTCAGCGTCTCACCCTTGGCGTGCTCGCCCATCAGGTAGACGGCCGGGTACTTCATCGTCACCTTGGAGCCGATGTTGCCGTCGATCCACTCCATGGTCGCGCCCTCGTAGGCGACGGCGCGCTTGGTGACCAGGTTGTAGACGTTGTTCGACCAGTTCTGGATGGTCGTGTAACGGCAGCGGGCGCCCTTCTTCACGACGATCTCGACGACCGCGGAGTGCAGCGAGTCGCTGGAGTAGATCGGCGCGGTGCAACCCTCGACGTAGTGGACGTAGGAGTTCTCGTCCACGATGATCAGGGTCCGCTCGAACTGGCCCATGTTCTCGGTGTTGATCCGGAAATAGGCCTGCAGCGGGATGTCGATGTGGGTGTTCGGCGGCACGTAGATGAACGAGCCACCGGACCAGGTCGCGGTGTTGAGCGCGGCGAACTTGTTGTCGCCCACCGGGATGACCGAGCCGAAGTACTCCTTGAAGAGCTCCTCGTGCTCGCGCAGGCCCGTGTCCGTGTCGACGAAGATGACGCCCTTCTCCTCCAGGTCCTCACGGATCTGGTGGTAGACGACCTCGGACTCGTACTGGGCCGCGACACCGGCGATGAGGCGCTGCTTCTCCGCCTCGGGGATGCCGAGCTTGTCGTAGGTGTTCTTGATGTCGGCGGGCAGCTCGTCCCAGGAAGCGGCCTGCTTCTCGGTGGAGCGCACGAAGTACTTGATGTTGTCGAAGTCGATGCCGGTGAGGTCGGAGCCCCACGTGGGAAGCGGCTTCTTGCCGAACAGCCGGAGGCCCTTCAGGCGAAGGTCGAGCATCCACTCCGGCTCGTTCTTGAGCGCGGAGATGTTGCGGACGACCTCCTCGGACAGGCCACGCTTGGCCGCGGCGCCCGCGGCGTCCGAGTCGGCCCAGCCGAACTTGTAATTCCCGAGGCCTTCCAGCTCCGGGCGGTCGGTGACAGTCACCTTCCGGTCTCCTTGCTCTCTTTAATCCGAACGGGGCTCACGTGGGTGGTGCAGACCCCGTCGCCGTGTGCGATGGTGGCCAAGCGCTGCACCGGGGTGCCGAGCAACTTCGCGAACGCCTCAGTCTCGGCCTCACACAGCTGCGGGAACTCCGCGGCCGCGTGCGCCACCGGGCAGTGGTGCTGGCAGAGCTGGTCGCCGCCAGACTTGGCCTTGGTGGCCGAGGCGGCGTAACCGTCCGCCGACAGCGCCTGGGCCAGCACCTGAACGCGCTGGTCTTCCGGCACTGTCCGCATGACCGGCTCAAGCCGCTGCAGCAGGCCTTCGACCTGCGAGCGGGCGAACTCGGTCACTGCTTCCTCGCCCATGCGCTCGGCCAGGAAGCGCAGCGCGCTGCCGGCGAGATCGTCATAGGCGTGCTCGAAAGCACTGCGCCCCGCGTCGGTGATGGCGAACAGCTTGGCCGGTCGCCCTCTTCCGCGCTGTCCGCGCGGGCGCACGGTGCGGGGCTCGATCATCCCGTCGGCCAGCAACGCGTCGAGATGACGGCGGACGGCGGCGGGCGTGAGCCCGAGCCGCTCGCCGAGCCCGACGGCCGTGACGGGACCGTGTTCCAGGATCAGCCGAGCGACGCGCGCACGTGTGCTGCGCTCGCTTCCCGGCTCGATCGAGGAGGTCACGTTTTTCACAACATCAGTGTGCCGTAATTCCTTCCCTCATCTCAAATGAATGGGGAATGCAATTTCTCACGCAGGTAAGCCTTACCTAACCTGCGAAAACACGCCCGCGGCCGAGAAGGACGAAAACCAGGAGGGAGCCGATGATGAGCGCCAGCATGACCACGGCCATCGGCACCGCCGTCCCCGAGCCCGCCAGACCCACCAGAGGGGCGGCCACCGCGCCGAACGCGAACTGCAGCACGCCGAGCAGCGCGGAGGCGCTGCCCGCGATCTGCTGGGGCTGACCGGCCAGCGCCAGCGCGCCGGTTCCCGGCAGCACGAGGCCCGCGCCGCACATGATGACGAACAGCGCGGCCACCACGCCGGCCAGGCCGAGGTCCATGGAGGCGGCCAGCACCAGCAGCGCGCCGCCCGCCAGGCTGACCAACAGGCCGACCAGCACCAGGCGGGCGGGGTGCACCCGGCCCGCGAGCCTGCCGCCGACCTGGGCCATGACGGTCAGGCCGAAGGCGTTGAGGCCGAAGACGAGCGAGAACTGCTGCGGCGTGGCGCCGTACACCTCCTGCAGCACGAAGGGCGAGCCCGAGATGTAGGCGAACATGCCGGCGAAGGCCAGGCCGGCGGCCAGGGAGCAGGCCATGAACGAGCGGTCGCGCAGCAGCCGCCAGAACGTGGCGGCGGTCTGCCTGAGCCCGCCGCCCTCCCTGTCCTCGGCCGGCAGCGTCTCCCTCACGCCCGGCAGTACGGCCAGCAGCAGCACCACCCCGGCCAGGCTGAGCGCCACGAAGATGCCGCGCCAGGAGGTGAAGGAGAGCAGCTGGGCGCCCGCGATCGGGGCGAGGATCGGGGCGAGTCCGCTGACCAGCATGAGGGTGGCGAAGATACGGGCGATGGCGGCGCCGTCGTAGAGGTCGCGCACGACGGCGCGGACGATCACCAGCGCGGCGCCGCCCATGACGCCCTGCGCCAGACGCAGCACGATCAGCGCGGTCACCGAGGGGGCGAAGGCGCACAGCAGGGAGGCCAGCGTGTATCCGGCGACGCCGACGATCAGCGGGATCCTGCGCCCGTGGACGTCGCTCAGCGGTCCCGCCAGGACCTGTCCGACGCTGACCCCGATGAGACAGGCCGTCAGCGTGAGCTGGACCTGCGCGGGCGCCGACAGCATCTCGGTGGTGATGGCGGGCAGCGCGGGAAGGTACATGTCGATCGAGAGCGGGCCGATGGCCGACAGCGCTCCCAGGATCAGCAACAGCAGTCCGCGGCGGTTCCCCCTGGCAACAGGTGTGGCTTCTGCCACGGACATGCGTGAACCCCTCTCCCTCGTAGGCCGTGGCCCACGAGGGCCGAGGGATCAAACCTCCATCTGGTCCGCCGAATTCCCGAATTTCGGGTGATTTATCACGCCGTTTCGGTGAGCTGGATGAGGGACAGCGCCGCGCCCTGCGGATCGAGGATCATGCCGAACCTGCCGGGCGGGGAGTCCATCGACTCGATCAGGATCGTCGCGCCCAGCGACTGCGCCTTGGCCATGGTCGCGTCGAGGTCGGCGACCGCGAAGTAGGTCGCCCAGTGCGAGGGGGTGCCCTCGGGGTAGTTGGGCGACATCTCGATCATCCCGGCGATGCTCTTGTCGCCGGCCAGCCACTCGGTGTAGGTCATGCCGTCCATCTCGGTCGGCTTGGGGGTCCAGCCGAAGACGGTGGTGTAGAAGCGCGCGGCCGCCTGCGGGTCGCGGGTGACCAGCTCGTTCCAGCAGAACGAGCCCGGCTCGTTGACCAGCTCGGCGCCCTGGTGGTTGCCCGCCTGCCAGACGGAGAAGAAGGAGCCGTCGCCGCCCTGGAAGACGGCCATCGTGCCCTCGTCGAAGACCCGCATCGGCTCAATGACCACGCTTCCTCCCGCGTTCTTCACGCGGTCGGCGGTGGCGGCGGCGTCGTCGGTGGCGACGTAGACGTTCCAGACGGGAGGCATCCCCTCCCCCATGATCGGTCCGACGCCCGCGACCTTCTTGCCGTTGTGGACGAACTGCCCGTAGCCGCCGGCGGCCGGATCGTCGGCCATCTCGGCTCTCCAGCCGAAGATCTCACCATAGAAGGTGACCGACGCCTGGACGTCAGGGCTCGACAGGTCGACCCAGCACGGGACGCCCGCCTCGTAACTACTACGTACCGACATGGCACTACCTCCTGTCGCCTCACACACAATCACGCGACGAAGGTCACATCAGTTGACTTGGCGAGCTCTTTGGTGATTTCTCGGCAACGAAAGCGCTCCTGGCCGCCTGCCGCGCTGACCGCGCCATGGGGTCCCTAAACTCGTGGCCATGAGCTCCCCTGCCGTCGAGGTCATCGAACTGGTCAAACGCTACGGCGGCACCACCGCCGTCGACGGGCTGACCCTTGCCGCCGAGCGCGGAGCGGTCACCGCCATCCTCGGCCCCAACGGCGCGGGCAAGACCTCCACCATCGAGATCTGCGAGGGCTTCCGCAAGGCCGACGGCGGCACGGTGCGGGTGCTGGGCGCCGATCCCGGCGACTCCTCACTGCGGGCGAGGGTGGGCGTGATGCCGCAGGCGGGAGGGGTTCCCCCGGCGATGAGGTGCGCGGAGTGGCTGCGGCTGATGTCGCGCTTCCACGCCCGCCCCCTCGACCCGGCCGTCCTGCTGGCGCGGCTGGGGCTGACCGAGCACGCCCGCACGCCGTACCGGCGGATGTCGGGCGGCCAGCAGCAGCGGCTCTCGCTGGCGGGGGCCGTCATCGGCCGTCCCGAGCTGGTCTTCCTCGACGAGCCGACGGCGGGCCTCGACCCCCAGGCCAGGCGGGCCTGCTGGGAGCTGGTCACCGACCTGCGCGCGGCGGGCGTGGCCGTGGTGCTGACCACCCACTACATGGACGAGGCCGAGCGGCTGGCCGACCACGTCGTCATCATCGACAGGGGCAGGGTCGTGGCCGAGGGCAGCCCCGCCACCCTCACCGGCGCCGAGCGGCAGCTGCGCTTCCGCGCCAGGCCGGGCCTCGCCCTGGAGGAGCTGCTCAGCGCGCTTCCCGCGGGCTCGGCCGCCAAGGAGTCGCCGGCGGGCCACTACATCATCGAGGGCCACGTGGGGCCCGAGCTGCTGGCCACCGTGACCGCCTGGTGCGCCTCCGAGGGCGTCACCGCCGACGACCTGTCCATCGAGCGCCGCACGCTGGAGGACGTCTTCCTCGAACTGACCGGCAGGGAGCTGCGATGACCACCCTCGACCTGACCCCGGCCCCGCAGGCCGCGCCGTTCCCCCGCATGGTGCTGGCGCAGGCGGGGGCCGAGGCGCGGGCGATCCTGCGCAACGGCGAGCAGCTGATGCTCACGCTGATCATCCCGGTGCTGCTGCTGGTCGGCTTCTCGCTGGCTCCGCTGGTCGACGTCGGCGAGGGGCCGAGGGTGGACTTCCTCGCTCCCGGCGTGCTGGCGCTGGCGGTCATGTCGACCGCCTTCACGGGGCAGGCGATCGCCACGGGCTTCGAGCGGCGCTACGGCGTGCTGAAGCGCCTGGGCGCCACCCCTCTGTCCAGGACGGGGCTGCTGCTGGCCAAGACCCTCGCCGTCATCGGGGTGGAGCTGTTGCAGGCCGTGGTCATCGTGGCGGTGGCGCTGGCGCTGGGCTGGCAGCCGCGCGGCTCCATGGCCGCCGCCGTCCTGCTGGTGCTGCTCGGCACCGCCGCCTTCAGCGGGCTCGGGCTGCTGATGGCGGGTGTGCTGCGCGCGGAGGCGACTCTGGCCGCGGCCAACCTGGTCTACCTGGTGCTGCTGGGGTGCGGAGGGGTGATCTTCCCGCTGACGGCCTTCCCCGACGGCGTGGAGCCGACGCTCGCGCTGCTGCCGATCTCGGCGCTGACCGGTGGGCTGAGAGCGGTGCTGGCCGACGGCGCGGCGCTGCCGCTGGGCGCGGTGGCGGTGCTGGTGGCGTGGGCGGCGCTCACGCTCGGCCTCGCGTCGCGGACCTTCCGCTGGGAGTAGTTCCTCCCGCCACTGTAGCGGCTCCTCCCGCCGTTGTAGGTGGCTCCTCCCGCCGTGGGGAGTGGCTGCGACCGGTGGGAGTGCTGCGACGGGGCCACCTCGCAGGAACGCTGTCGGAGCGGCCGAGTAAGCTCGGCACCTTCTGTACCACTTCCTCCCGAGGAGTCCCGTGACCGCCTTCGCCCTCGACGGGCCAGCAGATCGTCTCAAGGCAGCGCTGCCCCGTACGGGCGGCCTGCTGCGCAGCGCCGCCGACTCCGTGCCTCCTTCGGGCCTCGTGCTGCTCGCGATCTTCTCGGTGCAGCTGGGCGCGGGGTTCGCCAAGGAGCTGTTCACTGCGTTGCCGCCGTCGGCCGTGGTATTCCTGCGGATCGCGGCGAGCGCGCTGATCCTCGGCGCGGTGTCGCGGCCCAAGCTCAGGGGACTGGCCTGGCGCGACTGGGCCGTCGGGCTCGGCTTCGGCCTCATCCTCGCCGTCATGAACCTGTCCTTCTACGAGGCGCTCGCCAGGTTGCCCATCGGCATCGCGGTGGCGATCGAGTTCCTCGGGCCGCTCGGAGTGGCGATCGCGGCCTCCCGCCGCAGGGTCGACCTGCTGTGGGTGGCCCTCGCGGGCGCGGGCATCGCGCTCATCGCGCCGTGGAGCGAGTCGGCGGCGGTGAGCTGGCTCGGCATCGGGTTCGCGCTGGTGGCCGGGGCCTGCTGGGCGGGCTACATCCTGCTGTCGGCCGCCGCGGGGCAGCGCTTCCCCGGCACGACGGGGCTGTCGTTCGCGATGATGGTGTCGGTGGTGGTCGTCGCGCCCGTGGGCATCACCACGGGCGGCGCCGACCTGCTGCAGCCCTGGGTGATCCTGATCGGGCTCGGCGTGGGGCTGCTGTCGTCGGTGATCCCCTACTCGCTGGAGCTGCAGGCGCTGCGCCGGATGCCCAAGCACGTGTTCGGCATCCTGATGAGCCTGGAGCCCGCGGTGGCCGCGCTGATCGGCCTGGTGCTGCTCGGCGAGTTCCTGCACGTCCAGCAGTGGGCGGCCATCATCTGCATCGTCGCGGCCAGCCTGGGCGCGACGCGCTCCTCCTAGCCGCTACTCGGCCCAGATGTCGCGCACGTGGTGGATGTGCTCGCCCATGATGCGCTCGGCCGCGCTCCTGTCGCCCGCCTTGAGCGCGTCGAGCAGTTCGAGGTGCTCGCGCGCCGAGTCGGTCAGCGTGCCGCGCTCCGACAGCTGCGACAGGCCGTACAGCCTCGCCCTGTTGCGCAGGTCGCGCACCACCTCCACCAGGTGGGCGTTGCCCGACAACGCCAGCAGCTCGACGTGGAAGCGCAGGTCGGCGTCGACGTAGGCGAGCAGGTCGGCGCGTTCCGCGGCGTCGACGATCTCCTGGGCGACGGGCCTCAGGAGCTCGAACTCCTCCGCGCGTGAGGAGTCGGCGAGCCTGGCGATGGTCGGCACCTCGATGAGCTGGCGGATCTCGGTCAGCTCGTCGAGGTCGCGGTCGGACAGCTCGGTGACTCTGAACCCCTTGTTGCGCACCGCCTCGACCAGGCCCTCCTTGGCCAGGTCGAGCATGGCCTCGCGGACAGGGGTGGCCGAGACGCCGAACTGGGCGGCCAGCACGGGGGCCGAGTAGACCACGCCGGGCCGCATCTCGCCCGTGACGAGCGCGGCGCGCAGTGCGTGTGCGACCTGCTCGCGCAGGCTCTGCCGCTCGCCCACGACCGGAAGGTCGAGCCGATCGTCCGCAGCCATCCCGGCTTCCCTACTTTCGTCCGTCTACGGTGCCGGGCCCGCTCACGGGGCCCTCCTGTCGGGTCCACGCCTCGTAGGCGGCCGCCGCCACCACGAGGTCCTCCCACGCCATGCCGACGCTCTTGAAGACCCGCGGCCCCTCACCGAGGGTGACGCGGCCGGTGACCAGGTCGGCCAGGTTGCCGGCGAGATGACCACTGGTGATCGTACCGCCGCGCAGGGGAATGACCACATCCCCCGCCTCGGACAATGCCGTCCCGCGGGCCTCCACGACGACGGTGGCGCGGCTGACGAGATCGTCATCGATCTCCCTGGCGTCGGGCTCGTGCGATCCGACGGCGACGACGGTGGCGCTGTCGCGGGTGAGCCTACCGGGGAAGAGGGGGGTTCTGGAGGTGGTACAGCAGGCGATCAGGTCCGCTTCCCCGACGGCCGAGGCGACCAGGTCGCCGAGGCCACGGGAGGCGGCGCCGGGGGACGCCGGATCCGGGTGCAGCGCCTCGGCCGCCAGGCCCAGCGCGCGGCAGCGGTCCGCGAAGGCGGCGGTCCTTCCGGGGTCACGCCCCACCACGGTGACCCGCTCCAGCGGGCGGACCTCGCGCAGGGCCAGGACGTGCCCCCACGCCTGCGGTCCCGTGCCGAACACCAGCAGCCGCGAGGCGGCCGGGAGCGCGAGGTGCCTGACGGCCAGGGCGGACAGCGCGGGGGTGCGCAGCGAGGTGAGGGCCAGGCCGTCCATGACGGCGAGCGGCGCCAGGCTGTCGCCGTCGAACAGCAGATAGGCGCCCTGGATGCGGGGCAGCCCCCGAGCCGGGTTGCCCGGGGCGACGCTGACCACCTTGACGCCCGCGTAACGTCCGGCGGCCGCGGGCATGAGCAGGAACTCCCCCTGCCCCGCGGGCGCGGCCGTGCGGGCCTGGGCCTGCTCGGGGTCGAAGCCCGAGGCCAGCGTCTCCTCCAGGACCGCGACGGCGCGTGACACCGGCACCAGCCCTTCCAGGCCCCCGATGTACGGCAGGCCGCTCACGACGCGGTCCGCGCGGCGGCCGGAAGGAGGGGGCCGGTCGAGACCAGAGGCGCGGATCCGGCCCCGACCGACATGCTCGCGAGGCGGCTCATCGCAGCGTGAACCCCGTCCCGATCGGATCGTGTGGGTCGAGTTCGAAGCTGTGGCGCCCCGTACGGTAGGCCATGCCCTCGATCTCGGGAATCACGCCTTCCGCCGTGGTCTCGGCCACCCAGGCCTTGAACGAGGAGCCCACGATGCTGTCGTGGGTGAGCGTGAACCCCTCGGGCAGCTCGTCGGCCAGCAGCGCCAGCCGCGCGGCCGTCCCCGAGCCGCACGGCGACCTGTCCACCTCGCCGTCGGCGAAGACGGTCACGTTGCGCTGGTGTGCGGGCCCGAGCGCGTCATAGAAGATCACTCCGTAGATCCCTGACAGGCGCTCGTCGGTGGGATGCCGCGCGGCCGGATGGCCTGCCAGCGCCGCCTTGATCCGCCGTCCGTGCTCGATCAGCGCGGTGAGGTGCTCGGGCCGTACCGACAGTCCGAGGGAGGCTGCGGGCAGCGAGGCGTAGATGGCCCCGCCGTACGACACGTCGACCTCGCTCCCGCCGGCGGGCACCGAGCGGGCGAGCACGTAGGAGGGGACGTTCCTGAAGGTGACCGAGATGATCCGGCCGCCCTTCATGAGCACCCTCGCGGTCACCCTGCCGGAGGGGACGTCGATCACCACGTCCGTGACGCCGTCGGGGTCGGCCTCGACCAGCCCCTCGCGCACGGCGTGGACGCCGAGCGCGATCGTGCCGTGCCCGCAGGCGGTGGAGTAGCCGTCCTTGTGCCAGAACAGCACGCCCAGGTCGGCTCCCTCGTCGTCGGGAGGGACGAGGAAGCAGCCGTACATGTCGGCGTGCCCGCGCGGCTCGTGGCACAGCAGCCGCCGCACGCGGTCGATCTCCTCGCTGCCCGCGGCCGTGCTCCTGCGCTCCAGGACGGAGGCGCCCCCGATCTCGGGGGCCCCGCCGACCACGACCCTGAACGGCTCTCCGCCGGTGTGGTAGTCGATCGTCTGGATCATGATCCTCCCAGGTAGGCCTCGACGACCCGGGGGTCGGAGCGGAGATCCTCGCCCGTCCCCGACAGGGTGCCGACCCCGTTCTCCAGGACGTATCCCCTGTGGGCGATCTTCAGCGCCGCCGAGGCGTTCTGCTCGACCAGCAGCACCGCGGTGCCCGAGGAGTTGATGTCCGCGATGAGCTCCATGACCTGGGCGACGACGAGCGGCGCCAGGCCCATGGAGGGCTCGTCGAGCAGCAGCAGGCGGGGGCCCGTGACCAGCGCGCGGCCGATGGCGAGCATCTGCTGCTCACCGCCCGACAGCGTGCCGCCCTGCTGGGCTCGGCGCTCGGCCAGGCGGGGCAGCAGGCCGTACACGTGGTCGATGCGGCGCCTGATCTCCGCCTGGTCGCGCACGAGGTAGCCGCCGAGCTGGAGGTTGTCGTGCACGGTCAGCGTGCTGAAGATCCGGCGGCCCTCGGGGCAGTGGACGAGCCCGCGGCTGGTGATCTTGTGCGCGGCCAGGCCGGTGATGTCCTCGCCCTCGAAGAGGACCTTGCCGCCGCTGGGCCGCACCAGGCCCGAGGTCGCCGACATGGTGGTCGTCTTGCCCGCGCCGTTGTTGCCGAGCAGGGCGACGATCTCGCCCTGGCCGACGGTCAGCGACAGGCCGCGCAGCGCGTGCACGCCGTCGTAGTGGACGTCGAGGCCGCTGATCTCAAGCATGGGCGTCGCTCCCCAGGTAGGCCTCGATGACGGCAGGGTCGCGGCGCACCTCTTCTGGGCGGCCGTCGGCGATCTCCTTGCCGAAGTTGAGAACCACGATGCGTTCGGAGACCTGCATGACCAGCCCCATGTCGTGCTCGATCAGCACGATCGCGATGCCGAGTTCGCGGATGCGCCTGATCAGGTCGAGCATCTCGGCCTTCTCGGTGTGGTTGAGTCCCGCGGCGGGCTCGTCGAGCAGCAGCAGGCGCGGCTTGCGGGCCAGCGCGCGGGCGATCTCGACGCGGCGCTGCTCGCCGTAGGGCAGGTTGCGCGCCGCCGAGTAGCGGTCGCCCCGCAGGCCGACGAAGTCGAGCCAGTGGTTGGCCTCGTCGGTGCACTCGCGCTCGGTGCGGCGGTAGCGCGGGGTGTGCAGCAGCGCGTCGAAGACGCTCTGCTTCAGCCACAGGTGGCTGCCCGCGCGGACGTTGTCGAGCACCGACAGCTCGCCGAACAGCCGCAGGTTCTGGAAGGTACGGCTGATGCCGACCCCCGCCACGGCCGAGGGCCGCATGCCCAGCAGTGAGGTGCCTTCGAAGGTGATCGTGCCACCCGTGGGCTTGTAGAAGCCGGTCACGCAGTTGAAGGCGGAGGTCTTGCCCGCGCCGTTCGGGCCGATGACCGAGACGATCTCGGCCTCGTTCACCGAGAAGCTGAGCCCGTCGATGGCCACCAGGCCGCCGAAGGTCAGACGCAGCTCGCTCACCTGGAGGAGTGTCACTTGAGGGCCTCCTTCGAACGGGCGGGCCACAGACCCTGCGGCCGGACGATCATCACGATGATCAGGAGTACGCCGAAGATGAAGAACCGGTAGTCGGCGGCGTCACGCAGCAGTTCGGGCAGCAGGCTGATGATGATGGCGCCGAGCACGACGCCGGGCACCGAGCCCATTCCGCCGAGCACCACGGCCATCAGGACCGTCGCCGAGTACAGGAAGGTGAAGCTGTTGGGCGAGATGGCCGACACCTGGCCGGCGAACAGCACACCCGCCAGCCCGCCCCACACCGCGCCCGCGATGTAGGCGGCCAGTTTGACCCGGTAGGTGTGCACGCCGGTCGCCTCGGCGGCGTCCTCGTCCTCGCGCACGAACCGCATCGCCCGGCCGAGCCGTGACCTGCCCAGGCGAGAGGCGCCGATCACGGCGATCGCGACGATCACCACCGTGACGAAGTACAGGCTCACCGGGCTGTCGGTCAGACCGGGGATGCCGTAGATACCCGAGGGGCCGCCCGTGACGGGCAGGTTGTTGGCGGTGATGCGGATGATCTCGCCGAAGCCCAGCGTGACAATGGCCAGGTAGTCGCTGCGCAGCCGCAGTGTCGGGGCGCCGATGATGACGCCCGCGATGACCGTGACCACGATGACGGCGGGTACGGTGGCGACCAGCGGCAGGTCGAACCGGGTCGCCAGGACGCCACTGGTGTAGGCGCCCACTGCGAAGAAGGCGGCGTACCCCAGGTCGAGCAGGCCGGTGAAGCCGACCACGATGTTCAGGCCCGAGGCCAGCATCACGAAGACGGCAGCCGTGGTCATGATGGACATCGTGTAGTTGCTGGCGTTGACGAAAGGCACGAGCAGCGCGATCAGCAGGCCCACCAGGCCGACCCAGCGGTTGTCGAACAGCTTGGACAGCCTGGTCTGCGGGCGCTGGGCGCCGATCTTGCGAGGGGCCTCGGGGGCTTTGGTCGTCTCGTTCACACCCGCTCCGTCACACGCTCGCCGAGCAGACCCGTCGGTCTCACGGTCAGGAACAGGATCAGCACGCCGAAGGCGAACACGTCCCGCCACTCGCCGCCGAGCCAGTAGGTGCCGAACGACTCCAGCAGGCCCAGCACGAGGCCGCCCAGCATGGTGCCGGGGATGTTGCCGATGCCGCCGATGACGGCCGCGGTGAAGGCCTTCAGCCCGATGAGGAAGCCCATCAGGAAGTCGATCTTCCCGTAGTAGGCGCCGGCCATCACGCCGGCCGCGCCCGCGAGCGCCGAGCCGAGGAAGAAGGTCCTGGAGATCACCGCGTTGACGTCGATGCCCATGAGCGCGCTGGTTCGCGGGTCGAGCGCGATCGCCCGCATGGCCCTGCCCTCACGGGTCCTGGTGACCAGGAGGTTGAGGCCGACCATGAGGACGATGGCCACCCCGATCAGCGCGAGCTGCTGGAGGGTGAGCCTGGCGCCGAGCACCTCGATGGAGGTGCCGCTGAGCCGCACGGGGTAGACCCTGGGGTCGGGGCCCGTGGCGGCGCGCATGCCGTACTCGATGGCGAACGAGGCGCCGACGGCGGTGATCAGCAGTGACAGGCGGGGCGCGCCGCGCAGCGGGCGGTAGGCCACCCGCTCGAGCACCACGCCCGCCAGCCCCGTGCTGACCATGGTCAGCAGCAGGACCGCCATCAGCACGGGCAGCGTCATCGCCGCGGAGACCCCGCCCAGCGTGGACAGGACGGCGAAGCCGCTGAACGCGCCGAGCATGTAGAGGTCGCCGTGGGCGAAGTTGAGCAGCTTGATGATGCCGTAGACCATGCTGTAGCCGAGCGCCACGAGGGCGTAGAACGACCCGACGAACAGGCCGTTCCAGACGAGCTGTGTCATGACAGGGCGTCCTGCAGGGCGAACTTGTCGCCCTTCCACACCAGGATCTGGAAGCCACCGGCCGACAGCGTGTGCTCGGGGGTGAACTTCAGCGGGCCGGAGAACATCGTGAACCCGTCGATCCCCTCGAGCGCGGAGATGACCTTGGCGCCGTCGGTGGAGCCCGCCTTGGTGATCGCCTCAGCGGCCAGCCGCACGGCGTCGTAGGCCTGGTTGGAGTAGGGCCCGGGGGCGGAGCCGAACTTCTTGGTGTAGGAGTCGATCCAGCCCTTGGCGTCGGGCAGGGTGTCGGGGATCGGGGTCATGGTGGCGAAGACGCCCTCGGCCTCGTCGCCGGCGATCTCACCGAGCTTGGGAGAGACCGAGCCGTCGGCGACCATGATCGCGCCCTTGTACCCGGCCTGGCGCAGCTGCCTGATGATCAGGCCGCCCTCCTGGAAGTAGCCCGTCCAGTAGACGAAGTCGGCCTTCTTGTCCAGGACGTTGGCGATGTTGGCGCTGTAGTCGCTCTCCTTGGGCGTGACGGCCTCGGTGATGACCACCTTGTCGCCCAGCAGCGGCTGGGTGCGGACCGCGATGTCCTTGGAGTAGCTGGTGTTGTCGTGCATGAGCGCGACCTTGGTGGCGCCCTGCTTGGTGATCCACTTGGTGGCCGACTCGGCCTGCTGGGTGCCGGTGCCGTTGATCAGGAAGACGTGCTTCAGCTTCTGGTCGACCAGCTCCTGGGAGTTGGCCGCCGGGATGATCATCGGTATGTTCGCCTTGCCGAACACCGGCAGCGTGGGCAGCGTGGCGCCCGAGCAGTAGCCGCCGATGGAGACGTGGACGCCCTCGGTGACCACCTTGTTGGCCGCGGCCACGGCCGTCTGCGCGTCACAGGCGTCGTCGGCGGCCTTGAGCTCGAGCTGGCGGCCGAGGACGCCGCCCTTGGCGTTGATCTCCTCCACCGCGAGCTGGGCGGCGTTGGTCATGTACGGGCCGATGGCGGCCTCGCTGCCGGACTGGGGGACCAGCATGCCGAGACGGATGGGGGCCTTGTCGTCCTGCTGGGCGGCTCCACCGTCGCCGAGCAGACCCTGACCGCATCCCGCCAGCAGCATGGCGGCCGCCACCAGGGAGGCGACTTGCGTTGAGCGCATGTGACTCTCCTCATGTGAGTGATGTGTGACATCACACCGATGTGCCGGTGGCCGGTCAAGCTCCGATATCAGACCGTTAGGGTCCTAACACGCACTTGAACCGTCAAGGGAGGCCCCGGTCAAAACCGTGACCTCCCCGATATTTCGGACAGCCCGAAACGACCACCGTGCGGTGGGTGCTCCGTCAGAGGACGAAGCCCTCGGGGAACGGGTCCTGGGGGTCGAGGAAGTACTGCGCGGTCCCCGTGATCCATGCCCTTCCCGTGATCGTGGGCACGACCGCAGGACGGCCGCCCACGCTGGTCTCCTCCACCAGGCGGCCCACGAACCTGGTCCCGATGAAGGACTCGTTGACGAAGTCCGCGCCCAGCGCCAGCTCGCCCCTGGCGTGCAGCTGGGCCATGCGGGCGCTGGTTCCCGTCCCGCACGGGGAACGGTCGAACCAGCCGGGGTAGATCGCCATCGCGTGCCTGGAGTGCTCGGCGGTCGAGCCGGGGGCGGTGAAGTACACGTGGTGGCAGCCGCGGATCCGCTCGTCCTCGGGGTGGACGGGCTCGTCGGTGGCGTTGACGGCGGCCATGGTGGCCAGCCCCGCGGCGAGGATCTCGTTCTTGGCGGCCCTGTCGAAGGGCAGCTTGTAGTCGTCGAGGTCGACGATGGCGTAAAAGTTGCCGCCGTAGGCCAGGTCGTAGCGGACCTGGCCGAATCCAGGCACCTCCACCACCGCGTCCAGCCTGTCGCTGTAGGCGGGCACGTTGCGCAGCGTCACCGACTGCGCCACGCCGTCCTTGACCGCCACGTCCACGACGACCAGCCCCGCAGGCACCTCGAGACGGACGGTGGTCACCGGCTCGACGACCTCGACCATCCCGGTCTCCACCAGCACGGTGGCCACCCCGATCGTGCCGTGACCGCACATCGGCAGGTAGCCGGAGACCTCGATGAACAGCACGCCCCAGTCGGCGTCGGGACGGGTGGGCGGCTGCAGGATGACCCCGCTCATGGCCGCGTGCCCGCGCGGCTCGTTCATCAGCAGCTGCTTGATGTGGTCGAAGTGCTCGCGGAAGTAGATCCGCCGCTCGGCCATGCTGTTGCCGGGGATGACGCCCACGCCGCCGGTGATGACCCTGGTGGGCATGCCCTCGGTATGGGAGTCGACGGCGTGGAAGACGCGGCTGGTCCTCATCTGAGGCCCTCCGCCAGCACCTTCTCCGTCGCGGCCCGCACCGCCGTCGCGTGCTCGTCGGTCAGCGGGAGCCTCGGCGGCCTGCACGGCCCGCCGTACCTGCCCGCCAGGTCCATGGACAGCTTGATGGCCTGGACGAACTCGGTCTTGGCGTCCCAGCGCAGCAGCGGGTGCAGCGCGCGGTACAGCGGCAGCGCGCTCTCCAGGTCGTGCGCCATGGCGGCGCGGTAGAGGGCGACGGTCGAGGCGGGCAGGGAGTTGGGGAACCCTGCGATCCACCCCTTGGCCCCCGCCAGCGCCAGTTCGAGGACCACGTCGTCGGTGCCGATGAGCACGTCGAGCCCGGGGGCGAGCTCGGCGATCTCGTAGGCCCTTCGCACGTCGCCGGTGAACTCCTTCACCGCGACGATCAAACCTTCGTCGAACAACTTGGCCAGCAGCGAGGGGGTCAGGTCGACCTTGGTGTCATAGGGGTTGTTGTAGGCCACGATCGGCAGGCCGGCCTTGGCCACCTCCCTGTAGTGGTCGATCACGGTCCGCTCGTCGGCCCTGTAGGAGTTGGGCGGCAGCAGCATGACGCACGCGCAGCCGGCGTCGCGGGCCTGCTCGGCCCAGCGGCGCGACTCGGCGGAGCCGTACGCGCCGACGCCCGGCATCACGTTGCGCCCGCCGACGGCCGCCACCGCCGTCTCGACGACCTTGGCCCGTTCCTCCTGGCTGAGCGTCTGGTACTCACCGAGCGAGCCGTTCACGGCCACGCCGTCACAGCCCTGTTCGACCAGCCATCGGCAGTGCTCGGCGAAGGCCTCGAAATCGGCCGACAGGTCCTCGCGCAGGGGAAGGGCCGTAGCGACCATGATTCCCTGCCACGGCTCAACGCGGTTGCTCATCTTCGATCCTCTCAAGACAGCCGAGGGTGATCGGCTGGGCTATGGGGCGCCGGGGGGCTTGGGGGCGCTCGCCGGCCAGGCAGGAGACCGCGTAACCGCAGATCCTGCCCTGGCACCAGCCCATTCCTGGGCGGGCGAGCAGTTTGATCGAGCGCGCGTCGGTGGCGCCCAGGTCCATGGCTTCACGGATCCTGCTCACCGGCACCTCCTCGCAGCGGCAGACAAGGGTGTCGTCCTCCAGCCAGTCCTGCCAGCCGGGCTGGACGGGGTAGGCCTCCTGCAGTGCTCGCGCGAAGGCGCGCAGGCGCTCTCCCCGCCTGCGCAGGACACCGGGAACGGGGTCGCCGCCCTCGCCCGAGGCGAGGTCGTGGGCGATGGTCAGGCCCGCGGTCCTGCCCTCGAGCTCGGCCAGCGCCGCGCCGCCGACGCCGGTGGGCTCGCCCGCGGCGTAGACCGAGGCCACGCTGGTGCGCTGCCCCTCGTCCACGTCCACGACGGGACTGCCGTCGGCCGAGTGCGTGGTGGCGCAGCCCAGCTGGACGGCCAGGTCGATCTGCGGGACGAAGCCGTAGCCGACCGCGACGGCGTCGCACTCCACCGTTCGCGACGACAGCACTCTCCACTCGGCGTCGAGGCGGGCGACGGTCACGTGGGTGACGTGCGAGGAGCCGTGGGCCGCCACGACCGCGTGGCGCGTCCTGTACGGCACGCGGTGCCCGGCCAGCGCGGCGCCGTAGCCCAGCGCCTCACCCGCCTTGCCCGCGGCCAGCAGGGGGTGGCGGGCCAGGCCGAGCGGGCCGTTGGCCTCGAAGACCCCCGCCACGGAGACCCCGGCCTTCGCCAGCCCCGCGGCGACGGGCAGCAGGAAGGGTCCCGTGCCCGAGACGACGACCCGCCGCCCGGCCGGTACGCCCTCGCCCTTGAGCAGGGCCTGCGCGCCGCCTGCCGTGAGCACGCCGGGCAGGTCCCATCCGGGGAAGGGCAGCGGCCTGTCGTGCGCGCCGGTGGCGATCAGCAGCGATCGGCAGGCGAGGGTGAAGGGGCGCTCCTCCTGGCCGGCCATGACGTGGACGGTGACGGAGTCCTCGCCCTGCTCCACGGCCCAGACCTTGTGGTCGAGCAGGAGCTCCGCCCTGGTCCTGAGGGCGCGGCACTGCCGCACGAACCGGTCGGCGCCGCGCCCCGACGGCAGGCTGCCCGCGCGGTGCCTGAAGTACTGGCCGCCCAGGCGAGGGCCCGCGTCGACGAGGGCCACGCGCAGCCCCGCCTGGGCGGCGCTCAGCGCGCCCGCCACTCCCGCGGGGCCGCCGCCGACGACGACGAGGTCGTAGCCGGTCATGAGGTGGTCACCTCGTCTCCGGGGCTGGCCGGCACCAGGCACGCGCGCTGGGACTCACGGCCGTTGACGGTGACCAGGCAGTCGAAGCAGACGCCGATGCCGCAGAACAGGCCGCGCGGCCTTCCCTCGTGCCTGGTCGAGCGCCACGAGGTGATGCCCGCCGCGTGCAGGGCCGCGCCCACGCTCTGCCCCTGCACGACGGGCACCGGCCTGCCGTCCACGGTGATCTCGAAACTCACGCGAACCTCCCTGGGCTGAAGGGGGCCAGGTCGAGGGCCGTGCGCTCCCCCGACAGCAGCTGGGCCAGCAGGTGGCCGGTGGCGGGCGCCAGGCCGATGCCCGCGCCCTCGTGCCCGCAGGCGTGCAGCAGTCCGGGGGCGCGCGGGTCGGGGCCGATCACCGGCAGATGGTCGGGGCAGTACGGCCTGAAGCCGCAGTAGGACCTGATCACGCGCCTGTTCCTCAGCACGGGGAACAGCGCGGTGGCCTGTGCGGCCAGCCTGCGCAGCACCGGGATCGAGGTCGTCCTGTCGAAGCCGACCCGCTCCCTGCTGGCGCCGATGAGCACGCTGCCGGCAGGGGTGCCCTCGACGACCGCCGAGGTCTCCAGGTCGGCCGAGTCGCTCGCCACGTTCGTCACGTAGGCGGCGGTGTAGACCTTGTGCCTGATCAGCGGCTCCCTGAGAGGCTCGGTGACCAGGATGAAGCCGCGCCTCGGCAGGATCGGCAGCTCGACGCCCGCCAGGGCGGCGACCTGGCCGCCCCAGGTGCCCGCCGCGTTGACCACGGCGTCGGCGAGGATGTCCCCGTGGTCGGTGCGCACCCCCCGTCACCCGCTCGCCGCTGCGGACGAAGCCGGTGACCGTGACGCCGGTCCGCAGGCGCAGCGCGCCGTGGCCGAAGCTGTCGGCGCCGTGCCTGAGGAGCCTCGCGGCCGCGAGCATGGGCTGCACCTGGGCGTCCTGCGGGTAGAAGACACCGCCCGCGAGGCCGTCGGCCAGGTGGGGCTCGTAGCCGTGCAGCTCGGTGTCGGGCACGACCGCGTGCTCCACGCCCTGCTTGCCCGCCAGCTCCACCAGCTGCCGCTGGACCTCCCCTGTCTCGGCGACCACCAGGCCGCCCTTGGGCTCGTACTCGAACCCGCCGTGCTCGGCCAGCTCGCGCCAGAGGCGGTTGGACAGCAGCGCCAGGTCGAGCTCGGGTCCCGGTTCCTTGTCGGACACCAGGATGTTGCCCTCGCCCGCGCCCGTGGTCCCGCCCGCCACGGGGCCGCGGTCGAGCACCGTCACGTCCAGGCCCGCGGCCGCCGCGTAGTAGGCGCATGCCGCGCCCACGACGCCTGCGCCGATGACGATCACGTCGGACATCGCGTCTGTCCACCTCCTCGCAGTAATATGTCACATACCGTCGCTCGTGTGAATCCCTGCCGGGGAACTACCCCCGCCGCGGGGCCGGCGACCGGTGGAAGGACCACCCACCCCGCCCCCTACCATCGAAGACGTGAAATCCTTCTGGCCGCCTACCCCGCGTTCGATGAGCCTGTGGGCCCTGTGGTCCGTGATCGCCAACGCGGGCATCACCGTCACGGGCGCGGCTGTGCGCGTCACGGGGTCGGGGCTGGGCTGCCCGACCTGGCCCAGGTGCACGCCCGACAGCTTCGTCCCTGTCGCGCATCCCGAGCACAGCTGGGTCAACATGGGCATCGAGTTCGGCAACCGCCTGCTCGCCTTCGTGGTGCTGGCCGTGGCCGCGATGTGCCTGCTCACAGCGATCCGGATGGCGCCCCGCCGCCGCGACCTGGTCCGCCTGGCCTGGCTGCAGCCCGCGGGCGTCGTCGCCCAGGCGCTGTGGGGCGGCCTCGTGGTGCGCAGCGCGCTCAACCCCGTCACGGTCAGCGTGCACTTCCTCATCTCCATCGGCCTGATAGCGGCCTGCTGGCTCCTGTACGCACGCTCCCGCGAGGGCGACGCCCCCGCCAGGCCCATCGTGCACCGCGACATCCGCCGCCTGGGCCACGTGCTCCTGGCCGCTGTCGCCGTCCTGCTGGTCGCGGGCGTGGTGGTGACCGGCACGGGGCCGCACTCCGGCGACGTGCTGGCCTCCCGCTTCGACTTCGACATCGAGACCGTGGTGCGGCTGCACGCCGACATCGTCTACCTGGTGGTCGGCCTCACCTTCGCGCTGCTGTTCGCGCTGCACGTGACCGGCGCGCCCAAGCCGGCCCGCGCGGCTGCGGTGGGGCTGCTGGTGATCGAGCTGGCCCAGGGCGTGATCGGCTACACCCAGTACTTCCTGGCCGTGCCGGCGTTCCTGGTCGGCCTGCACGTCCTGGGCGCCACGGTGGTGTGGATCGGCGCCCTGCGGGTGGTCACCAGCCTGCGGGTCCGCGACGAGGTGCGCGCCGAGGCCGGGGCGTCCGCGGCCGCCGTCCCCCTCCCCCACTGAGCACCCGCCTCCCGAAGCGGGGCGTATGGCACGATATGTCGGCCACTCCCCCACCGGCGCGAGGTGCACGTTTCATGCGATTCGTCCCCCTTACCCGTATCACCCGTACGGCGATGCGCCGCGCCTACCAGGGCGCCGTGGCGGTGAGCGTGCTGGCCATCGCTCCGCTGACCTGGGCGTGGATCGGAAGCGAGAACCATCGCGTCGTGGCGGACACGCCTGGCTGGCTGTCCAGGGTGCCCGCCTCGGGCACCGCGCTGGTCCTCGGCGCGGGCCTGTTCGCCGGGCAGCCGAGCCCGATGCTGGCCAGGCGCCTCGACATCGCCGAGGGCCTCTACCGGGCCGGCAAGGTCAAGGCCCTGCTCCTGTCGGGTGACAACAGCAGGAAGGACTACGACGAGCCCTCGGCCATGCGCGACTACCTGCTGGCCAAGGGCGTGCCCGACGCCGTGATCGTCCGCGACTACGCGGGCTTCGACACCTGGGACTCCTGCGTGCGGGCCCGCGACGTCTTCGGCGCCGACGACGTCACCGTGGTCACGCAGGCCTTCCACCTGCCGAGGGCGGTGACGCTGTGCCGTACGGCGGGGCTGCGGACCTTCGGCGTCGGCGACGACTCCACCAGGCAGTGGGCGGCCGCCACCTACGTCTCCGCCGCGCGGGAGTTCGTGGCCTCGGCCAAGGCGCTGGGCGACGTGGTGCTCGGCGCCGAGCCGGTCTTCCCCGGGCCGAGGGAGACCTCCCTCATGCGAGCCCAGGCAGGCGGATGAAGCGGCGGAGCGCCGTTGGCCCCTCCGGGCCTCAGACCGGCCAGTGGCCCTCGGTGGTGGGCGAAGGGGCCCCGGGCGCGTAGCCGGGCGGCGGGGTGCCGTGGGCGGCCGCACGGGCGTGCTGACGCGGCACGGGGAAGCGGGCCCTGGCCGCGCTCATGCACTCGAGCAGCGCCCTCTGCTCCTCGTGGAAGGTCTGGTCGTCGACGATGTGACGGGCGGCCCGCTCGTGCAGGAGGCCGAGCTCGGTGGCGGCGAGCTGGTAGTCGCTCATCGCCCGCACTCCCTCCTTGCCGCCGTGCGCCTTGGCCCACTGCCTGGCCTGCCTGCGCCGCGACAGCGCCGACAGCATGAAGATGTCGGCCGCGTCGACCAGCCTCGTCGGCTCGTAGGGCGGCAGGTAGCGCTGGAGCAGGGCGACGATGCGCCGCCTGTCGCGCAGGACCACGCCGATGAGCACGAACAGCACCATGAGCAGGACCAGGTAGGCGATCATCAGGCCGGCGAAGCCGCCGTAGGAGGCCAGGCCGTTCCACATGCCGTGCAGCAGCATCGCGGCGATCCAGCCCGCCAGGATGATGAGGGCCCTGTCGGAGCCCGAGCGTCTGGCGGCGTAGGCGACGGCCACGCCCGTCATCGAGGTGAACAGCGGATGGGCGAAGGGCGACAGGATGCCGCGCAGCACGACGGTCACCGCCAGGCCCTGCACGCCGAACTGGTCCTGGGCGGCGATGTAGTAGCTGACGTTCTCGGTCATGGCGAAACCGAGGCCGACCATGCTGGCGTAGATGATGCCGTCGGTCGGCCCGTCGAGCTCGGCGCGGCGGAACCTGAGCAGCCCGAGCAGCACCAGGCCCTTCATCGTCTCCTCGACCACGGGCGCGCCGAAGGTGGCGGCGATGTTGCGCGCGGTGGCGGCCGACAGACCCACGGTGTCGGTGATGTACTGCAGGTTGAGCGAGTTGACGATGCCAGCCACCAGCACGGCGATGCCCGCGCCCCACGCGAAGGCGAAGACCAGGTTGCTGCGCGGCTCCGGCTCCATGCGGTCGAGCGCCAGCACGGCCGCCAGCAGCAACGGCACGGGGGCCAGCGCCAGGGTGAGCGCGATGAAGAACTGCACAGGCGCGCCGTTGAGCACGTCGAAGGAGAACGAAACCAGAGCGCAGATGCCCGCCAGCACCAGGCCCGCGATCAACGCGAAGGACGGCCGGTCCTTGAACACCCAGCGTGGATCACGGGTCTTCATACCGTGACTGTAACGGATCGCCATGAAGCTGTCCTTCCCACTTCGAGAGCAGGTCAGGCCAGCAGCGGATCAATCGCGACCGCCAGGAACAGCAGCGCCAGATAGGCGTTCGACCAGTGGAAGAAGCGCATGGGACGAAGATCGACACCGCTCTTGCCCGCGTTGAGCCTGCCGAGCAGCCGGTAGACCTCGATCAGGCAGAACGCGCCGAGCACCGCGGCGACGATCGGGTACAGCAAAGTCGTGTCCGCGACCGGCCACAGCAGCAGCGAGCAGGCGACCGTGGCCCAGGTGTAGGCGATGGACTCCAGCACCACCCTGCGCTCGGTGGCCACCACCGGCAGCATCGGGATCGAGGCGGCCGCGTAGTCCTCCTTGTAACGCATCGCCAGGGTCCAGGTGTGCGGAGGGGTCCAGAAGAACACCACGCCGAACAGCACCAGTGGCGTCCAGTCGAGGCCGCCGGTGATGCCCGACCAGCCGATCACGACCGGCATGCAGCCCGCCAGGCCGCCCCAGACGATGTTCTGGGAGGTGCGGCGCTTCAGCACCATCGAGTAGACGAAGACGTAGAACAGGATCGCCGACAGGTTGAGCGCCGCCGCGAGCAGGTTCGTCGTCACCCACATGCCGACAACGGACAAGATCCCCAGAACCACGCCGAAGACGAGGGCGGCGCGCGGGGTGACCTGGTGCCTGGCCAGCGGCCGCTTGCGGGTGCGCCGCATCTTCACGTCGATGTCGCGGTCGATGTAGCAGTTGAGCGCGTTGGCGCTGCCCGCCGACAGCGTGCCGAACACCATGACCGACAGCGCCCTCCACAGCGGGGGCAGGCCGTCGGCGGCGAGGAACATCACCGGCAGCGTCGTGATCAGGAGCAGCTCGATGACCCGCGGCTTGGTGAGCGCGACGTACGCCTTGATGACCGCGCCGAAGGAGCGCGGCTCGGCGGGCGCCATGGCCGACGGGGGCCCAGCCGGCGATTGCCTGTTCGTGAGCACCGTCAAGGCGCTTCCAGCGTGTGCGGAGTCAACGCGTAACCTCTGAAGAGAGCGGAACCGTGGACGCCGAGCACCAGACGTCCTTGCGAACAAACAAACTGTAGTCGCAGGGTGAGCCGGTCCGGCCAATGGGGGCACCGAGGGTGGGTTGGTCAGCCCCACCAAGGTCTACTCAGTTAGGGTCGGTGTGGGCGGGAAATGCCACCAGCACCACCATGACAACTAGATTCCGGAGATCGAGCAGTTGAGCACCTTTGAATGGACCGACCTCGACAAGCAGGCGGTCGACGTCGTCCGAGCCCTGGCGATGGACGCGGTCGAAAAGGCGGGCTCGGGCCACCCCGGCACCGCGATGAGCCTGGCGCCCGCCGCATACCTGCTCTTCCAGCGCACGATGCGTCACGACCCCACGGACCCGACGTGGGCGGGCCGTGACCGCTTCGTGCTGTCATGCGGGCATTCCAGCCTGACGCTGTACATCCAGCTCTACCTGTCCGGTTACGGCCTGTCCCTTGACGACATCAAGCGGCTGCGCACCTGGGACAGCCTCACGCCAGGTCACCCCGAGCACGGGCACACGGTGGGCGTCGAGACGACGACGGGCCCGCTCGGCCAGGGCATCGGCAACGCGGTCGGCATGGCGATGGCCGCCCGCCGCGAGCGCGGCCTGTTCGACCCCGACGCCGAGCCCGGCACCAGCCCCTTCGACCACCACATCTGGTGCTTCGTCTCCGAGGGCGACATCGAGGAGGGCGTCAGCCACGAGGTCAGCGCCATCGCGGGGCACCAGAAGCTGGGCAACCTGACGGTGGTGTTCGACTCCAACCACATCTCCATCGAGGACGACACGCAGATCGCCCTGTCCGAGGACGTGGTCAAGCGCTACGAGGCCTACGGCTGGCACGTCCAGACCGTCGACTGGACCCAGACGGGCGAGTACGTCGAGGACGTCAGGGCGCTGCACGAAGCGCTCGAGGCGGCCCGCGCCGAGACCGACAAGCCGTCGTTCATCAGGCTGCGCACGATCATCGGCTGGCCCGCCCCCAACAAGCAGAACACCGGCAAGGCCCACGGCTCCGCGCTGGGCGCCGACGAGGTCGCCGCCACCAAGAAGGTCATGGGCCAGGACCCCGAGAAGACCTTCGACGTGCCCGCCGAGGTGCTTGAGCACGCCCGCCAGGTGGCCGAGCGCGGCCGCGCCGCGCACGCCGAGTGGGAGAAGTCCTACGCCGACTGGCGTCTGGCCAACGAGGAGCGCGCGGCGGAGTTCGACCGCATCTCCAGGCGTCAGCTGCCCGCCGACTGGACCAGCGCGCTGCCGGAGTTCGAGGTGGGCGCCTCGGTGGCCACCCGCAAGGCCTCGGGCGAGGTGCTCAACGCCGTCGCCCCCTTCCTGCCCGAGCTGTGGGGCGGCTCGGCCGACCTGGCCGAGTCGAACCTCACCACGATCAAGGGCGAGCCCTCCTTCATCCCCGAGGAGTACCAGACCAAGGAGTTCCCCGGTAACCGCTACGGCCGCACGCTGCACTTCGGCATCCGCGAGCACGGCATGGGCGCGATCCTCAACGGCATCGCCCTGCACGGCGGCACGCGTCCCTACGGCGGCACCTTCCTGGTCTTCTCCGACTACATGCGGCCTGCCGTACGGCTTGCCGCGCTGATGAAGCTGCCCGTCACCTACGTGTGGACGCACGACTCCATCGGCCTCGGCGAGGACGGCCCCACGCACCAGCCGGTCGAGCACCTGTGGGCGCTTCGCGCCATCCCCGGCCTCGACGTGGTGCGCCCCGGCGACGCCAACGAGACGGCGGCGGCGTGGAAGACCGTGCTCGAGCACAACGACAGGCCCGCGGCGCTGGCGCTGACCAGGCAGAACCTGCGCGTCCTCGAGGGCACCAGCGCCGAGGGCGTGGCCAGGGGCGGCTACGTGCTGCGCGAGGCCTCCAACGGCCAGCCGCTGGTGATCCTCATCGCCACCGGCAGCGAGGTCGAGATCGCGCTCGACGGCCGCGACCTGCTCGAGTCCCAGGGGATTCCGACACGCGTCGTCTCCATGCCGTGTGTCGAGTGGTTCCACGGGCAGGACTCCGCTTACCGGGCGACGGTCCTTCCTTCGGACGTCAAGGCGCGAGTGGCGGTCGAGGCGGGAATCGCGCTGGGCTGGCGGGAGTTCGTTGGAGATGCGGGCGAAGTGGTCAGCCTGGAGCACTTCGGCGCATCGGCTCCATACAAGACGCTATACGAGCAGTTCGGCCTCACCGCCGAGCGAGTCGCGGCCGCAGCCAAGGCCAGTCTCGCCAAGCTGGGGTTCGACAAGGGCGAGACGACGGGAAACTAGACATGTCGGAAAACCTGAACAAGCTCACCAGCCAGGGCGTGTCCATCTGGCTCGATGACATCAGCCGCGAGCGCCTGCGCACCGGCAACCTGGAGCAGCTGATCCGCGAGAAGAACGTCGTGGGCGTGACCTCCAACCCGACGATCTTCGCCAACGCGCTCAGCAAGGGCGACGCCTACGACGCCCAGCTGCACGACCTCGCCGTGCGCGGGGTCGACGTGGGCGAGGCCGTCAGGGCCATCACCACCTACGACATCAGGTGGGGCGCCGACGTGCTGCGCCCCGTCTACGACGCCACCGGCGGCGTGGACGGCAGGGTCTCCCTCGAGGTGGACCCGCGCCTGGCCCGCGAGACCGAGAAGACGATCGCCGAGGCCCGCTTCCTGTGGTGGGCGGTCGACAGGCCCAACCTGCTGATCAAGATCCCCGCGACGGTCGAGGGCCTGCCCGCGATCACGCAGGCGATCTCCGAGGGCATCAGCGTCAACGTCACGCTGATCTTCTCGCTCGAGCGCTACCGCGCGGTCATGGACGCCTGGCTGGCCGGCCTCGAGGCCGCGCAGGCCAAGGGTCTCAACCTGGCCTCCATCGAGTCGGTGGCCTCCTTCTTCGTCAGCCGCGTCGACACCGAGATCGACAAGCGTCTCGACAAGGTGGGCAAGCCCGAGCTGAAGGGCAAAGCGGGCGTGGCCAACGCGCGCCTGGCCTACGCGGCCTTCGAGGACGTCATGAACTCCGAGCGCTGGCAGCGCCTGCGCGCGGCAGGGGCCCGTCCGCAGCGTCCGCTGTGGGCCTCGACCGGCGTCAAGGACCCCAACTACGTCGACACGATGTACGTCGACGACCTGGTGGCCCCCGGCACCGTCAACACCATGCCGGAGAAGACGCTCGACTCCGCCGCCGACCACGGCCGCATCACGGGCGACACCGTCCGTCCCTTCTACGAGCAGGCGTGGAACACCATGGCCGCGCTCAAGGAGGCGGGCATCGACTACGACGACGTCGTGCGCGTGCTCGAGGACGAGGGCGTGGAGAAGTTCGAGGCGTCGTGGAACGAGCTGCTCGAGAGCATCAGCAAGAAGCTGGTTCCCTGACGATGGAGGTCACCTACCGCGAGGAGGGGGTGGCCGAGGCCGCCGCCTCCGTCGCGGGCCGGCTGTCCGGCGAGGGGGTCCCCGCCCGCCTGGCGGCCGGCGACCCCGCTCTGTGGGGCGCCGGCGCCGAAGCCGAGGCGGCGCTGCGCCTCGGCTGGCTCAACCTGCCGCGCACCTCGCGCGAGCTGCTGCCCGAGCTCGGCAAGCTGGTGGAGCGGGCCCGTGCCGAGAGCCTCGACCACGTGGTCCTGTCCGGCATGGGCGGCTCCTCGCTGGCGCCCGAGGTCATCTGCAACACCGCCGACGTCGCGCTGACCGTCCTCGACACCACCGACCCCGACCAGGTGCGGCGGGCGCTCGACGACCGCCTCGACCGCACGATCGTGGTCGTGTCGAGCAAGAGCGGCTCGACGGTCGAGACCGACAGCCATCGCAGGATCTACGAGCAGGCCTTCAGGTCGGCCGGCATCGACCCCGCCGAGCGGATCGTCGTCGTCACCGACCCCGGCTCCCCTCTGGAGCAGGCGGCCGTCGAGGCCGGTTACACGATCTTCCTCGCCGACCCGAACGTCGGCGGGCGCTACTCGGCGCTGTCGGCGTTCGGCCTGGTGCCGAGCGCGCTGGCAGGCGCCGAGGTGGAGCAGTTGCTCGACGACGCCGCCGAGGTGCTGCCCTCACTCGCGCTGAACGAGGGCAACCCCGGGCTGGCGCTCGGCGCGGCGCTCGGCGGCGCCGCCCTCGCGGGGCGCGACAAGCTCATCCTCGAAGACCAGCTGACCGAGATCAACGGCCTGCCCGACTGGATCGAGCAGCTGGTCGCCGAGTCCACGGGCAAGCAGGGCAAGGGCATCCTGCCGGTCGTCGCCGCCGAGCCCACGGGCGCACGCGACGAGCTGGTGGTGGCGATCGAGTCCGACGACGGCGACGTCCGCGTCGACGGCCCGCTCGGCGCGCAGTTCATGGTGTGGGAGTACGCCACGGCGCTGGCCGGTCTCGTGCTCGGCGTCAACCCCTTCGACCAGCCCAACGTGGCCGAGTCGAAGGACAACACCACCCGCGTGCTGGACGACCCTCCGACCGCCGAGGAGCCCGTGCTGGTCGACGGGCCCGTCGAGGTCTACGGCGAGAGCCGGGCCGGCGACCTGTCAGGCGTGCTCACCGAGCTGCTCAAAGCGGTGCCCTCCGACGGCTACCTGGCCGTCATGGCCTACCTCGACAGGATGGCCGCCTTCGACGCTCCCATGCCGGAGGCCCCCGACTTCGAGCAGATGACCGAGGCGTGGATGGCGGCCGACGCCCAGACGCTGCGGGCGCTGCTGGCCATGAGGACGCCGCGTCCCGTGACGTTCGGCTGGGGCCCTCGCTTCCTGCACTCCACCGGGCAGTACCACAAGGGCGGCCCGTCGAACGGAGTGTTCCTGCAGATCACCGGCGCCGTGACGGCCGACGTCGAGGTGCCTGGCAGGCCCTACACGCTGGGGGGCCTGCAGCTGGCGCAGGCGCTCGGCGACCAGCGGGCGCTCATCGGGCGTGGGCGGCCCGCCGTACGACTGCATTTGACCGACCGCGCAGCGGGGATCGCGCACCTGCTCGCAGCCGCACAGGAGGTCTGAGATGACGGAACCGGCAGCGCCCGTGGAGGAGGCCGTCGCCGTGGCGGCCGCCGCCGCGGTGACGGCCACGACACTGGAGGCGGCCGCCGCCAACCCGCTGCGTGATCCGCGGGACAAGCGGCTGCCCAGGGTGGCGGGACCGTGTGTGCTGGTGCTTTTCGGAGTGACGGGAGACCTGGCCAAGCGCAAGCTGCTGCCGGCGATCTACGACCTGGGCAACAGGGGGCTGCTGCCGCCCGGTTTCTCGCTGGTCGGATTCGCCCGCCGCGACTGGGCCAACCAGGACTTCGCGCAGCTCACGCATGACGCGGTGAAGGAGCACGCGCGCACGCCCTTCCGCGAGGAGGTCTGGAAGCAGCTGGCCGAGGGCATCCACTTCGTGCCGGGCGAGTTCTCCGACGACGGCGCCTTCGACGCCCTCGCGATGGCTTTGAAGGAGATCGACCAGACCAGGGGCACCGGCGGCAACTATGCCTTCTACCTGTCGGTGCCGCCGAAGTTCTTCCCCACGGTGGTGCAGCAGCTCAAGCGCACCGGTCTGGCCGACGCCCCCGAGGGCTCGTGGCGGCGGGTGGTGATCGAGAAGCCGTTCGGCCACGACCTGCAGAGCGCGCACGAGCTGAACGAGATCACCAACGAGGCCTTCCCCGAGAGCTCGATCTTCAGGATCGACCACTACCTCGGCAAGGAGACGGTCCAGAACATCATGGCGCTGAGGTTCGCCAACAACCTCTACGAGCCGATCTGGAACCGCAGCTACGTCGACCACGTGCAGATCACCATGGCCGAGGACATCGGCCTGGCCGGGCGCGCGGGCTACTACGACGGCATCGGCGCGGCCCGCGACGTGATCCAGAACCACCTGCTCCAGCTGCTCGCGCTGGTCGCGATGGAGGACCCCACCTCCTTCGAGGCCAACGCGCTGCGCAGGGAGAAGGAGAAGGTGCTCAAGGCGGTGCGGCTGCCCGCCGACCTGTCGCTGAACACCGCGCGCGGCAAGTACGCGGCGGGCTGGCAGGGCGGCGAGAAGGTCGTCGGCTACCTGGACGAGGAGGGCATCCCCGCCGACTCCGTGACCGAGACCTACGCGGCCATCAAGCTGGAGATCGCCAACAGGCGCTGGGCTGGTGTGCCGTTCTACCTGCGCACGGGCAAGCGGCTCGGCCGCCGCGTCACCGAGGTGGCCGTCGTCTTCCAGAAGGCGCCGCACCTGCCCTTCAGCAAGGACGACACCGAGATCCTCGGCCACAACGCCCTGGTCATCAGGGTGCAGCCGGACGAGGGCATCACGGTGCGGTTCGGCTCGAAGGTGCCGGGCACGGCCATGGAGGTGCGGGACGTGTCCATGGACTTCGCCTACGGCGAGTCGTTCATGGAGTCCTCGCCCGAGGCGTACGAGCGGCTGCTGCTGGACGTGATGATCGGCGACCCGCCGCTCTTCCCGCACCAGCGCGAGGTGGAGCTGTCGTGGAAGATCCTCGACCCGATCGAGGAGTTCTGGGCCACGCAGGGCCAGCCCGAGGACTATCCCGCCGGCACGTGGGGACCGCCGTCGGCCGACGAGATGATGGCCCGCGACGGCAGGGTCTGGAGGCGACTGTGAGCGAGCGCAGCGTGAGAAGCAGGGAACACGGCACATCGGATGTCATGGGGCCGGCGAAGGAGGACTCATGACGTCGTTCATGCTGACCGACACGACGGCCGGCAAGATCTCGGGGCAGCTCACCAGGCTGCGCCACCAGATGGGCGCCCCCGCCGTGGGCATGGTGCTGACGCTGGTGGTGGTCTGCGACGAGCGCGACCAGTACGACTCGGTCCGCTCGGCCACCGAGGCCGCCCGCGAGCACCCCTCGCGGATCCTCGTGGTGATCAACCGGGAGTCCGACGAGGCCAACAGGCTCGACGCGGAGCTGCGCGTCGGGGAGTCCACGCCAGGCGAGGTCGTGGTGCTGCGCCTGTACGGCGAGCTGACCGCCCACGCCGACTCGGTCGTCAGCCCGCTGCTGCTGCCGGACACGCCCGTGGTGGCGTGGTGGCCAGGCGACGCGCCCGCCGTGCCGTCGAAGGATCCGATCGGGATGCTCGCCCAGCGCAGGATCACCGACGCCAAGACGGTGCCCGACGGCATCAAGGTGCTGGCGGGCAGGGCCAAGGGCTACGCGCCCGGCGACACCGACCTGGCGTGGGCCAGGCTGACGCCGTGGCGCAGCCTGCTGGCCGCCGCCTTCGACCAGCCGGTGGACAAGGTCAAGAAGGGCTTCGTGGACGCCGCGGCAGGGCACGCGAGCGCGCCGCTGCTGGCGGCGTGGCTGAGCGAGCGGCTCGGCGCGCCGGTCAAGGTGGCCGACTCGGCCGGCCCCGGCCTGACCGCGGTCAGGCTGACGCTCGACGGCGGCGAGATCGCGGTGACCCGCACCGACGCGCGGCTGGCCACGCTCGCCCGCCCAGGGCAGCCCGACCGGCACGTCGCGCTGGCCAGGCGGCACACCTCGGAACTGCTGGCCGAGGAGCTGCGCAGGCTCGACTCCGACGAGATCTACGAGGCCGCACTGAAGCGGCTGTCGCGCACGTACAGGGGCTGACGGGCCTTGCGCAGGTCCCGGGTCCCTGCGGGCCCGGGACCTGCGCGCACAGCGAACCGAATTCCACCTTCCGGCCGCTTGAGAGGCGGAAGCGAAGTCCCCGCAACCGATCATGCGGTCAAGGCTCGATAGGGTGGCATCCGTGAGCGTTCCCAACGTAGTCGTGCACCGCGACGCCGACGTGCTGGCCAAGGCCGTCGCCGCCCGCATCATCACCCGCCTGGTCGACGTGCAGTCGGCCAGAGGCTCGGCATCGCTGGTGCTGACCGGCGGCACGGTCGGCATCGCCACCCTGGCCGCCATCGCCGCGACCCCCGCCCGCGACGCCGTCGACTGGCCCAAGCTCGACATCTGGTGGGGCGACGAGCGCTTCCTGCCCTCCGGCGACCCCGAGCGCAACGAGACGGGCGCCCGCGAGGCCCTGCTCGACCGCGTCGACCTCGATCCGGCCAGGGTGCACGTCATGCGCGGCCCCGACTCGGGCATGAGCGCCGAGGAGTCGGCCGACGCCTACGCCGAGGAGCTGCGCAAGGCCGCCCGTCCCGAGGACCACGGCCCCGTCCCCTCCTTCGACGTGATGCTGCTCGGCATGGGCCCCGACTCTCACGTGGCCTCGCTGTTCCCCGGCAACCCCGCCGTCTACGACACCCGTTCCGTGGTGGCCGTGCACGGCTCGCCCAAGCCGCCGCCCGTGCGCATCTCCCTGACCTTCCCCACGATCCACGCCGCGCGCGAGGTGTGGGTGGTGGCCGCGGGCGAGGAGAAGGCAGGGGCCGTACGGCTGGCGCTGTCCCAGGACTCCGGCCAGGTGCAGGTGCCCGCGGCCGGCGCGAGGGGCTCGCGGCGCACGCTGTTCCTGCTCGACAGGGCCGCGGCGGGCAAGATACCTGCGGGCCTCGGCAGAATCGCCTCGCCCTGAACGGATCGTGAAATACATCCGGACATAAGGGCATTTGACACCAAACTTTAGGCCTTGTCAGCCCCGGTGGTGTTCTTTACTTTCATGGGCAACGACCCACGAAGGGACACCCCCCATGGTCTTGAGCAACGTGGCCTTACGTCGCTGGGCCGCGGTCATCGCCGCGGCCGCCGCCGTACTCGCGAGCTCCGCTCCCGCCCTCGCCGATCCCGAGCCCTCGGGCAAGCTGGTCATCCCCAGCGCCGATGCCCAGGCTCTCGTGCCAGGCACCTACATCGTGGTCCTGAAGGACAGGCCCGAGGTGTCGAGGGCCGCCACCGACCTGACCGCCAAGCACGGCGGCACGAAGTTCAGGGAGTACACGCACGCGCTGCGCGGCTTCGCCGTCCACGCCAGCGAGCGGCAGGCCAGGCGGCTGGCCGGCGACGCCTCGGTCGAGTACGTGCAGCAGGTGGTGGTGCACCGCGCCTCCGACACCCAGCCGAACCCGCCCTCGTGGGGGCTTGACCGCATCGACCAGCGCAACCTGCCGCTGAACAGCTCCTACACCTACGGGCCGACCGGCGCGGGGGTGCGCGCCTACATCATCGACACCGGCATCAGGCCCACCCACAGCGACTTCGGCGGGCGCGCCTCCATCGGGTTCGACGCGATCGGCGACGGCCAGAACGGCAACGACTGCCACGGCCACGGCACGCACGTGGCGGGGACCACAGGAGGCTCGGCCCACGGTGTTGCCAAGGGCGTGACGCTGGTCGGCGTCAGGGTGCTCAACTGCGAAGGGTCGGGGACCACCGACCAGGTCGTGGCGGGCATCGACTGGGTCACGGCGAACGCCGCCAAGCCTGCCGTCGCCAACATGAGCCTCGGCGGCAGCGCCGACACCGTGCTGGACACCGCGGTGAAGAACTCGATCGCGTCGGGCATCTCCTACGCCATCGCGGCGGGCAACGGCTTCTTCGGGCTGTTCGCGCTGGACGCCTGCACGCAGTCCCCCGCCAGGGTTCCCGAGGCGATCACCGTCTCGATCACCAACAACACCGACACCAAACCGTCGTGGGGCAACCGCGGCCCCTGTGTCGACCTGTTCGCGCCCGGCTACAACATCACCTCGGCGTGGAAGGACTCCGACACCTCGACCAGCACCATCAGCGGCACGTCGATGTCCACCCCGCACGTCGCCGGCGCCGCCGCCGTCTACCTGCAGGGCCACCCCGGCGCCACCCCGCAGCAGGTGCGCGACGCGATCGTGAACAACGCCACGACCGGCGTCGTCAAGAGCCCCGGCAGCGGCTCTCCCAACCGCCTGCTGCACACCCCCGGCCTGTAGGCACCGCCCGCGCCCCGTGGACGCCGCCCGTCCGCGGGGCGCCTGCGCCTGTCAGCGCAGGGCGTCGATCTCGGCGAGGAGCTCGCGCTTGCGCTCCTCGCTCATGTACGAGGCTCGTACGGCGTTGCCCGCCAGCGCGGCCAGCTCGCTCTCGCCCAGGCCGAACACGGTCGCCGCGACGCGGTACTCCCGCTCCAGCGTGGTCGCGAACATGGGCGGGTCGTCGCTGTTGAGGGTGACGAACAGGCCCTCCTCCAGCAGCCTGGGCAGCGGATGGTCCTCGATCCGCCCCACCTGCCCGGTGCACACGTTGGAGGTCGGGCAGACGTCCAGCGGCAGCTGGGTCTCGCGCAGGTAGGAGACCAGCCGGGGGTCGTCGAGGCAGTTGATGCCGTGCCCGATGCGCTCGGCGCCGTAGCCCTCGATGACCTCCCACACCGTCTCGGGCCCCGACATCTCCCCGCCGTGCGGCACGCTGTGCAGTCCCGCGGCGCGGGCGGCGGAGAAGGCCTCGCGGAAGGCTTCGCGGTAGGCGGGCCGCGCCTGCTCGATCCCGCCGATGCCGAAACCTACCAAGGCGGCGGGAGGTTCCTTCAACGCGTGGTCGAGAGTGATCGCGGCCGCCTCGGCGCCGAACTCGCCGGGGATGTCGAAGATGTAGGCCATCTCGACGCCGTACTCGTCCAGCGACCGGCGCGCGGCCAGGTCGAGCGCCTCGGTGACCGCGCGCATGGGCAGCCCCTGCATCCAGTGCGCGTACGGCGTGACCTGCAACTCCACGTAGCGGCAGTTCTGGGGCGACAGGTCGCGGGCCAGCCCCGTCACGAGGGAGGCGACGTCCTCGGGCTCGCGCACCAGGGAGTTGACCGCGCGGTAGACCTCGGCGAAGTGCGGGAAGTCGCGGAAGGTGTAGAACTGCCTCAGCTCCTCCTCCGTGGACGGCACGCCGCTGCCCGGATGGCGCAGGGACAGTTCGAGCACGGTGGGCACGGAGGCGGAGCCGACCAGGTGGACGTGGAGCTCGACCTTGGGCAGCCGGTCGATGAAGGCGTCGATCGTCATGACGACGACCCTAGGCGCGCTCCGCCCCAGCCAGAAAGACTCTGAGGCTGAATCTGACACCAAGTCGTCAGATTCAGCCCGTTGCCCAGGCGTGAGCCAGCGGGAGGAGCACGCGGTCGACCGATTCAGCCGCGAAGGCGTCGTCCAGCGGGGGCCCGACGAAGATCAGGCGGTGCCACACGAGCGCCTCCACGAGCTCGGACAGCCGTACGGTGTCGACGGGAGCGGCCAGCTCTCCCCTCACCACGGCCCGCTCGACCAGCGCCCTGGTGCCGCCGAGGTCGCGCGCGGGCATGTGCTCGCGCAGGGTCCTGGCCAGCTCCTGGTGGGAGACGAGCGTGGACGACAGCCCCATGATGAGCCCGTGCTTGCGCTCGGCCGCCTCCGACAGCCCCCTGACGACCTCGACCAGGTCGCCGCGCAGCGAGCCCGTGTCGGGCACGGGCGGGACGTCCATGTCGAAGCGACGGCAGATGACGTCGACGACCAGCTCGGGCTTGCCCGCCCATCGCCGGTAGATGGTCGCCTTGCTGGCCTTGGCCCGCCTGGCGATCTGGTCGACCGACATCCGGTCGTAGCCCATCTCCGACAGCAGGTCGAAGGTGGCGTCGAGGATGGCCTTCTCCCTGCCGGGATCGAGTGGTGCCACGCACGCTTCCTTAGTTGTAGGCGAACTCCTGGAATCGTACGCCGGTCAGCTCCGTGGACACCTCCCACAGCCGCCGCGCGAGCGTCTCGTCCGTCGCCGTCCGGCTCGGCGTGAGCCGCTTGGCCTTGGGCCCGAGGTACTCCCCTCCCCGGATGTCGGGCGAGGCGGCCGCGTAGAGCGAGGGCAGCGCGCCGTCCTCGGGACTGTTGAGGAAGAGCCGCAGCAGCGGCTGCAGCGGGCCGAGGGTGAAGAAGTTCGTGGCGGTGGCCCCTGGATGGGTCGCCACCGAGACGAGCGAGGAGCCGGCCCGTGCGGCCCTACGCTGCAGCTCGAGGGCGAAGAGCAGGTTGGCCAGCTTGGAGCGGCCGTAGGAGCTCATCTTGGCGTAGCCCCGCTCGAGGCCGAGGTCGTCGAAGTCGAGCTTGCCGACCTTGTGCGCGTCGCTGGAGACCGTGACCACGCGCGGCGAGGACGCGGCCAGCAGGCGCGGGAGCAGCAGGCCCGTGAGCGCGAAGTGCCCGAGATGGTTGGTGCCGAACTGCAGCTCGAAGCCGTCCCTGGTCTGGCCGCGCGGGATCATGCCGATCCCCGCGTTGTTGATCAGCAGGTCGACGCGGTCCACGGTGGCGGCGAAGGCGCGCACCGACGACAGGTCGGCCAGGTCGAGCTCGGCGTAGTGGACGTCGGCTCCCCGCGCGGCCCGCTGGATGTCGCCGACGGCCGACCGGCCGCGTGAGGGATCGCGGGAGGCCACGGTGACCCGCGCGCCGTGCCTGGCCAGTTCGAGGGCGGTAGCCAGGCCGATGCCGCTGTTGGCTCCCGTGACGATCGCGGTGGTGCCGGTGAGGTCGGGCAGATCCGAGGGGGTCCAGGCGCTCATGGGCTTCTCCAAGTGTACGAAACCGTTTCGTACACCACCTTAACGCTTCAAACGCGCCCGCGCGTGCGCCTCCTCCCTGCGAGCCACCTCGGCCCGCTGATCGGCCTCCGCGAGCTTCTTGCGGGCCTTGGCGAGCTTCTTCTCCAGGGTCGCCACCTTCACCGCCCTCTCGTCCCTCTCCTGTACGGCCTGCGCCAGCGCCTCCCGCCACTCCTCGTAGGCGGCGGTGGCCTCGGCCTGCTCCTTCGCCTCACGGTCCGCCCTGGCCCGCGCCTCCTCCTCTGAGGGTTTGCGCGCGGGGCGGGAGCGGGGGGCGGGGGCGGGGGCGAAGCCGCTGTAGCTGAGCGGCCTGGCCAGGCGGCCCTGCCGTACCTGGTCGGCGGCGTCGGCGTCCACGGTGGCCGCGTCGAGCGTCTGCTCCACCTCGGCGCCGGAGGAGGGCGCCAGCCGTACCAGCCGCTGGGAGAGCCTGGCGCGGCGCGCGGTCAGCTCGGCCAGCGCGTCGGCGTCCTGGGCCGCCCACGCGGCGCGCAGCTCCTCGCCCAGCTCGAGCAGCTCGGCGAGCTCGTCGGGATGGCCGCGTGACAGCTGGTTGACCGCCCAGGCCGCGACCGTGGGCTTGCGCAGCGCGGCCACCTGCCTGGCCAGGTCGCCCCGCCCCGCCTGCTTGGCCGCGCGGGCCTCCGCCTCGCGCGCGGCGATGAAGTCGGACACGTCGAGCCCGTAGAGCCGGTCGGCGATCTCGTCAAGATCCACACGTGAGAGATACCCCACATGACTGGTTTGTAGCGCATAGTGGAGAGAGCCCACTCGAGCGGAGGCCCCCGTGTTCGAGCGCTTCACCGACCGCGCCCGTAGGGTGGTCGTCCTCGCCCAGGAAGAGGCCAGGACGCTCAACCACGACTACATCGGCACCGAGCACCTGCTGCTGGGCCTGATCAGGGAGGGCGAAGGCGTGGCGGCCGCGATCCTGCGCGACGGCGGCGCCGACGTCGGCGAGATCCGCGAGGCGATCATGGAGATCATCGGCCAGGGCTCCACGCCGCCGGAGGAGCACACGCACGTCCCGTTCACGCCGCGCGCCAAGAAGGTGCTGGAGCTGTCGCTGCGCGAGGCCCTGCAGCTCGGCCACCACCACATCGGCACCGAGCACATCCTGCTCGGCCTCATCCACGAGGGCAAGGGCGTCGCCGCGCAGGTGCTCGTCGCCAGGGGCCTCGACCTCACCTCGCTCAGGCAGCGCGTGGCCCACCACCTCGGCTCCACGGGCCCGAAGGAGCGCGTGCTGCTCGACCAGCGGCTCCAGCGCATCCAGGACAGCCTCGACAGGATCGAGCGCCGCCTGGACGCGATGGGAGCGCCGAAGGACGGCGAGGAGGCCTCCTAGACGAGCGCGCCGACCGCGAGCCTGGCCTCCATGACGCCGGGGTCCTCGGTGTAGGCCAGCGTCGCGCCCAGCGAGATCATCAGCCTGCGCATGCGGGCGTTGTCTGACAGCAGGGTGGCGCGGACCTCGGCGTACCCGAGGTCGCGGGCCTCCTGCACCAGCGTCCTGGCCAGCGCCGCGCCCAGACCGCGCCCCTGCCAGCGGTCCTCGACCAGCACGGCCATCTCCGCGATGCCGGGATCGGGGGTGAACATGAGGTTGGCCATCGCGACGACCTGGCCGTCGTGGCAGGCCACGAGCGACAGCCCCCGGCTGCGATCGACGAGCCTGTCGAAGACCCTCGGCGGCAGCGAGGGCATCGAGGTGAAGTAGCGGAAGCGCCGCGACTCGGGCGAGCAGCGCTCGTGCAGGTCGCGGATGGCCTCGCGGTAGATGTTCGTCAGCGGCCTGACCTCGGCCTCGACGCCGTCGGACAGGCGCAGCACGCGAGCGCTCGAGGACGGCTCGGCCGGCGGCTGGGCCAGCCGTACGAAGGAGGCGGCGCGGGCGGCCTCGGTCAGCGTGAACGGCAGGTCGGACCTGCGCACCTTGATCGCGCGCTTGGCCGCCACGGGGACGACCAGCAGGGTGGGGTCGGGGAGATCACGCACCGCCTCACCATAGACCCAGCGGGCGTCGTCCGCGCGCAGCAGTTCGGCCAGCAGTTCGGGAAGGCGCCATGGCGCGCCGCGCAGGCGCGAGGCCAGCAGGAGCGCCCTGGTGGGCTCGTCGGTCAGCTCGTGCGCCGTGGCGGGCACGACCTGCACGCGGCGGCCGCCCGCCGACTCCAGCGCCGCCTTGACCGCCTCGGGGCTGGCGGGGATGTCCGCGACGAACTCGTCGACGGTGCCGTCGGTGTCGGGCTGGACGCTCAGCCCGAGGATGTTGCCGCCCCGCTCGGCGAGGGCCGCGGCCAGCGAGGCCAGTCTTCCGGGGCGTTCGTCGACCGTGGTTCGGATGCGCAGAAATCCCATACACATGAGGATGCGCGACGTTTGTTACAGCTGGCGGGCGAAAGTGTTTCATCACGAATTCCGTGGCGAGATACGCCAAGATATGCGGATATAGCAGTATGTGGGGTCATGAGCTCGCGTGTTCCTACGTTCACCGACGACTTCGTCAACGGAGACGTCTCCTTCTGGCATCGCTCCCTCGGCCCCGCACATGCGGGGCCCGTCCTGGGCGGTGATCGCCGGGCGGACGTGGTGATCGTGGGCGCGGGCTACACCGGACTCTGGACGGCCTACTACCTCAAGCAGGCCAGGCCCTCACTCGACGTCGTGGTGCTGGAGAAGGAGTTCGCCGGGTTCGGCGCCTCAGGCCGCAACGGCGGCTGGCTGACCGGCGACCTGGCCGGCTCGCACGCGCGCTACGCCAAGACGCACGGCGTGGCGGCGACCAGGGCCCTGCAGCGCGAGATGTACGCCTCCATCGACGAGGTGATCGCCGTCTGCGAGAAGGAGGGCATCGACGCCGACATCGTCAAGGGCGGCGTGCTCAACGTCGCCAGGGGCAGCGCGCAGGCGGCCAGGCTGCGGGCCTCGGTGGCCGAGGCGGCCAGGTGGGACGTCGAGGTCAGGCTGATGAGCCCGCAGGAGCGTGACGCGCGGCTGCGGGTCGCGGGCGCCGTCCAGGCCTCCTGGAGCCCGCACTGTGCCAGGATTCACCCGGCGAAGCTGGTGCGCGGCCTCACGCGGGCCGTACGCGAGCTGGGGGTGGAGATCTTCGAGCACACGCCGGTCGACGAGATCGCACCGCACCGGGCGGTCACGCCGTACGGCACGGTCAGCGCCGACTACGTGATCAGGGCCACCGAGGGCTTCACCTCGACGATCAAGGGCCTGCGCCGGCAGTGGCTGCCGATGAACAGCTCCATGATCGTCACCGAGCCGCTGCCGGACAGCTTCTGGGAGCAGGTCGGCTGGCAGGGCGCCGAGCTGCTCGGCGACCTGGCCCACTACTACATGTACGCCCAGCGCACCGCCGACGGCCGTATCGCCTTCGGCGGCAGGGGCAGGCCCTACCTGTACGGCTCGCGCGTCGACGCCCGCGGCCACACCCACGACTGGACCGTCGAGGCGCTGTGGGGGCTGCTGGTCGACTTCTTCCCCGCCGCCGCCTCCTCCAGAATCGCGCATGCCTGGTCGGGCGTCCTCGGCGTCCCGCGCGACTGGTGCTCCACCGCGCACGTGGACCAGGCCACGGGGATCGGCTGGGCCGGCGGCTACACCGGGCACGGCGTCACCACGACCAACCTGGCCGGCCGCACCCTCCGCGACCTGATCCTGGGCGAGCCCACCCACCTCACCGAGCTGCCGTGGGTGGGCCGCGACGTGCGCCCCTGGGAGCCCGAGCCGCTGCGCTGGCTGGGCGTCCACTCCATGTACCGCCTCTACCGCGTCGCCGACGCCCGTGAACGCTCGATGTCCCGCACCTCGGCGCTCGCGCGCCTCGCCGACCTCATCACCGGTCACTGAAGGAGATCTTGTTGCACACCCTCTTCCGCGGCGGCCGCGTCTTCACCGCCACCGGGTCCTTCGCCGAAGCCGTCCTGGTCCGCGACGGCGTGATCGTCGCCGTCGGCTCCGAGTCCGACCTTGTACGGCAGGCGCCCGCCCACGAGACGGTCGACCTCGAGGGCGGCCTGCTCATGCCGGGCGTGACCGACGCGCACATCCACCCGGTCCAGGCCGGCCTCGAGCACGCCAAGTGCGACCTGTCCGAGATCTACGGACTCGACGAGTACCTGGCGGCCATCAGGACCTACGCCGACGGCTGCGACAAGGAGTGGATCGACGGCGGCGGCTGGGACATGTCGGCCTTCCCCGGCGGCCTTCCCCACCGCAGCCGGCTGGACTTCCTCGACAGGCCCGCCTACCTGATCCAGCGCGACCACCACGCCGCCTGGGTCAACACCAGGGCTCTGGAGCGGGCGGGGATCACCCGCGACACCCCCGACCCCGCCGACGGCAGGATCGAGCGCGACGCCGACGGCAGCCCGAGCGGCGTGCTCCACGAGGGCGCCATGGACCTGGTCGGCCTGCTCACCCCCCGCCCGACCACCGACGACATGGACACGGCGCTCGTCACGGCGCAGCGGCACCTGTTCTCGCTGGGCATCACCGGCTGGCAGGACGCCATCGTCGGCTCCTACGCGGGCTCCGACGACCAGCTGCCCACCTACATCTCCGCGGCCGGCGCAGGGCGGCTGAAGGCCCGCGTGGTCGGCGCGCTGTGGTGGGACCGCACGCGGGGCGCCGACCAGATCGCCTCGCTCATCGAGCGCAGGGCGATGGCCGAGGGGCTCGACCGGTTCAGCGCCGGCTCCGTCAAGATCATGCAGGACGGGATCACCGAGAACTTCACCGCCGCGGTGCTGGAGCCGTACTGCCTGTGCGGCGGCACGGGGCTGTCCTACATCGACCCCTGCAAGCTGCGCGAGTACGTGGCCGAACTCGACGCGAACGGTTTCCAGGTGCACTTCCACGCCATCGGCGAGCGGGCCGTGCGCGAGGCGCTGGACAGCTTCGAGGGCACCTCACCCGACAACCGCCACCACATCGCGCACCTGCAGATCATCGAGCCTTCCGACGTGCGCCGCTTCGCCGCCCTCGGCGTGACGGCCAACCTGCAGCCGCTGTGGGCCACCCACCACGCCCAGATGGACGAGCTCACGCTGCCCTACCTGGGCGAGGAGCGCTCGGCCTGGCAGTACCCCTTCGCCGACCTCGAAAGGAGCGGGGCAAGGTTCTGCGCGGGCAGCGACTGGCCCGTCTCCAACGCCGACCCGATCCAGGGGATGCACGTGGCGGTCAACAGGACCGAGCCGGGCGGCTCGGTCCACGCGGGCTACCCGACCGCGGGGACCCCGTTCCTGCCGGGGCAGCGGCTCAGCCTGGCCACCGCGATGACCGCCTACACCGCGGGCTCGGCCTGGATCAACCGCTCCCCCGCCGGTGTGATCGAGCAGGGCCGCCCCGCCGACCTGGTCGTCCTCGACAGGGACCCCTTCGGGCTGCCCGAGGCCGAGATCTGGACCGCGAAGGTGCGACTGACCTTCGTGGACGGCGAGGCGGTCTATCAGCGTTAGCCGCAGTTGCCCCAGCTGGAGCGACCGCCGCTGGCCCTGGTGCCGGAGGAGTTCTCGATCCAGGCGTTGTACTTCACGCAGGCTCCGCGCGCGTCGCCGTAGACGGGGCCCGCGTAGTACTTGATCCTCTCGTAGATGCCATAGCCGCTGCCGCCCTGCACGGTGAACCCGACGTAGGCCTCGGTGTAGGTGCCGACGTAGGCGCTCTTGATCACAGTGGCGCAGTTCTTGCCGGTGCTGCTGTTGTAAGTCAGGTAGACGGTGCCCCAGTTGCTGCCGCTGGAGGTCTTGACCGCGGCCTGGGCGACGACGTTGTACCCGCTGCCACAGTTGGCGTCCGCGTGGGCGGCGGCGGGGACGGCGAGTACGGCCGCGGCCGAGACAGTGGCGGCGGCGATGGACAGCGTTCTCTTCAGCACGGAGTTCCCTCTTGTAGACGACCGTTGATCGCGATCATCATGCCGTGCAATTGCGGACATGCCAATATCAACTTCCGACAAGGTCCCTAACTCACCGCAGCCGCGGCGTCCAGGGAAACGCGAAGACCCCGGCCATCCATCGGCCGGGGTCTTCGCGGTGAAAGCCCTACCAGGGGGACTTGTTGGCGCGCAGGCGCTCGAGAGCCTCCTCGAGGATGGCCTTGCCGTCCTTGTCGCTCCTGCGCTCCTTCACGTACGCCAGGTGCGTCTTGTACGGCTCGTTCCTCGGAGGGGCCGGAGGCGCAGCCTCATCCTGGCCGGCAGGAAGGCCGCAGCGGGGGCAGTCCCATGTCTCGGGGACCGCCGCGTCGCTGGCGAAGCTGGGGCGCGTCTCATGCATGTTGGCGCACCAGAACGAGACCCGCACTCTCGGAGCTGCCTCGCCGCGCTCGGCCTCCCCCATCGGGCCGGCGCCGACTCGGCTGCCACGGATCGCGTTGCCACTACCCACGGATGAACTCCTCGCTCGATCGCCCCGCGTGCGGCGGGGGGAGAATCACTGTCACGCGTTGACGTGCTGTCAGGGCTTGAGCAGCAGGCCAAGGGCGATGATGCAGACAAACCATACGATGCCGGTGATGATGGTCAGGCGGTCGAGGTTGCGCTCGACCACCGAGGAACCGCCGAAGTTCGACGAGAAGCCACCACCGAACATGTCGGACAGACCTCCGCCCTTACCCTTGTGGAGCAGGACGAGCAGGATCATCAGCAAGCTCGCCAGGATGAGGGCGATGGAGATTCCGATAGTCACCGTAGACCTGTTCTTTCAATGCTCTGTTCGCGTGACGATTCAAACTTGCTTCTCGAGGGTACGACCTGCTGTCAAGTCGCACCCTCCGAACGCTGCAGTTAGGCCGACATTTCGCCGAAACGGCAGATCTTCACGTACTCCCCCGCATCGATGCTGGCGCCCCCTACGAGAGCACCGTCGATGTCGGGCTGAGCCATGATCCCGGCGATGTTGTCAGACTTGACCGAGCCTCCGTAAAGGATACGGATGCCCGCGGCCACTTCGGACGTGTAGAGCTCGGCGAGTCGTGCTCGCAACGCGCTGCACACCTCCTGTGCGTCCTGCGGGGTGGCCACCTCACCGGTGCCGATCGCCCAGACCGGTTCGTAGGCCACCACTATCGATTTTGCCTGCTCCTCGGAGATTTCGCGCAGTCCGCCATCGAGTTGTGACACACAGTGGGCCACCTGGCCGCCTGCCTGCCGTACCGGCAGGTCCTCGCCCACGCACAGGATGGGCGTGAGCGAGTGGCGGTAGGCCGCCCGCACCTTGGCGTTGACGACCTCGTCGTCCTCGTGGTGGTACTGCCGTCGCTCCGAGTGGCCGATCGTCACGAAAGTGCAACCCAGCTTGGCCAGCATCGCGCCCGAGATCTCGCCGGTGTAGGCCCCCGCGTCCTGCCTGGACAGGTCCTGCCCGCCGTAGACGATGCGCAGCTTGTCGCCGTCGACCAGGGTCTGCACGCTGCGCAGGTCGGTGAACGGCGGCAGCACCGCGACCTCGACCTTGTCGAAGTCCTTGTCGTTCAGCGCGAAGGCCAGCTTCTGGACCAGCGCGATGGCCTCGAGGTGGTTGAGGTTCATCTTCCAGTTGCCGGCGATGAGCGGCTTGCGCACGTCAGTCCTCCAGAGCGGCCAGGCCGGGCAGGGTCTTGCCTTCGAGGTACTCGAGGCTGGCCCCACCACCGGTGGAAATATGGGAGAAGCCGTCCTCGGGCAGACCGAGCTTGCGCACGGCTGCCGCCGAGTCGCCGCCGCCCACCACGGTGAAGGCCTCAGAAGCGATCAACGCCTCGGCCACCGCGCGAGTTCCGCCGGCGAACGCGTCGAACTCGAACACGCCCATCGGGCCGTTCCAGAAGATCGTGCGGGCGTCGGCGAGCTTGCTCGCGAACAGCTCGCGCGTCTTCGGGCCGATGTCGAGCCCCTGCCGGTCGGCCGGGATCGCGGTGGCCTCGACCACCTCGTGCCCGGCGTCCTCGGCGAAGTGGGTGGCCGCCAGCACGTCGACGGGCAGGACGAGGTCGACGCCGCGCTTGGCCGCCTCGTCGAGGAAGCCGCGCACCTGGTCGAGCTGGTCCTCCTGGAGCAGCGACTGGCCGACCTCGTGGCCCTGGGCCTTGAGGAAGGTGTAGGCCATGCCGCCGCCGATGAGCAGCCTGTCGACCCTGGAGAGCAGGTTGGCGATGACGCCGAGCTTGTCGGAGACCTTCGCGCCGCCAAGCACGACCACGTAGGGCCGCTCGAGTTCGTCGGTGAGCTTCTTCAGCACGCCGACCTCGGCCACGACCAGCCCGCCCGCCGCGTGCGGCAGGATCTGCGGCACGTCGTAGACGCTGGCGTGCTTGCGGTGGACCGCGCCGAAGCCGTCGCCGACGTAGAGGTCGGCGAGGCCCGCCAGCTTCTCGGCGAAGGCCCTGCGGGTGGCGTCGTCCTTGGACCCCTCGCCGGGCTCGTAGCGCAGGTTCTCCAGCAGCACGACCTGGCCGTCGTGCAGGGCGTTGGTCTCGCTCAGCGCGGACTCGCCCACCACGTCGGCGGCGAAGGCGACGTCCTGTCCGAGCAGCTCGCCCAGACGCTCGGCGACCGGCCTGAGCGTGTACTTGGGGTTGGGCTCGCCCTTGGGCCTGCCCAGGTGGGCGCAGACGATGACCTTCGCGCCCCTGGCGACCAGGGTCTGGATGGTGGGCACCGACGCGCGGATGCGGCCGTCGTCGGTGATCACCCCGTCTTCGATGGGCACGTTGAGGTCGGCGCGCACCAGCACGCGCCGGCCCGTCACCTCGAGATCGTCAAGACGACGCACTGTTCTCCTTCGCCGAGCTTCGCTCGGAACGGTCCGCCGGAATGGATGCCCCGCTTCGCTGCGGATCCGTCACAGGTCGCGACCCACCAGCTCGATGAGGTCGACGAGGCGGTTGGAGTAGCCCCACTCGTTGTCGTACCAGCCGATGACCTTGACCTGGTTGCCGATGACCTTGGTCAGTCCCGCGTCGAAGATGCAGGAGGCCGGGTCGGTGACGATGTCGCTGGAGACGATCTCGTCCTCGGTGTAGGTGAGGTAGCCCTTGAGCGGGCCCTCGGCGGCGGCCTTGTATGCGGCCTTGACCTCGTCGACGGTGACGTCGCGCTTGACCTCGACGGTGAGGTCGGTGGCCGAGCCGGTGGGGATCGGCACGCGCATCGCGAAGCCGTCGAGCTTGCCCTTCAGCTCCGGCAGCACCAGGCCGATCGCCTTGGCCGCGCCGGTCGAGGTCGGCACCACGTTGAGCGCGGCGGCTCGGGCCCTGCGCAGGTCGCCGTGCGGGCCGTCCTGCAGGTTCTGGTCCTGCGTGTAGGCGTGGATCGTGGTCATCAGACCCTTCTCGATGCCGAAGGAGTCGTTGAGCACCTTCGCCAGCGGAGCCAGGCAGTTGGTCGTGCACGAAGCGTTGGAGATGACCGTGTGGTTGGCGGGGTCGTAGGTGTCGTCGTTGACACCCATGACGATGGTGACGTCCTCGTTCTTCGCGGGAGCGGAGATGATGACCTTCTTGGCGCCGTTGTCGGCGTGCACCTTGGCCTTGGTGGCGTCGGTGAAGAACCCGGTCGACTCGACCACCACGTCGACGCCCAGGTCGCCCCAGGGCAGCTTGGCGGGGTCACGCTCGGCGAAGGCCTTGATGGTCTTGCCGTCGACCACAATCTCGTCTGCCGTGGCCTTCACCTCGTACGGCAGGCGTCCCAGGATGCTGTCGTACTTCAGCAGATGGGCGAGCGTCGCGTTGTCGGTCAGATCGTTGACCGCGACGATCTCGATGTCCTTGCCGCTGGCGGCGACCGCGCGCCAGAAGTTGCGGCCGATGCGACCGAAGCCGTTGACGCCTACGCGGATGCTCACGGAACCGTCTCCTCGTACGTGAATGGCGGGCTGAAACCTCAACCACGAACCCTATCGGACCCAAATTGGTTTAGACCACGCGAGGTCCCACCCTGTTTTTCCTGGATCAACACACGCTGTTTGTCCTAGTCGAGTAAAGTGCCCGACTCGTCACTGTCAACACGCCTATTTCCCGAGGACCTCATATATGACCCAGCAGAAATCAGGACTGGTACCGGGCATTCTCATGGGCCTGGCGGCCATGCTCGTCGGAGCGGCCGTGTACGGGGCCGTGATCGGCATCACCGAGTACGAGCTCGGTCTCGCCGCCATCCTGATCGGTGTGCTGGTCGGCCTGGGCATGATGGCCGTCAAGCCGTCCAGCCCCGTCCTGCCGCCGCTCGCCGCACTGTTCGCGTTGGTGGGCACGGCGCTCGGCACCGCCGTCGGCGGCGCCGTTCTCGCCGTCAAGTACGCGAAGGCCGAGGGCGCCGAGCTGGGCTACCTCGACGCGTTCAGCACGGTCACCGGCATGATGCCGGACCTGCTCGGCGAGGACCCCAAGACGCTGCTGTTCTGGGCGATCAGCGCCTTCGCCGGCTACTCGTTCGTCAGCAAGCGCGTCAAGGCCGCCAGGCAGGCGCAGCCCGAGCCGGTGGAGCCGGTCCCCGCTCCGCAGCAGCAGCCCGAGGGCAGCCTGTTCACGCCGAAGAACCCGCAGGGCTGAGCACGACCCGCGGGCGCCGTCGCACGCGCGTGGCGCCCGCGCCCGCTCACTGAGCCAGCATGTCCACCGTCAGGTTCGCCTCGGTGTTGGGGATGCCCAGGTCGGAGGCGCGCTTGTCGGCCATCGCCAGCAGGCGCCTGATGCGGCCCGCGATCGCGTCCTTGGTCAGCGGCGGGTCGGCGATCTGCCCCAGCTCCTCCAGCGACGCCTGCTTGTGCTCCACCCGCAGCCGCCCCGCGATGACCAGGTGGTCGGGTGCGTCGTCGCCCAGGATCTCCAGCGCCCGCTGCACCCTGGCCCCCCGCGGCGACCGCCGCCCTGGCCGAGCGGCGCAGGTTGGCGTCGTCGAAGTTGGCGAGCCTGTTGGCAGTGGCCCGCACCTCCCTGCGCATCCGCCGCTCCTCCCACGCCAGCACGCTGTCGTGGGCGCCCAGCCTGGTCAGCAGCGCGCTGATGGCGTCGCCGTCGCGCACCACCACCCTGTCGACGCCGCGCACCTCGCGCGCCTTGGCGTGGATCTTGAGCCGCCGCGCCGATCCGACCAGCGCCAGCGCCGCCTCGGGACCAGGGCAGGTCACCTCCAGCGACATCGAACGGCCGGGCTCGGTCAGCGAGCCGTGGGCAAGGAACGCCCCACGCCAGGCCGCCTCCGCGTCGCAGGAGGCCCCCGCCACCACCTGACGCGGCAACCCCCTGACCGGGCGGCCGTGGTTGTCGATCAGCCCGGTCTGGCGGGCGAGCGCCTCGCCGTCGCGGTAGACGCGCACGACGTAGCGCGATCCCTTGCGCAGCCCCGCGGGGGCCAGCACCAGCACCTCGGCCTTGTGACCGAAGACCTCGCCAATGTCCTTGATCAGCCGGCGGGCGGTGGCGTTGGTGTCGAGCTCAGCCTCGATCACGATGCGCCCGCCCACCAGGTGCAGGCCGCTGGCGAAGCGCAGCAGCGTCGACACCTCCGCCTTGCGGCAGCAGGGCTTGAGCACCGGCAGTCGGCTCAGCTCGTCCTTCACCACACCTGTCATTGCCATAAGCGTTAGTCCTCCCCCATACAGACCGGCTCCCAAGAAGTCTCTCGCACCTTCGAGCGGCGCCGACCAGGATCAACGCTTCTGGAGGAAAATCTCGTCCAGGACGGAGGCAAGACGTCGTGGGTCGTGCCTCGGCGAGCCGTCCTCGGCCGCCACACAGGCCGTGATCACCTGGCCGCCCAGCGCGGCCGCCGACTTCTCCAGCGCGTCGAGATCGTCCACCACTCCGGTGTCGGCGAGCACCACGTCGACGGTGAGGTCGGGCGCGTGCTGCCTGAGCACCTCGAGGTGCTGCTGCGGCGAGAAGTCGTCGGTCTCGCCGGGCTGCGGCGCGAGGTTGAGCGTCACCAGGCGCCTGGCCTTGGTCAGATGCAGCGCCTCGGCCAGCTCGGGCACCTTCAGGTGCGGCAGCACGCTGGTGAACCACGAGCCGGGCCCGAACACCACCCAGTCGGCGTCGAGCACCGCCCGCACCGCCTCCTGGCTGGCCGGAGGGTTCTCGGGAACCAGGGAGATCGCCTGGACCCTGCCGGGGGTCAGCGCGCACGCCACCTGGCCGCGCACCGTCGAGATCACCCCGTCGAGCTCCACCCTGGCGACGATGTCGAGCGGAACCGAGGCCATCGGCAGCACCCTGCCCCTGGCGCCGAGCAGCCGCCCCACCCAGTCGAGACCGGCCACGGGGTCGCCGAGCAGCTCCCACAACGCCACGATCAGCAGGTTGCCGACGGCGTGGCCGTGCAGGTCGCCCTCGCTCCTGAACCGGTGCTGGACCACCTCGCTCCAGGTGATGCCCCACTCGTCGTCGCCGCACAGCGCGGCCAGCGCCATGCGCAGGTCGCCTGGTGGAAGCACGCCGAGCTCGCGCCTCAGCCTGCCGCTGGAGCCTCCGTCGTCGGCGACGGTCACCACGGCGGTCAGCTCGTCGGTCACGTTCCGCAGGGCCGACAGCGAGGCGTAGAGCCCATGCCCACCGCCGAGCGCCACCACCTTGGGCTTCCGGCCCGTCCGCGCCGCGGACGCCACCGGCAGGAGACCGTCATCCGGGCTTCCCATGGGTGTCGCCGCCCGCCGCCCTCCCCCGGGACCACCCAGTACGGGACCATCCGGCAGGAGACCGCCATCCGGGCTTCCCACGGACGTCACCGCCCGCCGCCCTCCCCCGGAACCACCCTGGGTGGGACCATCGGCGATCGTCGGGTCACCCGTGGCAGGGGAGGTCCCCATCGAGGGGCCGCCCTGTCCGGTGGGGGCACCGGTCTCGTCTGCTGAGCCGCCTACGCCCTCGCGCCCATCCGTCACTCCCGACCCACATCCCGGTGACTCACCTGGACCTCCATCCCGCGGTCACGCAACCGCCCGCCGAGCTGCTCGGCCATCGCCACGCTGCGGTGCTTGCCGCCCGTGCAGCCGACCGCCAGCGTCGCATAGCTCTTGCCCTCGCGTGCGTACCCGGTCGCGACGATCTTGAAAGCCTCCTCGTAGGCGTCGAGGAACTCCTTCGCGCCGGGCTGTCCGAGGACGTAGTCGCGCACGGGGCTGTCGAGGCCGTTCATCGGCCGCAGCTCGGGCACCCAGTGCGGGTTGGGCAGGAACCTGCAGTCGACCACCAGGTCGGCGTCGACGGGCAGGCCGTACTTGAAGCCGAAGGAGACCACGTTGACCCGCAGCCCCGGCCTGTTGTCGCCGCCGAAGTAGGCGACGATCTTGTTGCGCAGCTCGTGGACGTTGTGCGCGGAGGTGTCTATCACCAGGTCGGCGTTGGCGCGCACCTCGCGCAGGATGCCGCGCTCACGAGCGATGCCGTCGACCAGGCGCCCGTCGCCCTGCAGCGGATGGGGCCTGCGGACGTTCTCGAACCTGCGCACCAGCTCCTCGTCGCTGGCCTCGAGGAACACCACGCGGACGCGGACGCCGCGCCCCTCGAGCTCCTCGATCGCGGCGTTGAGATCGGTGGTGAAGGCCAGGCTGCGCACATCGACCACGGCGGCCACCTTGTCGGCGGCCAGCTTGACCCTGCCCGCCTCCTCGGCCATGGCGAACAACAGCCCGGGCGGAAGGTTGTCGATGACGAACCAGCCGAGGTCCTCCAGCGCCTTGGCCGCTGTGCTGCGCCCGGCTCCTGACATGCCGGTCACGATGACGAACGCGGTTCCGGCGCGTCCTTGATCCTCTGGGCTGCTCATAACCTCACTACTCCTGGGCAAGCCTCGACACGATCACCTCTGCGGTCGCGCGGCCGATGCCGGGAACCTCGCAGATCTCGGCCACACCGGCCTCGCGTAGCCGCTTCACGGAGCCGAAATGTTTCAGCAGCGCCTGCCTGCGCGCCGGACCGAGGCCAGGCACGCCGTCGAGCGCGCTCTCCTTCACCGTCTTGGACCGCTTGGAACGATGGTAGGCGATCGCGAAGCGATGTGCCTCGTCGCGGACGCGTTGCAGCAGGTAGAGGCCTTCACTCGACCGCGGCATGATGACCGGCTGGTCGTCGCCCGGCAGCCAGACCTCCTCCAGGCGCTTGGCCAGGCCGCACACCGCGACGTCGTCGACGCCGAGCTCGTCGAGCGCGCGCTGGGCCGCCGCCGCCTGCGGGCCCGCGCCGTCGACCACGACCAGGTTGGGCGGATAGGCGAACTTGCGCGGCCTGCCGGTCTCCGGGTCGATCGGCCCGTGCACGTCGTCCTCGGCGGCGAGCTCGCCCGTCGCCGACTTCTCCTCCAGGTAGCGCTTGAACCTCCGGGTGATCACCTCGTGGATCGAGGCGACGTCACCCTCCTTCGTCCGTACGGCGAAGCGCCGGTACTCGCTCTTGCGCGCCAGCCCGTCCTCGAACACCACCATCGAGGCCACCACGTTCTCGCCCTGAAGGTGGGAGACGTCGTAGCACTCGATGCGCAGCGGCACCTGGTCGAGGTCGAGCGCGTCGGCGATCTCCTGCAGCGCCTTGCTGCGCGTCGTCAGGTCGCTGGCTCTGCGGATCTTGTGCTGGGCCAGGGACTCCTTGGCGTTGCGCTCGACGGTCTCCATCAGCGACTTCTTGTCGCCGCGCTGCGGCACCCGAAGCTCCACGCGCGCGCCACGCTGCTCGGAGAGCAGCTCGGTGACGGCCTCGGCGTCGGGCGGCATCGCCGCGACGAGCACCTCCCTGGGGATCTCGCCCTCGGAGTAGATCTGCAGCAGGAAGTGCTCGACCAGATCGCCCGGCGTGGTCTCCTCGACCTTGTCGACCACCCAGCCGCGCTGGCCCCTGATGCGCCCGCCGCGCACGTAGAAGACCTGGATCGCGGCCTCGAGCGGATCCTCCGCCAGGGCCACCACGTCGGCGTCGGTGGCGTCGCCGAGCACGACGGCCTGCTTCTCCAGCGCCCGCTGCAGGGCCTGGACGTCGTCGCGGATCCTGGCGGCCCTTTCGTACTCCTGCTGACCGGCCGCCTCGCGCATGTCCTGCTCGAGGCGCCTGATGAAACGCCCGGTGTTGCCCGCCATGAAGTCGCAGAAGTCTTCGGCCAGGTCGCGGTGTTCCTCGGGGGTGACCCTGCCCACGCACGGCGCCGAGCACTTGTCGATGTAGCCGAGCAGGCACGGCCTGCCGATCTGGCCCGCCCTCTTGAACACCCCTGCCGAGCAGGTGCGTACGGGAAAGACGCGCAGCAGCAGGTCGACGGTCTCGCGGATGGCCCAGGCGTGGGAGTAGGGCCCGAAGTAGCGGGTGCCCTTCTTCTTGGCCCCGCGCAGGACCTGCACGCGGGGGAACTCCTCGCCCATTGTGACCGCGAGGTAGGGATAGGACTTGTCGTCGCGGTACTTGACGTTGAAGCGCGGATCGAACTCCTTGATCCAGGAGTATTCGAGCTGGAGCGCCTCGACCTCGGTGCCGACGACGGTCCAGTCGACGCTCGCCGCGGTGGTGAGCATGGTCTGCGTGCGCGGGTGCAGCCCCGCGAAGTCGGCGAAGTAGGAGTTGAGCCGCTGACGCAGGCTCTTCGCCTTGCCCACGTAGATCACCCGGGCGTTGGCGTCACGGAATCGGTAGACCCCTGGAGAGTCGGGGATCGACCCGGGCTTGGGCCGGAAACTCAAGGTGCTCGCCACATCCAAAAGCCTATAGGTCGCCACCGACAACCAAGCTCGCCCCGCGGCACGGCAAAGAGTCGCGAGGATCCACGACACGGTCCACCCGGCGGGCGAGTCGACCACGTTGACGGTGAAGGTGCCCCAGGGGAAGACAGTGTCGCGGCTGCTGGGCCGGCAGGCCGCTTGATCGTCGCCGTGCTCGCGGCAGCCGCCGATGCTCTGCGCCACTGGCGTGCGTGTGGTTCCGGCGCTTCGATCAGCGCGGGCCGGCGGCGTGCTCGTGGGCGGATGTCGTCGTCGCCGCCGGCATCCAGCGCTTCGCCTACTTCCGACTGCTCGACCGCCTCCGCAGGGGCGAGGCCACGCTCGAGGTACTGCGGGCCTCCCAGGATCTGTACGACAACCACTTCCTCGACAGCCCCGCCTGGACACGCGACCGCCAGGCGTCCTGATCCCGGACCCTCGCCGAAGGAGATCATCATGCCGCCAAGATGCCGTCCCGGACCACCGTCGACACCGTTCTCGCCGCCCTGGGCAGCTTCTTCATCATCTACATCGGAGCGAGCCATCTGCTGGCCCCCAGTCCACCGCGCCCGATTTCGGCCTGCCGAGCTGGCCGCGGGGCGAGGGCGCGGGATTCCTTGCCGTCAAAGGAGTCCGCGACGTAGTGTCCGGCCTGGTGATCCTCGCGGTCCTCGCCACAGGGAACCGCCGCGTCCTGGGCTGGGTCATGCTGGCCACGGCGCTCACCCCGATCGGCGGCATGCTCATCGTGCTGTTCTCCAGCGGAGTACCCGCAACCGCCTTCGGCGTACATGGCGCCACCGCCGCGGCAGTCATACTCGCCGGCGGTCTCCTGCTGAGCGATTCGCGAACCCACTCCCCGCAACCCGTTAGCTGACAACGGGCCACCAAGGGCCGGCGCGCCGCCGGACATCACGGTCGTGGAGCCGGCGACCTGAACCCCGCCATGGCTCAGCGGTCTGGGCCCGCCTCGGCGAGACGGCCGGCGAGGAAGGCGCGCTCGGCGTCGTTGCCCGCCAGTGAGAGCGCCCTTTCGTAGGCCACGGCGGCGTCGGCCTCGCGGCCCAGCCTGCGGAGCAGGTCCGCCTTGATCGCAGGCAGATAGCGATAGGCGGCCAGGCGCTCGTCCTGCTCGAGCGCCTCGATCTCGGCCAGCGCGCTCGCCGGCCCTGCGACCATCGCGACCGCCACGGCCCTGTTGAGCGCCACCACCGGGGACGGCCACACCTGCAACAGCCGGTCGTAGAGCAGCAGGATCTGCGGCCAGTCGGTGTCGTCGTACGTCGGCGCGCTCGCGTGCAGCGCCGCGATGGCGGCCTGCAGGGCGAACCGGCCGGGGTCGCCGCCGTCAAGCGCCCCCAGGACCAGCTCGTGCGCCTGCGCGATGGCCTCCTGGTCCCATGCCGAACGGTCCTGGCCGGCCAGTGGCAGCAGGCGGCCGTCCCCGGCCGTGCGGGTGGCCCTGCGGGCGTGGTTGGCCAGGAGCAGGGCGAGCAGTCCTCGCACCTCGCGCTCGCCTGGCATCAGGCCGTGGAGCATCCGCGCCAGCTCGAGCGCGCGCCCCTCGAGGTCGGTCCTGGTCAGCGAGGGACCCTCCGGCGCGGTGTGTCCCGTGGTGAAGAGCAGGTGGATCGTGGTGAGAACCGCGTCGAGCCGCTCCGGCAGCTCGTCGGCCGCGGGCATGCTGAAGGGGATGCGAGCAGCCGCGATCTTCTTCTTCGCCCGCGTGATCCTGGCCGCCATGGTCGGCTCGGAGACCAGGAACGCCCTGGCGACGTGCGCGGTCGGCACGCCGCAGACCAGCCGCAGGGTGAGGGCGACCTGCGCCTCGGTGGCCAGGGCGGGGTGGCAGCACAGGAAGACCAGTCGCAGCCGGTCGTCGTGGACCTGCGGGCCTGCCGCGGCGTCCTGACCCGTCACCGCCTCGGGCTCCACCAGCAGGTGGAGCTTCGAGCGCAACGTCCTGGCCCTGCGCATGGCGTCCAGCGCGTTGTGCCTGGCCGCGACGGTCAGCCAGGCGCCCGGCCTGTCCGGCACGCCGTCGCGTGTCCAGGCGTCGAGCGCGGCCGCGTACGCGTCCTGCACGCACTCCTCGGCCAGGTCGAGGTCGCGGGTGACGCGCACCGTCGCGGCGAGCACCGCGGCCCACTCGCGACGGTGCACCTCGGCCAGCACCTGCTGAAGAGAGGTCACTGCTCGAGCAGCGGCCGCACCTCGACGGCGCCATCCATGATCGGCAGCAGCCTGCCGATGGCGATCGCCGCTTCGAGATCCGTGGTCTCGACCACGAAGAACCCGGCGATCACCTCCTTGCTCTCGATGAAGGGGCCGTCAGTGACCAGGCCGCCCTTGTGGATCGTCCTGGCGGCGGCGCCGGGCTGCAGCGCCCGTTCGTAGACGACCTTCGCCCCCATCTCGGCGATCTTCTCTCCCGCCCGCAGGTTGGCCTCCATGACCTCGGGCGGGATGTCGGCCACGCCTCCGGGGGTCTCCTTCTCGTAGATCAGAATCGCGTACTGCGGCATGGCCCCTCCTTGCCTGCTCGCTCGCCCCGATCACCAGTTACCGGTCTCAGGGCCCATCGCGCCGTACTCCACCTTGCCATCCCTGGCGTACGTGCTGATGAGAACCCCGGTGTCCGACGCCGCGGTGTCGACGAGCCTGAGCCCGGACGGCATGGTCCCTTCGGCGAAGAGCCGCTTGCCCGAGCCGACGAGCACGGGGAAGACCAGCATGTGGAAGCTGTCGACGAGGTCGTACGCGAGCAGCGTCTGGATCAGCCGCCCGCTGCCGTGGACCTGGATCTCGCCGCCCTCGCCCTGCTTGAGCTCGCCGACCGCCTTCGCCACGTCACCGGTGAGCAGCGTCGAGTTCTGCCACGACACGCTTTCCAGCGTGCGCGACGCGACGTACTTGCGCAGGCTGTTCATCCTGGCCCCGATCGGGTCGTCGGCGCCTGCCAGCGGCCAGGTGGCGGCGAAGGTGTCGTAGGTCCTGCGTCCGAGCAGGAGCGCGCCCGCCCTTCCGACCAGCGCGGCCATCCGCTGGATGAGCTGCTGGTCCATGTGCGGTACGGCCCAGCCACCGTGCTCGAATCCGCCGTCGCGGTCCTCGTCGCCGCCGCCCGGGGCCTGCATGACGCCGTCCAGGGACACGAACGTGGTCACCACCAGTGTGCGCATGTCGATTCCTCCGCTGTACCTGTCGGGGAGGACGTCGGTGGTGACGCCCTCACCACCTACGGCGAACGAGAGGGGCGGGGATCGACACCATGCGCGAGACCGACGGCGAACGCCGGACATGAAGACGCCCGCCGTACCGGAAGGTGCGGCGGGCGACGACCTCAGCCCAGCGAGATCGACTCTCCGTCGATCTTGAAGGGGACCTCGGGCAGCGGCTTGGTGGCGGGTCCGTCCTTGACCGACCCGTCCTCGATGCTGAACTTGCTGCCATGGCAGGGACAGTCGATCGTCCCGTTCCCGACCGACGCCACCGGGCACCCCTTGTGGGTGCAGAGGGCGCTGAAACACTTGAACTCGCCGGCGACCGGCTGGGTCACGACGACCTTCTGCTCCTTGAAGATCGTCCCGCCTCCGACCGGCACCTCGGCCTTCGTCGTCAGCGCCGCCGCACCGCCCGTGTCTCCACTGGCGGACGCGGAGGCGGAGGCGGACGCGGAGGGCGCCGCCGAACCGGCCGACGCCTGCGGGGCCGCGCTGGTCACCGCCTCGCCGTCGCCACCACATGCCGCCAGCATCACGGCCATGCCGCCCGCTCCCACACCCGCGATAACCGTCCTGCGGCTCTTAAGATCGTCTCGCATGCGAACAAACCAACCGCAGACAGCTGAGAAAATTGTGAAAGGACGCGCTCTAACCCAGCGAGATCTTCTCGCCGTCGACCGTGATCTTCTTCTCTGCCAGCGCCTTGGTCGCGGGCCCGTTGGCGACGGAGCCGTCGGCGATGTTGTACTTGCTGCCGTGGCAGGGGCAGTTGATGGTGCCGTCCTCGACGCTGTCCACCGGACACCCCTGGTGGGTGCAGATGGCCGAGAAGCACTTGAACTCGCCCGCTGAGGGCTGCGTCACCACGACCTTCTGCTGGGCGAAGACCTTGCCACCGCCCTCGGGGATGTCGGCCGTACTGGCCAGTTCCTCCCCTGCGGGCTTCTTTGCCTTCTTCGACTTCGTGGGCTCGGGGGCCGACGAATCCGACTGCGTGGGCTCCTGCTCGGCCACGGTGTCGGCCGGCTGGCCGTAACCGGCGCAGGCGGTGAGCAGCGCGCCCAGGCTCACACCCCCGGCTCCCAGCACCACCGCGCGACGTGTCGTCTCTGCCATGATGATCACCCTCCAGGTTCGCTGTCTCTTCTCAGGTACGGCAGCGCGTGCGCGCCGGTTCAGCCTCCCCTGAGCCGATCCCTCGCACCAGGCAGTTTTACGGGTTCACAGGATGACGATTCCGTCGCCCTCGACCTTGAGAGGGAACTCCGCCAGCGGCGCCTTGGCCGGGCCCTTGAGGCACTTGCCGCTGTCGAGGGCGAACTCGCTGCCGTGGCAGGGGCAGGTCATCACGCCGTCCTCGGGGCGCCCCACCGAGCAGCCCTTGTGCGGGCAGTTGGCGGTGAACGCCTTGAAGACGCCCGAGGTGGGCTGAGTGATCACGATCTTCCACTCGTTGATCACCTTGCCGCCGCCCACCGGGACGTCCGCCTTCTTGGCGATGACCTTGCCCTTGATGCCGGGCGGCACGATGGCCGCGGCGCTGCCGTCGGCGCCCGCGCACCCCGCCAGCGCCGCTCCGCACACGGCCACGCCCGTCGCTCCCAGCACCTCACGCCGACCCCATGCGGGCATGCCGCTACCCCGCTCCTCGCCTGCCATGTCGCCCCTCCGCGATCCCCCGACGCCCATGTCAGGCCGGGCCTTTACCTTCTGTTCAGCCTATTGAGACCCCCCGGCGGTCCCGAATCCGGGCCCCTGCCGGGGATCGCGCGGGCGTCAGACGGAAAGGATCTTGCGCAGGAAGCGGCCCGTGTGGCTCTCGTCCACGAGCGCCACCTCTTCGGGCGTGCCCGATGCCACCAGGGTGCCGCCGCGGGAACCGCCCTCGGGGCCCATGTCGATGACCCAGTCGGCCGTCTTGATCACGTCGAGGTTGTGCTCGATCACGATGACCGTGTTGCCGCCGTCGACCAGCCGCCCGAGAACGCCCAGCAGCCGCCTGATGTCCTCGAAGTGCAGACCGGTGGTCGGCTCGTCGAGCACGTAGATCGTCCGGCCGGTCTGGCGGCGCTGCAGCTCGGAGGCGAGCTTCACGCGCTGCGCCTCACCACCCGACAGCGTGGTCGCGGGCTGGCCGAGCCGCACGTAGCCCAGGCCGACGTCGTTGAGGGTCTGCAGGTGCCGCTTGATCGCCGGGATGGCTTCGAAGAACGACAGCGCCTCCTCGATCGGCATGTCGAGGACCTCGGAGATGGTCTTGCCCTTGTAGTGGACCTCCAGCGTCTCCCTGTTGTAACGGGCGCCGTGGCAGACCTCGCAGGGGACGTAGACGTCGGGCAGGAAGTTCATCTCGATCTTGATGGTGCCGTCGCCCGCGCACGCCTCGCAGCGCCCGCCCTTGACGTTGAAGCTGAAGCGCCCCGGCTGGTAGCCGCGCACCTTCGCCTCGGTCGTGGCCGCGAACAGCTTGCGGACGTGGTCGAACACCCCTGTGTAGGTCGCGGGGTTGGAGCGCGGGGTGCGCCCGATCGGCGACTGGTCGACGTGGACCACCTTGTCGACCTGGTCCATGCCGTTGACCCGCGAGTGACGGCCGGGCACCGTGCGGGCGCCGTTGAGCTCCTTGGCCAGGGCGTTGTAGAGGATGTCGTTGACCAGCGTGGACTTGCCCGAGCCCGACACACCGGTGACCGCGGTGAACACCCCGAGCGGGAAGTCGATGTCGACGCCCTTCAGGTTGTGCTCACGGGCGCCCTTCACCGTGATCTGCCGCTTCTTGTCGCGCTTGCGGCGCTTGGCGGGAACGGCGATGGACCTGCGGCCCGACAGGTAGGCGCCGGTCATCGACTCCTCGCTGTCGAGGAGGTCCTGGACGGTGCCCGAGACCACGACCTGGCCGCCGTGCTCGCCCGCGCCCGGACCGATGTCGACCACCCAGTCGGCGGCGGCGATGGTGTCCTCGTCGTGCTCGACGACGATCAGCGTGTTGCCCATGTCGCGCAGCCTGATCAGGGTGTCGAGAAGGCGCATGTTGTCGCGCTGGTGCAGGCCGATGGACGGCTCGTCGAGGACGTAGAGCACGCCCACCAGGCCGGAGCCGATCTGCGTGGCCAGGCGGATGCGCTGCGCCTCGCCACCTGCCAGGGTGCCGGCCGCGCGGTCCATCGTGAGGTAGTCGAGGCCGACGTCGAGCAGGAAGCCCATGCGGGCGTTGATCTCCTTGACCACCCGCTCGGCGATGTGCATGTCGCGGTCGGACAGCTTCAGCGAGGCGAGGAACTTGGCGCACTCGCCGATCGACATGCCCGAGACGTCGGCGATGGACCTGTCGGCGACGGTCACGGCCAGCGAGACCGGCTTGAGCCGCCGGCCCTCGCAGGTCGGGCACGGAATCTCGCGCATGTAGCCCTCGAAGCGCTCACGCGTGGAGTCGCTCTCGGCCTCGGCGTGCCTGCGCTGCACCCACGGGATCACGCCCTCGTAGGTGGTGTAGTAGGAGCGCTGCCTGCCGTAGCGGTTGCTGTAGCGGACGTGGACCTGCTCGTCGTGGCCGAAGAGCAGCGACTTCTGCGCCTTCTTCGACAGCTTCTCCCACGGGGTGTCGAGGTTGAAGCCCATGGTCAGGCCCAGCGCCTCGACCAGGCGCACGAAGTACTCGCTGGTGTGGCCGCCGGCCCAGGGGTTGAGCGCGCCGTCGCCGAGCGTCTTCTCGGGGTCGGGCACGACGAGGTCGGGGTCGACCTCCATCTTGGTGCCCAGGCCGGTGCACTCGGGGCAGGCGCCGAAGGGGGAGTTGAAGGAGAACGAGCGCGGCTCGAGCTCCTCGAACGACAGGTCGTCGTAGGGGCAGTAGAGGTGCTCGGAGTAGAAGCGCTCACGGCCGGGGTCGTCTTCGGGCAGGTCGACGAATTCGAGCGTGATCGTGCCGCCGGACAGTGTCAGCGCGGTCTCCACCGAGTCGGTCAGCCGCCTGCGCGAGGACTCCTTCACCGACAGCCGGTCGACGATGACCTCGATGTCGTGCTTCTCGTACTTCTTCAGCGTCGGCGGCTCTTCGAGGCGGATCACCGTGCCGTCGACCCTGGCCCTGGCGAAGCCCTTGGTCTGCAGCTCGCGGAACAGCTCGGCGTACTCGCCCTTGCGGCCCCTGACGACGGGGGCGAGCACCTGGAAGCGGGTGCCCTCCTCGAGCTCCATCACCCTGTCGACGATCTGCTGGGGGGTCTGCCTGGCGATCGGGCGGGCGCAGGCGGGACAGTGGGGCTTGCCGATGCGCGCCCACAGCAGCCTCAGGTAGTCGTAGACCTCGGTGATGGTGCCGACCGTGGAGCGGGGGTTGCGGCTGGTCGACTTCTGGTCGATGGAGACCGCGGGAGACAGACCCTCGATGAAGTCGACGTCGGGCTTGTCCATCTGGCCGAGGAACTGCCTGGCGTAGGAGGACAGGGACTCGACGTAGCGGCGCTGCCCCTCGGCGAAGATCGTGTCGAAGGCCAGGCTCGACTTGCCCGAGCCGGACAGCCCGGTGAAGACGATCAGGGAGTCTCGCGGAAGGTCCAGCGAGACGTCCTTGAGGTTGTGTTCACGTGCGCCACGCACGATCAAACGGTCTGCCACGGTGATCCCGACGTCGAAGGTGTTGATAGGTCCACGGGGGATGGTAGAGGGAGGGTCCGACAATTTCGGGGGTCCGCTGGCGCCCCGTCGGAAACTTCCCTCACCAGAGTACGGCTTTCTCCCGAGCCGGTACCGGTTCCTTGCAGGTTCAACCACGTGAACTGCGGCATTATGCCCGCATGAGCGTTCTCCCGTCCCTGCGTGCCGAGGTCGCGGCCGCCACCGACAGGCTCATGGCGACCGCCGCCGACCTGGGCGACGCCGACGTCACCGCACCCTCAGCGCTGCCGGGCTGGAGCAGAGGCCATGTGCTGGCCCACCTCGCCCGCAACGCCGACGGGCTGGTGAACCTGCTGCGCTGGGCCAGGACGGGGATCGAGACGCCGCAGTACCCGGACCCCGCCGCGCGGGCGGCCGAGATAGAGGAGGGAGCGGCGAGGCGGGCCGCCGAGCACCGCGCCGACCTGGAGCTCAGCGCCGCCCGGCTGGCCGCGGCGATCGAGGAGCTGCCGCAGCCCGCCTGGTCGGCCATGGTCCGCGCGCTCAGACCACCCCCGCACCCCGCCTGGTACGTGCTGGTCCGGCGGGTGCGCGAGCTGGAGCTCCACCATGTCGACCTCCGCGCCGGCTACACCCCCGGCGACTGGCCGGAGGCGTTCGTGCTGAGGGAGTTGCACGACTGCCTGGCCTGCTGGCCGTACGGCAGGAGCACGGTCGGCGCCATCGTGCTGGAGGAGCCCGCGCTGGAGTGGACCGAGCTTGGTCAGGGACCGGTGGTGCGGGGCACGGCCCGCGACGTGCTCGCCTGGCTGACCGGACGGTCGGCCGGGGAGAGGATTAGGGTGGGGTACGAGGGGCCGCGCGCCGAGGGCGACCGGCTGCCGTCGCCACCCCCTTGGCTGACCATGCCCGCCCCCGCGAACCTCCCGACGGCGCCTCCCGACACCTACCCAGAGGAGAGCCCATGACTTACACAGGCGATGTTCAGGTAGGCGGCCCCGCCGACGTGCGGGAGCTGTCCAAGCTCACCGTCACCAAACTCGCCGTGGGCCCGTTCGACAACAACGCCTACCTGCTGCGCTGCACGGACACCGGCGAGGGGGTGCTCATCGACGCCGCCGCCGAGCCCGACAGGCTGCTCGCGCTGATCACCGACCAGCCCCTTGCCGCCGTGGTGACCACCCACCAGCACGGCGACCACTGGCAGGGGCTCGAGCAGGTGGTCAAGGTGACGGGCGCGGCGACCATCGCCCACCCGCTCGACGCGGGCGCTCTGCCGATCGCGCCCGACCGGCTGGTGGAGCACGGCGACAGGATCTCGGTGGGCGTGGTCACGCTCGAGGTCATCCACCTGCGCGGCCACACGCCCGGCTCGATCGCGCTGCTCTACGACGGCGGCGACGGCCAGCAGCACCTGTTCACCGGCGACTCGCTGTTTCCCGGCGGCGTGGGCAACACGGGCAAGGACCCCGAGCGCTTCACCCAGCTCTACGACGACGTGGTGGAGCGGCTCTTCGACCGGCTGCCCGACCAGACCTGGGTGTACCCGGGCCACGGCAAGGACACCACCCTGGGCGCGGAGCGGCCCTCACTGCCCGAGTGGCGGGCCCGCGGCTGGTAGCCGCGCTTCTCGTGTACGGCAGACGCTGGCGGCCCTCCGTTGCGGCGGCGCGGCGGCGGCTCCCCGGAGCGTCCCCTGGACGGAGCGGCACCGGTGACCGCGGGGGGCGTTGGGGGCCTGCCGTACAGGATGACGGTCAGGAACCGGAGAGGATGCGGACGATGCGGTCGGCGGCGGCCCCGGGATCGGCGGTGCTGGCCAGCACCTCGCCCCACGACCACCGGTAGAACCAGCCCTCGTCCAGCGCGACGCAGTCGACGGTCTCGGTGAGGTGGCCGGGGCCCGGCTCGCCGACCCGCAGCGAAGGCGGGTCGGCGCGCAGACGGGTGGAGAGCCCGCGCAGTTCGAGCTCGCCGGCCAGCCGGCCGAGGAAGTAGGTGCGGGTGTGCTCGCGCATGCTCCCATTGAAGCCCAGCGAGCACGCCCTCAGCAGGCGCGGGCGCTCGTCAGTCGCCGACGCTCGCGGATTCCTTGCGCTCCTTGCGCTGCTCACGCTTGAAGAACAGCACCCGCAGCGGGATCGCCGTGACGAGCGCGATCTGCATGGTGGCGCCGACCTGGATGAGCGTGTCGCCGCCCTGCGGCCAGGCCGCCCACGTCGTGAGGCAGGCCACGTTGATCATGATCCAGGCGAGCACGACCGCCGCCAGTTGCCCCTTGGGCTTGGGGTATTCGATGCGGCTCACCATCAGCCACGCGACCGCGAGCACCGCGGCCAGCGAGAACCAGTTGGGCTGGAACAGCAGCACGATCGAGACGACCGTCATCGCGCCCATCGGGATGGGCAGACCCATGAAGTCGCCGCTCTTGGTCTTGACGCAGGCGAAGCGGGCCAGTCGCACGCAGCCCGCGATGAGGACCGAGGCCGCGGCCACGATCACCGCCGTGAGCGGCAGTTTGCCGGTGAAGCCGCCCCAGATGACGACCATGAAGGCGGGCGCGAAGCCGAAGCTGATCACGTCGGCCAGGTTGTCGAGCTCGGCGCCCATGGCCGAGGCGCGGAAACGCCGCGCCACCAGGCCGTCGAACAGGTCGCAGGTGGCTCCGATGAGCAGCAGGACCACCGCGGTGGCGAAGTAGCGAGGGTCGGGCAGGAAGCCGTCTCCCGCCTTCAGCGCCTGGATGGCCGAGGAGGCGAGCACGCACACGGCGAGGAAGCCGCACAGCGCGTTGCCGAGGGACAGCGAGTCGGCCGCGGAGAGCCGGAAGGCCTTGCCCACCGGTCCGCGCGGCTCCTCGTCGTCGGCCTGCCAGCTTCCAGCGTCAGCCGCGGTCAATGGGAGTCACCCCCGCCACCGTCTTGTCGCCCACGGTCACCGCGGGTGAGATTCCTTCGGGAAGGTAGATGTCGACGCGCGAGCCGAACCTGATGAGGCCGATCCGCTCCGTCTGCGAGAGCTTGTCCCCGACGTTCACGTACGGCACGATCCTGCGCGCCACCGCGCCCGCGATCTGCACCATCTCGATGTCGCCGAGCGCGGTCTCGAAATGCCACACCACGCGCTCGTTCTGGTCGCTGTCCTTGTTGAAAGCCGGCAGGAACCCACCCGCCACATGCTGCACGGAGGTGACAGTTCCCGCAAGGGGTGCCCTGTTGACGTGCACGTTCAGCGGACTCATGAAGATCGCGACGCGCGTGCGCCCGTCCGGCCAGGAGTCGATGCTCTGCACGACGCCGTCGGCTGGAGAGAGGATCCTTCCCTCCCCCGGCACACGGTCGGGGTCGCGGAAGAACCAGAGCATGGCTCCGGTGAGCGCGGTCAGCGGCACGGCCGCCACACCCCAGCGCCGGTCACGGCGGCTGAGAAGCGTCGTGGCGGCCGCGGCGGCCACGGTCGGGAAGAGCCATGGAGACACACCGCGGGCAAGCCGCACGCGGCGGCTCTGCAGGCGGCTTGCGGAATCGTCTGACACTGACAACCTTTGATGGTGACTATGGACGGGCGCTTTGCCGAGATGTTACAGAACTCGAAACCCTTACACGAAGCAAAGCGCCTTTGACCACCGTCGCGCTAGCCCTCGTTGGCACTCGCGGAGGTGGGAATTTCCTTCCCCTTCCGCGCGTCGCTCCGCGACTTCAGCAGGCTCGCCACGGTGGTGACGACCATCGTCACGCCGATCACGGACAGGGACACCCAGATGGGCACCTCGGGAGCCCACGACACATGGCTGGCGTGCAGGGCCTCCAGAATCAGCTTAACCCCGATGAAGCCCAGGATGAACGCCAGACCGTAACTGATGTAGACGAGCCGCTGCAGCAGTCCGCCCAGCAGGAAGTAGAGCTGACGCAGCCCCATCAGCGCAAAGGCGTTGGCGGTGAAGACGATGAAGGGGTCCTGCGTGAGGCCGAAGATGGCCGGAATCGAGTCGAGCGCGAACAGCAGGTCGGTGGTGCCGATGGCGACCATGACGATCAGCATCGGGGTGACCATGCGCCTGCCGTCGATCTTGACGGTCACCTTGTGGCCGACGTAGTCGGGCGTCGTGGGGAAGGCCCTGCGCACCCAGCGCAGCAGCGCGTTCTCGCTGAACTCGTCCTCGTCGTGGCCGTGCTGGCGGATCAGGTTGATCGCGGTGTAGAGCAGGAAGGCGCCGAAGACGTAGAACAGCCAGCTGAACCTCTGCAGCGCCGCCGCGCCGAGCGCGATGAAGATGCCGCGCATGACCAGCGCCATCAGGATGCCGACGAGCAGCACCCTGTGCTGGTAGACCTTCGGAACGGCGAAGCGTCCCATGATGATGAAGAAGATGAAGAGGTTGTCGACGCTGAGGCTGTATTCGGTGATGTAGCCGGCGAAGAACTGTCCCGCATGGGTCGCGCCCTGAGTCGCCCAGAGGATGATGCCGAAGATGATGGCCAGAAGCACGTAGAAGCTGACCCAGAAACCGGCCTGCTTCATCGAGAACTCGCGGGCCTCACCGCGGTCGACGATCCACAGGTCTACGGCGATGACGACAAGCAGACCGACGATGACGACGACCCAAGCCCACAACGGCTCACCCACAGTGATACCAACCCTCCGGCGCGCATGACTGACAGCCGGAGGTCTCTCCCGCCCACACGATGAAGTGGACCGGCAGCCCCGGGAGCCCCGTGGAGCGGGGCGAACCGTGATGACGAGGCTGTCGCGAAGGGATACTCCCCTCCCTAACCCAAGCAGTATAGGAGAACGCCCCTGCCCCGCCTAATCATCCCCTGTCACCGACCGACCCCCCGAGAGCCCTCGAATTCAGCCCTCCTCCCCTTCCCGCCACCCGCCGACACCGGGAGCGACCACCCACCCCCTCCCGCCACCGGCCGACACCGGAGAGTCTCCTTCCCCGCGGCTGCCGGTCGGCGTCCAGCCGGCAGGGAAGGACCTGCCTACTTCTTCCCACCGCCGGTGGGCGCCGGGTAGGCCGCGAGCACCGCCTCGACCGCGTCCGCGGCGTCGGGGAGCTCTGCTCCCCTTCGCGCCGCGGCCTGCGCCCGTCGCCGCCGTTCGGCCGGGTCGTCGATCAGCTCGCGTACGGCCGCGCGCATCGCATCCACGTCCCCGTACGGCACCAGCACCCCCGCGTCACCCATCAGCTCGGGAATTCCCCCCACGGCGGTGGCGACGACGGGCTTGCCCGCCATGAGCGCCTCGCTCAAACTCAGCGGCTGGCCCTCCCAACGGCTCGGCCACACGACCAGCGTGGCGGCGGCGAGCAGGTCGGGGATGTCGTCCCTGTTGCCGAGCAGGCGCACCGGCAACCGCTCGGCGTCGATCCTCGCCTGCAACGCCGCACGCAGCGGTCCCTCCCCCGCCACGAGGAACAACGGCTGCCCGATGGAGACCGAACCTCGCGATCCCCTGCGGCCGGCACCACCGAAGTCACCCGAGCGGCCCTCACCCTCACGGTCACCCCCAGCGCCGCCTTCACCGCCGGCGTCTCCCTCGGTGTCGTCCTGGCCTCGAGCCTCACCCCTGGTGCCGGCATCACGGCCAGCCACTCCCCCGGTGTCACCTTCACCTCGAACATCACCGCTGGTGTCAGCCCCACCGCCAGCCACTCCCCCGGTGTCGCCCTCACCCGGAGCGCCACCTGCGGTATCGCCGTCACCGCCGCCCCCGGTGCCGCCGGCGTCTCCGGGGGCGCACTCAGCCGCGACGTCGAGCAAGGTGTCGAGGCCCTTCTGCTGGGCCAGCCGCGCGATCGTCAGCACCACAGGCCGTCCCGCCGCCCCCAGCTCCTCCAGCACCTCAGGCACAGGCCTGGTGGCCGCCCGCAGCGGCGGCGCCGGCACCACGGCGGCGCGCACGTCGCGTGCCCCCAGCGCGCGCATCCTGTCGCCCAGGTCGGGCGAGACGGTCAGCACCCGATCGGCCCCGCGCGCCACGACGCGCTCCAGCACCGCGTAGACCGCCCCGACCAGCCCACCGGCGGTCAGCGCGTTGTGCAGGGTCACCACCAGCGGCGTGCGCCCTCCCGCCAGCGCCGCGAGGGCCCCCGCCCGCAGACCGTGGGCATGGGCGACATCCGCCTCCTTCAGGCAGCGCCTGATGCGCGCCACCGCCCTGACGTCGTTGACCGGATGCGGCCGATCCGAGACCTGCACGGGCACGAACACCGCCCCGGCCGCGCGGAAGCCGAACTGCTCCTCCACGCTGCGGGGGCCGACGACCAGCACCTGGTGTCCGCGCCGCAGCAGCCCTTCGGCCAGCATCATGACGTGCCTGCCCGTGCCGCCCGAGGTCGTGCCGAGCACGAAGGCCACCCGCATCGTCAACCACCCATCCGTGACTCGTCACGTCGTCGCCGCAGCACCATTCCCGCCAGCGCCGCCGCGTCGGCCCTGTCGACCAGGGCGACGACCGCCGCGCCGACGGCCAACGCCACGCAGCCAGCCAGCAGCGCGAGGCCTGTCAGGGCGAGCAGGCCGGTCGCCGGAACCAGGGCCACCAGCGCCGAGCCCGCCGCGAACCCCGCGCCACCGCCCACGAAGGCGGCCAGGGTCGCGCGGGCCACACCCTCCACCGGCGCGGACCCCCTCGCCCTCGCCACGGCGGCCAGCAGCCAGGCGCCGCCCACCGTCATGCCCGCGGTCATGCCGAGCGCCAGGCCGCCGACCTGCCAGCCCTCGGGGAAGGCCAGGACGAAGCCCACCTGGGCGAGCATCGCCACCACCCACCCCACCACGGTGCCCGTCGCCGCCGCCCTGCCTCTGCCCGCCGCGTAGAGGACTCTGCTGAGGTGGGCGATCAGCCCGTAGCCGACCAGGCCAGGAGCGAACAGCGCGATCGCGCGGGCCAGCTCGGGCGGGGGCACGTCGGTCAGCGACCCGAGGAAGACGACCGCTCCCGGGCCCGCGGCAGCGGCCAGCGCGCCTGCGGCCAGGCCCGAGACCAGCACGACCGCCCTGGTCGTGCGGGCGGCCAGCGCGGCGAAGGGCTCCCACGCCTGCCCGGCCGCGTGCGCGGACAGCCCGGGGAAGGTGCTGGTGGCGATCGGTACGGCCAGCACCGCGTAGGGCACGAGGTAGATGGCCCACGCGTAGTTGTAGACGACGAGCGCTCCGCCGCCGATGGCGTTGTTCGAGAGCAGCAGCACCACGACCATCGTGGCCTGCTGGGCGAGCAGCCCCGCGATGCCCGCCATGGCCAGGGCGCGGACCTGGGCCGCCACCCCCTCGGGGAAGCGCAGCGTGGGCCGCAGCCTGAGGCGCAGGCCGAGGGCGGGCCCTGTGACGGTGAGGACGAGGGCGAGCACGCCGAGGCTGGTGCCGACCGACAGCGCGAGCTCGGCGGGGGTGGGCAGCGCGCCGGGGTCTCTGATGTCGCCGCTCAGCGGGACGAACAGCAGGTAGGCCACGATGACGACGATGCTGGAGACCAGGGGCGCGACCGCCGGGCCCGCGAAGCGCTGGTGCGACTGCAGGACGCCGTAGAGCACGACGGCCAGGCCGTACAGCGGGATCTGAGGGGCGAAGACCACCAGCATGCGGGTGGCCAGCGCGCTCACCGCGGCGGCGTCGCAGCCCACGAAGGAGAACAGCCCCATGACGGGACCGGCCAGCACGGCGGTCAGCACGGCCAGCGGCACCAGCACGACCAGCACCCAGGTGAGCAGCGCCGAGGTGATGCGGCCGACCTGCGCCCTGCCGGCCGCGCCCGCGAGGACGGGGACCACCATTCCGGCCAGCGCCCCGCCGACCACGACCTCGAAGACGATGTTGGGAATCTGGTTGGCCGTCGCGTAGGCCGTTCCGAGACAGTTGGTGCCGACGGTGCCGGCGAAGACGGCCTGCTTGGCGAAGCCGGTGATCCTGGCGAGGACCGTGATGGCGCCGATGAGCACGGCGGCGCCCGCCACCCCCCGCGTCACCACCCACCGCCTCCCTGAAGGGCCCCCGACATCAGAGGCCATCCTGGCAGACGCGACCGACAACTCACGCGGGGCGGCGGCCCAGCATGTCGATCCTGTCGAGCACCGGGTTGGCGGCGATGACCTTGGTGAAGCTGACCTTCTCCGACGCCGCGGTCAGCGCGGCCACCGTGCCCAGCAGGGCGAACCTGCCTCGGCGGCCCAGCGTGGTCACAGCGGCCAGGCCGAGCAGCGCGCCGAGCGCGTTGGCTCCCGCGTCGCCCAGCATGGCCTGCTCGCCGAGGTCCTCGGGCAGCAGCGCGGCTCCCGCGCCGAGCGGCACCGCGACCAGCGCGGCGCCGACCGCGTCGCGCCTGAGCAGGCAGGCCGCCAGCAGCGGGCCCCCTGCCATCAGCCCGACCTTGATGGCCCTGCCGGGACGCAGGTCGAACAGGTTGGCCAGGTTCGCGCTGCCCGCGATGGCCGCGCCGTTGACCAGGGTGTCGAGCGGGCCGCGCGAGACCAGGGCCGCCGCGCCGAGCCCGGTGGCTCCGATGCCGAAGATCTTGACGGCGCCGCTGGTGACCTGTCCTCTGGCCAGGGCCGACAGGTGGCCCTTGAAGCCCTTGGAGGAGGAGCCGCCGTAGAGGTCGTCGTAGGCGCCGAGGGCGCCGCTGCCGGCTCCCGCGAGCACGGCGGCCAGTCGCGCCTTGGCGGGGAGGCCGGGCGCGATCGCCAGCGCGCCGGCGGCGCCGGCGACGAAGGCGGGGCCCTCCAGCAGGGTGAGCGTCTCGCCCCTGTGGTTGGTGCGCTCCCACTCCTTGGAGCGCGCCTTGGCGGTGAGCGCGGTGTAGGCGGCCCTGGCCGCGACGGCACCGAGGACGGCGCCTGCGAGCGCGCCGAGCAGAGCACGAGCCATGTCAGCTCCCTGACGTGGTGGGCGAAGGGGTCGCGGCGGAGGAGGCCGGTTGGAACTCCGAGGCGTCGGGGCCGATGCCGTACTGGCCCGCGCGGCCGTCCAGCTGCTCCCGGAGAGAGTAGACGACCACGACACGGCCCGCGGGCATATCGAGGGTGTCGACGGTGGAGACCTTCGCGGCCACGTCGCCCGTGTCGCGCAGCGCGGCGATGACGCCGCCTGGCTGGGTCGCGGCCAGGATGCCCGCGAGCGAGGAGCCCTGGGAACCGTCGTCGAGCCCTCCTGCCAGCGAGACGAGCGCACCGGCCTGTGCCTGTGCCTTCTCCCCCGCGAACGGCGTGTCGGGAGCGAGGACCAGCGCGAGCGTTGCCCGCTTGGCCGGGGTGCCGTCGACGCTGAGCAGCCCTGCCTTCTCGAAGCCGTCGAGTACGCCCACCGTGGTGGTGTTCTCCGTGCCGGCCTGCGTGTCGTCGGCGGTGACGAGCGCGGCTGCCAGCACCGTGGCGGCGTTCTTGTACGGATCGGTGCCGGGCAGCGTGAGGCCCGCGGGCTTGAGCTGGGTCGTCAGCTGGTCGATGAAGTTGGCCTGCGTCGGGTCGAGGTACTTTTCGGCGATCGTGACCTGTCCGCTGATCGTGGCGCCCGCCTCGGTCAGCACCTGCACGCTCTGCTCGCGCAGCGTGCCCGAACTGCCCGGGGCGGCCACGAGCAGCACGCTCTCGCCGGTCAGCTGCGCCCGTACCAGCGCGGGGACCTCGGCGGTGACGAAGTCGTCGTTGCCCGCCTCCCTGGCCTGCAGCGCCGCCAGCTGGTCGCGGTACTCGCTGTTGGACTTGCGCAGATCGTCGGCGGTCTGCAGGGCCGACTCGATCGCCGGGTTGGACAGCAGCGTCGTGCCCATCACGATGCCGACGGCCAGCGCCAGGAAGATCGCGACGATGGAGACGAGGTGATAGCGGAAATCGATCACGAGAAGAGTCCGACCAACCAGAAGATGAAGGAGTTCCAGGCGTCTTGCAGGCTGATCAGCCATGTCTTGCCGATGGGCGAGATGAAGATCGCCACGCTCATGGTGATCATCGCGGTGATCACCAGCAGGATCAGCTGCGGGGTGGAGATGCGGCTGCGGTAGAGGCGGCTGACGCCCTTGGCGTCGATGAGTTTGCTGCCGACTATCAGCCTGGTGAGGAACGTGCTCGCCATGCCGGAGCGCCCCTTGTCGAGGAACTCCACCAGTGTCGCGTGGGTGCCGACGGCGACGATGAGCTCGGCCCCCTTGTCGTCGGCCAGCAGCATCGCGATGTCCTCGCTCGTGCCGGTGGAGGGGAAGATCACCGCTTCGCGCCCGAGCTGGTGGACCCGCTCGAGGCCGGGCGCGCGGCCGTCGCGGTAGGCGTGCACGACCAGCTCGGCGCCGCAGGTCAGCGCCTTGGCCGAGACGGAGTCGAAGTCGCCGACGATCAGGTCGGGCTGGTAGCCGGCCTCCAGCAGCGCGTCCGCGCCGCCGTCGACCCCGACGAGCACGGGCCTGTACTCCCTGATGTACGGCCGCAGCGTGGCGATGTCCTCTTTGTAGTGGTAGCCGCGCACCACGATCAGGACGTGCCTGTCCTCCATGGAGGTGCGGATGTCGGGCACGCCGACCCCGTCGATGAGGAGCTTGCCCTCGCCCCTGACGTACTCCATGGTGTTGACGGCGAAGGCCTCGATCTGCACTGCGAGCCCCGCTCGCGCCTCGGCGAGCGCCGCCTCGATCGTCTCGGGCGTCTGCACCTCGCCTTTGCCGATCACTTCCTCGTCGTGGTAGACGACGCCGTCGTGGAGCCTGACGACATCGCCGTCGCGCAGCCTCTCGAACAGCTCCGGCGTGGCGCCGTCCACGAAGGGCAGGCCGGCCTCGACGATGATCTGCGGGCCGAGGTTGGGGTAGCGGCCGCTGATGCCCGCGGCCACGTTCACCACCGCCGCCGCACCGCACGCGACCAGTGCCTCCGCGCTCACCCGGTCAACATCGACGTGATCGATAATCGCGATTTCACCGGACTTGAGGCGCTTGGTCAGCCTCTTCGTCCTTCGATCGATTCTCGCCACTGCCGTGACACCGGGAAGGTCGTTGACCTTCCTACCGCGGAGGCCCGGAATCTTGTTCGCCGGAACCTTCATCAAGACCATCCTGCCAGAGCGAGAGAGCAGGGTGGTCGCGGACAGCGCGGCGTGTCAGATTTGTCACGGAGGATCACCGATCGGCGGCGGCCATTCCCAGGAGCTCTTCGGCGTGGGCCCTGCCCAGCTCGGAATCCTCCAGCCCGGCGAGCATGCGCGACAGCTCACGCACTCTGCCGTCGTGGTCGAGGGTGACCACGCCGCTGCGCACCACGCTGCCGTCACCCGCCTTCTCCACCACCAGGTGCTGGTCGGCGAAGGCCGCGACCTGCGGCAGGTGAGTGACGACAATCACCTGAGCGGTGCGGGCCAGCCTGGCCAGGCGCCGTCCGATCTCGACCGCGGCCTTACCGCCCACCCCCGCGTCGACCTCGTCGAAGACGAACGTCGGCACGGGGTCGGCGCCCGCGAAGACGACCTCGATGGCCAGCATGACGCGGCTCAGCTCACCGCCTGAGGCGCCCTTGTTGAGCGGCAGCGGCGGCGCGGCGGGGTGCGCCGACATGCGCAGCTCGACCTCGTCGACGCCCTCGGGGCCGTACTCCGCGGCCTCGCTGAGCTGGACGACGACCCTCGCGTGGGGCATGGCCAGCGCGGTCAGCTCCTCGGTGACCGCGGCGCCGAAGCGCTCGGCGGCGGCGGACCTGACCTTGGTGAGCTCGGCGGCCAGCTCGCCCAGCCTGGCGCTCAGCTCCTCGTGCTCCGTGGTCAGCTCCCCGATGCGGTCGTCGTCGCCCTCGAGCTCGGTGAGCCTGGCGGCCGAGGCCTGCGCCCAGGCCAGCACGCCCGCGCTGTCCTCGGCGTACTTCCTGACGAGCCCGGAAAGGACGGAGCGGCGTTCCTGGACGGCCGCGAGCCTGGCCGGGTCGGCCTCGATGGACTCGGCGTAGGCGGCCAGGTCGGTGGCCACGTCGGAGATCAGGTAGCCGGCCTCGGCCAGCCGGTCGGCCACGCCGGCCAGCTGGGGGTCGAAGTCGCGCACCGCCTCGACGGCCGTGCGGGCCTCGCCGAGCAGCGAGATCACGTCGCGCGTGTCGCCTGAGGGATCCATGGGATCGCCCAGCAGCGCGGTGTGGGCGGTGGTCGCGGCGCCGCGCAGCGCGTCGGCGTGGGAGAGCCGCTCCTCCTCCGCGCGCAGCTCGACGTCCTCGCCGCGCTTGGGGTCGACCTTCTCGATCTCCTCCAGGCCGAAGCGGAGCATGTCGGCCTCCTGGGCGCGCTCCCTCGCCTTGGTGGTGAGCTCCTCCAGGAGGGCGGCGACCTGCTTGTGGCGCTTGTAGGTCTGCGTGTAGGCGCGCAGCGGCTTGACCAGGTCTTCGCCCGCGTAGCGGTCGAGGGCCGCGCGCTGCCTGGCCGGCTGCAGCAGCCGCTGCTGGTCCATCTGGCCGTGGACGGCCACCAGGTCGTCGGCCAGGTAGGTCAGGGTGCCGACGGGAACCGTGCGCCCGCCCAGCCACGCGCGCGAGCGGCCCTCGGCGGAGACGGTGCGAGAGATGATCAGCTCGCCGTCCTCGACCTCGCCGCCGACGTCCTCCACCTGCTGGGCGACGCGGCCCTTCGACTCGACGACGAGCGTGCCCTCCACCGTGGCCTTGTCGGCGCCAGGACGCACCCTGGCGGGGTCGGCACGGCCGCCGAACAACAGCCCGAGCCCGGTGACGACCATCGTCTTGCCCGCCCCCGTCTCGCCCGTGACGACGTTGAAGCCGGGCGAGAGCTCAAGGACGGCCTCGTCGATCACGCCGAGCCCCTGGATGCGAACCTCCTCTACCCTGGGTCGCACTGGCCACTCCTGTCCCGTCGACATAGCCGAACACCTGTGCGCATGCGATCCTACGCGCTCCCGTCACCATTGACTCAGGGACGCACCCTTCCGCGCCAGCCCTGTACAGGCAATTCGAACTTGGCGACCAGCCTGTCCGTGAAGGGGGCGCCGGTGTTCTCGATGCCGTGCAGACGGGCCAGCCGTACGGGATGGGTGGATCTGCGGACCTCCACCCTCGTGCCGGCGGGCAGGTCGAAACGGCGGCGGCCGTCGCACCACAGCACACCTCCCGGCGTGTTGGGCAGGATCTCGGCCGCCAGCGTGGCGCGCGGCGAGACCACGAGCGGCTTGGCGAACAGGGCGTGCGCGCTGATCGGGACCAGCAGCAGCGCCTCGACCTCGGGCCAGACGACGGGGCCTCCCGCCGAGAAGGCGTAGGCGGTCGAGCCCGTCGGGGTCGCGCAGATCACTCCGTCGCAGCCCCAGCGTGACAGCGGCCGCCCGTCGACCTCGACGACGACCTCGAGCATGCGCTCGCGCTTTTCCACCGTGGCCTCGTTGAGGGCCCAGGTGTCGGCGATGATCTGGCCGTTCTGCCTGGCGGTGACGTCGAGCGTCATGCGCTCCTCGACGTCGTAGCGGCCCTCGACCACGGAGTCGACGGCGGCGGCCAGGTCGTCGACCTCGGCCTCGGCGAGAAAGCCCACGTGGCCGAGGTTGACGCCGAACAGCGGGGTGCCCGCGGGCCTGGCGATCTCGGCCGAGCGCAGCAGCGAGCCGTCGCCGCCGAGGACGATCATCATCTCGGCGTCCTTGGCCGCGCTGGGGTCGGAGGGCATCACCTCGACGCCCCTGCGGCCGATGTCCTCGGCCTCGGCCTCGAGCACCCTGACGGCCAGGCCCGCGTCGAGCAGCCTGTCGATCACCAGGTGCGCGCTGTCGATCGCGGCCTCACGCCCCGTGTGTGCGGTGACCAGCACCGTGCGCTTCATTGCGGCCCCTCCGCCACTGCCCGTTCGATCGCGGCGTCGAGATCCTCGACCGCGGGCTCACCTTCTCCCTTGCCCAGCCAGAGCAGGTATTCGACATTGCCCGAAGGACCAGGAAGGGGGCTGGCGGTGACGCCGCGCACGGTCAGCCCCAGCTCGACGGCCTTGGCTGCGGCATCGCGCACCGCACCGGCCCTGAGCTCGGGGTCGCGCACCACGCCGCCCGCGCCCACGCGCTCCTTGCCCACCTCGAACTGCGGCTTGACCAGCATCACGAAGTCAGACTCGGGGGCGGCCACCGCGACGAGGGCCGGCAGCACGAGCCGCAGCGAGATGAACGACAGGTCGCCCACGATCAGCGAGGGCGCCTCGCCGACCATCTCGGGCGTGAGGTCGCGGACGTTGACGCGCTCCATCACCGTGACGCGCTCGTCGGTGCGCAGCGACCAGGCCAGTTGGCCGTAGCCGACGTCGACAGCCAGCACGTGGCCGACGTCGTGGCGCAGCAGGACGTCGGTGAACCCGCCGGTGGAGGCGCCCGCGTCGAGCGCGCGACGGCCCGCCACGCGCAGCCGGGGGAAGGCCTCCAAGGCGCCGAGCAGCTTGTGGGCGCCGCGCGAGACGTAGTCGGGGCCCTCCGCCGACTCGGCCACGACGATCGCCGAGGCGGTGTCGACCTGGGTCGCGGGCTTGCCCGCCACCTGGCCACCGACGCTCACCCTGCCGTCGGTGATGAGCTGGGCCGCCTGCTCGCGGGATCTGGCCAGGCCCCGCCGTACGAGCTCGCTGTCGAGCCTGACGCGACGGCTCACTGGTCGTCCACCGAGGCCAGCGTCTCCTCAAGGGCGGAGAACGCCTCCTCGAACACCTTCACGTGATCGCTCACGGGCAGCGACTCCGCCTGGACGAGGCCCGCCACCACCGCGTCGACGCGCTCGTCACCGATCTCCATCATGTCTTCGACCGTATCGGACCGCACCGACACTCTGGCGACCCCCTCGCGCGTTGGGCAGGGTGGGGGGCGGGTTTTCCGGCGTGCCGGATCTCAGATGCTCCCCATGTGGAACGCTACCGTCCGTAGGAACGGCGAGAACGGGAAGGACGACCAGCATGGCTACCCTCGAGGAGTGCAGGGCGGCGCTCGGCAAGCTCGTCGAGCAGTTCGACGACATCGACGCGGAGTCAAGGGCCAAGCACGTGGTCGAGCGGACCGTCAGCTGCCGCGTCTCCGACCTCGACGTCATGTTCTACGGCAGGCTGCACCACGACGGCCTCGACCCTTTCGACGAGAGACCGCCGGTCGACGGCAGGCCCGCCGACGTCAAGCTGACCATCACGAGCGACGACCTTATCGCGCTGGTCGACGGCGAACTCGACCTGGCGCGCGCCCTCCTGGGTGGCAGGGTCAAGATCGACGCGAGCTTCGGCGACCTGTTGCGCCTGCGCAGGCTGCTGTGACGTCCTTCGCCGGGCTCAGACGCGCAGCGTCTCCAGCGCCGGCTTGAGCGCGTCCCCGTCCATCCGCCCCTCGCCCGCCGCCTTCCACGCCGCCTCGCAGGCCGTCCTCAGCCCCTCGATCCACTCGCCGTCACCTTCGAGGTGCAGCCTGCCGTCCGACCAGCCGGCCCGCCAGCCCCGCCGCTCCTTCGGATAGGCCCTGTGGAGCGCCGACAGGTCCTCGGCGACGTACGTCGGCCTGTGCGCGGGGGCGGCGGTCAGCAGTTCGCGTGGCGTGGCGACGCCGGTGAGCACGAGCAGGCTGTCGACGCCCGCGTTCGTCGCGCCCTCGATGTCGGTGTCGAGCCTGTCGCCCACCACCAGCGGGCGCTCGGAACCGGTGCGGATCATCGACTCGCGGTGCAGCGGCGGGGCGGGCTTGCCCGCGTAGACCGGCTCGACGCCGGTGGCCGCGGCGATCACCCGCACCATCGCGCCGTTGCCCGGCAGCTCGCCGCGGGCCGTGGGCATCGTGGCGTCGCCGTTGGCCGCCACGAACCAGGCGCCCCGCCGTACGGCGAGCGCGCCCTCGGACAGCAGGCCGTACGACAGGTCGGGCGCGATGCCCTGGACCACGGCCACGGGCTCGTCGGCGGCCACGGTCACCGGACGCAGGCCCTGCGCCCTGACGGCCATCCGCAGCCCCGTGCCACCGACGACCAGCACCGGCGCGCCGGGCGGCACCCGTTCGGCGATCAGCCGCGCGGCGGCCTGCGCCGAGGTGACCACGTCCTCCGCCGTCGCGGGCACCCCCAGGTGGGTCAGGTGCTCGGCGATCGCGGCGGGGCTCCTGGAGGCGTTGTTCGTCACGTAGGCCAGCCTGACCCGCCCCGCGGCCCGCTCCAGCGACTCGGCGGCGTGAGGAACGGCCTGCCTGCCCAGGTAGACGACACCGTCGAGGTCCAGCAGCAACGTGTCGTATCCGTCGATCAGCACCCGCGCCTCTTCTCCGTTTGACTCTCACGCCGCGTGAGACTTTAGCGTCCTGTCTGGAGCTACCCATCACGCGACGAAAGGTGAGAAACGTCATGGACAATCCGTACGCCGAGGAGGCGGCCGAGCGCTGGGGCGGGACCGACGCGTGGGCCGAGTCCCAGCGCAGGACCTCCTCCTACAGCGAGGAGGACTGGCGGCGGTGCACGGCCGAGTCGGGCGAGATCTCCGCCGGGCTGGCGGCGCTGATGGCCTCGGGGGTGGCCGCTTCCAGCCCCGAGGCCATGGATCTGGCCGAGGAGCACCGCCTGCACATCACGCGCTGGTTCTACGAGTGCGGTTCGGAGATCCACAGGGGACTCGGTGAGATGTACGTGGCCGACCCCCGCTTCACCGCCACCATCGACAGGGCGGCGCCGGGGCTGGCCCTCTACCTGCGCGACGCCATTCTGGCCAACGCCGCGCGTTAGGCCTGCCGCCTGGCGCGCAGGGTCGCGCGCACGCTCCTCAACGCCGACACGTAGTGACGCTCGTCGGGCCGCATGGCCGCCGCGATGGCCAGCGGCTCCTGGGCCGCCTCCATGTCACCCGTCCGCCACAGCGCCAGCCCGAGCCCGAAATAGGCGTAGTCCTCGGCCGGGTTGGCGTCGACGATCCAGCGGAAGGTGCAGGCAGCCTGCTCGTACTGTCTGGAGTTGAACTGAGCCCTGGCCAGCGCCTCCCTGATGCTGCGCGAGTCGGGCTCGGCCTCGGCCGCCCGCTCGAGCAGCGCCGCCGCCGCGGCAGGGCTGCCGTCCTTGAGCAGCCCTATCCCGCGCTGGTACCAGTCGTACACGTCCCCGGCGGGAGCCCCCTGACCAGGGGCGGGGGAATCTTCGGGGTCGTTTTTCCCTTGGGTCATGTGTGAGGCCTCCTCAATCGACAGACGACAGATCCGACCGATTCCCTGATGAACCGGGCACCGCTGCGTCCTTGAAGCAGTTCCTGGGTGATTCAGGCCTTTATGGGAGCATGCCCGGTATGGCGAGTCCTGAACTGCCGGTGCCGGACGGGCTGGTGCTACGCCCGTTCCGTGGCGTCCGTTTCACTGTCGACGATCCCGCCGAGGTGACCTCCCCTCCGTACGACCTGATCTCCGAGAGTGACGTCCAGGATCTCCTGGACGCCCACCCCAACAACGTGGTCCGTCTCATCCTTCCGCGCCCGGGCACCGGCATCCCGTCGGTTCCCGAGGTCGCGCCAGTCTCCGGGGTCGCGCCCGCCGCGCCGTACGGCCAGGCGAGAGACACCCTGCGCGCCTGGCTGGAGTCGGGTGTGCTGATCCGCGACGCCGAGCCCGCGCTCTACGTCTACGAGCAGACCGGTCCAGGTGTGCTCCAGCGCGGCCTCATCGGCGACGTCGGCCTGGCCGCTCCCGAACAGCGCGTCATCCTGCCGCACGAGAACGTCATGCCGGGCCCGGTCGCCGACCGCCTCTCCCTGATGAGCACGACACAGGCGAACCTGGAGCCCATCTTCCTGCTGTACGACGGCGGCGACGGCCCCGCCACCCGCCTGGTCGGCACCGTCGCGGCCACGCGCCCCCCGCTGGTGGAGGCCGTCACAGGCGACGGCGTACGGCACCGCCTGTGGGCCGTCACCGACCCTGCCGAGATCGAGCTCATCAACGCCGACCTGCGCCACAGGCAGGCGCTGATCGCCGACGGCCACCACCGCTACGCCACCTACCGGGTGCTGCAGCGCAAGGAGCACGCCACCCGAGGATCCGGCGGGCCGTGGGACTTCGGTCTCAGCCTCCTGGTCGACTCCACCGCCTATCCGCCCGACCTCAAGGCGATCCATCGGGTCCTGCCGTCACTGCCCGTGTCCGAGGCCGCCACCAGGGCGAAGGGCTCGTGGCAGGTGCGCGACTTCGACTCGCTGGAGGCGGGTCTTGAGGCGCTGGAGACCACCGCCGAGCCCGCCTTCCTGCTGGCGGGAGAGGACGGCGGCAGGAGCCACCTCCTCACCGACCCCGACCCGCTGCAACTGGCCCACGCCATGCCCACGGACAGGTCGGCGCGGTGGAACGCGCTCAACACCTCGGTGCTGACCGAGTTCGTGCTGCCCAAGGTGTGGGGCATGCAGGACGACGAGCAGAACGTCCGCATCGTGCACCACGACCCCAGGGCGGCCGTACGGCTGGCGGCGCGCACGGGCGGGACGGCGGTGATTCTGAGGCCGTTGGCGGTGGAGGACGTGCTGGCGGTGGCGGCTGAGGGGGAACGCGTGCCCCGCAAGTCCACCTCCTTCGGCCCCAAACCCCGCACCGGCCTGGTCCTGCGCACCTTCGTCTAGCCTGCGTCCGCCCGTCGGATACACGTCGAGCGGTCCGGCATCGAGGGCAGCCCTTCACGCTGGCCACGTCACGCGGCGCCAGGGCGGGGGGCTGTCTTCGCTCGCCGCAGACCGCCGGCGCCGCGTGACTCGGCGCTCGGTCCAGCCCCCGGCCTCTCGGTGATCTCGGCCCCTCGCTCAGCTCGGTGATCTCGGACTCTCGGTCAGCCCCCCGCCAGCTCCTCGGTGGCGACGCGGCCCGCGTGCGCCATGCGGTGGAGGAAGTCGGCGACCACCTCGAGCTCGGCCGCCCCGTACCCCTCGCAGATCTCCTCCAGCGACGCGTTCATCCCCGCGTAGAGCCCCAGCAGTTCGGCGTTCCGCTCGCGCAGCGCTCGGACCAGGACGGCTCGGCGGTCCGAAGGGTCGCGTTCACGAGCCACCCAGCCCCCTCGTTCGAGCCGGTCGAGGATGCCCGTCAACGTCGCCGGATGCAGCCCTGCCCGCTTGGCCAGAGCGCTGGGGCTGAGCGGGCCGTACCTGTTGACCAGATCGAGGCAGTCGACGTCGACGTCCTTCAGTTCGAGGCGTCCGCCCACCTGGTGGTCGAGCAGGGAGAGCTGAAGGCTCAGCTCCCGCATCGAGTCTCTGATCGCCGCGTTCAACCGCCGCCGTCGCCGTGCGACTTCCCCGTCATCAGATCGTACGGAATTCATATGATATGTTCCTCATATTGTATGGCTTGCGCATGACAGGCTATCGGCAGCGGACGAAGGGGTCAGCCATGATCTTGGTTACCGGCGCGACAGGAGTGGTGGGACGCGAGGCGGTCGGCCTGCTGTCGAGGGAGGGCGTGAAGGTCGCGGCCGTCACCCGCGACCCGTCCGCGGCGAACCTGCCCGAAAGGGTCTTCGTGGTGAACGGGGACCCGTCTCGACCACACACCCTGGAGACTGCGCTCGACGGCGTCGACGCCGTTCTCCTCAGCCCGCGCGCCGTCGGGAACGCCACCGCCGACCTGCTGTCGCTCGCCGCCGAGCGTGGCGTGCGCAGGGTGGTGGTCCTGTCGGCCGCCACCGTGGAGCACCCCGCCGGGTACCCCCGCTTCTCCGACCACTTCAGGGCGGTCGAGGAGGCCGCCACGGCCTCGGGACTGCGATGGACCTTCCTGCGCTGCACGGACTTCGCCTCCAATGCCCTCGCCTGGGCGCCGCAGATCCGCGCGGCCGGTGTCGTGCGCGGCGCCTACCCCGAAGCGGCCACGTCTCCCGTCCACCCGCGCGACATCGCCGCGGTGGCCGTACGGGCTCTGGTGGGCGATGACCACGCGGAACGCGCGTACGTCATCAGCGGCCCCGAGTCGCTCACCCAGCGGGACAAGGTCCACCTCCTCGGGCAGGCCATCGGACGCGAACTGTCCTTCCAGGAACTCCCGCCGGAGCAGGTCAGGCAGGGCATGCTCGCCCAGGGACTTCCCGAGGACGTGCCCGACCGGCTGCTCGGCTCGCTGGCCGACTACGCGAGGCAGCCGGGCCCTTCCACGGACACGGTGCGGCACCTCCTCGGCCGCCCTGCCCTGACCTTCGCCGAATGGGCCGACGAGAACGCCGGCGCCTTCCTTCCATAGCGGAAGGACGCACCCGGCTTCACGACCACTCCCCTCCGGCGAGCCGGCAGCCTGCCCACCGCAACCGCGCGCGGGTGGTGAGGGGAACGGCGGCAGGTGCGCGGTGGCCGTGGTCGGCGCTCACACGATCGGCTCTTCACCGGGACGCGGCCGTGGCGCGAGGTCGGCAAAAGGCAGCGGACAGTCAGGGCAGGTGCAGTGGGTCAGGCTGTCGCAGCCGGCGCTGACCACCTGGGTCAGCGCTTGCCGGATGGTGGTCAGGTCGGCGATCCTCGCGTCCACCTCGGCGATCTTGTCCTGGGCGCGGGCGCGCAGATCCGGGGTGGGATGGCCACGCCGGCCGGTGTCGATCAGCTCAGCCACCTCCTCCAGAGTGAAGCCGAGCCGCTGGGCGGCTTTGATCACCGTCAGCAGGGTGACGGTCTCGGGCGGGTAGGCGCGATGCCCGCCGGGGCTGCGCGCAGGTTCGGCGATCAGTCCACGGCGTTCGTAGTAGCGCAGCGTCTGGAGGTTGACCCCGGCCCGCTCGGCCACCTGCCCGCTACGCAGGTACGGCCCGTCGACGTCCTGTCTCACGCCGACCACCTCGCCGCGCTGCCCGCACCCGCACTGCCGCCCTCGAAGGCCGCCACCTGCTCGGCCGGCCTGTTCACATCGACGCCGACGCCGCGCCTGCGCGGGCCTGCAGCGCGTCCAGCACCTCGACCTGCTCCTGCGGCACCGCCACTTCCAGCGTCAGACTGCCGTCGGCGATGGTCAGGGTGAAGGTGAAGAACGAGCAGCAGCCGTTCTCCCGCGCCGTCAGTTCGGCGGCCCGCGCCGCGTGCTCCGGGCTGAACGCGAGCTCCAGCCGCAACCGCGTGCGCTCAGGCCGCGCCAGGGACTGCACCGTGTCGGCGAACAACGCGTCGAACTCGGCCACCCGCAGCGGCTGCTCGGCGGTGGGCAGTGTGCACGCCGAGGGCACCCATTCCTGGCCAAAGGCGATGTTCTGTGTCATACCTCGACGGTAAACCTGTACCCAGGTACCGAATGCAAGCCCTCAAGCCGTAGCGCCACAATTCGGACCGATCCTCCCCGGAGGCCGACTCGGCGTCTTCGGCGACTCGGACCAGCGCGCAGGCCAACAGAAAGATCGACTTCCGCCGCCGCCCAGTCGCAGGAAGACGCAGTTCAGAGGCTGCGGCCCCCTGGACTTACGCGTCCTTCTTGAACTGGATGATCTGGAGGTAGTTCCCGTCAGGGTCTGCGAACGTCCCGAAGCGGCCGGAGGGGCGATCCGCGACGGGAACGAGCCAGTCCACGCCCGCCGCCCGCAGCTGCGCCTCGACGGCGTCGAAGTCGTCGACGTGGAAGTTGAGGATCATTCGGCCCGGCTCGTCGTTCTTCGCGCCGACGTCGTCGCGCTGGTCGATGACCAGCAGGAGGCCGCCGAGATCGATCGGCCCTTCACCCTCATGTCCTGGTGCCAGCGCCCTGCGGTACCAGTCACGCAGCTCCGCGGGCTGGGTGGTGCCGAGAAGGATGCTGCCGGCTTTCAGAGTGATCATTGGAGATCTCCTTTCGTCGTATGCGCATGGCTGTTCGGCTGGAGAGTCGCTTCAGCGCTTCATCGGGATGTCCGACGCCTTCTCCCCCCGGCTCGCGTACCGATGATTCACGCGTAGGACTTGCCGCGCTCGGCTGCCGCGACGGCGGCGTACTCGCGCTCCAGCGCCTTGGCCGGACTCCTCTGCCAACCGGCGGCCATGGTCTGCGACATGGAGTCGGGGAAGATGTCTTCCTCCTGGTTCTCCACGCCGTCGAAGATGGCTCGGGCGACCGACTCCGGCGAGGCCTTCGGCGCGTCGAGTCCGCGCGACATCTCGGTGTCGGTCGGGCCGGTGAAGACGGCGTGGACCCTGACTCCCAGATCGGCGAGGAGCGCCCGCTGCGACTGCGTCAGGGAGAACGCGGCCGCCTTCGAGATCGAGTAGGCCGGGACGATCGGCAGCGGAGCGAAGGACGCCACGGACAGGTTGTTGACGATGGCGCCTCGCGAACGGGCCAGCAGGGGCAGGAACGCCTGTGTCACGCCGTGGACGCCGAAGAGGTTGACTGCGAGGTGGCGTTCGAGCACAGCACGGTCGTTGAGATCGTCGTAGAGCGCCATGCCGGCGTTGTTGACGAGAGTGTCGAGCGAGGGGACCGTCTGGGCGGCCTGCTCGGTCTGTGCCGCGTCGGTCACGTCCAGGAGCAGGGGCGTGACCCGTTCGTCGGAATGGGTGAAGCTTTCGCGGGTGCCTGCGTACACCTGCCGGGCGCCCCTGCGCAGGGCCTCCTCCAGCAGCGCCCGCCCGATACCTCGGTTGGCGCCGGTGATCAGGACGATCTTGCCTGTGGTCGCGGTCATTCAGACGCCGGTCGACTCGGTGGCGGCCAGGTCGGTGGCCCGCGGTGAGCGCTTGGCGCGCTGCACGGTGGCGGCGTGCTGGTGTTCCGGGGCGTTCCCGTTCTCTTTGGGGTTCGGCTGGCCCGTTCCCGTGTTGATCAGGTCCCGCAAGCTGCCGCTGATGTAGCCGCCCCACGCGTTGGTGCACACGTCGTAGCACTCGTACTGCGGGACCAGGCCGACGTGGGTGAAGTGGATCTCGGCGCCGCCCTCCTTCTCCAAGATTTCGAAGACGACCTCGGTGTCCTTCCATTCAGCCTGGTCGTCGATGAAGTTGAAGTAGTTGTCCAGCACGCGCCATGCGACCTTCCGGCCGGGCACGAGTTCGGTGACGCGGACCCTGCAGCGGTGGACGTCCTTGTAGTGGTAGTCGAACTCGCCGCCGACCTGGTCGGTGACGCCCTCGACCTCTTGCGACCACCAGCCGCGGACGTCGGTGATGGCTTCGAAGGCTTCCTGGGGAGTCCGGTCCACCGAGAAGGTGGTGGTGAAGTCCTGATCTGCTTGCATCATGCAAGTCACCGTAACCGAGGCGCTTTCATGATGCAAGCGCCTTCTGTAGGATCGGATGCATGCTGGGGAAGACCTACGAGTCGCAGGAGTGTTCGATCGCACGCTCGCTGGAGGTGATCGGCGAGCGCTGGAGCCCGCTGATCATTCGTGACGCCCTGTTCGCGGGGGCGACCCGCTTCAGCGACTTCCAGCGCAACCTGGGTATCGCGACCAACATCCTCAAGGCCCGGCTCGACGGCTTCGTCTCGGCCGGGATCATGACGCGCCACAGGTACTCCGAGCAGCCCGAACTGCATGAGTACCTGGTGACCGACAAGGGGCGTGCGCTCGCGCCCGCGCTGGTCGCGCTCTCCGAGTGGGGTGACCGGTGGGCGACCGACGGGGAGCCGCCGATCCTCTACACGCATGCGGTGTGCGGCACCGGAGTCATTCAGCAGACGGTGTGCGCCCACTGCGGGCGCGTGGACGACCCGGCCGAGATCCAGGCCACGATCGGGCCCGGCGTGCCCGCCGAACGCCCACCACGGCAGGCCTGACCCTGCCACGATGCAACGGTTTCCTTCCAGCAGGCCATGTCGGGCACAGGCGAACATCCAGAGCCCCGCGGCCGGCTTCTGCCCTTCTTCACCAGCAGGTCATGGCGGGCAGGTGCGAACATCCAGTGCCACCGCGGCCGGCTTCTGCCGTGTTCCGGCGGCATCCCACGAAAGGACGCGCAGAGATGGCTCTCGAGATCATCCAACCCGAAGATCTGGACAACCCGGAGACCTACAGCCACGTCATCGTCGCGACCGGCGGCCGGATGGCGTTCATCGCCGGCCAGATGTCCGACGACCGCAACGGCGACCTGGTGGCTCCCGGCGATCTGGCAGCCCAGGCCCGGCAGGTGTTCGCCAATCTCGGGCGCGCCCTTGCCGCCGCGGGCGCCCGTCCGGACCAGGTCACCAGAATCACGATCTACGTGGTGGGACACCGCAGGGAGTACCTGCCCGTCATCGAGGCGGCCAGGGTCGAGCTGTTCGGCGACCACAAGCCCACCGACGCCCTGCTCGGCGTGGAGACGCTGGCCGCCCCCGGCTACCTGATCGAGGTCGACGCGATCGCGGTACTCGACTGAGCCCAGGTCAGCGTGGTCGATCGCGCCGAGGTCGTCGCCGACTTCCAGGGCGCAGAAGTGAACCGTCTTGGCGCGGGAGGCGCCGGAATGCTCGGCCTGGGAGGCGGTGCCGGAATGCTCGGCCCGCTTGACGAGACGGACGGCGACACCCGGCGGGCCGGGTCGCAGACGAAGGTCAGGCCGGTGGCGCAGGAGCCGGCGACGCGGACGGAGCCCCAGGCACCCCCAGCAGCGGGAGCCACACCTCGTCCACGATCTCGACGATCGACTCGCCCGACACCGGGCGCATCGTCATGAACATGTCGTGGCGCAACAGGTCCAACGGCAGGTTCACCACGCGGGACGCACGCGGCACGTCGGGCAGCTCGCCACGCTCGACCGCGCGGGCGACGATCGTCTCGAAGGCGGTCGCCTGGCCCGGCGGGAGGAGGGTGTCGCGTAGCTCGCTGAGGCTGGTACCGGTGTCGCGGAAGTAGTCCACCAGCTGCACGCTCATCAACGTGATCATGCCTGCGCGGTCAGCGTCGGCGTTGCGCAGGAAGCCGATGGCGTCCTCGCGGAGGCTGCCGGTGTCTGGCACCGCGATCGGCTGCCAGAACTTGGTGAGAGTGGCCAGCAGCAGGTCGTCGCGCCGCGGCCAGCGCCGGTAGAGCACAGGACGACTCGTGCCGGCGCGGGCGGCGACCGCTTCGTAGGTGAAGCCGTGATATCCATGCTCGACCAGCACCTCCCATGCGGCGTCGAGGATCGCGTCCTCGAGTTTTGAACCGCGTCGACGGGATGCGCCGCTGTCGCGGGTCGTGCCGCCGTCGGCACGACGTTCCGCCGCCTGCGCCCCATCCGCCCCGCGCTCACCCGCGATCCGCCCATCCATACGATCCACTTGCGTATCTTATCCCGGCAGCTTACGGTGTCCACCGTTAGATACAGCGGCGTACCCTAAGGAGTCGTCAGTGATGTTCGACGTCATCATCGTCGGCGGTGGACCCTCCGGCCTCTTCCTCGCCTGCGAGCTCCGCCTCGCGGGAGTCCGGCCTCTGGTGTTGGAACGACGGCCGGAACCAGACCTGGCAGACAAGGCACACGGCCTCGCAGGCCAGGTCGTGCGGCTGCTGGACCACCGTGGCCTCTTCGAACGCTGCGGGGGCCAAGGAGCACCGGTGCCCGCACCTGGGTTCTTCTTCGGCGGGATGCCGCTGCCGCTGCACGTGCTCGGCAAGGAGAACCCGATGTATCTCCTGCCGGTCAACCAGCGCGATCTTGAACGTGTGCTCAACGAGCGCGCGGCAGAACTCGGCGCGGATGTCCGACGAGGCTGGGACGTGCTGTCCTTCAGCCAGAGCGAGGAACAGGTCGACGTCGTGGCACGCGGTTCGGACGGAGTCGAGACGACATTCACGACCCGATACCTCGTCGGCTGCGACGGCGGCCACAGCCTGGTCCGCAAGCAGGCAGGAATCGCCTTCCCCGGCGTCAGCGACGACAACGTCGTCGACCGGACGGCCCTGATCGGGCCGAGCGACCGCTTCCGTCTCGCGCCGGGTGGACGTGTCGTGATCGATGGCCTCGGCGAGATCCCGGCGGTGTTCCACCGTACCGAGCGGGGCCTTTTCACGCTCCTCGCGCACGATCCTGAGCGGCCGCTGGTCAACACGGCCGAATGGGAAGATCACCCGGCAGGCAGCTTCCCTGGACCGGGTACGCCGATGACGCTGGCCGAGATGGAGGAGAGCATCGAACGGGTCCTCGGAGTGCGCCTGCCCCTGGCTCCGCCGCCCGAGGGCGCGCCCACCATGCTTCGCCGCCTGTGCGGCCGGAACTCCCGGCTCGCTGACCGCTACCGCGACGGTCGGGTCTTCATCGCCGGGGACGCCGCACAGGTAAGCCACGGGCCGACGCTGAATCTGGCGCTGCAGGACGCGGCCAACCTGGCCTGGAAGCTCGCCGCCACACTGCAGGGGTGGGCCCCTGAAGACCTACTGGACAGCTACGAGACCGAACGCCACGCGAGCGGCGAACGCGTGCTCATGCATACCCAGGCCGCGACCGCTCTGACGGCACCCGGAGGCGATGTCACCGCGCTACGCCGGCTCTTCGCGGAACTCCTCGACCGCACCGAGAACATGCACATGATCGCCGCCCTGACAGCGGGCGCCGACGTCCGCTACGACATGGGCGAGGAAGACCTCGCCGCGCCCACCGGCTGGTTCGTGCCGCCCATCGACCTGACCACCGACGACGGACGCACACATCGTCTCGCTGAGCTCCTGCGGGACGCCCGCCCCCTGCTTCTTGACCTCACCGGCGGAAACGACCTCGCCACCACCGCAGAGCCCTGGAACGACCGGGTACGCCGCGTGCCCGCGACCGCCGACGACGCCCCAGCACCCGCGTTGCTCATCCGACCCGACGGCTACGTCGCCTGGGCAGGCGCGGACCCCGACGGTCTGAAGGCGGCCCTCACCCGCTGGTTCAGCCCGGGCTGAGACCGCAGCATCTCCCGACCCACACTGCCGTGCGGATGAGGACCCGCCGCATCAATGATCACGCGTTCGCAGCCCGCGCGACGAGGCGGTCGGCCTGCCGTCGGGTCATATCCCGACGGTTGGAGCAGCACTCCTCGAAGGAGGAGCGGCTGGGTCGGTAGAGGCGAGCACGGAGCCCCCTGCGGTCCCCGCCCTCATGAGAAGTCCAAGGAGGAGCGGCTGGCTCGATAGAGGCGAGCATGGAGCCTATTGCGGTGCCCGCCCTCACGAGAAGCCTTAGGGATCTTGGGTCAGCGGGCACCCGTACGAGCATGGTCCTGTCGGCGGGCACCACAAAGCGGCTGGTTAGGATATTTCGGTTATGGATGCGGGCGCAGTGGCAGACGAGAGACACCGACCGGAACGGGAGGCGTCCCGGCCAGAGTCCGGCGCTCCCCTGGATTGGGCGATGCGGCCCGCGGAAATTTCAGACATCGAGACGATCGCGGAGCTGCGGGCGACCGTCCTGCGGCCCGATCTGGAGCGGCTGGGCCGGTTCGACGAGCATCGAGTCCGGCAGCGGCTACGGGACGCCTTCTCGTCGCAGCACACATCGGTGATCACGGTCGGCGGCGCGTTCGCAGGCTGTGTCACCCTGCGACCGGCCGACGACGGGCACTGGCTCGAACACTTCTACCTCGCTCCGGAGCTCCAGAGTCGGGGGGTCGGGTCCGCCGTGCTGCGCAGCCTCTTCGATCGGACCGATGCCGAGGATGCCCCCGTGCGACTGATCGTCCTGCAGGGCAGCGCCGCACAGCGGCTGTACGAGCGCCACGGGTTCACGGTGGAGCAGGCTGACCCCATCGACGTCTCCATGGTGCGACGGCCGGGCACTCCCGCCAGGTGACGTGATTCACGTCATTCACCCCGTGGACGCGAGATATGCCACCGGGCGCGGCGGGGTGCCGGCCAGATCGGACGGCGCCTTCGCAGGGTTGTCCGGAGTGGCGGTGTCCTGAGGATGAGTCCCGGGCGAGGCTCCAGCAGCCGTCGGAGTCGCCCTGCGGGCTTCTGGACTGGCGGCTTCGGCCGTGTCGACCGGCTGGAGGGTCACGGGGGAAGCTCCATCTGTCGACACCAGACGGTCGGTCGTGGCAGCGGACTGCGCACCGTCGGCCTCGATCGTGGGTCCCATCGTCGGGACCCGCGGGTTCAGAGCGGAGGCGGCGGCCGACGTGGGGAGCGTGTGGTCGGCCCCCGGCTGAATTCCCTTCCCTGGGGCCTGCGGCGGGTAGGGCACGGACAGACGGGGCCCTGTGAGGTGGGTCTTGGCGAAGTCAGCAGCAGGGTGTGCGGCGCTGGACGCTGTGGGATGGGGCTCGGTTGAGCCTGGCTCGCCTGCCGCATCGAATCCTGCGCGAAGCTCGGACGCCACATCGACCACTGGAAGGGTCTCGGGTGTGATCTCAGCCGCTGTGCGGGGCTTGGGGGCTGGGGTCGTCAGGAGGACTGAGGCGGCTGGGAGGGCGGCCTCGGCGGTCAGCTCTTCCGTGGTGGCCGGAGGATCCGCCGATGGTTCCATCGCCACGAGGGCCACCGAGTGCACTTCCACCTCGTATCGCCAGCTCTTCGCCGAGGGCGGGCCGTAGATCCTGCAGCGCAGCGCCCCTCTGATCTTCATCGGATCTCGCGGCCGCATCGCCTTCACCATGGCCGCCACCTCGGCGTCGAACGTGACGCACTGGATGGTGTCAACGAAGCCGCCCCGCCGTACCAGAGGACGGCGACGGACGATGATGCGCCACTTGGTCAGAGTGTCGCCGCTGGGCATGGCGCGCTCGTCCGGTCTGGCGGACAGGCGCCCCACCAGCGTCACGTCGTTGCGGTCCACGTGATCCTCCTCCTGGAACGGCGCGGCCCGCGGGGGCTGCGCTTGTCGGGGGACCACTCTTTACGATGTGGGGAAGGCCGGAGCGGACAGAATGCCGTTCTGGGGACAGCGGTTCGGCTCGGGAGAGTGGCTGTGGACAACATCACCGCGCTCGGCGGCGACGTCTATGAGATCGACACGCGGATGGCCGGGTATGCCGGAATCACGGCCGGCTACCTCATCCTCGGAGACCGGCCATGCCTGGTCGAGACCGGCACGTCGACGTCCGCGCCGGTGGTGCGCGACGCCCTGGCCTCGCTCGGCGTCGGCCCTGACGACCTGGCGACCGTCGTCGTCACCCACATCCACCTCGACCACGCGGGCGGCGTAGGAGACATCGCGGGGTTCTTTCCTCAGGCGCAGATCGTGGTGCACGAGAAGGGTGCTCGGCATCTGGCCGATCCGTCCAGGCTCATGGCGAGCGCACGAATGGTGTGGGGTGACCGGCTCGACACGTTGTTCGGGGAGTTGTCCCCCACGGAGTCGGAGCGCATCGTCGCCCTGGGCGACACCGGCGCCATCGATCTGGGCAACGGCCGGACGCTGTCCAGCCACTACTCCCCCGGCCATGCCAAGCACCATGTCGGCCTGGTCGACTCCGCCACCGGCGACCTGTACGTCGGCGACGCGGCAGGCGTCTACCTGCCGGAGACGGGCGACCTGCGTCCCGCGACCCCGCCGCCGGACTTCGACCTCCAGACCGCCCTCGACTCGATCGCCCTGTTCCAGTCCCTGGGCCCGCAGCGGCTCCTTTTCAGCCATTACGGCCCCGTCGGTGCGGTTCAGGAGACTCTCGAGCGCTCCGCGGAAGAGCTACGCGTCTGGGTGGATCTCACCAAGCAGGCCCACCAGGAGGGCATGGACCTCGACCACGCCGTCGCCATGGTCCGCGACCGCACCCGCGAGCGGTACACCGCTCTCAAGTCCGACGACGAGACGGCCGAGCAGTTCGAACTGCTCAGCGGGGCGCCGTCCAACGTGGCGGGCATCCTTCACTGGCTGAACAAGGTCTCCCCGTAACCCCAGGAGGTACGGCTCGGCACGGATGATCCGCGCCGCGAGCACGGCTGCGCCGTACCGAAAAGATTTCGGTACGGCGCAGCCCACGATCACTTCTTGTCTTCGGAGTCCTCGGGGTCGTCGAGGATGTCACCGAAGTTGGGCTCGATGAACGCGGGACCGATGCCGGTCTTCGCGGGCTCGCTCTCGCCCGATGCCGCCGGTGCCTTGGCCGCCTTGGGCTCCGTCGATGTCGCCGATCCCTTCGTGGAGTCGGCGAGCTCTCTGTCGAGGTCCTCCTCCAGGTCGTCGAAGTCGTCGTCGGAGTCGTCGTCCACGCCCTCGACGTCGCCGTCCGACTCATCAGCGTCATCGACGTCGTCTACATCGTCCGAAGCCTCGTCGACCGGCTCCTCGTCGGAGTCGATCTCCGCGAGCTCCTCCTCGTCGTCGAAGTCGACCACGGAGGAAGCGGCTGCCTCCGAGCCGGAGACCTCCACGGAAGGGGCTTCACCCGCCGAGGGCTCCTCGTCCTCGTCGTCGTCATCGTCGAGCACGTCGGAAGGCTGCCTGGCCTCCGCCGCCCCATCCTGCGCATCGCCCTCGTCATCGAGAACGTCGCCGAACTCCTCGTCGCCGGCCTGCATGCCCCTGGCGCCCTCATCGGCACCCTCGACATCCTCGGTGTCCTCGACATCCTCGGTGTCCTCGACATCCTCGGTGTCCTCGACATCCTCGGTGTCCTCGACATCCTCGGTGTCCTCGACATCCTTGACGTCCTCGTCGACGTCCTCGAAGTCCTCTTCGATGTCCTCGATCACCGCGCCGGTGAGCTCGGCGTACCGCTCGGCAGCGTCCGTCTCACCGTCCTCGTCGAAGGCCATCGCCCTGGCGAACCAGTCCGTCGCCGCGTCCTGGTGACCCGCGTCGGCGAGCGCGTCGGCGTACGCGAACGCAAGCCTGGCCGACCAAGGACGCGCGCTCGTGTCGCGCAGTTCGGGCAGCCGCTGGAGGGTGATGACGGCGGCGTCCTTCTGGTCGAGGTCGCGGCGGGCGCCGGACTCGACGATGGCCAGCTCGATGCGTCCCGCCCTGTCGAGGCGCTCGGCCTCCGGCGAGCGCACCAGGTCGAGGGCGCGCTCGGGACGACCCATCCCGCGCTCGCAGTCGGCCATGATCGGCAGGTAGGCGTCGGAGCCCGTCATCCTGCGCGCGGCGCGCAGATCGCTCAGCGCCTCGGAGAAGTTCCCCGCGCGGTAGGCGACGATGCCCGCCGCCTCACGGACGACGCCGATGCGGGCGGCGAACCTGCGGGCGACCTTGGTGTGCTCGTGCGCCCTGTCGGTGTCGTCCTCGACCAGCGCGCGCTCGGCGGCGACAAGGTGACGCCCCACGATCTCGGCGAGGTCGAGCGGCAGCGAGCGCAGCTCGTCACGGACGTCCTTGTCGAGCTCGTCGAGCGTGATGTCCGGCGGAATGTCGGGCAGCTGCTCGCGACGGGGAGCCTCCTCCTCGCGCTCCTCCCTGCCGAACCTGGCCCTGGACGCCGCGGGGGGACGATCCGCCGACCCGTGAGAGTCACGGGAGAACGGCCGGTCCTCGCGGCCGCGGAAACCACCCTGCGGACGGTCGTCACGGTCACGGAACCCGCCGCCCTGCGGCCTGTCACGGAACCCGCCACCCTGGGGACGGTCACCCTGCGGGCGGTCGTCGCGTCCCCGGTAGCCGCCGCCCTGCGGACGGTCCTCGCGCGAGGCGTACCCTCGGTCGTCCCTGTTCTGGAACGGCCGGGACGAACGCGGCCTGTCATCCCCACGAGGAGCACCACCGCGATCGTCACGATCCCGGTAGCCGCCACCCTGCGGACGGTCATCACGACCACGGTAACCGCCACCCTGAGCACGGTCACGGAAACCACCGCCCTGAGGACGGTCGCCGCCCTGGGGACGGTCATCACGGCCCCGGTAGCCGCCACCCTGCGGGCGGTCGCGGAAGCCGCCGCCCTGCGGACGGTCGTCACGGCCCCTGTACCCGCCCCCACCCTGGGGACGGTCACGGAAGCCACCGCCCTGAGGACGGTCGCGGAAGCCGCCCCTCTCGTCGTTGCCTCGAGAGCCCTCGCGAGGCCGCTCGTCGCGGTCGCGGGGCGCCCGGTCGTCACGGTCACGGAACCCGCCGCCCTGCGGCCTGTCACGGAATCCACCGCTCTGGCGGTCACCCTGCGGACGGTCGTCACGGCCCCTGTACCCGCCGCCCTGGGGACGGTCACCGTACCCACCGCCCTGCGGCCTGTCACGGAAACCACCACCCTGCGGACGGTCGTCGCGACCGCGGTAGCCGCCACCGCCCTGGGGACGGTCGTCGCGACCGCGGTACCCACCGCCACCCTGCGGACGGTCGCGGAACCCACCTCGATCGTCACTGCGGGGCGCGCGGTCATCGCGATCACGGAAACCGCCACCGCCCTGGGGCCTGTCGCGGAACCCGCCACCCTGCGGACGGTCACGGTAGCCGCCACCCTGCGGACGGTCATCACGCCCGCGGTAGCCGCCACCCTGCGGACGGTCACCCTGCGGGCGGTCGTCGCGTCCCCGGTAGCCGCCGCCCTGCGGACGGTCCTCGCGCGAGGCGTACCCTCGGTCGTCCCTGTTCTGGAACGGCCGGGACGAACGCGGCCTGTCATCCCCACGAGGAGCACCACCGCGATCGTCACGATCCCGGTAGCCGCCACCCTGCGGACGGTCATCACGACCACGGTAACCGCCACCCTGAGCACGGTCACGGAAACCACCGCCCTGAGGACGGTCGCCGCCCTGGGGACGGTCATCACGGCCCCGGTAGCCGCCACCCTGCGGGCGGTCGCGGAAGCCGCCGCCCTGCGGACGGTCGTCGCGTCCCCGGTAGCCACCCCTGTCGTCACGCCCCTGGTAACCACCACGAGGACGGTCGTCGCGCGACGAGCCGCCTCTGTCATCGCGCCGCGGATAGCCGCCGCCGCGCTCATCGCGACCCTGGGAGCCGCCCTGCGGCCGGTCGCCGGACCTGAACGGCCGGTCGCCGCGGGGCTGTCCCTGCCCGCGCTCGCCGTACGAACGCCTCTCCCCGTCGCGGGGCGTGTCCCCGCCCTGGCCGCTCTGCTCGCGGCGGCCCTCGCCGTCCGATCCGTTGTCTCTGTTCACTTCTAGGTCCATTTCGTTGGCTCACTCAGCGGACACGTGCTCCAACGCGACGGTCCACCGTGGCTGATCGCTGCCCACTTCGGGTCTTACGCGACGAAGGCCACCCGTGGTTGAGGGTGGCCAGGCCCCTTCAGCCTAGCAAGTCCTCGCATGTCCCCGCGCCTCAAGGGCTCACCGCGAAAAGCGTTCGCCCCCGGGAGCCCTTCAAGCCGACAATGGCGGCCATGTCACTGCGCTTCCACGAGATCGCCGAATCCCGGCACCGCATCCTCAATCCGATCACCGACGACAAGCTCGACCTGCTCGGCGAGATCTGCCGCATCAGAGAGGGCGCCCGCCAGCTCGACCTCGCCTGCGGCAAGGCGGAGATGCTCAGCCGCTGGTCGGCCCGCTACGGCCTGTCCGGCGTCGGCGTGGACATCAGCGAGGTCTTCCTCGCCGCCGCCCGTGAGCGCGCGGCGGAGCTGGGCGTCTCAGATCGCCTGACCTTCGTCCATGGCGACGCGGGCGGCTACACGACCGAGGAGCGCTTCGACCTGGTTTCCTGCATCGGCGCCACCTGGATCGGCGGCGGGCTGACAGGCACCCTCGATCTGATGCGCCCGATGCTGCGCCCCGACGGCCTGGCCCTGGTCGGCGAGCCTTACTGGATCAGCGACCCGCCCGCCTCCGCAATGAAGGAGCTGGAGGGCTTCACCTCGCTGGCCGGCACCGACGACCGCTTCGAGGCGGCGGGGTTCGAACTGGTGGAGATGGTGCTGGCCAACCCCGACAGCTGGGACCGCTACATGGCCAGTCAGTGGCTGACGTTGAGCGACTGGCTGCTGGCCAACCCCGACGACGCAGACGCCCCAGCTCTGCGCGACTTCCTGCGCCAGAGCCGCCGCTCTCACCTCGAGTACGGCAGGCAGCACCTCGGCTGGGGCGTCTTCGTGTTGCGCCCGAAGGCCCAGGACAGGACATAGTGGACGCCGACGGCGTGTGGGAGAACAAAAAGGGCCACCCCGGTACAGGGGTGGCCCTTTGTGAAGATTGCGCGGCGGCGACCTACTCTCCCACACCCTCCCGAGTGCAGTACCATCGGCGCTGCAGAGCTTAACTTCCGGGTTCGGAATGTAACCGGGTGTTTCCTCTGCGCTATAACCGCCGCAACCCTGTGAAACTGTCAAGCACAGACGTGCTTGTTGTTTCAGAATTGCATAGTGGACGCGGGCAAGAAGACCTTTGGTTTCGCGCTGCTCCGGACCCGGCGAAGAGTAACAGAGCTGCTGCAGAAACCAAAGCTTATGCTTTGTGGTCAAGTCCTCGGCCTATTAGTACCGGTCAGCTCCACACGTTACCGTGCTTCCACCTCCGGCCTATCAACCCGGTCGTCTACCGGGAGCCTTACCCACACAACGTGGTGGGAGACCTCATCTCAAGGCGAGCTTCCCGCTTAGATGCTTTCAGCGGTTATCCCTTCCGAACGTAGCCAACCAGCCGTGCACCTGGCGGTACAACTGGCACACCAGAGGTTCGTCCGTCCCGGTCCTCTCGTACTAGGGACAGCCCCTTTCAAGTCTCCTGCGCGCGCAGCGGATAGGGACCGAACTGTCTCGCGACGTTCTAAACCCAGCTCGCGTACCGCTTTAATGGGCGAACAGCCCAACCCTTGGGACCTACTCCAGCCCCAGGATGCGACGAGCCGACATCGAGGTGCCAAACCATCCCGTCGATATGGACTCTTGGGGAAGATCAGCCTGTTATCCCCGGGGTACCTTTTAGCCGTTGAGCGACGGCGCTTCCACATGCCACCGCCGGATCACTAGTCCCAGCTTTCGCTCCTGCTCGACCCGTCAGTCTCACAGTCAAGCTCCCTTGTGCACTTACACTCAACACCTGATTGCCAACCAGGCTGAGGGAACCTTTGGGCGCCTCCGTTACTCTTTAGGAGGCAACCGCCCCAGTTAAACTACCCACCAGACACTGTCCCCGATCCGGATCACGGACCAGAGTTAGACGTTCAAAACGACCAGAGTGGTATTTCACCAATGACTCCACCCGAACTAGCGTCCGAGCTTCACAGTCTCCCACCTATCCTACACAAGACGTTCCAAACGCCAATGTCAAGCTGTAGTGAAGGTCCCGGGGTCTTTCCGTCCTGCTGCGCGTAACGAGCATCTTTACTCGTAGTGCAATTTCGCCGGGTCTGCGGTTGAGACAGCGGGGAAGTCGTTACGCCATTCGTGCAGGTCGGAACTTACCCGACAAGGAATTTCGCTACCTTAGGATGGTTATAGTTACCACCGCCGTTTACCGGCGCTTAAGTTCTCACCTTCGCTGTGTTGCCACAGCTAAGCGGTCCCCTTAACGTTCCGGCACCGGGCAGGCGTCAGTCCGTATACATCGTCTTACGACTTCGCACGGACCTGTGTTTTTAGTAAACAGTCGCTTCCCCCTGGCCACTGCGACCCCCACCAGCTCAGAAAGCTAGTTTCGTCACCAGCAGAGGTCCCCCTTCTCCCGAAGTTACGGGGGCAATTTGCCGAGTTCCTTAACCACAGTTCACCCGATCGCCTTGGTATTCTCTACCTGACCACCTGAGTCGGTTTAGGGTACGGGCCGCCACAACACTCGCTAGAGGCTTTTCTCGGCAGCATAGGATCATCCACTTCGCCACAATCGGCTCGGCATCACATCTCAGGATACGTACAGGGCGGATTTGCCTACCCTGCTCCCTACATGCTTACCCCAGGAACAACCATCGCCTGGGTTGGACTACCTTCCTGCGTCACCCCATCGCTTACCTACTACCCGATCGGATCGAGCGTTCAGCCTCACCACTTGTCCCGAAGGACGCTGCGGGGCTTAAGGACTCTTAGCATCACGAGGTTCGATATGGGCGTGTTAAAGCGGGTACGGGAATATCAACCCGTTGTCCATCGACTACGCCTGTCGGCCTCGCCTTAGGTCCCGACTTACCCTGGGCGGATTAGCCTGGCCCAGGAACCCTTGGTCATTCGGCGGCAGGGTTTCTCACCCTGCATTCGCTACTCATGCCTGCATTCTCACTCGCACAGCCTCCACAACTAGATCACTCTGCTGCTTCGCCGGCTGCACGACGCTCCCCTACCCATCAACCCCGCATGGGGGTCAATGCCACGACTTCGGCGGTGTACTTGAGCCCCGCTACATTGTCGGCGCGGAATCACTTGACCAGTGAGCTATTACGCACTCTTTCAAGGGTGGCTGCTTCTAAGCCAACCTCCTGGTTGTCTCTGCGACTCCACATCCTTTCCCACTTAGCACACGCTTAGGGGCCTTAGTCGGTGATCTGGGCTGTTTCCCTCTCGACTACGGAGCTTATCCCCCGCAGTCTCACTGCCACGCTCTCACTTACCGGCATTCGGAGTTTGGCTGACGTCAGTAACCTTGTCGGGCCCATCGGCCATCCAGTGCTCTACCTCCGGCAAGAAACACGTGACGCTGCACCTAAATGCATTTCGGGGAGAACCAGCTATCACGGAGTTTGATTGGCCTTTCACCCCTACACACAGGTCATCCCCCAGGTTTTCAACCCTGGTGGGTTCGGTCCTCCACGAGGTCTTACCCTCGCTTCAACCTGCCCATGCGTAGATCACTCCGCTTCGGGTCTACAGCATGCGACTCAAACGCCCTATTCAGACTCGCTTTCGCTACGGCTCCCCCACACGGGTTAACCTCGCCACACACCATAACTCGCAGGCTCATTCTTCAAAAGGCACGCAGTCACATCACACACCAGCAAGCTGATGTAAGCTCCTACGGCTTGTAGGCACACGGTTTCAGGTACTATTTCACGACCCCTCACCGGGGCACTTTTCACCTTTCCCTCACGGTACTAGTGCACTATCGGTCATCAGGGAGTATTTAGGCTTACCAGGTGGTCCTGGCAGATTCACACAGGATTTCTCGGGCCCCGTGCTACTTGGGATCCCCTCAAACAGTCGACAAGGTTTCGCCTACCCGGCTCTCACGGTCTACGGCAGCCCTTCCCAGAGCTTTCAACTACCCCATCGATTTCTCACTGTTTGTGGTCTCGGCAGAAACCACCAGAGGGTCCCACGACCCCGAACATGCAACGCCTGCCGGCTATCACACATGCCCGGTTTAGCCTCATCCGCTTTCGCTCACCACTACTCACGGAATCACTGTTGTTTTCTCTTCCTACGGGTACTGAGATGTTTCACTTCCCCGCGTTACCACCAACCGCCCTATACATTCAGGCGGAGGCAACACCACATGACTGGTGCTAGGTTTCCCCATTCGGACATCCCCGGATCAACGTCTGGTTGGCGACTCCCCGAGGCTTAACGCAGCCTCCCACGTCCTTCATCGGCTCCTGATGCCAAGGCATCCACCGTGTGCCCTAAAAAACTTGGCCACAAAGATGCTCGCGTCCACTATGCAAATCTCAAACAACAAACAGCAACCAACTCCAAACCACACAATGATGGTTCTTCGCTGGCCCTGTATGAGGTGGAACAGACGGATCAGGCCACCATGCGAAACCCGCAGCGGGTGGCCCCTACGATCCGGTCCGTTTCCTCAGGACCCAACAGTGTGTCCAACCAGTCCAAGCCCCCTCACGGCCGTTCCCACTCCCTCCGAAGAAGGCGGTACTAACCCGCAGGCAACCAAACCTGGTTGAGTAGCCAGTGCTCCACTAATGAGCTGCCGAGCATCAGACGTTCGCTGATGACCTCGACGTAGACCGATCAAAGATCAGTCGGTGCTCCTTAGAAAGGAGGTGATCCAGCCGCACCTTCCGGTACGGCTACCTTGTTACGACTTCGTCCCAATCGCCAGCCCCACCTTCGACCGCTCCCCCCAGCAAGCTGGTTGGGCCACGGGCTTCGGGTGTTGCCGACTTTCGTGACGTGACGGGCGGTGTGTACAAGGCCCGGGAACGTATTCACCGCAGCGTTGCTGATCTGCGATTACTAGCGACTCCGACTTCATGGGGTCGAGTTGCAGACCCCAATCCGAACTGAGACCGGCTTTTAGGGATTCGCTCCACCTCACGGTATCGCAACCCTCTGTACCGGCCATTGTAGCATGTTTGCAGCCCAAGACATAAGGGGCATGATGACTTGACGTCATCCCCACCTTCCTCCGAGTTGACCCCGGCAGTCCCCCATGAGTCCCCAGCACGCCGAAGCGCCTGCTGGCAACATGGAGCAAGGGTTGCGCTCGTTGCGGGACTTAACCCAACATCTCACGACACGAGCTGACGACAGCCATGCACCACCTGTCACCCAGTCCGAAGAGGGCCACATCTCTGCAGCTTTCCGGGCGATGTCAAGCCTTGGTAAGGTTCTTCGCGTTGCGTCGAATTAAGCAACATGCTCCGCCGCTTGTGCGGGCCCCCGTCAATTCCTTTGAGTTTTAGCCTTGCGGCCGTACTCCCCAGGCGGGGCGCTTAATGCGTTAGCTCCGGCACGGAGATCGTGGAAGATCCCCACACCTAGCGCCCAACGTTTACAGCGTGGACTACCAGGGTATCTAATCCTGTTCGCTCCCCACGCTTTCGCTCCTCAGCGTCAGGTAAGGCCCAGAGAACCGCCTTCGCCACCGGTGTTCCTCCTGATATCTGCGCATTTCACCGCTACACCAGGAATTCCGTTCTCCCCTACCTACCTCTAGCCAGCCCGTATCCACCGCAGACCCGCAGTTAAGCTGCGAGCTTTCACGGCAGACGCGACAAGCCACCTACGAGCTCTTTACGCCCAATAATTCCGGACAACGCTTGCGCCCTACGTATTACCGCGGCTGCTGGCACGTAGTTAGCCGGCGCTTCTTCTGCAGGTACACGTCAACTTCGTCCCTGCTGAAAGAGGTTTACAACCCGAAGGCCGTCATCCCCCACGCGGCGTCGCTGCGTCAGGCTTTCGCCCATTGCGCAATATTCCCCACTGCTGCCTCCCGTAGGAGTCTGGGCCGTGTCTCAGTCCCAGTGTGGCCGGTCGCCCTCTCAGGCCGGCTACCCGTCGTCGCCTTGGTAGGCCACTACCCCACCAACAAGCTGATAGGCCGCGAGCCCATCCCCAACCGAAAAAACTTTCCACCACCACCCGATGCCGGGGGCGGTCGTATCCGGTATTAGACCCAGTTTCCCGGGCTTATCCCAGAGTCAGGGGCAGGTTGCTCACGTGTTACTCACCCGTTCGCCGCTCGAGTACCCCGAAGGGCCTTTCCGCTCGACTTGCATGTGTTAAGCACGCCGCCAGCGTTCGTCCTGAGCCAGGATCAAACTCTCCAAACAATGTTTGAGAATTTCTCCCGGCTGAAACATGAATGTTCCAACCAAAGGAATCCGTCCAATGGACGGGGTTGTGCATCATGCACTGGCTTTTAACACACTGTTGAGTTCTCAAGAAACGGACG
>NZ_BAAAXC010000014.1:0-963886 GCF_039535395.1 Nonomuraea roseola
CATCCGTCCGGACATCTTCCTGCGAGGGGAACCTGTTCTGTGTCACTGGAGGCCGATCCCCGGCCGACGGCACCCGGCCCTTCGTGGCCCCGCCGTACGCAAAGTAGGAGGACTGCCCTGATGATGGGCGCCCGCGGGAAGGGGGTCTGCTGCTGGCCACTGAGACGGCTGGAGTCGCTGGCCAGGTCCCGGGACGAACGTTCGGTGGCCGGCCGGTCCCGACGCTCCCTCGAGCTCGCGCCGTGTGGACGCCCCGAGGCTCCGCAACGCCTCTGGTTCGCACGAATGATAGCGAGGTTCCGCAAGGTTGACCGGCTGGTGAGCGAGAAAACCCAACGACCTGACGGCAGCGCAAGACACACCCCGGGTGCAAGCCGGGTCATGCCGATAGTGGGTGGTGCGACCCCGACAGCCTGCCGCCGTCGCGGCCATCTCCGGGCTGAGGGGCACGCCGGGAAACCGTCGGCCCCGACCAGGCAGGGCCTCGCACCACGATTTGTGCGCCGCTCACATGGCTGTCCGCCTGCCCCTGGCGACGTCCAGGGGCAGGGGACGGATGGGGCACGGGGGCGACTGCAGGAGAGGTGGTCGGTCCTGGCGAACCGTGCGGGTGAAGCGGGCGAGGATGGGTTCGCGATCCTCGACGCTGCCGAAGGTGGGCGATGAAGAAGAAGCAGTCGTCGCCGGTGATCCGATTGTGGCACTCGACGATCTGCGGGATCTCTTCGGCGATCTTGGGGGATGAGGTGCAGCTCGCGCAGGGCGGGACGGGACGCGACTGAGCACGCTGATCGGGAAACCCCAGAGCCCGCTGATCACCGCGGCGTGTCAGCCGACGATCACCCCGTGTCCTCGAGCCGCTGCACCCGTTTCGGCCACGGCAGGGGCCGACATCCCTCCTCCCCCCCCCCCCCCCCTTCTCCCATTTCCTCCTCTCTACCCCCCCCTCCTTCCTCTCGTCGACCCTGCGGGCCCAGCCTGGGCGAGGCTCACCCTGGATATCCCGCTGGAGCTCCATGAGGATCCGAAGGTCGGGCTGTACTGCCGCCTTGGTATTTTTCAGTTGTAGTTTGTTTTCGCGGCCCGGTCTGCCCCTTCTGTTCGTCATTCTCCCAACGTAGGGTTTGCAGGAGGATACGGCCATGGCCTTTCCGCGTGGGTTCTTCGCGGCAGCGCCGTACTTCCACTACCTGGGACCGTCCTTCGCGGTGCTGCCTGGTCGGCCGCCTCGAGGCCCCCCCCCGCTCCGCGGTGGCGGGGTTTGTCGCAATCTGGAGCGCGGCCCTGGGTTCGCGCTGTGGCGCAGGGGACCTGCCTTGAGGCGGATCGACGCGGACCGTTCTTAGCCCTGGGAATGGTCCTGGCGCCTTTTTTATTGAACGTGACGTTCTATCCTGGCCGATCGCGCGACTAGCTCGCTCGCACCGTCGCGCGCGATCGAGTTCCTTGCCGGTGATCGCGCTGCGGCGCTCGGGTGTCAGACGGTCCGCAACCTCGCGGCGCCTCGCGGCGGCGGTGGCGGGGTTCTACCTGCGACCGACGGAGGCTGGCGGGGGAACGCGGGGATCCTGCTCGCCTCGCGAACGCGGGATTCTGTTCGCCCTTACATCGTCCTCGCGCACGGGTGCCGCCCGTCCAGGCGGGCGGCGTGGAAAAAAAAAGGACGCGCTGGCCCACGGCCGATTGCTGGTGGCAGGGCGTGTCGTGATCCCGCGGGCTCTGGCGCAGGGGCGAGCCCGGTACCATGACGGGACCCGGTGGTGCTCGCCGCCGGGCTCGGCGTCGGGATCACCTCCTCGGTCGATCCCGTACGTCTTCGACCAACTCGCCATGGCCCGCATGGCGAGGGCCCACGTACGCCCTGATGACTCCCTGCTGACGGCGACCGCAACGGTCGTCGGAGTGCTCGTGCTCGGCCGCAAAGCTACCCGCGCCGCCGAGGCGGGGGGGTGGCCCTGGTGGATCAATCGGCGTCGCCATCGCAACAGCACACTGCTCCAAGGAGACGACATGGAACAGACGCGTGCACGGATCGTCGGGAATGAAGGTCTCGCGCATCTGCCTCGGAATGATGAGCTACGGAGAGGACCCTGCGAGCTAGGGCGTGGCACCTGGAGTGAGGACGAGGCCGAACCGATCGTCAGGCGGGCGTCGAGGCCGGCGTTGACCTCTTCGACATACCGCCGCATGTACTCGGACGGCGGAGTACGGAGGAGATCACGGGCGGCTGCTCGCCAAGCTGTTCCTGCGGTGCGGCGGAGGACTACCGTGCTTGGCCATCCAAGTATACTTACCGATGGGCCCCGGGGCCCAAACGACAGAGGCCTGTCGCGCAAGCACGTGATGTCCGGCCGTGACGCCGCCCCGCTGCGCGCCGCCTGGGCACGATTTCTCCGTGGATCTGTACCTATGATCCCCCGCTGGGATAAGAGACGCGACGAGGAGACCATGGAGGCGCTGCACGACGTGGTTATCAAGTGTAGGGCAAGGCACGTTTACATTCGGGGCCCTCCAGCCATGTCACGCATGGCAGTTCGCCAAAGGCGCAGCACTGCGCCGCGGACGGAAGTTCTTCGCCATCGCAGAACCATTACAACCTGGTCTACAGGGGAGGAGGAGCGGGAGATGATCCGCTCTGCCTCGACCAGGGGGTGGGCGTCATCCCCATGGAAGCCCCCTGGGAGCGGGGCTGCTCGCGGGCCAACCGCGGGCGCAATGACGGCGCCCGCCGTACGGCTGGGCGGGCAGCGATCACGATGGCGGACGAACATGTACGAGGACAGCCCGACTTCGACGTGTTGGACGCCGGTCCCCGCTGAGTTCGCGCCGAACGTGAAGGTGCCACCGGCCATGGTTCGCCCTCGCCTGGCTGCTGGCAGGCGGGGCCGTGACGCGCCCGATCGTCGCGCGACCTCCCTGCGGCACATTGAAGACGCCTTAATGCGCCGGAGATGACGCTGCCGAGGAGGAGAAGCGAAGGATGGAAGCCCCCTACCGCCAGCATCCTATCCTCGGCCATCCTGACGCATGAATTCTGACAAACCATTCAGCCTTTGCGATGCTCTCGATCAGAGGAGTGCCTAAGCGACCTTCTCCACCAGCACACCGCAGAAAGGCCGGCCCCATGCCTCCGTCGCCACGACGTCGGTGGCGCCTCCTGAGACGCGATGCCCAGGCGCGGGGGATCCCGCCCGCGCGGCGATCTGGCGGCCGGTCTGCGCCGTGCTGGGCGTGGCGCTCCTGGTTTCCGTCGTCGTGGCGGTACGGCTGGGCCGCCTGCGATCCCGCGGGTGAGACCGCCCGCGGTCAATAAGGACAAATTCTTCATCCTCGACATACAAACGAGCGGCATCAGCGGTCGAGCAACGTGACGGCCTGGAGAGTTCGACACCTATCTCCCCCGGTCACCTCGATCGCTGACGAGCACGCCTTCCCTAGACTCACTCGATGACCGGAGGCGGCGCTGCGGCGGGCCGCCGATGTATCGCCACAGGAAGCTGGTCAGCAACGGCGAGCCTGCCCGAGCACCAGCCAAAGATAGGCCACGTGCAGGCCGATCCAGGCCAGCCAGCGCCACCAGGCCGTGGAAGGTCCAGCAGTTTGCAACTGCAGCACGGCCTCGCAGCGGCCGACCGTCGCCATGATAACGGGATCGCGCTACTAGAAGCGGCTCGACAGACGGCCAGCCACGCCGCCGAGACGACTGACGCCCACGTGCAGAACCCATACGGAGGGCGAGCTGATGCGAGGCCGGTGGCGCGTCAGCGGGCCTGCCGAGGTCACCGCGACGAAGATCTCGGGATGGTCCTCAGGTTGAGCGCAAATGCGTACCGACAGATCCAGCCCCCTCGCCCTGCGGCAGGCCACCACTGAGAGACCGACTTTGGAGCGGTGAACTCCAGCGCCCCAGACGGTGACGTCGCTGGGCAGGCGGGTGCCGTCGGCCAGATGGACCGCGTCGGGTGATGTACTTCGCCACCGTAGGCGCCGAGCCGCAGGTGAACGCCACGCTTGCGCAGAGCGCGCGCAGCCTGTCGCGCAGCCTCGCTGTACGCAGAGAGCACGTAGTAGAACCGCTCCGACAAGGGTCGACGCTCGTCTGCTTGGGCGACAGCTCGGGACAAGTCAGCGGGATCGTGCGGCGGACGCCAGCTCGGCCAGAGAGCCCGCATCTCACGCCGTGCGCGCCACCGCCGACCACCCACGACGTGGACGCTGTACGCTCCGCCGGTCGCCAGCCTCCTCCAGACGGCGCCGCAGCAGCTTACGCAGCGCCACCCGCGTCGTGACCGAGTAGATGGGCAGCGCGTTCTGATAGCCCCTCGATGTTAGCCAGTCGTCGTGAAGCGCTGGTCAGCACCATGTAGTCTTAAGTCCGACGTGCTGCCGTCGTCAGCTCCACCCCCGCCTACACCGACGGACCCGTACCCCGCCTCAGCGCGGCTCGCGGGTGCGCACCGTCCGGTACCTGGCGGCGAAGGCTCGGCATGGGGAACGACACGTCACCGGGACCGAGCCCCGCCAGTCGCCACATGGTAGAGCAGGGCCTGCAAAGGTGGTGTACGGGTACGGTCGATCAGGGTGACCCTAACCCCCGCGCGAGCGAGTAGCCGGGTGGCGAAGAGGCCGGCGAAGCCCCACGAACACGACAGAAGTTCGGCCGGACGGAGCGCGAGTGCGTGACGGTCACAGGTGTCCTCGCTGCAAGTGATGCTTCAGTGCATATGGCAAACAGGGAGCCGTCTAAACCCTCATTCCGTACGCGTGAAAGCTTCTTCTTCGGAGAGGGGCGTGATGCCCTGCCCTGCGGCCCTCGCGTGATCTGGCGTTCGACACCGCGTGCGACGGCCTACATGTAGTAGGTCCGAGGCAGGCTCGCCGCCGGTCGGCGAGCCCTGCCTCCGGTCAGTTGCGCGCCGGTCGGCGGGCTCGGTACACGGACGGCTCGGCGGCCTGGCAGGGGCTGTCTGTCGCGCTGGACCTGAGCAGGCTGCCATCCGTCGTGACGGCAGACCCCGGTGACGGATGACGGCCAGCGAGATCCAGTTGTTCGATCTCAGGGATCTCAGGTGACGTGATCGCCGCGTTGCTGAACGCAGCTCGTTCTCGTGCAGGCGTGCAGGACGAGCGTTCACGCGATGAAGCGAGGATATGACGCAGCAGGCCGGTAGGTGAGGTAGACGAGTTCTCACCAGCCCGCGAGCAGGAAGTACAACTGTCGCAGCCCCATCACAGTCCGCGCACGCGTGGCGCGAAGACCAGGTAGGCGTCCTGGCCTTTGGTGATGCCGAAGATCGCGGGGATCGAGCCGACCGCGAGACAGATCGCGCGTCAAGCGATGCGATGATGACGATGAAACCATGGGGTCAGCAGGCGGCTGCCCCACAGCCGTCTTGTTGGATGCGTCAGCGTGAGCCGTGGTAGTCGTCCGGTGACCGACGAACAGCCTGCGCGCCAGCGTACGCCGCCGCCGTGGGGTCGTACTCTCGTCTTTCGTTGCATGTGAGGCGAATTTCCACGCGGTGTAGATGAGGATGCCGCGAAGAGCCAGAACACCCAGCTGAAGCGCTGTACGGCCTGCGCGACCACGCCGAGAGATCCGCGCATCCTTTTTTCTTATGACCAGCGCCATCACGACTCCGATGAGCAGCACGCGAGTGCTGGTGGAGCGCGCCGGCGAAGTTCGCCATGATGAGCATGAAGATGAACAGGTTGTCGCCACGCTCAGCGTGTACCGGTGACTGTAGCCGGTGAGGTAGATTGCCGCCGCTGTGTCATCGCCGCGAAGATCACACGCCTGCGCCGATAGCGACGGCACAACCGATGTACAAGGCGATTCCACCGCGCCGACTCGCCGATACGTGACCTTGTCGGGCGTCTCTGTTGGCGACGATGATCAGATCGAGGAAGATGAGCCCGCAGCAGCGGCGGCGATGGTCGTGCGCTCCCACAGCCAGGCGGCATCGACACTAGTGGGGGCATGAGGCGCTCTCGACTGGCGTTGACACGTCACCCGTGTCGGAGGTCTTCTCTCGCCCGCGGCGCTCGTTCGCGGACGACCGCACCGGCCCGAAGCGGGTCGTGATGACGACGACTGGCCGCGAAGGAGTACTCCACTCCACTTCGCCTGCCGATCATACTTACCGAATGACAGTAGCCCATAATCCCCTCGCAACGTCCAACCCGACAGGCCCGGCGCCACTCGCCGTCACGCCGGACGGATTCCATCGGGCGAGCGCGCGCCCGCCACGCTCCCGCGCGACCCTCGGCACGAGCCGGTTCGACCGAGGGATCGAGCTCGTTGCAGGTGCGGCGGTTCGCAACGAGCTGTACAGGTGCGATCAGCGGAAACACAGCGCGCCTTCCCGACAGACCGCGACACGTCTGATCTGGAACGCGCGCATGCTCCCAGTCGGCCCTGCCGACGGACTGCTCGACGGCGATCCGGTCACTGCCCGATCGCGTCTCTACGACAATCGCGGGCCGCCCGCGCGACACTGGAGGACGAGCCCGAGTGGACGAGCGTGCACCTCACCTACCCACGCCTCGAAGCGTTCGTCACTGCTGCAGTGCGCGCCTCCGTCGAGCCGTGACGGCCACTCCCGAGGCCGCGCGGAGCTGCTCCGCGCCTGCCCGCGAGATCGCCGAGATGTACGGCGCGCTCTGATCCGCGCGGTCTCACAGTGCGGCGTCGTAGAGATCGTGCGGGGCGCTCTGAGCGAAGAACGAGTCGAGCAGACGGGGGCGTTCAGGCAGAGCACCGCTGCTCGGAGGCCGCGTCTGAGCAGGGCGGGCAGGCACAGCACGGTGCCCAGGCGCGACCCACACGAGGCGGACAGGCCGCGAGAGCTCGTCATGCCGGCCGCCGCTGAGGCTGCCCAGCGCGATCGCGCCCCAGCAGCAGGAACTCTGCACCGAGCCGACCCTGACCCATATGCAGCTCGCGGCGCGGCTGCTCATCACGTCTGGCGCAGGGTGATCGAGCGTCGGGCCTGAAGGCGCCTCGCGACGCAGTGGACGATCCGCTGCCCGCCACCAGGCCGATCCGGCGCGACAGCACACCGATCGACGCCCTGAGCGCGGGCATGCTCAACGATGCCGAGCGCGTCACGTGCGTGGCGCCGGCTGTGAGCGTCCTGATGCGCGCCGAGGCGGCGGATCAGGCGCCGACAGCAGGTCTGCCGACCGGGTAGCGCGCCGCCGCCGCGCCGATCACGACGCCGATCCAGCCGGCGACAGGCCCAGGACGTCGCGCGTGTAGAGCTACAGGCTCGTCACTCCACCATGGACAGCGAACAGCACGTAGACCGTGCGCACGCCAGATGGTTATAGGCTGCACGGATCGGGTGACGGCGCGCGCGAAGGCGCAGCGCCGACGGCGATGTCGCGGCGCAGCCAGCCTGGCTGCCGGACGGCGGCAGGCCCATCCGCGGCTCCCTATGCCGGATCAGGGCCAGCGAGACGAAGTGAGGCGGCGAAAGCTGAGCAGCGTGGGCGCCGCACGATGCGCGCCGACCAGGCCGAGCGCGACGATGAGCGGCCCGCGCCATGGGGCCAGCGCTTGGAGGTGGGGACTCCGACAGCGCGAGACGGGCTGTTGTCCGTCGTGCAGCTCGTGGGCGTCGCCGTACAGGCTGGGCAGCGTAGAGTGTAGGCGCACCTGGAGAACACCACCGCGCACCCGCTCGATCAGGATCAGCCCGAACAGCAGGGGGAAGGTCAGCACGCGCCGGTGGCCGCAGACACGCATGATCGCGGCGAACGCGCACGCCTGCACGCGTCGCACACCTATGCATGACGGGTTCATGCGGGGCAACCTGTCGACGATGGCGCCGGCCGGCAGGCCAGCGGCAGGAACGGCTACGAACAGCGCGAACTGCAGCAGCCGCGCTGCGCACGGGGAGGAGCGAGCGGGTCACGGCACGAGGGCAGCGACGCGTGGTCATGGAACTGGGCACCGAAGAGTTATGAGAAGCGACTGGCGCGGCCCAGAGCAGCCGAAGTCGCGCGCCGCACCGACGGCGGGTTCGGCCTGGGGAGCGACCCTGACGGTCGGCGTGCGATGCTGGTCGTCATGAGGCGGACTCCCGCCTGATCGCGCCGGAGCCCGCGGGCGATGCCGCGTGCTGCCCTCGGCGCTCTTGGCGATGACCGTGGTGATGTCGAACACGTCGGCCCATTCCTTCCGCCGACCGGCGCCACGATGACGGCGGCAATACGGACCTCGCACTGGCACCCGATCGACGCGCGCGGTGGGCCGGTTCTATCGGCGATCAGCCGCGGCCGGCTGTCTGATCGCCGTCGGGCAGGATGTCCAGCCAGCCGATCGAGCCGCTCGCTCCTGCCGCGTCAATGACGGCGGGCTCGCGCAGCGTGGCCAGCAGCGATCCTGCCTGGTGTACGCGCTCCTACCAGCTGTCAGGGCGAGCCGTCGGGGTCGTGGCAGACCCCGAGACTCGCTTTTGGGAACTGCGCTCTGGTCCTTAGTCCAGCAGCTAGGCCGGATGACCCTGCCGGCCTCTGGCGTCGATGACCGCCCTCGCGCGTCGCTTGATCCAGCTCGCACGGCCAGCGCTGTCCGTCGGGCAGCCGTAGCGGGCCTTGCGAGGTCGCGCTGGCTGACCCACGCCGTCACACAGTGCCTTGTAGCTGCCTGTCACTCCACTCTCGGGGTCGGCGAGAGATCAAGGCCGCCCGTTGAGCATAACCAGCTGCGGGATCTTCAGTGCTCGCCGAGGGCGGCCGCCACGAGCTCGTCTTGGTCTTGTAGTAGTAGGACTCACATTGCCCACGGGGACGTCGGCCCGCACGCGATGTCGGCGTGTGGTGCAGCGTCGCGCCTGCTGCGTGGACGACCTGGCGGCAGCCTCATCCATACAGCCGCTGCGCTTGGCGTCCCGCGGTCCTCACCCGGATCCTTCGAGTCAGTCACCTGACTAAGCATAGTGCGGTGTGATGCGGTCGAATCTTGCACCGCGTGAGGCGGCCGAGCCCCCTGATCTACTCGACTGCGCGCTCCGGCGAAGCGGAGTGGCGCGCGGCGACGCCGAAGACCTCATCACGACGCCGGCTCTTAGCTTTTTGACGTGCGCGCGCCGGCTTCGCCATCCGATCCTCGACCGGGTCCGTGCTGGTCAGCACCGGCAGGATACGCGGGACCTCGGAGGCGGCCGGCCTCGGACGGCCTTCTTCTCGGGACGGCACGCACTTCTGGCTCGGCACGGCCTTCGACGCGGCGACGGCGAGGTCTGCGGCGGGGAGCCGGTGTCGGACGCGCGGGCTGAGCTTGTGTGTGGGACGCTCAAAACCGCCGGACGACGTCGTCGAGAAAGGCTTCAACAGACCGTCGTCACCCACCGATGCACCTCGGCGGGCGACGGTTCAGTGAGTGGAGGGGCGCGCGTGCGGTGCTCCGCGCACGATCAGCTCGTGCGCTAGGATCAGCCGTTTTCGGGCTCGTTTGCCCCGCGGTGGCAGGCCGTGACAGCAGGTCATGCGGCCCGCGTCTGCCGATGAGCTGACTTGGGCTAGCCTGATCGTCGTGAGATCGGCCTCCTCGGCGCCGACTGTCGGAGAAGTCCGCACCACCTGGACAGGTCCTCGGGGACCTTCACTGCCGCCTCGCCGCCGCGTCGAGCACACCGAGCGACTCACGTCGGTGTTGCACAGGAGTGGCGAGTCGGCCGCGCGCGCGCCAGCAGGGCCCGTCCCCGCTTCCTCGCGACCGGACTCCGGGCGTTGCCGCCACATCGTTGGACGGCACGCTCGCCCAGTCCAGCCCCGCCCTGCTCGCCCGCCAACCGGTAGCCCTCGACCCCTGGTCCGCATCGCCTCGTACTCCGCGCTCCGCTGGCGGCGCAGGTCGGCCCAGCTCGTGCCGGCCGTCCTGGTGCAGGCCCACCAGCGCGAGTCCGAGCCTGCGATGCCCCAGATCCACCACATGCCGTACGGCCTCGCCCGCGGCGGCCAGCTCGTCGATTGCCGATGAAGGGCAGCCCGGACGTACGGCTCGTCGACGAACACGGTGGGGAGCCTGCGCGCCAGCACCGCGTCCAGCGTGGCGTGCCCGTCGGGCAGGGAGAAGACGGCAGAAGGCGTCCACCACGGCGTTGCGCACGATCTCGGGGCGCTGTCACCCCTGGCGGCTGCTGGAGGATCAGCAGACACCGACCGCGGCCTCCTCCGCGGCCACGGCCAGACCCTGCAGGAACCCGATCGAGTAGGGTCGGCGAAGGCGTTACGGCAGCGTCTCGGTGAAGATCAGCCCGAGCGCCCCCGCCCTGCCCAGGCGCAACGAGCGCGCCGTCGGGTTGGGCCTGCGTAGCCGAGCTCGCTGGCCACCCGCAGGATCCGTGCGCGTAGCTCCTCGCTGAGCTGGTCGACGGGAGAAGGCATAGGAGACGTCGCGCGGGACACTCCGACCCGGTCCGACGATGTCTGCAGGGTCACTCGCTCGGCACATGCCCCAACCCTAGCGTTCGCCTCTAATCCATTAAGCTCTTAATTGATTAAGGAGGAACCATGGACGCCATGCAAGTACTCGCCACCGGACGGCGATGGGCTACGAGGACGGCCTCCGCTCGGCGTGCCCGGCGCGCCGAGACGCCGGACCATCCGAAGGCGGCGCAGACCAGGTGCGGCTGGCTCGCGCGCTCCGGCAGGCCGCCGACCGCCTCGACCCTGCGGGAAAAAACCGCCGCCCGGCGGACAGCACTGCTAGCGCGGACAGGTGCTCACTGTCCGGCAGCATTCGGCATGGTCATCGACCCGGCGTCGTCGCGCCTTCTGTCTCGCAGCATTGATCATCTCTCTGGTCCTGGGCCGGACCTGCTCTTCATCACCGCCACCGGTCTGGCCTCAGGGCCGCGGGCGGGGTCCTCGCGGCCGTCGGCATGTCCGCGGGGCTCGCCGTGCACACCGTCGCCGCCGCATCGGTCTCGGCACCTCTTCCAGGCCTTCCCCACGGCCTTCCACGTGCTGCGGGTGGTCGGCGCCTGCTACCTCGTCTACTGGCCGTCACCTCCTTCAGAGCCGCGGCGCGGGCGGACGGCCTCGATCAGGCTCACGCGGCGGCCGAACGCAGGAGCTCGGCCCGCCGCGTCTTCGGCAGGGCGCTGCTGACCAACCTCGCCAACCCAAGGTGATCGCTTCTATACTGGCCTTCTTCCGCAGTCATCGACCCGGCCAGGGGGAGCGTGGACAGCGCAGTCTTCCTGTTCGGAGCGCTGTCATCGTCGTCGGCTGTGCGTCGACGCGAGCGCGGGTGCCTCCTGGCCGACGGCTGGCCGACTTCGTCCGCGGCCGGCCATCCGTCAGCGATGGATGCACGCGTGTCGGGCACCATCTTCGACCGCAGCTCGCCGTCCGCATGGCACCGACCAGCAATAGACACGCCGCCGGACCGAGTTGCGTGTCCGGGGGCCTAACGTTCAGGACGGTGACCACCACCTGATCACGCCTTGGCGTGTGGTCAGGCCGGCGTCGCTCCCCGCGTGTCCCGGCGGAAGGTGTGCGGTAGCCGGTGGGCGTCACGCGAGGTGAGGCTAAGTGCCGGCGCAGGTTGGCGCCGAGCCCAGCCCGCTGTGCTCCGCGACCTGATCGATCGGCAGATCGGTCGACTCGAGCAGCCGTCGCGCACGGATGAGGCGCTGGTTGAGCAGCCACTGCAGCGGCGTGGTGCCGACCGCGGAATGGAAGCGGCGTGCGAACGTCCGCGGGCTCATCCCCGCCCTGCGAGCCAGAGCGTCGACGGTCAAAGCGGCATGGTCGAGACGGGTGCCCGCCCATTGCAGCAGCGGACGAGACTGTCGTCGTCGGTGTCCGGTATGGACAGGTCGACGTACTGCGCCTGGCCGCCGGTGCGTGTGCGCGGGCATCACCATACGGCGGGCGACCTGGTTGGAGACTTCGGCGCCGAGGTCTTTCCGCACCACGTGCAAACACAGATCCAGCGCCGCGCCTCTGCCCGCGCTGGTCATCACGGTCGCCGTCGTCGACGTACAGCACCGACGCGTCCACCCGCACCTGCGGATGCAGCATGGACAGCGTGCCCGCGTACAGCCAGTGAGTGGCCGCCCGCTGCCGTCGAGCAGTCCGGCGGCGGCCAGGGCGAAGGCGGCCGGTGCACAGGGAGATGACACGCGCGCCGGCCGACGCCGCCGCCCTGAGGGCTTCGACCAGCGCCTGGGGAACGGGCAGGCCGGACTGCACGCACGCGTACGGCAGCGCGGGCACGATCACCGTCTCCGCCTCGGCCAGTGCGTCGAGGCCCATGGCGCGTGTGCTGGAGGAAGCCGAACTCGCTCCTGGTGCCCGCCGGTTTCTCCGCGCAGAGCCGGAAGTCGTACCACGGGTCGGCCAGGTCGGTCCGTTCCGGGCCGAACACCTCGCAGGCGATCGCGACCTCGAACAGGGGCATGTCGTCGACCAGAGCCAGGGCGACGGAACCGGCGGCGCACGTCCCCCAGCGTACGGCAGGAATTTTGCGAACAGTGGCACTCCTGCCACTCGCGGCCCCTTCCACGCGTTGGCATCGTTCAGGCGTGAACATCATCGAACTCAGGCAGTACACCTGCGCCCAGGGCAGCGTGACCTTCTCATCGACCTGTTCGACAGGGAGTTCGTGGAGAGCCAGGAGGCCTTGGGGATGCGTGTCGTCGGGCAGTTCCGCGACGAGGACGATCCCGACCGGTTCGTCTGGCTCCGCAGCTTCCCCACCATGCCGGGCCCGGCACGAGGCGCTGACCGCGTTCTACGTCGAGGGAGAAGCTTGGAGGAGGCACGGGCCCGCCGCCAACGCCACGATGGTGGACTCCTCGAACGCCCTCCTGCTGCGTCCCGCGGGCCCGGACTCCGGTTTCCCGAACCGGAGACGCCTCGGCCCCCCGCGGGCGCCACGAGCCTGCCGGGCTCCCGGGTCATGGCGACGATCTACGCCGTGGACGAGCAGGCCGATGGCGACTTCAGCCGGTTCTTCGACGACCGCGTGGCCCCGTTGATGGCTGAGACGGGGGCGCCGCCACTGGCCCGCCTGCGTACCGAGCACGCCGACAACACCTTCCCCCCGCCTGCCCGTCAGAGAGGGGGAGAACCTCTTCATCTGGTTCGCCTCGTTCGCCGACGCCGATCGGCGTCGTGAGCACGTCGAACGGCTGGAGCGCTCGCGGGAGTGGCACGAGAAGGTGCTGCCCGAGCTGGCGGCACGGCTGAGCGCTCCACCCCTGCACCTGAGGCTGGCCCCCGACGGCCAGGTCGCAGCTGCGCTGATTCAGTCGAGGACCGCGGTGTGGCTTCGACCTCGACCAGCAGGTCGGCTCGCCCCAGCGCGGCGACGCCCAACAGGGTGATCGGCTTGACGGGGTCGACCCCAGTTTCTGCGGGCCGCCCTGGCCACGCCCTCGCCCAGCACGGGGGCAGTTTCTCGGAGCTCCAGTCGACGACGTAGACGGTCAGCTTCGCCACGTCGTCGAAGGATCCCACCGACCTCGGCCAGTGCGGGTGCCGATGTTGAGATAGGCCTGCTCGACCTGGGCGGCGAGGTCACCCTCTCCGACCTGCGGCCGTCGGCGTCGCGGCGACCTGACGGCGAGGAACACCAGCCTCGACCCGGTCGCGATCGACAGCTGCCGGTAGACCTCGGGTTGAGGCAGTCCCTTGGGATTGACCAGTGTCACGGCCATGACTCCTCCTTCTCGTCCGAGTCCGCGGATGCGGCGCTCCACCAAAACATAGCAATGCTATGTATTGTGGCGCCATGGCCAGAACGAAGGATCCTGTCGTCCGCTCCCTGCTGATCGATCGGGCCGCGCAGATGCTTCGCACCCGTGAGCCGGTCACGCTCCGCTCGCTCGTGGCCGGCACCGGCGTCTCGACGATGGCCGTCTACACCTACTTCGGCGGCATGGACGGTCTGTGGAAGGCGCTGCGGGCAGGAGGGCTTCAGCCGCCTGGCGGCCAAGCTCGCGGGCGGTCGCGATGTCCGCTGATCCGGTGCGAGACCTCGCCGCCCTGGGCGCCGCCTACCTGTCCAACGCGCTGGAGAGCCCGACCTCTACCGCGTCATGTTCGACGCGGGCTTCGAGCTCGAGGACGCGGCGGCCGCGGACGAAACGCTGTACTGCCTGGTCCGCGCCGCCGAACGGGCCAGGGAGACCGGTCGCTTCCGTGACGACGTCGACCCGATGGAACTGGCGACGCAGAGCTGGGCGATCGGCCACGGGCTCGCCTCGCTCGTCGCCACCGGCCCCCTGCCGCGTCAGGCGCTCGCCCACGGCGTCCCGCTCCTGGCCGCGCTGTTCGTCAGCGCGGGAGACGATCCGGGCCGATGCCGCCGCTCGATCGAGCAGGGATGGAAGGCGGTTTCTCCCGGCCTTGGACGAGCACCCGTGACCTTTGGCCCGCTCGCCGATCGCGCGCGACAGGTGGCCAGACGGCAGCGGGATGCCACGGGAAGATCAACGGAGGCGGACGGCTGCGCCCCGGCGGGACCCTGACGGAACTCTTCGGGGTGCGCGGTCAGACGGTGGACGGGGTGTTCAGCAGGGCGGACAGCTCCGCCAGGGTCTCGGGGACCAGGCGGTAGTAGACCCAGGAGGCGCGGCGCTCGGAGGTGAGCAGGCCGACCTCCTTCAGCACTTTGAGGTGGTGGCTGATGGTCGGCTGCGACAGCTCGAAGGCGCCGGTGATGTCGCACACGCAGACCTCGCCGCCCGCGTGGCTGGCCACGATCGACAGGATGCGCAGCCGTACCGGATCACCCAGCGCCTTGAACACCTGCGCGACCCCCGCCGCCTGCGGGGCGTCCAGTGGCTCGCGGGTGAGCGGCGGGCTGCACTCCAGGATCTCCAGCAGCTCCATCGACCCCTCCAGAGTAGATGTTCGTCGACGTTCTATATTGACATACATCTATGTATTTCACGGCGCCTCGACCGTCGCGCCGTAGAGCCGGAGCAGGCTGAGGCGGAGCGCCGCGTCCGCCTGCTCGCCGGACATGCGGCCGGCGCCGGCCTCGTCGCCCGCGGCGTGTCCGAGGGCGATGGTGGCCACCACCAGCCAGTCGGTCGAGAGCCTGCGGTCGAACTCGCCGGTTTCCTGGCCGCGCAGGATGATCCGCCTCAGGCGATCGGCGACCGGCGCGTGTCGCTCCTGGTCGGCCTGCGGGCTCACGGGCATCGAGCTGATCTGGTGAAGCAGCACGGGGTACCGCTCGCTCATCCGCCGGCTGACCTCGATCAGCCGGCACAGCGCCTCTTGCCGCGGATCCTTCGTCGAGCCCGGCGGCGTCCATCGCCCCGACGGTCTCCTCGGTGACCCGGTCGACGGCGGCCTCCAGCAGCTCTTCGCGTGAGGGGAAATGCGCGTAGACGGTCTGGCGGGTCACTCCCGCGGCCGAGGCGATGACTTCGACGCTGACGTCGGGTCGCTCGTTTCAGCAGCCGGACCGCCGCGTCCAGGATCGCCGCCCTGCTGCGCCGCGCGTCGGCACGGCGACGCTGGGGGACCGGAGGAGAAGTCAACTCATACACCTTGTCAAAGTTGTGCGCCGACACATATCTTACAGCCTGTAAGAGATAGTACTGGAGAGTGCGACAGGAGCACCCATGAGCCCATTCGACGGCGTCAGCCCGGAGCAGTTCATCGCCGACTTCATGACCTCCTTCACCGGACGAGATCGTTCGAGGCGACGAGGATCCGGGGCCGATCGTGGACCGCTACTACACGCCGGACATGATCCAGATCGCCGACGGCATCCGGATCGACCGCGACAGGCTCATCGCGCACATCCGCCCGGTGCGCAAGAACCTCACCCACTACCGCCTCGAGGTGCACGAGGCCCTGGCCAGCGGAATCGCATCGCCGCCAGGTTCACCCTGCACGGGCAGATGCGGAAGAAGGCGGTGGCCACCGAGGTGCACTTCTTCGGAGAGCTGGCTCCTGACGGACGGATGAGCAGGGACCCACCAGCTCACCCGCGCGCTGCCCACCGGTGAGGGTGGGCAGCCGGCCCCCGGCAAGGAGGAGGAGCGGGCGTGAACCAGAGCACCTACACCGTCAGCGGCATGGTCTGCGGGACACTGCGCGGGCTTCGTCACCGAGGGAGATCGAGCGCGTCGCCGGCGTCACCGCCGTGGCGGTGGACGTCGAGAACGGCGTCGTCACCGTCACCAGCGATCGGGACCTCGACGTCGCGGACGTCCGCGCCGCCGTCGAGGAGGCCGGCTACGAGCTCGTGCGGGCATGAAAGACTTGTCCGGCGTTGCGCTGGAGGCGAGCGTGCTTCACCCGAGGAAGGCCGCGGTCGTCGCGCCACGAACCGGCGAGCGTCATCGAGCCACGGGAAATGGCCCGCTCCTGGTTGGACGACGAACTCGGCGTTCGGGAAACAGCTCGGCGAACGCGGCGGCGACGCTCGGAGGCGTGTTCAGGTCGACCTCTCCGGCAAGCAGCAGCAGCACCGGGCGCGTGGAAGGTGGCGAGTGCCGCGCACGTGATGTCCGGGTCGAACACGCCCTCGGCGCCGAAGATCGCTGCTGCTTCCCTGTTCCGGTGGCCGTCCTGGGCCGCCTGGTGGGGCTCGGGCCTGCGCGTCCCATCGGCCGTGGAAGAAGGGGTCGATGGCCTTCCACCTGTCGTCGGTGGCGTCGCCTGCCACGATGGACTCAAGAGCGGTGAAGGCCCGCGGCGAACCAGGGCTCGTTCTCGCGGAGCCTGGCGGTCTCAAGCCGGGATTCACCGGTGGCCGCGATGCCGACGGCCATGGGTGCTCGGAGTGATCAGAGCGAGCCTGCCGACGCGTTTCTGGGTGCCGGGTGACATACAGCGCCGCGAGGTTCGCGCCGGCGGAGTGGGGCGAGCAGCTCCAACCGGTCAAGACCGAGGTGCTCGCGCAGAGCGTCGACATCGCCGACGAGCCGGTCCGCAGCGGTAGGAGGCCGCGTCCCCTGGGATCGCCGACCGGCCGGTGGCCCCGAGGGTCCATCATGATCAACTGCCGATGCGCCGACAGGCCGCCCAGTTCGCCGAGGTAGTCGGAGTCCTGCATCGGGCCGCCGGGCAGGCAGATCACCGGAGGGCCCTCTCCGAACACGTGGTAGGCGAGAGGGGTTCCATCGTGTGCGGAGAAGACAGGCATGGCGGGATCCTGTCAGCGGCATCCAGGCCAGGGCAACCGGCTGTCGTGACCGGCTCCCCTGTGGTCAGGCCTTCCTGGCGGCGTCAGCAGGAGCCGAGGCGTTCTCGCACCCGGGAACACCTGGGCGACGGCGGTCGTGAACCCTTCCGTCAGGATGACCGGCATGATCCTGAAGTATCCCTGCGTATGCTGCGGCCGTCTGACCATGGAGGAGCCGCCCGGCTCCCATCAGATCTGCCCGGTCTGCTTCTGGGAGGACGACGCGGTTCAGCTGCGATGGCCTGACCGGGTCGCAGGGGCCAACCGGATCCCCTGATCGAGGCCCAGCAGCACTTTCAGGACCACGGAGCATGCGACGAGCGATCACTGGGACACGTCCGTCCACCCAGGGACGATGAACCGCTGGACCCGAGCTGGCGCCCCATCGACCCCGAACGCGACCGCTTCGAGCCTCAGGCCGTCCAGCTGGCCGCGTGGCCGGACGACCGCACTGTCCTGTACTGGTGGCGCTATCGCGACACCGGATTCTGGCGTCCCCCCCGGCTGACGCGGTCGACCAGCGACGCCGGCCCGCCGGACGGCTCGCCCGACGAAGATCCCTCGCACGCTTCTCGAACGACCCTCACTCTCCTCGACGGGTTCGTGCCGTCCGTCGAAGTGGACGCGGCCGTCGGCGCGTACCGGTTGTCCGGACGGCAGGCGCGAACCGGGCGACGGCTCGTCGAGGTCCACGACCGCCCAGTCCACCCCGTCGAGCGCTTTCGCGCGGGTCAGCGCGCCCTGGTCCCACGGATCGAGCTCCAGCGCCCGCAGATAGCCGCCCAACGCCCGCTCGTGCGCGCCGCCGCACTCGTGAGCCAGCCCTTCGAGGTAGGCGGCGAGGTTGTTGGTCGGGTCGAGGGACAGCACGTGCCGGGCCGCGCGGACCGCCCTCATCCACGAGAGCGCGCGGCCGGCGCCGTTCGGGCGGGATCCGGGCGATGGGCTTCGAGTCCTCCTCCCACCAGCCCGTGTCCACGCGGTTGACCATGTGGCCGCGGAGCTCGGCGCCGCCCAGCACGGCGAGGCCCACCGCCGCCTCCAGGCTTGCGGGATCCACCCGCTGGACCGCCGTGTACGCCTCGCGAACGGCACGCGCCTTGTCCGCCGGATCCCGCGCGTATTCCGCCTCCTCGGCGACTTCCGCGAGGAGCCTGCCCGCCCCGGCCGGCCCGGCGTCAACGCCTGTGTGCTCCATCATGATCGGGGAACGCTATCGCCGCGGTCCGGGGGACCGCAGCGCGTCACTGATCGCGGGGATCGTCCCAGAAGCCGTGGTCGTGCCGTACAGGCCGGGGCCTGTCATGAGCGGGCTCGAGCACGCCTGGAGATGGCGCGGCCGTCTCCGGCAGGTCGTTCGCGCGTCGCCGGTGCCGGGACGCCGGCGAGGCGTCGCCGGTGGTGGTCGAGGCCGGGACGCCGGGAGCTGACGAGCGCGGTCAGGGCGGTGGTGAGGGGGACGGCGGCGATGAGGCCGAGCGTCCCCGACGACGCTGCGGACGATCTCCTGGGCGATGAGCGGGTTGGTCAGCACTTCACCGAGCGGCTGCTTCGCGACGCTGATGAGCAGCAGCAGCGGGCAGGGAGGCGCCGGAGTAGGCGAGGATGATCGTGTTGATCACCGACGCGATGTGCGCGCGGCCGACCCTGCCTGCGGCCCTGTACAGCTGCAGGAAGCGTAGAGACGGGTTCGCGTGGGCGAGTTCGGTGACCGTGACGGCCTGGTGTGACGGTGACGTCGTCGAGCACGCCGAGGGAGCCGATGAGGATGCTCGCGAGCAGGAGTCCCTGAGCGTCGATGCGGTAGCTCATGTCCAGGTAGAGCGAGCTCTCGTCGGTGATGCCGTTGAGCTGGGGCGAGTCCGATCGCGCCGTAGGACAGCAGCCCGGTGAGGGTCAGGCTGCTGAGGGTGCCCAGGACCGCCATCGAGGTGGTCAGCGTGAACCCGTGGGTGAGATAGAGCACCGCGAGCATGATCGCCGCGGGAGCCGACGATGGCGATCGCCAGTGGCGGCTCGCCCGCGAGGATGGCGGGAATCACGAACAGCAGCAGCAGGGTGAAGGTCACGCCGAGGCCCACGAGCGCCGTCACGCCGCGCCAGCGGCCGAACGCGACCACAGCGAGCGCGAAGGCCGCGCCCATGATCCACAGTGACGTCGACCGGTCGTGGTCCGAGAGCAGGTACGGCGACGGCGTCGAGCGTGCTGTCAGGGGTGTGAACGAGCACGACGTCGTCGCCCTCCCGAAACCGGGGAGGCTGGTGCTGGGCACAGGGGGGGGGGGGGGGGGGGAGGCGGGGGCTGGGGGGGGGGGGAGGGGGGGGGGCAGGTGGGGATCGGGTGGTGGGGGTGGGTGATGGCGGCTGGGAGTGCGGCGCCCGTGCGCGGTATCGGCGACGCCGCTGTGTGGGAGGAGAGACAGCTGGAAATAGATTATACGTGTATAGCTCAGTCGTCTCTCGTGGCGTCACCTAACAAGCACCCGGGGGTGAGATGGGAAAAAGGAGGAAGAGGAGAGGTGAGAAGAGGGGGGATGCTAAAGAGTACGTAATAAGAGAGGGATCTATTTCCAGCTTGACCAAGGGCGGCGTGCAGGACGCGGGAGCCAGGAGTGCGCGATCACCGAAGCCGGCGGACGCATGGGCCGCAGCGGCCGGGGGCTGTAGCACAGGCGGGGTGTGCGCCAGAGAGGCGATCGGGGGACGGTCGGGTGGTGCTCGGGTGGGGTCACGGGGGGGTGGGAGGAACCCTGACAGCACGCTTGCGGACGGAACGCCGTGGTCCCGCCGGTACGCGCCGGGGCCATGCTCAGGGACACGACCGGTTCGGACTCACTAGTGAGGATCATGGGCGCGGCCGGGTTCGCGGGCTGGGGGGGGGGTCAGCTTGGTCGCGGGGGGGGGGTCGGGGGCCGCTGGTGGCGCGGCGTGACGGGCGCTCGTGGGGGCCTGAGGGGCTGCGGGGGGCGGTTGTGACCGTTCACCGATGCGCGGTGGAGAGGGGGCTGCTGGGGAGGTAGCTGCTTGTTGGGTTGGGCGTGGATGTACCCGCGGGCGCCGTCCCGGCGGGCGCCCGCCGGTGGAGTGGCCCTGCGCTCAGCCGACCGGGGTCCTCGCGGGGGCGATGCCGCCGACTGTGGGTGCGAGGTCGCGGCAGCCCAGATGGGGGGGGGCGGGGCTGGGGGGGGTCCGGGCCTCGGGTGGCGGCGAGCATGGGCGTGACGCGGTGGCTGCGTGAGAAGCGATGCACCGGCACGCCAGGCTCGCCACGTGTTCGAAGCTGACCCCGCTGGCCGATTGGCGGTGGCCCGTGGGGCCCCCTCAAGCAGCCTGACCCGGGCGTCACCCAGGGGGTGCGGCGGGCTGAGGGGGAGCACGGGCGGGGGGGGAGAGGGCCGGGGTGGCTGGCTGTCCCTCGGCCTAAGACTACGGAGTGGGAAGAGGAGGGGGCGCGATCGGGACTCGCCCAGCTCAACGGCATCACCGACGAGAGCTCGCTCTACCTGGACATGAGCTACCGCATCGACGCTCAGGGACTCCTGCTCGCGAGCATCCTCATCGGCTCCCTCGGCGTGCTCGACGACGTCACCGTCACCCAGGCCGTCACGGTCACCGAACTCGCCCACGCGAACCCGTCCTACGGCTTCCTGCAGCTGTACAGGGCCGCAGGCAGGGTCGGCCGCGCGCACATCGCGTCGGTGATCAACACGATCATCCTCGCCTACTCCGGCGCCTCCCTGCCGCTGCTGCTGCTCATCAGCGTCGCGAAGCAGCCGCTCGGTGAAGTGCTGACCAACCCGCTCATCGCCCAGGAGATCGTCCGCAGCGTCGTCGGGACGCTCGGCCTCATCGCCGCCGTCCCCCTCACCACCGCCCTGACCGCGCTCGTCAGCTCCCGGCGTCCCGGCCTCGACCACCACGGCGACGCCTCGCCGGCGTCCCGGCACCGGCGACGCGCGAACGACCTGCCGGAGACGGCCGCGCCATCTCCAGGCGTGCTCGAGCCCGCTCATGACAGGCCCCGGCCTGTACGGCACGACCACGGCTTCTGGGACGATCCCCGCGATCAGTGACGCGCTGCGGTCCCCCGGACCGCGGCGATAGCGTTCCCGATCATGATGGAGCACACAGGCGTTGACGCCGGGCCGGCCGGGGCGGGCAGGCTCCTCGCGGAAGTCGCCGAGGAGGCGGAATACGCGCGGGATCCGGCGGACAAGGCGCGTGCCGTTCGCGAGGCGTACACGGCGGTCCAGCGGGTGGATCCCGCAAGCCTGGAGGCGGCGGTGGGCCTCGCCGTGCTGGGCGGCGCCGAGCTCCGCGGCCACATGGTCAACCGCGTGGACACGGGCTGGTGGGAGGAGGACTCGAAGCCCATCGCCCGGATCCCGCCCGAACGGCGCCGGCCGCGCTCTCGTGGATGAGGCGGTCCGCGCGGCCCGGCACGTGCTGTCCCTCGACCCGACCAACAACCTCGCCGCCTACCTCGAAGGGCTGGCTCACGAGTGCGGCGGCGCGCACGAGCGGGCGTTGGGCGGCTATCTGCGGGCGCTGGAGCTCGATCCGTGGGACCAGGGCGCGCTGACCCGCGCGAAAGCGCTCGACGGGTGGACTGGGCGGTCGTGGACCTCGACGAGCCGTCGCCCGGTTCGCGCCTGCCGTCCGGACAACCGGTACGCGCCGACGGCCGCGTCCACTTCGACGGACGGCACGAACCCGTCGAGGAGTGAGGGTCGTTCGAGAAGCGTGCGAGGGATCTTCGTCGGGCGAGCCGTCCGGCGGGCCGGCGTCGCTGGTCGACCGCGTCAGCCGGGGGGACGCCAGAATCCGGTGTCGCGATAGCGCCACCAGTACAGGACAGTGCGGTCGTCCGGCCACGCGGCCAGCTGGACGGCCTGAGGCTCGAAGCGGTCGCGTTCGGGGTCGATGGGGCGCCAGCTCGGGTCCAGCGGTTCATCGTCCCTGGGTGGACGGACGTGTCCCAGTGATCGCTCGTCGCATGCTCCGTGGTCCTGAAAGTGCTGCTGGGCCTCGATCAGGGGGATCCGGTTGGCCCCTGCGACCCGGTCAGGCCATCGCAGCTGAACCGCGTCGTCCTCCCAGAAGCAGACCGGGCAGATCTGATGGGAGCCGGGCGGCTCCTCCATGGTCAGACGGCCGCAGCATACGCAGGGATACTTCAGGATCATGCCGGTCATCCTGACGGAAGGGTTCACGACCGCCGTCGCCCAGGTGTTCCCGGGTGCGAGAACGCCTCGGCTCCTGCTGCGCCGCCAGGAAGGCCTGACCACAGGGGAGCCGGTCACGACAGCCGGTTGCCCTGGCCTGGATGCCGCTGACAGGATCCCGCCATGCCTGTCTTCTCCGCACACGATGGAACCCCTCTCGCCTACCACGTGTTCGGAGAGGGCCCTCCGGTGATCTGCCTGCCCGGCGGCCCGATGCAGGACTCCGACTACCTCGGCGAACTGGGCGGCCTGTCGGCGCATCGGCAGTTGATCATGATGGACCCTCGGGGCACCGGCCGGTCGGCGATCCCAGGGGACGCGGCCTCCTACCGCTGCGACCGGCTCGTCGGCGATGTCGACGCTCTGCGCGAGCACCTCGGTCTTGACCGGTTGGAGCTGCTCGCCCACTCCGCCGGCGCGAACCTCGCGGCGCTGTATGTCACCCGGCACCCAGAACGCGTCGGCAGGCTCGCTCTGATCACTCCGAGCACCATGGCCGTCGGCATCGCGGCCACCGGTGAATCCCGGCTTGAGACCGCCAGGCTCCGCGAGAACGAGCCCTGGTTCGCCGCGGCCTTCACCGCTCTTGAGTCCATCGTGGCAGGCGACGCCACCGACGACAGGTGGAAGGCCATCGACCCCTTCTTCCACGGCCGATGGGACGCGCAGGCCCGAGCCCACCAGGCGGCCCAGGACGGCCACCGGAACAGGGAAGCAGCAGCGATCTTCGGCGCCGAGGGCGTGTTCGACCCGGACATCACGTGCGCGGCACTCGCCACCTTCCACGCGCCGGTGCTGCTGCTTGCCGGAGAGGTCGACCTGAACACGCCTCCGAGCGTCGCCGCCGCGTTCGCCGAGCTGTTCCCGAACGCCGAGTTCGTCGTCCAACCAGGAGCGGGCCATTTCCCGTGGCTCGATGACGCTCGCCGGTTCGTGGCGACGACCGCGGCCTTCCTCGGGTGAAGCACGCTCGCCTCCAGCGCAACGCCGGACAAGTCTTTCATGCCCGCACGAGCTCGTAGCCGGCCTCCTCGACGGCGGCGCGGACGTCCGCGACGTCGAGGTCCCGATCGCTGGTGACGGTGACGACGCCGTTCTCGACGTCCACCGCCACGGCGGTGACGCCGGCGACGCGCTCGATCTCCTCGGTGACGAAGCCCGCGCAGTGTCCGCAGACCATGCCGCTGACGGTGTAGGTGCTCTGGTTCACGCCCGCTCCTCCTCCTTGCCGGGGGCCGGCTGCCCACCCTCACCGGTGGGCAGCGCGCGGGTGAGCTGGTGGGTCCTGCTCATCCGTCCGTCAGGAGCCAGCTCTCCGAAGAAGTGCACCTCGGTGGCCACCGCCTTCTTCCGCATCTGCCCGTGCAGGGTGAACCTGGCGGCGATGCGATTCCCGCTGGCCAGGGCCTCGTGCACCTCGAGGCGGTAGTGGGTGAGGTTCTTGCGCACCGGGCGGATGTGCGCGATGAGCCTGTCGCGGTCGATCCGGATGCCGTCGGCGATCTGGATCATGTCCGGCGTGTAGTAGCGGTCCACGATCGGCCCCGGATCCTCGTCGCCTCGAACGATCTCGTCGGTGAAGGAGGTCATGAAGTCGGCGATGAACTGCTCCGGGCTGACGCCGTCGAATGGGCTCATGGTGCTCCTGTCGCACTCTCCAGTACTATCTCTTACAGGCTGTAAGATATGTGTCGGCGCACAACTTTGACAAGGTGTATGAGTTGACTTCTCCTCCGGTCCCCCAGCGTCGCCGTGCCGACGCGCGGCGCAGCAGGGCGGCGATCCTGGACGCGGCGGTCCGGCTGCTGAACGAGCGACCCGACGTCAGCGTCGAAGTCATCGCCTCGGCCGCGGGAGTGACCCGCCAGACCGTCTACGCGCATTTCCCCTCACGCGAAGAGCTGCTGGAGGCCGCCGTCGACCGGGTCACCGAGGAGACCGTCGGGGCGATGGACGCCGCCGGGCTCGACGAAGGATCCGCGGCAGAGGCGCTGTGCCGGCTGATCGAGGTCAGCCGGCGGATGAGCGAGCGGTACCCCGTGCTGCTTCACCAGATCAGCTCGATGCCCGTGAGCCCGCAGGCCGACCAGGAGCGACACGCGCCGGTCGCCGATCGCCTGAGGCGGATCATCCTGCGCGGCCAGGAAACCGGCGAGTTCGACCGCAGGCTCTCGACCGACTGGCTGGTGGTGGCCACCATCGCCCTCGGACACGCCGCGGGCGACGAGGCCGGCGCCGGCCGCATGTCCGGCGAGCAGGCGGACGCGGCGCTCCGCCTCAGCCTGCTCCGGCTCTACGGCGCGACGGTCGAGGCGCCGTGAAATACATAGATGTATGTCAATATAGAACGTCGACGAACATCTACTCTGGAGGGGTCGATGGAGCTGCTGGAGATCCTGGAGTGCAGCCCGCCGCTCACCCGCGAGCCACTGGACGCCCCGCAGGCGGCGGGGGTCGCGCAGGTGTTCAAGGCGCTGGGTGATCCGGTACGGCTGCGCATCCTGTCGATCGTGGCCAGCCACGCGGGCGGCGAGGTCTGCGTGTGCGACATCACCGGCGCCTTCGAGCTGTCGCAGCCGACCATCAGCCACCACCTCAAAGTGCTGAAGGAGGTCGGCCTGCTCACCTCCGAGCGCCGCGCCTCCTGGGTCTACTACCGCCTGGTCCCCGAGACCCTGGCGGAGCTGTCCGCCCTGCTGAACACCCCGTCCACCGTCTGACCGCGCACCCCGAAGAGTTCCGTCAGGGTCCCGCCGGGGCGCAGCCGTCCGCCTCCGTTGATCTTCCCTGGCATCCCGCTGCCGTCTGGCCACCTGTCGCGCGCGATCGGCGAGCGGGCCAAAGGTCACGGGTGCTCGTCCAAGGCCGGGAGAACCGCCTTCCATCCCTGCTCGATCGAGCGGCGGCATCGGCCCGGATCGTCTCCCGCGCTGACGAACAGCGCGGCCAGGAGCGGGACGCCGTGGGCGAGCGCCTGACGCGGCAGGGGGCCGGTGGCGACGAGCGAGGCGAGCCCGTGGCCGATCGCCCAGCTCTGCGTCGCCAGTTCCATCGGGTCGACGTCGTCACGGAAGCGACCGGTCTCCCTGGCCCGTTCGGCGGCGCGGACCAGGCAGTACAGCGTTTCGTCCGCGGCCGCCGCGTCCTCGAGCTCGAAGCCCGCGTCGAACATGACGCGGTAGAGGTCGGGGCTCTCCAGCGCGTTGGACAGGTAGGCGGCGCCCAGGGCGGCGAGGTCTCGCACCGGATCAGCGGACATCGCGACCGCCGCGAGCTTGGCCGCCAGGCGGCTGAAGCCCTCCTGCCGCAGCGCCTTCCACAGACCGTCCATGCCGCCGAAGTAGGTGTAGACGGCCATCGTCGAGACGCCGGTGCCGGCCACGAGCGAGCGGAGCGTGACCGGCTCACGGGTGCGAAGCATCTGCGCGGCCCGATCGATCAGCAGGGAGCGGACGACAGGATCCTTCGTTCTGGCCATGGCGCCACAATACATAGCATTGCTATGTTTTGGTGGAGCGCCGCATCCGCGGACTCGGACGAGAAGGAGGAGTCATGGCCGTGACACTGGTCAATCCCAAGGGACTGCCTCAACCCGAGGTCTACCGGCAGCTGTCGATCGCGACCGGGTCGAGGCTGGTGTTCCTCGCCGGTCAGGTCGCCCGCGACGCCGACGGCCGCAAGGTCGGAGAGGGTGACCTCGCCGCCCAGGTCGAGCAGGCCTATCTCAACATCGGCACCGCACTGGCCGAGGTCGGTGGATCCTTCGACGACGTGGCGAAGCTGACCGTCTACGTCGTCGACTGGAGCTCCGAGAAACTGCCCCTGCTGGGCGAGGGCGTGGCCAGGGCGGCCGCGAAACTGGGGGTCGACCCCGTCAAGCCGATCACCCTGTTGGGCGTCGCCGCGCTGGGCGAGCCCGACCTGCTGGTCGAGGTCGAAGCCACCGCGGTCCTCGACTGATCAGCGCAGCTGCGACCTGGCCGTCGGGGCCAGCCTCAGGTGCAGGGGTGGAGCGCTCAGCCGTGCCGCCAGCTCGGGCAGCACCTTCTCGTGCCACTCCCGCGAGCGCTCCAGCCGTTCGACGTGCTCACGACGCCGATCGGCGTCGGCGAACGAGGCGAACCAGATGAAGAGGTTCTCCCCCTCTCTGACGGGCAGGCGGGGGAAGGTGTTGTCGGCGTGCTCGGTACGCAGGCGGGCCAGTGGCGGCGCCCCCGTCTCAGCCATCAACGGGGCCACGCGGTCGTCGAAGAACCGGCTGAAGTCGCCATCGGCCTGCTCGTCCACGGCGTAGATCGTCGCCATGACCCGGGAGCCCGGCAGGCTCGTGGCGCCCGCGGGGGGCCGAGGCGTCTCCGGTTCGGGGAAACCGGAGTCCGGGCCCGCGGGACGCAGCAGGAGGGCGTTCGAGGAGTCCACCATCGTGGCGTTGGCGGCGGGCCCGTGCCTCCTCCAAGCTTCTCCCTCGACGTAGAACGCGGTCAGCGCCTCGTGCCGGGCCCGCATGGTGGGGAAGCTGCGGAGCCAGACGAACCGGTCGGGATCGTCCTCGTCGCGGAACTGCCCGACGACACGCATCCCCAAGGCCTCCTGGCTCTCCACGAACTCCCTGTCGAACAGGTCGATGAGAAGGTCACGCTGCCCTGGGCGCAGGGTGTACTGCCTGAGTTCGATGATGTTCACCCCTGAACGATGCCAACGCGTGGAAGGGGCCGCGAGTGGCAGGAGTGCCACTGTTCGCAAAATTCCTGCCGTACGCTGGGGGACGTGCGCGCCGGTTCCGTCGCCCTGGCTCTGGTCGACGACATGCCCCTGTTCGAGGTCGCGATCGCCTGCGAGGTGTTCGGCCCGGAACGGACCGACCTGGCCGACCCGTGGTACGACTTCCGGCTCTGCGCGGAGAAACCGGCGGGCACCAGGAGCGAGTTCGGCTTCCTCCAGCACACGCGCCATGGCCTCGACGCACTGGCCGAGGCGGAGACGGTGATCGTGCCCGCGCTGCCGTACGCGTGCGTGCAGTCCGGCCTGCCCGTTCCCCAGGCGCTGGTCGAAGCCCTCAGGGCGGCGGCGTCGGCCGGCGCGCGTGTCATCTCCCTGTGCACCGGCGCCTTCGCCCTGGCCGCCGCCGGACTGCTCGACGGCAGGCGGGCGGCCACTCACTGGCTGTACGCGGGCACGCTGTCCATGCTGCATCCGCAGGTGCGGGTGGACGCGTCGGTGCTGTACGTCGACGACGGCGACGTGATGACCAGCGCGGGCAGAGGCGCGGCGCTGGATCTGTGTTTGCACGTGGTGCGGAAAGACCTCGGCGCCGAAGTCTCCAACCAGGTCGCCCGCCGTATGGTGATGCCCGCGCACCGCACCGGCGGCCAGGCGCAGTACGTCGACCTGTCCATACCGGACACCGACGACGACAGTCTCGGGCCGCTGCTGCAATGGGCGGGCACCCGTCTCGACCAGCCGCTGACCGTCGACGCTCTGGCTCGCAGGGCGGGGATGAGCCCGCGGACGTTCGCACGCCGCTTCCATTCCGCGGTCGGCACCACGCCGCTGCAGTGGCTGCTCAACCAGCGCCTCATCCGTGCGCGACGGCTGCTCGAGTCGACCGATCTGCCGATCGATCAGGTCGCGGAGCACAGCGGGCTGGGCTCGGCGGCCAACCTGCGCCGGCACTTCAGCCTCCACCTCGGCGTGACGCCCACCGGCTACCGGCACACCTTCCGCCGGGACACGCGGGGAGCGACGCCGGCCTGACCACACGGCCAAGGCGTGATCAGGCTGGTGGTCACCGTCCTGACCGTAGGCCCCCGGACACGCAACTCGGTCCGGGCGGCCGGTCTATCTGCTGTCGGTGGCCAGGCGGACGGCGAGCGCGGCGAAGATGGTGCCCGACACGCGGTGCATCCATCGCTGGACGGATGGCCGGCCGCGGACGAAGTCGGCCAGCCGTCCGGCCAGGAGGCCCGCGCTCGCGTCGACGCACAGGCCGACGACGATGAACAGCGCTCCGAACAGGAAGAACTGCGCTGTCACGCTCCCCCTGGCCGGGTCGATGAACTGCGGGAAGAAGGCCAGATAGAAGGCGATCACCTTGGGGTTGGCGAGGTTGGTCAGCAGCGCCCTGCCGAAGACGCGGCGGGCCGAGCTCCTGCGTTCGGCCGCCGCGTGAGCCTGATCGAGGCCGTCCGCCCGCGCCGCGGCTCTGAAGGAGGTGACGGCCAGGTAGACGAGGTAGCAGGCGCCGACCACCCGCAGCACGTGGAAGGCCGTGGGGAAGGCCTGGAAGAGGGTGCCGAGACCGAGTGCGGCGGCGACGGTGTGCACGGCGAGCCCCGCGGACATGCCGACGGCCGCGAGGACCCCGGCCCGCGGCCCTGAGGCCAGACCGGTGGCGGTGATGAAGAGCAGGTCCGGCCCAGGGACCAGAGAGATGATCAATGCTGCGAGACAGAAGGCGGCGACGACGCCCGGGTCGATGACCATGCCGGAATGCTACGCCGGACAGGTGAGCACCTGTCCGGCGCTAGCAGTGCTGTCCGGCCGGGCGGCGGTTTCCCGCAGGGTCGAGGCGGTCGGCGGCCTGCCGGAGCGCGCGAGCCAGCCGCACCCTGGTCTGCGCCGCCTTCGGATGGTCCGGGCGTCTCGGCGCGCCGGGCAGCGCCGAGCGGAGGCCGTCCTCGTAGCCCATCGCCGTCCGGTGGGCGAGTACTTGCATGGCGTCCATGGTTCCTCCTTAATCAATTAAGAGCTTAATGGATTAAGAAGGCGAACGCTAGGGTTGGGGCATGGCCGAGCGAGTGACCCTGCAGACGATCGCGGACCGGGTCGGAGTGTCCCGCGCGACCGTCTCCTATGCCTTCTCCCGTCCCGACCAGCTCAGCGAGGAGCTACGCGCACGGATCCTGCGGGTGGCCAGCGAGCTCGGCTACGCAGGCCCCAACCCGACGGCGCGCTCGTTGCGCCTGGGCAGGGCGGGGGCGCTCGGGCTGATCTTCACCGAGACGCTGCCGTACGCCTTCGCCGACCCCTACTCGATCGGGTTCCTGCAGGGTCTGGCCGTGGCCGCGGAGGAGGCCGCGGTCGGTCTGCTGATCCTCCAGCAGCCGCCAGGGGTGCAGCGCCCCGAGATCGTGCGCAACGCCGTGGTGGACGCCTTCTGCGTCTTCTCCCTGCCCGACGGGCACGCCACGCTGGACGCGGTGCTGGCGCGCAGGCTCCCCACCGTGTTCGTCGACGAGCCGTACGTCCCGGGGCTGCCCTTCATCGGCATCGACGAGCTGGCCGCCGCGGGCGAGGCCGTACGGCATGTGGTGGATCTGGGGCATCGCAGGCTCGGACTCGCGCTGGTGGGCCTGCACCAGGACGGCCGGCACGGCTGGGCCGACCTGCGCCGCCAGCGGAGCGCGGAGTACGAGGCGATGCGGACCAGGGTCGAGGGCTACCGGGTGGCGGGCGAGCAGGCGGGGCTGGACTGGGCGAGCGTGCCGGTCTACGAGGTGGCGGGCAACGCCCGGGAGTCCGGTCGCGAGGCGGGACGGGCCCTGCTGGCGCGCGCCCCCCGGCCGACCGCCATCCTGTGCAACACCGACGTGATGGCGCTCGGTGTGCTCGACGCGGCGGCGGAGGCGGGGTTGAAGGTCCCCGAGGACCTGTCGGTGGTCGGCTTCTCCGACAGCGGCGCCGAGGAGGCCGATCTCACGACGATCAGGCAGCCCAAGCAGCTCATCGGGCAGACGGCGGGCCGCATGCTGCTGTCCGGCCTGCCACCCGAGCCCGAACGGCTGATCCTGCCGCACGAGCTGATCGTGCGCGGGAGCACCGCACGCGCGCCCCTCCACTCCTGAACCGTCGCCCGCCGAGGTGCTCGGGTGGGTGACGACGGTCGTTGAAGCCTTTCTCGACGACGTCGTCCGGCGGTTTTGAGGCGTCCTCCCCCTCGCTCAGCCCGCGCCCGCCGGCTCCCCGCCGCAGGCCTCGCCGTCGCCCGCGAAGGCCGTGCCGAGCCAGAAGGCCGTGCCGTCCGAGAAGGCCGTCGAGGCCGCCGCCTTCGAGGTGCCCGCCGATCCCTGCCGGGTGCTGACCGCACGGACCCGGTCGAGGATCGGGATGGCGAAGCCGGGCGCGGCGCACGCCGGCGTCGGTGATGAGGGTCCGCGCGGCCGGCCACTCCGCCTTCGCCGCGCGCAGCGAGTAGATCAGGGGGCTCGGCCGCCTCCACGGCGGTGGCAAGATTCGAACGCATCACACCGCACTATGCTTAGTCAGGTGACTGACTCGAAAGGATCCCGGGTGAGGACCGCGACCGCCAAGCGGCAGCGGCTGATGGAAGCCGCCGCCAGGGTCGTCCACCAGCAGGGCGCCGAGCGCACCACCATCGCCGACATCGCCCGTGCGGCCGACGTCCCCGTGGGCAATGTGTACTACTACTACAAGACCAAGGACGAGCTCGTGGCGGCCGCCCTCGGCGAGCACGCCCGGCAGCTGGGTATGCTCACGGGCGGCCTTGATCTCCTCGCCGACCCGAGGGAGCGGCTCAAGGGCCTGGTGAAGGCGTGGGTCAGCCAGCGCGACCTCGCGGCCCGCTACGGCTGCCCGACGGGAACGCTGGCCGTCGAGCTGGACAAGCGCGCCGAGGGCGGTCTCGACGCCGAGGCCGGCAGGGTCATCCGGCTGCTGCTGGACTGGACCGAGCGCCAGTTCCGCGAGCTCGGGCTGCCCGACCCCGACGGGCTCGCCCTGACGCTGGTGGGCGCGTACCAGGGCATGTCGCTGCTGGCCAACGCCCTGCGCGAGCCCGCCGTCATGACGCGGCAGGGCGAGCGGCTGATCGGCTGGCTGGACTCCCTGCCCGACGGCGATCAGACACCGGCCGGCGGCTGACCCGATAGAACCGGCCCCCGGCGCGCGATCGGGCCAGTGCGAGGTCCGATTGCCGCCGTCATCGTGGCGCCGTCGGCGGAAGGATGGGCCGACGTGTTCACCCATCACCACGGTCATCGCCAAGAGCGCCGAGGGCACGCGGCATCGCCCGCGGGCTCCGGCGCGATCAGGCGGGAGTCCGCCTCATGACGACCAGCATCGGCACGCCGCCGTCCAGCGGTCCTCCCCCAGGCCCGAACCCGCCGTCGGTGCGCCGCGACTTCGGCCTGCTCTGGGCCGGCCAGTCGCTCTCACTCTTCGGTGACCAGTTCATGACCCTCGCGCTGCCCCTCGTGGCCGTGACCCTGCTCGGCTCCTCTCCCGCGCAGGCGGCGCTGCTGCCGTTCGCGCTGTTCGTGCCGTTCCTGCCGCTGGGCCTGCCGGCCGGCGCCATCGTCGACAGGTTGCCCCGCAGGACCGTCATGCTGGTGTGCGACGGCGTGCAGGCGGTCGCGTTCGCCGCGATCTGCGTGCTGGCGGCCACCGGCGCGCTGACCTTCCCCCTGCTGTTCGGGCTGATCCTGATCAGCGGGTGCGCGGTGGTGTTCTTCCAGGTCGCCTACACCTCCTACCTGCCCAGCCTGTACGGCGACGCCCACGAGCTGCACCGCGGCAACACCCGTCTCGCGCTGTCGGAGTCCACCTCCAAGGCGCTGGGCCCCATGGCGGCGGGGCCGCTCATCGGCGCGCTCGGCCTGGTCGGCGCGCTCGCGGCCAACGCGCTCAGCTTCGCCGCCTCCTTCGTCTCGCTGGCCCTGATCCGGCATAGGGAGCCGAGGAGGGCCGCCGCCGTCAGGCAGCCAGGCTGGCTGCGCCGCGACATCGCCGTCGGCCTGCGCTTCGCCCTCCGTCACCCGATCCTGCAGCCCATCCTGGCGTGCGGCACCGTCTACGTGCTGTTCCTGTCCATGGTGGAGACGAGCCTGGTGCTCTACTGCCGCGACGTCCTGGGCCTGTCGCCCGGCTGGATCGGCGTCGTGATCGGCGCGGCGGCGGCCGGCTACCCGGTCGGCAACCTGCTGTCGGCCCGCCTGATCCGCCGCCTCGGCGCGCCCAGGACGCTCACGGCCGCCGCCACGGTCTCCGTGCTCGGCATCGTGAGCATGCCCGCGCTCGGCGCGATCGGTGGCGTCGCGGGCACGATCGGCCTGGTGGCGGGCAGCGTCGTCCACTGCGTCGGCGAGGGCGCCTTCAGCCCGACCTCGATCACCCTGCGCCAGACGGAGGCCCCCGCGGAGCTGCTGGGCAGGGTCGGCTCGGTGCAGAGGTTCCTGCTCTGGGGCGCGATCGCGCTGGGCAGCCTCGCGGCGGCCGGCATGACGGCTCTCGCGGGCCTGTCCGCCTCGGTGTGGGTCGGCGCCCTGGGCACCGTGCTGTGCCTGCCCGCCCTGCTCAGACGCGGCATCCGAGCAGCGGTGCTCGCCTGAACGCCCCCGGCTGCTCGACTCGTTCTTCGCTCAGGCCCCCGGCACGATCTCTACGACGCCGCACTGTGAGACCGCGGGCGGATCAGGCGGCGCCGTACATCTCGGCGATCTCGGCGGAGGCGCGGAGCAGCTCCGCGCGGGCCTCGGGAGGGCCGGTCACCTCGACGGAGGCGCCGAACTGCAGCAGGTGACGAACGGCTTCGAGGACGGGGTAGGTGAGGTGCACGCTCATCCACTCGGGCTCGTCCTCCAGTGGCGCGGGCGGCCCCGCGAATTGTCGTAGACGCGATCGGGCAGTGACCGGATCGCCGCGAGCACTCCGTCGGGCGCCGACTGGGAGCGCGCGCGTTCCAGCAACGTGTCGCGGTCGGCGGGGAAGGCGCGCGTTCCGCTGATCCACCGGGACAGCTCGTTGCGACCGCCCACCTGCCACGAGCTCATCCCCTCGGGCGAACCGGGCTCGTGCCGAGGGTCGGCGCGGGAGCGTGGCGGGCGCGCGCTCGCCCGATCCGTCCGGCGTGACGGGCGAGTGGCGCCGGCCCTGGTCCGGGGTTGGGACGTGCGAGGGGATATGGGCTACTGCATTCGGTATGTATGATCGCAGGCGAAGTGGAGGGGAGTACTCCTTCGCGGCCGCGTCGTCATCACGGACCCGCCTCGGGGCCCGGTGCGGTCGGTCCGCGACGCCGCGGGCGGAGAAGACCTCCGACGGACGTGTCAACGCCAAGTCGGAGGAGCGCTCATGCCCCCACCTATGTCCGTGCCCGCCTGGCTGTGGGCGGCCACCATCGCCGCCCTGCTCGGGCTCATCCTCCTCGATCTGATCATCGTCAACAGGAGACCCCACAAGGTCACGATCGCCGAGTCGGCGCGGTGGATCGCCTTGTACATCGGTTGTGCCGTCGCTTTCGGCGCAGGCGTGTGGATCTTCGGCGGCGATGACCACGCGGCCTCCTACCTCACCGGCTACATCACCGAGTACACGCTGAGCGTCGACAACCTGTTCATCTTCATGCTCATCATGGCGAACTTCGCCGTGCCCGCGATCCACCAGCACCGCGTGCTGCTCATCGGGATCGTGATGGCGCTGGTCATGCGCGGGATCTTCATCGGCGTGGGCGCGCAGGCCGTACAGCGCTTCAGCTGGGTGTTCTGGCTCTTCGGCGGCATCCTCATCTACACCGCGTGGAAATTCGCCTTCAACAGCAACGAAGACGAGGAGTACGACCCCAACGGCGGCGTCGTACGGCTGGCGCGCAGGCTGTTCCCGGTCACCGACGACTACCACGGCTCACGGCTGACCATCAAACAAGACGGCCGCCGCCTGCTGACCCCCATGTTCATCGTCATCATCGCCATCGGCGGCGCGGATCTGGTCTTCGCGGTCGACTCGATCCCCGCGATCTTCGGCATCACCCAGGACGCCTACCTGGTCTTCGCGGCCAACGCGTTCGCGCTGATGGGGCTGCGACAGTTGTACTTCCTGCTCGGCGGGCTGGTGGAGAAACTCGTCTACCTCACCTACGGCCTGGCGGTCATCCTCGGCTTCATCGGCGTGAAGCTCGTCCTGCACGCCCTGCACGAGAACGAGCTGCCGTTCATCAACGGCGGCGAGCACGTCACCTGGGTCCCTGAGATCAACAACTGGATCTCGCTGGCCGTCATCGTCACCGTGCTGGCCGTCACGACGGTGGCCAGCCTGCTCAGGTCCAGGCGCGACACCCGCCAGGCCGCCGAGCCGTCCGTGTCCGAGCCCGCCGACCAGGCGCGCAACTGACCAGGAGGCAGGCTCGCCGACCGGCGGCGAGCCTGCCTCGGACCTACGACAGGTAGGCCGTCGCACGCGGTGTCGAACCGCCAGATCACGCGAGGCCGCAGGGCAGGGCATCAGCGCCGCCTCTCCGAAGAAGAAGCTTTCAGCCCGTACGGGAGATGAGGGTTTAGACGGCTCCCTGTGTGCCATATGCACCTGAAGCAGCACTCGCAGCGGAGGGACAGCCTGTGACCGTCACGCACTCGCGCTCCACCGGCCCGCACGTCGTCGTGGTCGGGGCCGGCTTCGCCGGCCTCGCCGCCACCCGGCGACTCGCTCGCGCGGGGGTTAGGGTCACCCTGATCGACCGTAACCCCTACACCACCTTCCAGCCCCTGCTCTACCAGGTGGCGACGGCGGGGCTCGGTCCCGGTGACGTGTCGTTCCCCATCCGCGCCTTCGCCGCCAGGTACCGGACGGTGCGCACCCGGCGAGCCGCGCTGAGCGGGGTACGGGCCGGCGAGCGGCGGGTGGAGCTGGACGACGGCAGCAGCGTCGACTACGACTACCTGGTGCTGACCAGCGGCGTCACGACGAACTGGCTGAACATCGAGGGGGCGGAGCAGAACGCGCTGCCCATCTACTCGGTCCACGACGCGGTGACGCTGCGTAAGCTGCTGCAGCGCCGTCTGGAGGAGGCGGCGACCGGCGAGCGCGACAGCGTCCACGTCGTGGTGGTCGGCGGCGGCGCCACCGGCGTGGAGATGGCGGGCACGCTGGCCGAGCTGCGCCGCCGCACGATCCCGCTGACCTTTCCCGAGCTGTCGCCCAAGCAGACGAGCGTCACCCTGGTCGAGCGGTTCGACTACGTGCTCTCGCCGTACAAGCCGAGGCTGCGCGACCAGGCCGCGCGCGCTCTGCGCAAGCGTGGCGTTCACCTGCGGCTCGGCGCCACGGTGGCCGAAGTACAGCCCGACGCGGTCATCCTGGCCGACGGCACCCGCCTGCCCAGCGACGTCACCGTCTGGGCGCTGGGAGTCACCGCTCCAAAGTCGGTCGCTCAGTGGGGCCTGCCGCAGGGCCGAGGGGGCAGGATCTCGGTCACGCAGGCGCTCAACCTCGAGGACCATCCCGAGATCTTCGTCGCGGGTGACCTCGCAGGCCCGCCTGACGCGCCACCGCAGCTCGCGCAGCCCGCCCTCCAGATGGGCGCGCACGTGGGCCGTCAGATCGTCGCGGCGGCGCTGGGCCGCCGGGTCGAGCCCTTCAAGTACCGCGACCCCGGCATCATGGCGACGGTCGGCCGCGGCGAGGCCGTGCTGCAGTTGCAGAACGGCTGGACCTTCCACGGCCTGGTGGCCTGGCTGGCCTGGATCGGCCTGCACGTGGCCTATCTGCTGGGCGGGCGCAACAGGCTCGCCGTGCTGACCAGCTTCCTGTGGCGATACATCGGCCCCCGCCGCAGCGCCGCCTCCGTCATCGAGTGAGCAGGGAAGGCGTGCTCGTCAGCGATCGAGGGACCGCAGATAGGTGGCGAACCTCTCCAGGCCGTCCACGTTGCGCGGACCGCTGATGCCCTCGTTGTAGTCGAGGATGAAGAAGTTGTCCTTCTTGACCGCGGGCGGTCTCACCCGGCGGGATCGCAGCCGGGCCCAGGCCGACCGCCACGACGACGGAAACCAGGAGCGCCACGCCCAGCACGGCGCAGACCGCCGCCAGAGCGCCGCGCGCGGCGAGCCCACCGCGCCTGGGCATCGCGGTCTCAGGAGGCGCCACCGACGTCGTGGCGAGCGGAGGCATGGGGCGGCCTTTCTGCGGGGGTGCGGGTGGAGAAGGTCGCTAGGCACTCCTCTGATCGAGAGCATCGCAAAGGCTGAAAATGGTTGTCAAATTCATGCCGTCAGGAATGGCCGAGGATCGGATGCGGGCGGTAGGGGGCTTCCAGCCTTCGCTTCTCCTCCTCGGTCAGCGTCAGCTCCGCCGCCATGACGGCGTCGTCAACGTGCCGCAGGGAGGTCGCGCCGACGATCGGCGCCGTCACGCCCCGCCTGCCGAGCAGCCAGGCGAGGGCGACCCTGGCCGGTGGCACCTCACGTTCGGCCGCGACCGCGAGGACCGCGTCCACCACGTCGAAGTCGGCCTCCTCGTACATGTCGTCCGCCAGCGGATCGCTGCCCGCCCGAGGCGTACGGCGGGCGCCGTCACGCCCGCGGTTGCCCGCGAGCAGCCCCCGCGCCAGGGGGCTCCATGGGATGACGCCCACCCCCTGGTCGAGGCAGAGCGGGATCATCTCCCGCTCCTCCTCCCTGTAGACCAGGTTGTAATGGTTCTGCATGGCGACGAACTTCGTCGCGGCGCAGTGCTGCGCCTTGGCGAACTGCCATGCGTACATGCTGGAGGCCCCGATGTAACGGGCCTTGCCCGCCTTTACCACGTCGTGCAGCGCCTCCATGGTCTCCTCGATCGGCGTCTCGTGATCCCAGCGGTGGATCTGGTACAGATCCACGTAGTCGGTGCCCAGGCGGCGCAGCGAGGCGTCGACGGCCGACATCACGTGCTTGCGCGACAGGCCTCTGTCGTTGGGCCCCGGGCCCATCGGGAAGTAGACCTTGGTGGCCAGCACGTAGTCCTCGCGCCGCAGGAACAGCTTGGCGAGCAGCCGCCCGGTGATCTCCTCCGTCCGGCCGTCCGAGTACATGTCGGCGGTGTCGAAGAAGGTCACGCCGGCCTCGACGGCCCGCCTGACGATCGGTTCGGCCTCGTCCTCCTCCAGGTGCCACGCCCTGCTCGCAGGGTCTCCGTAGCTCATCATTCCGAGGCAGATGCGCGAGACCTTCAGTCCCGACGATCCGAGCCGCGTCTGTTCCATGTCGTCTCCTTGGAGGCAGTGTGCTGGTGCGATGCGACGCCGATGATCACCAGGGCCACCCCCGCCGCCTCGGCGGGCGCGGGTAGCTGCCGGAGCACGAGCACGCCGACGACCGTTGCGGTCGCCGGCAGCAGGGAGGTCATCAGGGCGTACGTGGCCCTCGCCATGCGGGCCATGGCGAGTTGGTCGAAGACGTACGGGATCACCGAGGAGGTGATCCCGACGCCGAGCCCGGCGGCGAGCACCACCGGGTCCGTCATGGCCGGGCTCGCCTGCGCCAGAGCCGGCGGGATCACGAACACGCCTGCCACCAGCATCGCCGTGGCCAGCGCGTCCACGCCGCCGCCTGGACGGGCGGCGACCCGGTGCGCGAGGACGATGTAGAGGGCGAACAGTCCCGCGTTCGCGAAGGCGAGCAGGATCCCCAGCGGTTCCCCCGCCAGCCTCGCGTCGGTCAGCAGGTAGACCCCTGCCACCGCCGCCGCGAGCGCCGCGAGGTTGCGGACCGTCCTGACACCGAGCGCCGCCAGCGCGATGACCGGCAGGAACTCGATCGCCGCGACGGTGCCGAGCGGCAGTCGCGCGATCGCCAGGTAGAACGTCACGTTCATGGCGGCCAGGACCAGTCCCAGGGCGAGGACGGTCGCGTCGATCCGCCTCAGAGCAGGTCTGCGCCACAGCGCGAACACCAGGGCCGCGCTCCAGATGCGCAACCCCGCCACCGCGAGCGGCTCGAGGCGGCCGAACAGCAGCACCGCGAAGGCCGGTCCCAGGTAGTGGAAGACGGCGCTGCCGGCGAAGAAACCCCACGGCGGAAAGGCCATGGCCGTATCCTCCGGCAACGCCTACGTTGGGAGAATGACGAACAGAAGGGGCAGACCGGGCCGCGCCTACGAATCCAAGGCGGCAGACAGCACCGACCTTCGGATCCTCATGGAGCTCCAGCGGGATGCCAGGGTGAGCCTCGCCGAGCTGGGCCGCAGGGTCGGACTGTCGGCCCCTGCCGTGGCCGAACGGGTGCAGCGGCTCGAGGACACGGGGGTGATCGTCGGCTATCACGCCGCGGTGGATCAGCGGGCTCTGGGGTTCCCGATCAGCGTGCTCGTCCGCGTCCGTCCCGCCCTGCGCGAGCTGCACCTCATCCCCAAGATCGCCGAAGAGATCCCGCAGATCGTCGAGTGCCATCGGATCACCGGCGACGACTGCTTCTTCTTCATCGCCCACCTGCGCAGCGTCGAGGAGCTCGAACCCATCCTCGACCGCTTCACCCCGCACGCCAGGACGACCACCTCGATCCTGCAGTCGGCCCCCGTGCCCCGCCGTCCCCTGCCCCTGGACGAGCAGGGGCAGGCGACGGCCATGTGAGCGGCGGCCTCAGTGGTGCGAGGCCCTGCCTGGTCGGGGCCGACGGTTCCCGCGTTGCCCCAGCAGCCCGAGATGGCCGCGACGGCGGCAGGCTGCTCGGGGTCGCACCACCCACTCGGCCATGACCGGCTGTGCACCCGGGGTGTCTGCCGGCGACGTCAGGTCAGTGGGTTCTCGCTCCAGCCGGTCACCTTGCGGACCTCGGCGATCATTCGTGCGACCAGGCGTTGCGGAGCTCGGGCGGTCCACACGAGCGCGAGCTCGGAGGGAACGGCGTCGGAGACCGGCCGCCAACGAACGTTCGTCACGGGGACCCAGCGACTCAGCGGCTCAGGGGCCAGCCAGACCCCCTTCCCGCGGGCGACCATCATCAGGCAGTCCTCGACTTTGCGTACGGCGGGGCCACGAAGGGCCGGGGTGCCGTCAGGCCGGGGATCGGCCATCCAGTGACACAGGTTCTCCTCGGACAGGAAGATGTCCGGACGGATGACCGGTTCGTCGGCCAGATCGGCCAAGGTCACCGAGTCACGCTCCGCCAGGCGGTGTCCCACCGGCAGGGCGACCGCGCGACGGTCGATGCGTACGGATGCGTGGTGGAGCCGGCTGTCCCCGACCGGCAGCCACATGAAAGCGGCGTCGACCTCGCCGGAGACGAGCAGCGCACGTTCCTCTGGCGGGGTGAGCACGCTGGTCAGCTCGACCTCGAGACCCGGAACCGCGGCTTCCATCGCGTCTGCGACCTCGGTGGCGAACAGGGCCGTGGCGTACGGGCAGCAGGCCAGCCGCAGCACGCCGAGTCGCCCCTGGTCTGCGGCTCGTACGCGCTCGGTGAGGTCACCGAGGTCGGAGACCACGGCGCTCCCACCGCGTTCCAGTTCGTCGCCCGCGGGTGTGAGCAGCACACCTCGAGACGTACGGACCAGGAGCGTCGCTCCCATCGCCCGTTCGAGCTGCTGGATCTGGGCCGACAGCGTCTGCTGGCTGATGTGCAGTCGAGCAGAGGCACGAGTGATGTTCAGCTCCTGGGCCACGACCAGGAACGACTGCAGCTGCCGGATATCCACGTCGATCACGCGGTAACCGTACACGGAGTGTGATTCCGGGCTGCCACAGAGGACGCCGGTGACGGCTACCGGGAACGTCTGTTTCCGCTCGCGGGGTCGGTCACAGGAGGCTGGAGGCACCTCCAACGGCTTCACGAAAGGGACGTTCCCGATGACCCCTGCGCACCCAACACGCGATCTTGAGGGCAAGGTCGCCTTGGTGGTCGGTGGCAGCCGGGGGCAGGGGGCGGCCTGCGCCGAGCTCCTCGCGACGCGCGGAGCCACGACGGTGATCAGCTACGCCCATGGCGAGCACGCCGCGGCGCGGACTCTGACGGCGCTGGAGCTGACCGACCTCAACACCCGCAGTGCGTTCAACACGCTGCGCGCCGCCGCCCGGCATCTCGCAGACCACGGCCGGTATGTGGCCCTGACCAGCTCGTGCGCCATCACGCCCGGCGGGTGCGGGCTGTATGCGGCGGCGAAGTCCGCGGTGGAAAGGCTGGTGGGGGCGGCCGCCAGGGAGCTGACCGTACGGGAGATCACCGTCAACGCGGTCGCCCCCGGCCCGGTCAGCGACTCCATCTACCTCGGTACGGATTCCTCGGAGCTCTGGCCCCGGCACCCGCGGGGCCGCCTCGGCCAACCCGAGGACACCGCCCTGGTAGTCGCCTGGCTGGTCAGCGAAGCCGCCGGCTGGATCTCCGGACAGACGATCAGGGCCGACGGCGGCCTGTCCTGACCCGAACAGACCCATTTCTTCATTTTCTTTGAGGAGTGATCGACATGGCGAGCGTCGCCGACTCTGTGACTGCTGCCTCCCCCTCTGCCCAGGTGCCGCTCAGGAGGTGGATCGCCGTCGCGGCCGTGGCTGTGGGGACCTTCTCCGTGGTGACCGCCGAGCAGTTGCCCGTGGGCCTGCTCACCTCGGTCGGCGGAGCGCTGGGGGTCTCCGAGGGAACGGCCGGCCTGATGGTGACGGTGCCCGGTCTGGTCGCCTCTGCCACCGCACCCGTACTCCCGGTGGCGATCGGACGCCTGGATCGGCGCATCGTCCTGCTCGGCCTGATCACCTTGATGGTCGCGGCCAATGTGATGTCGGCCATCGCCCCGAACTTCGCCGTACTCCTCGCCTCCCGGTTCCTGGTGGGGATCAGCATCGGCGGTTTCTGGGCGCTCGCCGCCGGCATCGCCGTTCGCATGGTGCCCGAGAGGTACGTCCCGCAGGCCACCGCCATCGCCTTCGGCGGGGCCACGGCCGCCAACGTGCTCGGCGTACCGGCAGGGACACTGATCGGCGAGCTCACCGACTGGCGCATCGCGTTCGGGATCCTGGGCGGACTCGGCCTTCTGGTGGTCGTCTCCCTGCTCCTGCTGCTGCCTCAGATGCCGGCCACCCAGCCCGTACGGCTGCGCACCCTGGCCGAGCAGTTCCGCAACCCCGTCGTCCGAGCCGGCGTGCTCGCTACGTTCCTGCTGGTGAGCGGCCACTTCGCCGCTTTCACCTTCGTCAGCCCGATCCTGCGGACCATCTCAGGGATCGACCAGAGCATGATCGGCCCCGTCCTCCTCGTCTTCGGCATCGCCGGCATCGTCGGCAACTTCATCACCGGGGCCGCTGCGACACGCGACATCCGAGCGACCGTCATCGCCATCAGCGTCCTGCTCGCCGCGGTCCTGGCCCTCTTCCCTGTCGCCGGCGGCAACCCGATCGGTGGCGTGGCCCTGCTGATCGGCTGGGGCCTGGCCTTCGGCGGGGTGCCAGTAGGCGTCCAGACCTGGATTCTCAAGGCCGCACCGAACAGCGCCGAGGCCGCCACCGCCCTGAACACCTCCATGTTCAACCTGGCCATCGCTCTGGGAGCGCTGTTCGGCGGCCTCATCGCCGACAACGTGGTGATCGCCGCCGCGCTGTGGTTCGGGGCGGCCCTCAGCATCCTTACCTCCGTGGTGGTCTGGAACACGCGACCGGCCCGGCGCTGATCGGTACCTCCGCCGCCTCACCAACCCTCCCGAAGAAGATTCCCGTGTCCGACAGCAAGACGACCTCCGTGGTCATCCGTGCCTTCTGCGATTCAAGTGATCGTCAAGCGGTCCGCCTACGGTCTTGGCATGATCAGACGTTGGTTGATGCTCATTTCCTTCACCCTTGCCGCCTTCCTGTTCGCGACGAACCTGACCGTCTTGAACGTGATCCACGAGCACATCTCGCGTGACCACGAACTCGCTCCGGCCGCGGTCGCATGGGCGTCGAACGCCTTCTTCGTCGTGCTTGTCGGTGCTCTCGTGCCGTTCAAGGCGCGCAGGAGCGTGTTCGTCTCGGCGGTCGCGGTCTTCGGCCTGGCCTCACTCCTGGGCGCCTTCTTCGTCGAGGCGGCCGTGTTGATCGCAGTGAGGGGTGTGCAGGGTCTGGCGGCGGGGGTGGCGATCAGGGCGGGATTCGTTCTCGTGGTCGCCGCTTTCCGTGGCGCCAGGGTGTGGCCCATGGTCGTGATGCTGTCGGTGGCCGGCGCGTTGGGTCTCGTCGGCGGGCCGACAGTAGGCGTCGTGATCAACGAAGTGTCCGCCTTCACCTCGATCCTGCTGGCCGACGTGGTGCTGGCCATTCTGGTAGCGGCGTCCTTCCCGCCCCTTCCCGCGACGTCTGACGTCAGTGGTGGACGTATCCGCTGAACCAGTGGTGTGTGCCCACATGCCGTCGCCTGCCGCGCCCGGGGGCCTGCATTGGAGCGCCGATGCCTGACCCCGCGCCGGTGGTCACCAGCAGTCGGCTGACATCGTCGAGCACGCCACGCCCTCCGTTAACGTGCCTGAGTGCCGGGTAGTGGTCGACCCCTGGAGCCGATTTCGGCCATGACCAATCGGGGGAATCATGACGAATCCGCTATCACGGCTGATGGTCGGGTGGCTGGCGGTGCTGGCCGCCGTCCTGGTGCTGCTGCCGGCGGCGAGCGCGGCCGCTGTTCGAGGGCCGCAGGACGAGGAGTATCTCCGGATGGCGCACCAGGGCAACCTGGCTGAGATCGCGTCCGGCCGTGCCGCGCAGGAGAAGGCGTCCAGCGAGGACGTCCGGACGATGGGTGAACAGCTCGTCACCGACCACACCAAGCTGGACACGGACCTGAAGAAGGTGGCCGAACAGCTGGAGATCAGCCTGCCCACCGATCCCGATCCTCAGATGGCCGCCGAGCTGCGCAAGGTGTCGGAGCTGTCCGGCCAGGCTTTCGACGCGGCCTGGGTCGACATGCAGATCAAGGGCCACGAGAAGACGCTGCGACTCGGGCAGGACGAGCAGAGCACCGGCACCGAGACTGCGGTCAAGCAACTGGCCGTTGACGCCGCCCCAGTGATCGAGAAGCATCTGCGGATGATGCAGGAGCTCCACCGCACCATGTCCCCCGACGACGCACCCACCGGCTGAGGCCGGCCGCGAACATCGCCCGGGGCCCGTGGTATCGGCCGAGAGGTCCTCCGCCGGGCAGGCCGTACCCGGCCATCCGGATGGTCTGGGCAGGCGGCGACTCGGCGGCCTTGGCGCCGGCGAACACCTCGACCGTGGCGTCCTTACCCAGACGCTGACCCCGACTGGAACGGCTCGGTCCCTGTTCGCCGCCTCGCGCTAGCGGACGATCCCCGCCTCGTAGGCGGCGATGACCAGGTGGACGCGGGTGCGGGCGTCGAGCTTGGTCAGCAGATGGCTGACATGCGTCTTCACCGTGCCGAGGCTGACGTACAACCGCTCGGCGATCTCCGCGTTGGACAGGCCCCTGGCCACCAGGACGAGCACCTCGCGCTCGCGCTCCGTGATGGGCGGGCCGCTGGCCGGGGGCGCCGGGCTCACGTACCGCTCGATCAGCCGCCGCGTGACGGTGGGCGCCAGGAGCGACTCGCCTGAGGCGATCACCTCGACGGCTCTGAGCAGGTCGGCCGGCGGGGTGTCCTTGAGCAGGAAGCCCGCGGCGCCCGCCTGCAACGCTCCGTAGACGTACTCGTCGAGGTCGAAGGTGGTCACGATGAGCACGCGCGTGCCCGGGCGGCCCGCGCAGATGCGGCGCGTGGCCTCGATGCCGTTCATCACCGGCATGCGCACGTCCATGAGGACCAGGGCGGGACGGTCGCGAGCGGCCAGTCGCACCGCCTCCTCGCCCGTCGCGGCCTCGCCGATCGTGACGAACCCCGGCGCGCTGTCGACCAGCAGGCGGAAGCTCTCCCTGATGAGCGGCTGGTCGTCAGCCACCAGCACCCTGGTCACCGCGCCATCCGTCACAGCGCCACCCCGGCCACAGCGCCCAGCCCGGTCACAGCACCATCCGTGATCACGGCGTCCGGCCCGATCACAGCACCATCCGTGATCACAGCGTCCAGCCCGGTCACAGCGGCAGCCTGGCCTTGACGCGGAAGCCGCGCAGAGGGCGCGCGCCCGCCTCGAACTGGCCGCCGAAGGCGCGCACCCGCTCGCGCAGCCCCGTCAGGCCGTGCCCGTACGGCCGCTCCTGTCCGCGGGTGCCGTCATCGGTCACCTCCACGACCAGCCCGTCCCGCTGCCGCTCGACCCGCACGCGGACATGGCGGGCTCCCGCGTGCTTGAGCACGTTGGTCAGCGCCTCCTGCACGATCCTGTAGACGGTCAGCTCCAGTTCCTCCCCCACCTCGCCGTCGATCGCCAGCTCCACCTCCAGCCCCGCCGCCCTGGTCCGCTCGACCAGCGCGGCGAGATCGGCCAGCCCAGGAGCCGGGGCGAACTCGGCCTCGCCGTCCTCGCGCAGCACGCCGAGCAGCCGCCTGGTCTCGCGCAGCGCCGACCTGCTGGTCTCCTCGATCGAGGCTAGCGTGCGGCTCATCTGCTCCGCCCTGCCCACGTGGCCCGCCACCCCCGCCTGCACGGCGATCGTGCTGAGACTGTGGCCGATGACGTCGTGAAGCTCCCTGGCGATGCGCAGCCGCTCCTCCGCGGCCTCCGCCCGCGCCCGTTCCTCCGCGTGGACGGCGAGCCGCTCGGTGTAGAGCCTGCGCTGCCGCACCGCCGTACCGACCGCCCATGCGGCGATCAGGATCGCCAGCACCAGCCCGAGCCGCTCGTGCACGATCCCCGTGAAGGGCGACTCCACCACGCCCTGTGCCCCCACCGCGGCGGCCGCGAGCAGCGCGACGACGGCGCTCCTGCGGGTGGCCAGCGTGTACAGCGCGAGCGGCAGGCAGAGCAGGTCGGCGTGCGGGAGGAGGAACTCCTGCATGCCGAGCCCGCCGATCAGGACGATCATGAACACGGCGCGCGGCCAGAACCGCCTGATCGCGATGGGAAGACTCGTGGCCAGAGCCGCCGCGTAGTCGACCAGATCGGGCGGCACGTCGTTCCTCGTGGTGGCGAGCCCGACGAAAGCCGCCGCGAAGAAGGCGGCGATCCCGGCGTCGACCGTCACCCACGTCCAGGTCGGCACCCGGCTCAGCAGCGGGGGACGGATCTCTTCGCGCACGCCTCGAACCTAACCGCGCGCCCTGTCGCCCGCATCTGTCCCAGGACTGATGCGGGAGGGGCCGTGTCCGGCCGATCGTGGAACGCATGATCGAAGTAACCGGGCTCACCAAACGTTTCGGGCCGGCCCCTGCCGTGGACGACCTCTCCTTCCAGGTGCCGCCTGGCAGGATCACCGGCTTCCTCGGACCGAACGGCGCGGGCAAGACCACGACCATGCGGCTGATCCTCGGCCTCGAACGGCCCACCGCAGGGCACGCCCTCGTCGGCGGCGTGCCGTACCGGAGCATGAGACGACCGCTCACCCACGTCGGCGCGCTGCTGGACGCGACCGCGGTGCAGGGCGGCCGCCGCGCCGAGCAGCATCTGCGGTGGCTGGCGCGCTCCAACGGGATCTCGCCGCGCTCCATCGGCGCGCTGCTCGAACTCGTCGGGCTCGGCGACGTCGGCCGCAAGCGGATCGGCGGCTTCTCGCTCGGCATGAAGCAGCGGCTGGGAATGGCCGCGGCGCTGCTCGGCGATCCCGAGGTGCTCCTGCTCGACGAGCCGACCAACGGGCTCGATCCCGAGGGCATCCGCTGGACGCGCGGGCTGCTGAAGTCGCTGGCCGCCGAGGGGCGGACGGTCCTGGTGTCGAGCCATCTGATGAGCGAGATGGCGCTCATGGCCGACCACCTGATCGTCCTCGCGCGAGGCAGGCTGCTGGCCGACGCGGGCGTCGCCGACCTGGTGAGGCCAGGCGTCTCGCTGGAGGACGCCTTCATGGAGGTCATCTCGGACGGTGAGCGGTGAACGCGATCGCGGCCGAGTGGATCAAGCTCCGCACGCTGCGGTCGACCTGGTGGGCGCTGGGCGCAGGGGTGGTCGTCTCGCTCGCGCTCACCGTGCTCGGCGCCGCCACGGTCATCTCACGCTGGGATCCGGGCCGCACGCCCGACCAGGCCGCCATGGGGATCGTCGTCGCCGTCTATGTGGGGGTGATCCTGGCGCAGCTCCCCCTCGGGATGCTGGGCACGATGACGATCACCGGCGAGCACGCGTCGGGCATGCTCGACACGACGTTCGTGGCCACACCGTCCAGGACGCGGGTCCTGCTGGCCAAGGCGGTGGTGCTGAGCGGGGCCGCGCTCGTCTGCTCGCTGCTCATCGCGGTACCCGGCTATCTCTACGGGCGTCTCGTGGCCGCGCGGTTCCACCCGTCGGCGCTGCCCGCGGAGGCCTGGCAGGTGATCGCCGGAGGGACGCTCATGATCGTGACCACCACGATGCTCGGACTGGCGCTCGGCGCGATCCTGCGCAACGGGGCCGTGGCGACCGCCGCGCTGGTCGCGATCCTGCTCCTGCTGCCGTTCGTCACCCGCGTGCTGCCGTGGGGTGAGGCGATCAACCGGTTCCTGCCCACCTATCCCGCGCTCCAGTTGATCGAGCAGGCGCCCGACATCATGCCGTCCTGGACGGCGTTCGCGGTGCTCGCGGGCTGGGCGGTGCTCCCACTGGCGGTCGCGGTGGCCCGCGCAGGGGTCAGGTCGTCGTAGGAGCGTCATGCTCTTCCAGGTCAGAGGCCGCGAGCCGCGTCTGAGCCCAGGCCCGGCCGTTCGCCGTCGAGCAGGCGGGTGAGGAAGTCCTCGACCGCCCTCTCCGCCTGCTCCGTCTGCCCTGTCCTCGCCACCAGCAGCGCGATCTCGTTGATCGCCGCCAGCAGCATGTGGGCGTGGATGTCCAGGTACTCCTCACGCACGGCTCGCGTGGCCCTGAGCGTGCGCTTGAGCATGCCGAAGGCGTGCCGCGCCTCCAGCTCGCGCCACTTCTCCCAACCGAGCACCGAGGGGGCGTCGATCAGCACGATCCGCCGGATGACCCTGTCACCCGCCAGCCTGATCCAGGCCAGGCTGCCCTCACGCAGCGCCTGTTCGGCGCTCGCGCCGCTCGTCACGGTCGCGGCGATCTCGCGGCCGATCCTCGTCTCCACGGCCTCGAAGACCGCCTCGAACAGCGCGTCCTTGCCCGCGAAGTGGTGGTAGAGCGCGCCTCTGCTCAGGGCCGACTCGTGCAGGACCATCTCGATCGAGGTGCCGTCGTAGCCGTGCTCGGAGAACAGGCGGGTGGCGATGCCGAGGACCCTGTCGCGGGTGGCGGCGCCCCGCTCGGCCTTGAGATTCATGCGACCACTCTAGACATACCGACTATCAGTCGGTAATTTTCTAGACCGACAGTCGGTTTGTAATGGAGGCATCAATGAGAACGCACCACGGCATCTCCTACGTCGACGAGGGACACGGGCCCGTCGCCCTGTTCGTGCACGGCGCGGGCACCGGCTCGGGCCTGTGGGCCAATGTCATCGCCGCGCTCCGGGAGGAGCGCAGGTGTGTCGCCCTCGACCTGCCGGTCCACGGGCAGAGCGAGGCCAGGGAGGACCTCTCGCTCCCCGCGCTCGCCGAGGTGATCGAGGAGTTCTGCGCCGACCTCGGCCTCGACCGCGTGGACCTCGTCGCCAACGACAGCGGCGGCGCCATCGCGCAGGTCTTCGCGGTCAGGCACCCCGAGCGGCTGCGCACGCTCACCCTGACCAACTGCGACGTGCACGACAACCTGCCGCCCGAGCCGTTCAGGCCCACGGTCGAGCTCGCGGCGCAGGGCAGGCTCGCGCCGCTCACCGCGAAGCTGCTCGAGCAGCCCTCGCTGCTGGTGCAGGGCGTGTTCGCGGCGAGCTACGAGCGCATCGACGACCCCGAAGGGCTGGTCGAGCGGTTCGTCAGGCCGATCTTCGGCGACCCTGAACGCGGACGCGCCTTCGAGCGCTTCCTGGTCGGCCTGCGGGCCGATGACCTCGTCGCGATCGAGCGGGAACTTGCCGGGCTGGCCGTGCCCACGCTGGTGGTGTGGGGCACCGACGACCCGTTCTTCGAGCTTCGCTGGGCCGGGTGGCTGCGCGACACCATTCCGGGCGTGCGCAGGGTCGTCGAGATCGAGGGCGGCAGGCTGTTCTTCGTGGACGAGCGCGCTGGCGAGCTCGTGCCGCACCTGCGCGAGCACTTCGCCTTCGGCCTGACGGCGTCCGCGACCGGCGGCCGCGACCGACCTTGAGCCGAGATCAGGCGACCATGATCTGATTCCGCCGCGCAAGGAGCTCCCGCGGCGTCACGTGGCGTCGAGGTCCTTCTTGAGCGAGACAATCGCCTCAGGGGCGCGGCCGGTCGTCTTCGCCCACCGGTCGGGAACCGGCCGGGTGAGCTCCTCGGATAGGGTCCACGGGTGAACGACGCCCCTGTCATCCTGCTCGGCGGCGCTTCGGGGACCGGCAAGAGCCAGGTGTCCTATCCCCTGGCGCGCCGCCTGGCGTCACCGATCGTCGAGATCGACGACATCGTCGAGGCGCTGCAGGCCATGACCACGCCGGAGCAGCTGCCCGCCCTGCACTACTGGCGGGCCAACCCCGAGGCCGTCCACCTGCCGCCCGAGCGGATCGTGGAGATGCAGATCTCCGTGGCGCGCGCGCTCGTCCCCGCGGTGCGGGCGGTGGTCGCCAACCATCTCGAGACCATGACGCCCGTGGTCGTCGAGGGCGACTACCTGTTGCCGTCCACGGCCGCGGAGCTGGACGGCGTGCGCGCGGTCTTCCTGCACGAGAGCGACGAGGAGCAGATCGCCGAGAACTACCTGCTTCGCGAGCCCGCGGCAGGGGCGCAGCACGGGCGGGCCATGGTGAGCCGCCTGTACGGCGACTGGCTGGCGTCGCAGGCCGAAGCGGCTGGAGTGCCTGTCGTTCCCGCCCGCCCCTGGGACGATGTGCTCGAACGGGTGGCACGGGCGCTCGACCTCGCGCCCCTCGCGCCGCCCTCCGTCTGATCCTGCCACCGGGTCGGGCCGACACGCGGCGCGCCGATCCGTTCACGTGTACGTCCAGCGGAAGAGGGTGTCGCCTTCGGCGGTGAGCCAGGTGCCGTCCCCGAGCGGGTACGCGGATTCGTGCGCGGGCATGGGGTAGCGCACCTCGCCGCGCACCTGCCCGCTGAGAGCGTCGATCATGATGTGCCTGGCGTCCTGCGGCGTTTCGGCGTAGAGCGTCGCGGTGGCGATCACGGTGTCCGCGTCAACGTAGCCGCCTCCGTCCCAGTAGGCCTCGCCCGAGGCCGGACGCCATCCGTCAGCGGCCTCGAGTCTGCGCATGATGAGCCCGCCGGGGAAGGAGTGCCAGGCGATCTCGTCCGGCGGGGCGTAGCTGAGATAGGACAGCCCGCTGGGATGGACGTCGAGCAGGATGCGGTAGTCGTCCTCGTGCTTCCACACGCGCAGGCCGTCCTCCTCCAGCCGGCCCCAGTACACGTGCAGGCCGTCCTGGCCCTCCCCGACACCCAGGCCCATGTGCCGCCCGTCGGCGTGTGACAGGTGCCGGCCGCCGACGGCGGCGCAGCCCAGGGTCTCCCGCGCCACGACCCTTCCGGTGCCGGCCGCCAGCACGAGCCACTCGTCGCCCTGGTAGGGGGTTCCGTCGAATTCGCCGTCGTCACGCCACACCCCCGAGCTCGGCGGGCCCGGCAGCATCGCCCAGACGTGCCGGCCGTCGTCGCTGACCCGGCACGAGGAGCGGTTCTCCTTCCGGGAGTGGCGTCGGTGACCGCGATGCTCCCACAGCACCGCGCCGGTGGAGGTGACAGCTCGGACGGCCTCGTCGTTGCAGAACACACCGACGTCGCCGTCGGGGCTGACCGCCGCCTCCCACGACTCCTCGTCCGGCCACGGCACCGCGAACGTGCTGATCAACGAGGGTCCCGCGCCGAAGAACGCGTCCAGGTCGTGCACCTGGAGACTCGTGCCCTCTCTGAGCAGCATCCTCGGCGGCCCTGGCCGTCCGATTTCGACCGCCCACGGCGAGCCCACGACACGGGCCGCGTTCCTGAGGTGTGCCCGGCCGGCGGGCACCGCCTTGATCTCCATGGCCCGAGTGTGCCAGGGCACCGCCCCCGGCCAAGGCGACACAGTGCTGCCGCTGCCTACCGCCGCCGAAGTGCTCGGGCGTCCACCCGAGGCTGAGACGGTGTCGCTGCGAGTCTGGCCTGCTCCAGGCGTGCTCGCGATCTTCCGGCTCATGTCGGAGACCGAGATCGACTTCGACGTCGACCTTCGTGAACTGCAAGGTCAAGAAGGGGTCGATACGCTCTGCGACTTCCTGCGGGCGATCGGGAGCGAACTCGGCAAGCCGGTGCTGATGACCCCGGAAGGCGGAAGCCAAGAGCACCCGTCCTCGGCTTCGATCCCGTTGTCAGCAAGGTCGTCCTGCTCGGAGATCCGGCACCCAACTGACCGCGACCGTCGACGCGGCTTGACAAAACAGATTCCACATAATGCTGCGGTACGTCTCCGACGCCACGCTACGGGAGAACATCACCCGGGCCACCAACATGGTCGAGTCCTACAACAACTTCTCCAAGTGGATCGGGTTCGGCAACAACGGGGTGATCGCCGAGAACGACCCGGAGGAACAGGAAAAGGCGATCAAGTTCAACACCCTGGTCGCCGACCTGGTCATGTACCAGACCACCCTAGACATGTCGCTGGTGCTCAACCAGCTGTGCGGCGAGGGCGAAACGGTTCATCGCGCGGACGTGGCCATCATGTCGCCCTACCAGGAGGACAATGTACGCCGCTTTGGCGACTACATCTACGACCTGAACGCGCCGCTGGAGGGCATGGAAGTGCATCTCGACCTCGGGGAGGGCGCCGACGCGGCCTGAAAGCACGGCATGATCGGCGCGAGACGACCTGAGCGGATGCGGGCTACTTCAGCCGTCGGAACGCTCAATGGGGCGTTTGAGAACGAGCGTCGTGGGACGGCGGAGGCCGGCTCCGCCTAGAAAACAGTTCCCTGACTGGCTAGGTTTTACCGCGAACTTTTCCTGAAGATGGAGGTTTATCCGTGGACCTGACCACGGCGTACACCGACGCCTGGCACCGGCAGCCCGACCCGGTGGAGCGCATGGGCGACCGTCGGTCAACGAACGAGCAATGGGTGATGATCGCGGCGGTGTGGTTGCTGGCGATGTGGTCGTCGGAACAGGTACCCGGCTGGGCGTCCATCTTGGTGCCCGGAAGGACCAAGTCACGTGAGGATCGGCAGTGGCAGGAGCCGCCACCGCTACCGGAACTCGCGGATGCCAGCGACCTCCCGGAAGTCACCAGCGCGTCGGTGCTGACCAGCCGGGTGTCAACCGGTCCGGGCCAGCCGTACAAGCCGGCTCGCACCGATGAGGTGGTGACGGCCGAACTTGCGACTTTGATCTCGGACGTGGTTGCGGTGCGCGAGCAGCGCGAGGTAGCGCTGGTGCGATTCCTCGCTGGCCACTTGGCTGGCCCGTATTCCGACGTGCTCCGGCTGACCACGGGAGCCGAAGATCCCAACGGGGCGAGCCATGTGGAACCGCTGCATCTACTGCACCGCGATACCTGGGGCAGCACGCTGCGTGTCTCCTTGACCCCGGCGCTGAAGATCCAGCAGCCGCCAGCCTTCGCCTCCGACGGCCAAGACGGCCCGCTGCGCACCAGGATCGCCAGCATCATGACGATGCTGAGCGACCTGCTATGGGTGAACAACAACAACCCGGTCGACTTCCGGTTCCGGATTGGCCAGCTCGATCAAAGTGAGGGTGACCGTGTTGCCGAGGCAGCCCGCTGGTGGGCAGAGAACCGCGAGGACGCGGACGAGCACGACGACGAGGAGTTTCGCGCCATCTCGGCGACCGATCTTCGTACTGGCCTCCGCAACGTGGCGCGGCTGTGTCTGGAGGAGCTATGGGACGGGGAGAGCGATATCGACGAGGTGCCGGAATTACCGGTCAACCACCTCGTAACGTTTCTCAGCAACGACCTGATCGACCTCATCCTGGCACGCATGAGTAACAACACGCAGATCGTATGCGCGGGCTTCCTGCCGGTGACCTGGCCGCCCGACGGCGAAGAGGAGCAGACCACTGTGCTGCTGATCGCCAGCCACGAGGTCGCGGTCCTGGAAGTCGACCTCACCTGCTGAGGCCACACAAGCCGCCGGCGACTCGCCCAGGCCCAAGCCTTTGATCCCGGTCTTCCTCAAGGGCCCCACTCGGGTCCGTGTGACCAGCCCCAAATTAACTCTCTGCAATAAGAGTTTACGTTCCATCCCCGCGCCACTCTTTCAGGGCGTTAGTTCAACGGGTAGCCGAAGTCGTCGTCTCGTTGCTCGGGGGTGATGTGGACGGGGGCGTTGCGTCCAGTTGGTGAGTACACGGACACGGCCCCGTCAGCGGCGGCGAGGAGTTCGGCGGCGGCGTCGCCGTCGAGGTCTATCAGGGACACGGCCTGGCCGAATCCCGCCTTGTTGGGGTCGGAGATGCCGACGGTCTCGGGGACGAGCACCTGGGCATCCCGGGCCGACAGGCCGCCGCGTCGGCCACGCAGAGGGAAAAGAGAAAAAGGTTCGGAGGTGAGTCCACCATGGCGACCAGATCGCGGAGGACGGGGTTACAACCTTCCAGGTCGAGACCCGGATCAGGGTCGATGTTCCTGGCGCAGATTCGCACCTCGCCGAAGTCCGGCGAGTTCGAGCCTGCCGAGGTGCAGGTGATGATTCCCAAAGCAGGCGGCAAGCTTCGCAAGCATCCCCACCATCGCCGACCGAGTGGTCCAGGCCAGCCTCAAGGCGGCGCTGGAGCCCATCTTCGAGGCGGATTTTCTGCCGTCCTCGTATGGTTTCGCCCCAACCGGCGAGCGCACGACGCCGTTGCCGAGATCCACCATACGTCGCCGCCTCGCCAGGAAGCGGGCCCGGCAACCAGGTGGTCGAGATCAGTGTCCAGTACAACTCCGTTTCGGCTTGGCCCGACACCTACCACAACTCGTGCGAGTGGCTGTCGCGTGGTCGAGGCACCTGTGACTGCAGGGCTGACTACGCGTGGCCTCAGGAGAGACGGCTCCCGTTGAAAGCCGCCGCCTGCGAGCTCCACGAGGAGAACAGGCGGGTCAACAGAGCTGAGGAGAATGCCATCCGGGAGGCCGAACTGGCCGAACTGGAGGCGAGACCGCCCGGATGCGCGGGCCCGGCCGGATCATCGTCGGCGGCCACTCACAGGGTGGATCATCTGGGAGCACGGATCGGGTGGCCGCTGGTGCAACACCCGTCAGATCATTCCCGGCAACATCCTGCATGATCTCTGCAGCAAGTTCACTTTATGTCCGCCGCTTCCCTCAGCGATCCTCGACCCGAACGACCAATCGGAGGGAGGACATCGAGTACCGCCATGTGAGGACACGCCGGTGGCTTACCCAAGCGCTGGCTGCCTTGCTTCTGGGGAGGCACTGGTCGGGGCAGGCTCGGCCAAGGTCGGTGAGTGCCTCCTGTTCGGCCGTATCGACGGTCAGCTGCCATCGGATTTTTTAACCCTCTTCAAGGAGAAGGGATCGTTTTGTGAAGCGCCTCGCCGCCAGATTGATGGCGCGTGCCGCAGCGTCGGATTATCGACCGTCACTGTGATCGGGGTAAGTCCGGCGCATGCCGCTGTGTACAACTGCGTGAAGAGAGCGCCCGCTCCATCGGTCAGGCGTCGTCGCTCGCGAGGTTGCTCAGCACGATGTCGGAGATGTCGCCCAAGGCGTCGAGTTGTTCGTCGGTCAGCAGGTCGATCAGGTGCCGGCGCACGGATTCGACATGGAGAGGGGCGGCCTCCTGGATGGCGCGCCAGCCGCCCTCGCTCAGGACGATGACCGCGCCCCTGCCGTCGGTCGCGCACTCCTCCCTGGACACCAGGCCGCGCTCCTCCATCCGGCCGATGTGCCTGGACAGGCGGCTCTTGGACCACAGCATGCGATCGGCCAGCTCCTGCAGCCTCCAGCGCCTGTCCTCCCTGGCGGTCAGGGCGGACAGGACGTCGTAGTCGGCGTCCGACAGCCCGGAGTCGCGGTGGAGGTCGCGGGAGATCTGGGCGTCGAGCAGCAGGCGCATCCGGCGGTAGCCGAGCCAGGCCCGGAACTGTCGATCGTCGAGCCAGCGTGGTTCGGCCATGGCGTCCACCCTAGCGCTCGTTGACATGTAAACCAAGTTAGTGGCAGTGTGGTTTACACGTAACCAAACATGGAGGAGCGCAGGTCATGCCGAGCCTGAAGATCATCGTCGCCAGCACCAGGCCGACCCGCATCGGACGCACCATCGGCGACTGGGTCAACGCCCACGCCGTCCGTCACGGCGGCTTCGACGTCGAACTCCTCGATCTGGCGGAGGTCGGGCTGCCGTTCCTCGACGAGCCCGAGGACGCCACCACCGGGCGGTACGTGCACCAGCACACCAAGCTGTGGAGCGCGGCGATCGACGCCGCCGACGCGTTCGTGTTCGTGATGCCCGAGTACAACTACTGTTTCAACGCGCCGCTGAAGAACGCCCTGGACTTCCTCTACAGGGAATGGGCGCACAAGCCCGTGGGCTTCGTCAGCTACGGAGGCATGTCGGGCGGCATGCGCGCGGTCGAGATGATCAAGCCGGTGGTGGTCAAGCTGCGCATGGTCCCCGCGGGCAACGCCGTGACGATCTTCCGCCGCACGATGCTGGACGCCGAGGGCCGGATGATCGCCGATCAGAACCTGGCGGACTCGGCCGACGGCATGCTCGACGAGCTCGGCCGGCTCACCGCGGCGCTCTCGGCGATGCGCGTCCCCGCATGACCAGGCGCGGCCGTCCCCTCCGCCCTCGACTTCTCGGCGACGACGCTGAAGGGGCAGCGCTTCGACGGCGCGAGCCTGGCGGGCAAGCCCGTGGTCTTCTGGTTCTGGGTGCCGTGGTGCCCCAGGTGCCGTTCGGAGGCGCCCGCCGTCAAGGCAGCCGCCGCCACGTACGACCACGTCGCGTTCGTCGGCGTGGCCGGGCTGGACACCGAGGCGGCCCTGCGGGAGTTCGTCCAGCGCACCGGCACAGGCGACGTCACCCACCTGGCGGACGCCAAGGGCGCGGTGTGGACGAGGCTCGGCGTCAGCGAGCAGCCTGACGGCTCCACGACGAAGGCCACGGGCCCCTCAGCCAGGGCGACCTGGACGGCCACGTGCAGCGACTCCTCGGCCGTTAGGCGCGAGACATGCCGGTATCCGAGCTTCCACTGGCCCTGGCGTTCGCCGCCGGCACGGTGGCCGCCTTCAACCCGTGCGGTTTCGCGATGCCGCTGGCCTATCTCGCCCTGCTGGTGGCCGACGGCGGAACGGCGCGCGGCGGCCCCTTCACCAGGGCGCTGAGCCTGTCGGCCGCCATGACCGCAGGATTCGTCACGGTCTTCGGCCTGTTCGGGCTGCTGATCACGGCGCTGGCGGTGTCGGTCGGCCGCTACCTGCCCTGGGTGACGCTCGCCGTCGGAGCGCTCCTGATCGGGCTGGGCCTCTGGTTGCTGACAGGGCGCGAGCTGCTGCTGCGCCTCCCCGGCCTGGGCACGGGCCGTCCCACCACCTCACCGCTGTCCCTGTACGCCTACGGCGTGTCGTACGCGGTCGCCTCCCTGTCGTGCACGGTCGGGCCGTTCCTCGCGGTCACCTCGGCCTCCCTGTCGGGGGCAGGGGTGCTGGGCGGCGTGGCGGCCTTCGTCGCCTACGCGCTGGGCATGGGCGTGGCGGTCGGCGTGCTGTCCATGGCGGTGGCGCCGGCTGGGTGGCGGTCGGCGTGCTCCTGCTCGCCGGCGGCGCGCTCGCGCTGCGCGGGGTACGGCGGCGCGCCCGGTCCACCCGCTGAGCCCCGGCCCCGAGGCGCGCTCAGGCGCGGGTCGGGTCACGGCGACTGCGGCAGCTTCCTGCCGGAGCCTCTCCTGCCGGCGGGCGCGGACGGCGGCGGCACGACGGGCCCGATGTCCCCGTCGGGCGCCACGTCGAGATCGACGATGACGGGGGCGTGGTCGCTGGGCCCCGTGCCCTTGCGCGCGTGCCGATCGACCCATGCCGCCCGCACTCTGTCGGCCACCGGGCCCGAGGCCAGCACCAGGTCGATCCGCATGCCGAGGTCCTTGTGGAACATGCCGGCCCGGTAGTCCCAGTAGGTGAACACCCGCTCGGCCGGCCAGCGCTCCCTCACGACGTCGCGCAGGCCGAGCGCCTCCAGCTCGGCCAGGGCCGCCCGCTCCCTCGGGGTGACGTGGGTCTGGCCGATGTAGGCGTCGGGGTCGAAGACGTCCGCGTCGGCGGGGGCGATGTTCACGTCCCCGCACACGAGCGCGCTCTCGGGACCCGCGCTCACCACGTCACGCAGCGCGGCCAGCCAGGCGAGCTTGTAGTGGTAGTGGTCGGAGTCGGGCGTGCGCCCGTTCGGCACGTACACCGAGTGGACCCTGACCCCGCCGCACGTCGCGGCCACCGCCCGCGCCTCGGGATGGGGGAACCCCGGCGCGTCCGCGAGGCCCTTCACCACGTCGTCGAGCCCGACCCTGGAAAGGAGCGCCACCCCGTTCCACTGCACCTCGCCGTGGAGGGCGACCTCGTAGCCCCTGCGCCCGAGCTCCTGCCCGAGCAGCTCGGTGAACGCCTGGTCGGCCAGCTTGGTCTCCTGCAGGCAGAGGACGTCGGGCTGCCGCTCGTCGAGCCACGGCAGCAGCCGCGGCATCCGCTGCTTGACCGAGTTCACGTTCCAGGTCGCTACCCGCACCAGCCCCACAATAGCCGCAGGCCGATCGGAGCGGTGGAGCCACGGCCCAGGCCGGCCGAGACCTCCCCGTGGGCTCCGGTCACTCGACCGAGCGGACGGCACCGCCGTCCCCTCCCGGGCATACGATCACTGACGCACCCACCACGGCTCTCCAGACGGGATGCGGTCACATGAGGCGCGTCAGAGGAAGGCCCGCGGCGATCGTCGCGGCAGTCGTGGCGGTCGCCGCGCTCGTGGGCTGGCAGGAGTCGTGGCGGTTCTGGCCACGGCCGCCCCACATCGACGGCGCGCTCGCCGCGACGGCCGTCCCGATCATCGACAGGCACCTGGAGACCTCACCCGAGCTCACCTGGAAGACCATCCCCGGCGAACTGGGGCCACGCTGGTTCTGCACCGAGAGCGTCATCGAGACCACGCGGGCCGGCTCTTCCACGCGGATCGGCCTCGTGGCCGCCTGCGGGGAGTACGCCAGGCGCGGCGGCGACCTGCTGATGGGCGGCGGCCGATCGGGCCCCCTCGTCGTGACGCTCGACAGCGGAAAGGTCACCGGCGTCGAGCAGCCTGCCGACGGGGCGGGTTTCGCGCCCTCGGTGAATCGGATGCTCTCCGAGAGGGGCGCCGCCGAGTACTGGCGCCGTTCTCGCCTGCGCAGCGACGACCTGGCCGACCCCGAGGACGAGGCCCGCCGCGCGTTCGGCCTGCCGCCGGGCACCGAAGCCGAGCCCTTTACAAAGTAGATCAACTACCGTCACCCCTCTGCCCGACGGGCACGGGTGGGTGCACTCGTTCGCCTTCACCCCTGCAGCAGGCGCGGGAACGGGCGGGCGGGCGTCACGGGTCCGTCGCCTGCCGGGCGCGGAGAGCCCGGAGCTTGTGGCGGTTGCCGCAGCGCTCCATCGCGCACCAGCGCCGGGCGCCGGGACGGGACGTGTCGACGAACACCAGCGGACAGTCGTCGCTCGCGCACTCACGGATGCGCGCGGCGAGCGGCCCGGACAGCAGCTCGATCACCTCCCGCGCCAGCGTCGACAACGCCTGCGTCGCCCGCACCGGCGGCGCCCATCGCGCGGTCGCGCCGTCGGCGGCGAGTTCGGGGACCAGCGGCGCCACGGCCGCGGCCCGGTTGATGGTCGCGACCGCTTCGTCGGGCAGGGGGCGACGCGCAGCCTGGGCGTGCGCCGCGTCCCAGATCGCCTGGCGGAGGGCCTTGGCCGCGGTCAGCTCGCGGGCCGTCACGGGGACCGTCATGACCGCGGCCAGCGGCGGCTGGGCCAGCCATTCGCCGAGGTCGGCAGGCTCGTGGAGGGTCTCGAACACCGCGTACCGGCCCTCGCCGCCCGTGTGGGCGAAGTCCAGGCAGACGGCGCCGGCGTCGAACCTGAACGACCCGCCCTTGGGATCGTGCAGTACCCGTCCGATTGCGTTCGCTCGCATGAAACCAGTATAACTGGTGTCGTGCGAAACCGCTTTAACAGGTTTCATCATCGGAGGAGGCAGCACATGGGTGTACGGCACATCAACCCCGAGGGGCTCCATCGCAGCCCGGCTTTCAGCCAGGCCGTCGTGGTCGAACAGCCGACGAAGACGATCTACGTCGGCGGGCAGAACGGCGTCGGCGCCGACGGTAAGGTCGTCGGTCCCACGGTCGGCGAGCAGGCCAGGCAGGCGTTCCGCAACCTCGCGGCCATCTTGGAGAGCGAGGGGGCGAGCCTGGCGAACATCGTGCACTGGCGCATCGCCGTGGTGGACGGCAACACCTTCGACGAGGGCGTGGCCGCCTTCCAGGAGGTGTGGAACCGGGCCGACCCGCCCCCGGCCATCACGGTCCACGTCGTGGCCGGCCTGGGCGGCCCCGGGTTCCTCGTCGAGATCGACGCCGTCGCCGTCGTGTGACTCCCCTGCCCGGTCGTCGCTGTCGGGTCGCACCCAGCGTCAAGGCGGGCCAACCCGACGACCGGTGGACGGGCCCGCCCGCGCGGGCGGGCGCGCATCGTCCTGAGGCTCCGCCCGGGCACCTGACACCTTTGCCGACGCCGTCGACGAAGGCTGGTCAGTGGTGGTCGCCGTGCCGGCCGAGGGTCTCCACGGGGGTCGCGCCGGGGCGGGTCCACTGCGGCACGGGGCGGCTGGTCGGGCCCCAGGTGGCGTTCCCGTCCGCGTCCGAGCGCCAGAACCAGCACGAGTGGCGCCCCTCGGGCCAGCCCTCGGGGTTGTCCTCCCAGGCCTCACCGCGGCCGTAAGGCGTCATGTCGAGCAGGCCGAGGGAGCCGTTGACCGGCTCGTTGCCACGGCCCGTCGTGGAGTAGGTGAGGAACACGCGGTCGCCGTCGCGCAGGAAGCAGGTGATGAAACCCATGCTGCCGCCGACCGGCGCCCCCACGTCACGCACCGAGTACCAGGGCTGGGTGTAGCCCACGAACTCGACGTAGGAGGCCACCTCGTCCCACCGGCCCGTGGTCAGGATGGCGAACGAGACGCCGCGGGCGTTGAGGTAGACGGCGTCCTTCATGTGCCAGGCCGTGGTGGTGCAGCCCTCGCACTGCCCCTGGTGCGGCGCGCCGTCGTACCACATGTGCTTGTAGACCACGAGCTCGTCGCGGCCCTGGAACAGGTCCAGGAACGGGACCGGGCCGTCGGGTCCGACGACCTCGACCGTTCCGTCGAGCTCCACCATCGGCAGCCGGCGGCGGGCCGCGGCGAGGGCGTCGCCCTCGCGGGTGTGGGCCTTCTCGCGGACCAGAAGCTCGTCACGGGCGGCCTGCCAGGTGGCCAGGTCGACGACGGGCGGGCGGCCGGGCAGCGCGGTGGTCGGGTCGTCCGGCGTGGTCGTCATGGTGTCCTCCGTGGTGTCGCCACGATCGATCTCCTGCTGTCTCGATCCAACCATCTCGACGTGCTGTAGACCCGGCATGGCGGCGACGCTCGTCTAGGCCCGCCCTTTTCGACACCTGCCCGAGACCCTGCGTCCGCTACGGTGCCGAGCAACCATCCGCCACCTGACAAGGACCGCCCATGCCACAGATCACCGTCGAGTACTCCGCGGCGCTGGACGACGCGTTCGAGCGCCGCGCGTTCGCGCTCGCCGTCCACACGACGGCCGGCGCGCTCATCGACTCCGACCCCGACAGCTTCAAGACGCGCTTCCACCGGATCGACGAGGGCGTCATCGGTGACGGGGCGGCCTCCCACACCATGATCCACGTGGAGGTGGCGATCCTCCCAGGCCGCAGCGAGGAGACCAGGAGGCTGCTGGGTCAGACCGTTCTCGACCTGGCCGTCCGGCATCGCAAGGACGTCGAGGAGACCGTCCAGACGACGGTGGAGGTCCGCGAGCTCACCGCCGGCCACTATCACAAGCACGTCTCTCCCTGAGGCCGGCCGCTCCCTGTGGTGGAGGGAACCACTCACGCTCGAATCGGCAACAACGGGTGACCCGATCCAGAGCCGAGAGGCCGAGAATGAGTGAAACGAGCGGGCCCGAGGGCGATGACGCCTCCGTCATCGCCAGGTCCCTGCACGAGCCTGAGGCCTTCGCCGAGGTCTTCCGCCGGCACGCGCCGGACATCACCCGCTATGTCACCCGCAGGCTGGGCGAGGACGCGGCCGACGACGTGGCGGCGGAGACCTTCCTCGCGGCCTTCAGGCAGCGGAACTCCTACGACCTGGCGCGCCCGAACGCGCGGCCGTGGCTGTACGGGATCGCGACCAACCTGATGAGCCGGCACGTGCGCACCGAGGTGCGCCAGCTGCGCGTGGTGGAGCGCACCGGGGCCGACCCGGTGACGGCCTCGTTCGCCGACCGCAGCGACGAGCGGGTCAGCGCGGAGGCCGCCCGCCGCAATCTGGCGGGCGCGCTGGCGGCGCTGCCCAAAGGGCAGCGCGACACGCTGCTGCTGGTGGCGTGGGCGGGCCTGAGCTATCCCGAGACGGCCGAGGCGCTGGGCGTCCGCCTCGGCACGGTGCGCTCGCGCGTCAACCGCGCCCGGCTCAGACTCCGCAAGGCGCTCGGCGAGCTCGACCCGATGGCCACCGTCAGTGAGGAGCCGGTCTATGAATGAGATGACCCAGCTGGAGAGGTTCCGCTCGGAGATCCCCCTGCCCCGCCTGGACGACCTCCGTGGTCAGGAGGACCGGCTGCTGGCGGCAATCGCCGATCCGATCCCGTCGGGCCCTGCGCGGAGACGGCGCGTCCCCGGCAGGCTCAGGCTCGGACTCGCGGCGGGGCTGGTCGCCGTCGCGGCGAGCGCGGCGGCCGTGGCCGTCATCACGCCCGAGCCGAGCGCGCCAACAGTGATCCACACCATGCCCGCGAGCGCGGAGGAGGTGCTCACCACGGCCGCGAGGCGGGTGGACGAGTTCCCCGAGCTGCGCCCGAAGCCAGGACAGTTCCTGGTCTTCGAGTCGCGGACGATGGATCCCGCCGAGGTCAACGACGCCGGCGGCCATCACCGGTACCTGTCGCGCTCTGAGCGCAAGGTGTGGCTTCCCGTGGAGGGCGACTCGACGGGCGGCTTCATCGAGAGCGAGGCCCTGGAGCCCCGGCCCTACCCGGGCTGGCCGATCCCCTCGCACGCCGTGGCGAGCCCTGGCCGCAGCGGGCCCGAGAAGCTCGCCGACTTCGACCAGCGCGCCGAGCACCTGCGCACCGACTACGCCTATCTGAGCCGCCTTCCCACGCAGCCCGAGCAGATGTACCGGCACCTCTACACCGGGCTCGGCAGCGGCCCCGAGGCCGACGCCGAAGCGTGGAACCGGGTCGGCGGCATGCTCGCGGAGGCGTACCTGCCCAAGGCGCAGCGCGCCGCGCTGTTCAGGGCGGCGGCGGCCATCCGGGGGGTCACCACCGTCGACAGCGCCGTCGACGCGGCGGGCCGCACGGGGGTCGCCGCGGCGCGGGCCAACCCGGGGCTCGGCATCCAGGAGGAGTACATCTTCGACCCCTCGACCTACCGCTACCTCGGCAGGCGCAGCGTCGTCTCGGACGCCGCCGCGGCCGAGGCGCCACTGGGCACCGTGCTGACCTCCTCCGCGCTGCTGAAGGTCACGGTCGCCGGCCAGGCTCCGGAGGTGGCGGGACAATGAGCCCGGGGAGGGCCGCGCGGACCGGACGGCTCGCTGGCGATCCCCTCGGACACCGCAACGAGGGAGGACGGACATGTCGGTTCTCGGCACGCCATGGGTCGCCGCCGCTGTGGCGCGGGTGATGCAGGGCCTCGCCACGGTCACCTCCGACATGGTCGCCCGGCGCAGGGGGATGATGTTGCCGGAGTTCGCGGGGAACACGGACGACATCACGATCCCGACGTCGATCGCGCCGGCGCGTGCGGTCGTCTACCGCCCTGCCGGCCAGGACCCGTGCCCCGCCTGGTCTCGCCCGCCAACCCGGCGGACACGGCGGACCTTACGGGGATCGCGCCCGCTCTGGTCCTCACACCCGAATTCGACCGCCTCCGTGCGGAGGGCGAGCGGTACGCGCAGCGCCTGCGGCAGGCCGGCGCGCTGGTCGAGCACCGTGACGTGCAGCAGGCCGACCACGGCTACGACATGAACGACGCCGGCAAGGCCCGCCAGACGTACGCGGTGATCGCCCGCTGCGTCAGGCAGGCCACGCAGTCCTCGCCACCGGTGCCTGACTAGTACGGCCACCGAGGACCGCACCAGGGCTTTCCGGCTCTCGGACACCTCAGGTGCCGAGAGCTACGCGGCGGCAGTGTCGCGGGCCCCGCCCAGCGCGCGCACCGCGCCGGACGGAGGGGCATAAGGCGGGCAGCGGCTCCCGATGGGTCCTCGAGCCGCTACCCGCCACATCGCGTCTGGCCTCTGCCAACCCCGGAAAGAGTGGCCACGTCGTCCGCTCGCCGAATCTCGCCGGTCAGTCGTTCCCACACTGGGACAGGCGCGACAGGCCTCACCGTACGGGCACATCCAGGTATCCGTCACCGATCGTTACGGCGTGTCTTGCTGCCGTTGGCCCGCGCTGATCAGCGGTCGCGGCCCGTCCGCGCACCGTTCCTGCGGCGACCTGGCTGGTCCGACGTTAGGGTGATCCAAATTAAGGCGACGAGAACAGCACGCGAAGAGACCACCTCCCTCGTCCCCAGCAGGTGGCGCCGCTCCCGCCTGCGGAGCGTTACACCCGGGAGACACGATGACTGCAAAACCCACCATCGACGTGGTGGTCCTCACCATGAATGACCGCCCTGCCGACTTCCCGCGCGCCATGGCGTCCCTCCTTGAGCAACAGAACGTCGAACTGCGGGTGGTCATCGTGGGCAACGGGGTGGAACCCGATCATGTGCCCGCCGGCGTGCGAGCCGTGACGTTGCCGGTCAACGAAGGCATCCCGCAAGGCCGCAACGCCGGCGCCGACGCACTGGCCGGCGCCGACGCCGGCGAGTTCATCTTCTTCTTCGACAACGACGCCGTCCTCCCGGCTCCAGATACTCTTGCCCAGCTCGTCGAGGAAGGCCGTCACCACCCCGAAGCGGCCTACATCCAGCCTCGTATCGCCGACCCTCTCACCGGCATCACCATGCGCCGCTGGGTTCCACGCCTACGCGCCGGCGACGCCACCAGGCCCGGCACGATCACAGTCATGGCCGAGGGCGTGGTTCTTGTGCGCCGTGCCGATTACGAGCGGGCCGGTGGCTGGCCTGGCCACTTCTTCCTCTTTCACGAGGGCATCGACTTGAGTTGGAGGCTGTGGGACCTCGGTCGCACCGGCTGGTACGCGCCCGACATCGTCATTCACCACCCCGCGACCGACCCCGCACGACACGCGGGCTTCCACCGGCTCATCGCACGCAACCGTGTCTGGCTCGCCTACCGCCGCCTGCCTGCACCTCTGATCCCCATCTACCTTGTGATCTGGACGCTGCTCAGCGCCGCTCGGATCCGCTCCCGCGCCAACCTGGCCGTCTGGTTCGCTGGTCTTCGGGAAGGGCTCAAAGGCGGCCATGGACAGCGCCGGCCGATGTCGTGGAGCACCGTGCTGCGGCTGACTCGTGCCGGCCGCCCGCCAATCGTTTGAGAGCTCTGGCGTTGCGGCGTCGGGTCGCGGCAGTAAGTTGTGCCGATGACCGAATATCTGCCACCCGGCGGCGCCGTGCTCGATGCCGACGAACTGCATACCCGGTGGGCGGACGCCTGGCGGCCGGAACAGGTCACGGAGCGGTTGGGTGAGATCGGTGCACCCTGGTGCGTCGCGGCCGGGTGGGCGCTGGATCTGTTCTGCGGGCGGCGATCACGGCCGCACGGCGATCTGGAGATCGCCGTGCCCGCGGCGGGCTTCCCTGAGATTCGGGACTGCTTCCCCGAGTATGTGTTTGACGCGGTGGGTTCGGGACGGGTCTGGCCCGGGGCGGGAGCTGAGGCGCTATCGGCCACGCACCAAACCTGGCTACGGGATCCGGCGAGCGGTCAGTTCCTGTTCGACGTCTTCCGCGAACCACATGAGGGCGAGACGTGGATCTGCCGACGTGACGAGGGGCTGCGGCTGCCCTACGACGCGATCATCGAGCGGACGGCAGACGGGATCCCGTACCTGGTGCCGGAGTTGGTGCTGCTGTTCAAAGCCAAGGCATCGCGGCCCAAGGATCAGGCGGACTTCGACCGGGTGTTGCCGCTGCTGGGCCGGGCACGGCGGGACCTCCTTGGTGAGTGGCTGGAGCGCGTGCACCCCGGGCATCCGTGGCTGGCGGAGCTGGCGGGGTGAGTGCGCGGGCCACTTACGTTCGCCTCCCTGCCCCACGGCGGGCCGTGCACTTCCGCTACGTGGCCGCCTGGTCGCGGCGGACCTTCCTGCTGCTACTGACCTACGGCTGGGGCTGCTCGGCGGCGTCTGCGGCCTCCCGGAGGACCGTCTACACCGCCCCGGCGGTACGCCGCTCCCCCGGAAAAGGTCCGCGGAGCGGGGCCGCTCACGCTGTTTCGGCGCTGAGGGCCTGCGCCACGGGCCGGCGCGCCGCCAGGCGTGCGGGCAGGGCGGTGAGTGCCGCCGTCGCCAGCAGAGTCGCGAGCGCGGCGCCGAGCAGCCAGGAGGAGGGGGGTTCCGCCGAATTCCTGGCGGCGAAGAGCGAGAGCAGGCCGATGCCCAGAGGGACGCCGATGATGGCGCCGGGCAGGCTGGGCAGGAGCTGGGCGGTGGACAGCCCCGCGGAGATCTGCCCTGGGGTGGCGCCGAGCGTACGTGCGATGGCCATGTTCTCCCGGGCCTCTACGGCAGTGGTCCAGGTCAAGGTGATGGTGTTCACGACGGCGAGTGCGATCAGCAGGATGGTGACGGCGAGCATCAGCCGGCGGTCGTGCTCGCCCCGCAGGTTGGGCAGGGCGGAGGAGCCGTCCAGGCCGTAGCCCCTCTCCTGCTGGGCGTGGAGGGTGAGCAGGGCGACGATCGCGATCATGGTGGTGGCGGTGGAGCACGCCTGCAGCACGGCGCGGCCGGGCCGGCGGGCGGTCAGCCGCAGCCCGAGCAGCAGCGGCGTGGGCAGCAGCGCGGACAGCGCGGTGAGCCAGGGTCGGTGACGGGGCTGGTGCGCGGTGGCGGACAGCGCCGTGACGGTCGCCGTACGCATGGCCCACAGTGTGGGACGCAGCGTGGACAGCACCGCCACCGCCACGGCGAGGACGGTCGCCGCGGCAACGGTGGCGCCGCCGGGTCCGACCGCGTCGCCGATCCGGCTGGCGGTGGGGCTGGCGATGGCGGGCACGGTCAGGCGGGCGATCACCAGCCCCAGCGCGTCGCCGGCCAGCGCCAGCGCCAGGTACTCGGTGAGCAGGACGGCGGCGATCAGACCCGGGGCGGCGCCGACGGCCTTGAGCAGCCCGGCCCGGCGCGTCTGCTCGATGGAGCGTCCGGCGGCCAGCGCCGCCACTCCGGTGATGGCCAGGAAGCTGAGCAGCCAGCTACCGACGACCAGGATCGGCTGGGTGTTCCTGAGGATGACCATGTCGTGCTCGGCCATGAACTGCCAGGTATGGAAGTTCACCCTGAGGGTGGAGACGCGGTGGGCGTCCAGGAAGGCCTGCGCCGTGGCGGGGTCACGCAGCTTGAGGTCCAGGGCCAAGGTCACTGGGAGATCGTGGGACGACGCCAGGGCCCGGGCATCTGATCGGGTCATCCAGGCCAGGCCGCTGTAGTCGCTGGGGCCACCGCCCGGCCCGATCTGCGCCGCCCAGGGGTAGATGGAGGTGGCCGCGGTCACGGCGATCCCGACGACGGGGTACGACCGGCCGGCGATGGTGACGCGGTCGCCGACGCCGACGCCCAGCGCTGTGGCGAAGCCGCGTTCGAGGACCGTGCCGCCGGAGCGTACCCACTGACCCGAGGTCAGCAGCGGCCGGTTGACCGCGCCGGGCGTCTCGCGGAAACCTTGCACCACCACCGGGGACGACGTGGAATCGCGCGTGGTGAGGTCGGCATAGACGATGCGATAGGGGCCATGGTGGGCAATGACTTCTGGCTCGTTCGCCAGCGAGGCCAGGGCCGAGGTCACGGCGGAGCCCGTGTCGCCGGAGAGTGCCACCACGTCCGGCCCGGCGGTGGCCGCGCGGGTCTGCTCGTACAGCGCGTCGCTCACGCCGCGCAGGGACAGGCCCAGTGCCATCGTGGCGGTGGCCACGGTCACCGCGAGCAGGAGCATCACGGCCTGGACCTTGTGCCGCCGCACGTCAGCCAGCACCAGACGCATGACGAGCACGATGGAGCTCATGACGTTCAGCCCTCCAGCCCGATCAGCCCGCCGAGCCCGCTCGGGTGGGAGCCGGCCAGCCAGGTGTCGTCGACGAACATCCCGTCGCGCATCGACACCAGCCGATCCGCCGTGGCCGCCACCCGCTCGTCATGCGTGACGATCACGAAGGTCTGCCCCGCGGAACGCAGCTCCTCGAAGATCCTCAGCACATCGAGGGTCGCCGCGGTGTCGAGGTTGCCGGTCGGCTCGTCGGCCAGGACGACCAGCGGGTCGTTGACCAGCGCGCGAGCGACGGCGACCCGCTGACGCTGCCCACCCGACAGTTGCGACGGCAGGTGCCGGGCGCGAGCGGCGAGCCCGACCCGTTCCAGCAGCATGCTCGCGCGCCGCCTGGCCTGGCGGCGCGAGCGCCCGGCCAGCAGCGCGGGAAGCTCCACGTTCTCGGCCGCCGACAACTCCTCCATCAGATGGAAGGCCTGGAAGACGAACCCCACCGACCGGCGCCGCATGCGCGCCAGAGCTCGCTCGCTCAGCGTGTCGATGCGCCGCCCGGCCACCCACACCTCTCCATCGCTGGGCCGCTCCAGGCCGCCCAGCAGGTGCAGCAGAGTGGATTTCCCGCAGCCGCTGGGCCCCATCACCGCCAGCATCTGCCCCTGAGGCACCTCCAGGTCGACCTCGTCCACCGCGCGGACCCGGCTCTGCCCCTGACCATGCGTCTTCACCAGGCCGCAGGCTCGGATCGCGGCACTTGACACGTTCATCCACCCTCGACTTCGTCATCGACCTTGGACCAGGCCCGCTCACAGGCATCCAGCCAACGCAGGTCCGCCTGCAACCGCAGCACGACCCCTTCCAGCAGCAGGCCGGCGCCCGACCCCGCCGGCTCGGCCAGCGCCGCCTGCTGCGCCTCACGCAAGCGGCGCAGCAGCTCACGGCGCTGCGCCGCCACCAGCTCCACCGGGTCGGCCAGCCGGGCCGCGGCGGCAGCGGCGAGCTTGAGATGAAACTCCGCCAGGTCCGGTTTCGGCCAGCCCACCTCGGCCAGCCAGGCGGCCACCCGTTGCTGCCCGGCAGGCGTCAGCGCATAGACCTTGCGCTCCGGCCGCTCGGGCAGGCCGTCCGCCCGCTCACAGACAACGAGCCCCGCGCGCTCCAACCGGGCCAACGTCACATAGATCTGACCACGGTTCATCGACTCGCCCAGCGGACCAAGACTCCGCCGCAGCCGAGCGTGCAAGTGGTACCCGTGCGACGGCTCCTTTGCGAGCATCGCCAGCACTGCGTCCTGCATTCCACCCCCTAACGGTTGGCCAATAGATAGCGGTTACCCATGGGAGGTGTCAAAACGCTTACCCTGGCGATCTCCGGGGACGAGCCGGTGGACCTGTCCCGGCGAGGACGGTGAACCCGCGTGGAAGGCTCCATGATTCTCATGAACGGACGTCCCCCGGCCCGGCGAAACCGGCATGTCCGCCGCTGATGCCGGCACCGCCGACGACGTCACCAGTGACCGCGGTGAGGTGGAACGTCAGGAACTCCAGTCCGAGCTGGACGCCCCGGAGGCGCACGACACTCCACCCGCCGTCGAGGGGCGCTGTCGACGTGGATTCGCTGCCTTTCAACGGCAGCGAGAAGGTGGACAAGCTCGCCGGCGCGCTCGGCCTTCGCGCTGACCGCGCCCCGGTGTTGCCGATCACCCAGTATGTGAGAGCGCCAGGTCACGCACACCGTCGTCGTGTGATGATCGTGCCTCGGCGGATCACCACGGAGGTAGGGGCGGACAGTGACCGGGCAGGAGTTCGGCTCCCTACTGCGGCAGCTTCGCACGGCTGCGCGGATGACGGTAGAGGACCTGTCGGAGTCCTCCGGGGTGAGCGTGCGGGCGATCGGCGACATGGAACGCGGCAGGTTCAGCTCGCCGCAGCGCCAGACCGCCGAGCAAGACGACGCTCGCCCTGCGCTGGGCTCACCGCGTCGCCGCCCACGGCGCCCGCAGCCTGACGCTGGATGTCTGGACACCCGCCGAGGCCCGGACAGCCTTCTCCTGGTCCTACCGGGCCCTGACCATGGACGCCCGGACGACCCGGAGCCCCGACGGGGCTCCGGGTCATCGATCACAGGTAGTGGCCGCACTGGCCGAAGAAGCCGTCCTCCCAGTCGAAACACCACTCCCAGACGATGTAGCCGTCGTTGGGCTGCGCATGGGCGGGGGCGGCGGTGGCGCCGCTGATCATGACCGCGGCGACAGCGCCGAGCATCACGGCCACGGCCCGCTTACCCGCCCTGGAGAAACGCGACATCGATGACTCCTCCTCGTTCGTCGGAACGTTGATGAGTCCATCGCGACGGGCCTGTGTATCACCTGGAGCCCGGCTGTAGGTCAGTTGGAGGTGGATATGACCCGAGGTGGGCCAGGATGGGACCGTGATGGAAGAACAACGCCTCCCCGGCGGGAACACAGGCGGCGCGGTTCGGGCAGGCGACACCGTCCGCCGTACCCGTGGCCCGTGGGCGTCCTCGGTGCATGCGCTTCTCCGGCACCTGGAGGACGTCGGCTTCGACGGAGCTCCACGCGCGCTGGGGTTCGACGACCAGGACCGAGAGGTGCTCTCGTTCCTGCCAGGCGACGTGGTCGGGACCGCGCGGCCATGGCCCACGTGGGTACACAGCCAGGACGCGCTGTGCCAGGTGGCTCGTTGGCTGCGCGACTTCCACGCCGCCGTGGCGAGTTTCGTCCCCCCTGCGGACGCGGTGTGGCGCGAGGGAGGGACCTGGCGACCCGGCCTCATCGTCGGCCACAATGATGCCGCCCCCTACAACGCGGCCTGGGCCGACGGACGCCTCGTCGGCTTCTTCGACTGGGACTTCGCCGCTCCGGTGACCCTGGAGTGGGACCTCGCCTTCACCGCCTTCGCCTGGGTGCCGCTGCACGCTCGCCACGTCGTGGCGGCGGAAGGATTCACCGCGCTCGCCGACCGACCCGAAAGACTGCGGCTGTTCCTCGACACCTACGGCTGGAGCGGCCCCGTCGGGCAGTTCGTCGAGATCGTCCGCGAACGCGTCAGCGCCTCGGCCGAAGGCATCAGGCGCACTGCGGCAGCAGGCGACCCGGCCTATCAGACCATGGTCGAACGCGGCGTCGATGCGGCACTGGAGACGGCCGTGGACGAGCTGGCCGGCTTCGCTCAGTCGTGAACCGATCCGTCCAGGGGCCGCCAGGCGGGGCCGTCGCCGTCCCGGTGGACCTGCCCGAACACGACGTCGGCGAAATGGATGCCGAAACCGATCGTGTCCGGCTCCTCCAGTTCGGCGACGAGACGATGGCGGTGGTCGGCGGCGCCGGCACGGTCGTGGTCGTAGACGCAGGACCATTCGGGGTGGTCCACCTGGATCGGTGAATGCAGGGCATCGCCGAAGGCGATCAGCCGGGTTCCGCCCCCTGTGATGACGCACTGCGCGTGCCCGGCCGTGTGGCCACCGGTGATCTGTACCTCGACACCGGGGAAGATCTCCTGGCCGCCGCTCACCGTACGGATGCGCGGTGCCAGCGCGGCGACGACCTCGTTGGCCGTGTCCCTCGCCTCGGCCCATTCCAGCTCGGTCACCACATACTCGGCTTGGGCGAACACCGGCCGGTCACCGCCAGGGGCGGGCTGCAGGGCCCAGCCGTGGTGGTCGGGATGCAGGTGGGTGAAGGCCGCGGCCTCGATCTCCTCTGGCCTGCGGCCGAGTGCGGCCAGACTGTCCAGCAGCGCGCCACCGTAGATGGCGCCGTTCGGACTCCCCGGCTCGGCCGGCAGCGACTGCGGGCCGAACCCCGCGTCTATCAGCAGCGCGCGGCCGCCGTTCTCCACCAGGAGGCCGCCGATGCTCGCCACAAGATGGCCGGAGGCATCCAGGTACTCCGGATGAGCGGCCCAGATCTCATCGGTGGTGTCGGGCAGCCAGTCGCGCGGCCTGCCCTGCACAGCCCCGTCCGGCACGAAGGACACCTTCGTGTCGCCGAGGCGTACCGAGCGGATACCCGCAGGCCGCCGCAGCCGCTCGTCCCGTTCTGCCGCGAAGTGCGCCATGGTTCCCTCTCCCTTTCACTCCGTCAGGTCGTCACCGCCGTCCCGCGCCGGCGACACGGCAACGACGAGCGCGGCGAGGTGTGTGAGGTGACCGCCGGCTCGCCGCCGACCCCACCCGGCAGGATCAGCTGATGAGCGCGGTGAGCGCCTCGCGGCTGCGCTCGTCGGCGGGGGTGTGCGCGAAGACGTAGAGGCCGTGCTCGGCGACGGGCCGCAGCAGGGAGAAGGTCAGCCGCAGGCCCGGCTGTGCCCCCTCGACGGCGGCGGTGATCGGCGCGAAGTCCTGCACCGCCCTGCACTCCCACCAGTGCGCCGCGTCCGGGCGCTCCTTGGTGAGCAGGGCGACGATCTCGGCGGCGCGCTCGTCGTCGGGCCAGTGCGCGGTGTCGGCGCGGAACTGCTCGTACAGCCCGCGCAGCAGCGGCTCCTCCTCCACCACCCGGTACGGCCCGCCGCCGACGTGTGGCGCGGCGAGCAGCAGCAGGGCGTTGCGCCATTGGGCGGGCGCCGCATCGGGATCGCCCCAGACGAGACGGTAGGCCCGGTTGGCGGCCAGGACGTCGAACCGCTCGTCCAGGACGGCCGCCGGAGTCGTCGCCCAGCCGTCGACCAGCGCCCGCGTCGCCTCCCCCACCACGATCGGCGCCCGGCCCGCTCGCGGCGCCGCCGGCAGAAACCCGGCCAGCGACAGCGTGTGCCGGTGGGCCGCCGCGTCCATGACGAGCACGCGGCAGATCGCGTCGAGCACCTGCCTGGTCGTGCTCGCCCTGCCCTGCTCCAGCCACGTGTACCAGGCCACGCTCACCCCCGCCAGCGCCGCGACCTCCTCGCGGCGCAGCCCGGGTGTGCGCCGCCTGCCGCCGCCGCCCAGCCCGGCCTGTGCGGGGGTGACCTGCTCTCTGGCCGCGCGCAGGTGCGCGCCCAGCTCGCGGCGCAGTGAGGCGTCCATGGGCAGGAATCCTATGAGTACGGCTACCACCATCGATCCTCACCTGCCTGCGCCCGCGGTTCTCCGCGATGCTCGATCACATGACACGGCTATGGCGAAAGCAGACCGACTCCTCCACCCTCACCGAGCCCCGCGTGCTGATCCGCGTGTTCGTGCCGCAGGGGAGGCTGGAGGCGAGCGTCGAGTTCTACCAGCGGTTGCAGCACGTCGAGGCCGACGCGCGCTTCGACTTCCCCGAGGCGGGCCTGTGCCTCGCGACGGTCGGGGCGTTCCTGGTCATCGAGGGCGACGCCGAGGCGCTGGCCCCCTTCCGCAGCACCACGGGCACGCTGCTGGTCGACGACGTCGTGCCGTACCACGACAGGCTGGTGGCGGAGGGCGCCGAGATCATCTTCCCGTTGCAGCAGGTGCCCACAGGCGCGGGCTTCAACGCACGCCACCCGGACGGGACGGTCGTGGAGTACGTGCACCACCGTCCCACCTCCGAAGGCCGTTGACGGGCGGCGCCGATCATGACCGCGTTCGGGATCCTCCCTCCACCATGGCGGCGAAACCGTCGAGATGGCGAGCGAGGCTGTACTCGAACAGTCCGTCCAGGTCCGACACCGTTTCTTCGGAAACCGTGGCCAGTAGGGGGAATCGTCCGCTGCCGAGAAGTTCGTCGGCCCGTTCCCGCTGGGCGAGCCACCATCCGGTGAGCGTCACACCGGTCTCCTGCTCGGCTTCGAGTTCGTCGGCCATGGACAGGGCAACGGTGACGACCAGGGCGTGCAGTGTGAGCGCCTCTCGAATCCGTGTCGCCATGGGCAGCCCGAGCCCGTCGAGCGCGCGCAGGGTCCACTCGGTGTGGGCCATCATGTTGGGGACGAGCAACGGGCGGGTGAACGAGACGGCTCTGGGCAGCCACAGGTGTCGCCGCCCCAGCTCCCATTGCCGGCGGGAGATCAGTTCGAGCTTGGCTCGCCACCCCTCCGGCCCGGGGGTGGGCAGCTCCTGTCCGCCGAAGACCTCGTCGACCATCTGCGTCACCAGTTCGTCCTTGTGGGCCACGTGCCGGTACAGCGACATGGGGCCGACGCCGAGTTCGGCCGCGAGCCGTCGCATGGACACGGCGTCGAGCCCCTCGGTGTCGGCGATCGCGATGGCGGCGCGCAGCACGTGCTCGCGCCGCAGTGCCCGCTTGGGGACGCCGGCCTGCCGCGGTCTCGGTGACGTGGCAGGGCCGGCCGGCTGCCTGTGACCCGCGCGGGCGCTGACCACCGTGCCGGCGCCGACCTTCGCCTCGACCAGCCCCTCGTCACGCAGAGCCGCCATCACCTTGGTCGCGGTCGCGACCGCGACGCCCCGTCGCTGGGCGATCTGCCGGATGGAGGGCATGCGATCGCCTGGCCGCAGGTCGCCGGCGAGAATCCGCGCACGGAACTCCGCGGCGATCCGCCGGTACGGCGGATCCGGCCGTTGCGTTGACGACGGCATGGGAGCCCCCGATTCCTTGGTGGTGTCGTCTGCCGACCGCAAGTGTACTAGTTCAATTTCGGCAGTACTAGTTCACTTTGTCAGCCTCACAGCCCCATTCACCATGACTTGTTTCATGGTCTGGCTACGATGGGCGCATGACATTAGATACACCGTACGCGTCCATTCGGCGGGCGGTTCTGAGCGTCTTCACCGACGCGTTCACGACCGGTCCCGTCGGTGTTGAGCTCTTGCTCGAAACGGGCGACCACCGCCGCCAGTTCGATTTCACCCGTCCCGCCGACGAGGCCGACATCGCCGGACGTCACCAGGGCGCCTCGGCATGGCCGGCGTGGGCCGCAGGCCGGGTGCCCCACGAGGAGTGGCTCGCTCCCATGATGCTCGGCACAGCCTCCACCAGCGTGGGCGGCGCGGGATCGGAGATCGCATGAGCCGGCGGGGCGACTCGTGGTCCATGTCGTCCGCCGAAGTGCGGTCGTGGCACCGACCGTTGATGACCATGGTGGCGGCGATGTCCGCGCTCGTCGTCGTCGCGAGCTTCGGTCTCCTCATGGACGGTCGTGAGCTCATGCAGCAGTCGATCTGGGCGAAGCCGTTGAAGTTCGGAGTGTCGTTCGTCATCTACGGCGCGACGCTCGCATGGCTGTTGCCGAAGCTGCGCCGGGCGAGGCGCACGATGTGGACCCTCGGAACGGCCTTCGCCGTCGCCGGGCTGGTCGACGTCGGGTTCATCACGGTGCAGGCCGCCCGCGGCACCTACAGCCACTTCAACGCCGACACCGATCCGTTCAACCAGATCGGCCAGCAGGTCTTCTCCTCGGGCGTGATCGGGTTGTTCGGGGTGAGCCTGGTCATCGCCGTCATGCTGCTGTTCCAGCGGGTCGGTGACACGGCACTCACCTGGGCTCTGCGGGCCGGGATCGGGCTGGCCGTCCTCGGCATGGCGTTGGCGTCCTTCTGGGTCGGGTGGGCCGCGAGCGGACCCCGGACGGTCGAGGACGCCTACGGCAACCCGGTCTCGCTGGTGGGCCAGCACGGGGTGGGGGCACCGGACGGCGGCGGCATGCCGATCACGAACTGGAGCACCGTGGGTGGCGACCTGCGCGTTCCGCACTTCATCGGCTTGCACTCCATCCAGGTGTTCGTCCTCGCGGTGCTGGTTCTCACCGCCCTCGCGGCCCGGATCGGCTGGCTGCGCGGCGAACGCGTGCGCGCCCGGCTGACCGGGGTCGTCATCCTGGGGTACACCGCGCTGTTCGCCGTCACGGCGTGGCAGGCGCTGCGTGGTCAGTCGCTGGTCCACCCGGACGCAGCCACCTGGACCGCGCTCGCGGTGACGGCTGTCGTGACCGCGCTGCCTGCGGCCATGACCATCTCGGCGGCCCGCCGCAGCGAGGCGGCGCCCACCGGCGACGGGCACTCGCCTGGCGCGCTGCCGACTCGTGGGCTCGTCGGATCCTCGGGGCGGGGCGACACCGCGCTCCGGTGAGAACGAGGACTCAGCTCACGGCGCGCGGGGCGCCCGCACAGCGCGGGTCAAGGCCACCGAGCTGATCGGCCTGGACGACTTCTCCTTCACCGGGCGCGGCGAGGAGACCCTGGCCGCCGTCAACGGCCCGGATAAGGTCGTGAATCCTTTGGGGGTCTTCGCGCCTCTTATACGTGTCGGCGACAATGCCGGCACAGGATCCGGAGGTTGTCATGATCGTTGGTGCCGTGGTCATCGTCGCGGCCGCGCTCGTCTGCACGTGCGCTGTCGTGCTGCGCCGGCGGAGGCGCTCGCGTGGCTGATACGACCTGGCCTGGAAGGCAGCTGATCGTCGCCGCGCAGGGCGGTGACGTCGAGTCGATCGCCGCGCTGGTGTCGGGCGCGCACCCGCACGTACGGCGGTTCGCGCACGCGCTGTGCGCCTCGCCGGAGGACGCGGAGGACGCCGCGCAGGAGGCGATGATCATCCTCTATCGCAAGATCGGGATGTTGCGGGCCTCGGGCGCGCTGGCCTCGTGGATGTTCCGCATCGTCCGCAACGAGTGCCTGCGCAGGTCGCGGCTCGTGCTGCACCACCACGTCCTGATGGAGGACACGCCCACGCTGTCGGCCGAGGACGAGGTGGTGCGACGGCTGGAGGCCGGGAGGGTGGCGACGGCGATCGCCGCCCTGCCCGCCGACCAGCGGCACGTGCTGATCATGCGGGACGTCCAGGGGTACAGCGGGCGGATGGTCGCCGACGCGCTCGGCCTCAGCGTCCCCGCGATGAAGTCGCGGTTGCACCGCGCCCGCGCGACGGTCAACCGCACCCTGCACGGCGCACAGGACCAGGCTGTAGGAGGCGACGATGTCTGATGATCGAAGGAGCTTCGCCAGCGCCTCGCTCCCCCGGCACCTGGTTCGGGGCGTGGTGGGGTTCGGCGCGCTGATCGCCTCGGTGGCGCTGCTGCCCACGCTGGGGCTCGTGAGTCTGGTGCTCGCCCCTGTCGGCCTGCTCGCCCTGCGCGGGTGCCCCACCTGCTGGGCGATCGGGCTGGTGGAGACCATCTCGATGGGCAGGCTGCGGCGTTCGTGCGTTGACGGCCGGTGCGAGCTGACCGACGGCCATGCGGCGAAGCCCTGACAGGATCAGGTGGCGGGCGAGGGCGCACGGCGCCATGCCACCCAGTTCCCCGCGTGGTTCTGGTTGCTGATCACAGGCCACCAGCCCTTGGGCGCTGCGGGCCAGGTGCTCTGGCTCGGCGTTCCCGCCCGCCACGGGACCACGACGAGGGTCACGTCGGGCGGGAGCCAGTCGGGCCTGCGCAGGTCGACGGGGACCAGCCTGGTCGGCACCTGGACCGCGTGCGAGACCCAGATGCGCCAGTGCAGCCCCTCGTAGCTGATGCCCACCCTGTCCTCCGGACGTAGGCCCGCGGGGGTGAGGTCGGTGGCGAAACTCAGCACGTTGCCCCACGGCGCGGAGACCTTCGCCACGGTCACTCCCGCGATCGCGCACTCGGCCGCCACGCACGCCGCGGCGATGACGGCCAGCCCCTTTCTCCGAGGCAGCGTGGCCCTCACCAGCGCGGCCAGCGTGAGCGCGAGCACAGCGGTCAGCGTGGCCAGGCCGAGGTTGAGCGACTCCCAGTTCCAGGTGAGAAAGGAGATCTCGGGGAAGTCGAACACGCCGAAGAAGTCGCGGGCCAGTCGCTCGCCCGCGTGCATCCTGACGATCGCCATCGTCGCCAGGGTGAGGGCCGCGGTCGCGAGCACCGCCCTGAGCGCCACCGCGCGGCGGGCGCGGGTCAGCACCGTCAGCCCCACGACGAGGAGCACGGGCGTCAGGCAGGCCAGATACCTGCCGTAGGCGAGGTTGGCGACGGTGCCCTCGCTCGGCAGAGCGGCCGCCGTGGCCAGGGCGACACCGGCCACCGCGGCCACCGTGGCGCCCGCCACCAGCCGGTCCGCCGAAGGCGCGCCCCGCCGCAGCACGAGGGCGGCCAGCGCGACCAGGCCGACGCCCGCCAGTCCCCAGGTCGCGACGATCGCGTGCCAGAGCTGGCCCGTGGCCACCGACAGCGTCCACGCCAGGCCGTCCCAGCTGGTCAGCCGGGTGGTGAGCCAGTCCCCGAGCGGCGCGACGCCGCTCGGGTAGATCTGGTGCCGCACCCACGTGTTCAGCGCCCAGCCGAGGCCGGCTCCTGCCGCCGCGACGGCGGCCGCAGGCCAGAGGTCACGTCGGGCCGTACGGCCACGCAGGGCGGCCACAAGGGCGAGCAGGCAGGCGTGCACGCCGAGGAGGATGAGCCCGCGCGCGTGCGTGCTGTAGGCGAAGGCGACCGTCGCGCTCGCCGCGACGGCGTGGGACCTGCCGCCGCCGTCCAGCCAGGTGTGCAGCAGGAGCAGCCAGCCGAGGACGATCACCGGCAGGACGGCGTCGGTGAGCGCGAACTGGGAGTAGTACACCGCGGAGGGAATGAGCGCGGTGACGTGGGCGAGCACATAGGCCCTGCCCTTCGGCAGCCCGATCCGCCGGAGCGCGAGATAGGCCAGGACCAGCAGCCCCGCCCCGACCATCGCGTTGATGACGATGACCAGGCGATAGACGGTTGCGGGATCGTCGCTGAGCCAGTACGCCGGGGCGATGAGCAGCGGATAGCCGCCCTGGTAGAACGTCCGCCAGGACAGATCGCTCGCGGCGCCGCCCGACAGCAGCCGCGCGGCCAGCAGATATCCGGACTCATCGGGAATCAGCAAGGGCACCGCGTGCTGAAATCCGAGGATGACGCGAAGAGCGGCCTGGGCCAGCCACCCTGCCACGAGAGCGGAGATCCACGACCGCTCCCTGACGGGCGAAGGAGTGAGAATCGACGGGATACTGACGCTCGCTGGTCCCACAATGGCCCCTGAGGAAAAGACACGACTGGCTGGTGACGGCCGCACCATATCCCCGGAGGTTCGCCCTGACGGCGCCGGAACATATGGGTCGCGTATTCACGTGGCAATGAGTGAGTGAGCGGCCGTGCCCGGGATGTCCCGGACACGGTGCCGCGACTACTCCTACCGCCCGTCAGCCGACCGGCGGCGTGTTGTTGACGAAGGGCCTGCAGTTCGTGGGCCAGGTGTAGGTGCCTGTGATGACGCACGAGGTCTGGTAGACGTCCCCGTCCTCGGTGAGGATGGAGATGTGGATGTCGTTGCTGGGCGGCTCGCCCTGGTCCACGATCGTGGCCGCGACGACCGTCTCACCTCCGGGAATGAGCGGCGTCAGATCCTGCCAGGTCGGCGTCTTGCTCGAGTCCCTGACGAACAGGCCTCCGGAGACCGGGACGAGCAGGGTGAAGTACTTGTTGTTGGCCTGCGCGCTGTCGAGGCCCACACCGGGCCCCTGCGCTCCGGTCTCACCCGCGGGGCCTGTCGGGCCGGTCGGGCCGGTGACGCCTGTGGAAGGTCCTGCGGGGCCGGTCGGGCCGATCGGGCCGGTCGGACCGGTGCTGCCCGTGGAAGGTCCGGCAGGGCCGGTCGGACCGGTCGCACCTGCGGGTCCTCGCGGCCCCTCGGGGCCCCTCGGCCCCGGCGGGCACTTGCAGCCGCGGATGTGGCAGCGCCTCTTGCAGGGATCAGGAAAGGACTCCGAGAACTGCGTGAGGTGTCCCGGAGAAGCGGTTCCGACACCCGAGGACGACGCGCCACCGAGCCACTCCGAGCGGAAGGTGTCGGCCGAGGCGCCCCCGGACGTACTGAGGGATGAAGCGAGGACGATCGTCGCCGTGGCCCACGCCAAAGCTCGACCACCGAAGCGGAGATGATTCGCCCGCTTGGCACTAATTATGGACATCTTGCTTCCATCTGACGTCGAGGTTTCCGAAGAATCCATTTCACTACCGCGCCACAACGGCAGCGGCACGCAGGAGATACCCCTCGACTCGATAGAAAACCCGTGGTTTCTCGCCATTTGCAGGCAAAGGTACTTCAAGTCCGAATTAGCCGCCCGCGACGCCGCCTTTCCGCGTCGGCCCTACCATTCTTCATAAATTGTCCTATTTCATCACTTAATAGCGTCGGCGGGGAGGAGTCCGCCGCCGACGGCGAACTCCGCGGCGAACCGCGTCTCACCGATGGCCTCGACCGCTCCAGCGGCGATCCTGTCGACGTCCAGCCGCTCACCCCGTGGCAGCGGCACCCCCACCGACCGCCTGGCCGCCGCGGCTGCCCCCAGCAGCCTGGCGGCGTGGCCGGGGTGGCCCGCCAGCAGCCTGGCCCCCGCCAGCCCCTCCAGCGCCAGCGCGACCGCCCGCGGATCGCCCGTCGCCTCGGCGGCGGAGAAGCCGTCCAGCTGCAGGGCCGTGGCGGTGTCCGCCTGGCCCCTGTGCTCGGCGACGAAGCCCAGCTCGGCCAGGATCAGCGCGGGCAGGCCCGGCTCGTAGCCCATCCGGCGGTGCAGGTCGAGGACGCTGCGCAGATGCGCCTGCGCGGTGTCGAGGTCGCCCTCCCTGCGCGCCCCCATGCCGAGCCCGATCTCGGCGAACTGCTCGCCGAAGGTGTCCGACTGCTCGACGGCCAGCCGCCGCGCGCGCTCGTGGAACTGCCTGGCCTTCGGGTAGTCCCGCATCAGCAGGGCGATCCTGCCCAGCCCCGCCAGCTTGAAGGACACCTCCCGCCAGAGGCCGAGGTCCTCGGCCATCCGCAGTCCGTCGCGGTGGAGCCTCGCGGCGCGCTCGTAGTCGCCCAGGACCTCGGCCTCGGTGGCCAGCGGCGTCATGGCCTGGAGCTGGCCCCACTGGTCGCCGAGGTCCCTGAACAGCTCGAGGCTCCGCTCGCTGTCCTGCCGTACCGCGCCGAAGTCGCCGCGCAGCTTGGCGTGGAAGCTCCTGCTGCTCAGGGCGGCGGCGGTGCCCCAGCGGTCGCCGAGGGAGCCGAAGGTGGCCAGCGCGCGGTCGATGAGGTCCTCGCTCCGCGAGGGGTCGCCGATGCCGTAGGTGTGCGATCCGAGGAACCACTCCATCCTGGCGCGCCCGCCGGGATCGTCGACCTGCTCGTACGGCTGCAGCGCGGCGAAATGGGCGGCGAAATGGGCGGCGCCGCCGCCGAGCAGCAGCCTGATGCCGCCCAGCCAGGCCGTGGCCTTGGCCACCTCGGTGTCCGAGCCGCCCTGCCCCGCCGACAGCGCCATGGCGAGCAACCGCTCGGCCTCGCTGATCCTGCCGCGCAGGTACCAGTACCAGGTCAGCGCGTTGACCAGGCGCAGAGCCGGATCGGCCGCGCCGGAGCGCGCCGCGCTCTCCAGGGCGGCGCGCAGGTTGGCGCTCTCGGTGTCCAGCCGCCGCAGCCACTGCCGCTGGCCGTGGCCCCTCAGGTGCGGCTCCGCACGTTCGGCCATGCGCGTGTAGTACTCGAGGTGCCCTCGCCTGAGAGCTTCGAGCTCGCCCGCCTCGCTGAGGCGTTCGACGCAGTAGGCCGTGACCGACTCGAGCAGCCGGTAGCGGGGACCGTCCTGGCCGTCGGAGACGACGACCAGCGAGCAGTCGACCAGGCGGGCGAGCAGGTCGACGATCGTCGCGGGATCCAGGTCGCCTGCGGCGCAGACCTCCTCGGCGGCGGCCAGCGTGCAGCCGCCGGCGTGCACGGCCAGCCGTCTCAGCACCGCGCGCTCGTCGTCGCCGAGCAGTGACCAGGACCAGTCGATCACCGCGCGCAGGGTCCGCTGCCGTTCAGGGGCCCCTCGCGCTCCTGCGGCCAGCAGGCGGAACCGGTCGTCGAGGCGGGCCGCCACCTCGTGCACGCCCAGCGCCCTGACCCTGGTGGCGGCCATCTCCAGCGCGAGGGGGATGCCGTCCAGGCGTTCGCAGATCGACACGACCGCCTCGACGGTGCTCTCGTCGAGGGTGAAGGAGGGGGCCCCGGCGCTCGCCCTCGCCACGAACAGCTCCACCGCGCCGAAGCGGCGCGCGTCCTCGGGGCCGGGGCCGGCCCCAGGGGCGGGCAGCAGCAGGGGCGGCACCGGTCGCACGTGCTCTCCCGTGATGCCGAGGTGCTCCTGGCCCGTCGCGAGGATCTTCAGCAGGGGCGCCGCCTTGAGCAGGTGCTCGGCCAGCTCGGCGACCGGTTCGACCACGTGCTCGCAGTTGTCGAAGACCAGCAGGGCGGGCCTGTCGCCCAGCGCGTGGACGATCCGGTCGACCGGCGACAGCGGCCCGCTCACGTCGTCGCGCACACCGAGGACGCCGCCGACCGCCTGGTGCACCTCGGCGGAGGCGCGTGAGCCGCGCGACGGGGGCAGCGCGGCGAACTCGACCAGCCGTACTCCGCCGGGAAAGGCGCCGCCGGCCTGCGCGGCGACCGCCAGCGCGAGCCGGGTCTTGCCGACCCCTCCCGCGCCGGTGAGTGTGACCAGTCTGGCGGTCTCCAGCAGGGCGCGCAGCTCCCCGACCGCCTCGGCCCTGCCGATCAGGTCGGTGAGCGGGCTCGGCACGTTCGTCAGCGGGCGGACGGAGGTCGTGGCGGGAGTGGGCGCGGCGGTCAGCGCGGGGTCCTGGGTCAGGATCGCCTGGTGCAGCGCGGCCAGCTCGGGGGTGGGATCCAGACCGAGGCTCTCGGCCAGCAGGTCGCGCAGTTCGGCGTAGCTGCTCAGGGCGGCGCTCTGCCGCCCCGCGAGGTAGAGCGCGCGCACGTGCGCGGCGCGCAGCCGCTCGCGCAGCGGGTGGACGGCGACCAGGTCGCCGAGCTCGTCGGCCAGCAGCGCGTGCTCGCCCAGCCGCAGCCGCGCCTCGGCCTGCTCCTCCAGCGCGGTCAGCCGCTGCTCCTCCAGCCGCGCAGTCGCCGCCCTGGTGAACTCCTCGTCGGCGAAGTCGGCGAAGGCGGGGCCGCGCCACACCGCGAGGGCGTCGGCCAGGAGGGCGGCACGCTCTCCTGGATGCTCGCTCGCCCGCGCCCGAGCCGTCAGTTCCTGGAAGCGGGCCTCGTCGACCACGTCGGCCTCGACGCGCAACTGGTATCCCGACGGGCGGGACACGATCAGCTCCCTGCCGCCGGGCTCGGCCTCCTCCAGCACCCGGCGCAGCTGCCAGATCTTGCTCTGCAAGGCGCCGGTCGGGTTGTTCGGCGGCTTCGCGCCCCCACACGTCGTCGATCAGCCTGTCGGCCGGCACCGGCCGTCCCCTGTGCACGAGCAGGTCGGCCAGCAGGGCGCGGACCTTGAGCTCGGGAACCCTGACCGCTCGCCCGTCCTCCGTCCACACCCCCAGCGGGCCGAGTACCCCGAAACGCATGCGGTCACGGTAGCCCATCGCGCCCCTCAGGCCAGGGCCGGGTGGGCGGCAGAGGACCGGGAGAAGTCCGGGAGAACATCCACAGCGCTCCCCGCGACGCTGGAGCCCTCTACGGAAGGAATCCCATGTCATCGAAGAGAGCGGGAAGCAGGGAGTGGATCGGGCTGGCCGTGCTGGCCCTGCCCACCCTGCTGATGTCCCTCGACCAGAGCGTGCTGTTCCTGGCGCTGCCGCCCCTGGCCGAGACGCTGCGGCCCAGCGGCACGCAGACCTTGTGGATCATGGACGTCTACGGGTTCATGATGGCCGGCTTCCTGGTCACCATGGGCACGCTCGGAGACAGGATCGGCCGCAGGAGACTGCTGATGATCGGCGCCGTCGTGGTCGGCGTCACCTCCTTGCTGGCGGCCTACTCCACGAGCGCCGAGATGCTCATCGTCAGCCGCGCGCTGCTGGGGATCGCCGCGGCCACGCTCATGCCGTCCACGCTGGCCCTGATCAGCAACATGTTCCAGGACCCCGGGCAGCGCGGCAGGGCCATCGCGCTGTGGGCAGGCTGCTTCATGGCAGGCACCGCGCTCGGCCCGGTGATCGGCGGGGTGCTGCTCGAGTTCTTCTGGTGGGGCTCGGTGTTCCTCCTGGGCGTGCCCGTGATGCTGGTCCTGCTGGTGACAGCCCCTTTCCTGCTTCCTGAGTACCGCGACCCGGCGGCCGGCAGGCTCGACCTGTTCAGCGTGGCCCTCTCGCTGGCCGCCGTCCTGCCGTTCGTCTACGGGCTCAAGGAGATCACCCGGTACGGCTGGCAGCCGCTGCCGATCCTGATCGCGCTGGCCGGGCTGGCCGTCGGCGCGGTGTTCGTGGCCAGGCAGCGCGGGCTGGCCCATCCGGTGCTGGACGTCCGCCTGTTCCGCTCCCCCGCCTTCACCGCCTCGCTGCTGATCTCCACGCTCATCATGGTCGCCGTGTCGGGCAGCTACCTGTTCGTCACCGGCTTCCTCCAGATGGTCGAGGGGCTCTCCCCCGCCCAGGCGGGCCTGTGGATGGTGCCGTCGGCGATCGCCTCCATCGTCTCGGCGCAGCTGGCGCCCACCCTGGCCAAACGCTTCTCGATGGGGATCGTCATCGGCGCGGGACTGGCCATCACGGCGGCCGGTTACGTGATGATCGCCTTCGCCGGTCCCGTCGGCGGGCTGCCGTTGCTGGTCACCGGCTTCGTGGTCAGCTTCTTCGGCACCGGCCCCATCGGGGCGCTGGGCACCCACCTGGTGGTCAGCTCAGCCCCTCCCGAGCAGGGCGGGTCGGCGGCCTCGCTGCAGGAGACCAGCGGCCATCTCGGTGTCGCGGTGGGCATCGCCGCCCTCGGCAGCCTCGGCGCCGCCGTCTACCGCGAGAAGGTCGTCATCCCGGCCGGGGCCTCCTTCGAGGCCGCCCGCGACAACCTCGAGGGCGCGCTGGCGCTGGCGGGGCGGCTTCCCGCGGAGGTCCTGGCCGCCGCCAGGGCCGCCTACACCAGCGGGTTGAACACCGTCGCGGTCGTGTGCGCGGTGTTCGCCGCCGCCGCCGCGCTCGTCGCGATCGCCGCCCTGCGGCGGGTCGGCGCCGGCGGTGTGGCGCGGGAGAAGGAGCGGCCGCTCGAGCCCTCGGCGGCCGTCAGGCGAGGTTCAGCCGGCTGAGCTCGCGGCGGGAGCTGACGCCCAGCTTGGGATAGGCCTTGTACAGGTGGTACTCGACCGTGCGGGGGCTGAGGAAGAGCTGGGCGGCGATCTCGCGGCTGCTGTGTCCCGTGGCGGCCAGCCGTACGACGTGGAGCTCCTGCGGGGTGAGCTCCGCGACGGGGGCGGGGTGGGCGGCTCTCGGTGTCTCCCCCGTGGCGTGCAGCTCGGATCTGGCGCGCTCGACCCACGGGGCGGCGCCCAGCCGGGCGAAGGTCTCCATGGCCGCGTGCAGCGGGGCGCGGGCGTCGCCAGGACGGCGGGCGCGGCGCAGCCACTCGCCGTGGAGCAGCTGGGTGCGGGCGCGCTCGAAGGGACGGCCGCCCTGCGCGTGCAGGCGGAGCGCCTCCAGGTAGAGGCTCTCGTCGTCGCTCGTCAGCGCCCGGCAGCGCAGGGCCACGGCCTGTGCCCATGGCTGCCGGGAGGCGTCCGCCCAGGCCACCAGGCGGCGCAGCGGCTCCTGCGCCCTGTGCGGCTGCGCCAGCCGTACGGCGGCCTCGATCTGGTCGGGGGCGGAGGACAGCAGCACCGCGGCGTTGCGCCCCGGCCCCGACCAGGCGGCCTCCAGGCGGTCCAGAGCGGACTCGTGGTCACCGAGCGACAGCTCCAGCAGGCCCAGTACCGCCTCGCCCGTCGCCCGGTAGGCGCCGGGCGTCTCGCCTGCCAGGCGCCGGCAGCGGTCCTCGTCCCCCTCGATCGCGGCGATCCTGGCGCTGACCCCGTTGATCCACGCGATGCGCTGCTGCAGGCCGGTGTCGCAGGCGATCCCGACGGCCTCGGCGACCGAGGCCTCGGCGTCGCGGTGCAGTCCTGCCCACACCTGGGTCTGGGCCAGGATCTGCAGGACCTGGGGCAGCGCGCCGATGAGACCGTTCTCGCGGCAGCGCGCCGCCTCGGCGGCGGCCAGCGCCATGGTGGTGGCGTCGTCCCCGATGATCATTCCGGTGTAGAGGGCGCGCTCGGTGTCGGAAGAGGTGGACAGGAACTCCACCAGCAGCGGCAGGCCGCGCGCGTAGTCGGCGCGCATGAGGTGGGACAGGCCCTCGGCCATGGGGTCGGGCGTGCCGAGCGCGGCCAGCTTCCTGGCCGCGGCTGAGACCGCGCCCTCGTCGCCTGTGAACCAGGCGTAGGTCGCGCCGGTGCGCAGCATGGCGGCGCCCTGACACGGATCGGCCAGGTCGGCGCGTTCCTGGAGCAGGTGGACGGCCTGCTCCTCCTCGCCGAGCTCGAACATCGCCGCCGCGCGCGCCATGGTGAGCTCCGCGTCGGGAAGGCCGGGCTCGACGAGGCTCTCGGCCCTCTCGGCGAGGGCGGCCGCCTGGTCGGGATGCCCGCCCGACAGCGCGCAGGCCGCCGCCCTGGACAGCCAGCCGACCTGCTGCCGCACGTCGGTGCCGAGCCTGGCGGCCTGCTCGTACAGGCGGGCGGCGGCGACGTAGGCGGTACGGGAGGCCGCTCGCTCGGCCGCGGCGGCCAGTTCGGCCGCCACACCCGCGTCGGGCTCCATCGTGGCGGCGGGCAGGTGGTGCGCCCGGCAGTCGGCGGTCTCGGCGACCTCGGCCAGAGCCCTGTGCACGGCCACCCGCCTGGCCAGCGCCGCGCCCTGGTAGGCGGCGGTGGCGACCAGCGGATGCCTGAAGGCCACCCCCGACTCGCTCACCTGCATCAGCCCGGCCCTCTCGGCCTCCTCGAGGTCGTCGAGGCCGACGCCGAGCGCCTGCGCAGCCTTCAGCTGGAGCGGCAGGTCGCCCCTGCCCTCGGCCGCCGCGATCAGCGCCATGAGCCTGGTCCGCTCTGGCAGGCGGCCGATCTGGGCCCTGAACGACGAGAGCACCCTGTCGGCCACCCGCAGGTGCGGCTGCCCCGCCGCCCGGCCGCGCCTGGCCGCGGCGAACTCGATCAGCGCCAGCGGGTTGCCTTTCGACTCAGCGATGACCTGCTCGCGCAGGACCGGCGCGACCCCGTGCTCGGCCAGCAGGCTGATCGCGCTCCTGCCGTCGAGCCTGGAGGGGCGCAGCTCGGTCAGGCCGGGGGCGGCGAAGCCGTCCTCCCTCGTGGCGAAGACCATCGCCACGCCCTCGGCGGCCAGCCGTCTCGCGGCGAACAGCAGGGGCTCGGCGCTGGCGTCGTCGAGCCACTGGGCATCGTCGACCAGGCACAGCACGGGGCCCTCCTCCGCCAGGTCGGCCAGGAGGGTGAGGACGGCGAGCCCGGTGAGGAAGCGGTCATGCCCGCGTGCGAGGTCGGCCCCGAGCACCGCCTTGAGCGCGGCGGCCTGCGGCCCTGGCAGCGCGTCGAGGCGGTCCTGCAGCGGCCACAGCAGCTGCGTCAGCGCGCCGAAGGCGAGGTCGGCCTCGGGCTCGATGCCCGTCACGCGCAGCACGCGCAGGCCGAGCGCGGCCGCGCCGCCCGCCGCCCAGTCCAGCAGCGCGGTCTTGCCGATGCCCGCCTCGCCGCGCACCACCAGCGCGCCGCTGTGCCCCTGCCGCGCCGAGGTGATCAGGCCTTCGAGCTCGGCCTGTTCCGTGGACCGCCCGTAGAGCACGACACCTCCAAGTACCTGTGACCAGTAGATCCTACTGATGCGCCGAAACATTCCCCGCTCGTACGTTCGTCGGCATGAACGAACTATTCGAGCAGGTCACCCTGGGCAAGCTGGACCTTCCCAACCGCCTGGTGATGGCGCCGATGACGCGCAGCCGCGCCGCCGGCGGGCTGGTGACGGACCTGACGGCCGAGTACTACGCGCAGCGGGCCGGCGCCGGGTTGATCATCACGGAGGGCACCCAGCCCTCGGTGATCGGCCAGGGCTACATCGACACTCCCGGGTTGCACTCGCGTGAGCAGGCCGAGGAGTGGCGCAGGGTCACCGACGCCGTCCACGGGCGCGGCGGCCGGATCTTCGTCCAGTTGATGCACTCGGGCCGGGTCGGCCACCCCTGTCTCTACCCTGACGGCGCGCTGCCGGTGGCGCCCTCGGCGATCGCCTCCGGCGGGCAGATCTACACCCAGGACGGCATGCTCGACCATCCCACGCCCCGCCCGATGACGCTGGAAGACATCGCCTCGACGGTCGAGGACTTCGTCACGGCGGCCACGTACGCGATGGAGGCCGGGTTCGACGGGGTGGAGCTGCACGCCGCCAACGGCTACCTGCTCCACCAGTTCCTGTGCGGCAGCGCCAACGCCCGCTCCGACGCCTACGGCGGCTCGGTCGAGAACAGGATCCGCTTCGCGGTGGAGGTCGCGCAGGCGGTCTCCGACGCGATCGGGCCCGAGCGGGTCGGCATGCGCATCTCCCCCGCCAACGGCAACAACGGGATCAACGAGCGGGACTCCGCCGACGTCTACCCTGCCCTGATGCGCGCCCTGGCGCCGTACGAGCTGGCCTACGTGCACATCATGGAGTTCGGCAGCAGGGAGATCACCAAACTGGTCAGGGCCGCCTGGCCGGGAACCCTCATTCTCAACCCGCACGCGACAGGCCAGGATGCGAAGGTCACGCCTGAGGCCGCGGCCGCGGTGCTGCGCGAGGGCCTGTGCGACGCGGTCAGCCTCGCCTCCCTGTGGCTGGCAAATCCCGACCTGCCCGAGCGCATCAGGGCGGGGGGCCCGTACAACGAGGCCGACCCCTCCACCTTCTACGGCGGCGACCACCGCGGCTACACCGACTACCCGACGGTGGCCGCCCGATGAGCCTCCATGTACGGCACGCCAGGCTCTCGGCGCTCTCGCTGGCCGTGCTGGCAGGGCCGATGTCGTTCGGCATCGCGGGCCCCGCGCTCATCCTGGGCGACGTCGCCGAGGGCCTCGGCGTCTCGCCCGCGACGGCGACCTGGCTGGTGACGGTGTTCGGCTGGGGCATCGCGGTGGGAACGCCGCTGATGTCGGGGCTGGTCGGCCACCGCGGGGTGCGCGCCACGGCGGCGCTGTGCGGTCTGCTCGTCCTGGTGGGTTCGGCCCTCGCGCTCGTCGCGCCCTCCTTCCCCCTCCTGCTGGCCGGCAGCGCCGCGCAGGCGCTCGGCGCCGCCGGGCTGACGGGTCTGGCCATGCACCTGGCCGACTCCCCACGCAGGATGGGCGTGGCCACGTCCTCGCTCGCCGTGGTCGGCTCGGTGTCGCCACTCGTGGGGTCGCTGGTCAGTGATCTGCTGTCGTGGCGCGTCGTGCTCGCGCTGCCGGTGGTGGCAGTGCTGGCGGTGCCCGCCGTCCTCGGTCATGCGCGCCAGGAGCCTTCGCCCGGCCGGTTCGACGCGGCGGGCGCCGTAGTCCTGACCGCGCTGGTCACCGCGCTGGTGTTCGTCCCTCACCAGCCCGTGGTGGCGGGGATCGCCGCAGTCGTCGTGGCGGCGGCGTTCGCGCTGCACCTGCGGCGCAGGCCCGACGGCTTCGTGCCCGCCGTCCTGGTGCGCTCGCCCGCGTTCCTGGGCGCGGCGGGGCTCGCCTTCGCCCTGGCCGTCGGCAACTTCGCGCTGATCTACGCCCTTCCCGCCCGGCTGACGGAGCTGACGACCTGGACGTCCGCGCAGATCGGCGTGGCCATGGTGTGGCCGCTGCTGTTCGGCGGCGGCCTGTCGTGGTTCGTCGTGGCGGCCTCCGCCCGGATGCGACCGCGCCCGGTCATCGCGGCGCTGGTCGTCGCGGGTGTCGCGGCCGCGCTGACCGCGGCCTTCACCGGGTGGGCGTTCGGCCTGCTGGCCGCGCAGGCGGCCGCCTCGATCGCGGCCGCCTCGGGACAGGGGGTGCTGGCGGTCCGCGCCACCTCCGCCGCCCCCGAGGAGCACAGGGCGGCCGCGATCGGCCTGTTCAACCTGTGCTACCTGCTGGGAACCGCCTTCGGCCCCGCCATCGTGGCGCTGCTCGTTTCCGCCTGACAGAAGGGGCGACCATCATGCAGTTCGGAGTCTTCACCGTCGGCGACGTGGCGACCGATCCGGTCACCGGGCGCACGCCGACCGAGTACGAGCGCATCAAGGCGATGACCACCATCGCGATCAAGGCCGAGGAGGTGGGCATGGACGTCTTCGCGACCGGCGAGCACCACAACCCGCCGTTCGTGCCGTCGTCGCCGACGACCCTGCTCGGCTATGTCGCCGCCAGGACCGAGCGGCTGATCCTGTCCACCTCCACGACGCTGATCACCACGAACGATCCCGTGAAGATCGCCGAGGACTACGCGATGCTGCAGCACCTGGCCGACGGCCGGGTGGACCTGATGATGGGCAGGGGCAACACCGGCCCCGTCTACCCGTGGTTCGGCAAGGACATCCGCGACGGCATCCCCCTGGCCATCGAGAACTACGCGCTGCTGCGCAGGCTGTGGCGCGAGGAGGCGGTCGACTGGACGGGCCGCTTCCGCACGCCGCTGCAGGGCTTCACCTCCACGCCGCGCCCGCTCGAAGGGGTGCCGCCGTTCGTCTGGCACGGCTCCATCCGCTCGCCCGAGATCGCCGAGCAGGCGGCCTACTACGGCGACGGGTTCTTCGCCAACCACATCTACTGGCCGAAGGACCACTTCCAGCGCCTGATCGGCCTCTACCGCGAGCGGTACGCCCACTACGGGCACGGCACCCCCGAACAGGCGATCGTCGGCCTCGGCGGCCAGGTCTACATGCACAGGAACTCGCAGGAGGCGGTGCGGGAGTTCCGCCCCTACTTCGACAACTCCTCCGTGTACGGCCACGGCCCCTCGCTGGAGGAGATGACCGAGCAGACGCCGCTGACGGTCGGCAGCCCGCAGGAGGTCATCGACAAGACCCTGACCTTCCGCGAGCACTTCGGCGACTACCAGCGCCAGCTGTTCTTCATGGACGGCGCGGGGCTGCCGCTGAAGACCGTTCTCGAGCAGCTCGACATCCTGGGCGAGGAGGTGGTGCCCGTACTCCGCAAGGAGTTCTCCGCCCGCCGTGCCGCCGGCGTGCCCGACGCCCCCGTCCACCCGGCCCTCGGTGTCACCGGCGCCGGTGCGTGACCACCAGCGGTGGCGGCATCCGGCCCCCGCGCCGGCTCGACGAATCGCCCGCTCCGGCCGCAGCGACGACGACGCGGCCCAGAGGTCGTAGGCGATAAAACCTGCCCAACATGGGCACGGTGGCGATCGGCATCGGGCTACTCGCCGCTGCGACCGTGCCCTTCCCTCTCGGCTAGAACATGCCTGCATGACTGATGAGCGCGATTGACGCACCGCGATGAATCGCCGTCATGACGGTGACAACTCGGACGAATATCCCGGTCCCGTCTCGAAGGTGACGACGTCGAGCCGCGCATGAAAAACTCGGGGCGACATGACGGTCACCTTCGTCCACATTCGAGGGAATGGACAGGGGCCCATCGTGCCCGGCGGGAGGGCTGGGCGGCCCGTCGAGCGTCGTCGATTCACCGCGGAGTGGCCACTCCCGTCATGCGCGCGTTCACCCCACGAAATTCCGCTTGTCGGTGCATCTTTGGAAATAGCGGCTTCGCATAAGGTCCTCATCGCCGCCATTTAGACCCTTTGCAGCGCCATGCCCTCCTTTCTGTTCGAGCAACAAGTCTTGGCCTTTCCGTGGACGGCGGGCGGGCCTGTCCATTTCTGCCACTGGGTACATTGCCGACTGTCGCGGCCTGTCGCGAATTCACAGCTTCTTCAGATCGACCGACAGAAAACGGAAAGAAATGACGACAGAGACCATCCTTTCCCGGCACGGCGGACGTGTACGCAATCTGGCCCTCGCCACTCTCTTCACCAGCGCCCTCCTCGTGCCCGCCGGACAGGCGGTGAGCGAGGTCGGCTCGCAGGCCACGGCCGGTCAGCCGGCGGCCGCCGTCGCCGTCGCCGTCGGGGAGAAGTCGCTGCTGAGCTGCCGCCGCTGCCGCCACGACCGTCACGACCCCGACGACCGCCACGACCGCGACGACGAGCACTCCTGCAACTGTCCTGCGGGCCCTCGTGGACCGCAGGGTCCGCGGGGCGAGAAGGGTGAAAAGGGCGAAAAGGGCGAGAAGGGCGACAGGGGTCCCGCGGGTCCCGCGAGCGGCTCCGCGGCGAGCATCGACTCGGCCTTCCATAAGAACTACAAGTACGTCGTGACCGCGCCGGGCGACGGAAGCACACTCGTCCGCGACCCGCGCACCACGCCCAGGTGGCACGACCTGTCGGATGTGGCGGGCTACCCCGGCGACGTGGTGGCGGTGTCGGCCGCGGTCATGAGCATGGGCGGCGACCTGCATGTGACCGTGCGCAACCAGACCGGGGAGATCGCGCAGACCTCCTGCAAGATCAACCCCGTACCCGGCCAGTACGCCGCCAACCCCGCGTGGCCGGACAACTGCGCCCCGTTCGAGAACCTGACTCCGCCGAAATAGCTCCCGCGCGGCTCATCCTCCGCGTGTGAACGCAGGGCCACCGCGTGATCGCCGGCAGGAGCCGGCGATCACGCGGTGGCCGCCGCCGTGATGTGGCTCAGCACGCACAGCCAGCGGCCCTGCCTTCTGACGAACACGTCGGTCGTCCACTCGTCGGCGTCGAAGCGTCTGCCCAGGTGGTGCGCGGTGTTCGTGACCCGTCCCGTGAAGAGCGCCGTGTCGCCGTAGCCCTGATCCTGGCCGGGCTCACGAGCTCCATGGTCGGGACTCGATCTGTCGGAACGCGTTCGCCACCGGCCCGCGCTCGGGATCCTGGACCAGACAGAAAGCCTCGCCCGACCCCACATCCTCCGCGTAGTGGAACGTCGTGGTGTCGTCGACAGCCCACATAACCTCGTACGCCTCGCTGGCACCACCACCACGAGCGGCATCGTACCGGCAGCTTCGACGCGGGCTGCCCGACGTCCCGGGGGATCCCCACCGTGATGTTCGGAGTACCGGAAGAGGGGGACCTTCTCGGCGACCGACTATGTCCGCCTGTCCGAGGTGCGCCGACAGGCCGCCATCCTCCGCGACACCGTCACCCACTTCTTCCAGTTCGCAGGGAGCGTCTGAGCTCCGTCTGGTCAGCGCGCTGTTTTGTCGTGTCCGGGGCCGGTAGAAGGGGACGACCCTTCGTGACCTGGTCGAGCGCGTCCTGGAGCGGTTCGCCGTACGACGTTGAGCTGGCACCCACCGGGACCGGCCCGTGAGCCAGGCCATTTCCGGGCTTTCCGGACCGGTCTACGTGCGCGGGCGCGAAGCCGGGTTTCGGGAGTTTCGGGACCCTCCATGCGCGCGGGCGTGTGCGGGACGGAGCCGCCGAGTGTGACCTGCAGCGCTCGTTGGCCGGGAATCTGCAACATTATCTGGCCGCATGTCACGGACAGCGATGTGTTGAGTTGGTCCTATCACGAGGGCGTTGGATCTCGGCGTCAGGGTCGATGAAGCGGCGGATCATCCAGGGGCAGGCGATCCGGTCGGTCTCGGGCCGGGCCCTGGTCACCTAGATCACGATGGGCCTCCGGTGGGGAGTTCGACGCGGCGGAAGATCCGCCACAGGGTCTGCAGTTCGATCCGCTCGGTTCGCTCCAGTCGGGTCCGCAGCATGCTGCGGTCTAGTAGTACGTCATGGCGATCGTTGACGGCAGGTGGGGCATCGGCCGGCCCAGGTGGCTAACAGCACCTGGAGCATGTTGAGAATCTTGTAGAAAGTCAGGCCGCCCCAGCCGCTTTTGGGCAGGTCAAGCGCAGTTCAGTGAGGAACAGACCCGAATTGGCGCTGCTGGCGAGTGTCATGCACGGCGTTTCCGCCGCCAAGATCGAAGCGGTGAGCGCCTGGCGTGACAGCGACCTGTTCAGCGACGTCGAACGCCTGATCCTCGCCTACGCCGAGGCGATGACCGACACCTCGCCCACCGTCACCGACAACATGATCTCCGGCCTGCTCGTCCATCTCACCGAACCGCAACTGGTGGAACTCACGACGGCCATCGCGTTCGAGAACCAGCGGGCGCGGACCTTCGCCGCCCTCGGCCTGACCGCGCAAGGCTTCAAAGAACATTGCGACGTTCGCCGTCGTTGACAAGAAGCGACATAGGCCGATGCGCCGCTACGGCCCACCGCAGCCCCTCGCGCAAGCCGGCTTCGTCAACAGGGGCGTACTCGACCAGCACGATCCCGGGATTGGCCCGCTCGGCGTCATCGAGCAACGCGACCCGTGCCGGTCCGATCCGCGCTGCGGGAATCACCGAGCACAGCGAGACCCGCCCCGGGCGGGGACGGGCACCGCGCCGGTAGGCAACCACGGTTGGCCCCAGCACCAGCGCGCAAGGATGCGGATCGGCCAATTCGGCGAGGTCGAGTCGGCCGAGCAGATCGGTCCCCAGCAGCCTCAGCCATGGGTACGCGGCGAGCAGATCATCCAGCCTTGCCATTGGGCCACTCTACGATGAGGCGTGCCTGCGTCGGCCTCGAGAGGGCCAGTCGCACCTCCTGGCCACGTACGCGTCCTCCCAGGACAATGAGGCCGTGTCGAGACTCGCGAACAGCCCCTGGTGGAGTGTGCTTGCGCGTTCGGTACCGGCGGTACCGCCGCCGCTGCCGCAAGTCGCTGCCGACGGGGTTCTCCCGGACCAGACGCAGGATAAGCGTGCGGATAGAGCGGACCGTGGGCGGGCGCCCAGGCCGCTTCGACTGGCACGTACGGGCATGCCGCCGTCTCATCAGATCGCGGTGCCAGCGCAGGACGGTATCCGGGCGGACGAGGAGCCGCAGCCGGCACAGAACCTCGCGGGGCAACGATGTCAGCAGGGCAGCCAGGAAGACTCGGTCCTCGGGCGCGAATCTCACCCTGGTGCCGGCACCGAGCTGTCGTTCGAGAACGGTGATCTGGTGACGCAGGACGAGGATCTCGACGTCCTTGTCTCGAGCGCCCATCGGCAGCAACCGCAGCGCGGCGAACGTGTTCGTGACGGCGAGGTAGGCCAGACGAAAGAGCACGGTCGATCATCATGCCGCACTTATCTCCTTCTCCTGGCGGCCGAATCTCGCACACGCAAGGCGAAGCCTGCAAGGCTATGACCTGGGCGGATGACATTGTCGGCAGGCGCAGTGCCGGCATCCGCGGCGCCGAGCGACGACAGCCTTATCTCACCGTGAGATCACCGCGAATATCCCTTTCAGGAGCCCTCCCACCACGGCTCCGTGCCCTCCTCGGCGACGAACTCGTGGAAGTCCATGTTGCTGATCTCCAGGTTGCACGCCATCGATCCGACCACGCGGCAGGGAAGGACGGCGGGCTGCCCCGGAGTGTCGTACAGGTCGACGACGGTCAGCGGTTGGCCGGGCTCAGCAAAGGTCCTGGCGTCGGCGAGCGCGACCAGCGTGGTGTGCTCCTCGGGCGGGACCAGCGCCGGGACCTGGCTCGGCAGGAGGCCCTCGAAGGCCCGGTCGTCGACGATCAGCGCTTCCAACGGGTAGTGCGCCACGTCGATCTCGTCCGGGTCCAGGTCTGCGCCGATCCAGCCATCCTCGTCGGCTCCACCCAGCTCGTCGAGCAGGACGCGCCAGCCCTCCTCGTCGTGGAAGGCGGTCCGGAGCAGCAGGGCCGCGGCGGTGGAGGGCAGTGCCGGGAAGGACCGGTGCGGCGGCGCCGTCGGCGCGGGGAAGGCCGGCCGGCCACCGTCTCCCCGGTACATGCCGCCCGTGTCCATGTTGCGCACCAGGTCGTCGAACGCGAGTGCGCCGCCCAGCAGGGCGGCCAGGATCTCGCCGAGCCGGACCGATGGGACCCGGACGCCGCGCCCGGGTATCGCCGCCAGGTCCACCAGCAACGGCCCATCCCCGCCGTACACCACCGGAATGTCCGCCAAGACGACGACCGGCGGCACAGGGCCGCCGTTCGCGACAAGCGCCGGGACGTTTCCGCCGTGCAGGTAGTTCCACCCGCAGTCCTCGATCGGGCGGAGTCGCACCCCGCTTCCCCCGACGACGAGCACACCGCCTTCCCCGCGGCCCCCGATCTCGTCAAGCAGCCCGCCCCAGAGTGCCGTGCCGTCCTCGTAGCACGTGCAGACCAACAACACTTCACCGGGCTCCGGCTGGGGAAGCTTGGGAAAGGACATGATTTTCCTCCGAAAGGCTGCTGTGGTCGCCTCGTCGTATTTGGTCCTGACCATGGTGATGCCTTCTGGATGCGGCAGAGATCAACAACCCTCGCACCAGGCCCTCTACCTCGACATCACCGCAGGTAGCGGCTATATCCGACTGAAGGCGCGGCGATCGGCCAGGCCCGCACCGGCCGCCCGGCCCGCTACTGCGCAACCCCTTGCCACCAAGCCGCCCACCGGGCCCGCCGCCGGACCACCGAGACCGCCTCGCGCGCGGCGCGGCTGCGCGAGCGCCTGGCCGGCGACGCCACTGACGTCTGCCAGCTGGCCGACGAACTCGCCGTGGCGATCGCCGCGATTCCCGCCGTCGACGGCGGCCAGTTGGCCCACCGCCTGACTAGGATCACCACCGCTATCAGCGCCACCGCCCGCGAGCACCAGGCCGTCGCCGCCGACTGGCGCCACGCCGCCCGCCTCCCGGACCCCGATTCGTCGCTCGCCGTCGCCCACCGCGGCGGGCGACGAAAGCCCCCGGTGCCGCCATCCCATGGTGAGATCTCACCGCGAGATTTCCGACTTTCCCGACACCCTTACGCGCGCGCACGCACGGCCCTCTACGACTCCTCCTGTCAGACAAGCCTGGCCGGCTGACGCCTATGAAACACGGCATCGTCCATTCCAGCGTGTCTCGTCCCGGTCGCCCATCGTCGTGAGACCGTGCGCCTCCCTCACCACGTCCGTCATCGCAGCGCCACGACCCCGGCATCGGTGCGGACGTAGAGCATCTCGTCTGCCTTCAGAACGGCTGCGCCACCCTCGTCATAGCTGTCGGACGGCTCCTCGACGAAGGCGTGCGGATGAGAGATCTTCGCGCCCGTCTCGGCAGCCCACAGGACGTCTCCGGTGGCGGCGTCGAGCGCGCTGACCTCGCCGAGGTCCGTGGCGGTGTACACGACCCCGCCGTCCACCTCAGGCGCCGCCGCGAGCCCTTGGAGAACCCGCGTCCAGCGCGTCGTGTTCGAGGGGATGTCGATCGCGTGCAGAACCAGGGTCGCGTCCGACTCCATGGAAGGGGTCGGCTCGCCACACAGCGCCGCACCGAGATAGACGGTGCCGTCTGCCACCGCGACGGCGCCGGCCGCATACGACTCCAGCGTGGGGTCGAGCCGGTGGCACCAGCGATCCTCACCCGTGCGCGGATCCAGGCCGACGATCTCCAACGCGTTCCAGGGCCCCGGATCGTGGCCCTCGTCCGAGTGGCCCCGGTCGCGTGGTAACCACACCAGCCCCTCCCCGACGACCGGATGGACCGGGGAGAAGGTCAGCCAGTCCTCGGCCCCCTCGATCTGGCGGAGCGGGCAGCCCTCGTAGGCGTCGTTCCGGTGGAACATCTCCTCGCCGGTCGCCGGGTCGAACGCGAGGAGCCCGCCGTGCGTGTGCTGCTCCTCGAACCCCAGGGCCGCGTAGGCCGTGCCCTCCTCGGAGATCGCCGGGCTCACGCGCATCCACCCGCTCCAGCCCTTTGACCAGACCAGCGTCAGGTCCGGGAGGCGGAACGCTCTGATCCCGGCGTTGAGTCCGTGGACAAGGAGAAGGTTTCCGACCACGGTCGGGCAGCCGTCGTCGTCGAGCCCCCGGACTAGATCTCCCGAACGCACATCGTGGACCTGAAGACCGCGCGCCGCCTCGACGAAGACCCAGTCATTCCAGACCGCCGGGGGGAGACAGAACGCCGCACCGTGCTCCCTCCACTGTTCGATGGGGTCGGCCCTTCGCCAGCGCTCGTCACCGGTCCGCGCGTCGAAGCAGTACACGCTGCCCCCCGCATCGGCCACGATCAAGGCGCCGTTCACCAGGAGCGGCGAGGCGACCACCGGGGCCGCCGTGCGAGCCGTCCATGCCTTCTTCATCGCAGCGCCACCACTCCGGCGCTCATGGGGGCCGTCCGCCGACTTCGAAAACTCATGTCATCCACACAAGATCATCATGACTGATTGAGAGCGACAGAGAGCGACGGATGGCCGGGGCGGGGCGGTAGCGGGTGTGGGTCGGGACCGCGCCGGATGGTCTGCCGGGTCTCACCCAGGCGGCCGCCGGACAGGGTGACCACGTCCCCGTCGGTGAGCCAGCCGGGGAAGCTTCCTCCGGCGAAGTGCTCCACCAGGCTGCAGCCGGGCAGCGTGCCCGAGCCGAACAAGTCGCCCGGCTGCAGCTCGACGCCTCGGGAGGCGTAGGAGATGACCTCGCCGAAGGACCAGTCCATGGCCGCCGGAGAGCCGGAGCCGATGCGCCGGCCGTTCAGCGAGACGGTGAGCTCCGCCGCGAACTCGAACTCGTCGGGGGTCACCAGGAACGGGCCGAGGGTGGTCGCGCTGTCCTTGCCCTTGGCCTGGCCGATACGCAGCTCGCCTTCCAGCATCTGCAGGTCGCGGGCGCTCCAGTCACACATGAGCATGTAGCCGGCGATGCTCCGCTGTGCCTCGTCCGGGGTGAGATCACGGCCTGGACGCCCGATCACGGCGGCCACCTCGAGCTCGAAGTCGAACCAGGCGCTGCCCGGAGCGATCGGAACGTCGTCGTACGCGCCGAGCACGCTGGAGGGACAGGCGAAGTAGAAGGCGGGGATCTCGTACCAGACCGGGCCCAGGCCGCCCGGGGCGCCAGCCGCCTTGAGGCAGTTGCGCATGTGATCGAGAAAGCACAGGCAGTCCCGGATCGACGGCGGCCGGGGAATCGGCGCCAGCAGACTGACCTCCTCGAGCCGCGCGACGGCGGCGGGGGCGGTCAGCGCCCGGTCGGCGGCCTCTCGAAGCTTGTCGCCATCGTCGCCGAGCAGGCCCAGCACGCTCTCGCCCGGTGGTAGCGCGTGGATGCGGCCGTCGTGTACGAGGCCGGTCCGCGCGCCCTCCGAAGACGCATATGTCGCCCAACGCATGACAGGAATCTATATTTTCTAAAATCTGAACGCAAGGCTTGCCGGATCGATTTTCGAAAATATAGAGTCCTCGCATGACACTGGTCCACGTGCCGCAAGGCACGCTGCGCGGCGTCGCCGCTCAGGGCATCTACTTCTTCGGCAGCGTGCCGTACGCGGCCGACCCCATCGGGCCCCTACGCTTCCGGCCGCCCGCGCCACCACCGTCGTGGGACGGCGAGCGCCCGGCGACCGCACCCGGCCCCGCGGCCCCCCAGGTTCCGTGCTACGGCGCGGTCGGCGAGGTCTTCGGCACCGTCCTGCCACAGGACGAAGCCTGCCTGACCCTGACGATCCGCACCCCCGACCTGGGCGCGGCCAAGCTGCCCGTGCTGGTGTGGTTGCACGGCGGCGGGTTCGTCCTCGGCTCGGGCGGCGAGCCGCTCTACCAGAGCGGCGCCTTCGCCCGCGACGGCGTGATCGAGGTGAGCATCACCCACCGGCTGGGCGTGGACGGCTATGCGGTCGTGGGCCCGGCGGCCAACCTCGGACTGCGCGACCAGCTGGCAGCGCTGGCCTGGGTGCGCGAGAACATCCACCTGTTCGGCGGCGATCCGGAGCGCATCACGCTGGCCGGGCATTCGGCCGGCGCGATGGCGGTCGCCTGCCTGCTGGCCTCGCCACTGGCCCAGGGCATGGTGGCCGGTGCGATCGTGCAGTCGGCCACGGCACCGCTGGCCGTACCCCTCGCGACCGCGGCCCGGATCGGCCGTCGGCTCGCCGACGCGCTCGCCATCCCGCCCGATGACCTCCTCGCGCTGACCGCGGTGCCGCGCGCCCGGCTGCTGGAGGCGCAGCGCGTCGTGTGCGACGACGCCTTCGAGAGCAGAGATGTCGAGCGGTACGGCGAGGCCGCCATGGCAGGGATGGCCTTCTTCCCGGTGTGGGGGGACGAAGTGCTGCCGCAGGAGCCGCTGGCCGCTCTGGCGGCCGGCGCCGCGCGGGACGTGCCGCTGCTGGCCGGTACCACCCGGCAGGAGACGCTGCTCATGATGGCCCACGCGGTCGGCAGCAGGACGCCGCCCCCCGAGGTCGGCGCGCTGGTGCTGGAGGCGGTCACCGCCGAGATGGGGCGCCCGGCCCCGGAGCCGCAGGGACGCTCGGCCTTCGAGCTCGCGGTCGAGCTGACGACCGAGGCGGGCTTCCGGCGGCCGACCCTGGCCGTGGCCGAGGCGCACGCGCCGCACGCCGAGGTCTTCACCTACCTGTTCGACGGGCCGGACCCCGTGCACGGCGCCGAACTCCGGCACGTCTTCGGTTCCGGTGACGTCCACGACGCGTGGGTCGCCTTCATCGCCAAGGGCCGCCCGCCGTTCTCCACATCGACCGTTCTGAGAGGGACGCCATGACGACCGAGGAGATTCTGCGCAGGCTGACCATACTGGAGGATCGCGAGGCGATCCGCGACGTGCTCCACCGCTACGCCAGGGGCGCCGACCGCTGCGAGCTGGAACTGTTCAAGTCCTGCTACTGGCCGGACGCCACGGACGTGCACTGGTTCTACAACGGCAACGCCCACGCCTTCGCCGACTACGTGATCCCCCTGCTGGCCGAGATCGACAACTCCCAGCACTCGATCACCAACCCGGTCATCGACCTGGACGGCGAGCGCGCTTTCGTGGAGAGCCAGTTCTACGTCATGCACCACATCCCGCTGGGCGACGGCCGCCACGTCGACCAGCAGCTCGAAGGCCGCTACATCGACGTCTTCGAACGACGCGAGGGCCAGTGGCGGATTCTGCACCGGCAGACGGTTGTCGAGGCGGGCCGCGAGTTCGTCGTCGAGGACATGCACCGGGACGTGCCCGAGGAACTGCCCCTGCGCGGCAGGCGTGCGCCCGACGACCTCGTCTACGCGGGTGTGACCATCCTGGACGAGAAGATCGTCCCGATCGACGGCATGGACCTGTGGGAGCAGGCCCGGGCCCGCCACCGGGAACCGGCCACCCGTGGCTGACCTGGTCACCGGCCGCCCGCCGATGACCCGCACGGAATGGGTCGACAGGCAGCTGCGTGAGGCCATTCTGTCCGGCGAGCTCAAGCCGGGAGAGCGTTTGCTGACCGCGGCCCTGACCGAGCGGTTCTCGGTCAGCCCGAGCCCGTTGCGCGAGGCGCTGGCCAGGCTCGCCGGCGAGGGCCTGGTCGATGTCTCGCCGCAACGCGGCGCCAGGGTCGCGCCGCTGTCGCTGCGGGCCTGCAGGGAACTGCACCAGCTGCTCACCGTCCTGGGGCCGTACGCGCTGGAACTGGCGCTGGCCGACCGCGACGCGGCCTGGCTGGAGGCGGTGGAGGAGGCGGCCGCCGCCTTCGCCGCCGCCTGGGTGCCTGGGACGCCGCCGCCGCAGGCCGAACGCGCCTTCGCGCACCTGCATCTGACGCTGGTGTCCGCCTGCGGGTCGGAGTGGATGATCAAATTTGTCCGGACCCTGGTCGAGAACTCCGGCCGATACCGGGTGGCCTGCCTGAAGCACGCCGACCGCGCGCCGTTCGCCGCCGTCCACCGCGACCTGGTCGCCGCCTGCCGCGGCGGCGACGTCGCGGCCGCGCGGGCCGCCATGACGTCGGCCTTCACCCGTACGGTCACCGTCACCGAAGAGCTGGTCGACGCCGGACTGCTGGAGGTCGAAGATGGCTGAGATCACCCTGTCCCCCGCTTCGGGGCTGACCCTGCCCGGCTACCTGCGGCACGTCGCGGCGGGCACGCCGGCCGCGACGTTCGTGCGCGAGCCGGACGGCGCCGAACTCGGCTATGCCGCGGCGCTGGAAGAGGCGACCGCCATCGCCTCGGGCCTGATCGCGCTCGGCGTCGGGCGCGGCGACCGGGTCCACCTCCACCTGCCCAACAGCGCCGCCTTCCTGACGCACCTGCTCGCCGTCGCCGAGATCGGCGCCGTGGCCGTGCCGACCAGCCCCGAGTCCAGCAGCGACGAGCTGGCCTACGTGCTGTCGCACAGCGGATGCGTCGTGTCGGTCAGCTCCCTGCTCGGCCGGCCCGCCGTCGAGGAGGCCCGCGACCTGTGCCCCGACTTGCGCGACATCCGCGGCCCGGGCGAACTGGCCACGCTGGGCCAGCACCGGACCGCCGCCGGATGGCCGCCTCCCGACTCGCTCGACCCGGTGGCGATCCTCTACACCTCGGGCACGACGGGCTGGCCGAAGGGCGTCGTGATCACCCACGCGAACCTGCTCATCGCCGGCGAGGTCGTCGCCGGACACCTGCGCCTGCGCCCCGACGACCGATGGCTGGTCACCCTGCCGCTCTCGCACGGCAACGCGCTGTTCTACTCCGCCATGTCCGCCCTGGTCACCGGCGCCTCCATGGTCGTCTGCGACGGCCTGGACCCGGCCGGCTGGGTGGAGCTGGCAGGCGGCCACGGCGTCACCGTGACCAGCTTCTTCGCCTCCGGCATCCGGCGGCTGCTGGCCTCCCCCGCTCATCCGGCCGACCGCGACCACACGATCAGGGCCGCGCTGTTCGGCCAGCCGCTGACCCCTGCGCAGCTGAGCGCCTTCGAGACGCGGTTCGGCCTGCCGCTGCTGCAGATCTACGGCATGACCGAGACCGTGAGCCCCGTCCTGATGAACCCGCTATACGGCCAGCGGCGCAACGACACGCTCGGCCTGCCGGTGCTCGGCTACCCGTTGCGCGTGGCAGGTTCCCCGGATGCCCCCGGCGAACTCCTTGTTGGCGGCACGCCGGGGGTGACCCTCATGGCCGGCTACTACAACGCGCCCCAGCTCACCTCCCGCGTCATAGACGACGGCTGGCTGCACACCGGCGACCAGGTACGCCTCGAGCCTGACGGCTACGTGTCCTTCGTGGACCGGCAAGCCGACATCCTCAAACCCGACACAGAGAACGTCTCCGCGGGAGAGGTCGAGCGGGTCCTCGCCGAGCATCCGTCCGTGCTGGAGGCCGCCGTGACCGGCGCGGCCGACGACGACGGCGGGCAGCACGTGGTGGCCTACGTCGCCGTCCGCCCCGGCGAGGACGTCACCGCCGAGGAACTGCTCGACCACTGCAGGGTACGGCTGTCACCGTACAAGGTGCCCAAGGACCTGCACATGGTTGCCGACCTGCCGCGCACGCCCACGGGCAAGGTTCGCAGGCACGCGCTGGGCGGCGAGCGATGAGCGGGCACGAGTTACTGCCGACAGGTCGGCAGAGCGTGGCCTCGCTGCTGACCGAGCGGGCCGCGGCCACGCCGCACGCGCCGTTCCTGCTGTTCGAGGAGGGCGCCTACAGCTACGCCGACACCCTGGACTTGGCGCGCAGCGGCGCCGGCGCCCTCGCCGCCGCCGGTGTAGGACGTGGCGAGCGCGTGGCGCTGGTGCTGGGCAACGTTCCCGAGTACTTCGCCTGCTGGTTCGGCGCGGCCCTGCTCGGCGCCGTCGTCGTGCCCATCGGCCCGCAGGCCGGCGCGGACGAGCTGCGGTACGCCGTCGGGCACGCGGGCTGCCGGGTGGCCGTAGGCCCGCCGGGCTCCGCCGTACCCCCGGAAGTGGACCTGATCACCGGCCTCGGCGATCCCACGGCAGTCCCGCCCGGCCCGGCGCCCTCCCCGCTCGACCCGCTCGCCGTCCTGTACACCTCCGGGACCACCAGCAGGCCCAAAGGCGTCGTCGTCACCCACGCCAACTATCTGGTCGCCGGCGAGGTCGTCGCCCGTCACCTGCGGATGCGCCCCGAGGATCGCTGGCTGGTGACGCTGCCGCTGTTCCACGCCAACGCGCAGTACTACTGTGTGATGTCGGCGCTGGTCACCGGCGCCTCCGTGGCGGTGATGCCGCGCTTTTCCGCCTCACGCTGGGCCGAACAGGCCCGCCACCACGGGGCGACGCTGGCCAGCCTCTTCGCCGCGCCCCTGCGGATGATCCTGGCCCAGCCGCTCGGCGACGAGGACGCCGCCACCTGCCTGCGCGCGACGCTGTTCGCGCAGAACCTGACCCCGGCGCAGCTGAGCGCCTTCGAACAGCGCTTCGGCTGCCCGCTCCTGCAGATCTACGGCATGACGGAGACCATCGCGCCGCCGCTGATGAACCCGCTGTACGGCCGGCGCGACAACATGACGATCGGCCGCCCCTCGCTGCCCGGAGGCGTGAGAGTCGTGGCCGGCGAGTTGCGGGTCCCGGGCCGGCCCGGCGTCACGCTGATGTCCGGCTACTTCGACGACCCCGCCGCCACCCGGTCGGCCATGGACGGCGGCCTGCTGCGCACCGGTGACATGGTCACGCTCGAACCCGGCGGCCTGCTCGCTTTCCACGACCGGGCCAAGGACATGATCAAACGCTCGGGCGAAAACGTGGCCGCCGCCGAGGTGGAACGCGTCGTCAACGAGCATCCCCTGGTGTTCGAGTCAGCGGCGGTCGGCGTGCCCGACCCGGTCCGCGACGAGGCCATCAAGGTGTTCGTCGTCCTGCGGCCCGGCGCTTCGGCGGACGCCGGTGAGATCATCGCGTTCTGCGCCGACCGCCTGGCCTCCTTCAAGGTTCCCACCTTCGTCGAGTTCATCGACGCCCTCCCCCGCACCTCGGTCGGCAAGGTCCGCAAACACCTGCTGTAGCAGGTGGGTGCCAGAACTCGGCCACACTACGCGACCTGCGCATACTCGTGGATCAGCCCATCGAGACGATCGCGGCGGATGACCTCGATATCGACTCCGACCGAGGCGGGCGAGGCTCGTAACGGAGCAGCCTGCCCCAGGGACCGGTGCGGACGGTGCTGGTTGAAATGAGCCTCGTACGCGGCCAGCACCCGGCGCAGATGGCGAGCGTTGACGATCAGCATCCGGTCGAGAACCTGCCAGCGCAGGCCGCCACGACAGTCGCGGTCGGGCCACCTGACGACGCAGCACCGCGAGTTGTTGGCGCAGCATCAGGATCTCGACGTCCTTCGACGTCTCGGAACGGACCAGTAGCATCAGCCAGCCTGCGAGTCTGAGGAAGATCAGATAGAGCAGCCGCAGCGCCATGAGCAACGATCATGCATAGTGAAGCCACACACGGCCAGCCCGACATACACCTTCGGGAGTGCTCCCGCAGAAGAGGCGACAGATCGTGCCGATGGCACCGGCACCAGGGACCAGGGCCAGGTAGAACAAGGGTCAACCTCAGGGGCCAACACATCCTGCCTCTGCAACTCCATCCGCAGCAGCAGTCGTTGCCCGCAACGTACGAGCTCGAGCGTCGAGGCTATCTTCGTCCTGCAACTAATCGATAAGGGCCGCTACTCAGGATGAGAAAGGCTCATTCGTTCTGTTCCTCCTTGAACACGATGTACATCGCCTCGTCTGGACCCAGGATTAAGAGTCTGCGCCCATGGCCGCACCGAAAGATACCGTCTGATACATCCCGCCAGAAGCGGCCGTCCTCGTCGGCATCGGCCCACACGCGCAACCGTCGTTCCGGGCCGCCCATGCGGCGGATGGGGCCGTCGAGGAGCTCATCCAAGAGATGAGAGACAAGCTCGCTCGATTCGTTGCCGGTGGCCTCTTCAAGGCAGGCGGCGCGAAATGCCTCGACCTCCGTGAGGAACTCCATTGTTTCCAAAGACTGGAGCCCGCCCCCCACTGTTCCTCCCCACCACGCGTGGTCGTTCGCAGGGTCGCCCAGTTCGAGTGGATGAGGTTCCTTGATCGCGTCGACCCGGTCGTCCGGATCGTCATCCTGAGCTTGCGGGTCGTCGGGCACGGAGAGCTCGTCCAGGAGATAATCGTTGACGTATCGCTGACTCCACGCAGTGCTGCTCCACCACTCTCGGACGGCACCCATGTCGGCAGAGGAGGGCAGCTCATGTTGCATCCACCCGACCTTGAACGAGGCGTAGCCGTAAAGATCCAGCGGGGCACGGAGGGCGGCTCCGGCGCAGATGGCGCGCAACCTGGCCTCGGCCAGCGCGTGGCTCTCACGCTCGAGCCGAGGATCGCTTTCGCACCAATGCCCCGCGAAGGAGCAGGCCGGGTCATGGCCGATCCCGCGATCACCTACGCGAGCGACACTGACGCGGATCAGTCTGGAAAAGAATGTGAAAACGACATGCGTCTCATCCGGGACGCCGCCGCCGGCGGGGTCGGTGACAGTCACCAGCACCGCCTCCTCGGCCCAGTCGTGGATTAAAGCACGAAGAGCGGCGTACATCAGTCCGACGCGCCTCGACGCCGGTGTGCCGAACAGGGCACGCTCGATAGCTGTGGCCGCCTCGGAGACGGGGATCGGCACACAGGAGAGCGGCTCACGCGTTGGCCCGTCCGGAGACAGGGCGGGGAACACTCCGGAGTTCAGGAGGGAGGTGATCCCTAACACGGCGGGATGATCTGTTCTCTCGCGAAGATCGACAAGGAGACGCGCGTCACGCGCCTCATGCTCGGGAGCGTCTTCCTCCAGCCACTGGTTCAGCAGATGAGCACAAGCCGCCACCTGCATCTCCGCGTGCCAGAGGGGTGAGTCTCGGCCGTCCTCGCACGCGTGTCCAAGGAACTCGCAGATCGTAAAATCCAATGAAGCCCTCTCACGAGTTTCTGCTGCGGATGGAGTTGCAGAGGCAGGATGTGTTCTCCCGCACGATCTGTCGCCTCTTCTTGGGGGAGCCACTCCCGAAGGTGTGTCGGGCTGGCCGTCTGTGGCTCAATAGAAGCCTCGGCGAGAGAACCCGTCCCGTCACTGGTCTGCCTGCTCGGCTACCCCGGCGCGCGGCTGGAGGAGACCGGCGACCCCATCGACGCAATCCAGAACTCTCTACTGGTCGACGAAGGCGAGTCTGGCTCCGAGTGCGACGAAGGATCCGGCGAAGACTCGGCCGATCCAGGCCATCACCCGAGGCCGCGAGGTCACATGGTCGCGTACAGAGGCGGCGAACAAGCCGTACGCGGCAAAGACAACGAGGGTGAGCAGCATGAAGACCGCGCTCAGTTCGAGCATCCGTGGCAAGGAGTCAGGCTCGTCGGCCGTCACGAACTGCGGCAGGAACGCGACGAAGAACATGGTCAGCTTCGGGTTGAGGATGTTGATCAGGATGCCGGACATGATCACCCGGGTCGCCGGGCGGGACGTGGCCAGCGTTTCCACAGCGATCACGTTCTTGTCCTTGAGCGTGGCCCATGCCATGTACAGGAGATATGCCACACCGAGATATTTCAGGGTCTGGAAGGCCGGCGCGCTGGTGTGCAGGACCGCCGCAAGCCCGGTGATCGTCGCCGCCATGTGCGGAACGATGCCCAACGTGCACCCGATCGCCGCGACGAGGCTCGCCCGGCGTCCCCGGGAGAGTCCTTCTGACAGCGTGTAGATGACACCGGTGCCTGGCGTGGCGACCACGACCAGCGTGGTCACGAGAAATGCGATGCTCACACCGGAGAACCATGCCGCCATAATGGCTCGATGGAAAGGTCCAAAGATGGCGGATCTCATGGGTCCAAAGCGTCGGGGTCGGATTTCCTGCAGCTCGATGTCGACCGCGCGCCCGTGGGCGGGATGGCGGACTGGTTGACGCAGCACCTCAGGCAGGCGATGGCGGACGGGCGTTTGCCGGTGGGCAGCCGGCTCCCGGCCTCGCGGACACTGGCCAAGGAACTGGGCGTGTCACGTGGCGTCGTCACCGAGGCCTACCAGCGGCTAAGCGAAGGCGGACAGGTCGCAGGACGCGGCCGGTCCGGAACGATCGTGGTTGCCGCTCCAGTGGAGACGCGATCCGCCACGCCCACGCCTGCCGTACCGGCTGTGCTGTTCGCCTCAGAGCCTCGCGCGGAGGTCTTCGACACCCTGCGCGCGGTGCCCGCGCGCATCGACCTGTCGCCGGGACTGCCCGATCTGACGGCATTTCCGCGTACGGCGTGGCTGCGCACGGAGCGCGCGATGTTCGACGAGCTTTCGGCGGCTGACCTCGGCTACGGGGATCCTCGCGGCGCGCCGCGGCTACGGGCGGCCGTGGCGAACTGGCTCGCGCGCAATCGCGGGATCATCGCGGACCCCAGCCAGGTGATCATCATGGCCGGCATCGCGCAGATGCTCAGCCTGCTCGCACAGGTGCTCTACCAGGAGGGGGTACGCGAGGTGGCCGTGGAAGATCCGGGATCGCTGGGGGCGCGCCAGCATCTGCGCAGCCGGCAGCTGGAAACCCCGCCGATCCCGGTCGACGCCGACGGGCTTCGCGTGGACGAACTGTGGGCGCGGGGGGCAGCGGCCGCGCTGGTGACGCCGGCCCATCAGTTCCCGACCGGGGTGGTGCTGGGCGGCCGCCGGCGTCGAGAACTGCTGCGATGGGCCGGCGAGGGCGGGCTGATCATCGAGGACGACTACGACGCCGAACACCGCTATGACCGGCCGCCGGTCCCGGCGCTGCGGGCGATGCTCGCTGAGCAGGTCTGCTACGCCGGGAGCGTGTCCAAGCTGCTGGCCCCCGGGCTGCGGGTGGGCTGGGTGCTCGCGCCGCCCAAGTACCACGACGCGCTGACCGAGGCCAAGCGGTTCGCCGACCTCGGCAACGCCGTACTGCCGCAACTTGTACTCGCCCGGCTCATGGAATCGGGCGAGATGGAACGCCACCTGCGGTTCCTGCGCAGGCGGCATCGCCGCCGCCGGGACGCGATGATCGAGGCGATCGCACGGTACCTTCCCGGCGCGACCGTCCACGGCGCGTCCGCAGGACTGCACTTGATGATCACCTTCGACGCCGGCTTCGCCGACACCGACCTCGCCAAGGTCGCGCTCGCCCGCGGCGTGAAGGTGCAGCCGCTGTCGTGGCACGCCCAGCGCCCGCAGCGGCCCGGGCTGGTCCTGGGCTATGCGGCAAACACCTCGACCGACATCGCCGAGGGCGTAACCGTCCTCGGCGAAGTTCTGCGTCGGCTCCATCGGTGAATGCCCGGCCAGCGCCGCGGAGCAGCAGGTCGCCGGCAGGCGTGCATGAAGTACGGCTGTGGGACAGCCACCTGCCGTCCGCTGGGCACCCCGCTGACCGTTGCGACCGCGGCGCGTTCGCGGGCCGGAGTCTTCCAGCGTGGTCATCACGGTGCCGCGGGCGGGCGGGAAAGCGGTGCGTAATCTCGTGCAATCTCCGGACCTTTCGCGCTGAGGCTTCTCGTTGGTGATCCAGCCGTCAGAACCACAGACCGCAGTCGTGAGCGTTCTTCATGTTGATCGGTCGTACCGCTTCTGGAGCGAGTTCACTTCTCGGTGCCGCCCACACCTGTAGCGGCGTGGCTACTGGGCGCCCGATGGCGGGTTCAGCCCGTACCGGGCGATGATGTCCGGCAGCCACTCGGCGTTGCCGAACTGCAGGCCGTAGTCGGCTGCGAGTGCGGCCATCTTGTCCATTGGGGGCGGGCCGCCCGCCACCAGGTCGGCCATATCGCGGAAGAAGCCTTCGAAGCCCGCCGGGCTGATCACCTCGATCATCCGCGCGGGCACCGTGCCCGCGTTCCACATCGCGTGCAGCTCGCCGCGTGGCTTGGTGATGTATCCGCCGGGGCCGAGCACGACCTCACGGTCACCGGAGCGGAAGCCGATCTCCCCCTCGGTCACGATCGAGTACTCGTCCTCGCGGGTGTGCAGGTGCGGCGGGACCAGCGCGCCGACTGGGAACGGGTGCTCCACGATCGACACCGCTCCCCCGGTGTCCTGACCCCAGAGCTTGAAGACCACCCCGATCGACCCGAGGTTCCCCTCGCGGCCCTGGCCTGGCTGCACGATCGTCAACGGTGGGGGCACGACGTCACTCATGGCGACTCTCTCCATTAATATTCGGTGTACAGTTCTGTACTCTAAAATTGTTCGGGATGGAAGGCTGGCCGTCAAGAGTTGAGTGAACAGCCCCGTACCACCAAATCCAGGTCGTACGAGATGCGCAAGAGGGCCGACCAGGTCGCGCAGACCCGGGAGCGGATCGTCGAAGCGGCGGTCCACCTGCACGGCACCGTGGGCCCGGCGGCGACGACCGTGGCCGGAATCGCGGCGGTGGCTGGCGTCACCAGGCTCACCGTCTACCGGCACTTTCCGGACGAGGAAGCGATCTTCGCGGCCTGCTCGGCGCACTGGCTGTCCCGACGGGTCCCCCCGAACCCGAGCGCCTGGGCACAGGTGGCCGACCCCGCCGAGCGCCTGCGGGTGGGCCTCACCGACCTGTACCAGTTCTATCGCGACGGTCGGGAGATGCTCACCCACGTCTACAGGGATATGGCGGTGCTACCCGATACCCACCGACGAACCCTGGAAGATCGCCAAGAGCTGTTCCACACTCTGCTGGCGGAACCATTCCCCGCAGACCAGCGGATCCGCGCCGTGATCGGGCATGCCATCTCCTTCTGGACCTGGCGATCCCTGTGCCTGGACAACGGGCTCTCAAACGCAGAGGCCGTGGAGCTGATGAGCGCCCTGGCGGACCTGGGCCGTTAGACAGTCAGAGCTCCGCGGAGTCCTCTTCACACTGGCAGACGAGGTAGGAGTACAGCCACGCTCCTTGGCCTCGTCGCAGGTCAGCGTCTCCAGGTCATCGGCTCCTCCCCTATCCCTTTAATGAGCGGTAGGTGTCACCCAGCTCGCGAAGCTTCGCACCGGTGTCTACATCGAACACCACCACACCACCATGGGTGTGACTGGCCTCGAACCCCAGCGCAGCCACCCCCACCCCGTCATGGAACGCCGGGGTCACCTGCACCCCACCGCTGAGATCCTTGTTACGCCACCGCTCCCGCAGCGTCACCGCGTCGACCGCCCACACATCGTTCAGGCCGCACACCACCAGCGGGTCACCATGTAGGGCCGGACCTGGGTCCGCGTCGAACTCCTGCTGCAACGCGCCGGTCTGCCGGTCGCGGACCGCGATCCCCTGGCTGTCAGCGACGAACAGGCGGTCACCGACGACCACCGGCGCGGTTGTGATCGCGGGTTCGTCGTCCTCGTCGTCGAGCGGTTCGAATCGTGGATCCGAGCGCCACACGAACGGTGCCGGTGCGAGCGTCGACCGCAAAGACGGCACCCACGGCGGCGCCGAAGTACAGCGTGTCGTCGGCGAGGGTCGGCCCACCCACTACCGGCCGGCGGCTGCCCGCCCTAAATTAGAGTCGCGAACTCGGTGGCCCACATGTTCTGCAGGTCTATCGCAACTCTGTCGACGCGGATCGCCAGATGCAGGTAGCGGCCCGACGATGCACAGAGCCGACGTGACACATCGTCCACCGGCCCCCAGAGCCGGTAGACGGTCGCCCAAGGACGCCAGTCGGAAACGCGCCGCCGCTCTCGGCTACCGACCGGACCGGTACTCGTGGATCGCCTCGACGACAGCCTCCACATCGGCATCATTGTTGTAGTAATGGACTGCTATCCGCAGCAGGCCCGACCGTGGGCTGGTGACGATCTTGCGCGCGGCCAAGAACCGGGCCAGGCGGTCCGGTGCCGGATCATGGACGGCCACCATCGGTCCACAGTCGTCCTCGGATGCTGGTGAGGCGAGCCTCTCACCCATCCCGGCCAGCCCCGCCCGTAGGTGGCTGGTCAGCCCGCGCACGTGGGCGCGCGCGACTCCGGCGTCGAGGGTGGCCAGCAGCTTCAGCCCCGCCACGGCGCCGTAGGCGGCGACCACCGGAGGGGTACCGACCTCGTAGCGCCGGGCGGTGGACGGGAAGTCGAGCTCCCGGGGGTTGAACTCGAACGGGTCCACTCGCCCGAACCACCCCGTGAGCTGCGGGTCGAGCTCGCGGTTCACACCTCGGCGCACGTAGAGGAACGCCAGCCCGGGGAGCCCCAGCAGGTATTTGTGCGTGCCGGACACCAGGTAGTCGCATCCGAGCTTGCGAACGTCGACCGGCTCGACGCCTAGGCCCTGGTAGGCGTCCACGAAGACCTGCGCCCCACGATCGCGCGCGAGCTCCGCGATCCGCTCGACCGGCAGGCGCTGCCCATGACGGTAACTGACCAGGGGGACGGACACGAGACGGGCCGGGCCGTCCATCGCCTTCTCGTAACCCTCGGCGGTGGCGAATCCGCCTTCGGTCTCCGCGTATCGGACGGTCGCGCCGTTGGCGCGTTGTGCGAGCCATACGTGCGCGATCGACGGGAACTCCAGTTCGGTCGTCACGACCGCTTCCGCACTTCCACCGGAAGCCCGAGGCGACCTGATAGGCGCCCTCAGAAGCGCTGGAGACCACCGCGACGTCGTCGACATCCGCCTGGATCAGCGCTGCAAAGTGCCTGCGCGCTTCATCGACGCGGGAGGTCCACCATTCCCAGGGGCTGCCGTGCTCGAACATGGTGGATTGAAACTCGGTCAGCGCCGCGGTGAGCGCGTCTGACATCGCGCCAAGGCTGCAGGAAGCGAGATAGACCGTCCGCTCCAGCACCGGGAACCGGCAACGGAAGGACTCACTGCTCAGACTCACCGTTGGCTCCTCCATCGTGCGCCAGCAGGTTTCCGAGCCGGTTCAGCGAGGCCCGTGCGGTGCTCAGTCCAGACCGGTCACGGGCCGCGCGAAGATCGCTCAGGCGTGCCAGCCCGCTGATCACGGCCTCCAGAGGAGGCCCGCTCGCGGTGATGCCCCTCGCCTGGCCCTGCGGCTCGGTCCCGGCCGGCGCTTCGAGAAAGGGCTTGACGAGCTTGTGGTGGTGGAAAGTGTAAGCGGCGCCGTGGGCTCGGCAGATCGCCAGGAAGAGTTCCGCATTGTGCCGGAACTGCGGCGTGAGAGGGCCCAGGGTAGCTTCGCGCAGGAAGGAGTCCAGCAGCGTTCCGCCGCTCACGGCCGACCTCAGCCGGCTCTGGTCTTCGGGCGGCACGTAAGCGTACTTCTCCGCCAGGACGTGCTGGTAGAAGGGATCCCGCGCGCTGCATACGCCGAGCAGCAGGTCGATCTCATTGATGGCGGCGAAGTCTCCGGCGTTCGCGCCGCGGTACTCCGCGTCGCCGACGCGGTATGTCTTGAAATAGGGCCGGATGTTGAAAAAGAAGCGGTCCACGTCGAGCGTCTCGCTGAGCGTGCGGTTGAAGCGCAACACGTCGTCGAGCGCCGCCCGGGCGTCCTCGAACAGGTACGTTGCCAGCGGGCTCGAGACGCCCATCGCGGGTATCCGCCGTAGCGCGGCGGCCGCGCGCTGGTAGGCCAGCACGGCAAGCCCGTTGGTGGTGATGAAGAGGCGCTCATCGTCGAGCGCGGTGAAGGTCCGGTAGGTGTCCCGGACGGACGGGTTGAAGAGGGATTGGTGCGCGAAAACGTACCGGGGGGCGACCCCGAGCGAGGCGCCGAGCAGGCCGGCGAGCGACCAGGCGGGCGACAACGCCCCGGCGTTCACGCCTCCCGGCAGGTCGGCCTCGTGCCGGCGGCATGCCGCCAGGTAGAACCCCACGAGGCCCAGGAGTTCGTACCTCTCCTGCGGACTCACGGGTGGCTTACCCTCATCGGCGATCTGGGAGATCAGCCTGGAGCCCTCCCGCACGATCGCCTGCTTGAGTTTGTCTAGGTCTGGGCGGTCGGTCAGGACCTCGCTCCGGGCGGAGAAGTACGCCTCTTCGAGCTTGGTGTTGAGGTCGACGAACTCGCCTCTGATCCACTGATCGAGCAGGTCGATGGCGGTGTTCGCGCGTCCGCCGGGCGCGATCGCCGCCTCGCCTTGCGTGCCGGGGATCGTCGTTCCTGTGTTCACCTTTCCATCCTGGCTATCTAATGGCTCCCCCTAACAGGTCCAAACCCACTGCATCTCACAGGTCCATAACGTTGGCACCGGCTTCGAAAGCGTCGCGCCTTCCTTCCCCTCACGACTTGAGGGAAGCGACGTCGCGGAGCACGTTCAAGTGTCCGCCGTGGAGCTCGACTTCAGGTCCCGCGTTCAGATCGCTGCATGGGTGGTCGAACGGTGGCCACGGTCGAAGCAGTGGCGGACTCGGCTGAACGGACAGATCGATCAGCGGACCGACTATGGCACGGCTGGGTACGCCGATCGGCCCGCACGTCGCTTCCCGCGGGCCATGACGAGGCTGGATCCAGCCGCGGCCGGCAACGGACAGTGGCCTACGATGGTGATCATGCAGGTCGACAAAGTGACCGAGATCCTACGTGAAACCGCGCAAGCCATCATCCTGCCTCGATACAGAGCGCTGGCACTCGGCGACGTGATGGAGAAGTCGCCCGGCGAGGTCGTCACCACTGCCGACCGCGAAGCCGAGGACCTGATCACGTGCCGGCTCCGTGGCGTGCTCGACGCCCCCGTTGTCGGTGAGGAAGCAGTGGCGGCCAACCCCCGGCTCATCGACGCACTTTCTGCGGCCGACACCGTCTGGCTGGTCGATCCGCTGGACGGAACCGCCAACTTCGTTGCGGGCAGCCCCGACTATGCCGTTATGGCGGCACTGGTCCGAAACGGACACACCGTGGCTTCGTGGATCGTCCGCCCTGTCTGCGACCGCGCTTATGTCGCCGAACACGGCGCCGGCGCCTGGCGTGACGGCGTCCGGGTGAGCCGAGTCCCGGCATCGGACGATCCCGCCAGGCTGCGCGGTGCCGTCCTCACCAGATTCCTGACACCCGCGGCCAGGACCCGCGTCGAGGGCGTGGCGTCCCGATTCGCCGCGCTGGAGCCCGGGGCGCAATGCTCAGGCGTCGACTATCCCCGTCTGGTCGACGGGGAACTTGACTTCGTCGCGTTCCGGCGCATCCTCCCCTGGGACCATGCCCCCGGTGCTTTCTTGCTCACCGAGGCCGGAGGTGTTGTCCGTCACTTCGACCACACGACCTACCGCCCCACTGACACTCGGCCAGGACTGCTGACCGCCGCCGGCGCCTCCTGTTGGCAGGCCGTCCGGTCGGTCTTGCACCTCTGACCTCGCTTACGACCTCGTGCATGGTTAGCCGTGGCCTGCGGCGTGAGTGATCGTTGATCTACGTATGGCGAGGATTGTCAGGCGTTCGATCGTGGTGAACAACAGTCGACGCCGGATCGGCGCAGGCGCCCGACACAAGCTGGTCTTCGTTGACCGGCTCCTGGCCACGCTGGTCCACCTGCGCCATGGCGTCACCCATGATGTGCTGGGCTGCTGGTTCGGCGTTGATCGCTCCACCATCACCCGCGCCATCGGGCAGATCCGGCCGCTGCTTGCTCAGCGTGGATGCCGCATCGCCCCCGGCCGCAGACTCACCACGTTGGCCGAGGTGATCGCCTACCTGGGCGACAACGACCAGACGGCCATCTTGGACACGGGCCGAGATCCGTGTGGCCGCCCGGCGGCCGGCACCGTGGACCGTGCTCGTTTCGTCTCGGGCAAAAGCAGGATCAACACGGGTGAAGGCGATGGTGCTCACCGACGCCCACGGCGCGGTGCTCTACTGCGGTCAGGTCTGTGCCGGATCGGTCGCCGACATCACCCAGGCGCGACAATCAGGACTGGTGGAGCTGCTGTCCGATACCCGGAACTTGGAGATCTTGGCCGATGCCGGCTATCAGGGCCTGGGCAGCCAAACCGGAGGCCAGATCGTTACTCCACCGCGCAAACGCCGCGGCAAACACCTCGATGACCTGCAGTGGTTGATGGCCCATCATGACGCGGCCCGCCACGCCCACGCCGCCCGCCGGCGACCGGTCGAGCACGGCATCGCTCACCTGAAGAACTGGCGAGCCCTGGCCCGTCACGGCCGCCGCGACCACCTGCCCGAGATCATCACCGCCATCGCGGGACTTCTGTCCGACCAGCAGACCGCATAGAAGGCCTCATCACAGGCCGCCGCGCCTCAATCCCAACGCGGCCATACCGAGCGCGGCGAGCGAGCGACTCTGCCGCATGCCCTGAGGGACGCCGGCGCCCTGGGAGATCCCGGGGATGTCGGGGGTGTCGGCGTCGCCGTACCCCCAGGCCAGCAGCTGGGTGACGTCGAACAGCCAGGCAGCGTGAACGAGCCATTACTGGAGGACGACCCGCGACAGCTGGGCCCCTATGACATCGTGGGCCGCCTCGGCAAGGCGGCCATGGCGTCGTCTACCTAGGACGAACCGAATCCGGCGAACAAGTCGCCGTCAAACTCCTCCATCCCGGCCTGCTGACCGACTCCGACGCCAGAAGCAGATTCCTGCGCAGGTGGACATCGCCCGACGCGTAGCCAGATTCTCCACCGTCCCCGTACTCCACGCCGACTTCGCCGGCCAACGACCCTACATCGTCAGCGAGTACGTCCCAGGACCCTCCCTGCACACCCTCGTCACCCTCGAAGGACCACGCCGCGGTGCCGCACTCGACCGCCTGGCCATCAGCACCGCCACCGCACTGGCCGCCATCCACCGCGCCGGAGTCCTGCACCGCGACCTCAAACCCGCCAACATCCTCTCGACCCCCGACCCACCTCGGGCACCACCCCGCAACCAGCCCCTGAACCCTCCACTGCCACACCCCCGACGTTTTGGACCCCGCCCGAAAATCCCTTCACCTGCATTCCCTCGACGTGCTGACACCGTCTGACGGCAGGTGCTTGTCCTCGGACGGTGAGGCCGAGTCCGCCCCGAAGAGCTTCGGGGCAGCCCGGCGTCACCCCGTCAACGGACACACCAGGCATCCGGCACCATGAACCAAGGCGCGATATGCGCCCTCGAACGCTTTCCAGATCGCCACGATCATGACGATCGCTCAGCCTGTAGCCTGACGCCGTGGAGGAGATCTGGCGTCGGCTCGAGGGTTATCACGCGATCGTCTACTTTGCCCCAGAGACCGAGGCGGTCTACACCGCGGCGGGACTCAAAGGCTTTTGGATGGGCTACTTCGCCACTCGTTCGGCCGTACTCGGGGCCGTCTCCGCTGACGTGGTGACCGCATCCTTCTACAACTTCGCCCCTGCGCGGGTTGCCCGCGCCCTCCCCGACGCCTGGGCGTTCTGCTCGCCTGACACCGCTTTGAAAGCCCGGCTCAAGGTGGTCGATCAGTCGCTCCGACGCCTGGTCGGCGACCTCGTCGCCGACCAGCTGACCGCCGAGGCCGCCGCACTCGCCCGGCGCGCGGTCGAAGCCTCCCCGCGCGCAGGACGGACCCTGTTCGCCGCGCATGCCGTGCTGCCCGTCCCCGCCGAGCCGCATTTGGAGCTGTGGTGGGCGGCGACCGCTCTACGAGAGTTCCGCGGTGATGGGCACATCGCGGCGCTAATGGCGGCCGGACTGGACGGGTGTGAGGCAAACGTGATGTCGGTGGCGATGGGAGTGGCCCCGCAGCAGCAACGCGATTACCGCGGCTGGACCGAACAGGAGTGGACCGCGGCCACGGACCGTCTGCGCGATCGCGGCTGGCTCGCCGCTGACGGAACCCTCAGCGCCGAAGGGCGCCGCAGGCGTGACGCGGTCGAGGCCACGACCGAGGAGCTCGCCAAGCCCGCCCTGGCCGCCCTCGGACCGGAGGGGATCAGTCGGCTCACCGAATGCCTTCATCCCCTCATCCAGCGGATCGTCGACGGGGACGCCATCCCTTTCCCCAACGCGATGGGCCTCCCGCGAATCCGGCTCAACTCCGGCTGAGACAGGCTTTCTCGGCCTGCTGCCGTTACCGGCCGACGCGACGGAGAGCATGAAGGCGGTCGATGCCTCCTTCGCGATCTGGGCGGAGTTGTCGAGCGAGGCTGGCAACGGCTCGGGCAACATCCCGGAGCTGAGACCGGAGGCGGTCACCAGGCTGGCCAGCATCTCGTGGTGCACACGGGTCAAGCCCGCGTGCGGCCCACGGTAGCCGCGCAATTCGCGGGCGGCGCGGCGATCAACTCTCCCGGCCGGCAGCTGCGGAGCCCGCCCAGCGCGCCACGGTGACGTCGCTGACCGCGGGGCGGCTGGCCCAGCTTCCGCCCGATAACCGGCCGCTGCCTTCGGTTGCGGTCTATGACCAGCTACTGCGGCGCCGATCCAGCGGTCGGGGCTCCTCCAATAAGGGAGAGACGCAATGACGTTCAACCGCAATCGCGGACTGGCCGAGCAGGCCGCGGAGACTGCTGCGGACACCGCCTGCCGGATGCTGCGGCTGCCAACTATTCGGGCGAAGTTCCCCGAACTCGCCGAGGCCTCCGCCCGCGAGCAGATGTCCTACCGCGGGTTCCTCGCCGAGCTGCTGATGGTCGAATGCGACGACCGAGCACGACGAATACAGCAGAGGAGGGCCGTGGGGTTGACGCTTGATCGTTAGGGTGATCGTCGTCGTGTTGGTGGCGGTGTCGGAGGTTGCGTGTGACGTCGGGCGATCGGACCGCGTTTCCGCTGTCTGGTCGAGTGGTGTCGGCGCGAAAGTTGGCGGAGGCGTTCACGCCGACCGATGCTGAGGCGGACTGGGCGCGAGGCCTGCTTTTCTGCAGACCGGATCGAACGGCCGTTATGTGCGAGATGCCATGGCCTCTCAGGGCCGGCGGCCGGTGAAGCAGAGGAACTCCGTCTGTGGGTCGGCATCGGCGGGGGGCGCGACCCTCGGCCCGAAAGCGCCGGTGGCCTGAAGCGCGGCGTAGTGGGGTTGCAAGGTCTGGTAGGTCCTGGCGACGGCGTCGCCATCCAGGCTCTCGTCCCCGCCGACAGCGCGGGCCAGGTCCCAGGTGTGCACGAGCAACTCCAGGGCGCCGATCGCGTCGGCGGCCTCCTCCACGGCGACGATCCTCCCGATGGGGGCAGGGAAGGTCTTGGTAGCCAGCCGCGGATCGGTGAGGATGCCGAACATGCCCGCGCGGCATTCGGCGAACGCAGCGGCCAGATCGGCGTCCAGGGCCACCTGCGGGGCATCGGCCATGCTGGAGACGCCGACGCCGTGCGCCGCCTGCGGCCGGGTACCGCGCACTGCTGCGATGACCCCGCGGTGCCCGTTGATGACGTGAGCGACGACATCACGGGCCGTCCACCCCTGGCAGGGGCTGGCACAGTCCCATCTGTCGTCTGGTGTCGCCTCGATCCGGGCCAGGAATGTGCCGGCGAGGCGAGCGTACCGTTCTGGGATGTCCGACATGAGATGACCACGCCTCTCGTATATCCAGTCAGGGGTGCGGTGGGTGGTTCAGATGCGGTTGAGGATGCCTTCCAGGGCGCGCATGACGCCGGTTTTCCAACCGCCGCCATGATCGTGCGGGCCCGCTGCTGGGCTGGGTTATCCGGGTCGAAGCCCTCGTGCACTAGGAACAAACGGGTGCCGGTGCCTTCCGGCTGCAGGGTCCAGGTGATCGTCCAGTCCGCGCCGTTTCCGCCCGTGGGATTGGCCTCCTGCCATCCGATCCGGAGCATCTTCTCGGTCTCGAAGGCCAGCACATCGGCCTGGACCGTGCCCGAGAAGCCGGTGGTGGGCATCGCAACGGCCTGCATGGCGTACCGGTGGCCAACCTTGAGCCGGAAGTCGCCGGGCATCAGCCACTGGGCGATCAGCTCCGGCTCAGTCAGTGCCCGCCACACCTTGGCCGGCGGGTGCGCCAAGAACTGGTCGGGGCGGACCGCGGTCAGATCGTCACTGCTCATGACGCATCGTCGTCCATGGAATCGAGCAGATCGCGCAGCCCAGTGAGCTTCTCGCGCCAGAACCGCTCGAACGGGCTGAGCCACTCCTGCACCTCGTTCAGCGGAACCGCCTCCAGCCGGTAGAGCCGCTGCCGGCCTACCTTCCGCTCGCTGACCAGCCCGGCCTCCCGCAACGCCTTCAGGTGCTCGGAGAAGCTGGGGCGGGCCATGTCGAAGTGGCCGGCCAACCGCTGGACAGGCTGCGACCCCTCCTCGCACAGCAGCCGCAGCACCTCCCGGCGCACCGGGCTGGCCAGGGCGGCGAAGATTCGGTCCTCGGGTGCTTCTATAGCGGCCATCGGCGGATCAGAAGTCCGCGAGGGCCGGCGCGGACAGGACGAAACTGTTTCCATCCGGGTCGGTGAGGGTGGCCTGCCGGCCCCAGGGCAGGTCCGTGGGGCCCTCGATCGCGCCACCAGCCTTCGCGAGCTGCGCGCAGTCGGCGTCGAGGTCGGTGGTCTCCAGCATGATCCCCCTCGCGCTGCCCCGGGGTGAAGCCCTGCTCGGCGGTGGACAGCGCGAAGCTGGTCTGCGCGCCTTTGGGTGCCACCTGGAGCCAGCGCACTGGCCCCATCTGGCGGTCGACGAGTACGTCGAAGCCGAGGGCGCCGACCTAGAAGTCCTTGGCCAAGTCCTGATCGGCGACGGGCAGCGTAACGAGCCTGGCGTGCGTGATGTTCATGAGCCCACTATATGTAGGAAATTTCCTACCTGTCACATGGATCGGCCAGCGGGCTTCAGCGGGACGGCCCGACCAGGCTGCCGCGTACGTCATCGATGCCTTGACCGAGACCTTGGAGGGTTCCGGACCGCTCGACCGACACGTCCGGCCGCTGGTCGGCTTCCTTGCCGGTGTGCTGACCGAGTGGGCCTGCGAACACCTGCTGAGGATCCACGTCGCCACCGAGCCAGACGACGCTCCGCTTCACGACGAACTGCACCTCCTCGTGCGCGATCACGATGGAAGAGCGTGCCGGCTATCCGTGGCTCCGAGCGCCGCAGTGCCGCCGGTCGGCGAACCCGCCGGACTGGACGCACGGATCACCTGGGACACGACACTGCTCAGCGAGTTCCTCTGGGTCACAACAACAACGAGGTCGGCTTTGAGGTGACCGTCGAGCCACACGGCCTCGTTCTGGACACCGACGCGGACGCCACCTTCCGCACCTGGAAAGGGCTCAAAGATGACGACTTTCAACTCCTGGACGGTATGGCCTTGGCCACCGTACTTGCCAAGACCGAGCAAGCCACCGCCGACCTGGCCTTATCCGTGTGCTTGAGCGAGGACGACAGCTGGGATGACCCCCAGCCACCCGCAGAGCAACTCGTCATCCCTGTCCTCCGCGATCTCATCGACACGCTCACCAAACGGGTCGCCGGCGGTGACAAGAAGCCGCTGACGCTTCTCGGTGAAAGCGCCCAACTGGTTCTCGTTGGCCCCGTGACTGTGAACGCAAGAAGCAGCAACGTTTGTTCGCTGGTTTGAGCGACGGTTGCGGGGGCGTCGAGGCGGTGATGTCGATGAGATTTAGTGACGGTGTCGCGGAGATGGAGGTCTTCTCCCGAACGTGGGCCCCAGCCGCCAACTAGGCCAACATCGTGGTGCGGTACGGCTGGGTCTCACGCGATGGCCTGCCTCGAAGGCCCTGGGTGAACTCGCTGGCGGCGATCAGCCGCTGATGTAGACGAGGGCAGTGCGTTCCGGGCCGACCAAGAGGAGGCAGGAATCCCCTTCACCGCACAGAACCTCATCGAGGGGGAACTTCTTGGCGAAGGCGAGCAGGGTTCCGGATGGACCGGTGACCTCGGTGGCGATCGTCCCGTAGAGGTCGCGGGCCAGCCAGGAGACGAGTTCGTCGCCGGGAATCTCAGGGGTCGTATCGTCGAATTCCCAGAGCATGGTCGCGGCCCGGGCCGCTTGGACGATGTTCCGTTCCGAATCGATCAGCGCGGCCTCCAAGGAGGCCGCGTCCAGCGCCCAGAGGACGTCGTCATCCTCGTCGTCTCCCTCCTCGGCGATCAGCCAGTGCCCGTCTCCTGTCCAGCCTGTCCGGAAGGCGTCGTAGGGATCAGGGACGTCGAGGTCGACATCGTGGGTTCCGAAGCTCACCTCGAAGTTCACCTCGTCGGTGTTGTTGATTCTGAGGAATTCGCTCAATAGGGCCGTGACGCAGGCGATTCGGTACTCGGCCTCAACGGGGGCATCGGGGACGATCGGGGCGGAGGCCAGAGACAGCCGCCACGTGGTCATCCAACTGCGCACCAGTAGGTGCAGCTCATCGTCGAGTGCGGGGCTGCCTGGTTCGGCTGTGACCGCGATCCGCAGCAGGTCTGTGGCGTCTGCGGCGAGGTAGCCAGCGGCGTATCCGGCCAGCGCCCGGCCTCGCCGGTTTAGGCTGCCACCGGATTCCAATACTCCGATGAGGAACTCGTATGCCTGTTCCGCACCCTCGGTGGGCAGCCCCCAGGACGCGCATAGGGGGCTGTCGGACGTCTCGTCTGGGTCATGGATGTCGAACCGCTCGACGGCCAGCGGGTGGCGCTGCCCACCGGGGCCGTCGAACGTTCCCGGGAACGCCCCGTACTCCGTCACCTCAGTCAGAGAAGGCGTGGAGGTCCACTTCTCCTCGGGAGCCTTGCCTCCGACGAGTGCGAGCCGCCATCCCGGCAACCACAACCTGAACAGGCACTCTACGGTTTCGAATGGGCCGACCCAGCGAGGCTCTGTAGCCGTCAACGCTCATCTCCAAGGTCCAGCTTTAGGTCAAGATCAAGAATAGCCAAGACCGGAAATTTCCCACCGGATCATTCGGCAACTACGACCGGGAAGCCGCCTGCCCGGCCGCACCCTCACCATCGGCCGGGAAGCCTTACGCACCCTGCTGGCCCGCCACGCATCACCTTCCAGCGCACCAAGACCTGGAAAGACTCACCAGACCCGGACGTCGAGGCCAAGCTGGACCGCATCGAGTACGCCCTCACCCAACGGGAGGCCCCCTCTCCTCCAATACGGTCACGGCGTCTCAGGCGATTTCGGCGAGCTTGCCGCCGTCCTGGCCTGCCGTGAGTTCGACCGCGGTCCGGACCAAGCGGGCGGTCCAGTAGGCACGGGTGCAGTCGCGCCAGGCGATCGCGATGGAGTATGGGCTGGCGTCGTGCACCGGCCGGTAGGCGACGTCGTCGCGGAGGTTGCGCTCGGCGAGGGACGTCGGGATCAGAGCGACGGCTTGGCCTAGAGCCACAGCCTCTAGAAGCTGTGAGCTGTCGTGCACGACTGGACCCGACACGGGCACGTCGGGCCGCCGCTCGGCGGACTCGTTCGCCTGGGAGGCGTAGCAGTCTCGCCCCGCCCAGTAGTCGCGCTCGGAGGCAGTCGACCCCGGGCACTGTGGCATCGGCAGGCCGGCGAGGTCGCGGCAGCTCAGGGCCGTACGGTGAGCGAGTTCGTGGCCGGACGGAAGGGCGGCCACCCTCGGTTCGGAGATCAGCGGCTCGATGTCGAGCCCTCGGCGGTCGAATGGTGAACCCAGCAGAGCCAGGTCCGCGCGCCCGTCGCGCAACATGTCCGCCTGTTCGCCGTAGCCACTGACGGCGATCTCTACTCGCGGGGCGTCGGGCAGTGCGCCGTATGCCTCCACGATCCGCCGCAGCAGATCCGTCGCCACACCCGCTTTCGCCGTCACGACCAGGGTGGGTGTGGTCAGCGCCGCCCGGCGAGTGCGGCGAGCGGCCGCGGACATCGCGTCAAGCGCGCGTTCTGCCTCGTCGAACAGGGTCAGACCGGCGACGGTTAGCGTGACGTGGTGGGTGGTGCGTTCGAAAAGCTGGACGCCGAGCCGTCGCTCTAGCTGGCGGATCGCCCGGGACAGCGGCGGCTGCGCCATCCCCAGCCGCTCGGCGGCCCGAGAGAAGTTGAGCTCCTCGGCCACAGCGCGGAAGTAACGCAGCTCCCGTACCTCGAAATCGATCATACCTGGAGGGTATAGCCCGAGATCGAACAGGTCTTTCCCTGTCGAGGGGCTTGGCTGCTGAGATAGCTGCGAACGTCCGGCTCCCCTGAGAGGAACGACACCATGGCTGATCTCGAACAGAACAAGCAGACCGCACAGACCTTCTTCAACCTGGCCTTCAACGACAAACAGCCGGCCGAGGCGGTCGCGAGGTATCTCGGGTCCAGCTACACCCAGCACAACCCGCAGGCGCCGGACGGCTCTGAGGCATTCGTCCAGTTCGTCTCCGGGTTCGCCTCCCAGTTCCCACAGCTCAGCCTTGACATCAAGCGCGTTGTCGCCGAGGGCGACCTGGTCGTCATGCACAGTCTGATGAAGACCTCACCCGATGACCGGGGAACCGCCATCGTGGACATCGTCAGGGTCCAGGACGGCAAGATCGTCGAGCACTGGGACGTCCTGCAGCCGGTGCCCGAGACTGCGGCGAATGACAACACGATGTTCTGAAGAATTCAGCGGTGCGGCGCGTCATGGCCCGGCGAGCACTCGCAACGCCGCCCGGACTTCGAAAGGGCCGGACGGGGCGTTCACACGTTGACGCGGCTCAGCACTCCTCGACGCCCCCAAGCCGTAGAACTGACGCCCGTAGCCGATTGCGAGCTGGTCGACAGCACCGACGCCCCGCTCAGGCCACCTGGGGGGAAACTGACCCATCCCCTCCTAAAGGTGCGGCAGGCCGCTTGGCCATCCCGGCGGGGCGCCTGCCGCATCTCTGGGGGCTCTGAGGAGGTCGATGGCCCCGCGATGACCTCCTCCAGCAACCGCGCGATCTTGGGGATCGCCGCAGCGGGGAGACCGTGCCTGGAGGGAGCGCGATAGCACATCGATGCTCCCGTCGCACGACTGTCCCCTGGGTCCACTTCTGCCGAATACCAACCCCCAATCCCTTGGGTGGGGCCAGAGATCTTGAGCGCTTTTCATCGTGAGCGGCGGCCGTCTTCGACGGTTTGCAGAACGAGGATCGTCTGAACGATCGCAGTCGCGCGGTGCGGGCAGCAGCGCAGGCGGGTCAGGATCTTCCAGGCCTTGAGCGTGGCAACAGCTCGCTCGCCGACGGCGCGGTTGCGGGCGTGGGTGAAGCGCTCCGGCGTCGTTGGAGGCTCGTTCCCTTGAAAGGATCAAGTCATGGCAGCCAAGTCCCCTACCCGCCGGAAGCGCGCGGTGCGGATGGTCGCTGAGGTCCGCCCGGACTACCCGACCGAGTGGGCCGCGATCAACGCGGTCGCCGCCAAGCTCGGCATCGGCACGGCCGAGACACTGCGCAAATGGGTCCGCCAAGCCCCGATCGATGAAGGACAGCGGCCGGGCACCACCACCGATGAGGCCGAAGAGTTGAAGCGGCTGCGGCGGGAGCACGCCGAGCTACGGCGGGCCAACGAGATCCTGAAGGCCGCCTCGGTGCACTCAACACATCAGCGCAACCCCATTCGGGATGATGATCGCGGAGGTGTTGCGTGGCGAGGATGGTTGGAGACGATCGCGGCCGCCCAGTCGTCGGCCACGGCCATGAGCCGGGCCGTGTCGCCGTCGGAGCTCGTGTCGTGGTGCACCGCCCGATTTTACCGGGCGGCCGTCCGGCGGCCCTGCTCGCCCGCGACGGCGCAGACGGGGTGGGTGCGGGAGGCGTAGGAGCGGGCGGCGACCACGAGACCGAGGCCCAGCCCCGCGAAGGCCAGCCCGCCGAACGCGATCATCCAGGTGAGTCCCGCACGGGTGAAGCCGCCCGACGGCTCGATCGCCGGCAGCACGCCGATGGCGGTGAGCGGGGCGTAGACCGTGAGCCCGATCCCGTACATCGAGAGGCTGGCGGCGGTCAGCCAGGCGGGGACCAGCGGCAGCAGCCTGGGGACGCGCCTGCTGGAGAGGAACAGCGTCCAGCGGGGGAACACCATGCCCCACCGGTACATCAGGCCGAGGAGCAGGAAGATCGCCAGCAGCGCGGCCAGCACGGTGATGTCGATCCCCACCGAGGCCAGCGCCCTGGCCGAGGCCGGCGCGGCGGCGTTGGCCCGATCCCATTCCTCGGCGGTGAGTCCGAGCGCGTCGCCGCCCAGCGTCCAGACGGTCTTGACCCCTGCCCATGGCACGATGCCGCACATCAGCGCGTAGACCGCCACCCGCGTCCGCCGCGACGCGGTGGAGGCGTCGGGATGGAGCAGCGGACCGGTTCCCGCGCCCCTGTGAGCCTGCCCGCAGCGGACGCACCGTCCGCGCAGGCGGCGGCGATGGCCTGCCGCGGTCAGGGCCAGCAGACCCGCGCCCGCCGTGTCGAGCAGGACATGGGCCAGGCCCGTGGCGCTCTCCACCCCCGATCCCGACACCAGGGTCACGAACTGGAGAGGCAGACTGATCATCCCCACCACGAAGACCGGGACGGCCACGGCCAGGACGGCCGTCACCGCCGTCGCGCCCGCACGGGTCAGCGGCCTGGTGGTGGCCAGACAGGCCGCCGCCGCGACGACGGCGAGCAGGGCCAGCAGGAGCTGGGCCACAGGGGCGTAGGGCGTGCCGGGCGTCCATGGCACGGTGGCGCCCGTCACCGCCCACGTGAGCTGCACGGTCGCGTACAGCGCGCCCCACGTCGCGGCGGCGGAGGGCGCCCACCTCGGCCAGCTCTGCGCCCAGGACTCCGGTCCCGGCTCCGCGCCGACAGGTGCTTCACTGACGCTCATGAGAGGTCCTTCGGTGTCGAGGGCATCCGCTGCCCGGCCTCCACCGAAGATCGCAGCCGCCTCGCCCCCGCTCCTCCCCCGCGGAAGGGAGCCCGCTCCCCCTGAGGGGGGAACCGGCCTCGTCAGGGGAAACCGCCCCCGCAGGGGCAAGGCACCCTCTCCAGACAAGGCACCGTCTCAGGGCGAGGCGCCCTCTGAGGGGAGTGGCCGCCTGCGGAGAGCGGCCCGCTACGCCTTGTTCGTCGCGGGGGCGGCGCCCGCGGCCGTCCAGCCCGGATCGCGGAAGCGGGCGGTGAGGCTGCCCTCCGTCGGCTCCTCGCCGCACGCGCGGCAGACGACCCTGGGTTCGAGCTCGGCCCCGCACGCGTGCTCGAACACCACAGGAGGAACGTCGGCCAGGTGGCGGTCGCCCCACTGCATCAGGGTGAGAAGAACAGGGCGCAGCTCCCGTCCTGCGTCGGTGAGGTGGTACTCGAAGCGAGGGGGATGCTCCTGGTAGGACACCTTCTCCAGGACGCCTGCCTCGACCAGCCGCCGCAGCCGGGCGGCGAGGATGTCGCGAGGGGCGCCGATGTTGGCCACGAGCCCGTCGAACCTGCGCACGCCGTAGAACACCTCGCGCAGCACCAGCAAGGAGTGCTTCTCGCCGATGACGGCGAGCGCGTCGGCGATCGAGCACGGACGTGGTCTCTTCATGACCTCCACCCTATGCGCGTCAGTTGGATTATCTGACTCACCCGGGGGCAGGGAGGAGCGTTGTGAAGCTGCTGGTGATCTGCAACTCGTCCGCCGGTGGGGCCGACGACGACGCCCTCCGCACGGTGCTGCGCACCCTCGAGGAGGGAGCCGACGTCCTGACCTGCGAGGATCCTGACGACCTCGCGAGCGCGCTGGCGGCGCACCCCGATCGCCTCCCGGTGGCGGTGGGCGGCGACGGCAGCCTGCACGCGCTGGTGGCGGCGCTGGCCGCGCGAGGCGAGCTGGGCGACAGGCCGGTCGGGCTGGTGCCGCTCGGCACCGGCAACGACCTGGCCAGGGGGCTGGGCATCCCCCTCGACCCGCGCGAGGCGGCTCGCGTCGTCCTGGACGGGCACACGCGCGCGCTGGACCTGCTCACCGACGACAGGGGCGGCATCGTGGTCAACGCCGTGCACGTCGGGGTGGGCGCGCAGGCCTCCGAGCAGGCCACGCCGCTCAAGCCGTTCCTGCGCAGGACGGCCTACGCCGTCGGCGCGGTGCTCGCGGGGCTGCGGGCGCGCGGGTGGCGGCTGCGGATCGCCGTGGACGGCACGCCGGTGGCCGACGGCCGCCGCAGGGTCCTGATGGCCGGCATCGGCAACGGCACCACGATCGGCGGTGGCACCCCGCTGACCCCCGCCGCCCGGCCCGACGACGGCCTGGCCGACGTGGTGGTCTCCTTCGCCGTCAGCCTGCCGGCCCGCCTGGGCTTCGCCCTCCTGCTGCGCAGGGGCGAGCACCGTTCACGCGCTGACGTGCGCACCTACCGGGGCGGCGAGATCACGATCGCGGGCGAGGCCGTGCCGGTCAACGCCGACGGGGAACTGGGCGCGGCGGTCACCCGCCGCACCTGGACGGTCCTGCCCGGAGCCTGGCGCATCCTGGCCCCCGAAGCGGGAGGGGCCGGCGTCACGCGCTGAGCGGGGAGGGCTCTGCCGAGTCGGAGCCGTCGCGGACGGCGCCCGCCAGTATCGCGTCGAGCAGGCCGGGATAGCGCGCGTCGAGGTCGTCCCTGCGTAGCGTGAGCAGGTTCTCCCTGCCCGATGGCTGCTGCCAGATCACGCCGCTGTCGCGCAGCACGCGCCAGTGGTGCGTCATCGTCGACTTCGACGTCACCCCCAGGAGGTTCAGCACCCCGCCGCAGTTGTGCTCCCCTCCGGCGTCGAGCACCCGGATGACGGCGAGCCGCAGCGGGTTCCCCAGCGCCGACAGGACGTTCTCGATCCGGATCTGATCGCGGTCGGGGTGGCGGAAGCTCATGGTCCCACTGTACCGCGACAGTCGAACATTCTGGCTTGCCTCACGGTACGAATGTACGTAAGGATACGTACGATTCCTGGAACCTGAGAGAGGCCTTCTCGTATGCCCATGTCATCCGCGCCTGCCAGGCGACGGCACGGCTGGATCCTCGCGCTCCTGGCCCTCGCGCAGCTCGTCTACGCGCTCGACCTCAACATCGTCTTCGTCGCCCTCCCCGAGATCGGCTCCGAGCTGGGCTTCCCCGGCCAGACCCAGCAACTGGTCGTGAGCGCGTACGTCGTCTTCGCGGGCGGCTTCCTGCTGTTCGGCGGACGCGCGGCCGACCTGCTCTGTCTTCGTGCTCGCCCTCGTGCTCTACGCCGTCTCCTCGCTGGCGGGAGGGCTGGCGCCCAACGCGACGGTCATCATCGTCGCCCGCGCCGTCCAGGGCATCGGCGGCGCGCTGCTGCTGCCCGCCACCCTGTCGCTGATCAACACCATCTTCGAGGAGGGGCCCAGGCGGAACAGGGCGCTGGCGGTGTGGGGCGGCGCGGGCGCCAGCGGCCTGACCATCGGCGCCCTGCTCGGCGGCGTCCTCACCGAGAACTTCGGCTGGCCCGCCGTGTTCTTCGTCAACGTCCCGCTGGCCGGGCTCGTCGCGCTGGCCTCCCTGTTCGTCATCCCGCGCGACAGCGCGCAGGGTGTGCGCCGCAGGTTCGACCTGCCCGGCGCGCTCAGCGTCACGGCCGGAGCAACGCTGCTGGTCTTCGGCCTGGTCGAGGGGCCCGAGCTGGGCTGGGGCAGCCCGCCGGTGATCGGCGCCTTCGTCCTGGCCGTGGCGCTGCTGGCGCTCTTCGCGCTCGTCGAGGCCCGAAGCGCCGACCCGCTGATGCCGTTCAGGCTGTTCCGCAACCGCAGCCTCACCGTCGGCATGACAGTCACCTTCGTCTACATGGCGACCTTCGGCGTCCTGCCGTACTTCCTCACCGTCCTGATGCAGAGCGTGCACGGCTACAGCGCCCTGCAGACCGGGCTCGCCTTTCTCATCCCCTCGATCGCCATCGCCATCGGCACGCAGCTCGGCGAGCGCTTCGCCACCCGCGTCGGCACCAGGAGCACACTGCTGACCGGCTTCGCCGTCGGCGTCCTGGGCACGGCCGTCCTCGCCTTCGGCTTCGACTCCGAGGCCGGGTACGGCCTGCTCGTGCCGGGGCTCATGGTCTCGGGCGTCGGGCAGGGCATCGTCTGGACCTCCATGTGGATCGCCGCCGCCACCGGCACCCCCGCCCACGAGCAGGGCATCGCCAACGGCATCGCCTCCACCACGCTCAACATCGGCAACGCCATCGGCCTCGCGGTGTTCACCGCGCTCGCCGACCTCGGCATGGAGGGACTGACCGGCCAGGCCCTGCGCGCCGCCACCGCCGAAGGCGAGTTCCTGGTGGTGCTGCTGACGGCGGCGGGCATGGTCGCCGGCCTGCTCGTCACGCTCATACTGCGCCGCCGTCCCGCCCCTCCCGCCGGACCGGACGACGGCGCGCCCGCCGGGCCGGCCGACGGTGAGGAGGCCCTCGCCGCGCGCTGAACGCGGTTCGAGACCATCCCAGCACCCCGCTCGCCCCGCGAAGGCGAGCGGGGTGCTCGTCGTGCGAGTGAGCGGGGCCCTCTCCCGAGTTCTGGGTCCGTACGGCGTGGGCTATGGTCGGCTGCATGGTCACGTGGCGGGTTCCGCGCGGGTCCACCGCCTTCTCCCTGGTGGTGGGCCTGGTGCTGCTCGCCTTCATGCTGGTCGGCTCGACGCCGGCCTGGTACGGCAGCGACCCCGCGCAGCGGGCGAGCGCCGTGTCCGACGAGGCATGGGCGCCCGGCGCGTGGATCGCGCAGTCGTCGAACCTGCCGCCGGCCGCCGCGGGAGTGCGCGAGCACGTGCTGCCCCTGTGGCCGCCACCGCGTCACGCCGCTCACGACAGTGACGCCGATCCCTCGCCTTCTCAGCAGGCCGGCTGGCCGGAGCCGAACCCCGCGCGCAGCCCACGGCAGAGCGCGCACGGCACGGCGGGGCCGCGAAGCCCGCCGGCGATCTAGCCGATCCGCATGTCACCCCGGCCGCCGGGGTCTCTCGCCGCGGCCGGCTGAGCCGTACCCCGGCTCCCTTTTCTCCACGTCAAGGAGTCGATGCCGCCATGTCCGGCCTCGACGGGGCCTTCGCGCCCTGCGGCGGCGCGGGAGCCGTATCGCCCGGCGCCGCCCGCCCCCATTCGGAAGGACCGACCACATGACCACCGGACTCAGCTCCGTGCAGCTCCAGATTCTGCGCGAGGAGCTCGAAGAGCACCTGCGCTGGCGCGTCGCCCAGCTCGCCGACCTCAAGGCGGCCTCGGACGGCGACGTGGACCTGCGGGACCTGCTCGCCTCCGTCGCCGCCGCCGACCACGCGATCGCCGAGGCCAGGGAGGGTCTGGACCGCCTGGCCGAGGGGAGCTACGGCACGTGCGGCGGCTGCGGGGCACCCATCCCGTTCGAGCGGCTGAAGGTGCGCCCGCTGGCGCGGTACTGCATGACCTGCCAGCGCCGCCGCGAAGCGGCCTGACCCGCGGGGCCGGCCGCCTGACCGCGGCCGGCCCTCGCCGGGCGGCCTCACGACGATCGGCGGGCGAGGGTCAGCCGATCGGAACGGCCGCGCCCGAGACCCGGACGCGGGTGTCGCCGGGGACGGGCGTCGTGGTCAGGAGGCTCGGGCGGCCCATGTCGGCGCCCTGGTGGATGGTGACCACCTCCCCGTCGTCGAGACGGCCCAGGTGGCGGAGGTAGCCGGTGAAGGCGGCCGCCGCCGCGCCGGTGGCCGGGTCCTCCACGACGCCACCCGGAGGGAAGGGGTCGCGGGCGTGGAAGACGGTGCGCGACTCGGCCCAGAACAGGTGGACCGTGGTCCAGCCGCCCTCGGCCATCAGCTCGGCGAGGGCGTCGAAGTCGTAGTCGAGGTCGGCTAGGCGCTCGCGGGTGGCAGCGGCCAGCACGAGGTGGTCGTTGCCCGCGTTGGCCACGTGCGGAGGGTAGGCGGGGTCGAGGTCGTCGGCGGACCAGCGCAGCGCCTCGAGCGCCCGTCGCAGCTCCTCGCCGGTGGCGGGGCGGGTCGAGGAGGGCGGGCTGGTCAGCGTGGCGGTGATGCCGTCCCCCTTGGTGATCTCCACCTGGACCGGGCCCGCCTGGGTGAGCAGGTCCACGATCGCGGGGCCGATGCGCTCACCGAGGGCGACGGCGGCCGCGATGGTGGCGTGGCCGCAGAAGGCGACCTCGGCCAGGGGGCTGAAGTAGCGGATCCGGTAGGCGTGGCCACCCTCGGGGAAGAGGAAGGCGCTCTCGGAGTAGCCGAGGTCCGCGGCGATGGCGAGCATCTGGCCGTCGGACAGGCCGTGGGCGTCCAGGACCACTCCGGCGGCGTTGCCGCCCGAAGCCGTGCTGGTGAAGGCGACATATTTCAGGACGTCATGCACCCGGCCATCATGACGCACGCGCCCGGCCAGGGCCCATCGAGGTCACCCGTCAGCCACCACCCGAATTCACGTATTGACGCTGTAGCGGTCAGAGGTTAACGTCAACTCAAATTAAAAGGAAACCTTACTAATAGTTTCCTCGCTGACCTCCCCTCCCACCCCCTACACCCCCTACCGGATGGCGGAGCATCATGAAGAACACCCTCCTGAGCAAGGCCCTCGCGGGGCTGGCGGCATTACTCCTGCCGCTCACCGCGGCGGTCGTCACCCCACCCGGCGCGTACGGCGCCGCCCTCTCCGGCACCTCCAGCGCCTCGGCGGCCTTCGCCGACTGGGCCCCGTGGACCGCCTATGCCGCGGGCGCCCGTGTCACCTACAACGGTGTCGAGTACGAGTGCCGCCAGAGCCACACCTCCCAGCCCGGCTGGGAGCCGCCCAACGTCCCGGCGCTGTGGAAGACCACCGGCGGCGGGGGCGGCGACACCACGGCGCCGTCGGTGCCTGCCAACCTGCGCTCCACCGGCGTCACCTCCAGCACCGTCGCCCTGGCCTGGAACGCCTCCACCGACAACGTCGCCGTCACCGGCTACGAGGTCTACCGCGGCACCACCCTGATCACCACCGTCACCGGCACCACCCACACCGACACCGGCCTGAGCGCCAACACCGCCTACACCTACACCGTCCGCGCCAGAGACGCCGCAGGCAACCGCTCTGCCGCCAGCACCGCCGTCACCGCGACCACCACGGGCGGCGGCGGAGGCGACACCACCGCGCCGTCGGTGCCTGCCAACCTGCGCTCCACCGGCGTCACCTCCAGCACCGTCGCCCTGGCCTGGAACGCCTCCACCGACAACGTCGCCGTCACCGGCTACGAGGTCTACCGCGGCACCACCCTGATCACCACCGTCACCGGCACCACCCACACCGACACCGGCCTGAGCGCCAACACCGCCTACACCTACACCGTCCGCGCCAGAGACGCCGCAGGCAACCGCTCTGCCGCCAGCACCGCCGTCACCGCGACCACCACGGGCGGCGGCGGAGGCGGGGGCGACAAGGTGCTCGGCTACTTCGTGCAGTGGGGCGTCTACCAGCGCGGCTACCACGTCAAGAACATCGACACCAGCGGCTCGGCCGCCAAGCTGACCCACATCAACTACGCCTTCGGCAACGTGCAGAACGGCCAGTGCACCATCGGCGACAGCTACGCCGACTACGACCGCTTCTACCAGGCGGGCGAGAGCGTGGACGGCGTCGCCGACACCTGGGACGCCGGCGCCCTGCGCGGCAACTTCAACCAGCTGCGCAAGCTCAAGAAGAAGTACCCCAACATCAAGGTGCTCTTCTCCTTCGGCGGCTGGACCTGGTCGGGCGGCTTCGGCCAGGCCGCGCAGAACCCCGCGGCCTTCGCGGAGTCGTGCTACCGCCTGGTGGAGGACCCGCGCTGGGCGGACGTCTTCGACGGCATCGACATCGACTGGGAGTACCCGAACGCCTGCGGCCTCACCTGCGACACCAGCGGCCCCGCCGCGTTCAGGAACATGATGTCGGCCCTGCGCACGCGCTTCGGCTCGGGCAACCTGGTCACCGCGGCCATCACCGCCGACGGCACCGACGGCGGCAAGATCGACGCGGCCGACTACGGAGGCGCCGCCCAGTACGTCGACTGGTACAACGTCATGACCTACGACTTCTTCGGCGCGTGGGCGGCGCAGGGACCGACCGCCCCGCACTCCCCCCTCACCTCCTACTCCGGCATCCCGATCGCGGGCTTCCACTCCGACGCCGCCATCCAGAAGCTCAAGAGCAAGGGCATCCCGGCGAGCAAGCTGCTGCTCGGCATCGGCTTCTACGGCAGGGGCTGGACCGGCGTCACCCAGGCCGCGCCGGGCGGCACGGCCACGGGCCCCGCGCCCGGCACCTACGAACAGGGCATCGAGGACTACAAGGTGCTCAAGACCCGCTGCCCCGCCACGGGCACCGTCGCGGGCACGGCCTACGCCCACTGCGGCAACCAGTGGTGGAGCTACGACACGCCGAGCACGATCGGCGGCAAGATGGGCTACTCGAAGAGCCAGGGCCTCGGCGGCGCGTTCTTCTGGGAGCTCAGCGGCGACACCGCCAACGGTGAGCTGATCACCGCGATGAGGAACGGCCTGGGCTGACCCCCGGCTGCCCCCGTCAGGGCCGGCCCCGCACCCGGGCCGGCCCTGACGGGCGTCAGAAGACCTCCACCTCGATGATGCGCGTGTAGTCGTTGGCGCCGTTGGAGGCCAGCGCCGAGACGCGGATCGCGTCGGTGGTGACGGCGGCGAAGTCGGAGCGCGCGCTGCCCCTGGTGTTGCCGCGCACCTGGGCGACCGTCCGCCACTGGCCCTCCACCCTGGCCTGGACGTCCCAGTCGCGCAGGCCCACCGAGGAGGCCGGATAGCGTTCGGTGTCCAGGGTGTGTAGGTCGACGCGCGTCACGCTCCTGGCGCCGCCCAGCGCGATGTCGACCGTGTCGGGCCAGACCCTGCCTGTGGCGTCGTTCCAGCCGTTGCCGCCGGCCCAGCCGTTGGAGCTGCGGTCGCCGTCGACGACGCTGCAGGCCGGATAGTTGGCGTTGGTGTGCTGCGAGGAGGCGGTGACGGGCCGCCTGAGCGCGAGGTTGCCGCCGTTGTCGAGCTCGTCCACGCCGACCACCCGCACCGGTACGGCCAGCCGCTCCTTGCCCGCTTCGAGCCGCAGGCCGTACTCCCCCTTGGGGGTGGAGGGCGGGACGGCGACCAGCAGTTTCGCGCCGAGCTCGTAGCCGGGCGGCAGGTAGCTGGACAGCATCGAGCGCGAAGCGGTCAGCGGCGCGTCGATCTCGACGGACATGTCGGCGTAGCGAGGTTTGCCCGCGTCGCTGCGCATGCCGATCTCGATCTTGGCGGGGCAGGCGGCGTCCACGCCCAGGGGCGCGACGAGCAGGCCGGCCCCCGCGATCGGGATCAGCCTGCCCGTTCCCTTGCTGGTGCCGGGGGTGACCTTCAGCGAGGAGACCGACGGCAGATCCTGCTCGGGCGCCTGGACGGCCGGCTCGGGGTCGTCCCTGTCGGCCAGGGCGGCGGCGCCCGTGGTGAGCGTGAGGGCGGCGACGGTCAGCGCCGCGGCGAGATGTCTCATGTGCCGCTCCTTCCTAGAGCGCGTGCAGGCCGGGCACGCCGTCGAGCGCCACCAGGCCGGCCCTGGTCGAGACGGGGGCGCCCGGCCTGGTGACGTAGGGGACCACCTTGAAGTCCGACCGCCACTGGCTCCTGGTGACCGAGCAGGAGACGTAGCCGCGCTGGTAGCTGGAGAACCTGATGTGCGGGTTGACGGGGTCGGAGCCGCCAGGGGGCAGCCCCGTCGCCGGATTGCCGTTGCCGCCGCTGCTGATGGAGGTGCCGACGAACTCCACGCCGACGGTGGGGGCGGAGGGGTCGTCGAAGTCGGTTTTCAGCTCCCCCGCGAGGTTGTAATGGATGTCGCCGGTGAGCACGACGGGGTTGCGCACCTTCCGCTCGACCATGCCGTTGAGCACGCGGTCCTTGGCCGCCTTGTAGCCGTCCCAGAGGTCCATGCTGAGCCGCTGCGCGGGGGCGGGGTCGTAGTCGAGCCGGCACATGGCGATCTGCTGGGCCAGCACGTTCCATCTGGCCCTCGACTTCCCCAGGCCGTCGAGCAGCCACTTCTCCTGCTCGGCGCCGAGCATCTGGCGCGCGGGGTCGAGCCTTTCCGCGCAGTCGTACTGCTGGCCGTCGCCGCAGACCTGGTCGTCACGGTACTGACGGGTGTCGAGCACGTTGAACTCGGCCAGGTCGCCGAAGGTGAACCTGCGGTGGACGCGGGCGTCGGGGCCCTGCACGACCGGCACCCTGATGGGCAGGTTCTCCCAGTAGGCGCGGAAGGCGTTGGCCCTGATGACCAGGTAGTCCTGCTCGGTGACCTCGCCACCGGGGCCGTGGACCCCCGCCCAGTTGTCGAGCACCTCGTGGTCGTCCCAGGTGACGATCCACGGCGCCGCCGCGTGGGCGGCCATCAGGTCGGGATCGCTCTTGTAGAGGCCGTACTGGATGCGGTAGCGGTCGAGGGTGTCGCACTGCACCCTGAACTGGTCGGGCACGGGCGTCGCGCGGTTGCCTCCGCTCGCGACGATCCCGTACTCGTAGATGTAGTCGCCGAGGTGGAAGACGACGTCTGGCCGTTCGGCGGCCAGGTGACCGTAGGCGGTGTAGAAGCCGTCCTGCCACGAGGCGCAGGAGGCGAAGGCCAGCGTCAGCGCCTCGGGACTGCTGCCCAGGGCGGGCGCGGTCCTGGTCCTGCCGACCGGGCTGAGCTCGTCGCCTGTCCTGAACCGGTAGAAGTAGTCGCGGCCCGGCCGCAGGCCCTTCACGTCGACGTGGACGGAGTGGCCGTACTCGGGAAGGGCCCACGCGGCGCCGTGCTTGGCGCGCCGGGTGAACCCCTCGTCCTCGGCTAGCTCCCACTCGACTCTGATCTTGCGGTACGGCATGCCGCCCAGCGGTTCGAGCGGTCTGGAGGCCAGCCTGGTCCAGAGGATCACGCTGTCGGGCAGGGGGTCGCCTGACGCGACGCCGAGCTGGAAGGGGTAGTCGGCCGATCGGGCGGCGGCCGACTCGGCCGTCCAGGGATCGGCCAGGTTCGTGGTGAAGGCCAGGGCCATGGCGGCCCCGCCTAATCCGAAGAAGGAGCGGCGGTCCATGGGTCTCCCAGGGGGGAGGGGACGGGAGCCCACACTTTGTAGCAAGAGTGATGTTGATTTAACAAGACCTAAGTTAAATTCACAGCCTCTTCACACCTGTGCCACCTCGACGTTGTGGTGGCGTTCGCGCAGCCGCCGCACGGCGTCGTCAGGCGTGCGCGAGTCGACCACGACGAGGTCGAAGTCGTCGAGAGGGGCCACCCTGTGCAGCGCCACCCGTTCGAGCTTGGAGTGGTCGACGGCGAGGATGCTGCGGGAGGCCGAGCGCAGCATCGCCCGCTTCACCAGCACGATCTCCTGCTCCTGGTGGAAGGCGTAGCTGTCGGAGATCGCCGAGGTCGACACCACGAGCAGGTCGGTGCTCATCGCCTCGACCGCGTCGACGCAGGCCACGCCGAGGAAGGAGTCGTGGGAGGCGTGGTACTCGCCGCCGAGCGCCATGAGCCTGATGCCGGGAGCGCCCGCCAGCAGCCTGATGGCCTCGAGGAAGTTCGTCACGACGGTCAGCGGGGCCGCCTCGCCGAGGTGACGGGCCACGGCCAGCGCGGTCGTGGAGTCGTCGATCATGACCGAGCTGCCGGGCTCGATCAGCCCCGCGACGTGCCTGCCGATCGCCTCCTTCTCGGCCAGGTGGGCGGTGAGCCGGTAGGCGATGTTGCTCTCGAAGACGTTCGAGGCCTGCGCCGTCACCCCGCCGCGGAACTTGCGCACCATCCCCTGCCGCTCCAGCTCGTCGAGGTCGCGGTGGACCGTCATCACGCTCACCCCGAAGCTCTCGGCGAGTTCGGCCACCGACGCCGTCCCCCTGCGCACCACGAGCTCGGCCATCGCCTGCCGCCTGGCCGCGCCCGCGTTGACGCGCTGACGTGAACTCACCTGTGCACTCTCCCGTCCGCCGCCCCTCCGCTGCGAATATCCCAGACCATCGGGCGTCTCGCGCGAAAGGGACTCTTGACACCCGTGGAGGCGACTCGTAGCCTCCCGGTAATCACAACATCACAAGAACTCAAGTTAGATTTAACACACTTGAGAGGAGGTGACCATGGGATCAGCTCTGCCTCACGACCTGCGCTGCGACCACCGCACCACGCCGCTCGGCGTGGCGGGCGCGCCGCTGCTGGCCTGGCGGCTCGAAGGGGCCGACCCCGTCGCGTACCAGGTCGAGATCGGCGATCTGTGGTCGACAGGGCGCGTCGACGACCCCGCCGCGATCAGCCACCTCTACGACGGGCCACGGCTGCGCCCCAGGACGCGCCACACCTGGCGGGTCACGCTCTGGGACGCGGCCGGCTCCACCAGCTCGGCCGAGTCCTGGTTCGAGACCGCCCACGACGCATGGACCGCCTCGTGGATCGCGCCGGACCCCGACGCGGTCGAGCACGTGGACCCGCCCACCGAGGGCGACAGGGCGCTGAGCGCGCACGGGCTGCTCCCCTGCCCGCAGCTGCGCAGGAGCTTCCAGGCGCCCGCCGCCGTCACGGCGGCCCGCCTCTACGTCAGCGCCAAGGGTCTCTACGACGCCAGGATCAACGGCCAGAGGGCGGCCGACGCCGAACTCGCCCCCGGCTGGACCGACTACCGGCGGCGCATCCCGTACCAGGTCCACGACGTGACGCGGCTGGTCGGCGAGGGCGAGAACGTGCTGGCCTTCACGATCGCCGACGGCTGGTGGAGCGGCTTCACCGGCTTCGACCCGCGCAGGCCCGGCTACCACTACGGCCGCTTCCCCGAGCTCATCGCCGAGCTGCACCTGACCCTCGCCAACGGCTCGGCAAGAGTCGTGATGACCGACGGGACCTGGCGCACCACGCAGGGGCACATCCGCCACGGCGACCTGCTCAAGGGCGAGTGCCACGACCTGCGCGCCACCACGCCGGGCTGGGACTCCCCCGGCTTCGACGACTCCTCATGGAGTCCCGTCACCGTGAGGGGAGCCGATCACCGCCTGCTCGTGCCCTCGTGCGACGAGCCGGTCAGGGCGCTACGCGAGCTGCCGCCCCTCTCGATCACCAGGACGGGCCCCCGCACGCACCTGGTGGACTTCGGGCAGAACCTCGCCGGCAGGGTCCGCCTGGCCGTACCCGCCCAGGACCCGGGCACCCGCGTCACTGTCAGGCACGGGGAGAGGCTCGAGGACGACGGCGGCCTGCACACCGCGAACCTGCGCACCGCAGACGCCACCGACGTGCTGATCACGGCAGGCGTCGAGACGCTGTTCGAGCCGCGCTTCACCTACCACGGCTTCCGCTACGCCGAGATCGACGGGCTGGAGAGCCTGGGCGAGGTCAGAGCGGTGGTCCTGCACAGCGACACCCGGTGGACGGGCGTGTTCGAGTGCTCGGACCCCGAGATCAACCAGTTGCAGAGCAACATCGAGTGGGGCCAGCGCGGCAACTTCGTCAGCGTCCCCACCGACTGCCCCCAGCGCGACGAGCGGCTCGGCTGGATGGCCGACGCGCAGGTGTTCCTGCCGACGGCCTGCCTCAACGCCGACGTGGCCGCCTTCTTCACCAAGTGGCTGCGCGACGTGCGCGACGCGCAGACCCCCGAGGGCGGCTTCCCCAACGTCGCGCCCCGACTGACAGGGGTCGCCGAGGAGGGCGCGCCGGGCTGGGCGGACGCCGGTGTGCTCGTTCCATGGCACCTGTACGAGGTGTACGGCGACGCCAGGTTCCTCGACGTCGACTCGATGGGCGCCTGGCTCGGCTTCGTGCTGCGTCACAACCCCGACCTGATCTGGAGGCAGCGGACAGGACCGCACTACGCCGACTGGCTGGCTCCCGGCCCCGCCACGCCTCGCGAGGTCGTGGCCACCGCGTTCTTCCACCGCAGCGCCGACCTGACAGCCAGGGCCGCGCGGGTACGGGGCAGGCATGCCGACGCGGAGCGCTTCGAGCGACTCGCCGCCGACATTCGCACAGCCTTTATTAAAACGTTCGCACACCCCGACGGCACGGTCTCGGGCGACACCCAGACCGGCTACCTGCTCGCACTCGCCTTCGGTCTGCTGCCCTCGTCGCTCGCCCCCGGGGCGGCGCGGCGGCTGGCCGAGCTGGTGGAGGAGCACGGCCCTCAGGCCGGCTTCCTCGGGGTCAACCTGCTGTGCCCCGTGCTGTCGGCGACCGGCAGGCCGGACCTGGCGCACGCGCTGCTGCGCCGTACGGACCCGCCGTCCTGGCTCTACCAGGTGCGCCACGGGGCCACGACGGTGTGGGAGCGGTGGGACGGCGAAGGAGCGCCCTCGATGAACTCCTTCAACCACTACGCGTTCGGATCGGTCGGCGAGTGGCTCTACTCCGGCGTGGCGGGGATCGGCCAGGCGCGGGGCTCGGTGGCCTATCGCGACCTGGTGATCCGTCCTCTTCCCGGAGACCTGACCTGGGCGCGGGCCTCCTACGAATCCGTGCGGGGACGGATCGCCGTCTCATGGGAGCGCACGAGCCAGGGCTTCGTCCTGGACGTGAGCATCCCGCCCGGCGCCTCGGCGACCGTGCACCTGCCCGATGGACAGACCCATCGGGTGCCCTCGGGGGACCACCATTTCGCATCAGTCCGAGGAGACACACCATGACCGACCTCCAGCGCGCCAGGATGAGCCGCGGCCAGTTCTTCCGCATGATGGGAGGGCTCGCGGTGGCCACCGCGGCGACCGCCTGCTCGACCAGGCCGCAGACCACCACGGCGACCAGCAGCGGCACAGGCGCCGCCGCCGCCGTCGACCTGAAGTTCGTGGGAGTGGCCGACCAGAAGGCGCCCATGGACGCGCTGCTGGCGGCCTACCAGAAGGTGAAGCCCGGCGTGCGGCTCAGCGCGTCGTACGCCCCGACCGACCAGGTGCAGACCTCGCTGCGCACCCAGCTCGGTGCGGGCAACGCGCCCGACCTGCACGTCGTCTACCCCGGCAACGGCAGCGCGATGTCGATGTCGCAGATCGCGGGAGCCGGGCTGCTGGCCGACCTGTCGGCCCAGTCGTGGACCGGCACGATCCCCACCGGCTTCAAGCCCGCCCTCCAGATGGACGGCAAGACCATGATGTACTCGGCCGGCTCGTCGGTCATCGGCGCGATCTACAACAAGAAGGTCTTCGAGAAGGCAGGGGTCGAGGCGCCCCCGACCACCTGGACGGAGTTCCTGGCGCTCTGCGACAAGCTGAAGAAGGCGGGGGTCACACCCATCGCGCTGGGCGCGCAGACCCCGTGGGTCACCCAGCTCATCACCTACGCGCTGGTCCCCTCGACCGTCTACGCCAAGGACCCCGCCTTCGACGACAAGCAGCTGGCGGGGCAGACCAGCTTCGCCCGGTCCGGCTGGCGGCAGGCCATGGAGATGTACCTGGAGCTGAGCGAGCGGGGCTTCTTCAACGACAAGCCGAACGGGACCACCTTCGAGCAGCAGATCTCCATGGTGGCGACGGGCAGGGCCGCCATGGCCGTCCAGGTGTCGGCCGTGCTGCCCGACTTCCGCAAGTCGGCCTCCAGCCCTGATGACCTGTCGATGTTCCCCGTGCCCGGCGCCGACAGCGCCGACCAGGTGTGGATCCCCGCGGGTGTCGTGGTCGGCCTCGGCGCCGCCGCGAAGGGCAGGAACGTCGAGGAGGCCAAGGCCTTCATCGACTTCCTCGGCAGGCAGGAGAGCATCAACAGCTGGGCCAAGACGATCTCGGCCATCCCGCTCACCCAGGACGCAGGCTCGACGATCGACCCCGCGGTGGAGTCCTTCCTGCCGTTCACCAAGGACAGGGCGGTGCCGTTCATGGACCAGCGGTGGCCCAACGCCGAGGTGCAGCCTGTGCACTTCGCGGTCGTCCAGGAGCTGCTTGCCGGCAAGGCGACGATCGACGAGGCGCTGAAGAAGATGGACGAGGCGTACCAGAAGTGATCAAGCGATTCTCCGCGCTGTCCCCTTCCTGGCTGTTCGCCGCGCCCGCGCTGCTGGTCTACGCGGTGGTGGTGCTCTATCCGAGCGTCGCGGGCGTGCTCTACGCCTTCACCGACTGGAGCGGCATCGGCGAGGGCATGTCCTTCGTGGGGGCGGCGAACTTCCGGGCCATCCTGGAGGACGAGCAGGCCATGGGCTCGCTCGGCAACACGCTCCTGCTGACGCTGGCGATCGTGGTCGTGCAGAACGGCCTGGGCCTGCTCCTGGCCCTCGGCGTGCACGCGAAGCTGAGGAGCCGCGCGCTGCTCAGGGTGGTCTTCTTCGCGCCCGTCGTCGTCAGCCCCGTCATGGTCGCCTTCCTGTGGAAGTACGTCTACAACCCGGACCCGTCGGCAGGTCTGAACGGCCTGCTCGGCCTGGAGGTCGATTGGCTGGGCGACCCGTCGGTGGCGCTGTGGTCGATCGCGGGGATGGTCGTGTGGCAGTACGCCGGCTACTCGATGGTCATCTTCCTCGCGGGTCTCGAGGGCATCCCCGCCGAGCTGCACGAGGCGGCCATGATCGACGGCGCGGGCACGCTCCAGCGCTTCAGGTACGTGACCTGGCCGCTGCTCGCCCCCGCGCTCACGATCAACCTGATGCTCTCCACGATCGGCGGGCTCAAGCTGTTCGACCAGGTCTTCGCCGCCACGAACGGCGGCCCCGGCTACGCGACGGAGACCCTGTCGACCGTGCTGTACAAGCAGGCCTTCGTGTTCGGCAAGTTCGGCTACAGCACGGCGATCGCACTGGTGCTGGCGCTGTTCGTGGCCGCGGTCTCGCTCGTCCAGATCTACTACCTGCGCTCCAGGGAGGTGGCCCAGTGAGGAGGACCTTCCTGCTGGAGATCGTGATGATCGCGGCGGCCGTGGCGTTCATGTTCCCCGTCTACGCGCTGGTCACGCTGTCGCTGAAGGATCCGGCCCAGCTCTCGCAGACGCCGCTGGCGCTGCCGAATCCGCCGACGGGCGACAACTTCGCCAAGGCCTGGTCGGCCGCGGCGCTCGCCCCCTCGCTGGTGAACAGCACCGTGATCACCGTGGTCAGCCTGGTCGCGCTGATCGGGCTCGGCTCCTTCGCCGCCTACTTCCTGGCCCGCGCGCACACCCGCCTGGGCTACGGGCTCTACGTGCTGTTCCTGCTCGGCATCGTGCTGCCGTTCCAGCTGGGCATGATCCCGCTCTACCGGCTGGTCACCGACCTCGGACTGATCGGCACGCACGCGGGGATGATCCTCTTCTACACCGGTGTGCAGCTGCCGTTCACGGTCTTCCTCTACACCGGCTTCATCCGCGCGCTCCCCCGTGAGTACGCCAGCGCTGCCCAGATCGACGGCGCCTCCCATCTGACCGCGTTCACCAGGGTCGTCTTCCCCCTGCTGCGGCCGATCACCGGCACCGTGCTGATCCTCAACGCTGTGTTCATCTGGAACGACTTCTTCACGCCCCTGCTGTATCTCGGCGGCTCCGGCTTCGAGACCGTTCCCGTCAGCGTCTTCTCCTTCGTCGGGCAGTACGTCTCCGACTACGGCCTCGTGTTCGCGGGACTGGTCATGGGCGCGCTGCCGATCGTGCTGGTCTTCCTCGTGCTCCAGCGTTACGTGATCAAGGGCTTCTCCTCGGGACTCAAGGGATGAGCCTCTTCGACGTGCTGGCCGAGCCACCGCGCAGCCACTCCCCTGCCGCCATCTGGTGGTGGAGCGGCGAGCCGCTGCGCCGCGACCGGCTGCGCTGGCAGATGGAGCGCCTGGTGAGCGGCGGGGTGCACAACCTGGTCGTGCTGAACCTCGCCCCCTCAGGCCCGCTGTTCGGCGCCGACGCCGACGACCCGCCGTTCCTGTCGGAGGCGTGGTGGGAGCTGTTCGACGGCGTCTGCGAGGACGCCTCGGAGCTCGGCGCCTACCTGTGGTTCTACGACCAGCTCGGCTTCTCGGGCGCGGACCTGCAGGCCCGCCTGGTGCAGGAGCATCCCGAGTTCGCCGGTCAGTGGCTGGCCGCCGACGGCACGGTGAGCACGCGCGGCTTCGACTACCTGTCCCGTACGGCCTGCGCCGTCCTGCTCGACCGGGTGCACGGCGAGTTCGAGCGACGTCTCGGCCACTGGTTCGGCCGCGTGATCGTCGGCTCGTTCCAGGACGAGCTGCCGTCGATGCCGACCTGGTCGGCCTCCTTCGCCGAGGAGTTCAGGGCCCGCAGGGGGCACGAGTTCCGCCTGGAGGAGCCCGACTGGCACGGCTACCACAGGACCAGGGCCGAGCTGGCCGAGGAGGCCTTCTTCAGGCCGCTGGCCGAGTGGCACGAAAGGCACGGGCTGCTCAGCGGCTGCGACCAGCAGGACCCTGCCAGGGCAGGGCACCCGCTCGAGGGCGTCGAGCTCTACGCCGACTACACCCGCACGCACCGCTGGTTCAGCGCCCCGGGCTCCGACCACCACGGCGACGCCCGCCTTCACTCCTCCCTCGCCCACCTGTACGGCAGGCCGCGCACGTGGATCGAGGCGTTCCACTCCAGCGGATGGGGAGGCACCCTCGAGGAGACCCTCGACTGGCTGCTGCCATGGCTGCGGGCGGGGGCGAACCTGTACAACCCGCACGCCGTCTACTACACGACCAGGGCCGGATGGTGGGAGTGGGCACCGCCCTCGACGGACTGGCGGCAGCCGTACTGGCGGCATCACAGGGTCTTCGCCGACGCGGTGACCCGCATGTGCGCGGCGCTGTCCCTGGGCCGTCACGTGTGCGACATCGCGGTGCTGTTCCCGACGACCACCGTCCAGCGGGGCGTGTCGCTCGGCGGGGCCACGCGGGAGGCCGAGCGGGCGCAGCGGGTCTACAGGGAGCTCGTCGGGGACATGGCCTGGTTCCAGACGGTGCCCGGCGCTCTGGACCTGCTCGGCCTGGACGCCGACGTGATCGACGAGGACTCCGTCGAGCGCGCCGTCGTCGAGGACGGCCGGCTGAAGGTGTCGACGGAGTCGTACGGCGTGATCATCCTGCCCGCGCTCACCGCCCTGGACGAGGAGTGCACCGCGCGTCTGGAGGCCTTCGCCGAGGACGGCGGCCTGCTGATCGCCGTCGGCGAACCCTTCGGCAAGGCGCGGTTCGTGGCCTCCGCCGACGCGTTGGGCGAGGCGCTGGCCGGATTCGAACCCAGAGTGGAGGCGGAGGTCCCTCCGCTGGTGCGCGAGGTGGACGGCACGACGCTCGTCTTCCTGACCGCCGCCTTTCCCAGGGCGAGCGAGATCGGGGTGGGACGGCCGCAGGAGCGCGGCGTCGAGCTCGGCTGGCTGGACGCCACCGTCGACTTCGACCAGGACCGCTATCGCAGGCGCATGCGGGTCAGGGTCAGGGACGTCACCGGCACGCCGCTGCTGGCGAGCCCGTTCGGCGGGACGCCGCGCCCGCTGCCGCACACCGTCGTGGACGGCGTCGTGGAGGTGGTCGTCCCGTTCGACGAGGGCCCCGCCGCGATGCTGCTGTTCACCGGCGAGGACGTGCCCGTCGAGCGGGCGCGCGAGCCGTACCCGCACGAGGTGGACCTCGGCGCCGAGTGGGCCGTCGACCTGGTGCCGACCATGGACGACACGTGGGGCGACTTCGCCACCGGCGCGGCCGTCGAGCGGTGGACGCTGGCGACACCTGAAGGCGAGCCGGTGCACGCGACGTTCGGCCCGCGAGGCGAGCAGCGGACCGGCTCCGGCGCATGGCGGCCGTCGGTCTGGTCGGACTCCAGAGGGCTGCGCAAGGATCGCGTCCACCGCGACACACTGGGCCCGAAGGGGCACGTACCCGAGGAGTTCCTCGACTTCGGCCGCGTGGAGGCGGGCACGGAATGCCGCTTCCACGCGCTGGTCACCACGCCAGGCGAGGCGTGGCTGGTCGTGGGCGCGGCGGCGGCGAAAGCGGTCCTGCTGGACGGCGTGGAGCTGCCCCTCGACGACGCCGGCTACCTCGCCGTGAGCGCCCTGCCCGTCGCGGGAGGTGAGCACCTCCTGGAGGTGCGCCTCGTCCCCGACGAGGAGCTCACCCTGCGCGCCCACGTCTCCTTCACCGCCGACCCCGCCCTTGCCCGCAGGCCCGAGTGGATCGCGGGCCCCGTGGTGGAGACGGTCGTGGACGGCGAGACCGGCGGCGGCGTCCTCCAGGTCGCCTCCACCTCGCCCTGCCTGGTGCTGGTGAACGGGCGGGAGGCGGGCCGCCAGGGCGGCTTCGACCCCTACGCCGAGGCCGACATCCCGCGGGTGCGCCGCTACGACCTCACACCCCTGCTGCGCCCTGGGCCGAACACCGTCAGGCTGGAGTGCCAGGGCGTGGTCCTGGTGGACGGCCTGGCCGTGTCAGGTCCCGGCTGGACGAGACCGGAGGGCGGCCAAGGCCCGCTCGTACGGCGGCGCCAGCACGGCGACCCCGCCGCGCTGCATCTGTCGCCCCGGCCGCATCCGCTGCCCTGCGCGGGCTGGATCGACGGCCGCGACACCGCGCTGCCCGCCGGTTTCGCCCGCCCGCGCGAAGCCGCCGCCCGGATCGATCGCCGGACCGATGCCCGGACCGCTCCCCCGGCCGATGCCGGGATCGATCCCGGGGCAGGAGCGCAGGCGGCTCCGGCCGGTGAAGGGCCGGTCTCCGAGCACGCCTCCGTGCGGCGCTTCCTGCTGGACCTGCCGCCCGGAGCCGTCCGCGTGGACGTCGACACGCACGGCCCTGCCCAGCTCGTCGTCGACGGCGTGGCCCACGACCTGCCCGCCGTCCTGGACGGCCTGGCCACGCGGGCCGAGCTCACCGTCGCGGCGAGGCCGGGCCTCGAGGGCGGCGCCGCGCTGGCGGGGCCGGTCAGGTTCGCGTGCGGACCGGGCCGGATGCCGCTGGGCGACTGGGAGTCGCACGGCCTGTCCGGGTACAGCGGCGGCGTCCGCTACACGACGACCGTCCACGCGCCCGCCGCCACGCCGGCCGTTCTCGACCTCGGCCGGGTACGGGGCACCACGGAGGTCACCGTCAACGGCGGCACGGTGGGCGTGCGGATCTGCGCGCCGTACACATTCGAGGTCAGCCTCGGCGAGGGCGCGAACACGATCGAGATCCTCGTGCTCGGCACCCTGGCCCCCTACCTCGACTCCGTCAGCCCCACGCACTTCGTCTTCCCCGGTCAGCGGGCGACGGGCTTGTTCGGCCCCGTACGCCTGCGCACCGTCCACCCCCTGGAGGAATCGTCATGAGAATCGGACTCGTCGCGGGCGGGCTCGGCGCCTACTGGCCCCAGTTCCCCGATCTGCTCCCCCAGCTCCAGCGCTCGGCCGCGCGCGTGTCCGAACGGATGCGCACGTTCGGGTGCGAGGTCGTCGACGTCGGCTTCATCTCCGACGCGCAGGAGGGCGCGGCGGCCGCCGAGCGGCTGCGCGCGGCGGGATGCGACCTGATCGTGGGGTTCCTGACCACCTACATGACCGCCACGATGCTGCTGCCGGTGGCCCAGCGCAGTGGCGCGCCGGTGCTGCTGATCAACCTGCAGCCCACCGAGGCGATGGATCACGACAGCTTCGACACCGGCCAGTGGCTGGCCTACTGTGGAGCCTGCCCGCTGCCTGAGATGGCCAACACGTTCACCCGCGCGGGCATCCCCTTCCGTTCGGTCTCCGGCTACCTGGAGGACGAGCGCGCGTGGGCGCGCATCGAGCGCTGGGTGAAGGCGGCGGGGGTGCGCGCGGCGCTGCGCCACGGCAGGCACGGCCTGATGGGACACCTCTACCCCGGCATGCTGGACGTCTCGACCGACCTGACGCTGGTGCCCGCCAACTTCGGCGGGCACGTTGAGGTGCTGGAATTCGACGACCTGCGGGTACGGGTGGAGAAGGTCACCGAGGCCGAGACGGCGGCGAGGGCGCGCGAGGCGGCGGAGATCTTCGACGTGGACGCCTCGGTCGTGGACGAGGACTTCAACTGGGCGGCGAAGGTCTCCGTCGGCCTCGACCGCCTGGTGGCCGACTTCGAGCTCGACAGCCTGGCCTACTACCATCGCGGGCTGGAGGGCGAGGTCCACGAGCGGCTGGGCGCGGGCATGATCCTCGGCGCCTCGCTGCTGACGGCGCGCGGCGTGCCCGCGGCGGGCGAGTACGAGCTGCGCACCTCGCTGGCCATGCTGATCATGGACAGGCTGGGCGCCGGCGGGTCGTTCACGGAGCTGCAGGCGCTGGACTTCCTGCGCGGTCATGTGGAGATGGGGCACGACGGCCCCGCCCACCTGGCGATCAGCGCCAAGCGGCCGCTGCTGCGCGGCCTCGGCGTCTACCACGGCAAGCGCGGCTGGGGCGTGTCGGTGGAGTTCGACGTCGCGCACGGCCCCGTGACCGCCTTCGGCCTGCTGCAGCGGCGCGACGGCCGGTTCGGGTTCGTCGCCTCCGAGGGCGTCACCGTGGACGGCCCGCACCTGAAGATCGGTAACACGACCTCCAGGGTGGACTTCGGCCGCGACCCCGGCGAGTGGACCGACGCGTGGAGCGCGACCGGCATCTCGCATCACTGGGCGCTCGGCACCGGGCACCGCGTCGCCGAGCTGCGCGCCCTGGCCGACCTGCTCGACGTCGAACTCGTCGAGGTCACCGCGTAGCGACGCGCCGAGGGGGCCGCGAGGAGCGGCCCTCTCGGCGCGTCGGCCGAGGCGAGGGAGTCAGGCGGCGGCGCGGGCCGCCGTGGCGACCGTCGCCTCCTTCTTGACCCCGTTCACCGTCACCGCGACCACGACCTGCCCGTCGCGCAGCGCCGTGAGCGTCCCCTTGGCGGGGTCGAGCACCGCGACGTGCCAGGGCTTGGCACCTCTCACCGAGCCGATGTGCAGGTTGGGCGAGCCCGACCACTCGGCGGAGACCGGGTAGGCGACGGGCACCGTACGCTCGCCCTGCTGGAGCGTGGCCGTCACCTTGCCAGGCGAGCCGGCGGCCACCGACGAGGGAGCGGTCAGCGTCAGCGTGTCCACGTGCGGCCGCACCTGGGCGCCGATCCAGTCCGGCGCGTCCACGAACCAGTTGCGCCGCACGTGCTCGGCCTCCTTCGGCGTCACGGGGTCCACGCCCCACAGCGACCACCCGGTGAAGCCGCCGTCGTCGGCGGCCGTGGCCGGGTTCTTGCCCGAGTTGCCGTTGATGAAGTACGGCACCGCGTCCACATGGGAGGCGTTGAACGTGCCCACGTGCGCGCCGAGGTAGGCCGCGCCCTTGCCGGTGGTGCGCTGGAAGTCGGCCAGCCACCCTTCGACGAGAGCCGCCTCCTTCCTGTCACCGAGCTGGCTGCCCTTGCCGGGGGTCGGGTCGCGCGGCGGCACGTGGAAGACCACCACCACCGAGCCCACCGAGCTGTCCTGCGCCGCCGCGCTCAGCTGGTCGCGCAGCATGGCGATCTGGTCGAACCCGCCGCCTCGCAGGTTCAGCCTCGAGGTGTCGAGGGTGACGAACCTCGTGCCCTTGTGGTCGAAGACCCTGGTGGTGTCGCCGAAGACCGCCTTGAAGTTGTCGATCTTGCCGCCCATCACCTCGTGGTTGCCGGGCACGTAGTAGTAGGGCAGGGAACCGCCGAGCTCCTCGTCCAGGATCCGCTTGGCCAGCGCGAAGTCCTCGGGCGAGGCCTCGTCCACGAGGTCGCCGTTGATCAGCAGGAAGTCCGGGTCCGCGGCCTTCAGCTCGCGCAGCGTCCTGCGGGCGTTCTTGACGATGTCGCTGTCGGGCTGCCTGGCGACGAACTGGGCGTCGGACATCACCGCGAACCGCCACGGCATCGCCCCGACGGCCGGCTTGACCACCGGGTCGGCGAGCTTCGCGACAGGGGGCGCCTGCACCGACGGCGGCACCCTGGCCACCAGCCCGTCGATGGTGATCTGGCCGGTGTACTTGGCGTCGCCGCGCGTCTCGGCGACGTAGAAGCGGCGCAGCTTCAGCGGGTAGCTCACCCCTGGCGGCACCGCGAACTCGACGTACTTCCAGCCCGTCCAGGTCAGGTAGGGACCGCGCAGGATCTGCGACTGCCCGTTGGCGTCGTAGAACTCCAGGCTGGGCCACTCCCCCTTGCCCGAGGAGTTGATCCACAGCCCGAAGGCCTGCGGCTGCCCCGGCACGACGAGCTGCTGCGGCGGCGAGGCGTAGGCGGCCCTGGTCGCGGTCGACTGGGTGAAGTCGTAGGAGAGCCTGAGCCCGCCGCCGCTCTGCCCGGGGCCCGCCGCGAGCGAGCCGGTCGCGCGGGCGGCCGCGAAGGTCCACGACGCCGCGTTCTCGAAGTCGGCGACCGCGACGTCCTCGAAGCCGACCGTCACGGGCACGGCCACGCTCAGCGCGCCCACGCGGGCGGTGACCAGCCCCGAGCCCACGCCCTTGAGCGCCTTGACGGTGAAGTAGCCGTGCTGGGCGGGGGTGACGGACAGCAGCGAGGCGTCGTAGTCGAGTTTGAGGTCGCCCGGCTCGATGGGGGCCGAGTTGCCGTTGCGGTCGTAGCCGACGACGCCGAAGGTGCCCGTCGCGTCGGCGCCGGCGAGCCCGACCCTGTCGGAGGTGGCGCCCAGGCGGGTCAGCGGCTGGAGCACGGTCAGCTCGATGCTGCCCTTCGCCCCGCCCCTGGTGGCCTTGACCGTGGTCCGGCCGGGCAGGAGGGCGCGGAAGACGCCGTCCTTGCCGATGAGCCCGTGGTCGGCGTGCCAGGTGGGCCTGCCCTCCGCCGGGCCGTACGTCTCGTCGTAGCCTGCGGCGGTCAGCCGCCGGGTGAGGCCGGGGAAGACGCGTTCGGGCCGGCCACCGGCGACGGGGCCGACGCCCGGCGCCTTGGCCGGGTCGCTGGCGGTCTCGAGCCAGAAGCCCTTCAGCGTGCCGCTGCCCTGCGGGGCGTAGAGGGCCAGGCCGTTGGGGACGTGCCGCTCCCCTCCGTCGGAGGGGCTGTTCTCGACCTGCACCTCGGGCGCGCCGGGCTCGCGCGCCAGCATCGTGGAGGAGCCGCCGCCGTCGAGTTCGAGCGCGCTGTGGGCGCCGAGCTCGACCATCAGCGCGGCCATCTCGCCGAGCGTGAGCCCGCGGCTGTCGGCCTGCCGGCCGTCCACCGTGAGCAGGTACATCTTTCTGCCGTCGGCGGAGAAGCCGACAGAGGTGCGAGGGTGGCTGTCGGTGTCGGTGAACGGCTGCGCCTTGCCCTCCTTGACCAGGACGTTCCTGCCGCCGAGCGCGGTCTGGACGGCACCGCCGTCCGACGGCTTGGGCAGGTACTTCACCTCGACGCGGTCGCCCTGCTTCAGCGCGGCCAGCGCGTCGGCGCCCGCCTCCCTGCCGACGAGGATCGTGGTGCCGGCGGGGATGGCGCCCTGTCCCGCGGTGGTGCGGACCTCGGTGACCGCGCCGTCGACGAGCACCACCTCGGTGACCTTGGCGGCGTCCGAGCGCCGGTAGGCGCCCCACAGCGGGGTAAACAGGCCGACGCCGCCCGCCTGCACGTTCTGGTTGAACTGCGTGATCGTGACCGGCGCGCCGCCCGAGGGGGTGGCGGTGCCCTCGAAGTGCATCTGCAGGACGCGGCCCACGCCCTCGTTCAGCGCGATGGCGTTGTTCCAGCCCTGGACGGGCGACTGGACGAGTTCGCCGTCCTTCACGCCGACGCCGAGGGCGGCGCCCGAGCGGTTGATGTCGAAGTAGTCGCCGTTGACGGCGGCCACGGCGCGCGCCCGCCTGGCGGGCCCCGACAGCGCCTCGGTCTTCGACACCTCACCCGAGTTGAGGTAGCCGGTGGTGACGCCGCCCGACAGGTCTGCCGACAGCGCGTCGGCGCGCAGCCACCCTGCGGAGTCGAAGCGGTCGAAGGAGGTGAGTGTGATGCCCGGCGCGACGGGCCTGACCTTCTTGGCCGTCTCCAGCGTCCGCCCCGCGGGGGCGTTGAGCAGCAGCGTGGAGTCGGACCTGTAGGACGACGCGGCGGGCGCGTCCTCTGCGGGAACGGGCGGATCAGCCTGCGCGGGGCTGGTGAGAAGAGCTAAGGCGAGCGCGGCGGAGGCCATGTAGCGGAGGGTCTGCACGACCGAACTCAATCGCGCAATGGTGACAAGTTTCAAGACTTTGCAATGAACTAAAAGATAATTTCAGATCGACCCCGAGGGGATCTACCGTGGTCACGTCTTAACCTCTGGCTTTCGGGTAGACGGGAACGCAGACTGAAAGGGCAGATCAACGCAGAACGCGTGGAGCAGCCGTGGACACTCTGTACGATCACATGCCGATCCTGTCGCGAGGCAGGCACCGCAACCCGCGCAAGGGCGCCTGCTTCATGGAGCTGGCCTCCTATCTGGCGGGCGAACGGTGGAGCGACCATCCCGCGTGCACACACCCGCTCCTCGCGGGCCTGGCCCGCCTGGTCAACGACCACACCACCGACGAGGGCAGAGGCAGGCTCGTCCCGCTGGTCCCTTCGATCATCGGGCTGAGGGGTGACGACCTGCGGATCGACGCCAGGCTCGCCCTGCGCGCCGTGACCACCGCACTGCCCGTCGCCGCCGCCGACCGACAGCTCGCGCTGGCCGTGTCGGTGCTGGCCGCCGAGGAGATGCTGGCCAGGCTGGACGGCAGGCCCGCCGCGCTCGAGGAGCGCAGCAGGTGGGCCTTCGCCCAGGCTCCGCACGCCGCCGAGGCGGCCAGACGCTTCAGCCGCGCCTCGAAGATCACCGAGAAGGGCTTCCGCAGGTACGCGGCGCCCAACGCGGTGCAGCTGTCCGTGGTCGGCATCGCGCAGGCGTGCGTGCCCGACCCCGACGGGATGCTGCACGATCTCCTCGTCGCCGCGATCGCCGAGTGCGAAGCGCTGATCCCCCGCGCTCACCCGCGGGCCGACAGCGCGACGGCCCCGAGCAGGCCGGCCGCGAGCGCCGGCGCCGCGGGCGGGCCCAGCCGGAGGTGATGCAGGCCGCCGCACAGCGCGGCCGGGCACGAGAGGTCAGCGCCGTCCCTTGCGCCAGCGCTTGACGACGGCCCTGATGGTGAGCAGCAGGACGACGGCCACGACCTGGCCGCCGAGGACGATGCGGTTGACGTCGACCGCGGGCTGCCAGCGGACCTCGCCGTTCTTGATGACGAAGACGCCCGCGGGGGTCGCGCCGAGGCCGTAGCCGCCGCCCGACCCCTGGCCGCCGTGGTCGCCCTCCGACGCGCCTGATCCACCGCCCCCGCCCTGGGCGACCCTCGCGACGGGGATGACGGTGACGTCACCCCGCGTGATCGGCTCGCCGAAGACGCGCTGGACCGTGGCGCCGTCCTTGGTCTTCTCCACCAGTTCCATGATGTCCATACCGTCATCTCTATCCGCTGACGCGGCGCAGCACCACCATCTCGCTGCGATAGTCGGGTCCGGTGATGAACCAGGTCGGCAGCTCGAGGCCGTGCGACATGAGCGTCTGCCCGTGCCAGCGCTCGCCCTCGGCGCTCTCGTAGAGCGCGGAGGGGTCGAGCCCGGCCAGCCGTACCCTGCGAGGGGGCCGCTTGGCCAGGGCGAAGGGGTTGTAGGCGAGCACGACCACCCGGTCCTCGTGGCTGTACTGCACGGCCGAGGCGGTGACGCCCGGGTCGCCGGCCAGGCGGTGCAGGCGGCCGTGCTGGATGACAGGCCGTACCGCCTTGTAGGCGGCGACGAGCGAGCGGGCCTGCGCCAGCTCCTCCGCCGACCACCTGGTCAGGTCGCCGCCGATGCCCAGCGCGCCGGCCATGGCCACGTGGAAGCGGTAGGCGAGCGGCACCTCGCGGCGGGTGTGCGGGTTGGGGCTGTCGGTCACCCACGCCGACATCGCGCCGGCCGGATAGAGGTAGGAGTAGCCCTCCTGGATGGCCTGCCGGTCGCGGGCGTCGGTGTTGTCGGAGGTCCACACCTCGTCGGTGCGGCGCAGGATGCCGAAGTCGACGCGTCCGCCGCCACCCGAGCACGACTCGATACGCAGATCGGGGTGGCGCTCACGCAGGGTGTCAAGGACGGCGTAGACGCCGCGGGTGTGCTCGATCCAGAGCAGGTCGGCCCGCTCCCCCGCCTCCGGCCAGCCCGCCTGGGTGAAGCTGCGGTTCATGTCCCATTTGAAGTAGTCGAGCCCGTACTCCGACACCAGCCCCGACAGCCAGCCGATCGCCCATTCGCGCACGTCGGCGCGGCCGTAGTTGAGCACGAGCTGGTGGCGCAGCGTGTCACGACGGCGGCCTGGATAGTGCAGCACCCAGTCGGGGTGCTCGCGGTAGAGGTCGCTGTCGGGGTTGACCATCTCGGGCTCGACCCAGAGGCCGGCCCGCATGCCGAGCTCGCGGACGGCGTCGAAGAGCTTGGACAGACCGCGGGGGAAGCGGTCGGGGTTGGGCCACCAGTCGCCGAGGCCGCGCCTGTCGTCGACGCGCCCGCCGAACCAGCCGTCGTCCACCACGAACAGCTCCACGCCCAGGTCGGCGGCGCGGCGGGCGAGCTCGATCTGGCCCTCCTCGTGGACGTCGAACCAGGTCGCCTCCCACGAGTTGTAGAGGACGGGCCGCTCCTCGAACGGCGTGGGGAGCACGTGGCGGCGGGCGTAGTCGTGCCAGGCCCTGCTGGCCGCGCCGTACCCGCCGGAGGTGCGCAGCCCGAGGACGGGCGGGGTGTGCAGGCTCTCCCCCGGGGCGAGAAGCCAGGTGGGGCCGTCGTGACCGAATCCGGCGGTGACGGCGACGTCGCCCTCGGGACGGCGCTGCGCGGTCAGCCGCCACGAGCCGCTCCAGGCCAGCGCGACGGACCAGACCTCGCCCAGCTCCTCGGTGGCGTCACCGGCGTCGATCATGATCCAGGGGTTGGCGCGGTGCGAGGTGGTGCCCGTCCTGCTGGTGAAGGTGGTCTCGCCGACCGCCAGCTCGGCCCTGTGCACCTGCGTCTCCTGCGCCCACGCGCCCGCCACTCCGGTGTAGCGGTAGCCGGCCCGCTCGGGGATCACCCAGCTGCCCGAGTCGACCCTGCCCAGCCGGACGGCGTGCTCGCCCTCGTTGGTCAGGCTGACCCAGCGCTCGACGACCTCGGAGGCGACCCTGACGTGCAGGCCCACCCTCAGCCCCAGCGGGTCGCGCAGCACCAGCTCGATCTCAGAGTCGGCGACCACGGCCTCGGCGAACGCCAGCTCGACCGAGCGGACCCCGCCCTCGTAGGTGACCTGCAGCGACGGCACGCCCCATCGCCTGCCGCCCTCGACGGGCAGCAGCTCGTCCACGTCGCGGGGGTCGTGGAAGCCGGAGTGGATGCGCCTGGGCGCCTGCCGTACGACCTCGGCCAGTGCCTCGTCCGGCAGTCTCGGACCCCAGTACCACTGCACGACGCGGCTGTCCTCGCCGGCGGCCTCGAGGCCGAAGACGAAAGCGGAGCTCTTCGTGACAGCGGCCCACGCGCTGTCGCCCACCCGGAGTATATTCACGCTAGACACAAACTCCATGAGATCAGATCCCATCGTCCATCGCCAGAGGGGAAATTTGTTCACCTCATGAATCTTTCTCCCGCTGCGCGTGCGGTCTTCGTGGAGTTGCTGGTGCACGGGCCGCTGTCCAGGGCCGAGGTGGCCAGGCGGCTGGAGCTGTCGCCCTCGGCGCTGACCAAGCTGACCAGGCCGCTGCTCGCGGAGGGCTTCCTGGTCGAGGAGCCCGGCCCGGCGGGGGCGCCGGGGCGCCCCTCGGTGCCGCTGCGGGTCGAGCCCGCCCGAAGGGCCTACGCGGGGGTCAAGCTGACCGACTCGGAGCTGTTCGCCGTCCGCACCGACCTGGGCGGCGCGGTCACCGCCGAGGTACGGCTGCCGCTCGAAGGCCACGAGGTCGGGCGGGTCGTCGGCAGGATCGCCGAGGCCGTGGCGCTGCTGCCGGGAGACGAGCCGCCCGCCGCGGTCGGGGTGAGCCTGGCAGGGCCCGTCTCGCGCGCCGACGCGCTCGTGCGCCACTCGCCCTTCCTGGGCTGGCGCGAGGTTCCCCTGGCCGGCCTGGTGACGGCGGCGACCGGGCTGCCCGCCGTCCTGGAGAACGACGTGCGGGCGCTGACGGCGGCGGTGCACTGGTTCGGCGCGGCGGCGGGGCGCGGGACCTTCGCCCTGGTCACCATCGGAGAGGGGCTCGGCTGCGGGATCGTGGTCGACGACCGCCTCGTCGTGGGCACGGCGGGGATGAGCGGGCAGATCGGGCACCTGGCGATCGACGACAGGGGTCCGATCTGCGAGCGCGGCCACCGCGGCTGCGCCCGCGCCTACCTGGCCTCTCCCTCGATCAGGCGGACGGCCAGGGCGGCGCTCGACCGTCCCTCGCTCACCTTCGAGCAGGCGCTCGACCTCGCCAGGCAGGGCGACCCGGTGGCCAGGCGGATCTTCGACGAGGCCGGCCTGGCGCTGGGCAGGATCGTGGCGACGATCGCCAACCTGATCGGGCCCGAGGTGGTGGTGCTGTCGGGCGAGGCGGTGCACATGCACGAGGTGTGCGAGGCGGCGTTCGAGACGGCGCTGGGCGAGCACACTCACTGGACCAGCGAGCCCGTGGAGGTGCGGGTGCAGCCCTTCGCCTTCACCGAATGGGCGCGGGGCGCGGCCGTGGTGGCGCTCCGCCACGACCTCGGGGTCGCCTGACGGCCGCTCATCCGGCCACCCGCTCGAGCCGTCTCCCCTCCTCTGCGCCTGCCTGCGGCCGGGGACGCAGCGCCCCCGCGAGCAGCGTCATCACCGCCACGATCGCCGTGATCATCGCGAACGCGGCCGGGTACGACAGCGCTCCGGCCGCCCATCCCGTCACCGCGGGCGCGATGAGCCCCGACAGGTAGGTGATGGTCGCCACCCCCGCGATGCCCTCACCCGGCGTGTCGCCCACGTCGCCCGCGGCGGCGAACACGAGCGGCACCACGACCGCCACCCCCACACCGACCAGGGCGAAGCCCGCCATGCACAGCCACGGCGTCCGGCCCGCCACCACCAGCACGCCACCGGCGGCGGCCACGACCCCGCCCACTCTGACGACGGCGACGGCACCCATCCTGCGCACGAACCGATCTCCGATCAGCCGGGTCGCGGCCATGCAGAGCATGAAGACGGTGTAGGTCGCCGCCGCGACGCCGGGGCCCGCCGAGGCGACCGCCGTCACGTAGACGGCCGCCCAGTTGGCCGAGGCCCCTTCGGCGAACGTGCCGCAGAAGCCGACCAGGCCGACCGCGAGGATGGCGCGCGAGGGCAGGGCGAACCTGCGCGGCGCCGGGACGCCCTCGGACGACTCGTTCGCCAGGAGGCCGCGTCCGGCGAGGCCGCCCAGTCCGAGCAGGACCACCGAGACGACCGCCAGGTGCACCCTGGCGTCGATGCCCAGGTGCGCGGCGAGCACGCCCACGCCTCCCGCGGCGAGGCTGCCGACGCACCACATGCCGTGCAGCCCGGCGATGATGGAGCGGCCGAGGCGGCGCTCCAGCACCAGCGCCTGGGAGTTCATGACCACGTCACAGGTGCCCGCCGCCATGCCGAACAGCAGGAAGACCCCGGCCAGCCACACCGGTGAGGGCGCCAGGGCGGGCAGCGCGAGACAGGCGCACCAGAGGGCGAGCAGGAGCCGCGTGGCGGTGCGCCCTCCGAGACGGTGGGCCATGCGGGTGGCCATGGGCATGGCCACGAAGGCGCCCACCGGCTGACACAGCAGGATCAGTCCGAGCACGGCGGGGGTCAGGTCGAGGTGCCCCTGCAACCAGGGGATGCGGGTCGACAGGCTGCCCGCGACCGCTCCGTGGAAGGCGAAGACAAGCGCGATGGCGCGGTGGTTCGTCACGCCCTTGAAATTAACAGGCAGGCTTCCTGATGAAAAGAGGTATCAGGCAGGCTTCCTGATTAATATGGGGGTGTGAAGACCGCGACCCCTGCCATGGCCCGCGCCATCAACGACCGGCTCGCCCTCGACCTGCTCCTCGAACAGGGCCCGCTCACCGCTCCTCAGCTGCGCGAACTCACCGGCCTGTCCAGGCCGACGGTCGCCGACCTGATCGAGCGGCTGCGCGCGGCGGGGCTGATCGAGGCGGCCGGCGAGTACGGCGAGGACCGCAGAGGCCCGAACGCCAAGCTGTACGCAGTGGTCACCGACCGCGCCCATGTCGCGGGGGTGGACATCCGGCGCACAGGGATCGCCGTCACTGTCGCCGACCTCGCGGGGCGCACCGTCGGCTCCGCCGTCCGCGCCCTTCCCGGGCCGCTGCCCGAGCTCATCGTCCAGTCGGTGGCCGAGGCGGCGGGCGGGCGCCCGATCGAGGCGGTCACGCTGGGCGCGCCCGGCCTGGTGCACCCGCACACCAGCGGCCTGACCGGCGACAACGGCGTGCCGGGGTGGCGGCCCGACCTGCTCGAGGAGGTACGGCGAGGGCTCGGCGTCCAGGTGGGGCTGGAGAACGAGGTCAACCTCGCCGCGATCGCCGAGCACCGGCTCGGCGCGGCCGTGGGTCACGCCGACTTCGTGCTGCTCTGGCTCGACGACGGCGTCGGCGGAGCGGTCGTCCTGGGCGGGCAGCTGCGCCGCGGCAGGTCGGGCGGCGCGGGAGAGATCGGCTTGTTGGAGATGGCGGGCACCTCGTTCTGCTGCGCGGTCGAACCGGCGGTGGCAAGGCGACTGTCCAGGGCCGAGCTGGTCGAGCGCATCGCCGCAGGCGCCTTCACGGTCGCGGCCGTCCTCGACCCGGGACTGATCGTGCTGGGCGGCATGATGGGCAGGGAGGGCGGCGCCGAACTGGCCGCCGAGGTCGAGGAGCGGGTCGCCGCCAGGTCCTTCGCGCCGACGGAGATCAGGGCGAGCACGGTCGAGGGCAACGCCGTCCTGCAGGGCGCCGTCCTGACCGCCCTCGACCTGGCCCGCGACGCCGTCTTCGGCGAACCGAGCATGGCCTGAGCCATGCGGATCGGCCGGCTGCTGGGGTCGGGGCGCAGCGCGGACGTGTTCGCGCTCGACGACGGGCGCGTACTGCGCCGCTACCGCGACGGGCACGACGCGACCGAGGAGGCCGCGCTGATGAGCTATCTGGCCGACAGGGGCTTCCCCGTCCCCGTGATCCATCCGGTCCCTGCCGCGCCGCCGCGCGGTGATCTGGTGATGCAACGGCTCTCGGGCCCGACGATGCTCCAGGCGCTGGCCGGCGGCGCGTTGACGCCGCAACAGGCCGGGCGGATCCTCGCGCGGCTGCTCCATCGCCTGCACGGGATCCCGGCCAGGATCTCGCGCGCGGCCGACCAGCGCGTCCTCCATCTCGACCTGCACCCGGACAACGTGGTGCTGACGCCGCAGGGCCCGGTGGTGATCGACTGGTGCAACGCCGTCGAGGGAGCGCCGGGGCTGGACTGGGCCATGTCGGCCCTGATCCTGGCGCAGGTGGCCGTCGACCCCGACGGCGGCCCTGCGCCGCTCGCCCACTCGACGCTCTCCTCGTTGCTGAAGGGCCTTGGAGGGAGCGTGGATCTCGGTGACGAGAAGGCGGGCTTTCTCCGGCAGGCCCGTGAGAGGCGAGCGGGCGACCCGGGGCTGAGCCGGCGCGAGGTGGGCCTGCTCGACGCGGCGACGGCGCTGGTGCTGGGACGGTTGTAGGAAGCCTTCGGGTCAGCCGACCGGGTGCCAGCCGCCGGGGGCGATGCGGGCCGCGCTCGGCGGACCGAACTCGCCCTTCCTGTACGGCTCGGGCCGCTCGTCGTACTCCAGGATGTCCTGGACGATCCGCCACGACTCCTCGACCAGGTCGAACCGGACGAAATGTCGGGGGTCGCCCGCGAGCGCGTCCTGCAGCACCTGCTCGTAGGCCGCGTCCATCGGCCCCAGGACCTTGGCGAAGTCGACCGACACCGGCACCGGCCTGGTCCTGTCCAGGACGTCGGGCTCCTTGGCCAGCAGGTCGAACGTCACGCCCGCGTCGGGGTCGAGCCTGAGCCTGACCAGGTTGGGAGCGGCCTCGCCGCCGCCGGCGGAGCGGAAGTACTCGACGGGCGGCCTGCGCAGCTCGGCGACGACCTCCAGCGCGTTCACCGGTAGGTCCTTACCGGTGCGGACGCAGAACGGCACGCCCGCCCACCGCCAGTTGTCGATGTGGAGGCGCATCGCCACGAACGTCTCCGTGCGGGAGCCCTCCGCCACCCCCTCGATGTCGAGGTAGCCCTCGTACTGCCCGCGCACCACCTCGGCCGGGTCGATCGTGCGGACCGCGCGCAGCGCCCGCCACTTCTCGTCGAGCACCGCCCTGGCCTCGCCCGAGGGCGGGGCGTCCATGGCGACGTGCGCCAGCAACTGCAGCAGGTGGTTCTGCACCACGTCGCGCAGCGCGCCGACCTCGTCGTAGAAGGCGCCCCTGCCCGACACGTCGAAGTCCTCGGCCAGGGTGATCTGCACGCTGTGCACGTACGTGCGGTTCCAGATCGGTTCCAGCAGCGTGTTGGCGAAGCGGAAGACCATCAGGTCCTCGACCGGCTCGAGGCCGAGGAAGTGGTCGACGCGGAACAGGTGCTCCTCGTCGAAGTAGCCGAGCAGCTCGGCGTTGAGCCGCCTCGCCGACTCCAGGTCGTGCCCGAACGGCTTCTCCACCACCAGCCGCGCGCCGGAGTCGAGCCCTGCCTCGGCCAGGCCCCTGGCGACCGTGGCGAACAGGCTCGGCGGCACGGCGAGGTAGTGGGTGAGGTCGCCGAGGTCTTTCACCTCTTCGCGCAGCCGCGCGTAGGTGTCCCTGTCGGTCAGGTCGCCGGTGACCAGCCGCAGGTCGAGCCGGTCGGACAGCTCTGCGCCCACGGCCTCGCGGCCCAGCGCGCGCAGGCCTTCGAGGTCGAGGTGGGTCCTGGCCACCCCGACGACCGGCACGTCGAGCCTGCCGGTCGCCGCGAGCGTGTTCAGCGCGGGCAGCAGCATCTTCCTCGCCAGATCGCCCGTGACGCCGAACAGGACCAGAGCCATGGATCAGACCTTTCTTCCGCGCATCTCCCTGTACTTGCGCACCAGCGCGGCGGTGGAGGCGTCGGGCGCCTGCGCGGGCGGCTCCTCCGAGGTGAGCGCGGGCGCCAGGTCCATCGCCATCTTCTTGCCGAGCTCGACGCCCCACTGGTCGAAGGAGTCGACGCCCCAGATCGTGCCCTCGACGAAGACGATGTGCTCGTAGAGAGCGACGAGCTGGCCGAGCGTGGAGGGCGTCAGCCTGGGAGCAAGGAGGGTGGAGGTGGGCCTGTTGCCCGGCATCACCTTGTGCGGCACGACCTCGGCGGCAGTGCCCTCGGCTGCGATCTCCTCGGCGGTCTTGCCGAACGCCAGGGCCGAGGTCTGCGCGAGCAGGTTGGCGGTGAGCAGGTCGTGCATGCCCTCGGCGTCCTCGAGGGGCTCGCCGAAGCCGAGGAAGTCGGCGGGCACCAGCCTGGTGCCCTGGTGCAGCAGCTGGTAGAAGGCGTGCTGACCGTTGGTGCCCGGCTCGCCCCAGAAGATCTCACCGGTCGGCACGGTCACCGGCGTGCCGTCCGCCTGGACGGACTTGCCGTTCGACTCCATGGTCAGCTGCTGCAGATAGGCGGGGAAGCGGTGCAGCCGCTGGCTGTACGGCAGGACCGCGCGGGTCTGGGCGTCGAAGAAGTCGGTGTACCAGATGCCGAGCAGCCCCATCAGCACCGGCATGTTGGCCTCGAAGGGCGCGGTGCGGAAGTGCTCGTCGATGGTGTGGAAGCCGTCGAGCATCTCGCGGAAGCGCTCGGGCCCGATGGCGATCATCAGCGACAGGCCGATGGCGCCGTCGTAGGAGTAGCGGCCGCCGACCCAGTCCCAGAAGCCGAACATGTTGGCCGTGTCGATGCCGAACTCGGCGACCTTCTCGGCGTTGGTGGAGACGGCCACGAAGTGCTTGGCCACGGCCTCCTCGCCGAGCGCCCCGACCAGCCACGAGCGCGCCACCTTGGCGTTGGTGAGCGTCTCGAGCGTGGTGAAGGTCTTGGAGCTGACGATGACCAGCGTGGTGGCGGGGTCGAGGTCCTTGAGCGCGCCGTGGATGTCGGCGGGGTCGATGTTGGAGACGAACCTGGCGGTGATGCCCGCGTCGGCGTAGTCGCGCAGCGCCTCGTAGGCCATGGCGGGCCCGAGGTCGGAGCCTCCGATGCCGATGTTGACCACGGTCCTGATGGCCTGGCCCGTCTGGCCCCTCCACTCGCCCGAGCGCACCCTGCCGCTGAAGTCGCTCATCTTGTCCAGCACGGCGTGCACGTCGGCGACGACGTCCTGACCGTCCACGACCAGCTTGGCGTCGGCGGGCATGCGCAGCGCCACGTGCAGGACGGCGCGGTCCTCGCTCACGTTGATGTGCTCACCGGAGAACATGGCCTCGATCCGCTCCCGCAGACCCGCCTTCTCCGCGAGCGCGAGCAGCAGCTCCATCGTCTCGGCGGTGGCACGGTGCTTGGAGTAGTCGAGGTAGAGGTCACCGGCGGTGAGGCTCATCCGCTCGGCCCTGCCGGGGTCCTCGGCGAACAGCTCACGCAGGTGCTTTCCCGCCACCGCCTCGTGGTTGGCCTCCAGCGCCGCCCACTCGCCGCTCCGACTGATGTCCACGTCTCCTCCTCGCACTCTCAACCCGACGACGTACCCGCGATGAACGATCCACCGCACCGCGGGAGGTTATCAAGCGGTCATGAACCCGTATTGCGCCTGGGTCAACGCCTCTTCCTGCGCCGCTTCTTCCGGGTGTGCGAAGTGTCCGGTTTCCATGACGAACAGCTCCTTCGGCCCGCCGAGCGCGTTGTACACGGCGAACTGGCCGGGCGGCGGCACCGCGGGGTCGAACAGCGCGGCGCCGACGTGCACGGGCCTGCGCACGAACGTGGCGGCGGTTGCCGAGTCGAAGTAGGCCAGCACGTCGAGCACCTCAGGCCGCCTGGCGTAAAGATCGCGGACCGCCTCGCCGCTGCCCGTGCACGGCAGGGTGACCCGCAGCGGGTGGTTGCCGAAGCTCGGCACGACCAGCGCGCCGCTGGCGAACCTGTCGTCGAAGGCGAGCACGAACGGGCCGATGCCGCCGCCGAAGCTGGAGCCGATGTAGTCGAGCCTGACGTCGGCCGTCTCGGGCACGAGCTCGCCCAGCGCGGTCGCCGCGCACCACATGTCGGCGACGCAGCCGCGGTGGATGTAGGTCTCACGCGAGCCGATGCCGTACAGGACGTGCTCCTGCGCGTCGGAGGGCAGGTCGGGGTGGAGGCTGCGGGTGGGCAGGCCGCGCGCGCACGGCCAGATCGTCGCCGTGCCGGGGATGCCGACCCGCACCTCGGGCCTGTCCCTGCCGCCGTAGCCGTGCGCGACCACGCGGGCCCTGGTGATCTCGCCGTCGATCGGCAGGCTCAGCCAGCCGCCGATCCTGAACCCGTCGGCCGAGGTGAAGCTCACGCCGTGGAAGCGCAGGCCGTCGGCCTCCCACTCCACCGGGCCGAGCTTGGGCGCGACGCTGACCGCGCTCGCTCGCGCGTGCGTCTCCCGCCAGAACCGCTCGAAGTCCACCGGTGCTTCGGGCGCGGGTACGGCCAGCAGCGCGTCGAGGTCGTAACCATAGGTCGGGTCGAAGGCGAAGTCGTGCCGCGGTATCAAGGCCAGCCCCTTTGTGCAAGATCGTCAGCCCAGCTTAACGGCCCTCTCCCTCGATGAGGAAACGATGCGCCACGGCGGGTCAGGCAGCCGCGCGGTGACCGCTCGCGCCTGCGCCTCGCCCTCCGGCAGCAGCGCGCCCGCCGGCAGTCGCGGGGAGTTGGCCGCCACCACCCTGCCCTCGGCGTTGACCAGCGTCACCTGCGTCGGGCACGCGGCCAGCACACCCAGCAGCAGCGCCTCGAACCTGGCCGCCCGCACGTCGGCGCCGACCACGCCGAGGAAGCGCCCGTCCACCTGGGCGGGGGCGGTGAAGGTGAGCACGTAGGTGTCGGTGCCGCCGTAGTCGACATAGGGCCCGACCACGTGGCGGCAGCGGGTGCGCTGCGGCACGGCGAACCACTCGGCGGCGGTGTAGTCGTAGAAGTCGAGGCTGTCGGGGTCGAGGTCGACGTCGAGGAAGACCGGGTCGTCCTCCGGAGGGGCCTGCCACCAGTCGAGCCAGCGCGGCCGGTCCGCCAGCACTCCGGGCGCGACGATCACACCGGTGCCAGCCGCCACGCCGCGCAGGCGGCGCAGGCAGCCGAAGATCTGTGGCCGGACCCCGGCCAGGTCCGCGGAGCTGAAGGAGGGTGAGGAGCGGTAGCACTCCTCCATGCCCACCCGGATCTCCTCCAGCGCGCGGAAGACGTCCTCGACGATCGCGTGAACCCGCTCGGCCACGTGGGCAACATGTGGATCGCTCATCGCCACTCCCGTCGGCCCTGGGTGACAAGTCGCCAATGGAACTCCATCAGACGCTCCGTGCCCCTGTCGAGGTGCTCCTCTGTCAAGGTTCGCGCACGGTCGGCCTGCCTGGCGGTAATGGCCTCGATGACCTGGCGGTGGCTGCGCACGACCTCGCCGGGGTCGACGGCCTCGCCGTAAGGCAGCCAGAGCAGCTCGCCCACCTCGGACTGGATGTCGATCTCCGCGCGGGTCAGCCTGACGGACTGGGCGGCGGCGGCGACCTCGATGTGGAAGCGGCCGTCGGCGCGACGGCGCTCGCCGACGGTGCCGGCCGCTTCGAGACGGTCGACGACGTGGTGGAGCCTGGCGACCTGGTCGGCCGAGGCGCGCAGGGCGGCGAGGCGGGCGGCCGTGCCGGCGATGGCGGCGCGGTAGTCGCCGATCTCGCGCAGCTCGGAGGTACTCAGCTCGCGCAGCCTGGTGCGCAGCCTGGCCGTGGAGGGGTCGGCGGGACCGCGCACGAACGTGCCGCCGCCCCTGCCCCGCCTGGTCTCGACCAGGCCGCGTTCGCGCAACGCGGCGAGCGCGGCCCGCAGGGTGACGGTGGAGACGTTGAGGGAGGCGGCCAGCTCGAGCTCGGCGGGCAGCTGGTCGCCGTCGGCGACGAGGCCGAGCGCGATCGCCTCGGCCAGGCGCCGGACCACGACCTCGACCCTGCCCGAGCCGTCGTCGACGGGGGCGAAGACAGCGGCGCCGGGGAGCTGATGCACAGCAGACAGCTTATTGCCTTTTGAAATATGAACTCATAGTTTTAATTGCAACCCGATCTGAGGGAGGCCTCCAGTGCCCGATCCCGAGAAGAGGTTCGCCGAGGAGTGGCGTGACGCCGCCTACAACTGTTTCTCCTCAGGCCACAAGTTCTGCCGCGAGGTCTGCCCCGTCATGCAGGTCACGCGGAACGAGTCGTGGAGCCCCACCGCCTTCCACGCCAACGTGGTGGCGATGGAGCAGGGCTCGCTCGAGGTGTCGGACGTCGCGGCCGACTACGTCAACTGCACCGGGTGCGGGGCCTGCGAGCTGCGCTGCCCGAACTCCCTGTTCACCGGCGACTTCTACCGCTTCCGCACCAGGACGGTCGACCTGGTCAAGGGCGTGCGCTCGCTGGCCGTACGGCAGGGCGTGCACCAGCCGGCCTGGCAGCGCTGGAACGGGCTGACGGCCGAGCGGACGCACGAGCCCGTGGCCGACGGGGTCTCGCAGGAGCGGGTGCGCGACTGGGCGCAGGGCCTCGACCTGACGGTGGGCGGCGAGACGATCCTGTTCGTCGACTGCGAAGCCGCCTTCTACCGCCCGTCGGTGCCGAGGTCGGTGGCGCGCGTGCTGGGACTGGCCGGATACGAGTTCGGGCTGATGAACGAGCAGTGGTGCTGCGGAGGGCCCGCCGCCGAGATGGGCTACGAGGACCAGGCGCGGCGCTTCGCCGAGCACAACCTGGCCGACTGGCGCGCCTCGGGGGTGCGGCGGGTGCTCGTGCTCGACCCGCACGACTACATCACCTTCACCGAGGACTATCCGAAGTACTTCGGCGAGGCCTTCGACATCGAGGTGGTGCTGGTGGTGGAGCTGCTGGCGGCGCTGATCAGGGAGGGACGGCTGGCCCCGCACGTGCCGGTCGAGCGGACGGTCACCTACCACGACCCCTGCAGGCTCAACAAGCGCAAGGGGATCTGGCAGGAGCCGCGCGAGATCCTGCGGGCGATCCCCGGCCTGACCTTCCACGACGTCGACAGGGTCAGCCAGTGGTCGTACTGCTCGGGCGCGGGCGGCGGGCTCGCGGTGGAGAAGCCCGAGCTGACCGCGAAGATCAGCGAGATGCGCGTGGGCAAGGCCGCCGAGCTGGGCGTGGACACCCTCGTCACCGCCTGCCCGTGGGCCGAGCGCCCGCTGACGGCGGCGGGCGAGGCCCGCTCGATCGGCGTCGTGGACCTGCACGAGCTGCTCGCCGAGTCGCTGGGGGTGGCGCCGTGACCGTCACGCTCGGCGATCCTGTGCTGGAGGAGCTGCGGCGGATCCTCGGCCACGACCACGTGCTCACCGGCAAGGCCGACCGCCTCAACAGGACGCGAGTGCCCGCGCCCTTCCCCGTGCACCGCTGGGCCGAGCGGATGCCCGACCTGATCGTCATGCCCGGCTCGACCGGCGAGGTCGCCGAGGTGCTGAGGCTCGCGCACGCCCACCGCATCCCTGTCGTGCCGCGTGACGGCGGGACGGGCCTCACCGACGGCGCGGTGCCGCTGCGCGGCGGCATCGTCGTGGATGTGAAACGACTCAACCAGATCAAGGAGATCGATCTAGACAACAGGACCTGTACGGTTGGCACCGGGATCAACGCGCTGAAGCTGAACGAGGTCCTTTCACGACACGGCCTGCTCTATCCAGACGACCCCGCGTCGTATCCGTGCTCACTCGTCGGCGGCCGCATCGGCACCAGTGGCTGGTCGCTGATCGGCTCGCGCTACGGCCACACCCGCGACCTGGTGCTGAGCTTCGACCACGTGCTGCCCACGGGGCGGGTCATCCACGTCGGCGACGGCATCGGCAGGAAGATCACCAAATCCTCGAGCGGCTACCAGCTGAAGCACCTGTTCATGGGCCACCAGGGCACGCTCGGCATCGCCACCGAGGCCACGCTGAAGCTCTTCCCCAAGCCCGAGGCGGAGTTCTCGCCGTTCTGGGCCTTCGACGACTACGACACCGCCTACCGGACCGTGGGGCAGCTGGCCAGGGCGGGCGTGGCGACGTTCGCCGGCGCGGTGCTGTTCGACGAGTGGAAGGTCGCCTACCTGCGGCGCGACGACGAGGCCTACATCCCGCAGCCCGCCTCGGTGAAGGCCCTGGTCTGCGCGGCGCTGTACGGCTACGAGGACGAGGTGCGCGCGGGCGGCGCCCGCCTGATGCGCATCGCCCGCTCGATGGGGGCGCGCTACCTCGGCGACGAGATCTCGCAGGGCGACTGGGCCGCCCGCCACGACCGCTACGCCACCCCGCTGCACGGACGTACCCGCTCGGGCCAGGTCGTGCCGATGAGCTGGCACTGCGAGGACGCCTCGATCAACTACACGAACCTGCCGGCCGTACGGCTGGCCTGGCACGAGATCGCCGACCGGCTGCGGCGCGCCTCCGACGTCTTCGACGACTGGGGGATGTTCGCCTACACCAACGGCGCCACGGGCGTGGACTACCTGACCGAGATCGACATCGGCATCTGGGAGCAGCGCCTCGACGACGCCGCCTGGGCGGCGTGGGTGTCGGCCAAGCGCGACCTGGCGGCGGTGGCGCTGGCCCACGGCGGCTCGATCAGCGCCTGCCACGGCTCGTGCCGCGAGGGCGAGGTGGACCTGGTCCCCGAGGAACTGGGCGGCGGGTTCGACGTGATGCTCGCGATCAAACGGGCGCTGGACCCGCACAACATCATGAACCCCGGCAAGTACCTCCTCGACCGCGCCTACCCCGACCAGGACGGCAGCCCATGACCCCCTCGCCCGGGCCTGCCGAGGTCCCTCCGCCGTACCGTGCCGAAACCGCAGCGATCGACGAGCCGTCAGACGAGGAGGAGTCGTGAGCTACCGCTACAGGGACGAGATGACCCCGCCGCCCCCCGAGCGCGCCTCCGAGGTGGCGGTGACCCGCTTCGAGCACGTCTACGAGGTGGATCCCGCGCTCATGACCGAGCACGTGACCCAGCAGACCTTCCCCAACTGGGACACTCTGCGCCTGGTCCGCTCCCGCGCCGGCCACCTGGCCTGGATGCACGCCCACTTCGCCGACAAGGTGGTCTCCGGCGAGGAGTTGCTCGATGACCTCGACCGATGACGGCAGGCTGGCCGACCTCGGCTACACCTCCGAGTTCCGCAGGGACATGAGCCTGTGGGCGAACTTCTCGCTCGGCTTCACCTACCTGTCCCCCGTCGTCGGGATCTACACGCTGTTCGCGGTCTCGCTGGCCACCGGCGGGCCGCCGATGATCTGGAGCCTGCTGATCGTCGGCGCCGGCCAGTTCCTGGTGGCGCTGGTGTTCGGGGAGATCGTCTCGCAGTACCCGCTGACCGGCGGCATCTACCCGTGGGCGCGGCGCCTGTGGGGGCGCAGGTGGGCGTGGATGACGGGCTGGGTCTACCTCGTCGCGCTGCTGGTGACCATCGCCAGCGTCGCGTACGGCGCCGGCCCCTACCTGTCGGCCTTCCTCGGCATCGAGGTGAGCACGACCAACACGATCATGTGCGCGCTGGTCATCCTGGCGGTCGCGGTGGCCGTCAACCTGGCGGGGACCAGGGTGCTGGCGATGGCGGCGATCATCGGGTTCACCGCCGAGCTGGTGGGGGCGCTGGCCGTGGGCGGCTGGCTGCTGCTGACCCAGCGCCGTCACGGGCTCGGCGTGCTGTTCGACTCGTTCGGGGCGGGCTCGGAGTCGGGCTACTTCGCCGCCTTCCTAGCCGCCGGACTGATCGGGATATTTCAGTACTACGGCTTCGAGGCCTGCGGGGACGTCGCCGAGGAGGTGCCCGACCCGACGCGGCGCATCCCGAAGGCCATGCGCATGACGATCTATGTGGGCGGGGCGGCTGCGACGTTCGTCTGCCTGGCCCTGCTGCTGGCCGTACCTGACTTCGGCGCGGTGATCTCCGGAGCGAGCGCCGACCCCGTCTCCGAGGTGCTCACCACCGCCTTCGGGCCCACCGGGCTGCGGGTGGTGCTCGGGGTGGTGCTGCTGTCGTTCCTGTCGTGCGCGCTGAGCCTGCAGGCGGCCGCCAGCCGGCTGCTCTACTCCTACGCGCGCGACGGCATGATCGTCGGCAGCGGGCCGCTGAGCAGGTTCTCGGCCGTACGGCACGTCCCGCCGTACGCGCTGCTGGTGGCCGCGGTCGTGCCCGCGCTCGTGGTCATGGGCTCCATCGTCTCGGAGGACGCCCTCGTAAAGATCATCTCGTTCGCGACGCTCGGCATCTACCTCGGCTTCCAGATGGTCGTGCTGGCCGCGCTGCGCGCGCGGCTGCGCGGCTGGCGCCCCTCGGGGCCCTTCACGCTGGGCGCCGCGGGCCTGGCGGTCAACGTCGGAGCGCTGGTGTACGGCGTGCTGGCCATCGTGAACATGATCTGGCCGAGGACCCCCGACGCTCCCTGGTACGACAACTGGCTGGTGGCGCTGTCCGGCCTGGTCGTCGTGGGCGTGGGAGCGCTGTACCTGTTCGCCGCCAGGCCCCACGAACACGGCGTGGCCCCCGCGGGCGACGCCATCCAGGAGGAGCGATGAAGTTCAGTTACGTGATGCTGCCGGACTATCCGCTGCAGGACTCTCTGTCGGCGATCAGGCTGGCCGACGAGCTCGGCTTCCACGCCTGCTACGCGGCGGACGAGACCTGGCACAAGGACCTGTGGCTGCTGTTCGCCGCGGCCTCGCAGCAGACCAGCAGGATCAGGTTCGGCCCGAGCGTCTCCTCCGTCGTGCTGCGCGAGCCCACGCTGATCGCGCAGGCCGCCGCCACCCTCGACGAGCTCAGCGGAGGACGCGCCGAGGTGGTCCTGTCCAGCGGCAACTTCGGGTTGCTGGCCCAGTACGGCATCGACTGGACGGTCACCAGGCCGCTGTCGCGCGTGAAGGAGGCCGCGCACGTCGTCCGCACGCTCCTGGACGAGGGCGCGATCACCTTCGAGGGCGAGTTCTTCAGGTACAACGGCCTGTTCACCTTCGCCAGGCCGGTGCAGGAGCACGTCCCTGTGAAGCTCGGCGCCATGCGCGGTCCCCGCTCCTTCCGCGCGGCCGGTGAGCTGTCGGACGGCGTGCACCACGCGCTCAGCTACACCCGCGAGGCCTACGACTACCTGGTCACGGAGTTCAGGGCGGGGGCGGAGAAGGCGGGCAAGGACTGGTCGTCGATGGACATCGGTGCCTGGGTCGTCTTCGCCACCGGGCCCGACTCGGCGGTGGCGAAGGAGGCCGCCCGCAGCATGGTCGGCCTGTACGCCTCCTCGATGCCGGACGAGCAGCTGGAGCGCAACGGGGTGGACCCGAGCGCGATGAAGCCGATCGTCGACGCGCTGGGGGCGGGCGATCTGGCGCGGGCGATCGAACTGACCACGCCCGAGCTGGGCGACCGCCTGTCGATCGCGGGCACGCCCGAGGAGTGCGTGGAGAAGATCAAGAGGGAGATCGAGCCTTCGGGAGTCAACCACATGATCCTGGCGGTGACGGACGCGACGCTGGTCAAGCAGTTCATGGGACGCGACCTGCCGGAGGTCTCCTCGGTGGAGACCCAGCTCCAGCTCATCCACGACCGCATCATGCCGTCGTTCACCTGAACAAGCACAGTCCGGCTTGAAGCCCGCCGCCGTGTGGGTGCGTTCCGAGCCCGCTCTGCGGTACGAGCACGTGGACGATCCGGGGCTTCGGCCAGGCCACAGAGGGTCCCTGCCGGGCGAGTGGGAGTGGACCAATGTGTGGGGCTCGAACGGCTTCTGTGGCGGGGCTTACAGCGCCTACCTCGACGAAATCGGCTGGCCATCTGTGTAGGGCCGCGCTGAGGGGGCAAGGACTCCGGATCCCGCAACCGAGAACGAGGAGGAGCCGTCGTGCTCACCTTGACACCCAATGCAGCTCAGGTCATCAAGGACCTGACCGCCCAGCAGGATGTGGAGGCCGCCGGCATCCGCATCTCCTCGCAGGGGGACGACCAGGGAGCCCTGGTGCTCAGCATGGCCACGGCGCCGGAGCCGACCGACGCGGTGGTGGAGGCCGAGGGAGCGAGGGTCTACCTCGACCCCGTGGCGGCCAGCGTGCTGGACGACAAGTCTCTCGACGCAGACACGGATGGGCAGGGTGGTGTCGCCTTCCACGTCACCGACTGACGCGCCTGTGAAAGAGTGCCCTCCTCCACGGGAGAGGCACTCTTTCCCTGCGCTCCCGGCTCGTTCCTGGCATCGAGCCGATGATCCACCCCGCGCCGACCCCTACGCGGGACGGCGTCGCCCACCGACCATCAACCTGACCCGCTGCCGCCCAGACCCGCTGACGCTTTGGACACCTGCCGCCCTGGACCGCTGACGCTCCGGACATCTGCCGCTCACCGATGCAGCCCTGGATATCTGGTGCCGTAGACGGCGGGCGACGGGATGGCTGGCGGCGAGACGATCGGGTGGGCTAGCGGTGGAGGAGGGCGGCGGCCTCGGCGGGCGAGGGCAGGCCCTCGACGTCGCCGTACACCTCGACGATGCGGCCCGCCAGCTCGCTTCCCACCCACGCGGCGCGCTCCGGACCCGCTCCGGCGAGTCGAGCGGCCAGATAGCCGCCCAGCAGCGCGTCGCCCGCGCCGACGGGGTCGCGCACCACCCGCGCGGCACTCGGCAGGTGGACGGGCGCTCCGTCCTCGCCCCGGCAGTGGACCCCGTCGGCCCCCGCCTTCACCACCACCTCGATCTCCTGCCCGGCCCCCGCCCCAGACCCGGTTCCGCCGGCCCGGGCGGCGGCGAAGACGGCGGCAGGGTCGGTGGTGCCGAAGAGGGGTTCGGCCTCGTCCTGTCCGAGAACCAGCAGATCGGTCAGCGGCAGCAGCTCGCGGACCGTCTCCAGCACCCGGTCCTGGTGACCGAGAGCCGGGCGGAGGTTCGGGTCGACGACCAGCATCGCCCCCGCCTCGCGCGCCCCCTCCGCCAGCGCCCGCACCAGCCGCTCGGGCCCCTCACCCAGCGCGATCGTGATGCCGCTGACCACGATCGCTCGGGGGCGGGTGGCCAGGATGGCGGCCGCGTCACCCTCGTCCATTCCCGCCGCCGCCGAACCGCTCCTGTAGTAGTGGACGCGCCTGGCCCCGTCCGGCCGTACCTCCTTGAAGAACACGCCCGTCGGACGTCCGGCGTCGCGGCCGACCAGGGAGGTGCCGACGCCGAGAGCGCGCGCGGCGTTCAGCACCCGCTCGCCGAACGGGTCGGCGCCCACGCGGGAGGCGAACCAGGCGGTGCCGCCGAGCCTGGCGACGGCCGCGCACACGTTCAGCTCGGCGCCGCCGACGTGCACGCCCATCCGCTCGGCGGTCGCCAGGTCCTCACCTTGGGCGGGCTGGAGCAGCACCATCGCCTCGCCGACCCCGACCACGTCCGGACGAATCACCAGGTTCTCCTTAGTTCGCGCTGACTTGATCGGCGACGATACCGCCTGCGTTTCCAATTGACAGTCTTGCAATATGTGCGAAAGCATCCCATATAGAGCAATCAAATCCCACGGAGGTGGCCCGGTGCGGGAGTTCAGATGGCGGCTGGCGGAGCGCGTGGTGGCCGACCGGGTGATCGGCATCATCCGCGCGCCGTCGGCCGACATGGCCATCTCGTATGGCGAGCGGCTCGCCTCCGCCGGGCTCGGGGCCATCGAGGTCTCCCTCTCGACGCCCTGCGCGCTGGGCGCGATCCGTACGCTCTCCTCCCGGGAGAGCGGCGCCCTGATCGGGGCGGGCACGGTGATCGACGCCCACCAGGCGGTGCTGGCCATCGAGGCGGGGGCGCGTTTCCTGGTGTGTCCCACTCTCAGCACCGAGGTGATCCGCGCGGGCAGCCGCCACGGAGTCCCCGTGGTGGCGGGCGCCGCGACCCCGACCGAGATCGTCGCCGCGCTGGAGGCAGGAGCCGACCTCGTGAAGCTGTTCCCCGCCTCTCAGAGCTCACCCAGGGCGCTGCGCGACCTGCTGCAGGCCCTGCCCCATGCCCCGGTCGTCCCCACGGGCGGGGTCACGGCCGCCACCGCGCCCGAGTGGATCGCGGCGGGGGCGGTGGCCGTGGGCATGGGCGGCGAGCTGACCAGGGGCGAGCCCGAGGACACCGAACCCCGCGTGCGGGCCCTGCTGGACTCACTCAAGTGACGAGGCGACGCCCCCGTCACCACCACCGAAGCCCTGCCCCCGCAAGACGCCCACTCGCAGCCGCCCGTGGAAGATCTGCACCTGAAAGCGGCGCCCGTGGAAGCTGCGCGGTCCGAAAGGCCGTTCGCTACCCCCAGGTGCAAGATCTACGCCCGGAAGGCGGCCGGTACGACGGGCCATACCGGCCTGACGATTCCTAGCCGAACAACTTGTTGACGTAACGCAGCTGCTCCTCACGCTGGAAGCCGCCGCCGCCCTCGTGGTTGTTCCACGGCCAGACGGTGATCTCCTTCGGCCCCTGCCAGTGGTTGTAGGCGGCGAACACCGTCGAGGGCGGGCACACGTCGTCCATCAACGCCACCGAGTACAGCGCGGACGTCTGCCCTCTGGCGGCGAAGTTCAGCCCGTCGAAGTACGACAGCGTGCGGAAGACGGCCTCCGCGCTGGGCCGCTGGCTGGCGAGGAAGCGGACGATCTCCTGGTAGGGGTCGCGTCCGGTGATCTCGACCGCCCTGCGGAAGTGGGTGAGGAACGGCACGTCGATCAGCGCGCCCTTCACCGAGGGACGCAGCGCCGCCACCGCCTGGGCGATGCCGCCGCCCTGGCTGCCGCCCGAGACCACGATCCTGTCGCCGTCGATGGCGGGGTGCCCTGCTGCGACCTCCACGGCCCTCACCGCGTCGGTGAAGACCCGGCGGTAGTAGTAGTCGTCGGGGTCGAGAATGCCCCTGGTCATCATGCCCGGCGCCTGCGGGGAGGCGCCGCCGTGCGGGTCGGCGGTGGCGCCGGGGCTGTGGAGGCTGTGCCCTCCCTGCCCGCGCGTGTCGACGACCAGCACCGCCAGGCCCGCCGACGGCCAGACCAGGTGATCGTGGACGAAGCCCCTGCCGCCCGAGTAGCCGATGTACTGCACCACGCACGGCACGGGGCCCTCGGCCGCACGTGGCACGAGCAGCCAGCCGTTGATCCGGTGGCCGCCCCATCCCGCGAAGGAGGTGTCATAGACGTCCACGGTGGCCAGCGGGATGTCGTGCGGCGTGAAGACAGGAGCGAGGTCGTGCTCGGCGGCCTCGGCCAGGGTGCGGCTCCAGAAGGCGTCGAAGTCGGCGGGCTCGTCCCTCTCGGGGCGGTATGCACGAAGCTGGTCGAGGGGGAGGTCGAACAGGGGCACAGGGTCTCCCAAAGGTCATATGACGGGCTCTGACATTTCACCCCATCCACCCGTGAAAGCGCTATCCCTCCCCTCCAGGATCCCGCCGTACGAGACAGGCGAAGCGCTACCCCGAGGTCAGGAACTGCGCCCCGGAGACGAAGACCTACGCATATGCCGCCATCCGGTCCTCCTCGCCCGCCGCCCCGCGATGGAGTCAGAGAACCCGGCCCACGGCGCCGTCGACGCGCAGCTTGGGCGCCTCGTCCAGCAGCGGCACCTGCGCTTCGTCCTCGTCGCCGAGGCGCCACTCCTGGACGGGCACGAGTCCTGGCCCGATCAGGTCGAAGCCCTCGAACAGCCTTTCCACCTGCTCCCGCGTCCGGAAGGTGGCCTGGGCAGGCGAGTTCGCCGTGGCCATGGTGAGCTGCGCGATCGCCTCGGGCGCGCTCTCGGCCATCGTGTGCGACAGCACCAGATGGCTGCCCGGCGACATCCGCTCCCTGAAGCTCGCCACGATCCCCGCGGGGTCCTCGCTGTCCAGGATGAAGTGCAGCACCGCCACCATCAGCACGCCGACCGGCTGGTCGAAGTCGATGAGACCGGTGACGTGCGGATCGTTCAGCACATCGTGAGGCTTGCGCACGTCGGCCTGGATGCTCGCCACGCCAGGTGTCCTGGCCAGCAGCACGTCGGCGTGCATCCGCACCACGGGGTCGTAGTCCACGTAGATCACCCGGCACGCGGGGCTCACCTGGCGGGCGATCTCATGAACGCTCGGAGAGGTCGGGATACCGGTGCCCAGGTCGATGAACTGCCGCACACCCTGCTCGGCCAGATGGCGCACCGCCCTGACCGTGAAAGCTCTGTTGGCCCTGGCGACCAGCCTGGTGTCGGGGGCGACGGAAAGAAGCCGGTCGGCGACGGCCCTGTCGACGGCGAGGTGGTCCTTGCCGCCGAGGAGGTAGTCGTACACCCGAGCGGAACTCGGCACCTTGGGATCAACACCTGGAGGAACCCGCTCCAGCTCGCTCAAGAGTGTCTCCTTACCTCATTCAACGTGATCGTCATGCTACCGGGCAGGGTCGGCGATCAGTCGGTGCCGCAGGGCCGTACGGCTAGCCGAAGGAGCGCACGAACGCGGTGACGGCCGGGCGGCGGTCGGCGGCGCGCCAGGCGATGGCCAGCCTGGCAGGCGACAGGCCTGAGACCGGACGGGCGACCAGCCCAGGGCGCCGGTACAGCTCCGCGTTGCCCTCCGAGAGCAGCACCAGCCCGAGCCCGGCCAGTACCGCCTCGAAGACGCCGTCGGGCGAGGCCGCCTCCGCCCCGACGATCGTTCCAGGACCACCGAGCCAGAACTCCCGCAGCGGCCCGGCCGTCTTGGGCAGCGCCACGAACGGCTCCCCGCGCAGCTCGGCGAAGTCGATCTCCTCCCTGGCGGCCAGCCGGTGGCTCTCCGGCATCGCGACGAAGCGCCGCTCGGTCGCCAGCACCCTGGTGGCCACCCCCTCGGGCGCGGGCAGCCACACGAAGGCGACGTCGGAGCTGCCGTCGGACAGTCCGGCGCTCGGGTCCTCCCAGCCGACCACGCGCAGCGACACCATCCAGCCCGGCATCTGCTCCCTGAACCGCCGCAGCGCCTCGGCCTGGATCCCGCGTCCGACGGCGGTCTGCAGGCCGATCACCAGGGTGCCGCTGGGGGCGGCCTGCCGTACCAGGTCGAGACCCTCGTCCCACCGGGCCAGCAGGTCGCGGGCGACAGGCAGCAGCGCCGTGCCCTGCCTGGTGAGCGCGAGGCCGCTCGGCACGCGGTCGAAGAGGACGAACCCGAGCTGCCGTTCCAGCGCTCTCAGCTGCTTGGACAGGGCGGGCTGCGACACGAAGAGCCGCTCGGCCGCCCTGGTGACGTTCAGCTCCTCGGCGGCCGCGACGAAGTACCGCAGCTCTCGCAGGTGGATCTCCATAACCACCGGTTATACCGACATGTCTTGGACGTGGCCACAGGGGGGCGCGCAGGATCGGGGGCATGAGAACTCTTGGCAAGCTCACCGTCCCCCCGATCGGGTTCGGCGCGATGGTGCTCTCTCCCGGCATCTACGGCGAGATCGACGACGACTGGGCGCTGGCCGCGCTGCGTCACGCTCTCGACGAGGGCGGCACCCACATCGACACCAGCGACGCCTACGGGCCGGACGGGCACAACGAGCGCCTGGTCGGTAGGGCGATCAAGGGCAGGAGGGACGAGGTCGTCGTGGCGACCAAGTTCGGCCTGGCCGTCCCTGAGGGGGTGGAGACCAGGTCCATCCCCGTGGGGTACGCCTTCGGCGAGCTGCGCGGCAACGCCGACCCCGCCCTGGTGCGCGGTTACGCCGAGCGCAGCCTGCGCAACCTCGACACCGACGTGATCGACCTGTACTACCTGCACTACCCCGACCCCGGCGTGCCGGTCGAGGACACCATGGGCGCGGTGGCCGAACTGGTGCGGGCGGGGTTGGTACGGCACGCGGGCCTGTCGAACGTGACAGCCGAGCAGTTGCGCAGCGCCCACGCCGTGCTGCCGATCGCGGCTGTGCAGGTGGAGTGGTCGATGTGGCGGCCGATCGATCCCGAGTTGCTGGCGGCGACGCGGGAGCTCGGCGTCGGTGTGGTGGCGTGGAGCCCGCTGGGCTCCGGCTTCCTCACGGGGAGCGTCTCGAAGCTGGAGGAGGGCGACTTCCGGCACCACGCGCCGCGCTTCGACGCCGCCAACCTGGCCGTGAACAACGACAGGTACGCGCCGATCAGGCGGCTGGCCACCGAGCTCGGCATCACCCCCGCCCAGCTGGCGCTGGCCTGGCTGCTGCACCAGGACGAGCACGTGGTGCCGATCCCCGGCAGCAGGACCCCCTCGCACATCAGCGAGAACCTGCAGACCTCGGGCATCGCGCTGCACCCCGACACGCTGAGGCGGCTGGACGAGGCGCTGTCCTCCTTCAAGGTGGAGGGAGGCACGCTGCTGTAGGCATGTAGGCATGCCCCCTCCCGAGAGGTGGCCACGCCCGCAGGGTCAACCCCCTGCGGGCGATGTCCATAGATATGCGGCACATCATCGGAAGTCGGATGGTGAGCGCCTGAACCTGGGCGTCATATCCCCCAAAAAGGGTCTTCGAGTAGGTTCGTGCGTGTGCTGTGGCCCGTGTGGCGTCGCCTCGCCCGGCGCGGCCTGCGTCTTGTGGGTCGCGCGCTGGCTGGCGCGGCCGTCCTGGTGCTCGCCCCCGTACTGGCCCTGGCCACCCTGGGCGGCCTCGCCAGCCTCACCGCCACGCCCGCCGTCCTGCTGGGCGCGGCCCTCGGCGTCTTCGCCTCGATCTTCTTCCTCGGGCTCCTGCTGCTCCTGCCCCGTCCCGCCTCCCGGCTCCCCCGCTGGCTGCGGGCGCTCGCCATCCTCGGCGTCGAGGCCCTGGTCGTCTGGCAGGTGGCCGCGGCCACCCTCGACCCTCTGCGGGACGCCCGGCCGCCACCGCCCGTCGCCGGCCAGCGGACCTGGGAGCTGTCCACGGGCTCCAGGCTCGCCTACGTCGTCAGGAAGCCGAAGCGGTCGCGAGGGCTGCCGCCCGTGGTGGTCCTGCACGGCGGCCCCGGCCGGGCCGACCTGGGCGGCGACTCGGCCTTCTTCGGCGCCCTCGCCGCCGACGGCCGTCCTGTCTATGTCTACGACCAGTTGGGGGCGGGCCGCTCGTCCCGGCTGGCCGACCCTGGCGGGTACGGCCTGACCAGGGACCTCGACGACCTCGAGGCGATCCGCCTGCGGCTGGGGGCCGACCGGCTCGTTCTGGTCGGCCACGCGGAGGGCGCGCTGCTGGCCGCCGCCTACCTGGCCCGCCACCCCGGCAACGTCGACAGGCTCGTCCTGTCGTCACCCGGGGGGCTGCGGCCTGCTCCGTCGGGCGCGGCGCTGGCCCGCCTGGACGCCGCCCAGAACCGGCGCCTGGCGCTGAGCCTGCTGCATCCGCGCGTTCTGGCGGCCTCCGCGCTCCTTCAGACGAACCCCGCCGCCGCCCACTCCGTCGTGGGCGACGCCGAGCTCGACGCCCGCCTGGCCGCCTACCACCGGCTGCTGGTTCCCGCCCGGCGCTGCGGATCGGGCGCCGCGTCCGCCGCCGCCACCGGCGCGTACGCCAACCTGGCGCGGCGCCCGATCCCCTCATGGATCGGTGAGGGCATCAGCGGCAGCCCGGCTCCCACCCTGATCGTCAAGGGCTCCTGCGACTACCAGAGCTGGTCGTCGGCCGCCGGCTACCGGGCGATCATGCCGGCCGCTCAGCTCGTGTACCTGCGCGGGGCGGGGCACGACGCCTACCGCGACCGGCCGGGACCGTACCTGGAGACCGTCCGCGCCTTCCTGGCCGGCCACCCCCTCAGGCCCCATACCGGCGAGCTCCCCCCTCCTGACTTCCAGGGCCCGCCCTGAGCCCCGCCGGCTCGTCACCTTCGCCGGCTTGGAGGGCGATCGGGCCCTGAACGCTACGCGTCTTGCACCGACCCCCAGCCGTTGTTCCAGATGTTGTCCCAGTCAGCCTTAACGATGATCTTGTACCGGTGAGTCAGCCCGCTGATGGTCTTGACGCAAGGCTTGGTCGTCTGGTCGCAGGAGAAGGACCCGACCGACACGTTGTTGATCGTGTCCCACACGGTGCCCTTAACATCCCCCGCGAGCTTGGCGATGATGTACCCCTTGGTGGCGGGGACGGAGCCGCTCGTGCAGGTGGCATCGCCATTGAGCCAGCAGGTGGAGCTTCCGGCGCTGGCCGGAGTCGCGGAGGCGGTCACGAGCGCCACCGCGATGGCTGCTGATGCGGCTGCGAAGTGTCTGAGCTTCATCGGGTCTCCTCACTCGAATGCGGCCAGTGGTGGCCGCACGGAAGTGAGCGCCAGGCTAGGAGCCGGCTGTTGAGTGGCCGTTGGGTGATCGTTGGGCGATCGGGTAACGCCCACTCGGGAACACGTGGACGGGCGGGGTGCGCTCCCTGCCAAGATCCACGAAAGCGAGTGCGCGGGCGTCCGGTTGGGCCCGAGGACAAAGAACGGCGGGCATCCGTCGTCCCGCAGGCCAAAGGGCGGCGCGGGTCGCATGGTGATACTGGCAGCATGGATCTCGAACGAGTCAAGCGCGAGGTATTCTCGCTGGTCAGCCCGCACACCCCCGGCCTGGCCGTCGGCGTGTACGTCGACGGCGCCGCGGTGCTGACGGTCGCCCAGGGGGCGGCGTGTGTGGAGTTCGGCGTGCCGGTCGACGAGCACACCCGGTTCGACATCGCCAGCGCGAGCAAGCAGTTCACGGCGGCGTGCGTGCTGCTGCTGGAGCGCGAAGGGAAATTGGGGCTCGACGACGACGTGCGGATGCACGTGCCTGAGCTGAGCCTGGAGACCCCGGTGACGCTGCGGCAGTGCCTGCAGCACACCGGCGGCCTGCCGGAGTGGTACTCGCTGCAGGCGCTGACGGGCGTGCCGCTGGCGGAGATGACCGAGCAGCGGCTGCTGGAGGTGCTCACGGGCATCCGCACGACGACGTTCGAGCCGGGCACGGCGTTCTCCTACTCCAACACCGGCTACGTGCTCGCGGCGGTCGTGATCAACCGCGTCACGAATTCGTCGCTGGCGGAGTTCGCGCGCAAGCGGCTCTTCGAGCCGCTGGGGATGGCGGATTCGCTGTTCCGTGACGACGCGTCGCTTCCGCTGGACAGGCTGGCGTACGGCTACGCCAACGCGCAGGGCGAGCCGCGCAGGGCCGACACCCAGGAGAGCGCGGTCGGCGACGGCGGACTGGTGACGAGCGTGGCGGGGCTGGCGCCGTGGTTCGGGTTCCTGGCCGACGGGCGGGTGCTCGGCACCGATCTGCGCGAGCGGCTGCTGGAGCGGGGGGTGCTGGCCGACGGCACGGTCCTGGCGTACGCGATGGGGATCTATCACGGCGAGGGCTGGTTCGCCCACGCGGGCGGCATGCACGGGTACCAGTCGAACCTGCTGTACCTGCCCGATCCGGGTGTCGGCATCGCGGTGCTGTCCAACCAGACGGCGATCAATCCGGTGAGGGTGTCGCACCGGCTGGCGCGGCTGCTGCTCGGCCAGGAGGAGCCGCCGAAGCCCGAGCCGAAGAGGCTGGCCGCGCCTGAGCGGCTGCACTGGCAGGATCCGGCCGAGGGCGGGACGCTCGTCCTCGCACCCGCTGACGAGGGCATCGTGATCGCCGGCCTGGGCGTGTTCACCGGCGGCGCCGACGGACGCTGGCACGGGACGGGCGACGCCGAGGGCGGCTGGGTGGAGATCGACGGCGACCGGCTGCTGCTCAGCGTCGGCCCCCTCTCGCGCCCCCCTGTCGTCTTCGACGCGGCCGAGCCGCCCTCGGACGCGCCGCTGCCCGACGGCGTCTACCGCAGCCGGGAGCTCGGCGTCGACGCCATCGTGAGCGACGGCGAGGTACGCATCGGCCGCGAGCTCAACCTGCCGGTGTCTGCCGCCCCTGGCGGAGCGTGGAAGGCCGGGCCGTTCACGCTCCGTATCCACGAGGGCGACCTGCTGGTGAGCGGCGGCGGCCTGCGCCGGACGCGCTTCGAGGGCTGATCGGCCCGCAGGACGAGACGGGGGCCGCCGGCTCTGGCTGCCGGGTTCTTGGCCTCCGTACCCGCCATGCCCTGATATTTCATACTTTCGTACCTAGCGCCCGCGATGGCGGGCAAGGGAGCCTAGCGCCATGCATGACCTGCTGCTTCGCGACGGGATCGTCCATGACGGGCTCGGAGGAGCGCCCCGGCACGCCGACGTCGCGATCGCCGACGGGCGCGTGGCCGCCGTCGGGCGCGACCTCGGCCCTGCCCGGCGCGTGATCGACGTCTCCGGCCTGCTCGTCAGCCCGGGCTTCGTCGACCCGCACAGCCACTCCGACACCGTTCCCTTCCTGGAGGAGCCACAGCCGTTCAAGCTCCTGCAGGGCGTGACCACCGAGATCGTGGGCAACTGCGGTTTCTCGTGCGGCCCTGTCGATCCTGAGTCAAGGAGCTTCCTGCCGGCCGAATTGGCCGGGGCGGCCTTCGCCACTCTCGGCGACTACCTGGACGCGGCCGAGGCGGCCGGGCCGAGCAACAACCTGGCCGTGCTGGCGGGGCACAACACGCTTCGCCTGGCCGCGGCCGGGATGAGCGCCGAGATCACGCCGGACCGGCTGGCGCGCATGTGCGAACTGGCCGCGCAGTCCTTCGAGGCGGGCGCGGTGGGGCTGTCGAGCGGCCTGGAGTACGTGCCTGGCGCCTACGCGGACCTGGAGGAGCTGGTCGCGCTCGCGCTGGTGGCCAAGCGCTGGGACCTGCCGTACGCCACGCACATGCGCAGCGAGAGCGAGGGCCTGGCCGACGCGCTCGACGAGGCGATCGCGGTGGCGAGGCGGGCGGGCGTCCGGCTGCAGGTCTCGCACTGCAAGGCCTCGGGGCGAGCGGTGCACGGCGCCTCCGCGATGGTGCTGGACAAGCTCGCCCAGGCCCGCCGCGCGGGCGTGGACGTGCGCGCGGACGTCTATCCCTACCTCGCCTTCGGCACCATGCTGGTCGCGGTGCTGCCCCCGATCGCGTGCGAGGGCGGCGAGCAGGCGCTGCTGGAGCGGCTGGGCGACCCGGCCGGGCGTGCGGCGCTGCGCGCACTCGCGGAAGACCCGGCCACCGGCACAGGCGTCGGCTTCTGGCGCGAGCTGCACCCCTCCGACGTGCAGATCCTCGTCCACAACGATCCAGGCATCGAGGGCAGGCGGCTGTCCGACCTCGGCGGCGACCCGTGGGAGGCGCTGTGCGACCTGGTCAGGCTGGACCCGCAGGCCTCGGGCGTCTTCCACACCATGCACGAGCGGGATCTGGCCGCCTTCCTGGCCGACCCGCTGATCTCCATCGGCTCCGACAACGGGCCTCCTGTCGGCCCCAACCATCCGCGCACGTTCGGGACCTTCCCCACCTATCTCGGCACCTACGTCGAGAAGGAGGACATGCCTGAGGCGATCCGCAAGCTCAGCTCCGCCGTCGCCGCCCAGTTCGGGCTGGCCGGGCGCGGCTGGCTGGGGCCGGGGGCGATCGCCGACCTCTGTGTCTTCGACCCCGTCACGATCGGCCACGCGGGCACCTACGAGAGCCCAGACGTGCGGCCCACCGGGGTCGAGCACGTCTTCATGGCGGGGCGCCAGGTGGTCGCGGGCGGGGAGTTCACCGGCGGCAGGCACGGCCGGATGCTCAGGCGGGGCGCCCGGTGACGGCGCGCGGACGGGTCACGCTCGGCGTGCTGATCGACAGCCTCGGCCCCGGCCTGGCGCGCCCGCTGGCGCTGCCGCACGGCAGGGAGCCGCTGGTGGGGACCCCGGTCATCTACGACCCCGAAGAGCCGCAGGCGGGGCTCGACGGTGCGGTCCTGCTGGTGACCGGCCGCCCGTCGGCCGAGATCCTGGCCCGCGCGGGCGAGAGCGGCGTGGCCGTCGTCGTGGTGAAGCCGGGCACCTGCGACGAGCAGGCGCTGGCCTCCGCGGCCAAGGCGGCGGGCACGGCGCTGCTCGCCGCGCCACCCGAACTGTCCTGGGGGCAGCTCTACACGCTCGTCGACGCCCTGCTCGCGGTGGTCGCCCCGGCCGGGGACCCGCGCGGCACCCGGGCGGCCGACCTGTTCGTGCTGGCCAACGAGGTGGCGGTCCGGGTGGGTGGCGCGGTGGCGATCGAGGATCTGGCGATGCGGGTGCTCGCCTACTCCACGGTCGAGGGCCAGCGCATCGACGAGCTGCGCAAGGAGGGCATCCTGGGCCGCCGGGTGCCCGAGCACCCGACCAACGCCGAGGAGTACGCGGCCGTGCTGCGCGCCGACGGGGTGGTCTGGAGCCACGAGCCGCGCGAGTACTACCCCCGTCTGGCCATCGCGGTCCGGGCGCACGGCGAGGTGCTCGGCACGATCTGGGCGGTGCAGGCGGAGGAGCCGCTGGCTCACGACGCCGCCGCGGTCCTCGAGGAGGCGGCCACCGCCGCGGCGCCGCACCTGGCGCGCATCAACCTGGCCGCCGACGAGGCGCGGCGCAGGCGCGACGAGTGCCTGGGCTGGCTGTTGCGCGGCATCGGCGCGGTCGACGAGCTGGCCACCTCCTTCGGCCTGCTGCCGCGCGAGCCGGTGACGGTCGTGACGCTGGGCCCCTACGCGGGCTCGGCCGACGCCTTCGCCGCGACGCACGCCGCCGACCTGCTGCGCACCGCGTTCGTGGCCTACCGGATCAGGGCCGCGACCGGCGTGGTCGACGGCCGCGCCCACGCGATCGTGGCGGCCGAGGCGTCCGCGACGTTGCTGCGCCGCATCATCGTGGACACGCTGGCCAGGGTGAGCGAGCGGCTGGGCGGCGGCTGGCGGGCCGGCATCGGCCGTACCGCCGCCTCCGTCGCCGCCGTGCCCGCCGGGGCGCGCCAGGCGGAGGAGGCGCTGCGCGCGGTCTGCGGGCCGTTCACCCAGGAGCTGGCCGGGTCGCACGAGGAGCTGTCGGCGGCGCTGTTCCTCATGGACGTGGAGGCCGCCCTGCGGCCCAAGCCCTCCCTGTCCGGTGAGCCTCTGGCGCTGGTCGCCGCGCACGACGCCAGGCACGGCACCCACTACGTGCACAGCCTGACCGTCTGGATCGGCGCCCACTACGACGTGCCCCGCGCGGCCGAACTGCTGTCGCTGCACCCCAACACACTGCGGTACCGGCTGCGCAGGATCGGCGAGCTGATCGCGCTGGACGATCCGGACACGCGGCTGGTGCTCGCCCTCCAGCTCAGGCTGAACGACGCCACAAAGCAGAGCGGATGAAGTTCGGCGTGGACGCCAACGCCCCGGACGGCGCGCGCCGCGATGCTGATGCCCATGGCCGAACACCTCACCATCCGTTCCCTCCACGGCACCGGGGCGCTGCGGCGTGCCGACCGACTGCTCCGCGAGATCTGGGGAACCAGACGCGGTGACGACCCGCCGATAGCCCTCGACCTGCTGTGCGCGTTCGCCCACACCGGCGGGTACGTGGGCGGCGCCTTCCTCGACGACGAACTCGTCGGGGTGGCGACGGGGTTCCTGGCGGCCGGCCACAGCCTGCACTCGCACGTCGCGGGCGTCGCCGAGAAGGCGCGCGGACGTGGCGTGGGCCGGGCGCTCAAGGAACACCAGCGGGACTGGGCGGCCGAGCACGGGCTCGTGGCCGTCTCGTGGACGTTCGACCCGCTGGTCCGGCGCAACGCCTTCTTCAACCTGACCCGTCTGGGCGCCGAGGTCGGCGCCTACCTGCCCGATTTCTACGGGCCGATGAGCGACGGCATCAACGACGGCGGGCCCTCCGACCGGCTCTTCGTCACCTGGCCGACCGCGCAGGCCGCTCCCCCGCCGGTCCAGGAGCGCGAGGGGGTGGTCGTGGTGGACGAGACGGGAGCCGTTAGGGACGCCGAGGGCGCGCCGCTACTGCGGTGCGCCACCCCTGCGGACGTCGAGGCGCTGCGCACGACGGACCCCGCCGCGGCCGGGAGGTGGCGGGCGGCGCTGGCGAGCGGGCTCGGCGGCGCGCTCGGCCGGGGATACCGGGTCACCGGGTTCACCCGCTCCGGCTGGTACCTGCTCGCCCGCGGGGGTGCCGCGTGAAGCTCGAAGCCGTCGAACTGCGCCAGGTCGCGCTGCCGCTGGTCAGCCCGTTCCGCACCTCGCTCGGCACGCAGACGGTTCGCACCGCGCTGCTCGTGCGGGTGCTCACCGACGAGGGCGAGGGCTGGGGCGAGTGCGCGGCCGAGGACGAGCCGACCTACAGCCCCGAACACCTAGCAGGGGCCGCCGACGTGATCAGGCGGTTCATGCTCCCCGCGCTGGCCCCGCTCGATCTGGATCCGGCGGCGGTCGGTACCGCGCTGCGGCACCTGCGCGGGCACCCGATGGCCAAGGCGGCCGTGGAGATGGCGGTGCTGGACTGCTGGCTGCGGGCCCGCCGCACGAGCCTGGCCGCCCACTTGGGAGGGGTACGGCAGCGCGTGCGCGTGGGCGTCTCCGTGGGCATCGCCGAGACCGTCGACGCGCTGCTGGACACGGTCGACCGGCATCTGACCGCCGGCTACGCCAGGATCAAGCTGAAGATCGAGCCCGGCTGGGACCTCGAGCCGGTCAGGGCGGTGCGCGAGACGTTCGGCGCCGGCGTGATGCTCACCGTCGACGCCAACACCGCCTACGAGCCGGGCGACCTCAGGCACCTGGCGAAACTCGACGCCTTCGGGCTCGCGCTGGTCGAGCAGCCCTTCGCCCCTGACGATCTGCACGCGCACGCGGCGCTCGCCGCCCGCATGGACACGCCGGTCTGCCTGGACGAGAGCATCACCAGCGCGCGCGACGCGGCCGAGGCCATCAGAAGGGGCGCCTGCTCGATCATCAACATCAAGCCCGGCCGGGTGGGCGGCTACCTGGAGGCGCGCCGCATCCATGACCTCGCCCAGGCGAACGGTGTGCCGGTCTGGTGCGGCGGCATGCTGGAGACAGGCCTGGGCCGGGCCGCCAACCTGGCGCTGGCCAGCCTTCCAGGATTCACGCTGCCGGGCGACATCTCCGCCACCGAGCGGTACTACCACCGCGACATCACCCGCCCGTTCGTGCTCGACGGCGGCGAACTGGCCGTTCCCGCCGAGCCCGGCCTCGGCGTGCTGCCCGAGGAAGCCGGCCTGGAGGCCTGCACGACGGTGGTGGACACGGTGAGCTGCGCCTTCTGAACGTGCCCTCGGCAGAGGGCGTGAAGAAGCGCAGGACCCGCACGGCGGTCGAGGTCGCCGTGCGGGTCCTGCGCTCCTTTGTGAGGACTAACGGCGGCCGTACAGGGCCATCCGGCTGATCATGGCGTCGGCGGCGAGGTGGTAGCAGACCGTCACGCAGCCCAGCACCTCCGTGGGCGTGGCGAAGGTGGCGGCGAGCGTCTTGTCGGCGATCCTGCGCACGCCGGGGATCTGCGCCCCCAGCTCGGCCGCGGGCGTGCTCGGCATGTCGATCTCCAGCTCGAGCACCTCGGGCAGTTGGAGCGGCGCCAGCTCCCCCGCCCCCCGTACGGTCTCCGCCGCCGCCTCCCTGATCAGCCGCCTGGCCTCGGCCGGCGAGAGGCTGTCCGCGGCGGTGTGCCCGTGCGCGACCTTGACGGCGACCGTACGCACCCCGGGGAAGGCCTTCTCCGCGACGCCGCAGATGACGTCGTCGCCGGTCAGCAACCCCACCGGGACGCCTACCGCGGCGGCCTGCAGCGCGTTGACCTCGGCCTCCGACACCGGACGCCCGTTGAGCCGCACCTCGTAGAAGTGCGAGGAGTAGGTGTGGGCGAGCACGCCTGGCGAGCCGGCCGCGGCGTGGTAGCCGAGGAACATGGCCACGTCGTGCTCGGCCGCGATGCCCTCGGCCATGCAGTCCAGCTTGGGGGTGCCGAAGATCAGCCGGGCGCGTGGGTCGAGCTCCTCGTGCAGCAGGTTGTCCATGGTGCCGTGGCTGTCGTTGACCAGGACGCTGTCGGCTCCGGCCGCGAAGGCGCCCTCGATGGCGGCGTTGGCCTCGGCGGTCATCAGCCGTTGCGATCGCGGATACCCGTGGCCGCCGCGGACGACCTGGTCCATGGTGGCGATGCCCGTGACGCCCTCCATGTCGATGGAGATGTAGACCCGCACCGGCTGCTCCCTTCCTTGGCTTTGCTTGGTCGCCGTCACAGGGTGTCACCCTGGGGGACGGCGGGCTTTGTCGTAGGGGCCGAAGCCGGGCGGCTGCCTTGGGCGTCCCGTACAGCGGAGGGGATCACGAGGGCGGCGCCGACGGCGAGCAGGCCGAGCAGTGCGGAGAGCAGGTAGGTCTCGACGAAGCTGCTCTCCGAGGGGACCCCGGCCACGGTGCCGGCCGCCAGCGCCATGCCGCCGAGCTGAGCCCCGAAGGTGCCGCCGATGCTCTTGGCGACGAAGACCACGCCGCTGACCCCGGCCGCCCGGTCGCCGGGGACGTCGGCGGCCACGACGTTGAGCCCGGAGGTGAGGCCGATGGAGCCGCCCAGCCCCAGGATCGTCACCCCGACCAGGATCTGCCACGGTGAGGAGTGCCAGAAGGCGAGCACGGCGGTGCCTGCCGAGACGAGCGCGCTGCCGAGCACCAGCACGGCGCGCCGTCCGAGCAGCCTGGTCATCGGCCCGACCAGTGGCGCGACCAGGGTGCCCGCGATGCCGAGCGGGAACATGTAGACCCCGATCCACAGGGTGTCGGCGCCCAGGCCGTACCCGGTCTCTACGGGCAGCGACAACATCATGGGCAGCGCGACCACCAGCCCGAAGGAGGCGAAGCCGAACGCGAACCCCATCGCGGTCACTCCCGCGGGTGAACGCCCCGCCAGCAGCCGCAGGTCCACGAGCGGGTCGGCGGTGCGGAGCTCGACGACCGTCCAGAGGCCCAGCGCCAGCGCCGCGCCCACGAACAGGGAGAGGGTGGCGGGAGCCGTCCAGCCCACGCTCGAGGAGGTGGTCAGGCCCAGCATGAGCAGGGTGAGCCCGACGCCGAGCAGCAGGCCACCTGCCCAGTCGACGCGTCCCGAGGCCGCGCGGGGCGTGGCGGGCACCGCCCGCCAGGCCCAGAGCGCGGCCACCAGCGCGCCGGCCAGCGTCAGGAAGAACAGCCACCGGTAGCCGAGCGCCGAGGTGAGCGGCCCCGCGAGGATAAGGCCGAGCGCGCTGGCCAGGGCGGCGACGCCGATGACCAAGCCGTTGCCGGTGGCGCCCCGCTCGGGTTCGAGGGTGTCGCGGAACAGCCCGACGGTCAGCGGCAGCATGCCCAGCCAGACGCCCTGCACCGCCTGGCCGGCGATCAGCACGAGCACATTGGGCGCCAGGCCGGAGACGAGGGCTCCTGCGCTGGTGATCGCCATCAGGGTGAGCAGCAGGGTGCGCTTGTCGTACATGTCGGCCAGGCGGCCGACGATCGGGGTGCTGACCGCCGAGCTGATCAGCCCGCCGGTGAAGATCCACGCGAGCTGGCCTGGCGAGGCGGACAGCTCCCGCTGAATGAGCGGAAGCGCTGGAGACAGCATGCTCTCCAGCAGCTGGAAGACGCCGATGAACAACACAGGCGCGCCGATGACGCCAAAGCCGGATCTAGGCATGGTGGGGCCTTTCGGGTGGGGGTGGTGTACGGTCGCGCGTTCCCCCGAACCCGCGACCTGGCTATGCCGGGCCGAGCACCCCTGGCGTGACCAGGGCCCGCGCGACGTCGGCGAAGTACTCCTCGGAGCTGCCGTGGACGCCGAGCACGACGGCCTGCCCGAGCCCGGACAGCAGCGCCTTGAGCGCGAGGGCCAGGCGCACGGCCTGCTCGCGCGTGACGGGCACGCCTGCGTGCTCCCTGCCGGTGAGGTGCTCGGCCAGCTGGGCCTGCGAGGCGTCGACCGCCGTGTTGAGCTTGGTCAGCAACTCGGCGTCGTTCAGCACGAGGTCCATCACGCGGATCTCGAACAGCAGCAGCGCGGCGGCCTCGGGGTCGGCCGACATCCGCCAGTACTGCCTGGCGATGGTGACGACGACCTCCTCCAGTGGCCGGCCAGGCGCGATCTCCTCGACCGGTCCGAGGTCGAGCGGGCCTGTGTAGTCGTCGATCATCGCGACCATCAGGCCGCTCTTGCCGCCGAACAGCGAGTAGACGGCCCCCGTGGTCAACCCGGCCAGTTCGGCGATGTCCTCCAGCTTCGCGTTCGCGCCCTCCCTTCCGACGACCTCGCGTGCCGCGTCGATCAGCGCGCGCTTGTTGGCGACCTTGCTTTCCGCCCTGGTCAGTCGCATGGCGTCGGGGTCTCCCTGTTCGAGGTTGGCGCAACGATAATCTAGATTATTAGAATAATCTAGATTATCTTTCCGGGCATGGACGTTGACCAGCACATGAACCGGGTCCCCGACTACGCCGCCTTCCCGACCGTGGACCAGATGCACGCCGAGCTCGACGAGCTCGCCGCCGCCCATCCCCACCTGGTACGGCTGCGCCGCATCGGCACCTCGCGCCTGGGCGAACCGCTGCGCGTGGCCACGATCGGCGCCGGCCCCCACGACGCGGTGATCATCGGCGGCCCCCACCCCAACGAGCCGATCGGCGCGCTCACCGTGAGCAGCCTGCTGCGCCGGCTCATCGACGACGCCTGGCTCCGCGAGGAGTTCGGCTACCGATGGCACCTCATCCCCTGCGTCGACCCCGACGGAGCCCGCCTCAACGAGGGCTGGTACGTCCGGCCGGGTGACCGCCGCGCCTACGCCGAGCACTTCTACCGCCCGTGCGAGGCCGACCAGGTCGAGTGGACCTTCCCGCTGACCGGCGAGGGTTACACCTTCGACCGCACGCTTCCTGAGACCGAGGCGCTGATGGGGCTGATGGACGAGGTCAGGCCCTCCTTCGTCTATTCGCTGCACAACGGCGAGCTCCAGGGCGCCTTCTACTACCTCAGCAGGAACGAGCCCGGCCTCGCCGCCGCCCTGACCGCCATCGCGGCAGGCCAGGGCCTGCCGCTGCACATGGGCCCGCCGGAGGTCCCGAGCGCGACCCAGATCGCCCCGGCGGCGTACGTGACACCGCGCGGCGCCGAGCTGGGAGAGATCTACGGCATCGGCGGCGGCAGCGTCGACTACGCCGACCGCTTCGACGCCCTGCACCTGGTGACCGAGCTCCCCTACTGGGCCGACCCCCGCGTCTCCGACGAGACCCCCACCGGCCAGACGTATGGTGAGGTGATCACGACCTATCTCTCCGGTCAGCGCGCTCTGATCGCCGAACTGAGGCAGTCCCTGGCGAAGGTCGACTCCGAGCTGACCGTGCGGTCACCCTTCCGCCGCGCCGTGGAGGACTTCCTCGGCACCCACGACGACTACATCTCCGAATGGGAGGACTTCCCCGGCGCCGACCGGCCCGCCACGGTAGCCGAGGTCATCGGCAAGGAGCAGCTCAAGCACAGCGTGCGGCTGAGGTACGGCGGGATGTGCCTGCGCCTGCTGGACGCCGAGCTCGCCGCGGGCAACCCTGCCCCGGCCATCCGGGCCGAACGCGCCCGGGTGAAGGCGCTCTTCGACGCCTGGTTCACCGAAGCCGAGAGCGACTTCTCCGCCACGCCTATCCCGATCCGCACCCTGGTCGCCGTCCAGCTCGGCGCCGCCCTGCTGGCAGCGGAGGCGGCCAAGGTGTCGCCGTCGCGCGGCGCGATCCCATCCCCCGCCCGGCGACTCGGCGCGATCCGGTGACCGGGTGCTCTCGACCGGCCCCGCCTTCCATGAGATCGCTCCTTAGCAGTCCCGCATCCGACGCAACGTAAGAGCAGCGGGGGCGCCAGACCGGGCGACTGCGCGCCCGTCGTCGTTTCGACGTGGCAGGCCAGCGCCGTTGGATGATCTGATCACGGGGTGTTCATGATGACCTTCTTACGGGAGTTCGAGTCCTGGTACTGGAGCTGCGACTTCGACGATGCCGCGCTGCAGGCCGCGGGCGTGGTCCGTGCGTTGGTTGACGGCTACATTTGTCCTGGGCTGTCGGGACGGGTCGAGCCAACATTGGTGGGGTTGTGCGCCAGATCAAGGACGTGAAGCTGGGTGATCACGTGTGCTTGGCGTTCGCCCACGAAGCCGAGCAGCGTGCCGTGGTGACCGCCTTCCTGGCCGATGGCCTGGAGGGCCGGGAGCGGGTGCTGTACTTCAGCGACGCGCCCGGCTCGGATCGGGTGCGGTCGTGGCTGGAGGAGGCCGGTGTGGACGTGGCCTCGGCCGGCGCCGCTCGCCGCCTGGAGTTCAGAACGGCTCAGGAGAGCTACGTCTCAGGGGGCCGTTTCGATCCGGACACGATGATCGAGATGCTGCGCCGTGAGGTCGACGCCAGCCTGGCGGCCGGCTGGGCCGGGCTGCGGGTCAGCGGGGAGATGAGCTGGGCGCTGGCCGGGCAGCCGGGCACCGAGCAGCTGGAGGACTACGAGCGACGCGTCACCGGTGTCTACGCCGTGGGCCGCGCCGTGGGCTTGTGCCAGTACGACGCACGGCTGTTCCCGGCCGAGCGGCTGAGCGGGCTGACCGACTGTCATCCCGAGCGGGCGCAGATGAACGCGCTGTTCGAGGCCGGCACGCTCAGCATCACGCCGACCTTCGACGCCGACGGCGCGCGCGTGCTGCGCGTGGCCGGCACCGTCGACCACAGCACCACCCCCACCTGGAGCGCCGCGCTGCAGCAGGCCGCCCGCGCGGGCGGCGACGTGCGAGTGGACATGGCCGAGCTGGAGTTCATCGACGTGGCGGGCATCCGCGAACTGGCCGCGGCGGCCTCGGCGCTGACCGAGGGAAGCAGCCTGCGCATCCGCCACCTGGCAGCCCGGCTGAGACAGATCATCACCCTGGTGGGCTGGGACGCGGTCCCCGGCCTGGTCATCGAGCAGGAGGCGGTGCGCGCATGAGCACCACCATCACCCCCGACACGCGCACTCCCTCAGCAGGGCTGATCCACCACGCGCTGATCTACGGCAGCGACCAGGAGTTCCTGGCCGCCACCATCCCCTTCTGCCTGGACGGCCTGGCCGCCGGAGACAGGGTGCTGGCGGTGACCACCGCTGCCAACATCGACCTGCTGACCGGCGCCCTGGACACCGCCGCCACCGAGGTGGAGTTCGTCGAGGCCGGCGACTGGTACCACGCCCCCGGCCGCACGCTGGCCGCCTACGGCCACTACGTCGACGACCACAAGCGGCGACATCCGCGCGTGCGCGTCATCGGCGAGCCGGTCTGGCACGGCCGAAGCCCGGCGGAACAAGCCGAATGGACGCGGTACGAGTCGGTGATCAACGCCGCGTTCGCCACCAGCCCGGCCTGGATCGTCTGCCCCTACGACGAGCGGGCGCTGCCCGAGCAGATCGTCGCCGACGCCCGCCGTACCCACCCCGACCTCATGTCGGGCCCCGCCTGGCACTCCAGCCCCGCCTACACCGACCCCGCCGCCTTCGCCTACGCCACCGACCACCTGCCGCTGTCGCCCGCGCCCGCAGGCACCGCCACGGACTTCGGCTTCGACGCCGACCTGCACCGGATGCGGCAGCGGCTGGCGACCCTGGCCACCGGCCTCGGCCTGGGAGCCGACCAGACCGAGCGGCTCATGCTGGCGGTCAACGAGGTCGCCACCAACGCCGTCGAGCACGGCGGCGGGCACGGCCGCATCCACATGTGGACCGACGGCGACATCGTCGTCTGCGACGTCACCGACCCCGGGCACCTCGACACCCCGATCCCCGGCTACCTGCCCCCCGACCCCACCGCCCCCCGCGGACACGGTCTGTGGGTGGTACGCCAGCTGTGCGAGCTCCTGGAAATCCGCACCGGCCGGCCCGGCACCCAGATCCGCCTGCACCTCTCGCGCGTCTGAACCCAACCTTCGGCCTTGTGCGTGCGCTCCGGGCGATCACCGGCGTGATGCGCGTATAGAGCGACGGCTATCAGGGCGGATGCCGGCCACAGTTCATGGCGGGCCGCCACCACTCCAGCTCCTACGACGGCCTGCTCACCGAAGGCTGACCGGACGCGGCCCCTGCACGCTCGCGAGTCCGTTGACGCCGTCAACAGTAGCCACCTCACGGTTTCGCATATGAACTCGGCGTGCAGGGCGACGAGTCGGCAACCGCTGATCGCGTCCCCAGGTTCAATCGGGAAAGTGACAGGCGACCTGACGTTTCTCGTGGATCCTCAGCACCGGATTCTCCTGCGCACAGAGTGGGGCCGCCTTCGGGCAGCGGGGATGAAAAGTACAGCCGGAGGGCGGGTTCGCCGGAGAGGGCAGATCTCCGCGCAGCACAATGCGCTCCCTCTTGCGCTCGATCTTCGGATCGGGCACGGGCACAGCCGAGAGCAGGGCCTTCGTATAAGGGTGCGCGGGATGCCGATAGATCTCGTGCTTGTCCCCGATCTCCACGATCCGGCCCAGATACATCACCGCGACCCTGTCGCTCACCCGGCGCACGACGGACAGATCGTGGGCGATGAAGACGTAGGTCAACCCGAGTTCGCGTTGCAGCTCCTCCATCAGGTTGACGATCTGCGCCTGCACGGAGACGTCCAGCGCCGACACCGGTTCGTCGGCGATGACCAGCTTGGGCCGGGTGGCCAGGGCCCGCGCGATGCCGATGCGCTGGGCCTGACCGCCGGAGAACTCGTGCGGGTAGCGGTCGATGTGCTCGGGGATCAGCCCGACCAGGTCCAGCAGTTCCTTCACCTTCGCACGCACCCCTGAGACGCCCTGGACGACCAGCGGGTTCGCGACGATCTGGCCGACGGTCTGCCGAGGGTTCAGCGACGAGTACGGATCCTGAAAAATCATCTGAAGGTCGCGGCGGAGCGGGCGCATCTCCCCCTGGCTCACGTGGGTGATGTCCCTGCCCTCGAAGGTGATCGAGCCGGCGGTGGGTTCCAGCAGCCGCACGATCATGCGGCCTGTCGTGGACTTGCCGCAGCCGGACTCGCCGACCAGGCCGAGCGTCTCGCCCTGCCGTACCTGGAAGGACACTCCGTCGACCGCCCGTACGGCGCGGTCGCGGCGGCGGGCGAAGGGGACTTTGAGGGGAAAGCTCATGCGCAGGTCGGACACCCGCAGCAGGTCGTCCATCAGGGGCTCCCAAGGTGACAGGCGGCGAGGTGGCCGGGAGAGGCCTGGGTGAGGAGCGGCAGGTCCCGCTCGCAGACCTCCATACGCTGCGGGCATCGGGGGTGGAACGGGCAGCCGGGCGGCGGCGCCAGCAACGACGGAGGGGAGCCGGGGATCGTGCGCATGGGGGTGTCGTCGTCTTCGTCCAGGCGGGGCAGCGAGTCGAGGAGCCCGCGGGTGTAAGGGTGCAGGGACCTGTCGAAGATCTCGTCGGCGGAGGCCTGCTCGGCGACGCGCCCGCCGTACATGACCAGCACCTCGTCGGCGACCCGCGCCACCACGCCGAGGTCGTGGGTGATCAGGACGACCGCGAGCCCGCGGTCGTCCTGGATCTTCTTGATCAGTTCGAGGATCTGAGCCTGCACGGTCACGTCGAGTGCGGTCGTCGGCTCGTCCGCGATGAGCAGGTCCGGCTCGCAGGCCAGGGCCATCGCGATCATCACCCGCTGGCGCATGCCGCCGGAGAACTGATGGGGGTAGTCCCCCATCCGGTCCCTCGGCGACGCGATGCCGACCTCGGCGAGCATCTCCATCGCGCGTGTCCTGGCGGCCCTGCGCGAGGCCCCGAAGTGGAGCCGGTAGGCCTCGGCGATCTGCTCGCCCACGGTGTAGTGAGGGTGGAGCGACGACAGCGGATCCTGGAAGATCATCGCCATTCGGCGGCCCCGCAGCCTGCGGAGGCTTTCCGGCGGGGCCCCCACGAGCTGTTGCCCGTCGAAGAGGATCTCGCCGGAGACCTCGGCGCCCCGATGCAGGCCCATGATGGCGAGGCTGGTGACCGACTTGCCGGAACCGGACTCTCCGACGATGCCGAGCGTGCGGCCTTTGTCCAGGCGGAAGCCGACGTTCTCGACCGCCCGCAGGCCCCCGAAGGCCACCCCGAGGTCCTTGATCTCAAGCAGCATGTCTCACCCTGGGGTCCACGATGCCGTAGAGCAGGTCCACGACCAGGTTGGCGATGACGATGAAGAACGCGGCGAGCAGCGTCGTGCCGAGCACCACCGGGTGGTCCTGGGCGGTGATGCTGTTCACGGTGAGCTTGCCGATGCCGGGCAGGCCGAAGATGGACTCGGTGATGATCGCGCCGCCCATGAGTCCGCCGAGGTCCATTCCGAAGATGGTCACGATCGGGGTGAGCGCGGCCCTGAGCCCGTGCTTGACCACGACGGTCCGCTCGTGCAGGCCCTTGGAGCGGGCGGTGCGGATGTACGGCTCGCCCATCGTCTCGATCATGGAGGAGCGGCTCTGCCTGGCGTACATGGCGGCGGACAGGATCGCCAGCGCGATCCAGGCGAGCACCAGGTTCTGTGCCCAGGTCAGCGGGCCTTCGCCGAACGGGGTGTAGCCCGGGTACGGCATCAGCTGCAGGAGCTGGACCACCACGTAGAGGAGCATCGGTCCGACGAAGTAGATGGGCAGGGCCGCCGCGGCGACGGTCGACACGACCAGCGTCCGGTCCAGCAGGGTGTCCTTTCGCAGGGCCGACACGACGCCGACGCTCAGCCCGCCGACCATCCAGAGCGTGGCGGCACCGACGGCCAGGGAGAAGGTCACGGGCAGGCTCTCCAGGAGAAGGTCCCAGACCGGCTGGCCGCTCTGCCAGGAGTAGCCGAGGCAGGGAAAGCCGCATTCGATCGCGTACTGGCCGGTGCCCAGGGTCCGTCCGGCGAAGATACCGGTCACGTAGTCGAAGAACTGGGCGGGAAGCGGCCGGTCCAGGCCCATCTGGTTGCGGATCTGGGCGATCCGCTCGGGGGAGCAGCTCTTGCCGCAGGCGGTGACGGCCGGGTCGGTGGGCAGCAGGTAGAAGATGGCGAAGGTCACCGCGCAGATCACCAGCAGGACGCCGGCGACCGCGGCCAGCCGGCGCGCGAGGTAAATGATCATTTGCGGGCGCCCTTGGGGTCGATGGCGTCCCTGAGCCCGTCACCCAGCAGGCTGAACCCCAACACGACGAGGAACAGGCACAGGCTGGGGATGACGAAGTACATCGGGTCGACCTGGTAGTACGTCACGGCGTTGGAGAGCATCTCCCCCCACGAGGGCGTCGGCGGCCGGATGCCGATACCGAGGAACGAGAGCGCCGCCTCGGCGCTGATCAGCCCGGGGACGAGCAGCGTCGCGTAGGCGATGATCGGTCCGGAGACGTTGGGCAGGATCTCCTTCAGCAGGATCCTGTGATCGCGGGCGCCGCTGGTCCTCGCCGCGTCCACGAACTCCCGTCGCTTGACCGAGAGCGTCTCGCCCCTGACGATGCGCGCGATTCCGGGCCAGCTGAAGAATCCGATGACCGCGATGAGCAGGACGATCCGGTCGACGTCCGGGGTCACCGCCATGATGGCGATCATGAAGATGAGACCGGGGAAGGACATCAGCAGGTCGATGAGCCGGCTGATCACCGTGTCGACCCAGCCTCCGAAGTAGCCGGCGGCGATGCCGAAGACCGTGCCGAGCACCATCACGACCGCCGCGCTGGTGAAGGCGATGAACAGGGAGACCCGGGCGCCCTGGACGATCCGGCTGAAGATGTCCCTGCCGCTGACCGGTTCGACGCCGAGCCAGTGCTCGGCTCCGATCCCGCCCAGGGCTCCTCTGGGCATCCCTGCGAGGTTGGCGTCGATGGCGGTCTTGTCGGGCTGGGCGGGATCCCAGCCGCTCAGGGTGGTGAGCAGCGGGGCCGCCAGGGCGACGACAAGGAAGAAGATCACGATACCGAGGCCGGTCATCGCGGCGCGGTTCGTGCGGAGACGGTCAAGGACGAGCCCCCACGGGGAACGCCCTGCCGGGGTGGCGGAGTCTCCCGCCGCCCCGGCCGTCTCCGCTGCGTCGAGCGGAGTCTTCATGCGTGTCCTCATGCTGGGAAGGCTCGCTATCGGGAAAGGCTTGGGTTCTTCAGGCCGATCACGCCGAGATCGGGGTTGCCCTCCCAGATCGGATGGCCTACGGCGCCCGCGACGTTCGAGCCGAACAGGTTGTTCTGTTTGGCCCACTGGTACGGCACGGCGGGTGACTTCGACATGATCAGGTCCTCGAGGCCGAGCCATGCCTTGTTCGCGGCCTCGGCGTCGGTCATCGCGTTGATCTCATCGATCTTGGCCATGACCTCCTTGTCCTTGAAGAAGGAGTTGTTGCCGCCGCCCGAGTTCTCTGTGATCGTGCGGCCGTCGAAGATGATCGGCAGGAAGGTCGAGCCCGACGGGTAGTCGGGGCACCAGCCACCGATCTGGATGTCCGGCGCCTTGGTGGGGTCACTGGTGATGCCCCCGACGGCCGAGGCCTCGACCAGGTCGATCTGCATGTCGATGCCGACCCGCTTGAGCGCGGTCTGGAGTGCCTCCGCTCCCGGCTTGCCGCCGGTGGACGTCACCAGTTTGATCTTCAGACCGCCGGCGATTCCGGCTTCGGCGAGCAGGGATTTGGCCTTCTCCACGTCTCCGGTCGGCGGGATGCGCAAGATGTCGCGCTTCACTCCGCCAGTGAGGCCGGGCGGCAGGATCGCGCCCGCGATCTCGGCGATCTGGGGGCCGCCCGACGCCGTCTGCAACGCCTCCTTGTCGACGGCGTACTGCACGGCCATGCGGACCTTCGGGTTGTCGAAGGGGGCGCGCGAGGTGTTCAAGTACAGCAGGCCCGTGCAGCCGTCCACCGAGCTGACCATCCGCTTCTGCACCTGCGGGTTGGACAGGACCCTGGGCAGGCTCGCGAGCGCGACGTCGACGTAGCCCACAGCCGAGCGGTCAGGACCCTGGTCGGCGATGAGCCGGGTGTCGATGGATCCGCCGCCCACCGTCTGCTTGACGACGATCCTGTCGGGGTAGGCCTTGCGCACGTCGTCGGTGGCCGGTTCCCAGTGCTCGTTGCGGACCAGGATCAGCTCGGCCTTGCGTTGATACTTCTCGATCTTGTAAGGACCCGAGGAGAAGGGGCGGCTGTCGTAGTCGACGCCCTTGTCCTGCGCCTGCGGCACCGGCGCGAACGTCGGCAGCGTCACCGTCTGGCCGAATTCCGCCACCGGACGCTTGAGCTTGAAGATGATCGTCTTGTCGTCCGGGGTCTCGATCGAGGACAGGTGCTCGCCCTTGAGCGGGCCCTTGTACTTCTCCCCTCCCGCGAGGTAGAGGATCGCGTAGTTCGGGCCGCCGGGAAGCTCCGGAGAAAATGAACGTTCAACGTTGTATTTGATGTCCTGGGCCTTGATGGGCGTTCCGTCCTCGTATTTCACGCCGACCTTGAGCGTGAACTTCCAGACCTTGCCTCCCTCGGAAGGCGTGCCGAGGTCGGTGGCCAGGTCGGGCACGATCTCCGCACTGCCGGCCCGGTAGGTGGTCAGCGTGCGATAGAGGAGCCGGGTGCCGAAGCCCATGTCCCGCATGGTCCAGTTGCGAGCGGGGTCGAGATGCACGAAGTCCTGGTTGGACAGGATGTAGAGGGTTCCGCCCTTGACCGGCCTCTCGCCGGATGTCGTGGTTCCCGCGGCGCTGTTCCTCTCCGGCGTTCCCCCGTCGGAACAGGCGGCTAGCCCGAGCATGAGCGCGGTGGCGAGTGCGAATAAGTGTCCGCCGCCCTTGGATTCAGCCATGTGTCACCCCAAGTGCATCGCTTGAACGATCCGAGTGACCCGTAACATAATAATGTGAAATAGCACTATCAAGGGGCGTTACCGACTCGTATCCTGCGGGCAATGGTGTCCGACTACTCAACCTTCACCCCCCTTTGCCAAATCATTAACATGTGACATATTACGCGCGACCACCCATGCGGCCGGAGATCCGGCCCATGACGGAAGGAACCCCCCGCGTGCGTAAGCTCACCGCCATGCTCGCAATCGGGCTGGCCGGAGCGGTCCTGGGCGCCTCGGCGCTGCCCGGGCTTGCCTCCGCCGATCCGACACCGACGCCCACCCCCTCCACGAAGGTCACCGTCACCCCGCCGGGCGAGGGACGTCACCAGGAGGACGTCCTCAACCCGATCGCCTTACAGGAACGCGCCTTACGCGACAAGGCCATGGAGCAGGTGCTCTCGAGCCCCAAGGCGAGCGCGCGAGCCTCCGGCGGGGTGAAGGTCGGCGACCAGTACGTCGAGCTCGCCCTCGAACGCAAGGACAAGATCTTCACCGTCCTCGCCGAGTTCGGCGACAAGATCGACAACCAGACGCTGCACAACGGCCAGATCCGTTACGGCGGTGTGCCCGGCCCGCTGCACAACCAGATCCCGAAACCACAGCGAGGCTACGACAACCACACCCTCTGGCAGCGGGACTTCAATCGGGCCTACTACCAGGACATCTACTTCAACGACGCCGAGGGCGCCAACTCTCTGCGCAACTTCTACCGGCTGCAGTCCTCGGGCCGCTATGACGTCGACGGCTACGTCTCCGACTGGGTGAAAGTCCCCTACAACGAGTCCCGGTACGGCACGCCGCGCTGTGACAGCGGCCTGGACTGCGACACGCCCCTGTTCGACTTCGTCAAGGACTCCGCCAACGCCTGGTACGACACCGAACGCGCCAAGGGCCGCAGCGTCGAGGACATCACGGCGGAGCTCAAGAGCTTCGACCAGTGGGACCGATACGACCACGACTTCGACGGGAACTTCGACGAGCCCGACGGCTACCTCGACCGTTTCCAGGTGATCCACGCCGGCGTCGACCAGACGTGGGGTGGGGGCGCGCAGGGCGCCGACGCGCTCTGGGCGGTCAGCCACGACGCCTACTGGAACCAGCGTGGGCACACGGGCCCCGCGGGCAACCTGCGCGGCGGCACCCAGATCGGCGACACCGGCATCTGGGTCGGCAAGTTCCTGACCGCGGGCGAGAACAGCGGCGTCGGCCTGATCGCCCACGAGTACGGCCACGACCTCGGCCTGCCCGACCTGTACGACGGCGGCGGCAGCAACAGCGTCGAGTTCTGGTCGCTCATGTCGAGCGGCTCCTACCTGGGCAAGAAGAACGGGCAGACCGGGGAGTTCCCCGGGGACCTGGACGCGTGGAGCAAGCTGCGGCTCGGCTGGCTCAGCCACGACAGGGCCAGGGCCGCCACCGCCTCCACCCACACCCTCGGGGTGAGCTCCTACAACACCGCCGATCCGCAGGCCGTCATCGTCGACCTGCCCCCGCACACGATCACCACCGAGCTGGTCGACCCCGCCCAGGGGTCCTTCCAGTGGTGGAGCGGCAAGGGCGACTACCTCGACGAGACGCTCACCCGCGAGCTCGACCTCACCGGGCTGACGACGCCCAGGCTCGACGCCAAGGTCTGGTACCAGATCGAGCAGGACTTCGACTACCTCTACGCCGAGGTCTCCGAGGACGGCCAAGTATGGCAACCGATCGGCGGCACCGTCGGCGGTGAGCCGATTCCCTCCGTCGACGGCGTCCCCGGGATCACCGGCCGCAGCGGCTGGACCGACCTCAGCCTTCCCCTGGACGCCTACGCGGGCAAGAAGATCCAGTTCCGGTTCCGCTACTTCACCGACACCAACACCGTCGAGAACGGTTTCCTCATCGACTCCATCAGCGGCGTCGTCCAGGACGACGTCGAGAGCGGCGACAACGACTGGACCGCCGTGGGCTTCAGCCGTACCGGAAAGACCGGGAAGAAGGACCACCCGCGCGCCTACATCGCCGAGAACCGGCGCTACGCCGGCTACGGCGCCTACCTCAAGACCGGTCCGTACAGCGCCGGCTTCTCCAACGACCCCGCGCGGCGGGAGATCTACGAGCGCTACCCGTACCAGGACGGCCTGCTCATCTGGCTGTGGGACACCGCCTACACCGACAACGCCACCCGTAACCACGTGGGCGAGGGCATGATCCTGCCGATCGACGCCCGTGCCGTACCGCTGCTCTGGAAGGACTACACCAGGGTCAACAGCCGGATCCAGGTGTTCGACTCGACCTTCGGACTGACCCCGACCGACCGGGTGGCGCTGCACAAGGACGGCGCGAAGACGATCTTCCCGTCGCTGCCTGGGGTTTCCTCCTTCAATGACCGCACCGGCGTCTACTGGTACAGCACCAACCCCCAGCAGGGCGTCATCCCGCCCGACACCAACACCAGGATCGACGTGGTGAAGGAAGCGAACAGGGGCCTGCGAACCACCATCAAGGTGGGTCCGGCCTCCTGAGAAACGCGGGTCCGCCGCGCGGAAGGGCACCCGCGCGGCGGATCCGGGCATCGACATCGGCCAGGACGACTTCAGTCACCTGGAGAGCGCCGAACACCGCCACCAACCGGACGATCAGATCGCGGATCTCAGAGCCGTTCTCACCCGTCGAGCGCCGCCGCCATGTGGTCGAGGTCGGCCAGGAGCTCGGCCAGGCGTCGCTCAGGGACGGCGTCGGTCACGCGCTGGTCGATGGCGTAGACGACGGAGCGTGCCGCCGCCAGGCGACGGTGACCCTCCTCGGTGAGGCGGGCCGGCAGGGCGCGACCGCGGTCGGTGGTGGCCGGCCGGGTGATGAGGCCGGCGTCCTGCAGTCCGCGAAGGACGACGTTCATGGACTGCCGCGTGACGAAGGTGCCGCGGGCCAGCTCGGCGTTGGACAGGCCGGGGCGCTGGTCGAGGAGTTCGAGGCAGGCATACTGCGGCACCGTCAGGCCGTGCTCCCGCAGCGCTCTGTCCATCGCGCCGCGCAGCGCCGCGGCGGCGCGCTTGAGGCGGTATCCCAGGCGCTCGGTCACGTCGTCGGCCGGTGGGGCCTGGCTGGAGGGAGTCCCATCATGCATGTCAGGAGTTTGACATGTAAGACCGGTGCCGTCTACTTTCGAGGCATGTCAAAGTCCTGACATAAAATCGATCGAGGAGTACTCATGACCGTCACCGTCAGCGGGCCGGACTTCGTCGCTCTGCAGGTGCGCGACGTCGAAGCGGCCGCCGTCTTCTACGAGAAGCAGCTCGGGCTGCGCAGAGCGCCTGCCTCGCCGCCCGGGGCCGTGGTCTTCGCCACCGAGCCGGTTCCTTTCGCCGTCCGCGAGCCGCTGCCGGGAGTGGATCTCGACACCGTCGAGCGGCCCGGCCTCGGGGTCGCCCTGTGGTTCCGCACCACTGACGCGCAGGCCCTGCACGACCAGCTCCTCGCCGCAGGGACCACCATCGTCAAGGCGCCCGAGGATGGTCCGTTCGGCAGGATGTTCACCTTCGTCGGCCCTGAGGGCTACACCATCACCGCCCACGAGGGCTGACCACCGGCCGCTCCGTCCGGTGGTGGGGGCAGGCTCCTCTGAACGGGACCCGCCCCCACGGCGTCAGGACAGCAGGCTGTCGCCGATCCATCCGCTCGGCGAGCAGCCCGGCGGAATGGCGAACACGGCCGAGCCGATCGGAGTGATCCATTCGTTGAGCAGGTCGGCCTCGGCGAGGTTGCGCTGGACGGGCACGAACTGATGGTCGATGTCCGCCTGGTAGGAGGCGAACAGCAAGCCGGAGTCGGATCTCCCGTCGGGAGCGAGTCCGTCGTCGTAGTTGTAGGGGCGGCGCAGGATCCGCATCCCCGGGTCGCTGACGTGGGCGCGCCTGATATGGGCGTACTCGGAGATGACGGGGAAGCCGAGCGCGTTGACCTTCTCGAAGTCAGGCTCGTCGCGCTCGGCCCTCCCTGTCAGCGGCGCCCCATCCGCCAGGCGGCGGCCGATGGTGAACTCCCTGGCCACCCGGTCGGCGGCGTCCCAGGTCTCGAGCTCCATCCTGATCCTGCGCAACACCAGCGTGGTGCCGCCACGCAGAGGCCCGTCGCGGATCCACACCGCCCGGTCCAGGTCGGCCGGGTTCACTGTGCCGTCCACCTGGCCCATCAGGTTGCGGTTGACCGTCCCCGAGGACTGCCGGAAACCCCGCTGGGTCCAGCGGACCCGGGTGAAAGAGCGCGCGTCCTTGACGATCATGCGGAGGGCGTGGGACACGGTGAGGTTGTCGTCGGCGCAGATCTGCACCAGCAGGTCACCGCCGCTCCACCGCTTCTGGAGCCGGTCGGTGGTGAAGGCGGGCAGCGCCTGCACGGGCGAGTCCAGCCCCGCCGCCCTGAACAGGCCGGGCCCGAACCCGAAGGTGACGGTCAGCCGAGCGGGCGTGAGCGCCAGCTCCGGCTCGGTGTCGGCCAGCGCGGGACGCCCCTGGGCGAGACGGCGGGCGTCGTCGGTGAGCAGCCGCAACAGCCGGACGATCGCCTCCTCGCGGGTCTTCGGAAGCAGGTCGAATCCCACGAAGACGGCGTGCGTCTGCGGCGTCGTGGCGATCCCGGCCTGGTGGAGCCCGTCGAACGGTTCGATGCGCGTGGTGAGGGTGGCCGCTCCACCAGGCGCCTGCTCGGAGGGCACGCCGCCGGTGAGGGCGCCGACCGCGGTGGCGGCTCCCCCCGCGAGCAGGCCCCGGCGGCTGATCCGGGGTGCGGCCATCAGCCGTTGCCCTCGCCCATCTTCGTGCCGGGCCGGTAGTCCTCCTTGCCGCCGGCGAAGTCCTTGCCGACCGCGGTGAACTCCAGGGTGCCGCCGTCCTTGAGGGTGAGGGTGAAGGCGATCTCCGCGCCGGGCTTCACCTCCTGGGCGACGTCCATCAGCATGATGTGATCGCCGCCCGGCTGGAGCTCGTGGGTGCCGCGAGGGGGGATCACGAAGCCGCCCTCCTTGGGGCGCATGACCATCTTCCCGCCGGACTCGACGACCTCGTGCAGCTCGATCTTCGGCGACAGCGGGGAGGAGCCGGAGACCACGGTCACCTCGGCGTCGGAGTTGTTGACCAGGGTGCCGAACGCGGCGCTCATGCCCTTCTTCGCGGTCTTCACCCAGGGATCGGTGATCGACACCGCGCCGGTCGCGGCGCTCGCGGCAGGCGCGGCCGCGCTGGCCGGAGCGGCCGCCGGCGCCGCGGGCGGCTGCTGGCCACCGCAACCGCCGAGCGTCAACGCGGCCAGGAGGACGGCGGAAGGAACGATACGGCGAGGGAACACAGGAATGCCTTTCTTCGCCCGTACGGCATGCCGAGGGCAGCCGCGACGGCACGGAGGTTGTCACGGGAGTTCGACCACCGGGCGGCGTCAGGCCGGCCCGATGCAGGCCCGCGCGCGAGCCAGGAAAAGAGAACGGCGCCGTCCGAGACCAGAAGGTCAGGCGGCGGTGACAACCTGAGGCGGGCCGCGCCTGCTGACCGCGTGGCGCAGGACGACCGGGCGCAGCTGACGCGGCTCGTCGGCGAAGACGACGGCGGCGGAGGCCGAAGAAGGCGTGAGGTACAGGACGAGGACCCGGCACACGCCGGCCGCCAGGCGCCGGAGCAGCCCCCACAACGCGGCCTCGCCGCGCGCCAGCCAGAGAGCGGTCAGCCCGACCGCCCAGCCGTGGACGACGAGCATGCCGATCCCCGGCACCAGCCCCTGGTGCAGGGGCAGGTGCCCTGCGGGCGCGGACGCGATCGGGGAACTCAGGGAGAACAGCAGATGCAGGACGGCCTGCAGAGCCCCGAGGAGCGGAAGAATCAGGCCGAGGGCGCGTTCGCGTCCCGACAGCGGCCATGCCGCCGCGAATGCCACCCCCAGCCCACCCGCCGCAGCGGGCACGGACAGCGCGCCCCCACCGAGCAGGTGAGCGAGCACGCCCAGCCCGAGACACGCCACGGCGAAGCTCGAGGCGCGAGTCAGGCGGAAGGGCAGGCCGGCGGACATGATGGGGATCATCATTCCAGATCGCTGCGGCGGTCGCCGGACGAGGTCCGCTGGGATCGGCTCTGGTGGGGATCTGGTAGCGTCCGCTGTGCACGTGACCGACTGAGGAGGTGAGACCCATTACCGCTGTATCAGGCTGGGTGCTCCCCTCCCCCATGGTTGTGCGGTCCATCTGACACAGGTGGCCCCCGGGAGTGCCCGCAGGCATCCCGAAAGGCAACACACCTGTGCGCATCACCTCGCAGACGACCTCCGACGGCGTCTCGGAACATCTCTTCACCCTCGACGACATCCCCGGCGTGATCTGGTCGCCCTCCGAGGGCACCGCCGGCCGTCCTCTGGTGCTACTGGGCCATGGCGGCGGCCAGCACAAGAAGGCAGAGGGCCTCGTGGCCCGCGCCCACCGCTATGTGAAGGACTGCGGCTTCGCCGTGGCGGCCATCGACGCGCCAGGGCACGGCGACCGGCCGAAGGTCGAGCGGCACGAGCGGCTCGTGGCGGACATCAGGCAACGAGTGACACAGGGCGAGGCCCTCGGCTCACACATCGCCCGCTACAACGTCGCGCTGGCCGAGCAGGCGGTTCCCGAGTGGCAGGCCACCCTGGACGCGCTCCGGGAGCTCGACCACGTCGGCGGGCCCGTGGGGTACTGGGGCGCCTCGATGGGTGGCGCGATCGGCGTGCCGCTCGTCGCCGCCGAACCGAGGATCACCGCCGCCGTCCTCGGCCTCACCGGCCACGAGAGCCTGACCGAGGCGGCGAGGCGGATCACCGTCCCTGTCGAGTTCCTGCTCCAGTGGGACGACGAGATGGTCCCGCGCGACGCCGGCCTCGCGCTGTTCGACGCCTTCGCCTCCCGCGAGAAGACGCTGCACGCCAACCCCGGCCGCCACGCGGGCGTACCCGCCTTCGAGCTGGACAGCTCAGCGCGCTTCTTCGCCCGCCACCTCCTGGAGGACGGCGGTCCCGCGGAGGTTGAGGAGTCGAGCGCCCGTCTCGACAGGTCCTGACGCCAGGGGTGTGGGGAATCGAACGATTCTCGACACCCCGTCCGGCCCCGCCCCTGTCGCGCGTGGTCGTGCAGGGCGGCGGCACAGCCGCCCTGCACTTCACCGCAAACCGGACATACCGCCCGGGCTCTCAGCCAATGCCTTGACTAGAAGTGAGCGTTCCCGCAGGTCAACGCCGTAACCGCGGCACCGTCGATTCACCCCTCAGACACCTGAACGGCGCACAAGAGTCACTCCATGCACTCAGGCTAAACTGGACAAACGACGGCACATGGGACGAATCAGTCAGCCAGCTTCCGAGCGACGCGACAGCCAGTCCAGCGCCCCGGGTATCACCGGACAGGTGAGGGCCATGAGCGATCCATCGGGAACACCGGAGCGCCCGCACGCCACGAAGAGCCCTGGATACCGACGCGCCGCGACTTCATCGTGCGAGCAGCGGGTCTGGGCGCGTTCGCAGGACTGGCCTTCGACCTCCCGCTCGCTCCCTACGCGGCACGTGCGTCCGTGGCCGGGAGCACCGGCGCGTTCCCGCAGCCCCCCGTAGCCCTGCGACACCGTCTGGGAGGGCTGGCCGGGATACGACACGAGCTGGTGGTGGATCCAGCCGCAGGTCAGCGAGATCAACTACCAGGCACAGTTCGACCGGATGCCCAACGTCCATTGGCGTCCCGTCCGAGTCATCGGCTTCAGTCCCGTCTCCGCGAAATATCGGATGTACGCCTCAGTCTGGGTGAAGGCCGACGGACGCTTCTGGGCTACGCGCCACGGCATCGACTCCAGGACGATGGACAACGAGGCCCAGCAGAAGAAACGCGAGGGGTACCGACTGGTATCCCTCGGAGGATTCTCGGCCGGTCACGGGAAGGACGCCGTACCGGCGTTCTGCCCGATCTGGGAGAAGCGCGAGGCGGGTCCCGTCATAACGAGCCTGGTGGCCGAACACCCAGGCCGACCGGCGCCAGGGGGAGGCGGTCTACTACGGCCAGGCCGGCGAGAATCCGTACGACGCGCAGGTGGCGCAGATGGACGCGCACGGGGGGCTGGCTGGCCACGGCCGTCGATCTGCTGCGTTTCGCCGTGCGCGTGGACGGCCTTCCCACCAGGCCCGACATCCTGGATCCCGGTTCGATCACCTACATGACCAAGCCGTCCGGGCTCTTCGGTTCGAACGGCTGTGCCGGCGGGTGGTTCACGAACACCGCAGGAACCTGGTGGCACCTCGGCAATCTGGTGGGAAGCGAAGCCGTCCTGGTACGCACCGCGGACGGCTTCTGCTGGGCGGCACTGATCAACACCAGGCGGCGGGATCCCGTCCATCAGAACACCGAGACAGGCCTCGACAACCTGATGTGGGCCATCCGCAACCAGGTGGACATCTGGGCCCCGGGACAGGACCTGTGACCCGCCGGCAGGTGGGTCGGTGCGTCGCCCGTGCAGACGCCGGCGTACCGGTCCTGGGCCTCACTCCTCGGCGTAGAGCAGCACGGGGGCGAGGTCGGGGCGCTTGGCGCTGCGGCCGTCCCCTGAGGACCTGCCGCGGATGCGGCGGTAGATCCACGGGCCGGCGAAGCCGGCGACCCAGCGGACCTCGGTCCCCGCGGTGCGCAGGCGGCCGCGCGGAGCGACCGGTACGAGCGGGGCCGACCAGGTGTCGTCGCTGCCCGGGAGCCCGAGGGCGTGCGCGAAGGCCGCGGCGATCCGGGCGTGTCCCAGCGGGCTGGCGTGCAGGCGGTCGGCGCTCCACATCCTGACGTCGGTGGCGAAGGCGTGCGGGAAGGTGTCGACCACCGTGACGTCATGGCGGGCGGCGGCCTCGCGGACGCGTTCGTTCAGCGCGAGCACGCGAGGCAGCAGCGGCCGGGCCAGGGGCGCGATCTTGCCGATGTCGGGGAAGGTCACCGTCAGGACGTGCGCGCCCGAGGCGGTGAGCGCGGCGAACATCTCCTCCAGGCTCGCGGCCACCGCGTCGGCGTCGAAGCCGGGCCTGATCAGGTCGTTCATCCCTGCTATCACCGTGGCCAGGTCGGGCCGCAACGCCAGCGCAGCGGGCAGCTGCTCGGCGAGGACCTGCGAGGCGAGGCGTCCCCTGACGCTCAGGTTGGCGTAGTGGAGGTCGGGGAAGGCCACGGCGAGATGTTCGGCGAGCCGGTCGGCCAGGCCGCGGTAGCCGCGGATCTCGTCGCCGTCGCCGAGTCCCTCGGTCTGGCTGTCGCCGAGCGCGACGTAACGCGTGAACGTCCTGGGCTGGGGCTCCGCGCTGTGGGTCATCGCTCCTCCTCGGGGTGGTTCGCCGTGCGGGAGCGGAGCAGGGCGGCGGTGGTCAGGCACCAGTCCCGCATCTCCCGCTCCAGCCGGCATCCTCCCAGGTAGGTCAGGTACGGGCCGATCCGTGGCGACGAGCGGAGGAACTCCTCCTCGTCCAGGCCACCGCGCAGCCTCCGCATGCCCTGCTCGAACAGGGCCAGCTTGGCGGTTGCCTCGACGGCCCGCTCGTCGAGCTGGGCCAGTACGGGGGCGGGGTCGAGATGGTCGACGGCCTGGACCTTCACCGCCAGGTCGTCGCGCATGGACAGCGGCTTGGACGTTGCCGCGGCGAAGGCGGCCAGCTCCTCCAGCCCCGCCTCGGTGACCGTGAAGACCCGCTTGTTCGGCCTGTCGAGCTGGATGACCTGTTGCCCGGAGATCATCCCGGCCTTCTCCAGCTTCGCCAGCTCGGTGTAGAGCTGCTGCGGCGAGGCGTACCAGAAGTTGGAGACGCCCACGTCGAAGATCTTCGCGAGCTGGTAGCCGGTGAACTCGCCGTCCAGCATCGCCGCCAGTACCGCATGTCGTAATGCCATGAAGCAGAACTATCTACTCAATTCCATGACTAGTCAACAAATGCCCCCTGTCGTTGACGCATAGGTAGGGCCTACTCACGACAAGTCACCGATGCGCGGCCATGGTGGGGTCCACAGTTTCCGGCTCCGTTCCAATGGGGGGTACGCAGCATGCGATGGGTTCGACTGTTAGTTGCGTCAATGCTGGCGCTGGCCGGGGCGACACTCTCGGGTGTCGCGCCGGCCCAGGCGGAGACCGTGGAGGTCACCGTCCACCTCTACCGGGTGGTGGAGTTGTCGTGTGATGAGGGCGCCGGCGAGGCGTGCGGCAACGACTACTACCCGAAGTCCGAGATCGATCATCAAGGTCTGGTCGACGGCAGGGACACGTACTGCTGCGCCCATGGCGGCGACTTCAGGACCAACTGGGTATTCAAGGCGACCGTCGACACCGGCCACAATCCCGTCCGGATCCAGATGCAGCTGTGGGATCAGGACGACCTCACGCAGGACGACCCGATCAGGTGGACGAAGGGCGGCAGCGCCTCCCTGGATCTCGATTTCAACCTGAACACCTGCGTGTTCACCGGCGGCGGGCTGACCACTCAGCAGGGCGCCAACCATCCGACGCTCGCGGGCGAGAGTGAAGGGACAGGGGAGGACTCGGCCCGCGGCTTCTTCACCATCACCACTCCTGGCTGCATGGAGCCCTCCCGCGACGCCGACAGCGACGGCGACGGCCTGATGAACAGCTGGGAGACCCAGGGGCGGGGCCTGGACGTCAACAACGACGACCCTGTCGACCTGGCTCTGGGCGAGGCGCCTTTCAACGCCGTGCCGTACCGCAAGGACCTGTTCGTCGAAGCCGACTACATGGAGGGGCACAAGCCGCAGGGCGGCGCGCTCGACGACGTGGTGCAGGCCTTCGCCAACGCGCCGGTCGATCCCCACCCCGACCCCGCGGATCCGACGAAGACCAAATTCCGTGGGATCGCGCTGCACGCCATGGAGGGCGAGCAGCTGCCGGAGGTCGAGAAAATCAAGTTCTCGACCTCGATCGACGGCGACCAGAACGACTTCAACGACTTCAAGAACGGCAACCCGGTCGTCAAGGAGCCCGGCAGGTGCTCGGGCCGCTTCGGCACCCCGGCCGACCGGTCCAGCCAGAACTGCGTCCACATCCTGGAGGCCCGCAAGCAGGCCTTCCGCTACATGATCTTCGCGCACACCTACGAGGAGAGCCCGAAGTCGTCCGGCAGGGCGGAGATCGATGTGGACACCCTCGTGGGCGGCAACGACTTCATCGTCACCGTCGGCTCGTGGGCCTCCTTCACCAACGTGGGAGGACGCAAGAGCGCGGAGGCCGCCACGTTCATGCACGAACTGGGGCACACGCTGGGCCTGGGGCACGGCGGCGACGACTCCGTCAACTGCAAGCCCAACTACCTCAGCGTGATGAACTACACCCTCCAGTTCGACACGCAGTACACCGCGAGGCCGCTCGACTACGCCAACGTGGCCAAGGGCACCGTCCTGCGCACCGAGCTCGACGAGGCGCACCTCGACGAGAACGACGGTGTGCACGGCACGCCCGACCCCGCCCGCACCCTCGTGTACGGCGTCGGCGGCAAGATCAGAACCGCCTCCGCGACCGACAAGCCCACCGACTGGAACGGCGTCAACGGCGACAAGGAGGATGACGTCTCCGCCGACATCAACCTCATCGAGGCCATCAAACCAGGCTGCGACGCCGGGACAGGGGACAGACTGCGCGGTCACAACGACTGGTCGCGCCTGCAGTACAACCCCCGCCTGCACACCGCCTTCTTCGGCGACGGTCCCCGGCTCAACCTGCCGGAGGAGCTGACGGAGGACAACATCAAAGCCATGTTCCAGAAGGCCGACCTGAAGGTCACCAAGACGGCCGACCAGGCCGAGGCGGTCGGCGGGGACACGATCGGCTACACGGTGGCGGTGACCAACCTCGGTCCCGGCACGGCCACCAGGCTCTCGCTCACCGACACGCTGCCCGACGGCACCAAGCAGCAGCGTTCGCTGCCCGACCTGGGCGACGACGACGTCAACACGATCACGCCGAAGTTCACCTACGAGGTGCCCTGCGACACGACCGACGGCACCGTGCTCACCAACAGCGTGACGGTGACGGGAACCGACACCGACGGCGTGCCCGACCCCACGCTCAGCGACAACACCGCCCAGGCCAGGACCACGGTGAGGGCCCCGGTGCTGACCGTGAGCCAGAAGGCCACGGCCACCGTCAACGCGGGCGAGGCCATCACCTACACCGTCACCTACGCCAACACCGGCGCAGGCGCCGCCTCGAAGGTCGCCGTCACCGCCACGCTTCCCGCGGGCGTCTACTACAGCACAGCCCTCGACCTGGGCGCCGGGCCGAAACCGGGCTCGGTGACGCTCAACGCGGACGGCACCAGGACGCTGGTCTGGAACCAGGAGGCGCTTCCCGCGCAGTCGGGTGAGAAGACCATCTCCTTCACGGCCAGGCCGACCCTGCTGGCGCTCGCCGGCACCAGCTACGCCGGCCAGGTCTCGGTGAGCTACCAGAACAGCACCGGCGCCTGCACCTTCGAGCCCGTCACGAGCTCGGCCACGACCACGGTGACGGTCGTGCCGCCCACGCGCGACCCGAAGTCCAAGGGGTTCTGGAAGAACCACGAGGACCTGTGGACGGGCGAGTTCCTGGCTCGGATCCAGGCCACCGACCAGCGCTACGACACCGACAGGAACGGGGCGATCTCCGCCTCCGAGGTCACCACGGCCTTCAGGGGGAACAACGCTCCCAAGTCCGTGCTCCTGGAGCATCTCCTGGGCACCTACTTCAACCTGGGCACGCGGCGGATCAACGCGGGCACGGGCATCACCTCGCCCGTGGCAAGCACCGTGCGGGACGCCGTCCTGTACGCGCACGGCACCCTGCTGCTGCCGGTCGACTCCGGCACAGCGGCGCGCTACAGCCAGACCATCGGCGTGCTGGACGACATCAACGCGAACACGATCGAAGTGTACTGACCGGGCTGGGCGCCTCCCGCGGTCCCGTGGGAGGCGCCCTCCAGGCAGCCATGAGCGCTCAGCGCCAGGCGGCGACGGCGTCGGACGTGTTCCGGCCGTCGTCGCTCGGCGTGATCTCGAGCGTCCCCTACCCGCCGGCCGACGACCGGGCACCCCCTGACCATCCTGCCGTCATCTCCGTGCCACCCAGGCGGTCTACCGTGCGCGCATGATGATCCGCAGGCTACTCGCGGGCGCGCTGGCCGTCCTGACGGGCGGTACGGTCGCCGTTGTGCTGTTCCAGTCCAATCCCGCTACGGCCGAGCGCCGTGCACAGGCCCCCATCGTGATCGGCCATCGTGGCGCCAGCGCCCACCGCCCCGAGCACACGCTGTTGTCGTACGAGGCCGCCATCGCCATGGGCGCCGACTACATCGAGCCCGACCTGGTCTCGACCAAGGACCACGTCCTGGTGGCCCGCCACGAGAACGAGATCTCCGGCACCACCGACGTGGCCTCCCGGCCCGAGTTCGCCGACCGGCGCGCCACCAAGACGATCGACGGCAGGCCGGTCACCGGTTGGTTCACCGAGGACTTCACCCTCGCCGAGCTCAAGACGCTGCGCGCCAAGGAACGCGTGCCCGACCTGCGCCCTGACAACGCCGCCTTCGACGGGCTGGCGGAGATCCCCACGTTCGAGGAGGTCGTCCGCCTCGCGCAGCGCCACGACGTGGGCGTCTACCCCGAGACCAAGCACCCGACCTACTTCGACTCCATCGGCCTGTCGCTGGAGGAGCCGCTGCTCGAGGTGCTGAACACCCACCGGGTGCGCAAGGCCTTCATCCAGTCGTTCGAGACCGCCAACCTGCGCGACCTGCGCGCCAAGACCAGGCTGCCGCTGGTCCAGCTGATCACCTGGGGTGGCGCGCCGTACGACTGGACGGCCGCCGGCGATCCGCGCACCTATGACGACATGGTCAAGCCGGAGGGTCTGCGTGAGGTGGCCGCGTACGCCGACGGGATCGGCGTGGACACCCGCCGCGTCGTGCCCGTGGGCCCGGACGGCAGGCTGCAGCAGCCGACCACGCTGATCGCCGACGCCCACCGCAGGCGGCTGCAGGTGCACGTCTGGACGGTCCGCAACGAGAACTCCCAGCTGCCCCTCGACCACCGGCTCGGCAACCCGGCCAGCCCGGTCTTCTCCAGGGCCACGGGCGACGTGATGGGCTGGCTGCGCAGGCTCGTGGAGCTCGGCATCGACGGGGCGTTCTGCGACGACCCCGGCATGGGCAGGGCCGTGATCACCCGGCAGGCCGTACGCCCAGGTGGGTGACCCACGGGCCGCCCGCCCAGGTGTGAGGAGAAGGCCTCGCCGGTCCCTGACCGGCGAGGCGCCCCGATGCCCGCCGCCGCAAGAACGCGGCGGATATCTTCACGCCTCTCCAACCCCTGAAGAAATCTTTGAACAGAATGATCAAAAGTATGGACAGACAGTTGAGGCCGGGTGAAAATCCGATCGTCAATCGAAGATCGCGGAGACGCCGGGCGGGTGACCCGTCCCGCGCGTAACCCCTGCTCACCATGGGCGAGGACGTATGCGGGTACTGCGTGGGCTGTTCACGGCGACACTGATCTTAGCGATCTCTCCTGCGGTGCCGGCCCAGGCTGGTGCCGTGCCGGAGCCACCTCCGAAGGCGGTCGAGGAGCAGTCGACGACCGAGGCGTCCGCGCTCGCGGCGGCGCGCCACACCGGCCGGCCGGTCGAGATCGAGTCCATGCGTACCGAGACCCGCCAGGTCTTCGCCAAGCCGGACGGCACCCTCGTCCTGGAGCACAACGTACGCCCTGTGCGCGTACGCCGGTCAGGCGGCTGGGTCCCCGTCGACACCACTCTCCGCCTCAACCCCGACGGCACGGTCAGCCCGGCCGCGGCGGCGGTCGGGCTGACCTTCTCCGGCGGCGGCGGCGCCCCGCTGGCCAGGCTGTCGCGCGGCGCCAAGTCCCTGGAACTCGGCTGGCAGGGCGCGCTGCCCAAGCCCACGCTGAAAGGCGACACCGCCACCTACGCCGAGGTCATGCCGGGCGTGGACCTCCAGGTCACAGCGGACGTGGACGGCTTCTCCCACGTCCTGGTGGTCAAGTCGCGAGCCGCCGCGGCGAGTATGACGGAGCTGACCTTCCCGCTGTCCGCCTCCGGCCTGTCGGTGAAGGCGGACAGGGCGGGCAACCTCGAGGCCACCGACAGGAACGAGGGCACGATCTTCATCGCGCCCACCCCGAAGATGTGGGACTCCGAGGGGATCACGAGCCCGCAGGCGCTCAAGGAAGGCCGCTCCCCCGAAGCCCGCGAGGCCGCGATGGGTGTGGAGCTGACGGGCAGGCAGCTGCGGCTCAAGCCGGACAGGAAGATGATGACGGACCCGAAGACCCGGTTCCCCGTCTATCTGGACCCGTACTTCTCCGCCGCGCGCAACGCCTGGACGGCGGTCTGGAGCAACTGGCCCAACTCCAACTACCTCAACTCCAGCGACGTCGCCAGGGTCGGCCACGTCGAGTCGCAGAAGAACCGCTCGTTCTACCAGATGAACACCGGCTCGACCATCCACGGCAAGCAGATCATCAAGGCGACGCTGCGCACGTACGAGACGTGGTCGTACTCGTGCAGCGCCCGCAAGGTCGAGGCCTGGGCGACCAACCCCATCAGCAAGAGCACCACCTGGAACAACCAGCCCACCTGGGCCAGGCTGCTCTCCACGGTGAACGTGGCCAAGGGCTGGGGCCCGGCCTGCCTGCCCGGTGGCGTCGAGTTCGACGTCACCTCGCAGGTCGTGGACGCCGCCGCCAAGAAGTGGCCCAACGTCACCATCGGCCTGCGCGCCACCAGCGAGACCGACGTGTACGCCTGGAAGAAGTTCAAGAACAACCCCAGCCTGGTCATCGAGTACAACTCGCTGCCCGGCGCCCCGGTGGCGGCCGACGTCTGGTCGGACCCGGGCGGCCCCTGCGTCTCCGGCGACGACCGGCCGATCATCAGCACCGCCGCACCGAAGCTGTGGGCCAAGCTGCGGGACACCGACAACTCCGTCCGCGGCCGCTTCGAGTGGTACAACGCCGCCGGGGTGAAGACGGGCGAGCACCTCACCCCCTTGGGTTCGTCTGGCGCCGCCTACTACGCGACGATCCCGGTGAGCCTCTACGCCGACGGCGCGCTGATCCGCTGGCGGACCCGCGCCGAGGACGGCAAGGCCACCAGCGCGTGGAGCCCCTGGTGCGAGGCCACCGTGGACGCCACGGCCCCCAGCAGGGAGCCCGCGGTCTCCTCGCCGCAGTACGCGGAGAACGGCTGGAGCGACGGGGTCGGTCTGCCCGGCACGTTCACCTTCGCCCCGAACGGCGTCTCCGACGTCGCCGCCTACGTCTGGGGCCTCGACTCCACGCCCAGGACGGAGGTCACCCCCGGCCAGGACGGCAGCGCCACCATCGCGCTGACGCCGCGCCACGACGGCCCCAACGTGCTGTCGGTCCGCAGCAAGGACCGCGCGGGCCAGCTCGGCCCCATCCGCACCTACGTCTTCAACGTCACCGCGGGCAAGGGCCCCAGCGGCCATTGGTCGCTGGACGAGGGCCAGGGCGACGTGGCGGCCGACACCGTGCAGGCCCACCCCGCGACGCTGTACGGAGCGGCGTGGACGTCCGGCAGGACCGGCACGGCGCTCAGACTGGCCAACGCCTACGCCCAGACCTCCGGCCCCGTCATCGACACCAGCCGCAACTTCACCGTCAGCGCCTGGGCCCGCCTGACCGGCACGGCCGCCTCCGCCACCGCCGTCACCCAGGAGGGCGGCAGGACGGGCGCGTTCTCGCTGCAGTACGCCAAGGCCAACGACCGCTGGGCGCTGACCGTGGCGGGCTCGGACGCGGACGGCGCGCCTGCGGTGCGCGCGCTGTCCACGGCCGCGCCGAGGCTGAACGAGTGGACCCACCTGACCGGCGTCTACGACTCGGCGGCCGGCCAGATCTCGCTCTACGTGAACGGCAGGCTGGAGGCCACGGTCGCCGTGACGCCGCCGTGGAGCGCCGCAGGTCCCCTGACGATCGGCAGGGGGAAGGTCAACGGGGCGGCTTCGGAGTACTGGCCAGGCGACGTCGACGAGGTGCGGGTCTACGGCCGCGCCATGTTCGCCGACGAGATCGCCGACCTGGTCAACAGCGCTGCCACGCTGGTCGGCCACTGGAAGCTGGATGAGGAGTCCGGCTTGTCGGCGGCCGACGCCTCGGGGCGGGCGACGGCCGCGACTCTCTCTGGAGCCGCCTCGTGGACGTCGGGCTGGCTGGACGGCGCGCTCGCGCTCGACGGCGTCAACGGTTACGCGCAGACGACCGCGCCCGTGGTCAACACCAGGACCGGGTTCACCGTGGCCGCCTGGGCCCAGCTCGACTACCTGCCCACCCGTGACACGACGGCCGTGGCCCAGCCGGGCAGCAGGGCCGCCGGGTTCCAGCTCGGCTTCGACAAGGAACAGGGACGGTGGACCCTCGGCATGGCCGCCGCCGACACCGACACCGCCGCTCTCGTCCGCACCCGCTCCGACGACATCCCCAACCCGCTGGAGTGGGCCCACATCGCAGGCGTGTACGACCCGCTGGCCGGTCAGCTCCGCGTCTACGTCAACGGCCGCCTGTCCACCACCACCGTCACCGACCACCTGAGCGCATGGAACGCCACCGGCCCGCTGCAACTGGGCCGGACCAGGACCGCGGGCACCTTCACCGGCTTCTGGCCGGGGGCGGTGGACGACGTCCGCGCCTATGACGGCGTCTTGAGCGCCGAGCACATCGCACAGCTAGCCGCCCAGTAACTCCCGCACCGCACCCCCGACTGGGAGAGGTTCATGGACCTGCCGGATGAGTTAGAGCTGCCCGAATCCCGCTGGAATCGCACTCCTCCGCCCGAAGAACCCGAGCTTCCCGACCCCTCATGGAACCGTTTCCAGGAGCCCAAGCGCGAGTCGCCCTGGCCCCGCAGGATCGCCACCACTCTCTCCGTCCTCCTGGTCGTGCAACTGGTGCAGGCCTTGCCCGCCTCGGCCGCCTCTCGCCCTGCCCCGTCCGTGCAGAAGGAGAAGCCGGTCAAGGGACAGGCGGTCCCCGTCCTTGCGCCGATGGCCGACCCCGTCCAGAAACAGGTGTGGAAGGCGCCGCCAAGGGTCGCCTGGCCCCGACCCCAGAAGGCCGAGCTGGGCGGCGGCGCCGCCACCCTGGCGGCCGGCTTCCCCGTGCAGCTGGCTCCCGGGCGAGGGGAGGCCAAAGCCGCAGCCGGAGCCGAGCCGGTGAGCGTGGAACTGCTCGACACCGACCTGCTCGGCATGGCGATGCGCGTCTCCCCCGGCCAGGGCGTCGCGGCCGCAGGGGCGGCGAAGAAGACCCGCCTGCAGATCGACTACTCGGGCTTCCGTTACGCCTACGGCGGCGACTACGGCGCCCGGCTGCGGATGGTCAAGGTGGACGAATGCGCGCTCGACGCGGCCGCCGCGAACTGCGCGGCGCCCGAGCCGGTGAAGAGCGAGAACGACGCCAAGGCCGGCACCCTGACCGCCGAGGTCGAGACAGGCGCGGTGTACGCGCTCACGGCCGCCGCCTCAGGGCAGTCGGGCGACCACTCGGCCACCTCCCTGTCCCCCTCCGCCGACTGGAGCGTCGGCACCCAGACCGGCGACTTCACGTGGGGCTACGACATGCGCACGCCGCCCGCGCTGGGTGGCGACGAGCCGGAGATCTCACTGGGCTACTCCTCGCAGAGCGTGGACGGCCGCACCGCCTCCACCAACAACCAGGCGTCATGGGCCGGTGACGGCTTCGAGCTCAACCCGGGCGGCTACATCGAGCGCCGCTACAAGTCCTGCATGATCGACGGCAAGAAGACCGGCGACCTGTGCTGGGACCAGGACAACGCCACCCTGTCGCTCGGCGGCTCCGCCGTCGAGCTGGTCAAGGACGCCACCACCAAGCAGTGGCGGCCCAAGCGCGACGACGGCACCCGCATCGAGTACCTCACAGGGGCCGCCAACGGCGACAACAACGGCGAGTACTGGCGCGTCACCACCTCCGACGGCACCCAGTACACCTTCGGCCTCAACCGCCTGCCCGGCTGGGTGACCGGCAAGCCGGAGACCAGGTCGGTCCAGACGGTGCCGGTGTTCGGCAACAACAGCGGCGAGCCCTGCTACTCAAGCACCCCTGCCAACGCCTGGTGCCAGCAGGCCTACCGGTGGAACCTCGACTACGCCGTGGACCCCCACGGAAACGCGACCACGTACTGGTACGAGCGCGAGACCAACCACTACGGCCGCAACTCCAAGCCTGAGCTGGGCACCCCGTACGTCCGTAACGCCTACCTCGCCCGCATCGACTACGGCTACCTGCAGGGCGAGCTGTTCACCAAGGCCCCTGCCTCCCGCGTGCTGTTCGAGGTGGCCGAGCGCTGCCTGCCCAGCGGCACCGTCACCTGCGCAGCCGACCAGCTCAAGAAGGAGACCGCAAGTCACTGGCCGGACGTCCCGTTCGACCAGATCTGCGACGCCGGAGTGAAGTGCGTCGACCGCACGACGCCGACGTTCTTCACCCGCAAGCGGCTGACCAAGGTCACCACGCAGGTCCGCAACGCCGCCGGCCAGTACTACGCGGTGGACTCCTGGGCGCTGACCCACCAGTTCCCCGCCACGGGCGACGGCCTCAGCCCGTCGCTGTGGCTGGCCTCGCTCCAGCAGACCGGCCACGTGGGCGGCACGATCACGCTGCCCAAGACCACCTTCATCGGCGTCCAGCTCCCCAACAGGGTGGACGCCACCGAGGGCCGCGCCCCGCTGGTCAAGTGGCGCGTCCAGTCGGTCGACAACGGGACCGGCGGCGAGCTGCGGGTCAACTACGCCCCCGCCGACTGCGCGCCAGGCGCGCTGCCTGCGGCTGACAAGAACACCAAGCGGTGCTTCCCGCAGCGCTGGACGCCGCAGAACGAGACCGAGGTCACCGACTGGTTCCACAAGTACGTGGTGTCGCAGACGATCGAGGTGGACCGCGTCGCGGCCTCGCCCAACGTGGTCACCAGCTACGAGTACCTGGACGGCGCCGCCTGGCACTACGCCGACAACATCCTCGTCAAGCCCGAGCACCGCACGTGGTCGGACTTCCGCGGGTTCGGCCGGGTACGGGTGCGTGAGGGCGACGGGCAGGACACCAAGCGCACGCTCACCGAGTTCCGGTACTTCCGCGGCATGCACGGCGACAAGCAGGCCGACGGCTCCAGGCGGAGCGTGCAGATCGAGGACTCCGAGGGCGGCAAGCTGGACGACCTCGACCAGTACTCCGGCTTCGAGCGCGAGGAGATCCTCTACGACGGCGACGGCGGGACCGTCCTGAAGGCGTCCGCCGAGCAGCCGTGGTCGGTGAAGACCGCGGAGTCGACGCAGGGCGGCGTCACCAAGGCCGCGCACGTGGTCGAGGCCAAGTCCATGGTCACCCGTACCGCGCTGCCGGGCGGCACCTGGCGGCGGACCGGCGAGGAGCGCTCCTACGACACCAGGGGCCTGCTCACGCAGGTGGAGGAGAAGGGCGACCTGGCCTCGCCCGACGACGACCAGTGCACGAGCTACACCTACGCCCGCAACGACGCGAGCTGGATGCTCGACTACCCCAGCCGCGTCCAGAAGATCGCCGCGAGCTGCGGCACCCCCGTGTCCACGCTGGCCGCCGGTGAGCTGATCTCCGACGAGAAGGTCCAGTACGACGGCAAGGCGTACGGCCAGGCACCGAGCAAGGGCGATGTGACCTCGGTCCAGCAGATCGTCTCGGGGGACGGCGCGACGATCACCGACAGCGCCCACACCTACGACGTGTACGGCCGCGAGACCAGCGAGACCGACGCCATCGGCACCAAGGCCGTGACCACCTACAGCCCGGCCACGGGCGCCCTTCCGACCGAGATCACCGAGACCAACCAGCTCGGCCACGTCGAGCGCACGATCCTCGAACCGGCCTGGGGCGAGCCCGTGGCCGAGGTCGACGCGAACAACCGCCGCATCGATCTGGAGTACGACGCGCTCGGCCGCCTGACCAAGGTCTGGCAGGCCGACCGCAACAAGACGGCGGGACAGTCGCCCAGCACCGAGTACTCCTACGTCATCCGCGCCGACGGCCCCAGCATCGTCACCACCAAGACGCTGCGCGCCGACGGCGGCTACACCGCCAGCCACGAGCTGTACGACGGCCTGACGCGCGAGCGCCAGACCCAGGAACCCGCGCCCAAGGACGACCAGACGCAGGATCCCGCGCTGCGTGACGGCCGCACGATCACCGACACCTTCTACAACTCCCTGGGCGAGCAGTCCAAGACCAACACCGGCTACTTCGCCACCGGGACGCCCTCCACCGACCTGCTGGCGGTGGCCGACACCGACGTGCCCACGCAGGTCGTGTCCGTCTTCGACGGGACGGGTGACGTCAACGCCCAGATCCTCAAGGCGAAGGGCGTGGAGAAGTACCGGGTCTCCTCCCGGCAGGAGGGCGACAGGGTCCACATGACGCCGCCCCCCGGCGGCACGGCGACCACCCGCATCGGTGACGCCGAGGACCGCCTGATCGAGTTGCGCCAGTACAAGGGCGCGACCCCGACCGGCGAGTACGAGTCCACCAAGTACAGCTACGACCACGCCGGACGGCTGTCCACGGTGACCGACTCGGCAGGCAACGTGTGGCGCCACCACTACGACCTGCGCGGCCGGGAGATCAAGACCGAGGACCCCGACAAGGGCGTCACGACGATGACGTACAACGACGCCGACGAGATCGTCAGCACCACCGATGCCCGCGGCAAGACCCTGTGGTACGTCTACGACGAACTGGGCCGCAAGAAGGAGATGCGCGAGAGCTCCGCGACCGGCCCGCTGCTCGCGGAGTGGAAGTACGACGCCCTGGCCAAGGGCCACATGAACGCCAGCATCCGGTACGTGGGCGGGCAGGCGTACAAGGCGGAGATCAACGCCGTCGACGCCGACTACCGGCCGCTGCGCGAGACCGTCACCGTCCCCGAGCGGGAGGGCAAGCTGGCGGGCTCGTACGTGCTCAACACCCGCTACACGCTCGACAACAAGGTCCAGTCCGTCAGCTTCCCCGCCGCGGGCGGCCTGGCGGAGGAGTCGGTCGTCTACAGCTACGACGAGCTGGGCCAGCCGACCAAGGTCACCGGCCTGTCGTCGTACGTGACCGCGACCCGCTACTCCAAGCTGGGCGAGACCCTGCAGTACGAGCTGGGCACCGGAGGCAAGAAGAGCTGGCTCACCTACACCCACGACGAGTCCACCCGCAGGCTGACCGGCATGCGACTGGACAGGGAGAGCGCAAGCGCGACCGACCTGGACCTCACCTACACCTACGACGCGGTCGGCAACATCACCAAGATCGGCGACAAGGGCGCGAGCGGTCAGGACACGCAGTGCTTCTCCTATGACCATCTGCGCCGACTGACCTCGGCCTGGACGGGCACCGACGACTGCGCCGCCGGCAGCCCCCAGCCGGACAGGATCGGCGGCGTGGCCCCGTACGCGGTCAGCTACGCCTACGACTCCACCGGCAACCGGACCAAGGAGACCAAGCACGGATGGGGCGGCGCGGCCGACGCGGTCCGCTCCTACACCTACCCGCAGGCGGGCGGAAAGCAGCCGCACGCGCTGCAGGCCGTCGGCGCGGACCTCTTCGAGTACGACGCCGCGGGCAACACCACCAGGCGCAAGGTCGCCGCCTCTGACCAGACCCTGGCCTGGGACGCCGAGGGCAACCTGGAGTCGGTGACGGAGGCGGGCAAGACGACGTCGTTCGTGTACGACGCCGACGGCAACCGGCTGCTCCGCAAGACGCCGACCGATGCCACGCTCTACGTCGACGACATGGAGCTGCGCTTCGACTTCGCCAAGGACGTCGTCGAGCAGACCCGCTACTACACCATCAACGACCAGCCCATCGCCGTACGCACGAACGACAACCAGGTCTACCTGCTGGCCAACGACCACCAGGGCACCGCGCAGGCCGCGGTGAACGCCGGCAACGGCGAGCTGGCCGTACGGAGGACGACGCCGTTCGGCGAGAACCGGGGCGCGCCCCCGCCATGGTGGCCGGGCCAGCGCGGATTCGTCGGAGGCACGCAGGATGCGACGACCGGGCTCATCCACCTCGGCGCCCGCGAGTACGACCCCGGTAACGGCCGCTTCCTGTCGGTGGACCCGGTCATCGACGATGTGGATCCGCAGCAGCTCAACGCCTACGCCTACGCCAACAACAGCCCCGTCACGATGAGCGACCCCGACGGGCAGTTGGTCTGGTTCGTGGTCGGTATCGGCGTCCGGATCGGGGCCCGCTACCTCGCCAAGAAGCTGGCCCAGCGCGCCCTCAGGCGAGAGGCGATCCGCCGTGCCAGGGAGGCGGCCAGGAAGCGGGCCCTGGAGGAGGCGAGGAAGCGAGCCTTGGAGGAGGCCAAGAAGCGGGCCAGGGAGGAGGCCAAGAAACGGGCGCTCGCCGAGGCGAAGAAGCGGCGGCTGGCGGCGGCCAGGAAGAAGGCGGCCGAGGCCGCCAGGAAGGCGCGGGAGGCGGCGGCCAAGCGACGGGCCGCGATGGCGGCCAGGAGAGAGGCGAGGAAGGCGGCTCGCGAGGCGGCGGCCAAGCGGCGGATGGCGCTGGCCTCTCAGCGGCGCAACCACCGGGCCGGCAGGATTCCCAGGGGAATTCAGCACGCGCGCTCGCGTCCGGCGAGCCGTCCCACCAGCCACAGGGCGACGCAGCGGCAGTCGCCGCCCAAGGCGAACCGGCAGCCGGCGCAGCCACGGCCGAGCCAGGTCTACCGGAACGACGGCTCGGTTCAGCCGACCCAGTCCTACACCGTCTACGGCAACGGCCGGATGTATCCGCAGGGCAGGCCACCGTCGAACCTGCCGCAGCGCGGCGGCTCCGGCCAGGGTCAGAAGCAGATCTTCAAGCCGGAGAAGTACGAGATCGAGACGAACAGGAGGGGCGCCGCGACCGCCGAGCTCGGCGCCCGAGGTCAGAAGATCGCGGACAACTTCGTCGATCTGTTCGACATCTGGTTCGGCGGACTCTGACGGCACCTCCTTCCGCTGAGCGCTGACCGGCGCGGGACCCTCGTGGTCTCGCGCCGGCGGCGTTTCACCGGGCACGCCCCTGACCCGGGTCTCTCATTCGGCCGGCACGTCGATCGACCGCAGGAAGCTCATCATGTTGAGCGGCGGTTGCTGCATGAGCCGCTCACGGAGCTCCGCGGCCGGCCCCTCCTCCACCGTCGGCTCCTGGGCCCGTTGCACGATCTTGAGGACCTTCAGCATGACGGCGACGGCGTGCTCGTCCCCGTGACCGTGCTCACCGTGATGATCATGCTCGCTCTCCGGCCAGTCGAAGGGCTCGGCCACGGCGACCCACTTGCCGGGTTTGAACCAGGCCACGCCCTTGTGGTCGATGCGCTCGATCTCCCCAGGGGCGATGGCTTCGTGGGCCTCGAACCAGTCCTGGATGCGGTTGTCCACCCAGCCGTGCAGGCGCCAGAACAGCGGGTTGAGGTGGGAGGAGTAGAAGTCCCCGAGATAGTCGTAGCTCGGGTCGTCCCATTTCTCGTCGAAGTCGAAGTCACCGCGCAGGGCGACCTTGCCCTGCGCGTCCCGCGGAATGGAGGCCCAGCGCATGTGCATCTGGTTGTGGATGGTGAACTCCAGAAGGTTGCCGAGAGCTCCCAGAGACAGGCGGGACAACTCCAGCGGTGAGGTGTAGGTGCGTTCCAGCGCCCTCATCGCGAAGCTGAGATAGTTCGGAGACTTCAGCAGCTTCATCGTCGGCCGGCTCGCTTCGGGGAACGTGGCCAGCAGCTCCGCATCGGCCGGCGGGACCATGAATCCGGAGCGGGCGGCGTCGTACTGCATGATCTTCTCACCTGGGCGGGCGGGATCGTCCTTCTCCAGGTACACGTATTGCGGTGCGTCAGCGCCGGGGATGGATCTCCAGCCGGGGATGACGGCGACGCCTGAGCGCTCGTAGATCTCGTTCACCATCCGGATCATCCGCCGGTGCATGAACAGGAAGTCCTCACCGGCGCCGTTGGCCAGATCGAGCCCCTTGTGGTTGGACGGCGGGCGCTCGATCCCCCAGCCCAGTTCGGTGATCTCCTTGCGGTGGACATCGGTGAGCGGGTCCCGCCAGACCGACCGGAGAAGGTGCCAGGTGGTGTGCCGCAGACGGTGGACCCGCGTGGTCAGCATCGACAGCGCCTCCGGCAGCAGCGCCACCCCCGGCACCTCCCTGGGAGCGGGGAAGTTGCGTTTGACCGCCACGAAGCTGGCCGTGACGCCCGCTCTGGCCAGGTTGGAGCCACTTCCGTGATCCTTGGCGCGGAGAACCGTGCCGGTGAGCGAGTGACGCTGCTCGACGCCCGCTTCCCAGGCGCGGGAGAGCACGCCGTCGTACTCGTAGTGGAAGTCCGCGACACCGGTCTTCGGACGTCCTTTGCCCGACATTCTGAACCGCGCGGTCGACCAGTCCAGGATCTCTCCCGCGATGTCCATGACATCCTTGCGATCCGCGCCGGGAGCGGCCGGGAAGGACAGCGTGCCGGTGATGGTCCTGTCCTGCTGCACCGAGAGATAGAGTTCGGCCTCCCCGAACCGGAGCTTGTTGAAGTCGTCAACCGGCGCCGGGTGGTTCAGGAAACTTCTGTAGGTGTAGTACCCAGTGAGGTCTTCAGCCTGCACGACCGCTCCTTGTCGATGGTCTGTTTCGGCGCTTCGGCGCTCGAGAGGAGCCGTCGGCAGCGCACCGCAGCAGGCAATGCCCGGCCCGTTCCTTCGCTTAACTCCGGCTACGGTCAAGCTCGTAGCAGAGTGTCACCGGTCCTGCGATCGGTCCCCGAATACGCTCGCCGGGTCGTCCCGGCGCATCTGCCTCGTCTGCGACGGCTGGTGGAGCGGTACGGGGAGTTCGGCGCGGACGGTGAAGCCGCCCTCTGGCCGGGGGTGGGCGCGTAGCCGTCCGCCCAGCTCCGTGACGCGCTCGCGCATCCCGGTCAGCCCGTTGCCTGGCGCAAGCACCTGGCCCGGCCTGGCCGTACCGTCGTCGTCGACCTGGAGGACCAGCTCACCGGGGTGGTACCCGATGTGGACCGACGCCGACGCGTCGCCCGCGTGCCTGGTGATGTTGGTGAGAGCCTCCTGGACGATGCGGTAGGCGGCGCGATCGACGTCCCCCGGCAGCGGCGTCGGCGCGCCGGTGACCGTCACTCTGGCGGGCAGGCCCGCGGAGCGGACCCTGGCTACCAGGTCGTCAAGGCGGTCCAGTCCGTGGCTCTTCGCATCGTCGGCGCTGTCGCGAAGCACCTCGAGGGTGGCGCGGAGTTCGCGCATCGCCTCGCCGCCGGCCTCCTGGATGGTCAGCAGCACCTCCGGCACCTCCATGCCGCGCTTGCGCGCCAGATGGACCGCCACCCCCGCCTGCACCTTGATGATCGAGATGCTGTGGGTGAGGGAATCGTGCAACTCCCTCGCGATCCGCAGTCGCTCCTCCCCCGCACGTCGGCGTGCCGCCTCCTCCCTGGTGCGTTCGGCTTCGGCGGCTCGCTCCTCGACCTGCCGCAGGTAGGCCTGCCGGTGCTTGCTCACGGTTCCCGCGACGGCCGCCGCGAGGAACCAGCCGACCAGCAGGACGGTGCGGTCGACGAGGTCCTGGGCGGGCTGCTCGGCGGTGACCATGCTGGCCGCCAGGGTGCCGCCCAGGAACACGACGCAGGCGACCACGAGGATCAGCCGATGACCGGCCCTGACCGCGGAGTAGAGCGCGACCAGGACGGGAAAGGCGGCCGGGGGTCCCGGGTTGGTCCGCACCGCGTAGAACAGCATGCAGGTGGTGGCGACGACCAGGGCCGTCATCGGCGCCCTGCGCCAGGCGACGAGCACGAGTGAGCCCGCCAGGACGGCCATGAGGTCCACGGCGTCGGTGTCGGAGGCGGACAGCGCGCCGACCATCAGCACAGCGGCGACCGCCACCGCGAGCGCCACGTCCGTCACGAGCGGCCGCCGTCCGCGCTCAGAGCTCATCCCCGCACAGTAGAGCCTGCGCACGTGCGTCTCGGCACGGGGTCAGGACCGGCGCTACTCCCCCGGTGGTAGTCCCGCGGAATCTGCTCCCCCTGGCGTACGGGAAGGAGCGACCCACGGAGGACGATCAGCGATCGTCGAGCGGCAACGATTTCCCCCTGACCCGCTCAATCCATGAAGACGATCACCACAGGAGACCTCACCGTGCTGCGGCCACCCATCCAGGCGTTCGCGCTGCTGTCCACGGGCTTGCTCTCGGGGGCGTTCGGCTACGGAGCCGTGAACGTGGCCTACGCGTTCAGGGTCGTGCCCCTCGACGTGCGCTTCACCTTCCATACGGCGCTGATGCAGGTCAATGGGGTCGTCATGCAGACAACGATGGCACTGGCGATCCTCTCCTCTGTCGTGCTCGCCATCGTCTCGCGTCGGCTTCCACGGTTTCTGGCCGCGGGCGCTGCGGTGCTCGCGCTGACCTCGTTCCTGGTCACCCGGTTCGGCAACGTCCCCATCAACGGCCTGATCAAGCGGTGGGCCGTCGGCCCCGTCCCCGCGGACCACGCGGCGATCCTTCAGCGGTGGGAGATGTTCCACGTCGTGCGGACCAGCGCCGCCTTCGTCGCGTTCCTCCTCATCGTCGTGGTGGTCGTCGCGGGCGACCGGCTCATGAAGTCCAGGACCGGCCCCGTCCCCGCCGTATGAGATTCATACCGAACCCACTCTCAGGAGACACTTCATGAACGCCGTACCACGACGGCTGTCGTCCCTCCTCGCCATCTCGCTGGCCACGCTGCTGGCCGGCTCCGGCATGGCGTCCGCGCAGACCCCCGCGACAGCGGGGGGTTGGACCGCGACCTGGACCGCCTCCCCCCAGCGCCCGGGTACGAACTTCACCCCGAACTGGTCCGAACAGGGCTTCACGAACCAGACGATCCGCCAGGTGGTCCGCATCAGCGCCGGAGGAGCGCGGGCCAGGATCCGGCTGTCCAACGCCTACGGCACCGCTCCGCTGAAGGTCTCCGGCGCCACCGTCGCCCGTACCGCGAGTGGCGCCGCCGTACAGCCCTCATCGCTACGGCAGCTCACCGTCAAGCGGGCCAGGGCCTTCACCATCCCCGCCGGAGCCGAACTCGCCACCGACCCGGTGACACTGGGCCTGTCCGATCTGGACTCCGTGACGGTCACGCTCTACCTCGCCGCGCCGACCGGCCCCGCGACCTACCATGCCCAGGCCATGGCGACCAGCTACCGGGCCGCGGGCGACCACCGCGCCGACAGCGGCGCCGGCGCCTTCGACCAGACCTCGCTGTCCTGGTACTACCTGAGCGGGGTGGACGTCATCGGCCGCGCCTCCCGCCAGGGCGCAGTGGTCGCCTTCGGCGACTCCCTCACCGACGGGTACGGCTCCAGCCCCGGCGCGGACAACCGCTACCCCGACGAACTGGCCGAGCGGCTGGCCGCCATGGGCAGGCCGCGCGCCGTCCTGAACCAGGGCATCGGCGGCAACCGGGTGACGGTCGACTCCGCGTGGCTCGGCGACAAGGCGACCTCCCGCTTCCGGCGAGACGTCCTGGGCCAGCCCGGCGTGCGGTCGGTCATCATCCTGGAGGGCATCAACGACATCGGGATGAGCGAGGCACCCTCCCCCATCGGCGCGCCGCCCACCGACGTCTCCGCCGACGAGATCATCGCCGGTCACCGCGCGCTGATCAGGCAGGCCCACGCCAGGGGCGTGCGAGCCATCGGCGCCACCCTGCCGCCGATGAAGGGCTCGCGGTACCACACCGCCCGCAGCGAGGCCAAGCGAGACGCGGTCAACACCTGGATCCGCACGTCGGGCGCGTACGACGCGGTGGTCGATCTCGACCGCGCGCTCGCCTCACGGCAGGATGAGGACCTGCTCGATCCCGCCTATGACTCCGGCGACCATCTGCACCTGAACGACGCCGGCTACCGCGCGGCCGCACATGCCGTCGACCCCACCGACCTGGGCTAGGAACGCTTCCTGACCCGCCAGGCCGGGTCGCATCTCACCTTCGGCCACGGGGCGCGCTACCGCATCGGCGCCCCGCCGGCCCGCATCGAACCGCAGCCTGTGTTCTCCCAGCTCATCACCCGCCTTCCGACGCCGCAGCCGATCAGCGTGTCCCTCTCCCGCACGCGACCGTCGTGCGGCTCGGGGTCGGCGTGGCCGGGGAGCACTCGGGCCACGCCGACTCCGCAACCGTCGATGAAGAGCTAGTAGACGTTCGCTCCAGCTGCGTTGAGCGCCTCGATCACCGGCTGGAAGAAGGTGGTGCCGCCGGTCGAGCAGTTGCCGCTGCCGCCCGAGGTCAGGCCGAGAGCGGTGGAGCCGGAGAACAGGGAGCCTCCGCTGTCACCCGGCTGGGCGCAGACGGTCGTCCTGATCATCTGGCGGACGGTGCCCTGCGGGTAGTTGACGGTGGCGTTCAGCGCGGTCACGGTGCCGCTCCTGACGCCTGTGGTGCTCCCGCTGCGCTGCACGGACTGGCCGACGTAGGCGTTGCCCGCGGTCGTGATGTCACGGGAGGAGGAGTTGTAGAGGTTGACGCCTCCCGGCTTGGCGATGCTCGTGTTGGTGTAGCGCACGACGCCGTAGTCGTTGCCGGGGAAGCTGCTTATGGTCCTGGTGCCCAGGACCACGGTACGGGCGGAGTTGGCGTACCAGGTGGCGCCGATGTTGGTGCAGTGACCCGCGGTCACGAAGTACGTCGTCGTTCCGCTGCGTACGTTGAAGCCGAGCGAGCAGCGTGACGAGCCGGTGTATATGGCGTCGCCGCCCTGGATGAAGAGGTTGAACGTGCCCGCCTCGCTCTCGGTCCGCACGGCCGGTCCGGCCGCGGCCCGCTCGGGGCTGGCGGCCGCCTCCTCGTCGTTGATCTGCTTGACGATGGACTCGATGCGCTGGCGCTGCCCCTGGTTGACGGATTCGTCGAACCAGACGACGACCTGGTTGCTCGCCGGGTCGACGGCCCACGCGGTGCCGGTGACCCGGGCCGCCCTGTCGAGCCTGCGCATGATCTTGTCGAGGTCGTCGGCGCTACGGGCGACCTTCTTGGGGATCGCGCCCGCGGCCACGACGGCCTGCGCGTCGGCGTCATCGGTGATCGTGACGACCAGCTTGCCCTGGGCGGGGTCGAAGTAGGAGCCGGCGTCGCGCGCGCCTAACGCCTCGTCGAGCGTGGTGGCGGCGACGGCCGCCGAGTCGGCGGCCTCCGGGGTCGGCGGGGTGGCCTGTGCGGCCATGGGGCTGATGAGGGTCGTGCCTGTGAGCAGGATCGCCGCGGTGACGATCAGTCCTGCGCGCCGGGGATGGATGCTCATGTGGGGAGCCTCCTGGGGGATGCCGGCCAGCCCCGCTGGCTGGCCTAGGGGCTGTCGAGAGGAGGGTTCGCCTCTCGGCAAACGCCAATATGAAGAACCCCGATCAACTACACAAGGCCCATTTACAAGATTTATCAGCTCTTGTCATGAAAGCGGAGCAGAAAACGATTGCCGTCATTGCGGCGAACAGGTGAGGCCCTCGGGATGGGTTTTCCCAGGAGCGCACATGTCCGCGGCCGGCTCGGCCCTCGGGTCGAAGACGCGGCCTGAGGACGTGTGGGCAGATGCCGGCGCCGTCCGGCGTTCCGACGGATCGGCCGCTGTCGCGACCTATACCCACCGGGGGTACTCTCTGCGTACAGGAAGGCGATGTGGGGAGATGATGATGATGGGCAACATGGTGAGCGTGACAGTCATCGAGACGTCGTCGCTGGGTGACCGCAGCTACTTGGCCACAGACGGTGACGTGGCGGTGGTCGTCGACCCGCAGAGGGACGTGGACCGGGTCCTCGCGCTGGCGAGCCGCCTCGGCGTGCGGATCACGCACGTGGTGGAGACGCACCTGCACAACGACTATGTCTCTGGAGGCCTGGAACTGGCGAGGCTCACCGGAGCCCGCTACGGGGTGGCGGCGGCCGATCGGCCCGCGTTCGAGCACGTGCCGCTGGCCGACGGGGACGTGGTCGAGGTCTCGCCGAGGCTGCGGCTGCGCGCGCTGGCCACGCCCGGACACACCTTCCACCACCTGTCCTACGTGCTGGAGAGCCACTCCGGGGTCGAGGGCGTGTTCACCGGTGGATCGCTGCTGTTCGGCACGACCGGCCGTACCGACCTGCTCGGTGAGCAGCACGCGGACTCGCTGGCCCGCCGGCAGCACACCTCCGTGCGCAAGCTCGCCGACTCCCTGCCAGGGGGCGCCGTCATATGGCCGACGCACGGATTCGGCAGTTTCTGCTCGGCCACGCAGTCCTCGGGTGACAGCTCGACCCTGGATCACGAGCGGCAGGTCAACCCGGCGCTGCGGCTGGCCGAGGACGAATTCGTCACCCAGACTCTCGCCGGACTCGACGCCTACCCTGCCTACTACGCCCACATGGGCGCGATCAACCTCGCGGGGCCCGCCCCGGTGGACCTGCGTCAGCCGTCTCCGGCCGACGCGAAGGAGCTGCGTGCCCGGCTGGAGGCCGGGGAGTGGGTGGTCGATCTGCGGCACCGCACCGCCTTCGCCGCCGCCCACCTGGCCGGGACGATCAGTCTCGGCCTCGACGGGTCGATGGCGACCTGGCTCGGCTGGCTCGTCGACAGGGGCGCACCTCTGTCGCTCGTCGGTGAGAGCCTCGAGCAGGTATCTCAAGCCCAGCGCGAGTTGGTCCGCATCGGGATCGACCGGGTGGCAGCCGCCGCGGCCGGCACGCCCGACGAACTCGTGACCGACTCCTCCCAGACGCGCTCGTTGACGACTGTCTCTTTCGCCGACCTGGCAGCCGCGATGCGCGGCGATCGGCGCGCTCCCGACGTGATCCTCGATGTACGGCTGGGCAACGAGTGGCGCGACTCCCATGTCGAGGGCGCGGTCCACGTGCCGCTGCCCGAGCTGGCCCACAGGGTGGACGAGATTGGGCCCGGAACGATCTGGGTCCATTGCGGCAGCGGCTATCGGGCCGCTGCGGCGGCGTCTCTGCTGGCCAGGGCGGGGCGGGAGGCTGTGCTCATCGATGACGCGTTCGCCGCCGCCGAGGGCGCCGGCGTCCCGTTGGCCAGGTGAGCTCGACCGTGGCGTACGGAGGTGGGCGGGCCTGAGTGCCCGCCCACTCAGGACAGGAAGAGTTCGATGACCGGCACCGGCGTGCCGGGCGGGCTCACCGGCAGCTCGAGGGTGAGGGTGCCGGACGGCTGCCCGCCCATCCGGGTGTTGTGTGCGGTCTGGCCCGGGTCGGTCGTGACCTGCCTGATCTCCGAGGCGTCGTTGAGCAGTTGGGCGTAGCGGACCTTGCCCGCCAGGCCAGGCAGATGGACGTGGCGCAGCGGCCAGCTGAACAGATGCAGGTAGAGCCTGTCACCGTTCTGGGTGAGGCGGCAGTCGGACGGGGCGGTGAACTCCGACGGCCCGCACCCGCGGATCGCGCGCTCGTGCAGGTCCATCCACGAGCCGATCTCCGCCAGTACGGCCGCCGCGTGGGGGTCGATCTCCCCGCGCCCGTTGGGGCCGACGTTGAGCAGCAGGTTGCCGCCCTTGGACACCCCGTCGACGAGCATCCTGATCAGCAGGTCAGCGCTCTTGTAGTCGAGGTTGTCCCGGTCGTAGCCCCAGCTGCCGTTCAGTGTCTGGCACGCCTCCCAGAGCTCGGCGAGAGGCCCCGATGGCTGGTACTGCTCGGGCGTGACGAAGTCGCCGGGGATGCCGAGCCTGTCGTTCACCAGGATGCCCGGCTGCAGTTCGCGCACCGTCGCGAGCAGCTCCTTCGACCCCCAGTCCTCGGGACCCTTGCCGCCCCACCACTCGGTGCGCGTGGAGTAGGAGAAGTCGAAGAACAGGTAGTCGATCGTGCCGTAGCGGGTGAGCAACTCGCTGACCTGGCCGTGCAGGTAGCGCCGGTATTCGGCGATGTCCCCGGCGGGGACGGACTGGGAGTCGCGCTGCGGATGGGTCCCGTCCACGGGGAAGGCGGGGTGGTGCCAGTCGATCAGCGAGTGGTAGAACCCGACCTTGAGGCCTTCGGCGCGGCACGCCTCGACGAAGGGCTCGACCAGGTCGCGCCCGTAGGGGGTGTTCGTCACCTTGTAGTCGGTCAGATCGCTGTCCCACAGGCAGAAGCCGTCGTGGTGCTTGGTCGTCAGCACGACGTAGCGCATGCCCGCGACCCTGGCGGTCCTGGCCCAGGCGGCAGGGTCGTATCGGTCGGGATCGAAGTGGTCGAAGTACGGCCGGTACTCGTCGTCGGTCATCCGCTCGCGCGTCTTGACCCACTCGTGCCGGGCGGCCAGCGAGTAGAGGCCCCAGTGCACGAACATGCCGAAACGATCATTGGTGAACCAGGTCATGAAGAATCATCCCTTGAGGGCGCCGGACGACAGCCCGTGCACGAAGGAGCGCTGGAAGAACAGAAAGACGATCACCGAGGGCAGCAGCGCGAGCAACGACGCCGCCATCACCACGCCGGGCGTGACGATCGGGTCGATCCGCAGGGTCCGCAGGGCCAAGGGCAGGGTGTAGGTCGAGGAGTCGCTGGCCACCAGCATCGGCAGCAGGTACTGGTCCCAGATCATGGTGAAGCCGAAGACCCCGATGACGCCCAGGGCCGGTCTGCACATCGGCAGGATGATCTGGGCGAAGATCCGGAACTCGCCGGCCCCGTCGATGCGTGCCGCCTCCTCGAGCTCTCGCGGCACGTCCTTCATGAACTCCGTCATGACCAGGATGGAGAACGCCCATGCGCCCAGCGGCACGATCATGCCGGCCAGGGTGCCGATGAGGTTGATGTGGAGCAGCGGCAGGTCCGACAGGATCAGCGACAGCGGGATCGCCAGGATCTCCTCCGGCAGCATGAGCGTGGCCAGGATGGCGACGAACACCAGGGTCATGAACGGGAACTTCTTGCGCGCCAGCGCGTAGGAGGCCAGCGTCGAGACCACCACCTGCAGCAGCAGTCCGAACCCCACCACGAAGAAGGAGTTCAGCAGGTATTTCAGCACGCCCTGGTCGACGGCGACCGTGAAGTTGTCCAGGGTAGGGCTGGAGGGCACGACGCTCAGCTGCGTCGGGTCCGACACGTGGTTGAAGGCGCTGACCAGCAGTGCCAGCAGCGGTCCCGCGAACACCACCAGGACCAGCGCGTGGATCACGAGCTTCACCAGCCGCCCGGCGGGTGTCGTGCTCTCCTTGAGGCCGAGGGCGGTCTCGCTGGCGGCGCTCATTCTCGCTCCCTTCGCCTGAGGATGGACACGACCACGGTCAGCAGCAGCGTGGCGAGGAACAGCAGGACCGCTCCCGCCGACGCGACGCCCAGCCGGTTCTGCTCCAGGCCCAGCTTGGTGATCAGGGTCATGACGACCTCGGTGGAACCGTTCGGGCCGCCGTTGGTCAGCAGGAACACCTCGGTGAAGACCCGCAGACCGCGGATCGCGGCCAGGATGAACAGGATGGAGAAGACCGACCTCAGGCCGGGCAGGGTCACGTGCAGCAGCCTGCGCGCCCGCGAGGCGCCGTCGACGGTCGCGGCCTCGTACAGGTCCCTGTTCACGCCCGCCAGCCCGGCCAGAAAGATCATCATGTCGTACGGCGCGCCGCGCCAGATGCCGGTCACGATGACCGAGGCCATCGAGGTGTGCGGGTCGTTGATGAACCCGGAAGGGCCGAGCCCCACCAGGCCGATGAGGGAGTTCAGCATGCCGTCGCCGGTCGGGTGGTACATGATCCGCCACAGTTCGGCGACGACCGCCATCGGCACGACGACCGGCAGGAAGGCGGCCGAGCGAATGAAGCTCAGCCGGTGGCTCTGCCCCTCCATCAGCAGCGCCAGGATCAGGCCGAGCAGCATCGAACCGGCCGTCTGGCACAGCGCCAGCAGAACGGTGTGCCAGGCGGCCTGTTGGAAGCCGTCAGAGGCGACGACCTTGGCGTAGTTGTCCCCGCCCACCCACTGGTTGCCCAGGAACGGCTGCACGTTCTGGAAGGACATCACCAGGGCGTTGCCCATCGGGACGAACTTGAAGTACAGGAACAGGATGAGCGCGGGGGTCAGGAACAACCACGGCACCCACCACCGCCCGCCCCGCCCGGAGAACCTGGGCGGGGTCGGATCAGGAGAGCCGGTGTCGACCGGCTTCAGCTGAGTGACAGTCATGACGCGGCGACGCCCTGCTCCGCCAGGATCTCGGCGAGCTTGGTGTCGAGCTTCTGCAGCTCCGCCTTCAGATCCAGGCTGCAGTCCGCGACCAGGGCGTTGACGGTCTCCGCCGTGGTCTGCCGCACCGGCGTCCAGTTGGGGAGCGACGGGGCGTAGTGGCCGGAGGCCTGGTAGATCTCGGCGAAGGTCTTCCAGCGGGGATCGGGGCGCACCTGGCTGATGTCGACGGACTTGTTGACGGGCAGCTGGACGATGTAGGCGGTGTCACCCTCCATGCCGACCTTCTGGCCCTCCGCCGAGGTCGCGAAGGCGGCGAAGGCGTCCTGCGCGGCGTTGTTCGGCGAGCCGGCCATCAGGTAGATCGCGCCGCCCTCGGCGAGCACGTCGGCGTTCTTGGCGCCCTTGGGCATGGGCACGACCTCGTACTTGTCCTTGCCGAGCGACTTGTCGTAACGGGGAAGCAGGTAGGGACCGACGACGTACATGCCGGTCTTGCCCGCTTCGAACGTCTCGTTGGTCGGCGGGGTGTCCATGGTGACGGCGCCGGGCTGGATGACCTTGTCCTTGCAGCCGAGGTCGCGGAACCACTGCATGGCCGCGGTGGACTCGGGGGTGGACATGGCAGGCTTGAACTTGCCGCCGCCCGCGTCGGCGACGAAGTCGCCACCGGCGGCCCAGAGGAAGTTGGAGAAGTACCACGACGCGTAGCCGCGCTTGGTCGACAGCGGCGCCGCCAGCCCGTAGGTGTCGTCCTTGCCGTTGCCGTCGGGGTCCTTCTCGGTGAACGCCTTGGCCATCGCGGTGAGATCGGCCCAGCTCTGCGGCGCCTGCAGGCCCAGCTTCTCCCGCCAGTCCTTGCGGATGAGCAGGGCGGTGGCCTGGGCGGAGTACGGCACGCTGTACTGCTTGCCGTCGATGGCCTTGCCTGAGGCGAGCCCGCGCTCGGTGAGGTCCTTGGCGCTGGCGAGCTTGCTGAGGTCGATCTCCCTGAGCAGACCCTGGCTCTGCATGGTGCCGAGCTGGGTGACGTCGTTCATGACGATGTCGGGCAGGTCCTTCTGGGCGGCCCGCTGCTGCATCTTCGTCTCGAAGTCGTCGAAGATCGCCGTCACCTTGACCTTGTGTCCCGTCGCCTTCTCGAACGCGGCCGCCAGCCTGACCGTGCCCTGTTCACCGGGCCCGCCGGGCGTGGTCCTGGTCCAGAGCTCCAGCGGAGCCTTGGCGTCCTGCTCGACGTTCGTTCCCGCTGCGCCTGACGAACATCCGGACAGCACCATCATGGAGACCAGAATCCATCGTGTCCTGTGTGTGGAAACTGTTCGCATATGTGGACGACTCCCTCTTCTTGGACGACGTTTTCCGGACCGTAACGGTGCGTACGTTCACAGGTCAATGCTCCGATGACTAGAAGCTCACTATTGATACCGATCGATCGTGCGGCAGGATGTCTGGCCATACATCCGATGAAAATGAGATCAAGGAGTGGGAGATGACCACAGCCTTGCTGGTCATGGAGGAACGCCGCCGGGCCGACGTCTACCCGGAAGAGGTGCTCCGAGAGCTGGCTGACCTGGTCCGATGGCAGCGGCCGCCCCTGACGCGGGAGCAGCTGGCGGCCGAGCCCGGCGTGCTGAACGAGGTGGAACTTCTGCTCACGGGGTGGGGTGCGCCGGTCCTCGACGCCGGCCTGCTGCGCCACGCGCCGCGGCTGCGCGCGGTGCTGGTGGCCGCGGGCTCCGTGCGCCCACTGACCACGCCGGAGTTCTGGGCACGGCAGATCCCGATCGTCTCCGCGGCGTCGGCCAACGCGATCCCGGTGGCGGAGTTCACGCTGGCCCAGATCCTGCTGGCGCTCAAGCAGTTCCACCGGATCTCCCGCGAGATCAAGGAGCGGGGGCGCTATCCGGACGCGGTGCGGGTCGCCGGCGCGTACGGGTCGAGGGTGGGGCTCCTCGGCCTCGGCGAGATCGGCCGCTTGGTAGCCTCCCACCTGCGCCGCTTCGACCTCGACGTGGTCGCCACCGACCCGGTGGCCGATCCCGCGGTCGCGGCGGGGCTCGGCGTGCGCCTGGTTCCGCTCGCCGAACTCTTCGACAGCTGCGAGGTCGTCAGCCTCCACGCGCCGCTCGTCGAGCAGACCGAGGGGCTGGTCGACGGCGAGCTCCTGGCCAGGCTCCGCCCCGGGGCGACGCTCATCAACACCGCCAGGGGAGCCGTGGTCGACGAGCCGTCCGTCATCGAAGTCCTGCAGCGGCGGCCCGACCTCACCGCGGTTCTCGACGTCACCTGGCCGGAGCCGCCGCCCTCGGGATCCCCGCTGTACGGCCTGCCCAACGTCGTGCTGACACCGCATCTGGCAGGGGCGATGGGCGCCGAACGCGCCCGGATGGGGGAACTGGTTCTGGCGGAGGTCCGCCGCCTGCTCACGGGAGCGCCGCTGCGCCACGCCGTGGACCCCGCCCTGGCGAGCCTGCGGGCGTGACGGCGTGGACCCGGCGCTCAGGGAGCATCTCCGGCGGCTGGACCTCGACCTGCTCATGGCAGGGCACGCCGACCCCGTCCCCGCCGACTGGGGGCGGTCGGCACGAAGTGACGGCTACAACCGCTTCTACCTCATCCTCGACGGCGTCGGGTCGATCACTTCGGACGGGGTCGAGTACCAGCCGAGGCCCGGCCAGCTCTACTTCCTGCCTGCCGGGTCCGCCCTGGGCTTCTCCAGCTCGCGGGAGCGTCCGCTGCGCAAGTACTGGGCGCACTTCACGGCCACCGTGGGGGAGCACGATCTGGCCACGCTCGTCACACTGCCCCGCGTCGTGGAGGTGGCCGAGCCGCCTGCCGTACAGGAGATGTTCGTGAGGTTGCTGGCGGCGGGCAAGGGGGCCGCGCAGGTGACCGGGCCCCTGCGGCAGCGCGCGATCCTCATGGAACTGACCGCCTACCTCGTGGAGCACGCCCCCCTGGGTTCGCTGCGGCCCCTGAGCGAGGGGCCGGGGCGGATTCTTGAGTACATCGACGCGCATCTGGACGAAGTGCTCACCGTCGGGCGGCTGGCGGAGGTCTTTCACTACAACCCGACGTACTTCATCACCTACTTCGCCCAGCTCTTCGGGGTCTCCCCCAACCAGTACATCCGGCAGCTGCGGGTCGAGCGGGTCAAGCAGGCCCTGATCCACTCGGAGCTGCGGATCGAGGAGATCGCCGGGACGGTCGGGTGGGAGGCCTCCTACCTTTCGCGCGTTTTCCGGCAGGTGACGTCGCTGACGCCGACTCATTACCGGGCCTTGCACCGAGCTTCCTGAGGATCGTCCTAGGAGTGCCCGAGCTTTGGCCATGCCAACGGAATGCGCTTTCCATACCTTGCCGATATGAACCGATTAGCAGCTCTTCTCACCGCGGCCGTCCTGCTGCTTCCCGCCGGCCCCGCTTTCGCGGATCGGGAAGTGCTCGTCTCGAACCCGGCCGAGCTGAACCGGGCGCTCGGCGCGGCCGTTTCCGGCGACACCATCGTGATGGCCGACGGCACCTGGCAGGACGCCGTCATCGGCCTCACCGCCCCCGGCCCCCTCACCCTCAGGGCGCAGACCCCCGGCAAGGTCCTGCTCACCGGCAGGTCCTCGCTGTCGCTGAACAGCCCCCACCTGACGGTGAGCGGCCTGACCTTCACCGGCGGCCAGGCTCCCGACGGCACCCAGTCGGTGATCACGTTCAACAGCGACCACGGCAGGGTCACCGACACCGCCGTCATCGACTTCAACCCCGCCGAGCCGCAGACCGCCTACTACTGGGTCTACTTCAAGGGCGGGCACAACCGGCTCGACCACAGCCTGCTGCGGGGCAAGAACCATCAGGAGCCGGTGGTCGGCAACGACAGAGGCCTGGCGGCCAAGTACAACGCGGTCGACCACACCCGGTTCGCCGATGTCCCCAACGTCGGCCGCAACGGCATGGAAGCGCTGCGGATCTGGGGCTACGGGCAGTGGGGCGAGCTCGGCACGCAGGAGGGCGCCTACTTCACCATCGAGCACAACCTCTTCGAGCACGTCGACGGCGACGACGAGATCATCTCGCTGAAGTCCAACCACAACACCGTCCGCTTCAACACGATCAAGCAGTCGAGCGGTGGCCTCGTGCTGCGCTACGGCAACCACAACAGGGTGGAGAACAACGTCATCCTGGGTGAGCGCTACCCGGCCAGCGAGGGCATCCGGGTCAGTGGGAACAACCACACCGTGCGCGGCAACTACGTGGCCGGGGTGTCCGGCTACGGGCTCAAGGTCACCAGCGGCGAGCACATGTTCGACGAGAACAACCAGCTCGACTACCTGACGCCCGGCTTCGTGCCGCAGAGGAACCCGCTCTCGCCGTACGGCTATCTCTTCCACTACGGCCAGGTGACCGACAGCGAGTTCACCGGCAACGTGTTCGTCGACAACGCCAAGAGCGACATGCACCTCGGCTGGTTCTACAAGAACCACTGGCCCGCCTACCAGATGGTGCTCCTGCCCGAGCGCAACACCTTCACCGGCAACCTCGTCCACAGGCCGAAGGGCGGGGTGGCCGTCATCACCTCCCCGCAGGAGACCGCGCCGCCGCTGGAGAAGTTCACCTTCGAGCCCAACACCTTCCGGGGCAACGTCGTCCACGGCGGCACCGTCGACGTCCACGCCCCCAACAGCTCCGAAGGCATCATCGTCCTCCCCCGCAGCCGCCAGGCCCCTCCCCCGCCGCCCCAGACCGCCGAGTCCGGCCCCACCTGGTCACGCTGAGCCGCGAATGCCGACTCGTCATCCGGCCCTGTCGAGCCGCGTGCCGGTTCCCCGCCACGACGCCGGCGGATCGACGGGTCCTGATCGGCGACGCGGTACATGGCATCGCCTGCGGTGCTGCACGAACGGCATCAGCGGTGCCACTTCCTGGGTGCAGGTGGGCCGGGTCCTCTCAGACATGCAGGGTGGGCCGGTAGATGAGCTCTTGGGTGTGGCCGTCGAGCGTCCGGCTCTCGATCAGCTCCAGGTCGAAGTCGGCCGCGCCCTGGAAGATCGGGTCCAGTCCGGTCTGTCCGGTGATCACAGGGAAGAGCGTGACCTGGACGCGGTCGACCAGGCCGGCGGCCATCAGCGCCCGGTTCATCGACAGGCTGCCGTGCGAGCGCAAGGGCACCTCGGACTCCTCCTTGAGCCGGGCGACGACATCGACGGCGTCACCGCTCACGACGGTCGCGTCCGGCCAGTCGAGGGGTCCTTCCAGCGTGGTCGACACCACTGTTGCCGGCAGGCTCCTCATCCGGGTGACCCATGGGTCATGTACCTCGGGCTCCTCGGCGTTCGAGGCCAGCATCCGCGTGAACATCCGATACGTGTTGGCCCCGAAGACCATCCGCTGCTCCTCGCCATGCAAGGCGAGGCGGTGGTCGAGCAGCTCGGGGCCTTGTTTGCCCCAGTAGCCAGTCCAGTTGCCGCTGGCGGCGCCGAAGCCGTCGAGGCTGGAAAAGACGTCGAAGGTGTAGGTAGCGGTCATGATGCTCTCCTCGAGTGCGGTGGAATCGGGTGTGGTTACAGACTGGACACCTCGGCGCAGCTCATCGCCGTTGGATTCCTGGAGGCTGGCCGCCGCGGACGCGGCCCCGAGACTTCAACGCCTCGGCCACCGTCCGGCGGGAAACGGAATACCTGCGTGCCGAGGCCCGCTGCGACAAGCCCTCCATTCGGGAGTCCCCCTGATCGCCGCGTGCTTCTCCACCTTGATCACCCGCGCCATCAGCGCCCCCTCGTGACGCCAAGCGCAGCGAGCATCCCACCACTACGCTCCGAGTGGCACCAGAACTGGCTGAACCGTCACCATCCGGCTACCCGGCGACACCCGCACTCACTCGCAACTGGTACCAGAACTCACGCGTGGACCCAGTCGACCTCGTCCGGCTGGCCCACGAGCCTGGAGGGAGGCGAACTCGCGCTCCGGCTCACCCCCCACAGGCCGTGTTGGATGGGCGCATGACATGGACTGCTGTCACACGACTTCGTCAGGCCGTCTCCCGAACTGAAGACACCACTCGTGACCGTACCGCCACGGGACTGCGCCCACAGGACGCCGACGACCTCGTGGGTACCTTCGCCCCGGACGGGGCACTCGGCTTCGACCCGTTCCCCTTCCTCCATGCCTTGCACGAGGCAGGCTCACATGCCGTCGTCATCGGCCAGGTCGCCGGCATCATGCACGGATCCACCGAACTGACCGGCGACCTCGACCTTCTGTGGGACGGCACGCCCGCGGAGGCCCGCGCCCTTCGCGAGGCCCTCGTCATCGCCGGGTGCACCGAGCCGCCCGACCTTGACCACCCCCAGGTGACCTATCAGGTGACCGGTGCCAGCGGAGACCTGTGCACGCCCGCCCTGTCCTGGGGCGGTCTCGATGTCACCGCAAGCCTGACCCGAGCCGTGCACGCGGACGACCCCTCCGGCTTCACGGTTCGCTACGCCGCACTCGACGACCTCGTCCGCATGCGGCGGGCCATCGGTCGGCCGAAGGACCACCGCCGCGCCGATGAACTCGAACGCCTGCGCACCTGACCGTCCCGGCCACGCGGGTGGGGGCGCAGGTGTGCAGGCACGCGTGCCATCTTGCCAGCGAGCCTTTCCAGCGACCGTCGACGTTGAACAGCGGTGCGCCGAGGAGCCGGCCAGGCCCTCAGCGGTGCGAGTGATCAAGACATGTCACAGGGCGATCCGCTGCAGGGTCCCCCCCCTTCGCGCCGGTGAAGACAAGGCTCCGCACGTCAGGGGGATACTCGACGGCCCAGAGCCCGAGCCCTGGGCTGACGCCCCGTGTGAGGGTGCCTGGAACCCTCCGCCCATCCCTGGTGACAGCCGTCACCCCGTGCACGTCGTCCTTGGCCACACCCAGCCAGACCTGCACGCCGCGAAGCTTGCCCTGCCGGCGGGCGAACTCCTTGGCGGCGAGAGGCGGGAATCCGGTGCAGGAGCTACCGTTCGGCCCGCTCTCGCAAAGGAAGAGCTCGTTCTTGCGGGGCGCGTCGCTCACCCACATCAGCAGCGGCGGCACGGAGGCGACCTTCCCCTTGGGGGGATACTTCTTCTTCAATTCCGCGAATCCCTTGTAGGTGGGCCGTGGCGTGGCCGTGACGGAGGGTGTGGCGGGCACGGCGACAGCGACGCCGTCCTGCCGCGGCGACGGGTGAACCGTCCCGACGGCCAGGACGGCCGCGACCGCCACCGCGGCCGTGGTCCCGGCGACGGCTGCACGATGACGTCTGCGCACGGCACGTCCTGCCGCCATGGCCTGGTTCGGGTCAACCGTGGTAGGCGGCTGCTCGTGCGTGGCCAGCGAGTCGAACATCTGCTTGACATCCATCAGTGGTCCTCCGTACGTGCGAGACGGGACTCCGGCGCGCCGAGCATCGAGCGCAGGGTGGCGAGGCCGCGGGCGGTCTGGCTCTTGACGGTTCCGGTGGAGCAGCCGAGCGCGTGGGCGGTCTGTTCCACGCTCAGGTCGCAGTGAAAGCGGAGTACGAGGGTGGCGCGTTGGCGCGGAGGGACGGCGGCGAGGGCGCGGTTGATGTCCATGGCCATGTCCCGGTCGCCGGTTTCGAACGGCTGGTGGGATATCGCGGACGTCAGCCGCACCCGGGAGAACCAGCCCCCTCGCTGTTCGGCGAGGAAGACGCGGATCAGCATCACCCGTACGTAGGCGTCGAGGTCATCGGCGGCTCGCGCCTGGCGCCATTTGACGTAGAGCCGCGTTATCGCCGTCTGCACCAGGTCATCGGCGCGGTGCCAGTCCTGGCACAGCGGGTAAGCGATCTTCCGCAACCAGGGCAGCCGGCCACTCACGTAGGCGGTGTACTCCTCGTCAAGGCTCATGGGTCTCCCAGTTCGATGGCTTCACATCCCAGAGGATGCTTCCGGCCCGGGCACCGGTTGCATGGGACGGGCAGGCTTGGGATCGTCGGGCGGCGGTCGGCAGCAGGCGCTACGTCGGGCCAACCGCTCCTGTGGAGCGGTTACGGGCTGTGCTGGATCGCCGCGTCGCCCGCGATGCGGCCGGCGAGGGTGAGCGCCATGACGTGGGGCAGGAGCAGCGCGGACTGTGACCGGCACGAGCGCTCTGCCTCTGAAGGTGCTGGGGAGCCGAATCCGCTTCCCGCTGCTCTGCGGTTCCGGTGACACGTGTCGCGGTGTGGAGCTGGTCCGCCCGCCACGTGGGTGGGCGGACCGTGGGCACGGGAGTCGGGAGGAGATCGCCGGCAGGCCTGACCCGGCCCGGAGATCAGGCCAGGGTACGGTTGATCGCGTTCAGCACGCTGGTGGCCATGGCCTGGTGGCCCGCAGCGTTGGGGTGCAGACCCGCGGAGTTCACGCCCTCCATCGGCTCCATCCACCGGGTTCCGGCGGGCTGGCACAGGTCGTGCCCGATCGAGGGTCGACGATCAGCGACGCAAGGCCTCAAACGTCTGGCAAAATCTCAGGGGTCTCCGGGGCAGCGCGGTGCCGCGTCCTCAAAAACCCGACCATTTTGACGACACCCGAGGCCGTTCTCCTGCTAAAATCCGCCGAATTTCGGCTCAGAGGGGGTCTCCTCGACGGCCTCGCCAACCGTGTCCGCGACGTTGACACGCGGTCAAGGGCGGGGGTTACCTGGGGTTGACAGCCCAGATCGCCGTGGACCGGCGACGGGTCGCGGTGCTGCCGGGAAACGAGACTTGATCTCCGGTGGGGGTGCCTATGGCAACCTACGAGTACCGCTGCGCCGATTGCGGGCGATTCGAGGTGCACCTGCCGATAGGCAGTGCTCCGGCGGTCGGCGACTGCCCCGGCTGTCACCGCGCGGCCCGTCGCGTCTTCTCCTCGCCCCATCTGACCAGGGTGCCCTCGACGCTGTCCGCCGCGCTCAGCCGGGAGGAGCAGAGCCAGGAAGCCCCCGAGGTCGTCACGAGCCTGCCTCCCGGGCAGCGCCGGCGGCCGGCGCATCCGGCGGTGTCACGCCTGCCCCGCCCTTGACCAACACAACAGTGTGTCCACGTGCGCTCGGACCGGCCACGCATGGAGATCCGCAGGGTCTGGACGCGGCCACGGATGGACGAGCCCGTGGACGATGCCGCCAATAGGAAACCACCCATCACAGGACACTAGGAGGCGCGTCGCTGATGGGAGCTGTCGGACTGCTTTACGTCGGCGCGGTGCTCTTCCTCAACGGGATGATGCTCCTGGGGAAGGTCGAGCCACGCGCGACGGCTATCTTCAATCTCTTCGTCGGAGCCCTGCAGGTGGTCACGCCCACCGTGCTGATCATCGCCAATCCGGGCAGGCCCGCCGAGATCCTCGGCGCGTCGGGCATCTACCTCTTCGGCTTCACCTACCTTTACGTCGGGATCAATCTGCTCGGCGGTTTCGACTCCACGGGAGTTGGCTACTTCTCCCTGTTCGTGGCCATCATGGCGCTCGGATACGCGTACGCGAACTTTCAGCTTCTCGGCGACCCCGCGTTCGGCGTCATCTGGCTCTACTGGTCCTACCTGTGGTTCCTCTTCTTCGTGTTGCTGGGCTTGAAACACGAACAGATCACCAGGTACACGGGCTGGGTCACAGCGATCCAGGGGTGGGTCACGGCGGCGATCCCGGCGTTCATGATCCTGACCGGCTACTGGCAGAACACGAACCTCATCGCGGTCATCCTCGCCGTCTTCGGCCTGGTGGTGTTCATCGGGCTGTGGCCGCTGACCCGAGGACGGGAACCCGCAGCAGCGGCACCGAGCCCGGGTGACGAGGCGGTGGGCGCCCGGGAGCACAGGCACCGCCCCCGCTGGACCTGACACCGAGACCCGAAGAGCTGGAGAGGCGGTGATGCGACGGCGGTCATGCCTGAGATTCAGCACGCATCTAAGAAGGACACTCATCATGCCGAACGTCGTATTCAGCATCGATCAGTCGATGTCGATGCGAGATCAGAAAATACCAGGGCATAACCGGTGGCACCCAGACATTCCTGTGGCCGACATGGTGCGCCCTGGGGACGAGTTCCGAGTCGAATGCAGGGAATGGACCGACGCCCAGATCGGCAACAACGACTCCGCGAACGACGTACGGGACGTCGACCTCAGTGTCGCGCACGTCCTGAGCGGGCCCATCGGGGTGGACGGAGCCGAGCCTGGCGACCTCCTGGTCGTCGACATCCTTGATCTCGGCCCTGTCCCACAACAGGTCGGCGGAGCGCCAGGCCAGGGGTGGGGGTACACCGGCGTATTCGCCAAGGCCAACGGCGGTGGATTCCTGACCGACTACTTCCCCGACGCCTACAAGGCGATCTGGGACTTCCACGGCCAGGTCGCCACATCCCGCCACCTGCCGGGTGTGCGCTACACCGGCATCACCCACCCCGGGCTGTTCGGCACCGCGCCGTCAGCGGATCTGCTCGCGACCTGGAACCGCAGGGAGCAGGCTCTCATCGACACAGATCCGCAGAGGGTGCCGCCGCTCGGCCTGCCACCGCTGCCCGAGAACGTCATCTCCGGCACGGCAAGCGGCGAGGTGGCACAGCGGATCGCCGCCGAGGGCGCCCGCACGGTTCCCGCGCGGGAGAACGGCGGCAACCACGACATCAAGAACTTCACCCGCGGAGCCAGGGTCTTCTACCCGGTTCACGTCAAGGACGCCAAACTTTCCGGAGGTGACCTGCACTTCAGCCAGGGTGACGGAGAGATCACCTTCTGCGGCGCGATCGAGATGGGCGGTTACATCGACTTCCACGTCGATCTCATCAAGGGCGGCATGGAGAAGTACGGTGTCATCACCAACCCGATCTTCATGCCCGGCAACGTCGAGCCGCGTTACTCCGAGTTCCTCTCGTTCATCGGGATCTCGGTCGACCCCGACACCGACACCAACTACTACCTCGACGCGACGGTGGCCTACCGCAGGGCCTGCCTCAACGCCGTCGAGTACCTCAAGAAGTGGGGCTACACCGGCGAACAGGCCTACCTGCTCCTCGGCTCGGCCCCGATCGAAGGGCGGGTCAGCGGGATCGTCGACATCCCCAACGCATGCTGCTCGCTCTACCTGCCCACCGCGATCTTCGACTTCGACGTACGTCCGACCATGGAGGGGCCGGTCAAGAAGGAACGCGGGCAGTGCGCGGTGACGAGCTGATCGCCACCGCATGACGGACCCGGTCACCGTGCCCGAAGCGGTGGCCGGGCTCTCGCACAAGGTTAATTTTTTGGCCTGTTTCTCATCAAGGTTCTCCGCGCGCCGCGATCGTGTTGTCGCGACGTGCGCCCCTCTCCTCATGGGCGATGCGGGTTGTCTGATGTGCCGCCGCGACTTCGCCTACGGTCAAGAACAAGACATCGAGTACGAAAAAGGCGCAAAACTTCGGTTACCCTTCGCGTATCTGTAATACCTGCCATGCCCCCTGGGCAACTCCCGAACAGGTGTGCGAGCCTGCCACTTCGAAGGGTTGATCGATGACAAACGACGCCGTGTGGGTCCGAAACGTGACGGGCATCCAGCTGCACCACACCACGGACCTCCAGGACGCCAGCCGATTCCTCGGCAATGCGGTGATGGCGCTGCGGGCCGCGCACGTACGCACCGGCGACGACCGGTACTCCGAGCTCGCCGCCCAGCTCAAGGCCATGGTGGCGGAGACGCGGACGTTGGAGACCCAGGCCAGGGCGCGCATGCACGGTCTCCACTCCGAGGACCCTGACCAGTTCGTCCGCTGCCGTGAAGGCGAAGAGCCGTGGCCCGACGAGATCCAGGCGGGTTTCGTTCCGCGCCACACCTGCAACGACCGGTGCCTGTATCACGATCACGACGTTCTCGACGCCATCATGCAGTGCATCTGCGGGCGTCCCCCGTGCCGGGCGTGCGCCATCGCCGGTACACCGTAGGGTGAACCGCCGCCGGGCGTGCCCGCCCGGCGGCTCCGAGCAGGTGATCGGCCGGAGGCTCAGGTCAACGGCAGCGGCGGTGGACCTCGTCCACCCGCTCGGTGATCCCGCGCCTGTCGAGGTGTTCCAGCAGCGGCACCGCGACCCTCCTGCTGGTGTCGAGGGCGCGCCTGGCCTCGCTGACGGTGAAGGGCTGCGGCAGCCGTCTCAGCAGCTCCGCCGCCCTGGCGTCCGCGCCGGGCAGCAGCACGACGCCTTCGGCCACGCGCAGCAGGCTCCCCGCCCGTACGGCCGCCGCCACCTCCCGGACGCCCAGCCCCAGCTGGGTCAGCCGCCAGGCCTCCGGCGCCTGGAAGGGATGGGCGGACAGCTCCGCCCTCAGCCGCTCGACAGCCCTGGCCACCGGCGTGGGCAGCCCGGAAGGCCGGGTGAGGATCCGGCCCCCTGCGACCGTGAACGGCGGCCGTACCAGCGCGGCGACCAGCCGCCGGTCGGGCAGGGCGAGCTCGTGCCTGGCCGCTTCGAGAGGCATGCCGGGATCCAGCGGGTGCTCGGCCGCATACCGCAGGGCCACCTCGGTCAGTCGCCTGGCCAGCTCCTCCCAATGCTCTGGGCAGGCGTACCAGTCGTCGCAGACCGGGTGTCCGCCGTGCTCCCCCACCATGGCGATCAGGTCGGCCGCTCGCAGCAGCCGATGGAGGCGCAGGGCGGAGGCCGCGTCCGGCGCGGCCGGCTCCAGCCGCGCGGCGCGCGCCCGCGCCGCGCCCCTGCGGCCGAGCGCCGGGGGGCGCACGTCGAGCACGCTCGCCCCTGCCAGCACCCGCACCTCGCTCCGGTCGCGGCCAGGGTCGCGCAGCAGCAGCACGTCTCCGAGGTGGAGCGGGAGCGGGGCGGCCAGGCGCAGCCGCACGATGCCGCCACCGAGCGGCCGCACCTCGCACGCCACCGCCGCCGACCCGATGTGCGCGGTGAGCCGCCTGGGCAGGCGCCGCTCCTCGCCGCCATCGTCCCCCGGTCCGCGGCCGGAGTCCCGGAGGGCTCCGACAGGCGAGATGCGGACGTCGACCAGGTCCGTGGAGGTCCATCGCCCGGGTGTGACCAGGGCCCGGCCTCGCTCGGGAAGGCCGCGGCCCCGCAGGTTCACCGCCACCCTGGCGACCCCGGTCACCGCGGACAGCGGCTCCTTGAGGGACTCCAGCGCCCGCACCCGTACCGGCTCGCCGCCGAGCGCCAGCTCGTCACCCACCGAGATCGTGCCCTCGGGCAGGGTCCCGGTCACGACCGTGCCGCTGCCGATCACGGTGAACACCCTGTCGATCCACAGCCGGACCGGCGCCTCAGGATCGGGCGAGGGCAGCCCTGCCACCAGCCGGTCCAGCGCCTCCCTCAGCTCGCCGAGCCCCTGACCGGTACGCCCGCTCACCCCCACCGCCTCGACGCCACCCGGCCCTGCCACATCCCCCGCTCCACCCAGCCCGGCGGCGGCCAGGCGGGTCCGTGCCTGCTCGATCGCCGGGCCGGGGTCGGCGAGGTCGGCGCGCGTCACCGCGAGCAGGCAGTGCCGTACGCCGAGGGCCTCCAGCGCCACCAGGTGCTCCTCGGACTGCGGCATCCAGCCCTCGTCGGCGGCCACCACGAACATGACGGCCGGCACGGGGCCGACCCCGGCCAGCATCGTGCCGAGGAACCGCTCGTGGCCGGGAACGTCCACGAAGGCGAGGCTCCGCCCCGAGGGCGAGGTCGTCCATGCGTAGCCCAGCTCGATCGTCAGCCCCCGCCGCCGCTCCTCCTCCAGCCGGTCGGGCTCCATCCCGGTGAGCGCCCGCACCAGCGTGGACTTGCCGTGATCGACGTGACCCGCCGTGGCGACGACGTGCATCAGCCGCTCGCCAGGAGGATCGCGCGGGCCACATCGCCGTCCCGGTCGCCGGGAACGGTGCGCAGGTCGAGCAGCAGCCGCCCGCCCTCGATCCGGCCGACGACCGGTGGATCGCCGGTTCGCAGCGGTACGGCGAGCCGCTCGGGCAGGCTCACGGCGGCGCTCGGCAGCGTGACGCCGGGAGCTCCCCCGCCCCCCACAGCGGCCTCGCTCGGCACGGCTCGCGCGTCGACCCCCGCACCGGCCAGCTTGCCGGCGAGCGCCGCGGCCCGTTCGCCGAGCGCCGCCGGATCGGCGTACAGCGCCTGTCGGACAGGGACGGCAGGACCCCTGAGAGTGGCCTCCAGTGCCGCCAGCGTCAGCTTGTCGACCCGCAGCGCGCGGGCGAGCGGGTGCCGTCTGCACCGTTCGACCAGGTCGCGGCGGCCGAGGAGGAGCCCTGCCTGCGGACCGCCGAGCAGCTTGTCGCCGCTGGCGGTCACGAGATCCGCCCCGGCCTCGAGCACGGTCGTCGCGTCCGGCTCGGCGGGCAGCAGCGGCTCGCGGGTGAGGAGGCCTGAGCCGATGTCGGCCACGACGGGCACGCCGAGCCCGGTCAGCTCCGACACCTCGGCGGAGCCGGTGAACCCCTCGATCCGGAAGTTGGACGGGTGCACCTTGAGCACGCATCCGGTCTCCGGTCCCACGGCCGCCGCGTAGTCGCGGTAGGAGGTGCGGTTGGTGGTGCCCACTTCGCGCAGCCGCGCCCCTGTGGAGACGAGCAGGTCGGGGATGCGGAACCCGTCGCCGATCTCCACCAGCTCGCCGCGGCTGATCAGGATCTCCCGGCCCGCGGCGAGCACGGTGGCCACCAGGACGAGCGCGGCGGCGTTGTTGTTGACGACGTGCACGTCCTCGGCGGCCGGCACGGCGCGGGTGAGCGCGTCCAGCGCGCCCCGCCCGCGACGGGCCCTGGCGCCGGTCCGAAGGTCGAACTCCACGTCGGCGGCGCCTGCCGCGGCCGCCATCGACTCGACCGCGGCGAGCGACAGCGGCGCCCTGCCGAGGTTGGTGTGGATCAGCACGCCGGTCGCGTTGATCACCGCGCGCAGGCTCGCGGCCTGTGGCGGGAGCGCCGCCACCGCCGCGTCCGCGACCTCCTCCGGGCCGATCTCGCCGAGTCGCGCCCGCTGCTGGGCCCGCGCCACCGCGTCCTTGACGACCGACCTGCCCAGCCGCCCGCCTGCCGCGACCAGCCGCGGGTCGGCGAGCACGGCGTCGGTACGTGGCACGTGCCTTCGTGGATCCACCCTTCGAAAATAGAGCGGAGGCGGACGGGAATCGAACCCGCCAGGCCGAGGACCTCGGCCTCGTCGGTTTTGAAGACCGCGGGGGCCACCAGGCGCCCACACGCCTCCAAGGGAGAACATACTCGCAGGTGGGTAGGGGCTGATGCGGCACACACCGTCGCGATCCACCTGAGGACGCCATGACACTCACCACCCGGCAGGGGCAGGGCACGGTCCGGCTGACGCAGTACGCGCACGGGGGCGGCTGCGCCTGTAAGATCCCGCCCGGCGAGCTGGAGGCCATCGTGGCGGGGCTTGTCAGCCGGCCCGTGGCCTCCCCCGCCGGCGAGTTGCTCATCGGTCTCGACGACGGGGACGACGCCGCGGTGGTCCGTGTCGACGGCGGCCGGGCGATCGTGGCCACCGCCGACTTCTTCACGCCCGTGGTGGACGACCCCTACGACTGGGGCCGCGTCGCGGGGGCCAATGCCCTGTCGGACGTCTACGCGGTGGGCGGGGAGCCGCTGGTGGCGGTCAACCTGCTCGGCTGGCCCAGGCAGACGCTGCCACTGGAGCTGGCGAAAGAGGTGCTGCGCGGCGGCCTGGACGCGGCGCGGGCCGCGGGCTGCCACGTCGCGGGGGGCCACAGCGTCGACGACCCGGAGCCGAAGTACGGCATGGCCGTCACCGGCCTGGCCGATCCTGAACGGCTGCTGCGCATCGGCGGCGGCAGGCCCGGCCTGCCGATCTCCCTCACCAAGCCGCTCGGCATCGGGGTGCTCAACACCCGGCACAAGGCGACCGGCGAGGTGTTCCCGCAGGCGGTCGCCGCGATGACCGCGCTGAACCGCGACGCCTCCAGGGCCGCGCTGGCCGCCGGAGCGGTGTGCGCCACGGACGTGACCGGGTTCGGCCTGCTGGGCCACCTCTACAAGCTGGCCAGGGCGAGCGGGGTCACGGCCGTGGTCGACGTGGCGGCCGTGCCGTATGTGGAAGGGGCCCGTGAGGCGGCGCGCGGCGGCTACGTCAGCGGCGGCACCCGACGCAACCTCGACTGGGTGCGTCCCTGCCTCGACCCCGGCCGCTTCGGCGAGGAGGACCTGCTGCTGCTCGCCGACGCCCAGACCTCCGGCGGCCTCCTGGTGGCCGGCGAGATCCCCGGCGCGCCGGTCATCGGAGAGCTCATCCCGCTCTCCGGCCCTCACCTGCGACTCCGCTGAACGCCAGAGGCGGAGGGTCAGGCGGGTCGCTCGCCGTCGAGGCGCTGTCTCTGGGGTACGACCGTGTACTTCGGGTCGGCGGCCGAGGCTCGGCCGGCCGCCAGTATGCCGAAGCGGGTGCACAGGGCGCCGGCCGTGAGGGCGAGACCGGACAGGGCGGTGACCGTACGGCTGCGCCCGGCGACCGCGGCGAGCAGCCCGCCGCAGGCCGTCAGCGCGCGGGCCGAGCGCATCAGGCGGCCCGCCCTCCCCTGCCGGTACGGCTCGCCGGCCGGCCCCAGCCTGCGCTCCATCACCACGCCCGACACGGTCTCCATGGCGGCCCCGAGCACCGCCACCGCACGGGCTGGCCCCGCCTCCGCACGGGGCGTCGCCAGCATGCCCATCGCCCCCGCGCTGGCCAGCGCGCTCCCCGCGAACAGGAACGGCAGCTCCCTGTACGCCTCGTGCCAGGCGGGCACGGCGGTGTCGGCGACCAGGACGGCGGTGTAGGTGGCGGTCAGCGGGCCTGTCACGCCCGTGGCGAGGACCGCCGCGTCACCCACGACGGGCAGGATCCCGGTCAGCTCGGACGAGGCGGCGACCGCCGACAGCCCGCCCTGGGCGGCGAGGATCCATGAGCCCACGCTCATCGGCGAGGTCGGTTTGAACACGCGCAGCATGTTGAGGAAGCGTTCGGGCCTGCCCAGCTCGGCGGCGAGGAGGCCGGCGCCGGCGGCAGCCCCGAGTGCCGCCGCGACCCGGGTGGTGCGCGCGAGCCGGTGGTGCCCGGTGAACCCCGCCACCACGGCCATCATCGACGAAACCCCGGACAGACCTCCCAGGTACAGATAGGTCGGCATGTGGGGTTCGTGCCAGATCGGAGCCTTGATCACCGGCCGCCCGTAGTACGAGCGGAACTCGGCCTCCGGCACCATCGACCGCTCCCGCGTCACCGCCGCCCCCCGTCACGGAATCCCGCGAAGGCCACCGCCACCGCCCCCGCCACGGACAGCGCCGCGGCCCCCGCCCAGCGCCACATGGACGGCAGGTCGCGGGTGGTCACGACCGGATCCGGGGGCAGGCCGTACACCTCGGGCTCGTCCAGCAGCAGGAAGAACGCCCCCGCGCCGCCCACCCCGTCGTCAGGGCTCTCGCCGTACAGCCGGGCCTCGGAGTGCCCGTCGGCGTGCAGGCGCTCCAGCCGGTCCTCGGCCCGCTCCCTGAGCTCGTCGAGCGGGCCGAACTGGATCGAGTCGGTCGGGCAGGCCTTGGCGCACGCAGGTTCGAGCCCTCCGCGCTGCCGGTCGTAGCACATCGTGCACTTCCAGGCCCGCCCGTCGCCCTCCCTGCGGTCGATCACCCCGAACGGGCAGGCCGGCACGCAGTAGCCGCAGCCGTTGCAGATGTCCTCCTGCACCACCACCGTGCCGAACTCGGTCCGGAACAGCGCACCGGTCGGACACACGTCCAGGCACGCGGCGTGGGTGCAGTGCTTGCACACGTCCGACGACATCAGCCAGCGATCCACGCCGCTGTCGCCCTCGTCCTCCTTCATCCGCACGGTGCGCGTCTGCTCGATGAAGGCCACGTGTCGCCAGGTGCTCGCCCCGAGCTGCCCGGTGTTGTCGTAGGAGGTCGCCTCGAACACGAACCCGTCGTCGGGCAGCTGGTTCCACTCCTTGCAGGCCACCTCGCAGGCCTTGCAGCCGATGCAGACGCTGGTGTCGGTGAAGAAGCCCATCCGCTCAGTCATGGCGGTACACCTCCAGCAGGTCGAGCGCCGCCCGGCCCCTCGGCCGCCTGCCGGGACGTACGTCGCAGGTCGCGGCCTTGCTCTCCTGGATGTAGACGTTCGGGTCGAGCACCAGCGGCAGCAGGTCGTTGGTGACGTCGCCGGTCACCAGGCCGCCGCCGCCCCACCCCCAGTGGTAGGGCAGGCCGATCTGATGGATCGTCCTGCCCTGGATCCGCAGCGGCCGGACCCTGCCGGTGACCAGCACCCTGGCCTCGATCACGCTGCGGCTGGTCACGATCGTGGCCCAGCCGCCGTTGACCAGCCCGAGCTCGGCGGCCAGCTGGGGGGACACCTCGCAGAACAGCTCGGGCTGCAACTCGGCGAGGTAGGCCAGCGGCCGGCTCATGGCGCCCGCCGTGTGGTGCTCGGTGAGCCGGTAGGTGGTCAGCACGTACGGGAAGCGCGGCGATTCTGGCGGGTTGTAGGGGCTTTCCCTGCGCGCGTAGATCCGGCGCGCGGGGTTGGACTGCCGGCCGTACAGCGGGTTGCGGACCGGCGACTCGTGCGGCTCGTAGTGGGCGGGGAGCGGCCCGTCGGCCAGACCCGCCGGCACGTACAGCCAGCCCTTCCCGTCGGACTGCATGATGAACGGGTCGGTCCCCGCCAGCGCGGCCTCGGCCTTGGCGCCTTCGGGCGGCACGTAGTCCGGCGGCTTGTTCCGCTCGAAGTCGGGCACGTCGTGCCCGGTCCACTCGCCGCGCTCCGCGTCCCACCAGATGTACGCCTTGCGCTCGCTCCACGGGCGGCCCTCGGGGTCGGCGGAGGCCCGGTTGTAGAGGATCCGCCTGTTGGCCGGCCATGCCCAGCCCCATTCGGGCGCCACGGGCGTCTGCTCCCTCCCTGGCCTGCGCCGGGCGGCGTGGTTGACCTCGCCTGCGTAGACGCCGCAGTAGATCCAGCAGCCGCACGCGGTGGACCCGTCGGGCCTGAGCTGGGCGGAGGACGACAGCGCCCGCCCGTCAGGGCCCACACCGTTGATCTCGCGGAGCACGGCCGTCGCCGAGGGGTCCCGGTGCTCGCCCTCCTCCGGGTAGTCCCATGTCAGCTCGCGCAGCGGCCTGTCGATCTCGTCCCCGGTCAGCCGCTCGCGAAGGAGCCTGCCGAGGTGGTAGTAGAACCACAGGTCGCTGCGGCGGTCGCCGACCGGGTCGAGCGCCTTCTCCCGCCACTGCAGGAGCCGCTGCGTGTTGGTGAAGGTGCCCTCCTTCTCCACGTGGCTCGCGGCGGGAAGGAAGAACACCTCGGTGGCGATGTCCTCGGTGCGCATCTCCCCGGTCTCGAGTTCCGGACCGTCCTTCCAGAACGTGGCCGTCTCCACCAGCGTCAGGTCGCGTACCACCAGCCAGTCGAGGTTGGCCAGGCCGAGTCGCTGGGCGCGGCCGCCGGAGGAGCCGACCGCGGGGTTCTCTCCCACCACGAAGTAGCCCTTCACCGTCCCGTCGATCTGGCCCATCACGGTGGTGTAGTGACCGTGGTCGCCGGTCAGGCGCGGCAGGTGGTCGAAGCAGAAGTCGTTCTCCTCGGTGGCCGCCTCTCCCCACCAGGCCTTGAGCAGGCTCACCAGGTAGGAGCGCCGGTTGCCCCAGAAGCCGGTCTCGCCGCCCTCGCGCTCCAGGTAGTCGTCCAGGTTCTCGTGCCGGTGGGCGTGGGGCATGGCCAGGTAGCCCGGCAGGATGTTGAACAGCGTCGGGATGTCGGTCGAGCCCTGGATGCTCGCGTGCCCGCGCAGCGCCAGGATGCCGCCGCCGGGACGGCCCATGTTGCCCAGCAGCAGTTGGAGGATCGCGGCGGTGCGGATGTACTGCGCGCCCACCGTGTGCTGGGTCCAGCCGACGGAGTACACCCACGCGGTGGTGCGCTCCCTGCCGGAGTTGGCGGTGATCGCGTCGGCGAGCTCGGCGAAGTCCTCCGGCGGGATGCCGCAGAGCCGCTCCACCAGCTCCGGGGTGTAGCGGGCGAAGTGCCGCCTGAGGATCTGGTAGACGCAGCGCGGGTGGCGCAGCGTCGGGTCCGTCGGCGGGCTGGGGTGCGCGGCGGCGCCGCCGGCGCCGTAGCGGTCCGCCCCCGCGGCCTTGGCGTGGTGCAGGCCGCCCTCCAGGGTCTCGCCCGGCGCCTGCTCGCCCGTGCTCTCGTACGACCAGCTCTTGGGGTCGTACGTACGCGTCTCGGGATCGAAGCCGGAGAACAGCCCGTCGAGATCCTCGGTGTCCCGGAAGTCCTCGGACACGAGGGTGGCGGCGTTGGTGTAGGCCAGCACGTACTCGCGGAAGTCCAGCTCGTTGGCGAGGACGTGGTTGATCAGGGCGCCGAGCAGCACGATGTCACTACCCGCGCGGATCGGCAGGTGGCGGTCGGCCAGCGCGCTGGTCCTGGTGAAGCGCGGGTCCACATGGAACACCTTCGCTCCCCGCGCCCTGGCCTCCACCACCCACTGGAAGCCCACCGGATGGCATTCGGCCATGTTGGAGCCCTGGATGACGATGCAGTCCGCACCAGCCAGGTCCTGCTGGAAGGTCGTCGCGCCGCCACGCCCGAAGCTGGTCCCCAGACCGGGGACGGTGGAGGAGTGTCAAATGCGCGCCTGGTTCTCCACCTGGATCGCGCCGAGGGCGGTGTAGAGCTTCTTCATCAGGTAGTTCTCTTCGTTGTCGAGCGTCGCCCCGCCCAGGCCGGCGATGCCCAGCGTGCGGCGCACGACCTTGCCCTCATGGGTCTGCTGCCAGGTGTCCCTTCGCGTCCTCAGCACCCGCTCGGCGATCATCTCCATCGCGGCGCCGAGGTCGAGCCGCTCCCACTCCGTGCCGTACGGCCTGCGGTACAACACGTGGGTCTGGCGGCCCGGATGGGTGACGAGCTGCTTGCTGGCCGAGCCCTTGGGGCACAGCCGGCCGCGCGAGATGGGCGAGTCGGGGTCGCCCTCGATCTGGCTGACCCGGCCGTCCTTGACGTAGACGAGCTGGCCGCAGCCGACGGCGCAGTAGGGGCAGACCGAGCGGGCGACCCTGTCGGCCTCCTCGGTGCGCGGCCTCAGGGCGTCGGTACGCGCCGAGCGCGCGGCGTCGCTCCTGCCGTCCTCTCCCTTGAGCTGCCGGAGCACCGGCCACCGGGAGAACCACCTCCCACCTGCCACAATGCGAATCCTGCCCCGGTCTGTCCGGCTTAACCGTAGGCGCGCAGCCGGAGGCCGGGGTGTCAGGCGGGTCGGCGGCGGTGGCGCTGGTAGTGACGCGCGCCCCTGGCCCGGTTGCCGCAGGCCGCTGAGCACCATTCCCTGCGGGGATGGTTCTTGAGGAAGTACAGGACGCATCCGGGGCCCTGGCAGGCGCGCAGCCGTAGCCGGTCGTCCTGGCCGAACAAGACGACGGCCTCCTCGGCGATCGCCGAGACGATGGCGGCAGCCGCCTGGCCGCTGGTGCGGGTATGCAGGGTGGGAGGGCCGCCGGGTGTCCAGACCAGCGCCGACCAGCGCGGCAGCGCGCCGGCGGCCTCGTTGACCGCGGTGACGGCGGCCTGCAGGTCGCTCGTCGCCGAAGCCGCCGCGGAGCGCGGATCACCGGTGGCCTCGGCGGCCAGCCGTCGCAGCGCATCGCGCAGGCGGACCAGCCGCTGGGTCAGGTGGTCGAGGTCGCCGGGCGCCAGGGCGTCGAGATCGGCGACGCTCAGGTGGTCCAGGCCAGGGGCGACGGCGCGCAGCCAGGCCATGGCGGCGGCGGGCTCGTCCAGCGCGTCATGAACGCCGTCACGGTCGGCCCAGACGGTGTTCATCAGCTCCACCGGCAATGCCTCGCCCAGAAGCGGCGCGCGTGTTCGCATGCCGTCACCCTACCGATCCCTCTAACGGTTGAAGTCGCATGCATCCGTTCGCGTCTTCGTCGGCGTCAGCTCTCTCAGTCCATGAACCCGGATGGTCTGGCCCAGGTGGCCCAGCGCAGCCCACGAGTCGGGTCTCGCGGCTCGCGACCGTGCTTTCGGCCGATTCAGTGCGCGGCGGCCGTGCATCGCCAGGGCGGGCCGGGCCTTCCGCAGGTCGTGCGGCCGTTCGGCAAGACCGTGGGGGCCGGCCGCCACACAGTCCGTTGATCTTTTCGGCATCGCCGGCGGCGGCCCTCTTGCGGACCTGCCGCGCCCGTGGTCATGCTCGGTTTCCCAGCACGAGTCGATCTCGGGAGGCGCGGTGCACACCAACGACCCCAGTGTCTCCCGCCGGAGCGGGCCGTGACGGTGACGGCGACACCTCCGGTGCGGCGAGCGAAGTCGGTCTCCGGGCGGGTGCGCACGCTGGCCGGGCTGTCCCTGGTGACGCTGACACTGCTGCTGGCCGCGATCCTGGGCGGCGCGGCGAGTACGGGCTCCGGCCTGCGCACCATCGGGCATGAGGCCGGGCCGCAGGTGCTCGCCACGACGGGCCTGCATCGGCAGATGTCGGAGATGGACGCGCTGGTGGCCGAGACCCTGCTGCTGGGCAGGGAGTACGGCCCGCAGCAGCAGGCCGACCTCACCAGCTACGACCAGCGGCGGCTGGAGATCTCCGAGAGCCTGCTCAAGGCCTACCGGCTGGCCCTGGACGACCCCGTCGAGCAGCGCACGGTCGAGTCGCTGATCGAGGGGCTGGGCCGCTACGAACGGCTGGCGGCCCAGGCACGGCTGCTGGACGTGCAGTCCGAGCACACCGCGGGACGGCCGCCCGACCACGTGGTCGAGGCCTATCAGAGGGCCACCGACCTCATGCACCGCGAACTGCTCCCCCAGGCCTACAACCTGACCCTGGAGACCGGGACGATCGTCAGGCGCGCGCACGACGCCGAGCGCTCGGCCACCTCGCTGGCCCGCACCGCCGTCATCGTCACCGGGCTGCTCGCGCTGGCCTGCCTGCTGGGTCTGCAGGCCTACCTGACCAGCAGGTTCCGCAGGGTCTTCGCGCCGGCCCTGGTGATCGCCACCGTGCTCACCGCGGCCGGCCTGGTGACCGGCACGGCCCTGCTCAACCGGCAGGGCCAGGCGCTGGAGGAGGCCAAGCGCCGCGGTTTCGACTCGGTGCTCACCCTGACCAGAGCTCGGGCGATCAGCAGGAGCATGCACGGGGACCAGAGCCGCTACCTGCTCGACCGCTTCCGCAAGGACACCTACGAACACACCTTCCTGGACAAGTCCCGGACCATCGCAGCCGTGGAGTCCACCAGCCTGCCCGACTACCAGAGCAAGCTGCGCGCGAACTTCCAGGGACTGCTCGGTGGTCTGACGCGCCAGGACCGCGAGCGACTCTTCGCCGTCTACCAGAGGTTCCAGCAGGCCGACGCGCGGATGCGGACCATGCGGGCCGAAGCGGCGATCAAGTTCTGGGACGGCGAGCTCACCCAGGCCTACGAGAGCTACGACAAGGTGCTGGAGGAGCTGGTCCGGCGGCACGAGTCCGACTTCGAGCGCGCCATCGACAGCGGCGACGGAGCCCTGGAGACGCTGTGGCGGTCGATCCCCGCCGGGCTGGCCGCCGGCGCCCTGCTCGTGCTGGTCGGTGTCTGGCCACGGCTCAGGGAGTACCGGTGAGAAGACTGCTGATCTGCCTGATGCTGCTGCTCACCGCCTGCGGCGCCGCGCGGCAGGAATCCGTCATGGACGACGACGAGCTCGTCGTCGCCATCCGCTCCGACGTCCCGCTGATCAGTTTCAAGGGGCAGGACGGCGCCTACGACGGCTTCAACATCGACGTGGCGAAGGACCTCGTCTTCCGGCTGGGCAAGCGGATCCGCTGGCTGGAGATCAAGGCAGGCGACCAGCTCACCGTGCTCACGGACGGGCGTGCCGACCTGGTCTTCGCCCACATGTCGGTCACCCCTGAGCGCAAGAAGGTGATCGACTTCGCCGGGCCGTACCACGTCGACTTCCAGGACATCGCGGTACGGCCGGCCGACAAGGGCGCCATCCGTGACGTCCGCGACCTGAAGGGCCGCAGGATCTGCTGGGTGCGCGGCACCAACATCGCCCAGCGGATCGTCGACGAGCGCCGGGTCGAGGCGATCGTCGTCCCGGCACCCGACTACAACGTCTGCCTGGAGATGATCGAGGACGGCAGGATCGACGCCATCTCCACCAACAGCCAGATCCTGGCGGGGCTGCTCACCAAGCCGGGCGTCGACCTGCACCTGGTCGGCGCGACTTTCAACGAGCAGCGCACGTCGATCGGCGTGCGCAAGGGCGACGTCGACGGCTGCGAGGAGCTCAACAGGGCCATTACCCGGATGTACCAGGACGGCACGGCGCACATGTTGCTGGACAAGTGGTTCGGCAAGTCGGGCATCGACCTGTCGGTGATCTCGGTCCCGCAGTTCGAGGGCTGCTCCTAGGCGGGCGGCCCAGCGATCTCCGCGCTGAACCTGTCGACGAGCGCCTGCTTGGCGCGCCCGGCGACCTCCACATCGTAGGAGACCAGCTTGACCGTCGCGGGGTCGGCCGCCTTGGAGTGCGCAGGCACCTTGGTGTTGGTGGGCAGGGCGTAGAACTTCACCAGCGGCCCCAGCCGCTGGGATGCTCCGCTCAGCGCCCAGTCGACGTACGTCCGCGCGCTGTCGGGGTTGTGCGCCCCGGCCAGCACGGCCAGGCCGCCGAGCTCGTAACCGGTGCCCTCCTGCGGGAAGGTCACCTCCAGGTTCGGATAGCCCTGTTCCTGGGCGGCGACGCAGTCGTGGGAGAAGACCACGCCGACCGCCGCCTCCTCCTTGGCCGCCTGCAGGGCGGCCGCGCTGCCGGAGGAGTTGTATCGCAGCACGTTCGGGTGGAGACCGCGCAGGTAGCCGAGCGCCGCGTCCTGATCGCCGCCGCTGAGCTCCACGTGCGTCCACAGAGCGGTGTAGGCGGTTCCCGAGGTGGCCGGATGGGCGATGGCGACGCTGCCGCGCAGCCGCTTGTCCAGCAGCTCCCGCCAGGAGCGGATCGGCTTCATGCCTCGCTTGGCCAGCTCCTTGGTGTTGTTGCAGAAGGCCAGCACGCCGGCGTAGATGCCGCTCCAGGCGTTCTCCGGATCAGCCCACTGCTGCCGGATCTCACCGGATTTCTCGGATTTGTACGGCTCCAGCAGGCCCTGGCTCTTGGCGGCCACGTAGGAGTCGGCCGGACCGCCGTGCCAGACGTCGAACTCCTGCCGCGCCCTGGCCGTCTTGATCCGCTCCAGCGCCTCTCCACTCGACAGCCGGACGAAGTCGGCCTCCACGCCGGTGGAGTCGGAGAACCTCTTGACCATCATCGCGCACCATTGCTCGCTCGCGCCGCACGCGACCGTGATCTTGTCCCGTCTCGGCGTCGAACATCCCGCGGCCAGCAGGACCGCTACCAATGCGATGGCCAACCGCCTCATTGACCCTCCAAGGGGTTCGCCGACATCCCGCCCGTGTGCCCGATCCCATTCGACACTCCGTCACGAGAGTCACGCAACCGATCTCCCCTGGCCGACCTCCCAGAGGAAGGTCGGCTCCAGGGGAGGCAGGTGATGACAGAGGGGACACCATTCGGGTGGGACACGTACATCCCCGGCCAGTCCGTGGTGATCGCGGGTCTGCGCGAGTCGCCCGGCGCTGCGCTCATTCGACGGGGATCGTCAGTCGCTCGCGTTCCGCGATGGCCTCGATCTCGGCCGGGGTGCCGGCCATGATCGTGCGCACATTCTCGGTGACCAGTTCCACCGGCCAGTCCCACCAGGCCTCGCGCCGCAGCCTCGCGACGTCGTCCGGCGCGAACCTGGCGCGGATGGCCTTGGCCGGGTTGCCGCCCACGATGGTGTACGGCGGGACGTCGCCGGTGACCAGGGCTCCTGCAGCGACGATCGCGCCGTCGCCGATCCGTACGCCACGATCAGCTGTGGCGTGAGCTTGCTCATCAGACTCCTCCGGCATCGAAGATGACGATCTTGCCACCTGCCCGTGAGAGAAGCGATCGAATGCCCCATCACCGCTTCAGGCATCCCGCGATGCGCAGAAGGCGGCCGCCGCCGAGACGTCGACCTGCCCGGCGAGCTCCCGGCTCGCCGCTGTGCCGGGCACCCGCGCTGAGCCGCTGGCCGGCCGGAAGCCAAGGCTATGAGGCCCCCGACCAGGCGCTCAGCGGGCCCGGCCGGCAGGTGCGCGCCCAGATCCGCGAGAGGAACGGCGGCGGGCAGGGCAGTGAGCACCACGACCAGCGCGGCGAAGAAACTTGGACACCCTGTTCGCGGAGATCGTCAAGCTGGAGCGGCTGAAGGCGACCGGGCCGCCGCCGGAGTCGTTCGACGGGTGTCGGAGAAGGTGGTAAGAGGGAGACGACGTGATCATCGCCTCCTGCAAGGGTGTGAAGGACTGGATGCCCCAGCCGGACGAACCAGTGGAGACAAAGGTGTTGGACGAGGACATCACAGAGCAGCAGGCCGGCATCGTCGCCCGGCTGATCCACCATACGCACACCCCACTCGCCGGCTCCGTGTACATCCGCGGAATTCTTCCGGCCCCGGCATCCGCGCCATCGGTGTGCGTGCTCCTCGGCCCCCCGAACGGATCAGTCGACGAACCAGACCAGATGGTCGGCTACGACATCCCCTTACGCGTCGACGACCACTACCTGACCGGCATGGACATCACCGGGATCCTCCGCACGATCTGCACAGGCAGCGGCCTCGACCCCGGCAGTCACGTCAGCGACGTGATGGGAATCCCCCTCATCACGGTGGATCCCCTGTCCGTCGCTCCCTCCGCACGCACACCCGAGGACAACGCCTACACGATCCTGCGCACCCTCGTGTGCCCCTGGACAGAAAGACGGCTTGATCCGCTGCTGCTCGGATTCCTCTTCCGCACCGCAGACACACTCCGGCTCTACCTGGCCTCCAGCAAAGTCCCGCAAGGCGTCGTCGCGGTGGACACGCGTCCATCAGGAGCCCTCACAGCGCTCTTGACCGCGCTTCCATCCCTCATCACCGAGACCCACCGCTACGCCGAACCCGATCCTCACTGCATCCGCCTGGTCGACCTCACCGACTGGTAGGAGCCACCTGCTCTGCTGCGGATCCAGACGCCCGCCGAACCGGGAGGAACGGTCGCTCGCGGTCGGTGGAGTGGAGCGAGAGGGTGCTTCCCGAACCTGTCGGCTCGGCTGAGCGGGCCGCCTCGACGCCCGAGGCCGGCGCCGACGGCGGGGCGCGGCTGCGCTGCCGCGTGGGTTCGTCTCCCGCCGCTCCGTCCTACGGCCGCTCGGGCGGCCTCGCCGAGTCCGCGGGGGTGTGCTCCCAGCGTTCGGCCAGCAGGGCGGGAGCGGGTGCGGTGCCGGGCAGCGGCGGATGGCCCGGGCGCAGGCCGTCGAGAGCGATGGCGATCATGCGCCTGCGGGCGTTGCGGGCCGCGTCGGCCAGGTCGGTACGGCCCTGCCGGTCGAGCTGCTCGATCAGAGGGGACTTGCCGAGCTGCTCGATCAGCAGCGAGATGTCCATGGCCGTGACGTCCGGCCTGAGCACTCCTGCGACGTGCGCGCGCTCGACCAGCTCTCGCATCAGCTCGTCGGACCTGGTGAACCTGGTCGCCATGTCGTCGGTGACGGCGATCGTGCCCGCCAGCGGCCCGAGCGAGCCGCCGCTGAACTCGACGCTGGCGTTGACGTAGTGGACGAGCCCCTCCCAGGGGTCGTCGTGCTCAAGGCCGCGTTCGGCGGCCTCGATCCACTGGTCGAGCGAGAGCGCGCACAGGTGCTGGAAGAGCTCGTCCTTGGAGCGGTAGCGGCGGTAGAGGCTGGCGACACCGACGCCCGCGCGCGCGGCGATGGTCGCCACCGACGCATGGGCTCCGTCCACGGCCAGGACCTTCTTGGTGGCATCGAGCAGGGCGTAGTCGTTGCGCTCTGCTTCGGCGTGCCGGGGCGCTTTGCGGGCCATGCCTCCACTGTAGCGCCTTGCGAAGCGATTCACTCCGTTATAGCTTTCAAACGAAGCGAATCGATCCGTTTGGAGTGGCGTCATGCGAGCCGTGGTGATGGAAGAGTTCGGGGAGCCCGAGGTCCTGAGGGTGCGACAGGTCGACGACCCTGTGCCGGGCCCGGGGCAGGTGCTCGTGGCGGTGGCCTACGCGAGCATCACCTTCGTCGAGACGCAGGTGCGCTCGGGCGAGGGGCCCTTCGGCAGGCCGCCGCTGCCGCGCGTGCCGGGCAACGGCGTGGGCGGCCGCATCCTCGCCGTCGGGCCCGAGGTGGATCCGGCCCTGGTGGGAGCCGTCGTGGTCACCACCACCGGCGGCGAGGGCGGCTACGCCGAGCTGGCGCTGGCGCGGGCACAGGAGGTGGTCCCCGTCCCCGCGGGGCTGGAGCTGGAGGACGCGGTCGCCCTGCTGGCAGACGGACGTACGGCGCTGCTGCTGCACCGGCAGGCGGAGGTCGGGCCGGGACAGCGGGTCCTCGTGGAGGCCGCGGCGGGAGGCGTGGGCAGCCTGCTCGTGCAGCTCGCCGCCGCCGAGGGGGCCCAGGTGATCGGCGCCGCCCGAGGAGCGGGCAAGGCGGGGCTGGTCACCTCGCTGGGCGCGGCGGCCTACGTCGACTACTCCCTGCCCGGCTGGCTGGAGCAGGTCATGGAGGCGACCGGGGGCGCGGGAGTCGATCTGGTCTTCGACGGCGTCGGCGGCCGGATCGGCACAGTGGCGGTGGGCGCGCTGCGTGAAGGCGGACGCGTGAGCGTCTACGGAGTGGCGAGCGGCGTGGAGGCCGACCTGGACGAGGAGGAGCTTCGCAGGCGCTCCATCGGCGTCATCGGCCTCACCTCCGCGCCGAGCCCGGCCATGACCCGTGCTCTCATCGCCGACGCGCTCGATCTGGCGGCAGGCGGGAGGCTGCGGCCTGTCATCGGGCAGACCTTCCCGCTCGACGAGGCCGCGGCCGCGCACCGGGCGATCGAAGCGCGGGCCACCACGGGCAAGACCCTGCTCATCCCAGGCGCCCATGTCCGCGGCTGAAGCGCCGGAGCTCCCGGTCAGAGCCGGAGCGCGGGAGTGGGCCGCTCTGGCGGTCCTGGGCGTCCCCGCCGTCCTGGTCATGATGAACATGTCGGTGCTCTACCTCGCGCTGCCCAGCCTGAGCGCCGAGCTGAGACCCGGCGGCGCCCAGCTGCTGTGGATCACCGACATCTACGGCTTCATGGTCGCAGGAGCGCTCGTCACCATGGGGACGCTCGGCGACCGTCTCGGGCACCGCAGGATCCTGCTGATCGGGTCCGTCCTCTTCGCCTGCGCCTCCGTTCTCGCCGCCTGCTCCACCAGCGCGGGCATGCTCATCGCGGCGCGGGCGGTCCAGGGCGTCGCCGCGGCCTGCCTGGCGCCGTCCTCGCTGGCGCTGATCGGCGCCCTGTTCCTCGACTCCAGGCAGCGCACCCTCGCCATCACGATCTGGATGACGGGCTTCATGGGCGGCGGCGCGCTCGGCCCGCTGATCGGGGGCGTGTTGCTGCACTTCTTCTGGTGGGGGGCGGTGTTCCTGCTCGCGGTTCCCGCCATGGCGCTGTTGCTGGTGACAGGGCCCTTCCTGATCCCCGAGTCGCGCGCCACGGCTGCTGGGCGGCTGGACGCGGCCAGTGTGGTCCTGTCACTCCTGACTCCCCTGGCGATCGTGTTCGGCATCAAGGAGCTCGCGGTCCACGGCTTCGCGCTGCCGTCCGCCGGGGTCCTGGCCGCCGGCCTGGTGATCGGCACGGTCTTCGTGCGCCGCCAGCGGCGGCTGGCCCACCCGCTGCTGGATCTGACGCTGTTCCGCATCCCCGCCTTCGCCGTGCCGGTCGGCGGCATGGTGCTCGTCGGCGTCCTGCTGTTCGGCACCAGCCTGCTCACCTCGCAGTACCTGCAACTGGTCCTCGGCTTCTCGCCGCTGGAGGCGGGCCTGTGGCAGCTGCCCACGGCGGTCACGGGCACCGTCGTGGCGCTGGTGGTCTCCGGCCTCACCGGCCGGATCCGCCCTGCCGTCCTCATGACGGCAGGAGCGGCCCTCTCCGTCGCGGGTCCTGTCCTGCTCACCCAGGCGGACGACAACCCCTTCGTCCTGGTGTGCGGCTCCGTCGCGCTCTTCGCGGGGCTGACCCCGTTCATGGCCCTGGGTACCAGCCTGGTGGTGGACGCGGCGCCGCCCGAACGCGCGGGGAGCGCCTCGGCGATCTCCGAGACCGGCGCCGAACTCGGCGGCGCGCTGGGCATCGCCGTCATGGGCAGCGTCGCCACCGGCGTCTACGGCGGTTACCTGACCGACCGCCTGCCCCCAGGGGTTCCGCCCGAGGTCGCCAGGGCCGCCCGCGAGACGTTGCCCGCCGCGCTCGAGGCCGCCCGGCGGCTTCCCGAGAGCATCGGCGTCCCGTTGGCCGGGGCCGCCAGGGAGGCCTTCACCCACAGCCTCCACGTCCACGCGCTCATCACGATCCCCCTGCTCGTCGCGCTGGCCCTGCTGACCCTGACCCTGCGGCGCACGACCCCGCGTTCGGCCGAAAGGACGCGATGATCATGCAAGCCGAGGTCTGCTTGTCCCGCCGCCGTCCGGGTTTCGCCTGGCCACGCCAGGTCAGTGATCAGGTAGGTCGCCCACACGCCGACATCCCGGCGCAGGAGGCGAGGGCGAACCCCAGGACGGCTGACGACAGGCTCGCTCAGTAGTCGGCGTAGATCTCGATCACATTGCCTTCGGGACCGCGAAGCCCCGTCACTCCGCGCGGCTCGGGTCACGGCGGGCGGCGGTCTCCTCCGGCTCCAAGGTGGGTGAAAAAATAGGACACAAGGTGTCAGGTTGGGGGTCGAGCATGGTGTCACCGGTCGGCGGTCGATGGCGGCCGCGGGCCGGGCCCTACGGATAGACAAGGACCTCCATGCGCGAAACGCCAGAAGAACTCAAAGAGCTCCAGGCCCTCCTCGATGCCTCCCTCTCCCGCTCCACCTCGCACCTCCGCTCGATCATCAACACCGAGCGCACGCTGACCGCGGAGCAGCTCACCCAGGTCCTTACCGGCATGTGCACCCTCGCCTTGTCCACCGTGACGGCGAAGGGCGAGCCCCGGATCAGCGGTGTGGACGGGCACTTCCTGCACGGAAAGTGGCACTTCGGCACGGCGCGTGACGCCGCCAAGGCCCGCCACCTCGCCGCCCGCCCCGCCGCCAGCGTCGCGCACATGCGCGGGGAGGACCTGGGCGTGTTCACGCACGGCACGGTGGAGATCCTCAACCCCCAGGACGGCGAGCCGGCCCCAGACTGGTCAGACCTGCTCGCGTATTTCAAGGACTTCTATGGCGACGACCTCTTCGACTGGGACAACGACGTGGTCTACTACCGGCTGCACCCGCACTGGATGACCGTCTACGCCCCCGATTTCGCGAAGCTCACCGCGGCTTCCCCGTCGTGATCCGCTACACAGGTCCTCATTGATGACGAGCGGCCGCGCTACGCATACGGGCGCGGCCGCCGCCCGCTGTGGACCGGATCCGTCCCGGCGCGGAGGCCGACACCTCCAGGCTCGGGCTCCTGCACGGCACCCCAACGCGCCGGGTCGGGGTGCCGACCCCCGCTGATCATCATGGCCGGGGTCGGCACCCCCTTCGCGTTTACTCGGCGGCTCCAGCGGACCGACGATCTTGGGGATCCAGCGGCCTGACGGCCCCGAGCGGACGGAAGGCGGGGCGAATGCCGCCGAGTCTGCCGGGCGGCGTCGGCTTGGGGTGGGTGGTCCGGTAGGTTACGGCGCGTCCCCCGCGGTGGTCTGCGGCCCAGAAGCGTCCTGCCGGAGCATCTTCAACGTCCTGGCGACAGTCGACTTATCCAGGCACGCCAGAAGCGCCCCGTGAGGGCAGCCGAAGGAGCCTTGAGCATGGCCGGCAGCACCTGCCGCCGCTTGGCGGGGGCCTGTCCGTCCATCGCGGGCAGCAAAACGGGCCGTCCATGGCGGACAACAAAAAGGGAAAGGAGAGCGCCCGCTCCTTTCCACTCTCAACGTATAGCGCACCGGGGGGCTTGCGGCAAGACCCCGGTCGTACTGCAGAATCGCCGACCGAGGCCAGAACCTGCGGAAATGGGGGACGCGAAGTGCGTGTGTTGTTGTCGGCGTATGGGTCGCGCGGGAGTGTGGAACCGATGGCGGGACTCGCGGTGGGGTTGCGGGCGCTCGGCGCGGAGGCGCGGATGTGCGCGCCGCCGGACGAGGAGTTCGCGGAGCTGCTGGCCGGAGCCGGTGTGCCGATGGTGCCGACAGGCCGGCCGGTGCGCCCGCTGGCGACCACGGTGACGCCGGGGTCGGCGGTGGGCCTGCCGCAGCGTGCGGCCGAGTTGATGGCCGCGCAGTTCGACACGGTCGCCGCGGCGGCCGAGGGATGTGATGCGCTGGTGGCGACCGGCCCGTTGCCGGCCACGGCCGGCGCGCGGTCGGTGGCCGAGAGATTGGGCATCCGCTACGTGCATGTGAGCCACCAGCCGGTCGTACTGCCGTCGCCGTACCGCCGACCGCCCGCGCGGCGGGGCCGGCCGTTGCCACCGGACGTGACCGACAACCGGGCGCTGTGGGACCTGGACGCCGAGATCGCGAATGCGATGTTCGGCGAGGTGCTCAACACCCATCGGGCGTCGATCGGCCTGCCGCCGGTGGACAACGTCCGCGACTACGCCTTCACCGACCGCCCGTGGCTGGCAACGGACCCGATCCTGTCGCCGTGGCAGCCGACGGATCTCGACGTGGTGCAGACAGGCGCGTGGATCCTGACCGACGAGCGCCCGCTCCCGGCCGGATTGGCGGCGTTCCTGGACGGCGGCACACCACCGGTGTACGTGGGCTTCGGCAGCACGTCCATGAGCGCCCCCAAGGAGTTCGCCCAGGTGGCCATCGAGGCGATCCGCGCGCAGGGCCGCCGCGTCCTCGTCGGCCGCGGCTGGGCCGGCCTGGACCTGATCGACGACGGGGACGACTGTTTCGCCGTCGGCGAGGTCAACCATCAGGCGCTGTTCCAACGGGTGGCCGCCGTCGTGCACCACGGCAGCGCGGGCACGACGACGACCGCCACCCGGGCCGGCGCGCCTCAGGTGGTGGTACCCCAGGGGGCGGACCAGCCGTACTGGGCGGGCCGGGTGGCCGAGCTCGGCATCGGCGCGGCGCACGACGGTCCCACTCCGGCCTTCGAGTCCCTGTCAGCCGCGCTGGAGGCGGCCCTGGCCCTCGAGACCCGCGCGCGAGCGGCCGCCGTGGCCGGCACGATCCGCGCCGACGGGGCGACGGTGGCCGCGACGCTGCTGCTGGACGCGGTCAGCCGCGCAAGGCCGCCCGTCTCCGCGTGAACCACACGTAGATCGTCAGAACACGAGTAACCGTCACCCCTGGCGGCTGGAACCGGTACGGATGTGGGGGCCATGTCAGACAGAGCGTCGCTCGTCATGGCCGCCAGGTTCGTCACACCGGTCCGGACGCCTCGCTGCGCGCAATGCTGCAGCCAGCGACCCTGTATCGGAGCCAAGCACGTGAATTTCCTGACCACCAGTGCGTTCGACCTTCCCGACCACCTCGCCCCGAAGGCCGACCCGGCGCTGATCGCCGGTGACGAACAGCACTTCGCGGCCATCGCGCAGACCCTGGAGGAGTCGATCGCCGACCTGTCGGACCGGCTGGAGGCCGAGCGTAAGGCGCCCGGCGGCGCGGGCCGGGCCGCGATGGACCGGGACATGCAGATCCACCGGCTGACCGCCCGGCTGCGCACACTACGGCGCTTCGGGTTGGACCTGTGCCTGGGGCACATGGTCGGCGCGGACGACGGCGAGCCCGTCTACATCGGACGGCTGGGCCTCACCGACAGCACCGGACGCCGGCTGCTGCTCGACTGGCGCTCGCCCGCGGCCGAGCCGTTCTTCGGAGCCACCCACGCCAACGCGATGGGGCTGGCGAGCCGCCGCCGGTATCGCTGGACCCGCGGCCGGATCAGCGACTACTGGGATGAGGTGTTCACCCCCGACGGGCTCGTCGGGCACGCCGCGCTCGATGACCAGTCGGCCTTCATCGCCAGCCTGGGCAGCAACCGGTCGGCCCGGATGCGTGACGTGCTCGGCACCATCCAGGCCGACCAGGACGCCATCATCCGGGCGGGATCCGGCGGCGCGCTGGTCGTCGACGGCGGCCCGGGCACCGGCAAGACGGTCGTGGCGCTGCACCGCTCGGCCTACCTGCTCTACTCCGACCCCCGCCTGGGTCATCACCGGGGCGGCGTGTTGTTCGTCGGTCCGCACCAGCCCTACCTGGCCTACGTCGCCGACGTCCTGCCCAGCCTCGGCGAGGAGGGCGTGCAGACCTGCACCCTGCGCGACCTGGTCGCCGAAGGAGCCGCGGCGGCGATCGAGACCGACCCGCAGGTGGAGCGTCTGAAGTCGTCGGCGCGCCTGGTCGAGGCGATCGAGCCGGCCGTCCGGTTCTATGAGAACCCGCCCACCAAGCCGATGACGGTCACGACCCCCTGGTCCGACATCCGGCTGAGCGCCGAGGACTGGGCCGAGGCGTTCGCGGCGCCCGATCCCGGCACGCCGCACAACGACGCGCGGAACCAGATCTGGGAGGAACTGCTCACGATCTTGTTGGACAAGCACGACGACGAGGAGGCTCCGGCGCACCTGCTGCGCAGGTCGCTGCTGCAGAACAGGGAGCTGCTCACCGTCTTCAACCGGGCGTGGCCGCTGCTCGAAGCGGCCGACCTGGTCGGTGACCTGTGGACGGTCCCCGCCTACCTGCGGTTGTGCGCCCCCTGGCTCACCCCCGAGGAGATCAAGGCGCTGCAGCGCGAGGACCCCCAGGCCTGGACGGTGTCGGACCTGCCGCTCCTTGACGCGGCCCGCCAGCGGCTCGGCGACCCGGGGGCGGCCCGACTCAAGCGCCGGCAGGACGCCGCTGTCGCCGCCGAACGCGAGCGCATGACGCAGGTCGTCGACCGCCTGCTCGATGCCGATGACGACGGTGAAGGGGTGGTGACGATGCTGCGCGGGCAGGACATCCGAGACGCCCTGGTCGACGAGACCGCATTGCCCGCCCTCGAACCGGACCTGCTGGCCGGCCCGTTCGCGCACATCGTCGTGGACGAGGCGCAGGAACTGACCGACGCGCAGTGGCAGATGCTGCTGCTGCGCTGCCCGTCGCGGAGCTTCACCATCGTCGGCGACCGCGCCCAGGCCAGGCACGGGTTCACCGAGTCGTGGCAGGAACGGCTCGAGCGGATCGGACTCGACCGCATCACCCTGGCCTCGCTGAGCGTCAACTACCGGACACCGGAGGAGATCATGACCGAAGCCGAGCCGGTCATCCGGGCCGCGCTGCCGGACGCCAACGTGCCGACCTCCATCCGCAGCAACGGCGTCCCCGTCACCCACGGATCCGCCTCCGAGCTGGGCTCGATCCTCGACACCTGGCTGGCCGCGCACGCCGACGGGACCGCCTGCGTGATCGGCGATCCGGCGTTCCGGGCGACCTCCCGCGTCCGGTCACTGACTCCGGAACTGGCCAAGGGGCTCGAGTTCGACCTGGTCGTCCTCATCGATCCGGAGGCGTTCGGCGAGGGGATCGAAGGAGCGGTCGACCGCTATGTCGCGATGACCCGAGCGACCCAGCAACTCGTCATCCTCACGAGCGGCTGACCTCGGCAGGACGCACGCCCGCTCCCGGCCGAGCCGGCGGCGTTCCTGGACGCCGGCGCACGTCGACGGTGTCGTCATGGCGAACCGTGTTCGGCACGTCGGCCCGGCGCCTGCGGGGGCGCTGCCACAGATGCGTGGTGCAGTCCTCCGTCGTCGCCGGGCACCCAGGGTCGCGGGGCGGCGGCTCCTGCACACGCCCGCTCTCAGTCGCCGGGCCGGCGGTGTGCGGCCAGCTCGGGTCCTGGCTCGCGCACCGCCAGCCAGTGCCGGAGCACACGACGAAACAGCTCCGGGTCCTCCGCGCTCCACACGTGATGCATCCTGGGCACCGTCCGCGCGACCGCCTTCGGCGCCCGGGAGGTCACCTCGGCCAGCGCTCGATGCACCGCCTTCGGCTCCCGCTCGCCCGCCAGCATCAGGATCGGTGTCTGTGAACGCCTCAGGCCCTCGAGGTCCGCGGCCGGCACACCTTCGTACACCTGGGTCAGCATGCGTCGCGCCGACACCCGGTCGATCCCCATGCCGGTCTCGACGAACGTGTCGACCGAATCATCGGGTAACCGGAACGCGCGCGCCATCACCCGCCAGTATGAGCGCGAACCCCACAACCCGATCTGCGCGACCCCCGACACCCTTGTCGTCGTCCCCACGCCCTGGAGCGGCGCACCGGTGAGCATCGCGCTCCTGACGAGATCGGGATGGCGTGCCACAAGAACAGTGCCGACCACGGCGCCGAGGGAGAGGCCTACGAGGTGCGCGCGTCCACCGTGGGCGCGTTCACGGATGATCGCCGCTGCCGAGTCGGCCACCTCGGCGACGGTCGTCCAGGGCTCAGCGTTCGACGCGCCGAAACCGGGCAGGTCCGGGATCAGGCTGATCGGGCAGCGACGCGGCCAGGTCGCGCCACATCCACCCCGCGACGTTGCCGCCGTGCAGGAACAGGAGAGTCTCGTCGGCGTCCTGATGTTCCTCGTGCACGAACATCACAGCGCCCCCTCGAGCTCGTCGAGCCAGCTGAGCTCGGCCTCGTGGTGCACGATGCCGTTGCGCAACGTCATCGCCCGCAGCCGCTCGGGGTACGTCGCCGTGGGCGCCTCAAGCGCTCGCAGCTCGTCGAGCCGTTGCCTCACCAGCGCCCTGCGCTCATCGACGAGTTTCCGTACGAGCTGGGGATCCTCGGCCCGACCGGCGAAGTAGACCCGTGCCAGGAACGCCTCGCGCGGCAACTCGGTGGGCGCGGGGGAGCGCAGCCAGGTGTCCAGTTCGGCGGAGCCCGCCTCGGTCAGCCGGTACTCATGCCGGTCCGGGCGTGAGCGCTGGCGGATGACGTGCTCGTTCAGCAGGCCGTCGGCGTGCAGGTTGCCGAGGGTGCGGTAGATCTGCGACCGATCAGCTGCCCAGAAATGCCGGGCCGTGTTGTCGAAGGCCTTCTTGAGGTCGTACCCGGTCATCGGCTTCAGGTCGAGGAGGCCGAGGATGGCATGCCTAAGGGACATGACACATAGTCTACATCACACCTATAGACGCGTCCGGGCCGCTGAGCCATGTGCCGTCGATCATGAGATCGCGCCCGGCGAGCTCGTTCACCTCGCGCCAGGCCTGCACCTGGAGCGGGACGACACGGAAGTAGGGGTAGGCGCCGCGCTGCTCGCGCGGGTCGAAGCCCGTCTTGGCGGCGAAGGCGTCGCCGACCTCGGCCGGGAGCTCGGCGGCGGGTATCACCTCGCGCACCTCGGCGTCGATCAGGACGACGTCGCGCGTGGGGCCGAGCGCGACTCGGACCTTGCCGGTGGCCTCCAGGAATCTGGCCGTCGGGTTGGTCCTGGCCGTGGAGATGAGCAGGGCCTGGCCGTCCCACAGGAACGACAGCGGCACCAGGTACGGCAGGCCGGCCGGATCGGCGGTGGCGAACCAGGCGTCGACGTCACGGTCGAGCCGGTCCAGGGTGTCGCGGATGCGCAGGGCGAGGGAGCGGGCGGGCGGGTTCACGGTGGTCAGGGTGGTGCTCATCGGTCAGCCCCAGGCCCCGGCGATCTGCCGCGTCGAGGCGTTGAGCCGGTTGAACAGGTTCGTCGCACCGATCATGAGGACCAGCGCGGCCAGTCCTCGCTCGTCGTAGTGCCTGGCCGCCTCGTCCCAGACCTGGTCAGGGACGGCGTCCTGCCGGTCGGCCAGCCGGGTCGTCGACTCGGCCAGGGCCAGCGCGGCCCGCTCGGCGTCGGTGAAGTACGGCGTCTCGCGCCAGGCCGACACCGCCCCCAGGCGCTCCTCGCTCTCCCCCGACTTCCTGGCGGTGCGTGACCCGCCGTCGACGCAGGCGCTGCAGCCGTTGACCTGGCTGACCCGCAGGTGCACCAGCTCCAGTGTGGTCTCAGGGACACCGCCCTGCTTGGCGACCTCCACGATCTTCATGAGTGGCCGCATCGCGCCGGACAGGACGGTGACGGGGTTCGGCATCCGAGGGTTCATGTTGTCCTCCTGAGTGAGTGGCTCGCATCTCCATGACGCCACGGGGGCACGGCGGCCCGCCACCGACCGCAGCCCGTCCGGGACGCGATCACCGTCTGGGCAGACGAGCTGACCTCGGGCGATACAGTGAGATCCAGTTGTCCCTGCACTGTCCCGGGACGGGACGCCCGAAGGATGGAGCATGAGCGAGGATCTCGCACGGCGCCTGCGCCAGGTCCGGGAGGCCGGCGGCCGCAGCCTGCGCGACCTGGAGCGCTCACTCCACGTGAGCAGCTCCTCGCTCTCGCGCTACCTGACCGGCCAGGCCGTGCCACCCTGGTCGGTGGTCGTGGGGCTCTGCCAGACCGCGGGCGTCGATCCCCGGCCGCTGCGGCCGCTGTGGGAGGCGGGCAAACGCGGCCCCAGGGTGGGTCCCGCCGTCACCGTGACCCGCAACGACCTGCCGTACGACATCAGCACGTTCACCGGACGGCAGGAGGAACTGGCCGCGGTGCTGACGGCCGCGCGCGCCGAGCGCGTGGTGGCCATCGACGGGATGGGCGGGGTCGGGAAGACCACCCTGGCCGTCCACGCGGCCCACCGGCTGACCTCCGACTACCCCGACGCGCAGCTCCACCTCGACCTGCACGGCTTCACTCCCGGCCGGGATCCCGTCGAGCCAGGCGAGGCGCTGCGGATCCTGCTGGCCGCGCTCGGCGTGCCGTCCGGGCGGATACCGGAGGCGGTGGAGGAGCGGGCCGCGCTGTGGCGGTCGGAGCTGGCCATGCGGCGCGCCGTCGTCGTGCTCGACAATGTCGCGGGCCAGGCACAGGTGCGGCCGCTCCTGCCGGGGGCCGGGTCCAGCATCGTCCTGATCACCAGCCGCAGGCGGCTGATCGGGCTCGGCGACGCCCACCCGGTCTCGCTCGACGTGCTCGGCCCGCGCGAGGCGGCCGACCTGTTCGGCGCGGCGCTCGGCGACGCGCGGGCGCAGGACTCGCCCGCGCTGGAGGAGGTGCTGCGCCGTTGCGGGCACCTGCCGCTGGTCCTCGGCGTGGCCGCCGCGCGCATGCGGCACCGCCCGGCCTGGACGCTGGAGACGCTGGCGGAGTACCTGCGCGAGGGCGACCTGGGCACCGCGGGGGTGCTGTCGATGTCGCTGCGCGATCTCGACGACGGGCAGCACCGCATGTTCCGCCTGCTCGGCCTGGCGCCCGGCGTGGACCTGAGCGTGCACGCCGCGGCCGCGCTCGCCGAGGTCTCGGTGAGTACGGCGCGCCGGCTCCTGGATGACCTGGTCGACGCCAGCCTGGTGCTGGAGAACGTGCCGGGCCGCTACCACCAGCACGACCTGCTGCGCGAGCTCGCCCGCGGGGCGGCCGAAGAGCGGGACGAGAAGCGCGTGGCGTTGACCCGGCTGCTCGACCACTACGTGAGAGCGGCGGCCACCGCCACGAACCTGCTCTACCCTTCAGGCGCGCACCTGCGGCCCGCCGTACCCGCAGGGGAGCCCTTCGCCCGCCCCGCCGACGCGCTGCGCTGGCTGGACGGCGAGCGCGCCAACCTCGTGACGGCGGGGACGTACGCCGCCGAGCAGGGCTGGCCTGAGCACGCGGTCCTGCTGGCGCGAATCCTCTACCCCTACCTCGACGGCCACGCCCACCACGCCGAGTCGCTCCCGCTGTACGGCAGGGCGCTGGAGGCCGCCCGCCATCTCGGAGACCGGGCTGGCGAGGTGCACCTGCTGAACGAGTGGATGTCGATGAACGCCCGCCAGGGCCGCTACGACCACGCCCACGACGACGCCAAGCACGTCAGGGATCTGGCCCGCGAGATCGGCGACCGGTACGGCGAGGCCAGAGCGCTGAACGCGCTGGGCGACATGCACTGGCGCGAGCGCGACGACCTGCGGGCGGAAGAGCGCTTCCGCGCCGCTCTTGAGCTGTTTCGCGAGGTGGACGCCGGCACCGACGTGGCCATCGTGCTGGGCAACCTGGGGCTGGTCGCCGGGCGGCAGGGCCGCTACGACGAGGCCGAGAGGGCGCTGCGGCAGGCGCTGGCGGGCTTCGCGGCGATCGGGCTGCCCGGCGGGCAGGGCACGATCCGCGCCAACCTGGGGCAGATCTGCCTGTGGCAGGGGCGCCCCGCGGAGGCGCTGGAGCACTACCGGGAGGCGCTGGAGCACCATCGTGGCCTCGACTATCCCAGCGGTGAGGCCGACGCGCTCAACGGCATGGGTGTCGCGGCGCGCCACCTGGGCGAGGTGACACAGGCGGTGGAGGACCACCGTGCGGCCCTCGCCATGGCAGTGGAGGCCGGCGACCCTGCCCGGCAGGGCGCCGCCCACGAAGGGCTGGCCCGCGCCCACCGCGAGCGCGGCGAGCGGGATCTGGCCCGCGAGCACGCCACCGGTGCGCTGGACGTCTACGTGCGCACGGGACTGCCCGAAGCCGACGACATGCGCGCCTTCCTCGCCGGCTGAGCATCGCCGCGATCTCGCGAGCCCACACGACAGCGGATGACGCGCGTGCCGTCCAGTCGAGCGCCCACGGGCACACCGTCTCACGGCCGGATCTCGTAGACCACGTTGAAGGACGTCTGCGCGGCCCGCCGGAATCGGGTGAAACCCGCGTCCGCGATCACCTCGCGGATCGCCGCCTCACCGGCCTGCGCGCCCAACGCGTACCCGCCCGGCTGGGACAGACCGTTGGGGACGCACAGGAACGTGGAGGCGCTGTAGTACAGCCGTCCCACCGGGTTGAAGTTCTCCTCGACCTTGTCGGAGGCGAACGGCTCCACCAGAAGCCACGTGCCGTCCTGAGCCAGCGCCTCCCGCACCCGCCGGGCCGCCCCGAGCGGGTCGCCCATGTCATGCAGGCAGTCGAACATCGTCACCAGGTCGTAGCCGGTCCCTGTGAAGGTCTGCGCGGTGGCCACCTCGAAGCTGACCCGGTCGGCGAGCCCGGCCTCCGCGGCCCCCTTGCGCGCCAGCGCGATCGAATCGGCGTGGTAGTCGGAGCCGACGACCGTGGTACGCGGATACGCCTCGGCGAGCAGGATCGACGACGAGCCGAGACCACAGCCGACGTCGGCGACCAGGGCCCCGGCCGTCAGCTTCGCCTCGACCCCCTCCAACGCGGGGATCCAGTTCGGGATCAGCTCGGCCACGTAGCCGGGCCGGTAGAACGCGTCGCACCCGACGAAGACGTCCTCGTCGTGCTCGTGCCAGCCGACGCCGGCACCGGTACGGAACGCCTCGGTGATGCGCGGTTCTGCGCGCAGCATCCCCAGAGAGATGAGGAAGGCCGTCGGCACGTTGGGACCGTTCGGGTCGGCCAGGCAGAACGCCTGCTCCTCGGTCAGCGAGAACCGGCCGGTCTCCGGTTCGTAGCTGACATATCCACCGGCGGCCTGTCCGCGCAGCCATTCGGTGAGGTAGCGCAGGTGGCACCCGGTGCGCTCGGCGAACTGCTCGGGTGTCGCGGGGCCCTCCGCGAGGGCGCGATAGAGGCCGAGCCGCTGGCCGATCACGACGGAGCCTGCGGCGTCGGTCGCCGCCAGGTCGCTCACGAACCGGCCCAGGAACTCGTTCACCTTCTCGTGGTCCATCTCTGGTCTCCCTCCTGTCGGACCGGGTGGCGCCGGTCACAACACAAGAGTCGGCCCGCTGCCTTTCACGGCCCTCGCACGGGCTATCGTCGTGCTAACAGGCCGAGTTCGTCCTCGTCACGGGAGTGTTGGACACGGGGGATGCCATGGCAGTCAGGAGCCTGCCGCCGCCGGTCCGGGTGGAGGTGCTGGGGCCGCTGCGGCTCCTCGTTGACGGCGCCCCTGTGGACGTATCCGGCCCGAAGCGGCGGGCGGTGCTCGCGCTGCTCGCGCTCGCCGAGGGCCGAATCGTCACGGTCGATCACCTCGTGGACGCGCTCTGGCCGTCGGAGGTTCCCGAATCCGGGCGTCAAGCGCTGCACAACCACGTGTCCCGGCTGCGTGGGCACCTCGGTCCTGCGGCGGCCCGGCTCGAGACACGGCATGACGGTTATCTGCTCGCGCTCGAGCGCGACGAACTGGACGTGGCACAGGCGCGAGCACTGCTCGCGACGGCGCGTACGACGGCGCAGCGGGACCCGGCCTGCGCGCTCTCCCTGCTGCAGGAGGCGCACGGGCTGTGGCGAGGGCCGGTTCTCGCCGACCTCTCCGACGTCGTGCCCATCGCCACCGCGGTCGAGGAGTACGCTCAGCTGCACCGCGAGGTGACCGACGCGCTGGTCGACAGCACCGTCGCCGCAGGACAGGCTGATGGGATCCTGGGCCTGGCCGCCGCGTCATCGGCCGCCGACCCGCTGCGGGAGCCCGCCGTCCTCCTGCTCATGCGGGCGCTGGCGGCGACCGGGCAGGCGCCGGAGGCCCTGCGCGTCGGACGGGAGTACCGGCGCAGGCTGGTCGAGGAGACGGGCCTCGATCCATCACCCGCCCTGGACGCCCTCGAGCGCGAGATCGTCGGCGGTGTCGCCGGTTCGGCGCCCAGCCGGCCCGAGGGGCCCGCCAGGCCGGCCACGCGGCTGATCGGCCGCGAGTCCCAGGTCGCGGCCCTGCATCGGCTGCTGGCGGCCGAGCGCCTGATCACGCTCGTGGGGCCAGGCGGCATCGGCAAGACCCGGGTCGCCCTGGAGGTCGCGTCGCAGAGCGGCACGGCGACGGTGCTGCTGCTGGCGCCGGTCACCGATCCCGCCGCCATCCCGCACGCGCTGGCGGCGGCCATGAACCTGAGGATCGACCAGGGTGACGTGCTGTCCGCCTGCGTCGCCGTGCTGGGCGACCGCCCCGGCCTGTTGATGATCGACAACTGTGAGCATCTGCTCGACGGCGTCAGGGACACGGTGGACGTGATCCTCTCCTCGTGTCCCAGAATCTCCTTGCTGACCACCAGCCGCGAACCTCTCGGCCTGACGGCCGAATACGTCTCACGGCTGGCGCCTCTTCCGCTGCCCCGCCCCGACCAGGACCCTTCGCGGGCTCCGTCCGTGGCGCTGTTCCTGGACCGGGCCCGGCGGGTCCGCCCCGGTCCACCACCGACGCCGGCGGAGCTGTGCACGGTCGCCGACATCGTGCACAGGCTCGACGGGATGCCGCTGGCCATCGAACTGGCGGCGGGCCGGCTGTCCACGCTGTCCCTCGCTGATCTGCGTGGCCGCCTGGACCGCTCGCTCGACCTGCTCGCCGGTGGCAGGCCCAGCGCGGATTCCCGGCACCGGACGCTGCGCGCGACCATCGAGTGGTCGTATCAGCTCCTCACCGACGACGAACGGCGGCTGTTCCGGCATCTGTCGGTCTTCCCCGACGGTGTCGACCTCGACACCGCCGAGCGGCTCGCCGCCGACCTGGGCCTGGAAAGTGATCCAGGAAGCGCGCTGGCCCGCCTCGTCGACGCCTCCATGATCGACGCCTCCTTCCAGGAGACCACCCGGTACCGCATGCTGGAGACGCTGAGGGCCTTCGGGCTGGACCGGCTCGCGGCGGCCGGCGAGGAGAAGGCCGCCGTCGAGCGCATGACCCGGTGGGCTGTCGAGCTGACCTCATGGATCGAGGCCACCATGACCACCGAGAGGGAGCCCGAGGCGGACGCCGTCCTGCGCCGGGAGCTGCCGAACCTGCGGGCCGCGTGGCGGCTGGTTCGCAGCCAGGGCTGTCTGGACGACGCCGCGGCGATGGTCATCACGCTGTTCGAGACGGTCGCCTACCGCGACCTGATCGAGCTTCGGGACTGGGCAGAGGAACTGGCCGGCGACCAGGGACTCACCGCCCACCCACGGGCCTGCGCCGTACTCGCGACCGCGGCGGAAGCCGCCTACCACCGCGGCGACTACCGCCAGGCCGACCGGCTCGCCCGCACAGGGCTGGAGAAGGCGGGCGACAGCGTCGGGTCATGGCACTGCCTGATGGTGCTGTCGGTGGCCGACCTGGCGCGCGGCGCCTACGACGACGTGGTCGAGCATTCCCTCGCCGCGACCGTTCTCGCCGGCCCGCACAGGGAGAGCCTGGGGATCGCCGCCCTCGCGACCGCCTACGCGGGCGATCCAGATGCGGCGCGACGACTGAACGAGCGGGGGCTGGCCGGCGCGGTGTCGCCCACGATGCTCTCGTGGGGCGCCTACGTCGCCGGGGAGATCGAGAGTCTCGCGGGCCACAGCGAACCGGCCGAGCGGCATTACATCCGTGCCATCGACCTGGCCCGCACCTCGGGCGCGACCTTTCTCGTCGGCGTCGCGACCGTCGGGCTCCTGTCGGTGCGCGCCTCCACGGGCCGTGTCCACGAGGCGCTGGGCGGCTACCGCGACGTCATCGAGTACTTCGCCCGCAACGGCAACTGGACTCATTTGTGGGTCACCCTGCGCAACCTCGCCGATCTGCTGCGCGGGCTCGGCGACGACGAGCCTGCGGCGATGATCGACGCCGCGGCGGGCCAGGCTCCCGACGCGCCGGCCGTGGACCGCTCCCACGGCGAACGCCCCGCGCACACCGTGGCCGCTCCGGCGACGCCGATCCCCAGCCGGGTCGCCGTCCTCGAGCTGGCTCGGCAGGCGATCGAGCGGAACCTCACTCGATCGTGACAGCCGTTGTGGGTGGCTCGGCGAACGACTCGTCTCCGACCCATGCCGTGAAACAGTCGACGCCCATGCCGGCGATGAGCTCGCCCGTCTGCGTCTCCTGCGCCGCCAGGGCACGGACTTTGCGGGCCGCCGTCCCCGCGTCCAGCACGAGGTCGACCGCCAGCAGGTGGGCCGGTGTCGTGATCGGGTATCCCGGCGGGAAGATGCCCAAGCTCTCGTTGAGCGCGCTCCAGCGCGGTGCCCGCCGCTCCGCGAACGTGGCGTACAGCAACCGCGCTCCGGACGGGGCGGCGCGGTCGAACGCCGCGGTGGTCCAGGCCGAGACCGCCTGATGGTCCGGGTGACCGGTGATGCCGTCAGGGCCGAAGGTGAGCACGGTGTCGGGCCGCACCCGCTCGATGACGTCGCACAGCCGCGCGACCGCGTCGGACCTGCGGACCTGCGCGCACTGCCCGTCCCGGTAGCCGAGCCAGTGGTGCTCGCCGACCCCGAGGATCTCCAGGCAGCGCGCCAGCTCGCGGGTGCGCGCCGCGGCGAGTCGATGCGGCGGCCACTCCACCGGGTCGCCCGTGCCGAGCTCGCCGCAGGTCGCGGTCACGCACACCACCCGCGATCCGCTGTCGCGAGCCATCGCCATCAAACCGCCGGACAGGTAGGCCTCGTCGTCAGGGTGCGCCCAGATCCCCAGGATGACGCCCAGTTCAGCGACATCGCACGCACGCTCGATCATGCCCGGACCTCCCTGGTGAGAATGCCGTGTACGGCCAGGCCGGCAGCACAGCAGGCGACGGCGATCACCCAGAGCCGGCCGACTCCGGCGGTGTCGACCACCAGGCCACCGGACAGCGCGCCTGCCGCGGACCCGAGATGGATCGCGGAGCTGTTCAGGGCGAGCAGCAGGGGCGCCGACCCCGCCCCCAGACCGATCAGGCGGTGCTGCTGTGCGGGAACGAACGCCCAGGCCGCGATCCCCCACGCGACCATGACCGCCGGCGACCCGGGCACCGTCGTCGCGACGTGCGGGAGCGCCGCGAAAGCCACAGCCAGTACGGCCACGGCCGGCAAGACCACCCGGCGAGGACCGCTCCGGTCGGCCGCGCTCCCGCCCCACCAGGTGCCCAGCATGCCTCCGATGCCGAACGCCCCGATCAACAGCCCGAGCCCGAGCGGCCCGGCCCCTGCCGCCACCAGCAGGGGAAGATAGGTGTACATGCTGTACGAGGCGGTCATCACCAGGAACGTCACGCCGAGCACTCCCACGACGGCAGGCGAACGCATCGGGCGCAGCCGCTCGCACACCGTGGCGCGCATCAGCGGGCCCGACCCTGCACGGGTGAGCAGCAGAGCGATCACGGTGGCCACGGCGAGCCCGGCGACCAGCCCGAACGCCGCCCGCCACGAGAGCATCGACGCCAGCGCCACACCCAGCGGAGCGCCCAGCACCATGGCGGTCGCCGTACCCCCCAAGATCACGCTCAGCGCCCGCCCGCGGTGGCTGGCCGGTACGGCCGCGACGGCCGCCGCGCAGGCGGCCGGCACATAGACCGACGCGGCAAGCGCTCCCAGCACCCGGGCGGCGAGGAGCGCGGGAAGCGCCGGCGCCACCGCCGACAGCACGCTCATGGTCCCGAACAGCCCCGCTGAGCCGATCAGCACCCGTCGCAGCGGCCACGACCCGAGCAGAGCGCTGAGCAGCACCGCGCCGATCGCATACGCCAGCGCGAACACCGTCACCGTCAGCCCCGCGGCGCCGACGGTGACACCGAGGTCATGTGAGATCCCGCTGAGTATCCCGGCCATCGCGAACATGTCGGTGCCGATCGCGAACGCGCCGATCCCGAGGGCGACGACCGAGAGCCACCTGCGCCGGTCCCGTTCCGGTAGGCGGGCTGTCCGGTCGAGCACCGCCGTGCTGACCACGTCATCGTCCATCTCGTCCTCCACGTTCGTCGCAATGCGATCGTCGGAGCACGGACTCGCAGCGCACTACCGCGGCGCTGTCACCGCCGATGGCACGTCCACGGCACGCAGGTTCCGGGTCGGCGGCGGGGGGCGCCTTCCGTCTGATCAGCTGGCGTGGAGGATCCGAAAGCGATCGGGTTCCGCCGGATCTCGATCGACGACCTGGATCGGCGTCCAAGCCCATTGCCACACGCTGATCCCTGGCGTGCGGGAGAACTGGATCTGCCCGCGGGTGCCTTCGACTGCGACGCGCGGCCAGGATGCGGCGATGCGCGCCCGGTCTCCGCCGTGAGAACGCAGCACCTCGGCGAGGACGGCGACCGTGTCGTAGCCCTCGAAGGCGACGAAGGAGGGCGCTTCGGTCAGCCGCTCACGGAGGGCCGTCTCGACTCGTGCGCCGAGTGGGCTGAGGCGCTCGGGCAGGTAGCGCAAGAACGGGATCGCGGCGCCGTCGTCGCCCAGTGACGTCGCCCATTCGGCGAACTCCGGTTGCCCGGCCGGAGCACCAATCATGATCTCGGCGAGGCGCTCGTCGTGGCGGACAGACTTGACGATCGACACTGCCGGCTCCGGGTGGCCGACCAGAAGAAGGAGGGCTGTCGCGCGATTGTCGACGAGTTCGTCGCACACGGCCGTGGGGGCGAGCGCGCGCATGTCGAGTTCGATGACGGTGGCGCCGCGTGGAGCGAGGTAGTCCCGCAGAATGCGGGCCCCAGACGCCCAGTAGACACTCGACTCGGTCGCTACGGCGATTCGACTGTGGCCGGCGCTGAGGAGGAAGTCTGCGTAGATCCGCCAGCCGTGGGACTGCGCAGGGGCGAGGCGCGCGACCCATTCCGTTGGCTGTTCGGTGAGCGCGTCGAGAACCGCTGACGAGCAGAGGAACGGCAGGCCGAGGGCGTCGGCCCTGGCGGCAGCGGCGCGAGCGACGACGCTGTGATACTCCCCCGCCAAGGCGGCCACGCCCAGGCGAGCCAATTCGTCCACGGCCGCCGCGGCCCTCTGTGGATCGGCTGCGGTGTCTCGGACCACCAGCTCGAGTGGTCTTCCGACGATCCCGCCGGCGTCATTGACTTCGCGAACGGCCAGCTCGAGTCCGGCGAGCAAGTGTTGGCCGGCCTGGACCCAGCCAGGCCGAGTCAGCGGGACGAGAGCGCCGATCTGGACGGCTGATTCGTCAGTCCGCTTCGCTCCAGGTGGCGATGGTGGCGTATTCATGCGTTGGCGTCTCCCGAGTGCCGATCCGGTGGCAGTCGCCCGGATCACAGAGTGAACGTCAGTGGCGCCGAGAGTAGCCGAGCCGAGAACGGCCAGCTTCGGCGCCCCGCCCCGTGGCCCTCAGCCGGCCCTCGCGCCACCGATCGAGCCTGAGGGCCTTCGGGCAGCTCTGCCGTAACAGGTCCTCCAGGAGTTGCCAGGGCTCCGCACGCGGCCCACGCCGAGAAACCTACGTTCCTATCTCCACTCCGTGGCGCACCAGGCATGGCGCCGGGTCTTCGGGTGGACCTGGCAGGCCTTGAAGTCGATCCGGTTGGCCGTCCACCGGAACCAGCCCTTGACGATCGGCCGCCGAGCCTGGATGGTGAGCGCCGCTAGCTGTTGCTGGCCATGACGTTGTCGTCGGTGGTGGTCACGGCTGAACTTCGTCAATCCGGCATGAGCGGTCGGATCTTGCCGCCAGTCGGTGACCGGAAGACGATATTGCTGTGACCAGCGGGAGAACCTCGGAGTGGCTAGAGACGGTCGGGCGCTTCGGAGCGGTCGGTGCCGTCGTCGCTGGCCTGTCCGGTTGTTGCGTCGGCCTAGTCGTGGGCCTCTTGGCCTATCCGCCCACCGCTTGGTTTGCGACGTTTGAACCAGGCGCGCTGAGCGGTGGCGCGATCGTGGGGGCAAGCGCTGGTGCGATCACCGCGTATTCGCGGGCCCTTACCGTTAACCCGCGAACTCCACGCGGCATTTCCGGATGTATCCCGAATCCGGATGTATCCCGAAACATTGGTGATGCTCGGTACAGTCGTGCGGCCTGCGAACAGCGGTGCCGCAGCGGGTATCGGCTAGAGGCGTGTCGCAGTTCGGACGAGGTCGGCGACGGCTTTGGATCTGCTGTGTGGTGGCCAGGCGATGACGGTCGTGACTGCCGGTGCGTCCGGCACCGGCACGATGGCGTGGTCGTCGCGTAGCTGGTCTCGGAGCGACTCGGGTACGACGGCGCAGGCCAGTCCGAGCGCGATCAGTTGGAACAGTTGGGTATGGTCGCGGATCTGCGGGCCGGGGCCGTCCGGATGGCCGCCATCCCGTCCAGGCCAGCGCGGCAGGGGCAGGTCCGTCTGGGCGTTGACCTCGACTAACGACAGATGCGCCCGGTTGGCGAGGGGATGACCCTTGGGCAGGACCACGACCTGCTGTTCGGTGTGCAGATCCTCTGTGTCGAATCCGGCTGTCGTGTCGTAAGGCCGGTGGAGCAGAGCAACGTCGGCACGCCCGGTGCGCAGCAGACTTTCCGGCTCGCCCGGCCCGCACAACATCACCTCGACTGCCACTGAGCCCGGTTCAGCGGCGTAGGCGTCCAGAAGCTTCGACAACAGTTCCCTGGACGCTCCGGCCTTGGCGGCCAGCACCACACCCGGCTGGTCGCCCGCGGCACGGCGGGTTCGCCGCTCGGCGGCTTCGACCGCGTCGAGCGCGGTCCGGGCCTCCCGCAGCAGCACCGACCCGGCCTCGGTTAAGGCGATGGCGCGAGCAGTGCGGTGCAGCAGAACGACTCCGAGCCGCCGTTCGAGCTGCTGGATCGCCCGTGACAGTGGTGGTTGCGCCATCGCGAGCCGTTGTGCCGCCCGCCCGAAGTGCAACTCCTCGGCGACGGCGACGAAGTATCGCAACTCCCGCGTCTCCACCCCGCTCATCGTATCCGGCGCTGACCACGATCAATACCCGTGCGGTATCGCCGCCCACCCGACCGGTCTTGGACGCCCCACCCGAGTCCGCAACATGATCGACGGTATGAGTGAACGGACGATTGCGCTGGTGACCGGCGCGAACAAGGGAATCGGATACGAGATCGCCGCTGGCCTGGGCGCGCTTGGCTGGCGAATCGGTGTGGGCGCGAGGGATCAACAACGCCGCGACACCGCGGTGGAGAAGCTGCGCGCGGCCGGGACCGATGCGTTCGGTGTGCCGCTCGACGTGACCGACGACGCAAGTGTGGCCGCGGCGGCCGAGCTGATCGCCGGCCATGCCGGAGGGCTCGATGTTCTGGTCAACAATGCCGCGATCACCGGCGGCGTGCCGCAGACACCTACCACGGTCGATCCCGCGACCGTGCGAGCTGTCGTGGAAACCAACGTGATCGGGGTCATCCGGGTCACCAACGCGATGCTGCCGATGCTGCGCGACTCGGCATCACCACGGATCGTCAACATGTCCAGCAGCGTCGGCTCGCTCGCCCTGCAAACCACTCCCGGCATCGACATGGGCCCGGTTCCCGCCGCCTACTTGGCATCGAAGACCTTCCTCAACGCCCTCACCGTCCAATACGTCAAGGAACTGAGCGACACCAACATCCTGATCAACTCCGGCTGCCCCGGCTTCACCGCCACCGACCTCAACGGCTTCCAAGGCGTCCGCACACCACAACAGGGCGCGGCCATCGCGATTCACCTCGCAACCCTGCCCGGCGACGGACCGACCGGCGGATTCTTCGACGACGCCGGAACGGTGCTCTGGTAATAGCCACACCGGCACGAACCATTCCCGTTCTCGACGTCAGCCGCGCATCGCGCCCCACAGGAGAAGCAAGACAATGACAAAGGCAGTCAGATACGACGAGTTCGGTGGAATCGAGGTGTTGCGGGTCGACGAGGTCGACCGGCCAGTGCCCGAGTACGGGCAGGTCCTCGTGCGGGTCAAGGCGCAGGCATCAACCCCGGTGAGGCGGCCATACGCACCGGCGCGATGGCCGACATCCTTCCCTCGACCTTTCCATCCGGGCAGGGCAGCGACCTCGCCGGAGTTGTCGCCGAGGTTGCACCGCGCCGCCGCCGCGGTGCTCGAGGATCAGTCTCCCGCTGCCGGTCAACTGGGCCACGGTGAAGCTGCTGTCGGTCTCGTCGGGGACATAGTCCACCGTCGCCACGTTGTCACCCGGCTGATCGGACGGGCGCAGGCTCAACCAGCCCTTCTGACCCTGGGACCAGACCACGACGTTCAGCGCGACCGCGTTCGCGCCGGTGGCCGGGATGCTCCGCTGTCCCGCGACGTCGATCGTCACCGACGAGTCGGCCGGGACGGGGATGGCCTCCCTGGCCGGGGACCCCGTGACCTGCCCGGGCCTGGCGTCGTACAGGTACTCGGTGTCGACCGGGTGGCACTCGTAGCCCGCCTGAGTGTCATCGGTCGAGCGCGCCTGAGCAGGGCGTACGGAGTGGCTGCGCGGGAACGGTCATCGCCGGAACCAGGCCTGCTCGGAGGTGATCTTGCAGGGCCACTGGATCGCCTTCTTGCCCCGGCTCTTCTCGCCGTGCCCGATGGCCAGGCACATGCCGGTGGCCCTGTTGCGCAACCGCTGCATACCGTCGTAGACCCACTCCTGCGCCAGCCCGCCATCCGTGCACGGCCACTGGATCGCGACCTTGCCCTGCTTCTTCTCCCCCCGCCCGATGGCCAGGCACAGCCCGGTCTTGACGTTCACCAGCCGACGGTCGGAGCGGTGGATCCAGCGCTGGGCCTTGCTCCCGATACAGGGCCACTGGATCACCGGCTTGCCGGCCTTCACCTCTCCCCCGCCCACGGCCAGGCACATGCCGGTGGCGCCGTTGACGTACGCCCGGCCGGGGCCGGCGGAGGCCGCCACGGCCTGTGAGGACGCGGCGGGCGACAGGGACAGGACGGTCAGGGCGGTCACGACCACGGCGGTGGTCTTGGAGCTCGTGCGCATGGAGGTCCTTCACTCGGGGCGATCAAGGGGGGATGGGATCACGAGACTGGTCGCGATGTGCAAGCAGGCCGGGACAGGTCACACGTCCGTGTGCGCCGTCCCCTGCGGCTCCCAGCGGCAAGCGACCCTTGACCGTTTGCCCGCGGAGGCCTGTGGCACCAGGATCATGGCGGCACGATTGTTCGACACCCCTCATCAGGCAGGCAAACAATGCTTCTCTCGGCGAACGGATCCTCTCCCCGCCTCCCCGACCAGTGGCAGCGGCTCCTGACACCGATCGACCCTCGTGCGTTGCCTGCGCGCACAGGCATGCACGCCGCGACGCACGCGATCAGCGAACCCGGGTCACGCGTCGATGTGAACCCTCTTGGTCGTCCAGTGAATGGAGTCCGATAGCGGTGGTGGGCCGTCGCGAAAGTCCGGTGGACCCGGAAGCGGGACCGGTGCAACGCTTCGCCTCCGAGTTACGCGACCTGCGCCAGAAAGCGGACGGCCTCACCTATCGGGCCATGGCCAAGCGCGCGGGTTACTCGGTCACCACCCTGTCGCAGGCGGCGGCGGGTGAGCGTCTGGCTTCACTGCCCGTCGTCCTCGCCTTCGTGCAGGCGTGCGACGGAGACGTCTCCGAATGGGAGCGCCGCTGGCAGCAGGTCGCTGATGAACTGGCCCGTGAGAGGGCGGACGATGACGGTGCCGCCGGGCCGTATCTGGGCCTGGCCCCGTACGACACCCATGATTCCGGTCGATTCTTCGGACGGGAGCGGCTCGTCGAGGAGTTGCACGAGTTGCTTCGACGGCATCGCTTCGCCGCGGTGTTCGGCCCTTCGGGCAGCGGTAAGTCGTCCCTGTTGCGTGCCGGGCTCGTGCCTGCGGCACGTGGGGAGACGACACCCTCGGGTCAGTCCTTTGGGCAGAGCCTGATACTCACCCCGGGGGAACACCCGATGCGGCACGCCGACCGGTTCGTCCCCGGCGAGGGCGGCTTCGACACGCTGATCGTGGTCGACCAGTTCGAGGAGGTGTTCACGCTCTGCCGGGACCAGCGAGAGCGTGGGCAGTTCATCGACCTGCTGCTCAGCGCGCGACAACCGCAGAGCGGGATGAAGGTGGTCATAGCGGTTCGCGCCGACTTCTACGGGCGGTGCGCCGAGCACCGCGAGCTCACCGCAGCGCTGCGCGAGGCCAACCTGCTGGTGGGGCCGATGTACCACGAGGAGCTCAGGGAAGCGATCGTCCGGCCGGCCATGGCCGAGGGCCTGACGGTGGAGCGAGCGCTGACGGCCGCGATCGTCACCGACGTCGCCGACGAGCCAGGAGCGCTTCCGCTGATGTCGCACGCGCTGCGGGAGGTCTGGCGCCGCCGTACGGGGAAGATGCTGACCTTGGGCGCCTACGAGAGCGTGGGCAGAGTCCATGGGGCGATCAGCCATACCGCGGAGGAGCTCTACGCCGGCCTGTCGCCGGCACAGGCGAGGATCGCCCGGCGGATCCTGCTCAGGCTGATCAGTCCGGGCGAGCAGGCCCAGGACACCCGCCGTCCCGCCGCCAGGGCGGAGCTGGACCCCTACGGGGAGGCGGACACCGCGCTGGTCATCGAGCAACTGGCCGCGGCCAGGCTGCTCACGCTGCACCAGGACACCGTGGAGCTCGCGCATGAGGCCTTGATCGAGTCGTGGCCGCGACTACGTGGATGGGTGGACGAAGGACGCGATCGCCTGCGCACACATCGGCAGTTGACCGAGGCGGCCCAAGGGTGGCAGGCGCATGGCCGGGATGCCGGGCTGCTCTACCGGGGCAGCCGCCTGGCCGTCGTCGACAAGCTGTTCGTCGAGCCGGGGGACCGCGACGACCTCACACCCCTGGAACGGGACTTCGTTCACGCGAGCGCGGCACTGGCCCGGCGCACCTCCCTCATGCGGGTCGCCGTCTCGGCCGTTCTGGTGATCTTGCTGGTCGCCTCCATGGTCGCGGCGGGAGTCGCCGTCCGGCAGGCCGGACTGGCCGACGACCGGCTGCGGGAGGCGACGGCCCGGCTGGCCGCCAGGCGCGCGGCCACCCTGCGGATGAGTGACCCGAACCTGGCCCGCCGCTTGAGTGCCGCCGCCTGGCGGATCGCCCAGGTCCCCGAGGCCAAGAGCGAGCTGATCGACTCGATGGCGCTCCCCTTGGTGGACGTCGTCACCGCCCCGTACAACGCGAAGGACTTGGTGCACGGGCTCAGCGTGGACGGCACCAAACTGGCCGTCTACACACCCGGGACGGCGGCCGAGCCGGGCGCCCTGCGTATATTCGACCTGGTCACCAAGAAGGAGATCGCGAACGCGAGCGGGCAGCAGGTCTGGAAAGTGGTGTGGAGCCCCGACGGCCGTACGGTGGCGGTGGACGACGATACCGACACCCGGTTCTGGGCCGTCGACGGCGCACGATTGACGGATCTCGGCGTGGCGGTCCCCCAGCTCGCTCCTACGGAGTTCAGTCCGGACGGGCGCTTTCTCATCGGGGTCCGCGATGAGCTGAACGAAGTCTGGAGCGTCGCGGACGGCACACGCGTGCTCCACGAGCCGGTCAGCGCCATCAGCCCGGACGGCCGGCTGGCCCTGGTCATCCCAGTGGAAGCCGACAAGTTGACGGCCACCCTGCCATCCTCAGGCGATGGGACGAGTTCGGGGCGGCGAGTGGAGCTGTGGGACTTCGAACAGCGCAAGCCGCTCCGGGCCTCCTGGCTACCGGACACCGCCACGGACGGCGTGTTCAGCCCAGACGGCAAGCACCTGGCCGTCTCCACCTCCGACGGCATCTGGCTGTTCGACGTCTCCTCGGGCAAAGCGGTTCTACGCCCGCTGCTTCCGGCGTCCGGGCGTGTGGAGTTCAGCCCCGACGGCCGGTTCCTGGTCGGAACGCAGGCGGAGGGGCGGGTGACCTTGTGGCGGGTGGACGACGGCACACTGCTGATGAGCTCCCCGATTCCCTCCGACGTCGTGGCAGCCGATGCCCGTTTCTCACCGGATACCCGCCTTCTCCGGGTGACCGGCCAGTACGGCACGGTGAACGTCCTGGACATCTCCCCCTACACCCACCCCGAGGTGCTCGCTCCAGGAGGTGACAAGCGGCTGTTCAGCCCCGACGGTCGCTTCCTGGTGACGACGAATCACCGGAAGGGCCGGCCGGAGGTGCGCCTTTGGGATGTCGCCGCGCGGATACCCGTGAGCGGCCCGCTACCCGTCGACGATCTTCCTGAAGAGGATTCCACGGAGACGGCGTACGCCCCGGTGTTCAGCCCCGATGGGCGTACGCTCGCGCTCGCCCACCCCGCGTCCCCCGTGGTGACCTTGTGGGACGTCACGAACGGCCGCCGCGTAGGCGCATTCCGCGTCCGGAGCCAGGGCGCCGTCGGAGTCATGTCCCTGACCTTCTCCCCCGACGGCAGAACCGTCGCGTTCGTCCCGCTCAGCCCGTACCCAGATGACAAAGAGGCGATGTGGGACGTGGAGCTGTGGGACGTGCGAGCTCGCAGATGGATCCGCACCGTCGCCGATGCGGGGTCAGGGATCATGATCTTCGAGCCTGACGGGCGCCGGTTGTTCGTGGACGTTTCTCCGGAGGGGCGAATACTGGTCGACACGGCCACCGGAGAGATACACCGGCGCTCATCCGACGCCCGCGCCGAGGGAGAGATTCTCTTCATCGAGAACATGGCCGCGATCGGGGACGTCGACGGGCGTGTGACGTTCTGGGACAGGGAGTTGCGCAGGCCCCTGTCACCGCCGCAGACGGCGCACACAGCATCGATCAACGCTCTTGTTCCTTACCCGCGGGGCGAACTGCTCGCCACCGTCGCCGGTGAAGGCGAATATGGCATCCAGCTATGGGACTGGCGGGGATATCAGCGGATCGCCGCACCGATCACCTACCACACCCAGTCCGTACCGGCCGTGGCGTTCAACCGGACCGCTCTCCTCGTCTCATCCGCCGACGGGGCCCTGCGTGAGATCACCGTCGATCCGGGCGCCGCCACCGCCGTGATCTGCCGCCGGGACGGCGGCCTGTCCCCTGCCGAGTGGCAAGCACACATCCCAGAACTGGCCTATCAGAAGACCTGCCACCGATGACCTCATGGAGCTGCCGCCTGACGAGGAAGCCACGTCAGGCCCGCCGGACGCCGCCGCCCTTTCTCCGAAGTCCCTGCCACCTCTTTTGGTGATCAGGTGGTACGGGAGTCGCCATACCGCGGGCGGCCTACCGCAGAAGGTGCAGCCCCGTCGGCAGGTCGGGTGAAGGCCACCTTCTCTTTCCACCCTGCGGCTGACGCGCAGGACGGCGTCCCGTTCGTAACCTGATGCGGCCCAACTGCTTCGAACGAATCGCTCGCGGAAGGATCTGCGCCATTCCCGGCAGCGAGCCCGTTCACAGCGCCCTGTATGGCCGCCACATACGAGAGAGGACGGACTTTATGCGTGCAGCCATGACCCTCCTGACCGGGATCACGCTGGCCGGCGGCCTGCTGGCGGCTCCCGCCGAGGCCTCCGGCGGAACCATCGTCGAACTGCAGAACGCCGCCACCGGCATGTGCCTGGCGATCGGCCGCGGTGAAGCGCGCAAGGGCAAGACCGCCATCCAGTGGCCCTGCATCCACAGCCCGGCACAGCGCTGGATGATGACGTCCGAGGGGTATCTGGTCAACGTCGCGACCGGGATGTGCCTGGCGATCGGCGACGGACAGGAGCGCAAGGGCAAGGCCGCCATCCAGTGGCCGTGCAACGGCGGATGGGCGCAGCGCTGGAAGAACAAGCAGATATGGCGTGGCTCCACGGATTCCCAGATCTCCGGCCTGCCGCGGCACTTCATGAACGGCGCGACCGGGATGTGCCTGGCCATCGGCAACGGACAGGCCCGCAAGGGCAAGGCCGCCATCCAGTGGCCGTGCAAGAAGTCGCTCTCGCAGGGCTGGCACATCACCGTGGTCGGCTAGGAGCCGCGGAGCATGAGGCTCTATCTGCCGGGGGTGACGAGGCCGGCTTCGTAGGCCAGCGCCACCGCCTGTGCGCGGCTTGTGAGGTTGAGTTTCGTCATGGCGCGGTTGAGGTGGGTCTTGACGGTGGCGGCGCTGACGCACAGGCGGCTGGCGATCTCGGTGTTGGACAGCGCGTGCCCGACCAGCTTGAGCACCTCGGCCTCGCGGGCCGTGAGGCTGCCCAGCTCGGGCGAGGGCGGAGCGGCGGCCGGGGTGGGGCGGCGGGTGTAGGCCTCGATCAGGCGGCGCGTGACGCTGGGGGCGAAGAGCATGTCGCCGGAGGCGACGGTGCGGATGGCGGCGATGAGCCGTTCGGGCGGGGTGTCCTTGAGGAGGAACCCCGACGCGCCCACGCGTAAGGCGCTGTAGACGTACTCGTCGAGGTCGAAGGTGGTCAGGATGAGCACCCGGGGCAGGTGCTCGTGCTCCGCGGCGAGGATGCGCTCGGTCGCCGTGACGCCGTTCATCCCTGGCATCCTGATGTCCATGAGGATCACGTCGGGGCGGGTGGCCGCCGTCATGCCGACGGATTCCTCGCCGCTCGCCGCCTCTCCCACGACGTCCAGGTCGGGTACGGCGCGGATCAGCGCCGCCAGGCCGGCACGGATGAGGATCTGATCGTCGACGACGAGTACCTTGATCATGCGTTCGGCTCACCGGGCGGGTCGGAGGGCTGATGGACGGTGCCGGGGGACGGCAGGGGCAGGGTGACCACGACCTCGAATCCACCTGACGGCTTCGCTCCGGCCGTGACCGTTCCCTTGTAGAGCTTGACGCGTTCGCGCATGCCGATCAAGCCGTGACCGTCACCCTGCGAGGTGGACGCCGCTCCGACGCCGTCGTCGGCGACGCGTAGTTCAAGCTCGCGCCCATAGGTGAGCGAGACCCACGCGCTCGCCTGGCCCGCGTGTTTCAGCACGTTGGTGAGGCACTCCTGAACGACCCTGTACGCGCACAGATCGATCCCGGACGGCAACGGGCGTAAGGAACCGGTGACCGACACATGTACCGGCACGCCCGCCGAGCGCACCCGTTCCACCAGCTGTTCGAGCCGTTGCAGGCCGGGGACCGAGTCGTAGCCGTCCCCGTCGTCGTCGGCGTCGATGCGCAGGACGGACAGCAGCCGCCTCATCTCGCCCATGACCTCGCTGCCGGTGTCGGCGATGGTGGAGAGCGCGCCACGCGCCGTCGCAGGGTCGGAGCCGAACACGTACCGGGCCAGCCCCGCCTGGATCACGATGACCGACATGTGGTGGGCGACCACGTCGTGCAGTTCGCGAGCGATGCGCACCCGTTCCTCGGTGACGGCGCGCCGCGCCCTGTCCTCCTGCTCCTGGCGCAGCCGTTCCGTGAGGTGGGCCAGCTGCTTGTTGCGCTCGACCAGCAGCCGGGTGCTGTTGCCGAACGTCCAGGCGACCGCGACCATGACGCTCACCTGCACGAGGTTCGGCCAGATGTACTCGCCGGGACCGAGGAACGACGCGTGCCACCAGGAGGCCGCCACGGGCAGCCCCCACAGGACCGACACCGCCGGGCGCCGCCGGCTGGCCACGGTGTAGAGCGCCAGCAGCGGTGCCACCTCGTTGAGCCTGGAGTCGTAGCCCGCCGCGTGAAAGACGACCGCCGCAGCGCACGAGATCGCCAGCACGGTGAGCGGCGCCCTCCGCCGCCACGCCAGCACGAGGTTGGCCACGAGCGTCAACCCCACGCCGACGGCGTCCAGGGGGCGCTGCGCATAGCTCAGATCGCCAGAGTCCGTGGCGAACACGAATCCGAATCCCAGGGTGGTGCCGGCGGCCACCACGCTGAAAACCAGGTCGACGACGAAGGGATTGATCTCGGCGAGCCGTCTGAGGGACGGCAGCACCCTTGCGCGCATCAGCGCATGTTAGCCGCGATCGTCTCCGTCCCTCATCGGCTGCATGGCTACGTGCCGCTACGACTCGGGCGGTATACGCCCGGTGCCGTACTGCGCAGGTTTACCTCCGTGGCCGTCCGCGCGCCCGCCCCCGGGAGAGGCGATGCAGGTACGGCGTTGCGGCGGCTGGGGGCCCTGTGCCCAGCCGGTCCCGCTCGAGCGCTCATGCAGGCAACTGAACTCTTGAGTACAGGAGCAACTGTCCTGTACAGTACAGTTCAGTTCCCCCCCCAAAGGCGAAAAGGCAGACATGAACGAGATCTGGGCCGTGGTCCACGCCGAACGCGAGGCACTGATCCGAGATCTGGAGACCGTCCCACCGGAGCGGTGGGCCACACCGTCCCTGTGCCCCGGCTGGGACGTTCACGACGTCGTGGCCCATCTCGCCGATGACGCCAAGACCACCCGCCTGAGCTTCCTTCTGCGACTTGCCGCCGCCCGCTTCGACTTCGACCGCTACAACAGCGCGGGAGTCGCCAGGGAGCGCGCCGGCGAACCGCAACGCACGCTCGCCTCGTTCCGCGCGGCGAGCCGGAGGACTACCGGCGCCCCGGCGCCGAAAGCCACCCGGCTGGTCGAAGCGTTCGTGCACGGAGAAGACATCCGGCGCCCGCTAGGCCTCAGCAGAGACTATCCAGTCGCCCACGTCACCGCCGCGCTGCGCTACCAACTCGGCGCCGGAGTGGCGCTCGGCGGAGGCAAGGAGCGAGCGCATGGACTGCGCCTGATGGCGACCGACGCGGCCATCGATGTCGGCGAAGGCCCGGAGGTGCGCGGCACCACCCTGGCGCTTCTGCTGGCAGCGTCCGGGAGGCCCGTCAATTCGGACGAGCTGACCGGCCCCGGCGTCCCCGCACTGACACGAGACGGAGGACTTCACCATGGCTGACACCGCACGAACGCGCGCGAGATCGATGGCCTGTTCACCGCCTCGATCGCCCCGGATCCCAACAGCAGCTGGCCGGGTGTGCGGATGCCCTGCGACGAGGTGACGGCACATCCGACGCATCGGCTCTGCTGATCCGGACATTTCCGTTGCCGTACCTTCACTGACAGTCCGAACCCCGGCCGAGCCGAGATATTCGTTGACAAGAATATTCTCCATGGTGAATACTTTTCTCCATGGACGCACTCCTCACCGCACTGGCCGACCCGGCCCGCTGGCGGCTCGTCGGACTGCTGGCCGAGCGGCCCCGCCCGGTCGGCGTCCTCGCGCAGCTCGCCGAGGCGCGCCAGCCGCAGACGACCAAGCATCTGCAGGCCCTTGAGCGCGCAGGCGTCGTCACCTCCCAGCGCACCGGCCAGCGCCGCATCTACGCGCTCCAGCCCGGCCCGCTGCGAGAGCTGGCGGCGGCGCTCAGCCGGCTCGCCGACACCGCCGACCAGGTCGGTGGCCCGCGTGAGACCTACGACCGCTACGGGCTGAGCCTCCGCGCGGAGCGGCTCGCAGCGGAGGAGCCGGGGTGGGCCGACAGCCGCTCGTTCAGATTCCGCCGGTCACTGATGGGATCCCCCGAGCTGGTCTGGCGCCACCTGACCGAGGCCACCCTGCTCGCCCGATGGTGGACGCCCGACGATCTACGCGTCTCCGAGCTCCTCTTCGAGGCGCGACCGGGAGGGCGGATCATCCACGAGTACCGCGATGCCGAGGACGCCGACGGCTCCGACCTGGTCGCCGGGCGCGCGCAGGGAGTCGTCGACGACGTACGCCCCGGTGAGCGCCTCGCCTACCGGCTCTCGCCGCTGCTTCCCGACGGCAGCCTCGCCTTCACCGCCCACGTCGACCTCGGCCTCCGGCCCACCGACGACACCGGCACCGGCACCGACCTCGACGTCCACTGGCGGATCACCGACAGCACCGTGGACTCCGCGGACTTCATCGCGGGCATCGAGATCGGCTTCGGCCAGAGCCTCGACAAGCTCGCGGCGACCGTCGCCGCGAGCCCGCACGACACCGACAACACCGAGCACGACACCGACACAAGGAGCACGACATGACCAACCTGACCGGCCGCAGGGTGACCGCGAACCTGAGCCTCACCCTCGACGGGCGTTACAACGGTCCCGGCGGGCCCAGCGATTTCGAGGCGTTCGTCCCGTATGTGACCACCGAGGTCGCCCGAGACCACATGACCCGCATGTGGGAGGGCGCGACGACGGCGCTGCTCGGCCGGCTCAACGCCGAGGGATTCATGGGGTACTGGCCGCCGGTCGCCGAAGACGAGAACGCCGATCCGCGTGATCGCGGATACGCGAAGTGGCTGGTCGACACGGAGAAGGTGGTCTTCTCGACCACCTTGACCCAAGCGCCGTGGGAACGCACCCGCGTGGTGAACGCCCCCGCCACGGACATCGTCACCGAGCTCAAGTCCACCGGTGAGGGCGACATTGTCGTCAACAACAGCGCGAGCATCATCAAGCCGCTGCTCTCGGCGGACCTGCTCGACCGGCTGTACCTCATGATCTTCCCCGAGATCGCCGGGGGCGGGCAGCGACTGTTCGACGACGGCCTGCCGGCTACGAAGTGGACACTCACACACCAGCAGACCGGTGAGCTGGGCGAAATGGCCATGGTCTACGACCGGGTCCGCTGAACGACCGATCAGCGCACTCGGCCGGCGAGGCGTTCTCCCGATCGGCTCCACGCCCATGAGATGACGGACGAGGAGGTCCCACTTACGGCGGTTGACGTGGTGTTCGTAGCCGACGAAGAACTTGTCGGCGGCGATGAGCCGCTCGGCCAGCGGGAAGGGATGGAGGAGAACCTCGCGGCCCTGGACGTCGAGCTGTCCGTCGAGGACCTCGCCGCCATCGAGGCCGCCGCCCCGCCCGACCAGGTCGCTACGACGCGACCAGCCTCACCTTCGTGAATGGCTGAGTCCATGCGGAAGGCCCTGGCCGCGTCACGCGACAGCCTCATGGAGTGCGAGCGGGCATGAGGAGGCACCGGAGGTTGTCGAGGAGCTCCTGCGGCTGTCGGAGACCAACCGATCCGCGCAGGCGGAGGCCCCAGGTGCGCGCTACTGGCGGACGCTGTGTCGCCGAAGTCGCCGGGGTGAGCGCCGAGGTCATGGCGGCGGCGGCCCGCGCCGAAGCCGCCACATTCCCCGGCCAGGCGCGTCCCACGCCGCCGAAGGCGGCCTAATCCCCGGGGTCGCTCGGCGTGCCCCGGAGGTCAGGGCGAGGGGGTAGGGCGCGCAGGGCCAGGGTGAGCAGGGCGTGGGCGTCGGCGACGGGACGCTGTTCCACGACGTGCTCCAGCCACAGCGCCGTGACCGTCGTGTAGATCAGCCGTGCGGTGGGGTCGTGGGCGGGCAGGCCGAGCGCGTCGGCGACGATGGCGACGCATCCGTCGGTCCAGCGCCTGGCGAGCTGCTGGAGGGCGGGGTCGCGTCCGGCGTGCACGTACAGCTCCCACAGGGCCAGCTGACGCCCACGGTCGGCGTCCGCGACCTCGTCGATCATCTGCTCCAGGCCGTGGGCGGCCACCCATGCGCGGGTGGCGGCCAGCTCGCTGTCCACCAGGCAGGCGAAGGCCTCGGCCAGCAGGTGATCGCGCGAGGTGAAGTAGTAGGTGGTGGCCGCCAGCGGCAGCTGCGCGCGCTGGGCGACCGCGCGGTGGGTGACGGCCGCGAAGCCGCCCTCGGTGAGCAGGTCGACGGCGGCCGCCAGCAGGGCGGCCCTGCGGCGCAGGCCGCGCGGCTGGGTGGCGGTCAATGCCCGCCCGCCAGGTTGAGCACGACCACACCGCCGATGATGAGCAGGATGCCCGCGACCTTCACAAGAGTGAGGCTCTCGCCGAGGAACAGCGCGCCGATGAGGGCGATGGCCGCGGTGCCCACGCCCGACCAGACGGCGTAGGCGGTGCCGACGTCCATGTGGAGCTTGAGCACCTGCGCCAGCAGCACGAAGGAGGCGACGTAGCCGACGGCCACCACGACGCTCCAGCCCAGGTGGGAGAAGCCGTTGCTGAGTTTGAGCGCCGAGGTCGCCACGACCTCCGTCGCGATGGCGCCGAAGAGCAGGAGCCAGGCCATAAGGGCCCCTTTCACGAAAAAGTGGTACGCACGTGCCAGTTTAGCGGAGCCGGAATCGCGGATCCGCTTGAAACCGCTGTCGAATGCGTGTTCTATGTGGAGTGTGGGTTGGGACGCGCTTTCGCTCGTGGACGTCGCCGACGAGCGCCCGGCGATCGAGCGCCGCGCGCTCGCCCGCGGAGCGTTCTACGAGACGCAGGCCCGCACGATGATCGAGAAGGTGCCCGCGAGCGCGGGCATCACCGAACGCTGGGCCGTCAGCCCCTACAGAGGGTGTGCGCACGCCTGCAGAGGGTGCGGCGCCAGGCGCCCGCATCGGGGTCTCGGTCTCGACGCGGGGCGCGACTTCGACACCCGCATCGTGGTCAAGGCCAACGCCGCGCCGCGCCTGCGCGCCGAGCTGACGCGCTGGCAGGGCGAGCCGGTCGCGATCGGCGTGGGCGGCGACTGCTACCAGGAGGCCGAGCTCACCTACCACCTGATGCCGGCGCTGATCGCCGCGCTGGCCGAGGCCGGTGTGCCCTTCACCGTCTACACCAAGAGCCCTCTGGTGCTGCGCGACGCGGCCCTGCTGCGGTCCGCGGGGGCGCGGGTGGCGGTCTCGATCGCCTTCGTCGACGAGCAGATCCGCCGCGCGGTCGAGCCCGGCGCGCCGACCGCGCAGCGCCGCCTGGAGCTGGTGGCGGCCCTCGCCGAGGCGGGCGTGGAGTGCAGGGTGCTGATGGCGCCGGTGCTGCCGCTGCTGAGCGACGCCGCCGACCAGCTGGCCGCCACCGTACGGCGCATCGCCGCCGCAGGGGCCACGGGGGTGGAGCCTGTGGTGCTGCGCCTGCCGCACGGCACCAGGCAGTGGTACCTCACCTGGCTGGAACAGGCGCATCCTGCGCTGGTCGAACGCTATGCGGAGCTGTATGACAAGGCGGGGATGCCGGCGCCTGGCTACGAGTCGCGCATCACCGGTCAGATCGCCCAGCTGGCCCAGGCGTACGGCATGAGCTGCGGCCCCGTCCCCTCCCCCGCGCCCCGCCCACCGCAGGCCGACCAGCTCGCCCTCGTCTGACCCGCAACCACCTCACCCACCCCGCTCCCCCGGCTCGGGCCCGCGGCTGCGGCACGGGGCGCTCCAGCACTCCTGTGGTCGGCCTCTTCGTCGGTGATGTTCCCGACGTCGTCACAGAGGACGTTGACGTAGGAGCGAAGCCGCTTGCCGGGGTGGTCGGTCTGCCCCCGCGTGCCGTCCGGCGGCTGGTTGAGCGGTTCCGCGCCTGCTGAAGGCGTCAATCCGGACGGGGCCAGGACCAGCCGGATCGGCGTGCGAGGAGTAGACTCGAGATACCGAGGACATTTCGTGCGTTGGCACTCAGGTCGGCGTCGCCCGCGGCGATCCACCGCATGCGGCCCCCTCAGCAGGGGCCCGGACGGGCGACCATGACGCCGACACTCCTTACCCAGTCTCCGCCGGACGTCGCCGACTCCGCGCTCCGCCTGAGCCTGAACCCCGCCATGAAGCGGCAGGGCACCGTCGACGGTGCCTGGTGGCCGCACTCGCGTGACGCCGCCGCCGAGCTGCCCGCGCTCATCTCCGCCGTCGACGAGCGGTTCGGCAGAACCACGCTGCGCGTCGGCGTGCACAGGGACGCCTGGAACGACCTTCCCCGCCGGGTGCCCGCGCCCGGCCGCCAGGTCAAGGTCGGCTGGTTCCTCAGCACCGATCCCCTGCTGATCACGCTGATCCTGTCCGGCGTTGAGCCGGTGACCTTGCTCGTCATCCCGCCGGAGACCGGGGAGGGTCCCGCCGAGGCCGCGCTCACCCTCGCCGCCCAGGACACGGACGGCATGTGGCCCTCCGAGCTCCTCACCATCGCGCACCTGCCCGCACAGCCGAACGCCCCATCAGACACACGGCAGGACCCAGACACACGGCAGGACGAGGAAGAGGGCCCAGCCGGCTGGGAGAACGAGGGCGGGCACCTGACCGCTGTCCGCCTCGCGGCAGCGCCGGTCGCGCGAAGGTGATCATCACCGGTGCCCCATTCGTCCTGCCCACCCGATCGGAGAAACCCATGACCGCCATCGCCATCGCCCCTCCAGGAAGGGCGGGCCCTTCGGCTCCCACCACCGTCCATCTGTCCGGCGAGATCGACATCTTCACCACCAAGGCGCTGCGCCTGCGCCTGCTCAGCGCGCTGCGCTACAGCACGAACGTGCTGATCCTGGACCTGTCAGAGGTGACGTTCTGCGACGCCACCGGCCTGGCCGTCCTGGTCGGCATCCATCACCGCGCCCGCGCGCAGGGCGTCACCCTGATGCTGACGGGGGCCAGGCCGTACATGACCAGGCTGTTGCACGTCACCGGCTTGGAGCGCAGCCTGCCGACGATGGCGTGAGCACCCCCGCAAGAGAGCAGCGGCCCGCCGCGGGCCGCGCCGGACAGCGGCGCGCCCGCCGGGGCGGCGACGACGAGGCCGATCACGACAGCGCGTCAGGCGGATCGGTCGCGGCGCTCGCGTGAGAGCTGCTCGCGCGGCACCAGGGTCGGGTTGACGTGCTCGAGGACGGTGTCGCGGGTGACCAGCACCTTGCCCACCTCCTCCAGGCTCGGCACCTCGAACATGACGTTGAGCAGGACCTCCTCCACCACCGCTCTGGCCGCCCTGGCGCCGGTGCGGCGCAGCAGCGCCTGCTCGGCCAGCGCCCCGATCGCGTCAGGGGTGAACTCCAGCTCCACGCCGTCGAGCTCGAACAGGCGCTGGTACTGCTTGACCAGCGCGTTGCGCGGCTCGGTGAGGATGCGCCGCAGCGCCGTCGCGTCCATGGGCTGGAAGGTCGTCACCACCGGCAGCCTGCCGACGAACTCGGGGATCAACCCGAAGCTCAGCAGGTCGCAGGGCATGACGTCGGCGAGGCTGTCGCGCGGCCCGGTGCGCGGCGCCGCGTTGAAGCCCGAGCCGCGATGGCCGGCCCGCCGTTCGATGATCTGCTCGAGGCCGGCGAAGGCGCCGCCGACGATGAACAGCACGTCGGTGGTGTCGATCTGGATGAAGTCCTGCTGCGGGTGCTTGCGGCCGCCCTGGGGCGGCACGGAGGCGACGCTGCCCTCCAGCATCTTCAGCAGGGCCTGCTGGACGCCCTCGCCCGAGACGTCGCGGGTGGTCGACGGGTTCTCGCTCCTGCGGCCGACCTTGTCGATCTCGTCGATGTAGACGATGCCGCGCTCGGCCTTGGCGACGTCGTAGTCGGCGGCCTGCAGGAGCTTGAGCAGGATGTTCTCGACGTCCTCGCCGACGTAGCCGGCCTCGGTGAGGGCGGTGGCGTCGGCGATGGCGAAGGGGACGTCGAGCAGGCGGGCCAGGGTCTGGACGAGGTAGGTCTTGCCGCTGCCGGTGGGGCCGACGAGCAGGATGTTGGACTTGCCGAGCTCGACGGGATCGTGGCCGGAGGGGGTGGCGTTGATGCGTTTGTAGTGGTTGTAGACGGCCACCGAGAGGGTCATCTTGGCCGCGTCCTGCCCGATGACGTACTGGTCGAGGAAGTCGTGGATCTCTCGCGGTCTGGGCAGCGGGGCGCGCTCGGCGGCCTGGGGCGGCAGGTCTTCGGCGATGAGCTCGGTGCACAGTTCGACGCATTCGTCGCAGATGCAGACGCGGCCAGGTCCTGCGATGAGCTTTTTGACCTGCTGCTGGTTCTTACCGCAGAAGGTGCAGGTCAGCGGGTTGGCGATGCGAGCCACCGCGGTCAGAGGGTGACCGGCAGCGTGAACAGCCGCCAGGTGCCGGGGTCGGGGACGCGCCGCGCCTCGTGCGGCGCGGCTGCCAGGGCCAGGCCGGGGTAGCGGCGCAGCAGCGCGGTCAGGGCGACCTCGGTCTGGACGCGGGCCAGGGAGGCGCCGAGGCAGAAGTGCGGGCCGTGGGCGAAGCCGAGGTGGGGTGCGGTGCCTGCGGGCCTGCCCAGGTCGAGGGTCTCGGGGTCGGTGAACGCGCGGGGATCGCGGTTGGCCCCGGCGATGGAGGCGCCGACGGCCTCGCCCTTGTGGACGAGGGTGCCGAACAGCTCGACGTCCTCGCGGGCGTAGCGGGGAATCGACAGCAGCATGGGGCCGCACCAGCGCATGAGCTCCTCCACCGCGCGCGGCATGAGCTCAGGCTCGGCGCGCAGCCTGGCCAGGTGGTCAGGGTGGGACAGCAGCACGTGGACGGCGTTGGCGATGAGGTTGATCGGGGTCTGCCCGGCCAGGACGAGGTTCCAGACCATGGTGACCATCTCGGTGTCGCTGAGCCTGCCGCCGTCGTCGTCCTGGGCCCTGATGAGGTCGGTGAGCAGGTCGTCGCCGGGTTCGGCGCGCCTGCGCGCGATGGCCGCCCTGGCTCCCTCCAGGACGGCGGGGATGGCCTCGCCGAATCTCTGCCCCGAGCCTGCGGCCACGGCGGCGCCGTACTCGCGCCAGCGTGGGCGATCGGCGTCGGGGACGCCGACCAGCTCGCAGATGACGTCGATCGGCAGGGGGGCCGCGAAGTGCGCCATCAGGTCGACGGCGCCGTCGTCGAGGTGGCGGGGCAGGTCGTCGAGGAGCGCCTCGACGAGGGGTTCGAGGCGTGGTCTGAAGTCGGCGGCCCGCCTGGCGGTGAAGGCGGGGGCGACGAGCCTGCGCAGGCGCAGGTGCTCCGGTGCCTCCATCTCGGTCATGGTCCTCATGTACGGCAGGCAGTCCTCGGGGATGCCGGGCGGCGGGGTGAAGCTGCCGGAGGTGATCTCGAAGCGGGGGTCGTTGAGCATGGCCCTGGCGTCGTCGTAGCGGGTCAGCACCCACAGGGAGAACCCGGGGGCGCTGACGCGGGCCAGCGGTCCCTGCTCGCGGGCGCGGCCATAGGCGGTGAAGGGATCGGCGACGACGTCGGGGCTGGTGAGGTCGATCTCGGGGACACCGCTGGTCATGAGGGCCTCCAGGGTTAAGATGTCCTAAACAGATGATGATGTCATCTGAATGGTCACGGTATCTTGGATCCGCGACGGACGGCAACGCGAAGGAGGGCGATGGAGCGGCTCAGCAGGGCGCAGACGCAACAGCTCAACCGGGCCAAGGTGCTGAGCGCGGCCAGGCAGGAGTTCGCCGAACGCGGTTTCCGCGAAGCCAAGGTCGACGGCATCGCCGAACGGGCGGGGCTGACCCGCGGCGCGGTCTACTCCAACTTCCCCGGCAAGCGGGCCCTGTACTTCGCCGTCCTGGCCGAGCTCGCCGAGCAGGCCCCCGAGCCGCTGCGGCCCCAGCAGGACATGCGGCCCGGTCAGGCGCTGGGCGCCTTCGCCCGCGCCTGGGTCGCCAGGCTCCCGCTCACCACCGACGACCGGCACGGCAGCACCGGGCTCGGCATGGACCTGATGGCCGAGGTGATCGCCGACGAGCGCACCAGGCTGCCGTTCGCGCAGCTGCTGAAGCTGCAGGCCATCCTGCTGGGGCTGGCCATGGAGCGGGTGGGCGCGCCGCAGACGCCGCCCGCCCGCCTGGTGGGCGTCGCCGAGGCGGCGCTGACCACCCTGTACGGCGCCGCGCAGCTGGCCGCCGCCGCGCCCGGCTTCGTCGAGCCGTTCAACGTCGTCAGCGCCTGCGAACGCCTGGCCGGCCTCGACCTGCAGGACACCTGGCCGCCTCCGCACCTGCCGTGGGCTCCGCAGCCGCGCCCCGCCGACGAGCCGTGGTCACCTCCTGCGGCCGCCGACGCGCTGCGCGGCGAGCCCGTGCCCCTCGAGCAGGACGGCGTGCTGGCCGTCCTCGGGCTGCACCGGCTGGAGGCCGTCGAGGAGGCGGTGCGGGCCGCGCCGCAGGGCGCGCCGGTGACCCTCGCCATGGTCACCGGCGATCCAGGGGAGCTGGCGCCGCTGGCCAGGCTCGTCATGGCCGAGTTGCGGCACTGCCTGCGCCAGTCCTTCGCGCCGCGGGACTGGCCGCGCCTGCGGGTGGTCTTCGACGACAGCGGCGAGCTGGCGACGGCGGCGGGGCTGAGCGCCGTCAGCGACGGCACCGAGGCCGCGATCGCCGTCAGTACGGCCCGCGTGGTGGCCAGGGCCGACGGTCGCGGGGCCTGCCACGCCGCTGCGGAAGCCCTGCACGACGAGGCCTTCGCACGCCGCTCCTTCGCCCCGAAAAGCGATTGACCCGGTTGCTAGCGTGACCGGCATGAATGTCAGCGAGGATTTCGCCGCCAACGGCTTCGTCAAGATCCGGGCCGCCTCCGACGAGGTCGGGCTGGCCGCCCAGGCGCTGCTGTGGAAGCAGATCGGGCTCGCGCCCGACGACCCGTCCGGGTGGACCGAGCCCGTCAGATGGGCCGCCGACCTGACGGGTGAGGGGCCGTTCGGCCAGATCATCAACTCGCCCGAGCTGGCGCGGGCGCTGGACGAGGTGTGCGGGCAGGGTGGCTGGCGGAGGAGCGGCAGCTGCGGCAACATCCCCATCCGCTTCCCCAAGGTGCCCCCTGCCGACGACAGGGGCTGGCACCTCGACCTGAACGTCATGCGCGAGGACGGCAGCTGGGCGGTCAGCGCCCGCTCGACCACGCTGCTGATCCTCATCCTGTTCTCCGAGGTCGGGCCCGACGACGCGCCCACGCGCATCAGGGTGGGCTCCCAGCGCGACTCGATCGCGGCCCTCGGCGAGGGCGCCCACGAGCACGTGCCGGCCAGCCGGCTGGTCGAGGCGGCCAGCGCGCACCGGCCGCTGGCCCACGCCACGGGCGCGCCAGGCGAGGTCTACCTGGTGCACCCGCTGACCGTGCACGCCGCTCAGGAGCACCTCGGCACCAGGCCGCGCTTCATGGCGCAGACGCCGGTCTTCCTGTCGGCGCCGCTCGACCCCTCGGCCGACACCCCGCTGGCCAGGGCCGTACGGTGAGCGGCTCGGCGCCGACATCGCGGCGAGACTCCGCGCGCGGGTAGCCCGCACGCGCGCCCTATGATCTCGGCGTGGATATTCGCAAAGGTGGACCAGAGGACGTCGCGGCGGTGCTGCGGATGTTCGACAGCGCGATCGAGTGGCTGGTGGCGCAGGGCAGGACCGGACAGTGGGGCAGCGAGCCCTTCTCCGCCGACCCCAAGCGCGTCGGGCAGGTGGTCAGCTGGGCCGAGGGTGAGGGCATGCGCATCGCCGTGATCGACGGCGAGGCGGCCGGGTGCATGACGGTCGGCGGGCCGCTGCCGTACGTCAGCGCGGCCGACGAACCCGAGCTCTACGTGCAGGGGCTGGTCATCGACCAGCGATTCCACGGGCGCGGCGTGGGCAGGGCGCTGCTGGATCTGGCAGTGGACGAGGCCAGTGAGCAGGGCGTGGACCTCGTGCGCGTCGACTGCTACGCCGGTGACGACGGGCAGTTGGTGCGCTACTACGAAAGCTGCGGTTTTCGGCGCGCGCAGACCTTCACGGTGGGTCAGTGGCCGGGACAGGTGCTCGAGCGCAGAGTCTCCGACCCCGTACGTCTGTGACCAGGGGCCCCTTTTGGTAAAGGAACCCCGCCACAGGGATTGACGGAGGGTTTGCGACGGAATGATGGCGTATGCGCGTCGCGGGTGGCCCTCGATCAGGGCCCGGACGGCGGCGCGCACGTCTCCCCCCAGATACCGGCCCCGGCGTAGGGGCAGTCGAAGAATCGGGGACCTCATGAGTAATCTCATCGCCATCGCCTATCCGGACGTCGAGACCGCCACGCGCGTGCGCGACCGCCTGCTCGACATGCAGCGCGAGAAGCTCATCACCCTGGCCGACGCCGCGGTGGCGGAGAAGAAGCCCGACGGCAAGATCAAACTTCACCAGCTGCGCAGCACGGTCGGCGGCGGCGCGGCGGCGGGCAGTCTGTGGGGCGGGCTGATCGGCCTGCTGTTCCTGGCCCCGCTGCTGGGCATGGCCGTGGGCGCGGCCGCCGGAGCGGCCGGCGGCGCGGCGACCGACATCGGCGTGGACGACTCCTTCATGAGGGACCTGGGCCAGCGCATGCAGCCCGGCAGCGCCACGCTGTTCCTCCTGGTCGTCCAGAGCACCCCTGACAAGGTGATCGCCGAGGTCGCGCCCTACGGCGGGGAGATCATCCAGACCTCGCTCAGTGCGGAGGCCGAGGCCTCCCTGCGCGAGTCGGTCGAGGCCGCCCGGTCGGCCGCCGCGACCCGCTGACCCATCGGCTTCACGCTCGGACGGCTGAGCACATGAGCCAGCACACGAGCGGCGAGGTCGCGCAGACCTCCAGCGCGCAGAAGTTGCCGCTGCTGACGCTGACCGCCATGGTGGTCGGCTCGATGGTCGGCGCCGGGGTGTTCTCGCTGCCCCGCAACTTCGCCCAGGCCACCGGCGTGCTCGGCGCGCTGATCGCCTGGACGGTCGCCGGAGTCGGCATGCTGATGCTCGCCTTCGTCTTCCAGACGCTCGCCGTGCGCAAGCCCGACCTCAACGCGGGCGTCTACGCCTACGCCAAGGCGGGATTCGGCGAGTTCCCCGGCTTCTTCTCCGCCTTCGGCTACTGGGCCAGCGCCTGCGTCGGCAACGTCACGTACTGGGTGCTGATCAAGTCCACGGTCGGCGCGGCCGTGCCGGGGTTCGGCGAGGGAGACACGCTGCTGGCGGTGGCCGTCTCGGTCGTCGGCGTGTGGGCCTTCCACTTCATGATCGTGCGCGGTGTGAAGGAGGCCGCCGCCATCAACAAGATCGTCACGATCGCGAAGCTCGTGCCGCTGTTGCTGTTCGTGGTGATCCTCATTGTCGCCTTCAAGGCGGACGTGTTCGGCGCCAACTTCTGGGGCGGGCAGCAACGCTCGGCCGGAGCGCTGTTCGAGCAGGTCAAGGCGACCATGCTGGTGACGGTCTTCGTCTTCCTCGGTGTGGAGGGCGCCAGCGTCTACTCCCGCTACGCCCGCAGGCGTGAGGACGTCGGCAGGGCCACCGTGCTCGGCTTCCTCAGCGTCCTGGCCCTGTTCGCCTCGGTGACCATCCTGTCCTACGCCGCCCTGCCCAAGGCCGAGCTCACCGGGCTGCGGCAGCCGTCCATGGCAGGGGTGCTGGAGTCGGTGGTCGGGGGCTGGGGCGCGGCGCTCATCAGCGTCGGGCTCATCGTCTCGGTGCTCGGCGCCTACCTGGCCTGGACCCTCATGGCCGCCGAGGTGCTGTTCGTGGCCGCCAGGGACGATGACATGCCGGCCTTCCTCAAGCGCGAGAACCGGCAGGGCGCGCCGGTCGCCGCGCTGGTGATGACCAGCGTGCTGATCACCGCCGTGCTGGCGATCACGCTGTTCTCCGACGACGCCTTCACCTTCACGCTGAAGCTGTGCAGCTCGCTGTCGCTGGTGCCGTACCTGCTGGCGGCCGGGTACGCGCTCAAGCTCACCCTCACCAGGGACGGCTACGAGAGGGAGGCGCAAGCGCGGCGCAAGGACCTGGTGGTGGCGGCGCTGGCCGTCGTCTACACCGCTTTCCTGATCTTCGCGGCGGGGCTGGAGTTCCTGCTGCTGTCGTTCGTCATCTACGCGCCGGGCACGATCCTGTTCATCATCACCAGGCGCGAACGCGGTAGGAGGGTCTTCTCCCCCGCCGAGCTGGTGCTTTTCGTCGTGGCCGTCGTGGGGGCGGTCGTCGGCGTCGCGGGCCTCGCCAGTGGCCTCATCACCATCTGAACCTTTCGCCAGGACCACAGGGGACGACATGACCAGGTCACATCGAACGAGCGGACGGCGTGCGGCGCTGCGGGCCCTGGTGGCGGCCTGCCTGCTGCTGGTGTGCGCGGCCTGCGCCGAGGAACGCGGCCCCGACCAGTGGGACCGTGGCGGCCTGGTCGACGGGCAGGTCGGCGCGGTGCAGCTGATCCACGCCCACGTCCTGGCCCCGCCCATGGACGCGCAGAAGGCGGGCGACGACCTCGGCCTGTACGTGACGCTGGTCAACAACAGCGACAGGGACCAGGTCCTGAACGGCGTCAGCACCGTGCACGCCGACAGCGTCGTCTACCGCGAAGGGGAGGAGCAGCCGCAGCCGATCGCGGTGACGCTGCCCGCCCGCCGTACCGTCAGCCTGCAGGAGGGCCATGACCGGCCGCACCTGGAGCTGGTCGGCATCCACCGGCCGCTCGGCGCCACCCCGATCGACGTCACCTTCCGCTTCCCCTCTGCCGGGACCATCACGCTGCGCGTCCCCGTGCTGCCGCTGAGCCGTGGGGCGGGCTCGCCGGCTCCCGAGTAGCGGCAGAAGGCCTGCGCCGCCAGGGGCCACCCGCCGGTAGGCGGGGCTACTTCGCCTGCCGTACGCGAAGGAGCCTTCCCTGGGACGACGACTGGGCGGGGTGGGGCAGGCGACGATCGACAGCATGAACGACAACCTTCGTGAACGAGTGGAAGGCGCCGTCCACGCCCCTGGCGACGAGCGCTACGAGGTGGAGCGGCTGCCGTGGAACCGGCTGGTCGATCACAGGCCTGCCGTCGTCGTCGAGGCGGCGGGACCGGGTGACGTGCGGGCCGCGCTGCTGACGGCGCGCGAGCGTGACGTGCCGTTCGCCGTCCAGTCCACCGGGCACGGCACGCTGGTGCCGGCCGACGGCGGCGTGCTGGTCAAGACGACACCGATGGCGTCGGTGCGGGTGGATCCCGAGCGGCGCACCGCCCGGGTGGGCGCGGGCGCGATCTGGTCCGACGTCATCGCCGCCGCCGCGCCGTACGGCCTGGCGCCCGTCTCCGGCACCCCCGCGATCGGCGTGGCCGGCTACACCCTGGGCGGCGGGACGGGCTGGCTGTCGCGCCTGCACGGCTACGCCGCCGACAACCTGATCGGCGCCGAGGTCGTGACCGCCGAAGGGCACAGCGTCACCGTCAGCGCCGACGAGCACCCGGAGCTGTTCTGGGCGCTGCGCGGCGGCGGAGGCAACTTCGCGGTGGTGACCTCGCTGGAGTTCAGGCTGCACCCGGTGGACCGGGTGTACGCGGGTATGGCGCTGTTCCCCTTCGAGCGGGCGGCCGACACCCTGGCCCGCTACAGGGAGTGGGCGCTGACCGAGCCGGACGAGCTGAACACCTCGGTCATCCTGATGCGCATGCCGGGCCGCGGCTGGGTGCTGGCCGTCCGGGCCTTCTGCGTGGACGGCGGTGAGCACGCGCTGGAGTCGCTGCTGGAGGTGGCCGGGCCCTCGCTGGGCGGAGAGTTCGCCACGATGAGCTTCGCCGAGGCGGCCACCGCCTTCGGCGGCCCCCCTCCGCCTCCGATGGCCGTGCTCCAGCACATCGACCTGCTGGAGCAGGTGAGCGACGAGGCGATCGACACGATCCTCAAGAGCGCGGACGGCACGCTGACGGCGATCGAGGTGCGGCACTGGGGTGGCGCCATGGCCAGGCCCGAGCCCGGAGCCGGTCCCGTGGGGCATCGGCAGGTGCCGTTCTCGGTGATCGCGACCTCGGTGCTCGACGGCTCAGACGAGCGCGAGCAGGTGGAAGGAGACCAGCGGGAGGTGGCCAGGGCGCTGCGGCCGCACGCCATGGGCGGCACGTTCCTGAACTTCCTGTACGACCCGTCGAGGACGGCGACGGCCTACACCGCCGCCGACCACGCGCGGCTGGCCGAGGTGAAGCGGGAGTGGGACCCCGGCAACGTCCTGGGCCGCAGCCACAACATCGCCCCGGCTAGCTGTATTGACCCGCAAGGTTGTTGACGCGGCGCCGAGGACCCGCGCGGAGTTGCAGGTGAGCGGGATCAATCCGTCCGGGGCGGGATGCCGGGCGTGTTCATCAGCGCGGACGACTGCGAGGAAGGGGTGGGCGAGCATGGCCAGGGTTACCCAGCGAGACCATGAGGTGAAGCGGCGGACTTGGTGCTCGTCGAGTCCGGCCAGGCCCTTTCCGGACTGGAAGGTCTCCTCCACCCGCCACCTTGATCCAGCGACGCGGACCAGGGCGGTCAGGGGTACGGGGACGGATGAGAAGCAGCGGTAGTAGGCGAGTTCACCGGTGGTGCGGTTGCGGCGGATCAGCAGCTGGCGGCTGCCGGGCCGGGGTTCGGCCAGGTCGATGACGGCCCAGTCGTAGAAGCGGTGCCCCTTGGCGCCGGGCCCCTGCCGACAGCTCTGCCAGGCCCGTTTCGGTACCTTCGCGGTCAGGGCATCCGCGCGGAACTTGCCCGCACCGGTGGTGACTTCAGCCGAGCAGGCGACGGCGAGCACGTAGCCGACCTCGCACTCTTCCAGTGCGGACCGCAGCTTCGGGTTGCCGCCGTAGACCTCGTCCCCCGCAACCCAACCCACGCGGTGCCCAGCGCCGAGGAATCGGCCGATCATGCGGGCGGCCAGCTCCGGCTTGGTCGCGAAGACGGTGTCCTCGTCCAGGCCCGCAGCCCGGCAGCGGTCCGGGTCGCATGTCCACGAGCGCGGAATGTACAGCTCGCGGTCCACTGCCGCGTGTCCGCGGCGGCCCGCGTAGACGAGATAGACGGCGACCTGGGAGTTCTCAATCCTGCCCGCGGTGCCGGTGTACTGGCGCTGCACACCAACGGTGTGCGTGCCCTTCTTCACATCCCCGGTCTCGTCGACCACCAGCAGTGCGTCCTCGTCGTGCAGATGCTCCAGCACGTACTCACGCACGTCGTCACGCACGCGGCCGGCATCCCACCTGGCCCGGCCGAGCAGGTGCTGCATGCCGTCCGGACTGGCCTCCCCGGCCCACTCGGCAATCGTCCAGCAGTTCTTGCGTGGCAGGTCCGACAGCAGCCCGCGCACGAAGTCCCGCGCCCGAAGGCGTGGTTCGACCCGCGCGAACCTCGCCGCTATCCGGCCCATCAGACCCTCGAACGCCTCCTGCCACCGGGCAGGGTCTACGCTGTGAGCTGCGGCCACCGCATGATCTTCGTTTGTCCACACAGCTCACGATGATCATCGGTGGCCGCAGCCGTCTTATCGTCGGCCCTGACCAGCCAACATTACGATCTGTGCCTGGAGTAGGCGGCGGTCGAAGGGGCGACGCAGGCGTGCCGTCCCGTATCAGGAGGACATATGCGACGTGGCGAAGTCTGGTGGGCAGATTTCAACGAGCAGCGGGCAGTCGTACTGCTGTCGGGAGAAGAGGCGTCCGGTTTCTTGGCGATGCAGGTCGTCGCTCCCGCGGGCACCGATCTCAGCGGCGTGGCCGTTGAGGTGGCAGTAGGTGCCCCCGAAGGACTGCCTCTCGAAGGCGTCCTGAGAGTCGCACTTCCACGTCCCGACCTGATCCCTTGCACTTGGCTGGTCACCCTGGCCAGGGAAGACCTGATCGGGCAGGCGGGCGTCCTGCCGTCCGCGAAGCTCAGCGAGATCGAGGATGCCCTTCGTCTCGGTGGACTCAAGTAGGCAGAGAGGGATGGACGCCGCCGATGGCGCGGCCGGTCTCGTCGAGATGGCCAATGGTGGCCGCGCCATATCAGCGGCGCCCCCACTCACAAGATCACGATCTACAGCTGGAGTACTAAGCCGCAATCCGGAAGATCAACACGCAGCACCCCGCCAGCTGCGGGCTTCGCCATGTCCAGCGGCGCGCTTCTCGTGCTCCTCCAGCGGCCTGACACCACCCGGGCCGCGACACCCACCACACAGGCCCCAAAGGCGTCCGAACGCGCCTCGGAAACCCTTGAAGCGACGAGATCCCGCCCGATCACCAAGATCAGACGGGATCCCGTCAACTTAAGTCCAGCCGTTTCAAGAACGGCCCGCTGTCGAGCGCCCCCGGCTCAGGAGGGTCTTGGTGGCGCCGGTGAGCAGGTCGTCGACGCCTCCGAGGGCGAGCCACCCGGAGGCGGAGGTAGGGCGGTTTGTGGGCCGCGACGCCCTGTTGGCCGTGAACGCCCAGCCCGGCCGCGAGCCGAGTACTGCCCTGCAGGTGGGCGAGAGCGGCCGGGATCGGGTCGGCGTGCCAGCGAGCCATTCCTCTTGCTCGCCCTTCGAGGCCTGCGCGGCGGCCGGCCTGAACTTGACCGGGGTGAGCGCCTTCCTGATGGTGCCGGGTTGCCCGGCTCGGCGCCGAGGACATAGCCCACGCCGGTGGGGGCATGCCGCTCGCCCATGCTCTTCTGACGGAGCCGATCGAGCCGGTGATGTCGGACGTCTGCTGACGAGCGTCGTCGGAGCCGTCTCTGAATTCACGCCGCGACATGGTGCTGCTCAGAAGTCGTAGACGAAGTAGGACCCGACGCGGAGGATGTCATCCCTGCCGCGGTACACGGTGCCGATGTACTGCCCCGGATCGCAGTTGTCATCTCTGTACACGTCGACATGCGAACGCTCGAGGTCGTTCCGTATGTATCTGATGTCGCTGCCCGGGTAATCCCGGCAGCCATGTGGCGGGTTGATGATGGGTGCCCCGCTGATCCACAACGTCCCTCTCCCGGCGTGGGCGGGAACCGCTGTCGTGGCCACCACCACGAACGCCACAGCCAGGGCACCGCCGGCGCTGACCATACGTTTTACCTGAGCGAACATTCGCACCTCCACCAGGATCGCCACTTACAGTAAACAATCAACTACAGAATGTCCATGGTTGCGACCCGCAACCTGGAGGGGCACGACTTCCGGCACCACGGCGGAGCGCATCCGCCGCCTGTACCTGAACGGCGTCCTCCTCCCGAACGTGTCTCCAGCCCCAAAATGGAGCGGTCGTAGCAGGTCGAGGCGCGCATGCCAGACATCGCGGAGACCGAGGGTTTCGGCGCTGGGGAGCGGCGCTGGGATGCGGCCAAATCCGCGTGGGGAGCATCGCTGATGCGCTGAGCTGCGGCTATGCCAGATAGGGCACCGGACAGAATCAAGGTTCTGAGTGGTCCGCGCTACCTGGCGGCTGAGGACATGTTCGGGAGGAGGGCGCCCAGCATGCCGCCATAAGGGGGACGAGCTCTATGATCAGGTTCGTCCTGATCGTTGAGATTCGGAGAAGATGTCAATCTCATGCGCCGCGCCATGGTCCTTCTGGGTGGTGTTGCCCTCGCCGTCGGCGCGTTCGCCCTCTTCTACCGGGGCCCGGGACAACCGTTCATCCGCGGTTACGTGAGCGACGTCGGCGCCACCATGCTGGTCTACGCGTTCTTGGGGCTGCTGTGGCGCACCACCGCCGCACGCCGCACCCTGGCCACGGCCGCGATCGCCGCCGTCGTCGAGTTCTACCAAATAGTCGGCATGACCCCGCCGGGCATCGGCGGTGTCCTGGTCGGCGCGTTCCCCGACCCATGGGACCTGGTCGCCTATGCCATCGGTGTGGGCGTGGCCCTGGCCTGGGAACGCCGATCGGTCCGATCCGGTGATCAGACCGGCGGACTCTCGGACGCCATTCCACCGGCACGCTGACGGTATTGATCGCGGTCAGTCATTGTCGTCCTTCCAATGTCCGGCCTGAGCTCTTGGAGTTTCAGCCTGACAATTCGGGCTGATCAACACGATCGTCCCCGGCCAAATAGCGCTGGAGGTCCCCGGCCAGATAGCGCCAGACCTGACACTTCCCCCCGATAACCCGATAGTTCGTGTCATCGAGCTGGCTGTTGGTCTGCATGCTCATGAGCGCCATCGCCTCGGGGTCAGGGGCGATGCCGTCGTTGACGAAGTACGGCATGGCCATCACGTACCGCTTGCGGCCGTTGCCGTCCTCGAGTTCGAACAGGGCAGACGGCGGCGCCCATGGCATCCCAGCGTGGCGGGCTGCCTGCAGTATCCCGTGGTCGTGCACGTTCTCCGGCAGCCACCCGTCCACCTTGTAGACGATCCCACCGACCACGTAAGCGGTGCGATTCTGGCCGCGCCCGATCTCCTGGACGGCAGCGGTATGCCCCTCGACCTCGTGGCAGGCGTGGTAGGCGCGGACAGCGTCGTCGCTGTTAGCCAGGGGCAGGAACTCGGCTTCCTCCACGTGACACCATCTCTCGACGTGACCCGCTGCCGGTTGCCGCCCTATTTGATGGGGACCCGTACAGGCCTGAGCACGGAACATGGCATCGCTGCTCACTGGGCTTTCTCCGTCGCTGTCGGTGCTCCTGGTAGGACATGGACCCGGTCGCGCCCTGGCGCAGTTCGTCGGCGGCCACGAGGGCCGGGGCTGCTCACGGGGCAGAGCCCTGGACGAGCGCGGTGAGGGCTTGCTCCCATTCCCGGTCACGCTGTTGCTGGGTGGGATCGGGGGTGCGTGGCGGCAGGCGGGTGCAGGCCACCCGGATACGGTTGCCCGTGTCGGGCTTGAGCCGTCAGTTGGCGATGGCGGGGTTGTCCAAGATGACCTCCCAGCCGGGTGCGGGTTCGGCTAGGTAGGAGGCGATGGACGGGTGTCACCAGCCCCAAACGAGCGCCCTTTGTCGAGGCCAGGCCCTCTACTTGAGACTCGACTGCTGTCCTGAGCGGAGCTCTTGAAGGTCGGGGATGTGGTTGTACAGCGTTCCCACGCTGACGCCGAGCAGCTTGGCGATCGAGGTGACCGGCCGGCCGGGATCAGGTAGCAGATCACGGGCCGCCTTCAGCAACTCGGCGTTGACCACTGTCGGGCGGCCCCCAGTGCGGCCGCGGGCTTTCGCGGCGGCCAAGCCCTCGTGAGTGCCGGCGGCGATGAGCTCGCGGATGAACTCGGCCAGGGCGGCGAAGATGTGGAAGACGAGTCGTCCGTCGGGGGTGGTGGTTCGGATCTTGCCGGTGGGCACCTCGCCGAGCAGGCTGAGGGCGGCTTGCTAGCCCGCCTTGGGGCCGACCTGGGCGGCGGTCAGCGGGCCGGGGCCGATCTCCGGCGCGTACTCGTCGGAACCCACGTCGGCGGCGCCCTGGCGGGTCTGGCCGTCCAGGTCGCGCGAGACGGCCGGGTAGCCGCCCTTGGCCGCGTTGACGGCCGGGCTGCCGGAGCTGAGACGAAGGATCCCGTTGGCGTCCTGGACCAGCTTGGGGTTGGTGCCCGAGACGGTGTCCCACGACAGGTTGCCGCGCACGGTCGGGGTGACGGCGTTGCCGAGCGAGATCAGCGTTCCCTGGGAGGCGCGGGCGAACAGGTTGTCGGCGACCAGCGGGGAGGTGGCGGGGTTGGAGCCGCCCTGCGCGGAGATGGCCGCGCCACCGGCGTTCACGACGGTGTTGAGCAGCACCTTGACCCTGACGGCCGCGTCGTGGATGGCGTCGTAACCGGCTCCGAGGTAGACACCGTCCCGCCGCACGCCCTGGATGTGGTTGTTGACGATGGTGTGCTCGGCGCCGTAGACGCGCATCCCCCTGTCGCCACCGATGATGTGGTTGCCCTCGACGGTGTTGCGCGAGCCGAAGCGCAGCGTCAGCACACCCTTGGCACCGCCTCGGATGGTGTTGTGCCGTACGACGGAGTCCGAGGCCTTCACCGAGATCACCTCGTCGTCGCCCACGACGTTCTCGAACAGGTTGTGCTCCACCACCGCGCGCGCCGAGACCTGCCCGAGGGCGCCGAGGCCGAGCCTGATGCCCTCGCTGCCGTTGACGGTGGAGGTGTTGTCGCGGAAGTGGTTGCGCCTGATCGCCACGCGCAGCGGCATCGTCGCGCCGCCGACCTGCAGGAAGACGCCGTGCTCTGTCTTGCCCGCGAACAGGTTGTTGGCCACCTCCGCGTCGTCTCCCTGGACGTCCAGGAAGTGGGTCTCGGCGCCGTCGACCTCGGCGAGCTGGAAGGTGTTCCTGGCGATGCGGATGCCGGTGGAGTTCGACGGGACGACGATGCCGGTCCGCTGCTTGAAGACGAAGCCCTCGACGGCCACATTCGCGGAGCTGTTGAAGGTGAAGGTTCTGGACCCGGTGAGGGTGACGCCGCCGACGGACTGGGCGGCGATGGTGACGCCGCTCTTGCCGGCGATCGGGATGGCGGCGTCGACGGCGTAGGTTCCGTTGGCCAGCACGATGCGCTGTCCGGGCTGCGCGGTCCTGATGGCCTCGGTGAGGTCGGCCATCGAGGTGACCACGGTGCCGCCCGGCTCCTCCACCACTGGGCGCACCGTCACCTTGTCGAGGTTGGGCCCGTTCGCGATGGTGGTGGTCAGGCGTACGGTGTTGGCGCCAGCCTTCAGGGTGGCGCGCACGGTCGTGGAGCGCCAGGTGGCCCAGTCGGTGGAGGGCGAGAAGGGCCGGGTGGCGATCTTGACGCCGTTCACCGCGACGTCCAGCGGGCGATCGACGGTGCTGCCGTTGGAGTACCTGAAGATCAGGTCGACCTCGGCGGGCGCGTCGGCGGGGACGGCGAACTCGACGTAGGCGCCCGTCGCGGAGTCGTAGTCGGCGAAGCCCGAGCCGCTGTAGCCGGGCGACCTGTTGGAGACGACCGCCTTGACCAGCGTCGCGTCCTCTGCCTCGTACAGCGTCTGCGCCTCCGCGTGGGCCGGGGCCGCCACGAGCATGGTGGACAGGACGCACAGAGCCAGTAAACGTCGCACACGCACTCCCTAGACGTAGGAGGATTACGCAATCCGCCCGACGCTCACGGAGGCTAGAGGCAAACGCCTGTGAGGGCAAGGGCCCCCCCTGCGCTAGAACCTTTTCTGGAGAAGTGCCAGGAAATGGCGTGGGTATTGTGCCGGTGGGGCAAGAGCTGCACGTAAGAGCCGACGCCCAGTCCTCCGACCTCTGACAGATACGCGCGGGCGTCGAGGGTCTCGATGTCGTCCCGGCCCTTGAGCACCAGTATTCGGGTACCGCGGGCAGGGTCGAGAACTGCCAGATCGGCGTCTTCCTGGCCTACGCCACCGGCGCCGGACGAGCCCTGATCGATCGCCGGTTGTACCTGCCCGAGCACTCCTGGCTGGCCGATCCTGGACGCTGCGAGCGGGCCGGAGTCCCCGATCAGACGACCTTCGCGACCAAGCCCGCGCTGGCCACCGCGATGATCAACGCCGCGTTGGACGCCGGCATCACCACGTCCTGGGTGAGCGGCGATGAGGTCTACGGACAAGACCCCCGCCTGCGCGCGGCGCTGCAGGAACGCCGAGTCGGCTACGTGCTGGCACTGGCTGCCAACCGCCGGGCCAGGCTGGATGGCGTGGAGCTGACCGCCGCTCAGATCGCCGCCCTGGTGGCCGACCGGCACTGGCATCGCTACAGCGCCGGAGCAGGAGCCAAAGGCCACCGCCTCTACGCCTGGGCCTGGGCTCGCATCGACGATGATCAGCCCGGCTGGCGGTGGTTGCTGATCCGCCGCAGCCTGACCACCGGTGAACTGGCCTTCTACCGCTGCTACGCCCCCATCCCGCAGCCGTTGATGACGCTGGTGCGCATCGCCGGCATCCGCTGGGCCATCGAGGAGTCCTTCCAGGCCGCCAAGGGTCAGGTCGGCCTGGACCACTACCAGGTCCGTGGATGGACGCCGTGGCATCGCCACATCACCCTGGCCATGCTCGCGCTGGCCTTCCTGGCCATCGTGGCCGCCCAGCAGCCTCCCGACGTCACCGCCCAACACGTCGCGTTAACTGTGCCGGAGATCCGCAGGCTGCTGGCCGTACTCCTGCTCCCTCGTACCCGCTCACTCGAAGAGACCATGCGCTGGTCGAGTTGGCGGCGACGGCACCAGGCGATCGCTCGCCGCTGCCACTACCAGCGCAGATCCCACCCATGATCTCAAACTGTCACTGGAGTATTAGGGGTGTCACGAAAGTCCAGAAACTCACGGTGAGATCTCACCGTGCGATAGATGCATGGGGCTTTCGTCACTCGCCGCGGTGGGCGCCGACGGACGACGAATCCCGGCGATGCGGGCGCTTGGCTTTGAACGACTCTCTTGGCCCCTGAGGAACGAGTCGTCTGGCTCCAGCTAGCGGTCATAGGGATCTGTTGTGAACAAGTTGATTGGCCCCATCCGAACATGGTGTTCGCGGCTGCTCGGAATCAGCAGGCCTGTGCCCAGGATCAGTAGCGCAGGTCCGCCAGAACGCCGTAATGGTCAGACGCCACCACCCCACCGACAGGCTCGTCGCCGATCACCTCACAGCGCACCGGATGGCCCACGCCGCCCCGGCGCGGCCAGGCGGACAGCACGTGGTCAATCCTGCGGTCTGGCCAGCGCTGAGCCCGAGACCGTTGAGCTGGGGGACCATGCTCGTTTGGGGCTGGTGACATGACTCTTACCGACACCCCAAGACAAGGTGGGACCTCTACGGCCGGTAGGCCTGCGACCGCGTTCGCTTGGTTAGGTCGAGGTCGAAGCTTGGTTCAGCGCAGCCGCACAGCTTGCCGTAGCGCAAAGCCGCATGGCCGGGCAAGCCACGGAGAACGCGAAGCGACGTATGCTTCCCCCGTGGGACTGCGGTTCAAGACGCGCGAGTCGGACTCGGCGTGGGTCGACACCGTGTGGACATGCACGAGCGAGCAGGTCACTGCAATGACGTCCGTCGCAGGGGTGCGTTGGGGCCTGGTGTTCTGGGAACACGCTGGCCGGGTATACGCGGGCATCACCGGTCCCGAGACCCGGACCAGCACGGCACCGGTGCCGGAGGGCGCGACCTTTACCGGCATCGAGTTCGCCGTGGGCACCTCGTTGCGGGCCGTGCCCACTCTGGCGCTGGTCGACGGCGGCATCGGACTCCTCGACACCACGCGCCGGACGTTCAGGCTGGACGGCGCGCGCTGGGAGACGCCCGGCCCCGACGACGCCGAGGCTCTGGTCGAAAGTCTCGTCCGGGCCGGGATCGTGGTCCGTGACCTGCTCCTCGTCGAGGTGCTGCGGGGTCACCGTCCAGCCGTCTCGGTGCGCACGGTCGAACGCCGGTTCCGCGCCGCAACTGGACTGACGCAGGGCACCATCCGGCAGATCGAGCGCGCCCGCACGGCGGCGCAGCTGCTGGCTGCCGGCGACCCGGCCGCCGACGTCGTTGCCAAGCTCGACTACTTCGACGAGCCGCACCTGGCCCGCGCATTACGCTCCTACGTCGGACGCACCATCAGGCAGCTGCGCGAGGGCGCCGGCGGCGCGATCGCCCTCGACCTGGATCAGCGTTTGACGTCGTAAACCAGCTTCAGGATCCCGTTCGAGTAGCTCTCCGATTCCCGCAGCGTCAGCATGTGCTTGTCTCGGTCGGCCCGGCCGAACAGGCTCTTCCCGCCACCGAGCAGCACGGGAAAGACGAGCAGGTTGTACTGGTCGATCAGACCCGCGTCTGACAGCCGCCGAGCCAGCTCCGCGCTCCCGTGGATGAAGATCGCGCCGCCCTCACCCTCCTTGAGCGCCGCGACGTCCTCGGTCGAGCGCAGGATCGTGGTCGGCCCCCACCCGTTGACGATGGCGTCGTCAGACAGCGTGGTCGACACCACATACTTGGGCAGCTCCTTGTAGCCGGCGTGGTCCTCCGAGCCGGGCCAGACCGCCGCGAACGCCTCGTAGCTGCGACGGCCGAACATCAGCGCCGTCGTGTCGGTGAGCTCCTCACCCTTCAGCGACCAGGCTTCGGGGACGAACTCGAGGTCCTTGAACACCCACCCTCCGCTGCGGTGTTCTTCTCCCGGCCCGCCCCCAGGCGAGTCCACGACGCCGTCGAGCGACATGAAACCGGTGTAGACCAAGTTACGCACTGTGCTGTCTCCTTATGCTCGGGCGAGCTGCCGGGTCCACGCTAGATCACGGCCGCGGTTGCCGTCTTGGACGGAAACGACAGCTGGTCCACAACTCGTATCTGAACACCGCCGCGACCGGCGCGTCCTTGGTCGTGTGAGATGTTGATCAGGTCTAGGTGAAATGCGGCGGAGCTGCCGGCGGGCAGGTTGTCCGCGGGCGATCCGACGGAGGATGCCGTTGATGGCGGCCCAGCGGATGACGGCTTCCGAGGTCTTGGGGTGTCGTTCGTAGTCGCGGGCCAGCCGGAGGTGCGCCGTGAGCCAGGCCAGGGTTCTCTCCACGACCCACCGGCGCGGGTGGGCCACCGGCTACGCGACCCATGAGGCCGCCATGGCGGATAGCCCTGGAAGCAGGCATACCGAGGCCGATCCCGCGTGATCGAATGCAGCAAGACGAGGCGGGACTCGCTCACCGCGCGGGGGTTCCTCCCCGTGGGTACGGCAATCGGAGCAGGTCAGTGATCATCGCTCGGAGAGCCGTGTGTTGCCGGGTGAGGCTGAAGCGCTGAAGCCGATCTAGGCAGTCGCCGAGCAGCGCGGTGTGCTCGGCCGTTGTGGCGATGTCGTTCAGCCAGTGCAGGCGTTCGAGTGCGGCGCGTTCGCTGTCGATGAGCAGCCTGGCGGTGATGAACTGATCGAATGGGCTCAGCGCCGTGGGTAGCACGGGGACGCATCCGGCCAGGATCGCCTGTGCGATTGCTCGAGTACCCCAATGCCGGAGACGCCGTAATCCGGGGGCAGCAGGATCGTGGCCAGACTCTGGCTGTAGACGTCCCTGAGGCGGCGGTGGGTGGCGGCGTCGGGCGGCCAGCACGAGCAGCGTTCGCCGCCTGTCCCGACGACCACATGCGGGAACTGCCGGAGAGCAGGGGCGAGGAAGGCGTTGTAGGCCTGGCGGTGGATGTCGAGGTCGCCGACATAGCCGACAGTGAACCTTCTGGGTTTGCTGGCCAGGGTGTCGGGGTCGGGAGCCTTCAGTACGGGGACGGGGATGGGCGGCAGCAGTCGGCGGGCGCGGAAGCGGCGGCCGATGTCGCACACGGTGACGTGGCGGGCGCGGCGCAGGGGGTGGGTCTTGGGCAACGCGCTGCTGGTGTCCCACAGCAGGGTGGGGGTGGCGCGCTGGCCGGTGTAGTGGGCCAGCAGGTCACGCTGATGCTGTAGGCGCTGGCGTGTGCGGGCGTCGCGGGCTGGGCCTGTCGTGGTGTCGTCGGGTTGCCATTCCAGCAGCAGCACGCTGATGGCGGGGAAGCCGAAGGGCGCACCGGTCGGGACTGGCCGTCGACCCGGAGGCCGGGCGGGGGCACGCGCACCTGATGCGGATCCTGGTACGGCTGGCGCTGGCTCGCTGGTCGCCGCCGGAGGTCGTCGAGCTGATCGAGGGGCATCTGGCCGCGCCGGAACTGGTGCATGTGCGCCGCCAGGAAGGCCGGAGGGGCGCTCGGCCGCGTAGCGCGGCCGAGCGCGCGGGGCTGCTGGCGCGGCAGTGGGAGCGCGCGGTGGACTATGCGGCGACGTTGCGCCGGGAGGCCGCCGCCGAGCCGGTCGGCGGCGAGGAACAGCAGTGGCCGGCGCGGGTGGCAGCCGTGGTGGAGCTGGTCGACGGCGTGCAGGCGGCGATCAAGGCCGAGACGGCTGAGGGTCGCTGGGCGCGGCAGTCGGGCCCTTCCGATCGCAAGGCGTTGGAGTACGTGTGTGAGCTGGCGTTGGACGCGGTGGCGGGTGAGCTGGAGCTGGACTGCCGTCGTCTGGCGCTGGCCACCGGGATAAGCAAGAGCACCGCCGATCGGGCGTTGAAGCGGTTGTGCTGGGACGGCTGGCTGGAGGATGCGGGCCGGGCCGAGCTTGCGCACGGTGCGTAGCCGGCACACCTCGGCTTCGATGTGGGCGGGGGTACGGTGCGGGGTGGTGTGTGGCCGGCTGGGCCGATCGTGCAGTCCCGCCTCGCCGTGCTGGCGCCATCGCCGTAGCCACTTGTGCGCTGTGGAGCGTGAGATGCCCATCTCGGCGGCCACATGGGCGACCGGCCGGCCGGACAGGATGCGATCAACGAGCAGACGACGACCATGAACGGTCAGCCGGGCGTTACGGTGGGACACGAGGCCTCCGTGTGTGCTGCAGATTCGACACCTACACCACACCGGAGGTCTCTTTGTTGATCAAGTACCACTGTTAACAACGCTCGTGGTCAATACAGCTAGCGGGTCTCCTCGAGGGCAGAGCCCTTCTTCCACTCCTTGAACGACAGCTGCCAGAAGCCCCAGCCGTTGTTCCACTCCAGCTCGCGGTTGGTGCCGATGATGTCGACCACGTCGCCGCGCTGCATGGTGTCGTGGAACCACTTGGCCTGGTCGGGGCGGGAGTTGATGCAGCCGTGGCTGACGTTCTGCCTGCCCTGTGCCCAGACGTTGTTCTTGGCGTGGACGTACTCACCGGAGTTGGAGATGCGCACGGCGTGGTTGATCATCACGTCGTAGTAGCCGGGGTCGCCCTTCTTGCGGCCGGGCGAGATCATCCGGACCGGGTTGGCGCGCTCCATGGTCAGGTGGACGCCCGAGGTGGTGGTGTACTCCCGCGTGGTGGCCATGCCCGCGCTGATGCGCATGGTCTTGACCTTCTTGCCGTCGCGGTAGACGTACATCATGTGCGTCTTGGTGTTGACCTTGCTGATCTGCTTGGCGCCGATCTTGATGGTCGTGGTGTAGTCCTTCACCCCGTACATGTCCTTGCCGCCCTGCACGCCGTTGAGGCGCGCGGTCAGCTTGACGTCCTGGTGGGCGGGCCAGTACTTGGCGGTGCGGTAGATGACGGTCTTGTCGTTGATCCACCGCCAGGCGCCCTCGACGGGCTTTTCCGCCTCGACCTCCAACGCCCCCTCCACGGCCGCCTTGTCGGAGACCGGGTTGTTGAAGGTGAGGATGATCGGCGCCCCCACGCCGACCTTCTCGCCCTTCTGGTTCGGGGTGACGTCGGCGACCTCGAGCTCGACCTCGGGCTTGAGGGTCTTGAAGCTGGCCGCCGCCGTCGTCGCCCCGGCCTTGGCCGAGACGCTGTAGCTGCTGGTCGGCCTCAGCGGCTCCTTGGAGACCCACTTGGTCTTGTCAGCGTTGAAGGAGCCTTCGAGCTGCTTGCCGCCGCCCTGGACGACCACCTCGTCCAGCGCCCCGCCCGAGGCGGTGACGACCACCTTCTTGTTCGGCTTCACCTTGGAGCTGCCCTGCGCTGGGCTGATCTTGATGGCGGGGGCGGGCGAGGCCGAGGCCGTCGCCGACTTCCCAGCCGCGGCGGGCCCGCCCGGGGCGGGTGAGCCACCCGAGCAGGACGCCGTCAAAGCGGCGGCCACGACGACCGCGACTCCGGCGACGGGCCTCCTCCAAGCTGGCGCAACACTCAACACAGATCTCTCCCCCAGAACAGCAAAGCGCACCACAAGACTTTATTGGTCATACCTGTTAGATGCCGAATCATATGGGAGAGTTTGGTAACAATTAGGACACCTAAGAGCGTCAACCAGTTGACAGGCGGTGAGTCAGACCCGTGTGTCGGCGTCCCGCGCCCTTGGTGCGGATGGCCTGGGCCAGCGCCCGGCGCGATCCGACGATCACGACCAGGCGTTTCGCCCTGGTGATCGCGGTGTAGAGCAGGTTGCGCTGCAGCATCATCCACGCGCTGGTGGCCAGCGGGATGACCACCGCCGGGTATTCACTGCCCTGGGAGCGGTGGATGGAGACGGCGTAGGCGTGGGCCAGTTCGTCCAGCTCGTCGAAGGAGTAGTCGACACTCTCCTCCTCGTCGGTCAGGACGGTGAGCTTGTGGTCGTCGGGGCGGATGTCGGTGACCACGCCGACGGTGCCGTTGAAGACGCCCGCCGCGCCCTTGTCGTAGTTGTTGCGCAGTTGGGTGACCTTGTCGCCGATCCTGAAGACGCGCCCGCCGTAGCGCCGCTCGGGCATCCCCTCACGCGCGGGGGTCAGCGCCTCCTGCAGGGCGAGGTTGAGCGCGCCCGCGCCGGCCGCGCCCCTGTGCATGGGCGCCAGCACCTGCACGTCGCGGCGGGGATTGAGGCCGAACTTGCGGGCGATGCGGCGCGCGACCACGTCCACCGTGAGCGTGGCGATCTCCTCGGGCTCCTCGCAGGGGAACAGGAAGAAGTCCTTCATGCCCTCCAGCACCGGGTGGCGGCCGGTGTTGACCCGGTGGGCGTTGACCACCACGCCCGACTCCTGGGCCTGGCGGAAGATCTGCGTCAGCCGTACGCGGGGGATGTCGTCGGCGGCCAGCAGGTCCTTGAGCACCTCGCCCGCGCCGACCGAGGGCAGCTGGTCGACGTCGCCGACCAGCAGCAGGTGTGCGCCGGGGGCGATGGCCTTGACCAGCTTGTTGGCCAGCAGCAGGTCGAGCATGGAGGCCTCGTCGACCACGACCAGGTCGGCCTCCAGCGGGTTGTCGCGGTCGAAGGTGGCTTCCCCACCAGGACGCAGTTGCAGCAGGCGGTGCACGGTGGTGGCCTCGTGCCCGGTCAGCTCCGACAGGCGCTTGGCCGCCCGTCCTGTGGGGGCGGCCAGGATGACCTTCGCCTTCCTCGCGCGCGCCAGCAGCACGATGGAGCGCACGGTGAAGGACTTGCCACAGCCGGGGCCGCCGGTCAGCACCGCGACCTTCTCGGTCAGGGCCAGGCGCACCGCCTGACGCTGCTCGGTGGCCAGCTCCGCGCCGGTCTGGCCGTGCAGCCACTGCTCGGCCCTGACCCAGTCGACGTCGGCGAAGCCCTTCAGCCGGTCGCGGCCGGTGCGCAGCAGGGTGAGCAGGCTGCCGGCCAGCGACAGCTCGGCGCGGTGGAAGGGCAGCAGGTAGACCGCGGGCACCACGTTGTCGCCCGCGGGGATGTCCTCGCGGACCACGCCCTCCTCGGCGACCAGCTCCTCCAGACAGCTCTTGACCAGCTCGGGCGTCACCTCGAGGATCTTGACGGCGTCGCCGACGAGGTTGGGGGCGGGCAGGTAGCAGTGGCCGTCGTCGGCGGCCTGCGACAGCGTGTAGCGCAGGCCCGCCTTGACCCGCTCGGGGCTGTCGTGCGGGATGCCGACCGCCTGGGCGATGGTGTCGGCGGTCTTGAAGCCGATGCCCCACACCTCGTCGGCCAGCTTGTACGGCTGGCCGCGCACGACCGAGATCGACGCCTCGCCGTACTGCTTGAAGATGCGCACCGCGATCGAGGTGGACACGCCCACGCCCTGCAGGAAGATCATGACCTCCTTGATGATCTTCTGCTCCTCCCAGGCGACGGCGATCAGCTTGGTGCGCTTGGGGCCCAGGCCCGGCACCTCGACCAGGCGCTCGGGGCTGGTCTCGATGACGTCGAGCGTGTCGGTGCCGAAGTGGTCGACGATGCGCTCGGCCATCTTCGGGCCGATGCCCTTGATCAGGCCCGAGCCCAGGTAGCGGCGGATGCCCTGCACCGTGGCCGGCAGCACGGTGGCATACGACCACACCTCGAACTGCCTGCCGTAACGGGGGTGGGAGGTCCAGCGGCCGGTCAGCCGCAGCGACTCGCCGACCTGCGCGCCCAGCAGCGGCCCCACCACGGTGAGCAGCTCCGCGCCCGAACGCTCGGTGGCCACGCGCGCGATGGTGTAGCCGCTCTCCTCGTTGGCGTAGGTGATCCGCTCGAGCACCGCCTCCAGCACGCTGCCGTTCTCCACGCCGACCATCCTAAAGGCGATCTTTTCAGCGTCTCCCTGCTCGCTCGGTACTCTTCGGCGTTATGAGCCAAGTGGGTGAGTCCACCGCCAGGGCGCTGCTGCGCAGGCTGGCCGTGGAGCAGAGTGAGTCCAGGGTGCCGTCGCTGACGGCCGCCGTCGTGCGCGACGGCGAGGTGGCGTGGTTCGGCGGCAGAGGAAGGGCCGGCGAGGGCGAGCCCACCCTCGACACCCAGTACCGCCTCGGCTCGATCACCAAGAGCATGGTCGCCACCGTCGTCATGCGGCTGCGTGATCAGGGCCTGGTCGACCTGCTCGACCCGATCGGCAAGCACGTCGAGGGCACCCCTTTCGAGCAGGTGACGATCGCCCAGCTGCTCTCGCACACCGCGGGCCTGACGGCCGAGCCGCCCACCGAGTGGTGGGAGCGCACGCCCGGGCTGCCGACCGACGAGCTGCTCGCCAGGCTCGGCCCCGAGAACTCCAGGCACCGGCCGGGCCGCCGCTTCCACTACTCCAACCTCGGATACGGGCTGCTGGGCGAGCTGGTGGCCCGCCATCGCGGCATGCCCTGGCTCGAGGCCGTCCGCCGCGAGGTCCTCGAGCCGCTCGGGATGAACGACACCACCGCCAGGCCGCGCGCCCCGCACGCCAGCGGCTACGCGGTGCATCCGTTCGCCGACGTGCTGCTGGCCGAGCCCGAGCACGACGCGGTCTCGATGGCGCCCGCGGGCCAGCTGTGGTCCACCCCCGGCGACCTGGCCCGCTGGGCGATCTTCCTGACCGGGTCGGGCGACGGCGTGCTGAGCAAGGCCACCCTGGCCGAGATGCGTGAACCCGCCACCGTCGCCGACGGCGACGCCTGGAGCGCGGGCTACGGCCTCGGCCTGCAACTGCTGCGCGACAGAGGACGCCGCCTGTCAGGCCACACCGGGTCGATGCCCGGCTTCCTGGCCACCGTGTGGGCCGACCCCGCCGAGAAGGTCGGCGTGCTGTTCATGGCCAACACCACCTCGGGGGTGCGCGGCACGCTGCTGACCGACCTGCTGGCCATCCTGGACGAGCACGAGCCGCGCCTGCCCGAGCCGTGGGAGCCCGTCGCGGCCGACCCCGACCTGCTGGCCATGACGGGGCTGTGGCACTGGGGGCCGACGCCGTACGTGCTGAGGCTGCTGCCCGAGCGCGGCCTGTCCCTCACGCCCCTGCGCGGCGTCGGACGCGCCTCCCACTTCGTGTCCCAGCAGGACGGCACGTGGCTCGGGCTCGACGGCTACTACGCGGGAGAGGTGCTGAGGGCGGGCGACGGCTTCCTCGACCTGAACACCTTCATCTTCACCCGCGAGCCGTACGACCCCGCCGCCCCGATCCCTGGCGGACCCGGGGAGTGGAGCGCGTAGCAGCCGCGATCCCTGGCCGCCGCCGATCACAGGGTCGGCGACGGCCAGGTCGCGGATCGGCTACGCTGACTCCGTGCATTTGTACTTCCTCTGAGGACGACGACCTCGGCCGCCTGTTCTGTCCCGACTGAGCCCCGACAAGCGGGCATTCCGGGCGCGGCCGAGCATGCCTGTCGTCGTCCCTCATCTCCGGGTTCCCCGTCTCCACGCCACGTGTCGTGCCGAGGCGCGCGGGAGCCTGCTCTCGGAGGAAGCATGTCCACCGTCATCGCTCTACCGGCTCGTGCGCGGGCCCATCTCAACGCCACCGACCTGCACCTCTCCCGCGGCGGCCAACCGGTCCTGACCGGCGTGGACCTGACCGTCTCCCCTGGCGATCGGCTCGGGGTGGTCGGCGAGAACGGCCGCGGGAAGACCACGCTCCTTCAGGTGCTCGCCGGCACCCTGGCTCCGGACTCCGGCTCGGTGCACAGGGCCGGCACGCTGGGCGTCGCCGACCAGGAGATGCCGATCGACGGCGACCGCACCGTCGGCGAACTGATCGATCTCGAACTCGCCCAGGTACGCGCCGTGCTTGCTGCCTTCGAGTCGGCGACGCTCGCGCTCGTCGAAGAACGCCCCGGCGCCGAGCAGGCCTACGCCGACGCGCTCGCGGCCGCCGAGTCCATCGGCGCCTGGGACGCCGACCGCCGCGTCGACATCTCACTGGCCGCTCTCGGTGCGGTGGACGACCGAACCCGTCCGCTGGCCGAGCTGTCCGTCGGCCAGCGTTACCGGATCCGGCTGGCCTGCCTGCTGGGCGCGGGGCACGATCTTCTGCTGCTGGACGAGCCGACCAACCATCTCGACGCAGGAGGTCTCGACCACCTGACCGCCAGGCTCCGTGAGCATCAGGGCGGGGTGGTGCTGGTCAGCCACGACCGCGCGCTGCTGGCCGACATCGTCACCGCGGTGCTGGACCTCGACCCGACCAGTGACGGACGTCCCCGAACCTACGGCGGCGGCTACGCGGGCTACCGGGAGGGCCACCGCGCCGAGCGGGAGCGATGGGAGAGCGAGTACCGGGATCAGCAGAGCGAGCGGCAGCGGCTCGCCCAGGACCTCTCCACGGCGCAGAACCGGCTGTCCACCGGGTGGCGGCCGGAGAAGGGAACCGGCAAGCACACGCGCGCCACCCGCGCGCCGGCCCTGGTGCGGGCGGTTCACCGGCGGCAGGAGGAACTCCAGGCCCACGTCCTCGACGTTCCCAAGCCGCCGTTGCGCTTCCAGATGCCGCGACTGGACGCGCCGCAGGGGGCCACGCTCCTGCGGGCCGACGAGGTGATGGTGCACGGCAGGATCCCATCGCCTCGTTCGGTGCTCCTGCGGGCCGGTGACCGACTCGCGGTGACCGGCCCGAACGGCTGCGGCAAGTCGAGCCTGCTCGCCGTGCTCGCTGGGACGCTGGCACCTGACTCGGGGACCGTGCAGCGCAAGCGGGGGGCACGGGTGGGGGTGCTCGCGCAGGAGTCGCCGCCACCATCGCGGCGGCGTGCCTTCGAGGTCTACGACGCCGCCATGGGCCGGCTCGTCAGCTCGGGCGAGCTCGAGGAGGCTGAGCGGCTCGGGCTCACGCAGCTCGGACTGCTCCCCTCCGGGGCCGCCCACCGGCCGGTGAGCGAGCTGTCGGTCGGCCAGCAACGGCGGCTCGACCTGGCCGTCCTGCTGGGCGCGCGACCACACCTCCTGCTGCTCGACGAGCCGACCAACCACCTGTCGATGGCCCTGGTGGAGGAGCTGACGCAGGCGCTGGCCATGACGGGCGCCGCCGTGGTGCTGGCCACCCACGACAGGCAACTGCTGCGCGACACGGCGACCTGGCCGCGGCTCCACCTCTGACCGCGGAGCCGGCCGCGACGGATTCCCACGTCCTCACGGCGGTAGCCGCGCTCCTCGTCGCGGCATGCGGGTCCCTCGGGCCGCCGTGAGGACGTGCCTGCCGAGCTAACCGGAGCAGAGCTGGGCGCGCAGGGTCTGCTCGGCCCACCGCTCCCAGCGCTCACGCGGCCAGCCGCGCTCCTGCACGAACAGCAGGTACAGCTCGGGGCTGAGCAGGCCGTACAGCAGATCGGCGGCCTCCTCCGCCGACAGCTCGGCCCGCGCGCCCGGCTTGGCGACCAGAGCCTTGGCCGCCCCTTGCTGCACGACGTAACGCGGATCGACGTCGTTCGGCCACAGAGCGGCGACCTCGGGGTCGCTCGCCACCGCCGCCTCCAGGACCCGGCCGATCGGCGCGACCCGCTCCAGGACCGAGGTCGTGCCCGCGACGTAGGCGCCCACCATGTCCTGGGCGGTGTCGGCGGCCAGCGCGGCGGCGTACCACGGCCGGTCCATCGTGGCCACCGGCTCGTCGTCACCGGCGATCGTGACGTCGACCAGCTCCTTCAGCAGGGCGCGCTTGTTGCCGAAGACGAAGTAGATCGTCTGCACCGCGACACCGGCCTTGTCGGCGACGTCCTGCAGGTTCGTCGCGCCGTATCCGTCCTGCACGAACAGCTCCAGTGCCGCCGCGAGGATGCGCTGGCGCGTCTCCTTTGCCTTCTGCGCCCGCTTGTTCGTCCGCTTGACATCGCTCATAGCTAGAGTCTATCTCTAGATTAACTCGCTAGAAGTCAACTCTAGAAATAAGGTCCAGCCATGTCGCTCATCACTGTCACCCGCTTCCAGGCCGATCCCGCCGACGCCGACCAGGTCCGGGCCCGGCACGCGGCCCTGGTCTCCGCGACCAGGGCCGCGATGTCCGGCCTCGCCGAGGCGCGTCTCGGCCGGATCAACGACGAGACGTGGGTCGGCGTCTGGCGCTGGGATTCGGCCGCCAGCCTGCGGGCGGCCCGCCAGGCACTGCCAGGCACCGCGGCGGCCGTCGCGGCGTTCGCGGTGGCCCGCGAGGTCACCGCGGAGGACATCGAGGTGCTCGACGAGCTCTGACCGCCTGGCCCCGGTCCCGGAACCCCCGGGGCCGGGGCTCCCCCGAATCGAGGAGACGACATGATCGAGATAGACGCGCTGACGAAGGTGTACGGCTCGGCGCAGGTACGGGCGGTCGACGAGGTGTCGCTGCACATCCCCGCCGGATCGGTCTTCGGCTTCCTGGGACCGAACGGCGCGGGCAAGACCACCACCATCAAGATGCTGGCCGGCCTGCTGACCCCCACCTCGGGCCAGGTCCGGCTGGGCGGCTTCGACGTGGTCCGGCAGCGTTCGGCCGCGATGGCCCAGTTCGGCGCCGTGCTCGAGGGCTCGCGCAACGTCTACTGGAGCCTGTCGGCCTGGCAGAACCTGATGTACTTCGGCAGGCTCAAGGGCCTGCGCAAGGCCCAGGTCAGAGAGCGGGCCGAGGACCTGCTGAGCGGGCTGGGGCTGTGGGAGCGCCGCGACGACAGGGTCGGCGGCTTCTCGCGCGGGATGCAGCAGAAGGTCGCGATCGCCACCGCTCTGATCGCCGATCCGCCGATCGTGCTGCTGGACGAGCCGACGCTCGGCCTCGACGTCGAGGCCACCCGCGTCGTCAAGGACTGGATCGCCGAACTGGCCCGCGAGCTGGGCACCACCATCCTGCTCACCTCGCATCAGCTTGACGTGGTCCAGGAGCTGTGTGACCGGGTGGCCGTCATACGCCAGGGACGGCTCGTCGCCGACCTGCCCACGCGCGAACTGCTGGCCGGCTTCCGCGAACGCGACAAGTACGAGATCCGCATCGAAGGCGCGGCCCCCGCCGGGTTCGACGCCGTCACCCGCGAGGGCGTCACCACGATGAGCGTGCGGGTGAACGATCCGCGCGAGGTGTACGACGTGGTCGAGCGCCTGCGCGCGCAGGGGGTCGTCCTGGAGTCGCTGACCCAGGTGCAGCCCGACCTGGAGGATGTGTTCCTCGCTCTGGTGAACGAGGCGTCCCATGCTTGATGTCCTGGGCGCGGAGATCGGCAAGGGACTGCGGGTTCAGCTGGCCCATCCGATCGGACACGTCATCACGCTGCTGATCAGCACCATGATGTACCTCGGCCTGCAGTTCGTACTGGGCCAGGGTGAGCTGCGGCAGGACGTGCTGCCGCAGACCCTGGTCGCGATCGGCGGATACTGGTTCCTGCAGTACGCCGGCCTGGTGATGGTGGCCGATCTCATCGAGGAGAAGCGGGCCGGCACCTTCGCCCAGGCGCAGATGACCCCTGCGCCCCCGTGGCTGCCGATGCTCGGCCGGCTGATCACCGCCTCGGTGTTCGGCCTGGCGGTGGCCGTCGTCGCCGCTCTCGTCCCGATGCTGACGGCCGGGATCACGATCCCGCTGCGCTGGGCGGCGCTCCTGCCCGCCATGTTGCTGGGGATCAACGTGCTGGCCTTCACCTTCATGCTGGCCTCCCTCGCCCTGGTCTCCCCGATGATCGGCGCTCTGCAGTCGCTGTTCACCTCGCTGGTGCTGCTGCTCAACGGCTCGTTCCTGCCGCTGGCCCTCTATCCGGACTGGCTGGCCGCTCTCGCCAGGGTCCTGCCCACCACACTCGGCATCGAGGCGATCGCCCAGACCCTGTTCGAGGGCAGGACCGTGGCCGAGATCTGGACCGGCGGCACCCTGCCCTGGCTCATCGCCCACACCCTCGCGCTCACCGCTGCCGGCGGCCTGCTGTTCGTCCGGAACCATCGCCGAGCCCTGGAGGCGTCGTCATGACCTTCGCACGCGGATTCGCCGCAGAGGTCCGCAAGGGCCTGCTCAACCTCGTCGCCGGATGGCGCGAGAACCTCATCCAGATGATCACCTTTCCGCTGTTCTACCTGCTCATCGTGCTGTTCATGGGACGCGGGCAGCTGCGTGCCGACCTGCTGCTGCCGGTGCTGCTCGGCATGGTGGCCCTGACCTTCATCCACGAGCAGGTCAACCGGGTGTTCTGGAGCTACCTGGGCGACATCCAGTCCGGCGTGCTGGAACAGACCTACCTGACCCCGCTGCCCTCAGCCGCGAGCATCCTCGGCCGTCAGGTCGCCGCCGTGATCTCGGCCCTGCCCACCGCCCTCGCCGTCCTGGCCACCGGGGCCACCGCCATCACCGTCCAGGGCGGGCGAGTGCCCTTCGACGCGCAGGTGATCGTGCCGCTGGCCGCCATCGTGCTGGGCACCTGCGGACTGGCTCTGATCCTGTGCGGGCTGACTCTGGTGTTCAGGCGCATCGAGATCATCACGCAGCTGTCCGTGGCCGTCTACGCCATCGCCGGCGGCACCCTGGTCCCCCTTGCCGCCATGCCCGACCCCGTCGCCGCCCTCAGCCGGTTGCTGGTCCCCATCGCGCCCGGCATCGAGGCCATGCGCGACATCCTGCTCGGCGGCCATTCCCTGGCCACCCTCCCGACCGGCTGGGGCCTCGGCTGGCTGCTGACCCAGCCGCTGCTCATCACGGCCGCCGGCGTGCTGCTGTTCAACCGGCTCGAGCACCTCGCCAAGCGCCGCGGCACCCTCGGCCGCCCCTAGCGCGCGCTCAGACCGCGGTGTCCTCCTCTCCCCTCTGACCCGAAAGCGACTCGACCATGCTCAGACAGCTGCACCCCCTCGCCGGTCTCGCGGGGTTCCTCACCCTCCTCACCTCCTGGATCTCCACCGTGCTCGTCGAGCTGTTCGGCTCGCACGAGCTGGTGGTCACCGTGAAACAGGCGATCCCGTGGGGGCTCATCGTCCTGATCCCCGCGCTGGCGCTCACCGGAGCGAGCGGCTTCTCGATCGCCGGAAACCGATCCGGCGCCCGGATCGACGGCAAGCGACGCCGCATGCTGGTCATCGCGGGCCTCGGGCTGCTCGTGCTGACCCCCTCGGCGTTCTACCTGTCCGCCGGCACCCCGTTCACCACGGCCTTCGTTCTGGTCCAGGCGGTCGAGCTGCTCGTGGGCGCGGTCAGCCTGACTCTCATGGCGATGAGTGTCAGGGACGGGTTCGAGCTGAGCGGTAGGTTCCACGCGAAAACCGGGCGAAGCTAGGCATTGGAGATCACCATGACAACGGACACCGTGACCCTGCGGCCCATCGGCCAGGTCGTCGGCGGTCGCAGCGAGATGTTCGAGGACGACTGGCACGACGTCCGGGCCGTGATCCGGCTCGACGGCGAGTCCTTCACCGCGTCGGCGGTGCTCGGCCTGGAGCATTTCTCTCACCTGGAGGTCGTCTTCTTCTTCGACCGGATCGACCCGGCCGACGTGCGCGGCGAACCCCGTCCGCCGAGGGGGAACCCGGACGCGGCACCCGTGGGGGTCTTCGCGCACCGCGGGCCGTACCGCCCCAACCGCCTCGGCGTCTCCCGCTGCAGGCTGCTCGCCGTGGACGGGTTGAACCTGCACGTCGCCGACCTGGACGCCCTCTCGGGCTCACCTGTCCTGGACGTCAAGCCGTACCTGGCCGAGTTCGCGCCCCGTCATCCGGTCGTCCAGCCGGCCTGGGCCACCAGGCTCATGAGCCGCTACTACTGACCATCTGAATGTTCATTCGAACATTCATGTGTTAGAAATGGAGGCATGGGTGTCACCGACCGTCTGGACCTGACCCTGCGGCTGGTGCAGGGATCAGGGCGCATCTCCGTCTCCGAGCTGGCCCAGCGGCTGAGCGTCTCGGAGATGACGGTGCGCAGGGACCTGGACGCACTCGAGCGCCAGGGTCTGGTCCGCAGGGTGCATGGCGGCGCCGTCGCCACCCGCTCGCGCGAGGAGGAGGCGGGGTTCTCCGTACGAGAGCCATGGCAGGCCGCGACGAAGGACCGTCTGGGCGCGCACGTGGCCGCCATGGTGGAGCCGGGCTCGCGGGTGCTGCTGGACGCCGGGACCACGACCGTGCACGTCGCCGAGCATCTGGCCGGCCGCGCGCCCCTCACGGTCGCGGTGCTCAGCCTGCAGGCGGCGCTGCGCCTCGCCGACTGTCCCGGGATCGACCTGCTGGTGGTGGGGGGCCGTTCCCGTCCGGGCGAGCGCTCCCTGGTCGGCCCGCTGGCGCTGCGCACGCTGGAGTCGCTGGCCTTCGACCGCTTCGTGATGTCCATCGGAGGCGTGCACGCCGAGCACGGCTGGTCGGAGTTCTCCCTCGACGACGCGGCCGTCAAGCAGGCGGGCCTCGCCCAGGCCGCCACCACGATCGCGGTCGCCGACGCCACCAAGCTCGGTGTACGGGCTTTCAGCAAAGTCGCCGACCTCGGCGCGGTGGACGCCTTCGTCACCGACGCGGCCGCCGACGACCCCGAAACCCACCCGGGCGGTCCGCAGACCCTGCGAGCCCTGCTTGACGCGGGCGTCCGCGTCGCCATGATCTGAGGAGTGACGTCATGAACGCCCCCCGGCATCGACATCCCCGATCGGCGCGGCCGTACCGGCCTGGAACGGTACGGCCGCGACCTGACCGGCAACCCGCGGGTACGGATCACCGACGTGGAGGTGCTCTCCTGCGACTGGTACGTCCTGCGCAAGACCACTTTCGACTACCAGCACAGCGATGGCCACTGGAGCCGCGAGCAGCGGGAGAACTACGACCGTGGCGACGGCGCCACGATCCTGCTCTACGACACCAGCCGTCGCACCGTGCTGCTGACCCGCCAGTTCCGGCTGCCCGCCTACGTCAACGGGCACCCCGACGGGATGCTCCTCGAGACCGCCGCAGGACTGCTCGACGGCGACAGCCCCGAGGAGGCCATCCGCAGGGAGGCCGCCGAGGAGACCGGGCACACCGTCGGTACGGCCGAGCACGTCTTCGACAGCTACATGAGCCCCGGCTCGGTCACCGAGCGCCTGCACTTCTTCGCCGCCCCGTACGGCCAGGCGACCGCCACCACCGACGGCGGAGGGATCGCCGCGGAGGGAGAGGACATCACCACCGTGGAGCTGCCCTTCGACCAGGCGCTCACGATGATCCGCGACGGCGCCATCCTCGACGCCAAGACCATCATGCTCCTCCAGTGGGCAGCCCTGGACGGCCCCTTCCGCCCCGTGTGAACCCGCTTCGGCCGTACGCCCCGGCGCAGAGCTCAGCGGAGCACGCGGAACCAGAGGTTGGTCGCGTGCGGCACCTCGCCCAGGCTGAGGCGTTCGAGCCTGACGTTGGTCCCGCCCGGGTGGTCGAAGAGCCGGACGCCGTCGCCGAGCATGACCGGCGCGATGATCACGAGGACCTCGTCGCCTGGTCGCCATCATCCGGCACCTGCCCGCGGCTGGCCAGCGGAGCTTCCGTCCGCCCGTCACCCGTACTGGACGGCGGGACAGTGGGCGGAGCCCATGGGGCCGCGTCAGCCCAGGATGACCGTGAGGTCGAACGTGCCCTGGTGAGGGACGCGGAGGGCATGGAAGCGGCGGGCACCGTCACGGAAGTAACGTACGCTTCCCGCCGCGATGGTCGCCTGCAGGGGGGTGCCCCAGCGGAAGCGGATCGTGGTGCGGCCCCTGCGCACGTCCAAGCCGTCGGCGGTGGCGGTGGTCGTGCCGCCGAACGTGGCCCTCGTGCCGTCGGTGAAGGTGAGGACGTCCTCAGGCTGGAGGACGAAAGGGATCTGCTCGGTGGCGGCGGCGTTCGCCCTGACGGTACGCTGGATCGTACGGCGCGTGACCAGGACGTCCGTGGTGACGTTCGCGTTGCCGTAGCGGATGCCGAGGGCGGCAGGGGCCCGGCCGCCGGTCCATTCCCTGCCGCCTGGGGCGCCGTGGAAGTAGGTGGCCTGCAGGGAGCCGTTGGAGTCGGGCGCCTGGCCGGGGAAGACGGTGGACCAGCAGGCGTAGTTGTTGTCGTTGAGCCCGCAGATGATCGTGCCGGCCTCGGGATGCCACAGGAAGGTCAGTCCGGTGCGACCGCGGGAGGCGCGGGCGCCGAAGTAGCCGCCCAGGTACAGGCCGGGCTTGCGGACGTACAGGAAGTCCTGGCCGCCGTCCCTGCGCAGTTCGACGAAGTCGTGTGAGGCCAGATAGGGCAGGTCCGCGATGGCGGCGGCCCGTTGCCGCCGGCTGGGGAACCGCTCACCGTACAGGCCGTGCGTGAGGATGCGTGGCGAGGTGTCCTGCTTGGCGAGCGGCGTCACCGGTTCGGTGGAGGCGGCCCAGGCGGCGCGGCTCTCGGCCAGGTCCTCGCGGGCGGTCATGAACGCCGACAGCAGCGGCACCTGGCGGGTGAACGTCCAGTTCAGCGCAGTCCTGTCGGGGTCGGGCCTGACCTCGTCGTACCAGCGGGTGCTGGTGCGCGTGGAGGGGGCGACGTTGACCAGGTACCCGGCGCCGTCAGGCTCGCGCAGCAGGTTGTAGGACAGGAAGCCGGTGAACGCGCGGGCCATGTCCACCAGGTGCGGGTCCGCGCTGTGGTGGTAGGCGTCGGCCAGTTCGGGGAGCATGACCTCGAAGTTGTAGTTCATGTCGTGGCCGCCTTCCTCGTGGAAGAAGCCGGCGGGGCTGACACCGGTCGAGGCGATCCGGGCGAACGCCTCGGTCAGGCTCGCGGCGAGCGCGGGGTCGGGGTCGGGGTCGAGCTTGAGCGCGAACGCGGCCCCGGCCAGACCCGAGGCGGTCTGGTTGGAGTAGCGGAGGGGCTCCTGCCAGACGGTGCGGTTGGCGGGGTTCAGCAACCAGGTCATGGCCCTCCGTAACGCGGCGCTGAGCTGGGACTGCCGGGTGGGCAGCGCCCCCGCCACGCGCAGGATCCCCAGGGTCTTGGCGAGGTAGCCCAGGCCGAACCCGGTGGGGGCCAAGCCGTGCTCGTTACGGTTGTACTCGGGGAAGGACCCGTCGCCGTGTTGAAGTGACAGGTAGTGGCCGAGAGCCGCGTCGAGCGCCGCCAGCAGGTCGGCGTTGCCTGTGTACGGATTCCACGGGCGGGCGTTGGCGTAGAACCAGGCCAGTGTGAAGACGTGCTCCTGCACGCGGGCGTTGTACGGCGCGGACGGTGAGCGCCACCAGCCGCCGGCGAAGAAGCCGGTGTCGTCCATGTCGTTGACCATGGGCGCGAGGGTGGCCAGGTACCGCGCGAAGCGCTGCTCGTGGGGGGCGAACAACGTGCGGTTCAGAGAGGGCAGCGGCGCCAGATCGGGGACGGCCGCGGAGGCGGTGCCGGGTGCGAGCGCGGGAACGGCCGGGAGCAGGGCGGCGGCTCGGAGGAGGGTGCGGCGGGAGAGCATGGTCAACCTTTCAGACCGGTGTGCGCGAGCCCCTCGATGAACTGCCGCTGGGCCAGCACGAAGACGACCAGGATGGGCAGTGCGGTCATCGTGGCGGCGGACAGCTGCACGTTCCACAGGGGCGAGCCGTAGGCGTCGACGAACTGGGTGAGCGCCTGAGGCAGGGTGAACTTCGACGGGGTGGACAGGAACACGATGGGTTCGAGGTAGAGGTTCCACGAGTGCAGGAACGTGAAGATGGCGACGGCGCCGAGCGCAGGCCTGGACAGCGGCAACGCCACCTGGAAGAAGGTGCCGAAGCGGCCGAGCCCGTCGACCCTGGCGGCCTCTTCCAGCTCGCCGGGCAGTGTGATGAAGAACTGCCGCATGATGAACGTCGCCAGCACGCTGGGCGCGCCCAGGATCGGCACCAGGATCAGCGGCCAGTGGGTGTCGGTCAGCCCCGCTGTGTGGAACATCTGGAACAGCGGGACGATCGTCACCTCGCTGGGAATCAGCAATCCGACCAGCACGACCAGGAAGAGCATGTTCTGGCCGGGGAAGCGGATGCGGGCGAAGGCGTAGCCGGCCATCGCGGCCACCGCCATCGTTCCGACGGTCACCACCGCCGCGATGTAGAGGCTGTTGAGGTACTGCTGCCCGAACGGCTGCAGCTCGAAGACCCGGCCGTAGGTGGAGAAGTCGAACCTGGAGGGCACCAGCGCGGGCGGAAACGCGAAGATGTCGCTGATCGGCTTCACCGACGAGGTGACCATCCACCACGTCGGGAAGACGAACGGCACGCACAACACGCACAGCAGCGCATACAGCCCGAGCCTGAGCTTACGACTCATGGAAGACCCACTTCCGGCGCAGTCGCCACTGCAGCAGCGTCAGCGCCGCGACGATCAGGAACAGCAGGACCGACAGGGCGGCGCCGTAGCCGAGGTGCCGGAACTGGAAGGCCTGCTGATACAGGTAGTAGACGAGGACCGTGGTGGACATGCCGGGCCCGCCCTGGGTGAGCACGGCGATCTGGGCGAACACCTGCAGTGATCCGACCACGGTGATGATCGACGTGAGCAGGATCGTCGGGCTGATCTGCGGCACCGTGATGCGTGCGAACCGGGTCCAGGCGCCGGCGCCGTCGAGCTGCGCGGCCTCGTACAGCTGGCGCGGCACGCCCTGGAGCGCCGCCAGGAACAGGACCATGTTGAGCCCGACGTTCTTGACGACCTGGACCACGATGACCGACAGCAGCGCGGTGGTCTCGCCACGCAGCCAGTTGGGACCCTCGACGCCCGCCACGCCGAGCAGGCCGTTGACGCCGCCGTCCTGCTGGAGCAGGAACTGCCAGACGATGGTCCAGGCGACCAGCGACACCAGCACCGGAGAGAAGAACAGCGTGCGGAAGAACGTGGTGCCGGCCAGCCGCTGGTTGAGCAGGATGGCCAGGGTCAGGGCGAGGGTGAGGTTGAGCACGACCAGGCCGACCGAGAAGAGCGCGGTGCCGGTCAGCACCTGCCCCATGTTCGGGTCGGCGAGCAGCTTGGCGTAGTTCGCGCCGCCGACGTACTCGAACGTGCTCGCCAGCACGTTCCACTCCTGGAGGCTGTAGTAGACGACCAGGCCGAGCGGTAGCAGGACGAACAGCGCGCTTCCCACGAGCTGCGGCGAGATCAGCAGGTAGCCGACGAGGGCGTCGCGCCGGGGGATGGTCCAGAAGGGACGGGTCCGGGTGGCGGCGCGCACGGCCACCCGGTCGCGGAGGTCCGTCGCCGCCACGTCACCCGCCCAGCAGCGGCTGGATCTTCGCGCACACGCCGTCCAGCACCGCCTTGACGTCGGCGTCCGGCTTCCACAGCGGGTCGAGCGCGGCCCTGGCGGTCTGGGCGAGCTCGGCCTGCCCGGTGTGGGAGGGCTTGACCACGCCCTTCTGGATGCCGTCGACCACCACCTCCTGCAGCTGCTCGCCGTTCAGCATGGGGCTGGTCTTCGCCATGGTGTCGGCGGTCAGCAGCGAACTGCGGGCGGGCGGGAAGTACGCGGCCAGCTTGGCGGAGTTGGCGGCGTTGGTGAAGTAGGTGAGGAAGTCGGTGGCCTGCTCGGCCCTCGGCGACTTCTTCAGCACGCCGATCCCGGCCTGGCCGATGACCGCGTACTCGCCCTTCGGCCCGGCGGGCAGCGGCACCAGGTCCCACGTGAACGTCGCGTCCTCCAGCATGGCGGCGCGCGAGATCTGGGCCACGGCCATCGTGGTGTCGCCGGAGAAGAAGTCGACGGCGGTGCCCGGCCCCGGCATGGACTTGTCGGTGAAGATCGCCTTGTGCAGGAACGTCATCGCCTCGACCATCTCGGGCGCGTTGAACTGGCAGGTGCCGCCGTCGTCGCTCCATGCCCTGGCGCCCCAGCCCTGCCACACGGTGGCGAGGTTGTCCCAGGCCTTGTAGTCGAAGTTGAGAATGGTCAGGCCGTTCTCGCCCTTCGCCGCGACGGCCTTGTTGATCTCGTTGGCGTGCTCCCAGTCCCACTGGCCGGCCTTCATCAGCTCGCGTGGCATCTTCTGGCCTGCGGCCTTGACCAGGTCGGTGTTGACGAAGACGCCGAAGGGCGAGGTGGAGAACGGGTAGGCGTACAGCTCTCCGTCGCGCTCCCACAGCCGGGTGGCGGCCGGGACCAGCTCGCCCGCGTTCTCGATCTTGCTCTTGAGCGGGACGAGGGCGCCTGAGCCGACGAAGTCGGGGGCGGAGTTCTCCAGGATCCACGCCAGGTCGGGGGCGTTGCCGCCGGCGATCTGCGTGGTCAGCGTGGTCGTGTAGTTCTCGAACGGGATGGGGTCGAAGGTGATCTCGCCGACCTGCGGGTGGGACTTGCGGTACTCGGCGGCGATCTCGTTGAACAGTTTCAGGTGAGCCTCGTTGGAGGTCCAGATCGACATGCGCAGCGGCTGCGGGCCTTGTGCGGCTGGCGCGGGCTCGCCGCCGCCGCAGGCGGTGACCGCGAGGAGAGCGGTCAGCGAGAGGGCCGCCAGCTTCCCTGGTGCTTTCATGGGGGTTCTCCTTCTGGCGTGATTGCGGCGTCAGTAACCGGTGACGTCGGGCCAGCGCAGCTCCACGCCGTCTCGGGTGAGCCGGTCCTGGTAGTCGGCCAGGAGCCGCTCGCTCGCGCGCACGGCGTGCGGCGTGGTTGCACGGTCCAGGCAGAAAGCGGCGAGCGCGCCGGCGGCCTCGCCGACGTTCCACTCCACCGGGTGCAGGCGGTAGGCGCCGTTGGTGATGTGAGTGGTGCCGATGTTCTTGCATGCGGGCAGCAGATTGGTCATCCGCTGGGGGATCAGCGCCCCGAGAGGGATCTCGAACGGGGAGCAGGCGACGTCGATGTAGTTGTCGCCGCCGGTCGAGGGGTGCAGGTCGATGCGGTACATGCCCACGCCCACCGAGTCGTGATAGGAGACGGCGCCCTTGTCGCCGCGTACCGCCACGGACAGGTCCTGTTCGGTGACGGTGGTCAGGGCCCGGATGCGCCGGGACTCGCGGATGTAGGGGGCCTGGGCGAGCCCGTCGGCCCCGCCCGTGACGTCGCCGCGCAGCCGCAGACCTGGGTATCCGGTCCCGCCGTCGTGGCGGGGGGCCTCGGTCTGCAGCCAGTACAGCGCCGAGAGGGACAGCTCGCGGGCCTTCGCCAGGTGCTGGTCGGCGTCCGGCACGTCGATGACCGGGCCCTCCAGGTAGTCGATCATAGGCCAGTTGACCAGCGTGATGTCGCTCTCGTAGGCGCCGGGCACGAAGTTGTCGCGGGCGGCGATTCTGCGGAAGGTCCACAGGTTGCCGTCGCCCGGGTTGACCCGCTGATCGGCCTCCACCAGGCGCGGGTCGTCGCCGGGGTTCGGGGTGAAGGAACGCTCCACGATCTCCAGCGTCCGCGGGCTCGGGCAGCGCCATGACAGCAGCCGGTCGCCCCAGAAGGGCGGCTGGTAGGCGCGCCAGAAGTCGTACGAGGCGGGCTTGTCCACGGTGTGGTCGCCGTCCACGTGGTCGATCGCGAAGCACACGGACACGGCCTGCATGTTCATCGGCTGCGCCACTGCGGGGGCGCTCGGCTCCCCGGTGTCGCCCTGCGCCTCGAAGCCGGTCACGTACTCCGCCCCGGCCAGCGGCAGCAATTCGCCGGTCTCCGTGGCGTCCAGCACGTACGACGCCACGGCGGTGATCTGCGCGTCTCCGTCCCGGTGCGCGAGCCGCACGGCCGTGACGCGGTCGCCGTCCACCTCGGCCCCGACCGGCCGGTACGGCTGCAGCACGCGCAGCCTGCCCGAGCCCCGGTACGGGGCCAGCATGGCCTCGATGACCGCGACGGCGACCCGGGGTTCGTGGCACAGTTTGCTGACGTGCCCCGCTCCCGGGTTCAGCTCCCGCCAGGCCCGCGCCCGCTCGGTGAGCGGGTAATGGTCGCGGTAGTAGCGCCGGATGCCGTCGCGTAGCGCGCGATAGCTCGCCGTGACGCCGAACCGCTCCACCCAGGTGTGCTCGTCCGGCGGCACCGCCTGACTGGTCAGCTGACCGCCCAGCCAGTCGTACTCCTCGGTGAGCACCACCGAGCGGCCCGCCCGCAGCAATGCGAGCGCGGCGGCCACGCCGCCCAGCCCGCCGCCGACGACGAGCGCGTCTGCCGATATCTCAACCACGTAGGGATTACCTCTCATCATGGACGGGTGCCAGCGTCGAGCCCTCGACCAGCTCGCACGCCAGCAGTTCCTGCGGGACGCCGCCGTGCTCCAGCACCTGGGTGAGCAGCTCGACGGCCCTGCGGCCCATCTCCCGCCGGGGGATGCGGAAGCCGGCGAAGTCGATGTCGGTGGACACCGGCCTGGTGCGGGCGCCCAGCGCGACGATGGAAAGGTCGCGCGGCACGTTCAGGCCGCGAGTCCTGGCGATCTCGGCGATGGCCGCGCCGTCGGCCAGCTCCTCGGCGAACACGACGGTGGCGCCGGAGCCGAACAGGTGGTCAGCCTCCTCCAGGTGCACGCCTTCGAGGCCGGCCGCGGACACCCCCTCGGTGAAACCGCGCAGCCGGTCGGCGTAGGATTCGGCGCCCTGCCCCGTCCCGACGTAGGCCATACGCCGGTGCCCGAGCGCCGCCGCCCGCTTCACCAGGGCCCGCACTGCCGGCGGGTAGTCCGCCCCGACGTACGGCACCGGCCCGCCGGCGTCGTCGCGGCGGCCGACCGAGACGAACGGGATGCCCTCGGACAGCAGCCTGGACAGATCGTCCCGGTCGATCGTCCGGCCGAGCAGGACGCATCCGTCCGCCAGCCGGATCCGGCTCTCCGCGCTGAAGATCCGCCGCCGCTCGCCCTGCTCCACCTTGGCGCTGGTGAACAGCAGCAGGTCGCAGCCCGCCTCCTCGGCGCACTCCTCGATCCCGACCAGGAAGGGGTGGTAGAAGTCGGCGCTCTCCGCGGGGAAGACGGCCTCGTAGGTGAACACGCCGTAGATGCGGTTGCGGCGTTCGACGAGACGGCGCGCCGCGGGGTCGGCCACGTATCCGGTCTCCCTGATCACCTGAAGCACCCGGTCGCGGGTTTCGGGCGAGATCCGCACCTCGCCCTCGGCCCTCCCGTTGAGCACCAGGGACACCGTCGTCTGGCTCACACCTGCCATGCGTGCGATGTCCTGCTGCGTCAGACGCCGCCCGGAAGGAGTCACTGTGCGTATCACCCGTCGTCTTGGTAATGCGTATTAGTGCGGTCATTGTGTAACCGGGCACAACGGGGCGTCAAGGGGTAATCGCCCAACTAATTCGTATTAGCAGCGTGCTTCCCGCCGACGACGATCGCCTCCGGCCCCGTTCGTTCGGCGAACACCGCATGGCGATCGTGAGGCCTGCCGCTACGCCTGGTCGACGATGATTCCGGCGCCGGGCGACCGCCGGGCGAGACGAGATCCCTTACCGCCAGTAGAACCGAAAACGTGGTTCCTCCTGGTTTGTCTGTTGGGCATAAGGTAAGGCGGCATGGCACTGACTCTTGTTCAGGCGAATTTCAAAGCTCGGGATGACTCGGCGCTCGGCCGGTTCTGGGCGGAGGGGCTCGGTTGGGGGCTTTCCAGCGAGGGACCCGGCGTGACCAACCTCGAGCCCGAGGGCTTCGTCTGGCCGGACCCTGCCGCCTTCTACATCGATGTCGTCACCGTCCCGGACCCCGAAACGGTGAAGTACCGCGTGCACCTCGAACTCGCCACCACCTCTGCGGCTCATCAGACGGAGTTGGTCGCGCGCCTGAAGGAGCTCGGTGCGACGCCCGCCGATGTGGGCCAGGGCGACGTCCCGTGGACGGTCCTGGCCGACCCGGAGGGCAACGTGTTCCGCGTGCTGGAGCCTCGGGAGATCTACCGGGATACCGGGCCGATCGCCGCGGTGGTGGTCGACTGCGCGGACCCGCGGGCCATGGCCCGGTTCTGGGGCGAGGCGATCGACTGGGCCCTGCACGAGGTGACCGACGATCACGCGATGCTGCGCTCCGCCAAGGGCGTCGGACCGTATCTTGAGTTCCGCCGCACAACGCCCGGTGTGAAGACCGTGTGGAACCGCGTCCATCTCGACCTGCTGCCGAACCCCGTTGACGAACAGGCCGCGGAGGCGGCTCGGCTGCAGACCCTCGGCGCGACGCCCGCCGACGTCGGCCAGGGCGACGTCCCGTGGATCGTCCTCGCCGACCCGGAGGGCAACGAGTTCTGCGTCCTCGGTCGGGGCTGACGCGGAGCCTTCCAGTCACGGACAGCGACGGGTGGTCAGAGAGTGTCTCTGATCCTCTCTGACAATCTTTCCCGACACCCCGATCGGGTCCACGCTTCAGGCCCTGCGTGGCAGGCTGAAGGCGTGCGGTATGCGGACTGGGGCGAGCGCTCCCCACGGTGGGCCGGGATCCGGAGCCAGGCGATCGACGTCTCCGGTACCAAGGTCCATTACCTGAGCGCAGGCGAGGACCAGGGCGGGCCCACCCACCTGCTGATTCACCCCATGGCCGGTAGCGCGTCGATGTGGATGGACACCATCGCCGAGCTGAGCGCCCACGGTCCGGTGATCGCGCCCGACCTGCCTGGCTCGGTGTTCGGCCACACCGACTCACCGCACCCGCGCGCGTCCAAGGCCGAGCTGAGCGCGCGTTTTCTGCGAGCGTTCACCGGCCGCATGGGGCTCAAGGCCACCGTCACCCACGGCTGGTCCATGGGCGGCCTGGTCGCGGTGCACTTCGCGACTTCCTCGCCGGACCGGGTCGATCGTCTCGTCCTGGCCTGCCCGGCGCTGCCCGGCCCGATCCCGCCTGACGAGGTCACCTTCTGGCGTGTTCTGGGCCGCCCGCTGCTCGTGATCGGGCCCGGACTGCTGCGGGGCGTGCTGCGGGTGACGGGCCAGCGTGTGATCGATTTCAAGCTGCGCGCCTACGCCGATCCCGGCGCCTGGTCGGGCGGCGTGATCGGTGATGACCTCGAACGGCTCTCGCCCGAGATGCTGGCCTTGCTGATCGACGAGCTTCGGGCTACTGACCCGCGCCGCCTCGATGACGCCATCGCGGCCTTCGCCTCGGTGGTGTCCAGCCTCTACATCAACCGGGATGCAACCCACCGGATGATCGACCAGCTCGGCATGCCCACGCTGCTGCTGGCCGGGGCGCAGGACAAGCTGGTCACCACGACCACCGTCGACGACGTGGCCGCTCGCCGCCCCGACTGGGCGCACCGCACCTTCCCTTCGGCCGGGCACCTCCTGCCCCTGTCGGAGACGCGCGACTACGTCGCGACAGTCGCCGACTGGCTGGACTGATCTGGCAAGCGACGATGAGGCGGCAGCTTTCTTCACTCCCGCGCCACGGCAGGCAGGCACGGGCGTGGCGCGTCAGGCCTGCAGGTAGTGCAGGACGGCGAGCACCCTGCGGTGGTCACCGTCCGAGGGAGGCAGGCCGAGTTTGGTGAAGATCTGCGTGACGTGCTTCTCCACCGAGCCGTAGGAGAGGAACAACGCATCGGCGATGGCGCTGTTGGAGCGGCCCTCCGCCATCAGCGCCAGCACCTCGCGTTCCCTGGCGGTGAGCGTGCCCAGGACGTCGCCGCGCCTGCTGGCGCCCATGAGCTGGGTGACGACCTCCGGGTCGAGGACGGTCTCCCCCGCCGCGATCCTGTCGAGGGCGGCCAGGAAGTCCCTGACGTCGGCCACGCGCTCCTTCAGCAGGTAACCCACCCCGCGGGCGCCGCCCGCGAGCAGCTGCGCGGCGTAGCGCGTCTCGATGTACTGGGAGAACACCAGCACGCCCAGGTCAGGATGGTCGCCGCGGATCTGGATGGCGGCGCGCAGTCCTTCGTCGGTGTGGGAGGGCGGCATGCGCACGTCGACCACCGCGATGTCGGGACGGTGCTCGTCCACGCAGGCCCGCAGGGCCTCGCCGTCGCCCACGGCGGCGACCACCTCGTGGCCCCGGGAGGCGAGCAGCAGGCGGAGGCCGTCTCTGAGCACCACGGCGTCCTCGGCGATCACGATGCGCATGCGGCTTCCGTTCAGATGTGCAGGGGCAGTTCGACGGTGACCGTCGTAGGTCCTCCGGCCGGGCTGCGGATGTCGAGCCTGCCGTCCACCATCCGTATCCGGTCGGCGAGGCCACGCAGACCGGATCCGGCGTCCATCATCGCGCCGCCCTTGCCGTCGTCGCGCACGAGCAGGGTGAGCAGGCCTGCCCGGGTCCGTAACCCGACCGCGGCCCGCCGGGCGCCGCTGTGCTTGGCCACGTTGGCCAGCAGTTCGGCCGTGCAGAAGAAGGCGATGCTCTCGACGGCGGGCGACGGCCGCTCGGGCAGGTCGGCCTCGAGCGCCACGGGGATCGGGCTGCGCGCGGCGAGCGTTTCCAGGGCGATCTCGAGCCCCTTGTCCAGGGCGGGCGGGTGGATGCCGCGGGTCAGGACACGCAGCTCGGCCAGCGTCTCCTTGGCCTCGCGATGCGCGCCGTCGACGAGGCCGCGAGCGCGTTCGAGCCGCTCAGGGCGGTCCGCTTCGGACAGCTCCTCCTGCGCCATGCCCAGGCGCATCGCCAGCGCCACCAGGCGCGCCGCCGTCCCGTCGTGCAGGTCGCGCTCGATCCGGCGGAGCTCGGCGGCGGCATCGTCCACCGCCAGCGCCCGGGTCTGCTCCAGCGTGCGGATCCGAGCGGCGCCAGGGGCGGGTCCGAGCAGGGTCCTGGCGAGCCATCGCTCGGGAACCAGCGCCAGGCGCACGCCCCAGGGGGCGAGGAGCAGCAGCGCCACTCCCGCCGCGCTCAGGAGCAGCGCATCCGGCCAGGTGGTGGGGGCGATGGTGGGAAGGGCAGCGATCCGCCACCACAGCGGGCAGCTGAGAAGGAGCAGGCCATACCCCCACAGCCCCGCGGCGACCGCGAAGGCGAGAACCGCCGTCGGAAGGCGGACCAGGCCGTGGATGACGGCGCGCCATCCCACGACGTCACCCAGCGCCGCCGCGAGCCGGTTGAGCGGTCCAGGCCGGGAGCGGAAAGGAGCGGGAGCCGGCACCTGTTCCCCTGCCAGCGTGCGCGCCAGCCCGCGGTTTGCGGTGCCGAGCCCCCTCGCCCCCACCACGCACAGCGCGAGGAACGGGACCCCGACGACGTTGGCCGTCGCGATGACGCCCAACAGCACGACGAGCAGGTAGACGAGGCCGAGACCTGCCATCAGCGGCATCAGCAGCGCGTACGCCAGCTCGCGCCCCGCTCGTCCCCGCACAGAAGCGGTGATCAGCATCCGCCATGACTCGAAGCCGCCTAACGCTCGCCTGTCCACGCGTACAGCTTGACCGACACCGAGCCGGGCGGACCAGCCGGCCAACCCCCGGGGGACATCCCGAAAGAGGTACGGCGGGCGTCCCGGTGGTATCGGCCGACCGGTTTCGCGAGCGTGGCTCCTACACGGCGAAGCAATCGCCATCGAGACAGAGGAGTCGCGCATGCCCGGCAGGACCGGATGGCTGGTCGTTGGTGTGACCATGGCGGCGCTGGCAGGGATGACGCCATCGGCGGCCTCCGCCGCTCAGGGGGAGGCGTCAGGGAGCGGCCGGCCGAGGTGGCAGGCGTGCACGGGCCAGGACCTGCCCGCGGGCATGGAATGCGCCGCCATCGAGGTGCCCGTGGACTGGGCCCGACCAGCGGGGCGGCGGGTCAGGCTGGATCTGGCCCGGCTGCCCGCCACCGAGCCGGCGCGCAGGATCGGCAGCGTGCTCGGTGTCCCCGGCGGCCCCGGCGCCAAGGGCATCGAGGACCTGAAACGCGCGGCTGGCGACCTCACCGAGCTGCGCCGACGGTTCGACCTCGTCGCCTACGACCCCCGCCCTGCCGTGTGGAGGGATCAGCTGCCGCAGGTATGCAGGCGGCCAGGGGTCTCCCTGCACGAGCCCAGGAACCGCAGGCAGTACGAGTCGCTGGCCACCACGATGGCCAAGGCTTTCGCAGCATGCGCGAAAGAGGACAAGAGCGGGTTGTTCGCCCACATGGACTCCCTGTCGGTGGCCAGGGACATGGAGGCGGTCCGCAAGGCTCTGGGCGAGGAGCGGCTGAGCCTCATGGCCAACTCCTACGGCGGGGTGCCCGCGGCCGCCTATGCCCGGCTGTTCCCTCAGCGCATCCGGGCCATGTACCTCGACGGCGTGATCAACCAGACCGAGGGCTGGCCCGAGCAGGGACTGCTGGCCTTGCGTCGCATGGAGCAGGTGTTCAGCAGGTTCACCGGCTGGTGCGCGGACACCACCGCCTGCGCGCTGCACGGCGAGGACGCGGGAGCGGTCTGGCGCGAGCTCGTCCGGGGCGCCGATCGCGTGCCGATCCCGGTCACGTCCTCGGAGTTCGGGAAGGGGAAGCTGACCGGAGGGCATCTGAGGAGCTTCGGCTTCGTCGGGGACCCCGGGCAGGGGAACTCCCGGTGGCTGGCCTTCGCCGACGCGGTGGACAAGGCCAGGCGTGGGGACGGCTCCGGATTCGCCGACGTCGCTCTCGGCAACGCGCGCGTCTGGAGCATGCCGGGAGCGCTCGCGATGACGTGCGGGGACGAACGCGGCTACACCGGATACGCCCAGTTCCAGGAGGCCCGTCGGCAGGCGAAAGAGATCTCCCCGAACTTCGGCGGAGCCGCGTTCGACGCGCTGGGCTGCGCAGGGTGGCCGCTGCGGGTGGCCAACCCCTCGCGCCCGCTGCCGGTTCGCGGACTGCCGCCGTTCCTGGGGGTGGGCAGCACCTGGGGCGACCAGGCGTGGACCGAGAGCTTCACCGCGATGATCCCCGGCTCGGTCACCGTCGGCTACGACGGCCCCGGGCATGTGATGTACCTGTCGGGCAAGAAGTGCCCCATCGAGCACGCCACCAGGTATCTCACCACGCTGAGGCTGCCGGGGCCTGGCACCGTCTGCCCCGCCGAGTGAACGGGGCCGCCCCAGGTGGCTGATATGTACAAGACCGCAGGTCAGGGCTGAGGAAGGATGGCGACATGGATATCGACAAGGTCGCCTCCTTCATGGCCGGTCACGCGCGGCTGCTCGACAGGCGCCGCTTCGAGTTGCTGATGGGCGAGGGCGACCCCGCCGGCGCGCTGGCCGCGCTCGAGGGTTACCGCAACGCCGACGGCGGATACGGCTGGGGCCTGGAGCCGGACCTGCGCTCGCCCGAGAGCCAGCCGGGCTCCGCGCTGCACGCCTTCGAGGTGTTCGAGCAGGCGCCGAGCCCCCGTGCGGCCGAGCTGTGCGACTGGTTGCAGACGGTGACGCGGCCCGACGGCGGCCTGCCGTTCGCGCTGCCGCTGACGGTCGCGCAGGCGACGGCGCCGTGGTGGCAGGGCGCGGACCGTTCGGAGTCGTCGCTGCAGATCACCGCGGTGACGGCGGCGGCGGCCTGGCGGGTGGCCACCCATGACCCCGCCGTCGCCGCGCACCCGTGGCTGGCGCGGGCGAGCGCCTACTGCCTGGAGGCCATCTCCTCGCTGAAGGAACGGCCTCACGCCTACGTCCTGGCCTTCGCCGTGCGCTTCCTCGACACCCAGCCTTCGGCCTCCGACCTGCTCGACCGCCTGGGCGCGTTCGTGCCGCCCGACGGGAAGATGCACGTGGAGGGCGGCACCGAGCACGAGATGCTGCGCCCGCTGGACTTCTCCCCCTCTCCAGGCCTGCCTTCACGCCGGCTGTTCACGGCCGAGGCGGTGGCCGCCGACCTCGACCGGCTGGAGAGCCTGCAGCGGGAGGACGGCGGGTGGGCCGTCGACTACGCGACGATCTCCCAGGCGGGGGCGCTGGATTGGCGCGGCGCCGTCACCGTCGACGCCCTGCGGATCCTGCGCGACAACGGCAGGCTGGCCCAGGCGTCGGGGCGCCGCGCCTGACTGCCCACGCCCTCACGAAATCAACGCTTCCAGGCGCGGTCGAGGAAGTCCGCGACGAGCGGGGCGATCTCGGGCAGGTTCTCCTCCAGGGCGAAGTGCCCGGTGTCGAAGACGTGCAGCTCGGCCTCCGGCAGGTCGCGCAGGTAGGCGCGGGCGCCAGGCTCGGGGAAGAACGGGTCGTTGCGGCCCCAGACGACGAGCGCGGGCGGCGTGTGCTCGCGCAGCCACGCCTGCCAGCGCGGATAGCTCTCCACGTTCGACTTGTAGTCGAAGGCGAGGGCGACCTGAGCCTCGGCCCGTCCCGGCTGGTCGAGGAAGTGCTGGTCGAGGGTCCAGCCGTCGGGGGCGACGAGTTCGGGGTCGCTGGTGCCGCCCTCGTACTGGCCGCGCGTGCCCTGCAGGGTCAGCAGTTCCCTGATGGTCTGCTCGGCGCCGGGCTGCTCGGGCGACAGCGCGACGAAGGAGCGGGCGCCGTCCGACAGCCCCTCCTCGTAGGCGTTGCCGTTCTGGACCACCAGGCCCGCGATCCACTCGGGGTGACGCTCGGCCAGCCTGAAGCCGACAGGCGCGCCGAAGTCGAAGACGTACATCACGAACCTGGCCAGCCCGAGCCGCTCGATGAAGCCCTCGGTGATGTCGGCGAGCCTGTCGAAGGTGTAGGAGAACCCTTCGGGGGCCTCGGTGTGGCCGAATCCGGGGTAGTCGGGGGCGATCACCCTGTACCTGGTGCCGAGCGCGTCGATCAGCCTGCGGTACTGGTGCGAGGCGGAGGGGAAGCCGTGCAGGAGCAGCAGCACCGGCGCGTCCAGCGGCCCGGCCTCCCTGTAGAAGACGCGTACCCCTTCGACCTCGACGAACCTGTGCGCAACGCGGGGAATGTCCATGGCAAAGATCGTACGGTCAGCCGGTTTCCACTCTTTCGGCGGCCTCGGCGAGGTCCTCGGGGGTGGGGGCGTCGTCCTGGGTGAGCCTGAGCCGCCAGTAGCCGGCGAAGTCGATGGAGCGCTTGGCGACGCCCCTGTCGTCGACCAGGTGCCTGCGCGGCGCCCTGCCCTGCCCCACTCCCCCGCGATCCAGGCGAAGAGCTCGCCTGAAGGCAGCCGCGCCTGCCGTACGGCCTGCAGGAGCCGCTCCCCCGCCTGCGCGCGGACTCGTCCAGCGGCGGCTGCCTGGCGCTGCAGGAGGTCGCGCCCGACTTCGCCGAGCGCTTCCCCATGGCGCTGTGGCTGGAGAGCGAGGCCACGGCGCCTGGAGGCCGTCGCCAGGCAGTCCTTCCAGTCGGGGCTCACGGTCCTGCTGGACGGCATCGAGGCGGCCACGCGCCCCTAGAGTGAGGGGCCATGGAATCCAGTGAGCTGCTGGGCACGCGGCTGCGCCTGCTCCTCGACCTGCTCGACGACGGGGTCACGGCGCTCTATCCCAGCCTCGGGCTGGAGGGCTTCCGCCCCCGCTTCACCCCGATCCTGCGCCAGCTCGCCGCCGAAGGCCCCGCCTCCATCCGCGACCTGGCCCGCGCCATCGGCGTGACGCACTCGGCCGCCAGCCAGACCGTCGCGCAGATGGCCAAGGAGGAGCTGGTCACCCTCTCCCCCGGCGCCGACGCCCGCCAGCGCATCGTGCGGCCGACCAGCAGGGCCGAGGCGCTGCTGCCGGCCCTCGACAGGGAGTGGGCCGCCACCAGCGCCGCCGCGGCCGAGCTCGACGCCGAGCTGCCCTACCCGCTCAGCCGCCTGGTCGACGAGGCGCTGGAGGCCCTGAGCCGCCGTCCCATGCGCGACAGGATCAGCGAATCCGCCAGACACCTGTAGCGCAGGAGACCGGCGCCGCCGCCTGGATGGTTTCCTCGATCAAGGCGATGGGGTGAGTGTCGCACCTCCCGATCGGGCGGGTCCCGACAGCTCGGCGATGTCCTCGGCCCCGTCACCGAGGAGTTTTTCGGCCAGATCCATCAGGGCGCGCCCTGCCGCCAGCTCGTCGCCGATCTCGGGGACGGGACGGTCCTCGGGGTTGCGGCGGGCGTGGCCGACGCTCTCGTGCCTCCTGTTGCCGAGGGCGTAGAGCACGGCGGTGGCCGCGGTGCGCTTGTCCTCGTCGTCCTCGCTGATGAGGATCTTGACGGTCCATTCCTGGGTCTTCATGACGACTCCAAATGTCACAAAAGTGACGATGCGGACATATCTCTAGCATCCACCCAGACGTGTGATGAGCGCGAGGAGGTTCGCCGCGGATGTGATCGGGTAGCAGCGGCGCCATGCCTACGTACGGATTCCACGCCTCGCACGAGCAGGTCTCGCCCCGAGCGCTTCTCGACGCGGTCGCGGCCGCCGAGGAGGCCGGCTTCGGCGCTGCCATGTCGTCGGACCACTTCTCGCCGTGGAGCGAGCGGCAGGGCGAGTCGGGGTTCGCCTGGTCCTGGCTGGGCGCCGCCCTCGAGCGGACGTCGCTGCCCTTCGGCATCGTCAACGCCCCAGGGCAGCGCTACCACCCCGCGATCATCGCGCAGGCCATCGCCACGCTCGCCTCGATGTATCCCGGCAGGTTCTGGGCCGCGCTCGGCAGCGGCGAGGCGTCCAACGAGCACATCACCGGCGCCCCCTGGCCGCGCAAGCAGGTGCGCAACGCCCGCCTGCGCGAGTGCGTGGAGGTGATCAGGGCGCTGCTGGCCGGCGAGGAGGTCACGCACGAGGGGCTGGTCACGGTGGACAGGGCCAGGCTGTGGACGCTCCCTGCCGAGCCGCCCCACCTCGTCGGGGCGGCCGTGAGCCAGGAGACCGCGCGCTGGTGCGCCGAGTGGGCCGACGGTCTGATCACCGTGGGCGGGCCGCAGGCCGAGAGCGTGGCGCGCGCCTACAGGGAGGCAGGCGGACGTGGCCCGCTGCGCGTGCAGGTGCACCTGAGCTGGGCGCCCACTGAGGAGGAGGCGCTGCGGCTGGCCCACGACCAGTGGCGCTCCAACGTGTTCGCGCCGCCGGTCTGCTGGGACCTGGACCGCGTGGAGCTGTTCGACATCGTCTCCCGTGACGTCCCGCCGGAGAAGGTGGCCGAGGTCGTGCACGTCTCCGCCGACGTGGGCCGCCACGCCGAGCTCCTGCACTCCTACGCCGAGCAGGGCTTCGACGAGATCTTCCTGCACCATGTCGGCCAGGAGCAGCGCCCGTTCATCGAGGCCTTCGCCGAGATCGTCAAGTGAGCGGCCGCCCGGTCACGGCGGCGAACCGGGCAGCCCGAGCGTTCGATGGATCATCTGGTGCATGTGGGCGCGGAAGCGGCGCATGGCGCGCGGGTCGTCAGGACCGCGCCGCTGCGCCGCCGCGTCGAACACGCCGCTGAGGACGAACCCGTGCACGCACCAGATCATCGAGTTGATCGTGTAGTGCACGTCGGCGTGCTCCACGTTCGACGCCGGGATGATGTTCTCGATGGCGAACTCGGCCAGCGGCTGGACATACTGCGCCTCGAGGCTGCTGACGTCGCTGGCGTCCGACAGCCACCGGTGCATCCACAGTGACGGCACCTCGGGATGCTCGGCGGCGAAGTCGATGTAGGCGTCGATGAACCTGTGCACCGCGGCCACCTTGTCCTCGGGCGGCGCGACCTGAAGGTCTCTGATCCGCTCCTTCACGACGGCCGCGTGCAGGGTGTGGGCGCGCTCCATGACGGCTATGTACAGGTCACGCTTGGCGCCGAAGTGGGAGCTCACGGCCTTCGCGCTCAACCCGGCTGTCTCAGCGATCTGCCCGATGTCGGTCGCGTCGTAGCCGAGCGCGGCGAACAGCTTGGTCGCAGCGTTGAGGATGCGCTCCCGCTCACCCCCCTTTACTGACGTCATACTGGTGACCCTAGAATCCGACGTCGGCCAGGCCAATCACGTGATCGACAAATACCGGTCAAATCGCTCCTGTACGGCCGGCGGCCGCACAGGAGCGTGAGCCGGGCTCAGAGCACGATGCGCACCAGGTTGCGGCCGCGCAGGGCGTAGAGCGCGGCCCCGTCGGGAGCGGCCGCGAGCAGTGGCTGGGAGCCGTAGGCCTGCGCGGCGAGCCCGTCGACCACGGTCGAGATCGTCATGGTCAGCGGGTCGATCCGGTAGACGCTCTCCCCGTCGGTGCCGTAGAGACGGCCGCTCGCCCGCACGATCGTGCCGGTGCGAGACTTGCTGAGCGGCACCGCGACCGTCCTGGTGACCTTCTTGCGGCGCGGGTCGAACTCGAACAGCACGCCGGTGTCGGCGATGCCGTACAGCATGGCGCCGTGGGAGACCAGCTCGGAGATCACGGTCGTGCCCTCCACCGGGACCACCGACCAGCGGACCCGCTTGGTGCGCAGGTCGAAGGCGGCCAGCTCGGCCTGCTTGGCCACCGGGGTGGTGCCCAGGCCGCCGCTGATCTCGCTGGCGACGTAGGCGGTGCCGGCCCTGGCGGTGACCGAGCGGATCGACTGGTTCGCGATGATGTTCCTGAACGTCTCGATCCTGTCGCCGCGCGGGTCGTAGAGGGCCAGCGCGCCGCCGTGCAGGCCGTACTCGGGCTGGGTGCCCACCAGCAGCCGCCTGCTGACGGGGTCGTAGTGGGCGTCGAGCGGGCGGTTCTGCTCCTCGCCGACGCGGGCCAGCCTGCGCAGGTCGGAGCCGTCGGGCCGCATGCCGAACAGGTAGGCGAGGGTGTAGACCGACAGGTAGACCTGGTTGCCGACGACCGTCATCGCCTTGGCCTCGCCAGGCAGGAACGTGCGGGTGCTGCCGCCGGTGGCCAGGTCGTGCACCTGCACGCCCGCCTTGCCGCTGACCAGCACCTGGTCGCGCGTCGCTGTGACCGCCATGGCCAGCTCGGGCGCGGGTGGCATGCCCGCCTGCGTGAGGTCCACGCCGGTGAGCTCGCCGGTGGCCAGGTCGTACTCCACGACCGAGCTGGTCAGCACGCCCGTCACCTTGCCGCCGCCGACGAAGATGCGATTGAAGGACGCCCCGTCGTACGGCACCGCCAGCCGGTCGAGCTTCGCGGTGTCACGGTCGTAGCGGTAGAGCGTGCCTGAGGGCCTGGTGCCGAAGTAGACGTCGTTGTTGGGCGCGTCGATGCCGATCGCGGTGACGTAGGAGTCGCCGGGCGCGTCGACCAGCACGTGGCGCGAAGGGTCGGCGGTCTCCATCAGCATCAGGTCGCCCGTCGCCGACAGCCCCGCCGCCAGCAGCCCGCCCTCCAGCGCCAGGGTGGCCACGAAGGTGCGGTCGGCCAGCTCGGCGGGCAGGAGCTCGCGCTTGGCGCCGGTGACCCTGTCGATGGCGATCAGATGGGCCTTGGCGCCCACTCCCGCGTAGATCGTGGTGTCGTCGACGGCGATGCTGCGCACGTACTGCTCGCCCGCGACGGCTTGGCCGAAGTCGCGGGTCTGGCCGGTGGCGGGGTCGTACTCGACGACGCGGCCCCTGGGATAGGTGCCGGCGTAGATCTTGCCGTCGGGGGCGGCGTCGATGGACCAGATGAAGTTGTCAGGCCGTACGTCGGCGACCTTCGTGGCCGTGCCGGTGCGGGTGTCGACCTTGTGGATGTCGCCAGGGGTGTAGGTCCCGACGTACAGGTCGGTGCCGACGGCCGCGGCCGCCCACGTGCCGTCGCCGCTGGGCAGCTCGGTGATCGAGGTGACCTTGCGCTGCGCGGGGTCGTAGGCGCCGATCCTGGTCGGCTTGATGCCGCCGGTGCCCAGGTAGAGGCGGTCGCCGACGAACTCGGCCGCGCTGATCGAGGTCACCTGCGAGGCCGGGCCGAGGTCCTCGACGACGGGCGTCGCGCCTGCCGCGACGGGCGCGCCCGTCAGGCACAGAGCCATGGCCAGGGTCAACGCCGTGGCGAACCGTATCCTTCTCATCCACTTGCCTCTCGGGGGGCTCATTACGGACCAGGCCGATATTGGGCCAATTCGTACCATGCGTGGAAACGATCGAGCAAGACCCCTGATGCGCACATTCGCGCACGCACGGGGGTCCACCATTCGCCCCATTACCGAGGGTGAAAATTCCGTCACCACACGGGAAGGCGATGGAGCCCTTGGGGCACGGGTTGTCAGCCGTGACGCAGGGGACGATCCGCGCATGGCGAGCACGTTTCAGCGGGGCAAGGTGGAACTCGTGTTCAGCGCGATGGACGCCGACGGAGACGGCATCCTGCGCGAGGGCGATTTCGAGGCTCTCGCGCGGCGCTGGGCGTCCGTCCGCGCGGCGGGCGATGAGGAGCGCCTGACGTCGATCATGCACGGCTGGTGGGGAACGCTCGCCGCGAGCTCCCGCGACCCCGAGTCGGTCGCGGTCGAGGACGTCCTCACCGTCGTGGATCTGCTCGGCCGGATGCCTGACGCCGTCGCCGCCACCGCCGAGGTCATGTTCGAAGCCGTCGACGAGGACGGCGACGGCCGGATCTCCCCGGCCGAGTACCGGCGGATGATCGAGGCATGGAACGGCCGCCCCACCGACACCGCCGCCGCGTTCGCGCGCCTCGACGCCGACGGCGACGGCACCATCTCTCGCGCGGAGTTCATCCTCCACTGGCGCGAGTTCTGGGCGGGCGACGACCCCGCAGCACCCGGCACCCACGTCTTCGGCACGCCCCCTGCCCTCTGACCGTGCACGGTGACCGGAAAGGCTCTGCACGGAGGAGTCTCCCTGACTCCGGCTCTGGTCGGCCGCCTCGGCGAGGGCTCAGTGCTCCCGGTAGAAGTCGGCGAGCGCGGCGAACGCGGCCTTGGGCTCCCAGAGCATGTCGGGGTAGGTGACTCCGAGGCGGTCCTCGTAGACCTTGACGATGCCGTAGCCGGCCAGGTCCAGGTCCTCACGGGGATCGCCGTCGGGGCGGTGCAGGTGGTCGTGGAGCGCGAAGGTGAACACGAAGGCGCTGTCGACGCCTCCGGCGTCGAAGACCTCCAGCAGCTCGCGCAGGTACGCGGCCTGACCGGCCTCGTCGCGGGCGTACACACCGTCCAACCGAACAGGCGCACGGGTGTCCTTGTCGTATTCGACGATCTCCAACCCGAGAGCGCCCCTGTCACCCGCGCCCTGGTAGCCGGCGGCGCCGAACTCGGTGATCGCGACCGGCTTCCCCTGCGCGACGAGGCCATGGACGCCTTCGGCGAACCGGTCGGCGACCTCGGCCGACCGGTAGAGATCCATGGAGACGATGTCGAAGGGCTCCCAGTCGACGCGCTCAAGCGGTACGGAGGCATAGGTCACCTTGCCGCCGAAGCGCTCACGGACGAGCGCCACGGCCCTGCCGAGGAAGTCGTTGACCCGTGCGCCGATCTCCGCGATGTGCTCGCGCACGCGATGCGGCTGACGCAGCAGCTGGATCCGCTCGTCGATGTCGCCGCCCGGCAGGAACCCCTTGTTCATCAGGCTGAGCTCGGCTCCGGTGACGAACACGACCTCGGCTCCCCGCCGCCTGAGCCGCTCCGCGCGCTCAGCGCAGTCGGCGAACAGCGACAGCATCTCGTCGTCGGTCAGTTCGAGCGGGTAGGGGGAGAACCAGACCTCGAGACCGAGGTCGGCGGCGTGCGCCGCCGCGAGCTCCATCCGTTCCGGATCGCCGCCCATGACGCGGACCGCGGTGCAATACAGGTCATCTCGGATGATGCGCAACTCGCGCCTGACCGTCTCCGAGTCGAAACGCGTGTGGCCGATCACTCCGTTGTAGACGAAGCCGGTGTCGTAGCTGATGCCTTTGGCTCGCATGCGCTCCCTCTTTCAGGGTGTTGTTACGGTACTTGGCGTACCGTAGTTGCCCATAGGCAGGGATGACAAGCAGAATGCGGAGGTACGGCCGGTACCGATCGAGGGAAGGGGCCATGACAGCGGATCCGATGAGGCAGCCAGGCGCCGGGCAGACGCGGCGACGCGGAGCGGCCCTGGAGGAGGTGATCCTGCGCGCAGCGGCGGACGAACTGACCGCGTCGGGATACGCCGGGTTCACCATGGACAAGGTCGCCGCCCGCGCCGGCACCAACAAGAACGCCATCTACCGCCGCTGGTCGAACCGCCTCACGCTCGGCATCGCCGCCTATCGGCGGCTGGCCACGGCGGTCCCTCCCCCCGACACCGGTGAGCTGCGCGGCGACGTCCTCGAGTGGCTACGCCAGGCCAACCGCTACTGGAGCTCCCCCCTCGGCGCGCTCCTGCGCGAGCTGCTCTCCGCGGCGGGTGGCGCGTCGGAACTCCTGGCGCAGCTGCAGGATCAGTCCGGCGACGCCGCAGCAGCCCCCTGGTTGACCATCCTGGGCCGCGCGGTCGCTCGCGGTGAAGCCTGCCCCGAGGCGCTCCATCCCCGGGTCGCCACCGTGGCCGGCGTCCTGCTGCGGAACGAGTTCGTCGTGCGCGGGGCGCCTACCGTGCCCGACGACGTCCTCGTCGAGATCGTCGACGAGGTGTACCTGCCCCTTGTTCGGCGACGAGGTCCGAACCCGAGCTGACCTTCCGCCGGCGCCGTGACCCATGTCAGGAGGTCTCCGTCGGGCCGACCTCAGGGACGGCTGGCGACCATCTGCTGGCGGAGCCGCCACGTCCGGCCGCCGTCCGATGACTCGACGGCGCGCCAGTGGAAGGAGCCGGGCTTGACGTCGGAGAAGACCCAGCGGGTCAGCACGCCGTCGAAGGTCCCCTCCAGAACCATCTCCTCGCCCTGCTGACGAGCGATGAACGGCAGGACCCAACTTCGCGCGGGGCCGATCCACGTGGAACGGATGGCTTTGATCCGCGGATCGTAGAAGCGGAGCGTCGCCCCCCACTCCCCGCTCTCGTCCCCGGTCCTGGCCCGTTCGGCCCGGCTGGGAGCCAGCCACACGTCCTGGATGGCGCGGCCGTCCAGCACCCACCCGAAGTGCCACTCCCCCAGCAGCTCCTCGCCGGCGCCGTCAGGATGGTGGTTCGTCACCGCCACGTCCCAGGAGCCGACGAGCCGGCCGAAGAAGGCCAGCTCGACAGCGGCCTCGGACCGCGGCCCAGCGCTGAGCAGCACGTCAGCAAGACTCATACCCGATCACACCCTTCATCGGCAGGAGGCGGCGGGGCGGTATCCGGCCGATCACTCATGCTGGCACGCGGGGCCGAGAACACGAGTCGTATGACTGTCAGAATCCGTCGTCTTCCTGCCACGCCCCGCACCGCGTCCCCGGGACGGCCCGGCAGGTCAGCCAGGAGGCGGGAGTGACGGCCTGCGCGATCTGCGTCACGCGGGAGGGTCGGCGGCCGTGCGACGTGCGAGCGCGGCGGTGGCCAGCCTGTGCAGGTCGGCGGCCTCCTGCACGGCGCGCTCGGGGTCGCGCTCGGCCAGTTCGGCCTTCAGCGCGATCACCGACAGATCGCGGCCGAGGAGGTCGTACACCTCACGGGCCAGGCGTAGCCGCTCCTCGGCCGCCTCGAGCCTGGCCTGCGCCGTACGGCCGGATTCCGCCTCGAGCAGCAGCGTCCACAGCCACACGTGCAGGCCGTTGACGGCTACCACGCACAGCGCCGTGACCAGCGTGATGACCGCATAGGCGAGAGGCGCGCCCTGCCACCAGCCGACCGCCACCGAGACGGCGACGGCGGCGCCGCCCGTCCCGATCCGCAGCCACCTGCCGCCCAGGAAGGGAGCGGTGGCCAGGACCGAGCCGCCCACCCAGGCCCAGGTGTGCCAGCGAGTGCCGGCCAGCGGGGCCACCAGGGGCACCGAGGCGGCCGCGGCGAGCAGGAAGCCGGTCACCAGGCGAGCCAGGGCCCGGCTGGAGATCTGCGGGGTGACGGCGGCGTACAGCACGCCCGCCTGTGCGGCGGTGATCGCCAGGATGCCGATCGCGGCCAGGGCCGGACGGGTCGTGCCGCCGTCCCTGAGCAGTCCGGCCCCCGGCATCACGAGCGTCGTCAGGATCGCCGTGCTCAGGGTGGCGAGCGTGGCGATCCTGGCCACGCGCAGGTGCTGGGGATGCGGCACCTGCGTCCTTCTAGGCACCGGCGGCGGCGGGGAGCACGAGGACGGACGCGGCGACCAGCAGATCGACCGAGATGCACCATTCGGCGTACCAGCGGGGCACCACCCGACCGGCGCGGTGGTGGAAGTAGTCCCACGCCGCGTGCGCGGCCCACCCGGCGGCCACCAGGTAGCGGCCCAGGTCGGGGGCGACCGCGAAGGCCGCCACTGCGAGCAGGGCGTAGACCGCCAGGGTGCCGCCCTGCAGGCTGAGCACGCCGCGCCCGCGCAGCTCCCCTCGGAAGGCCCCGAAGATCAGGTACGCCAGGGCCAGCATCGGCAGGCCCCAGGTCACGAAGTCGGCGGCCTGCCAGGGTTCGGCGGTGAACAGGATGAAGCCGCCGCAGGCCAGGCCGACCAGGGTCGGCCAGCGGCGCAGGAGGGGATGGCCCCTGCGGGGCGTCGTGGTGGTCGCTTCCGGGACGCGCGTCGTGGTTTCCATGACTCAAGGCTCGGGCGGACGGCGCGCAAAAGGCAGATGAGGAACGCACGAAGGGTTCATGCGTTTCCCATGGCGGCCGCCTCGGATCATGCTCGGTCCGAGCGGTGTACCGTGATTCCTGCCATGCGTAGACACGTCGTCGCGGTCGCCGTGACCAGCGGCATGCCGACGTTCGAACTCGCCGTGCCGTGCGAGGTCTTCGGCCTCGACCGCAGCGACATCGTCGATCCGTGGTACGAGCTGCGCCTGTGCGCCGCCGGGCCAGGCCCGCTGCTGACCTCCGGCGGGCTGCAGATTCACACCCCTCACACCCTGGACGATCTTCTTGAGGCGGACACGGTCGTGGTGCCCGCGTGTGCGCGGGCCGTCCAGACCAGCCCGCCGCCGTCCCTGGTGGAGGCGGTGCGCAAGGCGCACGAGCTGGGCCGCCGCATCGTCTCGCTGTGCACGGGCGCCTACATCCTCGCCGCCGCCGGCGTGCTGGCAGGGCGTCCGGCCACGACACACTGGATGAACGCCGGCGACTTCACCCACCGCTTCCCCGAGGTCCGCTTCGAGCCGGCCGTGCTCTACACCGACGACGGGGACGTCCTCACCTCGGCAGGCACGGGCGCCGCCGTCGACCTGTGCCTGCACCTGCTGCGCCGCGACCACGGGGCCGCGGTCGCCAACGAGGTGGCCCGCCGCATGGTCGTGCCGCCGCACCGGGAGGGCGGGCAGGCCCAGCACGCCCCGCTGCTGGTCCAACCCGAGAACAGCGACGACCTGGCACCGGTGCTGCAGTGGGCGCGCGACCGCCTGGACCAGCCGCTGACCGTCTCGCAGTTCGCCAGGGCGGCGAAGCTGAGCGAGCGCACCCTGGCTCGCCGTTTCCACGACAAGCTGGGGACCACTCCCCTGCGCTGGCTCCTCCAGCAGAGGGTGCGGCTGGCACAGGAACTGCTGGAGACCTCGGACGAGCCGGTCGAGAGGATCGCGCGCCGCACCGGTTTCAGTACCGCCGCCAACCTCCGGCTTCACTTCGGACGCGTCACCGGCATGACCCCTCAGACGTACCGGCACGTCTTCCGCGCTCGGGCCCAGCGAGCGGCCGGGCCCAGGCCCGGCACCTGAGCGTGAAGGCCGCGGCGGGCGCGGTCACGGAGAGGTCCTGCCGAGGACGTCGTCGGCCAGCCGCTGCAACTGGTCCGCGAGACGGTCGGGCGGGAACAGCCACAGGCCGAGCGAGTCGGCACCGGAGTCGAGCAACCCCCGCAGTCGGCCTCTCACCTGGTCGGGACTGCCTGCGGCCGCGAACTCGTCGATCCACGCGTCCTCGACGGCGAGCGGTTCGTCCTCGCCGAGAGCCGCCACGCGCCGACGGATCTCGGTGCCGTACCGGGACTGTCCCACCAGCGCCGTGTGCGCCTCCGCCTTCAGGAAGAAACCGACCGCGTCCCGTACCGCGTCCCTCGCCGCCTGGTCGTCGTCGGCGACCGAGGCCAGGACGAAGGCCGTGATCGGCGGCGCGGCCCGTCCCGCGTGGGTGGCCACCCGCCTGGCCCAGTTCACATAGGCGGGGCTCGCGAGAACCGACAGCAGGATCCCGTCCGCCTTGCCACCGGCTGCGCGGAGCGCCCGCTCGTTGACCGCCCCGATCCACAGCTCCGGTGGCTGCTTCGGGGGGAAGTCCAGCCGGATGCCCTCCAGGTGGTGTGCGGCGGTCCCGCGGTCGACAGTGGCGCCGTCGAGCAGCTCGCGCACGACGTCGAAGGTCTCGGTGACCGCGCTCAGTGGGCGCGGGGGCAGCAGTCCCATCTGCCGCAGCCAGTGGGTGTTGCCGAGGCCGACGGCCGCCTTGACCCGCCCTGGATAGGTCCTGGCCAGTCCTGCCAGCTCCATCGCCAGGACGGCGGGGTGCCGCGTCATCACGCTGGCCAGCCCCAGTCCGGCGGGCATGGCGCGGGTCGCGGCGAGCAGCTGCGTCAGTCCGGACATGCCGCCGGTGAAGAAGCAGTCCTCGGAGAACCACAGCTCGCCGAAGCCGAGCCGCTCCGCCAGCGCGGCTCCCTCTCTCAGCTCCTCCGGTGGCGTGAGGCTACCGAAGACGATCCCGATCGTGCCGGTGTCCATCATGCGTCCCTTTCTGGTTCCTTCTTGGGGACGGTGGCCGCGCCCTCGACGGGAGCGAGCCCCCACGGCACCGGAGCTAACCGGACGCTATGTCCGCTTATTCCTGAGAACCCGTGTCAGCAGCCAGACCGGCAGCCGGTCAGCCGGTGAAGGACTCGGGGCCGAAGCGGCCCCACGCCACGAAGCCGGCCAGGACGAGATAGGCCAGGTTCGCCACGATCACCTTGGCCTCGTGGCGGCGGAGGTGCGTGATCATCGCGCCGACCATCAGCAGCACCACACCCACAGCGGCCAGCGGCACCAGAACCGGCGCGATGCCGAGCACGGCCGGCAGGATCAGGCCTACCGCGGCCAGGACCTCGAGAACTCCGATGACCTTGACGGTGCCGGCGCTGAAGTCTTCGACCCATCCCCCGCCGGGGGCGGCGGCCAGCTTCTCCTTCGACAGGGTCAGCTTGATGGCGCCGCCGGCCAGGAAGGCAACGGCCAGCAGTCCGGCGATGATCCACAGAGCGAGGTCCATGAGGCTCTCCTTACAGGGGTCGTAGGCGACTCCGGTCCTGCGGCCGGAGTGGGGATGGTGGGCTCCTCCCAGCTGTACGACGACACAGCCCCGCCGAATGTGAGGCGGCGTCGCGAGGTCTCGCCGACCGGCTCGTCTTCGACGAGACCCCCGTGCCCGTAGTGGAGCGGTGCAGGGCCGCTTCACCATGCGCGCGCCCGCCGCGGCCGTGGCCGACATGTCCGCGCGCTCACCGCCCCGACTCGCCGACGGGGCCGGCCTTCGGATGGCCTAACGCGGCTGGATCCGATCCAGTCGTCGCCACTGGTCGACGCTCAGCCGCAGACTCGCCGCGGCGATGTTCTCCTGCAGGTGGTCGATCGAGGCGGTGCCCGGAATCGGCAGCACGACCGGCGAGCGGTCGAGGAGCCACGCGAGCGAGACCTGCGCCGCCGTGGCGCCGAGTTCGGCCGCCACGGCGGTGACCTCGGCCGTCGCCGTCGTCACCGCGGGGTGGACGGGGCGCCAGGGCAGGAAGGCGATCCCAGCGGCGGCGCAGGCGTCGAGCACGGCCTCGTGCTCGCGATCGAGCAGGTTGTAGCGGTTCTGCACGCTCGCGACGTCGATGATCTGCCGCGCCTGCTCGAGCTCGGCGACGGTGACCTCGGACAGCCCGATGTGGCCGATCTTGCCCTGGACCTGGAGCTCGCGCAGCGTTCCCAGCTGGTCGGCGAGCGGCACCGCAGGATCGATGCGATGCAGCTGGAGCAGCTCGAGCCGGTCGACCCGGAGCCGGCGCAGGCCCTGCTCGACCTGATCGCGCAGGAAGTCCGGCCGTCCGCAGAGCGTCGCGTCGTGCGGCGGCTCCGGGGGCGCGACCCCGACCTTCGTCGCGACGAGCAGGTCGTCAGGATAGGGGTACAGCGCCTCGGCCAGGAGTTCCTCGTTGGCGCCCCACCCGTACATGTGAGCGGTGTCGATCAGCGTGACGCCCAGCTCGACGGCGCGCCGGGCCACGGCGATGGCGGCTTGCCGATCCGGTCCTGGTTCGGTCGGCAGTCGCATGGCCCCGAACCCGAGCCGCCGTACGCCGAGCTCACCCCCGATGCGGAACGTGCTCGATGTCATTGTCGGTTTCGCCCTCTCATTCAAAGTCGATCACGATGACAGCATCGGTGATCGTCATGGTCCTACGTGTCCGCGTGGCGGCGGACGTGCCCCACGTCCGGGCCATGGGGCAGTCGCCGCTCGTGCAGGCGAGCCCGTCCTGCGCCGGCGTCAGGGCCCGCCCGCCCATGTCACTCAGGCTCGACGAACTGCATGTCGAGCTGGATCTTGACCGAGTCACCGAGGATGGCCATGGCGAAGCCGAGACCGAAGTCGCTGCGACGGATCTCACCCTTCGCCTCGAAACCGGCGTGCCTGCGTCCGTCCACGATGGAGTCCTCGACCCCGCCGAACTCGACGTCGAAGGTGACGGACCTGGTCACCTCGCCGATGGTGAGGTCGCCCTCCATGGTCCAGTCGTCGCCGTCGCCGTCGATCCTGGTGGAGCGGAACGCCATGGCAGGGCGGTTGGCGACGTCGAGCATGTCGGGGCCGCTGACGTGGGCGTCACGGTCGGCGTTGCCGGTGTCGATCGAGTCGAGAGCGACGGTGGCGGTGACCACGCAGTCGTCGAGGGTGTCGCCGACGGTGAGGTCCGCCTCGAAGCGCCCGAACTGGCCGCGCACCTTCGAGATGCCGAGGTGGCGGATCGTGAAGCCGACCGCCGAGTGGAACGGATCGAGGGTCCAGTGACCGGCGGCGAGCGGCAGAGCGGTCGTGGTCGTCATGGTCTCAGAAGTCATGCCCTCCAATCTGGCCTGGACGGCGGTGCTCAGGGAGGCCGGGCTGAGGCGGGCCCTGACAGGGCGACGATGAGCGCGCCGGAGGCCGGTAGGTTGCAGGTGTGAGCGACAACGAGCTGGGCGCGTTCCTACGCAGCCGCCGGGAGGCCCTCAGCCCTGCCGATGTAGGGCTTCCCAACGGGTCCCGGCGCAGGACTCCCGGGCTGCGCCGCGCCGAGTTGGCCATGCTCGGTGGGATCAGTGTCGAGTACCTGGCACGGCTGGAGCAGGGCCGCGACCGTCATCCGTCCCCGCAGGTGCTCGGCGCGCTCGCCGACGCCCTGCGGATGTCCACCGACGAGCGGTTCCACCTCAGGCTCCTGGCGAAGGCGATCGAAGGCGGCAGCTCGTACGTCTGCCCTTCGGCACAGCCGCCGGTCGTGTCCATCCGGCCGACGGTGCGGGCGCTGCTCGACAAGTTGGAACCGTCCCCTGCGGTGCTGATCAACCGGATGACGCAGGTGCTCGCGTACACCACGGGCTTCGAGCGCCTGGCCCGCCCCAGCGGCCTCCTGGACCCTGCCGAGCCCAGCTTCCTGCGGTTCGTGTTCACCGACCCGCGCGCCCGCGACGTCTACCCCGACTGGGACGCCGTCGCGACCCAGCAGGTCGCCACCCTTAAGCACGCGGCCGGTCTCGCAGACCCGCACGTGGCCGCGCTCGTCGACGAGCTCACCATCACGGCCGGCGGACCTTTCAGCGAGCGGCTCACGACGCCGGGCGTCCCCGAGCGGGCCGGTGCCCAGCGCTGGACGCATCCGGAGGCCGGGGAGCTGCGCCTCGCGTACGAGGCTCTCGAACTCGCCGACGATCAGCGTCTGATCGCCTACCTGCCTGCGGACGAGACGTCGTCGGCCGCGCTCGATCGCCTGGCCGGCCGCCACCCCGGCACGCTCCGCGTCGTCAACGGCTGACCCGCGCCTCCGGGTCCAGGTGGACGCGCGCGCGTCCCCGGCTTCCTCAGCGCCTCAAGCGAGCAGGGGGCACGCCGGGCCTTGCGGGTGATCCCTGCGGCCCGGACCGCTCCCCGCGCACACCGCGACCGGGCTGAGCCGATCGAGCCTGTACGCGACCTTCGGCGGCAAAGGCCAGCTGTACGCGGCCGCGCTGCGCCGCTACCTGGAGCGGCAGTCCCGCCCGGTGTTCGACGCCCTGGCCGCCGACGAGCGGGGGCTGCCCGCCATCGCCGGCTTCTTCGAGCGGCTGGTGTCCGCGCGCTGCACGGGCGAGCACGCCCGCTGGGGCTGTCTGGTGACCAACGCCCACGCCGCAGCCCGACGCGAACTCCCCGAGGTACAGCACGTACTGGCGGCCCACCATGGGGCGTTGCGCTCGGCGATGCGTGCCGCGCTGGAGGCGGCCCGCGAGCGCGCGGCCATCTGAGATCCGGCCTCGATACGGACGCGAGCGCCGAGACGCTCGCCCTGCTGGCCTACGCGGTCAATCTCCGCTCACGATCCGGAGCCGAGGCGGCCGAACTGCTGGTCGGCGTGCGCACAGTCCTGGACGAAGCGTCGCCCTCGAGTCGACCCTGGTGGTCGCGATCGGCGCGCTGCTCGGCATCGTGGTGGCCGTGACGGCTCTGGTCGGCATCACCGCGGGGCTGACCAACATGATCGGCACGACCGTCGGCATGATCCTTCCCTGGCCCATCATCGGCGCGGTCATCGGCATCTGCCTCCTGCTCGCCGTCGCCTCCTCGGTCATCCCGGCCAGAGCCGCGCTCCAGCCGGCCGGTCCGGCCCGACCTTTCACCCCTCGCCGACGTCGGCAACGGGCGAGAGGAGTACCCCCGGAAGGCGCTGGTCAACCAGTACATCCTCGTGCTCCCCGGCTTCCCCGGGACCGTGTGACAGGAGGTCCCTACAAGTCAGTCTGGCGGATTCAGGGGATTGCCTGGCGAGTAGTCGCCGAGGCTCGTGAGCAGCTTGCGCAGCAGACCGGCGAGATCTTCCTGGTCGCGGCCGCTCAGTTTGCTGAGGAGCTTCGTCTCCAGGTCGACATGGTGGACGACGACTCGGTCGATCAGCTCCCGGCCGCCCTCGGTCAACGTGATCAACACGCTGCGCCGATTGAGGGGATCGACCTCGCGGGTCACCAGCCTCCTGGCGACGAGCCGGTCGATCCGGTTGGTGATCGCTCCGGAGGTGACCATCGACGACTCGACCAACTGCCCCGCGGTGAGCTGATACGGGGGCCCGGACCTGCGCAGCGTCCCCAGGATGTCGAACTCCCACAGCTGCAGGTCGTGCGTGGCGAAGTGGTCGCGAAGCTCGCGTTCGAGCAGTCGGCAGGCGCGCTGGATCCGGGCCACCACGCCCATCGGCGTGGGGTCGATGTCGGGTCGCTCGGTCCGCCACTGGTCCATCCGCCAGTCGACGTTGTCCTCCACGAGCCTGCCGCCTCCAGAACATCTCAACGTGAAACTGTTTGACGCCATGCTAACAGACGGCTACATTCGCCAACGTTGAACATTTCAATGTTAAGGAGATGGGATGACGCAGGCTCTGAGCCGGTCTGATGTGGGCAGCGCGCCCCCGTCCGGCGGCACCCTGGGAATGACCGCGCTGACCGCGCTCGCCCCGGCCAGCTGGGGCACCACATACCTGGTCACCACTGAGTTCCTCCCGCCCGGCCACCCGTTGGTGTCCGGTGTGATCCGCGCGCTGCCGGCCGGGCTGATCCTGCTCGCCGCCACGCGCAGACTGCCGCACGGCACGTGGCTGTGGCGCTCGTTGGTGCTCGGCACCCTCAACATCGGCGCGCTCTTCGCGCTGCTGTTCGTCGCCGCCTATCGACTGCCGGGTGGCATCGCGGCGACCCTCACCGCCGTCCAGCCGTTGCTCGTCGTCGGCCTGGCGTTCCTGCTGCTCGGCGAGAAGCCCACACGCTGGCGGCTCGGCTGGGGCCTGGTCGGCGTGGTGGGCGTCGGGTTGATCGTCCTGCGCGGCCAGCTCTCCTTCGACCTGCTCGGCATCCTGGCCGGCATCGCAGCCGCCGGCGTGATGGCCGGCGGGATCGTCCTGACCAAACGTTGGGGGCGTCCGGAGGGCGCCGGCGCGGCGACCATCGCCGGCTGGCAGCTCACCGCCGGCGGTCTCGTGCTCCTTCCCCTCGCCCTCGCCTTCGAGGGACTTCCGTCCGGGCTGGATCTTCGTGCGATCGGCGGCTACGCGTGGCTGTCCGTCGTAGGCGCCCTGCTGTCCTTCCTGGTCTGGTTCCACGGCATCGGCAGGCTGCCCGTGGTCGCCGTGTCGTTCCTCGCCCTGCTCTCACCCATGGTCGCCACGGTCCTGGGCTGGCTGTTCCTCGGTGAGTCCCTGACGGCCTGGCAGGGCGTCGGGTTCGTGCTCGCGCTGGCCGCGATCGCCGCCGCGCAGCTGACCCCCGCGGTCGTCCGCAACCTGGTCCGTATCCCCGCCCCCACCAAAGGAGAATGAGCGTGTCGCGCACCGTGCTGATCACCGGAGCCACCGGAACCGTGTCCACCGCGCTGATGAGTGCGCTGGAAGGGGCCGATGTGGATCTTCGTGCTCTCGTCCGCGAAGGGTCCAGAGCGGACGGCCCGCGCGAGCAGGGCGCCGAGGTCTTCGTCGGCGACCTCGATGACGCTCGCTCTCTGCAGCCCGCCTTCGAGGGCGTGCAGGACGTGTGGCTGCTCACCCCGAACGGCCCGCGCGCCCCGGAGAACAACATGAACGCCGTGTGGGCCGCACGCCAGGCCGGTGTGGAGCGCGTCGTGCGCCTGTCCGCCGTCGGCGCCGCGCACGACGCGCCGAACCGCAGCGGCAGGCTGCACGCGCTGTCCGACCGGGAGACCGAACGGTGCGGCATGCGCTGGACGATCCTGCGTCCGCTCTGGTTCATGCAGAACCTGCTGAACGAGGCGGGCGACATCTCCGCCACCGGCGCGTTCTCGCTGAACATGGCCTCGGCGCGGCTCAGCATGATCGACGTGCGCGACATCGCCGAGTGCGCCGCCCGCGTGCTCCTCGACGACCCGGATCACCACCACGGCCAGACGTACACCCTCACAGGCCCGCGCTCGCTGACGTTCGACGAGGTCGCCGGCCAGTTGGGCCTCGCTCTCGGCAGGCCCGTCACGTACCTGCCGGTCAGCGACGACGCCAAGCGCAGGACACTGCTCGGCTACGGCGTTCCGCGCTGGATCGTCGACATGGTCGAGGAGTACGCGCAGGCGTACGCCTCCGGCTGGGGAGACTTCACCACCGACACGGTCGCCGACCTTCTCGGCCGCCCCCCGCGCGACATCGCCGACTTCGCCCGCGACCACGCCGCGGCGTTCGCCTCGGCCGACGACCGCTGAACCGCGCCTCTGCGACGGTGTGAGCCGGCCATCCCGAAGCTGATTCATGGAAGGAATTGAATGTTCATGCGCCAGCGTGCATACTTCTGCACATGTCCAAAGTGCTCACCTCCCTGCCTGTCGGCACACGTGTCGGGATCGCCTTCTCCGGAGGCCTCGACACCTCGGTAGCGGTCGCGTGGATGCGGGAGAAGGGTGCCGTGCCGTGCACCTACACCGCTGATATCGGCCAGTACGACGAGCCGGACGTCGCATCGGTGCCCGGACGCGCCACGGCCTACGGCGCCGAGGTCGCCCGGCTGGTCGACTGCCGGGCCGCCCTCGTGGAGGAGGGGCTGGCGGCCCTCGCGTGCGGGGCGTTCCACATCCGGTCCGGCGGCCGCGTGTACTTCAACACCACGCCGCTGGCGCGGGCCGTCACGGGAACGTTGCTGGTGCGCGCGATGCTCGAGGACGACGTGCAGGTCTGGGGTGACGGCTCCACCTTCAAGGGCAACGACATCGAGCGGTTCTACCGGTACGGCCTGCTGGCCAACCCGTCCCTGCGGATCTACAAGCCATGGCTGGACGCGGACTTCGTCAGCGAGCTCGGCGGCCGCAAGGAGATGTCGGAGTGGCTGCTCGAGCGCGGCCTCCCCTATCGGGACAGCGTGGAGAAGGCCTACTCCACCGACGCGAACATCTGGGGCGCGACCCACGAGGCCAAGGCGCTCGAGCACCTCGACGCGGGCATCGAGACCGTCGAGCCGATCATGGGCGTGCGGTTCTGGGACGAAGCCACGCAGATCGCCGCCGAGGACGTCACGATCGGCTTCGAGCAGGGACGCCCGGTGACGATCAACGGTAAGGCGTTCGCCTCCGACGTCGACCTGGTGCTCGAGGCCAACGCCATCGGCGGCCGGCACGGCATGGGCATGTCCGACCAGATCGAGAACCGGGTCATCGAGGCCAAGAGCCGGGGCGTCTACGAGGCGCCCGGAATGGCGTTGCTGCACGTGGCGTACGAGCGGCTGGTCAACGCCATCCACAACGAGGAGACCCTCTCGATCTACTACAGCGAGGGACGGCGGCTGGGCAGGCTGCTGTACGAGGGCCGCTGGCTCGACCCGCAGGCGCTGATGCTGCGCGAGTCGCTGCAACGCTGGATCGGGACGGCGGTCACCGGCGAGGTGACCCTCCGGCTGCGCCGCGGCGAGGACTACTCCATCCTGAACACGTCAGGGCCCGCGTTCAGCTACCACCCTGACAAGCTCTCCATGGAGCGGACCGAGGATTCCGCCTTCGGGCCGGTCGACCGCATCGGCCAGCTGACCATGCGCAATCTCGACATCGCCGACTCCCGCGCCAAGCTCGAGCTGTACGCCGGACTCGGCATGGTCGGCACCCCGCACCCGGCGCTGATCGGTGCCGCCCCGACGACCAGCCTCGTCGGCGTGCTGCCCGAAGGCGGGGCCGAGGCGATCGCGTCCCGCGGGGAGAACCCCGACCACGACGAGCTGCTCGACCAGGCCGCGATGGAGTTCGGGACCGACTGACGGCATCGGGCTCGGCCGCCGATCGATCGGGCAGGAGCCCGGCATGACGGCGACCAGGCCGTGCGCGCCGGTGCGCGCGCGAGCGCCTCGGCGTGGTGCAGCCGGCCACCACGCCGGTTTGCGTTCGAGCGCGCTCGAAGCCATAGCGTCGCCGCCATGACGACACAGACGTGGATCATCACCGGCGCGTCCCGTGGTTTCGGGCGCGCCCTGGCGGAGTCGGCCCTCGCGGCGGGCGACCGCGTGGTGGCGGCCGTGCGCACGCCCGAGAGTGTGGCCGACCTGGAGGCCACCTACCCGGACACCTTCCTGATCGCGAGGTTCGACGCCCGCGACACCGCTGCGGCCGCGGACCTCGTGCGGGCCACCCTCGACCGCTTCGGTCAGCTCGACGTGCTCGTCAACAACGCGGGCAGGGCCGTGGTCGGAGCGGTCGAGGAGGTCAGCGACGCGCACCTGCGCGAGCTGATGGATCTGCACCTGTTCGGCCCCGCCGCGCTCGTCCGCGCGGCGCTGCCCGCGATGCGGGCGCGGGGCACAGGGACGATCGTGCAGATGAGCAGCCAGGGCGGGCGGATGTCGTTCCCCGGCGTGTCGACGTACTCCGCGTCGAAGTTCGCCCTCGAAGGCTGGTCCGAGGCGCTGGCCGGCGAGGTCGCGCCGTTCGGCGTCCGCGTGATGCTCGTCGAGCCCAGCCGGTTCAGGACCGACTTCAACGCGGCCGACGTGCTCGAGTTCGCCGAGACGTCCGGGACCTACCGTGACCTGCTCGCCGGCGTCCGTGCGGACATGGCAGGGACCGACGGCCACCAGGAAGGCGACCCGGCGCGGGCGGCCGAGATCATCGTCTCCCTCGCGCACGGCGACGAGGTGCCGCTGCGGCTGCCGCTCGGGCGCGAGGCGGTCGAGCGGCTCTCGGGTGCCTACCGGCGTGGCCTGGACGAGGTCGAGCGGTGGGCCGAGATCGCCCGCAGCGCCGACTTCGAGGGTGTCCCCGCATCGGCACGGCCGATTTAGGCTGGCAGGCATGGCCACCGACGATCTGATGACCAGGGCGCTCGACATGCTCGGGGACGACGGTCCGCTGTCGGTCGAGGCGATCCACCGCCTCACCGAGCCCGCCGACGTGCCCGAGTCGATGGTGATCGCCGAGGTCGCCGAGCTCCTCGACGTCTCGCCCCACACGCTGCGCTACTACGAGCGGGCCGGGCTGGTCGAGGTGGCCCGCGACGGCAACGGTCATCGCGTCTACGACGCCCAAGCGGTGCGGCGCCTGGTGTTCGTCACCAGGATGCGGCTGTCCGGTATGGCGATGCGCGACCTGCAGCACTACATCTCGCTCGTCGACGCGGGCGAGCACACCGAGCCCGAGCGGCTCGACATGCTGCTCGAACAGCGCGACACCATCCGCCGCCGACTCCGCGAGCTGACCCTTTCCCTCTCGGCGGTCGAGTACAAGATCGCCACGTACGGGGGCGCGACCGGACCGGACGTCCAGGCGTCCGACTCCGGAACCGGCACCGGCCGTACGGCGTCGCCGCAGGAGCCGTAACGACGGGCGCTACCGGCAGGGGTGAGGGACGCCGCTCGGTGGTCGCGCCTGCCATGGTCAGGCAGCCGACGGCACCCCTAGGCGGGTGGCTCCAGCCAGACGTAGCCGGCGGTGGCCACCAGCGAGACGAGCGCGAGCGCGGCTCCGCCCGCCGCCTTCTGCCAGCGAGGCCGCTCCACCGCAGGGTCGCGGGCGAAGACCTGCTCCCTGACCAGGACGGCGTGGCAGGTCCCGCCGAACCACAGGCTGATCAACGCCAGCATCGGGATGATGTCCAGCTTGTTCAGCCCGTCGTCGTCGGTCAGCGGCATCACCAGGAAGATGGCGCCCAGCCCGAGGTAGGCCAGGGCCCACAGGCCCAGTCCGAGCGAGCGACGCGTGACGGCGGCGTACACGAACGCCCACGGCGTGCCGTACCCGCAGCTCAGCAGCGGGATGGCCGCCCACACCCAGCTGCCCCACACCGGGCCGCCTTCCGGGGCCTGGACCTGAGGACGCGGCGGGGTGACGCCGAGATCGGGGTCGGGGTCGCCGTTGAGGATGCGCATCTCCAGCGCGCGCATGGCGGGGCCAGGCTCGATGCCCAGCTCGTCGACGAGCACCTTGCGCGTCTCCTGGTAGACCGCGAGCGCCTCGACCTGGCGGCCCGAGCGGTACAGGGCGAGCATCAGCTGCGCGCGCAGCCGCTCGCGCAGCGGGTACTCCTGGACCAGGCCGCGCAGCTCGGCGACGGCCTCCGCGTCGCGGCCCAGCGCGAGGTCGGCCTCGACGGCGTCCTCGGCGGCGGCGGCCCGCCGCTCCTCCAGGCGCAGGGCGGTCGCCGCGATCGGGTCGACATGCTCGACGTCGGCCAAGGCCCTGCCTCGCCACAGCGCGAGCGCCTGGCGCAGGAACACGCCGGCCATCACCGGGTCGCCACAGCCGCGGGCGGCGGTGAGGAGCTCCTCGAAACGGCCGGCGTCGAGCTCCCCGGGTCCGATGGTCAGGGCGTAGCCGTGCGGCCCCCTGACGATCCTGCCGGCGTCGCCGAGAAGCTTGCGGAGCTGCGACACGTACACGCGCAGGTTGTCCCCCGCCGACTTGGGGGGTTCCTCGCCCCACAGGACGTCGACGAGGCGATCGGTGGACACCGGCTCGTTGGGGTGGCACAGCAGCACGGCCAGCAGGAGTCGCGGCTTGCCTGCGGGAACCCGAAGCTCGATCCCGTTCTTGGCGATGCCGAGCGGACCGAGGATGCGGAATTCCATGCCTGTTTCCGTGGGGGAAATGCCCTGGTGGACAGCCCTTTATACGGTCCGCTATACGGCCCGCGCAACCCCCTGCTCCTACGTTGCCGCCCAACGACGACAACTCCCGAAAGAGGTTTCGTGATGAAGCGCACGCAGGTGCTGGTTGCCACGCTCGCCACCGGTCTGATGTTCACAGCGGTCCCCGCCGCCGCCATGGCGGAACGGGTGGATGACAGGGCGGTGTTCACCCTGACTCAGCTCTCCGGCCCCAAGGTCGGAAAGCTCGTCGTCGGCTACGCCGTCGTCTCCGTGAAGGACCTCGAGGACACCGCGACCGTGGAGAAGGCGACCAAGGCGGTCAAGGCCCGCGTTCCGTTCAGGAAGAGCTTCAGGGTGAAGCAGGACACCTGCGCGATCGTGGCCGTGGCCGAAGGCAGGAAGGGAGCCAGGCTCCGTCTGAGCGTCACCGTCGGCGGGGCCGTCGTCAGCGCCAAGAAGGGCAAGGCGCCCTACGACGCCTACTGCAACGTCTAGACGCCGGGTGCGGTACGGCGTGCCCGCCGTACCGCACCCTCTCGGCCGGGAACCCGGCCGGCCGCTCACGAGTTCCCGTAGTGATCGTCGCTGTGCTGAGGAGGCGAGCAGTGGCATTCAGGCGAGAGGACGAACCTCCCCCCTGGCTGTCGTCGGCGGACGAGCACGGGCTGGCCGGCCCGGCCGAACGCAGATGGATCGACTCCTCGATGGCCTGGTTCGTGCGCCAGTTCGGCAAGGACATCGTCCTTCGCGACGTCGCCCTGCCGACTCCGGAGTTCTTCCACTTCCTCTCCGTGCGACCGGGGGGCGAGGAGGCGCTCAACGCCCTGGTGAGCAAGGCGCGCAGGCTGATGGCCGTCGAGGCGTCCGACATCAGAGTGAGGCTCTTCACCGCCAAGGAGCACGCATCAGAAGGGACGACGGTGGGGCATTACGACACAGAAGACGGCCATCACGTCATCGGGATCGATCGGCGACAGCTTGCCGATCGCACCGTCCTGACGGCCGTCGTGGCGCACGAACTCTGCCATGTGCGCCTCCTCGGGGAGGGGCGCGTCTCGTGGGAGCGGGAGGACCAGGAGCGCCTGACCGACCTGCTCACGGTCTATCTCGGGTTCGGCGTCTTCACCGCGAACGCCGCGATGAGGTTCGCGCGGGCCGCGCGCGGCTGGCAGATCATGCCCAGGGGCTACCTGAGCGACGAGCTGCTCAACGGCGCGTCCAGCGACCTGAGCAGCCGGCGCCTCGGCTACCTCACCCAGCAGGAGTTCGGCTACGCGCTGGCCCGCTACTGCTGGCTGCGCGGGGAGACGCGGCCGAGCTGGGCCGCCTACCTGGGTCCCGGCGCCCGCGCCGCCCTGACGCGGGGTCTGGCCCACCTCGCCCACGACGCGGACGATCAGGAGTTCCGCAAGCCGGCCACTGAGATCCCTTTGAACAACCGCTGGTTCCTGCCCTACAAGTGATGCACCACGTAGCGCCTGGCCCATGATCTGCCCCGCACTCCTCGTGGCGGCTACACAGAGTGATCGAACGAACACTATTGTGCGACTTGGCGCCCTACGGCTGTAGCGCTTGATCACTCTCTCGAGAAGGAACCTTCGATGAAGATCACCGTTGCCACGCTGAGCTTCGCTCTCTTCGCCCTGGTCGGCCTGGCCTCACCTGCCCACGCAGGCTCGACCCCTGCCTACGTCTGCATGGTCGTGAACCTGGCGGAGGACGGCACGCTGGAGGGCACCTACTGCCACGAGAACGACGGCGCCCCCGCGCGCGGCGCGGTCAAGGGGCCGTTCGCCGTCTGGTCGCCCTTCCAGCTGACCCGCATCATCGTCTGCAGGTCAGGTCAGGCCGACGCGCCTTCCCGCATCACCGCATCCGGCTGTCACCGTCTCTTCTGAGCTGTCCTTCGGGGCGCGCCACGTCCTTTTCGGGGGACGCGGCGCGCTTTCGTCGCCCGGCTGAGCCGCCGGCCGAAGCCTTGGCGTCAAGCGACGACGCGGAGGACCCGAAGCGCGTGGTCGAATCCGGCACAGGCCGATCGCGTCGGCAAGGCGAGACCGGCGTCAGTCACCTCGCGCCCCGAGGGGAGACCAGTCCGGTCTCGTAGGCCAGCACGACGGCCTGCACGCGGTCGCGGAGGCCGAGTTTGGACAGGATGCGCGCGACATGGGTCTTCACCGTCGTCGGGCTGAGAGTCAGCCGGTCAGCGAGCTCGCCGTTGCTCAGGCCCGTGGCGAGCAGGCTCAGCACCTCCAGCTCCCGTGGCGTCAGCTCCGCCAGGTCGCGGTGCGGGGCGCTCTTCTCCTCCTCGCGAGGGGCGAAGCGCTCGATCAGGCGACGGGTGATGGTCGGCGCGAGCAGGGCGTCACCCGAGCGCACCAGCCGTACGGCGGCCACCAGGTGCTCTGGGGTGACATCCTTGAGCAGGAAGCCGCTGGCACCCGCGGTGAGCGCGGCGTAGACGTAGTGGTCGAGGTCGTAGGTGGTCAGGATGAGGACGCGGGTCTCCTCCGCGCCGCCACTGACGATCTGCCGGGTGGCTTCGAGTCCGTCCGTCCGCGGCATCCTGATGTCCATGAGCACGACGTCGGGCCTGGCGCGCCGGACGGCGGCGACCGCCTCCTCTCCGTCGGCCGCCTCTGCCACCACCTCGATGCCGTCGGCGGCGAGGATCATCCGGAAGCCGGTGCGCACCAGCGCCTGGTCGTCGGCGATGACCACACGCACGGGCCCGCTCACGCGCCCGTCCACGGCAGCCTGGCCACGAGCCGGTAGCCGCCGCCCGCTCTCCGTCCCGCGTCGAGCGTTCCTCCGTAGACGGCCAGCCGCTCGCGCAGCCCGATCAGCCCCCGGCCGTGGCCGGTCCCCGAGTGCTCCGCGGGCGCTCCGCCGGTGTCGGTGACCTCGATCTTCATCCAGTGGCCGTCGTGGCCGATCTCGACGGAGGCCGCCGCACCTGCCGCGTGCTTGATCGTGTTGGTCAGGGCCTCCTGCACGACGCGGTAGGCCGCCAGGTCGACGCCCGGAGGCAGCGAGCAGGGCGGGGGCGACAGCGCGACGCTCACGGGCACCCCCGCGGCGCGCACCCGTTCGAGGAGGGCATCGAGCTGCTGGAGCCCGGGCTGGGGTTCGAGCCCGTCGCCATGGCCGTCGGGACGCCCGCTCTCCGGCCCTGCGAGCAGGCCCATCACGTGGCGCAGTTCGGCCATGGCGGCCCTGCCGCCGGCCTCGACCTCGAGCAGGGCCTGCTTCGACTGCTCAGGCTCCGCGTCCATCACCCTGCGGGCCGCGCCGGCCTGGATCAGCATCACGCTCACATTGTGGGTCACCACATCGTGCAGCTCGCCGGCGATTCTGGCGCGCTCCAGCTCCACCGCCCTGCGCGTGGCCTCCCCCTGGGAGCGCTGTAGCTCGGTGAGCCGATGCCTGCTGACTCTGAGCTGTTGCCGCCAGAACCGGACGAAGCTCGCGCAGACCCCGGCGCTGAGCAGCACGACGAAGGGCCCGAGCCACGTCGGCAGCCCGGGGGCGACGTCTCTGAAGGCGACACCGGCCAGTACGGCCGCCAGCACCAGGCTGACCACGGCAGGGACCCTGGTGCGGCTGTGGGCGACGGCGCCGTAGGCGGCGACGGCGCAGGTCAGCACGGTGATCCAGGTCGCCGCATGAGCCACGAGCAGAGCCGCTGACACCACCGCCCAGAAGGTGGCGAGCGGATGGCGACGCCTGACCGCCAACGGCAGCGCCGTCAGCGCCACCAGGAACAGCGACAGGTCGCCGAGCCCATCATCCGCTCGCTCGGGTGGAGAGGGCCGGACCGGGCCGGGCGGCCGAGGGGTTTCAGGCGGCCGAGGGATGGCTGCGGCCTGAGAGGGCCGCAGCTGCAGGGGTTCGATCAGGTGGCTCGGAAGCTTGCCGAGGAGTTGGTCGCCGACGGGCGACCTCGCCACCGCGACCACCGCGACGATGGTCAGGACGAGCGCGAGCACCACGTCGGCGACGAGCGCCCGGCGAGACGGTATGGCGGGCTTCTCCGGGCGCAGCACGTCGAGCACGTACTGCCGCCACAGCCGTCGTTCGTCCACTTCCACGGCCATATTGTCGCGCCCGCCCGCTTCGGGCCACATCCGCCTATGTGACCAGACGGCGTCCCTGAGGAGTACATCGCAGGGATGACCTCGGGGCCGGGTCCTTCCCGTGAGGTATCCGAAATCGGCGCGACGGCCGACGCGCCCGGCCACCGGCCGGCCCTAGCGTCGTCCCCGCCAGCAGTTCTCGGGCGTTCCGACCGGAAGAACGGACATCATGGGTTATACGACAGTGCCTGCAGCGGCCACGCGGCGACATCCGCTCGTCCGGGGTGGCCTCGCCGCGGTGCTCGCGGTCGTGGCGTCCGCCTCCTGCGCCTCCGCCTCCTCTTCCAGAGAAGTTTCGGCGGCAGCTTCAACCGCGCGCGCCGCGCCGTCGCTGCCGGAGCCGAGCGGCTCTCATCCGGTCGGCGCCACGTCCCTGCATCTGAAGGACGGCTCTCGCCGCGATCCCTGGGTGCCCACCGTGAAGGCGAGGGAGCTCATGGTCTCCCTGTGGTACCCGGCGAAGTCGCGGGGAAAGCGGCGGGCGCAGTACATGACGCCCAAGGAGTCCGAGGTCTTCCTGAAGGGCGGGCGGATCACCAGCGTGCCGTACGACGTGCTCAGCAGGACGCGGACCAACGCCTTCACCGACGTCGAACCGGCTGGGCGCAGGCGCGGGCTGCCCCTGGTGGTGCTCTCCCCCGGCTTCACCCAGCCCCGCAGCACACTCACAGCGCTGGCGGAGGACCTGGCCAGCCGAGGCTATGTGGTCGCCGGAATCGATCACACCTACGAGAGCTTCGCCACCTTCCCCGGGGGTCGGATGACCATGTGCGCCGCGTGCGCGGTCGGCAAGGACAAGGACTTCGGCGTGAAGGTGGTCGGCGTCCGGGCCGCCGACGTCTCCTTCGTGCTCGACGAGCTGACGGGGTCACGCCCGAGGTGGAAGGGCTCGGCTCTGATCGACCCTTCCAGGATCGCGATGGCCGGCCAGTCGGTAGGAGGCGCGAGCGCCCTGGGAGCGATGGCGAAGGACTCCCGGGTGCGGGCCGCTGTCGACATGGACGGCTCCACGTTCGCCGCGCTGCCGGCGGGCGGGCTGTCGCGGCCGTTCCTGTTCCTGGGTTCGCAGGCGGTGCACAGCCCCGCGGGCAAGGACCCCTCGTGGGCGCGTGACTGGAAGAACCTGACCGGGTGGAAGCGCTGGCTCGTGGTGGCGGAGGCGCAGCACGCCTCCTTCACCGACATCCCGGTGCTGGCCGACCAGCTCGGCATCGAACACGGCGCCCGGCTGTCAGGGGCCCGCGCGCTGGAGATCACCCGACTGTACGCCGGGGCCTTCTTCGACCTGCACCTGCGCAAGAAGGCGCAGCCCCTGCTGGACAAGCCGTCGAAGCGCCATCCCGAGGTGAAGCACTGCTCACCGGCGAGGAAGACCTGCGTGTAGGACCTGACGTGTCCGGGCAGGGTCGCCGGTCATGCGATGCTTCCCGGCGTCGGTCATGAAGGGTCTGCGGGCGAGCCGGCGCGAGAGACAAGAGTGATCGCTCCCGACGGGCACACGTCGACCGCCCGGCGCGCCTTCGCCTGGTGCAGGGGTGGCGGTGACGAATCCAGCAGCAGCACTCTGCCGTCGTCGAGGTCCTGGTCGAACACCTCGGGGGCGGTCAGCGCGCACATCCCCGCCCCGATGCAGCGCTCGCGATCCGCTTCGAGTTCCATCGGCTACTCCTTGTCCCGTGCGACCGGGAGCCGGTGCACGCCGTAGATGTCGGAATCGGTGCGCAGCGGCACCTCTGCTGAGGGTACGGCCAGCCGCAGCGTTCAGGCCTCAGCCGCCTGCGGCGCGCACCAGCCTGCGCAGCGTCCAGCGCATGAAGAGCTTGGCCGCCGGCCGTACCAGGGATCCGAGCGGCAGCGACAGTTCCTCGGCCCAGATGAGCCGTCCGCCACCGATCCTGAAGATGCCGACGCCACGCACCAGCCGTCCGGTGTGGGCGACCGCGACCACCGTCGGGGGCTCCCACCGGGTGACGGTCATCGTGTCGAGGAAGCCCAGCCTGCCGACCCCCGTGAAGGCGGCCAGCTCGCTGCCCACCCCACGCCCGTCGCCCGCGACGACGCGGGCCGTGGTGAGGAACATCCACTCGGGATGGCGCGGCCAGTCGGTCAGCACCTCGAACAGCCGCGCCGGAGGAAGGTCGGTCTCCACGGCGACGGCCAGGCGGGTCGGCATGATCCCTAGCCTACGCCCGCCCCCCTGAGCAGCCTTCCCGCCAGATCGGCCAGCGCCGAGGGCAGCTCCGGCGGCTCGTGCACCTCGAACTCCACGCCGAGCATGCCGACCAGGAAGGCGATGCCCTCCAGCGAGTCGGCCCCCACCTCCAGCAGGCAGGAGGTGTCGTCGATGGGCGTGAGGACGCCCGCCGTGGGGCTCACGCGCGGCCGTACGAGCGAGATCGGGGCGTGCACGGTGACCCGCGCGCGGTAGCGGTAGACGGAGGAGGCGACCCTGCGGGAGATGTAGGCGGCCAGGTCGTCGGCGGGCGGCTCGCGCGGACTGAAGCGGGCGCCCAGAGAAGGGGTGCCGACGCGGTCGACGCGGAAGGTGCGCCAGTCGGCCCTGTCGACGTCCCAGGCCAGCAGGTACCAGCGGCGGCCGAGGTGGGCCAGGCGCAGCGGCTCGACGTGCCGGCGGGCCGGCTCGCCGCGGAAGCTCAGGTACTCGAATCGAAGGCGCTGCCGGTCGCGGCAGGCGGCGGCGAGCGCGGTCAGGGTGGCGTGGTCGACCAGGGGGGTGCCGCCCGCCATCGTGACCGTCGCGTCCTGCAGGGCGGTGACGCGCGGGCGCAGCCGGGAGGGCAGCACCTGCTCGAGCTTGGCCAGCGCGCGGACCGAGCTCTCCTCGATGCCCGCCACCGTGCCCGAGGCGGCGGTGCGCAGCCCGACGGCGACGGCGACCGCCTCCTCGTCGTCCAGCAGCAGGGGCGGCAGCGCGGCGCCGGCGCCCAGGCGGTAGCCGCCCGCCACTCCCCTGGCCGCGTGGACCGGGTAGCCGAGCTCGCGCAGCCGCTCCACGTCGCGCCTCAGCGTGCGGACGTCGATCTCCAGGCGTTCGGCGAGCTCGGTACCGGTCCAGTCGCGGCGGGACTGGAAGAGCGACAGCAGGCGAAGCAGCCGGGCCGAGGTCATGAACATGCATATTAAGGGCGGTAGCTGTCCTCTATTCGTCCTACCGTCGAGGTATGGAGATCAAGGAGTTCCGCATCGATGTCCCCCAGGCCGACCTCGACGACCTGCGCGAGCGACTGAGCCGTACCCGCTGGCCCTCGGAGATCCCCGGCCAGGGCTGGAGCCGCGGCGTGCCGGCGAGCTACCTCAGGGAGCTGGTGACCTACTGGCTCGAAACCTACGACTGGCGGGCGCAGGAGGCACGGCTCAACTCGTTACCGCAGTTCACCACAGAGATCGACGGCGCGAACGTGCACTTCGTCCACGTCCGCTCGCCGCGCGAGGACGCCACGCCGCTGATTCTCACGCACGGATGGCCGGGCTCGATCGTGGAGTTCCTCGACCTCGTCGAGCCGCTGTCGCGCGACTTCCACCTGGTCATCCCCTCGATCCCCGGCTACGGCTTCTCGGGGCCCACCGCCGAGCCCGGCTGGGACCTGGCCAGGGTGGCGCGGGCGTGGGCGCGGCTGATGAGCGGTCTCGGCTACGAGCGGTACGGCGCGCAGGGCGGCGACTGGGGCTCGGGCATCTCGCGCGAGCTGGGCATCGCCGAGCCCGACAGGGTGATCGGCGTGCACCTGAACTTCCTGCTCACCTTCCCCACCGGCGACCTGCCCGAGCTGAACGAGGAGGACAGGCGGCGCCTGGCCGTGTACGACACGTGGGAGGACACGGCCGGCTACATGAGGATCCAGGCCACCAGGCCGCAGACACTCGCCTACGGCCTGCACGACTCCCCCGTCGGCCAGCTCGCCTGGATCGTGGAGAAGTTCAAGGAGTGGACCGACTCCAAGGACGTGCCGGAGGAGGCGGTCGACCGCGACCTCATGCTCACCAACGTGATGATCTACTGGCTGACCGGCACGGCCGGATCGTCGGCGCAGCTCTACTACGAGTTCGGCAGGAGCTGGGCTCCGCCGCGGCGGCTGGAGGCGCCCACGGGCGTCGCGGTCTTCCCCGCGGAGGGCGGCAAGCCCGTGCGGGCGCTGGCCGAGGCGACCAACAACATCGTGCACTGGAGCGAGTTCGACAGGGGCGGCCACTTCGCCGCGATGGAGGAGCCCGACCTGCTGGCCGCCGACATCAGGGCCTTCTTCAGTCGAATCTGACGACCGGCTTCCTGCCGGGCTCGGCGAAGGCGAGAAGGGCGAGGGCCTCGGCCTCGATCTCCTCGCGCGGGCCTGGGCCGAACAGCGTGACCGTCACCGTGGCGGCGGTGCGCTTCCAGATGCCGCGCACGTAGCCGTCGACCAGGACGGTGCCGAGGACCTGACCGTTGATGGTGATGACGCGCTTGCGGTGCTCGTCGGAGATGACCCTGGTGCGGTCGGCGTGGCTGAGCACGAGGTTGTCGAACGGGGCGACCAGCCGTACGGGAGCGGGGGTGTCCTCGTCGGGGCGGGGCGCGTCGGGCAGGTCGAGCAGGCCACCGCCGAGATCGGCCAGGTCCATGCGGGCGACGGCCGCGCGCAGGCCGGTCAGTCCGGACCAGGCCTGCATGTCGGCGATCGTGGCGGGACCGAAGGCGGCGAGGTAGCGGGCCAGCAGCGCCTGAGGGTCGGGCGAGGGGTCGAGGTCGCGGCCCAGCCAGGCCTCCACGGGGGTGAGGACGGCATCGCCCGCCTTGCCCCAGACCGCGCGCGGTGGCACCTGGACCATCGGCAGCAGCCAGCGCAGGATCACCGGCGGCGCGGCGGAATCGGCGTCGGGGAAGCGCTCGGCCAGCAGCGGCGTCATGGCCTTGACCGACAGCGGACGCTCGGTGAGCAGCGCCCTGCCCTCGGCCACCACGGCCTCGTGGTCGAGCCCCTCGAGCCTCCTGGCCGTCAGCGCACGGGTGAGCATCGGCTGGATGAGCGGTCTGATGGCCAGGCAGTCGGCGGCGCTGACCAGGTGGACGGTGCCGCGCATGAGCGTGATGCGCACCACCTCGCGGCCGAGCAGCAGGTCGGCCAGCTCTTTCGGCTCGAAGCTCTCCAGGCGTGACCACAGGCCGAAGTAGGGCGCGAAGGGCGCCTGGGCCTGCAGCCCGACCAGATGCTCGATCGCCCGCAAGGGGCTCATGGCGTGGCGGCGCAGGAGCAGCTGCCTGGCGAGAGTGGCGCGGTTGAGGGCACGCTGGCTGATCACGGGGTCCACCCTAGACAGGGTCGCCGACATTCCTGATGGCGGCGGCCATGCCGTCCAGCAGATAGGCCAGGCCGTGCTCGAAGGCGAGGTCCCAGTCGGATCGATGGTCCGGACGGAAGGCTGCTGCTGAACGAGGTCTCCTTCATGGTCGGCGACGGCGCCGAGGCCCCCTCGTCGGCCCGAACGGCGCGGGCAAGACCACCCTGCTCCGCCTTGGGTTCGCCGGATACGCGGCGGCCAGGGCCGAGCGTCACGAGCGGCTGCACGAGCTGCGCCGCCGATGGGAGGACGAGCACGCCAGGCTGCGCGGCATCGCGCACACGCTACGCCGGAGGGCCGCCCACAACGACGCGCGGGCCGGCGGATACCAGGCGGCCCTGACGCGGCCGGCCAGGTTCGAGGAGGCCGGCCATCCCGTCGCGCACACCGGCGAGGCCGTCCTCGGCGTCAGAGTGCGGCCCGGCCTGTTCGCCCAGACTCATGTCCGGCCCGACTTGCACGGCAGGGCGATCGCCGACACTGTGATGGGCGACCACGCGCTGGAGCGCAACGACGCGATGGCCCTCCTCGCCCGCTACGAGCTGGCGTCGAGCCGCTGGTGTTAACCCCCGACGAGCGGCGGATGTTGCAAGGATGGGTCAGCCGGCGCTCCACCGCGCAGGGTTAGGCCAACGACAACGCCCGCCCGTTCGTCTGGGCCAAGACCGCAGATCAGGTCATCGACCGCATCCGCCAGTACTGCTCAAGAATCTCCCGACCGCTCACTGGCCAGCGGTCGCCGCCGCGTCGGCGACCCCAGGGGCGGTCGGCTTCACGGCAGCAGACGGCGTGCGGTAGGCGCGAAGGGGGGCGTTGGTCGCGGCCACGGCGGCGATCGCCAGGATGGCGGACAGCCCGCCGGCGACCAGGGAGAAGGAGGCGGAGGTGGCCGACGCCAAGAGGCCACCACGGAAGTTGCCGAGTTCGGGGCCCGCGACGCCGATGACGTGTTCCACGGAGGAGACCCGCCCCCGGTACGCGTCCGGGGTCTCCAATTGCACCAGGGCACTGCGGGTGACTACCGACACGGTGTCGGCAGCGCCTGCCACGGCCAGGCAGCCGAGCGCCAGCCACAGTGACCCGGCCAGACCGAAACAGGCCAGCGCCAGACCCCACACACCGGCTGCGGACAGCTGCACCAGGCCGCCACGGCGCCAGCCCGTCACCGTGCCGGAGAGCAAACCGGCCGTGATCCCCCCGACCGCAACGGCCGAGAGGAACAGGCCGAGGGTCTGCGGGTTGCCCTCGAAGCGGATCTCGTTGACCAGCGGGAAGAGCGAGATCGGCATGGCGAGCAGCGTCGCGGACAGGTCGGTGGCCATCGAGCCCCACAGCGTTGGGCGGCGCAGGACGATCCGCCAACCGCCACGCTCCGGCCGGCGCCTGCCGCCTGCTGCGTCGGCGCCTTCGGGCCTCATGGCAGGGAGGCGGATCATCGCGAGCATCGAGACTGCCATGGCCACGGCCTGGGCTGCGTATGCGGCAGAGAAGTCCCAGTGGGCGATGATTAGGCCGGCCATCGCGGGCCCGGCCAGCATCGCCGCCTGGAAGGAGACGTTGGTCAGCGCGAGACCGGCCGCGACCTGGTCGCCCGGCAACAGCCGGACCGGGAAGGTGCGCCGGGCAGGAGCTCCGAGAGCGCCGCAGGCCGTCCCCATGGCGACCAGGGCGAGCAGCAGCAGCACGTTTCGGTTGCCCGCCAGAGCCTGGGCGCACAGCCCTGCGGCGGCCAGCAGTTGGCCTACGGTGGTGGCCCGTACCACCGTACGACGGTCAACAGTATCGGCCAACGTACCGCCGAGCAGCCCGAACAGCACCATCGGCAGGCCGGTGGCGAGCCCGATGGCGCCGGTGCCCACCGGGCTGCCGGTCAGGTCCCAGACCTGGGCCAGCACCGCCACGTTGGCTATCTGTCCGCCGAGTTGAGAGGCCGAGGTGCCGATCCACAGATCGCGGAACGGCTGACTGCCACGCAGTGGGCGGGTGTCGAGGAACCGGACACGCCCCCTCATCGCGGTGGCTCGACGAGGTGGTGGAGGATCCGCTGCCGCATCGACCGGTGTTCCAGTGCCCGCCGCAGCTCCTTGACGACGGTGGTCATCGCATACGGGACCTCGCTGTCCAGTTCGGCGACCGTCTCGTGGGTAGCGCGCCACTCCGCCTCCAGGAACGGCACCAGCGACCGGCCGCGCTCGGTCAGGTCGATCCGCCGGGTGCGGGCGTCGGACCCCGGCTCGGAGGTGACCAGATTCTCCTTGCGCATGGCGGCGACGGTCTGGCTGATCGCGGAGTGCGAGCGGTCCAGGGATTTCGCAAGCTCGCGGATGGTCAGTGGTCCGGTGTGGGCGAGCCGGATCAGCGGATAGGCGAACCGAGGCCGCACCCCCTCGATGCCACGCTCGACGTAGACCTGCTCGATCTCGGCGTCCATGGCGGCCAGCAGCTCGTGCAGGGAGTGCCAGGGATCGGGTAGCGCCGTGGGATCGGAAGATGTCACAGCGCTAATATAACAGTGCTGCGATAATTGAGGAGGCCACGCTCGGTTGCCCCGCCTGGCCGAGGGGCTGGCCTCCGCTTCGCGCCGAGGGGGCGGGTCGGTCAGTTCGGCTGGGAATCGGTCAGGTCGCTGGCCACCTCCAGCAGGGCTCGCTCACTTCTGCTGAGAATGGACACCCAGTCCCCGGAGACGCCGGCGAGGATCAGCGGCGGGCCGTCACCGATCCCGCCGGCGCCACCGTGTTCGAGGATCTCTGCCAGCAGTGTGCCCCGCAGTCGGGCATCGCGCTCCGGCCGTGAGTTGCTCGCGCGCCAGCCAGGCGAGCAGCGGTCCTGCTGGTCCTAGCGGCCGGCATCCCGGTGGCGATAGGGATCGCCATCTTCAAGTATCGCCTTTACGACATCGACGCCGTCATCCACCGGACGTTCAGCCACACCGTGCTCGCAGGGTTCATCACGGCGGTCTACCTCGCCGTCGTCGTCGGAGTGGGCTCGGCCGTCGGCGCACGCACCGGCGGCGGGATGTTCCTTCCGCTCATCGCCACGGCCATCGCTGCACTGGGGTTCAGTGGGGTGCGCACCCGGGCACAACGACTGGCCGACCGCCTCGTCCACGGGGCCAGGGCCACGCCGTACGAGACTCTGTCACGCCTGTCCGAGCATCTGGCCACGACGTCGTCCATCGAGGAGTTCCTGCCATCGCTCGCCAGGGCGCTCGCCGACGCCACCGGAGCGCTGCGGGCGGACGTCTGGGTGCGGGTCGGCGGACGGCTGGAGCCGGCCGCCTCGCATCCGCCGACCGCCGAACCCGCCACGCCACTGGACCTCGTCGGGGAAGCCCTTCCGCGGCTTCCCTCCGGGCACACGGTCGCCGAGGTCCGCACCCACGAAACCCTCCTCGGGGCCATCGCGTTGACGAAACCGCCCGGCGAATCACGTGGTAGCCCCGCCATCAGGGTGCGGTCTCACGGGCGTCGCAGGGCAGCGAAGTCTTACGGGGGACTCCCCCTCTCGCCGTCGCTTCGGGAGGCAGACGAGCCCCTCGACCCCGGCGGGCTAGTCCCGGGCTCCTCCAGGAACGGCGTGCGGGACCTGCCCGCTCCCCTGCTGTCCGCCCTGGCCCTGGCGGCCGCGATCGGGCTGCACCTGAAGACCCGCGACGCTGTGATCAGCGTCCTGGGCGCCACCGCCTTGCACGTGGTGCTGTCGACCCTCTGGCATGCCTGAAGATCCGCCGCACGACTGCGGTCGTCTCGCGCGTACGCAGCCGAAGCCCCAGGACCACGGCCAGACCGAAGGTCACGAGGAGGGCCGCGACGGCGAAGGCCCAGTGAGTTCCTCGGGCCACCTCCGCTGACGCGGCTGTGGTCACATCACTCGTGCCGGCGGCGAAGGCGAAGACCGCACCCATGACCGATGCCCGCCACCGCACGTTCCGCCGCCGTGATGGCGTTGCGGAACAGCATCGCGACCGTGGTGGGCCTTACGCCGCCGAAACCGCGGCGTGATCGCGCCCGCCACGCTCTCGACCGACTCGTCCACATCCGGCAGCAGGCGGCGGCCCTCGTAGCGGACCCCGCCACCGACCACGACCACGCCGCGGCCTGGCACTTCACGTGATCCGTGACACCCTCTCCACCCCACAAGGCGCCGGTGGTGCACCGTTACTGCTCAAGAATCTCCCGACCAGCTCACTAGGACAGGAAGCGCAGCACGGCCAGGACGCGACGGCTGTAGCCGGTCGTGTGCGACAGGCCCAGCTTGTCGAAGACCGAGTTGACGTGCTTCTCGACCGCGCTCTGCGAGATGAACAGCGCCTCGGCGACGGAGGCGTTGGTGTAGCCCTGCGCCATGTGCTCCAGCACCTCGCGCTCACGCGGCGTGAGTCTGGCCAGCGGATCCACCTGCGGGCTGCGGGCCAGCAGCTGCCGTACGACCTCGGGGTCGAAGGCGGCCCCGCCCGCGCCCACCCGCTCCAGCGCGTCGAGGAAGTCGCCGACCTGCGCGACTCTGTCCTTCAGCAGGTAGCCGACGCCGTCGACGTCGCCCGACATCAGCTCGGTGGCGTATTTCTTCTCGACGTACTGCGACAGCACCAGGACCCTGACGCGTGGCCAGCGGCGCCTGATCTCCAGGGCGGCGCGCAGCCCCTCGTCGGTGTGGGTGGGCGGCATCCGCACGTCGACCACCACGATGTCGGGCCGCTCGGCCTCCACCGCCTCGACCAGCGCCGTGCCGTCGCCGACGGCGGCGAGCACCTCGTGGCCCTCCTCGGCCAGCAGCCTGACCAGGCCCTCGCGCAGCAGCGTCGAGTCTTCGGCAAGGATCACCCGCACGGCAGCTCCGCTCTCACCACGGTCGGCCCCCCTGAGGGGCTCGACACCGCGAACACGCCGTCGAGCGCGGCGACCCTGCGGGCCAGGCCGGACAGGCCGCCTCCCGAGGGGTCGGCCCCGCCCCTGCCGTCGTCTCGCACGCTCACGACGACCATCGTCCCATCGACGGCGACCTCCACGGTGATCAGGCCCGCCTCTGCGTGCTTGGCCGCGTTCGTCACCGACTCGCAGACCAGGAAGTACGCGGCCGTCTCCACCTCTCGCGGCGGCCGCGACGGCAGCTCGCAGCTCACCTTCACCGGTACGGCGGAGCGCTCGGCGACGGCGGCCAGCGCCTCGCCGAGGCCGAGGCTGTCCAGGCCGCTCGGGTAGGCCCGCCACGCGACCTCGCGCAGCTCGGCGAGGGCCTGCTGGGCCTCCTCGTGCGCCTGGTCGAGCAGCTCGACGCGGCCTCGTTTCGCTCTGCCGATCACCATGGCCAGCGCCACGAGGCGCTGCTGGAGCCCGTCGTGCAGGTCGCGCTCGATGCGGCGGCGTTCGGCGTCGACGGCGGCGAGCACGCCCGCGCGGGTCTCCGCGAGCTCGGCGATCCTGCGTTCGAGCGCCTCGGTGGAGTGCGGGCCGAGCGTGCGCAGGGCCAGGCGGCGCTCGAGCGCCTGCACGCCCACGATGCCGGTCAGGTCCATGAACAGCAGCACGACGCCCGAAACCGTCAGGTAGATCAGGATGGGAGGGGTCATGTACATGCCGTCGAAGGACTCTCCGCGAGCCCACCTCCACGCGATGAGCAGCGCCGTGACCGCACCGATGACAAGGAGGGCGACCACCAGGCCGCCCATCACGCCCACGGGCACCCGCAGCGCCAGATAGCGCAGCGCCTGGCCCCGGGAGAAGTCGCCCACCCGCACGCCCAGCCGCCGGGTCTCCAGCCGCGCCACCCGCGAGGCGTGCTCCGCCAGGCGGGGATGGGCCAGGAAAGGGAGCGCGACGAGTTCGGCCAGGGCGCTCAGCGCTCCCATGGTGACGCTAAGAACGACCCGCATGCCTGCCCTTGCGCCGCTCGGTCAGCCGTACGCCGACGAAGACGAGGATCGCGAGCACCACGATGCCGATCACCACGTTGGTGCCGATGCCGACGTAGCCCTCGACGAGCTGCCAGTTCTCACCGAGGTAGTAGCCCGCCATGACAAAGATGGTGTTCCAGATCGCGCTGCCGAGCGTGGTGAAGAGAAGGAACACCCAGATCGGCATGCGCTCCACCCCTGCGGGGATCGAGATCATGCTGCGGAAGATGGGGATCATCCGGCCGAAGAACACGGTCTTCACGCCGTGCTTGGCGAAGAAGGCCTCGGTCTTCTCGATGTCGGAGACCTTGATCAGCGGCAGCCGGCGCGCGATGGCCACCACCCTGTCCCTGCCCAGCAGGGCCCCGACCAGGTAGAGGGCGAGCGCTCCGACGACCGAGCCCGCGGTGGTCCACACCAGGGCCTCGACCAGCCCCATGCGGCCCTGGCCCGCGGTGAATCCGGCCAGAGGGAGGATCACTTCGCTCGGTAGCGGCGGGAAGAGATTCTCGAGCGCGATGGCCAGCCCCGCGCCAGGCGCGCCCAGGGTCTCCATCAGGCCGGTGGCCCACCCGGCGATCCCGTCGTTAGATGTCATGCCCTGAGCCTACGAGCGATCACACGATGTGCGAATGCGGTCACCTGCCGAATTCTGGGTGTGGTAAACCACAGCTACAGCGTACGGTACGCTGTACGGCTATGCGGGAACTCCTTCGGCACGCGGCCATCTTCGAACCGGGCGACCCGCCCAGGACGGGCACCATGGCCTTCCTCGACCCTGAAGGCGGCGAGCGCGCGACCATCGCCGAGCCGGAGGGGCTGCGCGAGGTACGCGTCACCCGCGTTCCCGTCAACGAGGCGATCGCACAGCTCAGCAGGGCTCGCGCCGACGACAGCGCCCATCCTGCCACCCGATTCTGGGGCACGGTGGCGCTGCTGGCGCTCCAGCTGGTCGCCAGGGGCCGCATCAGGCCCGGCGTCACCTCGGGCGACTTCGCCGCCTGGCGGGCGGGCCCGCTCGACGCCGCCGACGTGGCCAAGGTGAAGGAGCTGGCCGACGCCATGCCCGCCGCGGCCAGGGCCATCCCGCTCGAAGGGGTGCTGCTGCTGCCTGACGCCGAGGGGCTGGTGCGCGCCTTCCTCGACGCCGTCGCCGACGGGATGCCGCGCTCCCCCGGCGCGCTGCGGGCCGTCGGCGTGCCCGCCTTCTCCGCCGCCAAGCCGGTGAAGACGCCCCAGCTGCGCGAGTGGGCCGCCGACCCCGGCGTACGGCTGTCGCTGCGCGTGGAGAGCGCCGGCGACGGCCACGAGAGGTTCCGCGCGGTCGTCCAGCTGCACAGCCTCTCCGACCCCACGCTGGTCGTCGACGCCGCCGACCTGTGGGAGGGCCGCGACCCCGGCCTCGGCGCGAGGGCGAAGGTCGAGGCCCTCGTCGAGCTGCGCAGGGCGGTCAGGCGATGGCCGCCGCTCGAACGGCTGCTCGACGCCGAGGTGCCCGACGAGCTGGAGCTGACCGACGAGGAGGTCTCCGCCCTGTTGTCGGGCGCGGCCGCAGGGATCGACGTGCACTGGCCGCGCGAGCTGGTGCGCGGCGTGAGCGCGCGAGCGATGATCGACGGGGAGTCCAGCGGGCTGTTCAGCTTCAACTGGCACCTGTCGCTCGGCGACGACCCGCTGACCGCCGCCGAGATGGACCGGCTGGCCGAGGCGCACCGCCCCGTCGTACGGCTGCGCGACCAGTGGGTGCTGATCGACCCCGCCACGGCCCGCAAGGCCGCCAACCGCGAGATGAAGCCGCTGACCGGCATCGAGGCCATCGGCGCCGCCCTCACGGGCACGGCGCTGGTCGAGGAGGAGGAGATCGAGGTCTCCCCCGGCCCCGTCCTCGACGAGCTGCGCGGCAGGCTGCTGGCCGAACCGGTGGAGCAGCCGCCCGCCCTGGCCGCCACGCTGCGCGACTACCAGCTGGCGGGGCTGCGCTGGCTGGCCCAGATGACCGCGCTCGGGCTCGGCGGCTGCCTGGCCGACGACATGGGGCTCGGCAAGACGATCACGCTCATCGCCCTCCACCTGCATCGCGGCGGCGGCCCCACGCTCGTCGTCTGCCCTGCCTCGCTGCTGGGCAACTGGGAGAGGGAGATCGCCAGGTTCGCACCGGGCGTGCCCGTACGGCGCTACCACGGCGCCCAGCGCACGCTGCCGGAGAGCGGATTCGTGCTCACCACCTACGGCACCATGCGCGTCGACGCGGCCAAGCTGGCCGAGCACCCCTGGGACCTGGTGGTCGCCGACGAGGCCCAGCACGTCAAGAACCACCGCTCGGGCACCGCCAAGGCGCTGCGCGAGATCCCCTCTGCCGCCCGCGTCGCCCTGACCGGCACCCCCGTCGAGAACACGCTGTCGGAGTTGTGGGCGATCCTCGACTGGACCACCCCCGGCCTGCTGGGCTCGCTGGCGCGCTTCCGCGCCAGGTGGGAGCCGCAGCCCGACAAGCTCGGCCGCCTCATCGCGCCCTTCCTGCTGCGCCGCAAGAAGTCCGACCCCGGCATCGCGCCCGAGCTGCCGCCCAAGACCGAGACAGACAGGCCAGTCTCCCTGACCAGGGAGCAGACCGTGCTGTACGAGGCCACGGTGCGCGAGCTGATGTCGGCGATCTCCGACGCGGACGGCATGGCCAGGCGCGGCCTGATCGTGAAGCTGCTCACCGGGCTCAAGCAGATCTGCAACCACCCCGCCCAGTTCCTGCACGAGAAGGACCCCGCGCTGGAGGGCCGCTCGGGCAAGCTCGAGCTGCTGGACGAGCTGCTCGACACCATCCTCGCCGAGGACGGCGCCGTGCTGGTCTTCACCCAGTACGTCACGATGGCCCGCCTGCTGGAGCGGCATCTGGCCGCCAGGGGCGTGACCACCCAGTTCCTGCACGGCGGCACCCCCGTCCCCAGGCGCGAGGAGATGGTCAGGCGCTTCCAGGACGGCGAGAGCCCGGTCTTCCTGCTCTCGCTCAAGGCGGCAGGAACCGGCCTCAACCTCACCCGCGCCGACCACGTGATCCACTTCGACCGGTGGTGGAACCCCGCCGTCGAGGACCAGGCCACCGACCGCGCCTACCGCATCGGCCAGACCAAACCCGTCCAGGTGCACAGGCTCATCGCCGAGGGCACGGTCGAGGACCGCATCGCCGCGATGCTCGAGACCAAGCGGTCGCTCGCCGAGGCCGTGCTCTCCAACAACTTCACCGAACTCACCGACGCGGACCTGCTCAACCTCGTGGAGCTGCGATGACCGCCGCCAAGGGCTTCCCCGCCTTCCCTCCGCAGCGCGCCGGCGCCCGCTTCGCCACCTCGTGGTGGGGCAGGGCCTGGCTCAAGGCGCTGGAGGACACCTCCCTCGACCACACGCTGCTCGCCAAGGGCCGCGCCTTCGCCAAGACAGGCCAGCTGGGCCCCATCACGGTCAGCGAGGGCCGCATCGCCTCGGTGGCCTCGGCCGAGTACTCGGCGGTGGTGCACATCAGCCCGCTGCCCGACTGGGACCGCTTCCTCGAGCAGGTCGCCGCCAAGGCGGGCCACCTGGCCGCGCTGCTCGACGGCGACATGCCGTACGACCTGGTCGAGCTGCTGCCCGGAGTGGGCGACCTCGAGCCCGACTGCGAATGCCCCGACTGGGGTCACCCCTGCAAGCACGCCGCGGCCCTGTGCTACCAGGCCTCCTGGCTGCTCGACCGCGACCCGTTCCTGCTCATGCTCATGCGCGGCATGGACAAGGACGACCTGCTCGCGGCGCTCCAGCAGGCCGCCGCCCCCTCCGGCACGCCCGTCGAGGAGGCCTACGCCCACGGGGTGCCGCCGCTGCCCCGCCTGTCGTCGGCGGAGCTTCCCGCCGCCGAGCCGCTGGAGGTGGAGCCGGCGCCAGGCGTCGATCCCGCCGCGATGCGGGTGCTGGCCGCCGACGCCGCGCTGCGCGCCCGCGAGCTGCTGACCTCGGGCGCCGCCGCCGTGCTCACCGAGTTCCACGACAGAGTGCGGCTCGCCGCCGTCCACGACCTCGACATCGGGCTGCCCGCCGCCGTCCAGTCCTGGCGGTACGGCGGTGCGAGCGCCCTCGACACGCTGACCACGGCCTGGACCCCGCCCAAGCAGGCCGTCGCCCGCGCCGCCTGGCAGCTGCCGGGCTTCGAGGCCGCGCGCAACCGGTGGACTCTCGGCGAGGTCCAGCTCCGTTACGGCAAGGACGGCCGGTGGTATCCCTTCGTGGCCGCGGACGGAGACTGGCATCCCGCGGGACCGGCCGAGTCCGACCCCGCCGCCGCGCTGGCCGTCGCCAGGGGAGCCGACTGACTGCATGTCGCGGAGGTAGACTCGAAGACACCGAGGTCTCTTCGCGCGTTGGCATTCAGGTCGGCGTCGCCCACGGCGATTCACTGCATCGGCCCCTGAGCGGGCCCTGGACAGGCGACAATGACCGATTCTCCTTTTCTCGCGACGCGAGCGACGCCCTCCTCCCAGGGCTATGACGGAAGCGCACCCTTCCCCGAGCAGGACGCGCCGGCCGAGGCCGGCCCCCTGCAGATCTCCCTCACCACCGCGATCGTGGTCGCCCCCTTCCTCGCCCTGGCCGCCGGTGTCTGGCTGGCCTGGGGCAGCGGGATCTCCCTCACCGACGTGGTGCTGTTCGCGGTGCTCTACGTCGTGACAGGGCTCGGCGTCACGGTCGGCTTCCACCGGCTGCTCACCCACCGCTCCTTCGTCGCCCGCCCGTGGCTGCGCGTCACGCTGGCCGTCGCGGGCTCGATGGGCTTCCAGGGCAACGTCGTCGACTGGGTGGCGGTGCACCGCCGCCACCACGCCTTCACCGACCGACCCGGCGACCCGCACTCTCCCTACCGCTACGGCACCCACCTGCGTGGGCAGCTGCGCGGGCTGGCCCACGCCCACCTGGGCTGGATGTTCAGCGCCGACCCGACGCCGGCCGAACGCTACGCGCCCGACCTGCTCGACGACCCCGCCATGGTGCGCGTCGCGCGCGCCTTCCCCGCGCTGTGCGCGATCTCGCTGGCCCTGCCGTTCGTGGCGGGATGGGCGATCAGCGGCACCCTGTACGGCGGGCTGACCGCCTTCCTGTGGGCAGGGCTGGTCAGGGTCGCCCTGCTCCAGCACGTGACGTGGAGCGTCAACTCGCTCTGCCACATGATCGGCGACCGGCCGCACGCCACCCGTCGCCACGACCGCTCGACCAACCTGTGGCCGCTGGCCCTGCTGTCGTTCGGCGAGAGCTGGCACAACGGCCACCACAGCCAGCCCAGCTGCGCCCGCCACGGCCTCGGCCGCAACCAGATCGACCCGTCGGCCGCCCTCATCCGCCTGTTCGAGCGCCTGCGCTGGGCCGCCGACGTGCACTGGCAGAGGGAGATCAGACGCGGGGCCGATCGCGCCTCCTAGGGATTCGCGCCCCCGGCCTCGGGGGCGCGCAGCCGGCGCCTGTTTCCGGGTTCGGACCTTCGCGTGCGGAAAACGGGTTGCAGATCAAGATCGGGACGCGGGACGCTCCCCCGTGTGAAGATGCACGCCGACCAGCTCACGCTGTCGATCGAGATGGTGCGCACGCTGGTGGACAAGCAGTTTCCGCAGTGGCGGCGGCTGCCTGTCAGGAGCATCGCCGCCCAGGGGACGGTCAACGCCATCTTCCGCATCGGCGACCTGTTCGCGGCTCGGTTCCCTCTCCAGTACGGGGACGTCGAGTCGACGCGGCGCCGGTTGGAGTCGGAGGCGCAGGCAGCCCGTGAGCTGGTGGGCCGCACGCGCTTTCGCACGCCCGAGCCGGTCGCGCTCGGCGAGCCGGGGGCGGGTTACCCGCTTGCCTGGTCGGTGCAGACGTGGCTGCCCGGCCTCGTGGCCACGGACGAGGACCCGGGGGAGTCGGTCGCGTTCGCCCACGACCTGGCCGGCCTCATCAACGACCTGCGCGCCATCGACACGCGCGGCCGCACGTTCGCGGGAACAGGCCGCGGAGGCGACCTCGCATCCCATGACGGGTGGATGGAGACCTGCTTCAGGCACAGCGAGCCGCTTCTGGACGTCCCCCGGCTCCGCCGCAGGTGGGCCCGCATGCGGGATCTGCCGCGCGACGCCGTCGACGTGATGAGCCACAGTGATCTGATCCCCGGCAACGTGCTCGTCTCCGCCGGGCGGGTGGCCGGGATCCTCGACGTCGGCGGCCTCGGACCGGCTGACCCTGCTCTGGATCTCGTGAGCGCCTGGCATCTGCTCGAGGCGGGGCCGCGGCAGGTGCTCCGCGAGGAGCTCGGCTGCGACGACCTCGAATGGGAGCGCGGCAAGGCGTGGGCCTTCGAGCAGGCGATGGGGGTGGTCTGGTACTACGTCGACAGCAACCCCGGCATGAGCCGGATGGGCCGACGCACCCTGGACCGCATCCTGGCGGCCTGAGCGTCGAGCCGCCCCACCCGCTCCGACACCGTCTGTCCGGTCCCGGCAGGCGGGGGCTGTTCTCATCCCTCGCTCCGGACGCGCCCCGAGTGGGGCGGCCGACGGCCGGGCCGTCCCGGGTGGGCAGCGGGTGTCAGCCCGTCGTCCAAGGCCGGAGCTTCTCGGGGTTCCGTACTGCCCAGATGTGCTTGATCCGGTCGCCTGCGACGTCGATCGCCAGCACCACCACGGTGACGCCGTCCAACTGCGCCACCAGACCGGGCTGACCGTTGACCGTACGCTCCAGGATCGTCAGGCCGGGCGCCTTGGTGGCGATCTCGACGAAGATGCGCGCGATCTCCTCGCCACCTTCGATCGGGCGGAGCACGGCGCTGACGAGACCGCCGCCGTCGGCGATCCCCGTGGCGTCGGGGGCGAGGATGCCGACGAGAGCGGCGATGTCCTTGGCCTCCCATGCCTGCTTGAAGGCTCTGACGAGGTCGGCGCGCTGGGCTGCCGGGGTCGTGGGAGCCTCCGACGCGCGGATGCGACGGCGGGCTGAGGAGGCCAGCTGGCGGCAGGCCGCCGGCGTGCGGCCGACGATCTCGGCCACCTCTGTGAAGGAGTAGCGGAAGACGTCGTGCAGGATGAAGGCGACGCGCTCGGCCGGGGTCATCGATTCGAGCACGACGAGGAAGGCCATGTTGATCGACTCGTCGAGGGTCACCCGGTCGGCCGGGTCGGCCGTGGTGCCGCCCGACCGCCCGTCGATCCACTCCATACGATCGGGCAGCGGCTCCGGGATCCATTCGCCCACGTAGCGCTCACGCCGGGCCCGTGCAGAGCCGAGCAGGTCGAGGCAGATGCGGCTGGCGACTCTCGTCAGCCAGGCGCCGGGGGATTCGATGGCTTCCTGCTGCTGCCGGGACATGGCGTACCAGCGGGCGTAGGTCTCCTGGACGACGTCCTCGGCATCGGCCAGGGAGCCGAGGAGCCGGTAGGCGAGATTGATCAGCTGACGCCGCTCGCTCATGATCGCGCTCAGGCCCGGATCGGGCCGGCCGTCTCCTGGCCCGGATGGGGTGGTCATGGTGTGGCCGGCCTTCCTTGTCGCGTCTGCCCTCACCAGATCGACGAGACAGCCCCTCGGATTGTGAGGTTGAGGCGTCACCCCACGTTCCGAGGGGCCGCGTCGTATGCGCCGGTCACGGCCGGACGTGGCCTCTCGTTCCGATCGAGCCGCGAGAGGCAGGCGCGGATGTGATGTGTTCCGCGGGGCTCAGAGGAAGGTGACCGGGGTGATGTCCATGGTGCTGGAGCACGGCGACGGCACGCGAGACGTCGAGCAGACGGCGCGCAAGATGTACTTCGCCTCCCACTACGTGGACGCCGATCGCTACGAATGGGAGCCCGACTGGAGTGGCCGCCCGCTACGGGCGACGTTCGAGCGGTTCTTCAGGCAGCTCGGCAGGCGCTCACCCAACTTCGACCCCTCCGACCCCGTCCCTTCCGCTGGAGGCAACCCCTTCGCCGCCCTGGCCGACCGCTCGGACCTACGCTCCGTCGGGCAGCGCGACGACGTGCTCCGCTTCACCGAGCCGTCCGTGCCCGAGGACGTCGATCTGGTCGGCACCGTGACCCTGCTGGCGCGCCTGACGGCCCCCGCAGGCGCGAACGTGCACGTCCGGCTGCTCGACCTCACACCTGACGGCAGCGCGTTCCTCATGGCCAAGGGCCAGCTTCGGCTCGACGTGCCCCTGGCAGGGCAGGCGGCGACGCACGAACGAGCCATGACCGCCGAGACCGCCACCCGCTTCCCGCCTCTTCCCAAGGAGCCGAGCATGTCCGACACCCCCTTCGCCCCCGCCCTGACCTTCGCCTTCGAGATCCGCGCCCACCTGTCCCCCACCCTGCACGTCGGGCACGGAGACGGAGAGAGGACCGAGTTCACCCCCGTCGTCGGCGGCACGGTCGACGGCCCGTCGCTCAGGGGATCGTCCTGCCCGGCGGCGGCGACTGGTCGAACACGCGCGGCCGGGTCTGCGAACTCGACGCCCGCTACCTCCTCCAGGCGGAGGACGGCGCGGTCATCGACGTGGTCAACCGGGGGTACTACCACGAGGGCGGGCAGAGTGCGGACCAGTACGACGGCGACCTTCAGGTGGCCAGGACCGGCGTGTACCACCGCACCTCGCCCACCTTCCGCACCGACGCGCAGGCGCACCGGTGGCTCGCCGAGACCGTCTTCGTCGGTCTCGCCCGCGAGGCGGCCGGCGACGTCGTCGCCATCCGCATGTACGCCCTGGCCTGACGGGCCCCGCCTACCGGTGCGGCGCCGCCCTGTCGAGCAGGTCGCGGACGGCCTCGATGACGGCGTCAGGCTGTTCCACGTGGAGGTGGTTGTGCGCGGCGTCCTTGAGCACGCGCTGCTCCCCCCGTGGAACGGCCGCCGCCATCGCCGCGTGCATGGCGCGCACGCCCTCGAGCCCCTGGCGCATGACCTCGGGAGACATGAACTGCGCCCAGTAGGGGTTGTCGCCTCCGGCGGTGAGCACGATCAACGGGACGTCGGGCAGCCCTCCCCCATGCCTGAGCTCGTCGTAGATCTCGGTCTCGAAGTTCTCCGTCTCCCGCAGGCTCGTCCGCCACGACGCGAGGTGGTGATCGATCAGCGGCTCGCGCGCAGCGTCGGGCCACTGCGCGTAGATCTGCGCGTACTGCCCGCGGGCGGCCTCGATCTGCTCGGCGGTCAGGTCAGGCATCTCGGCCTCGTTCAGCTTCATCCGCTCGCTCAGCTCGGCCATCTGCTCCGGCATGAAGGTCAGAATGTCCTCGTGGCCGGGGTCCACCAGGAGCAGGCCGGCCACCTCGGCGGGGAAGAGCTGCGCGTAGCGGCGCGCGTAGAACGCGCCCAACGAGTGGCCCACCAGCAGGTAGGGGCCGGGCACCTCGGCGGCGCGCAGGAGGCGGCGCAGCTCGTGGGCGACCTCCTCCGCCCGGCGGGGCAGCTCGACCCGGTCGCTCCAGCCCGTCCCCGCGCGGTCGTAGAGCACGCTCGTGGCGAACTCGGCGGCCCGCTCCTGGACGTTCAGGAAGTCAAGGCCGACCAGGCCCGCCCCCGGCAGGAACACCACGCTCGGAGTCCCCTCGCCGGAGCGGTGCAGCAGCAGGCGCCGACCTTCCACGTCGTACTGCCGCCCCACGGGCGGCTCCTCGAATGACTGCTCTGACATGTCCGTTCCTTCCGCATCATCATTCTCAATGCGAGAACAGTATCAGCTTGCGAAAGGTTGCAGTGTGAGATGATGACGCCGTGGACACGTTGGAACTGCTGGCGCATCCGGTACGGCTGCGCGTCGTGCACGCCATGTCAGGCGGGCGGACGCTCACGACCTCCCAGCTGTGCGCGCGGATGCCCGATATCTCCAAGGCCACCGTCTACCGCCAGGTCGGCCTGCTCGCCGAGGGAGGCGTGCTCGAGATCGACGGCGAGCAGCGGGTGCGCGGCGCCGTCGAGCGCACGTACCGGCTGCGCGGGGAGCTGGCGCTGATCGACGCGGAGACGGCCGCGTCGGCGTCGCTGGAGGACCACCGCCGCGTGTTCGCCACCGCGATGGCCACTCTCATCGCCGAGTTCAACGTCTTCCTCGACAGGGGGCACGGCGGCTCGATCGCCGAGTCGGTCGGCTACCGCCAGCACGCGCTCTGGCTCAGCAGGGAGGAGCTCGCCGACATGATCAGCGAGCTGCGCGGGACGATCGTGGCCCGTATGGCCAACGAACCCACGCCCGAGCGCGCGCAGTACCTGCTCAGCCCGATCCTCTTCCCGCTCGAGGAGCCGGCGGCGCAGGCGCGGGCAGAGCGGGGGCCAGGAGTCACTCCCTGACGCTGAGGCCCAGGTTGGCGGCGATGGTGATGGCCTGGACGGGGTCGATGATCGCGCCGGCGATCTCGCAGGTGACGGGGTCGAGCGAGGTGAGGTCACTGCCCCGCAGATCGCACCGGGTGAGGTCGGCCTTGCTCAGCCAGGCGCCCGACAGGTCGACGCCCCTGAGCTTCGCCCCGGCGAAGCGGGCACCCGTCAGGTCGGCCTCCCGCATGCGCACGTCGGCGAACGTGGCGTTGCGCAGGTCGGCGCCGGGCAGCCCCACGAACGACCAGTCGCCGCCCGAGACCTTCATCAGGTCGTAGGTCGAGCCGTCGAACATGCTGCCCACGAACTTGCACCTGGTGAAGGTCGCGTCGAAGAAGGACGTCCTGGTGAAGGTGCAGTTGATGAAGCCGCTCTCCTCGTGTGTGGAGGCGTTGAAGCGGCAGTTGCGGAACGTGCACTCGAAGAACTCCGCGCCCCTGCTGACCGCCTCGGTGAGATCCACGTCGACGAAGGCGACCCGCCGGTGCTGCTCGCCCGACAGGTCCTTGCTGTCCCAGTCGGCGGAGTGAACGGTGGTGTCGGTCGGCGGCGCTGGCACCCCGTGCTTGCGGTCAGCCATCATGGGCGGAAAGCCTAGAGGGCGGCGGCGACAGTTTCTGCAGCGCCCTGAGCGTCGTGGCCAGTTCCTCCTGCACGATGCGGCTGGCCGCCTCCCTGTCGAACTTCTCGATCGCGGTGACCAGCCCGGCGTGCGAGGCGTCGCCGTGGTTGGGGTCGCCGGCGCGCAGCTTGAGCAGGTCGACCAGGTCGATCAACCCCTGCCGCAGCGCGGGCACGAACTCGGCGAACAGGTCGGTGAGCACCGGGTTGCGCGCCGCGGCCACCACCGCCGCGTGGAGGGCGATGTCGGCGTCGACGAAGGCGGCGTCGTCGCCCGCGGAGGCGGCGCGCCTGGCCGCGAGAGCCGCCTTCAACGCCTCGAGGTCGGCGGGCCTCCTGCGCTCGGCGGCCAGCCTGGCGGCCTGCACCTCGACCAGCATCCTGACCTCGTACACGTCCGCCACGGCCGCCCGCCGCAGGCGCGCGGACCACTCCTCGGCCGCCTCGGTCGCGATGACGAACACCCCGGCGCCCTGGCGGGCCTGCAGCAGCCCCGCCCCTGCCAGCGCGCGCAGCGCCTCGCGGACGGTCGACCTTCCCACGCCGAGCGTCTTGGCCAGTGTCGTCTCTCCGGGCAGCTTCGTGCCGACCGGGTAGCGCCCCGCGGCTATCTCCGCGCGGAGGTGCTGCGTGGCCTGGTCGACGAGCGGACTGGGACGGAGCATCGAAACCTCTCAGGTTGTCTGAGGAGCTGAGGTGTGCTTAATCTACCGCACATGACCTGGAATCCCCAGCGCCCGAGCCCCATGTCCTACCACCGTTACCAGTCCTTTGACCAGCGCGTCGAGGTGCCGCTCACCGAGCGGGCCTGGCCGGGGAGGCGGCTCGGACGGGCGCCCCTCTGGGTGTCTGTGGACCTGCGCGACGGCAACCAGGCGCTGGCCGAACCCATGGACACCCCGCGCAAGCGCCGCCTGTTCGACCTGCTGGTCAGAATGGGCTTCAAGGAGATCGAGGTCGGCTACCCCTCGGCCAGCCAGACCGACTTCGACTTCGTCAGACACCTGGCCGAGAGCGACGCCGTGCCCGACGACGTGACGCTGGTCGTCTTCACCGCCGCCCGCCGCGACCTGATCGAGCGGACCTTCGCCTCCGTCGAGGGGCTGCCGCGCACGGTCGTGCACCTGTACACCGCGACCGCGCCGGTCTGGCGGGAGGTGGTGCTGGGCCGGGCCAGGCCGGAGGTCCGCGCGCTGATCACGGACGCGGCCGAGCACATGGCCAGGCTGGGCACGGCCGCCACCCGCTTCCAGTTCTCGCCCGAGGTGTTCAACCTCACCGAGCCCGACTTCGTCCTGGAGGTCTGCGACGGCCTCACCGAGCTGTGGGACGCCTCCCCGGACCGTCCGGTGATCCACAACCTGCCCGCCACCGTCGAGATCGCCACCCCCAACGTCTACGCCGACCAGATCGAGTACATGCACAGGCACCTGGCCAGGCGCGAGTCGGTCATCCTGTCGGTCCACCCGCACAACGACAGGGGCACCGGCGTCGCCTGCGCGGAGCTGGCCGTACTGGCGGGGGCGCAGCGGGTGGAGGGCTGCCTGTTCGGCAACGGCGAGCGCACCGGCAACGTCGACCTGGTCACCCTGGCGATGAACCTCTACGCCCAGGGCGTGGACCCCATGCTGGACTTCTCCGACATCGACGCCGTCCGCGAGACCGTGGAGGCGTGCAACAGGCTGCCGGTGCACCCGCGCCATCCCTACGGCGGCGAGCTGGTCTACACCGCCTTCTCCGGCACCCACCAGGACGCCATCAGCAAGGGTCTGGCCCACCAGAGGCCCGACGAGCCGTGGCGGGTGCCGTACCTGCCGATCGATCCGGCCGACGTCGGCCGCAGCTACGAGGCTGTCATCAGGGTCAACAGCCAGTCGGGCAAGGGCGGCATCGCGCACCTGCTGCACACGCACTACGGGCTCGACCTGCCCGTACGGCTGCGCGCCGACTTCGCCGCCGTCGTGCAGGCCGCCACCGACGGCAGCGGCCACGAGGCCACGCCGCAGGACCTGTGGCGGCTGTTCCAGGCGACCTACCTCGAGACTCCCGCGATGGCGTGGAGCACGGCCGAGGTGGCGCCTGACGAGCACCGCTTCACCTGCGAGCTGGGCGAGGGGAGCGGCAACGGCCCTCTGTCCGCCCTCGTCGACGCCCTGCGCGGGGCGGGGATCGACGTGGACATCCTGCACTTCGCCGAGCACGCGGCGGTCGCGGGGCCCGACAGCCCCGCGATCGCCTATGCCGAGTGCAGGGTGGCGGGCGCGACCTGGTGGGGCGCAGGTCAGGACGGCTCGGTGCTGACCGCCTCGGTGCGGGCGGTCCTGTCCGCCGTCACCAGGGCGCGGCGAGGAGGCCGGACCACGGGGCCGTCTGTCAGGTGAGGCGGTCGGGGATCGACGCGAGGAGGTCCTCGTACTGGACGAACAGGCGCGGGACAGGGGTCCCGGTCGTGGCGTGGGTGTCGGCCTCGGTGAGCGCGGTCCAGCAGGCGGCCATGAGCCGGCGGGCGTGGGCGCCGGGCCAGGGCTGCGGGAGGAGCTCGGAGGGCAGGAGGGGGTCTGGTTCCATGGCGTGGGTGAAGGCCGCGGCGAGCTGGACGGCCATGGTCAGCTGCTCGGACCCGGTGAGGGTGTCCGGCTGCGCGAGCCGGTCGAGGCAGACCCGGGCGAAGTCGGCGAGGCGGTCGTGGCGGGCGGCGATGTCGTCCAGGGGCCAGAGGGCGGCGGCCAGGGCCAGCGGGTCATCGTGGCCCCCGATGCGCAGGTCGGTGGTGGTGAGGCAGGTGAGCGCGTGGGCGACGTCGAGGTGGCGGGCCTGGGCTTCGACGAGTTCTTCGATGCGGTTCGCGCTGACGTAGAGGCCGCTTTGGACGGGGGCGGCGCCGAGGTGGCGCAAGGTGTCGCGAAGGGCGTCGCGAGAGGTCCTGCTCGACTCGGGGATGGCGAAGGCGAACAGGTGCCAGACACCGTCCCAGGGGGCGAGCCCGTGGTCCTGGCGGTAGGCGTGGCGGACGTAGGCGAGGTTGGGGGTGAGCGAGCCGGTGGCGTCGGCGACCGTCCTCAACAGGGCCTTGCGTCCGCGGCCTTCGTGGCTGAAGCGGCCCTCGGCGACAAGCCGCTTGACGCACAGGCGGACCTGCTGGTCGCTCATGCCGAGAAGGCCCGCGACGGTGTAGAGCTCACCGGCGTCGACGGTGCCGTCCTCGCGGACCAGGGCGTGCACCAGCAGCCGGGTGGGGACGGGCGCAGGGGCGGCGCTGTCCGCGTCGGCCCGCGTGCGCATCGGGGTGTTCGAGAGGGTGCTCATCAAGCCGCCCTGCGCTTCGTCGAGACGGCCGGCGTGACGGGCCTGTGCATGGTGGTGACGGCGCCGAAGCCCATCAGGTGGCGTAGGTACGGGGTCTTCTCGGTGTGTACGGCGATGAAGCCGTGCCGTTCGTACAGGGCGCGGGCGCGCGGATTGACGTCGATGACGTCGAGGCGGATGCGCCGGCAGGAGTGCTCGGCGGCCACGGCCGCGATCTCGCGCAGCAGGAGGCTGCCGATGCCCTTGCCCCGGTGCTCGGGGGCGACGGCGATGCCGTCCATCACGAGCTCGCCGTCAGCAGGGCGCCGTTCCAACAGGGCGAGGAGGGCCAGGCGCGGCAGTCCGCGCAGAGTCCCGTAGGCGGACAGGACGTCGCCAGGGCCGCCGCCCGTCAGGCCGCGTCCGCCGAGCTGGTAGCCGGCCACCCCTGCCACCTCGCCGTCGACGACGGCTGCCACACCCCGGTCGTGGTGGAGGTGGGCCGCGAGGAAGGCGCGGGCCTTGTCCGGCGGGTTCAGGGCGGCGCCGAGCTTCCGTCCGAACGCCTGCCAGTACAGCGCGGCCACCCGGGACTCACTGCCCTCGGGCAGGCCCCTGCGCACCTCCGGGCCTTCCGGACTGCCCGGCCTGGTTCCCGGCTTCGTCGTGTCCATCGGCGCTCCTCCTGAGCGGCGGGCCGGACGCCCGCCCGTTTGCACTATCAACCCTACTACGCTCATTCTCTATACGAGCGTATCAACAACAATAGTTCGGAGTGGGTATGAGCCGAGGAATGGCAACGCGGCGCCGGCGGCGCGTCCTGGTGTGGTCGTTGGCCGCCGTGCTGCTGGTGGGCGCGGGGCTCGGCGGTGTCGCGGTCTGGCAGAACACCTACGCGCTACGGGAGGAGCGCATCACCGTGCGCCACGACGGGCGGTCGCTGGACGGCGTCCTCGCCCGGCCGGAGAGCGGCGACGGCCCCTTCGGCCTGGTGGTCTTCGTTCACGGCGACGGACCCATCGACGCCACGCACGACACCTTCTACCGGCCCCTGTGGGAGTCCTTCGCGAAGGCCGGCTACGCCTCGCTCTCCCTGAGCAAGCCCGGCATCGGCGCCTCCGAGGGGAGCTGGCTGGACCAGAGCATGGACGATCGAGCCGGCGAGACCCTCGCCGCGATCACCTGGGCGCGCACGCGTCCCGACATCGACGCTCGGCGCATCGGTCTGTGGGGGGCCAGTCAGGCAGGGTGGGTGCTGCCCAAGGTCGCGGCCCGCGACCGCGCTGTGCGGTTCGTCATCGCGGTCTCACCGGCCGTCGACTGGCAACAGCAGGGGCGCTACAACCTCCTCGCCGACCTGCGCACGAACGGCGCCACCGAGGACGAGAAACGTGCGGCGCTGCGACGGCGCGAGGCGAACCTGCGCCTGCTGCGGCAGGGCGCGACCTTCGAGGAGTACCGCACCGCCGTCGGCGACACCGACGGCATGACCGCCGAACGCTGGCGGTTCATCGCCAAGAACTACCGCTCCAACGCGAGCGAGGACCTGCGCGCCATGCGCGGCACCCCCACGCTCCTGGTGCTGGCCGGGCACGACGTCAACGTCGACGTCGCCGACACCGAGGCCGCCTACCGGCGCATCCTGCCTCCCGCCTCCCTGACTGTGCGGCACTACCCCGACGCCACCCACTCGCTGGTCGACCACGCCGTCGAGAACTCCTCGCCGCGCCTCACCCTCACCGCCGTCTTCGCCCCGCGCCGCCTGTACGCGCCCGGATTCCTCGCCGACCAGCGCCACTTCGTCGAACAGATCACCGACCACAAGGAAACCGACTGACCACCGCAACCATTCCTGCGGGTTAGGGCGGCCCTCTCGCAGCAGCACACCCAGCTCGTCGCGGGCTGCCACGTCCGGGGCTGGGCCATCCGTCACCAGGGCCGTGCGGCCCGGTCAGCGGCGCCGATCCACGACAACGAAGGCGGCGGCTTGTGCTTAGGGATCTTTCCCGACCTCTGCGGCCTCCCACGCGGCGCGGATCGCCGGCCCTGATGCGGCCTGATGCATTTGTGTGCGGCAGCCTCACCGGCGCCCCGTATGCGGCAAGATCGCTCCATGCGTCCGAGCCGCGATCCCTTCGTCCTGCTCTTCACCGGGGCCGTCGCGCTTGCCTCGGTCCTGACGCTCATCGAGGCGAGCACTCCCGGCCTGTCCTACTGGGCCTTGGCGCTGGCGCTGTACTGGGTGGCGCTCGCCATCGCCACCGCCTGGTTCGCACGGGTGAGGGAACCTGGCACCGGCAACCGAGCGTGGAAGCCCTGGATGTTCGTGCCGGTCGCGCTGGTGCTGGGCACCGTGCTGCTGGTCGAACTCGACGCGCCCCTTCACGCGCGCTTCGCCCTGTCCGAGCCGAGCCTGGAGCGCTACGCCCGGTCAGTGCGCGACGACCATGACAGCAACCGGTGGTGGGGCCTGTATCAGGTGGGCTACGTGGAGAAGATTCCAGGGGGAGCGAGGTTCACGGTCACCTCGCTCACGATGGATTGGCAGAGCTACGGCTTCGCCTACAGCCCGGATCGGGCGCCGGAAGAGGGCCGGTATGAACACTTCAAGGGCCCCTGGTACATCTGGAGCGAGGGACCCTGAAGGCGCCGAACAGCCGCGCCGATCCACTCGTTCACCGCGCATCACCAAGATCGTTCACTGGGGCCTCGGCCTGCCGACCCGTACGGCCGAGCGCGATGACCGGGCTAGCAGGTGGCGATGAGCGCGTAGCGTTCGTCGTCGATGTGCTTGCCCCACAGACGCGGGTCGGTCAGCGGCTCCACGCGAAGGCCGGTGACGAGGTCGCGCAGCGCGAGCGACAGCGTCGCCGCCGTGACCCCGCCCGACCATGGTGTCCCCCCCGTCGGAGCCCGTGCCCCAGCGGCCCTCGACGAGCACGAGCCTGCCGCCTGGACGCACCAGGTCGCGCCAGCGGCGCAGCGCGGCATGGGGATCGGGCATGGCCTACACCACGTGCCTGCACAGCAGCACGTCGAAGCGCGCCTCGCCCACGGGCGGGTCGGCCGCGTCGCCGGTGAGAACCTCGACGGGCAGCCCCGCCACCTTGGCCCTGGCCAGCTCGACCATGCGGGGCGACAGGTCGACACCGGTGACCGTGTGACCCTCCTCGGCCAGCAGGCGCGCCAGCGTGCCCGTGCCGCAGCCGACGTCGAGCACGCGTGAGGGCGGCTCGGGCAGCCAGGAGATCAGGCGCTCACGCCAGGCGGCGCGCACCTCGGGATCGAGCAGGCCGTGGTCGGCCTCCTGGTCGAAGGTGGCAGCGGCGCTGTCCCAGTAGTCCGTCGTCATGAGGGCGCTGTGCCAGGCGGCACCGACAGAACTGTGCCAGGCGGCACCGACAGAACGGCGTCCGCTCTCAGGGCGGTCCGAGGACCTCGAAGGTGACGAGCGGGAGGCGGCACCTCACTCCCGGGTGAGCCGCCGCAGTGGGCCATGGCCGTACGAGACCGCTGCGAGAGCAGCGCGCCTCACGTGTCCGAGCGCGGGCCCGCGGGGAGGGTTCCCGCGATGATGGCGTGGAGCCCGTGCTCGAAGGCCGCGTCTCCCCCGGCGGAGGAGCCCTCCCTCAGCGCCACGATCAGTGGCGCCTCGGCGTCGCCGTCAAGGAGAGCGATCAGGGGGTCGAGCGAGGCGGCGCCGGGCGGACGCGCGGCCTGCTCCTGCAGGACGAATCCCGTGACGTAGTGGCTGATCGCGGTGACGGTGCGCAGCGCGAGCACGGGCGTGAAGCCGTGGGCCTGCATCGCCGTCAGCTCCTCGTTGAGCCGCCTGATCGGCTCCTGGCCCAGGCCGGTGGCGTTGGCGACGACGCGAGCGCCGTCGCGGTGGGCCAGGAGCGACCTGCGGTAGGAGCGGCCACGTCTGGCCAGCCAGTCCTGCCAGGACTCACCCTCCTCGGGCGGCCCCATCCCCGCCGACAGGACGATGGCGCCCGCCATGCCGTCCAGCAGGTCCTGCTTGGTGCGGATATGCCAGTACAGGGCGGGCGAGCGCACGCCGAGCTCCGCGGCCAGGCGGCGGACCGTCAGCCCCTCCAGCCCCACCTCGTCGAGCAGGCGCAGCGCCGCGTCGATCAGCTTCTGCGGCGTCAGCCCCGCCCGCCTGTTCTCACCCATCGACCAGCCACCTTAGCACTGCTAAGCTCTCCTTAGCGTTGCTAAGGAGAGTCGTGATCACTGCATCCTCCGCGGACGGCACCGAGGTCAGGGCCTCGGATCAGGGTCAGGGCCCGATCGTGCTGGTGCTGCACGCGGGGCTCGACGACGGCTCGCAGTGGGGCGAGGTCGCCGCACGGCTCGCGCCGCGCTTCCGCGTCGTGCGCGTCCATCGCCGGCAGTACCGGCTGGACCTGACCCCGCCGAGCACGATCGCCCAGGAGGTCGAGGACGTGCTGGCGGTCGTGGCCGCGCTCGGCGGCGGGCCCGTCCTGCTCGTCGGGCACTCCTCGGGCGGCGTGGTGGCGTTGGAGGCCGCGCTCGCCTCCCCCGCCGCCTTCGGCGGGCTGGTCCTCTACGAGCCGCCCGTCGTGGTCGGCACGTCACTGGGCGGCACGGCGACCGCGGCGGCCCAGGCCGCCGTCGAGCGCGGCCGTCCCGGCAGGGCGCTCCAGATCTTCCTGCGCGATGTCGTACGGCTGCCGCCGTGGCAGGCCGGGCTCATCAGGCTGATCCTCCCCTTCTACCCCCGGCTGCGGGCGCTGGTCCCCCGGCAGATCGACGACCTCCAGGCCATCGACCGGTTGGGGGAACGCCTCGACGCCTACGGAGCCGTCGGGGCGCCCACCGTGCTGCTGGGCGGCGGGACCAGCCCCGCGCATCTCGGCGAGCGACTCGACGCCCTGGCCAGGGTGCTGCCGGCGGCCGAGCGCGTGACCCTGCCAGGGCAGGGCCACGGCGGCCATATGCGCGCCCCTGGCCAGGTGGCGCGGGTGATCGAGGAGCACGGCCTGCGGGTCTTGTAGGCGGGCGCGACGGCCCCCGAGGTCGAGCGTCGCGCCCGGCTCCTTCCTGACAGCGGCCTCAGACAGTGGCGTCCCACGGGTCAGGTGGGGTGAAGGTGGAGGTGACGGGGACGAAGCGGGAGTCCTCCGCCGAGGTCAGGATCGCGGTCATGACCTCGACGACGTGCAGCGCCAGCTCGCCCGACGCCCGGTGCGGCCGGCCCTCGGCGATGGCCTGCGCCATCTCCAGCACGCCGAGGCCGCGGCCCGCCGTGGCGCCCTTCACCGGCAGGTCGGTCCAGTCGGGGGCTCCGGTGCGGCGCAGCCGTACGGGGCCGGTGAAGTCGTTGGGGTTGGGCGCCGCGAGCGTCGCCTCGGTGCCCGTGAGCTCCAGGAAGTCGCCGCGCGACAGCGGCGAGTCGAAGGAGAACACGGTCGTGGCCCGCTGGCCTCCCGCGAACTCCAGCAGGGCGCTGACGTGCGTGAGCACCTCCACGTCGAAGACGGATCCCGCCAGCGGGCCCGAGCCGATGCGCCGCTGCGCGTGCGCCCTGCTGCCGTTGGCGGCCACCCTCGTGACCGGCCCGAACAGGACGGCGAGCGCGGTCAGGTAGTAGGGGCCCATGTCGAACAGCGGGCCCGCGCCCGGCTTGAAGAGGAACTCGGGGCTCGGATGCCAGCGCTCGGGGCCTGGCCCCTGCAGAAGGGTGATGGCCGACAGCGGCCTGCCGATGTCCCCCGCCGCGAGGCTGCGGGCGACGGTCTGCAGCCCCGCGCCGAGGAAGGTGTCGGGCGCGCAGCCGACCCTGACCCCCGCCGCCTCGGCCGCCTCCAGCAGTTCGCGGCCCGCGGCGGGCTCGAGGGTCAGCGGCTTCTCGTTGTAGACGTGCCGTCCCGCCGCGATGACCTGGGTAGCGACCTCGGCGTGCGCGGCCGGCACCGTGAGGTTGACGACGATCTCGACGTCGGGGTGGTTGACGACCCGCTCGACCTCTCCCGCGACCGGCACGCCGTACTCCTTGGCGACGGCCCGCGCGCGCTCCACGTCGAGGTCGGCGCAGGCGACCACGCGTACGTCGGTGAAGGAGGTCAGGTTGGTGAGGTACTGCTGACTGATGTTGCCGCAGCCGACGATGGCGATTCCCGTCATCGGCCCTCCACCGAGCGCAGGTAGGCGAGGGAGTCGGCCAGCGCGTCGAAGATGTCCGTGGCGCAGCTGTCGAGCTCGACCACGCGTCTTGCCTGCGGGGCGGCGGCCAGGATGTCGGGGATGGGCAGCGTGCCGGAGCCGACCGCGGTCATCGGCTCGCCGAGCGTGGCAGGGCCATCCTTGACGTGCAGGAACTGCACCCGTTCGCCCAGCCTGCCGAGCAGCGAGGGCACGTCGGCGCCGCCGACCGCGGCCCAGTAGACGTCCACCTCCAGCACCACGGCGGGGTCGAGCAGGTCGGCCAGCACCTCCAGCGCGTGACGTCCGCCGACCCGCGAGGCCAGCTCCCAGTGGTGGTTGTGGTAGCCGACGGTGACGCCGTGCTCGGCTCCCCACGCGGAGGCCGCGTTCAGCGCGTCGGCGGTCCTTCCGATCCCCTCCTGCGTCGTGAACTCCTCCGGCCCCACCATCGGCACGATGAGCGTGCCCGCGACCTTGAGATAGTCGTCCCTGTTCGGTCCGAGCAGGGGGGCGTGGGCGGAGGGGACCTCGAACCCGTCCACGGGGGTCAGATCGAACGGTTCGACCGCCTCGTACCCGAGTGAGGCGAGCCTGGAGAGGGTGGCGGCTGGGTCGGCGGCCAGATGGTCTCTGAGGGTGTAGAGCTGCACGGCATAAGACCTCATGGTGATGAACGCTAACTATGCCGGGTGTGTGGTGCAATGTCCCCATGACGGTCGAGGATCCCGAGATCGATCTCCTGACGGAGGCCTTTCTCCGCCAGCCCGCGCGCTACACCAGTCATCAGGTGGCCGCGATGGCGGGCGTGCCGGTCTACCGTGCGCGCCGCTACTGGCGCGCGCTCGGGTTCGCGAACGTCGCCGACGAGGCGGTGGTCTTCACCGACGCCGACGTGGAGGCGCTCAGGACCCTGGTCAGCCTGGTCGGCGACGGGTGCTACGACGAGGAGCACATGCTGCTGGTCACCAGGGCGCTCGGCAGGGCGACGGCCGCGCTGGCCGAGTCGCAGGCCGAGCTGGGCGCCGAGACGCTCGACCAGGCGGGCGTGCCGCTGTCGGCGCGCCCGACGGCGTGGAGGGCGCGCGCCGACCGCGTGGTGCCCTCGCTGGAGCAGCTGCTGGTCTACACCTGGCGGCGCCAGCTCGCCTCCGCCGCGGGGCGCATCGTGGACCAGGAGGTCGGCACCGTACGGCTGGCCGTCGGCTTCGCCGACATGGTGGGTTTCACAAGGATGAGCAGGCAGATCCCGGAGAAGGAGCTGGCCGGGCTGGTCGAGCGGTTCGAGGGCCGCTCCGCCGACGTCGTCACCTCCTCGGGCGGCAGGGTGGTGAAGACCCTGGGCGACTCGGTACTGTTCGTCGCCGACTCCGCGGCCGTGGCGGCCGAGATCGCGCTGCGACTGATCCAGGTGCACGCCCCCGACAGGGCGATGCCCGACCTGCGCGTCGGGCTGGCGCTCGGCCCGGTGATCAGCAGGATGGGCGACGTGTTCGGCACCACCGTCAACCTGGCTAGCAGGCTGACCTCGCTGGCGCCCGCGGGCGGGGTCCTGGCCGACCCTGAGCTGGCGGGCGGCCTGGTAGGGAGCGCGGCCTTCGCCCTGACCCCCGCCGAACCGATGACGGCCAAGGGCCTGGGCGAACTGCGCCCCTCCCTCCTTCGCAGGGCGGGCCGTCCGTAGCTACACCTGTTCGGGCTCGGTCAGCACGGGCTCGAGGAAGGTGAGGGCGCCCTTCTCGGTGTCGAGGCGGGCGCGCACGCCGATCGGGTAGGTCTGCATGGCGACGTTGTGGCCGATGTCCGCGCCCGCCAGCACGGGGACGCCCAGGTCGCCGAGGCGCTCGACGAGCATGCGCTCGACGTCGCGCGGGTCGCCGCAGTCGGTGAACGTGCCGAGGACGATGCCCGCGACGCCATCGCTGTAGGTGGCCCTGCGCAGCTGGGTGACGTAGCGGTCGAGGCGGAACAGCTCCTCGTCGACGTCCTCGAGGAAGAGGATCCCGCCACGGGCGGGCAGGCTGGTGTCGGTGCCGAGGGAGGCGGCCAGCAGGGTGACGGTCCCGCCGAGTGTGACGCCCTCCGCGACTCCTGGGACGACGGTCCTGAAGCCGGGGAAGGTCAGCTCCCTCACCTCTGCGGGGGTGAAGAGCAGCCGCATGAGCTGGTCGAAGTCGTACTCGCCAGGGCCCTGGTAGAAGCCGTCGCACGCCACCATCGGGCCGAACAGCGACACCCAGCCGAGCTTGACGGCGACGGCCTCCAGCAGCGCGGTCACGTCGGAGTAGCCCACCACGACCTTCGGCCTCGCGGGGTCGACGACGCTCCAGTCGACGAACTCGAGCGTGCGCTGCATGCCGTACCCCCCGCACGCGCAGAAGACGGCGGCGAAGGCGGGGTCGGCCAGCGCGGCGGTCAGCTCCGCCGCGCGGGTGGCGTCGTCTCCCGCCAGGTAGTCGTACTCGGTGCCGCCCATGCGCACGGCGCTGAAGACCTCGGGCTTGAGGCCGACGTGCTCCATCGCGAGCAGACCGCGTTCGAGGTTGACCTGGTTGGGCGGGCCGCTGGCGGCGATCACCGCCACGCGGTCGCCGGGGCGGAGGGCAGGCGGGCGGATCACTCGGTTACCTCCAGGGGGTCAGGGTGGGGCGGGTCGATCGTGCCGCACTCGCCGAATGGTGTCGACAGCGACCCGCCATCCCAAGGGCCGTGAACGCTTGTGAGCCTGACCGCGCACGGTTTCGAGGCTCCCCCAGGTCGCTCGGAGGGCCGGTTCAGTAGCCGATCGTGAAGCGCCGCTGGACGAAGCGGGGCAGTTCCGCCTCGTCGACAAGGGCGACGGCGGCATCCTCCGAGGAGATGCGGCTGCGTCCGTCAGCGTCGACGACCGGCTGGTCGCCGCCGATCCGGAACCGGCCGGTGCGCTGACCGGGCGCGATGTCCTCGGCCGGGCTGAAGTAGGTCCAGAGCCGATTGGACGTGCGCAGGACGTTCAGGGCATCCCGGTGCCCGCGTACGGCCGCGGCGTACGCCCTCGGCAGCCCCAGCTGATCGAGGCTCCCGTGCAGGATTTCGTCGGAGTCGGCTGGTACGAGGCCAGGTTCGATCTCCAGGCTGCCGGCGCCGCCGATCACGATCAGCCGGGTCCTGGGGTGGCTCTCCAGCGCCTTGAGCAGCGCTCGGGCGGCGGTGGCGTAGACCGTGGGATCGGCGATCGAACGCGCCACGGTGTCGGCGAAGTCATTGGCGGCGTTGCCGGGCTGGAATCCGCTGATCAGTATGTCCAGCCCAGGCAGGACCGCGGCGATGCTCTCGGCGTCGAGGACGTCGATGCTCCTCCAGACGACGTTCTTCCGCTCTTCGCTGATCCGGCTGGCGTCGCGGGTGAACGCTGTGACGTGGTGCCCTCTGTCGAGGGCCTCGGTGACGACGCGGCTTCCGATGCCGCCCGTCGCTCCGATGATTCCGATGTGCATGGGTCCCCCCGTGTAGTCGAGTCGGGCGTGAAGAAACTATACGGCGTGAAGTTTCTTCACGGCAACCAGTCCGGTGACGGGGTAGAGTGACCGCTGTGGAAGGCACGGGAGGGCGCCGGGCACGGCTGCGGGCCGAGACGACAGCGGAGATCAGGCAGGTCGCGCTCAAGCTGATGGCCTCGGGGGGACCTGACGCGATCACGCTGCGGGCCATCGCCCGCGAGATGGGCATGACCGCCAATGCCATCTACGGCTACTTCGCCACCCGCGACGATCTGGTCACCACGCTGATCAGCGAGGTCTACACCGCACTGGCCGACGCTGTCGACGCCGCATGGGCCGACGCCCCTGCCGCGGATCCAGCCGGCCGGATCCGGGCCTGGGCGCGGGCCTTCCGGGGCTGGGCCCTGGCCAACCCCGAGGGATTTCGCCTCATCTACGGCGACCCCGTGCCCGGCTACCAAGTCCCCGAGGGCGGTGCGGCCCCGGACGCCGCGTACCGGGTCTGCACGGGCATCGCCGCCCTCGCGGCGGCCGCCTGGCCACACGCAGGTCCGCTCTACGCGGACAGCGACTTCCAGTGGTCCGACTTCGACGCCGGGCTTCTGGACAAGCTCCGCCCGGCCTTCCCCGACCTGCCGCCGGCCGGCGTGGCACTCGCGCTGCGCATCTGGGGCCACCTGCACGGCCTGGTGTCACTGGAGATCTACGGACATCTGCGTACCCAGACGATCAGCCCTGACAAGCTCTTCCAAGAAGAACTGGCTCAGCTCATCCGGTCGCTGGGCGTCGACTCCTAGGGGTGCGAGCCCCGAGCGCCGAGGTGCCTCCCACCTCTAGTCGCAGGTGCCGGGGTCGACGGAGGAGACCTTCCAGTCGGCTCCAGGGAAGGGGGACATGAAGGAGGTCAGCAGGTCGAGGGCATAGCCCGGCGTCTGGCCTCCCGCGTCGAGCAGCGAGACGACCTGTGGCCCGTCGGCTCCGCGCAGCGTCAACGCGCCGCCTCGCCGGGCGGGCACCAGGCCGGGCTTGGCTTCGACGCCCACGCAGGCCAGCGGCACGCCGCCCGCCTGCACCGCCTGCCTGGAGCTGATCGGCCGCATCCGCTGGTCGTAGCGGCGCAGCCGCAGCGACGTCACCGGCCCGATCCGCACGCTCTCGTCGAAGACGTCCGCCCCGACGCTCCTGGTGACTTTCACGTCCATCCGGACGTCGGGGCGCAGGTCCACGCCGGCCGTGCGCAGGACGAGCCGGTCGTAGCCGCCCTCGAACCCTGGTGAGACGAACCCTGCGGCGGGCGGCGCGGACACCCCGAAGGGCAGCTTGCCTGGGCGGACCCTCAGCCACGACATCCCGTGGACGGCGAGCGTGAGGTCGTCGATCCTGCTGCGGCCCATGCCGAAGCTGCCGTCGAGCTGGTAGGCGAGGAACCCACCCGCGTACGGCACGTCCTTGCGGGCCGAGACCTTCCGCGCGGTGACGGGCGCCAGGTCCAGCCCCGTGCGGGCTCTCAGCAGCCTGGTGGGCGACGGCTTGGACACCAGATCGATGGACAGGTCGGGATTGAGCCTGGCGGTGGTCTCCTGCGCCAGGTCCTCGACCTCGAGCACGGTGTCGAGCAGGCCGCCCTGCGGCGGCTGGTACACCTTCTCCACCAGCGCGGCCTGGACGGCGAGCAGGCCGTCGAGGGTGCCGGCGTCGGCCTTGTAGGTGAGCCGGGGAATCTGGAGACCGCTGGCGTTGGTGTCGGCGTCGATGCCGAACACGGCGGGGACGTCGGTGAAGCGGAGCAGGCCGGTGGCCCCGCCCATGGTCACGGCGGCTTCGAGCCGCCTGACAGGGGCGGAGTTGCGGACGCGCACGCGGGTCTGCCCGCCGTACAGGCCGGTGACGGAGACGGCGGAGGGAACGGGATCGATCAGCACGCGCCCGCGCAGACCGCCCCTGTCGGTCTCGGCGCGGACGTCGAGCGTGCCGAGCGTGGCGGGCGGCAGGATCGTGTAGGCGGCGGTGACGGACCTGCCCTCGACCCCGATGGGACCGACGGTCATGCTGGTGATCGCGGAGGGCAGCCCCGTGAGAGTGGCGCTGGCCCTGATCGGGACGGGAGCGAGGACCGAGCTGTCGAGGTAGAGCGCGAGCCTGCGTCCCTCGGGGCGGAAGCCCTCGAAGGTGAAGGTCTTCTTCGCCAGGTCGACGCTCACCTTGCCGGGCAGCCCGCGCACGTCGACGTAGCCCTTGAGCCCCGGCCTGTCGCGGGTGCCGCCGTCGACGAGGGAGAGCCCTCCGCGCACGTGCGGGGCGTCGGGGACGGCGGCGCTGTCGCCGAGCCAGATCCGCCCCTTGAGCGCGACCTCGCCCGCCTCGTAGGTGAGCCTGCCCGCCGAGGTCGAGACGGCGACGCGGCCGGGCGCGGGGCCGAGGGCGGCCAGGGCGCCCCACCGCCTGCCGTCCGAGGTGCGCAGGTCGGCGTCGAGCGTGACGGGACGGCGGGCGGCGCGCACGTCGGCGTGGAAGCCCGTGCGGCCTGGGTCCGTGGCGAGGTCGGCGGCGCGCAGCCGGTCGAGGCGGGCGCTGGCGTCGAACCTGCCGGTGGCCGCGTCGTAGTGGGCGGCCAGGTGGGGCCCTTCGGGGGCGGTGGCGTCCGGGTGGTTGGCCACCGCGATCGTCGCCGACCCGAGGGGACCCGACAGCCCGCGAAAACTCACCACCTCCGCGGCGGCGGGCGCCGTGCCCTGAGCCGGGGCGCCGCTCTGGGCGGGGGTACCGGTCTGGGCCGGGGTGGCGGTCTGGGCCGGGGTGGCGGTCGGGGTGGTGGTCGCCTGGCCGGGGGTTCCCCAGGTGGCCTGCCAGCGGGCGGGGACGCCGACGGCGCTGACGGCGGCGCGCAGGTCGCCCGCCCTCGCCGAGACGGTCGCCGCGCTCACGGGGGCGTCGGCGGTCCAGTCCAGCCGCCTGCCCACGCTGTCGGCCACCGCCGACACCTTCCCTCGCACGCCCCGCACCCCTGCCCGCAGCGTCCCCTGCCCGCTCGCCGCGTGCAGGTCCACGCGCGCCAGCCTGGCGGGGCTGCGCACCTCGAGCGAGGTCCTGGGCCCGAGCTCCCACGAGGCGCGTACGCTGCCGCGTACCCCGCGCACGCTCGCCTCCACGCTCAGACCCGACGTGGGGTCGGCGTAGGCGGCGCGCAGGCGGTCGATGGCGCCGCCCGCCGAGTAGACGGCCCTGCGGGCGCCGGGATCCAGCTCGGCCTCGATCGTGGCGGGCGTGTTGGAGATCTCCAGCCTGGCCAGGTGCCTGCCGTCGATGCTGGCCGCGCCGACGAACGGCCTGCCGCCCGAGCCCAGCCTCAGCTTGACGCGCGGCGCGGCGCCGTACGTGACGTCGAACCCCGCGACCCCCGCCAGCCTGGCCGAGACGCCCAGCCGCGCCCCTTCCTTGATCATGGTGACGTGGTCGCCCGCGAGGCCGGCGATCGCGCCGCCGCCCCGCTGCAGGAGCAGGGAGCAGCCGCCGAGCGGGGAGCTGGAGGTGTGGACGACGCGGTTGGCCTCGGCGTCGTGCTCGATCGTCATCGTGGCGGGCAGCCCCGTGAGGCTCGCCTGGACGAGCGTCCGGTCGCGCGCGGCGTCGTAGAAGGTCAGCTGCGCGGCTTTGGGCCTGGGCGCGCCCGAGGCCACCGACAGCCCGCCCGAGCGGGCCGTGGCGCGGAACTCGCGGGGCAGCCGCGTGATCGACAGCGCCGCCGCTCTGGACAGCCGTCCCTCGCTGTAGAGGTAGTCGTGGAAGGTGGCCGAGGCGATCGGGGCGGCGGCGGCGAAGCGGACCTCGCCAGGCCTGGTCAGCTCGGCGGTCAGTTCGGCGCCCATCCTGTCGACGGTCACCTGCGTGAACCTGCGGCCTCCTGTGACGGCGAGGGCGTCGAGGCGCGCCGGCGTGGAGGCGGTGGCGGTCAGCGTGCTCCTGTCGCCGTCGAAGGCGGCGTGGGCGGCGAAGCGCTCGGTAGCGGGCGTCTGCCTGAGGCTGAGCAGCGCCTTGCCTTCCAGGCCCGCGATGGTCGCGACGGAGGCTCCGGGGTCGCTGCGCCGTACGGTGGCCCTGACGTCGACCCTGCCCTCGGCGAGGGCGGCGAGGTCGACGGTGAACAGGCCCGAGTCGCGGGCCGACAGCGACGTGCCGCGGCGGTAACCGTCGAAGCCGACCTTCACCACCCGTCCTTCGCCGATGCCGTACTCGGCCCACACCTGCGCGCTGACCGGGTCACCCAGCTGGACGACGGTCAGGCCGATGCCCACGCTGCCGCCCTCCGCCTTGCGCGGCACCAGCGTGGCGGTGAGGTCGGGCAGGCCGTCGCCCGTGACGTCCGCCTGGACGGGGGTGGCCACCGGCCGCGCCGACGAGCACGCCGCGGGCAGCCGTTCGCTGGCCGCGCACAGCCTGAAGGTGACCAGCGGCACCCGCTCGCGCCCGCCCGTCAGCACGCGGGCGCCCTTCATCGGCAGCAGCCCGAGGCCCTCGCCAGGGTCGGCGGGCAGGATGGCCTCCGTCGAGGGGCTGTCGGCGCCCATCCGCCGCTTCGCCTCCTCCGCCACCTTCCCCGCCAGCTCGGGGCCCTCAGGTACGGTGACCTCCGGCTTTCCCGGCCCGTCGGGTTTCTGCTCCCCCACGCGCGTCGCCAGCGACGGCTTGCCGGCCGGGGCCGCAGGGGCCGCGCCTGGCACCTTCACCCGCGCCACCGGCTCGATGCGCGGTCTGTCCTCCTTCGGTACGGCGTGAGCCACAGTGGGCACGCCGAAGACCAACGCGCAGGCGAGCAGGACGCAGGACAGCCGCGACATGACGGGCATTCCCCCGGGAATGTGGTTGCGCAATTACGAAAGGTAAGAGCCGACCATATCTCTCCACAGCCCGTCAAGGCCGGATTTACACGGACATCCCGGTGAATACGGTGAGCGTCTTCAGCTCATGCCTGGTCACGTCGGCGAAGTGCTCCCCGAGCGCGGCTGCGATCATCGCCAGCTTGTCCTCCGGCAGGGTGAGCTTCCTGGCGATGCGTCCCGGCGCGCTGCCGCCGTGCCAGGCGATCACCACGCGCCCGCCGGACCTGAGCACCCTGCGGAACTCCCTGAGGCCCGCGCCGAGGTCTGGCCAGAGCGCGACGTTGTTGACCGACACGACCCTGTCGAAGACGCCGTCGCCGAAGCCGATCGCGTCGGCGGTGCCGATCCGCAGATCCACCCGCCTGTCGGCGCGGTGCGGGCGGCCTGCGAGGTCGCGCATGTCCGGCGAGGGGTCCACGCCGCAGATGCGCGCCGAGGGCCCCTTCGCCAGCACCCTGACGAGGCCGCCCGGCCCGTAGCCGACCTCCAGTACGTGGTCGCCCTCCCCCGCGTCGATGAGGGCGACCAGCTCGCGCTGCTCGTTGGTGAGCAGCATGAACAGGCCCGCCAGCCGTCCCGCAAGACCGCGTGGCTGCGCGAAGGGGGAGGTGATCGGCCGGTCGAAGGCCCAGGGCGTGCTCTCCATTCTTCGACTGTACGTCACTCCTTGACAAAAAAATTTGTCGGTGAGATGCTCCTGCCATGAAGAAGACGGAAACCCTGCAAGCGCCGGGCGCGCGGCTCTACTACGAGGTCCAGGGCTCGGGCCCGGTCCTGCTGATGATCCCCGGCGGCCCCACGGACGCGGGCATCTTCGCCGCCGTGACCCCGCTGCTGGCCGAGCACTTCACCGTGGTGCCCTACGACCCCCGCGGCAACTCCCGCAGCGTCCCCGACGACCCTGCTCTCGAGCAGGACATCGACGTGCACGGTGACGACGCCGCCCGCCTGGTCGCCGAGCTGGGCGGCGAGCCCGCCTACGTCTTCGGCAGCAGCGGCGGCGCCCAGATCGCCCTGAACCTGGCCGCCAGGCACCCCGAGCTCGTCCGCGTCGTGGTGGCGCACGAGCCGCCGTGCGTGCGGCTGCTGCCCGACGCCGACGAGGTCGCCGCGGGCATGGAGGAGGTGGCCTCCACCTACGAGCGCGAGGGTGTGCCCGCCGGCATGCAGAAGTTCAACGAACTCATCGGCATGAGTGAGGAGGATGCCCCGCAGGGGCCGCCGAGCCCCGAGCAGCAGGAGATGTTCGGCCGCCTCATGGGCAACCTCGGCTACTTCCTCGGCAAGGGCGTGCGCCCGATCAGCACCTACAGGCCCGACGTCGAGGCGCTGCGGTCGGGCTCGCCGAAGATCGTGGTGGGCATCGGCGAGAGCACCGAGGGGCAGCTGGCCCGCCGTAGCGCGATCGCGCTGGCCGAGCAGGCGGGCCTCGAGCCCGTGGTCTTCCCCGGCGGCCACGGCGGCTTCGCCGACGCCCCCGAGGCGTTCGCGGCCAGGCTCGCCGAGGTGCTGCGCGCCTGACCGCGCGGTCCCTGAGCTCGCGCCGTCCGGGGACCGAGTTGCGGTTGAGCGCGCGGTCCCTGAGCTCGCGCGGTCAGGAGACCGAGTTGCGGTAGGGCGGCATGAAGCGCCGCCTCGGCATCTGGTCGGCCAGCACGCCGCCGTCCACGACCAGCGTGCTGCCCGTGACGTAGCGGGCCGCGCCCGAGACGAGATAGCGCACCGCGCCCGCCACGTCGGACGGCGCGCCGTACCCCCCTCGCAGCGGGATGCGTTCCTCCCACGCCGCCTCGAAGGCCGCCCTGTCCAGGGGGAAGTCCCCGTCGATCGGGGTGGCGACCATGCCAGGGGCCACCGCGTTGACGGTGATGCCGAACGGCCCGAGCTCGGCCGCGAGCGACTTGGTGATCAGCTCGAGCGCCCCCTTGGAGGCGTTGTAGTGCGCCAGGCCCGCCTCGGCCACGAGCCCGTTCTTGGAGGAGATGTTCACGATCCGCCCCTCCACCCCGTCGGCGATCATGTGCTCGGCCGTCCGCTGCGACAGGAAGAACGGCGCGTCGCAGTTGACAGCCATGACGTGCCTCCACGACTCGACGGTGATCTCGTTGAAGTGCTCGAGGCGGGCGGTGCCCGCGTTGTTGACCAGCACACCGATCGGGCCGTGCTCGCGGCGCACGCCGTCCACGAGCTCTGCCAGGGCCCGCGTGTCGGCCAGGTCCGCGAGCACGTCGGCGCCGGCGAGGTCCACGGTGACGACGTCGTAGCCGTCCTCGGTCAGGCCTGCGGCGATGGCGTGGCCGATGCCCCTGGCAGCGCCCGTCACGACGGCGAGCGTCATGTCAGGCCCAGCAGGTCGAGGGAGGGCCGGTGGATCATGTTCTCGATCTCCTGCCTGTCCAGCGGCGCGAGCCCCGGGATGCCGGGGACCGCGCCGACCGCGCGCAGCCCCTCGACGGAGGCGTCGACCGTGGTGAACGGGTAGTCGCTGCCGAACATCAGCTTGTCCCACACCCCGTAGTCCTGCACCAGGCGCAGGCTGTGCCACAGCTGGAAGGGGCGGTAGTGCAGCGCCGACACGTCCGCGTAGACGTGCCGGTGCTTGCGGATCACCGCGATGCACTCCCCCTCGAAGGGATGGCCGAGGTGGGCCAGGACCATCCGCAGTGACGGATGCCTGATGGCCACCTCGTCCAGGTGGACGGGCAGCGCGTAGCGCAGGGGCGCGGCCGAGACGAACGTCGTGCCGGTGTGCACGAGCAGCGGCAGGCCGTGCTCGGCCGCGTAGGAGTAGAGGCCGTCGAGCTCAGGGTCGGCGGGGTCGAAGCCGGCATACATCGGCATGAGCTTGATCCCGCGCAGGCCCAGGTCCTGGTGGCCGTGCTCGAGCTCCTCCCGCCAGCCCGGCTGGGTGGGGTCGAGGGCGAGGTAGCCGATCAGGTCGTGGTCGGCGGCGTAGCCCGCCACGGCCGCGTCGTCCACCCACAGCCCCGACCTGCGCGCCTTGCCCCCGACGACGATCGTCCGCGTGCCGGGCGGTGAGCTGGCCTCGTACTCCGCCCAGCGCACGGTGAGGTCCACGTGCCCGCCGTGGGCGCGGGCCGACTCGGCGGCGAACGGGTCGCCCACGTCGTCGGGGCAGGTGAACAGGTGGGAGTGGACGTCAACGATCACGCTTCTCCCAGCCTTCGGCGAAGAGGTTCCAGAACCGGTGGCTGGGCGGGTGCTCCTCGAAGACCTCGTCGACCAGCTCGACTCCCAGCCCCGGCGCGCCCGGCAGCCCGATGTGCCCGTCGACGACCGGCAGGGCGCCCCTGACTGCCTCGAAGACGTACGGCTCCAGCATCCCGTCGAAGGTCTCGAGGATGGTGAAGTTCGCCATCCCGAGCACCGCGTGGACGGAGGCGGTCGTGCACAGCGGGGAGTTGGAGTTGTGCGGCGCGACCAGCATGGCGTGCACCTCCGCCTGCACGGCCAGCTTCCTGACCTCGGTGAAGCCGCCCGCCATCGACAGGTCGGGCTGGATGATGTCCACGGCGTCGGTGTCGAAGAGCCTGGCGAACTCGTAGCGGTTGTGGAAGTGCTCACCGCCCGAGATCGGCATCGGCGCGCGCTGCCGCAGTTCGGCGTAGCGCTCGATGTGCGTCCACGGCAGCGGCTCCTCGAACCAGGCCAGGTCGTAGGGCTCCAGCTCGCGCAGCAGCCTGGAGGCCGTCGGCATGGCGAAGCGCGCGTGCCCCTCGACCATCAGGTCCACGTCGACCGCCTCCCTGACCGCGGCGACGATGTCGACCGAGCGGCGCAGCTCCTCGCGCGAGAGCTCGCCGAGGCCGGCGCCGAACGGGTCGAACTTCAGCGCGGTGTAGCCGCGCGCGACGACCTCCTTGGCCTTCTGCGCGAAGGTGGCGGGGTCGCGCTCGCCGGTGTACCAGCCGTTGGCGTACACCCTGACCTCCGAGCGGCACGCGCCGCCGGTCAGCCGGTAGGCGGGCACGTTCAGCGCCTTGCCCATGAGGTCGTACAGGGCCTGGTCGACGCCCGAGACGACGATCCCGCCGACGTCGCCGCCGCGCAGGAAGTCGCCCTGGTACATCCGCAGCCAGATCTCCTCCACGTCGAAGGGGTCGGCGCCGATCAGGTGCCGCTCGGCCATCGCGGTGGCCAGCGAGCACGTCTCCCTGCCTCTGTAGGGGTGGGTGATCTCGCCGACGCCGCTCAGCCCCTGGTCGGTGTGGATCCTGACGTAGGAGAAGTCGCGCCACGCGGTGCCGAGGGTGAGGGTCTCGACCCTGCTGATGCGCCCGGCAGGGCCCACGGGCCTGGTGGTGTTCACGGTGAGCATCAGCGGACCGCCCCTCCCATCGTGCTGGCCGCCGCGAGGTCCTGCACCTCGCCGCCCGCCTGCCTGGCGGCGACGGCGGCGGCCTCGAGGAGCCTGTCGACGTCGGCGTCGGTGTGGGCGTAGGAGACGTGGCTGCGTTTGAGGTTCAGCGGCAGCTCGAAGATCCCGTGGTCGAGCAGCCTGCGCCGGTAGCCGATGAACATGTTGGCATCATTGCGCAACAGGTCGTCGTAGGTCCGCGCGGGCCCCGTCATGAAATATCCGACGAAGACCGAGCCGTAGCCGGTGACCAGCGCGGGGATGCCCAGCGAGTCGAAGACCTCGGTCAGGCCCGAGCGGATCCGCTCGCCCAGGGCGAAGACGTGCGCGTGGACCGGCTCGGCGCGCAGCTTGCGCAGCGTGGCCAGGGCGGCCGCCACGACGGCGGGGTGGCCGTTGTAGGTGCCGGCGAAGAAGGCGGGGCCGCCGGGCCTGGAGCTGAACAGGTCCATGAGGTCGGCGCGACCTCCGAGCGCGCCGACAGGGTAGCCGTTGGCGATCGCCTTGCCCATGGTGGTCAGGTCGGGTGTGACGCCGCTGATGGCCTGCCAGCCGCCCAGATGGTGACGGAAGCCGGTGATCACCTCGTCGAAGACGAGCACGCTGCCCGCCTTCGTGCACTCCTCGCGCAGGGTCCGCAGGAACTCCTGCTCGGGAAGCAGGCAGCCGACGTTGTGCGGCACCGGCTCGACGATGACGGCCGCGATGTCGGCGCCGTGGTCGGCGAAGGCCTGCCGTACGGCCTGGCTGGAGTTGAAGGGCAGCACGAGCGTCGCCTCCAGCACCTCCGGCAGGATGCCGGTGGAGATGGGGTCCCTGCCGCCGACCTTCTCGGCGGAGGAGATGACGTTCAGGCTGACCGAGTCGTGCCAGCCGTGGTAGCAACCCTGGAACTTCACCACCAGCCGGCGGCCCGTCGCCGCTCTCGCCACGCGCAGGGCGTGGAAGGTGGCCTCGCTCCCCGTGCTGGTGAGCAGGACCCGCTCGACGCTGGGCACCAGCTCGGCCAGGGTCTCGGCGAGCTCGACCTCGCCCTCGGTGACGCCTACGCCGCACAGGTCGGCGCCGTTGCCCGCCTCGGCGACCGCGGCGTTGACGTCGGGGTCGTTGTGGCCGAGCAGGGGCGGGCCGAATGCCGCGTGGAAGTCGAGGTACTCCTTGCCGTCCGCGTCGCGGAAGCGGGCGCCCTCGGCGTGTGCGATCACGAGATCGCTGAGACCCGGAACGTTCCGCTGACCGCTGTTCACGCCGCCGGGGATGGCCCGCCGGGCGCGCTCGGCCAGGACTCGCTGATTCACATCTGCTCCTCGGTCGCGGAGCGCGGCCCGGCCCGGCCACGACTCCGCGGGGTTAACCGCCGCAAATTCCGAACAGTGTTTGGTACTGCCGAACAACATAGACCGAGCAAAATCCGTGCGTCAACCGCCTCACCGGGTAAGCTGTTCGGCTGTGACGAACACTGCTGCTGAGGATTCGCGTTATTGGGTGCGAAGCGTCGCCAGAGCCGCCGACGTCCTGGAGGCTCTGGCCACCGGCGCCCAGGGCGCGGGCATGAGCGTGACGGACCTCGCCGCGGCCTGCGGGCTGAGCAAGAGCGCGGCCTTCGCCACCCTCTACACGCTGCGCCAGTACGGCCTGGTGGCCGACGACGGCGAGGGCATGAACCGCCGCTACCGCCTGGGCATGGCGCTGGCCAGGCTCGGCGCCCGCGCGCAGGACCAGCTCTCGCTGCGCGACGTGGCCAGGCCCGTCCTGGTGGAGCTGACCGCCGCGACGGGGATGAACTCACGCCTCGCCGTACCCGACAACGGGCAGGCGGTGGTCGTCGACCAGGTGAGCAACCAGGACCGCATCCAGGTCGACCTGCGGATGGGCTCCAGGGAGCTGCCGCACTGCACGGGCCTCGGCAAGGCGCTGCTGGCCGAGATGCCCGACACCGAGGTCGCCGCGCTGGTCGACAGGGTCGGCCTGCCGCACAGGACCAGCCACACGATCACCGACCTGCCCACGCTGCTCGCGCATCTGAAGACCGTCCGCGAGCTCGGCTACGCGGTCGACGACGAGGAGGACGCCGACGGCGTCTTCTGCATCGGCGGGGCCCTGCGGGACCACACAGGCGCGTGCGTCGGGGCGATCAGCATCACCTCGCTGAAGCGGGATCTGCCCGCCTGGAAGTACCAGGAGCTGGGACGACAGGTCCGCGACGCCGCCGAGCGGATCTCCAGAGACCTCGGTCACACCCCTTGACAGCGCCGCCGCGCGCTGTCTAACGTCCCGTCACCTCGGGCGAACAAGCTGGCTCCCGTGCGTCGCGGCCCCGACGCGGGAAGTTCTGGCCAGCAGCTCCGCCGCCTGCGCGCCTTCGCGTGTCGCCCGACCTTCCACCCCCTGCCGGTCCTCCCGGCGACGAAGGTTGAGGCCCTTTCATGCACCATGTGGCCAGCGTCGCGCGCCTGCTGGCGCTCGACGCACGCACAATCGACGACGGCTCGCTCGTGTCCGTCGCGGGCTACCTTGCCCCCGGCGACGGCGGCGGGATGCTGGTCCGCTGGGACGCCTCCGCGACCCAGCCCTCCAACGGCGGCACCGTCCTCGGCGGCGGCTCCCGCGGCCGGTGGCTCCGGCTGCACGACGGCTGCCTGGACTTCAGGACGTTCGGCGTCTTCGACGCCGAGACCCCGGCCGACGCCGCGCTCGACGCGATGGTGAACGACCCCGCGGTCCACCGGGTCGAGGCGCACACCGACCTGCTCTTCACCAGGCGGCACACGTTCTCGAGGTCGGGCGTCGAGCTGGACTTCGGCGGCAACACCGTCCGCACGGACGGCATCGAGCGCAACACGCACGACAACCCCTTCGGCGCGGTGTTCCTCTTCCGCGGCGAGGTCACCGAGGAGGTCGTCACCCACAAACTGACGGCCGTCATGCCCGACCTGTCCGACGTCTTCGAGGTCGGCGACTCGGCGAGGTTCGAGGTCGGCCAGTGGTGGACGGCCGAGGTCGACGCCCTGGCCGGGAAGTACGAGCGCGAGCTGCAGCGGATGGTCCAGGTCACCCAGATCCTCGACGGCTCGCGCGTCAGGGTGAACTACAAGAACGGCTGGGAGCTGGCGGCCGGCCGTACGATCACCTGGACCAGGGTGAAGCCCGTCGAGAAGGCGCACGTCAGGAACCTCATCTTCGACGCCCCCGGCGGCGACCAGTACACCGGCTCCCACCCCGTCGCCTACGAGTACGCGGTGAGCTGCGACGTCGAGGGCGTCCACGCGACGGGCACGTTCTGGCCGGTGATCATGCGGCGCTGGTGCACGCACTTCCGCACCGTGGGCTGCAGCCTGAAGAACCCGCCGACCGTCATGTACGGCGGCGCCGGCTACCTCACCCAGCAGATCTACTGCCTCTACGGCCACGTCGCCGACTGCGTCACCTCGAACGTGCGCCACCTCAACGACTTCACCGCCTCGGCCTACTGCACGGTCGAGAACTGCCACGGCGACGGCGACGACGAGGGCGGCAACCCCTTCACCACGCACGGCCAGTACGAGCACGACCTGGTCTTCACCGGCTGCTCGGGCCTCATGGACCTGGCCAACTCCGGCGCGCTGTGGGGCACGAGCGCCAAGCGGATCACCGTGCGCAAGCACCTGTGCTCCTGGTTCGTCGCGGGCACGAAGATCACCGACCTGACGCTGGAGGACGTGCGGGTGATCCCCCGCTCGACCTTCGACCCCGGCGGAACGCTCCAGGTCAACGCCGACGGCGTGCAGCTGCGCGGCTGCGTGGCCAGGACCTTCGCGATCGGGCAGCGCTCCAACCGCTCGGGCAGGCCCAACCTCGTCCAGGGCTGCTCCTTCGACCTGCCCAAGGGCCAGGTGGTCGTGCAGACACCGGTCTCCAACCCCGTCCACTTCGTGGACTGCTCCTTCACCGGCGTGGACGGCGCCCACTTCAGGGGGTCGGGCCCGCTGCGCTTCACCGCCTGCCGCCTGGACGGCGCGAGCGCCACGCTGGGCGCGTCGGAGATCACCTTCTCGGGCGGCCTCGTGGACAACGTCACGATCGAGCTGAGCGCGGTCCGCGACCAGGTCCTGCGCCTGGACGGCACGACGCTCAGGAAGGCGCCGCTGACGAGGGCGGCCGGCCCAGGCAGGCTCGCATGGGAGCTGGACGGCTGCCGCGTCGAGGGCGGCGGCCTGGAGCTGACGACCGGCGAGAACCGCTACGCGGCGACCGGCACGTCCTTCACCGGCGGACGGCTGACGCTGACGGCCGTCTCCTCCCTCCTTCACACGGGCTGCGTCGAGGACGGCGTCGCCCGCTCCCTCCCCTCCTCCTCGTCCGTGCTCATCGCCGACACCCTGGAAGTGGCCCATGGAACGTCGTGACATCCTGCGCGCCTCGGGGCTGGCCCTGGGCACGCTGCTGATCGCCAGGCCCGCCGCCGCCGACCCCGCCCACAAGCCGAAGGACGAGGTCCTGACCGCGGGCACGGTCGCCGAGCTGCTCGCCTTCACCAAGGTGGAGGACGGCACGCTGGTCCAGGTGGCCGGCTACCACCGGCCGGGCGACGGCGGCGGGATGCTGACGCGCTGGGACGCCGCGTCCTCGTCAGCGCCCAACGGCGGCACGGTCCTCGGCTCCGGCGCGAAGGGCCGGTGGCTGATGGTGCACGACGGCGTCCTCGACTTCAGGAAGTTCGGCCTCTTCGACACCGAGACCCCCGCCGACGCCGCGCTCGACGCGATGGTGAACGACCCCGCCGTCCACCGCGTCGAAGCCCACACCGACCTGAACTTCGTCAGGCGCCACCGCTTCGCCAGGTCCGGCATCGAGCTCGACTTCAGCGGCCGCACCGTGACGACGGAGGGCATCGAGAAGGCGGGGCAGGACGACCCGTTCGCCGCCGTGCTCCTCTTCCGCGGTGAGGTCACCAAGGAGGTCGTCACCCACAAGCTGACGGCCCCCGTGCCCGACCTGTCCGACGTCTTCGAGGTCGGCGACTCGGCGAGGTTCAAGGTCGGCCAGTGGTGGACGGCCGAGGTGAACGCGCTGACCGGGCGGTGGGAGCGGGAGCTGCAGAAGCTCGTGCAGATCACCCAGATCCTCGACGGCTCGCGTGTCAGGGTGAACTACAAGAACGGCTGGGAGCTGGCGGCCGGCCGTACGATCACCTGGACCAGGGTGGAGCCCGTCGAGCGGGCGCACGTCAGGAACATGGTCTTCCAGGGTGTCGCGGGGGGCGACCAGTACACCGGCTCGCACCCGATCGCCTACGAGTACGCGGTGCGCTGTGACGTCTCGGGCGTCGACGCGACAGGCACGTTCTGGCCCGTCGTCATGCGCCGCTGGTGCACCCACTACCGCACCGAGCAGTGCACGCTGAAGAACCCCGCCTCGGTCACCTGGGGCGGCGCAGGCTACCTGACGCAGCAGATCTACTGCCTGTACGGGCACGTCTCCGACTGCCACGTCGCCAACTCCCGCCACCTCAACGACTTCACCGCCTCGGCCTACTGCTACGTGGACAACTGCCACGGCGACGGCGACGACCAGGGCCCGTTCGTGACGCACGGCCAGTACGAGCACGACCTCACCTACACCGGCAACTCGGGCCTGATGACCTTCGCCAACTCCGGCGCGGCGTGGGGCTCGGCGGCCAAGCGGATCACCGTCCGCAAGCACGTGTGCTCCTGGTTCGTGGCCAGGGTGAAGGTGACGGACCTGACGCTCGAGGACGTCCAGGTCATCGGCAAGCCGTCCCTGCAGGGGTCGGGGATGATCTGGGTGAACGCCGACGGCCTGCAGATGCGCGGCTGCTCGGCCAGCGACACATTGATCGTCTCCCAGCAGTCGAAGCTGTCGGGCAGGGCCAACCTCATCGAGGGCTGCACGTTCAACCTGCCCGCCAAGAGCGAGATCGTCCAGGCGAACGTCACCGCGCCCGTGCACATCAGCAGGTCCGCGCTGAACGGCCTGGACGGCAACGCCTTCAACGGCGCCGAGCTCCGTCTCACCGACACCGTCCTGCAGGCGCGGGACGGCGCCGCCCCGCTGACCGTCTCGGGCTCGGCCACGTTGACCGGGTGCACGGTCAAGGGCCTGGGGATCAGGGCGGCGGGCAAGGCCGACCAGCGCGTCCGCCTGGCGGGCGGCACCACGCTCACCGGCGCGGGCCTGTCGCGCGCGGACGCGGGCGGCGTCGTCACCTGGGAGCTGGACGGCTGCCGCGTGCAGGGCGGCGGCGTGGAACTGACCACGGGGCGCAACCGCTACACCGCGACCGGCTGCCAGTTCACCGGCGGACGCCTCGAGATCAGGGACGGGGCGTTCGACTACCTCAAGCACACCGGCAACCTCGAAGAGGGCGTCACCAGGGCCCTGCCCGCCGACGGCCCGAGGGTGCTCACGACAGGGAATCTGGTGATCCAGTGACAGTCACCGTGGCGCTCGCGGGCGCGGGGAACAGGGGGCAGACCTATGCCGCCTGGATCGCCGCGCACCCCGAGCGCGCCCGCCTGGTCGCCGTGGCCGACCCCTCGCCCGAGGCGAGGGCGAAGGTCGCCGCGCAGGTCGAGTTCGACGACTGGACGGGGCTGCTGAAGGAGCGGGTGGCGGACGCCGTCATCGTGGCCACCCAGGACGGACTGCACGTCGAGCCGGCGATCGCGCTGGCCGAGGCGGGCTACGCGCTCCTGCTGGAGAAGCCGCTCGCGCCGACCGAGCAGGAGTGCCGCAGGCTCGTCGAGGCGGTGGCCGCGACGGGCGTGCTGTTCGGGGTCTGCCACGTGCTGCGGTACACGCCGTACACGAACCTGGTCAAGCAGGTCGTCGACGGCGGGACGCTCGGCGAGATCATGAGCGTCGAGCATCTCGAGCCGGTCGGCTGGTGGCACCATGCCCACTCCTACGTGCGAGGGCCGTGGCGCAGCGAGCGGCTGGCCAGCCCGATGCTGCTGGCCAAGTCGTGCCACGACCTCGACTGGCTGGCCTACGTCACGGGGCGCGAGGTGGAGCGCGTCTCCAGCTTCGGCTCGCTCGGCCACTTCCGCCCCTCGCAGCGGCCCGAGGGCGCGGCCGACCGCTGCCTCGACTGCGCGATCGAGGAGGGCTGTCCGTACTCCGCGCCCAAGCTCTACCTGCCCGTCCTGCGCGACGAGGGCTTCGTCTGGCCGGTCAGCGTGCTGGCCGACAGCCCCGACGGCGTGATGGAGGCGCTGCGCACCGGCCCGTACGGCAGGTGCGTCTACGCCTGCGACAACGACGTGGTCGACCACCAGGTGCTGGCCATGGAGCTGTCGGGCGGCGCCACCGCGACGTTCACCATGACCGCCTTCACCGAGCAGACGCACCGCCAGACCAGGATCTTCGGCACACACGGCTGCCTGACCGGCGACGGCGAGAGCGTGACGATCGTGGACTTCCGCGATGGCCGTACCGAGAGAAGGTGGGCCGCCGTGGGCGGCTCCAGCGCCGCCGACGGGCACGGCGGCGGCGACGCCGGTCTCATGGACGCCTTCGTCAGGGCGCTGGAGACCGGCGACCCCGCCCCCATCCGCTCAGGCCCCTTCGAGTCGCTGAGCAGCCACCTGGCGGTCTTCGCCGCCGAGCGCGCCCGCCACACAGGAACCGTCGTGACCCTCCCCTCCGAAAGGAACCGACCATGAGAGCACTCGCAGCGGCGACCCTCGCGATCGGCCTGCTCACCGCCTGCGGCAGCGGCGGCTCAGGCGACGAGAAGCAGACCGTGACGATGTGGATCTACCCGATCATCGCCGACCAGGCCACCCACCAGGCCTTCTGGGACGGCCAGACCAAGGCGTTCGAGCAGGCCAACCCCGGCATCGACGTCAAGGTCGAGATCTACCCGTGGGCCAAGCGCGACGAGGCGCTGTCGACCGCCATCGCGGGCAACAAGGCGCCCGACGTCGTCTACCTGATCCCCGACCAGTTGCCCAAGTATGCCAAGACCCTCCAGCCCGTCGACGAGTACCTCTCGGCCGAGGCCAAAGGCGACTACCTCGACAACGCCAAGGCCGCGGTGACCATGGACGGCAAGCTGATGGGCGCGCCGATCCTGATGTCGGCCGTGCCGCTGATGTGCGACAAGAAGGCCTTCGACGACGCGGGCGTCACCGACTACCCCAGTACCTGGGACGACCTGCTTGCCGCCGCCCCCGCCTTCAAGGCCAAGGGCATCGACGTCACCAACTACTGGGCGGACCCCGCCGCCACGCTCAACCAGTCGTTCTACCCGCTGCTCTGGCAGGCGGGCGGCGACGTCTTCAAGCCCGACGGCAGGTCGGTCGCCTTCGCCGGCCCCGAGGGCGTCAGGGCGCTGACCTTCCTCAAGCAGCTCGCCGACGGCGGGCACCTGGAGAAGGATTTGCTGACCGGGCTGCCCAAGTTCGAGCAGACCCGCATCGCCCAGCACAAGGTCGCCTGCACCTGGCAGCACGTGCCCGCCGACGTCGAGTCGTTCTGGGGCAAGGAGAACATCAAGGTCTTCCCGCCGCTGACCGGCGTCAAGCAGGTCGCCTACGGCACGGTCGGCTCGCTTTCGATGCTGAAGGCGGGCGACGACAAGCAGGCGGCGGGCAAGTGGATCGCCTTTGCCTCGGGAGCGCAGGTGACCAAGGCGTTCGACGTGGCCTCCGGCTACTTCTCGCCGCAGAAGTCCACCGGCTCGCTCTACGCGGGCGACCCGCTGCAGGCCGAGGTGGAGAAGTCGCTGCGGTTCGCCACGGCGGGGCCGCTGCACGAGAAGGCGCGTGACGTCATGGGCGTGCTGGCGCCCGAGATCCAGGCCGCGCTCATCGGCGAGAAGACGCCCGAGCAGGCGCTCACCGACGCGGCCAAGGCGGCGGACGCGCTGCTCGGCGGGTGATCATGGGAGCGACCGCACGGTGGGAGCTGCGCACCGGACTGCTGTTCGTGCTGCCCTGTTTCCTGCTCTTCCTGGCTTTCAGGTTCGGCCCTTCGATCGCGGGGGTGCTGCTGGGGTTCTTCGAGTTCTCCATCGGCGACAGCCCGTCCTTCACCGGGCTGGACAACTTCACCCGCATGGCGGGCGACCCCGTCTTCTGGGACGCCCTCGGCGTGACGCTCGTCTACACCGTCCTGTACGTGCCGCTGTCGATGGCGCTGTCGGTCGGCATGGCGTTGCTGGTGCGCCGCTCCTTCCGCGGCTCCCGCTTCTTCCGCTCGGTGTTCTTCCTGCCCGTGGTGACCAGCCTGGTCCTCGCGGGAACCGTCTTCACCTGGCTGTTCTCCTCCGAGGGCCCCATCACCAAGCTGACGGGCGCCTCGTGGCTGGCCTCCTCGACGCTCGTCATCCCGGCCCTGGTCCTGGTCTCGGTCTGGTCCAGGTTCGGGTACGGCATGCTGATCATCCTGGCCCGGCTTCAGGACCTGCCGCGCGAGCTGGAGGAGGCGGCGCTCACCGACGGGGCCGGCGTCTGGCAGCGCTTCAGGCACATCGTCTTCCCGCAGCTGCGGCCCGCGCTGTTCTTCGTCGCCGTCATCGAGACCACGAGCTCGTTCCAGGTCTTCGACCTGGTGTACGTGATGACCGGCGGCGGGCCCGCGCACGCCAGCTACACCCTCGTCATGCACCTGTACGACCAGGGGTTCAAGTACTTCGACTTCGGCTACGCCAGCGCCATCGGCGTCGCGCTGTTCGTCATGACCCTCGTCGTCGCGCTCATCCAGCGCCTGATCATCGGGAGGAACAAGTGACACCGGTGTCCTACCGGGCGCTCGAACCCTCGCGCGGCGGCCGGATCGTCAGGACCGCCCTGCTGGTGCTGGCCACGCCCGTCACGCTCTTCCCCTTCTACGCGATGGTCGTGCTCTCGCTGAAGCCGGCCGCCGCCGTCGAGTTCCCCGGCAGCCTGCTGCCGTGGCCGATCGACACCTCGGCCTACGCCCAGGTGCTCGGCGGCCGCGACCTGCCCCGATGGACGCTCAACACGCTCGTCTACTCGGTGGTCAGCGTCGTCGCCGTCCTGCTGCTGGCCTCCCTGGCCGGGTACGCCTTCGCCAAGAAGCGCTTCCCCGGCAGGGAGCCGATGTTCTGGTCGTTCCTGGCGATGGTGATGGTGCCCTATCACGTCACGCTCATCCCGACCTTCGTCCTGGTCGCCCAGCTCGGCGGCGTGGACACCTACTGGGGACTGATCGTGCCGACGCTCGCCAACGCCCAGGCGGTCTTCCTCATGCGGCAGTTCATCATGGGGCTGCCCGACGAGCTGTTCGAGGCCGCGCGCCTGGACGGCTGCTCGGAGTGGCGCGTCTTCACCCGCATCGTGCTGCCGCTGTGCAAGCCGATCCTGGCCACGCTCGGCGTCTTCGTCTTCCTGTGGCACTGGAACGACTTCCTGTGGCCGCTGATCGTCGGCAGGGGCGCCGACATGCAGACCCTCACGGTCGGCATCGCCTCGCTCCAGCAGGAGAACGTCCCGCTGAACGTCGTCCTCGCGGGGGCCACCGTGGCCTTCGTCCCGATCTTCGCCGCCTACCTCGTGGGGCAGCGCTACTTCACAGAAGGCGTCACCATGTCAGGAATCAAGGGATGAACGCGGTCATTCCCGCTCATCCGCTCGCGCTGACGGCCGGCCGTACGCTCGACGAGCGGCGTCAGGCGGCTCTGACGCGCTACTACGTGGCGGCGGGGGTCAGCGGGCTCGCGGTCGGCGTCCACACCACCCAGTTCGAGATCCGTACGGCGGGCCTGCTGGAGCCCGTCCTCCGCCTGGCAGCCGACGTCGTCGCCGAGTCCCGCAGGACGCCGGTCTCAGGGCAGCCGGCGGGTCCCCCGGGGGCCGGCCGGTTCCAGCTGATCGCGGGGGCGTGCGGGCCTGTCGGGCAGGCGGTCCAGGAGGCCGAGCTCGCCGCCGGGCTCGGCTACAACGCGGTGCTGCTGTCCCCTGTGGTCCCTGGAGCGTCGGAGGCCGACTTGCTGGAGCGCGCCAGAGCCGTCGGCGAGGTGCTGCCCGTCGTCGGGTTCTACCTGCAGACGGCGATCGGCGGCCCTGTCCTTTCCCGGCGGTTCTGGCGAGAGCTGGCCGAGCAGCCCTCGACGGTCGCCGTCAAGGTCGCCGCCTTCGACCGCTACCGCACGCTCGAGGTCGCCCACGGCGTGGCCGCCTCGAGCCGCGCCGACCAGGTCGTCCTCTACACGGGCAACGACGACCACATCATCGGCGACCTGCTGGCCGACCTGCCGGGAGGGCTCAGGTTCTCCGGCGGCCTGCTCGGACAGTGGGCCGTGTGGACAAGGGCGGCGGTTGACATGGTCGCGGGGCTGGCGAAAGATCCGGAACTGTGGGCGAGCAGGGCCGCGGCGCTGACCGACGCCAACGCGGCCGTCTTCGACGCGGCGAACGGCTTCGCCGGCTGCATCGCCGGCGTCCACGAGGTGCTGCGCAGACAGCGACTGCTGGAGGGGATCTGGTGCCTCGACCCGGACGAAGGGCTCTCGCCAGGGCAGGCCGAGGAGCTGACCAGGGTGAGCGGCGCCTACCCGTGGCTGACCGACGACGACTTCGTCTCGGAGCACCTCGATGACTGGCTCGGCTGACAGCGGCGTGCTGGTGAGCGTCCCGCCCGGCCTGCGGGCGCAGTTCTTCCCCGACCCCTCCGGCCTGCTCGCGCTCGGCCGGGTGCGGCTGCTCGACGACCACGCGGGCCTGGCCGACGCCCTTCCTGGCACCGGCGTGCTGGTCACCAGCTGGGGCGTCCCCCCGCTCACCGCCGATCTGCTCGACAGGGCGCCGGGGCTGCGCCTGGTCGCGCACACCGGCGCGACCGTCAAGCCGTTCGTGACGGACGAGCTGTGGTCGCGCGGCGTCCAGGTGACCCAGGCGGGAGCGGGCATGGCGCGCTCCGTCGCCGAGGTCGCGCTGGCCTTCACGCTGGCGCTGCTGCACCAGGTGCACCGGTTCGACCACGCCCTGCGCGGCGGCCTGCCGTGGCAGGCCGCCGAGCGGGCCCCCGCCAGGCACGAGATCCTGGGCTGCCCGATCGGCGTGATCGGCGCCTCCCGCACCGGCAGGGCCTACATCGACCTGGTCCGCGCGCTGGGCGCCGACGTCAGGATCGCCGACCCCTACCACGAGGACGCGATCCCGCTCGACGACCTGCTGGCCACCAGCAGGATCGTCGCCGTCCACGCCCCTTCGCTGCCCGAGACCAGGCACCTGCTCGGCGAGCGGGAGCTGGCCCTCATGCCCGACGGCGCGGGCCTGGTCAACACCGCCAGGTCCTGGCTCGTGGACGAGCGGGCGCTGCTGGCCGAACTGCGCTCGGGACGCATCGACGCGGCCATGGACGTCTACGACGAGGAGCCGCTGCCCGCGGGCCACCCCTTCCGCTCGCTGCCGAACGCGCTGCTCACGCCGCACCAGGCGGCGGGGACCGTCGAGTGCAGACGCAGGCAGGGCGACGTGGTGGTCTCGGAGATCGCCCGCTTCGCCGCGGGACTGCCGCTGGAACACGCCGTCACCCCCGCGCTTCTCGACCGGATGGGATAGATGACCACCTACCGCGCCGCCACCCCCGCCGACGAGCCCGACCTCCACGCCCTGTGGGCCGTCTGCTTCACCGCCCCCCAGCTCCTGCCCCTCTACCGGAGCGATCCTGACCGCCTGCCCCGCACCATGGTGGCCGAGGGCTCGGACGGCGTGGAGGCGGTCGTCTACTGGCTGCCGCGCCGCCTGCGGAACGCCGAGGGCGGGATCGACCTGGTGGGCGGCGTGGCCAACGTCGCCACCCGTCCCGACGCGCGCGGCCGCGGCCACATCAGGAGCCTGCTGGGCCTGGCGCTGGAGAGCATGTCCGAGGCTGGCTGCGACTGGTCGCTGCTGTTCACCGGCAGCCCCGGCGTCTACGAGAGCTCGGGCTACAAGGTCTTCTCCCAGTCGCTGACGCGCGGCCCGCTCGCCGCCGCGACCCGCGAGGCGTCCGCCGTGCGGCGGGCCTCGCTCGCCGAGTGGCCGCTCCTGGCCGAGCTGTACGACAGGCACAACGCCCACCGGCCGCTCACCACGGTCCGCACGCCCGACGACTGGCGCCACAGGGTGCCCGCCCACTACGACGACTCCGTCGACCTGCGTCTGGCCGAGGGCTCGGGCTACGTGGCCCTGCGCTGGCACGACACCTCGGTGGAGGTGCTGGAGGCGGCGGGCCACCTGCCCGAGCTGTTCTCGTGGGTCGCCGCCGAGGCCGCCGCCCTCGGCATCACCCGGGCCAGTGCCCGCCTCACCCCCGGGGAGCCCGCGCTGCCCTTCCTGTTCGCCGGACTCGAGACCGTCGCCGACACCAGCGGCATGGCCCGCCCGCTGGCCGTCGACCCCTCCCCCACTCTCGCCTCGCCTTCGGCGATCCACTGGGTCGCCGACTACTTCTGACGGCCCAGCCGCTATCGTCGATCCGCGACCGCGCCCCGACCGAGAGGATGCACCGCGCCCGTGGATCTCGGCCTCGTCGGACAGGCAGCGGGACTGTTCGCCGTCACCAACCTCGACGACCTGGTCATCCTGGCCCTGTTCTTCGCCAGGACCTCCGGGCGTCCAGGCTCGGCCGCGCGGATCGTCGCCGGGCAGTATCTCGGCTTCGCGGCCATCCTCGCCTTCGCCGTGGCCGCCGCCTTCGGCGCCGCCCTGCTGCCTCCCGCGGTCCTGCCCTACCTCGGCCTGCTCCCCCTGGCCCTCGGGCTGAAGGCGGCCTGGCAGGCGTGGCGCGAGCGCGGGAACCCCGAGGAGAGCACGGTCGAGGACGGCGCGGCGGGCCCTCTCGCGGTGGCCGCCGTCACCTTCGCGAACGGCGGCGACAACATCGGCGTCTACGTGCCCGTCTTCGCCACGGCCGGTACCGGCGCCATGACCGGCTACGTGCTCGTCTTCCTCGTCCTGGTCGCCGTCTGGTGCGCGGCCGGCCGCTTCCTCGCCACCAGACCGTTCGTCGCCAGGACGCTGGCGCGCTGGGGTCACGTCGTGCTGCCCGCGGTCCTGGTCGGCCTCGGCCTGCTCATCCTCGTCGAGGGCGGGGTCCTGTAGCGCGCTACAGCGGCAGTGAGCCGCCCGGCTTCAGCGCCTTCATCGCGATCTGCGAGGTGAGCTTGTCCAGGCCGGGAAGGCGTCCGAGCTTCTCCAGGCACAGGCGGCTGTAGGCCTCCATGTCCGCCACCGCCACCCTGAGCACGTAGTCGGGGCGGCCGAACATGCGCAGGCACTCGATGACGTCCTCCACCTGCATGACCGCCGTCTCGAAGGCCGTCACCGTCTCGGCGTCCTGGCCCTCGAGCTCCACGAAGGCCAGCACCTGGAAGCCGCGTCCGACCGCTCCGGCGTCCACGACCGCGCGGTAACCGGAGATCACTCCCGTCTCCTCCAGGTTGCGCACCCGGCGCAGGCACGGCGACGGCGTCAGCCGCACCCGCTCGGCCAACTCGATGTTGCTGAGCCGTCCGTCCTCCTGCAGTAGACGGAGAATTGCGCGATCTGTGGCATCCATGGCAATAGATGCTAACCACTGCGGAAAACGCCGCAAGTATTGACATCGGCTATCCCGACCCCTGAAATAATCTCTCGACATGACCACCGACGCGTTCATGAGCGGCACCCAGGCCCTGGTGCACCTCCTCAAGGACCAGCTCGCCGCCGACCGCAGGGCGGGGCTGGACACCGGCGCGATGGTCTCCGGCTATCCCGGCTCGCCGCTGGGCGGTTTCGACCAGGAGCTGGCCAGGTCGACACCCGAGGGTGTCGTGCACCGTCCCGGCCAGAACGAGGAGCTGGGCGCCACGGCGGTGTGGGGCAGCCAGCTGGTCACCGCGCTGCCGGATCCCCGCAAGGCGGGCGTCCTCGGCGTCTGGTACGGCAAGGCCCCAGGCGTCGACAGGGCGGCCGACGCGTTCAGGCACGGCAACTTCGTCGGCGCGCACCCCGAAGGCGGGCTGATCGCGCTCTGCGGCGACGACCCCACCTGCAAGTCCTCCACGCTGCCGAGCGCCACCGAGAGCACGCTCGTCGCGCTCGGCATGCCCGTGGTCTACCCCGGCACCGTGCAGGAGCTGCTCGACCTGGGCAGGCACGCGATCGCCGCCTCGCGGGCCAGCGGCCTCTGGGTGGCGATCAAGGCGGTGGCCAACGTGGTCGACGCCACCGCGACGGTCGACCTCGACCCCGAGCGGATCAAGCCCGTCATGCCCGAGGTGCAGTGGCAGGGCAGGCCGTACCGGCACACACCCGACGCGACGCTGCTCACGCCGTACTCACTGGACATGGAGCGCACCCTGGTCGGGCCGCGGCTGGAGCTGGCCCGCGCCTACGCCCGTGAGAACGGCCTGAACCAGATCACCTGCGCCGCGCCCGAGGCGCGGCTCGGCGTCGTCGCGGCGGGCACGGCCTACTACGACGTGCGCGAGGCGCTGAGGAAGCTCGGCGTCGGCGACGAGGTCCGCCTGCTGAAGATCGGCATGCTCTGGCCGCTGGAGCCCACGGTGGTCAAGGAGTTCGCCCGCGGCCTCTCCGAGATCATCGTGGTCGAGGAGAAGGCGCCGCTGCTGGAGGGCCTGGTCAAGGATGTCCTCTACGGCACGCCCGACGCGCCCGCGGTCACCGGCAAGGCCGTCATCCCGCAGCACGGCGGCGTCGACGCCGACCTGGTCGCCAGGGTGCTCGCCGACCGGCTCTCCATCGACCTGCCGCGCCCGCGCGAACCGCTGAAGCTGCTCGGCCCCTCCCGCACGCCGTTCTTCTGCTCGGGCTGCCCGCACAACCGCTCCACCGCCGTCCCCGAGGGCTCGGTCGTGGCCGCGGGCATCGGCTGCCACACCATGGTCGTGCTCAACCCCGAGGGCAAGGGCGAGCTGACGGGGCTCACCCAGATGGGCGGTGAGGGCGCGCAGTGGATCGGGCAGGCGCCCTTCACCGGCACCCGTCACATCTTCCAGAACCTCGGCGACGGCACCTTCCACCACTCGGGCTCGCTGGCCGTCAGGGCGGCGGTCGGCGCCGGAGTGAACATCACCTACAAGCTCCTGTACAACAGCGCCATCGCCATGACCGGCGGCCAGACGATCACCCCTGCGCTGTCGGTCGCGGCGCTGACCAGCTGGCTGGAGCTCGAGGGCGTGCGCAAGGTGATCGTCACCACCGACGAGCCCTCCCGCTACAAGGGCGTACGGCTGTCGCGCATCGCCACCGTGCGCGACCGCGCCCACCTGGAGTCCGCGCAGCGCGAGCTGGCCGCGATCGAGGGCGTCACGGTCCTCATCCACGACCAGCAGTGCGCCGCGGAGAAGCGGCGGCTGCGCAAGAAGGGCGACCTGCCCGACCCGGTGAAGCGCGTGGCGATCAACCAGCGGGTCTGCGAGGGCTGCGGCGACTGCGGGCAGAAGTCCGAGTGCCTGTCGGTGCTGCCTGTCGAGACCGAGTTCGGCCGCAAGACCGAGATCCACCAGTCCTCCTGCAACAAGGACTACTCCTGCGTCGAGGGCGACTGCCCGTCGTTCCTCACGATCGTTCCAGGCTCGCGCAAGCGCGCCGCCGTCCCCGCTCCCCCTGCGATGCCCGCGCCCGACGTCGTCGTCAGAGACGCCACGATCAGGCTCGTCGGCATCGGCGGCACCGGCGTGGTGTCGGTCGCGCGGCTGCTCGGCAAGGCCGCGATGCTCGACGGCCGCCAGTCGCGCGGCCTCGACCAGACCGGCCTGGCGCAGAAGGGCGGCACGGTCGTCTCCGACCTGCGCCTGTTCGACGGCGACGAGGACCGCTCCGCCCAGGCCACCGCGGGCTCCGTCGACGCCTACCTCGCCCTCGACGTCATCGGCGGCACCGACCCCAAGCACCTGCGCACCGCCTCCCCCGAGCGCACGGTGGCCGTGGTCTCCACCCACCTGTCGCCCACGGGCGCGATGGTGCTCGACCCCTCGCAGCACGTCACCGACCTCGGCCCCCAGCTGGCCGCTCTCGAGTCGCGCACCCGCTCGGTCGTCGCGCTCAACGCCGAACGCCTGGCCCAGGCGCTGTTCGGCGACCACATGCAGGCCAACACGATCGTGCTGGGCGCGGCCTGGCAGCGCGGGCTGATCCCGCTGTCGCTGGAGTCGATGGAGAAGGCGCTCGGCAAGTCCGCCACCGCCTTCCACTGGGGGCGCGCGGTGATCTGCGCTCCTTCGGCGGTGGAGGCGCTGTTCACCGTCCCCGAGCCCGCCGCCCCCTCGGCCGAGGTGCTGCGGCAGATCGCCTTCGCCGACGGCGAGCTGCACAGGCTGCTGGCCGTACGGGTGCCCGACCTGGTCGCCTACCAGAGTCCGCGCTACGCGCTGCGCTACCTGGAGGCCGTGCGCGAGGTCCACTCGCGCGCGCCGGTCGCGATCACCGAGGCGTACGCCACCCAGCTGCACAGGCTGATGGCCTACAAGGACGAGTACGAGGTGGCCAGGCTGCACCTCGACCCGGCCGAGCGCGCCAGGATCGCCGCCGAGTTCGGCCACGGCGCCCGCGTCGCCTACAACCTGCACCCGCCGGTGCTGCGCGCGCTCGGGATGAAGCGCAAGCTGAGCCTAGGTCCGTGGTTCGACCCCGCCTTCAAAGCCCTGTACGGCCTGCGCACGCTGCGCGGCACCAAGCTGGACGTGTTCGGTCTCGGCGAGGTGCGCAGGACCGAGCGGTCGCTGCCGGAGGAGTACACCCGCGACGTGCTGCGCGCCCTGGCGTCGGGGGCCCCTGAGGAGACGGTCATGGAGCTGGTGCGGCTGCCCGAGGTGATCCGCGGCTACGAGCACGTCAAGCTGCGCGGGGTCGCCGACTACCGCGCCCGCGCCGCGGCCCTGCTGGAGCCGTCCGCCTAGCGGGAGACGCCCGCGCGTCGGGCGACTCGCAGGATGACGACCATGAAGGTCAGGCCCACGCCGATGCTCGCGCGGTGCTGAACGACGGCGGCCATCGTGTGCTCGGCGGTCACGAACCCGCCGGGCCGCAGGATCACCATCGGCAACTTCCAGCAGCTCCACGCGAACAGCGAGCCCGAAGCCGCGAAGGCCGGCGTCACCGGGATCCACCGCCGAAGCCCGACGGGCGGCGGCGGGTGATCGTCCAGATGCTCCAGGATCCCGGCGAAGCCGACGGCGAGGAAGACCGTCTTCCCCCGCGGAGCCTTCGCCTCCGCCCAGGTCGACCCCGAGTGCGCCGAGGACGCCGCTGATCACCATGTGGGGAAGCATCGGGACCAGGAGGCCCGCGACGAACCGGCCGCGCCGCGCTGCGCCGTGCGACGGCAGGGTGCTTTCATGGAGGAGATGGCGTTTCCAGATCCAGAGCGGACGCATGCCGAGCTGGTGACCAGCGGAGACGGAGGTTACGCCATGGAGCTTCTCCTACGGCCGGGGGCGCGCGCCGACGCGACTGACTGCGGAAGGATCTGCTTCGAAGCGTTCGACCGGTTGGCCCGCGAACACGGCTTCGTGGGCGACTTTCCCAGCGTGGAGGCCGCGACCGGGCTGATGGACACGCTTCTGGGCCACCCGGGCTTCTACAGCGTGACCGCGGAGCTCGACGGCCGGATCGCCGGCAGCAACTTCCTCGACGAGCGCTCGAGCGTCGTCGGCATCGGGCCGGTCACCGTCGATCCGGCCTGCCAGAACGCCGGCGTCGGCCGCAGGCTCATGGAGGATGTCATGCGCCGGGCCGACGAGCGGCAGGCGCCGGGCATCCGGCTGCTGCAGTCGGCCTACCACTGCAGGTCGTTCGCCCTGTACGCGGGCCTGGGCTTCCAGTTCCGCGAGACCCTGGCCTGCCTGCAGGGCCCGCCGATCGGGCACACCGTCCCCGGCTACACGGTACGGCCGGCGACGGACGCGGACCTGGCCGCCTGCAACGAGGTGTCCAGGCGCGTCCACGGCGTCGACCGCGGCGGCGAGGTGAGCGACGCGCTCAAGCAGGGCACGGCCCGTGTCGTCGAGCACGAGGGCCGGGTGACCGGCTACGCCACGGACCTGGCCTTCTTCGCCCACGCCGTGGGCGAGACGACCGAGGATCTCAAGGCGCTCATCGCCTCGGCCACGGCTTTCGGCGGCCCTGGCATCCTCGTGCCCGCGAGCGACGCGGCGCTGCTCCAGTGGTGTCTGCGCCATGGGCTCAAGGTCACCCAGCTCATGACCTTGATGACCGTCGGGCTCTACAACGAGCCCGCAGGGGCGTACCTGCCCAGCATCCTGTACTGACGCCGGCACCGAGCCCGCTGAGACGCGGCCTCGCGCAGGGGTATCGGCACGCCCGGCCACCCGCCACCGGCCTGATCCAGGTGGAACGACACGCTCTTGTTGGGCATTCGGCGTACAAGGGGTCACCCGCCCGGCAGTATGGCTTGGAGCCTTTCCGGCGCAGACCGGATATCGGCGCACGACGGCACGTCCGGAGCTGACAGGGAGATCTCATGCGCGCGGTTCCCCCCATCGCGGCGGTCCTCACCTTCCTTCTCGTCTGCACGATCGCCCCTTGGCCTGCCGCCGCGTCCACGGCGGCCCTGCCGGGCGGCAAGGCCACCTACGTCGTCTCGCAAGGACACCTGAAGGGCGCATCCAACCAGAACTGGGTACGACTCGGCAGCTACCGCTTCACCGCCGACGGCACGGTGACCGCGGCCCTGCATCTGTGGTGGCAGCGCCGTCCCGAGGCAAGGCAGGGCACCGGCACCACCCCCGACTCGGGCTGCACCACCAAGGCAGGCGGCTCCGCATCGCGCCCCCGTACCTGCGAGGTGCTCACCGCCGGGGGCTTCACCGGCGCCCCCGACGAGAACCGCACCGGGACGTACACCGTGTCAGGGAACGTGGTGAGCATCCGGTGGAAGATCGCCCAGACGTGGACCGAGCAGTGGTTCGTGCGGCCCTCCTCCGACGGCACGCTCGCCCGTCTGGACCTCAAGCACAGCACCCTGGCCACCCACGGTTACGGATACGGCAGCAACGCGGCGCTCGGCACGCGGCGTGCGATGAGCTCGGTGAAGGCGTTCTCCGGCACGCTCAGACAGGATCTGACTAGCTGGGCGGGCGGCGAGATCGTCAACTCCGGCGGCCAGCGGTTCGCCCACTCCTCCTTCCGCACCTGCGCCAGCACCACGTGGTGCCTGACCTACCTGCAGCCGTCGTCCTCGGGCGCGTGCCAGAAGTCGGGCGGCTGCCCCACGTACGGTGGCGGGACGAAGGCGAACGTGAGCTCCATCCAGTACTACCTCACGAAGGTCTCCAATTCCGATCGCCGCGACACGTTGTGGCACTGGTGCACCTGCCTGGCGATGGAGCGCGGCCAGTTCTGCTACACCGGCAACTCCCACGTCAAACCGCTCATGCAGATCATCGACGACAGGGGCGCCTTCCGCGGGTGGGTCGGCGCCGAAGCCTCCTTCTCCACCGGCGCCAGGGGCGCGGACATGCTGGCCGTCTTCCGCATCACCGACTTCCGCTGACCTGCCGCCCTGGAGCCGCGTCCCTGGCAGCCTCGGCAGGCTGACGACACGCTGGCGCCGCGGGCGGTGGCCAGCGTCCGCGGCGCCGGGGAGCGTCAGCAGAAACGTCGTCCAGGAGGTCGTTCAGGTCATCGTGTACGGCTGTGCCCGCCGCGAGGACAACCCTTCGACCGGTACGGCAGGGCCACCGAACCGGGTGCAGCCTCCGGCCCCCACCAGGTGACGGAACGACGCATGATCAGGCGAACGCCGACCCGGTCTGCCGCGCGACCCCGCCCGAAAAGTGCCAAAGGTGTGAGATTCTCGGAACAGTTGATGTTGGTGTGGCACGAGAGGCGTGACTCACGTGGCGGGGTTCGAGATCTACTATGACGGGCTCGAAGAGTGCGCGACCAGGGCCAGAGGGGTCGCGAACCAGTTCAAGAGTTTGGCCGACGAGGCTCCCCCGAGCGTCGGCTCCTCCTGTTTCGGAGACCTCGAGGGCTTCTCCGACAAGCTGGTCAAGGCCGTCAGCGACCTTGAGGCGAAGATCGAAGCCGAGGCACGCCACGCCCATCAGAACCTGACCAAGGTGGAGGCGGCCATCTACAAGGTCGTCGACAACGTTCGCAAGGCCGACCCATCCCCCGGTCCCCGGACGGAGCAGGCGTGACGGATCAGTACTTCAGCGCCATCCAGCGCCTCATCGACGACCTGACCGGCGACCAGGCCGAGATCTCGAAGATCTCGAAGCGCTGGCGGACGCTGGCCACCAACTTCACCACGGAGACCGGTGCCGTCAAGCGCGCGGTCAACACGGTGAACAACGCGTGGAACGGCGGCGCCGCCGAGAGCTTCGCCGACTACATGGCCAAGTATCCCGCGGCCGGTACGGCGCTGAGCAACGCCCTGACCAGCTGCGCCGGCAAGCTGGATGCCGCGGAGACCGCGCTGGAGACGGCCAAGGGCAAGGTACAGGCGCTCTACCGCGAGAAAAGCGCCTGGCTGGAGGCGCAGCGCAACGACCCCGAGACCACCGCGATCTCGCTGACCAGCATCAGGGCCCAGGTGTCCGACGCCCTCGAGCGGGCCAAGGCGCCGACGGCCGAGGCGACCCAGGCCATCAAGAACGCGACCGACGAGATCGGCAAGTACCTCGGCGAGGTGCAGTTCTTCTCCGCCATCCCGGCTCCCGGCGATCGGGACTTCGTCCCCGGCAACAACCCCGCGATGCGCTGGATCCCCGACCCCGATTTCCTGCCCCGCACCTCGACCACGCAGTTGGCGTCCTACAACGGGGGCAGCACGCCGGCCGGCGCCAACGGGTACAGCACGAACGGATCAGGCGGTGGCGGCGGAGGTGGCGGAGGTGGCGGCGGGGGCGGCGCGCCCTCGCTCGCCGTCCCGCCGAACGCGAGCAGCCTGGCGTCCAACCCCCGCGCCCAGGCCGTCATCGACTACGCGCTCAAGCAGATCGGTGACCCGTACGTGTGGGGCGCGACGGGACCCAACTCCTTCGACTGCTCCGGGCTGACGCTGCGCGCGTACGAGTCGGCGGGGACCCGCATCCCCCGAGTCGCCCACGATCAGTGGATGCGCGGACCTCGCGTCCCAGACGGCAACGCGCAGCCAGGCGATCTCGTCTTCTTCGACAACGACGGCGACGGCATCGCCGACCACGTGGGCATCGTGCTCGACCCCAAGGAGGGCACGATGATCCACGCGCCCAGGACGGGCTCCGACGTCAAGATCGCCCCCTACGGGGGCACTCCCCTGGGCTTCACCAGGCCGGGAAACAGCTGACCATGGCACGGGCCCGCACCTTCCGCCTGCTCCCGCGTGCCGCCCGGGGAGAGCATGGGGTTGTCGCCTGTGCGGCCCGAGGCGGCATGATTTCCTCATGACCCGAGGCACCGTGAAGTTCTGGAAGTCCGAGAAAGGGTGGGGAGCCGTCTCCTCCCCCGATCTTCCCTCTGGCCGCGACGCGTTCGTTCACTTCAGCGACATCCTCGGCGAGGGCTACAGGGAGCTGCACGAAGGCGACGCCGTGGAGTTCGACCTCGTCGAGCGCTCCCAGGACAGCTTCGACTACTGCGCCACCAACGTCCGCAGGCTCTGACCTACCGCCCGAGCTCCTTGCCGTAGGACCTGCTCGTCGGTTCGTCGACGTACTTGCTGTACGCGGGGATCGGCGTGTACCCCGCGCTCTCGTACAGCGCGATCGCCTCGGGCTGCCGGATGCCCGTGGTCAGCCTGAGGCGGGTGTGGCCGAGCTCGGCTCCCAGCGTCTCGAGCGCCTTCAGCAGCGCCCTCGCCGCTCCTCGCCCCCTGTGCGACGGCAGGACGTACATCCGCTTGATCTCGCCGGTCCGGTCGTCCGCCTGCTGGAGGGCGGCGCAGGCGATCGGCCGTCCTTCGTCCACCGCGACGAGGAAGCGGGCGGCGGGGTCCACGCCCGAGCGTCCCTCCGGCCCGTAGCGCGCGACGAGCTCGGCGAAGGCCGCCTCGAGCAGGGCCTGGAGCTGGGCGTCGGCGAGCGGACGTTCCTCGATGAGCACGGTGGAACTCTACACAGGAGCCACCTAGTGCACTGGTCGGACCAGTGGGTAGGGTTCGACCATGGACTACGAGCGGTTGTTCCGCCTTGACGGGCGTCGGGCGGTTGTCATCGGGGCGGGCAGCGGCATCGGCAGGCAGGCCGCCCTGGCGCTGGCCGCCCACGGCGCGCAGGTGGTCTGCGCCGACCGCGACCTGCCCTCAGCCGAGGAGACCGCGCGAGGCTGCGGCGGCTCGGCCGTCCTGCTCGACGTGCTCGACACCGAGGCGGTGCGGGAGACGGCCGCCGCCGCGGGAGCCGTCGACGTGCTGGTGTTCACCGCCGCCACCAACGTCCGCAAACGGCTGCTCGACTACTCGGGCGAGGAGTTCCAGCGCGTCGTGGACCTCAACCTGCGCGCCTCCTTCGAGGTGCTGAGGGCCTTCGGCGCCGGCATGGTCGAGCGGGGAACCGGCTCGATCATCGGCTTCGCCTCCATCAGGGCGGCGGTGACCGAGCCCGGCCAGGGCGTCTACTCGGCCACCAAGGCGGGCCTGGTCCAACTGCTGCGGACGGCCGCCGCCGAGTTCGGTCCCTCGGGCGTGCGGGTCAACGCGATCGCGCCCGGGGTGGTCGAGACGCCGCTCACCAGCCAGATCAAGAACGATCCCGCCTGGTACGACGCCTACGCCGCCAAGTCGGCGCTCGGCAGGTGGGCGCGGCCCGAGGAGATGGCCGGCGCCGTGGTCTACCTGGCCTCCGACGCGGCCACCTTCGTGACGGGCTCGGTCCTGTACGTCGACGGCGGCTGGACCGCCGTCGACGGCAGGTTCAATCCGCCGAACTGAGCCTCACCTGTAGCGACGTGCCGTGGACCGTCTCGAACTCCAGCACGGTCCTGCCCCCTGTGATCCGCGCCCCGCACGGGCCCTGCGCCCTCCACCTGCCCTGGACGGTCACCCGCAGCAGGTGGGGATGGCTGGGGCGGGTCAGCCACGGCCGTGACCACGGGCTGTAGTGGCCGACGTAGCGGCCTCCCTCGTACTGGTCGTGGTCGATGCCGTTGTACAGGCGAAGGTCGGGATCGGCGACCGCGAGGACGAGGTCGTCGCCGTCGCGGCGGGTCATGAGCAGCGAGGGCGTGTCGACCTCCAGGATCGGGCCCGCCAGCCGTACGCGCTCGAAGACGGCGTAACCGGTGATCCCGGTGGCGCGGTCGGTGACCACGTGCGCGAGGCCGTCCGCCCTGACCACCTCGTACGGCACGTCGGCGGCGAAGGCGGCCATGCGCTCGGCGGTGGTCTCGACGACCATGGCGTACTCGTAGGAGCCCGCGCGCGGGGCGCGGCCGTGGCTGATCCACGCGGTGGAGAAGTCGCCGCCGGTGGGCGCCTCGGTGGCGTTGTGGCGTGAGGCCTGCGTGGAGCGGGTGAGCCCGGCCCGCTGTCCCGGAGCCAGGTAGTAGCCGATGTTCTTGTCGTCGAGCAGCCAGCGAGGCCGCAGGTCGCGGTTGTCGTAGGGGAAGGGGACCTGGTCGCCGTCCATCACGACGGCGCCCGTCCTCCTGGTCTGGAACAGGGTGGTCTCGGTCTCGTGCGCCCCGTCGGCGTTGGTGATGCCGGTGCCGAGAGCCACGATCCTGTCGTCGAACAGGAACACCGACTTGCGCGCCCTGTGGGTGCCCTCGTACTTCGGGTGCTCGTGCAGGTCCATGGCGAACAGGCCGTGCCGTCCGTCGATGGCGCAGGAGCCGCCGAAGCGGGAGTCGGTCAGCAGCATCTCCTCGATCGCCCCTGTGAGGTCGCCCTTGAGCGCGTCGAGCGGCTTGTGGATCGTGGTCGTGCCCGGCCTGCGGTTCCAGTCGTAGCCGGCGTGGGAGTAGCCGCTGTCGAGGTTGGTGCCGCGGTGCACGACCTGGATCTGGCCGTAGGTGTTGTACCTGCCGTACCAGTTGGCGCCGACGTAGATCTCGGTGGACCACAGGTAGCGGTTGTGTCCTCGGACGGTGACCTGCCAGTCGCCGCGCCTGTGGACGGTGAGCGCGGCGTAGTTGAGCGCCCAGTTGCCCGTCGGCGAGGGCTCGGCGACGACGCCCCTGGCGGCGAGCTTCGCGGCCAGCTCCTTCTGCTGCGGGGTGGGCGAGGCCGGCAGCAGCCTGAGGAAGGCCGCGCCGATCTCGTCGTCGATCGGGGCCAGCCACTGGAAGGGCACGATCGACAGCGCGGTGGTGCCGATGGGGTTGCGGCCGCTGAGGGAGATCGGCCACTGCGTCCTGCCGGCGTAGACGCGCTGCATGAGCAGGGCCTTCTTGAGCCAGCCGGACGCCTCGGTGGAGATGGCGAAGGCGCCGCCGCTCATGACGTAGACCAGCGGGGCGAGGCCGGCGAATCCGTCGCGCACGTAGTCGGGGAAGAAGCCGACGTGGTGGAAGGCGGTGCCGTCGACCTTGATCCCGTCCTGGATGCCGTCGGTGGGCAGCAGGGCGGTGTTCAGCCAGTCGCGCAGGGCCTTCAGGTAGGCGACCTGCTCGGCCTCGGTGTCGCGCAGCAGCACGGCCGCCAGCAGGCCGCGGAAGGTGGTGTTGAAGATGTCCATGATGGAGCCGTGGGCCATGCGGTGCTTCCAGCCACGGAAGATCCTGCCCAGCCCGGTCAGCCAGTCGAGGTCGGCGCGCACCTGCTCGAACAGGCCGGCCTCCCGCAGGGCGTCGCGCATGAGGTAGACGGAGTCGTAGTAGCCGCGCACGTCGTAGCCGAGGTGGTGGATCGTCCCCTGGCAGCTGCCCCTGGTCCAGCCCTGCTCGCGCAGGTGGGCGACGATCTTCAGGTAGAGCGCGGCGAGGGCGGGCCTGTCGGGCGGGCTGGCCTGGTAGGCCTGGGCGATCGTCTTCATCAGGTCGGTACAGGCGCGCAGGGTGACGGGGTTGACGAACGCCCTCAGCTCGGCGGCGATCTCGACGGGGTAGATCTGCGACTGGTAGGCGTGGACGGGACGGCCCATGAGCGCCTCGGTCTGCGCGGTGAGCGCCGGTAGGTCCGGCCTGACCTGCGCGATGAGGTACTCGTCGTGATAGCGGGTGACCAGCGCCCGCAGCGCCGCGCTCTCCTCTGACGTCGGCGGCCTCACCTGCGGCCTGTGCTCGGCGAGGAGCCTGTCGAACAGGTACAGGGCCTGCCAGTGCTGGTTGTCGTACTCGTCACCCTCGGCGGCGATCTCGGGCAGCTGGTAGTCCCTGCACGGCGCGTCGGGACGCAGGGGCACGTTGAGCATCAACTGGTCCAGGTGCAGGCTCCCGGTACGGCGCGGCGCGATGATCCGCAGCGTGTCCATGTCGGGCCTGGGCCTGCCGCGCATGTCGTAGGCGTAGCGCACCCATGCCGTCCGCCAGCCGGTGTAGTTCAGGTGGAACTCGAACCACAGGTCGGTCCTGTCGCCCCTGCCGAACTCGAAGCGCACCACGTCGTCGACAGGGGTCTCGTTGTGGATCCACACGCAGAAGGCGTCCACGAGCCCCTGCCACGCCTGGTCGTCACCCGGCCTGTAGGGGTCGGCCGCCCACCTGAGCGGGGCTCTGACGGTGATCACTGCCCGCCCCTGGTGGTCCCAGCGCAGCGACCTCGTCCCGCAGACGGAGGTCTTGTCGCTGATGGTCAGACCCTCGCCGGTGAAGTGCGGCGGCACGGCCGTCTCCAGCAGGAAGACCGGCGGGTCCATGGCCATGGCCCGCTGCTCCAGGTCGGCGGACAGGGCCGTGCCCGGGATCGCGGGTAACAGCACCGCGCCCTTGAGCACCGTTCTGCGTGAGATATTCGCCATGATCGCCATGAAACGCGAAAACTATCTTCACGTCCATCCACTTCGGCCATGACGGGGTCAGGGACGGATGATCGCCATCCTGGTCACGGTGAACTCCTCGATGGCGAAGCGCGGGCCCTCGCGGCCGATGCCGGAGTCCTTGACGCCCCCGTACGGCATGTTGTCCGCGCGGAAGCCAGGCACCTCGTTCACCACCACGCCACCCGCCTCCAGCCGCTCGATGGCGGCGAAGGCCGTGGCCAGCGACCTGGTGAAGACCGAGACGTGCAGGCCGTACCTGGAGCGGTTGACGGTCTCGAAGGCCTCCTCCAGATCGGCCACCGCCCGCACGCACACCACGGGCCCGAAGATCTCCTCGTCCCACACCTCCACGCCGTCGGGCACGTCGGCCAGCACGGTCGGCGTGATCACCCGCCCGCCGGCCGGCGCGGGCCCGGTGACCAGCCGGGCGCCCGCCGACACCGCCGACTCCACCCAGCCGAGCACCCTGCTCGTCGCGCGCTCGTCGATCAGCGGCGCCACCCTCGTCTCCGGCAGGCGGGGGTCGCCGACGACCACGTCCTTCATCCGGGCGGCCAGCAGGTCGAGGAAGTCGGCGCGCACCGCCTCCTCGACCACGACTCGCTGCACCGAGATGCACGCCTGACCCGACGCGTAGTACCCGCCGCGCACGACCGCGTCGGCGGCGGCCTCGAGATCGGCGTCGGCCGCGACCACCAGCGCGGCGTTCGACCCCAGCTCCAGCACCACCTTGGTGGGGGCGGCGTTGCGCGCGATGGCGTGGCCGGCGGCGGCGGAGCCGGTGAAGGAGACGGCGCCGATCCTGCGGTCCTCCACCAGCGCCCTGCCCACCTCCACGTCGCCCGTGACGAGCTGCACCGCCGCGGCGGGCACAGCGCCGACCGAGCGCAACACCTCCACCAGCAGCAGCGTCGCCAGCGGGGTGGCGGGGGCGGGCTTCACGATCACCGGGCAGCCGGCCGCCAGCGCGGGCGCGATCTTGTGGGCGGCCAGCAGCAGCGGGTAGTTGAAGCCGGTGATACCGACGACCACCCCGATCGGCCTCCTGGTCCAGAACCCGACCAGCCCCTCCCCCGCGGGCAGCAGGTCGAGCGGCACGGTCTCCCCGTGCAGCCTGGCCACCTCCTCGGCCGCCGTGGCCAGGGTGACCAGCGTTCTGGCGACCTCCACCCTGCAGTCGACCAGCGGTTTGCCGGTCTCCAGCACGAGCAGGCGCTCGAACTCCTCCCTGCGCGCCAGCAGCGCGTCGTGCGCGCCCATCAGCGCGGCGCGGCGGGCGTGCGAGGGTGTCCTGGCCATCTGGCCCGCCACCGCGAGCGCCTCGTCGAGGGCTCTGCCTGCCAGCTCGACGGTCCCGACGGGGGCCCGGCCCACCGTGCTCCCGTCGTAGGGGAAGACCACCTCGGCCGTCTCCTCGACCGGCAGCCAGCCTGCCCCGATCGGCAGCCCTTCTCTCATCGTCCGCTCCGTGCGCTAGGGAAGACATCCAGGTAGGCGGGGGCGCCCTCCCTGCCGGTGGCGTGGAGGACGGCGTGGGCCACGGCCCTGCTGAACACGTCGGCCGCCGCGGCCAGCACGTCGTGCAGTCCCGTGTCGTCGGGGCCTGGCAGGCCGCAGGTCGACATGGCGAAGATGGTGTCGCCGTCGACCATCGTGTGCGCGGGCCTGATCGCCCTGGCCAGGCCGTCGTGCGCGACGCCCGCGAGCTTGCCGCACTGGGCCTTGGACAGCGTGAGGTCGGTGGCGACGACGCCGATCGTGGTGTTGAACGACGGCGCCTTCCGCGGGCGCCATCGCTCGTACTCGCCGGTGTCGGGCTCGCCGACGTGGTCGAACTCGCCCGGCAGGCCGTACCTGACGCCGGACAGCAGGCCGCTGCGCGGGTCGAGGACCGAGCCCGCGGCGTTGACGACGGCCAGGGCGGCGACGGTGACCCCCGAGGGCAGGACCGCGCTCGCCGTCCCGACCCCTCCTGCCAGCCCTCCTGCCACGGCGCCCGTACCCGCGCCCACCGACCCGTTGACCCCGGGACGGGAGGCCGCCCCGTCCGCGGAGAGCCCTCCGGAGAGGGCGCCTGGTGAGGAGAGCGCAGCGTCGTAGGCGGCGGCGCCCATCGCGGCGTCGGGTGTGGCGCGGAAGCTCCCGCCCCGCCCGAGGTCGTAGATGACGGCGCCTGGCACGATCGGCACCACCCCGCCCTCGACGGGGAAGCCCGTCCCCGCGTCGGCCAGCCGCTCCATGACGCCGCACGCGGCGCTCAGTCCGTAGGCGCTGCCGCCGGTCAGCACGATCGCGTGGACGCGCTCGACGAGGTTGCGCGGGTCGAGAAGCTCGGTCTCGCGGGTGCCGGGCGCCGCGCCGCGCACATCCACGCCCGCGACCGCGCCGCCCTGCGGGGCCAGCACCACGCTGACCCCTGTCCTGTAGCCGTCGCCGACCCGCTGGGCGTGCCCGACCCTGAGCCCCTCGACGTCGGCCAGCGAGTTGGTCGGCCCCCGCCTCATCGGGAGCCGTCCGTGCCGGTGAGGAAGCGCCGCGCGGCCTCGGCGAAGACGCGGGTGCAGCGGACGATCTCCTCGACCTCGACGAACTCGTCGGCCTGGTGGGCGATCCACTTGCCGCCTGGCCCGTAGACCACGGAGGGGATCCCGCCCCAGTGCGTCAGGACGGTCCCGTCGGTGGAGCCCGGCACGCCGCCGTACACCGGCTCCTCACCCGTGACCGCGGTGTGCGCCGCGGCGAGGGCGGTGACGACGGGGTGCTCGACCGGCACCTCGACGGGCGGTCTGTCCACCAGGATGGCCAACCGCGACCCGATGCCGTCGAAGGCGGCCAGCTCCTCGACCCTGTCGGCCACCTCCTTGTGGGCGACGCCGGGAACGGTGCGCACGTCGACGAAGACGGAGGCGACCGCGGGGATGACGTTGACCTGCTCCTGGCTGCCCGCCTGGACGACGGTCGGCGTGACGTACACCTCGCCGAGGTGCTCGTGCGCGGGATGGGCGGCCTGCAGCTCGTCCTGGTAGGCGCGCAGGGCGACCAGGAGGGCGCCCACCGCCTGGATCGGGTTGCGCCCGTGCTGCGGCATCGCGCCGTGCGCCATCTTGCCGGTGAAGTCGACGCGCAACCGCAGCGCTCCCTTGGCGACCGCGCAGATCTCCCCCGCCTCGGGCTCGGCCACGATCGCCGCGTCGACGCCCGCCGAGAGGGCGGAGTTGACGAAGTGGTGGGCGCCGATCATCAGGCCCTCCTCGTCGGCCAGCGCGCACACCTTGATCCGGCCGGGGAAAGGGCCCGCCAGCTGCAGCGCCCTGGTGGCGTACATGACGGCGGCCAGGCCCGACTTCATGTCGGCGCTGCCGCGCCCCCACAGCCTGCCGTCGCGGATCTCGCCGCCGAACGGGTCCACGGTCCACTCCGACAGGTCGCCCTCGGTCACCACGTCGGTGTGACCCTCGAACATCAGCGTCGGGCCCTCGCCTCCGCCGCCCTCGACCACGGCGACGACGTTCGGCCTGCCGGGGGCGGCCTCCTCGACCACGACCTCCCAGCCCCATGCGCGCATCTTCGCCTCGACCAGGTCGGCGGCGGGCTGCTCGCTGCGTCCGCGGGCGGGGTCGTTGGTGCTCGGGACGCGGACCAGTTCCTGGGTGAACTCCACGACTCCCTGGGCATCGATCTCGATCACAGCAGTCCCTCCAGAGTGGGTACGGCCTGCAGCAGCGTCCGCGTGTAGTCGTGCTGGGGACGGGACCACACGTCGTCGACGAGGCCGCGCTCGACGACGACGCCGCGGTGCATGACCGCGACGGACTCGCACACGTGCCGCACGACGGAAAGGTCGTGCGAGACGAAGACCAGGGTGAGGCCGTGCGTGTCGATGAGGTCGGCCAGCAGGTTGAGGATCTGGCCGCGCACGGAGACGTCGAGCGCGCTGACCGGCTCGTCGGCCACCAGCACCTTGGGGTTCGGCGCGAGGGCGCGGGCGATGGCGATGCGCTGGCGCTGCCCGCCCGAGAACTGGTGCGGGTAGCGGTCGGCCGCCGACGCGGGCAGGCCGACCTCGGTCAGCAGCTGGGCCACGCGGTCGCCGACGGGCCTGCCGAGGGCGACGAGGGGTTCGGCGACGATGTCGCGGACCCTCATGCGCGGGTCGAGCGAGCTCATCGGGTCTTGGAAGACGATCTGCAGGTCGTCGCGCAGGAAGCGCAGCTGACGTTCGCCGAGCCCGGTGATCTCCCTGCCCTCGAAGCGGACCGAGCCGCTGGTGGGCCTGTCGAGCCCGCACAGCAGGCGCAGCAGGGTGGACTTGCCCGAGCCCGACTCGCCGACGATCCCGAACCGCTCGCCGCGCCCGATGTCGAGCGACACCCCGCGCAGCGCCTCGACGCCGGGTTTGAAGCGCGAGGCGCGGTAGACGCGGGTGAGGTCGCGGGCCTCAATCACGGGGGTGCCAGCAGGCGTAGGCATGGCCCTCTCCTGTCAACGCTGGGTCGCTCTCGCAGGCCGGCGAGGCTTGGGCGCATCTGTCCCTGAAGGGGCAGCCCGAGGGGAACCTCGAGGGGACGGCGCCGGGGATGATGGGCAGGCGGGTGCCTCGGGGAGTGAGCTTCGAGGCGGCCAGCAGGCCCTCGGTGTAGCGGTGGCGGGGGTTGGTGAACACCTCGCGCAGGGGGCCGCTCTCCACGACGCGCCCGCCGTACATCACGAGCACCCGCGAGCAGACGGAGGCGACGACGGCCAGGTCATGGGTGATGAACAGCACGGCAGGGGCCAGCTCGACGATCAGCTCCAGCATCTGCTTCTGGACGGTCACGTCGAGCGCGGTGGTGGGCTCGTCGCAGATGAGCAGCGAAGGCTCGTTGGCCAGCGCGATGGCCAGCATCACCCGCTGCCGCTGGCCGCCCGACAGCTGGTGCGGGTAGGCGCGCGGAGCCTCGACGCCCACCCGCCCGAGCAGGTCGAGCGCGCGCTGCCTGGCCTCGGCGCGCGGCACGCCGTGCAGCGTCATGACCTCCGAGACCTGGGCGCCGACCCGCATGGTGGGGTTGAGCGCGGTCATCGGCTCCTGGAAGACCATCGACACGACCCTGCCCCGCAGGCCCTTCACCCGCTTGTCCGGCACGCCGAGCAGCGGCTGGTCCTGGAGCGTGGCCGAGCCCGTGGCGCTGACGCCCTCGGGCAGCAGCCCCATCAGCGAGAGCGCGGTGAGCGACTTGCCCGAGCCCGACTCGCCGATCAGGCCGACGCGCTCGCCCGGCGCGATGCCGAACGACACCTCCCGCACCAGCTCCACGCCGTCGGCCCTGACGGTGAGTGCCTCAACGCTCAGCACGGATCCTCCTGAGCTTGGGGTCGAGGTGGTCGCGCAGGCCGTCGCCGAGGAGGTTGAAGCCGAGGACGGCCAGCGCGATCGCGAGCCCTGGCCACAGGGCCAGGCGCGGCGTGGAGAACAGCAGCTCCTGCGCCTCCTGCAGCATCCGGCCCCACGAGGGGGTCGGCGGGCGCGTGCCGAAGCCGAGGAACGACAGCGCGGCCTCGGCCAGGATGGCGATGGCGAAGGAGACCGACGCCTGCACGATGAGCATGGAGCCGATGTTGGGCAGGACGTGCCGCAGCGCGATGGCGGGGCCGCGCCGTCCCGAGGCGCGGGCGGCCATGATGTAGTCGGTCAGCATGACCTGCATCGTCGCCGCGCGCGCGATGCGGGCGAAGGCGGGCACCGTGGCCACGCCGATCGCGATCATCGCGGTGAGCGTGCCCGCCCCGTAGACGGCGCCGAGCATGACCGCGAGCAGCAGCGCGGGGAAGGCGAAGACCAGGTCGTTGACCCGCATGATCAGTTCGGATAGCCAGCCGCGCGGCGTCATGCCGGCGAGCATGCCCAGCGGCGTGCCGATCACGGCGGCGATGCCGACCGCGACGATGCCGACGTACAGCGTGGTGCGCGCGCCGACCATGAGCTGGCTGAGCGTGTCGCGGCCGAACTTGTCGGTGCCGAGCAGGTAGTCGCCGCCGGGCGGGGCGAGCCGGTGGGCGGCGTCCACGAGCGTGGGGTCGTGCGGTGTCCAGACGAACGACACCAGCGCGGCCACCACGGTGAGGCCGACCAGGACGGCGCCGATGACCAGGTTCCCTCTCATCGCAACCTCGGATCGAGGACGGCGTAGGCGACGTCCACCACGAAGTTCACCAGCAGGACGGCCACGACGAGCACCATGACCACCCCCTGGACGAGCAGCAGGTCACGCTGGGCCACGCCGTTGAGCAGCAGGTCGCCGAGCCCCGGGATGACGAAGACCCGCTCGACGACGACCGCGCCGATCAGCAGCGTGGCCAGCTGGAGTCCGAGCACGGTGACGACCGGGATGGCCGCGTTGCGCAGGCCGTGCCGCCACAGCGCGCCCATGCGCCCCCTTCCCTTGGCGCGCGCGGTGCGCAGGTAGTCCTCGCGCATCACCTCGAGCACCGCGCTGCGCACGTATCTGGTGAGCACCGCGCCCTGCACCAGCCCGAGCGACAGCCACGGCAGCAGCAGCGACTGGAACCACATCGAGGGGTCCTCCGTCAGCGGTACGTAGCCGCCCGACGGCAGCGCCTGGGCCTGAACCGCGAAGACGAAGACCAGCAGGATGCCCGCGAGGAAGGCCGGGACGGCGATGCCGACCTGGCTGGCGGCGCTGATGAGCGCCCCGAGGGGGTTGCGGTGGTGGACCGCTGCGAAGGTCCCGGCGGGGACCGCGACGATCAGGGCGATCACCATCCCGCCGACGACCAGCGTGAGCGTGACGCCGAGGCGCTCGCCGATCTGCTGGCCGATGGGCGAGCTGGTGACGTAGGAGACGCCGAAGTCACCGGCGGCCAGCCCGCCGATCCAGTCGAGGAACTGGGTGAGCGGCGGCCGGTCGGTGCCCCACTGCCCGCGCAGCGCCTCGATCGCCTCGGGAGTGGCGTTGACGCCCAGTGCGACCTCGGCGGGGTCGCCGGGCAGCAGCGCCATGAAGGCGAAGACGACCACACCCGCGGTCGCGGTGCTCGCCAGGAGCACCGCGACGCGCTTGGCCAGGTACGAGATCACCGCTTGGTGAGGGCCGTGAAGTCGAAGGCCTCGGAGATGCCGTTCTTCGGCAGCCCGCCGGTGATGTCCTTCTTGGCCACGATGAGGTTCGGGAAGAGGAACAGCCAGTCGGCGGCGGCGTCCTCGGACAGCAGCTTCGCGGCCGCCTTCAGGTCGGCGGCCTGCTCCTGCTCGGTGCCGGAGTCGGCGGAGGCCAGCAGCTTGCCGAACTCGGGGTTGTCGTAACGGAAGTAGTACGACTCGTCAGCGAAGATGCCCATGTCGCGGGGCTCGACGTGGTTGATGATGGACAGGTCGTAGTCGCCCTGCTTGAACACCAAGTCCAGCCATCTGGCGGGGAACTCCAGCGGATCGATCTCCGCGGTGATCCCGACCTGGGCCAGCTGCGACTTGACCACCTGCGCCGCGGCGACCGCGTAGGGCAGGTTGGGGATGCGCATCTTCACGTTGTGGGTCTTGCCGCCGAGCAGTTCCTTGGCCTTGGCGACGTCGTAGGGGTAGTCGCCGGTGCGGTCCTCGTACCAGGGATCGGTGGGCGCCACCATGCTGCCGATGAGCTGGCCGCGCCCCGCCCAGGCGGTGTCGAGCAGCGCCCTGTGGTCGATGGCGTGGCGGACGGCCTGCCGTACCTTCTTGTCGTTGAAGGGCGGGCGGGAGTTGTTCATCGACAGCACCACCTCGCCGTTGGTGGTGCCCTCGACGACCTGGAAGCGGTTGGTGTCGGCGAACTGCGCGAGCGACTCGGGCGCCTGGACCGCGGAGATGATGTCGATGCCGCCGGTGAGCAGCGCGTTGTTCATCGCCGTGGCGTCCTTGAAGTACTTCAGCGTGATCTGCGGGACCTGCGGCTTGGTCCCCCAGTACTTCTCGTTGGCGGTGAGCTGGATGGAGTCGCCACGCTTCCACGAGCCGAGCTGGTAGGGGCCGGTGCCGACCGGCTTGTTGGCCAGGTCGGCCACCCCCGTGCGGCTGAACATCGCGCCGAGCCTGGTGGCCATCGAGTAGAGCCAGCCGTTGCTCGGCTGCTTCAGCGTCACGACGGCGGTGGACTCGTCCTTCTTCTCCACCTTGTCGACGACGTCCATCTGGGTCTTGATCTTCAACTTCCAGTCGCTCTTGACCCTGTCGACGGAGAAGACAACGTCGTCGGCGGTGAACGGCGCGCCGTTGGTGAAGGTGACGCCCTTGCGCAGGGTGAAGGTGTAGGTCTTGTTGTCGGGCGAGACCTCCCACTTCTCCGCGAGGAGGGGCTGGATCTTGCCGTCCTGGTCGAGCTTGACCAGGCCCTCGTAGACGTTGACCAGCAACGCCTGGGGGATGGCCGCGCCCTCTGTGGCGGTGAAGTCGAGGTTGGCGGGCTCGGCGACGAAGCCCACCGCGAGCGGCTTGGTCGCGGTCGTGGGGGTCGCGGCGGAGCCGCCGCCGCAGGCCGCGCTGAGAAGGAGGCCGCCGAGGGCGACCCAGGTGCCGATGCGCCTCATGCCTTAAGCCTCCTGGCTAGTGCACTGGTCTGACCAGTAGGCTACGCACACTGCCAGCCCAGGACTTTCCGGTCAAGAGGGGGCGTGATGGGCGGACCTCGGTTCCAACCTGTACGGACTGTCCGTGCTTACGAGCGCATCGTCGAGCAGATCGAGCAGGCCGTCGAGAGCGGTGAGCTGCGCCCCGGCGAGCGGCTGCCGAGCGAGCGCGACCTGATGGTCCAGTTCTCGGTGAGCCGTTCCACGGTGCGTGAGGCGCTGCGGGTCCTGCAGGCGCGCGGGATGGTGCGCTCCAGGCCTGGCGATCCGAACGGCGCGGAGGTGCTGCCCTTCACCCCCGCCGCGCTGCACAAGTCGATGACGACGCTGGCCAGGGTCGACGAGCTGTCGCTGGCCGAGCTCGTGCAGTTCAGGATGGTGCTGGAGGGCGCCGCCTACCTGCTCGCCGCCAGGCTTCACACCCCCTCGCAGCTGGCCGACATGGACGCGGCGATCGCGCGGATGCGGGCCGCCGAGGGCGAGGAGGCCTTCGGCGCGGCCGACGTGGACTTCCACGACGCGGTGGCACGGGCCAGCGGCAACAAGCTCATCCTGATCTGCAGCGACGTGGTGCGCTCCATCGTGCTGAACCTGATCGCCGACAAGATCAGGGCTCCCGAGCTGCGCAGCCGCAGCATCGCCCACCACGAGGAGGCGCTGGCAGCGGTCAGGGCCGGCGACGGCCCGCTGGCGGCCAGGCTGGCCCGCCAGGCGCTGAGCGACTTCTACTCGCCCTACCTGCCGGAAGGCGCGCTCGACGAGCTCCTGGAGTAGGCGGGCAGCGTGACCAGGAAGACCGCGCCCCTGCCGGGAGGGGAGGTCGCGCTGATCGTGCCGCCGTGCGCCTCGACCAGCGCGGCGGCGATCGACAGGCCGAGACCCGTGCCGCCTGAGTCGGCCCCGCGCGCGGGGTCGGCGCGGTAGAAGCGCTCGAAGACCCTGTCGGCCGCGCCGGGCGGCAGCCCCTGCCCCTGGTCGGCGACCTGCACCACGGCCTGCCCGCCCGACAGGCCCACGCCGACCGTGAAGGGCGTGCCCTCGGGGGTGTGCTTGAGCGCGTTGCCGACCAGGTTGCCGACCACCTGGGTGAGCCGTCCCTCGTCGCCGAGCACGACGACCTCTCCCTCGCCGCCGTCCAGCCGCTCGAACGTGACCTGGCGGTCGGGGGCGAGGGTCCTGGCGTCGATGACGGCGCCCGCCGCCAGACTCAGCAGGTCCACGGGGCGCCGGTCGAGCGGGCGGCGCTGGTCGAGCCTGGCCAGCAGCAGCAGGTCGTCGACGAGCAGACCCATGTGCGCGGCCCTGTTCTCGATGCGGTCCATCAGCCAGGTGGTCCTGTCGAGGTCGGGCGCGCCCTGCCTGAACAGCTCGGCGAACCCTCTGATCGAGGTCAGCGGGGTGCGCAGCTCGTGCGAGGCGTCGGCGACGAACCTGCGCATCAGCTCCGCCGAGCGCCCCGCCGTGTCGGCCGCCGCCTCCCGCTCCCTGACCGCCCTCTCGATCTGGGCCAGCATCCCGTTGAGCGCGCGGCCCAGCCTGCCCACCTCGGTACGGCGGTGCAGCTGCGGCACGCGTCTGGACAGGTCTCCCCCGGCGATCGCGACGGCCGTCGCCTCGATCTCGCCGAGGGGGCGCAGGCTGCGCCGTACGAGCCAGTAGCAGGCCAGCCCCAGGACCACGAGCACGCCGCCGCCCACGCCCGCGACGATCACCACGAGGCGGGAGACGGTGCGGTCGATGTCGGCCAGGCTGATCGCCACGATCCTGGTCGTCCTTTCGGGGCCGCCCACCGCGACGGCCCGCCACTCGGGGCCGCCAGGCTGGAGCGAGCCCACGCTGAAGGGCCTGCCCGCCATACGCGCCGCCTGCTCGGAGGTCAGCCTCGGCAGGTCGGGCCTGTCGGCGTCGATCGACTCGGCGACGGTCCTGACCACCTCGCCCCCGTCGTCGAGCAGCACCATGTGGAACAGGCCCGGCAGCCGTAGCGGCCTGGGCGGCTCGGGCCGCGGGCCCTCGCCGAGGCTCATGGGCCTGCCCGCCGCCGTCAGCTGCTGGTCCACCCGCTCGACGAGATAGCCGCGCAGCAACTGCACGGCGAACCCACCGGTCAGCGTGATCGCCAGGGTGACCAGCAGCAGGGTGGTCGAGACCAGCCTCAGCCACAGCGGCAGCGCCTTCACTGGCGGGGTTCTCGCAGGACGTAGCCGACGCCGCGCAGCGTGTGCAGCAGCCGAGGGTCGCCCCTGTCGAGCTTGCGGCGCAGGTAGGAGACGTAGGACTCCACGACGCCCGCGTCACCGTCGTAGTCGTGCGACCAGACATGGTCGAGGATCTGCGCCTTCGACAGCACCCTGCCCGCGTTGAGCATGAAGTAGTGCAGCAGCTTGAACTCCGTCGGCGACAGCGACACGGGCACGCCCGCCTTGCGCACCTGGTGCGCCTCCTCGTCCAGCTCCAGGTCGCCCACCTCCAGCCGGGACGGCGCCGCCTCCCCTCCCCTCGTACGGCGCAGCACCGCCCTGATCCTGGCCAGCACCTCGTCCAGGCTGAACGGCTTGGTCACGTAGTCGTCGCCTACCCGCAGCCCCGCCACCTTGTCGTCGTGGGCGTCGCGGGCGGTGAGGAAGAGCACGGGCACCCGCCTGCCGCCGGCCCGCAGCCGGTCGGCGATGGCGAAACCGTCCAGGTCGGGCAGCATCACGTCGAGGATCACCAGGTCGGGCCTGGACTCCTCGGACAGGCGCAGGGCCTGCCTGCCGTCCGCCGCCGCCTCGACCTCGAACCCGGCCAGGCGGAGGCTGGCCGACAGCAGCTCCCTGATGTTCGGCTCGTCGTCGACGACCAGCAGCCTGGCCTCGGGTGGTCTATCGCCTGGCACCCATGCCGCCTCCCTGGCTGATGGAGGTGGCGTTCACCGAGCCGTCCTCGCCCTTGTCTCCCTGGACCACGACCGTGGTGCCGGCCACCAGATCGGCGACCTCGCCCTCCCTGGTGACGCGCACGGCTGTCTCGGCCGTCGTCTTCACGGTGATGGACGAGCCGTCCGCGGCCTTAAGGATCACCTTGTCCTTGTCGACCTTCTCGACCGTGCCGACGGTGGCGCCGCCGAGCATACCCCGCTGTCCCTGCTGCCCAGGCTGTCCCTGCTGCCCAGGCTGTCCCTGCTGCCCCTGGCCCACGCCCGGTTGCCCGCCGTACGCCGGCCTGGCCCCTGGCTGACCCGCGAGGCCCGCGGGGCCCGCGGCCGAGACGGGCGCGCCCAGCGTCTTCTGGGCCTGGATGCCGATGATCACCCCCACCACCAGTACCAGCCCCGCGCCGAGCCCGAGCGTGAGCTTCGAGGCCCGCGGCCTGGGCCGGGCCTGGAACTGCTCCTCGAACGGTGACTGATCGAGCACGACGTTCTCCTTACTCATGGCGCAGCGCCTGGATGGGGCGGAGCTTGGCGGCCCTGTTGGCCGGATAGCTGCCGAAGAAGAGCCCGATGCCGACAGAGACGCCCAGCGCGAGCACGACCGAGGACGGCACCAGCACGGGCTCGATCCCCGCGATCGTGAAGCGGGTGCCCACGAAGGCGATCAGCACCCCCGACAGGCCGCCGACCAGGCTGAGCAGTGTGGCCTCCAGCAGGAACTGGCCGAGGATCGCGCTCCTCGGCGCGCCGATCGCCTTGCGGATGCCGATCTCCCTGGTCCGCTCGGTGACGGTGACGAGCATGATGTTGGTGATCCCGATGCCGCCCACCAGCAGCGAGATGGCCGCGACAGCGCCGAGCAGCACGGTGAACGTGCCGGTCGCCGCGCTGACCGTCTCCTGCAGCGTGGCCTGGTTGAGGATGCGGTAGTCGGCGTCGGTGGCGGAGGTGATGCCGTGCCGCTGGTTGAGCACGGTGGTGACCTCCGCCTGCGCCGTCTCCGTCGCCGTGGCCGAGGTGGCCTGCACCACGATCGAGCCCAGCGAGCCGAACCCGGTCAGGCTCTGCTGGACGGCCGGGAGCGGCGCGATCGCCAGGTCGTCGCCGTCCTGCATGCCGCTCGAGCCCGACTCCTTCAGCACGCCGACCACGGTGAAGGGCACCCCTGACACGCTCACCGACCTGCCGACGGGGTCGGTCTGGCCGAACAGCGCCTCGGCGACCGTCCTGCCGATCACCATGACCTTCCTGGCGGCGCGGACGTCGTCGTTGACGAAGTACGTGCCCGAGGTGACCGGCTTGTTCATCGCCTCGAAGTAGCTGGGGTAGGTGCCGACCAGCTGGGCGATCGAGTGGCTCGCGCCCTCGTGGACGGCGGCGGCCGCGTTCGAGGTCACCACCGGCGAGACGCTCTTGATCGAGGACAGCTCGGTCAGCGCCTTGGCGTCCTGCACGGTGAGCTGCCTGGCCTGCGTGCGCGGCCCGGCCGAGCCCTGTCCCCCGCCGGGGCCGCCGCCGCCTCCGGAGAAGGAAGGGGAGATGGTCAGCGTGTTGGAGCCGAGCCGCTGGATGTTCTGCTGAATGCTCTGCGAGGAGCCCTCGCCGACGGCGACCAGCAGGATGACCGCGGCGACGCCGATGAGGATGCCGAGCGTGGTCAGTGCGCTGCGCAGCTTGTTGGCCGCCAGGCCGCGCAGGGCGAAACGGAGGATCTCCAGCTGGTTCACCTGGCCCGCACCCCGCTCGGCGCCTGCTCCGTGCCGTCCCCTGCGCCGTCCCCTGCGCCGTCCCCTGCGTCTTGGCCTGGGTCGTGGTCTCCGCCCGCTCCCCTTGGCGTTCCCGAGCCGCGGCCGGGGAGCGGGGCGGAGGTCTGTGCGGCCAGGCGGGGCGGCGGGCCGTCCACGGGGGCCTGGCGGCGGTCTTCGGTGATCTCGCCGTCCACGAGCCTGACGACCCGCTTGGCGTGCGTGGCCACGTCGTCCTCGTGCGTGATGATCACGATGGTTCTGCCCGCCTCACTGAGCTGGTCCATGATGTCCAGCACGTCGCGGGTGGAGGCGGTGTCGAGGTTGCCCGTCGGCTCGTCGGCCAGCAGCAGCGAAGGGGCGGTCACCAGCGCCCTGGCCACCGCCACGCGCTGCTGCTGCCCGCCGGACAGCTCGTTCGGGTCGTGGTGGACGCGATCGGCCAGGCCCACCCGCTCCAGGGCGGCCATGGCGCGCGACCTGCGCTCGACCACGCCGACGCCGCCATAGGTGAGCGGCAGCTCCACGTTGGCCAGCGCGCTCATCCTCGGGATGAGGTTGAACGACTGGAAGACGAAGCCGATCTTGCGGTTGCGCAGGATCGCGAGCTGGTGCTCGTCCAGGGCGCCGACGTCGGTGCCGTCGATGAGATAGCGGCCGCCGCTGGGGATGTCGAGGCAGCCGAGGATGTTCATCAGCGTGGACTTGCCCGAGCCCGAGGCGCCCATGATGGCCACGTAGTCGCCGCGCTCCACGTCGAGGCTGACCCCGCGCAGCGCGCGGACCTGGGCGTCGCCCTCGCCGTACGTCTTGACCAGGTTCTCCACCCGGAGCACGGGCGGGCTCATCGGCCGCCGCCCGGAATGCCGCCGGTGATCCCGCCGCCGCCGGGGAACCTGTTCGGCTGCCGCTGCTGCTGGTCGGAGGTGCCCGTGGCCGCGGGCGGGACGAGCAGGTCGCCCTCGGCGACGCCCGACCTGATCTCGGTGGTGGCCGTGCCCTTCACCCCGGCCTCCACCGGGGTGCGGACCTGCCGGCCGTCCTTCAGGAGGGTCACGGTGCTCTGGCCGCCGGCGGTGGTGATGGCCGAGGAGGGTACGGTCACGACGTTCTCCGCCGTGCCGGTGACGACCTCGACGGTGGCCGTCTGGCCGAGCCTGACCTGGTCGGGCACCTCGGTGAAGGAGATCGTCACCGGGTACTGCACGACGTTGTCGCTGGTGGCCGCGACGGGCTCGATCTGGGTGATCTTGCCGGTGGCGGTGACGCCCGACAGCGCGTCGAAGCTGACGGAGGCGGGCTGGCCCACCTTGAGCTTGGTGACGTCCGACTCGGTGAAGGCGCCGACGAGCTTGAGCCTGCCCGTGTCGGCCAGCTCGATGAAGCCGGTGCCCGCGTTCTGTCCGGTTGAGGCGTCGGAGCCGCCGCTCGAGCCGTTGGAGGAGCCACCTTCGGCGCCGTTGAGCGCGGTGACCGTCCCCGCGAAGGGGGCTTTCAGGACGGTGCCCTCGACCTCGCGCAGGGCCGCCCTGTAGGCGTTGCGCGCCTTGACGTAGGCGGCGTAGAGCGCGGTGGTCGAGGTGCCGTCGTCGACGGCTGCCTCGTAGGAGGCCGCGGCCGAGGCGAGGCTCTCCCTGGCGGCGTCGTCGTCGAGCCTGGCGAGGATCTCGCCCTTGGAGACCTTGTCGCCCGCCTTGACGTAGATCCTGGCCACGGTGCCGGTGGAGCCGAACGCCAGCGAGCGTGACAGGGCGCTCTCCACGGCGCCCGAGGCGGTCACGGAGGCGGTGACCGTGCCTCTCGTCGCGGTGACCGTGCGCACGACGGCGTCGGCCGAGGACCCGCCCGCTCCCAGCGCGGAGTAGGCGAATCCGGCCCCGCCCAGCAACGCGACCGCGAGGATCCCGTTCGTTATCAGGCCCCTGCGCCTGGTCGACAGCTTCACAGGCCGTGACCCTCGCACACCATCCTTGGCTCCAGCCTCACGAAGCCTGGGTGTTTGCTGAGAGGCCGCGCCCTTCGCCCCGCGCGCTCAGGCAACCTCCAGGTTCCCGGCAGCCTTCTTCGAACCTGGCACGCCAGGATGGGCCGCCATGAGACCGACGTATGTTCGCACGGGCGTCCTGGCCGTGGCCGCGGCCGCGCTGGTGGGCACCGGCGTGCTGTTCGCGCTGGCCGACGAGCCCGCATCCCAGGCCACCGTACGGCTGGCGGCCGCCCAGCGCGGCACGGTGACGGCGGCGGTCTCGGCGGCGGGCAACACCAGCGACGGCTCCAGCCGTGACCTGTCGTTCGGCGCGCAGGGGAGGGTCACGGCGCTGTCGGTGAAGGCGGGCGACCGGGTGCGCAAGGGCCAGGTGCTGGCCAGGATCGACTCGGCGGCCGCCATGGAGGCCTACACCGCCGCCAAGGCGGACGTCGCCGCGGCTCAGGACGCGCTGGAGCAGGCCCAGGCGACCGACTGCACGCCCTCGGACACCTCTAGCGCCGCAGGTTCCGCGCAGGCGGCCGGTTCCTCGGGGACGGCGGGCTCCTCGGCCGCGGGCGGCGTGTCCGTGGCGAGGGTGGCGTGGGCGGGGTTCACACCCTCGCCCGGCCCGGTTGCGCGCCCGGGTGGCTCGCCCGCGCCCACGGGACCCGAGCAGCCGGTGCCCACCGTGACGGTCACGGTGACCGAGCCCGCGCCCTCCGTCACGGTGACCGCCACAGCGACGGTGACGGCCACCGTCACCGTCACCCCCTCGCCTTCGGGGAGCCCGTCAGGAAGGCCGACCACGGCTCCGGGCACAGACCCGGGCACGGACCCGGGCGCCGATCCGGCGGCCACCGGCAGGCCGGACGCCTCGCCCAGCGCGCGCCCCAGCCCCACCTCGAGCCGCACCTCCAACCCTGCCGTGAGCCCCACCCCTGCCGGAACCCGCACCACGACCCCGAGCGGCAGGCCGACCGGCGCCGCCAGCGCCAGGCCCACCGCCACCCCCGGCGGCAGGCCGAGCGCGGGCCCGAGCGGCAGGGCGACCCCGAGGGCCCAGACCGACTCCCGGCGCGGCGGCCAGTCCGAGACGCCCTGCGGCATGAGCGAGGAGCAGGCCGAGTCAGGCCTCGCCAAGGCGCAGGCCGCCATGGAGCAGGCCGCCGACGCCGTCAGGGGCACCAGGATCGTCGCCCCCGCCTCGGGCACCGTGCTGTCGGTGGCGGGCGCGAAGGGCGACACCGCGGGCACCGGCGCCTTCATCAGCCTCGGCGACCTGGACGAGCTGCAGGTCCAGGCGCTGTTCACCGAGTCGGACGTCAACAGCCTCCGCCTCGGCCAGCAGGCCGCCATCACGCTGGCCACCCGCCAGGGCGAGCGGTACTCCGGGACCGTCACCCACCTCGCCCCCACCGCCACGACCACGGGACGCCTGGTGCGCTACGCCGTGACGATCACCTTCGACGATCCGCCGAAGGGCCTCCTGCTCGGGCAGACCGCGACCGTCACCGTGACCACCGGCGAGGCCGACGACGCGCTCTACGTTCCCGCCCAGGCCGTCAGGACCGGCAAGGACGGCACCGCGACGGTGACCGTGCGAACCGGGTCGGGCGAGAAGGAGCAGCGGGTCACGACGGGGGTGCGCGGCGACCAGTACGTGCAGGTCAAAGAGGGGCTGACGGCCGGCGACAGAGTCGTGGTCGGGCAGGGAGGCAGCGGCGAGTTCCCCGACGGCAGCTGGCCCGAGGGCTGACAGCCAACGCTCAGCTCGCTGCCAGCTTCCTGCCTGGAAACAGGTTCGTCATCTTTTGCGGGCATGCTGACGCCGTGACATTCGACCTGCGGGGACGGCTCGACCGGCTCCGCCTCATGGCTCCCTCGATCGGGCAGTGCGCGGTCGCCGCGGCTCTGGCATGGCTGGTGGCCAAGGACCTGCTCGGCCATCCGCGCCCGTTCCTCGCACCCATCGCCGTGGTGCTGTGCGTCGGCGTGGGCCTGGGCGCGCGGCTGCGCAGGGTGGCCGAGCTCGTGGTCGGGGTGGGGCTCGGCGTCGGTGTGGGCGACCTGCTGGTCTCCCGGATCGGCTCGGGCGCCTGGCAGATCGCGCTGGTGGTCGCGCTGGCCATGGTGGTGGCGGTCTTCCTGGACAGGGGGACGCTGATCGTCCTGCAGGCGGGCTCGTCGGCGGTGCTGGTGGCCACCCTGCTGCCGCCCTCGGGCACCGGCGGCCTCGACCGGATGGTGGACGCCCTGCTCGGCGGCGTCCTCGGCATCGCCGCCTTCGCGCTCATGCCGGCGAGCCCCGCCGCCGTCGTCCGCAGGCACGCCTCCGCGGTGTTCGAGGCCCTGGCCGCGGCGCTCGACGGCACGGCGCTGGCCGTCGAGCGCGCCGACCCCGACCTGGCCGCCGAGGCGCTGGAGGAGGCCAGGGGCACGCAGGGCGCCGTCGAGCAGCTCTCCGAGGCGCTGCAGACGGGCAGGGAGATCGCCACCATCTCGCCGGTGCGCCGCCGTCACCGCCGCCTGCTGCTGCTGAGGTACGAGAACGCGGCCAGGCCCGTCGACCACGCGCTGCGCAACACCAGGGTGCTGGCCCGCCGCGCCCTCGTCGCCCTCGACCAGGGCGCGAGCGTCCCCGTGGGGCTGGCGCCCGCCCTCCGGCAGCTGTCGGCGGCCGTGTTGCTCCTGCGCGACGAGCTCGCCTCCGGCCGCGAGCCGGCGGGCGCCAGGGAGGCGATCGCCGCCGTGGCCGCCGCGCAGACCGGCGACAGGACGGGGTTCTCCGCCGACGTGATGACGGCCCAGCTCCGCTCGATCATCGTGGACCTGTTCCAGGCCACGGGTGCCGACCGCGAGAGCGCCGCCGCCTCCCTACCGCCCCTGGACGACTGACCGGCCGACTGACCGGCCGACTGACCGGCCGACCGGCCGGAGGGGCGCAGGGGGCGGGTGTCAGAGGAGGCCGGCGTCGGCGAGGTGCTTGCCCACCCGCCTGGTCTCCTCCTCGTTCAGCGGGATCTGCGGCACGGCCGTCGCGGGATGGTCGATGACTCCGCGCAGGTGCAGCGCCGCCTTGAAGGCGCCGAGCGCGGACGACCCGCCGCCCATCCTCGGCAGCCCCACCGTCACCAGCTCGAACAGCCTGATCAGCCGCTCCTGCTCGTCCTTCGCCGCCGCCCAGTCCCCCGCCCTCGCCGCGGCGAACAGGCGGGCGTAGCCGTGCGGATCCACGTTCCCCAGCCCAGGAACGACCCCGTCGGCGCCCATCCACAGCGCGCAGTCCACGGTGACCTCCGAGCCCGTGAGCACGCTGAAGGATGAAGGCCGCGACAGGATGAGCGAGCGCAGCCCGCCGTCGTCGCCGCTGGAGTCCTTCACCCCCGCCAGCACCCCTGACGAGGCCAGCTCCAGCAGCAGGTCGCGGCCGAGCTTGGTGTGCACGGAGACCGGAAGGTCGTAGGCGTAGACCGGCAGCCCCGCCACCTCGGCGATGGTCCGGAAATGGAGGGCGATCTCCGCCGGATGGGTGCGCGCGTAGAACGGCGCGGTGGCCACGATGCCGTCCACGCCCGCCGCGACCGCCGCGCGCACGTGGTCGAGCACCCTGAGCGTGGTCATGTCGATCGCGCCGGCCAGCACCGGCACCTGTCCAGCCACGTGCCCCACCACGGTGTCCAGCACGGCCCTGCGATGCCCGTCGGGCAGGTAGGCGGCCTCGGAGGAGGAGCCGAGCACGAACAGGCCGTCGACCCCGCCGTCCATCAGGTGGTCGACCAGCCGGGTCAGCGACGGCCCGTCCACGTCGAAGGAGGGTGTCAAGGGGGTGCACACCGGAGGGATCACGCCGGTCAGCTTCACGAGCTCTCCATCGCTTGGTTGATCAGTTCGACATCGGTGGCCCCTGCGGGCACCGGGTGGTGACAGCGGAACAGGTGCCCGTCCGTCCCTGTCGGCTCGGGCATCGACGACGCGCACCGGGCGTCGGCCTTCCAGCAGCGCGTGCGGAAGGGGCAGCCGCTGGGCGGGCGGGTGGCCGAGGGGACCGCCCCGCCCAGCGGGATCGGGTTGATCGGCGACAGCAGCCCCGGCGTCGCGGAGAACAGCGCGCGCGTGTAGGGGTGCCGTGCCCGATGAGGGACGGCGAGCGCCGGCGTCTCCTCGACGATCCGCCCCAGGTACATGGTGACGACCCTGTCGCTCATCCGCCTGACGGTCTGGATGTCGTGCGAGACGAAGACCATCGCCAGGCCGAGTCTTTCCTTCAGGTCCAGCAGCAGGTTGAGGATCTGGGCGCGGACCGAGACGTCGAGCGCGCTGGTGGGCTCGTCGGCGATCAGGAGGGCCGGTTCGAGGGCGAGCGCCCTGGCGATGGCCACCCGCTGCCGCTGCCCTCCCGACAGCTGGCCCGGCAGGAGGTCGGCGCTGGAGGCGGGCAGGCCGACCAGGTCGAGCAGCTCGGCGACCCTGGCGTCCCTGCCTGGCCGCCCGTGGACGGTGAGCGGGTCGCGCAGGATCTGCCTGATCGGCAGCCGCCTGTTGAGCGCGGTCGAGGGGTCCTGGAAGACCATGCCGACGCTGGCGCCGAGCAGCGGGCGGCGGCGCGACTCGGGCATCGCCCACACGTCCTGCCCGTGGAAGGAGAGCGTGCCCGAGGTCGGCCGCTGCAGGCCGACCAGCACCTTGGCCAGCGTGGACTTGCCGCACCCCGACTCCCCCACCACGCCGACGGTCTCCCCTGCCGACACGGTCAGGTCGGCGCCGGTGAGCGCGTGGACCCGGTCGCGGGAGAACAGCCCGCCCGTGCGGGCCCTGTGCACCACGTGCACGTCGGTCAGGGAGATCATGCGGGTACCTCCACCTTCGCGGGATGGTGGCAGGCCACCCCTTCGAGGAGCGCGGGAGCCTCGGTGTGGCACACCTCGGTGGCCATCGGGCAGCGGTCGGCGAACCTGCACCCCTCGGGGAAGTCGGCGGGAGAGGGGACGACGCCGCGGATCTGGGTGAGCCGCTCGGCCCCCGCCTCCAGCGACAGGACCGCGCCGAGCAGGCCGCGCGCGTAGTGGTGGCGCGGGTTGCCGACGAGCGCGGCCGTGGGGCCGGTCTCGACGATCTGCCCGCCGTACATGACGGCGACCCTGTCGGTGACGTCGGCGACCAGCGCGAGGTCGTGGGAGACCAGCACGAGCGCGAAGCCCAGCTCCGCGCGCAGGCGCAGCAGCAGCTCGATCACCTGCGCCTGGACGGTGACGTCGAGGGCGGTGGTCGGCTCGTCGGCGATGATCAGCTTGGGGTCGCGGGAGAGCGCCATGGCGATCAGCACCCGCTGGCGCTGGCCCCCCGACAGCTCGTGCGGGTAGGCCGACAGCGTGCGCGGCGGGTCGAGCCCGACGAGTTCGAGCAGCTCGGCGGGGCTGCGGGTGCCGCCCCGCCGCACGACCTGCTTGAGCTGGGACCTGATGGTCATCGCGGGATTGAGCGAGGAGAGCGCGTCCTGGTAGATCATCGCCATCTCGTGGCCCATGAGCCGCCGCCTGGCGCCTCTGGAGAGCGTCAGCAGATCGCGGCCCTCGAACAGCAGCGATCCGCCGACCTTCGCCTCGCGCGGCTGCAGGCCCATGATGGTCAGCGCGGTCAGGGACTTGCCGCAGCCCGACTCCCCGACCAGGCCGAGCACCTCGCCTGGCCGCACCTCCAGCGAGATGCCGTCGACGATGTCGACCTCGTCGAAGGTGATCCTCAGCCCGGTGACCCGGAGGATCGGCTCGCCCGTCGGCAGCGCTCTCGCGCGCTCGGCCAGACGCCTGGCCGCCTCGGCCAGGCCGGGCAGCGCGGTGAGCTCGCCGGGGGCGGCCCGCTCGAACGCCTTCCTCCTGGACGGCCTCGCGCGGGCGGCAGGAGCGGCCCACGCGTCCGAGACACCCTCGGAAAGGATGTTGAGCGCGAGCACGGTCAGGAGGATCAGCAGCCCGGGGAAGACCGTCGCCCACCAGCCGCCGAGCAGCACGAGGTTCTTGCCGTCGGCGATGACGCTGCCCCACGAGGGGTTGGGCGGGCGCACGCCCGCTCCGATGAACGACAGCGACGCCTCGAAGACGATCGCGTCGGCGACCATGACCGTGCAGAACACCAGCACGGGCGCGGCGCAGTTGACCGCGACGTGCCTGATCAGGATGTACGGCGTGCGCGCCCCGATGATCCGCTCGGCCGCGACGTAGTCCTCGCCGTACTGGGCGAGGACGTTGGCCCGCACCACCCTGGCCACCGACGGCATGTACAGGAAGGCGATCGCCATCACCAGCACGGGGATGCTGCCGCCGAAGACCGCCACCAGGACCGCGGCCAGCGCGATGCCGGGGAAGGCCATGATCACGTCGAGGATCCGCATCACGGTCTCGTCGACGGCCTTGCGGGAGGTGGCGGCGACGGCTCCGATGATCGCCCCCGCCACCAGGGCCAGGGCCGTCGCGCCCAGCCCGATGATGAGCGACCAGCGCGCGCCGTGCAGAAGCCTGGACAGGATGTCGCGGTTGGCGCTGTCGAGGCCCATCCAGTGCGCCGCCGAGGGTCCGCCTCCCGCGGCCTGCTGGAAGTACGGCGAGTGCGGCGCCAGCCAGGGCGCGAGCACCGCGGCGAGGACGACCAGTGCGAGCACGCCCAGGGCGGCCCACGACAGCGGTGAGAGCCTGCGGAAGGCGACGCCGGGGCGGGACAGCCGTTCGGTGAGTCCGTTTCTCATCAGCCCGCGCTCCTGAGCCTGGGGTTGACCAGCAGGTAGAGGACGTCCACTGCCAGGTTGACGACCATGAAGCCGACCGCGATGGTCAGCACGACGCCCTGGACGACCGCGGGGTCTCCGTCGCGCACCGCGTTGATCATGAGCTGACCCATGCCGGGCAGGCCGTAGATCTGCTCGATGACCACCGCGCCGCCGATCAGGTAGCCGATGCGCAGGCCGAGCACGGTCAGCGGGTTGATCAGCGCGTTGCGCAGCACGTTGCGGCCGACGACCACGACGGGAGGCAGGCCGCTGCCGATCGCGGTGCGCACGTAGTCGCGGTCGAGCTCCTCCACCATCGAGGTGCGGATGATCCTGGTCAGCTGGGCGGCCACCGGCAGTGACAGCGACAGGGCGGGCAGCGTCATCGAGCGCAGCCATCCCGGCAGGGAGTCGGCGGGGTTGATGTAACCGCCGGTCGGGAAGAGGCCCTCCCCCACCGACAGCCACTGGATCATCAGCAGCGCCAGCCAGAAGGCGGGGGCGGCCACGCCGATCAGCGACACCATACGGATGACCTGGTCGGGCCAGCGGTCGCGGAACAGCGCGCCGGTGACGCCGAAGACCAGCGCGAGCACGATCGCGACGCCGAGTCCGAGGAAGGTGAGCTGCAGGGTGAGCGGCAGCGCGGTGACGACCGACTCCAGCACCGGCTTCTTGGTGAGCACGCTGGTGCCGAGGTCGCCCTGGACCAGATCGCCGACGAAGCGCACGTAGCGCAGCGGCAGCGGGTCGAGCAGGCCGTTCTCCAGCTGGAACTGGCGGATCTGCTCGGCGGTCGGGTTGGCGCCCTGGAAGTAGGCGTACTCCGGCTTGTTGTTGGAGAAGCGCATCACGACGAAGACGAACGCGATCACGCCGAGCAGCAGCGGGATCAGGATGAGGACGCGCCGCGCCAGCATCCGCAGGACGACGATCATGCCCGCCTGGCCTGCAGCAGGCTGATGCCGGGGTAGGCCTGCGCCCTGATGCCCGAGAGCTTCTTCGGGTCCCACGCGGTCATGAGCTCGGTGTGGACGACCGGGTAGAGCACGGCCTGCTCGGCGATGACGTCGAGGTAGGAGTGGATCAGTTCGCGCCGCTTGGCCTGGTCGAGCTCCCTCGTCGCCTGGTCCATGAGCGCGAAGAGCTTCTTGGCGTCGTCGCTCTCGGCCCACTTGGTGTACTTCATCCACACGCCGCCCGGCACGTAGTTGTAGTGCAGGATCAGGTCGGCGTCCATGCCGAACTGGTTGGGGTTGGAGGCGGCCGCGACGACCTGGTAGTCCTGCGACTGGTCCATCTTGGTGAAGACGGCCGTGGTCTCCTGCGGCTCCAGGGTGGTCTTGACGCCGATGGCCTCCCACGAGGCGGCGATGGTCGGCAGGCAGTCGACGATCCAGCTCACGTTGACCGACATCAGGTTGATCGACAGATCCTTCACGCCCGCCTCCGCCAGCAGCGCCTTGGCCTTGGCGGGGTCGTGGTCGTAGACGGTGGCGGCCCGCCGGTGGTCGGGGTGCTGCTCGTTGAGGAAGGAGCTGGAGGCGCTGCCGTGGCCCTTGAGCGCCACCTCGATCATCTTGCGCTTGTCGATGGCGTAGTGGAGCGCCTGCCGTACGCGGACGTCGTCGAAGGGTTTCGTGGCGGTGTTGAACATCAGGAACATGTGGTTCATGCCCTTGCCGCCCTCGACGGTCAGTCCCTGCTGCCTGAGCTGCTCGATGTTGGCGTACGGGACGTTGTCCGCGATCTGGGCCTCCGCCGACGCGCCCGAGATCTTGGCGACCCTGGCCGAGGCGTCGACGATGGTCAGCCAGTTCATCTTCTTGGCCGTGGCGGGCCTGGGCCCGTTGTATCCGGCGTAGGCCTCGAAGGTGGTGTTCGACTTCGGGTTGTGCGCGGTCTGCCGGTAGGGCCCCGAGCCGACCGCCCTGCCGCCCTTGGCGGCGTCCCACGCTCCGGGCTGGGAGAAGACGTGCTTCGGCATGATCTTGGCGATCGACAGCCTCGGCGCCGCGTCGGGGAAGGGGAACTTGAAGACCAGCTCGACCGTGCGGTCGTCGACCTTCTTCACCTCCTCCAGGAACGGCCTGAAGAACGAGCCGGTCAGCACGTTGGCCTCGGGGTCGAGGATGCGCTGGAAGGTGAAGACCACGTCGTCGGCCGTGACGGGCTTCCCGTCGTGCCAGGTGGCGCCCTGTCTGAGGGTGAAGGTCCAGCGCGTGGCGTTCACGTCGGACGGCAGCGCGGTCGCCAGCGCGGGATAGGGCTCCCTGGTGATCGGATCGGTCTCCAGCAGTCCCTCGTAGATGTGGTTGTTGGCGGCCATGGCGAAGGCGGAGGCCGTCTGCGTGGGGTCCCAGCTGCCGTCGTTGCCGTAGCCGATGACGGCGGTGATCAGGTCGGTGTCGGAGCCCGCGCCCACCGATCCCGTCGAGGCGGGGCCGCCGGAGCAGGCCGCGACCGTGGTCGCGATGAACGCCGCGGCGCCGGTCGCCCCGCTGTAGCGAAGGAAGTCGCGACGGCTCAACCTGGACATGGGCGTCTCCTCTCCTAGGACGTGGGACGTCCTACCAATAAGGTAAAGTGGAGGTTAGGCTCCATGAAGGTTCCGGTCAAGAGAAGGTTTCGCCAATGTTTCCTAGGATGCACGCGTGAGACTGAGCCGCGCGGTCGAGGTCCAGCAGGCCGTCAAGGAGATCATCCTGAGCCGCAGGCTCGCGGCGGGCGATCCGCTGCCCACCGAGACCGAGCTCATGGAGGAGCTGGGCGCCAGCCGCAACTCCGTGCGTGAGGCGCTCAAGGCGCTGCAGGCGGTCGGCATCGTCGACATCCGCCACGGCTTCGGCATGTTCGTGGGCCGCATGTCGCTCAACGGCCTGGTCGACGAGCTCGCCTTCCACAGCCGCATCAGGATGCACGACGACGGCCCGCGACAGCTCGGCCACCTCGTCGAGATCCGCGAGGTGCTCGAGGCAGGGCTGGTCGAGCGCCTCATCGACCTGGGCGGCGAGGCCGACCTGTCGCCCGTGGCCGAGGTGATGGCGAGGATGAGCGCCGAGGCCGAGGTGGGGATCATCTCCCCCGAGACCGACAGGCTCTTCCACGACGTGCTCTACAGGCCGCTGGGCAATCCGCTGGTGGGGCAGCTGCTCGGCGCGTTCTGGGACGTCTACCACCAGCTGCGCGACCATCTGGGCGCGCCGGACGAGTCGCCCGCCGACCTGGCCAGGCGCCACCGCGACATCTACACCGCGGTCGCGGCGGGCGACAGGGCGGCGGCGGTGGCGGCCGTCCACGCCCACTTCGAGGGGGTCCGCAACCGCCTGGCCAGACTCACCTAGCCGAGACCGCACGCATCACGCACCCCCGCGGATGCAGCCGGTAGAAGCGGCGGAACAGCTCGTCCCTGCTGGTGAAGTACCCCAGGTCCTCCAGCACCCACGCCGACAGGTCCACGCTCGTCCTGCCGACCGCCTCGAACAGGGTCTCGGCGCCGCTGTTGGTGAAGGGACGGCAGTCGTCCAGGCACTCGTACAACTCCGACACCGGCACCCACCGCCCCTCCAGGAGGAACTCCGGCCAGGCCAGCAGCACTCTGCGCGGGATGAGCGGGCGCAGCAGCGGGAAGCGCGCGTGCCAGAACCTGCCGTCCACGCGCAGTCCCTTGACTCTGGTCGCGACGCCGACTGCCCGTGCCACGGCTTCCAGGACGGCAAGGCGCTGACTGCACGAGCCCTTGCCCAGCGCGAGCGTCCTGGACACCGGCCTGAACTCGTCGAGCGCGTAGACGGGCCTCAGCCTGGCGGCGATCAGGCGGTGGGCCGCGATCAGCCTCGCCCGGTCATCGGCGCCCCGCGCCTGGGCGGCGAGCCGGGCGACCAGGGGGTGGCCCCAGTCGAGGATGGGGGTGGCTTCGAGGGTCTTCACCCCTCGATTGTCCTACGATCGCAGGTAGCATGAGCCCATGGTGCGCGCTCTGGGTGACCTCGAATCCACGATCATGGACAGGATGTGGTCCTACCGCCGCCCCGCCTCCGTGCGTGACGTGCTCGAAGACCTGAGGCGCGAGCGCGAGATCGCCTACACCACGGTCATGACGGTGATGGACAAGCTCCACAAGAAGGGCCTGCTGCGCCGTCACCCCGTCGGCAAGGCCTACGTCTACGAGACCGTCAGCAGCAAGGAGGCCTACACCGCGGGCCTCATGCGCGAGACGCTGGCCAGCGGCGGCAACCAGGCCGCCACGCTCGTCCACTTCCTCGAGCGGCTGAGCCCCGAGGAGGCCGCCGCCCTGGAGTCGGCGCTGCGCGTCTACCCGCCGAAGGGCCGTCAGGAGTGACCGACGCCCTCATCCTCGCCGTCTACACCGTCGCCGCCTGCGCGCTGCTGGCGCGCCCGCTGTCGGCTGCGCGCTGGGCCGAGCGGGCGCCGCGGCTCGCGATCGCCATGTGGCTGTCGGCCTGCGCCTCCGTCGTCGGCTCCGCGCTGCTGGCCGTGCTGACCGCCACCGTGCCCGCCGACGCCGTCGGCCACGGGCTGGCCCGCCTGTTCGAGCTCTGCACCATGATGCTGGCCGAAGGGCCGGGAGCGTCCGCGTGGGCGGCGCTCGGCGCCTGCGCCGTCACGCTGGCGCGGCTGGCGGCGAGCCTCGCCACCGTGCTGGTGCGGGCCAGGAGGGAGCGGGGCAGGCACGCCGCGATGCTCGCCCTGCTGGGCCGTCCCGACAGGGCGCTGGGCGCGATCGTCGTCGACTACGCCGAGCCGCTGGTCTACTGCCTGCCGGGGCGCGCCGCCAAGACCGTGATCACCACCGCGGCGCTCCGCTCGCTCAGCGCGTCCCAGGTGGCGGCGGTGCTGGCGCACGAACGGGCGCACGTGCGCGGCAGGCACCATCTGGTGCTGGCGGCCGGCGAGGCGTTCGCCAGGGCCTTCCCCTTCGTCCCGCTGTTCGACGTGGCCAGGCGAGAGGTGGCGCGCCTGATCGAGCTGCGCGCCGACGACGTGGCCGCCCGCCGCCATCCGCGCGTGCAGATCGCCGCCGCGCTGGTGGGCCTGGCCACCGGCCGGGTGCCCGCGTTCGTGATGGGCGCCGGCGGCCAGAGCGCGCTCACCAGGGTGCGCCGCATGCTGCGCCCTGCGGCGCCGCTGGCCAGGGGCGAGCGGCTGGCGGGCCTGGCCACCGTGGCGCTGCTGCTCGGCGGGCCCGCCGTCGTGGCCGCCGCGCCCGCGATGAGCGCGTTCGTCGCCCACCACTGTCACGCGCTCACCCTGCTGTGAACTACGATCCTTCGTCGTAGCTCCGTCTCGACGAAGGATTCACATGCACGACGTGTTCGCCAGGCTCGACGCCTTCGGCGAGCGTTACCGGCTCGAGCGCGGCCTGATCCCTGACGACGACTGGATCGACTGCTCGCGCCTGCTCGACCCCGGCTCGCCTGAGCTCACCCGCGTCCTGGAGGCGGAGCGGCACGCCAGCGGCCAGGTCTCCGACCACGCCACCGCGCTGACCGTCATCGCCGTCTACGCCGGCAGGGTCACCACGGCCGCGCTGCTGGCGTGGGCGCTGGAGGGCGTGCTCCTGGACATGCGCCCCTCGAACGTCGCCATCCGCCTGTCGGAGCACCACGGGTTCGAGGCGGTGGGCCTGAGGGAGCCGTCGGCCGTCGAGGGTCCGGTGGAGACGCTGGTCGCGTGGGTGCTGCAGGAGCACCTGCTGCCGCTGGCCGACGCCCTGCGCTCGCGCACGAGGGCGGGGCTGCGGCAGCTCCACGGCGGCATCGCGTACGGCTGCGCGGCGGCGTTCTGCTCGGCCAGCCTGCGCGGCGGCGACGTCCACCTGCTGGAGGCGGCCTACCACCGGTTCATGGCGGCGGCGGGCGGCGGCCTCGACCGGCTCGGCACGGTGGTACGGCTGCGGGAGGGCGAGCGTGAGGGCCTGTTCTACCTGCGCGACACCTGCTGCCTCTACTACACCTCGGCCGAGAAGACGCTCTGCGCCAGTTGCTGCCTGGACACCAGGCAGGACAGGATCGCCGCCTACCGCACGGTGCTGAGCGGTCCGAGCTCGTAGTCCTCCTGCTCAGCCGCCGAGCCACGCGTCAAGCCTGCTCAGCAGCGGGCGCTCGGCCACCACGCCCAGCACGGTGCCCGCGAACACGGCCTCGCACCGCCCGCGCCACACCCTGGTCTCGGCCACCGCCCCCGTGACGTCGGCCGCCCACACCACGTCGACGCGGGCGGGCAGGCCGTCGCGCACGCACGGGGAGTGGTTGACGTCCAGCAGCACCACGGCAGGCGGCCCCTCCCTGTAGGCGACGGAGAACGACAGCTCCTCTCCGTACCCGATGGTGGTGCACATGCGCACGGCCCCTGCGAAGGAGCGTTCGTCCGAAGGGAGGGCGTTGATCGCGGCGACCATCTCGGCGACGTGGGTGGTCAGCTTGCGCGCCTCACCCGGCGTCGGTGCGGGCCTCGGCCCTCCCTGCTCGGGCAGCGGGATGAGGAGCTCGCAGAGCGTCACCGACACCGCGCCTCCGCGGGGACGAGCGGTCCGGGCCGGTCTGCCCACTCGTACTGGGCCGGCCATGCCGTCGGGCAGCCGTCCGCGCCGAGCGGGGGCTGCTCGGTCGCCACGGCGCCCGAGCAGCCCGCCACCATCACGACCGCCAGGAGCACGAGCACTGGGCGCATGGGGCGAATGTACCCCGGTCAGCGGACGGCGGTCGGCGATGAGGCGTTCGCGACGAGCAGGCGGGGGGCGCCCGTGCCGTCGGCGGGCACCGCCCACACGTCGGGGCCCTTGGCGTACATGACGGTGCGGTCGTCGAGCCAGGCGGCCTGGTCGTCGACGTGGGCCGGCTCGGCGAGCGGGGTCTCCTTCATGCTCGCCAGGTCAAGGCCGTGCAGCCGCCACTGCCCTCCCGGCATGAGCTTCTTGAACACCAGCCGCCGGCCGTCCGGGGAGAGCGAGGGGCACTCGGCGTTCTCGCGCAGCACGCGCGCCCGCCACCTGCCGTAGTCGCCCTCCACGAGATAGGTTCTGCCCCGGGTGGAGACGGTGGCGTAGAAGCGGTTGTCGTCGCCGGCGAAGGTGACGCCCCAGTAGTTGACGTCGGCCGAGTGGTAGCGGCGGCCGTCCTTGGTCAGCGGGATCTCCTCCATGTTGGTGATCGCGTAACCGGTGCGGTTGTCGAGAATGCCGGTCCAGGTGGAGAAGCCGCCCTTGTTGTAGGAGTCGCCGGTCACGAAGACCGTCCACGAGATCATCCGCCCCGTGGGCGAGACCCTGGCGCGGCTCGGGATCCCCGCGATGTGCAGGCGCCTGGTCTGCTTCATGGTTCTGTCGACCACGACGGCGTAGGTCTTGGCGACCTCGGTGACCAGGCAGACCCCCGTTCCCGCCGCGGTGGCGAACCGCTCGCACCGGGTACGGCTGCCGCGCACGAAACCGCTCGCGTGGTCCCTCACCACGATCTGGCCCGGCCTGGCCAGGTCGAAGGCGGCCTCCTGCGCGGGGGCCACCCTGGCGGCGCGCACCGCGTAGAACAGCGCGCCGCCGCCCAGCACGAGCAGCGTGACGGCGAGGATCAGCGCCTTCCTCATCGGGTGCTCCTTCGCTGGAAATCTCTCGCCTTCAGGCGTGGGGAGGAAGTCAACGCACCACCTTCCAGAATGCGAGGCAGGCCACGATGCCCGCGCCCATCACGGCCAGCCCCGGCACGGGGCCGAAGAACGTCCACGCGGCGCCGTACATGATCGAGCAGAGCATGCGGGCGACGGCCTGCCCGGTCTGCAGCAGCGCCAGCCCGCTGGTGCGCAGGTGTGCGGGGAGCAGCGGGCCCGCGGCGGCCATCAGCACGCCGTCGGTGGCGGCGTAGAAGAACCCGAAGACGCCCAGGACCAGCCAGTACGGCGCGCCGCCGCCGAGGAGCGCGTAGACGCAGACCAGCGCGACGTGGCCGAGCATGAACACCGGCACGCGCCCCCACCTGTCGGCCAGCCGCCCGACGGGCACGGCCAGCAGCAGGTAGACGGCGGCCGTGCCGAGCGGCAGCAGAGGGAAGTGCTCGGGCGCGATGCCCGTGCCCTTCTGCAGGAGCAGGTAGACGAAGGGGTCGCTGACCGTCACCAGGCCGAGCCCTGCGGCCAGGAGGCAGATCCCGCGGAAGCGGGGCTCGCGCAGGAGCGCCAGCGTGACCCTCGCGCGCACGGCGGGAACCGGCACGACGACCGGCGGCTGCTCCCTGACGTAGAGGACCAGCAGCACGACACCGAGGACGGCGATCGCGAAGCTGACCACGAACACCACGTCGTAGGCGCCGGTCGCGCCCAGCACCGCGAAGGCGGCCAGCGGCCCGAGGAAGGCGCCGACGGTGTCCATCGCCCGGTGGACGCCGAAGGCCTGGCCCTGCGTCTCGGGCGAGGCGCTGAGCGAGATCAGCGCGTCGCGGGGCGCGGTGCGCAGGCCCTTGCCCGTCCTGTCGGCGGCGACCACGGCGCCGAGCAGCCCGACCGAGCCGCCAGCCGCCATCAGGCCGAGCTTGCACACCGCCGACAGCGCGTAGCCGAGCCCCGCGACCAGCTTGCGGCGCTGCCAGCGGTCGGCGGCGTGCCCCGCGGCCAGCCGTACCACCGCGGTGACCCCGAAGTAGAGCCCGTCGAGCAGGCCGTAGGCCAGCGGGCTGAGCCCCAGCACGAGGACCGCGTAGTACGGCAGGACCGCGGTGACCATCTCCGAGGAGATGTCGGTGACCAGGCTGACCACGCCCAGTGCCAGCACGTTGGCCGGCACGGCCATGGTCAGCCCGCGATACCGGAATCCCGAGATGTACATCAATCAGTGGCAGGTGTAGGTCGGGCTGGTGTCCTTGACCGCGCCGTCGACGCCGATCAGCTGCCAGGAGAAGGTGCTCTCACCGAGGCTGAGCTTCACCACGCCGAAGGTCCCCGACAGCCGCTTCTGACTGTTGGGCTGCACGTTCTCGATGTTGTACGGCGGAGCGCCGCCCATGCCGCCGAGAATCTCGACGATCCCGTTCGGGTCTGCCTGGGCGCTGGGGCTCTGCGGCCCGAAGCGCTCGTAGTGGTGGTCGTGGCCGTTGAGCACGAGGTCGGCCCGCTTGTCGTAGAGGGCCTGCCAGACCGGCCTGCTGACGGGGTCGTTGCCGTGCTCGCCCGAGCTGAACAGCGGGTGGTGCCAGTAGGCGGCCACGCAGCGCTTGGTGTTCGCGGCCAGGTCGGCCTTCAGCCAGTTGATCTGCGCGCTCTGGTCGAAGGCGTTGGAGTCGAGGGCGACGAAGTGCCAGTTGCCGTGGTCGTAGCTGTAGTAGCTCTTGCCGTTGGGGTAGGCGATCGAGCCGAAGTACGACTTGTAGCCCGCCAGCGAGCCCGCCGGGTCGTAGGTCTCGTGGTTGCCGGGCACGGGCCTGGTCTTGCTCTTGAACGAGCCCCACGTCTTGTCGTAGTAGGCGGTGAAGTCCTGCAGCCTGGCGTCGTCGTACTGGTTGTCGCCCATCGTGATGACGAACTCGGGGTTCATCGACTTGACCACGTTGGCGGTCTTGGGGTGCATGCACGAGCTCGAACTGGCGGTGCACTGGTCGGCGATGTCGCCGGCGGCCGCCACCACGAACGAGCCGCCGCCTGTCGCGGGGCCGACCGTGAGCTTGTCCAGGTTCGGCCCGCCCGTCGCGGCCGTGGCGGTGGCGCGGACGGTGTTGGCGCCCGCGTTCAGCGTCGCGGTGAGCGTGACGTCGGCCCAGGTGCTCCATGCGCCGGTGCCGGGGAAGTCGCGGTTGACGGTGACGCCGTTGACCGCGACGGCCAGCGGGCGGTTGGCCGTGGTGCCGTTGGCGTAGCGCAGGGTCAGGTTGTGGGCGCCCGCGGTGGCCGCGGTGACCGTCCACTCGACGTAGCCGCCCGCCACGTTGACGTAGTCGACGAAGCCGCTGCCGGTGAAGCCCGCGTGGTTGGCGGCCACGCTCGCCTGGGAGAGGGTGGCGTCCTCGGCCTGGTAGTCGGGGCCGGGGTTACCAGGGCCGCCCTCGCCGTAGACCTGCATCTCGTACAGGGAGTAGCCGTAGGAGGTGCCGCGGGCGGTGCCGTACATGCGGACGTAGCGGCCCGAGCCCGACACGGTCAGGTCGTCGGTGCCGCCGTCGCCGCTGGAGGTGGAGTAGAGGGTGGTCCACGCGGCCCCGTCACTGGAGGCCTGGATCTGGTAGGCCTTGCCGTAGGCGGCCTCCCAGGTCAGCTTGACGCGGGTGAGCGGGGTGACGGCGCCCAGGTCGACCTGGAGCCATTCGGGGTCGTGGCCCTCGACCGAGGCCCATCGGGTGGTGGTGAGGTCGCCGTCGAAGGCGCTCTCGGCGCCCAGTGTGGCGTCCTCGACGGAGGAGGCGGTCGCCGGCTTGCCCTGGGAGAGCAGGGATTCGGCTGCGGTGGCGGCGGCGGGGCCGACGAGCAGCCCTGCCATGAGGATGAGGGATAACAGCAGCGCACGCGGCATCGAGGGCTCCAAGGCATGGGGGAACTACTCACGACGCACGGCCGGGGCAGAAAGATCACTGAGCGCGTCACGTCGTCGCCGACGCCGCGCCAAGCCGCTTAATCGGCATCCTGGCAAGCGGTTCGGGCGACTGTCAAGGAAGTTAGGAAACCTTCCTAACTTGAATCAGCGCAGGCTTCTGACATCCAGCTCGCGCAGCACCCTGTCGACCACCTCAGGGTCGACGCCTGGCTCCTTGCGCGCGGCGAGCACGGCCTGGCGCGAGGCCGACAGCATCTCCTCCTGGACCCGGCGCACCCGTCGTCCGCGCTCGACCCGCTGCGCGACGGCCGCGCGCCGCTCGTCGTCGGCCATGTCGGGGCTGATCCGCACCCCCATGTCGAAGGCCCGTCTGACCAGCAGCTCCCTGACCTCCTCCGGCAGTTCCTCCGCGGCGTCGATCTCCTCGAGACGGCGCCTGGCCGCGCGGGTGGCCCGGATGGCGAGCTCCCGCTCGAGCGACTTCTCCGCCTCGGTGTCGGCGCGTACGCCGAGCCTGCTCACCAGCCAGGGCAGGGTCAGCCCCTGCAGGACGAGCGTGGCGAGGATGACGACGAAGGCGATGAAGACGATCTCGTCGCGGGCGGGGAAGGGCGAGCCGTCCTCGGTCTCGAGCGGGATGGCCAGGGCGAGCGCCACCGAGGCCACACCACGCATGCCCGCCCACCACATGACGATCGTCTCGCGCAGGCTGCCGGGGATCTCGGGGTGGTTGTGCGTCGCCTCGCGGATCCTCCTGGCCGCCCATGCGGCGGGCAGGAGCCAGGCCAGCCGTACGAACACGACCACGGCGACGACCGCGGCGCCCCAGCCGAGCATCTGCCACGCCCGCCCCTCGGAGGTGCCGAAGACGTTGTGCAGCTCGAGCCCGATCAGGCCGAAGGCGATGCCCGTGACGAGCGTGTCGACGATCTCCCAGAACGTCGCTCCCGCGAGCCTGCCTGAGACGTCGTCGGGGTTGGCCGTCCGCTCCGACAGGTAGAACGCCGTGGTCAGCACGGCCAGTACACCCGAGCCCCGCAGCTGGTCGGCCAGCGCGTAGCTGACGAACGGCACCAGCAGCGACAGACCGATCTGCAGGGTGGCGTCGGCGACGAAGCCCATCAGCCTGCCGGCCGTCCAGGCGACCGCCACGCCGACCACGACCGCCACCACCGCCGACAGCAAAAGCTCCCCCACCGCGCCCGTCCAGGTGAACGTGCCGGTGACGGCGGCGGCGATCGCCACGTGGTACAGCACGATCGCGGTGACGTCGTTGAAGAGCCCCTCGCCCTCCAGGATCGACACCATGCGCCTGGGCAGGCCGAGCTTGCCCGCCACCGCGGTCGCCGCCACCGGGTCGGGCGGGGCGACCAGGGCGCCGAGCGCGGCGGCCGCGGCCAGCGGCAGCCCCGGCACGATGGCGTGCGCCACGGCCGCCACCGCCGCGGTCGTGACGAACACCAGCGCGACGGCCAGCAGGAAGATGGGCTGCCAGTTGGCCGCGAACTGCCGCCACGAGGTCCGCTGCACCGAGGCGTACAGCAGAGGGGGCAGCACCAGCGGCAGCACCAGCTCGGGCGGGACGTCCACGTTCGGCACGAACGGCAGCAGCGCCATGACGATCCCGAACAGCGTCATGAGCACCGGCGCCGGCAGCCCGAGCCGGTCGCCCAGCGGTACGGTCACCACCGCGCCGAGCAACAGCAGGAACAGGAGCACGAGCTGGTCCACGCTTCGCAGCCTGGCACAACGGGTTCCGCATGATCGCCAGGCGGAAACGCCCGATCAGGAAACAATCCCCCTTCTTGGGGGAGACATGTGGTCGTGGCCGGACGGCGCCCTGCGCGAGCTTCCCCGGCTCGGCCTGCTCGATCGTCATCGGCGCCGGTCGTCATGCCGCAGGGGAGCGCGCAGGGTCCGCACCTGGTGGCGCCCGACCTGGCCGCCGCCCGCGCCCAACTGGAGCCGGGCCTCGCCTGAGGTGGGCTAGGCCAGTCCCTTGCCCGTGCCCAGGCCCCGCAGCAGGGTGTCGACCAGGCGCGTTGCCAGGGTGTCGGCGTCGCCGTCGTGGCTCTGCGCCGCCTCGTGGATCAGCGCGTAGTAGACGCGCCTGGCCCAGTCAGGGTCGACGTCGGCGCGAAGCACTCCTGTGGCCTGGGCGCCGCGGAAGAGCCGGTCGCACCGCGCCTCCACCTCCGCGTGCACCCTGCCCACCTCGGGGTCGGACGACAGCGCCCTGCTCATCGCGAACCCCCAGTCGATCTTCACTCGCAGCACGTTCGCCGTGACCTGGTAGAGCGCGACCAGCGGAGGCGTGGTCTCGGGATGCGCGGCCTCCACCGCCGCGGCGAACTGCTTGGTCGCCCATCCCGCCATCGCGTCGACCAGCGCCTCCCTGGAGGCGAAGCGCCGGTGCACGGTCGTGCGCGCCACCCCCGCGGCCTCGGCGATCTGCTCCATGCTGGCCGCGGGGTTCCTGCTGAGCACCCGCTCGGCCGCCTCCAGGATCGTCCGTACGGTTCGCTCCGCGTCGGACCGCAGCGCACGCGTCGTCTCACTCACACCCCGATGTTACGGCATGGTGGCCACTCGGCTCGAACTTGCGTCATCAGTGTTGCAAGTTATAGGTTCAAGGCATCGGCATTGACGCATCTAAGAGAGGTTTCACGACCATGGATATGCGACTGTCCGGCAGGACCGCCGTCGTCACCGGCGCGAGCAGGGGTCTCGGCCTGGCCATCGTCAAGGCGCTGGCCGGTGAGGGGATGCGGGTCGTGGCCGCCGCGCGGACGATCTCACCCGCGCTCGAGGAGAGCGGGGCGAGCGTGGTGGCGGTGGACCTGTCGACCCCCCTGGGGCCCGCCGAGCTGATCGACCAGGCGCTGGCCGAACTGGGCGAGATCGATCTGCTGGTCAACAACGTGGGCGGCGGCGACGGGGGCGAGGGCCAGCTCGACGGCTTCCTCGGCTTCGGCGACGAGCAGTGGCAGCAGGCCTACGAGCTGAACTTCCTCAGCGCCGTGCGCGCCACGAGGGCCGCCATGCCGAGCCTGCTGCGCCAGCGCGGCTCGGTCGTCACCATCTCCTCCAACGGCGCCCGCATGCCGCACGCAGGACCGATCACCTACACCACCGCCAAGGCGGCGCTGACCGCGTTCGGCAAGGCGCTGGCCGAGGAGTTCGGCCCGCGCGGGGTGCGGGTCAACACGATCTCGCCGGGCGCGGCGCGCACCTCGATGTGGGAGGACCCCAGCGGTTACGGCGCCGCGCTCGCCGCCTCGCTCGGTCTCGAACACGACCAGCTCCTGGCGGCGCTGCCGTCGAGCGCGGGGATGACGACAGGCCGGTTCGTCGAACCGGAGGAGGTCGCCGCGCTGGTGACCTACCTGGCCTCGCCGCACGCGGGAAGCGTCAACGGCGCCGACTACGTCATCGACGGCGGCGCCATCAAAACGGTCTGAGCCACGAGGGGCGGCGAGGGGATGCTCGCCGCCGGGCGCGCCCCCTGCCCGCGCGCCCCGCGCCCGGCGCATCCCCGCGACAGGGCAGGCGACTCTGTCGCGCTAGCCGCGCAGGCCCGCGAACAGGTCGTCCTCGTGGTCGGGTGCGGGGACCTTGCACACCTTCCGCACGAAGGCCTCCGTGGAGAAGACGCGATGCTGGGCCTCCTCCGGCATCTGCAGCAGGAAGATGCTGTCGCCCTGGCTGGCGTGCGCGCGCAGCGCCTTCACCTTGTGCTCGACGTACGGCGAGACGTCGGCCACCGTGGTGATCAGCTCGTCGGGGGTGCCGAAGTCTTCGGGTAGCTCGAGCTCGTCCATCTCCATGCCCGAGGCCCGCATGTAGTCGAACATCTCCTGGACCCCCTTCCTCGACACGGCCGTGTAGTAGAGCTTGTCGGGGATGCCCGTCGACTCGGTGGCCGCCACCGCGATCCTGTGCGCCTGGATGTGGTCGGGGTGGCCGTAGCCGCCCGTCTCGTCGTAGGTGACCACGACCTGCGGCCTGTAGTGCTCCATCAACTCCGCCAGCCTGGCCGCAGCGCGCTCCACCGGCACGTTCCAGAAGGAGTCGGGGTGGGTGTTGCCCTCCCAGCCGTCCATGCCCGAGTCGCGGTAGCCGAGCAGCTCGAGATGCTCGATGCCCAGGTGCGCCACGGACTCGCGCAGCTCGGTCAGCCTGCGCTCGGCGACGGCGGCGTCGTCGTGGGCGGGGTCGCCCGGCTTCACCCCGCCAGGCCCGTCGCCCTGCTCACCGTTGGTGCAGGTGACCAGGACGGTCCTGATCCCCTCGGCGGCGTAGCGGGCGAGGATTCCGCCGGTGCCGATCACCTCGTCGTCGGGGTGGGCGTGCACGGCCATCACTGTCAACTGTCGATCCATCCCTGCATTCAACCTCACGACGCCGACATTTCCCCGGCAGGAGGGGTGCGCATCGGGAGTTCCCGCATTTCCCGGAAAAAGTGCGGAGCCGCCCGTATCGTTCATCTCACTGTGGAGTCGCACCGCCACAGAGGGTGATCGGGAGCCAGGGGAGGGCCGCATGGTGGGTGGCTCAGGGCGTCACGGACCAGCGGGGCCGTACGCGGATGTGGTCCAGGACCGGAGGTTCCGCCTTCTCAGAACCCGCTTCCGCCGTCTGGCGATCGGCATCGTCGCCTCCTTCCTCGGCTGGTACTTCCTCTACATCTCGCTGTCGGCATTCGCCCGCGACTTCATGGCCTATCCGGCCATCGGCAACATCAACGTCGCGCTGCTGCTCGGCATCCTGCAGTTCGTCTCCACCTTCGTCCTGGCATGGCGCTACACCCGCTACGCGCGCAGGATGCTCGACCCGCTGTCGGCGCAGCTGCGTCAGGAGGCCGAGCAGCGCCAGGCCGACCTCGAACGGCACGAGCAGATCCTGGCCGAACGCAGGCGCATCGAGAACTGGACACCCCAGCCGCGGCACGGAAGGCGGCGCCGATGAGCGGGACGGTGCTGACCTTCGGCCTGTTCATCCTCTTCATCGTCATCACCCTCGTGGTCACGTTCTGGGTCAGAGGCAACACCCGCAGCGCCGAAGACTTCTACGCGGGCGGCAGGGCCTTCTCCGGGCCGCAGAACGGCCTGGCGCTGGCCGGCGACTACATGTCGGCCGCCTCGTTCCTCGGCATCGCGGGCATCATCGCGCTGTCGGGCTACGACGGCTTCCTCTACTCGATCGGGTTCCTGGTCGCGTGGCTGCTGACGCTGCTGCTGGTGGAGTTGATGCGCAACGCGGGCAGGTTCACGATGGCCGACGTCCTGTCCTACCGCGTACGGCAGCAGCCGAGGGTCCGCGTGGCGGCCGTCGTGTCCACGGTCACCGTCTCGGTCTTCTACCTGCTGGCCCAGATGGTGGGCGCGGGAGCGCTGGTGTCGCTGCTGCTGGGCGTCTCCACCGACACCGCCAAGGTCGTCACGATCGTCGCGGTCGGCGCGATGATGATCTTCTACGTGATGTTCGGCGGCATGAAGGGCACCACCTGGGTGCAGATCATCAAGGCCGTGCTGCTGATGTCGGGCACGATCGTGCTGACGGTGCTGGTGCTGGGCAGGTTCGGGTTCAACCTGAGCGAGATGCTGGGCGCCGCCGCCAAGGCCAGCGGCCAGCCCGACTTCCTGCGCCCCGGGGTCAGGTTCGGCCAGGACGTCGAGGGCGATCCCGTCAGGACGCTGCTGAACAAGCTCGACTTCATCAGCCTCGCCCTGGCGCTGGTCCTGGGCACGGCGGGCCTGCCGCACATCGTCACCAGGTTCTTCACCGTGCCCGACGCCCGCGCCGCCCGCGCCTCGGTCAACTGGGCGATCGGCCTGGTCGGCGTCTTCTACCTGATGACGCTGGCGCTGGGCTTCGGCGCCACCGCCCTGGTCGGGCGCGAGGCGATCACCGCCCAGGACCCCGCGGGCAACACCGCCGCCCTGCAGCTGGCGCAGGTGCTGGGCGAGTACGTCGGAGGGCCCGTCGGCGGCGACCTGATGCTCGCCTTCATCGGCGCGGTCGCCTTCGCCACCATCCTGGCGGTGGTCTCGGGCCTGGTCATGGCCTCCTCCACCTCCCTCGCCCACGACTACTTCGGCCACGTGCTGATGTTCGGCAGGCCGAGGGAGTCGCAGGAGGTCGGGGTGGCGCGCCTGTCCGCCCTGGTGATCGGGCTGCTGGCGGTCGTGCTCGCGGTGGTCGCCCGGCACCAGAACGTCGCCTTCCTGGTGGCGCTGGCCTTCGCGATGGCGGCCTCGGCGAACCTGCCCGCGATCGTGCTGTCGTTGTTCTGGAAGAGGTTCAACTCCACCGGCGTCGTCGCGGGGGTGTACGGCGGGCTGTCCGGGTCGCTGCTGCTGGTGTTCTTCTCCCCCGTCGTGTCGGGGAAGGTCGACCCGGTCACGGAGGCCAGCCTGTCGCTACTCCCCCGTGGCGTCGATTTCGCCTTCTTCCCGATGGAGAACCCCGGCCTGGTGTCGATCCCGCTCGGCTTCGTGTGCGCGGTCGCCGGAGCGTTGCTGAGCAAGGAGCAGCCCGACACCGACAGGTTCGACGAGCTGTCGGTCCGCTCCCTCACGGGGACCGGCGCGCACCGGGCCCCGACGAGAGGAACAAGGCGGCAGCACTAGCCCGTCGGCGTTCCAGATCCTAGGTTTCCCTTGAGTGCTTCTCGATCAAGGGAGACAGCATGACGGAACTCGCCGAGCGGATGCATCGGACCTTCTTCCGGATGATGTCCCTGCTGTCCCCTCGGGGGCAGGGCGTCTTCCTGCGCCGTTACTTCGACTGGTGGCACCGCACGCCCGATCCGTGGAGGCTCGGGAGCGACGCCTACGAGCGGCACAAGTACGCCATGACGCTGGAGGCGGTTCCCCGCCTGCCGTACCGGCGGATCCTGGAGGTGGGGTGCGCGGAGGGGGTGTTCACCGACGCTCTTGCGCGGCGCTTCCCCGAAGCCGAGATCGTCGGGATCGATATCTCCACGCGGGCCCTGGAGCGGGCCAGGCAGCGGACGGAGCAGGCCAGGTTCGTCCATGCCGACCTCCTGAGCCATCCTCTTGAAGAGGGGTTCGACCTGGTCTTCTGCGCGGAGACGCTCTACTACGTGGGCAGGTCGGGACGGCTTCGCCAGGCCTCGCAGCGGCTGGCGGGGCTGCTGGCCGAAGGCGGGGTGCTGGTGCTGGTGCATCCGTGGCCCGAGGCGGCGAACCTGCACAGGTTCGCCGACGCCGACCGCTCGCTGTCGCCCGTGGCCGACCGGGTCGACACCGGCACCCATCGGCCCTTCGCCGTCGCCGTCTATCGCAAGGCCTGAAGGTCACCTGTCACCGGTGAAGGCCGGCTCGCCGGGCTTCGGCGCCCTGAAGCGCAGCGCCGATCAGACCTCGTCGACGGCGACCTGCCCGTTGGGGCGGTCACTTCGGCTCCGTGGAGTAGACGAGGGAGAGGACGCCGGTCTCGAAGGTGGTGGAGGAGACGAGCTTGAGCGGGATCTGGCCGGCGCCCTCGAACAGTCGGCGGCCGGCGCCGACGACGACCGGGTGCACCATCAGGTAGAGCTCGTCGAGCAGGTCGTGCTCGAGCAGCGACCTGACCAGGGTGGCGCTGCCGCTCATCGCGATGGTGCCGCCGTCCTGCCGCTTCAGCGCGGTGAGCTCCTCGACGAAGGAGTCTCCCTTGATCAGCGTGCTGTTGGTCCAGTCGGCCGAGTCGAGCGTGTTCGAGACGACGTACTTCTTGACGTTGTTGATGTGGTCGGCGAAGACGTCGCCCTGTCCGTCCTTGCTGGGCCAGTAGGCGGCCCACTCCTCGTAGTTGACGCGGCCCATGAGCATGGCGTCGGACTCGGCCATCTGCGCGCCGATCGCGGCGCCCATCTCGTCGTTGAAGTAGGGGAAGTGCCACTGGTCGGGCGACTCGACGACGCCGTCGAGGGAGATGAAGAAGGCTGCCGTGATCTTTCGCATGTCGTCTCCTCGTGTTCCTTGTGGTGTGGCTTCACCCTCTCACCGACAATTTTTTTTGTCAAGAACGAGCAGCGCCTCGCGGTCCTGGGTGGTGGATCGCCGCCGGGGTCAGCCCGACGGCCGCCGCGGCGCGCACGTCTCAGGGGCGCGAGCCGGGCAGGTGCGCTCGCAGGTAGGGGGCGGTGCGGCTGCCGGGCGCGGCTGCCACCTCCTCTGGCGTGCCCTGGGCGACGATGGTGCCGCCCTGCTCGCCGCCGCCCGGCCCCAGGTCGATGACGTGGTCGGCGGCCAGGATGACGTCGAGGTCGTGCTCGACGACGACCACGGTGGCGCCGCCGTCCACGAGGGCGCCGAGCTGCCGCATCAGCACCTCGGTGTCGGCGGGGTGCAGCCCCGCGGTCGGCTCGTCCAGCAGGTAGAGGGTGCGGCCCCTGCCGGTGCGCTGCAGCTCGGAGGCGAGCTTGACGCGCTGGGCCTCCCCGCCGGACAGCTCGGTGGCGGGCTGGCCGAGCCGCAGGTAGCCGAGGCCGACGTCGCGCAGCGTGCCCAGCTGTCGCCGCGCCGCGGGCAGGAAGGCGTAGGCGTCGTCCACCGTCAGGTCGAGCACCTGGGCGATCGTCAGCCCGTCGTAGGTGATCTCCAGGGTGGCCGGGTTGTAGCGGGCGCCGTGGCAGTCGGGGCACGGGGCGTAGGTGCTGGGCAGGAAGAGCAGCTCGACCGAGACGTAGCCCTCGCCCTTGCAGGTCTCGCAGCGCCCGCCCTGGACGTTGAAGGAGAAGCGTCCCGCGTCGTAGCCGCGCCTTCCTGCCTCGTCGGTGGCGGCGAACAGCTTGCGGACGACGTCGAACAGGCCAGTGTAGGTGGCCAGGTTGGAGCGCGGGGTGCGGCCGATGGGCTGCTGGTTGACCCGCACCACCCTGTCGGTCTCGCCGCTGGAGCCCAGCGCGTCGAGCAGCGTGGACTTGCCCGAGCCTGACACCCCTGTGATCGCGGTGAAGACGCCGAGGGGCACGTCGACGTCGAGGCCGCGCAGATTGTTGCGGGTGATGCCGCGCGGCTTCAGCCAGCCGCGGGGCGTGCGGGGCGCACCCACCCGCGCCGAAGGCGTGCGGAACAGGTAGCGGCGGGTGACCGACTCCTCGACCCCCGCGAGCTCGCCGACCGGGCCGCTGTGCAGGATCGTGCCGCCGTGCACCCCCGCTCCGGGGCCGACGTCGACCACCCAGTCGGCGGTGCGGACCACGTCGAGGTCGTGCTCGACGAGGAAGACGGTGTTGCCCGAGCGCTTCAGCCGTACCAGCACCGAGGTCAGCGCCTCGGTGTCGGCGGGGTGCAACCCCGCCGACGGCTCGTCGAGCACGTAGACGACGCCGAACAGGCCCGAGCGCAGCTGGGTGGCAAGGCGCAGCCGCTGCAGCTCGCCGCCCGACAGGGTGGGGCTGCTCCTGCTCGCGCTGAGGTAGCCGAGCCCGAGCTCGACCAGCACGTCGATCCTGGCGATGAGGTCCTGCGACAGCACGGCGGCCGCTCCCTGGCCCTCCGTGTACGGCCTGAGCACGCCTGCCAGCGCCTGGAGCGGCATCGAGGCCAACTCGGCGATGTCGTGCCCGGCGAAGGTGACGGCCAGCGCCTCGGGACGCAGCCTGCGCCCCCCGCACAACGGGCAGGCCGCACCGACCAGGAAACGCTCGGCCTTCCTCCTGCTGGTCTCGCTCTTGGAGTCGGCGTAGGCGTGCAGCACCAGGCGTTTGGCGCTGGAGTACTTGCCCTGGTAGGGCCGCTGGATGCGGTCGGGGTCGCGCTCGGGATGGACGGTCACCACCGGCTGCTCGTCGGTGAACAGGATCCACTCGCGCTGCTCCTCGGGCAGCTCGCGCCACGGCCTGTCGATGTCGTAGCCCAGGACGGCGAGCAGGTCGCGCAGGTTCTTGCCCTGCCAGGCGCCGGGCCACGAGGCGATCGCGCCCTGCCTGACGCTCAGCGAGGGGTCGGGGACCAGCGACTCCTCGGTGACCTCGTAGACCACGCCCTGGCCGTGGCACTCGGGGCAGGCGCCCACCGCCGTGTTGGGCGAGAAGGCGTCGGAGTCGAGCCGCTCCGTGCCCTCCGGATAGCGGCCCGCCCTGGACAGCAGCATCCGCAGCGAGTTGGAGATCATCGTCACCGTGCCGACCGACGAGCGGCTCGACGGCACCGACCTGCGCTGCTCCAGCGCCACCGCCGGCGGCAGCCCTGTGACGTCGTCCACGTCGGGGGTGCCCGCCTGGTGCAGCAGCCTCCTCGCGTATGGCGCGACGGACTCCAGGTAGCGGCGCTGCGACTCGGCGTAGAGAGTGCCGAAGGCCAGCGACGACTTGCCCGAGCCCGACACGCCGGTGAAGGCGACCAGGGCGTCGCGCGGCATGACGACGTCCACGCCGCGCAGGTTGTGCACCCTCGCGCCGCGTACCCGGACGTACTGGTCAGGCTCCATGCGCACGACGTTACCGGCGCCCCGTCCAAGATTCTTCCAAGATTTTTCCGGCCGGATGTCGAGAGAGCGGGCCCCGGTTTCTACGTCTCATGCGAAAAGGAGGAACAGTGATGGAAACGCTGGTCAGTGGGGGCGCGTTCTTCGAGGGGGCGCGCTGGCACGAGGGGCGCCTGTGGGTCTCGGACTTCTGGCGCTACCAGGTCTTCGCGATCTCGATGGACGGCACGGCCGAGCCCGTCGCCGAGGTGCCAGGCGCGCCGTCCGGTCTCGGATGGCTGCCCGACGGCGACCTGCTCGTGGTCTCGATGATGGACAACAAGCTCCTCAGGGTGAGCGAGGGCAAGGCGGTGGAGTACGCCGACCTGTCGCCGTACAGCACGCAGTTCAGCAACGACCTGGTGATGGACGGCCACGGCCGCGCCTACGTCGGGACCATCGACTTCGGCGGGCCCGACACCGTCCTGCTGCGGATCGACCAGGACGGCTCGGTCACCGTGGTCGCGGAGGGGATGCGCTTCCCCAACGGCATGGTCATCACTGACGGGGGCGCGACGCTGGTCGTCGCCGAGTCGTGGGCGGGACGGCTGACCGCCTTCGACCTCGCCCCCGACGGATCGCTGGGCGACAGGCGCACGTGGGCGCGGCTGCCCGAGGGCAGCGCCCCCGACGGCCTGGCGCTCGACGCGGACGGCACGATCTGGGCGGCCGACGCGGGCGGCAACAGAGCCGTCAGGGTCCGCGAGGGCGGCGAGATCGTCGACGAGGTCAGCGCGGGCGAGCTCGGCGTCTTCGCCTGCGCGCTGGGCGGGAGCGACGGGCGCACGCTCTTCCTGTGCACGGCGCCCGACGCGAACAAGGCGGCCGAGCAGCGCGAGGGGAGGATCCTGTCGGTGCGGACGCGGCTCAGCGCTTGACGGCGCGCAGGACGACGAACTTCGGGTCGCTGGCGACGACCTCGCAGTTGCCGAAGAGCCTGCGCAGCTTGGCGTGGTAGCCGAGGTGCCTGTTGCCGATCACCCACAGCTCGCCGCCCCTGCGCAGCGCCGTACGGGATCCGGTGAACATCCGCCAGGCCGTGTCGTCGGTGGTGGCGCGGTGGGTGTGGAAGGGCGGGTTGTTGAGCACCAGGTCGACCGAGCCTGGCTCGACGTCCGCCATGCCGTCGCCCGTCGCGAAGCGGGCGGCAGCCCCGGCATGGGAGCCGAGGTTGGCCTGGTAGGTGGCGCGCGCCGAGGCGACCGCCTGGTGCGACTCGTCGACGAACAGCACCTCGGCCTCGGGGTTGGCCAGCGCCATGGACAGGCCCACCACGCCGTTGCCGCAGCCGAGGTCCACGACGCGCTCAGGGCCTCTGCTGCCCGGCAGGTGGCGCAGCAGGAACCTGGTGCCGATGTCGAGGCGGTCGGCGCAGAAGATGCCGGCGTGGTTGACGACGGTGCGCCCCGAGGCGGGGCCGACGTCGTCGGGCAGGGCGTAGCTGACCGGCCACGGGCTCGGCGTTCTCTGCAGCGCGGGGTCTGGGGCGCAGAAGATGAGGCGCGCCTTGCGCTCGGCCAGGGAGGTCCTGGTGGGGCCGAGGATGCGCTCGAAGGCCCGCAGCGTAGAGGTGTGGATCTCGGTGACCATGCCGGCGCCGACCACGACCGTTCCCTCGTGGACGGCGGGCGCCAGGCGGTGCAGCTGGTCCTCCAGCAGCGCGAGGTTCTTGGGCACCCGCACCAGCAGCGCGTCGACGCGGTCGGGCGGGGTGTCCCTGGTGGACAGCAGGCGCACCTGTCCCTCGTCGATCCCGTTGCGCTTCAGGTTGGCCCTGGTGGCCTCCTGGGTGAGGAAGGAGTCGGTGATCTGGGTGGGCCGGTGGGCGGCCAGCGCGGTGACCAGCGCTCCCCATCGGTCGCCGAACACGACCACGTCGCCATGGAGGGTGTCGCCGAGGTGCCGCAGGAGGTACTCGTCAGCGGCGTCCCACGCGCGCAGCTGGTCGCGGGGGTTGGCGGGGTAGCGGGTCAGGTCGAGCTCGTTCATCGCGCCCCAGGGTAGTGGGGTTCTGACCCACACCTCGACAGTGGTCACGCCGTCACCTGATCATGGATGGACGATGTGAGCTCGTCCGGCGGAGGAGAGGGTGGAACGGCGTGGGATCCTTCGAGGTGGGCGAGACCGCCCTGGTGGTGAACGTGCCCGCCGCCGAACCCGTCGTGGGGCGCTGGCGCGAGCGTCACGACCCCTCCGCCGCCTACGGCGTGGGCGCCCACGTCACCGTCCTCTACCCGTTCCTGACCCTCGGGCGGATCGACGCCGGAGTGCGGGGCGAGCTCAGCCGGCTGTTCGCCGCCCGCCGCGCCTTCGACGTGACCTTCCGCGCGACGGGCCGCTTCCCCGGCGTGCTGTACCTGGCCCCCGAGCCCTCCGGGCCGCTGCGCGAGCTCACCGAGTCGGTCACCGCCCGCTGGCCCGAGGCCCGGCCGTACGGCGGGCGCCATCTGGACGTGGTCCCCCACCTGACGGTCGCCGACGGCGCGGAGGCCGACGTCATGGCGGAGATCGAGGCAGACCTGGTCGCGCGGCCGTGGCGGTGAAGTGGGCTCAGGCGCTGGAGCGGCGCGGCGGGGCGGTCGCGCCGCACGAGTGGAGGAGGGCGAGTCGGCGCTCGAGGCCGCGGTACGGGAGGCCCGCGAGGAGGTAGGCGTGGTGATCGACCCCGCCGACCTGACCTTCGTGCACGCCATGCACCGCGCGCCCGACAGGATGGGGCTGTTCTTCCGCGCCGAGCGGTGGACCGGCGAGCCGTACAACGCCGAGCCGGGAAAGTGCGCCGCGCTCGACTGGCATCCGCTGGACGCGCTGCCCGACGGCCTGGTGCCCTACCCGGAGGCGGCGCTCCTGGCGATCCTGCGCGGCGAGCCGTTCGCGCAGTTCGACTTCTGACGATTCGTTTCCGACAGGGAGGAGGCGCGGGTGCTCGACTACGACAGCGAGGCGGCCCACTACGACGCCACGCGCGGAGGAGAGGTCAGGGCGCGGGCGGCGGCGGAGGCGGTGGAGAGACTCCTGCCCGGCTCGGCGGCCGTGATCGCCGACGTGGCCTGCGGAACAGGTATCGTCACCGCCCTGCTCAGGCGCCCAGGACGGAGGGTCGTGGGCGTCGACAGCTCGCCCGGCATGGCGCGGGTGGCCGCCTCCCGCTTGGAGGGGTCCGTGGTGATCGGCGACGCGACCCGCCTTCCGCTGCCGGGCTCCTGCGTCGACGCCGTCACGATGGTCTGGCTGCTGCACCTGCTCGACCGGGCGACGGCTGCGGCGGTGCTCGCGGAGGCGGCGAGGCTGCTGCGTCCCGGCGGGATGCTGATCACGACCGTGGACAAGAACGACGCCGTCTACGCCGCGCAGGGCGACGCCGCCGCGCTGCTGCGCCCGCTGCGCGAGGCCCGGGGCCCCGCCGAGGCCGACGCCTGCTCGTGGGTGAGCGAGGTGGCTGCGGGCCTGGGGCTCGTGGCGGCGGGCCGTACGAGCTTTGCCGGGTTGGGGCAGGGGCGCAGCCCCAGGGTGTGGCGCGAGCGGCTGGCCTCGCCGCACAACGGCTGGACCGGCGGTGCGCACCCGGCCGAGGTGGAGGAGCTCGACGCCCTGCTGGCCGCGCTGCCCGAGCAGGATCGCCCGCGTCCCGACCCCGTCTACCCGCTGATCGCGCTGGCTTCCACTCACCGGAAGCCGGTGCGTGCGGGCGAGGCGATCGCGCCCTAGCGTCGTCGCTGTGAACGAGGTCTTCGTCGTGGACGCGGTCCGCACGCCCATCGGCAGGTACGGCGGGGCGCTGTCCGGCGTCCGCCCCGACGATCTGGCCGCGCACGTCATCAAGGAGCTGCTGGCCCGCTCCCCCGCCCTCGACCCCGCCGCGATCGGCGACGTGGTGTTCGGCAACGCCAACGGCGCCGGCGAGGACAACCGCAACGTCGCCAGGATGGCCTCGCTGCTGGCGGGGCTGCCGGTCAGCGTGCCCGGCGCGACGGTCAACAGGCTGTGCGGCTCCGGGATGGAGGCGGTGATCCATGCCTATCGCGCCATCGCCCTCGGCGACGCCTCCGTGGTGGTCGCGGGCGGCGTCGAGTCGATGAGCCGCGCTCCGTGGGTGCTGCCCAAGCCTTCGCGCGCCTTCCCCGCCGGCAACCAGGAGCTGGTCTCCACCACGCTGGGCTGGCGGCTGGTCAATCCGCGCATGGCCCCCGAGTGGACGGTCTCCCTCGGCGAGGGCGCCGAGCTGGTCGCCGACAGGCACGGCGTCTCGAGGCAGGCGCAGGACGCCTACGCGCTGGCCAGCCACCAGAAGGCGGCCAAGGCCGACTTCGGCGCCGAGGTGGTGGCCGTCGGCGAGGTCGTCAGGGACGAGTCCATCCGCGAGGACACCTCGATGGAGGCGCTGGCCAGGCTGAAGCCCGCCTTCCGCGAGGGCGGCACGGTGACGGCGGGAAACTCCTCCCCCCTCAACGACGGCGCCTCCGCGCTGCTGCTGTGCGACGCGGACGGCCTGGCCGCCATCGGGCGTGAGCCGCTGGCCAGGATCGCCGGCAGCGCGGTCAGCGCGATCGAGCCGCAGTACTTCGGCCTCGGCCCCGTCGAGGCGATGAGGAAGGCGCTGAGGGGACGCGAGCCGTCCGTCGTCGAGCTGAACGAGGCCTTCGCCGCCCAGGTGCTGGGGTGCCTGGCCGAGCTGCCCGACCTCGACCCCTCGATCGTCAACCCGCGCGGCGGGGCCATCGCCCTCGGCCATCCGCTCGGAGCCTCGGGCGCGCGCATCACCGGCGCCGTCGCCCACCAGCTGGCCTCCGCGGGCTCGGGCCTCGGCCTCGCGGCGTTGTGCATCGGCGTCGGTCAGGGCCTGGCCGTCGTCCTGGAGCGCTGAGGAATTCATGACCCAAGAACGCATTTCCGCCGAGATCGCCGACCTGCACGAGGCGTACCTGAAGGAGGGGGTCGAGCGGCACCATGCCGCCCGCGACTTCGCCCCCTACCGCAGCAGCGCCCTGCGCCACCCGCACCAGCCGCTCGTGGTGGTGGACGACCCCGAGGCCGCCGAGCTGACCGGCCCGGTCTTCGGCGTCACGGACGTGACCGCCCTCGACGCCGACCTCACCCGTCAGCATCAGGGTCAGCCGCTCGGCGAGCGCATCACGGTGACCGGAAGGGTGCTCGACAGGGCGGGGCGCCCCGTACGAGGCCAGCTGGTCGAGGTGTGGCAGGCCAACGCCTCGGGACGCTACCTCCACCAGCGCGACGACCATCCGGCGCCGCTCGATCCCAACTTCACCGGCGTCGGCCGCTGCCTGACCGACGACGAGGGCCGCTACGCGTTCACGACGGTCAGGCCCGGCGCCTACCCGTGGCGCAACCACCGCAACGCCTGGCGGCCCGCGCACATCCACTTCTCGCTGTTCGGCACGGCCTTCGCGCAGCGGCTGATCACCCAGATGTACTTTCCAGGCGATCCGCTGTTCCCCTACGACCCGATCTTCAACTCCGTCCTGGACGAGCGGGCCAGGCAGCGGATGATCGCGGCCTACGACCACGACCTGTCGGTTCCCGAGTGGTCGCTCGGCTACCGGTGGGACATCGTGCTGGACGGCCCCTCCGCGACCTGGATGGAATCATGATCAAACCCACGCCTTCGCAGACCGTCGGCCCCTTCTACGGCTACGCGTTGCCGTTCGCGGGCGGCGGCGACCTGGCCCACGGCGGCATCGTGGTCCACGGCAGGGTCTACGACGGAGCGGGCGAGCCCGTCCCCGACGCGCTGCTGGAGTTCTGGCAGTCGGACCCCGACGGCGGGCTGCGCGGCGCGCCCGGCTCGCTGCGGCGTGATCCGGTGACGGGGGCGATCATCGGCAGGCACGGCCTCGACTTCACCGGCTTCGGCAGGGTCGCCACCGACGCCGACGGGCGCTGGATGCTGCGCACGCTGATGCCAGGACTGCCCTACATCTCGGTCTGTGTCTTCGCGCGTGGCCTGGGACACCACCTCTACACTCGCGCCTATCTGCGTGACGAGCCCGGCGACCGGCTGCTGGCCGCCCTCGAGCCCGGCCGCAGGGCGACGCTGATGGCGGCCGAGGAACGGGAGGGTGTGTACGTGTTCGACGTGCGCCTGCAGGGTGAGCAGGAGACGGTGTTCCTTGACTTCGGCTGATCTCGGGCTGCTGTCGGCGGGCCACGCGGGCTCGGCGGTGGCGGCCGCGACCGGCGACGAGGCCTTCCTCCAGGCGCTGCTCGACGCCGAGGCGGCGCTCACCAGGGCGTGGGCGTCGCTCGCCGGAGGCGGCTTCCAGGTCCCTGAGCAGGCGGGGCTCTGGGTGACCGAGGCCGCCCGTGCGGACCGTTTCGACCTGCCCTCGCTGGTTCTGCGCGCCCGCGAGGGCGGCAACCCGGTGATCCCGCTGGTCGCCGACCTGACCGCCGCGGTCGGCGACAGGGCGGCGCCGTACGTGCATCTCGGCGCGACCAGCCAGGACATCATGGACACCGCGCTGATGCTCGTCGCCCACCGCGCGCTCGGCGCCGTCCTGTCCGACCTGGCCCGTACGGCGGGCGCGCTCGCCGTCCTGGCCGCCGAGCACCGCGACACGCCGATGCCGGGGCGGACACTGACCCAGCACGCCGTCCCGACCACGTTCGGCCTCAAGGCGGCGGGGTGGCGGGCGCTGGCCCTGGACGCCCACGACCGGCTGCTGGCCGTACGGCGGTCCCTCCCCGCCCAGCTCGGCGGCGCGGCCGGCACCATGGCCGCCTTCTCCGCCATCTCGGAAGCCCCTGCGTCGTCGGCGGTGCCGGCTGGTTCGGCGCGACCGGCCGTCGTGGAGGCTCCGGAGAGTTCGAAGTCCTCGGAAGGCCCGGGCGGCTCGGGCGGCGCGGAAGGCTCGGCGGGGTCGGGTGGGGGGCCTGCCGGGGTGGGGCCGTCGCTGGTTGCCGGGTTCGCTCGCGAGACCGGCTTGGCCGAGCCCGTCCTGCCATGGCACGTGCTGCGCACGCCGGTAGCCGACCTCGGCGGCGCGCTCGCCTTCACCGCGGGCGCCCTCGGGAAGATGGCCGCCGACGTGCTGGTGCTCTCGCGTACCGAGATCGGCGAGGTGAGTGAGGCGGCGGGGGGCGGCTCGTCGGCCATGCCGCACAAGAGCAACCCGGTGCGCGCCACCTGGATCGCCGCCGCCGCGCGCAGGGCCCCCGCACTGGCCGCCGTCCTCTACGGCTCGCTGGCCGCCGAGGACGAGCGTCCCTCGGGGGCCTGGCATGCCGAGTGGCAGACCCTGCGGGACCTGCTGCGCCTGGTCGGCGGCGCGTCGAGGGACGCCGCCGAACTGGCGGAGGGGCTGCGGGTCGATCGGGAGCGGATGCGCGCGAACCTCGACCTGACGGGCGGCCTCATCGTCTCCGAACGTCTCGCCGCCGCGCTGACCCCTGTGCTCGGCAGGGAGCGCGCCAGGGCCCTGCTCGCCGGGGCCTCCCCCGGTCAGGGGCTCAGGGAAGCGCTCGAGCAGGCGGTGGGCGACCGGCTCGACCTGGACGACCTGCTCGACCCGACTCACTATCTCGGCTCGGCGCCCGCCCTCGTCGATCGAGCCCTGCGCCGCACCCCGGGAGAGACCCTGTGACCCGCCCCGCCACCACGCCTCGCCGTACCCGAGAGAACCCCGCGACCCTCCGTACCACCGCCCTACGTCTCACCTCCGACCGGCCCGCGGCAGACCCCACCACCACGCGTCGCCGTACCCGAGAGAAGGCCGTGAGCCGCCGTGCCGTCGGCGGGGCCGTGAGCCGCCGCACCCTCGAGGAGAGCGCGTGAGTCTGCCGCATCACCGTCTCGACGGCGGGGAGGGCGGTGTCCCGCTGATCCTCGGACCCTCGCTCGGCACCTCGCTGCGCGTATGGGAGCCGCAGATGGGCGCGCTCGCGCTGCGTCACCGCGTGCTCCGCTTCGACCTGCCAGGTCACGGCGGGTCGGCGCCAGGCGAGGTGGCGACCGTCGGCGGCCTCGCCGAGCTCGTGCTGCGCCTGGCCGACGCCCAGGGATGGGACGACTTCCACTACGCGGGCATCTCGCTCGGCGGCGCGATCGGCGCGCACCTCGCGCTCCACCACCCCTCGCGGGTGAGGTCGCTGGCCATGGTGTGCTCGTCCGCGCGGTTCGGTGAAGAGCGGTCCTGGCTGGAGCGGGCCGCGCTGGTGCGCGACAAGGGCACCACCCCGCTGCTGGAGGGCGCGCGGTCGCGCTGGTTCGCGGGCGGGCCCTCCCCCGCCCTCCTCGACGACCTCGCGACCACCGATCCCCTGTCGTACGCGGCCTGCTGCGAGGCGCTCGCCCGCTACGACCTGCGCGCCGACCTCGGTGGGATCGTCCAGCCCTCCCTGGTCGTCACGGGCCGCGACGACCCCGCCACCCCGCCCTCCCACGGCAGGGAGCTGGCCGACGGGCTGCCCGACGCCACGCTCGTGGAGATCCCCTCGGCGGCCCACCTGGCCAACGTGGACAGGCCCGCGGCCGTCACGGCCGCCCTCGAGGCGCACCTGCGTGCGCCGGTCACCGGCATGGGCGTACGGCGGGACGTGCTCGGCGACGCCCACGTCGACAGGGCGATCGCGGCGACCACGCCGTTCACCCACGACTTCCAGGACCTCATCACCCGCTACGCGTGGGGCGAGATCTGGACCAGGCCAGGACTCGACCGCCGCACCCGAAGCTGCATCACCCTCACCGCCCTGGTCGCGCACGGTCACCTCGACGAGCTGGCCATGCACGTGCGGGGCGCGCTGCGCAACGGGCTCACCCCCGACGAGATCGGCGAGGTGCTGCTCCAGACCGCCATTTACTGCGGGGTGCCGGCCGCCAACTCCGCCTTCGCGGTCGCCCAGCGGGTGCTGAGGGAAGAGGGGCGCTGACCCGCCCGTCTCCGCGGGCGGCCACGCGGTAGGCCGGCCTGTGCAACGCCGCGCCGTCGAGCCTGCTCCGTCACCTGCGCTAACGCGGTGTGACCGGGCGGGCTTCGTAGGCGGCGATGACGAGTTGGGCGCGATCCCGGGCCTGCAGCTTGGCGGCGCCTCCAGCACCGGGACGCCCACGAACGCGAGGATCCGCTGACAGACGGCGGCGGCCTTGGCTTCTGGACGGTGATAGGCGGGCGCGTGCGCAGCACCGCCACCTCATGACGCAGCACATGGAGACTCAGACACAACTCGACTTTAGCGCTTAAGCAATTCGGCGAACAAGTCGTTGACATCTCGTGAATGTTTCGTCATCGTGACGTCTGCAAGAAGCAGGCCACCCAGGTGTACGCACCGGCGACTACTGCGGATGAGCAGCGGGAACAGAGAATCACTCGGGGGAGGTCCTGCCATTTTCCAATGAAGCCCCCGATGCGGAGCCACAGCACTGAAGGGTTTCAGCCCATGTTATCCAGGCTTCTGACCGCATGTCTCGTACCGCTCCTTCGTCGAGGCGCAGGCAGCCAGCCCGGTCTTCGTCGGCTCAGGCTGGTTCGTCTACTACGACCAGGCCGTCACCGGACGGCCCGGCGACGGCGAGAGCTTCAACTTCGGCCTGCTCAACCAGCAGGACCAGCCCTACACCGAGATGACGGACGTCATGCGGGACGCCAACCTCACGCTGGAGCTGGTGCACCTGCACGGCACCCGTGAGCTCACCGCCCCGATGGTGGCCGGCTCCATCACCCGGCTCGGGCCGATGACCGGCGGGCACGAGCCCTCGCTGACCCTGCCGCGGCTGCCGCGGGCGTTCACTCTTGAGATCGCCTCCTCCAGCAGGCCCGACATCGTCGCACTGGACGGGACCGCACGGCTTCCGTCCCGCGCCACCACCGTCACCCTCGCCCTCAAGGTCACCGGCGCGAGCGGCGGCGGCACGGCCACGACCGCGCCGCTGCGGGTGAAGGTGCCGCGATCGCCGCGACGGTAAGGCCCGCCCCGCGGCCGACCTGAAGAGCGGGAGCGGGACAGGGCGGCGCCGATCCGGCGCCGCCCGTCCTCAGCGGTTCTGCCCTCAGCGGTCTGTCCCCAGCCGCCCCGTCCTCAGCGGTTCTGTCCTCAGCGGTCCTGGGCCAGCGGGCCCGTGCTGCCCCGTGGGGCGAGCTGTGCCGGTTCTGTCTCCAGGTCGGACACGGTCTCCCCTCCGATGAGCGACAGCAGCAGGCGGGCCGCGGCCGTGCCGAGCGCGGGGACGTCACGCCGCATCGCGGTCAGGGCCGGCCGTACCACCTGCGCAAGCTGCGAGTCGTCCCACGCGACCAGCGACAGGTCGTCGGGCACGCGCAGGCGCATCTCCTGCGCCACCGACAGGCCGGCCACCGCCATGATGTCGTTGTCGTAGACGATCGCGGTCGGCCGCGTGGGGGAGCTGATCAGGCGCCGGGTGGCGCGCGCTCCCTCCTCGCCGGTGTAGTCGGTGTGCAGGGTGGCGCATTCCTCCAGGCCCAGCCTGGTGCAGGCCTCGGCGAAGGCCTCGTCCCTCACCTTGGTGTGCACGAGGTGAGGAAGGCCTGCCACGCGGGCGATCCTGCGATGGCCCAGCGCGGCGAGGTACTGCACCGTCTCGTGCACCGGCGCGCTCTCGTCCGACCGCACGGACACCAGCGAGCCGCTGCCCGGCAGCCCGCCGATCACCACGGCGGGCATGCCGAGCGCCTCGAGCACCGGGGTGCGGCGGTCGGCGACGTGCACCTCCACCACGATGGCGCCGTCGATGCGGCCCTCCGCCCACCAGCGGCGGTAGACCTCGATCTCGGCGTCCTGGTCGTCGGCCATCTGCACCATCAGCGCGTACGACTGGGGCTTCAGCGCCGTCTCGATCCCGCTGAACAGCTCCATGAAGAACGGCTCGGCGCCGAGGACGCTCGGCGGCCTGGACAGCACCAGGCCGATGGCGCCGGAGTGGGCGCCGGTGAGGGCGCGGGCCGCGGCACTGGGTCGCCAGCCCAGTTCGTCGGCGACCTTCAGCACCCGTGCTCGTGTCGCCTCCGACACGCCGGGGCGGCCGTTGAGGGCGTAGGACACCGCGCCCTGGGAGACCCCCACCCGCTGGGCGATGTCGGCGATGGTCGGCCGCTTCACGCTCGCACCTTACCCGCTGGTACGGCGGGCCCGGTGCCGGCCCGCCGTACGGGAGCGATCACTCCGGTCACCCCTTGAGCCCGGTGAAACCGATGCCGCGGATGATGTGCCGCTGGAAGACCAGGAAGAGCAGCACCGGCGGCACGATCGCGACGAGCATGCCGGCGATCACCTGGTTCTGCTCGGCCGTCTCGGCCAGCCTGGGCAGCGCGACGGCCAGAGGGTGCGCCTCGGCGTCGGAGATGGCGACCATCGGCCACAGGAAGTCCTTCCACGCGTCCATCACCGCCAGCAGCGACACTACCGCCAGGATGGGCCGCGACATCGGCAGGACGATCTGCCAGAACAGCCGGAACGGACCCGCCCCGTCGACCTGGGCGGCCTGGTACAGCTCCCGCGGCAGCGCGTCGAAGAACTGCTTCATGATCAGCACGTTGAAGGCGTGCGCGCCCGCGGGCAGCCACACCGCCCACGGGGTGTCCACGAGAGACAGGTCGAGCACCGTCAGGTACAGCGCCACCAGCGACACGGTGGACGGGACGAAGAGGGTGACCAGCACCGCGCCGTAGATCAACCGGCCGAACCTGGGCCTGAGCACCGAGAGCGCGAACGCCCCGGTGGCGGCCACGAACAGCTGGACGAACCAGGAGCCGCCGACCAGGACGACGGTGTTCAGCAGGTAGTGGCCGACTCTCAACTCCGTCCAGGCCGCCGCCAGGTTCTCCCACCGGGCATCGGAGGGCCAAAGCCGCAGCGGCTCGCGCAACAGCTCCTGGGTGGAGGACAGCGCCCCCTTCGCGGTCCACAGGATCGGCCCCAGTCCGACCAGCAGCGTGGCCAGCAGCAGCACGCCCTGGGTCAGCCGCAGGGACCAGCGCATGGCGGGCCGCCGCCGGTCGAGGTCGGAGACGATGCCCCGGCCGCGGTCGTCACTCATGCACGGCTCCATTTCCTCGTCAGACGCAGGTAGACGGCGGAGACGACGCCGAGCGCGATCGCCAGCAGGACGCCGAGCGCGGCGGCCGTGCCGTAGTCGCCGTAGATGAACGCGTAGCGGTAGATCAGCAGCAGGATCGTCACCGTGGAGTCCTCGGGCCCGCCGTCGGTGAGCACGAAGGGCTCGGTGAAGACCCGGAAGGTGCCGATGATCTGCAGCAGCAGCATGATGAGCAGAACGCCCCTCAGGTGCGGGAGGGTCACGTGCCACAGCCGCCGCCAGATGGAGGCGCCGTCCATCTCGGCCGCCTCGTACAACTCGCCAGGCACCGAGGTGAGCGCCGCCAGGTAGATCAGCACGGTCGAGCCCGCGGCGGCCCAGGTGGCCTCCAGCACCAGGCTCGGCATCGCGGTGGTGGTGTCCTGCAGCCAGAGGAAGGGGCCCAGCCCGATCGTGGCCAGAGCCTGGTTGAACAGGCCGTGGTCCGGATCGTAGAACCACTTCCACATCAGCACCGCCACCACGGGCGGGACCGCCACCGGCAGGTAGACCAGCACCCGGAACAGGCCGCCGAACCTGCGCAGTTCCGACATCACCACGGCCAGCAGGATCGGCAGCGGGAAGCCCAGGACCAGCGCAAGCCCGACGAACCAGACCGTGTTGCGGACCGTGATCCACAGCAGCGGGTCGGCCAGCAGCGCGGCGAAATTGTCCGCCCCCACCCATACGGGGGCCTCCACCAGGTTGGTGCGCTGGAAGCTCAGCACCGCGCCGCGCACGATCGGCCACCACGCGAAGCATCCGAACACCGCCACCATGGGCAGCACGAACAGCCAGCCCGCCGGACGCGGCCGGCGGCGCGGCAGGCCGAGCCTGCGGCCGGCCCGCACGGGACCGGCCGGGGCCTCCTGCGGCCGATCCCGTGCAGGGCGCCGGTGCAGCGTCGTCATCGGCGCTCCCGTCCTGCGGTCACTGCCTGGCCCGATCCAGCGCGGCGGCGGCCTTGTCCTGGGCCTTGCGCAGCTCCTCGGCCGGCTCGGCGTCCTCGCGCGTCAGGATCGCCTGCACCGCCGTGTCCAGCGCCGCGTACATGTCCTGGCCCGCGACGGCAGGCTCGGTGACGAACTCCTGGGCGGCCACGCCCTTCTCGTACGGCTCGAAGTTGGCGACCGGCACGTTGGCGTGTTCGCGCTCGGCTCGCAGGACCGGGTCCGCGACCGCGGGGCCGTACAGGGAGACGTAGGGAAAGCCGACAGGGACGTCGTCGGCGGCCTTGGCTGCGGCGACCGTCGCCGCGGCCTTGGTGTCGTATCGCGGCTTGAGGAAGAAGAAGTCGATCCACTTCACCGCGGCGGCCCGCTCGGCCGCGGTGGCCTTGGGGCTGACCACGGCCACCTTGCCACCGAGCAGCGTCGCAGGCGTGCCCGCCGAGGGAAGGGCGGCCATGCCGAACACCTCGGCGGTGCCGCCGAACTGGGTCGCGAACTCGGTGTAGGAGCTGGGCGTGGCGATCATCATGGCGACCTTGCCCGCGGCGAAGTCCTTGGCCAGGTCGGCCGCGTTGCGCAGGTGCTGGGTGCCCATGGAGCCGTCGGTCCAGCGCATCCCCTTGAGCAGGCCGAGGACGGCGCGGGACTGCTCGGTGTCGAGGGTGGCGACGGCCTTGCCGCCGCTGTCCTGCTGGACGCGGCCGCCGTAGGTGTAGGTCATCGTGGTGAAGATCCAGCCGCCGGTGTTGTTGGTGGCCGGTACGCCGAAGCCGGGCACCCCGGTCTTGTCGGTGATCGTCTTGGCCGCCGCGCGGACCTCGTCCCAGGTCGTCGGCGGCTTGGCGACGTCGAGGCCCGCCTTGTCGAACAGCTGCCTGTTGTAGACGAGGCCGAGGGCGAACTGGCTGGTGGGCAGGCCGTAGACGCGGCCGGCCTGGTCGGTCGCGGGCGCCAGCGCGCGCTTGTCGAACGTGGCGGCATGCGGCAGCGCGCTGACCTCGCCGCTGATGTCGGCGACCTGGCCCCGCTTGATCAGCCCCTGCGGCTCGGTGAGCGGGACCTGGAAGACCGTCTCCACCTGGCCACCGGCCAGGCGGGTGGCGAAGGTCTTGGCCTCCCACTTGGACTCGCGCGGTTCGATGTCGATGTCGGGGTTGGCCTTCTCGAAGGCCGCGACCTGGTTGAGGAACTGCTGGCGCACGTTCTGCTGGGTCGTGGGCGGCAGGTCCGCGACGGTGATCCGGGTCCGTCCGCCCGCGGCGGGCTCGGCGGGGCCACCCGAGCAGCCGGCGACGGCGGTGATGGCAGTGCCGGCGAGCGCGGTGAGGGCGGCGGCGTACAGGCCCGGCGGTCGTTCTCGCATGAGAGCTCCGTTCAAGGGGGTGGGCCGTCACTATGGGTGGCAATCCGCCTCGTTGTCAATACTTCGCTGAAGCGCCTCATAAAGCGCGATCACGGATCTCATGCCAGCTTGATTACGGTATTGACCTGAAGGTGCGGCGGTCATATTGTCCACTTTACTTATGCGCTTAAGTGCATCCAGAGGAGACCATGTGAGTGTGTACCGACCGCTGGATCACGGGTGGACCGTGACCGCAGTCTCGTCCGAGGTGGCCATCGAGAACGTGCCCGCCACCGTTCCCGGCTGCGTGCACACCGACCTGCTCGCGGCTGGGCTCATCGCTGACCCCTACCTGGACGACAACGAGGACAGACTGGCCTGGATCGGCCGTACGGCCTGGCGGTACGAGACCGACTTCACCGTCGACGACGACGGCTTCGACCGGGCCGACCTGGCCTTCGACGGTCTGGACACCGTCGCCACGGTGACCCTGAACGGCGAGCGGATCGGCGCGGTCGCCAACATGCACCGCTCCTACCGCTTCCCCGTCCGCGAGCTGCTGCGTCAGGGCCGCAACACGCTGGCCGTCGAGTTCGAGTCCCCGTACCACCACGCCGAGGCGCAACGGGCCGTCAGCGGAGGACGCCCGAGCCCCTATCCCGAGCCCTACCAGTTCATCAGGAAGATGGCCTGCAACTTCGGCTGGGACTGGGGCCCCACCCTCGTCACCTCCGGCATCTGGCGGCCGGCCGCCCTGCACACCTGGAGCACCGCCCGCCTCGCCCAGGTCCGCCCGGAGATCACCCTCGAAGGGCGCGACGGCCTGGTGCGGGTCCACGTCTCGGTGGAACGCGCCTCCGACGTCCCGATCACGCTGACCGCCACCGTCGCGGGGGCCTTCGCCCGGGCACGGCTGGCGCCGGGCGCGTGCGAGGCGGTCCTGGAGATGCGCGTGAACGAGCCCGACCTGTGGTGGCCCCGCGGCTACGGCCCGCAGCCGCTCAGCCCGCTCACCGTCGTGCTCGAGGAGACGGGACAGACCTGGCGGCGCAACGTCGGCTTCCGCTCGATCCGGCTGGACACCACCGCTGACGAGCAGGGATCGGCTTTCACCCTCGTCGTCAACGACGTGCCGGTGTTCGTGCGCGGCGCCAACTGGATCCCCGACGACTGCTTCCCCTCAGGGGTGACCCGCGAGCGCCTGGCCGAGCGGTTCGCCCAGGCCTGCGAGGCCAACGTCAACCTGCTGCGGGTGTGGGGCGGCGGCCTGTACGAAAGTGACGACTTCTACGACCTGGCCGACGAGCTCGGCCTCCTGGTCTTCCAGGACTTCCTGTTCGCCTGCGCCGCCTACCCCGAGGACGACCCCCTGGCCGCCGAGGTCGCCGCCGAGGCCCGCGAGCAGGTGGTCCGCCTGGCGCCGCACCCCAGCCTGGTGCTGTGGATCGGCAACAACGAGAACTTCATGGGCCACGCCGACTGGGGCTGGCGCGAGCACCTGGCGAACCGCAGCTGGGGCGCGGGCTACTACCTGGACGTGCTGCCCGGCATCGTCGCCGAGCTCGACCCCTGCAGGCCGTACTGGCCGGGCACGCCGTACTCAGGCGACGACAGCCGCCATCCCAACGCGCCCGAGCACGGCACCGTCCACATCTGGGACGTCTGGAACGAGCGCGACTACACCGGCTATGCCGACTGGCGGCCACGCTTCGTCGCCGAGTTCGGCTTCCAGGGCCCTCCCACCCACGCCACCCTGCGCCGGTCGGTCACGCACGGCCCTCTCACCGCCGACTCCTCCCACCAGAAGGCGGACGACGGTCAGCGCAAGCTCCTGCGCGGCCTGGACGGGCACCTGCCGCCGCCCGCCACCTTCGACGACTGGCACTTCCTCACCCAGCTCAACCAGGCCAGGGCGGTGAGCTTCGGCGTCGAGAGGTTCCGCTCGCTCATGCCGTCCTGCATGGGCACGATCGTCTGGCAGCTCAACGACTGCTGGTCGGTCACCTCCTGGTCCGCGATCGACGGCGACGGGCGCCGCAAACCCCTCTGGTACGCGCTGCGTCGCGCCTACGCCGACCGCCTGCTGACCGTCCAGGACGGCGCCCTCGTCGCCGTCAACGACAGCCCCGAGCCGTGGTCGGGCGAGCTGGAGCTGGTGCGCCGCAGCCTCACCGGCGAGCCGCTGGCCAAGGAGTCGGCGCGGGTGCGGGTGCCGCCGAGGAGCGTGAGCAGGATCGCGCTGCCTCCCCACGTGGCCACCGCCGCCGACCCGTCGGCCGAACTGCTGGTGGCCGCCCTGGACGAGACGCGCGTCATCCGGTTCTTCGCCGAGGACGTCGACCTGGCGCTTCCCCCCGCCGCCTTCGAGGCGGGCGTACGGCCCGTGGCCGACGGCTACCTCGTCACCGTCACCGCCAGGACCCTGCTGCGCGACCTGACACTCCTGCCCGACCGGCTCGATCCGGACGCCACCGTGGACGACATGATGATCACACTGCTGCCGGGCGAGCGAGCCGTCTTCCACGTCCGCAGCTCCCGCGACCTCGATCCCGCGTCGCTGATCTGCGCCCCGGTGCTGCGCTGCGTCAACGACGGGAGGTAGCGCGGATGCGACTCGAGGAGTACGTGGCGGAGCTCGACGCACGATACGACGCCGACGTGCGGATGCCCTGGTCGCCCGCCACCGGGCCCGGCTATCACACCCGCGTCCCCGAGGGCGCCCGGGCGCACCAGACCAAGCAGGCCGCCGACTACGCCATCGCGCTCCTGCGGCTGGGCAGGGCCGATCGCGCAGGCGAGGTGCTCAACGCCCTGGCAGACCTGCAGGTGACCGACCCGCTCTCGGCTCACTACGGGATCTGGGGATGGTTCATGGAGGAACCCCCCGAGCAGATGAGCCCGGCCGACTGGAACTGGGCCGATTTCATCGGGGTGCGGCTGGCGCAGGTCCTCGCCGTCCACGGCCGGCTGCTCGAGCCTCGCGTGCGGCGGCGGGTGCGGGCCGCGCTCCACCACGCGGCGATGGCCGTCTTCCGCCGCAACGTCGATCCCGGCTACACCAACATCGCGGTGATGGGCGCCGTGACGACCGCCGCGGCCGGACAGCTGCTGCGCCCCGGCCCTCCCCACGCCCCGGCCCCCGCGCCCCGTGACGTCGACGACGTCCTGGAATTCGCAGATGGCGGGCTGCTGCTGGATTTCGGCAGGAGGCGGCTGCGCGCGGTGCTCGCCCTGCACGACGAGGCCGGCGGGTTCACCGAGTACAACTCCCCCGCCTACGGGAGGGTGGTGCTGGAGGAGCTGGAGCGGGCCGCGCTGATCGTGACCGATCCCGCCTTCAGGGCCGTCGCCGAGCAGCTGAGGGAGCTCACCTGGGCGGCGCTGGCCGAGCGGTTCCACCCCGGCACCGGCCAGCTCGCCGGCCCGATGAGCCGCGCCTACCACGACCGGATCCAGCCGGACCTGGCCGCGTACCTGCGCGCGCAGACGGGCGCGCCCGTCGTGGCGGCCGGGCAGGCGGGCCGCCAGACAGAGCCGCACGTGCCGTCGCAGGAAGGGCCGTCGCAGGAAGGGCCGATCCAGGAGCGGCCACCGCAGGCGCCGCCGCCGGTGGTCGCGCCGCTGTTGGTGCCGCCGCTGCCCTGCCCGCGGAACATCGCCGAACGCTTTCGCGCGCTGCCCTCGGTGCCCTACCAGGTGCGCACCCGCTTCAGCTCCGACACGACCGGCACGTCCTGGTTCGCCGAGGACGCCTGCCTCGGCTCCGCCGACGAGGAGTTCGCCTGGGTCCAGCGCCGCCCCCTGCTCGGCTACTGGCGCACGCCCGACGACCCGGCCGTGGTCCTGCGGGCCCGGATGTCGCTCAACGGCCACGACCTGAGCGCCGCCTGGTGCCGCCAGCATCAGGAAGGCCCGCGCGTGCTGTCGGCCTGGTGGCTCAGCTACGACTCCGGCGACTTCCACCCCGTGCTCGACCGGCCCACCGGCAGCGTCTTCCACGTCGGCGACCTGCGGCTGAGCGTGACCCTGCGGGGCCGCGGGGTGGAGGCCCGCGAGCTGGGCGACGGCGTGTTCGCCCTGCGCGCAGGGGAGCGGCAGGCGGTCGTGCACACCGCTCCTGCGCGCTTCCTCGACCGGACCAGGACCTGGCAGGCCGTCAACGACGACGGCGAGGCGCGGGTCGAGGTGAGGCTCCACCAGGGGCCGGGCACGCCGCTCGACTTCCACGAGGCCAGGCTGCGGGCCGCCTTCGCCCTGGAACTGCTCGCCCCCGGCGAGCAGCCCCGCACCGCCGCCGTGACCGGCGACCACGACGGCGACGGCCTGCTCCGCTGGCGCTGGGACGGCCTGCGGGTGAGCTCACCGGCCGCACCCACGCCCTTCGACAGGTAGCTCCAGGACACGTTTCGCTCCCCCCACAAGAAGGAGTCCACACCCATGTCCCCGATATCACGACGACGCCTGCTCCTCGGCGTACCAGCCCTCGCCGCGGCCGGCGTGCTCGCCGAAGGCCGGGCGGCCACGGCGGCATCGGCGAGCGCCGCCGGCACCGCGCTCGTCGACCGCTACGGCCAGTACCTCCACCAGAGCTGGCCCGGCAAGGTCACCTCGGACGAGCAGCTGCGGCGCGAGTACGCCGAGGAGGCGGCGCGGCTCGCCGACGTCGCCTTCGACGCCGCCACCTACGACGCCTACGGCGGCCTGAAGCGGCTGGGGCGGCGCGAGGCGACCGGATACTTCCGCCTGGAGAAGGTCGAGGGCCGCTGGTGGTTCGTCACCCCCGACGGCCACCTGTTCTTCCTCAAGGGCGTCGACGCCTTCTCCGCGGAGGAGTGGGGCTACGGCACCCTGTACCTCAACGCCGACGGCAGCCCTCGCGAGCTGTTCGAGGAGCTGCCCGACCGTGACCGGTTCGCCGCCGCGTATGCCGTCGTCGAGCAGGGGCTGCACACGGTGAGCTTCCTGAAGGCGAACCTGATGCGCAAGTACGGCGACGACTACAAGGACAGGTGGCGCGACATCAGCCGGCGCCGGATGATCGACTGGGGGTTCAACGCCCAGGGCAAGTGGCACAGGGACCCTGCCGTCGTCATGCCCTACATCGAGCGGGCGCCGACGCCCACCGACGTCATCAAGGTGGGCTGGGGCATCGACCCGTTCGACCGTGACTTCTCCGCCAAGCTCGATCGCGCCTTCGGCGACTTCGGCATGCGCGGGATGCGCGACGACCCGTGGCTCATCGGCTACTTCTTCGAGAACGAGCGGGGCTGGAACCGGGAGATCGTGGCCCAGGTGGCGCGGAGGGGCTCGGACCTGCCGGCCAAGAAGGCGTTCGTGCGCCACCTCGAGCACGCCTACGGCGAGGATCTCGCCCGCGTCAACGAGCTCCTGGGCACCGATGCCCGCTCCTTCCGCGCGCTGGCCGACGAGGTGATCGACATCGCCAGGGTGCCAGACGGCGACGTGCGGGCGTTCATCACCCAGGCCTCCGCGACCTATTTCCGCAAGGTGCGCCAGGCGATCAAACGGCACGACCCGCACCACCTGTTCCTCGGCTCCTCGCTGGTGCCGACCTGGCGGACGAGCCCGGAGTGGAACGTCGGCGGGATCGAGCACCTGGACGCGATCTCCTTCGACTGGTACTCCGACAGCGCCGACTACCTGCGGCAGTACGAGACCCACGACAAGCCCATCATCAACATCGAGTTCTCCTTCTGCTACCCCGACCGCGGCCTCACCTCGCACAATCCCTCGATCACCGCCACCGGCATCGCCGACAGGGGCGAGAAGTTCAAGGCGTTCGTCGAGGCGCAGGCCAAGAGCCCGGTGTTCGTGGGCTACGCCTGGTTCGTCTACTACGACCAGGCGGTGACCCGCAAACCCGGCGCCACCGAGGCCTTCAACATGGGCCTGGCCAACCAGCAGGACCAGCCCTACCACGAGATGACCGACATCATGCGCGCGACGAACAGGACCGTCGAAGCGGTCCACCTGAACGGCTAGGAGGGTTCACGAGCACGCGGGCGCACCGGCACGCCGGTGCGCCCGGCACCCGCCCCGGCGCCGGTGGTCAGGAGCCCTCGTGTACGGCCTCGTGCTCCCACTGCCCTTGGGGCTGGGTGTGAAGCCGCCAGTAGTGCTCGGCGATGTCGTCGGGGTCGAACGCGGTGCCGGGGGCGACGGCCCCCGCCACGGTGACGCTGGCCACGTGCACGCCCGCGGCGCCGTACTCCTGGTCGAGCAGGCTCACCAGCGTCCTGACCCCCGCCTTGCCCAGCGACAGGCTCACGTAGGCCGCCTTCGGCTGTGGCATGCCTCCGGTGATGAGGATGGAGCCGCTGCCGCGCCGCGCCATCGCGGGCGCGACGTGGGCGGCGGCCGTGAGCGCGCCCACCACGTTGACCGCCCATGCGTCCAGGTGGGCACGGGCGGGCAGCTCGCCCGGCCCGTCGGCCTGGATGATCGCGGCGTTGTACACCACCACGTCCGGCAGGCCGAACTCGTCTGCCGCCCTGTCGAGCGCGGCGCGCAGCGCGACCTCGTCGGTGCTGTCGGCCGTCAGGGCGAGCACGGGCACCCCGCCCGGCTCGGCGCCCTTCAGCGTCCCTGCCCCTCGCGCGATCAGCGTGACCGGCATGCTCTCCCTGGCGAACCTGCGCGCGACCGCCTGCCCGATCCCCGGTCCCGCTCCGATGACCACCGCTCCTGCCACCTTGCCTCCTCCGTTCGTCCAGATTCGCGACAACGGGAGGTTAAAGCGTCACATCGGTGTGATGGTCAACCGCGCGCGCCGGGACGGTGGCCCGCCTGCCTGAGCACCGCGGCGAGAAAGGCCTTGATGTCGGCGGCGCTCGTGGTGTCGGGGTAGGAGCCGAGGTGGTGCAGCACCGCCCCGTTGAGCACCTGCTGGAGGATGTCGAGGTCCGTGTCGGCGGGCAGTTCGCCGCTGTCGCGCGCGGCGGCCAGCGTGGCGTGCTCGGCCGCCGCCCTGCGCAGGCCGTTGGCGCCGCGGTAGGCCTGGAGCAGTTCGGGGTGGTCGTCCACGGCGCCGTACAGGCGGCGCAGCATGCGGCGGTTGCGCGGCTCGCTCAGGTAGAGAGCCCAGTCGTCGAGCATGCTGCCGATGTCGGGCCAGTCGATGGCGCCGGGCTCGTGGTCCTGGTGGACCGACTCGATCGCCTGGACCAGCAGCGCCGTCTTGCCGGCGAAGCGCCGGTAGACGGTGGCCCTGGTCACCCCCGCCCGCTGGGCGACCTGCTCGATGCTGGTCTGGCTGGCGCCGTACTCGATCAGCAGGTCGAGGGCGGCGGCGAGCACGGCCGCGTCCACCTCCTGGCTGCGCGGCCGTCCCGGCGCCCTCACCGCTTTCCCGCGGCGGTGGCGGCGACGCCCGTCGCGCGGCCGGCGGTCACTTGCACGATCAGCCCCCTCGGTCGATCCCGGTCAGGGGCGCGACGAGGCCGGAGAGGATCCGGGCCCGCCTCGCGGCGCGCCCCCGCAGGTAGCCGACAGGGTAGCGCGGCCGCGGCCGGCCCGCGCCTTGGTGATCGCGCCTTGCCGGCCTCAGCCACCACCACGGCCCTTCGCGGGCCGGAGGCGGCGCCGAGGCCGGTCGGCCGTCAGTCGGTGCCCTTCCACTGGGCGAGCAGCTTGTCGTAGTCGAGCGTCTCAGGCTTGCCTCTCTCGTCGGCGAGCTTCGGCGCGGGGGCGCCGGGCTGGTCGAGCCAGTACTGCGCGTCCCTCTCCTGGTTCAGCTTCGGCGCGCACTCCCCGCCGTAGCCCCGCCGCTCCAGCCTGGACAGGATGTCGTCCTGCTGCTTGGCCAGGTTGTCCATCGACTGCTGGGCCGTCGTCTCTCCCGTGACCGCGGTGGCGACGTTCTGCCACCACAGCTGGGCCAGCTTCGGGTAGTCGGGGACGTTGGTGCCCGTCGGGGTCCACTGCTTGCGGGCGGGCGAGCGGTAGAACTCGATGAGCCCGCCGTACTTGGCGGCGTTCTCGGTGAAGTAGTCGCTCCTGATGTCGGAGTCGCGGATGAAGGTGAGGCCCGTGATGGACTTCTTCAGCGAGACCGTCTTGGACGTGACGAACTGGGCGTACAGCCACGCCGCCGCCCGTCGCTCCTGGGGGGTGTTCTTCAGCAACGTCCAGGCGCCGGCGTCCTGGTAGCCCAGTTTGTTGCCGTCCTTCCAGTACGCGCCGTGCGGGCTCGGGGCCATGCGCCACTTCGGCGTGCCGTCGGCGTTGACCACGGGCAGCCCCTCCTTGGCCAGGTCCGCGGTGAAGGCGGTGTACCAGAAGATCTGCTGCGCGATGGCGCCCTGCGCGGGAACGGGCCCCGACTCGCTGAAGTTCATGCCCGCCGCCTCCTTCGGGGCGTACTTCTTCAGCCAGTCGACGTACTTGTTGAGCGCGTAGACGGCCGCGGGGCCGTTGGTGTCGCCGCCGCGGGTCACCGACGAGCCGACGGGGCGGCAGTTCTCCACCCTGATGCCCCAGTCGTCCACCGGCAGCCCGTTGGGGATGCCCGCGTCGCCGTTGCCCGCCATGGACAGCCACGAGTCGGTGAAGCGCCAGCCCAGCGACGGGTCCTTGCGGCCGTAGTCCATGTGGCCGTAGACCTTCTTGCCGTCGATCGTGCCGTCGCCGTTCACCTTGTTGGTGAAGAAGTCGGCGATGTCCTCGTAGGCCGCCCAGTTGACGGGGACGCCAAGGTCGTAGCCGTAGGCGTCCTTGAACTGCTTCTTGATCTTCTCGTCGGTGAACCAGTCGTAGCGGAACCAGTAGAGGTTGGCGAACTGCTGGTCGGGAAGCTGGTAGAGCTTCTTGTCCGGGCCCGTCGTGAAGCTGATGCCGATGAAGTCCTGCAGGTCGAGCGTGGGCGAGGTGACGGCCTTGCCCTCTCCCGCCATGTAGTCCGACAGGGGGAAGACGTAGTCGCCGCGGGAGTGGGTGCCGATGAGGTCGGAGTCGTTGACGTAGGCGTCGTAGATGTTCTGGTTGCCCTGGATCTGGGTCTGCAGCTTCTCGACGACGTCACCCTCCTGGATCAGGTCGTGCTTGAGCCTGATGCCGGTGATCTCGCTGAAGGCCTTGGCGAGCTTCTGCGACTCGTACTCGTGGGTGGTGATCGTCTCGGAGACCACGTTGATCTCCATTCCGCGGTACGGCGCGGCCGCCTTGATGAACCAGTCCATCTCGGCCAGTTGCTGGTCGCGGGAGAGCGTGCTGGGCGTGAACTCCTCGCTGGCCCATCGGCGGGCGGCGGCCTTGCCGTCCTCCTCCCTGAAGTCGCTCGTGCCCCCACCTCCCCCGCCGGTGCTGCAGCCCGCCACCAGCAGGATGAGTACGGCACCTGCCCGTTTGAGCGTTGACGACATCGTCCCTCCTTCATCCCCATATGCCGATGACCAGTGCCACCAGCAGCGCGCAGCCCAGCGCCAGCCACATCGACAGGTCGGTGAGGGCGATCCACCCGGCCAGCACGACGGCCGCGCTGATCAGCCCGATGTACAGGCGGTCGCCCCTGTCGGTCTCGATGCGCAGGAATCCGCGGCGCGCGACGGGAGGCGAGAGCCTGCCCCACACCGCCATCCCGGTCAGCAGCAGTACCAGCCCCGCGAACACCAGTGCCGTGGGCGGGGTCCACACCATCCACTCGAGCACGGTCAGACCCTCCCCATGGAGAAGCCCTTGGCTATGTAGTTCCTGACGAACCAGATGACGATCGCGCCCGGGATGATCGTCAGCACGCCCGCCGCGGCCAGCAGTCCCCAGTCGACGCCCGCCGCGCTCACGGTCCTGGTCATGGTGGCCGCGATGGGCTTGGCGTCGACGGAGGTGATGGTCCTGGCGATGAGCAGTTCGACCCAGCTGAACATGAAGCAGAAGAAGGCGGTGACGCCGATCGCCGAGCGGATCATCGGCAGGAAGATGCGGATGAAGAAGCGCGGCAACGAATAGCCGTCGATGGCCGCCGTCTCGTCGATCTCGCGTGGAATTCCCGACATGAAGCCTTCGAGGATCCATACGGCGAGCGGCACGTTGAAGAGCATGTGCGCGATGGCGACCCCGAGGTGCGTGTCGAAAAGGCCGACGCTCTGGTAGATCTGGAAGAAGGGCAGCAGGAAGACGGCGGGCGGCGCCATCCTGTTGGTCAGCAGCCAGAAGAACAGGTGTTTGTCACCGGCGAATCTGAAGCGCGAGAACGCGTACGCCGCGGGAAGTGCCACGATCAGCGACATGACCGCGTTCATGGACGTGTAGAGAATCGAGTTGAGATAGCTCGAATACCACACGTCGTTGGTGAAGAACGTCTCGTAGTTCTCCAGCGTCACCCGCTGCGGAATGAGCGAGAAACTGCCGAGGATGTCCTCGTTCGGCCTGATGGACATGCCGAACATCCACAGCAGCGGCAGCATGAGGGTGGCGGCGTACAGCCAGAACACCGTGCGCGCCCATGGCAGCCTCATCGCCCGCTCCTCGTCAGCACGGTGAAGAAGACGTACGAGATGATCTGCACGATGAGGAAGTAGAGCAACGAGAACGCGCCCGCGGGGCCGAGGTCGAACTGCCCGACGGCGATCTTCGACAGCAGGATGCTGAGGAAGGAGGTGGCGTTGCCGGGCCCGCCGCCCGTCACCACGAAGGGCTCGGTGTAGATCATGAAGCTGTCCATGAAGCGGAGCAGGACGGCGATGGTCAGCACGCCGCGCAGGCGGGGCAGCTGGATGTGGCGGAAGGTGGCCCACGCGGAGGCGGCGTCGATCTGCGCGGCCTGGTAGTAGGGGTCGGGGATCGAGCGCAGGCCAGCGTAGGCCAGCAGCGCCACCAGCGGCGTCCAGTGCCAGACGTCCATGAGCAGGACGGTGATCCAGGCGTCGGTGGAGTCGAGCGTGTAGTTGAACCCGATGCCCAGCACGTTGTTGATCGTCCAGCCGCCCAGGCCGATGTCGCCGCGGGCGAAGATCTGCCAGATGGTGCCGACCACGTTCCACGGGATGAGCAGCGGCAGCGCGACGACGACCAGGGCCACCGACACCGACACCCCGCGCCGCGGCATGCACACCGCGATCGCGACGCCGAGCGGGATCTCCACCAGCAGCACCTGGGCGGAGAACAGCAGGGTCCTCAGGAAGGCGGCGCGCACCTCGGGGTCGCGGGAGATGGACCTGAACCAGTCGAGCCCCACGAAGATCCGGTCGGTGGGGGTGAAGATGTCCTGCACGGAGAAGTTGACGACGGTCATCAGCGGGATGACCGCGGTGAACGCGACCGACACCACGACGGGCAGCACCAAGAACCAGGCGCGGTTGTTCTTCGGCTTCAGGTCGGCCTGCCTGCCGCGAGCCTCCTCTCGCGGCGCGGCCTCGGCGACGGCGTCCTCGGCTAACTGGCTGGTCACGCTCCCTGGCCCCCTTCGAGCGGCGCTATGGACCCGCACCTCACCTCGTCCCTGAACAGGAACGCCCCGTCGGCGGCGAAGTGGAAGAACTCGACGGCGCCGGGCGTGTGGTGGGAGCCCGCGTCCACCTTGGCGACCAGGTCGTGGCCGTCCACGTCGGCGCGGACCAGGTGGTAGGCCCCCATGCGGTCCACGCCCTTCACCCGCGCCTTCACGCCGGGCGTCTTCCGCTCGGCGCTGACGCGCACGAACTCGGGCCTGACGCCGACGCGCACGGGACCGGGCGGCAGCTCGCCGACGGCCCTGCCGATCACCGCCTCCCCCACTCTGACCAGCCCGCCGGCGACCTCGGCCGGCAGCACGTTCATGCCGGGCGATCCGATGAAGTGGCCGACGAACTCGTGGGCGGGCGACAGGAACAGCTCGGCGGGCGTGCCTGACTGGACGACCTCTCCGTCCTTGAGCACCACCACCTCGTCGGCGAAGGTCAGCGCCTCGGTCTGGTCGTGCGTGACGTAGATGAGCGTGTGGCCGGTGTCGCGGTGGATCTCCTTCAGCTTGCTCCGCAGGGTCCACTTCAGCGCGGGGTCGATCACCGTGAGCGGCTCGTCGAGCAGCACGGCGGCGACCTCGGAGCGGACCAGGCCCCTGCCCAGGCTGACGATCTGCTGCCGGCCCGGATCCAGCCTGCGCGACCTGCGGTGGAGATGCTCGTCGAGCCCCAGCAGCTGCGACACCCTGCGTACGCGCTGGTCGATCTCGGCCTTGGGATACCTGCGGTTGCGCAGCGGGAAGGCGAGATTGTCGTAGACCGACATCTGCTCGTACAGCACGGGGAACTGGAAGACCTGCGCGATGTTGCGGCCTGCCGTCGGCACCGAGGTCACGTCGCGGTCGCCGAACCAGATCCGCCCCACGGTCGGGGAGAGCAGGCCGGAGACGATGTTCAGCAGGGTGGTCTTGCCGCACCCGCTCGGCCCGAGCAGGGCGTAGGCCCTGGCCTCCCGCCAGGTCCAGGTCATCGGCTTGAGCGCCCAGGTCCTGCCGCCGTCGTAGCTGTGCCCCACGCCCTCGAGGCGGATGTCAGCCATGCAGATCCACCTCCGCCGCCGAAGCGGCCAGCAGGTCCCCGCCTGCCTCGTCGAAGATCAGGACGTGGGCGGGGTCGACGTAGGCGGTCGCCTGCTCGCCGGGGGTGAACAGCCGGGTGCCCGGCAACTGGGCGACGAGGTGGGTGCCGCCCCGCAGCAGCAGGTGCAGGAAGGTCGCGCTGCCCGTCACCTCGGCCAGGCGGATCTCCGCCGGGAAGGCGAGCGCGCCGGGCCCGGCCCGCTCGATGCTCACCTGGTGCGGGCGGACGCCGAGGACGACGCGCTCGGCCCTGGCGTGCGCCCGCGGAGCTTCGAAGGAGGCGCCCATGCACTCGATCCATCCGTCGCGCACGACGCCGGGCAGGAGGTTCAGCGGCGGATCGCTGAGCGTCGCGGCGACGGCCAGCGTGGGCGGCCGGTCGTACATGTCCGCGGCCTCGCCGACGTGCCGTACCCGGCCCTCGCCGAGGACCACTGTGGGCGCCGCGAAGCCGAGCGCCTCCGCGGGATCGGACGTCGAGTAGAGGACCACGCCCTTCGACTGGCCGAACATGCTCTTGAGGTCGCCCCTCAGCTGCTCCCTGAGCTTGTAGTCGAGGTTGGCGAGCGGTTCGTCGAGCAGCAGCACGTCCACGGGCCTGGCCAGCGCCCTGGCGATGGCGGTGCGCTGCTGCTGGCCGCCCGACAGCTCGGACGGCCTGCGTGGCAGCAGGTCGCCGATGCCCATGAGCTCGGCGACCTCGCGTACCCGCCGGTCGACCCGGCCCTTGGGAAAGGCGCGGTCGAGACGGAGCGGGGAGGCGATGTTCTCGTGGACCGTCAGCGAGGGGTAGTTGATGAACTGCTGGTAGACGAAGGCCACCGAGCGCTTTCGCACCGAGATCGAGGCGACGTCTTTCCCGTCGACAATGACCCGGCCTGCGCTTGGCGGGTGCAGGCCTGCCACGACCCGCATCAGCGTCGTTTTCCCCGCGCCCAGCGGACCGATGAGCACGGTCATTCCGCTGGATAATTCGAGGTTTATGTCGTCGAGCCAGATCTCGTCACGTTGTCGTACGCAAACACCGTCAAGAACCAGCGCCATCGAGCCCGGTCCTCTCTCCCGGTGCAAGATTGTTTACTGGGTGCCGCTCCTCCATCTAACATGACAAGCAAGTGCGTGCCTAGAGTAAATGTCTGGTGCGAAATCTCCGGTTAACGGAGCCGGAATACCTCCGGGTTGGCGCAGTGGGCGAGCGGCTCTCCGCGCAGGTAGCGGCCCACTTCGGCGGCCACGATGCGGGCGGCGTTGCCCGCCGTCTCCTTGCTCGCCCCCGCCAGGTGCGGCGTCATGACCACGTTCGGCGCGGTGAGCAACCTGGAGTCCTTCGGCAGCGGCTCCTCGGGGAAGACGTCGAACGCCGCGGCGAACAGCTGTCCCGACTCCAGCGCGTCGCAGACCGCCTCGTAGTCGACCAGGCTGCCCCTCGCGCAGTTGACCAGCACCGATCCTCTGGGCATGACGGCCAGCTGCCTCGCGCCGATCATGCCGGCGGTCTCGGGGGTGGCCCTGGCGTGCAACGACACCACCAGCGACCTCGACAGCAGCTCCTCCAGCGACGAGACCCGCTCGGCCAGGCCGTCCTGCTCGGCGTAGGGGTCGAAGACCAGCACCCGCGCGCCGAACCCGGCCAGCATCCTGGCCACCCTGCGGCCGATGGCGCCGTAGCCGACCAGGCCGACCGTCGCGCCTTCCAGCTCGGGGCCGACGCTGTCGTAGGTGTAGTAGTCGCCGCGCCAGACGCCGGAGACGAGCTCGCCGTGGGTGGCCGGGATGCGCCGGATCGCGGCGAGGATCATGCCCATCGTGTGCTCGGCCGTGGCGGTGGCGTTGCGGCCGGGGGCGTAGCAGACGGCGACGCCGTGTCTGGTGGCCGCTTCCAGGTTGGCGTTGACCGGCCCGCCTCTCCCCACGCAGAACAGGCGCAGCTCCGGTGAGGCGGCGAGGATCCGCTCGGTCAGCGGCGCCATCTGGGTGAGGCAGATCTCCACCCCGCGCAGCGCCTCGATGAGCTCCTCCTCGCCTCCCGACGCCTCGCGCACCTCGGCGACCGGGCCGAACGGCTCGACCGGCCACGGCAGGGTCAGCTCGGAGAGCTCCAGGTCGCCGACGCCTTCGAGAGCTTCGGCGAACAGGCGGTTGAGGACGAAGTGGTCGCCTGCGGCGAGGACACGGGTGGTCATGAGAGGGCTCCGTTGAGCTGGAGGAGGGCGATGTCGCCGTCGCGGAGGGCGATCTCGGTCAGGGCCCCGTTGCTCAGGAACGGGAACAGCCGCCGGTACTCGCGCAGCGGCACCCCGATGAGCCCGCACAGGGCGAGCCTGATGATCGTGGTGTGCGCGACCACCAGCACGCGGCCCTCGGGATGCTCGGCGGCGATGTCGTACAGGCACTCGGTGAAGCGCTGGGCGGCCTTGACGGGGTCCTCGCCGCCCGGCAGGTGGTGGGCGACGGGGTCGGTGGTGAACGCCTCGCGCGCCTGAGGGAAGCGGCTGCTCATCTCGGCGGCCGTGAGCCCCTCGGCCTCGCCGAAGGCCAGCTCGCGCAGCCGCTCGTCGACGCGCAGCGGGACGCCGGCCGCCTCGGCGCACGGCTCGGCCGTGAGCCTGGAGCGCGACAGCGTGGAGGCCCACACCGCCGACAGCTGCGCGCCCTCGGCCCATGCGGCGAGCTTGGCGGCCTGCCGTACGCCCAGCGGGGTCAGCGCGATGTCGCTGATGCCCGCGTAGCGGTTCTCGGCGTGCCACACCGACTCTCCATGACGGACCAGGACCAGGCGGGTCATCGGGTTGTCCTCTCGTGTGCGTGCGCGGCGACCTCGGCGGGCAGCCACTGCCTGCGCGCCAGCTCGTCGACCAGGCGCAGGTAGGCGTCGTCGAATCGGTCGGCAGAGCCGGGGCGGGGGTCGATCGTGGCGCGGACGCGGACCATCTCCGCGGCCACGTCGGCGACCCTGCGGCCTGGCGAGGCGGCCAGCACCGCCATGCCGAGCGCGGGTTCGGCGTTCTCGGGGAGCGTGACCTGCCTGCCCAGCACGTCGGCGCGCAGCTGGCACCAGTACGCGCTGCGCGTCGCGCCGCCCGTCAGGGTGAGCGCGCCGTCCACGGGAGCGCCGAGCTGGTCCAGGTAGTCGAAGCAGAGCCGTTCGACGAAGGCGACGCCCTGCAACAACGCGGCGAAGTGCTCGGCCTCGTCGGCCACCTCGCCGAGGAGGAACCCTCTGGCCTGGGGCGCGACGAAGGGGAAGCGCTCCCCGGCCGAGACGAGCGGATAGGCGAGCGGCCTGGCCGGTTCGCGTCCTGCGGCCGCGGCGCTCAGCTCGTCGAGGTCGCGGCCGGGGAAGTCGCGGGCGATCGCGCCTGAGCCCGTGCTCGACGCGCCGCCCGGCAGCCAGCCGCCGTCGGGCGCCCTGTGCGAGTAGACCGCGCCCAGGGGGTCGCGGACCAGCTCGCGGGTCACCCCCTTGATCACCAGGGTGGTGCCGAGCACGGAGTTCCAGCTGCCGGGGGTGAGCGCGCCCGCGCCGAGCTGGGCGGCGCAGCCGTCGGTCGCCCCCGCGATGACGGGGGTGCCCTCGGGCAGGCCGGTGAGCTCGGCCGCCGCGGCGCAGACCGTGCCGAGAACCGTGCCCGAACGGACCAGGAAGGGCAGCGTCTCGCCCGGCACGCCGAGCGTGGCGAGCACGTCCGAAGGCCAGTCCTCCTCGATCAGGTGCGCTCCTGTCTTGAGCGCGCTGCTGAGGTCGGTGGGCACCTCGTGGCCGACCAGGCGGCGGTTGACGAAGTCGCTCTGGTGCAGCAGCCTGACGCCGTTCCAGCCGTACTCGTCGAGCAGCCAGAGCAGTTTCGGCAGCGCCCACGCGGCCTGCATGCGGCGGTAGCCGAGCTGGGACCAGACGTGGCCGCCCACCTCGTTGATCTTGTCCACCTGGGCGGCGGCGCGGGTGTCGTCGTACATCAGGCCGGGCGTGAGCGGGCGGCCCTGCGTGTCGGCGAGCAGGACGGTGCCGGAGGTGGCGTCCACCGCCACGCCGCGCACCTCGGCGTCCGGCACGTCGGCCAGCGCCTCGGCGCAGGCCAGCGCGGTCGCGTGCCACCACTGCTCGGGGTCCTGCTCGTGCCGCTCGCCTTCGCGGTGGCTGGTCAGCTTGCGCGTGCCCATGCCCGCGACCCTGCCCTCGCCCGTGACGGCGAGCGCCCTGACGCTCTGCGTGCCGAGATCCAGCCCGACCCAGACGCCGCTCACCTGCCGCTCCTGACGCTCTCCCTGACGCGCAGGAACCGCTCGAACAGCTCGTCGTACGGCCCCGCGGCCGGGTCGAGCGCCTGCCGTACCCGGGGTTCGGGCACCTTGGCCAGTGCGCCGGTGGCCAGGCCGCCGAGGACGTAGGCGCCTCTGGCGCCCGCCTCCTCGTCGGCCGTGCGCAGCACGGGCAGGCCCGTGACGTCGGCGATGAGCCGCGTCCACACCTCGCTGGCCGCGCCGCCTCCGCAGACGCGCAGCTCGGTGGGCCTGACATGGGAGGCGGTGAGGCAGTCTCTGATGACCATGCTGAGGCCTTCCATGACCGCGCGGGCCAGATGCTCGCGGCGGTGCTCGAAGGAGAGGCCGACGAACGCGCCTCTCGCGAACGGATCGAGGAAGGGGGCGCGCTCTCCGGCGGGCGACAGGTAGGGAAGGAACACCAGCCCCTCCGCGCCCGCGGGCGCCAGGGTGGCCAAGTCGCCGAGGTCGGCGGGGTGGCTCAGGCCGAGCATCTCGCAGGCCCAGCCGATCACCTCGCCGCCCGCCAGCGTGGGGAAGGCCCGCAGGTGGAGCCCGGGCAGCCCGAGTGCGACGGTCAGGCCCGAGGCCCGCTCGCCCAGCTCCACCCGGTCGGTGACGATCTCCGTGCACAGCGTCGTGCCGAGGATCGTGCACGCCTGGCCTGGAGTGACGGCGCCGACGCCGACCGCGGTGGAGGCGATGTCGTAGGAGGACAGCACGACGGGGGTGCCCGTGGGCAGGCCGAGCCCCTGCGCGGTCAGCGGCGCGGCCCTGTCCTCGTCGTCGAGCTGCTCGGGCAGCAGCGGGGCGGCCCACTCCAGGTCGTAGAGAGCCAGCAGCTCGGCGGAGTAGCGCCCCGTGGCCAGGTCCGTGAACGGCGCTGAGGCGTCGGAGCTGTCGGCCGCGACCCTGCCGGTGAGCTTGGAGAACAGCCAGCCGCCGCAGGTCAGCGCGGTCGCCGAGCGTTCGAGCCGCTCGGGGTCGTGCTGGCGCAGCCACGCCAGGACGGCGTTGGGCAGACCCGCGAAGGTCAGCGAGCCGTTGCGGTGAAAGGCCCGCTCCAGCACGCCCGCCTCGGTCCAGTCCGCGACGAAGGCGGCCGCGCGGGCGTCGTTCCAGAGGATGGCGGGCCCCGTCGGCTCTCCGTCGGGACCGACCAGCCAGCAGCCGTCGCCCTGCGCGGTGACCGCGACGTAGTCGACGGGCCCGGCCATGCCCTCGACCACCTCGCGCACGCAGGAGACGACCGCCTCCCACACCGCGTTCATGTCCTGCTCGGCCCAGCCGGGACGGGGCCTGGTCACGGTGGTGGCCCTGCGCGCCACCACCGCCTCGGCGCCCTCCTCGTCGTAGCCGACCGCTTTGATCATCGTGGTGCCGGCGTCGACACAGACCACTGCCATCGCTCGCTCCCCCTACGCCCTGCCGTGGGAGACCCGCGACCTGCGGGCCACCGAGTCCACGGCCACCGCGAGCAGCAGGACGGCGCCGGTGACCATGAAGCGGAAGGAGGAGTCGAGGTTGAGCAGGGTCAGCCCGCTGGAGATGGACTGGATCACCACGATGCCCAGCAGCGCGGCGAAGGCCGTACCCCTGCCGCCGAACAGGCTGGTGCCGCCGATGACGGCGGCCGCGATGGCGTTGAGGTTGACGTCGCCGCCTCCGCTGCTCTGGTTGACCGCGGCGAGCCTGGCCGCGGCCAGCACGCCGCCGACGGCGGCGAGCGTCGTGCACAGCACGAACGCGGAGGTGTAGACGGCCCTGACGTTGATGCCCGCGCGCCTGGCCGCCTCGGCGTTGCCGCCGACCGCGTAGATCGACTTACCGAACTTGGTACGGCCGAGCACGTAGTGCATGACCAGCACCAGCGCGAGGAACAGCACGAACATCCAGCCCACGCCGCGGGTCTGGTTGAGATACCAGACGACCACGCCGAGGCCGATGAGCACCAGGACGCTCCTGGCCACCAGCAGTTGGGTGGAGACCGCCGACAGCGAGGCCTGCCTGCGCCGCCTGGCGTGGGCGTACCCGCTGGCGAACAGGCCCGCCGCGGCCACCACGACGAACACGTACGACAGCCACACCGGCACGAAGGCCAGCTGCGCGAAGGCGACCAGGCCCGAGTCGAACGGCAGGTTGATCGAGCCCTTGGCGCCCAGCATCCACAGCTGCACGCCGAGCAGGCCCAGCAGTCCCGCCATGGTGATGACGAAGCTCGGCACGCCGAACCTGTTGAAGATCTGCCCGTAGACCCAGCCGATCGCGCAGCCGATCACGATCGCGGCCAGGATCGCCAGCCAGACCGGCAGCCTCCTGTCCACGAAGAACACCGCCATGACCGCGGAGGTCAGGCCGCTGACCGAGCCGACCGACAGGTCGATCTGGCCGACGAGCAGCACGACCACCACGCCCAGCGCGATGATGCCGACAGGGGCGCACTCCAGTGTGAGGTTCACCAGGTTGACGCTGGACAGGAAGATCGGGTTGAGCGCCTGGAACACCGACCAGATCACGATCAGCCCGATGACGACGGGCAGGACGCCCAGGTCGCCGCCGCGGACCCGGTCGAGCAGGCCCTCGGCGGCGCCGCGCAGGCCCTGCCTGCCGATCAGCCGCTCGTCCTTCAGGTCCGTCGGAGTCTCGAGATCGGTCATTGGCGGAGCCTTTCCTGCGATTGCGCGCGGCGGGTCACCACGTTGTCGGTGGCGCCGGTGATCGCCGCGATGATGTCCTCCTGGGACACCTCGCCGACGGCGAAGGTCCCGTTGTTACGGCCGAGCCGCAGCACCGCCACCTTGTCGGCGACGGCCTTCACGTCGGCCATGTTGTGGCTGATCATGATCACGCCGAGACCGCGGTCGCGCAGCCGTTCGATCAGGTTGAGCACCTCCGCCGTCTGCGCGACGCCCAGCGCGGCCGTCGGCTCGTCCAGGATGACCACCTTGGGATCGGCCAGCAGCGACCTGGCGATGGCCACGGTCTGCCGCTGTCCGCCCGAGAGCGAGGCCACGGGGGTGCGCACCGAGGGGATCTTCGCGGAGAGCTGGCGCAGCAGCTCCCACGAGCGGACCTCCATCGCCACGTCGTCCAGGCGCAGCGCGCGCAGCTCCTGGCCGAGGAAGAGGTTCTCGATCACATTGAGGTTCTCGCACAGCGCCAGGTCCTGGAAGACCGTGGCGATGCCGAGACGGTGGGCGTCGGCGGGGGTGGCGATGTGCGCCTGCCCGCCCTCGAAGGTGATCGTCCCGGAGTCGGCGGCGTGGACGCCGGAGAGGATCTTGACGAGGGTGGACTTGCCCGCGCCGTTGTCGCCGACGATCGCGACGACCTCACCGGCTTCGACGTCGAGGTCGATGCCGGTGAGCGCGGCGACGGCGCCGAAGGTCTTGGTGATGCCGCTCAGGGACAGGATGGGCATCTACTTGATCCCGAGCTTGTCACAGGCGGCCTTGTAGTCGGGGGTGCACACCTCCGACACCTTGAGCGCGCCGCCGGGACCGAGCAGTTCCTTCGCCACGTTCTCCTGGGTCACCACGGTCGGGGTGAACAGCTCGGAGGGGGTGTCGAACAGCGTGGTCTTACCCGCAGGCTTCTTGCCCTGGGCGAACTCGTTCGCGACCACCGCCGCCGCCTCGGCCACGATCTTGATCGGCTTGGAGATGGTGTTGTACTGGTCGCCGTTGATGATCCGCTGGACCGCGGCCAGCTCGGCGTCGTTGCCGCTGACCGGCGGCACGGGGGTGTCGGCGGCCTTGAACGCGGCGATCGCGCCGCCGCCGGTGCCGTCGTTGGCGGCGACCACTCCGCCGATCTTGCCGGGGAACTGGGCGATCTGACCGCTGACCCACTCCTGCGCCTTGTTGGGCTGCCAGCCTGGGGTGTCGTACTCGGCCAGCAGCTTCAGGCCGCTGGAGTCGACCGCGCTGTGGATGCCCTTCTTGATCAGCTGAGCGGCTGCGTCGGTGGGCGAGCCGTTCACGACGAGCAGGCCGCCGTCGCCGCCCTTCTTCTTCACCTCTTCGACGAGCGACTGTGCGATGAGGGAGCCGATCTTCTCGTTGTCGAACGACACGTAGTAGTCGGCCTTGGCGGCCGGGATCGGCCGGTCGTAGGCGATGATCGGCACCTTCTGCGCCTGCGCCGACTGGACGATCGTCGCGGCGGCCGCGGAGTCGACGGGGTCGATCACGATCGCCTTGACGCCCTGGGCCAGGGCGGAGTTGGCCTGCTGCTGCTGCTTGGCGGCGTCGGCTCCGGCGTTCTGGTAGAGCACCTCGCAGGTCGGGCAGAGCTCCTTCATCTTCGCCTTGAACAGCGGCGCGTCGTAGAGCTCGTAACGGGTGGAGGCGATGTCCGGCATGAGGAAGGCGATCTTCGCACCTTGGGCGGCGCTCTCGCCCTGCCCTGCCGACGTGGTGGTGGACGAACAGGCGGTGGCCGCCGCCAGCGCGACGGCGACCGCGAAGGTGACCCTCTTCATGACTGCTCCTTGGCTCATCGACGAGAGGTCTGGGTGTGTGTTGTGGTGTGAGGAACACAACACCCGAAGGGCCAAATATGTCAAGAGTCTGATAACTACAACATACGGACATGTGAGAACTTACGGCGACATCTCGTGTTACCTTTAGCACCGACTTCACACTGATCAGGAGGCGACTCGTGGCAGACGGCGACCCCGCGCTCGGCCCAAGGGAACGCCGCGACCAGATCCGCCAGCTCGTCGCGAGCGAGGGCTTCGTCCGCATGGAGCAGCTCGCCGAGGCCCATGGCGTGAGTCTGATGACCATCCACCGTGACCTCGACGTGCTGCAGAGCGAGGGATGGCTGCGCAAGGTACGCGGCGGCGCGACGGCCCAGCCGTCCGCGCTCTACCACGGCGACGTGCGTCATCGCGTGCAGGCGATGTCCGAGGCCAAACGGCTGCTCGCCGAGGAGGCGGTCGCGCTCGTCGAGCCCGGCGCCTCGGTCATGATCGACGAGAGCACGACAGGCCTGGCCGTCGCCGGACTGCTGCCGGCCAGGGGGCCCGTCACGGTGATCTCCAACTTCCTCGCGGTGGTCAACCTGCTGGCCGGCGAGGCCACCATCGACCTCATCGCGCTGGGCGGGGCCTACTACCCGGCCTACGACGCCTTTCTCGGCATGCGCACCACCGAAGCGATTCGGTCACTGCACGCGGACGTGCTGTTCATGTCCACCACGGCGGTGACCAACGGGCACTGCTACCACCAGTCGCAGGAGACGGTGGCGGTGAAGCGGGCGCTGATGGAGTCGGCGAGCAAGAAGGTGCTGCTGATCGACCACACGAAGTTCAGCAAGCGAGGGCTGCACCAACTGGCACCGCTGACCGCCTTCGACCTGGTGATCGTGGACAGCGACGCCCCCGAATCCGACCTCGCCCCACTACGCGCAGCCGGCGTCCCTTTGAAAATCGTTTCGAACTGAGCCTCATCGGTTCAGTGCTCTTGGTGGATCAACGGTCGGCTGGCGCAGGCGTCCCGTCGGGCCAGACGCAGGGAGAAGTTGCGGCGAGATAGAGATCGTCACCTGCCGACCAGGTGAGTGCCAGAATGAACTCGTCGGGTCGGGATTCTCCTCCGATGCTTGGATGACCGACCTGCCACCCCCCAGTGGACGTGATGACATGCCCCTGTCGCTCCCAGAAAGCGTGAACCTGCCTGGCGATGTTCATGTTCTCGCTACTGGGCACGTCTCGAAGCCAATAGGCCCGATTGACCACCACTTGGTTCTCCGACTTCCCTTCATCCAGGCACATGCTGAACGGGACCGACGATTGGATGAGTTCCAGTCGTGGCTTGGGACTGAGCGCAGCAGCAGTCTCAGCTACGAGCTGGTCTACGCGGGCAAGAGCTTGCGCCTGAGTCATGGTCGGTTCGTTCATCGTGCACCCCGAAAGGAGAAGGATGAGGATCACAAAGAGAGCTCGGGACAAGGCGATTCACCTGTTCGGCTTAAAAGCCAGGTCGGGGGCCAATTCGGGCATCAGGAGCTGGGGGCGTTCATTGAGCGGTGCAGGATGGTCGAGTTCGTCCCTCTGTCCATTGATGATGCGGCCCATGTTCCGCAAGGACACAGAGTCTTGGTTCCAATAGCTGCTGTGGGCCGAGGTGTAGACGTCTCGTCCGACTGGGAAGTGCTTGGCGCCGAAGGAGGAGTTGCCCGGGTCGGCGCCGAAGCGGCCGAGCGCGGCGACTGGATCGTTGCCGGCCTCCCCGACCCAGACGTTGTGCGGCCTGACGCCCAGTTGGGAGGCGTGATCGACGCCAACGCCCGGACTGCCGACGAAGATGAACTCGTCAGCCAGCCTTCCCGGGCGAAGGACTGCGGCGTGGCCGGTGGTGAGGGAGCCGTAGCTGTGGCCGACGACGACGGCCCTCGCTGTACCCGACGGAACATGGGCGGCGCGCAAACCGTCGGCGAAGGCGGCGAGCGCGGCTCCTCCCTTGGCGGCCGCTCTCTCGAAGGCCACGGACTTGTCCGGGTCGAGGAGGCCAGGGTCGATCTGAGGAGCGTCGTAACCGAGCCACGTGATCGAGGCGACGACCTGCTTCCCGCTGGTCTTCGTGGCCTGTTGCCAGAGGGCGCGGGAGCGTTGGAGGTCGCCTGGGGCGGCGTCCAGGCCTGAGGTGAGGCCGGAGACGGAGGTGACCGTGGTGTCGGCGGTGTCGGGGTCACCCCAGGAGACGATGAGTCGTCCCTGTCCGTTCACGTCGAAGGCCAGCAGCAGGGGTGGCGGGTGTCCAGGGACCGGCTGGAGTTCCCTTTCGATGTTCTCGATGCGGCGGAGCTGGTTGGCGAGGCGTTCCCAGCCGCCGAACAGGGTGGGGTCGTCGAGGCGGTCGAGTTCGGCGGCGGCGGCGTCGAGCCTGCGCTTCAGCGCGGCCTTCTGGCCGGCGAGTCCCAGCCGGTTCGAGCGGTCGCGGACGCTCGCGGGCAGGCCGTTGAGCAGGCCGAGCCCCGGCAGGCGGATCAGCTGCTCCCGGCTGCCCTGCGTCAGCGTGTGCCACCAGGCGTGGACGCGGGCGGCCAGGCCGGGATCCTCGCCCCTGTCCTGGAGGTCGAGCAGGCGGGTGACCGCGTCGCCGTCGCCGCCGGCGACGCGGGCGAGCAGGGCCTGGGCGGCGGCGGGGTCCGTGGCGTGGGCGGCGAACAGGTCGTGGGCCGCGAGACCGGCGGGCAGCGACGTGCCTGGAACGGTCTGCTGGATGCGGGTGAGGCGGCGGCGCAGGTCGGCGCTGTGGGTGGTGGACCAGTCGGCGATCCTGCCCAGGGTGTGGCCGGGTTCGGCGGGCAGGCCGTGGGCGGAGAGTTCGGCCGCCAGGCGGGTGCCCGCCGCCGAGAGGGCCTGGCCGGCGTGTTCGAGCGCCGAGGTCAGGGCGGACATCGCCAGGGGGTCGATGCCCTGGAAGGTGCCGGGGGTCGCGCTCATGGTGGTGACCGAGGTGGTCAGCGCGGGGAGGGCGGGGGCGGGTCCGCCCTGCCGTACGACCAGGTGGGCCAGGGTGGTCAGGGCGACGGTCAGCGAGGACTGCAGGCCGGCGCGGTGGCGGGCGAGGGCGGCGGTGAAGGCGGGGGCGCCGCCGCCGACCCAGGCGTGCGACCGCATGAGGCGCATGGCGGTGTCGAGGTGGGTGTGGTGTTCGGCGGCGAGCGCCGCTGCTCGCCCGTACGCCCCGAGGGCTGCCGTGTGATCCGCCATGACGCGGTCCAGGATGGCAGGACGGCGGGCCGCCTCTCAGGTGATCGTCGACTCACCCGCATTGCTGGGGAAATGCGGTGAGTACGGCGTACTCAGGCGCGGGAGCGGTCCAGGCCCGATACTGCTGCTGAACCGCCAGGAGGAAAGGACGTGACGGCGTGCCACTCGACCGGTACGGCGTGCTCGTGGGGACCGCGCGCCGCCACTTCCGCGACAGGCCCGACACGCAGGGCCGCTGGTTCCATGTGAACATCGAGGTCAGCGCGCCGCTCGGCGTCCACCGCTGCGCGGTCGACGTCGACAGCAAGCAGTCGGCCACCGGCGTCCGGTGGAGGGCGTTCACGATCGCGCCCGGCGCGCTGGGACCGGCGGCCCACCTGGCGGGGGGCTTCCACGAGCTGGCCCGCGACCGGAACTCGGGGGCGCTCGACTACTACCGGCACCCGGCCCTCGTGGAGGGCGACGGGTCGTGGGTCTCGGGGACGAACCTGGACGCCGCGCGGGCCCTGGAGCCCCTGCTCACTCCAGGGCGGCGCGTGCTGGTCTTCGGCGAGCCGTTCGACGAGGGTCTGGGTGTGCACAACATCCACCAGAACCAGGGCGACCCGTACGGCTCGCAGTGGTGGGACGAGAACGGCATCTGGCAGGACGGCGCCACACTGACCGAGCGGCCCGACGGCGGTTTCGACGTCTTCGTCTCCAGGTTCTCCACGCAGTCGGACCGCACCGACGACGACGGCCACCCCGTCCCGAGCGACCTCAGGTCAGCAGGACGCTCCCTGCCAGGGTGAGGTAGCCGGCCGACAGGCCGACGAAGGTGACGTTGTCCGTCCACCTCATGGTGCTGGCGCGGCCGGACAAGCTCGAGACGAGCGCGGTCTCGGCCGCCGCGGAGATCCTCGATCACCGGCCCGACGCCGTCTACGTGCCGCCGCGGTGGCTGGCCTCAGGTCTGCTGCGGGTGGCGAGGGAGCGTGGGGTCGACGTGCCCGGCGACCTGCTCGTCTCCGTCGGTGTCGACAGCCATCTGGCCCGCACCAGCGACCCGCCGCTCACGGCGGTCGATCTCGACCCCGCGGCGACGGCGAGGCAGGCCGTCGACCTCCTCATCCATCGCATCGAGGAGGGCGAGCCCGCAGGGCCCCGCCTCATCCCCACCACCCTCCACCCGAGGGCCCGGGCCTCAGGGCCTAGACGAGTAAACAACCCTGGCCGGCGACGATCAGCAGCCCGGGCCGGTCGACGAGCAGGTCAGGATCGTGATCGAGAACAGCCAGCAGCACCTGCCGTTCGTCGATCTTCGGGGGGCCAGGGCCCAGGTGACCGGCAGTCCGGCCGGTGTGCAGACCAGGTGTAGCCGCAGGCCCCAGAACCAGCGGGAGTGGGAGCGGCAGTAGCCGTAGCCGGCCCAGCCGGCCAAGTCCGAGCGCTGCGTGGTGGGGCGGGAACGGCCGCATTCGACCGGGGTGGAATCGACCACCCACACCAACTCGGCCCAGAGGTCGGTGTCACGGCCAAGACCCGGATTGCGCGCTGGAGCAGCGGCAGGGCGTTGCACAGTCGTTTGTTGTAGCCGGATTGGCCGGGCAGGTAGGGAAATGCGCCGGGCAGGTGTCGGGGGACGAACCGCAGCCGGCCTGCCTCGGAACGGACGCCGAGCAGGACCTGGGCCACCGCCAGGGTCAGTAACTCGGCATCGGTCAGCTTCGGTGGGCGTCCGATACGGGGTGGCCCACACCAAACGACTTAGGACTTACTCGTCTAGGCGTTTCTTTCGAATCACGGCCTGGCCGTCCCTGCCGTGAGCGGCCGCCGCTCGGGGCCGCGGCCGTCTGCTGTTGACTGCCGGGATGAACATCGACTCGACGGGCACGAGTACGCAGGAATCGGTCCGGGTGCGGCGCTTCCACGAGGGCGACTCGGTGGAGGAAGTGACCCTCCTGCTCCACCGTGCGTACGCGGACCACGCCGCAGCCGGGCGGATCTTCTTCGCCTCCTACCAGTCTCCGGAAGACACCCGGCATCGCCTGAGCAAGGGCGAGTGCTGGATCGCAACGAGAGATGACGCGCTGGTCGGGACCGTCACCGTGTCCGCCCCCCACGCCGCTCCCCCCGGCTATCCCGCACCTGAAGGAGCGGGGTCGTTCTGGCAACTGGCGGTGGATCCGTCGCAGCGGGGAAGCGGGCTGGGACACCGGCTCCTGACACTGGCGGAGTCCAGGATGGCCGCCCTGGGTTCGACACACGCCGTCATCGACACCTCCTCAGCAGCGGAAGACCTCGTGGCCTGGTACCGCCGGCGCGGATACGTGCCGATCGGGACATGGCGGTGGGACGTCACCAACTACGACAGCGTCGTCCTCGCGAAGACCTTGCCCTGAGAATCGCGCCTTCGGCGACCGATCCGCGCCCGCCGCGCATCAGTCGACGACGTATCCGGACGACGATCAGCCTGGGCGGTCAGGCCGCGTCGTGGAAGACCAGGCCGAGCGTGTGCCGCAGGCCCCGCCGCACGGTGCTGACGCCGTGCCGTACGGGCGCGGCCGACCAGCCGCGCGCCGAGCGCACGGGCCTGTCACGGGTGGTGAAGATCAGGCCGTGGCCCTGCCGCAGCAGCGTCACCGTGCCGCGGGACTGGGCGCGCGGACGCTGCTCCACCAGCAGGAACTCACCGCCGTCGTAGTCGTCGCCCGGCCTGTCCAGGCCGATCACGACCTGCAGCGGGAAGACCAGGTCGCCGTACAGGTCGCGATGCAGGGCGTTCCAGTCGCCCTCGCGGTAGCGCAGCAGGATCGGGGTGGGCTTGGTCTGTCCCGCCGCGTGGCACATCTCCAGCCAGTCCTCCAGGCTGTCGGGCCAGGGGGCGGGCTTGCCCAATCTCGCGGCCCAGTCCCTGGCGATGGGCAGCAACCTCGGATAGAGCGTGCTGCGCAACTCCTGGACAAGGTCGGGGAAGGGCTGGGCGAAGTAGCGGTACTGCGCCTCGGTGAGGAGCGGGCCCGTGGGCGCACACCCGTAGGCGTCCATCTCCTGCGCCCATGCCTCAGGATTCATCATGGTCATCCTTCCGTGGAGGGGTCACACGAACAGCGGCTGGAGCGCGCCCTCGTGGGTGAGCAGGAGCCGCTTGCGCTCCAGTCCGCCCGCGTATCCGGTCAGCGACCCCGTCGCGCCGATGACGCGGTGGCAGGGCCTGACGATCAGCAGCGGGTTGGCGCCGATCGCCGCGCCGACGGCGCGGATGCGGTCCTTCGGCGCGCCGATCCGCTCGGCGAGCTGTCCGTAGGTGATCGTGGTGCCATAGGGAACGCTCTCCACCGCGCTCCAGACCTTCCGCTGGAACGGCGTGCCCCCTCCGGCCAGGGGCAGGTCGAAGTCGCGCAGGTCGCCGTCGAAGTAGGCGCGCAGCTGGCCGATGATCGCGGCGAACGCCGCCGCGTCCTCGGTCCACCCGGGCTGGACGGCAGCGGCCCACGTCAGCGACGTCAGCCGTACGCCGTCGGTGTCCTTGTCCCCGGTGAGCAGCAACAGGCCCAGCGGGCTCTCGGTCGTGGTGTAGACGGTCATCTCTCCTCCTCGCCTTGTATAACGCGATTCCAGCCGCCGACCTCGGCGGTTTTCGGACCTCGCGCTGGGAGGTGGGAGAGGTGACGGGCTAAGGAATTCTGGCGACGCCGCCGGATGACTCCAGCTCGCAACCGAACCTCGCCAGCAACGCGGTGAGGGTGGGGCCGAGCGGGGCGTCGAGGGCAAGGTGGGCGTCGTCGTCGCCGCGCGTGGGGCCCTGGTTGACGATCACGACGGGTACGCCGTGGTCGGCGGCCCGCCGTACGAACCGGTAGCCGGACATCACGGTCAGCGAGGAGCCCAGTACCAGCAGCAGGCCGGCCTGCTCGGTCAGCTCGTAGCACTCCGCGACGCGGGGGCGCGGCACGTTCTCGCCGAAGAAGATGACGTCGGGTTTGAGCAGGCCGCCGCAGCCGGCGCAGTCGACGGTCTCGAACGCGCCGATCTGGTCGTCGGCGAGGACGGCGTCGCCGTCGGGATTGATGGCGTCGGCGGCGCCGAGCCAGCCTGGGTTGGCCGCGTTCAGCCGCTGCTCGAGCCACTCCCTCGAGGTGCGCTCCCCGCAGGACAGGCAGACCACGCGGTGGAGGCTGCCGTGCAGCTCGACCACCTGCTCCGCGCCCGCCGCCTGGTGCAGGCCGTCCACGTTCTGCGTGATGATGCCGCTCACCAGGCCCATCGACTGCAGGCCCGCGACGGCGCGATGGCCGGCGTTCCAGCCGGCGTGCGCGATGTGCCGCCATCCCAGGTGGCTGCGAGCCCAGTACCGCTGCCTGGCTGCGGCGCTGCCGACGAAGGCCTGGTAGGTCATCGGCTCCGCCCTGCGCCTGCGGCCTGTCTCGCCCCGGTAGTCGGGGATTCCCGACTCCGTCGACAGCCCGGCTCCGCTCAGGACGACCACCCCGCCGTCGCCGACGAGGTCGACCAGCATGTCGAACGCGGGGGCCGCCCGGCCCACCTCATCTCGTACCGCCTGCGTCACCCTTCCATGGTGCCCGAAGCCTCGGCTCACCTGCGACGCGGCGTCCCGGCTCAGCGGGGGGCGCGCAGGCCCGCGGTGATCAGGTTGATCGCGGTGTCGAAGGCGAGGTCGCTCTCCTCCTCGGCGATGTGGCCCAGGTTCTCCGCCAGCACGAAGCCCGCGACGAAGGCGTGCAGCACGTCCGCCGTACGCTCCCGCTCGTCCTCCGGCACCTGCGCCGCGTGCAGGATCCGGTCGAGCACCTCCCACATCCCGCCCTGCCTCGGCTTCATGACGTCGGGGTGGTTGTGCACGTACCGCCACAGCCAGGGGTGGGTGCGGGCCAGCCTGCGGAAGGCGTGGGCGAGCGCGCGCAGCTGGTCGGCCCATGGGGCGCCGTCGTCGGGCGGCAGCTGCAGCGTGGGCGCCACGTTGAGGCACAGCGTCTTGATGAGCTCCGTCTTGTTGGCCACGTGGTGGTAGAGGGACATCGGGTTGACGTCGAGCTCGGCGGCGAGCTTGCGCATGGACAGCGACTCCACGCCGCCCGCGTCGATCAGCCGCAGGGCGGTGCCGAGGATCTCCTGAAGGGTCAGGGGTGTCCCCCGCCGTGCGCTCACTGCCATACACCGTATGGTAGCGTCAGCCATACGGTGTATGGCTACTCCTGGGGAGTGCTCATGAAGACGATTCCGGCTCCGCAAGGGCTGCCGTTGCTCGGCAACACGCTGCAGGTGCCCGCGCACGCGCCCGCCCTGCACTTCGAGCAGGTCGCGAAGAGGTACGAGGAGGGGATCTTCCAGCTCGAGCTGGTCGGCCGCCGCGTGCTGTTCGTCTATGACCCCGACCTGGTCGCCGAGGTCAGCGACGAGACCCGCTTCTACAAGGGCATCGACCCCCCGCTGAGCACGGTCCGCGACTTCGCCGGCGACGGGCTGTTCACCGCCAGGCACGACGAGCCGGTCTGGGGTCACGCGCACCGCATCCTCATGCCCGCCTTCAGCCAGCGCTCGATGAAGGCCTACTTCCCGCAGATGCTGGAGGTGGCCGAGCAGCTGACCGAGTCGTGGGCGGGCCGCCAGGGCCAGGACCTGCCGGTGACCGACGACATGACCAGGCTCACGCTCGACACGATCTCCCTCACCGGGTTCGGGTACAGGTTCCGCTCCTTCGACTCTCCCGAGCTGCACCCGTTCCTGCTGGCGATGGGCGGCGCGCTGACCGAGGCCATGCTCCGCCTCCAGCAGCTGCCCATCGTCACCAAAATGAGGCGCAGGCAGGAGCTGGCCTACCGCGACGACATCGCCGTCATGCAGGAGCTGGTCGACGAGGTGATCAGGCAGCGCAGGGCCGAAGGCGGCGGCGGGACGAAGGACCTGCTCGGTCTCATGCTGGAGGCCTCCGACCCGCAGACGGGCGAGCGGCTGTCGGACGAGAACATCCGCAACCAGGTCCTGACCTTCCTCATCGCCGGCCACGAGACGACCAGCGGCCTGCTCTCCTTCGCGATGTACAACCTGCTGCGCGATCCGCACACGCTGGCCAGGGCCTATGACGAGGTCGACAGGCTGCTGCCGGGCGACGAGCCGCCCGCCTACGAGACGATCATGAAGCTCGACGTGATCCCGCGCATCCTGGAGGAGACGCTGCGGATCTGGTCGCCGATCCCCGCGTACGGCGTGAACGCCTACGAGGACACCACGATCGGCGGCTACCCGGTGCCGAAGGGCCAGAAGATCGTCGTGCTGCTGCCGTCGCTGCAGCGCCACCCCAAGGCGTGGGAGCGGCCGGAGGAGTTCGACATCGACCGCTGGCTGCCCGAGAACAAGAAGAACCACCACCCCGCCGCCTACAAGCCGTTCGGCAACGGCGAGCGGGCCTGCATCGGCCGGCAGTTCGCGCTCACCGAGGCGCGGCTGGCGCTGGCGATGATCCTGCGCCGCTTCGCCGTCTCCGACCCCGCCGTCTACCGGATGGAGATCAAGCAGACGCTCACCCTCAAGCCCGAAGGCTTCACGGTCAGGGTGCGCGAGCGCAGGCCGCACGAGCGCTCTGCCGTCCACGAGCTGCCCGCCGAGCAGGCCGACCAGCACGACATCGCGGTCACGGGCGTGGCGCTCACCGTCGCCTACGGCTCCAACCTGGGCACCTGCGCCGACATCGCCGAACGGCTCGCCGAACGGGCCGGCAGGTCCGGCTTCGCCACCACGCTGACCAGCCTGGACGACCTGAAGCCTCCCTCCGAGGGGCTGCTGCTGGTGGTGGCCTCCTCCTACAACGGCAAGGCGCCCGACAACGCCCAGCGCTTCGACGCCCTCGAGGACCTTCCCGACCTCTCAGGCGTACGGCTGGCGCTGCTCGGCTGCGGCAACACCCAGTGGCCCACCTACCAGGACTTCCCCCGCCGCGCCTTCGACAAGCTCACGGCCGCGGGAGCCGTCCCGCTGGTCGAACGTGGAGAGGCCGACGCCGACGGCGACTTCGACGGCGACGTCTCGGCGTGGACGGCGAAGCTGTGGGCGGCGCTGGCGCAGGAGTACAGCGCCTCGGCGGCCGACGCGGGGCCGCGCTACGAGATGGAGGTGCTCACCGAGGCCGAGGTACGGCCCGCCGTGGTGTCGGAGCGCGCCGTCCCGCTGACCGTGGTCTCCAACAGGGAGCTGACCGGCGACCCCACGGGCCTGTGGGACTTCTCGCTGGAGCAGCCGCGCCCAGGCGTCCGCTCGATCGTGGCCGAGCTGCCCGAGGGCGTGGAGTACGAGGCGGGCGACCACCTGGCGGTGTTCGCCAAGAACGATCCCGAGCTGGTGGAGTGGGCGCTGCGCTGCCTGCGCGTCCCGCGCGACAGGGTCGTGCGGCTGCGCGCCCACGGGCACACGCACCTGCCGGTGGACACCCCCGTGACCGCGGGCCTGCTGCTCACCGACTTCGCCGAGCTGCAGGAGGTGGCCACCCGCTCCGACCTGGAGGCGCTGGCCGCGCACACCGGCTGCCCGTGGACAACGAGCCAGCTGGCGGCGCTGACCGCCGACTACGCCGACGAGGTGCTCGCCAAGCGGCTGTCGGTGCTCACGCTGCTGGAGCGCTTCCCCGCCGTGGAGCTGCCGCTGCCGGTCTTCCTCGAGCTCGCGGGGCCGATCAGGCCGCGCTACTACTCGATCTCCTCCTCGCCGCTGGCCGAGCCAGGCAGGGTGCGGATCACCGTGGGGCTCGTGGAGGGGCCGGCCTGGTCGGGCGGCGGCGCCTACCGCGGCATGTGCTCGGCCTACCTGGCGGGGCTGGGCGAGGGCGAGGTCTTCTACGGCTACATCAGGGTGCCCGCGCCGCCGTTCAGGCTGCCTGACGACCCGGCCACGCCGGTCGTCCTCGTCGGGCCTGGCACCGGGTTCGCGCCGCTGCGCGGCTTCATGGAGCAGCGGGCGCTGACCGGGGCCCAGGGCAGGGCCGAGGTGTTCACCGGGTGCCGCCACCCCGAGCACGACCTGCTCTACAAGGAGGAGGTCGAGGCGTGGGCCGCGGCCGAGGGGGTGCGCGTGCACACGGCGTTCTCCGCGGTCGAGGGGCATCCCTACCGGTTCGTCCAGGACGCCGTGGCGGCGCAGGCCGACGCGGTGTGGGAGCTGCTCCAGCAGGGCGCGCACGTCTACGTCTGCGGCGACGGGCTGCGGATGGCGCCGGCCGTACGGCAGGCGCTGCTGGCGATCCACCGCGAGAGGGCGGAGGGCGACGCCGAGGCGTGGCTGGCGGGGCTGGAGGCCGAGGGCCGCTATCAGCAGGACGTGTTCGCCTGATCGCGCAGCCCGGAAAGGAGGGCGCGCACGCCTTCGGTGAGCACCCGCTCGCCCTCCTCCCGCGAGTCGAGGAACCAGCCGGGCAGCGGGCTGCGCAGCGCGTGGGTGAGCTCGATGCCGACGATGCCGTGGATGGTCGTCCACACCAGGTAGGCCGCCCTGTCCGGCTCTCCTGGGCGGCCGAGCCCCGCCTCCTCCACCGCGTCCGCGAGCAGGTGGAAGGTCAGCCCGAGCGCCTCGCGCCGCAGCTCGGGCGAGGGGTCGAAGTCGGGTAGCGGCCGCTCGAACATCAACGCGAAGAGCGAGGGGTCGGCCAGGGCGAACGCGCGGTAGCCCGCCGCCACGGCCATGACGCGGTCGACGGGGTCGCCGCAGGGCGCCAGAGCGGCGGTCAGCGCGTCGCGCAGGGCGTGGAAGCCGTGCAGGTAGATGGCTTCCAGCAGCCCGGCGCGCCCGCCGAAGCAGGTGTAGATGCCCATCGTGGACGTGCCCGCCGCCTCGGCCACCCTCCGCAGCGTCAGGTGCGCGGCTCCCTGCTCGCGAAGGACGCGCACCCCCGCGTCGAGGAGTTCTTTCGAGGTTCTTACGGCCTGGCTCACCCTCTCACCCTAACGGCCTGTAACGCGGATGATAACGAGCGTTATAGCCAACAGAAGGGACCTGCGCCATGCAGCTCTACCGGGTCACGGCGGTGGCGGGCTTCGCCTGTGCCGTCCTGCTGATCGTCAACATCGCCCGCAGGGCGGGACTGCTGCCCGAGACCGCTTTCACCCACGCCCTCGCCCCCTTCGCGCCGCTCACGGGGCTGTTCGCCATCACCGGGATCTACCTGCTCATCCGCCGTACGGCAGGCGGCCTCGGCCTGGCCGGCTACCTGCTCAACGCCGCGGGGCTGGCGGGCGCCTTCGCCATCGAGTACACCCTGCACTTCGTCTTCCCGCTGCTGACTCCCGGCGTGGTGGCAGGGCTGCTGGCAGGAGGGACGGGGCGGGCCTTCCTCGTCACGTCCGTGGTCCTGGTGACGGGGGTGCTGGTGTTCGCGGCGGCGGCGCTGAGGGCCGGGGCGCCGCCCGCGATCGCGGTCGTGCTCTACGCCGCGGGGATGGTGCCGGGCTCGCTGCGCAACGCCGTACCTCTGCCGGTCTACCTGGCGGGCCTGGTGCTCGCCGCCGTCGGTGTCGCCTGGATGGCCTCCAGGCTGTGGTCGGGCGAGCGGGCCGTTCTGGCGCGGCCCGCCGACGCCCTCCCGTCGTAGCGCTCACCGGCTGGGGCCTCACACGAGGGCGACCGGGTGCGGCTCCGCTCCCGCCTCGCCCCTGATCGCGCCGGCCCTGCGGGCGACGGCGACGAGCGGGATCACCACGGCGCAGCTGACCGCGACCAGGACGGCCGACAGCCCGCCGATCCCGCCGGCCGACAGGATCCCGGTACCCGCGACGGGCCCCAGGGCGGTGCCGAAGCCGAACGCGGCGTTCGCCAGCACCGCCCACCGTCCTCTCGCGTCGAGGGTGGCGGCGATGGCGATCATGTAGGTGAGCGCTCCCTGGTAGGTCAGGTTCCACAGGAGCTGGCCCGCGGTGTAGATCGCGGGGGTCCCTCCCGCCGCGATCATCACCTTGGAGGCCACGCCGAGCAGCAGGAACACCGCCAGCGGCACGGCCCTGCCGTACCTGTCGCCGATCACCGCCACCACGCCGCCGCCGATCAGCCCGGCGAACAGCGACCCGGAGAGGATCAGGTTGACGACACCCTCGTCCATACCGATCTCGTCGACGCCGATCGTGCCCGTGACCGCCCACAGGGCGTACTCGCAGGCGCCCCAGAGGCAGATGCCCGCCACCAGGACCAGGCCCGCGCCTCTGAACCCCAGCGGGCCGGCGGAGGCGGCGCTCTCCACCGGCGCCTCCGGCATGCCGCGCATGAAGGGGACGGTCGCGGCGCACACCACCGCGATCGAGCCGACGGTCACCGCCAGCCCTCCGCCGAACAGCGGGAGCGCCATGTAGATGCCCGAGCCGATCACCGTGCTGGCGATGAGCCCGACCCCTGTGGCCCTGTCGGGGTTGGCCATGGCCGCGATTCCGGCGCTGGCCAGCGACAGGACCGCGCCGCCGCCGACCCCGCCGAGCAGGATGCCGGCGATCGCGAGGACGGGCACGGGGACGAGCGCGGCGGCCAGGAAGCCCGCGACCATCGCCGTGAGACTGACGACGGCCGCCCGTGCCCTGCCGGGTCTGGCGGCACGTCCGGTGATCAGGACTCCCGTCACCGCGGAGGCGAGCAGGGCGCCCGTGCCGACGAAGCCCGCGCCCTCCATGCTCAGGCCGAGACCGGAGCCGAGGGTCTCGATCAGGGTCGGGAGCATCGTGGGGACCATGTAGGCGGCGGTGAGAGCCATGGAGATGGCGGCCAGCGCGAACGCCGGCGACCTGGGGGGTGTGGTCACGCCGGACTCCTCAATCTGCGGAGACTATCGATTGATAGTTGAACCTAAGCGCTGGGCCTGGCTCCCGTCCAGAGCCAATTACTATCGGGTGATACCCTGGGCGGCCATATGAGCGCGAAGCCGAGCACCGAGAGCCGTCCGGATTTCACCCAGCTCAGAGCGCTGCCCCGCGAGCGCTGGCCGCGCAGGGAGCAGATCCTCTGCGAGGCGGCCAGCCTGTTCGCCCAGCGCGGCTACCACGGAACCTCGACGAGGGACATCGCCGAGGCGCTCGGCATCCGGCAGCCGTCGCTGTACAACCACTACCCGTCCAAGCTGGCGATCCTCCAGGACCTGTGCGCCTACGACATCGGCGTGCCCGAGGAGCGGGTCAGGTGGCTGGCGGGGGCGGAGGCGAGCGCCTCCGCCAGGTTGTACGCCGCGGTCAGCCTCGACGTGGAGTACTGCCTCGAGGCGCCCATCGACATGCGCGGCCTGCCCGACGACCTGATCCGCGAGCCCGGCCTCGAATCGTGGAACCGCAGGCTGCGCGCCTGGTACGGCACGGTCCGCGCGCTCGTCCGCGAGGGCGTCGAGGAGGGCGAGCTCGCCCCCATCGACCCCGAGTTCGCCAGGCAGGCGATCTGGGGCGTGGAGTGGGAGGTCATCAGGGTCTCCCACGGCGGACGCCGCCGCAGGGCGGGCACCAGGCCCGACGACACCGCGGCCTTCCTGCTGCGCGGCCTGCTGGCCGACCCCGGCCGCGTCGGCGAGGTCAGGCAGGCGGCCGCCGAGGTGATCGCCGCCTACCGCGCCGCTACGTGAGCCCGCTCGGGCCCGCGTAGCCGACCAGGGCGTCCACGGCGAGCACCCCCTCGACGCCCACCCTTACCGGGTTGACCTCGACCTCGGCGACGTCGGGCCGTTCGGACAGCAGGCGGGAGACCGCCACGACCACCTCGGCCAGCGCGCCGACCGCCAGCGCGGGCCCTCCCCTCCATCCGGTCAGCAGCCGGTGGCAGCGCAGGCCGCGCAGCATCTCCGTCGCCGCCCGCGTGGTGACGGGCGCCAGCGCGGTCACCGTGTCGCGCCACAGCTCGACCTCGGTGCCGCCGAACCCCGCCACCACGACGGGGCCGAAGGCGGGATCCCTGCGCCCTCCGACGATGATCTCCACGACGTGGTCACGGGTGTCCATCTCCTCCACGACGTAGCGGCCAGGACCCAGCCGCCGCGCCATCTCGCGCCTGGCGCGGCCCAGGGCCGCGCCGTCGGGGAGCCCGACCACCACTCCCCCCGCCTCGCTCTTGTGCTCGAGCCAGTCGGCCTTGAGCACGTACGGCGCCCGCAGCCCGTCCACGCCCTCCTCGGCGAGCCGTCCAGGAGGGAACGGCACGCCGTATCCGGCCAGCAGCTCCCTCGCCGCCCAGTACCCCCGCGCCGGCGGCGAAGGGGCGAGAGGCCGAGGAGGACGGCCGGGCCGACCGGCCGGGGGAAGGGCGGCCGCCCGTCCGAGGGCCCAGGCGGCGCCGTCCACCCGGTCGTAGACGGGCACGCCGCACTCCCTCAGCGCCGCGAGCGCCTCCGTGCCCCTGCCCATGCTGTCGACGTGGACGGCCAGCCCGCGCGCCACCTCGGCGATCCGCCCCGCGACCGACACCTCCGTCCTGTCCAGCGCGGGGTTGTCGCCGCCCCACGCGCCGAAGTAGCCGGTGAGCAGGACCGCGTCCGCCTCCCCGCTGCCGGCGATCACCTCGACGACCCTGGCGTAGCTCGTCATGTCACGCTCGCCCGCTCCCGCCAGGTCCACCGGGTTGGCCGTGGCGGCGGCCGGTGGCAGCAGGGCTGCCAGGCGCGCGGCGAGCTCCGCGGAGAAGGGCGGCACGCGCAGCCCTTCGGACTCGGCCAGGTCGGCCGCGAGCGCGCCCTGCCCTCCGCCGTCGGAGACGACCGCGACCCTGCGCCCGCGAGGTGGGGCGGGGGCGGCCAGCGCCTGGGCGAGGTCGACCAGCCGTCCTGGCGAGGTGACCCTGATCGCGCCGCCCGCCTCGCATGCGGCGTCCACGACCTCCATGGCCGAGGTCAGCGCTCCGGTGTGGGAGCGCGCCGCGGCCCTCGACGCCTCGCCGCCCCCGACCGTGAGGACGATCACGGGCTTGCCCGCCTCGCGCAGGGCCGCGAAGGTCTCCACCAGGGCGCGGCCGTCGCCGAAGTCCTCGGCGTAAAGGGCGACGGCCCTGGTGCGGTCATGTCCCGCCAGGTCGGCCAGTGCCTCGGCCGCGGTGACGTCGGCCTGGTTGCCGAGCGAGACGAACCTGGAGACGCCGAGGCCCGCGTCGGCCGCCAGCGTGCCGAGCGCCAGACCGAGCTGACCGCTCTGCGAGACTATGGCCAGGCTGCCAGGGGAGAACGATCCCCAGGCCAGGTGCAGCTCGGTGGCCGCGTCGTACAGGCCGAGGCAGTTGGGGCCGAGCAGCCTGGCCCCCGCGGCGGCGATCCGCTGCGCGAGAGCGCGCTCGGCTCCCTCGCCCAGCGCGAGGTCGAGCCCCGCCGTGATGCCGACGAACCCTCGCGCGCCCATGCCGAGCGCCTGGTCCACCACTCCGGGCACCGCCCCAGGCGGCACGCACAGCGCGACCAGGTCGGGCGCGCTCGGCAGGTCGTGGAGCGAGGACAGGCACCGCACCCCCTCGACGACCGCGCCCTGCCGTCCGACCAGGTGGACCTCGCGCCGGTGCGCGCCCTTGATCGCCCCTCGCGCCAGCCAGTAGCCCCACTTGGCGCGGTCGGCCGACGCGCCGACCACCGCCACCGACCGGGGGTCGGCGAACACCCGCATGCCGTTCACGACCTCAGGGACCTGGAGATGATCAGCCGCTGGATGTCGGAGGTGCCTTCCTCGATCTCCTCCAGCTTCGCGTCGCGCATCCACTTCTCCACCAGATACTCGCGGGAGTAGCCCCAGCCGCCGTGCGTCTGGACCGCCGCCCACGTGCACCACATGGCGTGCTCCGACGCGGTCAGCTTGGCGACGGCCGACTCCTGCGTGACGTTCTCGCCCGCGTCGAACAGCCTGGCCGCCCGCATCGTCACCAGGTGCGACACGTCGACCTTCGCGGCCATGTCGGCGAGCCTGAACGCGACCGCCTGATGCTCGATGATCTTCACGCCGAACTGCTCCCGCTCGCGCGCGTAGGCGAGCGTCGCGTCGAGGGCGGCCCTCGACAGGCCCGTGCAGGCCGCGCCGATGAGGATGCGCGAGGCGTCGAAGGTGCGCATCAGCCCGCGGAAGCCCTGCCCCTCCTCCCCCAGCCTGTCGGCCACGGGGACCCTCACGTCCTCGAGGAAGAGCTCGGCGCAGGCGATGCCGCGCTGGCCCATCTTCGGCATCGGCCTGCCGACCGTCAGCCCCCGGGTGCCGCGCGGGACCACGAAGGCGGTGATCCCCTTCGACCTGGTGCCGGGGGCGACCGTCGCGAAGATCACGAAGAGGTCGGCGTAGGGTCCGTTGGAGATCCACGCCTTCTGGCCGTTCAGAACGTAGGAGTCGCCGTCTCGCACGGCTCGCGTGGTCAGCGAGGCCGCGTCCGAGCCGGCTCCCGGCTCGGTGACGGCGAGGGCCGTCAGCGGAGGCAGGCCCGAGCAGAGCGGGGCGAGGAAGCGGCGCTTCTGCTCCTCGCTGCCCAGCTCCAGCACAGGAGCGGCGAAGAAGCCCGCCGACGTGGTCAGGTTGCCGATGGAGACGTCGCCGTGGCACAGCTCCTCCTGCACCAGGCACTGCGTCACCAGGTCCGTCACCCCGCCGCCACCGTACTCCTCGGGGATCATGAAGGAGGTCAGGCCGACGGCGGCGGCCTTCTCCCACACCTGCGAGGGCAGCGCGTGGTCGGCCTCGTCCACCTCGCGCGCCCTCGGCCTGATCTCGGCGGCGGCGAACTCGCGCGCCAGCCTGACGAACGCGGACTGCTCCTCCGTCATCGCCACGCCCCCGCGCACCTCGCGCGTCATCGGCCCTCCTCCTACCATCGGATCGTCACCTGCTTGGGCTCGGCGTAGTGGTCCAGCGCGTACGCCGACATGTCCTTGCCGTAGCCGGACTGGCCGAAGCCGCCGTGCGGCAGCTCGGAGGCGGCGGTCATGTGGTCGTTCACCCAGACCGCCCCGTAGCGCAGCTCGGCGGCGGCCCGCATCGCCCTGCCGACGTCGCGCGTCCAGACGCTGGCCGCCAGGCCGTACGGCACGTCGGCCGCCATCGCGAGGGCCTGCTCGTCCGAGCCCGCCCGCTGCACGGTGAGCACGGGGCCGAAGACCTCCTCCTGCACGATCGGCCAGCGCTGCTCCACCCCGGTCAGGACCGTGGGCGGGTAGGAGGCGCAGGGGCCTTCGGGCACCGTCCCTCCCGCCAGGGCCTCGGCGCCGGCCGCCACGGCGGCGCCGACGTGGTCCGCCACCCTGTCGCGGTGCTCGCGGGTGACCAGCGGGCCCATCTCCGTCGCGGGGTCGGCGGGCGGGCCTACGCGCAGCGACCGGGCGCTCTCGGCCAGCGCCGAAGCGACCTCGTCGAAGCGCTCGCCCACCACGATCACGCGGGTGGCGGCCGTGCAGTCCTGCCCCGAGTTGGCGAAGGCGGCCACCCGCAGGCTCGCGGCCAGCCGGTCCACGTCCGCGTCGGGGAAGACCACGACGGGGGCCTTGCCGCCGAGCTCCAGGTGGAGCCGCTTCACCGTGCCGGCCGCGGCCACCGCGACGGCCCTGCCCGTCGCGGTGGAGCCGGTGACCGAGACCATGTCCACCCCCTGGTGCGAGGACAGGAACGCCCCCGCCTCCCTTCCACCGGTGACGACGGTGAAGACGCCCTCGGGCAGCACCCGTGAGGCCAGCTCGGCCAGGCGCAGCGTGGTCAGCGGCGTCTGCCTGGACGGTTTCAGCACGACCGCGCAGCCCGCCGCGACGGCGGGGGCCATCTTCCAGACGGCCATCATGAGCGGGTAGTTCCACGGCGCGATGCCTGCGACCACGCCGACGGGCTCGCGGCGGATCATCGACGTGGCTCCAGGAAGGTACTCCGCCGCCGCCCTGCCCTCGCAGGTGCGCGCGGCGCCGGCCAGGAAGCGCAGGTTGTCCGCGCAGTAGGCGATCTCGCCGGGAGCGCCCGCCATGGGCTTGCCGACGTTGCGCGACTCCAGCTCCGCCAGCTCGGCGGCGTGCTCGGTGACCAGGTCCGCGAGCGCGTGCAGCGCGTCGGAGCGCTCGGCCGGGGTGGTCCTGCGCCACCCGTCGAAGGCGGCGCGGGCGCCGGCGACCGCCCGCTCCAGCTCGGCCGGCGTGGCGCGCGGCACCTCGGCGATCGTCTCCCCCGTCGCCGGGTCGACCACGGCGTCGGCGCTCATCGGCTCTCCCCGCGTACGGCCGCGCAGAGCGTCTCGAAGTTGGCCACGAAACGCCGCGCGTCCTCCATGGTGTGCTGGACGGAGAGCGTGAACTGCTCGGTCTTGCCCCACGGCGGCAGGAAGATCCCGCCGTTGATCTGGTAGAGCCAGTGGGCGTGACCCCACTGGTCGGCGTAGCGCAGGAAGTCGCGGTAGTTGCGCAGCCGGTCGGCGAAGATCACCGACCCCTTCGCGCCGGCCGAGGCGACGTAGCCGGGGATCTCGTAGCGGGCCATCAGCTCGGTGACGCCGTCGGCCATGTGGGCGCGCATCGCGTCGAGGTGGGCGTAGGCGGCGGGGGTGAGCACCTCCGTGAGCACGGCGCGCACCGCGGCCATCGTGAGCGGGTTGCCGTTGAAGGTGCCGACCTGCTGGTAGGTGTTGTCGGCGACCAGCTCCATGAGCTCGGCGGTGGCGCCGATCGCGCCGCAGGGCACGCCGCCGCCCAGGGCCTTGGCCAGGCAGACGATGTCGGGCGTGACGCCGTACAGCTCGGTGGCCCCGCCGGGCGCGACCGCCAGCCCCGTCTTGACCTCGTCGTAGGTCAGGTAGGCGCCGTGGGAGTGGAGCAGCGCCTTGAGCTCGGCGTGGTAGCCCTCGTCAGCGGTGATCATGCCGATGTTCATCATGATCGGCTCGATGATCATGCCGGCGACCTGTCCCTGGTGGGCCTCCAGCACCCGCCGCACGGCGTCGAGGTCGCCGAACGGCACCACGAGCGTCAGCTCGACGACCTCGCTGGGGTAGGCGGGGCCGAAGGCCACCGAGCGGGGCGCGTCGTCGGGGCCGATGTCGCCGTCGGCGGAGTAGGTGGAGACCTGCACCGAGTCGTGGTGGCCGTGGTAGGAGCCCTCCACCTTGATGATCTTCTTGCGCCCGGTGGCGACGCGCATCAGGTGGACGGCGTCCATGGTCGCCTCGGTGCCTGAGTTGCCGAAGCGCCAGACCGGCAGGCCGAAGCGCTCGCGCAGCAGCCTGGAGACGGCGATGAGGTCCTCGGTCGGCTGCCCGAAGTGCGTGCCGAGGCGCGCCCTGCCGGTGAGCGCCTCGACGACGGCGGGGTGGGCGTGGCCCGCCAGGCCGACGCCGAAGCCGCCGTGCATGTCGACGTAGTCGTTGCCGTCGACGTCGCGGATGCGCTGGGCCCTGCCGTACTCGATCCAGATGGCGCCGGGCACGGAGTCCTGCCAGGAGGAGGCCACGCCCCCTGCCAGGGTCTCGCGAGCGCTCTCGCGCAGCTCGAACGAGCGGCTCATTCTGGAGACCAGAAGCCCCTCCTGCCGGGCGATCAGCGAGTCGAGCGTGTCGAGATCTCGGGTGTGCCGCACCAGGGCGTGCGTCATGGCTGTCCCCTTCACGTCCGGAAACTATCGATTGATAGCTTGCAGGACGCTCACGGGCGGACACAAGGGGGTTCAGCTATCGATCGATAGTGCCTCACGGGAGTAGCCCATGGCGTGCGCCGCCAGCCCCCGCCGGTCGACTCCAGGCACGCCGATGACGATCTGGGTGCTGAACCCGTCGAGCATCGCGCGCAGCCGTACCGAGAAGGCCCCGGCGTCGAGCGGCGCGAACTCGCCCGCGGCCACGCCGCTCTCCACCAGGCCCACCAGGTCCTCGTGCCAGCTCCGGTCCAGGTCGGCCTGGGTTTCGCGCAACTCGGGCACGGCGATCGTGCGACTCCAGACGTCCACCCAGAGCAGCCAGCGCGGATCGGCGGCGCCCGTGGGCAGGTAGAGGTCCACGTACGCCGCCAGCCGCTCGATCGCGGGGGCCGCGCGCCCGACGAGCTCACGCCGTCTGGGCGCGAGCCTGTCCTCGCTCCAGCGCAACGTCTCCAGCAGCACCTGATCCTTGCTGCCGAAGTAGTAGAGGATGTGGCCCCCGCTGGTGCCCAGCCGCCTGGCGAGGCCGGCCATCGTGAGCTCGGCCAGGCCGTTCTCGGTGATCGCGGCCATGGCCGCCTCAAGCATCTGCTCCCGCGGGCGATCCAGCCTGCGCCGCTCCCGTGCCATTGCTCACCTTGCGATAACGGTCGTTGACATGTCTTGACGGACCACAGTACGGCAGTGCATTTTGAATGGCATTCAATACTTTGAACGGCATTCAAAGTCCGTTCCGAGGAGTCCCGATGATCCAGCCGCACACGGCGCCCCCCTCCGCCCCCGCCCCTCCGTCCCTGTCCAGGGTGCTCGGCCTGTTCGGCGCGGTGCTGCTCACCCTGTCGTGCATCACCCCCGCCTCCTCGCTGTTCATCATCGTTCCCGAGGTGCTCGCGGGGCAGGGCTCGGGCGCGGTGCTCACGCTGCTGGCCGGCGTGGCCGTCTCGATCGCCGTCGGCTGTTGCTACGCCGAGCTCGGCACGCTCAAGCCCAGCTCGGGCGGCGAGTACGCCATGGTGACCGCCATGCTCGGCCGCCTGAGCGGCTGGCTCACCTTCGGCCTGTCCATCACCCTGCTGATCGTGATCCCGCCGGTCATCGCCCTCGGCACCGCCGACTACCTGAGCGACCTGTTCGCCGTGGACAGGGCGCTGGCCGGCGCGGTGGTCATGCTGGCCGCCACCGCCTTCGCGGTGCTCGACATCCGGTCGAACGCGCTGATCACCGGCGTCTTCCTGGCCATCGAGGTGATCGCCGCCGCGGTGGTGGCCTTCCTCGGCTTCGCCAACACCCAGCGCGGCGTGGACGCCCTGGTCGCGCCCGTCGTCCCCGACGGGCAGGGCGGCCTCTCGCCGTTCGGGCTGGCCGCGCTGATGGCGGGCCTCACGGTGGCGATGTTCGTCGTCAACGGCTTCGGCACCGCGACCTACCTGGCGGAGGAGATCAAGGACCCGCGGCGCAACATCGCCCGCACGGTGTTCTGGTCGCTGGGACTGGCCGCCGTCGTCATCATCGTGCCGGTGACCGCGACCGTCATGGGCGTCGGCTCACTCGACGACCTGGTCAACCGCTCCTTCTCCGACTACGTGAGGGAATGGGGCGGCGACGGCGTGGCGACCGCGGTCAACCTGGGCATCGCGATCGCGATCCTCAACGCCGTCCTGGTGATGGTCCTGCAGAACGGCCGCGTCGTGTTCGCCTCCGCCCGCGACCGCGCCTGGCCTGCGCCTGTCAGCAGGACGCTCACGCGCATCCACCCGCGTTGGGGCTCCCCCTACGTCGCGACGCTGGTCATCGGCCTGCCGGGGGCCGCGATGGCGTGGCTGCTCGACATCGAGCAGCTGCTCGGCCTCACCTCGGTGATCGTGACCGTCGTGTCGCTGCTGCTGGCCGCCGCCGCACTCCGCTCCCGTACGGCGGCGCACCGCGCGCTGCGCGCCTGGCGGATGCCGCTGTGGCCGCTCCCCCCGCTGGTCGTGATCGCCGCCCTCGGCTACGCCCTGTTCGAGCAGAGCGCCACCGACCTCCTGGTGGGGGCGGCGATCGTCGTGCTGTTCACCGCCTACTACGCCTTCTACCTGTGGCCGCGCCGCGCGACCCACTGGATCGTCACCGCTCCCGAAGACTGAGAGACGAGCTCCTGATGACCGCCGACCTGATCGTCCGCAACGCCCGCATCCACACCGTCGACGACGCCCTTCCCCGGGCGGAGGCGATGGCCGTCAGCGACGGCCGCATCGTGTGGCTGGGCCCCGACGCCGACGCGCCCGAGGCGGCGCGGACCATCGACGCCGCGGGCCGCCTCGTGCTGCCCGGCTTCGTGGACGCGCACAACCACGTGAGGCTCGGCTCCGACGCGGCCTGCGTGCAGCTCGCGGGCGCCGGAGACCTGGCCGAGATCGGCCGCAGGATCGGCGCGTGGCGGGCCGCGCACCCCGAGGCGACGTGGATCGAGTGCGAGGGCTTCGACTACTCCGCGCTCCCCGGCATGCCCACGGCCGCCGATCTCGACCCGCTCACCGGCGGCCTTCCCGCGATCGTGTTCAGCTACGACGTGCACACGATGTGGGCCAACACCGCCGCGCTGCGCCGCCTCGGCATCGACGGCGACCACACCGACCTGCCGTTCGGCGTCGCCCAGCTCGACGAGGCGGGAAGGCCCACCGGCTTCGTCACCGAGTTCGCCGTACGCGGCCTCTCCCGCGACGGGCACCGCGCGCTGGCCGCCCTCGGTGTGCCGTGGGCGGGGGCCGACCGGGCCTACACCCGCCTGCTCGACAGCCTCGACATGGCCACGGCCTTCGGCATCACCACGATCGTCGAGCCGCAGAACTCGGTGGACGACCTGGCCCTCTTCGAGCGGGCGAGGTCCGAGGGACGGCTGCGCTCCCGCCTGATCGCGGCACTGTTCCACCCGAGAGGGACCGGCGCAGGCGACCTGGCCGAGTTCGCTCGAGCCGCGGCGACCTACGACGACGAGTGGCTGAGGGCGGGGCCGCTCAAGCTCTACATCGACGACGTGGTGGAGCCCCACACGGCCGCGCTGCTGGAGCCGTACTGCGGGCACGGCGACCACAGGGGCGACACCTTCTACCCGCCCGAGGAGTTCGCGGCCCTGCTGACCGAGCTGGACGCCGCCGGCTTCCAGGCGTTCGTGCACGCCACGGGCGACAGGGGCATCAGGACCGTCCTGGACGCCGTGGAGCACGCCAGGCGGGTCAACGGCCCGCGCGACGCCCGCCACCAGGTCGTGCACGTGGAGTGCCTCGACCCCGCCGACGTGCCGCGATTCGCCGAGCTGGGCGTCGTCGCCTGCATGCAGCCCAGGCACTGCTCCCCCGACATCGCGGGGCCGGGACGCGACTGGGCGGAGGCGGTCGGGCCGTCCCGGTGGTCCAAGGCGTGGCCGATGCGGTCGCTGCACGAGGCGGGCGCGGTCCTGGCCTTCTCCAGCGACTGGAACGTGGCCGAGATGGACCCCATGGTCGGCATCTACACGGCCGTCACCAGGCGGGGTCTCGCCGGAGGCCCGGCCTGGATGCCCGAGGAGTCCGTCGACCTCGCGACCGCGATCCGCGGCTACACGATGGGCTCGGCCTACGCCAACTTCTGCGAGCACGACAGGGGCTCGCTGACGGTGGGCAAGCTGGCCGACTTCACGGTCCTCTCGGACAACCTGTTCGAGATCCCCGCCGAGGCGATCCCCGGAGTGCGCACGGACCTCGTGGTCGTCGGCGGCGAGGTCGTCCACGAAGGGTGACCTCCTGCGGCCGCGATGCCCCGCGGCCGCCGGCCCGGGCGACGCTCAGCGAGCCGGCTGACCCCTATAAACGGTTGGACACGCCCTTCCCCCTCCCTCCAGGCTCGAGGCATGGACGAACCTGATCGCGAACCGGGGAGGCCGAGCCTCGAGCTGCTCGGCCTCCCCGCGGACGCCAGGGTGCTCATCGTGAACAACGACGACTTCGGCATGGACGAGGCGATCAACGACGCCGTCATCGCCTCGATCGAGGAGGGCATCGCGGCCTCGTGCAGCCTGATGCCGCCGTGTCCTGGAGCGCCGCACGCCATGGAGCTGATCAGGCGGCGGGAGATCCCTTTCGGGATCCACCTCACGCTCGTCCGCGACGCCGGCCACTGCCGGTGGGGCCCGCTGGCCGCGAGGGAGCACGTCCCCTCGCTGCTCGACGAGGAGGGCGAGCTGTTCACGCCCCCGCGCATCCCCGACCTGCTGGCCGGAGCCCGGCTCGACGAGGTGGAGCGGGAGTTCCGCGCCCAGGTCGGCGCCGTGCTCGACGCGGGCCTGACGCCCACGCACCTCGACTGGCACTGCCTGGCCGACGGCGGTCGCGACGACATCTTCGACCTGACGGTGGCGCTGGCCGACGAGTACGGCCTGGCGGTGCGGGCCTGGCTCGGGCCAGGACGGGAGAAGCTGTGGCGGCGCGGACTGCCGGTCGTCGACCACGACTTCCTGGACAGCTTCTCGCTCGACCTCGACGGCAAGGCCGAACGCTACGCCGAACTGCTGCGCGCCCTGCCGTCCGGGCTGAGCGAATGGGCCATCCACCCGAGTACGGGCGACGAGGCCTCCGGAGCGATCGACGACGGCCGGCGGGTGCGCACGACGGACTACGACTTCCTGACCTCCCCGCTGGCCCGCGACATCGTCCGTGAGGAGGGGATCACCGTCATCGGCTACGCGCCCCTCCAGCAGACCTGGCTCCGGCGCGCCGATCACCACCGGTAGATTCACCCGGGTGGGACCCATAGCGCAGCGGCCGTCGCGCCGCCTTGCCAAGGCGGAGGACGCCGGTTCGAATCCGGCTGGGCCCCACACTTCGCAGGGAGCCCGTAGCGCAGGTGGCCGTCGCGCCTCTATCGCATAGAGGAGGACGCTGGTTCGACTCCAGCCGGGCTCCACCCAGAGGAAGGGACGAACGTGGACGTCTCGACGGTGCTGCGGTGTCTCGGACAGGCGCGGGAGCTACCGCTGGACGATCCCGATCGCCTGCGCCTCGAGCACGCCGCCCTCGCGCTGGTCCGCGACGGCCAGCGCCGCCGCCGCAGGGAGCGCGAACGGGCCGCGGCGCGGAGCGACGCGCAGGCCATGGCCGCCACCGCCATGGGAGCGCCCGAGCGCGTCGCCGACGCGCCCGTCACCCCGCCCGAGGACGCCACCGAGCTCCGGCTGAGCAGGACACGGACCTGCTACATCTGCAAGGCCGGATACGACCGGGTTCGCGGCCTCTATCACCTGCTGTGCCCGGCGTGCGCGTCCGTCAACGCCGCACGCCGTACGGCTCGAACGGACCTGAAGGGACGACGCGCGCTCGTCACCGGCGGACGCGTGAAGATCGGCCACCAGCTCACGCTCAAGCTGCTCCACGACGGCGCCCACGTCACCGTGACCACACGCTTTCCCAACAACGCCGCCCGCCGCTTCGCCGAGGCGGGCGACTGGAAGGGCCGCCTGCGGATCATCGGCCTCGACCTGCGTGACCCGCGCCAGGTCATCGCGCTGACCGACCGGTTGCTGGAGGCCGGCGACCCGCTGGACATCCTGGTCAACAACGCCGCGCAGACCATCCGCAGGCCCGCCTCCTCCTACGCGGCACTGGCCGAGGGCGAGCGTCCTGACGCCGTCCCTGCTTTCACCGAGCCCGTCGCAGGGCTGCCCGACGTGTCCGGGCTGCTGCCCGACCTGTCACCCGCGAACTCCTGGTCGGCCAGGATCGGCGACGTCGACCCCGTGGAGCTGCTGGAGACCCAGCTGGTCAACGCGGTGGCGCCGTTCCTGCTCATCGACCGGCTGCTGCCGCTCCTGCTCGCCTCACCGGCCCAGCGGCGCTACATCATCAACGTCTCGGCGGTGGAGGGCCAGTTCGCCGTCCCCAACAAGACCGGCCGCCACCCGCACACGAACATGGCCAAGGCCGCTCTGAACATGCTGACCCGCACCAGCGCCGCCGATCTCGCGCTGCAGGGCGTGCACCTGTGCAGCGTGGACACCGGGTGGATCACCGACGAGCAGCCCGCACCCGTCAGGGAGCGCCTGGACCGCCGCACGCCGCTGGACGTGATCGACGGCGCCGCCCGCCTCTACGATCCGATCGTGCGCGGCGAGGCGGGTGCGCCCTTGCACGGCGTCTTCCTCAAGGACTACCAGGTGGCGCCATGGTGACGCCCCCTCTTGGCGACCTGCTGGCGTGGCTGCGCGATGGCGAGCCCGTGGCGCGCCGTACCGACTTCGCGGCGGGTTCGGCGATGCCCGACGGGCGGCTCGACCTGTGCAAGCAGGGGCTGGGGCCGTACGGCATGCGCCTGGTCGCCGACGCCCTGCCGGTCGGCGGGCCCGCCCGCCACCTGCTGCTCGGCACCGACGGCCTCGGCGACGAGGGAGCGGAGATCGCCGCGGCGGGCGCGGCCCATTCGGGGGCGGCGACCCTCTATCTCGGCTGCAACGCCATCACCGCCGCGGGGGCCTGCAGAATCGCCGACCGCCTGATCGCCTCGCCGGGGATCGTGCGCGGGCTCTGGCTCAAGCGCAACCCACTGGGCCCCGACGGCGGCCGGATCGTCGCGGAGACCGTCGACGCGGGCCTGCGCACGATCGACCTGGTCCAGACGGGCCTGGACGCGGCGGGCCTCGCCGTCCTGGTCGACCGTCTGCTGGCCACGGGAGGAGCGGGACGGCTGTTCATCAGCGGCAACCGGCTGGGCCCCGAGGGCGCCGAGCAGCTGGCCCGGCTGATCGCCCGTGACGGAGCCGAGGAGCTCTATGTCTCCGCGGCCGGTCTGGGCGACCAGGGCGCGTCGGTCGTGGCCGGCGCGCTACGTCCTGGACGGCTGCGGCGCCTGTCGATGGCCAGCAACGGCATCGGCCCTGCCGTACTGGCCGAGCTCGTCGCTGCGGCGGCGCGGGCCGGTGTGGAGATGCTCGACCTGGGACGCGCGCCCTCCGCGAAGCCCCTCCACGCTGCGGACAACCGCCTCGACGAGCAGGCGGCGGCCCTGATCGCCCAGGCGCTGTCGGAAGGGCCGCACCGGCTGGCCCACCTCGATCTGCGCCACACCGGCCTCACCAGTAGAGGGGCGCTGCACCTGCTCGCGGGTGCCGGGCGCGCTCCGTCCCCGACGAGGTACACGCTGGGCGGTGGCATCGCCTCCCGGGTGAAGCGCGAACTCAACGAGCTGGCGGCGGCCGTACCCGGTCTTCGACCCCATCCAGATGTCGCGGCGGTCCGCAGCGTCCACAGGGTCGCTGATCGCGCGGCCCACGGGGTCACGGGTGTGTAGGGTCGGTTCAGTCGTCGCCTGACAGGCGCTGTGGCGGGGATGGCGTGGCTCCCGGGTGGTGGCGATCGCCCTGGCCGTCCTGCTGGTCCTGCAGGGGCCGGGCACGCTGGGGACCGTCACGGCCGGCGTCCTTCCCGCCGTGGCCGCGACGGTGCTCTCGGCGGCGCTCCTCGCGCTGCTCGTCGTTCCTGGGGCCTCCCGCGCGTGGTTCGCGCGGCGCCGCTGACGCGATGCTCGCCTCAGTGGCGACGCGAGCGGAACCGCTCGAAGAAGCTTTTGGCCTTCTGCTGGTTATGAGGGTCGCGGGCCATCCGCTTGGCCTTGTCCATCGTCTGTCTGCCCGAGGGGCTGCGCAGGTACGCGCGCACCCGATCAATGATCGTTGACATGCCATCCCCCTACCCGCCACATTCGCCTCGATGCGCCGACGGGACACGGCAGTAGGCTCGGTCCGGTGGAGACCCCGCGAAGGAACGCGGCGGAGCTGCTGGCCAGGGCTCGCGGCGGCGACGCGGCGGCCTTCGACCTGCTGGTCGCCGACGGCAAGACGCCGCCGCTGCGCCTGCTCGGCACGCGGTCGCAGGAGGGCTCGGACAACCTCCTGGTCCGCTACGCCGCGGGGTCGGAGGGCGAGCGCCGGCGCTGACGCGCGGACGGGGCCGCCCGCCGTACCGCGACAGCGTGCGGTACGGCAGGCGGTCCGCGCCAGACCTTCCGCCCATCCGGCACAATGAGATCCACGCTCCTACCCGCTCGAAGGCGAGGTCTCCGTCGCATGCGTCGTGACCGATCGGAGAGCTCCTGATGCGGCGGATTCCGCCCCTGCGATCGACCGATCCCCGGCAGGTCGCCGGGTTCACCCTGCGCGGACGGCTCGGCCAGGGCGGCCAGGGCACGGTCTTCCTCGGCGTCTCCCCCACGGGGGAGCAGGTGGCGGTCAAGCTCCTGCACGCCGCCTTCGGCCAGGACACCGAGGCCAGACGCTACTTCGACAGGGAGCTGGCGGCGCTGCGGCGGGTGGCGCCGTTCTGCACGGCCCGCGTCCTGGCCGCCGAGCCCGACGCCGACCCTCCCTACGTCATCAGCGAGTACATCGACGGCCCCTCGGTGCAGGACGCGGTGCGCGACCGCGGGGTCATGGCGGGCGCCGAGCTGACCCGCCTGGCCATCGCGACCGCGACGGCGCTGGGTGCCATCCACGCGGCGGGGGTCGTCCATCGTGACTTCAAACCGGCGAACGTGCTGCTGGCCGCGGACGGCCCGCGCGTCATCGACTTCGGCATCGCCCGCCCGCTCGATGCCACGGCCGCCACGGTCAGCGGGGTCGTGGGCACCCCCGCCTACATGTCGCCCGAGCAGCTCGCGGGCGACCCCGCGGGCCCGCCCATGGACCTGTTCGCGTGGGCCTGCACGATCGTGTACGCGGCCGCCGGCCGTCCGCCGTTCGGTCATGAGCCGCTTCCCGCCGTGATCAACCGCATCCTGAACGCCCCGCCCGACCTCGGCCCGCTGACGGGGACCTTACGCGCCCTCGTCGCCGCCTGCCTGGAGAAGGACCCGTCGCGGCGGCCGACAGCCCAGCAGGTGCTGCTGGGGCTGATGGACGAGCGGCCCGGCGCCCCGATCCCCCCTCTCACCGGCCCCGTCGATCCGCGGCCACCCGCGGCCCGCCCCTGGCCCCCCCGCGCCCCCACCACCGGGACCGCCCGCCTGGCCGGCCCCGGCCCCGCCGTCATGGCAGGCCTCGAAGCCGCCTGCGGGGCGGAGCTCCGTGCATCCCGCCATGCCGCCCACGACCCAGCCCAGCCGGATGAAAAGCAGGGCGGTCGCCGGCGCGGCGCTCACCGCGGGCCTGGCCGTCCTGACGGTTCTCGCCGTCGTCATCGCCAACGTCATGAAACAGCCGGACACCGGCTCAGGCCCGACGACCTCGCCCTCCACCGCCATGTCGCAGGCGACGCCCGCGGGGCAGCTGGCCCGCTCACCCCGCCTCGGGCTGGAGTTCTGGCAGGACGGCACGCCCAGCCTCCTCACCCTGACCGACCTCGAACGCCCCGTCACCACGGTCGCCATGAAGCGGGCGCCGTTCGAGCTGCGCTTCCCCACCCTCCCCAAGGACACCCCCCTGCAGATCTGCGCGTGGACGGACGCCTCCGTCTTCTCCATCACCGACGGGGGCAAGACCGACGATCACCCCTGCTTCGCCCCTGGCACCGGCATCGCCGACTACGAGCACGGCTCGGGCACCCTGTACCTGAACAACGCGGGCCACAACCACCTGGTCGGCAGCCGCGTCGCCGCTCACTCCGCCACCCAGGACAAGGTCCTGTTCGCCAGCCTCTTCCAGGGCGGCGCCGCGTCGCCCGTGGCCCAGCGGCAGGGCGAGCTCTACCTGACCGTCTTCGTCGACCTCGACGGCGACGGAGCCTTCAAGCGGGCCGGCGAGGGCGAGTACGAGTATCTCGTCCTCGACTTCCCCTCCTGATCGCGTCGCACGGCGGGTTGACTCCTCGCGTCTCGGGCGGTGTGGTGGCGGTACCGGGTAACAGAACGAGATTCGGAGGCCGTCGTGCCGATTCCGCGCTCCATCCTGACCAAGGGTGACCTCCCCGACCTCGATCTGCGCGTCGTGCGGGGCGCGTGGCCCTCCGACATCTCGGGCCACATGGTGATCAGCACCTCCGACCAGCGCACCCACCCCGTCCACGCCTTCTTCGGCGACGGCGTCATGGTCAGGCTGGCCCTCGAGCCCGGCACCGACGGCGCGGCACCCGACCGCTTCGCCTGGCGGCCACGGGTCATCGACACCCCCTCGGTACGGCTGCGCCGCCGCCGTCCCGAGGTGTTCACCGCCACGAGGCTCGGCACCACCTCCCCTTTCGGCACGCTCAACGCCGCCAACACCGCGCCCCTGCCATGGGGCGACAGGCTCTTCGCCACCTGGGACGCCGGGCGACCTGTCGAGATCGACCCCGTCACACTGGCCTTCGTGGCGGAGGTGGGCCACCGTGACGACTGGGCGCCCGCGCTCGACGCGCCCGTGCTGCCGCTGATCGCCACGACCGCGCATCCGGTGATCGACCCCGAGCGTGGCTGCCTGTGGTCGGTCACCCGCGACGTCTTCAGCGGTGAGCTGTCGGTCGTCCGCTACGACGGCTCTGGCAGGCACGTCAGGAGATGGAGGGTCGAGGGCGTGACCTTCCCCCAGGCCACGCACACGATCACGCAGACCCGCGACTGGCTGGTGCTGGCCGACACCGCCTACAAGGTGGACCTGGCCGACGACCGTACGGTGGCCAACAACCCCGACGGCCCGCTGGTCCTGGTTCGCAAGGACGACCTGGAGTCGGCGGGCGGCGGCGGGGCCGTGCGGGGCAGCGTCTTCAGGCTCGCCCCCGAGGTCAACCACTTCTACGCCGCCTACGACGACTCGGCGGGCATCCGCGTCGTCATGGAGCACACGCCGGGCGTCGACATCGGGATGTACCTGCGGGAGGACGACGTGGACGCCTTCGGCCGCCCGATCGACCCCGCGCTGCGCGGCATGTACTGCCACGGCATGAGCCCCGCGCTCACCACCGTGCTGGAGTTCGACCCCGTCAAGGGCACCGTCACCGATGTGGCCAGGCTGTACGACCCGTCGCGCTACTGGCAGGCCGAGCTGTCTGCCATGGACTGGTCCTTCGAAGGTCAGCTCGCGCCCACGCGCCACCACCTCGTCTTCCAGGGCTTCCATCCCGAGGCGATCAACCAGCGGGCGCTGCGGAACTACGAGGGCAGGGTCGACCCTTCGATCTTCCCCCGTGAGGAGACGCCCTCCGTGCTCGCGTCGCTGGAGCGCGACTCGCTCAAGCCGCTGGCGGAGTGGGCGTGGACGGTGGAGGACTACCCGACCTCGCCCGTGTTCGTCCCGCGCTCACCCGGCGGCCCCGGCAGGTCGCGTTACGCGGGCCGCGACCCCGGCGGGCACAGCGGGTACCTGGCCGTCGTCGTCCACCACGACGACGGCTTCCGCGTCGAGCTCCTGGACGCCGCCGACGTCTCGCGCGGGCCAGTGGCGGTGCTCGCTCCTCCGGGCGGAGAGGTGATCCCTTTCATGATCCACGGGGCGTGGCTACCTCGCGCGGTTCCCGCTCCGCGAGACCTCGAGCGTCTCTCCTTCGCCGACGACCTGGACGACAGGCTCTCGAGCCTCGATCCCGACCTCCAGGCCGCCGCCAGGGCGGTCGCGGCCGACCTGCCCCAGGGAGGCGACCGCCACCCTGAGTGAAGCCAAGAAAGCCGACCGTGACATTCGCCTGCGCGCCGCGCGGCCATGGCCGCTCTCTCGCCCTACCGTGGGAGGGTGAGCGCCAACCACAACCTGCCGGCAGGCGCGGCCGGAAGCACCGAGACGGCGGACGCGGCCGCCCTGGTCATCAGCGAGTGCGCCCGCTTCGGCGCGTGCGTACAGATCCTGGCCCGCAGGCTCGGCGAGGCCGACGCCGACCGCGACGAGCTTCAGCAGGCCGTCATGTACGTGCACGCCATGCTGGCCGATCTGATGGCCACCGTCAGGCCGCTGCACCATCAGGACCTGCGGCGGATCCTGCACGACCGCGCCGTCGGCCGTACCCGCTGCGCGGGCGGCTGCCGTCCCCACCCGCCGGGTGAACACACCGACGCCGACACCGACACCGACGCCGGGGCCGCGCTGTGCGCGGGCTGCGGCGGCGCGGCCTGCGCGCGATGCACCTACCCGGTCCCCCTGGACGGCCCCGCCCTGTGCTGGCGATGCTCCGATCCCGGGGGCGAAGGCCAGGACGGCGCGACCCGTCCGCCCGGCAGGGAGCACCGCCACGGCGGCGACCTGCCCTGGGTGGCCACCGCCTAGACGTCGCGCAACGACTCGGGAGTAGACCGCAAGAAGACAGCAGGCTCGTGAAAATGGCTCACAGAAGCCTTGTCAAGCGTGTTCGTGACCCCTACTGTCACCTCACTGCCTCGCCCCGTCTTCAGGCGTTCATCCAGAGAAACGAGCACGCGATGTCACCCAGCAACCGGTTACCGCGAAGGGTCATGACGGTGATCACCGCGACCGCCGCCGCGCTCAGCCTCGTGCCAGGCGGCACGCCGGGGGCCGCCGCCGAGGCGGGCCGCACGGCCGCGCCCGTGGTGACGCGCGCCGCCCTCGACCCCTCGCTCGTCGAGGGCAGAGGCGCCGAGGTCGCCTTCGCCGAGCAGGAGGCGGAGAACGCCGTGACGAACGGGACCGTCATCGGCCCCGACCGCACCGCGTACACGCTGCCGTCGGAGGCCTCGGGCCGTAGGGCGGTCAGGCTGACGCCCGGACAGCACGTGGAGTTCACGCTGCCGGCCGCGGCCAACGCGATCACCGTGCGCTACAGCATCCCCGACGCGCCGAACGGCGGCGGCATCACCGCGCCGCTCGACGTCACGGTGAACGGCAGAGCCAAGAAGACCATGACGCTCACGTCGCAGTACGCGTGGCTGTACAACCAGTATCCGTTCTCCAACGACCCGAGCGCCGACCTGCTGCACCTCGACTGGTGGATCACCGAGTGCTCCTGCGTGCCCAGCGCCACCACGCCTGCCCCGGTGATCACCAAGCCGTTCCGCCCCAGCCACTTCTACGACGAGCAGCGCCTCCTGCTCGGCAGGGCCTACCGGGCCGGCGACAGGGTGCGCCTCACCGTCCCCTCGGGAAGCGGCGCCGCGTGGACGGTCGTCGACCTGCTCGACTCCGAGCTCGTCGGCGCGCCGCACGTCAGGCTCGTCGCGGCCAACGTGCTCGCCTTCGGGGCCGACCCCACGGGACGGCGCGACTCCGCCGGCGCCTTCGACAGAGCGATCGCCTTCGCAAGGAGCCAGCGGCTCAGGGTCTACCTCCCGCCCGGCACCTACCAGGTCAACCGCCACATCGTCGTCGACGACGTGACGATCGAGGGCGCGGGCAGCTGGTACACCGTCGTCAAGGGCCGCGAGGTCGCGCTCGACCGGCCCGCCCCCGACGGCTCGGTGCACACCGGCGTCGGCTTCTACGGCAGAGGCGCGGCCGACGGCGGCAGCAGGAACGTTCACCTGTCCGGATTCGCGATCGAGGGCGACGTCCGCGAGCGCATCGACACCGACCAGGTGAACGGCGTCGGCGGCGCGATGAGCGACTCCACCATCGACGGCCTGCACATCCGTCACACCAAGGTCGGCATGTGGTTCGACGGGCCCATGACGAACCTGCGGATCACCCGCACCATCGTCGTCGACCAGATCGCCGACGCGCTCAACTTCCACACCGGCGTGACGGACTCGCTGGTGTCGCACACCTTCGTCCGCAACACCGGCGACGACGGCCTGGCCATGTGGTCGGAGAAGAGCGCCGACGCGGGCAACACCTTCGACCGCAACACCGTGCAGACGCCGGTCCTGGCCAACGGCATCGCCGTCTACGGAGGCACGGACAACACCGTCTCCAACAACCTCGTCGCCGACCCGGTCCGCGAGGGCAGCGCGATCCAGGTCAGCTCCCGCTTCGGCGCCGAGCCGTTCACCGGGCACCTGTGGATCAAGGACAACACCACGGTCAGGTCGGGCACGTTCGAGCTCAACTGGAAGATCGGCCTGGGCGCCATCTGGTTCTACGCGCTCGAGAAGGACATCGACGCCGACATCCGGGTGACAGGCAACCACTTCCTGGACAACACCTACAACGCGATCATGCTGGTGAGCGAGTGGTCGGTGAAGGACCTCTACTCGATCGACGGTGTCCACTTCAAGGACATCAGGGTGGACGGCACCGGCACCTCGGTCGTCAGCGCCCGCGTGAAAGGGTCGGCGACCTTCGAGAACGTGGACGCCCGCAACGTCGGCGCGGTCGGCGTCAACAACTGCGGCTCGTTCACCTTCCCTGCCACCGGATCGGAGTTCTCGCTGACCGACCTCGGCGGCAACGACGGCGGCGGCGTCACCGGCCCGTGGCTGGCCCCCTGGATGCTGCCGAACACCATCACCTGCGACGACCGCCCGCCGGTCGTGGCGCCTCCCGCGCCTTCGCCGTGGTGAATCGGTGACGGAGTGTGACAGGATCGCCGGGTGCGTACGACGCTGCGGATCCTGGTCGCGCTCGTCCTGGCGCTCGCGCCGGCCGGCCCCTCGACGGCGGCCGAAGAGCCGTTGGACGGCTTCACCATCGAGCACGTCCCGCGCGGCGCGGGTCCGAGCGTGTCGGAGTTCGCGTACGAGCCCGACGACGGGGTCAGGTGCGCCTCGCGGGTCTGGGAGCGGGCGACAGGCGACGGCGGTCACAGCGTCGACCTGACCGTCGTCGTCCTGCGCGGCGCGAGCCTGACCACGCTCGGCCGGCTGCGCTCGTTCATGGCGCGTCACCATGAGCGGGCACCCGGTTCCTGGAGCGAGGTCATGGTCGGGGCGCGTCCGGGGCTGCGGGCGGATGGCCACGTGTTCTGGCTGGTGGAGCCGGGCGTGGCCGTCTCCGTCACGATCGACACCGGCAGGTTCGGCCCTGGAGAGCTGACGGCCGTCGCCGAAGGCGTCCGGCACGGCTGACGGCCGCCCTCCGTCAGGGCTTGAGCGCCTCCAGCAGGCGCTCGGCCTCCGCCGCGAGGACGGGCAGGTCCGCCTCAGGGTCGGGCGAGCGGGCCAGCAGCATGCCGCCCTCGCAGAGCGCTCCGAAGACCAGCTGGGCCCTGGCGGGCAGGTTCCCTTCGGCGAGCAGCCCGTCGGCGGCGGCCATGCGCATGCCGTCGAGCAGGACCCTGAGCGTGTGACCGTACTCGATCTCCCGCACTGCCTCCCACCCCAGCACCGAGGGCCCGTCCAGGATGACGATCTGCCGGAAGCCCGGATCGAGACAGCGCTCGAGGAAGGTGCGGCAGCCGCGCCGCAGCGCCGCCCACGAGTCACCCTCGCTCATGGCCACCCGCCCCAGCATGGCGGCGGTCTCCTCCTGCTCGCGGACGAACGCCGCCCTGAACAGCGCGGGCTTGCCCTCGAAGTGGTGGTAGGCCGCGCCCTTGGTCACCCCGGCCGCCGCGGCGATCGCGTCGATCGACGTCGCGGCGTAGCCGTTCCTGCCGAACAGCTCCTGCGCGGCGCTGACCAGCTGTGACGTCGTCGCGTCCGAACGCTCGGCCTGGGTGCGGCGGCCCATCGTGCACTCCCCCATTGACTTACGTACTCGCGGTACGTAACTTCGACAGAAGTTACATACCCTCAGTATGAAACATGGAGGTGAGTTGTGTCCTCACCGCACATCGCCGTCTACGGCGCCACCGGTCACACGGGACGTCTGGTCGCCGCCGAGCTGCGCGCCCGAGGCAGGGAGGTCATCCTGGCCGGTCGCGACGGCGCGGCGCTCAAGGCGCTGTCCGACGAGCTCGGCGGCGCCCGCGTCCACCAGGCGGCTCTGGACGACCCCGCCGCGCTACGGGCGCTCGCGGCGCAGGCGTCCGTCCTGATCCACTGCGCGGGTCCCTTCACCGAGACGGGCAAGCCTGTCGCGCAGGCCGCGGCCGAGGCCGGCTGCCACTACGTCGACCACGGCCTGGAGCAGCACCACACCCGCTGGATGTTCGAGGCCATGCGGGAGCCCGCCCAGCGCGCGGGCATCACCATGGTCACCGCGATGAGCTTCTACGGCGGGCTGGGCGACCTGCTCGCCGGCGCCGTGGCCGAGGGCCTGACCGGCATCGAGCGGGTGACGGTCGCCTACGCGGTGACCGGATGGCGGCTGACCACGGGGGCGAAGAAGACCGCCGAGCTCCTGTTCGCCGACACCCAGCGGATCACCTACACCGACGGCGCCTTCCACATCGGCTACGTCGAGCCGCGCAACGCGGTCTTCCCCTTCCCTCCGCCGCTCGGACCGCGCACGATGATCGCGCCGCTCCCATCGTCCGACGTGGTGACCATCCCCAGGCACGTCGAGGCGCTGCGCGTGGAGGCGCAGCTGACCGCCGACACCTTCTCCGAGGAGCAGGTCTTCAGCAGCGAGCACATCGACGCCGAGACCAGAGCGGGCTCCGACTTCACCGTGGCCGTCCAGGTGATCACCGCGGACGGCGGCAGGGCGGGGCAGGTGCGCGGGCACGACCTGTGGCGCGCCAGCGCCGTCGCCTCGGTGGAGGCGGCCCTGCGCCTGGCCGAGGGACGGGGTCCCGGGTCGAGCGGCGTCCACGGCCCCGCCGAGGCCTTCCCCGCCGAGCCGTACCTGCGCGATCTCGAACGGCTCGGCCTGTTCACTCTCAGCATTCAGGGAAGGGCGGAACGATGATCCTCGTCACGGGCGCGGCAGGAGGGCCGCAGGGCTCGACAGGACGGCAGGTCGTGGAGCTTCTGCTCGAGCGGGGCGAGGCCGTGCGGGCGTTCGTCCACTCCGACGACCACAGGGCGGAGGAGCTGCGCAAGCTCGGGGCCGAGGTGGTCGTCGGCGATCTGCGCGAGATCTCCTCCGTACGGCCTGCAGTACGCGGGGTGCGGCGAGCCTTCTTCACCTATCCGGTGACGGCCGGCCTCCTGGACGCCACGGGCGTCTTCGCGGCGGCGGCCAGGGAGGAGGGCGTGGAGCGGGTCGTCGAGGTGTCCCAGCTGGACGCCGGCCCCGAGGCCGGCACGCCGCGGATGCGCCGCCACTGGGTGTCGGAGCAGGTCTTCGACTGGGCGGGCGTGGGCGCGGTGCACCTGCGGGCGGCGGTCTTCTTCGAGAACCTGGCCGTCGTGGCCGCCGCGGGAGAGGGCGGGGAGCTGGCCCTTCCGCTGGGCTCGAGGGACACGCTGCTGCCGCTCGTCGCGGCCGCCGACGTGGCCAGGGCGGGGGCGCGTCTGCTGCTCGAGCCGGGCCCCGTCGACCCGATCTGCCTGCTCACCGGGCAGATGGCGACCATCGGCCAGGTGGCGGACGCCATGGGCCTGCGCTACGTCGATCTCCCTCCAGAGCAGTGGGAGGAGCGCGCGATGGCCGTCTACGGCGACCCTTACGCCGTCGAGCACCTGTCGCACCTGTGGGCGATCTTCAGGTTCATCGGCTCGGCCGACCACCCGCTCTACCGGGTCACCATCGAGCGGCCTGTGACCCTGGAGGAGTTCGTCCGCTCCAGCACCTGACGCTCCACGATCTGCCGCGCGGCCTCGCGCAGCGCGCCGGTCATCGCCTCGACCAGCGGCGAGGGGTGCCTGCGCGAGGCGGCCACCCCGACGTACCTGGCCGGGCGGGGCGGCCTGACCGGCACGAGGGTGAGGTCCGCGGCGCCGGGATCGAGCCCGAGCTCGGGGACCAGGGTGACGCCCAGCCCCGCCGCGACCAGGGCCTGGGCGAAGAAGTAGTCGGTCGTGCTGCCCGAGACCCGCAGCTCGAACCCTGCCATGGCCGCGTAGCGGCGCAGGAAGCCCTCGGTCCTGGTGCATCCGATCACCCATGATTCGGTGGCGAGCTCGGCCAGGTCGAGCTCGTCTCGCCTGGCGAGCGGGTGACGGGGCGGGAGGACCACCGACATGGGATCGTCCATGAGCGGCGTCCACTCCAGGCCGGACGAGTCGGGCAGCGGCCCGTCGAAGTGGTAGGCGACCGCCAGATCGGCCCTGCCCTCCCGCACCAGCGACAGGCTGACCTCGGGCTCCCCCTCGACGACGTTGACCTCGACCTCGGGATGGGCGGCGACAAAGCCTTCCAGCGCGGACGGCAGCAGGCGGCGCCCGCCGCTGGTGAAGGTGGCGACGGTCAGCCTGCTGCGTCCTGTCGTGAGCCTGCTGATCTGCTCGCGGGCCCTGTGGAGCTCGGCGAAGATCGCCTCGGCCGACTCGACCAGCAGCCGCCCCGACTCGGTGAGCACCACGCCGCGGGTGCTGCGCTCGACCACCGGCGCGCCGACCGCGCGCTCCAGCGCGGAGATCTGCTGGGAGACCGCCGACGGTGTGAACAGCAACGCCGCGGCGGCCTTGCTGAAGCTGCCCTGCCTGGCCACCTCCCGCAGCACCCGCAGGCGCGCCACGTCGATCATCAGTTCTCCTTAAAGCGGGTTAAGCAGGCTGCCACTTCTGCTTAAGACCATAGCCGGGCAGGCTCGGTGCCCATGAGAACCGTCTGCGTCATCGGGGGCAGCCGATACTTCGGCCGCCACCTGATCGAGTCCTTGTCCGCCGTCGCGGAGGTCACCCTGGTCAACAGGGGGTCCATGCCGGCGCCCCCCGGGGTCGAGCACGTGGTCGCCGACAGGGACTCCGCCTCCGCCATGACGGCCGCTCTGGGAGCCCGCGCGTTCGACGTGGTGATCGACCAGGTCTGCTACACCCCCGACCAGGCGCGCACGGCCCTCGAGGTCTTCGCGGGCCGTACCCCTCGCTACGTGATGACTTCGACGATCGAGGTGTACGCCGACCTGGAGCACAGCGGGCCCGTGGCGGAGACGACCGTGGATCCGCTGGCCGTGCCGGTACGGCACGGCCAGCGGGAGTACGCCTACGGCGACGGCAAGCGGCAGGCCGAGGCGGTCCTCGCCCGACAGTCCGCCTTCGACTTCGTCAGCGTGCGCAGCACCCACGTGCTCGGCGGGCATGACTTCACCGGACGCCTCGCGCACTACAAGGAGCGCATCGCGGACGGCAGGCCGGTCGCCGTCCACGCCGACCCGAAGCCGACCTGCTTCGTCAACGACAGGGAGATCGCCGCCGTGCTCGAGTGGGCGGCGGGCGCGGACTTCACCGGCGCCGTCAACGCCTGCTCCCACGGCGAGCTGGACATCCTCGCCCTGTGCGAGGTCATCGCCGCGAAGGTGGGCAGGCGGCCGGTGTACGAGCGGGGCGAGTCGCCGTACTCCTTCCAGCGCTACTACGCGATGGACAACAGCCGCGCCACGAGCCTCGGCTTCACCTTCTCGCACGTGAGCGACTGGCTGGAGGAGGCCGTGGCATGCGCCTGATCGGTCAGCACGAGGTCAGCGCGATCGGGATGGGCGCCATGCCGCTGTCCATCGAGGGACGTCCCGACCGCGACAGGGCCCTGGCCACCGTCCGCGCCGCGCTCGACGCGGGGATCACCCTGATCGACACCGCCGACTCCTACCACTGGCACGCCGACGAGGTCGGCCACAACGAGCGGCTCCTCGCGGGCTTCGCGCGGGAGGCGATGATCGCCACCAAGGGCGGCAGAGGCCGTCCCGGCGACGGGTCGTGGACGGTGAACGGCACGCCCGGCCACCTCGTCCGCGCCTGCGAGGCCTCACTGAGGCGGCTCGGCGTCGAGGCCATCGACCTGTACCAGCTGCACAAGCCCGATCCCGAGGTCCCGTGGGCCGACTCGGTCGGCGCCCTGCGCACGCTGCTGGATCAGGGAAAGATCCGCATGGCGGGCATCTCGAACGTGACGGCCGAGCAGATCCTGACGGCCCGCGAGATCCTCGGCGAGAGGCTCGTCTCGGTGCAGAACCGGTTCTCGCCCGCCGCACGGGACAGCGAGCCCGAGCTGCGCCTGTGCGCGGACCTCGGTCTGGCGTTCCTGCCGTGGAGCCCGCTCGGCGGCATCTCCCGCAGTTCGCTGGACGGGCCTTCGGCCGACGAGGGCTCTCGCACGCCCTTCCACGAGATCGCCCGCGAGCGCGGGGTGAGCCCGCAGCGCGTCTGCCTGGCCTGGCTGCTCACCCTGTCGCCCACGCTCATCCCGATCCCCGGCGCCAGCCGCCCGGAGACCATCCGCGACTCGGCCGCCGCCACGACGCTCACCCTGACCGAGACCGAAATCGCGCGCCTCACGTAGCGGGCCTGGTCCACATCGGGTCGCCTGGCCGTCGGGAAATCAGCGGGCAGGGGGTGTGAACTCGGGCTGATCGAGGAGGCGTAGCCAGCTGCCGTCGGGCTGGCGGCGGACGACCTGGGCGCGGGCGCCCGCGCCGTCCCTCGGCGGGGTCGAGGTGAGGGCGAGGTCGCCGCTGATCAACGTCGGCAGCGGCTCCTCCGGCTCGAAGCGGGGACGGTTGGCCAGCACCTTCGCCCACAGCTCGCGGATCGCCTCACGACCCACCGTCTGGCTGCCCGGCGGGTAGGCCAGCACCGCGTCCTGCTCGTACAGCGCGGCGACTCCCGCCGCGTCACCCGCGTTGGACCGTTCGACGAACAGCCTGGTGATGTCCTCGGGCCTCATGGCCTTCTCGTATTCCGTCATGTCTCCAGCCTCGCCCCTCTCCTGGCCAGAAGTCCAACAGATAGAACTGCTGGGAACTAGAATCTGTGCTTATGGAACTGCGGCAGCTGGAGTACTTCGTCGCCGTCGCCGAGGAGCGGAACTTCACCAGGGCGGCCGAGCGGGTGCACATCAGCCAGTCGGGCGTCAGCGCCCAGATCCGTCAGCTCGAACGCGAGCTCGGCGCCGAGCTCTTCGACCGGTCGGCGCGCACCGCGACCCTCACGGTCGCAGGCAAGGCCGCGCTCCAGCACGCCCGCGCCGCGCTCGCCGCCGCGGGCGCGCTCGGCCAGGCGGTGGACGAGGTGAGCGACCTGATCAGGGGCAGGCTCACGGTCGGCATGGTCATCGGCTGCACGATCACGCCGCTGTTCGACGCCCTTGCGGCCTTTCACCGGGCACATCCGGGTGTGGAGCTCTCGCTGCTGGAGGACAACTCCGACCGGCTCGTCGAGGGGGTCCGGGCGGGCGCCCTCGACCTGGCTCTGATCGGCGCCGCGACCGCCACCCCCGAGGACCTGGAGGCGCTGACGATCATCGATGAACGCCTCGTGGCCGCGGTCCCCGCCGGGCACCCTCTGGCGGAACGGCAGGCGATCAGCCTGCGTGACCTCGGCGCGTACCCGATCGTGTGCATGCCGCCAGGCACCGGCCTGCGCACGGTGTTCGACCGCGCGTGCGCCGCGCAGGACCTCCACCCCGCGATCGCACTGCAGGCCAGCGCCTCGGACGCCATCGCCGACCTCGCCGTCCGAGGGCTCGGCGTCGCCGTCCTCAGCGAGTCGATGGCCGCGCACTACCGCGACCGGCTCACCGCCCTGCCCCTGGACGACGTCGAGACGCCCGCTCTGCTCGCCCTGGTCTGGAAGAGCGCCCACGGCCCCGCGGTGCGTGAGTTCCTCCGGTACGGCAGGCGGGCCTTCGCAGGTCCGGGCGCTGCCGATCGCGCCGGCCGAGAGGCCTCGTCATGAACTCCGTGACCGGTCTGCTCGGTGACCAGGAGCTCGAACGCTCGTCGGTCGTGGCCAACTGCCTGATGAACCGCGAGCGCCGCCTGCCCGGCTACAACCGCGAGCTGGGTCTGGACATCGCCGGCCACCTCCGCGCCCGAACCGCCGAACGGGCCGCACCGCCGCCGATCCCGTCGCGCCGCCGGCTGGGGCTGCTGACCGGGCGCGGGCGGCTCTCACCTGCCCGCGCCCTGGGCTCACATCGACCAGTAGGCCATCGCCGTGCACGTCCTGTTCATGGTTCTCCTAGTGGACCTCGAGCTCGGCGAGCTGCATGTGGTACGGGGCGTCGCGGTGACCGGTGCCGACGACCCTGACGTGCCGCGCGGTGACGGGCGCGAAGGAGAAGGCCTGCGCGCTCGCGCCTGGCCTCGGGTACCCGGTCCTGGTGGCGACCGTCGTCCAGGAGGAGCCGTCGGCCGAGACCTGGACCGTGAAGTCCGTGGGGAAGCCGTTGCCGGTGTTCTCGCCGTCCGACCTGGCGTGGAGGTCGACCCTGGAGACCAGGCTCGGGCCGCCGAGGTCGACGGCCGCCCATTCGGTACGGCCGGCCGTACCGGGCAGGCTGCTCCAGCCCATCGAGTACCAGAGCGCCGAGCGCGCGCCGTCGGTGAGGTTGGTCCGCAGCCATCCCTCGTCGGTGTACTCCACCGAGCTGGACGCGGTGACCGGGCGGCCCGCCGCGAGGTTGCCGCCGACGGCCTCGATCTCGGCCAGCTGCATGTGGTGGTTGCCGTGCTGGTCGGGCCTGAGGTTCGTCCCCGTCACCCTGATGTGGCGGACCGAGGCGGTGGGGAAGGGGAAGGTCTGCGCGCCCGCGCCGGGCCGGGGGAAGCCCGTCCTGGTGGCGACCGTCGTCCAGGAGGAGCCGTCGGCCGAGACCTGGACCGTGAAGTCCACGGGGAAGCCGAGGCCGGTGTTGGAGCCGTCGGACCGGGGATGGAGGTCCACCCTGCTCAGGGGTCTGGCGCCGCCGAGGTCGACCTGGATCCACTCGGTGTGGTTGCCGCCCATGTTCGCGGTGGAGCTGCTCCATCCGATGCCGGCGCGGGCGCCGTCCACGACGGCGGGGGTGGTCCAGCCGTCGCCCTCGTAGGAACTGGAGACGGTCACCGTACGGCCCTCGGCCGGGTTGGTCTCCGGGTTGACCCGCACGTTGTCGAAGCGGGCGCTCGCGCCGCCGGTCACCAGGGCGAGGCCGCCCACGGGGTAGGCGCTGTCGGTGACGGTGAGGATCTTCCTTGCTCCCGCGTGGACGGTGAGGGTCCCGCCGCGCGCCGCCACCCGCAGCCTGGTCCACTGGCCCGAGACGTAGCCCGGCACGGCGGCCGAGCCGAGCGTGACGCCGCTGCGGTAGACGAAGACCTGGCCGTTGTCGCGCAGCGCGACCAGGTAGCCGGTGTCCATGTCGGTGGCGTTGAGGTTACGCACCATGAGCCCCGCCCAGTTGGTCCTGCCCCCGCTGGCGTTCACCCCGGTGATCCGCAGGTCGACGCCCGCCACCACGTCGCGGTAGGCCCTGCCCTCCAGCGCGGCCGTGATCCCCCAGTTGGCGGAGGAGTCGGACTGGACGTACTCGCCGCCGCTGACCGACCAGGTGTCGGCGCCGTGCCGCCAGCTCTTCTCGCCGGCGGCGAAGTCGTCGGCGTAGGGGAAGCTCAGGTCGGGCCCCTGCGAGACGAGCGCGTCGAGGATCTGCCTGTGCCGGTTGTCGACCTCGAGGCCGGACTGCTCGTAGGAGGTCGAGTCGGTGATCAGGGTGTTGGCGATGGCCCGTGCGGTGACCGGCTTGGTCCTGGCCAGCAGGTTCAGCAGTTCCACGTCCTCGAGGCCGTCGAGCTGGGTCTCGCTCCTGACGCTGTCGTAGATGTCGTAGGCCGCCTTGTTCGGCCTGACCAGCCAGTTGTCGCCGGTCTGCCAGTCGTCGAAGGTGTCCGATGGCCGGTTGAGGTCGCTGAAGTCCCACCAGAAGTTCCAGCCCCAGTGCAGGTAGCCGGTCCCGCCGATCTTCCAGGTGAGCCAGGGGGTGAGCCTGGTCGAGGCCAGGTGGTAGGAGATGAAGCGGTTCATCCGCTTGTCCTGCGGGACGATGCAGTTGTAGAGCCACAGGTCGGCCCCGCTCAGGCGGCGGCGCTGGTAGTAGCCGACGTTCCCGTCGTAGAGGCCCGTGTACGGCGTCGCGGTGGTGAGGTCGCCCTCCATCGCGGGCAGCACGGCCAGGTGCGCCTCGTTGGTCAGCGGGTTCGGGAAGTACTCGCGGTACTTGGCGTAGACCCACTTGGCGGCGTTGACCTGGTTGGCGGTGGACGGCTCGTCCAGCGCGCTCATGTAGAACAGGTCGGTCCACCCCTTGGCGTCCAGGTGGGCCTTGAGCGCGGGGAAGAGCTGGGCGAGGTAGGCGTTGGTCTCGGCGGTGTCGGGGTCGGCCAGGACCCGCTGGACGACGCCGTTCACCTTCTTGATCATGTCGAGCTTGACGACGTCGTTCGGCAGGCCCTCGAGCAGGTGCGGGGTGTAGATGTACTGCATCGCCCCCGCGTCGACGAAGGTCTGGACGAACCTGTCGAACGTGGCCCAGCCGAAGGTGTAGTCGCCCGCCGCGTCCACGGTCGTGTCGGGGATGAGCAGGGCCTGGAAGTCGGCGAAGATCACGTTGTTGCGGTGCTTCGCGTGGTTGGCCGCGATGTTCTCGATGACCCGCCACCAGTTCGCGTCGAACATCTGCACGCCGTACTGGGCGGGGATGGCCCTGACCGTGCCGTTGTAGTCCCAGCCCGCCGAGGTGAACCAGTTGTTCATCTTGAAGGTGGACCGGTTGGCGGGCGGGATCGTGACGCCGTAGACCGTGACCGCGACGTTCACCACGACGTCGCCCGCGCCGCTCTTGACCGTGGCGGTGCCGGTGTACGTGCCGGGAGCCTGTGAGGCGGGGACCCTGACGCTGTAGTGGTAGGGCAGGGTGAGGTTCGCGGCGAGAGTCTGCGGCGTGTTCTCCACCAGCGCGTCGTAGTAGGCGGTGCCGCCGTCGGGCGGGCTCTGGTGCACGCCCACCTTGGAGATGCGCGGGTGGTTGTACTCACGCCTGACGGTGACGGCCGACGCGGGGATCACCGCGCCCCCGGGGCCGCTCAGCGCGCCTGCCGTGACCTGGACGCCGGTCAGCGGCGTGTCCGACCTGACCAGGATCTGGGCGGCCTCGGTCTCGCCGCGGGCCGCCCAGAGCGCGACCGAGGAGGAGGCGCCCGACGGTCGGACGGTCGAGGAGAAGGCCCGTTCGGCCGCGCTCTGCACCCAGACGGACAGCGCGGCCGCATGAGCGGGAACGGCCAGGAGCGTGGAGATGATGAGAAGGGTTACCGCTGCTGACAGGGCCGGTCTGATTGCCATCCAAGGCTCCTCACGAGATCCCCCGAGGACGCATATAAAACGTTTCAAACCGCTGGACCGGACGGTAGACCTGCGCAGAGCTGTGGTCAATAACCCGTCTTCGGACCGTTATACGCACCGCTGACCCCGTTGACAGCGCCCCGTCCGATCCTTAGCGTTCGCGGCAGCGTTGCTTAAAACGTTCTCCACGAAGGAGCCGGGACCGGGATGAAGCTCGTCATCGCCGACGCGGGGCCGGTCAGCCCGCTGCCGATCCTGCGGCCCCCCGCCGTGCCGATCACCGACTTCGGCCACCCGCCCTCGCTCCTCCCCTACGGGGCCCGCGACTCCTACAAGCGCGACCCCGTCGAGCGCGAGGTCCCCGCGATCACGCTGGAGAACGAGCACCTGAGGGCGGTGTTCCTGCCGGGGCTCGGCGGCCGCCTGTGGTCGCTGGTCGACCTGTCCACCGGCAGGGAGCTGCTGCACCGCAACCCGGTGATCCAACCGGCCAACCTCGCCCTGCGCGACGCGTGGTTCGCCGGCGGCGTGGAGTGGAATCTGGGCACGACCGGCCACTGGGCCCTGACCTGCGATCCCCTGCACGCGGCCTGGGTGGACGCGCCGTACCCCGTGCTGCGGCTGTACGAGTACGAGCGGATGCGCGGGCTGGTGGTCCAGATCGACGCCGCCCTGCCGCCGGGCTCTCGCGCGCTGGTGGTGTCGGTCGCCGTGCGCAACCCGCGCCCGGAGAGTGTCCCCGTCTACTGGTGGTCCAACATCGCCGTCCCGCAGACCCCCGGCACCCGCGTCCTCGCGCCCGCCGCCCTGGCCGACCACTTCGGCTACGCCCACCGCCTGACCACCGTCCCCTATCCGGGCGATCCCGACGTCAGCCGCCCCGGCACCTGGGGGGCGGCCGCCGACTACTTCTTCCACGTCACGTCGGAGACCCCCTGGATAGCCGCCGTCGACGCCGAGGGCCATGGCCTGCTCCACACCTCCACCCCCAGGCTGCGGGGCAGGAAGCTGTTCGGCTGGGGCACCTCCCCCGGGGGCGACCACTGGCAGCGCTGGCTGTCGGGCCCCCGCTCCCCCTATCTGGAGATCCAGGCCGGCCTGGCCAGGACCCAGCTGCAGCACCTCGCCCTGCCCGGTCACACCACCTGGACCTGGACGGAGGCCTACAGGCCCCTCGCCCTCCCCGAGCCCGACGCCCCGTACGACCGGGCCCGCGCGGCCGTCGACGCGCTGGTCCAGGCCTCGGGACAGCCGGCGACCGGCCCGTGGACCGAGCGCCCCGTCACGGACGTCATCCACCGAGGATCCGGGTGGGGCGCGCTGGAACGCAGGGCAGGGGGGCTGCCCGCGTCGGCGGCCACGCCCTTCCCCGACGACACGCTCGGCGCGGAGCAGGCCCCGTGGCTGGCCCTCCTGGAGGAGGGCCGGCTACCGGGCGAGGCGGAGTGCGTCGTCGGAGCGCGCTGGCTGGCCCTGCTTCGTGAGGCGGCGGACCCGCACAGCCGCTACCACCTCGGCCTCAACCTGTGGTCCACCGGCGACAGGGCCGCGGCCCTGGACGCCTGGGGCAAGGCGCTGGCCGAACGGCGCGACCCCCTCGTGCTGCGCGCCGTCGCCGAGGCCCACAGGATCGACGGCGACGATGCCACGGCGGCGGCGCTGCTCCTCGAGGCGCACGCGCTGGCGCCGGCCGTGCGCCCGCTCACCGTCGAGACCCTCGCCGCCCTGCTCGCCGCCGGCCGTCCCGCCGACGCTCTGACGCTCATCGACCGCCTGACTCCTGGCGATCGCGCCCACGGCCGCATCCGGCTCCTGGAGGCCAGGGCCGCCCTGGCCGCCGGCGAGCGCGACAGGACCGGACGCATCCTGCGGGAGGGCCTGGTCGTCCCCGACCTCCGGGAGGGCGAGGACGCCCTGGACGAGCTGTGGTTCGCCTACCACGGCGAGGAGCGCGACCTGCCCGCGGAGTACGACTTCCGCATGAGCTGACGGCAGGTGGGCCAGGGGTGCGTCCACGCGGCCGCCCGCCGCGACCCGCGACCAGACGGGCTGACGAGCATGCCCGGTCCGGCCCCGTCCTCTGCCCGAGGAGGACGCCATCATGGCCTCCCGGTGGTGCCCCCTGCCAATTCCCGGGTGTCGATTCCGCCCCATGCGTGACAGGTGTTCGAGCGCCTTCCGCATCGGCCGCAGGAGGACGAGGGAGGGGGCGGGTGCGCGAGAATGCCGGATGTGATTGTGGACAAAGCGATCTACTGCGACAGCGTGCGCGAGACCATCAACGGCGACATCAGCGATGCGGTCACCGCCGCCCGTGCCCGGGGCGACTGTTTCCTGTGGATCGGCCTGCACGAGCCCACGCAGGAGGAGTTCGACCTGATCACCAGCGAGGTGAAGCTGCATCCGCTGGCGGTGGAGGACGCCATCCACGCCCACCAGCGACCCAAGCTCGAACGCTACGACGACACTCTGTTCGTCGTGCTCAAGCCGCTGCTGTATGTGGAGGAGAGCTCCGACATCGAGGTCGGCGAGATCAATCTGTTCCTCGGCCACGACTTCGTCATCAGTGTCCGCCACGGCCAGGCCAACCCGCTGAGCGGGGTACGCCGCCGCATCGAATCCGACCCCGATCTGCTGGCCGCGGGCCCGGCCGGCGTGCTGTACGCGATCTGCGATGAGGTCGTCGACGCCTACTCGCGCATCTCCCACGAGGTCTCAGGCGATCTCATCGCTCTGGAACACCGGGTGTTCAGCGGCGAGCACGCCGATGTCACCGCCGACATCTATTCACTCAAACGCGAGGTGTTGGAGTTCCGCACCGCCCAGGACCCGCTGATCCCGGTGCTGGAAGAGATCGTCAAAGGCCGTGTGGAGCTGTGTACAGCCAACCGGGAGCAGTTCCGCGATGTTCTCGATCACCTGCTGCGCGTGGATGCCCAGGTCGATGAGCACAACGAGCTGCTCACCAGCGCCTTGAGCGCCCATCTGGCCTTGGTGGGCCGTGAGCAGAACACGGTGGCCATGCAGCAGAACGCCGACATGCGCAAGATCTCGTCGTGGGCGGCCCTCATCGCCGTCCCCACCATGATCGCGGGGATCTACGGCATGAACTTCGACTACATGCCCGAGCTGAACTGGCTGCTCGGCTATCCCTTGAGCCTTGCCGTCATGGTCGTCGCCGTGCTATTCGTCCACCGGCTGCTGCGCAAGAGCGGGTGGCTGTGAGGATCTCCAGGTTCTTCTCCCGCAGGCTCTCCCCGAGCAGGCTCCTGATCGCCGTGATCACCGCCTGGATCATCCTGCTGACCATCATCATCTTGGTCGACCCCCGCGGCTCCGGCCCCGGTCGATGAGGTCACCGCCGAGGATCGGAGGTCGATGTGAGGCGTGCATCAGTCGTCACGGGCAGGGCGGCGGAACCTTGTCAGCGTGATCGGTGCCAGCAGCGACAGTGCGGCCAGCGCGAACGTCGGCACCAGCGTCCAGCGCAGCACCACGTAGCCCACCTCCTGGACTTTCGTCATGGTGCCGAGCGAGCTGCCGATGCTGCGATACACCTCATTCAGGGAGCCGGAGCTCTGGGCGTTGTAGGCCCGTCCAGCGGTGCCCTCGGCCAGGGTGCGTAGCGTTTCGGCGTTCGGCGGGACCGGTATCGAGCGGCCGTCGATCTCCACGACGCCGTCCGGGGTGCCGAAGGCGATGGTGGAGACCGGCACCTTGCTCTGGGCCGCCTCCTGGATGGCTTCGAGGACCGTGCGGCCGGCAGTGTTGTCGCCGTCCGACAACAGCACGATGGCCGCGGGCGGTGGATCACTGGCCGCCTGCTGGTCAAAGGAGCGAAGAGCGTCCAGGCTGGAGAAGACCGCCTCGCCGATGGCGGTGCCGGCGGCCGGCTGGAGCGCGTCGATCGCGCGTGCCACCGCCTGGTGATCCGCCGTGGGTGAGACCCTCACGGAGGCGGAGCGGGCAAAGGACACCAGCGCCACGTTGAAACGTTCGGGCAGGCGGGTGATGAACGTCTTGGCCGAAGCCTTGGCAGCCTGCAGCCGGGACGGCGGGATGTCGGTTGCGACCATGGACAGCGACACGTCGATCGCCACGATGATCGTCGCCCGATCCCTGGGTACCTGGACCGTCGTGGCCGGGCGCGCGGCGGCCACGATGAGCAGCCCCATCACCAGGGCGAAAAGCCCTGCCGTGAGATACCGTGCCCAGGTCGCCCGGTTGGGCGCGAGCAGATCCAGGAAGCGCAGGTCCGTGAAGCGCGCGGCATAGCGGGGCCGGAAGAACTGGGCGACGACGTACCCGGCCACGGCGACGGCCAAGACCACGAACAACCACAGCCATTCGGCTGCCTGAAAGCGCACCTGCCCTCCCCCGAAGACAGCACCGGCAGCGCCGGGCACTCACCCCCGAACTACTCCTTGGGCGCACCTGTGACGTACCGGACAGCCGCAGATCTACCCATCGCTCAGCGCCCGCATGCGCACCCTCGGCATGCCTGCCGATCGCCCACACGTTGCCGGGACCGTGGGCGACGACCCGGGTGAGTCTGATCGACGGGATGCTCGGCCAGGGGCAGCACGGCGGCTGGGGCTTCGGGATGACGGTGCGCACCTACCGCGGCGACTACGCCCCCATCGGCCAGTTCGGCTGGGACGGCGGAGCCGGCACCACCACCTACGCCGACCCGCACAACCAGCTCGTCGGCATCCTGCTCACCCAGACCGGGATGTCCACCCCGGATTCGGCGCGGGCCATCCACGACTTCTGGACCACCCTCTACCAGGCAATCGACGGCTGACCCTCCTACCTGGTCGAGGCCGGTCCGGCCTTCGAGCGCCCACCCTCGTTGATCGTGTTCGGGAAGGGGTCGATTCTCGACATGATCAACAAGGTCTCCGTCAGGCGCCGCCGAGCGAGCCGAGAGCACCGATGCTCAACCGGGCGCTCAGATCGACGCACCTCGCCGTAGGGGCGGACGTGCAGTCAGAACAGCGGGCGCCCTCGGCCTGCTGACTCCCTTCCCCCCCTGAACGAGGCCGCCCCAACTTCTGAACATGGCCGCCTACGCGTGCGCGGTGTGCAGGGCGCGGTGCAGACTCTTCTTCTCTACTTCTTTTCGGATTTCTTGCCCGCGATGTCGATCCGGCGGTTCCGCCGTTCGACCCATGGGTGAGAGGGTCCGGACGGGACCCGCGACACCGCAGGAGAAGACCGTGAAGTACATGCTGATCATGCGCGCCAGCGACGAGGCCTACGCCGCGTTCCAGGACGTCGACTTCAACGAGATCATCGAGTCCATGGGCCGGTACAACAACGAGATGATCTCGGCCGGCGTGCTGGTCGCCGCCGAGGGTCTCGATGACGCGTCACAGGGTGTCGTCGTGGACTACTCCTCCGAGCCTCCCGTCGTCACCGACGGACCTTACGGTGAGACCAAGGAGCTGTTCGGCGGCTTCTGGATCCTCGACGTCGCCTCGAAGGAGGAGGCCGTCGAGTGGGCCAAGCGGGCGCCGATGAGCGGTCCAGGGATGAAGGCCGAGATCCGCCGCGTCACCAGTATCGACGAGTTCCCGCAGGACAACGAGTGGATCCAGAAGGAGCGGGCATGGCGGGTGGCGACCGGCCAGCTGTGAGCGATCCGTACGGCGGTCGCCAGGCAGTCGTGGCGGTGTGGCGGATCGAGTCCGCGCGCATCGTCAGCACACTCGCCCGCTTCACCGGTGACTTCGCGCTGGCCGAGGACCTGGCCCAGGAGTCACTGGCCGAGGCGCTCGTGGCCTGGCCGCGAGACGGCGTCCCGCGCAATCCCGCGGGGTGGCTGCTCACCGTTGGCAGGCGTCGCGCGATCGACGCCTTCCGCCGCCGCTCGGCCCTCGACGAGAGATACGCCGCCCTCGCCCGGCACCTGGGCGAGGGCGGCGTCACCTCCGGCCATCCGGTGGACGCCGCACCGGACACCGACCTGCTGTGGGATCCCGACCACGTCGATGACGACCTGCTGGCGCTGATGTTCATCGCCTGCCACCCGGTGCTGTCGCGCGAGGCCCAGATCGCGCTCACGCTCCGCGTCCTCGGCGGCCTCACGAGCGACGAGATCGCCAGGGCCTTCCTCGTGCCGACCGCCACGGTGCAGGCGCGCATCATCCGGGCCAAGAAGACGCTCGCGGCCGCGCAGGTGCCGTTCGAGGTGCCGCCGACCCACGAGTGTCGCAAGCGGCTCGGCCCGGTGCTCAGTGTGCTGTACCTGATCTTCACGGAGGGCTCGACCGCCTCGTCCGGACGGGAGTGGATCCGCCCCGACCTGGCTCGCGAGGCGGTAAGGCTGACCCGGATCCTGGCGCGGCTGGTCCCTGACGAGTCGGAGGTGCACGGCCTGCTCGCGCTCCTCGAGCTCACCGCCGCCCGCTTCCCCGCGCGCCTGGACGACGACGGGGAGCCGGTCCTGCTGGAGGATCAGGACCGCCGGCGCTGGGACCGGGCGGCGATCCGGCGCGGGCGGGCGGCCCTGGTTCAGGCAGGGCGGGTCGGCCGTGGGCTCGGCGTCTACGGCGTGCAGGCCGCGATCGCCGAGTGTCATGCCGTCGCGCCGTCCGTCGAGAAGACGGACTGGGAACGGATCGTGCTGCTCTACGAGGCGCTCGGCAGGCTGGCTCCCTCGCCTGTCGTCGAGCTCAACCGGGCGGTCGCGGTCTCCATGGCCCAAGGCCCTGCGGCCGCGCTTCCCCTCGTCGACGACCTGGTCGCGGCGGGCGGCCTGTCCGGCTCTCATCTGCTGCCGAGCGTGCGCGGCGAGCTGCTGCGCCGCCTCGGCAAGCTCGACGACGCGCGGCGTGAGATCGAGCTCGCCATACGGCTCTGCGCCAACGAGCGCGAGCGCGGCCTGCTCCAGCGCAAGCTCGCCGCCCTGGCCTGACCGCCGGTCAGACACCCGCGCCATGCCTGCCGCGCACGGCCGGACCAGCGCTGGCCGATGAAAGTTTCACCGCTCGTTGTCGGCGAGCGTGAGGCGTGTTTCAATTCCACCGCGAGTGCCGTGTGGCCCTGACACACCGGGCTGTCGCCGTGCTGTCCGACGGCGTCGCACTCGAAAGGGCATCTCAGTCTTGCGGAAACTCCGGCACCTGGCCGCACTGGCCTGCACCGTCCTCCTGGCCTCGTTCCTGGTCGGCTCCTCGCCGGCCCAGGCCCACGGCGTCACCATGTTCCCCGGCAGCCGTACCTTCCTGTGCTGGCAGGACGGCCTGCGGGAGAACGGCTCGATCCAGTCCTACAACCCCGCCTGCGGCGCGGCCGTGGCCCAGAGCGGCACGACACCGCTGTACAACTGGTTCGCGGTCCTGCGCTCCGACGGCGGTGGCCGTACCACCGGTTTCATCCCCGACGGCCAGATCTGCAGCGGCGGCAGCGGCGGCCCCTACGACTTCACCGCCTACAACGCCGTCCGTGACGACTGGCCGCTGACCCACCTCAGCGCCGGCTCCACCATCCAGGTACGGCACAGCAACTGGGCCGCCCACCCCGGCTCGTTCGTCGTCTCCATCACCAAGAACGGCTGGAACCCCGCCGCGCCGCTGAAGTGGTCGGATCTGGAGGTGCTGACCAGCGTCGCCAACCCCCCGCAGTCGGGCGGGCCTGGCGGGCTGAACTACTACTACTGGGACCTGCGACTGCCCTCGGGCAAGAGCGGGCGGCACATCGTCTTCACCCACTGGATCCGCGCCGACAGCCAGGAGAACTTCTACAGCTGCTCGGATGTGGTCTTCGACGGGGGCAACGGCGAGGTCACAGGGGTGGGCCCAGGCCAGACCCCCTCACCCCCGCCGACGGTCACTCCCACGACGACCCCGACGCCCACGCCTTCGCCCGGCGGCTGCACGGCCACCTGGCGGGCCGTCGACAACCCGGGCTGGCCCGGCCACTTCCAGGCGGAGGTCACGGTGAAGAACACCGGATCCAGCACGTCCAACGGCTGGCGCGTGCAATGGGCCTATACCGGAGGACAGGGCTTCGAGGGCGCGCCTTGGAACGGCGTGCTGACCTCGCAGCCGCCTGACGTCTCGGTGAGCAACGCCTCCTACAACGGGCGGCTGGCGCCGAACGCGACGGCGGCGTTCGGGTTCAACGCGACGGGCGGCGTTCCGTCACCCGCTCCCGCCCTGACCTGCACCACCTCCTGACCCGGCGTCCCGTGGGCCCCCTCCCCCGGGGCCCGCGGGACCGCGGGACCGCCTCCCCGTCAGTTCAGCCGCTCCAGCAGTGAGGATCACATGAGACGAACCCTCCGCCTGCCGTACGCCGGGCAGGTCAGGACGCGGGCCGCCGCGCTGGCCGCGGCGTCGGCGGCCGTCCTGGTCGCCGTTGCCGTGACCGTCGTGGCGCTGGCCGTGAACGCGGGCGAGTTCGGCCCGCCCGAGCTGAAGCGGGCCCTGGCGCTGCGGGTGACACAGGTGCTCGAACAGGCCACGCTGCAGGAGCACCGCGAGCACGGACACCACTTCGGCGAGCACGACGGGCAGGTGGTCTGCGCGGTCGCGCCGTTCGGCGTCCACCCCGAGGGCGCGGTGAAGGTGGCCGAGGTGCGATGGGTCTACGCGCACCACATGTGCGCGGTCACGGGCGCGCGCCAGTCGTGGGCGACCTCGGTGCGCGCCGCGGGCCCCATCGCCGTACGGCTGGCGGGCCGGCCCACGGTACGGGTGCCCGCCTCGGGCGGGGACTACGCCGATCAGGTCAGGGCGCTGGTGCCCGAGCGCTGTCACGAGGCGGCGCTGGCCGGGTTCGCCGACGACGAGGCGATCGAGGAGGCGCGGCGCAGGTTCGACGGCAGACGCGGCTGACCGCCTTCGCGGTCAACCGCGCCCCGCTCCCGGGTCCTGGTGCGAGTGCTGTGGCCGCGGCCCTCCCTTCCTCCTTGTGGGAGCGATCCCATAGAACCGCCGGGAAGGGCAGGAACGTCAACCCCCGGCCGAGAAACCCGCCGTCCGCCGTGAATCTTTCAGCGGGGCGAAGGGCGCCTATCCCGCGAGCACCGGCAACAGGACCTGTGACCAGATGGCCACCGACTTCTTCCAGTTCACCCTTCCTGGCGGGCTCTCCATCGCCCTCAACAAGTACGCGGGCCATGGAACAACGGCTCACCGCTGCCCCGGCACTACATCGTCATCCACGGCTACGGCGGCCGGCAGCACCCTGACGCCGGCGGCTACCTGGCCTCGAACTTCAAGGTCCTGGACCCATGGGACGGCGTCGAGCACGAGATGTCCCTCGACGACCTCATGGCCGCCACCCACCTGGCGGTCAGCCAGGGCGACTATTTCGTGGCCAGGACCTGACCCACGGGCTCGCGGCAGGGCGAGGGTGTCCGGCACCCACGCCCTGCCGTCCCAGGGCCCTGCGGCGGCGAGCCGCCTGCGATCATGCGGATCGTTCGGGCCCCTCAGGGATTCGGGAGAGCTTGTCGGGGTTGCTGACGACGTAGATGTCGCGCACCTGCTCGCCGTCAGGGGTGAGGTCGACGACCATGACGGCGAACGGCGCGTTCCGGGCGAAGACCACCGCGGACGGGTCGCCGTTGACGTCCCTGTACTGGATGTCGAGACCCTCGGCCTGTTCGGCGGCGCTGGAGACGAGGAGCCTGGCGACCTTGTCGCGGCCCTTGACCGGCCGTGGACCCGCCGCGCTGGACCTGCCTCCGCCGTCGGACCACAGCGTGACCTCCGGCGCGAGCATCTCCATGAGCGCGTCGAGGTCGCCGCCGAACGCGGCGGCCACGAACCGCTCGGTGACCTGCCGCTGCACGCGCGGGTCGACGTGGTGGCGTGGCCGCCGGGCCTGGACGTGCCCCCGGGCGCGGTGAGCCAGCTGGCGGACCGCCGAGGGGCTGCGGTCGATCATGTCCGCGATCTCGGTGTGGGCGTAGGCGAACACCTCGTGCAGGATGAACACCGCGCGCTCCAGCGGGCTGAGTGTCTCCAGCACCACCAGCATCGCCATCGACACCGACTCCGCCCGCAGGACCTCCTCCGCCCCGTCGGCCACGTCGTCGGCGGCGGCGACGAGCGGCTCGGGCAGCCACGGACCGACATAGGCCTCGCGGCGGCGGCGCAGCGCGCTCTGCTGAGCCAGTGCCTGGTTGACCGCGATGCGCACCAGGTAGGCGCGCGGGTTCTCGATCCGGCTCTGGTCTCTCGAGGCCCACGACAGCCAGGCCTCCTGCAGCACGTCCTCGGTGTCGGCGACGCTGCCGAGCATGTTGTAGACGATGGAGAAGAGCAGTTCACGATGGTCGGCGAAGACCTTGGTCGGGTGGTCCGGCATCGTGGCCCTCCTCAACTGTCGCGGACATCCCCCTAAGAGCCGCGAAAGGCCTGCCGATGTGACATCGACCCCGAAAGTGTGAGCCGCGTCTCAGAGCCAGCCCGCCTCGGTGGCGATGCGGACCGCGTCCATGCGGGTGCGGGCGTTCAGCTTGGTCACGGAGGAGGCGAGGTAGTTGCGCACGGTGCCGTAGCTGAGGTGCAGGTCGCGGGCGATGTCGCGGGGCGTGGCACCCTCACCCGTCAGGCGCAGGACCTCGGCCTCGCGCTCGGTCAGCGGGTTGCCAGGGACGTCGAGCGCCGCGTAGGCGAGCTGCTGGTCGATGACCAGGCCGCCGGCCGCGACCGTGCGGATGGCCTGCACCAGGTCCTGCGGCCTGGAGTCCTTCAGCATGAAGCCGGAGACGTGCGCCTCGACGCCCCGCCGCAGGTTGCCGGGCCTGCCCAGCCCGGTGAGGATCAGCACGCGGCATTCGGGCAGCCGCTCGTGCAGCAGGGCGGCGGCGCTCAGCCCGTCGAGCGCGGGCAGCTCGATGTCGAGCACCGCGACGTCGGGCCGGTGCTCCAGCGCCGCGCGCACGATCGCGTCGCCCGACTCCACTTCGGCCACGACCTCGATGCCCTCCTCGAAGCCGAGCAGGGCGACCAGCGCCTCACGCAGCATCCGGACATCCTCCGCCACAAGCACACGAATCACAGCTTGCATGCTAGGCGTGATAGACAACGCACGTGACGGCCAAGGACGTGAGCGGACAAGCGTGGACAGGCTGGGCGCTGGTGTTCGGGTACATCGCCCTGCTCGTCCCCGCGCGCTTCACCATCTTCCAGGTCATGGCCCAGGGGGAGCGGTCCTCGCCGCTCACCTCGGCGGTCGGCCTGGGCCTCATCGTCTCCGTCATGGCGCTCTTCGCCGTGGTGGCCGTGGGCGGGCGGTGGGCCCTCCCTCTCCTGGCGGCCGTGACCTTCGGAGCCTACGTGCCGTTCGCGATGCTGTGGGGACCGATCGCGGGGCCGCTGGCCGCGGCGATGCCGTTGACCGTCGCGGGCCCGGCGGGATGGGTGCTGTTCGCGGCGGTGATAGGCGCCGACACGCTGGTGTCGATCGTGCTCCACGCCCCGGCCGTCTTCACGGTGACCACCTTCTCGATCATCGACCTGAACACCGGGCTCACCCTCTTCGCGCTGGTACGGCTGGCCGTCCTGCTGGCACAGACGCACGCGGCCAACCGGCAGGTCGCCGCGCTGGAGGTGGCCGGCGAGCGCCTGCGCGCGTCCGACGACCTGCGCAGGGCCATCGGCGCCAGGCTCTCCGCCGTCCTGACACTGTCGCGCAGGGCTCCCGTCACCGCCGACGTGCTCGCCGACATCGCGCGGATCTCGCGGAAGGCGGCGGAGGAGGCTCGGGCGGTCGCCGACGTCCGCAGGGAGCCGCTACCGCTACCCGCCCACACGGCCGGCCTTCCTGACGCGTCGACCAGGCTCGCCCGCTGGTCCATGATCGCGATGACTTTCAGCATCTCTACCATCACGCTCAACAACGTCGGAGAGTCCGGCTCCACGGACCAGCGGGTATGGGCCGTCGCGCTTCTCGTGACGGTGCTGACGGCCGTCCTTCAGCTCTACCACGGCGTTCCCCGCGCCTCCACGCCCGCGGCCTGGCGCTGGACGGTCCCTGCGCAGATCCTGATCACCGTCGCGGGCGCCGTGTACGTGGGCCACGGCCTGTTGGGGGCGCTGGTGGCCCTCGCGGTCAGCAACACGCTGCTGTGGCTGCCCCCACGGTGGTCGGTGCCCATCGTCGTGGTCGCCGCCGTCGGTGAAGGGCAGTTCCTGCGGCTCTACCCCGAGGTCGGCGGCTACGCGCTCTACCAGACCGCGTCGCTGCTCGTCATAGCCATCGGCGTGTACGCCTTCAACCGTCTGCCTCAGGCGGCCGCGCGCCTGCGCGCTCTGCGCCGCCAGATCGCCAGGAACGCCGTGATCGCCGAGCGGCTGCGGGTGGCCAGAGACGTGCACGACCTGCTCGGCTTCACCCTGTCGGCCATCACGCTCAAGGCCGAGCTGGGCCTTCGCGTGCTCGGCGACGACCGGGTCAAGGCCGAGTCGCTGCTGAAGGAGGTGGGCCCGCTGGCCGTCCGCGCGCTCGCGGACGTGCGCTCGATCACCGAGGAGGGCGCCACGCTCAGCCTGCGCGAGGAGATCGACTCCGCACGCGTCCTGCTGGCCTCCGCGGGCGTGGACGTCCGGGTGGACATCCGCGCCCCGGAGGAGGACCCTGTGCTCGCCACGGTCCTTCGCGAGGCCGTGACGAACGTCGTCAGGCACGCGGTCCCGCGCTCGTGCACGATCGCGGTCGCCAACGACGGGCACGAGGTCCGGCTGAGCGTCGCCAACGACGGCGTCGCGCCGGCCCTTCCCGCGGCAGGCAGGGGGCTGGCCAACCTGGCGGCCAGGGTCGAGGAGGCGGGCGGCACGTTCTCGGCCGGCGACCAGGGCGACGGCACGTTCACCCTGGTCGCGACCGTCCCCCCAGAAGAACGACGCCGCCAGAACGACGCCGTCAGGACGGCGCCATCAGGACGGCGCCGCCAGGACAGCCCCGCCAGGGCGCGTCCGGTCGATCACGCATGAGATCGGTCGGGTTGAGCCCGTGGCCAGTCGTTGATCTCAGCGGTCGTCCGGCTCGACAGGCGCGCCAGGCAGTTCGGGCGAACACGTCACGATCGCTCGTGGGTGAGCCCGGCTGTGCCAGGCGAAGCCGAGCGCGGCAAGCACCTGCGTCCCGGCCGCGGTCAGGAGCGCTCCGGAAGGCGACCAGTCCGCGACCGGTCCCGCGATGCCCGCGCCCAAGGCGAAACCCGTGATCTTCAGGCTTGCGCCCGTGGTGAAGATCTGACCCCGCAGATGGCCGGGCGCTTCACGATGACGTATCGCGAACAGGGCGGTGAGCTGGGGGCCCTCCCCGATGCCGGCGAGCACCATCGCGGTGATGAGCAGAGCCGGCCGACCGGTCGCGAGGAGGACAAGGGCGACAGCGAGGACGATCGTGCTGCACCAGATGATGGTGTCCGGGGACAGAAGCCGGGGGTGGCGGGCGAGTATCGCGTTGGCGACGAGCGCGGAGGCGGCGGTAACGGAGAGAAGGATCGCTCCATATCCGGCCACGCCGAGGGACTCTCCGAGCAGCGGGATACACGCGATCAACATGCCCTGGCCCGCGCAGGAGATCACCGAGGTGGTAGTCGCCCTGGCCAGTTCCCTGCTACGGACGATGGCGCGGATTCCGGCAGCGAGAGCGGAGGCGACCGAGGGGCTCGGCCGGCTGTTGGCCTTCGGGATCGCGGGCAGCGTCAGCGCCGAGGGCAGCGCTGAACAGATCAGCGCCGCGGACACGACCACACCAGCTGAGGCACCCCACACTCCCGCGACGATCCCGGCCAGCGCCGGGCCCACCAGACTCGCCAGGTTGAACGTCATCGCATCGAGCGCGTTGGCACGGGGCAGCTGCTCACCGGTCGCGACTCGAGGCAACTGGGAGGTCCATCCGCCGGACAGAGCCGGTCCCAGCAGCCCGACGCACACGGCGATGAGGATCGTGACGACGACAGGGAGGCGTCCCAGACTGGCGAGGATGGCCGCCAGGCCCGCCGCGTAGACGCCGAGCGCCCAGGCAAGCAGACGGCCCGGTCTGGTCGCTCTGTCGAGCAGTACGCCGAAGACGGGGCCGCCGATCGCCGCCGAGATCATGATGCCTGCCAGCAGCGAGGAGGCCGTGGAAACCGATCCGGTGATCGCCACTCCGGCGAGCAGCAGGGCCGGCCCTGACATCTCGTCTCCCGTGCGGGCGGCAGTCGCCCCAACGGCATATCCCCCCATGGCGTAACGCTTTTTCACGAAGGTCACGTTACGTAGGTAACTCAAAACTTGACTAGATGCGTTACATTCGACCGGTGACCCCTTCGAGCGATGAATGGTCCACCCGTCATTCGGTACAGGCCGTCGCACGGCGGACCGCCGCCCTCGTCAACGCCCTGTCCGACGAGGACCCGGCCCCGGGTGTGATCACTGAGCTGCTCAGGGAGCACGGAGAGGTCGGCGCTGTCGATCTGTCGCCGGGTGATGTCGCCGAGATACGTGCCGCCGCCGTGCTCCTGCGGGAGGTCTTCGCCGCCGCTCACGTCGACGCCGCCGCGTCCCTGCTGAACCGGCTTCTACGGCAGAGCCTCGGAACCGTCCGCCTCACCTCGCACGGCGGCCTCACCCCTTGGCACCCTCACCTCGACAGCGACGACGACGCCGCGTGGGGGGAATGGTTCCTCGCCTCGTCGTGCATGGCTCTGATGGTTCTGATCTGGGATCATCAACGTCCACCTGGCGGTCTGTGCGCATCCCCCAGCTGCCAGAACGTCTATCTCACACAGGGAAGCGGCCTGCCGCGCCGTTACTGTTCACGCCGCTGCGCGACGCGTGAACGGGTGGCGTCCCACAGACGCTCGCGAGCAGCGCGGTGACCACCGCGCTCCGCCCACAGCGCGGTTCTGCGGGACGGTGGAGCAGGTCAGTACGCATCGAACGCGTACGAGCAAGCATCGAGCAGCCATCGACTGTCGACATACCGGCGACATACCCGTGATCAGTACGCTGACGGACCCCCTCACATGATCACTCTGTTGCTGTCGATGATCCCCGGCCCCTCCCATGCCCCCGGCGTGGTGGGTACGGCGGCCAACCTCGTCCGTGAGGTGGAGCCGCGCGCCGACGGGATGGGATGATCCGGTCCGGGACACGTCGTGGTCGTGGAGCCTGTCTTCCCAGGTCAAGCAGATCGCCAAGCGTCTTCCCCATACCGACGTCTACCTGATGCCGTATGCCTATCCCCTGAGCCACGCTGCCCAGAAACCGACGTCGCCAGGCTGTACGCCGCGGGAACCTCCTGACGGCAGTCGCCGAGATCACCGGATCCGACGAGACCGCCCACCTGCTCCGGTGACGGAGCGCCCACCCCCTCGAACAGGCACTCGCCCCGGCCCAGCCCGACCGGGGCGATGTGCAGCCGCAAGCTCGCCGCCCGCTATCACGCCACTCCGACCATCGCCTGCCTGCTGCCATGGCTCAGACGAGCTCCGCAGAACACAGCGCCGCTAGGACAGCGCCGTGAAGAAGCGGCGGATGTCGGCCACCAGCGGCTCGGGCGCCGCCATCGCCAGCATGTGGCTGGGGTGCTCGAGATTCTCCCAGTGGATGATGTCGTTGTGCCGCTCGGCCAGCCGTCGGAAGGCCGACGAGCCGCCGTGCGAGACCCCTGTCGGCACCACGCTCTGGTCGATCGGCATGCCGGCGGCGTTCTCGTAGTACGTCCACGACGACGAACCGCCTGTGTTCGTCAGCCAGTACAGGCTGGCGTTGGTGAGCACCAGGTCACGCTCGATCGGCTCGTGATCGGGCTGCCAGCCGTCGAACTCCCTGAAGCGCTCCACGAGATAGGCCAGTTGCGCGACCGGCGAGTCGGACCAGCCGAAGCTGAGCGTCTGCGGACGGGCGGCCAGGTAGGGCGCGTAGCCGCTGCCGCCCGACCCCGCCAGCATGTCGGCCAGCCAGGCCACGCTCGCCCGCTCCTCCTCCGACAGCCCTTCCAGCTCGCCGGGGGCTCCGGTGGGCATGCCGACCCCTCCCGTGATGTGCACTCCTACCACGTGCTCGGGGAACAGCGCCCCGAGCTGGGGCGAGACCAGCGCGCCCGCGTCGTTGCCGTGCGCGCCGTACCTGTTGTAGCCGAGCCTGCTCATCAGCTCTGCCCAGGTGCGGGCCACCCGTTCGACGCTCCACGGCCGCTCGTCGGCAGGCTCGGGGAACGGGGAGAACCCGAATCCGGGCAGCGAGGGCGCGACCACGTGGAAGGTCTCGGAGAGCGGGCCCAGCAGGTTCAGGAACTCGGCGATCGAGTTCGGCCAGCTGTGTGTGATGATCAGCGGGAGAGCGTCCTCGTTGGCCGAGCGCACGTGGAAGAAGTGCACCTGCTGACCGTCGATCTCGTCGACGAACTGCGGGAAGGCGTTCAACCGCCGCTCCCATTCCCTCCATTGGTAACCGTCCCGCCAGTGGGCCACCAGGTCCCGGAGATAGGGCACGGGCACTCCCCTGCTCCACTCCTCACCGGGCAGCGCGGCGGGCCAGCGGGTACGGCTCAGCCGATCCCGCAGGTCGTCGAGGTCGGCCTGCGGGATGTCGATGGTGAACGGTCTCATGCGGTCACCTTGACGAAGAACTCGCGGACGTCACTCGCGTAGACGGCGGTCTCCATGTGCGCGGCGTAGTGCCCGCCGCGCTCGTAGGTGTGCCACTGCACGATGTTCTCGTGGTCGCGTTCGGCGAAGCGCCGGATGGACTGGAAGTCGCCCTTGGCCGAGGCCAGCCCGATCGGCACCGTGGTCGGTCCGGCCGGCGGCTGGCCCGCCTTGGCGTTCTCGTAGTAGAAGCGGATGGAGGAGCCCGCCGTACGGCTGAGCCAGTAGACGGCCGTGTTGGTGATCACGAACTCGTCGTCGAGGTCCTCGTCGAAGAGCTGGGCGTTCCAGCCCAGCAGGCCGACGGGCGAGTCGGCAAGGGCGTGGGCCAGCGTCTGGGGCTGCTGCGAGTGCAGGAGGTTGAAGGCGCCCTTCTCCTCCCAGAACCACTTCAGCACCTCCATGGCGGCCAGTTCCTCCTCCGTCATGCCCTCGAACTCCGCAGGGTCGCCGGAGGGGAAGGAGAAGATCTGCGTGACGTGCACGCCGACGACGTTGGCGGGGGCCAGGCGGCCCACCTCCGGCGAGACCATGGACCCGCCGTCGTTGCCGACGGCGCCGTAGCGCTCGTAACCGAGCCGCGCCATCAGCTCCACCCACGCCTTGGCGGTGCGTACGGTGCCCCAGCCGCCCTCGGTGGTCGGCCCGCCGAAGCCGAACCCTGGAAGGGAGGGGATGACCAGGTGGAAGTCCTTCGACAGCGGCTCGATGGCGTCGACGAACTCGACGAACGAACCAGGCCAGCCGTGCGTGAGGATCAGCGGCAGCGCGTCCTGCCTGTCCGAACGCACGTGGAAGAAGTGGATCGTCTGCCCGTCGATCTCGGTGGTGAACTGCGGGTAGGCGTTGAACCTGGCTTCCCACGCACGCCAGTCGTAGCCGTTCCTCCAGTGGTCGACCAGCCGCCTCACACGCTGGACGCTCACGCCGTAGGCGTCGGGGAAGTCGTCGGTGAAGCGGGCGAGATCGAGCCGCGTCTGCAGGTCGTCCAGGTCTGCCTGGGGGATCTCGATACGGTAGGGAGTGATGTCCGAACTCATGCCTTCATCCTGGTGAAGGCATGAGTTCGCTGGTAGTTCGCCGTGCACCGGTTCGATGTGCAGATTGCACACGGACTTCTTACCTCCAAGCCAGTCGAAAACCTGTTCGACGCATGGGATCTTCTTCGGGTCGGGCACACGGGGGCCCGCTGGAGCGAGGAGATCTGTCATGCCCGTCCGAGGATCCTTACGCGCGCTCGCGCTCGTCCTGGTGTCCGCCACCGCGCTCGTCGCGCCGGCCGCGCCCGCCCATTCGGTCGCGCCGGTGGAGCGCAACGTCGTGCTGCGGTGGAACGAGGCGCTGCTGTCGGCCGTCCGCTCCGGCACGCTCGGCCCTCCGATGGTGGCCAGGGCGCTGGCCGTCGTGCACACCTGCGCCTACGACGCGTGGTCGGCGTACGACGCCGTCGCGATCGGCACCCGGCTGGGCGGCTCACTGCGGCGGCCCGAGACCGAGCGCACGGAGGCGAACAGGGCCGAGGCCATCAGCTACGCCGCCCACCTGGCGGCAGTCGATCTCTACCCGGCGCAGCGGGCCGGGTTCGACGCCCTCATGACCGAGCTGGGCTACGACCCCGCCGCTCCGACCAGCCAGCCGGCCCGCACCGGGCTGGCCGCCTGCCAGGCGGTCCTCGACCACCGCCACGGCGACGGCTCCAACCAGCTCGGCGGCTACGCCGACACCACCGGCTACGCGCCCGTCAACGCGCCGATGGTGGTCGCCGACCCGCTGACCTCGGTCGCCGATCCGAGCCGCTGGCAGCCGCTCACCTATCGCAACAGGGCCGGCGTGCTGGTCACCCCGCCGTTCCTCGCGCCGCACTGGGGCGGGGTCGCCTCCTTCACCGGCCGCGCCCGCGACCTGGCCGACGCCGTGCCCGCGCCCGCGGCGTACGGCACGCACGCCTACCGCGCCCAGGCCGCCGAGATCGTGTCGCTCACGGCCGGCCTGACCGACAGGCGCAAGGCCATCGCGGAGTACTGGGCCGACGGCCCGAGCAGCGAGACCCCTCCCGGCCACTGGAGCCTGTTCGCCCAGCGGGTGTCGGCCCGCGACGGCCACGGCCTCGACGAGGACGTGAAGATGTTCTTCGCGCTGGCCAACTCCGTCATGGACGCGGGCATCGCCTCGTGGGAGGCCAAGCGCGACCACGACTCGGTGCGCCCGATCACCGCGGTGCGCTTCCTCTACCGGGGCAGGCAGATCCCGACCTGGGGCGGCAGGGTGATCGACGGCGCCACCTGGACGCCCTACCAGGCGCCGACGTTCCCGACCCCACCGTTCGCCGAGCACGTCTCGGGCCACAGCACGTTCAGCGCGGCGGCGGCCGAGGTGCTGCGCCGCTTCACCGGCGGCGACGCGTTCGGCGGCGAGGCGGTGATCGCGAAGGGGTCCTCGCTGGTGGAGCCCGGCGTCAGCCCCGCGCACGACGTGACGCTGCGCTGGCCCACCTTCACCGAGGCCGCCGACCAGGCCGGGCTGTCACGCAGGTACGGCGGCATTCACTTCCTCGCGGGCGACCTGCAGGGCCGCGCGCTCGGCAAGGCGGTCGGCGCCGCGGCGTGGGAACGCGCGCAGGCCTACTGGTCGGGCCGAGGCTGAGGCCCCGTACCCTTCGATGCTGCGCCCGCTTCGCGCCATTCGCGTGGTTCCCGGTCGCCGGGCGGCCTATGATCATTTTCACCGCCCCGGCTGAGAGGATCTTGTGGTCGACATGGCAGACGAGTGGAACAGCGCGATTGACACGAGCAGGCCCAGCATCGCCAGGGCCTACGACGTGGTCCTCAACGGCAAGGACAACTTCGAGGTCGACCGGAGCTTCGTCTCCGAGATCGTGAAGGTCGTCCCCGAGATCTACGACGTGGCGGCCTACAACAGGCAGGTCCTCGGGCGCGGCGTGCGGTTCCTCATCGACCAGGGCATCGACCAGTTCCTCGACCTGGGCTCCGGGCTGCCGACGGTGGAGAACACCCACCAGGTGGCCCAGCGAGCCAACCCCGACGCGCGGGTGGTCTACGTCGACAACGACCCGATGGTGCTGGCTCATGGCAGGGCACTGCTGGCGGAGAACGACCGCACCGCGGTCGTCACCTCCGACCTGCGCGACCCCGCCGCGATCCTCGGCGACGAGGCGGTCAAGCGGCTCATCGACCTCGACCGCCCCGTCGGCGTGATGCTGATCGGCATCCTGCACCACCTGCACGACGACGAGGACCCTCGCGGCATCGTCGAGGCCTACATGGCGGCGGTCCCTTCGGGCAGCTACCTGTTCGTCACGCACTTCTGCGACTCGAGCCAGGACTCCCGCGACGCCGAGAAGAAGTTCCTCGCGCTGCTGGGCACCGGCCGGTTCAGGACCGTGGAGGAGATCACCTCCTTCTTCGACGGGTTCGAGCTGGTCGAGCCCGGCGTGGTCCCGCTGCCGCTGTGGCGGCCCGACGGCGACGTTCCCGGGGAGCTGACCGTGGGCCAGCGCCTGATGTACGGCGGCATCGCGCGCAAGCCGTAGGAGCCGGGGCACAGAACTGTCGGTGCCGCATGCCAGACTCACTCGGCATGAGCGACGACGTGCGGCTGAGGGATGTCGTGGTGGCCGATCTGGAGGTGTTCCTGGCGCAGGAGCACGATCCGGAGGCCGTCCGGCGGTCGAGGTTCCCGCCCCGCGAGCGGGAGGCGTTCCTCCGTCACTGGACCACGCGCATCCTCGGCGATCCCACCGTCTTCGTGCAGGCGGTCACGGTGGACGGCGTCCTGGCAGGGAATCTCGTGGCCTGGTGGGAGGGCGACAGACGCTTCCTCGGCTACTGGCTCGGCCGTGAGTTCTGGGGCCGGGGCATCGGCACGAGGGCTCTGGGGCTTTTCCTGCGGCTGGAGAAGGCTCGCCCCCTTTACGCCGACCCCTTCCACGCCAACACCGCCTCGGTGCGGCTTCTGGAGAAGCACGGCTTCCAGCCGAGCGGCACGGTCCTGCACGGCGAGGACGAGCACATCCTGCTCGTCCTCCACGACCCTGCGACGTAGCCCAGGCCTCCAGGGGGCAGCGGTCAGGTCGTCGGGCGTACGGCACGCCCGCGCCCGCAGGCGCCATCCCGGGCTGGGTGGGGCGGCCGCCACCCGGCCCGATCACGACACGCCCTGGCCGCCCACGGTCACCTCGATCACCGTGGGCCCGTTGACGTCGAGCGCCCGCTTCAGCGCGGCGGGCAGCTCCGCCAGGTCGGCGACCCGCTCGCCTCGCCCACCGAAGGCGCGGCCGAGTGCGGGGAAGTCGATGCCGTCGATGTCCACGGCGACCGGCGAGATGTTCCTGGCCAGCATCTCCTCGCGGATCTCCGCGTAGCCGTGGTTGTTCATGACGATCACGGGCAGGCTCAGCCGCAGCTCGGCGGCCACGGCCAGCTCCTGGACGCTGAACAGCGTGCCCCCGTCACCGGCCAGCGCGATCACGGTCGCGTCCTGGGCCGCCAGCTTGGCGCCGATCGCGGCGGGCACGGCGTAGCCGAGCGTGGCGTACCCGGTCGGGTATACGAACCTGCGCGGCGCGTCCATCGGCCAGAACGGCACGGTCCCGAAGTAGGACACCTGTGCGCTGTCGCCCGCGACGATCGTGTCCTCGGGCAGGCAGTCGCGCAGCACCTCCTGCACAGGCCGCCAGGCGGCGCCCACGGACATCGCGGCCTCGGCGGCGGCGGCACGCACCCGCGCGGCGCGCTCCCCACCGGCGGGGCCGGGGGCACGATCATTCAGGGCGTCGGCCAGCGCGCCGAGCACCGTGGCGGCGTCACCGTGGACCGCGATGTCGGCGGGCACGTTCTTGTGCAGCTGGCGCAGGTCCACATCGACCCTGATGACGGTGCCGCGCGGGTGGAGCCGCACTCCCCACAGGTCCGAGTCGGCCAGTTCGCTGCCCGCCACCAGCAGCACGTCGGCGGCCTCGATCGCCTCCTGCACCGGGCCGAGGCCGACGCCGGCGCCCAGCGAGAGCGGGTGACTCTCCGGCAGCACACCCTTCCCGCTCACGCTGGTGGCCACCGGAGCGCCGAGCAGCTCCGCGAGCCGTACGGCCTCGGCGCAGGCGTCGCGCGCGCCGCCGCCGAGGACGATCAGCGGGGTGGAGGCGCCGCGCAGCGCGGCGGCGGCCGCGGCGAGCACGCCGGCGGAGGGCAGGAGGGCCGCGCTCTCCAGCGGCCCTGGAGCTGCGCCGTCCCACGGCGACTCCAGCACGTCGAGCGGCAGTTCCAGGTGGACGGGGCGGGGGCGCTCCACCCGCCAGCGGGCGAACGTCTCGTGGATCACCGCGGCGGCCTGCGCGGGCGAGGAGACGCGGACGCTGCGGTCGTAGAGCGCGTCCATGGCGGCCCGCTGATCCTTGACCTCGTGCAGCCAGCCGACGTCGGCGCGCTCCTGCCCGAGCGGCGCACCCGGCGAGATCACCAGCAGCGGCACCGAGTCCGCGTAGGCCGTGGCCGCGGCGGTGGCGATGTTGGTCAGGCCCGGCCCGCTGGTGGTGACGCACACTCCTGGACGGCCGCTGACCCTGGCGTAGGCGTCGGCCGCGTAACCGCCGCCCTGCTCGTGCCTGGGGGCGACGTGACGGATGTCCGAGCTCGTCAGCTGCCGGTACAGCTCCAGGTTGTGGGTGCCGGGGATGCCGAAGACGGTCTCGACGCCGTTGCCGCGCAGCGCGCCCACCACGGCTGCGGCACCGGTCAATGATGATTCGGTTGCCATAGTGCGGTTGAGCCTACGTTTCGCCCGTTACCTTTGTCTATGTGGATCTGGATCGCACCGACCTTGAGATCGTCAGGCACCTGCAGGCCGACGGACGGATGACCTTCGAGACGATCGCGCAGCGGGTGGGCCTGTCGCGGCCCGCCACCCGCACCCGCGCGCAGCGGCTGCTCACCTCGGGCGCGCTGCGGATCGTCGCCATCGTGCACCCCGCGGTCAAGGGGCTGACCGCCATCGCCCACGCCTCCATCAGAGTGGACGGCCCCGCCCGGCCCGTCGCCCACTCGATCGCCGAACTGGCCGAGGCCCCCTTCGTCACGCTGACCGTCGGCGGCCACGCGGTCGTGGCCGAGGTGCGCGCCCCCGACTTCGCCGCGCTCGCCGCCTCCATCGAGCGGCTGCGCGGGATGCAGGGGGTGCGCGGGGTGGACACGCTGGTCTACACGCGGGTCCTCAAGGACTCCACCGCACTGTCGGAGCCGCGCGCCGAGCTGCAGATGGACGAGATCGACCACCGCATCCTGGCCGAGCTCCAGGCCGACGGCCGGATCGCCTTCGCCGACCTGGGCGAGCGGGTGGGGCTGTCTCCCGGTGCTGCCAGGGTACGGGCGCTGCGGCTGCTCGACGCGGGAGTGGCCAGGGTGGTGGCGCTGGTGCGTCCTGACGTGCTGGGCATGGGACAGCTGTGCGGGTTCGCGCTGACCGTCGAAGGGGACGCCGCGCCCCTGGTCGAGCGACTGTCGTCGTGGGAGCGCGTGTCCTACCTGGCCGCGTGCATGGGCCGGGCCGATCTGGTCGGCACCGTGGCGGGCGAGACGTTGCCCGAGGTCATCACGCTGCTCGAACAGGTGCGGGAGATGAAGGGAGTGAGAGAGCTGACTTCCTGGGTCCACGCCGAGCTCGTCAAGGAGCGCTACTGACGATTCGTTTGTCAGATGGCGACTTGACAAACGAGTCGTCCGTTACGCATGCTCCCTTCAATCGAAACCGCTCGAGGGGAGAGTGCGCATGGACACCCTGCTGGTCGCCGGGGCAACGGTGATCACGCCGGACGGGCACGCGGAGGCGCTTGCCGTACGCGGCGGGCGGATCGAGCACGTCGGGACCGTCACCGAGTGCCGCGAAGCGCTCGGCCGGGTGGACGAGGAACTCGCCCTGGACGGCGGGGTCGTGCACCCCGGCTTCGTGGACGCGCACTGCCACCCCGTCATGTACGGCCAGGCACTGGCGTGGGTCGACTGCAGGCCGGAGGTGGCCCCCGACCTCGACACGCTGGTGTCGCTGCTGGCGGAGACGGCCAGGCGGCTGCCGCCCGGCGCGCCGGTACGCGGCTTCGGCTACGAGCACAGGCGGCTGGCCGAGCGCCGCCACCCGACCGCTCACGACCTCGACAGGGTCGCGACCGATCGGGAGGTCTATCTGATGAACGCCTCCGGTCACGGTGGCGTGGTCAACACCTACGCGCTGCGGCAGTACGGCATCACCGCCGGCATGCCCGACCCGGTGGGCGGGCGGATCGGCCGCTTCGACGGCGGCGAGCCCAACGGCGAGCTGTGGGACGCCGCCTGCGACCTGCTGACCGGCCTCGACGGCGTCAAGATCCGCAACCACGGGCCCAACTTCCACCTGTCCGAACCCGCCGACATCATGATCGAGCACGTCAGGCGGGCCCAGGAGGTCTTCCTGGCGGCGGGGGTGACCAGCGTCGGCGACGCCCAGGTGTCGCGGCGCGAGCTGGAGACCTACCTCTGGGCCAGGGACGAGGGCGCCCTGCGGCTGCGGGTCTCGGCCTATCTCACCTCCGCCCTGCTCGATACCGCCGCCGACCTCGGCCTGGCCGGCGAGCTGGGCGACGACCGGCTGAGGATCGCGGGGGTCAAGTTCTACGCCGACGGCACCCTGGGCGGCTGGACCGCCTACTTCCCCGACGGGTACGCCGCCGACTGCTGCCACCACGGCCAGCTCTACCACTCCCCCGAGGAGTACACCGAGCTGATCGGCCGCGCGCACCGGCTCGGCCTGCAGACCGCCACGCACGCGCAGTCGCCCTACGCGATCGGCATGGTGCTCGACGCGGTGGAGAAGGCGGGCCCGCCGTACGGCATGCGCCACAGGATCGAGCACTCGGGGCTGCCCACCGACGAGCAGATCGGCCGCATGGCCGAGCTCGGCGTGATCCCCGTCATGCAGCCCCAGCACCACCTGCGCACCGGCGACGGCACCATCACCGCGGTCGGCGAGCTCGGCCACCGCTACAACCCTGCGGGGCTGTGCGCCGCCGCGGGCGTGCCCGTCGTCTTCAGCTCCGACGCGCCCGTCGCCCAGCCCGATCCGCTGGAGGCCGTCGCCGCCGCCGCCACCCGCACGACCGTTCTCGGCACCGTGCTCGGCGGCCCCGAGCTGCGGATGTCCGTGCCCGACGGCCTGCGCGCGCACTCGATCGCGGCGGCGGGGGCGCTGCGCCGCGAGCACGCGGTCGGCTCGCTCGAGCCCGGCAAGCTCGCCGACTTCGCCGTCATGGACGGCGACCCCACCACGGCCCAGCCCGCGGAGCTGAGCGCGATCCGGGTCACGCAGACCTGGATCGGCGGCCGCATCGCCTGGTCGGCCTGACCCCCATCCCGCCCTGGAGGAACCCCCCCATGACCAACAAGAGCAGGTCGGCGCTGGCGGCGCTGGTCGGCACCTCGATCGAGTGGTACGACTTCTACGCCTTCGCCACGGCCGCCGCGATCGTCTTCAACCAGGTCTTCTTCCCCCCGGACATGTCGCCCTTCGTCAGGACGGTGGCCTCGTTCGGCACGTTCGCGGTCGGCTTCCCGCTCAGGCCGCTCGGCGGGATCATCTTCGGCCACATCGGTGACCGCATCGGGCGCAAGAACACGCTGGTCACCACGCTGCTCATGATGGGCGTCGCCTCGTTCGCGATCGGCCTGCTGCCCACGTACGCGCAGGTCGGCGCATGGGCGCCGCTGATGCTGGTGGCGCTCAGGCTGGTGCAGGGCATCGCGCTGGGCGGCGAGTGGGGCGGCGCCGTGCTGGTCGCCGTGGAGAACGCGCCGCCAGGCCGGCGCGCCTTCTTCGGCTCCTTCGCACAGCTCGGCTCCTCCGTGGGAGCACTGCTGTCCACGGGCGCCTTCAGCCTGATGAGCTCCTTCGGCGACGAGGCGTTCGTCTCGTGGGGCTGGCGCGTGCCGTTCCTGCTGTCGGCCGTCCTGGTCGTCATCGGCCTGGTGATCAGGCTGAAGCTGGAGGAGTCGCCCGCGATGAAGCAGGTGCGCGCGGAGCGGGCCGTCGCCGACACGCTGCCGGTGCGCGAGGTGCTGCAGAAGTCGTGGCGCACCGTGCTCCTCGGCGTCTTCGCCCTGGCCACCGCCACCGGCGGGTACTACGTCACGACCACCTTCCTGCTCACGTACGGCACCGGCACGCACGGCCTCAGCGAGGCCATGCTGCTCAACGGCCTTTCACTGGCCGCCTTCCTCGAACTGCTGGTCACGCCGCTGCTGTCGTTCTACGCCGACAAGGTCGGGCCGCACCGCATGGTCATCGCCGGGCTGATCGGCGTGATCGCGCTGTCCGTCCCGCAGTTCCTGGTGCTCGGCTCCGGCAGCGTCGCGCTCATCTACCTGGCGATGCTGGCCATGCGGTTCGCCATGTCCGCGCTCTACGGGCCGGTCGCGACCGTCCTGGCCGAGGGCTTCGCGGCGCGGGTCCGCTACACCGGGATCTCGCTGTCGTACCAGGTCTCCACCATGATCTTCGGCGGGCTCTCCCCCATCGCGGCGACGGCGCTGGCGGCGTGGGCGGGCGGCAGCTTCTGGCCGGTCGCCGGGCTGCTGATGGCCATCTCGCTGATCGGCGTGTACTGCACGGCCCGCCTCAAGCACCACGAGAGGCTGGTCGCCACAGCAGCCTGATCGGGCGGCCGGTCCTCGGGCCTGTGACACCAGCTCGTGTGCGAGCGGATCGTCCAGGCCGAGGCCCCGCCGACCTCGACGGTGGGCGAGCTCGCCGCAAGATCGACTTGTTCGGCTATGGGTGCCGGAAACGTCCGAGGCCTTTAGAGTGCGGGCATGACCGACATCCTCCTGCGCGGCGGCCGTCCGTGGCGGCTGCCCGCGCCGGCCGATCTCCTGGTACGCGACGGCGTCATCGCAAGGGTCGGTCAAGGGCTCGACGCCGGCGGAGCCCGCGTCGTCGACGTCTCGGGCCGGCTCGTGCTGCCCGGCCTGGTCGAGGCCCACTGCCACCTCGACAAGACCCTTTACGGCGGAGCCTGGGTCCCGCACTCGGCCGACGACACGCTCACCGGCCGCATGTTCAACGACCTGGGGCGAAGGGCCGAGCTCGGAGTGCCGAGCGTCGAGCGGATCACCGCGCTGCTCGAGCGGATGAGCTCCTTCGGCACCACCCACGTCCGCACGCACACCGACATCGACCCCGCGGTGGGGCTGCGCGGCGTGGAGGCGGTCGGCGAGGCCGCGGCGGCGCTGACCGACCGGATCTCGGTGCGCCAGGTCGCCTTCCCCCAGCACGGGCTGCTGACCAACCCTGGCACGGCCGAACTACTGGAGGAGGCGCTCAAGAGCGGCGTCGAGGCGATCGGCGGCATCGACCCCGCGGGCATCGACCGCGACCCGGTGCGCCACCTCGACACCGTCTTCGAGCTGGCCTCCCGCTACGGCGCCGCCGTCGACATCCACCTGCACGACGGCGGCACGCTGGGCGCGTGGGAGCTGGAGCTGATCATCGAACGCACGGCCGCGCTCGGCCTCGGCGGGCGGGTCACGGTCAGCCACGCCTACGCGCTGGGCCAGATCGACGGGGCCCACCAGGACCGCCTGGCGAAAGGCCTGGCCGAGGCGGGCGTGGCGGTGGCCACGGCGGCCGTCTACAGCTTCCCCGTGCCGCCGGTCAGGAAGCTGCGCGAGGCCGGCGTCACGGTGGCGTGCGGCCACGACGGCATCCGCGACCTGTGGGGCCCCTACGGCAGCGGCGACATGCTGGAGCGGGCGATGCACCTGGCCTACCGCAGCACCTTCCGCGCCGACGCCGACATCGAACTCGCACTGGAGGCGGCCACCTATGGCGGAGCCCGGGCGCTGGGCCTGCCCGGTTACGGGCTGTCGGTCGGCGACCAGGCCGACCTCGTGGTCGTCCCCGTGGGCGGCGCCGCCGAGGCGGTGGTCGCCCATCCCCCGCGGTCACTGGTGATGAAGCGCGGCGTGCTCCTGTCCGCATGACGGCTGAAGGAGACCGCGCCTGGGTGCTCGCCCCCCGGCGTGGCCGCCCAGAACTGGTTCTACGGCTGATCGGCGCCTTCGCCGAGGCGGACTGCGGCGTCGAGCCGGAGGTGGGGAGCTGCGTGCCAGCGCGTGACCACCAGTAGCCACCGGAGTCTCGGAGGGGGGTGCCGTAGCGTCAGGACGTGGTGGCCGGTCAGCCTCGCGGCGGCGTCGACCAGGGCGCGCAGGCAGCCGACGTCGATGAAGTCCAGGCCGGTCAGCTCGATGTCGGCGCCGATATCACCGTCGTCCGTCGTCACGGCCAGCGCCCAGGCCAGGGCGGGCAGCGCGGCCAGGTCGAGCTCTCCTTCGATGCGCACCTCGACGGGATCGAGCGCCTGAGTGATGCGCAGATGCCGGTGGCTGATCGTGAACGGCCTGCGTGCGACATTCATGCCCATTCCTCTCACAGAGGGGATGCCGGACGTGGTGCCGCGAGGTCCGGACGGCATGAAGACGTCTCTCAATGATGTCACCTGTCCGCGGTATTGGCCCCTGCCTCCGCCAAACCCGACTGGACGCAAATAGCGAAATTTATCCCGCTTTATGGTGGCGGATGGGGCACATTGGGCGAAGTTCCTGTCCGGGCTTGTGATGTCGTCCTGCCCCGCTAGCGTGGCCCGTGAGGCCACGTCGCGACAGCACCGTGGCGAGGCGGTGGCCGGTGGACAAGGAACGGGCTCGGCGGGTGCGGCAGGCGATCGATGCCCGCGCTCTGGCCGACGGCACGCCGCCGACCGTGCGCCATGTCTGCCTGGCCTGCGTCGACTCGCTGAAGATGAACGGCGCGCTGCGTCGCTGGCCGATGTTCGCCGCGCAGGCCGACGCGCTCGGTGTGCGGGCGGTGTTCGTCTTTCCCCTCGCGATCGGAGCGATCTCCGTGGGCGTGCTGGAGGTCAGCAGAGACACTCCCGGCTGGCCGGCGCCGGAGAACACTACCGACGCGCTGCTGTTCGCCGACGCCGCCCTGATGGTCATCTTGGAACCGGGCTACAGCGCCACGGCGGCCGCCACCGGCGACGGGCTCCTCGAGAGGTGAGCGGAGATCCATCAGGCGACCGGCATGATCTCGGCTCAGCTGGAGGTCGGCCTGGCCCAGGCGTTTGTGCGGTTGCGCGCGTACTCCTTCGCCCATGAGCGGCGACTGGGCGAGGTCGCCGGGGACGTCGTCGCCAGGCGGCTCAGACTCAAGCGGGACCGCCAGGCCGGACCGGACTCGACACGTTGAAAGGGCAGGTGGCAGCGGTGTTGGAACGGCGCATGGCCGAGACGTTCGTGGAGCTCGCCGACACGTTGGTGGTGGGGTTCGACGTCATCGACCTGTTGCACACGCTGACCGAGCGCTGCGTCGAACTGCTCGACGTCGACGCGGCCGGAATCCTGCTGGCCGACCAGAGGGGCACGCTCAACCTGGTCGCCGCCTCCACCGAGCAGGCCCGACTGCTCGAGCTGTTCCAGCTGCAGGATGAGGAGGGGCCATGTCTGGACTGCTACCGCACAGGATCGCTGGTCGACTGCCCCGACCTTTCCGCGATTCCGCAGCGCTGGCCCCGGTTCACCGTCGTCGCCCGCGCGCAGGGGTTCGCGGCGGTCATCGCCGTGCCGATGCGGCTGCGTGATGAGGTCGTCGGCGCGATGAACCTGTTCCGCGTCGAGTCAGGGGACCTGCCGCCCGGCAGTGCGAGGATGGCCCAGGCGCTGGCCGACATCGCCACCATCAGCATCCTGCACGAACGCGCCCTCACGCAGCGCGGCGTGCTGGTCGAGCAGCTGCAGAGCGCGCTCAACAGCCGGATCGTGATCGAGCAGGCCAAGGGCATCCTGGCCGAACGCGGGCAGATCACCGTGGAGGCCGCGTTCCTCCACATGCGTGCCCACGCGCGCGCTAACAACCGAGGGCTGTCGGAGATCGCCCGCGCCATCGCCGACCGTACGCTCGACATCGAGGACCTGCTGCCGCCCCGCGCGCCCGTGGCGGAGTGACCCGCAGGCCGGCTGGAGGAGCCGCGGCCGGCCGGACCGGCCGAGACCCCGCGGAGAGGGCCGCCGGCTCGCGGCGCGGCCGTGCAGCATCCAGGAGGTGCCCGTCAGGGTGTCACGACCTCCAGATCCCCCGAGTCGCTGGACAGCTCGATCGAACGCGGGGCCGAGGGGGCGCTCGCGGCCTTGATGTCCTTGGTGCCGGAGTCCGTCTGGGCCACGATGTTGTACGGCCCCCGCGGCACATGGATCACGGTCCTGCCCGAATCCGTGGTGGTCGTGACCTGGTCGGGCCGCCCGGCGAAGGCCAGGTTCATGTCACCCGAGTCGGTCCCCGTGACGACCTGTCGGCCCGTCAGCCCGGTGGCCTCGATCGCCCCTGAGTCGGTGGTGGCCTCCACGTCGCCCGACAGGTTCTTCAGCGTCAGGCCCCCCGAGTCGGAGCCCACCTTGACGCGCAGCCCCTTGGGCACCTCCACCTGGTAGCTCACGTCGCAGGAGGTGCCGATGGCGGCCCACCCCCACGTGGTGGGACAGGCGAACGCCAGCTCCAGCGTGTCACCCTGAACCTTGTGGCTGGACTCCGGCGGGAACCGCTGCCGGGAAGCCGTCACGGGCACATCGTAGGAGCGCGGCGTGCAGGCCCTGCCCGCCTCGTGTGGAGATCCCGTGAAGATCGGCTCGGCGGCGGCACAGACGGCATTCCTCTCTGGGAGATGACCTCTGGTCATCGTGCGGGGGGTGCACCACCTCGGCTCGGACAGGACAACCTGCCCGTGGTCATGTGAAGCCCGATTCCGAAGAGGGGGTAGATCTGGATTTCCACTCCAGCTTTCGCGGTGCGTTCACCCCTGGTTCAGCTTGGCCGCATTTCGTCAGAGCAGCGGAATTGGGGTGAGGCGAACCGCGCCCGCACCCCATCCGATGAACCGATCCTGAACCTCAGCCGTTTGAGCAGGAGAGCACCGAACCGTCCGCGAACTCCGCCGTCGATCGCACGCACACGATGACATCGGAGAAGTCCGCGCAGGCATATGCACTGCTCGCACCCATGAACGTCGCGCCACACAGCGCGACTACCGCCAAAGCCCGGCTGATCATCTTCTTCATTTCCGCTTCCTCCCAGAAGGATTTATTCGCGCTGAATGTTTCGTTCAAGGATGGCGTGAGCGATGGGCAATTTGAAGATCGACGAGTGGCAAGATACTGCGGAACAGAAGGCAGCATCATGCAAGGGAGGCCGGCCGAACCGGACTTGTCGCAGTGGGCGATGCGGCCATCCCTGCCGCCGGCAACGTCTCGGTGAGTCACGAATCCTCGGTGGACAGCAGCCGGCCCAGCGTGTCCAGACCGTGCTCGAGCCGGCGGAAATAGGTGGCCCTGCTGATGTGGAGTTGCAGGGCGAGTTGCTGGTGCGTCCGCGGCCGCCCCAGGTAGTAGTGCCCCAGAATCCACCCCGCCTCGGCGTCCTCAGGCGAGTCGCCGTCCTCCAGGATGCGCACGGCATCCCGTAGCCACTCCTGGAGGTCCATCACTGTCGCCGTGCGTGCGCAAGCCAGTAGCGGACTGTCCGCAAGTCTGGCCTCGTCACGGATGTGGGCCAGGGCCCAGCCCACATCCCGGCCCGTAGGGCCCTGGGGGGCGACCCCGTCCGAGACCGGGACGAGCCGCTCCACCCAGTCGGGCAGCACGTCCTGGCCGAAATCCTGGCTGTAGATCTCGGGCTCGCGTCCGCACCGGTAGATGTCATCGGTGGTCGTACCGTGCCGCTGGAACCGCAGACCACGCAGCAGCCGCTGGTAGTCGGGGTTCGGAGTGGACACCGTCAGCAGCAGGCTGCGCGACCGGACCTGGTGAAGTAAGTGCCGCAGGAGGAACGCGTGCAGGCCCCGGTCGGGGCAGTAGGCGGCCCCGAGGACCAGGCTGCCTGTGCCCCGAGGCCGGCCGAACAGCCCGTCGGGATGCTCCTGGAGCAGCGACTCCACGCTGGTCGCGGTGTGCTCGGTGACGTGGAGCAGGCCGATGAGGCCGGCGGCTCGGCCATCGCCGTCCCTCAGCAGTTGGAAGCCCGAGGGATCGTCGCGCAACCATTGCTCCACCATGCGGTCCGTCCGCCGGGCGTCCAGCCCTCCGTGACGGGCCCACCGGTGCATCAGCTCGCCTATGTCGTCCGCGTCCCCCGGCTCGGCGGTATGGACCAGACCCGTGGAGGAGTTCGCAGGGAACAGCGTCTCGCGCACGGCGTCGTCATCGGACAGGGCCATGACGCCCTCGGCGAGGCGACTGCGGTGCTCAGCGCTGGGCTCTGTGGCCAGCAGGCGCTTGCGGTAGGCCAGCGCCCGGGTCCGCGTGGCGCGGTGGGCGGTCGGCTGCCGCCACCGGTGAGCCAGCTCGATCACGCCGCGGAACGGCTCGACCACGGCGAGCCCGAGTTCCGTGCGGGTCACGAGGCTGAGCCCGCGGAGGGCATCGAAGAGTTCCGGGGCGGCCTTCAGCAGCGCCTCGTCGCCCGACCACATGGTGGCCAGCTGGTCCAGTGCGCTTCGCCACCGGTGGGCGGGTAGTTCGCGGGAGAGCCGCTCGACGATCTCCTGAGTGATCTGGTCGGCCACCGGCCCCGGAACCTGCGGCGACGCACCCGCGTGCAGCGCCCGGCACGCCGCGCCGGCGATCAGCGGATTGCCGGCGGCGAGGCGGACGACCAGGTCCCGGCTCTGCGGGGCGTGCAGCTGTGCGTCCGCTGCCAGCTTCCTGATCCGCTCGTCCGCCCATGCGGAAACCCTGAGGACCGTGGCCCCCGACAGGGTCCACCCAGGGTGGGCCAGCAGCGAGCGTCTGCTCACGACCAGCACCGGCCTGCCGTCCTCCTGCCGCCGGGTCCGGACGGCCTCCAGCGTGGACAGCGCTTCCGGGCTGTCCACGCTGTCGAGGGCCAGCGGCGTCCTGGTGTCCTCGGCGAGCGCGGCCGGTACGGCCTCCCGGGCGCCCGGCTGCGACAGGTCCAGAACGGACACCGAGGCCAGGCTCGACACGAGCCGGGACTTGCCGATGCCGAGGGGGCCCGTGAGATTGACGAGCGGATGCCTGTCCACTGCCTCCCGCAGTACGTCCGGGCTCACCCGCGGCGCCGGCCCGGTGGCTCGTGTTTCTCCCATCAGATCTCCTTGCCTTCTCCGGCGAACGGCCCATCGCCGCACACGGCGAACATGTCATCGACTGAGTGACGCGACGAGGAAAGCGGTCTGCCGCCCTCCGCTGAGACTGTGAGACTCCCGTGAGACTTGGTTTGTTTGCTTCCCGGCTAGTTTGTGCTCCGTGGTCACCAGGCACCGGGACCGAACACGCGGGGGGAGACATGCAGGGCCGCACTATGTCCGTACTCGGCCTGACCGGCACCGAGGAGGACGTATACCGCTACTTCCTGCGGAATCCACGCACACCCGCGCACGATATCCACGGAGTGTTCTCCTTCGGGCAGGAGGGAGCGACGCTGGCGATCTCGCGCCTGCGTGACCTGCGGCTCCTGCACGGGGACGACGAGAGCACGTGGGCGACAGAGCCCGGTGTGGCCGTGCCACGGCTGATGGAGAAGCAGTTGGCGGCGATGCACCGGACGATACGTCAGCTCACGAAGCCTTGGCCCATACTGCGCTCGCTGCAGCGCGACCGGCAGGACCCGCTGCCGGAGCTCTCCGGGACGGCCGACGGCGCGGGCGCAACGCTCCGCCGGCTGGAAGACCTTCGGGAGGTACGCGCCCACATCGACGAACTGGCCTTCAGTGCCCAGCAAGAGGTACTGGCGGCCGAGCCCTACGACACGCTGCCGCAGGAGGACATCGCGCACGGGCGGCCCGTCGACGTCCGCTGTCTGCGGCGCGGCGTACGCATCCGGAATCTCGTGCGCACGTCCGCCCTGGAAGATCCGGAAAGCCTGAGCCATCTGCGAAAACTGCACGCCAACGGTGCGCAGATCAGGGTCGCGAACGAACTGTCGCAACAGATGCTGGTCTACGACCGCCACACGGCCCTGCTCCCGATCGACGTCCACGACACCGCCCGGGGTGCCCTTCGCATCGAGGAGAGCACTCTGGTGGGCGGCGTCGTCAGCCTCTTCGAGAGGCTGTGGGCGGCGACGACGGACTTCGCCACACTGACGGCCCCCGGTGCCGGGCGGATCACCCGGCTCTCCGAGACGCAGCAACGTGTGCTGACCTGTATGTGCACCGTGAGCAAGGACGAGGTGGGCGCCCAGCGGGCCGGTATGTCGCTGCGCTCGGCGCTGGTAACCGCGCACAAGCAGCGTTGACGGCGCGCGAGCGGGGCTGGGTGTGATCGCATGCGGGGCCTTGTACATCGTTCCCCGCAGAGGCTGTGGCCGGAGCTCGGCGGGAGGCCGGCATCGTCGAATCGGAAGTACACCGCCGCGTGCACCTCACCGCGCATGCCGTTCTTCGTGTGTTGAGCGCGGGGAAAATGTCCATCGCGCAGATCTAATGTCAGTAGGAGCAGGGCTCTTAAACCGGTCGTGAAGAATTGGCTCTGTCTCACTCAATGGGGTCGAGCTGGCGGAGGTTACGGCCGGCATCGGATTCGAGGTCCTACCCACAGCTATCCGGACCGTGCTCGACCGTCGCGATGCTCACCGCTACTCGGCGCTGACCGTCTCTACCAGCGGCTGGCTACGACGGCTTGACTGGCCCCGCTCGGGCGGCTTGATCTGACGGTTGACGGCCCGATCTGGCTGCTGCCACTCTCCCCGCATGGGCTTGGGGGAACGCGTTCGCTACCAGACCTCCTTTACGGACTCGGCCCGCTGGGATGGGTTCGTGTTCCGTCCCGGCGACATCGTGATCAGCACCCCGGCGAAGTGCGGCACGACCTGGCTGCAGATGATCTGCGCCCTGGAGATCTTCAAGAGCGCGACATTCGACCGGCCGCTCGACCAGATCTCGCCGTGGCTGGACGTCCTGCTGCGCCCGCTCACCGGAGTGCTGGCCGACCTCGAGGCACAGGCGCACCGGCGGATCATCAAGACCCATACGCCCCTCGACGGATTGCCCTTCGACGACCGGGTCACCTACCTCTGCGCAAGCCGGGACCCCCGGGATGTGGCCGTGTCCTTGGACAACCATGCCAGCAACACCGACCGGGCCGTGTCCCTCGCATTGCGGGAGGATGCCGTGGGCGCCGTGGTCCTTGACGAGTTGCTGGCCGCCGCTCCGTCCCTGCCGAGCGGGACCGCGCGCGAGCGCTTCTGGTCCTGGGTCAATCCGGCCGCGCCCGGGAAGGCTGTGTCCGACCTGGAGATCATGCTCCACCATCTAGACACGTTCTGGCAGGTCCGCGACCAGCCGAACATCGTGCTGCTGCGCTACGAGGACCTCCTTGATGACCTCGAAGGGCAGATGCGCTACATAGCAGCCCGGCTCGGGATCGCCATCACCGAGACAGCCTGGCCGGACCTAGTCCAGGCCGCCACGTTCGCGGTCATGAAGGGCCGGGCCGTCGAGCTCGCGCCCGAAGCCAGCCACGACGGCTTTTATCACGATCGCAGCCAGTTCTTCCACAGCGGATCAACAGGCCAGTGGCGGCAGGTCCTCAGCGAGGAGGAGCTTCCCCGGTACGCTGCCCGAGTCGCCGAATGCGCGCCCGCGGACCTTGCCGCCTGGATCCATCGGCCCGCGCTGCCGGCGGCAGGCAACCTCTAGGGGCGCGGTGCATGAGTGATGACGCGCCGGAGCTGACCGCGGAACTGGTGGCGGACGGCGTCGTGCCGTCGCAGCCGGTGATCTCGCACGACGGGTGCCAGTACAGCCTGCGCCTGACCCGCGGCGACCCCCTGGCCGATCCCCGGCCGGCGCCAACTCGAGCGCGTCCACGAACTCGGTGGCGATCTGCACCCACTGCCCATCGCTCAGCAGCGGATCGGCGGGATGCAGGTGCAACCCGCAATGCCAGACCGGCCGGTAGGGAGGCCGGACCCCCGCGAGTACCGGCTGGTCCAGCAGCGTGGCCAACCGCAGCACCGAGAACCCGCCGCCTGGCTATGTACGTGAGTTGCGGAGGCGTTTGTTGCTGGGGCAGGGAAGGCGGCTTCGTGTGGTGAGGGGTGATGTCGCCGAGTTTTGACGGCAGTGGGGTTCTTGCGGTGGGAGAGTCGGTGTGCTTCTCCCGTTTGGGGCCCCATGCGCATATCGGCGACCAAGGTCGAGCTGTATACGGCGATTCGCAACGTTTGCCCTGTCCGCTACCGGCACCTCGGGGCGATGTCCCCCGTCGATATGTCCGCGCGTTCGGGGGCACGGCCAGCGCGGCCAACGCGACTCCGAGCCGTCGTTCCGTCGCGAGGGAGCGGCCAACGTGCCAGGATAAATCACGTCAAGCCGTAACTCGCGTGGGCCGGTATCGCAGGGCGACCGCCCCCGACCGGAACTCACGGCGGTCCACGGGCTCGAGCTGGATGCGCTCGCGCAGACCGGCGAGCAACGTCGGCCCGTGTCCGGCAAGGACCGGCTGCACAAGGAACTCGTACTCGTCGATCAGTCCCAGATCTGCCAACGCCAGGGGGAGCGTCACGCCACCCACCCACAGGCCCTCGCCTGACTCCTGCTTGAGCCGCTGAACCGCTTGCCCGAAGTCGCCTCGCACCAGCTCGGCATTCCAATCGACCGCGCTCAGCGTGCTCGACACAACGTACTTCTTCGCCCGGTCGATGGTCTCGGCGAACGGGATCTGCCACTCATCCATCCAGTCAGGCCACGTGTCCGTGGCCGGCTTCCGCCACGCCGACTCCATCATCTCGTAGGTCACCCGGCCGAATAGCAGGGCATCGGCTCGCTCCATCTCAGCGGTCCAGTAACGCATCGACTCCTCGTCCGGGGGGAGCCCTGCCTCGTGATGGCAGCAGCCGTCGAGCGTGACGTTGATCGAGTATCGAAGTGGTCTCATCTCGTTGCTCTCCCTTGATGCGCGCAGCGCGTTTTCACCGGACGTCTACTTAGACGACTGTCGGCGCCATTTCTCATCGGCGCCCGATCCCACCTACTCAACACCGTCGTGATGCGAACCAGACCGCAGACTGAGCGCGCGACCGATTCGGGCGCTCGGGGCGTTCAGGTTCGCAACGGGACGGCGCTCATAACGCTCGACTTCGATGCACGGTGCCACGTCACCTACCGTCGGCTCAGGGCCAACGACGAACGTCGCAAACGTTGCCTGACGCGGCACTAGCTGCGATAACGCCAGCTTCTACACACTTCTCGGCATCCGCGAGGCCATCCACCACGCCGGCGGCAGCCTCATCCTGGCCAATCCCAGTCCACCCGTCGAACTCGCACTGTCTCGAAGCGCCCTGCGAGACCTACTGCCCCTCCACGACATCCTCGCCAAACAGCCACCGCCCGGCCACCCAGACAGCCCGGAGTGACGTCAAAACTCACCGACATTGATCAAGGAATCGGCCCCCAACCGCCTCCCGAAGTCAGCGACAAACGCCTCCCGAAGAACCCAACACAGCCACGCCGCCGGGCTGCCGAGCCGGTTGCAGGCTGGCAAGTCCCCCAACCGCCGACCCGGCCCAGGCCGCTACCAACCGGTGCCCATGGTGCTCGCCATCATCGCCAGGCCCGAACAGATACCGCAGGACCTCCCCAGGGTTCCTGCTGCGCGCCTTCACCCGAGGCCTCACGAACGCCACCTCCGCAGCCGTCCATGGATCTCACCGGCGAGCTCGTCCAACCGCGCGACCGCCGCGGCGCACTCGGCAGTGCTCCCGCTGGCACCTTCCAAGGCCGTAGCCGCCGCAACCAGCGCCGTTCGCGCCGCGAACAGTTCCCGCTGTATCCGGGCCAGCCCCACCCTGCCCGCCTCACCCTCGGTACCGCCGTCTGTGACTGTTGGGCGCGGCGAGATTGGCAGCAGGTTACGCGGAAATAGTGGCAGCAGAGTCTGGTCTTGCGGATGATCGCAGCTCGCGGACGCATCATGATCGACTGTCTCTGTCTGAGGTTACGGTGCTCGTATGGTGTCCTCCTTACTTCTCGACCCCCTGCCCGCCTCTTGGCCCTGCCAGCCTGCCCGACCGGGTGGTCTGAGCGGCCTGATCGCTCAGGCGCGGGAGATCATCACCACCTTCCGCGGGGAGGATTTCGTCCAGCGACTCAACCGGGCAGCGATGCAGAGGGTCGTCTGTGAGGTCTTTCAGTTGGCGCTGGATGAGCAGGAAACCGAACGGCGCAAGCCGGTCGAGTTCGCCCAGGCGTGGAAGGGTCGCCTGGCGGCGATGCTGGCGAGCGAGACCATCCAGCTGTCGGGGCGGCGGCAACCGGTCTCGGTCGCCGATCTCGACGTGGATCTGGGGTGGAGCTTGTATGCCGCGGTCGATCAGGAACGAGCGGCCGCGATCGCCAATGCCACAGCAACGCCCAGCAGCCGTCGCGAGTGGCAGGGTTCGCCGGCCGCGTTCTACGAGTTCTGGGTGGTCGGCGGCCAGGAGCGGCTGGGTCGTGTCCGGTACGCCACGTGCGAGGGCTGCCAGGCCGGCCTGATCCGTAAGATCAGCTTCTCGCTGGAGTGGCAGTACTGCGGGCTCGGCACGCGTGCGCTCGACGAGGTTCAGGTCCGCCATCCGGGACTGGCCTGGTACACCACCGACCAGTACGGCTCGGCCCTCGGCTTCTGGGAGCGTTACCGGCAAAGCGGCGACAGCCCCTGGACCGACCGCGGCTGTCCCTGCCCGCACTGGTAGCCGGACGGCAGACGGCGGTCACCGTCGGCGGTCAGGGCGTGGGTGGCGCGAAGGGCTCCCTCCTCGCCTGAAGACAGCTGGTCACGGCCACTGCGGGAGTGCCCGCCAGTCGAGGGGCCTGGTTGAAGTCGACCGGCAGAGTGTTGCCGGGCTCGAGCAGGGGCAGCACGAGCCAGCGACCGATCTCGGGTGTCTCGTTGTCGTTGGCCTCGTCGCTGAACACCACCAGGCGCTGGCCGGGGAAGTCCTGGAGGACAGCCAGTACGTATTCGGTGCCGTTGATGGGTCACGACGAGGTCGACGGGGGCCAGGATGGCCTCGGTGCTGCGCGGGATGGTCAGCCGCCCCACATCTACACGCCGTCCGCGGCCGTGGCCGTCACGGTCAGTAGTCGGTGTGACATGCCGCCTCGAGGTGATGCCGTGGGTCAGAATCCGCAACGGCGCACCACCGTCATAACGTCATAGCCGGGAGAGGGCCTCGCCCTCTCCCGGCTCCTCCCCCATCGGAAGGTGAGCATGCAGTCGCCGACGCACCTGCACGATCTCCTAGTCTCGACCATCTTCACCGAGGGACTCGATGACGAGATGGACCTCTGGACGCTGGGATTCAGCGCCCTCTGGGTCAAAGGAATGGATCGCGACGCCGTCGCCGAGGCCTTCTCCCTGGACCTCGTCACCAGCACGCCGAGCCACCTGAACGAATTGCTCGACAACAGTGAGGAAGGCGGGCCCACCTGGGTGGGCGAGGCCGGAGGGTGGACCTGCATCATTCCGGGGCCGACCGACGACGATTTCCTGCTGCCGTTGACGGCGGGCGGGCGGGAGGCGCTCTGCTTCAGTATGGATATGGGCGGCCATGACCATTTCAAGTATCTGAAGGACGGGGAGGTGGTTGTCGCCTTCCAGCCCACCTGGCCCGACCCCGTGCACGGGAGCGATCCGCACGCGCTCGACCACCTCATGGAAGGGCTGCGCTTCCAGACCAGCGGCGACGACGTCATCGAGGATCGCGTGGACGAGGGCGAGAGCATCAGCTCCGTCCTGACGCTGATCGGCCGGATCACGGGGACGGACATCGCCGCTGACTGGCTTGAGGCGACGCACTCGCTCATCTACCCTCGCTACTAGCCCCGTGGCCACCTGGGCAGCGGCCAGCTGGCTGCGCGCCTGCTGGAGGTCCTCGCGGGTGAGCTGGAGCCGGGTCTCGGCGGCCGCCACGGCGGCTGCGGCCGCGGTTTCGGCCTTGGTTCGGAGCGCCTGGTCGTCCTGCTCGCGCAGCCGGTCGGGCTCGTCGGCGAAGCGTTGCCGGTCGGTGGTGAGCTCGCCGCGTAGGCCGTCGGCGGCCGTCTTGGCCTCCTGGAGCTGTCCTGGGTGCTGGCCAAGCGCTGGTCGGTCTGCTGCAGCCGGTCGGTCAGGCGGCGATTGTCGCTCTGGGCGTGGGCCAGCTCTTCCTTGCGGGAATAGGCGACCTCGCCAGTACCGAGGCCCGTCCCATTCCTGCCGGGTGTCAGGTGCAGGTGGAGGCGCAGGCAGCACAGAGCAACCGCACCAGGTGATTGGGACGGAACACCACGGCTGGAGCCCGGCACGTGGCAGTGAACCGACCGTAACGGTCGAATGCAGGCGGCCTCTGACAGAAGTCGAGGTCGTCCTTCTCGATGTCGCCGGCGTCGATCACGACGGGCTTCCCCCCGATAACCCGATAGTTCGTGTCATCGAGCTGGTTGTTGGTCTGCATGCGCATGAGCGCCATCGCCTCGGGGTCAGGGGCGCTGCCGTCGTTGACGAAGTACGGCATGGCCATCACGTACCGCTTGCGGCCGTTGCCGTCCTCGAGTTCGAACAGGGCAGACGGCGGCGCCCATGGCATCCCAGCGTGGCGGGAGAACGCGGTCAGGTCCGCATCGGCCCGCCATGGATACACCCGTTCGCCAGCACACGGCCGCGCCCGGTACTCGTCCCTGCGCGGTGACCGGTCCCCCGGCGGCTCCGCGATGTCGCCGCGGTGGTGTTTCCTGGACGCCGCAGCGTCAGTCATGGGGAGTCTCTCCTGAGGGGAGCGTGCTGGTTCTGATCTCATTGTGACCGCTCGCCCTCGCCGTGTTGTTCCACCGCCGGCCGCGACCGCGAGCAGGGCCACACCGAGCCCGGTCACCTGGGCCGGAGAGTGGCGGGCGTCGCCAAGCGGGATCGGCTGGCCACGGCGGTACACCTTCACCACCCCCGTTCTCCATGGTGACCGCCTGAAAGGCGCCGTCGCCCAGCAGCACGGCGGGCCGCCCGTTGATGTTGGCCAGCGCCTGGGAGCGCCACCTGGGCGACCTCCAGCCGGGCGTAAACGACGGCCGCCTCGAGCGCCGCGGCTGCGGCCCGACCGCTCTCGTCGCGGGGCTGCGCGCGCAGCCGGTCGGCCTCTTGGCGGACAAGACTCGCACCACCAAGGGCAAGGTCGCCACGGAGTTGCTTCCCGAGATCAGAGTGGCCAGGGGATAATGAGGCGATGCTTCCCGGTAATCCCTTCCTGAAGGGTTTCAGCCAGACGCCGAACGGGACGATCTTCGATTCCGCGCGTGTGGAGCAGCTGCGCAAGGGGCCGTTAGGCGACCTCGCCGACGTGGACGCCGCGTCAGCGCTGGCCCGTCTGAGCTGGGACGAGCTGCTGGACTACGGCACCGAGCAGAAGAACCTCCGGCTGGACAACGCCGAGATCGCCGTCGCGTTGAGGGCTCTGCGTGCTGTCCTGGGGCGTCTTCGTATCGTGTTCGACCCGCCGTTTCGCGACCAGTTCGGTTTCCATCAGTACTGGAAGAGCCGGGGAATGTCGGATGCGGGAGGCTGGGCGAAGCGGCGGGCCTACCTCACCGGCCTGTTCGAGCCGGTGCTCGCACAGTTGGAGACCATCGAGGACACGCAGACCGGGCAGCAAGCCGACCGCGATGGCGCTGCTAGCAAGATCACGGAGGTCACCCGCCGTAGGCTCATTGACGGTCTCGACGCGGTCCGCAAGAAGATCATGGATGAGCTGGCGGAGGCGGGTGCCCCGATTGAGCGCCCGGATCTGTTTTGGTGGGGCACGCTCGACGAGGTCGCCTTTCTCGACCGCTTGTACAACCTGGACCAGATGCCGAGCCGCGACCCCCGATACGCCACCGCCCGCTTGGACCTCATCCAGCACTGCATCAACAACGACGACTTCCCCGCCGACTGGATCTACCGGGACGAGCGGTTCGGCATCGGCGCGCACGATGGGCGGCTCCTACGGTTCCTGGCCGAGACCCTTCACCCCGTGGTGCGTCCTGAGCAGGTCGAGGTCCGGCATCTGCACGCCTTCTACAACTCCGTCCTTGCCCATGACGGGTACGAGCTCGTTCAAGTCGGCCAGATCAGCGGGGCGCCGATCTTCGCCGGCCGCAGAATCGGCGGTGGTGTCTCCGGGACGATGAAGAACATCATCTTCGCGGCGGACGGGCCCAAACCCAAGATCGTGCTCGGGGACGCGGTGAACAACGACATCAGGATCCGGGCGGTCGCTCTCTAGGGCGCGCAGGAGAGCTACGCCCAAGGCGGTGGCACCGATTCCGGTCAGGCTCTCGGGGAGAGTCGGTTCTCGTGTCACGGGGTTGTTCAGCTCTCTTTCTCGGTAGGCGGCGTCACGGGCGGGCACCCAGGGCGCGGAAGTAGTCGTTCACGGGTGCGAAGTCGACGTTGTCGCCGCGGTAGCCCACGTACTTGTCCGGCCGGATCACGTACAGGCTGGGGCGGCGCACGCCGTAGCGGTTGTGCGCCTCGCTGCGCAGGTCGGCGAAGACCCCGTCCATGGGGTCGTCCGGCAGATGGCCGCGGGTGATGACATGGACCTCGCCGTGCCCGGCCATCGCCTCGCGTGCGGAGGCTTGCCAGGCGGCCAGGGTGGCGGAGCCGGTCGTATCCGCCGCGAACAGGACGAGGTGGTGGCCCGGCGTCCGGAGGAGGTGCCGAAGCGCCACCGGCCCCTCACGGTTCTCGACGTAGGCGTCCCGTACCAGCTCGCCGGCTTCCGGTCCGGTACAGGCGAGGTCACTCCACGCCCGGGCCTGCGACTCGTGCCAGCGTTCGAAGACGAGGTCACTGTCGCGGTAGTGGACGAGGTGTTCGCCGAAGGCGTTCGACAGCCGCTGCTGCACGAGGTTGAGCCGGCCGAACAGGCGCAGCGCGTGCCGCCTGGCCCTGCGGGCGACCAGCGTGCTGCCGGTGGCGACTTTTGTCGTGGCCGAGGTCGCCTCGACCACGGCCTTGACCACGGGCCACCGTTCGGCCTGATAGCTGTCCAGGAGGGACTCCTCGGCGCGCCCGGCGACGACGAGCGCGAGTTTCCAGCCCAGGTTGTAGGCGTCCTGCATGCCCGTGTTCATGCCCTGACCGCCCACCGGGCTGTGGCTGTGCGCGGCGTCGCCGGCCAGGAGGACCCGGCCCTGGCGAAGCCTGTCGGCCAGGCTCTCGCGGGCCACGAACGACGAACTCCACTGCAGATCGCGTACGCGAGAGTCCAGAGGCGTGCGTTCGGCGACGTAGGCGGCGAAGTCGTCCAGCCCGGGGTCGTCCGGCGGTCGATCGTCCGGCGTGCTGGCCAGGATGCGCCAGTAGCCCCCGATCATGGGGAAGACGGCCACAAGGCCGGACTTGTCGAAGTAGACATGGAAGCGGTCCCGCGTGAGCGGCCAGTCCACGGCGACGTCGCCCAGGATGAACCCCCGCTTCAGGTCGGCTCTCTGCCGGGTGATTCCCGCCCTCTCGCGCACGGTGCTGTGTGCGCCGTCGGCGCCGATCAGCCACCCGGTTTCGCACCGTTCGCCGCGTCCGTCCTCGTGGCTGAGCTCCACACTGACGCCTTTTTCGCTGGCCTGCTGCCCGACCAGGCGGGTGCCCCATTCGACGGTGACCCCTAGCTCCTCCGCGCGCTCGCGCAGCAGCGCGACCGTCTGCCACTGCGGGATGCACAGGTCCAGCGGGAATGGGGAGTCGACGGCTGTCACGTCCATCTCGGCCAGGGTCGTCGTTCCCTGGTAGAAGTTCAGTGTGTGCAGCGGGACGCCTCGTTCGATGGCGGCTTGGGCCAGCCCGAGGTCGTCCAGCATCTCCAGCGATCTGGCCACGATCGACACCGCCCGGCTCTCCCGGTGGTCCGCGCGCGCGGCGTCGATGATCCGTGGGACTATTCCCCGCCGTGCCAGGTCGATGGCCAGTACCAGGCCGGTCGGCCCCGCGCCGACGATGAGAATGTCCGCTTTTGTCGTCACAAACTCTCCCACATAGAACGAATGATCGTTCTTTTTAGAAGAGCACGGTTGAGCCGCGACCGTCAAGAGCGAATGTTCGTTCTCTATCGGACGGCTTGCGCAGGCGCCGACAGCAGGGCTCGCATGCCGTTCCTGAAGGCCGCCGAATCCGCGTGGCCGTACACCGCGCGGCGCACCAGGAACCCGTCGATCAGGGCTATCAGGACATCGGCCACATGCTCGGCCGGGACGTCGGCGGGAAGCAGCCCGCGCTGCTGATGCTGCGCCACGAGAGCGCCGACCACGCCGCTGGCCTGCGCCATGACCTCCTTCAACTTGGCGCTCAGTGAAGGCGAACGCAGGGCCTCCGACCAGACCTGGACCAGCAACTGGGCCGACTCCCGCGACCCGGACAGCGGAAGGCGCTCGACCCCCAGCACGAGATCAACGATGTTGTCCAGGTCCGGCGGCTCGGTGGTGTCGTGCGCCTCGAACGCCGACGCGACCTCGGCGAGAGCCTCGGCCGCGGTTGCGGCGATGATGTCGTCCTTGCTCTCGAAGTAGCGGTAGACCGCGCCGGCCGACAGCGCGGCCTCGGTCAGCACGTCCTGCATGGACGTGGCATGGAAGCCATTGCGGATGAAGCAGCGCCGGGCGGCGTCCAGGATCTGACGGCGGCGGGCTTCCAGGTGCTCCTTGGGCATGCGTGCCATGGGATCCAACGTAGAACGAACGTTCGCCCCTTGACAAATTCACCCTTCCGGGAATAGAGAAGGAACGTTCGCTTTCTATGTTGAGAAGGGTCGTGCCATGTCATTTGCCGCCAACACCTTGAGCGCTCTGGTCGCTCTCGTCTTCCTGCTCGCCGGTGCACAAAAGGTCCGGCTACAGCGTTCGGTGACAGCCAACCTGCTGAGACTAGGAGTCGGCCCGACGATGACCCGCTTGATCGGCGCCCTGGAGGTCGCCGGTGCGCTCGGGCTCGCAGCCGGCCTCTGGCTCAAGCCGCTCGCCGTCGCGGCCGCGACCGGTCTCACACTGCTGCTGATCGGCGCAGTGGGATTCCACGTCCGCGCCCGCGACTTCACGCACCAGCGCCACCGCTCCCACGCCGTAGCGCCCGTGGTGCTGGCCGTGGTCACCGGAACGACGACGGCGTTGTTGCTCGCGTCTTTCTGAGCCAAGAGCGGGCGGCGCCGTTACCTCATGGCGACGTGACGTCAAGGCCTACGAATCCCAAAGCTCCAGCGATCCGTGAGGTAGCCGGGCTCTCGTGGTTGAAAAGGTGGTTCCGGAATACGGCAGAAACGGGCCGCGGGCTGAGGTAGCTGCTGGTCAGCGCTCGGCCAGGGCCGCGTAGGCGGTGGAGCGGCCGATCTTGAGGGTGCGGGCGGCCTCGGTGACCGAGGCGCCGTCGTCGACAAGCCGGCGCAGTGTGGCCAGTTCGGCCGGGCCCAGGACGTTGGGGCGGCCCATCTTCTTCTTGCCAGGGAGCATGGCGCCCTCGCTCTGGCGGCGCTAACGCGGGGGCGATCATCGGCTCTCTTGGTGGGTGCGGGTGGCCATCATCTGGACCAGCCGAGAGCTGCGGAGACGGTCGACGCGACGCGTATGGACAGAGACCGTGTACAAGGTCTGTCAGACTGTGCTCGGAGACCCCTACAGGGGCTCCCACCTGCATATCCGTTGGAAATTCCTTCATTGCTACCGGGACCCCGAAGGGGGTCCTGCGCTAGGCGTCGTCCCCCGTTGTGCGATCTGCCTCTTCCAGCGCCAGTGGCGGCAGGCTCCCCGTTTCGGCGCCCTCATCGTGGCCATGGTGATGCTGCTGACGATAGGCGCGGGCTGGTGAAGACGCGCCCGTGACGGAACCCGATCTCCGTCCGGCGCGTTGGGCTCGGTGATGAACGAGATTCCTGGTTTGACGGAGTTGGTCGCCTGCCGGTCGAGCTGGCGCAGCGCGAACAGGTACGGCACGTGCAGTGTCAGAGCGACGCCGGTAGCGAGCCAGGCGCGGCGGGGGGAACGGCGCATCGGCCACGATGATCAGCGCAGGGCGTGGCAGGTGCCCCGGCCAGGCGGCGATCATGCGGGCAGCGTGCTCGGCGCCCTCCGCCGTGGCCTTGACGACCAGTGCGGCGCTATGTCCGTCGGGAACTGCGCCGGCGAATTCGAACGCGGCAGGGTGAGCCCGTCGGTGATTGAGCAGGTCGATGACCATGCTGGTGCCCGCTCCGCCGTGGGCCCCGATCATGGTCCACCGGGGCTTCGGTACTCCGTGTTTTGACGATCGCACTCTTGCATCCCTTTAGGCAATTCCGCCACATTAGGCACTTGACACACACGTTTACCAGATCTTGACAGGGTTTGGCGATAGGGCGTCAAGGGACGAGAGGGCGAAATGCGAACCGTTGTGCCGATCGCGCTGGCGATCGTGCTGTTCTCCGCCCTCTTGCCGCTTATCGTGCTGCTCGCATCCACCGAAGCCGTCTCGGCCATGCTGCCGACGAGCCGGTCAATCGGGCAGGGCGAGGACCCGATCGACGTCGAGGACATCCCGCCGGAGATGCTGCGGTTGTACGTGGCCGCCACCCGCACCTGCCCCGGGCTGCACTGGTCGGCGCCAGCCGCGGTCGGCAAGATCGAATCCGACCACGGCCGGTCGAGCCTGCCGGGCGTCAAGAGCGGCACCAACAGCGCCGGTGCCGCCGGACCCATGCAATTTTTGATCTCTACCTGGGGCGGCGCCGTGAAGATCAAGGCGGGGACGTTGCTCAACGGGTACGCCGCCGACGGCGACGACGACGGCTGGGCGGACGTCTACAACCCGGCCGACGCGATCTACGGCGCGGTCAAGTACCTGTGCGCCTCCGGCGCCCCCAGCGACGCGCGCCAGGCATTACACGCCTACAACCACTCCTGGGCCTACGTCGAGGACGTACTCGCCCAGGCCGAGCGCTACCGCCAGGTCGCCACGACCAAGCCGCAGGCCCGCCAGGCCTTCGCCCCCGAGCAGCAGGGCGGCGGGGACATGCTCACCCCGCGCACCCGCCGCATCCGGGACCTGATCAAGCAGCAGTTCGGCGTGCCTACGGCATCGGCTGTTACAGAGCGATCGAAGACGGAGGAGAGCATCCCCGAGGCCGCGCCTGCGACTTCATGCTGTCGACTCAAGGCCGGATGCCCTCCCCCGGCGAGTTGGCCCGCGGCGACGCGATTGCCGCATGGGCGCAAGCCAACGCCGACACCTTGGGCGTCCTGTACGTCATCTGGCGACAGCGAATCTGGAACTCAGGCATGGCCGACAAGGGTTGGCGGCCTATGAGCGACCGCGGCTCCATCAACGAGAACCATATCAATCACGTACACATCAGCATGCGCTAGGAGCCCTTTACAGGGTTCCATGCGGTGAGTCAGGGAACATTGTTGCCTTGTGTGATGGTTGATTCTATGCTCGCCCGATCTGCGGGATGATCAGCATGGACATCACGCCGACAGGCCCCCAGTGTCGGGGCCTGCGGCGCTGACGCACCTGTCAGGTCGGCAGCCGCTCGACGAGCCGTTCGAGCACACGGGATGGCCACACCCAACGCAGGAAGCCGACGAGTCCAGCCACCACACCACGGACTCCGATCAGGCTGACGGCGAGGTGGAACGAGGCTTCTTAGCCGAGGTTTCACCCGACCGGGAATTCTGGTCCGACAGCGAAGAGGACGACGAAGTCGAGAACGAGGAACCGTGGGACGATCTGTCCTCCCATCGGCGGTGTGGCCCTACTGATCGGCATCTGGTTCATGGCCAGTACTGGCAATGACCGCCCTGCCGAGTCAGCCGCGACTTCGTCTTCCTCCTCCGGCCCGTCCATCCTGGATTCGCCGCCGCTTCCCGAAGGTGAGCCAACCGAACCGATCAGGACCCTTTAACCCAGCCGTGAACCGGTCGTCTCACCCACGACCAAGGCGGCGACGCCACTCGAGACCAAAGCCGCCCGGCCGACTCACAAGCTCACCGCTAAGCCCTCGGTCAGGCGCAGCCCAACGGCCCGGCCGACCGCACTCAAGGACACGGTGGAGCCGGCGGGCCCAACGGAAGCACCTCCCCCGCCCACCGGCGAGCAGGACGACGAGCCGTCGCAGACCGGCCCCACTGAGATACCAGCCCCACCAGGAGGGTAAAGCGCGGCGGCAGTGTCGTGGGCCCCCAGCCCATTCCTCCGCCTAGCGCGCCAGCTGGGTCTGCTCGGCACCGGTCCTCAACATCCGGTTCCTTAGGACCCCGTGGCCTATCCATGCGCCGCGGTCGACGCGGTGAGGTTACCTTTGGTAAGAAGGTGCCGATCAGGAACCATCTGGGTGGGAGATCACCATGGACGCTCTCGGCCATACCCCTGCGGCATGCCGGGCTCGCGAGATTCTCGACCGTGTGGGCGGCAAGTGGTCGCTGTCCGTGATCTCCCAGCTCGGCGCGGACACCAAGCGATTCACCGAGCTCCACCGCGGCATCGACGGCATCAGCCATCGCATGCTGACCGTCACCCTCCGCGATCTGGAGCGAGACGGCATCGTCTCCAGGACGGTGTATCCGGTCATGCCGCCCCGCGTCGAGTACACGCTCACCCCGCTGGGCCACACCCTGTTCGACCTCGTCAGCGGCCTGGTCACCTGGGCGGAGGGCCACCTCGACGACATCGACGCCGCCCGCGCCGCCTACGACGCCCGCGCCGAGTGAGTCAGCCCTCCACGAAGGCACGGAAGTCGATGATGGACGGCGGCGGCACCGGCTCCTCCTCGGTGCCGGGCGCCGGGCTCCGCTCCAGCAGCCGAGTGCCGACCACGGATCCCGCGAACACCGCGTGCAGCCGTACCTTCCTGCCCGACCTGTTGCGGAACCCGTGGGAGACACCCGGTGGCACCAGGATCACCGCCCCTGGCCCCACCGGCTGCCATTGTCCGTCGTAGAACGCCTCGGCCTCGCCCTCGTCGATGATGAGAACCTCCTCGTTGGTGTGCACGTGCACCGGGATGATCTCGTCTGGCGCGAGATGCTCGAAGTTCAGGACCAGGTTCTTGACGTGGCGGCCGTCGGGGCGAGCGGGGTCCAGCACCAGGGAGTGGAGCGAGTTCGGCTTGTAGTTGTGCGGATCTTCGGGAAAGGGCCTGTAGTCCACGCGAGTGACGATGCTCATGGCAGCAGTCTGAGCGTGGATGCTTCCCGCAGGTAGATCGCACTTTTTCGTAACCTTCTCACACCGGTGTAACCGCCACGGTGCTCCAGTCGTCCAGCCCGTGCCCCGGGTCACCCAGCTCGGTCTGGAACCACGGAAGGCAGCCCATAAGAGGGCTAAGGACCATCATGTCGTAGCTCGATCGTCACCGCCGGGGAACCTGACGAACGGCCAGCCTCCGAACCCGGGCCCTGTGCCGGCATCGGAGGGGGACACAAACCCGTCCGGCGCGGCACCGTGTCCGATCGTGCGGGGGGTGAGGTGGCGGCTCGGGCTGGTCATAGGGATCGCCGTGGGGCTGATTGTGGGGTCTGCCCTGCTGCGGCTCTGCCAGCCTGGGCCGCCTCCGATCACTGAGGCCCCGCTCCGTGCCGCATCAGCAGCCCAGGAGAAGGGGCACACGCCATGACGATGTATCGAGCCAACGGCACCCAGATCAACAAGACCACCGCGGCGACCCTCGTCACGGCCGTCTCGGTCCCCGACCCTCTGGTGAGGGTGACCGAGCATCTGTGGGAGGGCGTCAGGGCGGAAGGCACCACCTTCCCGCCCGCGCGGCTGCGGCTGAAGTACCGCAAGGACCCCGTAAGGCAGCCTCGGCGAGGTCGTCCCGCTCATCCGAGACTTCCTGGACCGCGTCACCCGAACTTCACGTTCTGCTGCTGCCCCACGATCCGGCCCGCCGCGTCATGGACGGTCACGGTGACGGGAGGGGAGTCGATATATCGTGCGGCCCGTCGCCTGGGTCCTTGCTCCGAACGGTCTTGGCGGGCGTCCTGGCTATGAAGAAGCCGCCCGTCACCACAGCGTCCGTGCGCCGCCCAGAGGACCAGTCGATCGTCACCCGGCGCACGTCGGAGGCGACCCGACCAGCGACGACGCGCACGTAGTTGTCGTGTGACTCGCCCTGGCCGGACCAGTAGTGCACCGCGTAGACGTCCACGCTGAACTTGCCGGAGAACCCGGCCAGATTCCCCGGCGCCTTGACCGCCTCAAGATCTGGGACGCCGCCGTCGTCGGCCACGATTTCGGCGCCGCAGTAGCATTCCAGTACGCCAGCCAGTTCCCCGACGACACCGCACACCTCGGCTACCTCGACCTGCCGCTGCCAGGGCCCGCCGTCGATGCGGCCACATACCGCTCACTGAGCTGGCACATCGCCTTCCACTCCCAGCGACGGGTCCCCGAGGCGGTCGTGGGCGACGACGTCCGCGAGTACCTGGCTCTGTTCTACCCCCAGGTCTCGTACGGCGGAACGGCGTTCGGCGGTACCTCAGACCGCTCGCCGTTCACCGACACCGAGATCAACGAGTACGCCCGGACCTACAGCCGGCCAGAGGCCCTGTCTGGTGGCTTCGAGCTCTACCGCGCGCTCGACAAAGACGTCCTTGACACCGCGGCGGCGGCGCCGGTACGTGTCCCTGCCCTGCTCATGACCGCCCAGGGTCAGCTCGAAGCGATCCGGGCCACAGTGGCCCCGCGCATGACCAAGATCGTGCGCGCGGTGGACGTGCCGCACGCAGGGCACTGGCTCGTCGAGGAGAACCCCCGGTTCGTCACTACGGAGCTCATGCGCTTCCTCGTCGGATGAGTTCGGTGGGCCGGCGGCAACCGTGGCGCCTCCGCCAACGGTCCACAGCGCGATGGCCGTGCCCGTTCGGCCGCGTCGGGAAGGGCTGCCGGACGAGGGCCGGCGAGAAGGGCAGCATGATCGTCGCCGCGCTCCCCTGGAGCAGGCCGGCGGCGATCAGCTCGCCCAGCACCGGCGCCAGTGTGCAGGCCGTCGAGGCGAGCGTGAAGACCGCGACGTCGGCGCCGAACGCGCGGTGCGGTCGGAGAACGCGCCCGCGGAGAGCAGGAGCGCGGCGAACATCAGCGTGTAGGCGTCCACGTTGGGGGACGGGGAACAGAAGGCCAAGGGCGCGTGGCCCCCTTGCGGGCCATCGCCGGCACCGATCCGGATGCCCCGGATCTCGCCTCACTCGCGCGGGCGGGCGTCAACCGCGGGAACGCAAGGTAACCGTCACGCTACTGATCACTGACTCGTGTTGTTTGCGGATCACAACGGATGTTGGATGAGATCACTTGTCACTCCTCCCCCAAAGGGGTCAAATGACGCCAAACCTCCCCTCATTCCCTGCCGCTGACGAGAACCTTCTCGATACCTGCATCCGGTTACGGGAGATCGCTCCCGTGGTGGAGGTGGAATTCCCCGGGGGTGTGCCTGCCTACCTGGCACTGACCCACAAGGCCGTACGCGAGATCCTCGCCGGGGACAACAAGACCTTCCTCAGGGATCCCCGGCACTGGCCCGCTCTGCACGACGGATCAATCCCCGAGGACTGGCCGCTTCGCGCCATCGTTCAGGGCGGTCACCTGTCGACCATGGACCGTGGCGATCACAGGCGGCTGCGCGGCCTGGTCGGCAGGGCGTTCACCCCGGCCCGGGTGCAGGCATTGGAGCCGCGGATCCAGCAGATCATCGATGGCCTCCTGGATGACGTGGTGGCCGCCGGTGACGGCGTCGACCTGGTTCCCACCTTCACAGAGGCGCTGCCGATGTGGGTGATCTGCGAGTTGTTCGGTGTGCCCGCCGAGGACCGGCTCCGGCTGCGAAACTGGACCGGCGCGCTGCTGGCGCACACCACTCCGCCGGATGTGGCGTTCACGACGCAGAACAACCTGCAGACCTTCCTGCACGAACTGGTGGAGCGCAAGCAGCGCGAACCGGGCGACGACCTCACCTCCGGCCTGGTTCAGGCCCGTGACGAAGGTGACAGGCTCACCACCGACGAACTGGTCGGCGTGCTGTGGCTCATGCTCGTCGCCGGCCACGAGACCACCGTCCATCTGCTCGGGCACGCTGTCGTGGCACTGGCCCAGAACCCTGACCAGCTCGGGTTGGCGAAGGCCGAGGACCGGTGGGCCGACGTGGTGGAGGAGACCTTGCGCTACCGCCACTCGGTGATGATGACCAGCTTCCGCTTCACGGCGGAGGACGTGACCATCGCTGGGGTGCACATCCCCAAGGGCAGTGCGGTGGGTGTGGTCTACCAGGCGAGCGGCGTCGATCCGGCGGAGTACGGCACCAGCGCGGACCAGTTCGACATCACCCGCGAGCAGGCCGGACGCCTCGGCTTCGGCCACGGCCCGCGGTATTGCATCGGGGCGCCGCTGGCCCGGCTGGAGAGTCGGCTGGCGCTCGCCTCGCTGTACCGGCGGCTGCCGGAGCTCAGCCTCGCGATCGACCCCGACGACATCCCGTACTCCCCGTCGTTCTTCACGGTCGGCCCGATGTCCTTGCCGGTCAACCTCGGTATCGCCAAGCCCTGACGTGGCATCGGATGGCCCTGCAGCCCACGGTTGCCGGGCCGAACCGGTTCCCGCGCGTCCCGCTCACCGGGTCAGCTCTTGACCGGCATGGAGCGGGTGGGCCGACCGGCCTCACGCTCGGCCAAGTGAAGCCAAGATCCACCTCTGCGATGCCGGCTCATCGTCGTTCAGCGGCTTTCTGCAGAAGCGAGAGCAGGCCGCCCACGCGTCGACTCGACCTTCAAGCACATCCGGGGCCGCTGGAGCGACAGCTACTGGAGCCGGGCCCCGATGACGACCTTGCCCGCGGCGTGGCCCTCTTCCTGGTAGGCGATGGCCGCCGGGATCTCCTCGAACGGGTAGCTGCGGTCGATGACCGGCATGACCCTGCCGTCCTCGATGAGTTCGGTCAGCGTCATCAGATTGCGCTTGTTCGCGGTGCAGCGGACCACGTCCGTCAGGACCGTGCGCTGCGACGCGACCAGCGATGCCGCGAGCGTCGCGACCATGCGGCCGGCGGGTTGCAGCCACCGGCCGCCCGGTCCGCCGACGAGGACGTGGATTCCCTTGCGGGTCAGCGCCCGGCGGCAGGCGCGTCCGGAGCGGCTGCCCGCGATGTCCACCAGGAGGTCGTGGCGCCGGCCGGTCCGGGTGAAGTCCTCCTTGGTGTAGTCGACGACCTCGTCCGCGCCGAGCGACCGGACCAGGTCCACGTTGCGGGGGCCGCAGACGCCGGTGACCTCCGCGCCGAACGCCTTGGCGAGTTGCACGGCGAATGTGCCCACGCCTCCCGAGGCCCCGTTGACCAGCACCCTCTGCCCCGGCTGGACCCCTCCCTGGTCGCGCAGCGCCAGCAGGGCGGTGCCGGCCGCCAACGGCACCGCCGCCGCCTGCTCGAAGGTCAGGTTCTTCGGCTTGGGCGCGAGCTCCGCCGCCGCGACGAGGGCGTACTCGGCGAAGCCGCCCTGCTTGGGCATGGCGAACACCTCGTCGCCGGGGCGGAAGTCCGTCACGTTCCGGCCGACCGCCTCGACGTGACCCGCGACGTCGGCACCCAGAACGGCGAACTTGGGCTTTCGGAGCCCGGGCCCGCCGCCCATCAGGCGCGCGATGTACGGCTGCCCTCTCATGAAGTGCCAGTCGTACGGTTGGACGGAAGTGGCCCGCACCCGGACGAGCACCTCGTCGTCGCCGGGCAGGGGTTTGTCGATCTCGGCCAACCGGAGAGAACCGTACGAGCGCAGAACGAACGCCTTCATCACCGTCTCCTCATTCACTGCGGAGCATCAGCGTAGATTGGCCGTCCGCACGGCTCATCAGCCGAAAGTACGCCGGTTCGGCGGCCGATCGGCCGGCTGGACGCGGTCGGTCTCGTAGGCCCACATGGCGAGCTCGACGCGGTTGCGGGCGCCGAGCTTGGCCATGAGGCTCGCGATGTGCGACTTGACGGTGCTGAGCGAGATGCGCAGCTCGTCGGCGATCTCGCTGTTGGTGCGGCCCAGCGCCAGGGCGGCGAGCACCTGTTCTTCTCGGTACGTGAGCGCCTCGACCGGGTGGACCGAGGGCGTGGCGCGTCCGGTGCGGGCGAAGGCGCCGAGCAGCCGCGCGGTGATGCTCGGCGCGATGAGCGCGTCGCCACTGGCCGCGGCGTGGACGGCCTGGGAGAGCAGTGCGGCGCCGGAGTTCTTCAGCAGGAAACCCCGGGCGCCTGCCCGCAGGGCGGCGTACACGTACTCATCGAGGTCGAACGTGGTGATGACGACGACGGCGAGAGGATCGGCGACGGCCGGCCCGGCGAGGGACCGGGTGGCCTCGATACCGTCGAGGCCGGGCATGCGGATGTCGAACAGGCACACGTCGGGGCGCAGGCGGCGGGCGAGCTCGACGGCCCGCCGCCCGTCGGCGGCCTCGCCGACGACCTCGATGTCCGGCTGGGCGCCGAGGATCATCGAGAGCCCCGTGCGGACGATCTCCTGGTCGTCGGCGACGACCACCCGGATGGTCATGTCGCCGTCCCGGCGCGGGGCAGCACGGCGGTCACCGTCCAGCCCCGATCGGGATCGGGGCCGGCCACGCAGGTGCCGCCGAGCAGGCCCGCGCGTTCGATCATGCCGATGAGTCCGTACCCGGACGACCCGCTCTGGCGGCCCGCGTCGTCGCCGTCGTCGCTCACGCGCAGGCGCACCGACGTGGCGTCGGCGGCGACGCGCACCTCGACGCGGGTGGCGTGCCGCGCGTGCCGCCGGGCGTTGGTGACCGACTCCTGGGCGACCCGGTAGATCGCCGCGGCGACCGACGGAGGGAGATCGTCGAGGTCGCCCGAGAGCTCCACGTCGACGGTCAGGCCGGAAGGGTCACGGCCGGCGAGTCGCGGGAGGTCGCCGATGCCCCGGCCGGGTGCCAGGTCCACCGGCTCGTTCCGGCGCAGGACGCGGACCATGGCGTTCATCTCGGTGAGGGCGCGCGCCGCCTCGGCCTCGATCACGCGCAGCGCCTCGATCGCGGAGTCCGGCCGCGACGCCGCGGTGGCCAGGCCCGCCTGCGCGCGGATCGCCATGGCCGAGACGTGATGCGCGACGGTGTCGTGCAGGTCGCGGGCGAGTTGCTCGCGCTCGAGCAGTTTGACCTGGTCGAGCTCGCGCTGCCGTGCCCTGGCCCGGTAGCGGAACGCGGTGCCCAGGGCGATGGCAGCCACCATGACGGCGCCCGCCCCGACCGCGTCGGCGGGGCCGATCCGGCCGACGGCGATCGACAGGCCGAGCGAGACGAGCATCAGGGCCAGCCCGGTCACGGCCGCGCGCCCGGACCCCCACCGGAACAGCGCGTACACCAGCAGCAGCAGGTACGCCAGCGTGTACGTCTCTCCGGCGTCGCCGCCGGTCAGCAGCGCGACCACGCTCGTGACGCCGAAGGCGATCGCGAGCATCGGCAGCGGCCGGGTCCGGCGCCACAGCAGGGTGGGCACCAGCGCGACGGTGACGGCCACCGCGAGGACCCGCCAGGGCAGGTCGGGCCGCAGGAATCCTTCCAGCACCGCGACCGGCACGAGCACGCCCGCGAGCGCCCAGTCGCGCCCCACCCGCGCCGGCGGATCGGGGGGAGGCGGCTCGTTCCACACGGAGCGCATGAGGCCGTGCACGCCCTCATGGTACGGGGGCGTCTGCCGTTCAGCCGGTGGTCAGGTCCCCGAACTACGGCTTCATCGCGGGGCTGCGCCGCACTGAGGTGTGACCTGCTCCATGCCCGTGGGGGCACAGCACACCGGACAAGTCCGGTGCCTCACACAGGTTCGTCCCTGCTCAGTGCGCCAGCAGGTCGTCCAGTTCGGCTGCGAAGAGCAAGGCAGGGTCGAAGCCCATTCCGGTGAAGTGGCCGGCGAGTTCCAGGGACAGGACACCGTGCAGCCGGGTCCAGAAGCTCAGGGCCTGGTGCAGGACCGCGGGCGGGGCGGGGTGGCTGCCCGCCCACTCCCGGTGGTGCTCCAGATGGCTGTCGAACGGCGTGGCGGGGCGTTCCCGGGCTGACGCCGAGCCGGCGTCGAGCAGCATCGCCATGATCTCGGATGAGATGAGCGTGATGTCCTCGGGCGCTTGGTAGCCGGGGACGGGGGTGCCGTAGATGAGGAGGTACCGCTGGGGCAGCACGGTCAACTCCTCCTCGGCCACCCTCGTCACCACCTGCGCCCGAGTGCGGTGCAGCTCCAGGTCGTCCGCCTTGGTCGCAACGTTCGCACCGAAGGTGGATCGGCTCGCGGCCGGTTCTGGCCGTATCTCGGCCGGACCCGGTCTCCAGGCCGTGACCGCCCGCGGCGCGGGCCGCGGCCGTGTGAGGAGGTCGTGGCGGCAGCCCTCCGAGGTCGCCGGCGAGCCGCGAGACCCCGCTGATCACGCACCCGGTGGGGGCAGTTGCGTCGGGTCGTCGCCGTTCAGGATCTGCGTCATTCGATGCTCGACATGCTCCGTCCATTCCGGATGCGTCAGGACGTAGAAGCGCTCCTCGCGAATGGCCTGCAACACCCGCTCGCCGACGGTTCGCGGGCTGAGGCCGAGCTTGAACGCCTGCCGGGCGGCGTCGACGGACCAGCCAGCCGGAGTCGGGCCCGCGTCGGGAAAACGGGCCGGCCGATTGCGCTGGGAATGGAAGATGTTCGTGTCGACCAGACCGGGGCACAGCACGGAGATCCGCGGCTTGAGACCGCCGCCGACGAGTTCGAGATGAACGGTCTCCGACAGTGAGACGACGGCCGACTTCGTCGCCCCGTACAGCGAGCCACCCGTGATCAGACCCGCAATCGACGCGGTGTTGACGATGTGCGCGTCCTCGTCCTGCTCGATCATGGTCGGCAGGAAGGCGCGGATGCCGTGGACGACGCCCATCAGGTTCACCTCGAGGATCCAGTGCCAGTCGTCGAGCGTGCTCTCCCAGCTCGGCCTGCTGCCGGTGTGGACGCCCGCGTTGTTGCACAGCACGTGTACGGCGCCGTACTTCTTGAGCGTCGATTCGGCGAGCGCGGTGACGTCCTCCGCCTTCGACACGTCGGTCACGACGGCGTGGACGTCCGCGCCACTCTCACGGAGATCGGCCGTCGTGGAATGGAGCGCGGCCTCCTCCACGTCGCTCAGCACCACGCGCATCCCCGCGTCGGCGAACGTCTCGGCCATTCCGCGGCCGATACCGCTCGCCGCGCCGGTGATGACGGCGACCTTGTTCTCCAGGTCGTGCATGTTCCCTCCCCATCGCGCCGGGTCAGGGTCACAGGTTAGGGAGCCGACAGCCGCGCGACATCGGCCTGCGGGCCGATGTTTTCCGGCCCCCGCTCGGTTACTGTGAGAATGGCGGAGGAACGCGATGCGCCTGCTGGAGGCCGTAGATCGAGGCTGGAGCAGGGAATCGATGTGGTGGCAACTGTGGCCGAGGTACGGTCGGCGCGAACTCGCCGCTACGTGCGGGAGCGGATGGCGCAGCGCCTTGCATATGAGAACGACCCGCTGGTGCAGTGAGTTTCGGGCATTCGCAGGCGGGCGGCTCGCTTGGTAGCAGGCGGAGCTGGTGACGCATCAGGCCGCGCTTGACGGTCCGTCTCCGCCAGCGTGTCTCCGCCGTGGGGCGCGTTAGGTGATCTAGCGTGAGACTGATCAATTAATTACTGCGCAGGCGCGAAAGTGAAGCCAGACCATGTACATGATGCGCGAGGTCTTCCAAGCTGAACGTGGGAAGGCGCCGGAGATCGTGGCAGCGTTCAAGACCCTCACCAGTGCGTTTGAAGAGGCGGGGTACACGAATCTGCGAATCTACGTGGATTATGCGGGCCCTATGGATACGGTCGTCTGTCAATGGGAGTTCGACAGTCTGGACCAATACTTCGCCATGGAGCGCCAGGCCTTTGTGAATCCAGACGAGAACACGCAGGCAATGATCGACACCATGAACAACAACGCAAAATCCGGCTACAAAGAGATCTATGAGGTCATCCAGTAGCGGACGAGCCCTGCAGGCGTACCGCCGCCGCATCAAGCCACGTTCGCCCAGTTGACGACACTCCGCACTCGTTGATCAACCTGTCGTAGGTCCCCCACTCGGGTCGGCGCCCGGCTGCTGCAGTCCTGCCTGGTCTACGTCAGCGCCCGGCTGATCACCCAGGAAGCCGCACGCCGCACCGCTGCCGGCCGGGCCCCTGACTTTGCCGCCTACCTGCGCGAGCTGAACCTGGAGGTGGATGTCGCAGCGGCGACGGAGGCCGACGTCGACCGGATCTCCCAACTGGCCGCACGTACGACACAGTTCAATCTCCTCTTGCGCCGCCACACCCCGGCCACGGTGAGCCAGCTCCTCACCAGGTCAGGCACCGCGATCACCGTCCGCGTGCGCGACCGGTTCGGCGACTATGGGCTGGTCGGGTTCGCCTTCGCCGACGCTGATTCCGACGCCGGGATCCTGCGGGTCAGAGACTTCTTTCTCAGCTGCCGGGCCCTTGGCCGCAACGTGGAGTGGCGCCTGCTGCAGGCCCTGGGGGAACGAGCGGCCGCCGCGGGCCTGAGCGCGGTCGAGCTGCGCGCCGCGTCGGGTCCCCGCAACCAGCCGGGGCGCATGTTCGTCGGCAGCGCACGAACGCACTTCGCCGCGACGTCGCGGCCTGCCGGCGCCCTGCTCGACCCGGCACGCCTGACACGCGCGGATTGGCGGGAGATCGAGGCACCGCGACAGCATCCACCCCGCCATCAATCGGCCCCTGCCCATGCTCATGACCGCCAGCACGTTCGCTGGCCGGCGTCCCTCGACGCCGCGCACCGCGCGGCCGCCGCCATCCGGCCAACCGAGCAGGGCACCGCGCTGTCCACCGTCTTCGTCGCCCCGGAGACCGCCACCGAGCGCCAGATCACCGCCGTGTGGGAGGAAACCCTCGGGGTTCGGCCCATCGGTGTCATGGACGACCTTTTTGCCCTGGGCGGCGACTCGCTCACCGCGGCATTGATCTGCGTGAGGCTGCGCGACGCCGATCTGCACCTCACCATCAGCGACCTGTTGCAGCAGCCGACCATTCGGGGCTGCGCCCGCCTGTCGCGCCCTGCCGAACCAGCCGGCGCGCCCGCCGCTGTTGTCGCCGATCTCGGCGAGCAGCCGCCCGCGTCCCTTGGGCAGGCGCGGATCTGGGTAGCCGAGAACATCCAGGTGCACAGCAACAACCAGATCATCCCCACCGCCCACCGCATCACCGGACCCCTCGACCTCGGACGTCTTCGCCAGGCGCTCCAAACTGTCGTAGCACGGCATCCGGCGCTGCGCACGGCGCTGGATGACCGTCACGCGGATGCCCCGACGATCCGACTGGACCACTTCGACGGTCCCTGAGTCGGCTTCGACGTGCAGCGCCGCCACCTTGTCGGTGACGTCGTACGACACGACCTCCTCATCCAGCGAGCCGCCGGCGTCGCATCCTGCCAACACCGCCACGAGCCCGAGAAGGCCCGCGGTCACCGCCGTTCTCTGCGTCTTCATGATGTCCAATTCTGAGTGATCCGGCCTGGTCGCCTGGAACGGCTCCTGCGGTGACCCCGCCGCACCGGGCATGGGACCGGTGCGCCGGGAGTCGTGCCTCCATCAGGCGGCGGCGAACTCCTCGGCCACCTGCGGCAGAGCCTTGCGCACCGACAGGTTGTGGTCGACGTCGCCGACGTCGGTGAGGCTCTGGGTGGCGCCCCTGGCCTTCAGCTGCCGCTGGCAGTACAGCGCGTTGTCGAAGGAGACGTCGGCGTCGCCCTTGCCGTGGAAGATGTGCACCGGCACGGCCGGCTTCCAGTTGCAGGTGGAGTCGAGCGCGGTGAGCAGCTGCTTGAGCTTCCCGTCGGCTCGCGCACCTTCTGCAGGAACTCCTCGGTGAACAGCTTCGCCCACGTGGGCGGCAGCGCCTGGGCGATCTCCTGCGGCTTGTGGTCGCCGTCGAAGAGCTCCTCGACCTGCTTGTCGTACGGCTCGCGAAACGCCTCCGCCGAGGCGTCGTAGATGCCGGTGAACCGGTCGGCGGCGATGTCGGGCGCCGACACCGCCTGCCCGGTCGAGGCGAACAGCAACGCCGCGGCCCGGTCGGTGGCGGCCGGGTTCATCGAGGCCACGTCGCCCCGGTAGACCGTGGTGCCGTGCAGCCAGGAGACGACCCGCAGGTTGCGCTTGCCGTTGTCAGGAAGGGCGACAAGCTGGCTGGCCGTGGTCGGCCTGCCGTACGGATCAATGGTGGTGTAAACGACCCGGTAGGCCCGCACGCCGTGCGTGGCCTGAGCCGGGTCCAGGCCGGCCGCCTTGAGCCGCTCGGCCACCTGCTTCTTGTCGAGCTTCTCCACCTGGGTGGCGGAGACCACCGTGCCGCGGGCCGAAGGCGCGGCCTGGGCCGAGGCGCTCGCGGCCATCGCGGTGGTCGAAAGGCAACCAAGCGCCAGCGCGCCGGACATCATCAGCGTGCGAAGTTCATGGGGAAGACTCTAGAAACCGTTGTGAGCGGCGACATTGCCGTTGGCGGGCCACCCGTTGGTAGTGCCTGCCCCACCCTTACGGGAAGCTGGTGGCTCCCCTGTGGTACCGGCTGCTGGTCAGCAACCAGCCGATCAGCCCCGAGTACGGCGACGCCGTGCTCGACACGATCCTGCGCTGAACGACGATTTCTTGAACGGCCCGACGACCCCGCCGCCCGAACCTTCCGCCCATCGACAGGAGCATCCGATGACCGGCACCATCGACAAGATCGCGTGGATCCACCTGGCAGACGGCAAGATCCTCAGTACCCGCTCACGCGGCAAAGACGTCTATTACATCCCCGGCGGCAAGCGCGAACCCGGCGAAAGCGACCTCGACACCCTCACCCGTGAGATCGACGAGGAGCTCGCGATCACCATCATCCCCGCCACCGCCAGGCACATGGGCACCTACCAGGCCCAGGCACACGGTCACACCGACGGCGTCACCGTGCGGATGACCTGCTACACCGCCGAGTACCACGGAACACCCACACCCAGCGCCGAGATCGAGGAACTCATCTGGCTGTCCTACACCGACCGCGGGCGCGTGTCCCCTGTCGACCAGATCATCTTCGACCACCTGCACCAGACCGGACAGCTCCACTGACTCCGCTGCCGGTCCGCCTCCCAGCGCTCGACGCGGCGGATGCGGCGAGGACGGCATGTGCATGGGATGACCGTGCGATCCGCATGGCCGATCGGTGACATCGCGAGGGTGGGGCTTGAACCCGGCCGCCAGCACGCTGGGCGCATGGACAACACCGCTCCCGGCCGCACACGATGGACCGTCGTGCTGCGGCGCTGGCCCACCGCACTGGCCGTCGGAATCGCGATTCTCAGCCTGGGCGGAGGCGGCTCCGACCAGGGCGTCGCCGCGCTCGCGAACGCCCTGATGCTGCTGCCCCTGCTGTACCTGATCGTCGCCAAGGTACGGCGACGCCAGGCGTCATGGCCGGTGCTCGCCGCCCTGATCGTGCCCTTCGTCCTCCTGCGAGCGCTGGACGTGATCGCGCCCTCCGTCTTCTTCTCCGCCGTCGCGCTGGCGGTCCTGGTCTGGGGCGCCGTCGACGGGCAGTTGCACAGGCCAGGGCCGTTCAGGACGCAGGCGCTGGGGATGGCCGGATTCGGCGCGCTCGCGCTGGCCGGGCTGATCGTGGATCCGGACCTTGGCCGCTACCTGGTGGCGGCGGGCTGGCTCTTCCACGGCGTCTGGGATTTCGTCCACCTCAAGCTCGACAAGGTCGTGGCCCGCTCGTACGCCGAGTGGTGCGGCGTCTTCGACGTCCTGATCGCCGTCCAGCTGGTGTTCATGCTGTGACCGCCGCTCCCCCGCCGGTGAACAGCGCCTCGATCTGGCCGGCGCCGCCCCTCCGAAGCCAGGTCTCGAAGTCCAGCAGGCCGGGATGGCGTTCGCGCAGCGCCGCGATGTCGGCTCGCCACAGGCCACGGCCTCCGGGGAAAGTGCGCTCCACCTCGCCCAGGCCGAGGCCGTCGACGGCGACCTGCCGGTAGGTGATCTTCCGCCCGAGGCTCCGGCTGATGAGCTCCACGGCCTGGTCGGGCGTCAGCTCGTCGCCCGCGATCTCGACGGCCTGCCCGATGTAGTCCTGCGGGTGGGTGAAGGCCAGGCGGGAGAAGACGCCGATGTCGGCGACGGCGATGAGCTGCACGGGCGTGTCGGGATCGAACAGGTGCCTGAGCTCGCCGTCGACGATGCCGCCGACAGGCAGCCCCGGAATGGTGTGGTTCTCCATGAACCTGACCGGACGCAGGATCGTCGCGGGCAGGCCGAGCGCGCGAATGTGCTGCTCGATCCGCCACTTGCTCTCCCAGTACGGGATGCCGGTCCCCCGTTCGGCGCCGCCGACCGAGGCGAACACGAAGTGGGAGACGCCGGCCGCCGCGGCGGCGTCGACGAGGGCGCGACCCCTGCGGACCTCCCGCTCGACCTCCAGGTCGTCGGGCGTGACGCCGAAGACGCCGTGGACGCCGGCGACGGCCTCGGCGAGAGAGCCGGGGTCGTCGAGGTTGCCGACGCGCAGTTCCGCGCCTTCCGCCTCCAGCGCCTTGGCCGCCGGAGCGTCGGGGTCGCGAACGAGGGCGCGCACCGGCCAACCCGCCTCCAGGAGCCGGGCGGTGGTGGCGCCGCCCTGGCGGCCGGTCGCACCGGTCACGAGGATGGGCTTGTCGGTGGTGAACACAGGGCTCCTCCTGAGCGCAGAGTAAACTGAGGCTGTCTCGAGAAATATATTGAGACAGCCTCAACTTAGCAATCCCTGGAGCGCCCATGTCGACCACAGGCCCCGCGCCGCAGCGCCGGATGCGCGCCGACGCCCGCCGCAACTACGACCGACTGCTCGCCGAGGCGGCGACGGTCTTCGCCGAGCACGGCGTCGACGCCTCGCTGGAGGACATCGCCAGGCGGGCAGGGGTGGCGAACGGCACGCTCTACGGCCACTTCCCCACCAGGCAGGCCCTTCTGGAGGCGCTGCTGCGCGACCGCATGGACGCGCTGACCGCCACGGCGCGCGACCTGCTCGACCACCCGTCCGCACACGAGGCGCTCGTCATCTGGGCGCGGGCGGCGATGGCACACACCACGACCTACCGGGGGCTGGTCACCGCACTGATGCGCAGCATCGAGGACGAGGGCTCCGAACTGCACGCCGCCTGCCGGGCCGTCCTCGTGGGCGGCGAGCAGCTGCTCACCCGCGCGCAGGCCGCCGGGACCGTACGAGAGGACGCCACGGCCGCGGACCTGTACGCCATGATCAACGCGGTGGCGTGGGCGGGCGAGCAGACCACGCCCGCCCAGGGCGAGCGCCTGCTGACCTTCAGCATCGACGGACTGCACCCCTCCCGCAGCCAGTAGCCACGACCGAGCTGCACTTGATCGATGCACCTGGAGAGCTAACGCCATCAATGTACTTATGCCACCGAGTGGCGCTATATTGGCGACAGGCAACCCGCCCCTTTCGAAAGGTGTACGCCGATGCGTGCTCTGGTCGTCGACCACTCCGCCCCCGCCGGGCTTCGGCTCCAAGAGGTCCCCGATCCCGAACCGGCTCCCCACCAGGCGCTGGTCCGGGTGGCCGCCACCTCGCTGAACTACGGCGAGGTGAGGTACGTCCTCGCGGGCCAGCCCGACGGGGCCGTCCCCGGCTGGGACGCCGCAGGGGTGGTGGAACGCCCCGCCGCAGACGGATCGGGGCCGTCCGCGGGAACGCCGGTGGTCACCCTGGCGGACGGCGGCGCCTGGGCCGAGCTCAGGGCCGTGGACACCTCGCTGATCGGCGAGGTCCCCGCGGGCGCCGACCTCGGCGCCATCGCCACGATCCCGGTCGCGGCAGGCAGCGCGCTGCGCGCCTTGCACAGGATCGGCGCCCTGCCCGGCAAGCGCATCCTGGTCACCGGGGCCACCGGCGGCGTCGGCAGGTTCGCGGTGCAGCTGGCCCACCAGGGCGGCGCGCACGTGGTCGCGGTGACGGGCGACCCCGAAGCGCACGGGGAGAGCCTGCGGCTGCTCGGCGCCGACGAGGTGATCTACGCGCCGGGAGAGCTCGGCGAAGCGGTGGACGGCGTCGTCGATCTGGTAGGCGGCGCCCATCTCGTCGACGCGTACGCCAGGCTCACCGAGCACGGCACCCTGGTCAGCGTCGGTCACGCCGCGCAGGAGGACACGGTCTTCCCCGCGGGATCGTTCCGGGGGAACGAGGGCCTCCACAACCGCACCATCTCCACCTTCTACCTGCTGGCCTGCACCGGCCTCGCCCCCGACCTGACCCACCTCGCGGAGCTGGTCGCCAGGGGCGCGCTCGACCCCGGCATCAGCTGGCGCGGCCCGTGGGACAAGGCCGAGGAGGCCTTCGACGCCCTGCGTGAGCGCCGCCTGCACGGCAAAGCCGTCCTCGACCTGGCCTGACCGACGAACCACACAAGGAGAGACATGCGTGCCATCCGGATCGACCGCTTCGGCGGCCCCGACGTGCTGAACGTGCGGGAGGTCGAGGAACCCACCGGGCCGGGGCCCGGCCAGGTGCTGGTCCGTACCGTCGCGACGAGCATCAACCCCGTCGACGACAAGACCCGCGAGGGCGCCATCGGCGAGGGCACACCACCGCTGCCGATGACGCTCGGCTGGGACCTGGCGGGCGTCGTGGTCGACGGCGGCTCCACGGGCAGGCAGGCCGGAGAGCGCGTGGTCGCGATGTCGCACCAGCTCGGCACGGGCCTGGGGACCTGGGCCGATCTGGTGGTGGTTCCCGCCGGCGCGCTGGCGTCCGCTCCCACGGCGGTCAGCCTCGTCGAAGCGGCGACCCTGCCCCTGCCGGGCCTGGCCGCCCTGCAGACCCTCGACTGGCTGGCCGTCTCGGCGGGCGAAAGGCTGCTCGTCGCGGGAGCGGCGGGCGCGGTCGGCGGCCTGGCCCTCCAGCTGGCCGTGACGCGGAACGTGCGCGTCGACGCCCTCGTCTCCCGCGAGCGCCAGGTCGGCCTCGCCGAGGAGTACGGCGCGGAGTTCGCCACGACCGACAGGTCCGCGCTGAAGAACCGCCACTACGACGCGGTCTTCGACACCTTCGGGGCCTTCGTCACCGACGCCGTGGCCGATCACGGCCGCTACGCCTCCATCGCCACGCAGGCGGGAGAGGTCCCCGATCTGTCCGCACGTGGGGTCCGCACCACCGTCAACCAGGTCCGCGAGGACGGCGCGGGGCTGGAGGAGCTGGTCCGGCTCGTCGACAGGGGCCTCCTGCGGCTTCGCGTCGACTCCACCTTCTCGCTGCACCAGATCCGCGCCGCGCACGAGCACTTCGGCAGGGGCGGCCTCGACGGCAAGGTCACCGTCGCCTTCTGACCTGCCCTTCTCGCCTGGACGGCGAGCCGGGAGCGGTCAGCGAGAGGCGACCGTCGCGGACAGGACGAGGGCGGCGGCCCCGCGGGCGTGGGCGCTGTCGTCCCACGGGCGGACCATGATCTCCAGCCCCGACAGCACGCCGCCCTCCACCGCCGGTCTGAACCCCCTCTCCAGGTACGGCCACAGCACGTGGCTCTCGCCGATCACCGTCAGCGCCCGCACCGCCAGCACGTTCACCACGCCGGCCGCCGCCTGTCCCAGTGCCGCGCCCGCCTCGGCCATCAGGTCGCGGATGCCCGGCGCGTCCACCGCGGCCAGGCGGTGCAGCTCGGCCACCTCCACGACCTCGGAGGTGAGGCCGCGCGCGTGGGCCCGCGCGGCCAGCGCGTAGTCGGCCGCGTACGTCTCCAGGCAGCCGCGCCGCCCGCACACGCACGGCGGCCCCTCCCTGTCGATCGGGACGTGCCCGAACTCCCCCGCCACCCCGTCGGGCCCCCTGTGGATGCGCCTGCCGAGCACGATTCCCATGCCGACGCCGCCGCCCACGGCCAGCACGAGGAAGTCGTCGTGGTCGCGGCCCGTGCCGAACAGCAACTCGGCCATGGTGCTGGCGCGCGTGTCGTTGTCGATCAGCACGGGGACGGGCAGGCGCCCGGCCAGCAGGGGCTGGAGCGGCAGGTCCGACCAGCCGAGGTGGGGCGAGAGCCTGACGACGCCCCTGGCGGGGTCGATCACTCCGGGGACGGCCAGGCCGATGCCGCGGATGCGCTCGCCGGTCCCAGGATCGGCGAGCGCCTGCTCGCACACCGCCACGAGCTGCTCCACCGGTTCGGCGTTCGGGTCGAAGGGCAGCGTGAAGCGGCGCACCTCGCTGCCGTTGAGCCGCATGAGCACGCCGACCAGATGCGTGTGGTGGACCCGCAGCCCGAGCGTGTAGGCGGCGTCCGGCACCACCTCCAGCGGCACCCTGGGCCGTCCCCTTCCCGCCACCTGGGGCGCCAGCTCGCGCAGGTAGCCGAGCTCGATGAGCCGCCGGGTGTGCTCCGAGACCGTCGCCGCCCCGAGCCCGAGCCTGTGGGCGATCTGCGTCCGGTTGAGCGGCTCGGACCCGAGCATGGTCAGGACCTCCGTCCTGACCAAGTCCTCGCGCATGGGCTGCTCCCTCTTGACGGTCTCGCTGATCAAGCCTAGGGTCCGGCATCATAATAATTTCGTCCACGAAATTATAGTTCGTGACGGAGGTACTCGATGAAGGCACTACTGGCCGCGGGACTCGTGATCCTCGTCGGCGCCACCGCGTGCGGAGGCGGCGAGGGCACGGCGGGCGGCGCCAAGCAGGACGACGGCACGGTCACTCTCGACTGGGAGATGTGGGCGGGCAGCGAGGAGGAGAAGGCCCAGCTCGACCATGTGGCGCAGCTGGTCACCCAGCAGCACCCGAACATCAGGATCAAGCTGCGGACCGCGCCGTTCAACGCCTACTTCACCAAGCTGCAGACCGAGTTCGCCGCAGGGAAGCAGGCGTGCGTCGTGTCCATGCAGAGCCTGCGCCTCGGTGCCTACGCCGACCTGCTGGAGCCGCTGACCGCTCCCGAGGGCTTCGCCCCCGCCTCGCTCGACGCGCTGAAGATGGACGGCAAGCAGCTGGCCCTGCCGTACGACCTGTCGCCAATGCTCCTGTACTACAACAAGGACGCCTTCGCGAAGGCCGGGGTGGCCGAGCCGAAGGCGGGCTGGACGATCGCCGACTTCGAGAAGGCCGCCAAGGCGCTGAGCACCGGCGGCAAGTTCGGCTTCGGCATGTCCTTCTCCGACCTGCACACGCTGTCGCTGCTGCTGTCCTACAACGGAGCCAGGCCGGTCACCGACGAGGTGAAGCTGCAGATGGACAGCCAGCCGATGGTCGACGCGGTCACCTGGTACGCCGGCCTCGGCGCCGGCAAGTCGGCCAGCGTGCCCGCCGGCTCGGCCGAGGCGGGCTGGGGCGAGACGCAGTTCATCAACGGCAACGCCATGATGGCCGTCGACGGCTCGTGGAACATCGGCTCCACCATCAAGGACGCCAAGTTCAAGGTGGGCATCGCGCCGCTGCCCGCGGGGTCCGGCGGGTCGAAGACCTACGTGGCAAACTCCGGGTTCGGCGTGGCCAAGGGCTGCGCGTACAAGGAGGAGGCCATCAAGGCGGTCTCCGTGCTCAGCGGCAAGGAGGCCCAGGCCTACCTCGCGGGCCAGGGCCGCGGCTTCCCCGCCAGGACCGAGCAGCAGCCGGTCTACGAGGACTTCCTGGTGAAGCAGAACCAGGACAAGGCCGCCGACGTGCAGGCCGCGATGTCCTCGGTCAAGGAGGGGCTGGCCGGCGGTGTGCCGCTGTTCACCACCAAGAACTGGGACGACGTGAGCAAGCTCATGGCCCAGCACCTGCTCCAGGTCTACACCGGCGCGCAGAGCGCCAAGGAGTCGCTCACCACCATCCAGCAGCAGGGGGCGCGCGGGCAGTGAGATCACGGGAGGAGTGGAGCGCGCTCGGGTTCGCCACCCCGAGCGTGCTCGGGCTCGGGCTGTTCACCCTGTTCCCCGTCGGCATGGCCGTGGTGATGAGTTTCTTCGACTGGCCGATGCTGGGAGAGAGCGAGTTCGTCGGGCTGGAGAACTTCCGCTACCTGTTCGGAGAGGACCCCGACTTCCTGTCCTCGCTGCGCAACACGTTCGTCTTCACCGGCCTGTACGTGCCGCTGAACATCCTCGTGGCGCTCGGGCTGGCCTTCTGGATCAGCAACTCGCGCTGGCAGAACCTGTGGCGGGTGCTGTTCTTCATCCCGGCGATCACCCCGATGGTGGCCAACGCGGTCATCTGGAAGCTGCTCTTCCAGCTCGTCGGGACCGAGCCCAACCTGCTCGCCGACGGCAGCACCGCGCTGCTGTCGGTGGTGGCGATGAGCGTCTGGCAGGGCTTCGGCTACAACATGATCGTGTTCTCGGCGGCGATCAACGAGATGTCGCCCTCCGTCCTCGAGGCGGCCTCGCTGGACGGAGCCACGGGCCTGCGCAGGCTGGTCAGCGTCCAGCTGCCGCTGATCTCGCCCGCGTTGTTCTTCGCCACCACGATGACGGTGATCAGTTCGATGCAGGTGTTCACGCAGCCCTACATCCTCACCGCCGGAGGCCCGGGCAACGCCACCGAGACGCTCGTCATGACCGTCTACCAGGCCGGCTTCCAGTCCCGCGAGCTGGGACTCGCGGCCGCGGGAGCGTGGGTGCTGTTCGCGATCATCCTGGGTGTGACGGCTGTGCAGTTCCTCGGCCAGAAGCGGTGGGTGCACTATGAGAGCTAAGAGCGTCGTCTCCCACGTGCTGCTGGCCGCGGTCACGCTGGCCTTCCTCTACCCGCTGATCTTCGCGGTGGCCACCGCCCTGAAGCCCGCCGGCGAGACGTTCGCCGACCCTGGATCGCTGGTCGGCTCCGAGATCCGCTGGCAGAACTTCGGCGACGTCTTCACCTACGTGCCGTTCCAGCGCTACATCCTCAACGGCGTGCTGGTGGCGGGCGTCGGCACGCTGGTCGTGCTGGCCGCCTCGGCCCTTTCCGCCTACGCCTTCGCCTCCCTGCGCTGGCGCGGCAGGGACGGGATCTTCCTGGTGTTCCTCGCCACCCTGATGGTGCCGCAGGAAGTGCTGGTCGTGCCGATGTTCATCCTCATGCAGGCGTTCGGGTGGGTGGACACCTACCAGTCGCTGATCTTCCCGTGGGCCTTCACCGCGTTCGGGACGTTCCTGCTGCGGCAGTTCTTCCGCGCCGTGCCGCGCGAGCTGCAGGAGGCGGCGCGCATCGACGGCGCGGGCGAGCTCCGGATCTTCCTGCGGATCATGCTGCCGCTGGCCAGGCCCGCGCTCGGGGTGCTGGCCGTCTTCACCTTCATCAACTACTGGAACAGCTTCCTGTGGCCGCTCATCATGATCAACGATGTGACCGCGCGCGGAACCGTGCCGCTCGGCCTCCAACTGTTCTTCGGCCAGAACGGCAACCAGTGGCATCTGGTGATGGCGGCGTCCGTCGTCTCCATTCTGCCGACGCTGCTGCTGCTCATCGCCCTTCAGAAACACCTGGTCAAGGGCATCGCCACCGCCGGTCTGGCCGGCCGCTGAAAGGATCGCAGTGCTGCTTTTCGACCGCCGCGTGGGCCCCGACCTGGGCGCCGACTACCCGGCGAGGGACGTGCCCGACTGGTACAGGGACGCCAAGTTCGGCGTCTTCGTGCACTGGGGGCTGTACTCGGTGTCCGCGTGGGCGACCCCGCGGCTGCCCGGCGAGCACGTGCCGGTGGAGCTGGAGTTCAGCCACCACCAGTACGCCGAATGGCACGCCAACACCGTCCGCATCCCCGGCTCGCCCGCGCGGGCCTTCCACGAGCGGGAGTACGGCGTCGGCACCTCCTACGAGGACCTGGCCGACTCGTGGACGGCGGAGGCGTTCGACCCGCAGGGCTGGATGCGGCTGATCGCCGGCTGCGGCGCGCGCTACGTCGTGCCCACGGCCAAGCACCACGACGGATTCTGCCTGTGGGACACCGCCACCACCGCCTTCAGCAGCGTGCACAGGGGGCCGCGCCGCGACCTGATCGCCGAGATGGCGAGCGCGGCGCGCGAGGAGGGGCTGCGGTTCGGGCTCTACTACTCGGGCGCGCTCGACTGGCACGTCTCCGACTTCCCGCCCATCCAGTCGATGACGGACCTGTTCACGCTGCGCCGTAACGACGAGGCGTTCGCGAGGTACTGCTTCGACCAGGCCATGGAGCTGATCGACGGGCACGCCCCCGACGTGCTCTGGAACGACATCGACTGGCCGGACTCGGCCAAGGCTGCGGGGCCCTACAGCCTGCAGACCCTCTTCGAGCGCTACTACGAGCGCGTCCCCGACGGCATCGTGAACGACCGGTGGGGCGTCCCGCACCTGGGGTCGCGCACCCGTGAGTACGTCTCGGAGGAGCAGACCTCGCCGTGGGTGTGGGAGGCGACGCGCGGGCTCGGCCGCTCGTTCGGCTACAACAGGGCCGAGGACGACAGGCACCTCATGGAGCCGGCCGAGCTGGTCCGCCTGCTGGTCGACACCGTCGCCAAGAACGGCAACCTGCTGCTCAACATCGGCCCTCGCGCCGACGGCTCGCTGCCGGAGTCGCAGGTGGAACGGCTGCGCCACCTGGGCGCCTGGCTCGACGCCCACGGCGGCGCGATCTACGGCACCAGACCGTGGGTACGGCACGCCGAGCCCGCGGGCGACCCCGTCCGCTACACGCTCGCGCAGGACGGCACGCTCCACGTGATCGCCCTCGACCCCGCGGCCGGACGGCTGCGGCTGGCCGAGGACCTGGTGGAGCCGGCGCGCGCCACCGCCTCGTGGGGCGAGGGCCCCGCCGACATCGACGGCTCAGGACAGGTCGTCGTCCCCGAAGGGCTGCGGGGGCTGCCTGCCGCCGTCCTGCGGCTGGAGCCCCGCTCCTGACCCTGCGCGCGGCGAGGCGCGGCATACCGGATCGAGCACGTGCGCGCGTCAGCGGACCGGCGTGCGGGAGGCCACGGTGCCTCCCGCTGGCGTCTGCCATCCCGCCACGACCGTCGGGTGGCCGTCCACGGCGCGGGTCAGGGGCACGCGCACGGTCGAGGTGCCGCGGCTCGCGACGGTGACGACGCGACTGCCCGCCGTTCCCCGCTCATCGCGGACGAACAGGTGCGCCCTGCCCGCCGCGTTGGCGCGCAGCGTCACCTCCACCGCGTTCCTCGTGCTCCTGGCGGAGGTGACCCAGCCGCTCTCGGACCGCTCGGCCGCGGGACCGCCCGCGAGCGGCAGGCCGGTGCGGACCGCCTGCTCCAGCGACTGCGGGGAGTCCAGGCTGGACAGCCCTGTGTCGGGGATCACCGGGTCGGGCGGGGTGGTCGGCCGTCCGGGCGGCGGCTGGTATCCGGGCAGCGTCGCGATGCCCCACCGGTACGGGTCGCCCTGCACGCCGCCCCACGTCGACCAGCCGATCCGGGTCTGGCCGGTCTTGTCCTGGGTGTCGGAGTCGTACACGAGGACGTTCAGCCCGAGGCGTGAGGGGTCGACGGCGCCGGGGAGCGCCTCCATCGGGATGGCCATCTCCACGGTGTACGCCCCCGAGGACAGCGCCGAGGCCACGCGCGTGCCGGGGGCGCCGGGTCCCTGACGGTTGTCGGCGTCGCGCAGGACGCACGGCGGCCCCTCGGCCGTCACGGGCAGCACGGCGGTCTTGAACGTCGTGGAGGTGTTCTCCGACCTCCCTCGCGGGTCGAGCGTCACCTCGACGGAGTCGGTGCGCCAGTGCCGCTTGCAGTCCGACGCCGGCAGGCGGGCGCCGATCACGTCGTCCTTCACCTGGACCAGGACGTACAGCGTGTCGTCACGCCAGGCGAGCTTGGCCGTTCCCGAGCAGTCGGCCGCCGACGAGCAGGCGCCGCCCTCCCACAACCGTGAGATGTCCAGGGAGGGTCCCGGGTACTCGCCCTGGCCCTCGGCGCCGTCGATCGACGGCGCCGAGGCCGCCCGCGCGATGGAGGCGGCGGGGACCAGTTCGAGCGCGGGCCTGCTCACGCTGGAGCCGTCCGCGCTGGTGGTCGTGATGGTGTAGGCGTAGTCGCCGCCCTCGTTCGAGGTCTTCAGCGAGATGTCGGTGTTGGTGACGGTGAACGGCACCGTCGTCGACGCCCCGGCCGCCAGGCCGCTGTAGCCCGCCTCCGCGCGGTCGGCGGTGAAGCCGGCCGGCAGCGCCAGCCCCACGGTCCCCGACTGGGTGGTGTCGCTCACGTTGGTGACCACGACCCCCACCTCGCGCGAACCGCCTGACGGGAGGGTCAGCACGGGCGTGACCAGGCCGCGCAGCTGCGGCACGTCGAGCGCGCCCACCCACATCTCGTACTGCTCGACCTGGGGGAGCGACTGCTGTCCCCCTCGTACGGCGGGGCTGACCTCGACCTGGCGGTCGGTGTAGCCGCCTCCCCTCTCCGTGGTCAGCGTCGCGGCGACGCGCGCCCGATCGCCCGGAGCCCCCGCGGGCGTCACGGTGAAGGTCGCCGAGCCGGTACGGCCCTGCGCCAGCCTGCCGAGGTCGCCTGAGCCGCTGACCTTCCAGCCGTCGGGAACGCGCAGCGCCACGGCCGACCGGCCCAGCGGCTCGCGGGACGGCGCCGTCGCGCTGACCTTGACGGTGAACGCCTTGCCTGGGCGGACGTCGAACGTGCTGGGACGCAGGTCCAGCAGGGTGCCGAGCGGAACGCCGCCGGAGGGTCGCACCAGCGCGCCGTCGAGGATCGCCGTCGGCGCCGCGGCCGCCTCGGTGCCAGGAGCGGGGAACGGCACGCGCGCGTCCACCTGGGTGAAGAAGTCGCAGCCGAGCTGGGCGGGGTCCGTCGGCAGGTCGGGGAAGCCGGCCCAGCCCTGTGAGGCGTACACGCGCTGGGCGTCGCGTTCGATGGCCGCCCAGGTCCTGCCCTGGTTCTCGGAGGCGCGCCCGCTCCACACGCCGTACACGTTCTGTGCGGGGTTGGCGGGGCGGAAGGTCGAGGCGCAGTCGGGGCCGTTCTTGGACGTGCCGCGCGCCCTGCCGAGGAGCACGCGAGCCGGCGCGAAGGGGCGCAGCCCCTCACGGGCGATCTGCTCGGGGAAGGCCTCGGGGTCGGCCGCCGCGTGGAAGGCCTCGACGGCCAGCCGCGCCGCCTGCTGGTGGTTGCCGTGATTGCCAGGAGAGGGCGCGGGGTCCATGGTGAGCAGGATCTCCGGCCTGGTCTGCCGGACGATCCTGACGACCTTCTCCAGCGTGTCGCCGCCCCAGACCGTGTCGGTCAGCGGGGCGCTCACCGTGTAGTAGAAGTCGACGTCGTCGAGGTTGAACACCTCCCGCACGCCCGCCTTGGCGACCGCCGTACGCTCCTCGGCCTCCCTGAGCAGGCCGAGAGCCGGGCCCTCCTCAGGCCCGACCGCGTTCCCCCCGCCCTCGCCCCTGGTGACGGTGACGACGCCGGTGCGGATGTCGTGATCCTCCTTCCACTGCCCCAGCGTCGACAGGGTGAAGGCCTCGTCGTCGGGATGGGCGCCGACGAACAGCGCGTCGAGGTCGGCGGAGGAGCGGTCCGAGGTGGCGGGGGGCGCGGCGGCCGAAGCTGCCTGCGTGGGAGGTACGGCGGCCTTCCCGGCCGGCGCGGGAGGGGCAGCGGCCTTCCCCGCCAGCGCGGGTGCGGAGGGGACGAGGCCGAGGACGACCGCGGCGGCGAGCACCGCCAGGCGTCCGGGCGTACGCGGCACGAGCATGGAACCTCCGGGAGTTACTCGCGAACCGCCCCCTGGAGCAGTCCGCGGATGAAGTGACGCTGGAGGAACAGATAGAAGATCACAACCGGGGTCGCCACGATGACCGACCCCGCCGCGAGGAGGGTGAAGCCCGCGGTGTACTGCCCCTGGAAGAAGGCCAGCCCCAGCGGCGCGGTCCGCAGCGACTCGCTCGTCACCATGATCAGCGGAATGAGGAACTCGTTCCACGTCCACATGAAGACCAGGACGGTCAGGGTGACGATGGCCGGCCTGGCCGGAGGCACCAGCACCTGCCACAGGATGCGCCACGTCGAGGCGCCGTCGATGCGGGCGGCCTCGACGATCGCGCGGCTGCTGGTGCGGAAGTAGGCCCGCATCCAGAAGGTGCCGAAAGCCACCGACATCGCGACCTGCGGCAGCGCGATCGACCAGAACGTGTCCGTCAGGCCGAGACTGCGCAGGTCGAAGTAGAGCGGGACCGCGATGGCCTCGCTGGGCATCATGATCCCGAGCAGGAACAGGTAGAACAGCACCGCCTGTCCGGGGAAGCGCATGGTGCCGAACGCGTAGCCGCTCATGATCGACAAAACGACGCTGACGACCACGACGAACGACGACACCGCCAGGCTGGTCCGCAGGTAGGAGCCGAAGCGCCCGATCTCCCACGCCGCGGCGAAGTTGTCGAGAGGGCCGGATCCGGCGAAGTCGGGACTGTCGTTGGGGCCGAGCGCGGCCGACAGGATCGTCACGATCGGGAACAGCGCGAACGCGGCGAACGCGGTCAGGATGAGGTAGTTGGCCAGGCGCTCGCCTCGAGAGATCACGAGACCTCCCTGTCGGCCACGCGGTTGATCACGAACGAGATCGCGAAGATGACGACGGTGAGGGTGACGCCGACGGCCGCCGCCGAGCCGACCTGGCCGAGCCCGAAGGCGCGGTGGTAGACCTCGTACGACGGCACGGACGTGGAGTTGCCCGGACCGCCCCGCGTGGTGACGTACACCAGGTCGAACGTCCGCAGCGCGGCGATCACGGTCAGCGTCAGCGCGACCGCGATCTCCCCTCGGACGGAGGGCAGCGTGACGGCGAAGAACTCCCTCAGCGCGCCGGCCCCGTCGAGCCGCGCGGCCTCGTACAGCTCCGGCGGGATGCGGCTCATCCCCGCCAGGAGCAGCACGGTCACCAGGCCGGTCTCGAACCAGGTGCCGACCACGCCGACCGCCGGCAGCGCGAAGGTGTGGTCGCCCAGCCAGCCCCTCGTGAGCGAGTCGAGCCCGAGCACGCCGAGCAGGCTGTTCAGCGTGCCGTCGGGGGCGTACACGCGCCGCCAGGCGACGGCCACCACGACCATGGCCACCACCTGCGGCAGGAACACCACCGTCCGGAAGAAGCCGAGCCCGCGCACCTTGGCGTGGTTGAGTATCGCCGCCAGGGTCAGCCCGATGACGAGCGGCCCCACGGCGTAGAACAGGACGAGGACCAGGGCGTGGCCGAAGGCGGCCCGCAGCCCCTCGTCCTCGACGATCGCGAGGTAGTTGTCCAGCCCCGCCCAGGTGCCGAGGCTCAGCCCGTCCCAGTCGAACAGCGACAGGTGCACCGCGCGGCCGATCGGATACAGCAGGAACACCGCGTAGACGGCGAAGGCGGGTAGCAGGTAGAGGAAGGCGACCCGGCGGGGCTCGCCGGGAGGATGGCCTGCCCGCGCCCTCACCGAGGACGAACGGGACCGGATCACCTCGCTCCCCTCATCAGTTGCCCTCGACGAAGGTCTTGTAGTCCTTCTCCAGGGTGGCGAGGAAGTCCTGCGGGGCCGACTTCTTGGCCAGCAGGTCCTGTAGCGCCGCGCCCAGCGTGTCGGCGAAGGTCGGGGTGGCGTAGTCGAGGTAGGGCACCAGGCCGTTCTCCTTGGCCGCTGTGCCGAACGCGGTGAACATGTCCTGCTGAGGGCCCTGCTTCACGTTCTGCTGCTCGGTGTCGGCGATCGGCAGGAGGCCGTTGGCCGTGAGCACCTTCATGGCGTCGGCGTTGGTGATGAAGTCGATGTAGGCCGCCGCCGCGTCGGGGTTGGGGCTCTTGGCCGTGATGGCGAACGGCAGGCCCGTGCCGCCTGTCGCGACGGGCCCAGGGGCCGACCCCGTGCCGGGAGGCAGGACGAAGCCCAGGTCCTTGCCCATGACCTTCTCCAGGTCGGCGATCAGCCAGCTGCCCCCGATCAGGAAGACGCCCTCGCCCTTGCCGAACGCCTGCCAGGAGGCGTCGTAGCCCTGGCCGTTGAAGCCCTTGTTGAAGTAACCCTTGTCGACCCAGCCGACGATCTGCTCGGCGGTCCTGGTGTTCTCCGGCGTGGTCCACGAGGCGCCCTTGCGGCCGAAGCCCAGCGTGGTGATCTGGTCGGCGGGGACGTGCCGTCCCTGCACGGTGCCGAAGACATGGACGGCGGGCCACTTGTCGAGGTTGCCCAGCTGCAGCGGCACCTCGCCCGCGGCCTTGGCCTTGGCGAGCGCGGCCTCGAACTCCTCCCAGGTCTTCGGCGGCCGCAGACCCAGCTCGGTCAGCTTGGCGGCGTTGTACAGGATGCCGACGACCTCGCCGACCTGCGGCAGGCCGTAGACGTTGCCCTGTCCGAAGATTTTGCCGTCCGCGCTGTAGCTGACGTACTGCAGGACCGACTGCGAGTAGCGCTTCTTCCACCCGTAGGCCTCGGCGTAGGCGTCCAGCGGGCGCAGGTGGCCCGCCTTCACGAACGCGCCCATCTGCGGCCTGCCGTTGTTGGCCTGCACCACGTCGGGCGGCTCGTTCCCGCTCAGCGCGAGGCGCAGGGTGGTGTTGAGGTCGTCGAAGGAGCGGGAGACCCGCTTGATCGTGATGTTGGGGTACTTCGCCTCGAAGGCGGCGTTGAGCTGCTTCATCTGGGCGGCCTGCCCGCCGCGTACCTCCTGGTCCCAGATCGTGAGCGTCACGTCGCCGAGGGCCGCGGCGTCGGTGCGCACCGCCGAGGCGCTCGGCTGCGCCGAGGAGGCCACGGGCGGGGCCGAGGAGCCGGGCGCGCACGCGGCCGCGGCGAGTGCCACGACACCGGCTGCGAGTACGGCGCGCGTCCCTGCGCCGCGCGTGTTCCCTGTCCGGACCTCTCGCGTCGAGGCGATCATGGTGTCACTCCTTCTGGGCGGGCACGCGAGGCGACTCGGGGCCTTCGGGCTCGTCGGGACCGGCGTGCGCTCCCTCGGAGGCGGCCTCGGAGCCGGCGCGTGGTTCGTGCGTGGTGGTGTCCCCTGATGCCTCCCCTGTCACCAGGGGCGCCATCTCCAGGTCGGCATGCCTGGCGATGGTGGCGGCGGCCCTGCGCACCGCGCCCACGGGAACGGTGGGCACCAGCCTGTCGAGGAAGGCGTACCTGCGGGCCACCGAGTCGGCGTACGCGCCGCCGTGGCCGGCCTCCGCCCGCACCTCGTGCCACCAGTCGGCGATGTCCCCCCATCCCGGCGCGGCCAGCGATCCGCCGAACTGCTGGACGGCCAGCGCAGCGCAGAGCCCGGCGAAGGCCAGCCGGTCGGCCAGCGGCCAGCGGCACAGGGTGCCGAGCACGAAGCCCGCGCCGAAGACGTCCCCCGCGCCGGTCGGATCGAGCGCCGTGACGCGTGGAGCGGGGACGTACGCCTCCTCGCCGGTGATGGAGTCGATGGCCATGGCGCCGTTGGCGCCGTCGGTGACCACGGCGAGGGGCACCCGGTCGGCGATGGCGTACAGCGCGTCGCGAGGGTTGTCGGTGCCGGTGTAGGCCGTGGCCTCGACCGCGTTGGGCATGAACGCGTGACAGGCCGAGAGCTGTTCGAGGAGCGCGGGCGACCAGGCGCCCGACGGGTCCCAGCCCACGTCGGCGAAGATCAGCGCGCCGTCGCGGTGCGCCAGCTCGGCCCAGGAGCTCGCGCCAGGGACGCCGAGCGGCTCCTCGGCGGAGAGCGCCACGATCACCGCCCTGGAGCGCGGCGGCGATCCGATCATCTCCGACGCCGACATGGGGGCGGCGTGACCGTGGGTGACCATGCTGCGGTCGCGGTCGACGGCCATGGAGACCGTCACAGGCGAGTGCCACTGCTCGAAGCGCCGCGATCTCGACAGGTCGACCGCTTCCTGCTCGGCCAGCGTGCGCCAGCAGAAGTCGCCGTAGTCGTCGTCGCCGAACGCGGCGGCCAGCGAGGTGCGCAGGCCGAGCCTGCTGGTGGCGATGGCGAGGTTGGCGATGCCGCCGGGGCACGAGCCCATGCCCTCGGCCCAGATCTCGGTTCCCGCGGCGGGCATGGCGGGCAGTCCTGTGAAGACGATGTCCAGGAAGACGGTGCCCGCCAAGAAGACGTCGAACTGCGGCGCCTCGGGGGTGCGCTGGTCGGCCAGAGGGTCGTACGCCTGGACAGACACGGGAAGACTCCTCCTCGACAGATCGAGTTGTGCGCAATCTTGCACGATTCGCCGCGCATATCAAGTACTCTGTGCGGGCATTTGCTGAATGATGCTCACTGATGCACGCAAATGACTGATAGGATCCGACCGTGCTTCAGCACCTCAGGCATGCGGAGATCATGCGGCGGGTCCGCCTCTCGGGGGCCACCAGCGTGCGCGACCTCGCCAGGCAGCTCGGTGTGAGCCCGTCGACCATTCGCAGAGACCTCGAGGTGCTCGACCGAGACGGCACGCTGAGGCGCGTGCGCGGTGGCGCGCTCGCCGAGGTCGACGCCGACGACTCCATGCCCTTCGCCGAGGTGGCGGCGCTCGACGAGCGGGACAAGGAGGCGGTGGCCGACCGTGCCGCGCAGGTCGTGCGCGACGGCGACGTGGTCCTGCTCGACATCGGCACGACGACGATGCGCCTGGCCCGCAGGCTCCGCGGCCGCCGCGTCACCGTGGTCACCTCCAGCCTCGCCGTCCTCGACGTGCTGCGCGCCGACCCCGTGGTCGAGCTGCTACTGCTCGGCGGCATGCTGCGCCGGCCGTACCACTCGCTGGTGGGGGTGCTGACCGAGGAGGCGCTGGGCCAGGTCTGCGCCGACAGGGTCTTCCTGGGCGCGAGCGGCGTGCGGCCCGACGGCCAGCTCGTCGACACCACCCTGGCCGAGGTCCCGCTGAAGCGCGCCATGATCGCGGCGGCCGGGCAGGTGGTGCTCCTGGTCGACCGGCAGAAGTTCCCCGGCACCGGCGCCCTGCGGGTGTGCGGCCCCGAGGACATCGACATGATCGTCACCAACGAGGGCGCCGACGAGACGACGCTGCGCAACTGCGCGGCGGCGGGCGCGGAGGTGCTGCTCGCGTGACGGACGCCCGGCGGGCCTGAACGGACGTGGTGCAGGTGAGGGAGGCGCGATGAAACTGGCCGTGGTCGGAGGCGGAGGGTTCAGGGTCCCGCTCGTGTACGGCGCGCTGCTGCGCGACACCGCCAAGCCGCGCGTGGAGGAGGTGGTGCTGCACGACGTGTCAGCCGAGCGGCTGGCGGCCATCGGGAACGTGCTGGACCAGCTCGCCGAGGGGCACGACAGGGCGCCGGAGGTGCGGACCACCACCGACCTCGACGTCGCGCTGCGCGACGCCGACTTCGTCTTCTCCGCGGTCCGCGTCGGGGGCCTGGCAGGCCGCACCGCCGACGAGCGGGTCGCGCTGGAGCTCGGCCTGCTCGGCCAGGAGACCACCGGGCCCGGCGGCATCGCCTTCGGCCTGCGCACCATCCCCGTGGCCGTGCGCCTGGCCGAGAGGGTGGCCGCCGTCGCGCCGAGGGCCTGGGTCATCAACTTCACCAACCCGGCCGGCATGATCACCGAGGCGATGCGGAGCGTGCTCGGCGACCGCGTGGTCGGCATCTGCGATTCGCCGATCGGGCTGATCAGGCGGGCCGCCGCCGCTCTCGGGCTCGACCCCGCGCTCGTCTCGCCCGACTACGTGGGGCTCAACCACCTCGGATGGCTGCGGGGGCTCACCTACCAGGGCCGCGACGTGCTGCCTGGGCTGCTCGCCGACGACGCGGCGTTGCGGCAGGTCGAGGAGGCCCGGATCTTCGGCGACGACTGGGTGCGCACCCTGGGGGCGCTGCCCAACGAGTACCTCTACTACTACTACTTCACCCGCGAGTCCGTCGCCGCGATCGACGGCGCGGGGCGTACCAGGGGCGAGTCCCTTCTCGAGCAGCAGAGCCGCTTCTACGCCGCCGTGCGGGAGCGTCCCCTGCAGGCCCTCGCCGAGTGGGGCAGGGCGCGCAGGGAGCGCGACGCGACGTACATGGCCGAGACCCGCGAGAGCACCGACGCCGGCGAGCGCGAGGCCGCCGACCTGGAGGCGGGCGGGTACGAGGGCATTGCGCTCGCCCTCATGGCCGCCATCGCCAGGGGCGAGCCCTCCACGATGATCCTCAACGTCCGCAACGGCAGCGCGGTGCCCGGCCTGCCCTCGGAGGCGGTGGTCGAGATCCCCTGCGCGGTGAACGGCTCGGGCGTCAGGCCGCTGGCCACCCGCCCGCTCCCCGGCCGTCTGCTGGGGCTCGTGCAGCAGGTCAAGGCCGTCGAGCAGACGACCATCGAGGCCGCGCTGACCGGCTCGGCCCGCCTGGCCGTCGAGGCGTTCGCCCTGCACCCGCTGGTCGACTCGGTCGGCACAGCGCGCAGGCTGCTCGACGGCTACCGCGCCCGCATCCCCGAACTGGCCGCCGTCATCCCGGGCGCCTCGTAGCGCCCGGCTTCGAGGAGCACGGCGGGAGGGCGGGTCGCCGCCCGTCCCGCCGTCCGCGTCAGCTGGTGGCGATGACGCCGGGGAAGCCGTAGTAGGCCTCGTAGACGTCGGTGAAGTACTCACGGCAGGGGTCGAGCGCGCCGCCCCAGCCGTCGGAGCCGCCACCGCCGCCGCCGCTGTGGACGCCCTTGGCCACGACCTTGCCCGCCGAGTTGACGGTGTAGACGGGACCACCGGAGTCGCCGCCCCTGGTGCACTGACCCTGCTTGTAGCCCCTGGTCATGTTCCTGGCGTACTGGCCGCCGCTGTAGCGCACGTTGATCTTCAGGGCGTTGACCTTCCAGCCGCACAGCTCGCCCGCCGTGCTGCCGCCCGTGCAGTACTGGTCGCCGTAGCCGGGACGGCGCGACCACATGCCCGCCACCGCCCTGCTGCTGCCCGAGGTGCTGTTGCCGACGTAGATGCGGGCGGCGCTCTTCTTGCTGCCGCTCAGCCTGATCAGCGACAGGTCGCCGCGGTAGGTGGACTGGCCGTCGATGTAGACGGTGCCCGTGCTGTTGTTCCAGGTGTCCTTGACCACGCTGCCCTGGTACTCGGAGAGCGTGGAGACCGAGCCGTTCAGCGACGTGCAGTGGCCCGCGGTGATCATGGCCTGGTAGCCGCTGTAGCGCCAGGAGAAGGCGTTGGTGCAGGAGCCCACGCTGGTGCTGATGCGGGCGCCGCCGTAGAAGCCGCCGACGCTTGTGTCGTTCCACCTGGCCTGCGCGCCGTCGAACCCTTCGTCGGGCACCTGCCTCACCACAACGGCGTCCGCGCCGTAACGCGTGGCCAGCGCGACGCGGAAGGCCTCCGAGGCGTCGGAGGACTCCACGATGACCCGGTTCTGCTCGGCCTGGATCAGGGCCGCGCTCACCTTCTCCACGCCGGGAAGCACGCCGGGAGAGATCGCGACGATCTCGTCCTTGATGGCGTTCAGCCGGTTCACGCTGTACCTGACCAGCTTCACCTTGGGCTGGACCGTCCAGGTGTCACCCGCGTCCGCGGTGGGCGCGAGGCTCTGCTGGGCGCTCTTGTCGGCGGCCGACAGCTGCTCCTCGGGGGCCGGCGCCTGGGCGGCGATGCCTGCCTCCGGCGGCACCGACTCCTTCTCCTCGGGCGGAGGGACGTTCGAGGGGTCGCCCGTGCCGTCCTCGGGGGGAGTCATCTGGGGCGGTAGCGCGATGAGCGCGCCCGCCTCCGCCTGGACCTCCGCCGCCGTCACCGGCGCGACGATCGTTCCGTAGCTGATGTACGGCGGGCCGTACACGTCGGGCTTCTCCGCGGCGCGCCGCTCGGCCTCCTTGAAGGCGTGGCTCAGCTTGTAGTCGGGGGGCGTCACCTGCGCGTAGGGGTCGTCGGTGATCACCGGAACCGGGGGCACGGGCTCGGCCTGAACCGCCGGCGACGGCACGGCGACGAGCGTCGCGGTGAGCAGGCAGCCCGCCAGTGCGGCGCGCCTGAATAACGTGGGGGGCAAGGCGTTCTCTTCTCGTGTGGGGGGTCATGATCAAGAACCCGCTCAGTGAACCACAGAAGATCACGACATTTCACGCCTCGCCGGAAGATCCCCGCGCATACTGGGACCGTGCCGCTGATCCGACGGTCCGCTCCCCCGACCTCGCCCGGCCTGGTCGTGCCGGCGCTGACGGCAGGGGCGGCCGGACTGGCGCTCGGGGTCGTCGCCGGCCTCCTCCACGACCAGGGCGAGCTGCTGCTGGAGTCGTTGTTCTTCCGCTTCGCCCTGTTCATGGGCGCGGTGGTGTGCGGACGGCCGGCCCGTACGGCCTGGCAGGCGGTCGTGAGCGGGCTGGCGCTGGCCGCCGGAGCCTACGCCGCCATGACGGCGACCGACCTGCTGCGCGGAGCGCCGCCGCCGTACCAGCTGATCCCGCTCGACCCGGTGGGAGGCGCGGCGCACGTCCTGTGGGTGGTCGCGCTTCCCCTGTCCGGTGTGCTGTTGGCCCATCTGACCCGGCGCGAAGGACCGGCGGGGGACCTGGCTGCCGCCGTCCTGGTCCAGGGGCAGTCGTTCCCCGCCGCGCTGGCCCTGCTGCCCTCGGGCCAGGAGGGCTGCTGCGTTCCGGTGGAGGCGGCCCATCCCGGACAGGACTGGGCGGGCCTGGCCCTCGCGGTGGTGCTGGTGGTGCTGCTTCGGCCCACCCCTGCAGGGCGCCTGCGCGCGCTGCTGGGCGGCGTCGTGCTGACGGCGCTGCTGGTGGGCGGGGCGTTGACGACGGGCTGGGCGTGAGCCCACGAGGCCTGGACCCTGCCGCCTTGCGCCGATGTGGATCTTCCCGACTATTGTGATCTCCGTCTGTTGGAGGGGGAAGGCTGACGATGGCGGTGGGCGGAGACGAGGACTCTCTCGGAAGCCGGTACGTCCTTCTGGACGAGATCGGCGCCGGTGCGATGGGAACGGTCTGGAGGGCGCGGCACCGCGACAGCGGGGAGATCGTGGCGGTGAAGCTGCTGCGTGACAGCCTCTCCGGCGACCACGAGCTCGTCCTGAGGTTCGTGCAGGAGCGCAACGTGATGAAGTCACTGCGCCATCCGCACATCGTCGCGGTGCGCGACTTCGTCATCGAGGGCGAGCGCCTCGCTCTGGTGATGGACTTCGTCGAAGGCGGCGATCTGCGTACGCTCCTCCAGCGGCAGGGCACGCTGCCCCCCGCGCAGGCGGCGGGGCTGATGGCCCAGGTCGCCGACGCGCTGGCCGCGGCGCACGCGCTGGACGTCGTGCACCGCGACGTCAAACCGGGCAACGTCCTGATCGACAGGGCCACCGGGCAGGTACGGCTGACCGACTTCGGCGTGGCCCGCATCGTCCACGGCCCCGGGCTGACACAGACCACCTCGGTCATCGGCACGCCCACGTACCTGTCCCCCGAGGTCGCCGACGGCAGCGCGCCCACGGCGGCGGTGGACGTGTACGCCCTGGGCCTGATCCTCTACGAGCTGCTCGCCGGGCGTCCGCCGTTCGTCGGCGACCATCCGATGGCCCTGCTCAGACAGCATGCGACGGCCACGCCCAGGCGACTGCCAGGCATGCCCGACGTCCTGTGGCCTGTCATCTCGGCGTGCACCGCCAAGGATCCGGCTCGGCGTCCGGCCGCCGCGCAGGTGGCTGCGGCGCTGCGCCAGGCGGCTCCTTCGCTGGCGGCCGTGCCTCCGCTGCCTCCCGTCGCCAGAGGAGAGGCGCCCTCCGTCACGTCCGAGCCCCTGCCCACGACGGGCCCCGTCCCTGCGCCCGAGACCGTGGCCTCGGTGGCCTCGGGCCGGCGCCGGTGGCCCAGGCAGCGGCTGGCCGTCGTCGCGGCGGCCGCGGTGGCGCTGGTGCTCAGCGCGGCGGCCGTGGCCGTCGTGGCGCCGTGGCGGGCGCCCGACGCGGGCGCGTCGCCCAGTCTGGCCGTCGCGTCGGCCGAGTCGACCCCGCAGGACCCCAGTCCTCCACAGCCGGCGGCTAGCACGCCGGCCGGCACGGCGGAGAGCACGCCCCCGCCGTCGCCGAAGGAGCGGACGGTGCGCAGGCGTCCGCAGGAGACGACCGTCTCCGAACAGCCCGAGCGACCGGCCACGGCCAAGCAGCCCGTGCCGCGCGTCACGACCCCGCGACCCCGGCGCACGACGGAGGAGCCGGTCGAGCCGCCGCGCGAGAGCAGGCAGGACGACATCGCGGCCGAGGAGACGGAGCCGAACTGGCGCTGCCGTTCGTGGATCACCGCGGGAACCGGCACGGACACGGAGATGTCGCCCTGCATGGCCGTGGTGGGCGAGGTCCTGCACGTCAAGGGGCGGATCAGGGGGTCCACCTCGGTCTCCTCGGACATCCACGTGCAGCTGTTCAACACCGACGCCGACGCCAACGTCTCCCAGCCCTTCATCTGCTCGGGTGTCTCCCCCTCGAGCGCGGGCGAGATCGTCACCTGCGGCCCCTTCACCACCACGGCGGCGCGTACCGGGGCCAAGCTCGACGTACGCCAGCGGTGGAAGAGAACGGGCATGGCCACCTTCGGCGGCGGCGCGGAGAGCCCCTACACCGTCTGGTGAGGGCCGTCCCGGCCGGTGGGGCCTGTCCAAGAAGCGGCAAAGGAGGGCGAGGCGCCCTTCCCGCCGGGTAGGGGCAGCGGCATGGCTCGATGTCTGGTCACCGGCGCGACCGGCTATCTCGGCGGACGGCTCGTGCCCGAACTGCTCGCGGCAGGGCACGACGTCCGCTGCATGGTGCGGTCGGCGGGACGGCTGCGCGACCTGCCGTGGGCCGCGCAGGCCGAGATCGCCGAGGCGGACGCGCGCGACCCCGAGCGCACCGGCGCGGCGCTGAGGGACATCGACGTCGCCTACTACCTGATCCACGGCATGAGCGGAGGACGGGGTTTCGCCGAGGCCGACAGGCAGGCCGCGCACACGTTCGCCGCTGCGGCAGGCCAGGCGGGCGTGCGCCGGATCGTCTACCTAGGCGGGCTCACGCCGGGCGCGCCCGAGGGCCACGGCCTGTCCGCGCACATGAGCTCGAGGGCGGAGGTCGGCGAGATCTTCCTGTCCGCGGGCGTGCCGAGCGTGGTGCTCCGAGCGGCGGTGATCATCGGCTCCGGGTCGGCCTCCTTCGAGATGCTGCGCTACCTGACCGAGCGGCTGCCGGTGATGACGACGCCGCGCTGGGTGCGCAGCCGTACCCAGCCCATCGCCGTCCGCGACGTGCTGCGCTACCTGGTCGCGTGGGCGGGCATCCCCGAGGAGGTCAACAGGGCCTTCGACATCGGCGGGCCCGACGTGCTGACCTACGCCGAGATGATGCGCCGCTACGCGGCCGTCGCGGGGCTGCCGCCACGGCTGATCATTCCGGTGCCGTTGCTGAGCCCGAGGCTGTCCAGCCTCTGGGTGGGGCTCGTCACGCCGGTGCCCGCCGCCATAGCGCGTCCCCTTGTGGAGTCGCTGCGGACTCAGGCCGTCTGCGCCGAACACGACATCGCCCGGTACGTCGCCGACCCGCAGGGCGGCCTGATCGGCTTCGACCTGGCCGTCTCGCTGGCGCTCCAGAGGATCAAGGAGGCCGACGTCGTGACCAGGTGGTCGTCGGCGAGCCTGCCCGGCGCGCCGAGCGACCCGCTGCCCACCGATCCCGACTGGGCGGGCGGCAGTCTCTACATCGATCGGCGCACCGCCACCGTCGCCGCGGGCCCCGAGGACCTGTGGCGGGTCATCGAGGGGATCGGCGGCGAGAACGGCTGGTACTCGCTGCCCATGGCGTGGAGGATCCGCGGCGCGCTCGACAGGCTGGTCGGCGGCGTCGGCCTGCGCCGCGGCCGCCGCGACCCCCTGCGCCTGCGGGTGGGTGACTCCATCGACTTCTGGCGGGTCGAGGAGCTCGAGCGGGGGCGCCTGCTGCGCCTGCGGGCGGAGATGCGCCTGCCCGGTCTGGCCTGGCTGGAGCTGAGCCAGAGCGTCGAGGACGGCCGCACCGTCTACCGCCAGCGAGCCGTCTTCCATCCCCACGGACTGCTCGGCCACCTCTACTGGTGGGCGATCTACCCCTTCCACGGCCTGATCTTCGGCAGGATGCCGAGGAACGTGGCGGCCGCCGCCCGTCGCAGCAGCTCGCGGTAGCGGACTCGACGGTCGCGGTGCAACTTCGCGGGCCTGGAATCCGAAAGAATGACCCGGGGGGTGGCATGGACGACCTGAGCGAGGAGGAGGCGGGCTACGGCATCGGCGCCGTCGCCCGGCGGCTCGGCGTGCCCGCGCCCACCCTCCGCACCTGGAACCTGCGCTACGGCATCGGCCCCAGCCGGCGCAGCCCCGGCGGACACCGGCGTTACGACGCGGGCGACCTGCGCCGCCTGGAGGAGATGAACCGGCTGATCCACGCGGGAGTCGCCCCCGCGGAGGCCGCGCGCGAGGCGCTGAGACTGCGCCCCTCCGAGACAGGCCGCGACGGCATGACCGAGGACGGCGGCCCCGACGTCCGTGCGCCGGTCCGTCAGGTGCCGTCGCCCGCGATGCTGGCGCGGTCGGCGAGCGTGCTCGACTCCCCCACCGTCGCCGACGGCGTGCGCGCCGCGCTCGACCGGTACGGCGTGCGGTGGACCTGGCACCAGCTCGTGTTGCCGGTCTTCGAGGCGATCACCCGCAAGGACCTGGGCATCGATGTCGAGCACCTGTTCTCCAACCAGGTCCTGGCCGCGCTGCAGCCGCTCGTCGAGCCGCCGAGACTGGACACGCCTGCCCGTCCTGTGCTGCTGGCCTGCGCCGAGGACGAGCAGCACAGCCTGCCGATCTACGCCCTGGCCGCCGTCCTGACCGTCGAGCGGGCGGTGGAGACCAGGGTGCTCGGCGCTCGTACCCCCTACTCCGCGCTGGCCGACGCGATGCGCCGCCTCGGTCCCGCGGTGGTCTTCGTCTGGTCGCAGCAGGACTCCACCGGCGACCCCGCCCCGCTGTCCGCGCTGCCGTCGCTGCGCCCCACCGCCCGCGTCGTCGTCGGCGGTCCGGGCTGGTGGGACGGCCTGCCGAGGGGCGTCACCAGGGTGTCCACGCTCGACGCGGCGGTCTCACAGGTCATGGAAGCGCTGGCCTGATCTCCCATGTCTTGGTTGCGCGCCTTCGCACGACCGACTATGAATAGGTTTTGAATAAGTTATCTTCGAGTGGAGGGGATCGCGATGGAGGAGTTCAGCGAGAGCTACCGAGCGCACGCTGCTTCCGTGCGCGCCTACCTGCGGCGGCTGGTGCCCGTGCAGGACCTCGACGACGTGCTGCAGGTCGTCTTCACCGAGGCCTGGCGTTCCCGGCAGCGCTTCGACCCCGACCGGAGCATGCGCGCCTGGCTGCTCGGCATCGCCCACAAGCGGGGCGTCGACCACCTGCGCGCCCGCGCCGCGCCCACCGTGTCGCTGGACGTCGTCGGCGATCCGCCAGGGCACGACGGCCGCATCGACGACCAGGCGCTGGCCGACCGCGACCAGCTCCGCAGGGCGCTGGCCGAACTGCCCGCGCCGCAACGCCAGGCGATCGAGCTGGCCTACTACGGCGACCTGAGCCAACGGGAGATCGCCGAGCGGCTGCACGTGCCGCTGGGCACCGTCAAGGCCAGGACCGCCCGCGGCCTGCACCGCCTGTCCGCCCTGCTGGCCGCGGCATGATCCGCCCCCGCGTCGCCACGTCGAGCTGCCTGCTCGGCGAGCTGGTGCGCTTCAACGGCGGCCACAGCCGCGACCGCTTCCTGAGCGGAGCGCTCGACACCCATGTCGACTGGGTGCGGATCTGCCCCGAGATGGAGGCGGGCCTCGGCACGCCGCGCGAGACGCTCCGCCTGGAGTCCTCGGCGGCGGGGCCTCGCCTGATGACCCGCAAGACCCGCCTCGACCTCACCGACCGCATGACCGCTCTGGCAACCGAGCGCGCCGCGGGCCTCGACGTCGACGGCTACGTGTTCAAGGCCAAGAGCCCCAGCTGCGGCATCCACGGCATCCCGTCCACCGGCGGCGACCGCAGGAACAGGGGCGTGTTCGCCGGGGTCGTCATGGACGCCCACCCGCTGCTGCCCGTCGAGGACGAAGGCCGGCTCCACGACGCGCTGATCCGCGAGACCTTCGTCGAGCGGATCTTCGCCCACGCCAGGCTGCGCACCCTGTTCGCGGCCGGCTGGACACCACGCGACCTCGTCGCCTTCCACGCCAGGCACAAGATGCAGCTGCTCGCCCACGACCCGGTCGGCTATCGCGAGGCGGGCCGCGTGGTGGCCCGCGCGGGCGCGCGGGCGCGCGCGGAGCTGGCCGCCGACTACACCCGGGTGTTCTGTACGACCCTCGCCAGGAAGGCCAGCGTCGGCCGCAACGTCAACGTGCTCCACCACTGCCTCGGCATGATCACTCTGGACGCCGCGCGCAGGGCGGACCTGGTCGAGGTGATCGCCTCCTACCAGGAGGGGCAGGTCGCGCTCAGTGTCCCTGCCACCCTCCTGCGCCACCACGCGCGCGGGGAGGGAGCCTGCTACGTGCGCGACCAGACCTACTTCTCGCCGTATCCCGAGGATCTCGGGCTCCGCAACTACGTCCTGGAACCCGCCTGAGCCGAACCCGGTGTCCCACCCCGCTCCGTAGTCGATGGAGAAGAACATCTCATGAGCGTCACCCTTCCTCCCGTCCGCCGCTGGGCCGCCCTGCCGATGTTCGTCCTCGCCGTCGCCCTGGTGGCCGTCGCGGGCTCGCTGTCGTCGGCCGGCACGGGCAGCCAGTACATCGCCCTGGCCAAACCCACCTTCGCGCCGTCGCCGTGGCTGTTCGGCCCGGTCTGGACGATCCTCTACTGCCTGATCGCCGTCGCCGGCTGGCTGGCGTGGTCGGCGCGCGGCTGGACCCCCGCGATGGGCGTCTACACCGCACAGCTGCTGCTGAACGCGGTCTGGATGCCGCTGTTCTTCACCGCCGACCAGTACGGCCTCGCCTTCGCCGACATCAGCCTGCTGTGGCTGCTGATCGTGGCCAACGTCGTGCTGTTCTGGCCGATCCAGCGCGCCGCGGCGCTGCTCCTGCTCCCCTACCTGTTGTGGGTGACCTACGCCGCGGCACTGAACCTCGCCATCTGGCAGCTCAACTGACGGGCTCCTCCCACCTGCGCCGCTCAGGTCGTCACAGGCCCATGAGCGGGCCGTACTCGTTCATCACCCTGGCGTCGATCGCGGCCTGCCTGGGCGCGTACCGGGCGTAGAACTCCTTGCCGCACTCCAGGTCCTCCAGCGCCGCCTTGATCTCCCGCTCGAGGTACGGCCTGGCCTGCGCGGGTGAGAGGTTCGGCCCGTAGTGGACGCCCGGCTTCGGGTTGTCGAACTCCTTGGCGCCCAGCTTGTCGGACTCCTTCAGGATCTCATCGTGCCCTCTCCTGGCCAGGTCGGTCGGCTTGGTGGAGGAGACCTTGTAGCCCTTGACCGTGAGGCAGTCGGCGAAGCCCGCCGCCAGGCTCACCAGCTCGGAGTCCCCGTCGATCTCGGTGGCCTCCAGCCTGGCCGAGGCCGCGTTGAGCTGCTCGGCCGCGTCCGTCGACGAGCTCGCCTCCTTGCCGAGCACCTCTTTGGCCGCCTGGCGGAAGCAGCCGCTCTCCACCTTCCTGTACGCGGCCAGCTGGGAGGAGTTGAGCTTCATCATGATCGCGTTGTTCGGGTTCTCGACCACGGCGTCGACCCCTCCTGCCAGGCGATCCTTGGGGTAGACGTGGCGCGAGAAGATCCCGAAGCCGTACTTCTGCCGGTATGCCTTCATGCTGTCGTAGCTGGACCGATCGGGCCTTTCCTCACGGGGAAGCACGAAGGGCACGTACTTGAAGCCGCCCTGCTTCATGCAGTCGGCCTTGATCTGCTCCATTCGGGGTCGCGGGTCCTGGCCCCTGCTCGGAGAGGGGGCGGCGGCCTGTTCGGCCGCGCATCCCGAGATCAGGGCAAGCGAAAGCAACCACGTGACACGACGCATAGGGGAACTCCCGATCAGTCGATCGCGCGCGTGCGCGCGCCGTACGGCACCACGGCCGCGAGAAGGGTGAACAAGGCAAGCACGCCCCAGTAGGCCAGGTCCTGGCGCGACTGGTAGAGCAGGTGCTCGCCGAAGGCGGCCGAGGTGGCCGCCAGGTAGAGCGCGGCGGCCAGCGCCCAGCGCAGGTCGCCGGTCAGGCGTCCGGCCCACACGGCTCCTGCCAGCACCGCGGCCTCGGCCGTCACGCGCAGCAGGGGGCCGGGGGCGGCGTCCATCAGCGCCATCCAGGCGGGATCCGCGCCCGCCACCAGCAGGGCGGCGGGCGCCCACCACAGGGATCTGCGCCGCAACGGCCGTCCGCGCCAGGCGAGGATCCCCAGCCCCGCGACGTTCAGCACGGGGCCGGTGGCGGCGCCGAGGAGGCCGCTGTAGCCGTAGAGGGGGTGGTCGAGCAGGAATCCGGGTTCGACGGGCAGCAGGGTGGCGTCGAGGAAGACGGCGCCGGTGCCGATCGCTCCCATCTTGACGGCGGTCAGTGACGCCAGCGGGAGGGCGAGGCGGGCCCGGCCGAGGACGACGAGTGCGAGCGTGAGGGCCGACAGCGCCAGCCATCCGGGGACGGCGGCGGCGAAGGGCAGCAGGGTGGCCAGGTGGGCCGCGCTTAGGGCGGTGACGCCCAGGTGCAGCCCGTCTGTCCAGGCAGGGCCGCGGGCCGCCTGCCAAGCCCGTTCACGCACCCCGTTGACGAGTAGTCCTGCGGCCTCCTTGAGTGGAGGCGTGGTACGCGCCGGGTCGGTGTGGCCGAGCAGGATGTCGAGGAGTTCCTCGCCGTAGGCCGAGCGGTAGGAGCGCGGGTAGGCCCGCATCAGCCGCCGGTAGCGCCGCTCCAGAGGGGTCACGCCGTGCCCAGGTCTGGCCTGGCTCTGACCAGCCCGGCGGCGTGGTGCATGCGCTCGGCCTCCGCGGCGGCGAGGGCCTTGCCGCTGTCGGTGATGCGGAAGTAGCGGCGGTTGCGGCCCTGCACGACCTCTTCGCGGTCGACGGCCAGGATCCCCTGCGCGGTCAGGCGTTCCAGGATGCCGTAGAGAGTGCTGATCGACGGCCTGACCCGTTCGCGGGAGAGCTCGGCGACCTTCCCGACGATGGCGTGGCCGTGCAGCGGGCCGTCGAGCAGCGCGGCGAGCACGAAGTACATCGGCTCGCTGACTTCGGTTGATCTTCGCGGCATGCCGGACAAGATACTCCGTTCAACGGAATCTGGGCAAGTCCGCAGGACCATGGATAATGAAGTCGTTTCTGACGGGAGGTGGCGTTGAATCTGGCCAGCCTCGGGCCGCGGAGCAGGAGCGGGTCTACCGATACTTCCTGCGAGTCCCTCACGCCGATCTCGATGCCGCCGCCGAGGAACTCGGTGTCCACCACCTGTCCGCCGTGGTCGACAGGCTCAAGACGCTGGGCATCATCGACGTCAGCCTGGCCGCGGTCTCGCCCGCGAAAGCCGTCGACCTGCTCATCAGACGCCGCATGGAGCAGACCTCACGCGAGCTCAACCAGCTCAGCGCCGCCTGGGACATCGTGCGCGACCTCGCCGAGGAGCAGCGCAGCGGGCGCCCCGTCGAGCTCGTCGAGCGGATCGAGGGCGTGGAGAACGTCAACCGGCGCATCCGCGAGTTCTCCTCCGCCAAGGAGGTCATGAACATAGCGAACGTGGTGAGAGCCCTGCCGCCCGACGACGAGAAGGTGCGGCGCTTTCGCGGGAGGCTCTCCGCGGGGCTGGTGAGCAGGAGCCTCGTCTCCGAGAAGGCGCTGAGCGTTCCCGGCTGGCTGGAGTCCGCGCGCGAGGGGCACGCCCTGGGGGACCTGTGCCGCGTGAGCCCCGAATGGAGCAGGCAGGTGCTCATCATCAGCAGGTCGGTCGCCTTCGTGCAGATCGACCCCGCCGACAGGACGGTGGGAGCCCTGCTGATCCGCCAGCCCGGCACGGTGGCCATCCTCGTCGACGTGTTCGAGGGCATGTGGGCTCGCGCGCGCGAGCTGAACGAGCCGGAGCTGGCCCCCATCGAACGGCAGGTGCTCCAGTCGCTCGCCCTGCACGACAAGGACGAGACCGCGGCGCGGGCGCTGAACATCTCCGTGCGCAAGTTCCGCACGCACGTGGCCGAGCTGATGGAGCGCCTCGGCGCCGGCAACAGGTTCCAGGCCGCCCTGCTCGCCAAGGAGCGCGGCTGGCTGTAGCCGGGGCCCGGCCCGGCGGCTGAGGGGACGTGAACCTCAGAAGGGCTCGGACGCGACGGGCCCTGACACGACAGGCCCTGACACTACAGGTTTCGACACGACGGGCCCCGGCACGACAGGCTCGGCTTCGGTGCTCGTGAGAGTGGCCTGGTGGGCGACCCTGTAGGCGGCCTTGGTCGCCCTGGCCTCGCGGGCCGTGGCGCACACCGCTCGCAGCGCGGGGCGCAGCCGGTCGCGCGCCAACGGATCGGCGAGCCTGCCGATGATGTCGAACTGCTGGATGCCGGGGCGTACGGGCAGGTCGGCGCGGTGCACGATCGCGCCGCCCGAGGTGAGCAGGCGGTGCAGCTTGGTCTGCGTCCACATCCCCTCATGAGGGCCCACGCAGGAGGTGACCACCGCGGCAGGCTTGCCCACCAGGGCGCCGCCCGCCATGGGCGACGACGCCCAGCCGAGCGCGTGTGCCAGTTGGGGTGGCAGGAGGCTGTGCTCCGGAGCGACGATCACCAGCGCGTCGGCCGCGACCAGCGTCCGGCACAGCTCGGCGGCCTCTGCCGGGAGCGGGCCTCGGCGGAGCGGGGGCATGGCCTCGAGCCCGTCCCATACGTCGATGTCCGCCGGTTCGGGCAACTCCAGCGCCACCGCCTCCAACAGACGGTGGACATACGACCGTCGAAGGAAAACGCCCGCGATTCCTACGATCTTCATCCTGTCCCGTTCGTGCGCCCGCATGGTGTTGAGCCGGTGGTTCCCTGGCCCAGCTGATGAGGAACGCCCGAGCGGGTATCGACTCCGTCGGGAACGGCAATGATGCGGCAAGCCGACGACTCCCCGCCGGTACGGGCCGGTGACCACGTCACCGCCGCGGAGCCGGACAGCCGACGGCCCGGAGCCCCAGCAGGAGTACGGCGGCGCCGCGCGGTCCGAACCCACGATCCGGACCGCGCGGCGCCGGCCGCCTGAGTCAGCGCGTAGGGAGGAGGAGGCCACCGCTCGCGGTGGCGCGTTCGTCACCTGCGCCGGTTCCGGCGACCGTCACCGTGGCGGTTCGGGCTCACCGGCGGATCGCTGGGCGGCGCGGGCCTGCTGCAGTTCGGCGTTGATGCGCAACGCCTCAGCCAGCTGGTCTTCGAGGATGATGATGCGGCAGGCCGCCTCAAGGGCGGTGCCCTGGTCGACCAGCTCGCGCGCTCTGGCCGCCAGACGGAGCTGGTAGCGCGAGTAGCGGCGATGGCCGCCTTCGGAGCGTCGCGGCTCGATCAGCTTGGCGCTGCCCAGAGCCCGGAGGAAAGCGGGGGTGACACCGAGCATCTCCGCGGCCCTGCCCATGCTGTACGCGGGATAGTCCTCGTCGTCGAACTTGTCACCGAACGCGGCACGGGGTGTGCTGCCGATGCCGGTTGAGGACTCCTCGGGCCTGCCGCCCGACGCCTTCACTGCTTGATCCATAAAACCTTCCCACACGCCGACGTGGGCCCCGGCGCCATGCGCCGGGGCCCAAATGAGGTTAAACACCATCTACCGGCCAGTTGGCCGATTTATCTTTTTCCGCCTCGACGCCCACTGCGGGCGAGGACGCGGGGATCGCGGATGTATGACCGTAGACCACCGTCCTGTCTGTGGAACTGCGGTACCCGCGCGGCGCAACCGACCGCGGCGGGCGATCCCAATGGCGTTCAACGCTCCCTTCTCTATCCCTGCATCTGTTCGACTTCATCCGGCAGCGCGCCCACGCGCCAGAGCCCCTTGCGTCCTACTCGGCCCCGGCACGTCCGGCCTTCTGCCCACTTCCTACCTCTACGACAGCGCGTCCACGTTCCGGAGCCCTAACCACTGCCCTGCCCCAGAACGTTCGACCTTCTGTCACCTCTGCGTCAATCCACTGCCTACTGCACTCGTCCACGCTCGTCCGGGCAGGTCGTCGTCCTGCTACCTTCTGCCCTCGTGGATCCGTCCCTTGCGATGTCAGAAACATTAGCGCGATCAACCACGGATGTCTACTCCCGCCACTACAGGTTTTTGGGTGCACGGGAATGAGGGTTCAGCCGGGGTCAGCGGTCGACGGCCAGCCGCACGCCAAGGCCGATGAACAGGCCTCCCGTCGCGACGTCGACGCGACGGCGGACGGCGTGCCGGTGGCGCAGCCATCCCCCGATGCGCCCAGCCAGCACCCCGACCGTGCCGTCCACCACGAACTCCAGCAGGATCAGGATGGCGCCGAGGATCGCGAACTGCAGCCAGACCTGGCCCAGCCGGGGGTCGATGAACTGCGGGAGGAAGGCGATGGTGAAGGTGACCATCTTCGGGTTCAGCAGGTTGGTCACCATGCCGCTGGTGAAGGCCCTGCGCCCCGACATCCTGCCCTCCCCCGCCACGGGCAGCTCGCTCTCCACGCCCTTGCGCTGCCGAATCATCTGCACACCGAGGTAGATCAGGTAGCCGGCCCCGAGGACGCGTACCACCGTGAAGGCCAGCGGCACCGCCTCGAAGAGCGCCGCCAGCCCCGCCGCCGCCACGGCGACGTGGACGGCCTCGCTCGTGGCCACCCCGGCGGTGGCGAGCAGTCCCGCCCGCGGGCCACCCCGCATTCCGCACCCCAGGACGAACAGCATGTCCGGCCCAGGAGTGATCATGGCGACGATCGTGGTCACGGTGAAGAGCATGAGCAGGTTGTGGTCCACAGGCATGGCGAGATCTCCCGGAGGGTCGAAGATGTACCCACCCTGGCACAGAGCCCCGAGGCCCTGGGCAGCCGTCCGCTCGGTGGCTCCGGACCGTCAGTTCCCGCACGCCCAAACGGTCCGGCGCGGGCGTGCAGGTCCACGCCGGAGATTTATCGCGGCACACCCGCCTCGCCGTCGGCCGGTCATACCGTTGCCGTAACTTGACGCAGTGGGTTCGGGGGACGCTCGCCCCGCCGTATCCGCCTCCACCCGCGAATTCTGCGAGGCATCCGAGGGTGTCCGCGCCACCGGTGCGGGCCTGTGGCGGCGGGGCTCGCGGTGAGACCATGGAGGAACCCGTCGCGGAGGGAGCGCGCGTGGTCGATCCGTTCGGTCATCAACCCGAGGGGCCTTCCCCGCCGGGCGGGCTGCTCGACGTGCTGAACGTCGCGGCCGTGGTGGTGGACGCCGGCGGCCGCATCGTGCTGTGGAGTCCGCATGCCGAGCAGTTGTTCGGCTACTCCGCGCGAGAGGCGCTCGGCCAGTACGCCGGCAGGCTCCTGGTCGATCCCGAACACCTGAACCTGGTCATGGAGCTGTTCGACGAGGTGATGCGCAGCGGACGGCCGTGGGTCGGCGTCTTCCCCGTGCGGGTCAAGGACGGCTCCATCCGCCGGATCGAGTTCCGCAACATGCGCCTCCAGGACGACAGGCACAACCTCTACGCGCTCGCGCTGGCCACCGATCAGGCCACCCTGCGCCAGGTGGAGACCGATCTGGCGCTGTCGGACAAGCTGATCGACCAGTCCCCGATCGGGCTGGCCGTCCTGGACACCGAACTGCGTTACGTCATGGTCAACTCGGCGTTGGAGCGCATCAACGGCAGGTCGGCCGCCGAGCACCTCGGCAGGCACGTGCACGAGGTCCTGGTCTTCGTCGACGCGACGGCCGTCGAGGCCGCGATGCGCCAGGTCCTGGCCAGCGGCGTCCCCTTGATCGACATGTACGAGATCGACCTGCGCAACAGGGGGATCGCGTGGTCGACCTCCTACTACCGGCTGGAGGACACCGCCGGTCACGTGCTGGGGGTGGCGGTCTCGGTCGTGGACGTCACCGAACGCCACAGGGCGGCCGTCGAGGCGGCAGGCGCCCGGCGCAGGCTGGCGATGGTCGCCGAGGCGACCGTCCGCATCGGCACCACGCTGGACCTGCAGCGGACGGCGCGCGAACTGGCCGAGGTGGTCGTGCCCGACCTCGCCGACCTGGCCACCGTGGACGTCCTGGAGGAGATCCTGACCAACGGGCGCGCCGAGCCGCAGGCCGGCCACCCCGCTCGCTTCCGCGCGCTGGCGGTGGTGTCGGCCTACCCCACCGAGGCCATCGGCGCCGCCGACCCCGTCGACGAGGTGGTGACCTACGAGGCCGACCGGCTGGCCACCCGGTGCGTGACGTCGGCCGCCCCGATCCTGGTCGAACACGTGGAGGGCGCCGCCCTGCACGACATCGCCAGGGACGCCGGCGCCGCCGCCCACCTCGCGGGGGCCGGGGTGCACTCCTACCTGGCGGTGCCGCTGATCGCGCGCGGCGAGGTCCTCGGCGTGCTGTGCATGGTGCGGGCGCGCAACCCCACCCCGTTCGACGGCGAGGACCTCGTGCTGGCCACCGAACTGGCCGCGCGGGCGGCGGTGTGCGTCGACAACGCCAGGCTGTACCGCAACGAGCGGAACACCGCGCTCACCCTGCAGCGCAGCCTGCTCCCCCAGCCGCCGCCCTACCGGCCTGGGTTGAAGATCGCCTATCGCTACCTGCCCGCCGGCGCGGGCAACGAGGTCGGCGGCGACTGGTTCGACGTCATCCCGCTGGCCGACGGCAAGACCGCGCTCGTCGTGGGCGACGTGATGGGCAGCGGCATCGCCGCCGCGGCCACCATGGGACAGCTGCGCACCGCGACCTCCACCCTGGCCACGCTCGATCTCGACCCCGACGAGGTGCTGCGCCACCTCGACGACATCGCCGCGGGCCTGAGCCGTCCCTTCGTCACCTGCGTCTACGCCGTCTGCGACCCCGCGCGCGGGCAGTGCCGCATCTCCACGGCCGGTCACCTGCCGCCGGTGTTCGTCCCCGCCGACGGCGTCGCCGAGCTCGTGGACATCCCCCCTGGCGCGCCGCTGGGGGTCGGCGGCGTCGACTTCACCACGGTCACGCTCCCGCTGACCCAGGACAGCCTGCTGGTCCTCTACACCGACGGCTTGGTGGAGACCAGGAACGACCCCATCCACCAGCGGCTCGACACCCTTCGCAGGCTGCTGGACGGCCCGCGCCGCCCGCTGGAGGAGACCTGCGACGTGCTCCTTCACGCGCTGCGCCCACCCGACGGCAGCGACGACGTCGTCCTGCTCGTCGCCCACCTGCGCCCCTGCCCCTCGGAGCACCCGCCGGCGTCCGGGTGATCGGCACCCGTCGCCGCGGTGTCGTCGCGACGGTCATCCCGCCCGCCGGTAGACGGCCACGGTCATCGTTCCTGGGCGGCGCCGGTGCTCGTCGATCGTCGCCGTCAGCCGGATCTGGACGGTCACCGTCTTCTCACCGCGCGGCCGCGGCCCGCCCAGTCACCCGGTCCCCTGTCCGCCGTCGGCGTCGTCCGGCAGCCGGGTGCCCTTCTCGTCCCGCACGTCCTCGATCACCTGGAGCCTGCCCACCGGGTTGCCCTGCGGGTCCACCGTCATTCGGTCAGGGCCGCCACCAGGCCCAGCGGTGACCATCCCAGCGGCTCGACCGGGGTGCGCAGCCGCGCGTCCGGCAGCCCGGCGATCTTCCGCATCAGCGCCTCGCGGTACCACTCCAGGTAGCCGAGGAGCAGCTCACGCGGGTCGGAGACCTCGACGCCAGGGCCGTCGAGGGCGGCGGGCGCCTGGTCCTGCCCGCTCAGGGCTTGCCGCTCAGCTGCTGGCGCAGCAGGCAGAACTCGTTGCCCTCAGGGTCGGCGAGCACGTGCCAGGACTCCTCACCCGTCTGCCCCACGTCGGCGGGCCTGGCGCCGATCTTCAGCAGCCGATCCAGTTCAGCGGCCTGGTCCCGGTCGGTGGGGTTCACGTCGATGTGCAGAGGGAGCTTGACCGACTTCGGAGTGTCCGTCGGATTGAACACGATGGTCGGCTGAAGGCCGCCGGATCCCTCCTCCGGGCCGATCTCGACGCCTCCGGCACCGCGGTCGAGCACCACGTAGCCGAGCACTTCACACCAGAAAGCCGCAAGCCGCTCAGGGTCGCGGCTGTCGAGCACCAGTTCGCTGATTCGACATGCCATGAGCTCGCCGTACCCGCCCCGCATCCCGCCACTCCTCACGACCGCGACCCGGGCGACACCCGGACCCATCGGCGCATGGCCTCCCGTCCATGGCGCCTTGAAGATCAGACTCGATCGGCCCTGAACGGGACGCCCAGGGCCCCACCATCGGCTCGACGCAGGCGAGGGGAACGCCCGGCCTCGGCTCAGCCGGTCTCCGCCGCTCGTCGCGCGCGGTAGGCGCTGGCCTTGGCTCGGTTCTGGCAAGAAAGGCCGCAGAACCTTCGGGAGGCGTTCCGCGTGGTGTCGAAGAAGACCGACTCGCAGCCCCCCGCCTCGCAGGATCGGAGCCTGGCGGCCTGGCCCACACCGATGACCATGGCCAGAGCGGTGCCCGCGTCGGAGGTCCAGGCGTCGACCAGGTCGGCGTCGGCGCGGTGGAAGGCCAGGACGGGCTGCCCGTCGGGGTGGCCGTGCAGGTTGGGCACGGCCGCGTGCCGTACCAGCAGCTGATTGAGACCTTCCGCCCTGGACTGGATCCTCTCCCCCAGGTCGAAGACGGGTCGCAGCTGGAGCGCGACGACCGCGAGCCTGTCGGCGTCGGAGTCCGTGAGCGACTGGCTCGTGGGCAGTCCGGCGGTGGCGAGCGCCTGCTGGATGGCCTCACGGCGGTCCTGACCCGTGGCCGGCGGCACGACGTCCCGCCCGCGCGCCCGCGAGATGGCCAGCTCGTTCACCAGAAGCACGGCCCGCCGGACGTGCCGCTCAACGTAACTGTCTATTTGCACTTGACCAGTGATCCGCCAGGCTTCTATAGTCACTGCCATATTCTATCTAGACAGTGAGGCAGCAATGTCGGAGTACGCGGGTCTCTCTCGCAGGATGTGGCACCAGATCGAACCGGTGCACGCCCTGCTGTACTTCTCCCCCCAGGCGTTCGACGAGGCGGCGGGGCTCGGTTACGACATCGGGTCGCGCTGGCCGAGCTACTTCGCCTGGCGCTGGGCTCCGCTGGGCACCCCCGGTGCGCGGCTGGTCACGGGCACCGCCTACAGCTTCAGCCCGACCATGGTCGCTGAACACGTTCCGGCGATCTGGGCGACGGCCGCCCCGGAGAAGGTGCTCGACGCCCGGCTTTCGGCGGTGGACCGCACCTACCGCGACCTGCTCGGCGACAGGCTCGACAGCCCCGACCTCGCCGAGGCGGCGGAGCTGGCCAGGCGGGCGGCGGAGAGCGTGAACGTGGCGCACCGGCCGCTGGCCGCCGCCAATCTGGACCTGCCCTGGCCCGAGGAGGCACACCTGGTGCTCTGGCAGGCGTACACGGTTCTGCGCGAGCATCGCGGCGACGGGCACCTGGCGGCTCTGCTGTCCGCCGGTCTCGACGGCTGCGAGGCGCTCGTCTCCTTCGCCGCGATCGGCGCGGCCCCGGTGGCGAACTTCGCGGGGCGCGGCTGGAGCGAGCAGGAGTGGGCGGCGGCGCGCGACCGGCTGGCCTCGCGCGGACTGCTCGACGACGAAGGGCAGGCGACCGAACAGGGACGGCGACTGCGCGACCAGGTCGAGCGGATGACCGACGAACTGGCGGCGGGCCCGTGGCGGGCGCTCGGGGCCGAGCGCGCCGAACGGCTGGCCCAGCTGAGCCTGCCCCTGCTGGGCGCCGCCTTCGAGTCCGGCCTGCTGCCGATGACCAGCACCCTGGGCATCGGCAAGGTGCAGGCGCCCGCATGACACTCGATCTGCTGACCGGCGCGCAGACGCTCCAGAGGCGGGCCGAGCTGGTGGAGGTCTACCGTGAGGCGTTCACCGGCCCGCCGTGGCACGAGAGCGAGGAGGCGGTCGGGGCCTTCCACGACCGGCTCACCGCCGACTGCGGACGACCGGGTTTCCGCGCCGTCCTGGCCACCGGGGATGCGGGGCTCTGCGGATTCGGGACGGCCTGGCCGACCGCCTCGCCGTTCCCCACCGATCGCAGCTATGGCAAGGTGCTCGCGGCGCTCGGCCAGGACGGGACGGCCCACCACCTCGTCGGCGCGTTGGAGGTGGACGAACTGGCGGTCGCGCCGCACGCGCGCGGGCAGGGGCTGGCCCGTCGCATCCTCGACCTGCTGTGCGATCAGCGCCGCAGCTGGCTGCTGACCTCCCCGAAGGCCCCGGACGCCATCCGGCTGTACGAGCGCTCCGGCTGGCAGCGGGTCGTCGACGATCCCGAACTGGTGGTGTTCGTCAGGCCAGGTCAACACGTTCCCGAGAGCTGAGCGGTGCCGGGGTCAGCCGAGGCCGACGAGCACGAGGGACAAGGCCCCTGCCTGACGCCGACGACGTCAGGGCCTTGCCGTACCACCGATCGATGATCGTGGCCTGCTCCTCCAGTTGAATCCGTCCCCGGACGACCTGGTGATTCTGCGGGACGGCGACCGCCTTCAGCGGGCGCGCAGCTGGCTCAGCAGTTCGGTGGCGGCGTCCGCGATCTCATCGTCCAGGGAGTCGGCCGCCAGTTCCAGCATGGGGACGGCGCCGGCCGCGTCCCCCTCCCGGATCCGCAGGACGCCGAGGTCCAGAGCGGCGGCCTCGCTCACGTCCTCGATCTGGGCCTCCACGAGTTCGACGAGATGGCTCTCCTGCGTGGCTGTGTCGCCTCGCCGTCCCTCCAGGCGTGCGAGTTCCAGCAGCGCCTGCGGGCCGTGCGCGGGGTGGCCGAGGGAGACGGCATCGTCGAACGCCAGCCGGGCCTCCTGGTCATCGCCTCGCTCCTGATACAGGCGGCCGAGGGCCAGCAGGGCCATCGACGCCGACACCAGGTCGGTTCCGGCCGCGACGTCCCGGTAGAGGGGGACGGCCTCGGCTGCGGCCCCGGTGCGATCAAGGAGTGCCGCGAGGTTGTACCTGGCGATGGGCATCGTCCCCGGGGCGGCGTCCCCGATCGCTCGGTGCAGCACCGGCAGCGCCTGCTGCTCGTGGCCGCTGTCGGCGAGGATGGCGCCGAGCCTGCCCAGTTCCTCCGGGCCGAGCGTGTCGTCCGGCTCCGGCAGCGCCTCCCTGCGCTCGGTGACGAAGATCTCGACCAGGTCCTGCGGGTCGTACCGGAGTTCCTGCGACTCCAGCCACTGCTCGAACTGGATGGTCATGGTCTCGCGGTAGAACGACAGCTCCCACGTGGGACCGAGATGGACGATCGCGCGCTCGATCTCGCCGACGAGCATGCCGGCCCTGGCGGCCACGTAGGGATCAGGCAGGATCGGTTGCGACGTGTCACGCACCCGGGCGAACAACGTGGGCGGGCACAGGTCTGCGGGCGGGTCCTCCTCACCGATGTGCGTCCCGGCAGGCAGGAGGACAATCCACACATGGCTGTGGCCGGCTTCCTGGAGCTCCGCCTCGGTCAGCGCCGCCTCGGCGACCTCGTGGTCGCCGGCGGTGTGGGCGTAGCCGCTGAGCTCCCGGAAGAAGTCGGGGTTGTACAGCGCATGGGCGGCGCTGCGCAGGAGCACCTGGTAGGCGTCCGCATCACGGCCGGCGTCGGCGTACTCCTTGGCCACGACGAGCAGATGCAGGTGCGCGCACATCGGGACCACGTACGTCGCGGGGAGCAGCATCTCCATGGTGGCGCCGCCCAGAACCAGATCCAGCAGCCGGTGCAGCCCGTCCAGCCCGACGACAACCTGATACGAGGACGCCAGGATGGTGGCGAACCGTTCTTCGGCGATCTCCTCGGCGAGGTCGTCCAGCAACTCCCTGAACTCCTCCAGCAGAGTCGGGCGATCGGCGTCGGCCACGAAGACCAGCAGGCTGGGCAGCAGATCGACGATCAGAGGCGGCACGATGAGATGCGCGGCGCCGCAGCGGTCGCAGACGACGCGCACCTGGGCCCTGTCCTGCAGCCCGGAGGCGGGAACGTCCTCCTCGAGCGGCAGGTAGCGTCCGCCTTCGAAGAGCTGAGCGTGCCCGCAGCCGGGGCAGGTCCACTCAGTCGTCATCGCTCTCACCGGCCACGGCAGTGCGGCCTCGCCGTACGAGCGCCGTCAGCGCTTCCTCGCTCTTGACGCGGAAGGTCAGCTCGACGGGGCCGAGGGAGGTCTCCTGGGGATCGGCGGAGCCCAGGCGGTGCCAGCCGACCACGAACTCCAGCCGGTACCGCCATCCCTCGGGAGAGGTGACGCGCACCCGGTAGCCCTCGGTCTCGCCGGGGTCCAGGACGTGGTGCACGTCCAGCAGTTCGTAGGAGTCAAGGTGGGGGGTAAGGGCGAGGTCGAGGTCGTACTGTTCGGGGACGCCCTCGGCGAGGCGATGGTGGGGCTTCAGGCTCGGGGACCGGTCGCGTACGAGAGCGCGGACGGAGGTCAGCTTCACCTTCTCGGGGGTCGCGTCGGTGACGGTGAAGAGCACCTCTCCCGGTTTGCCTCCGGGAGACTCCTCCCTGACGCGCCCGAGGTCCACGATCAGCCCTTGCGCGGCGCCAGGGTCATGCCAGCCGGCCCGTTCGGTGTGGAACCGCTCGCTCGCGTCGAAGGCCTCGGGGAAGAGTTGGGCGACGGCGTCCGCCGGGACGCCCCACCCGCCGTGCGGGCTGCCGGGATCGCGGCTGGTTTTGAGTATCCCGCAGACGCCGCCGGTGGCGAGGTTGAGCAGCGGCCCGCCGCTCATGCCGGGCACCGCCTGCCCGCTCGCCAGCTTGAGCAGCGATCCCCCGTCGACCCGGTGCAGCCCTTCGTAGGTGAACGTGGCGGGCTCCGCGCCCGGCAGCCGCGACCAGGTCCTGGTGTGGCCGATGGTGTGAATCCGGTCCTCCACCTGCGGGGGGCCCAGATCGAAACGGACGCAGTCGAGGTCGGCGGGCGCGCCGGGCACCTCGATCAGCGCGAGGTCGGGGAGGGGGAAGGGCTCGCCCGCCGGCGCCTGGGCGGGGTGGCGGGCCGTGACCGTGCCTGCGAACACCTGGCCGCCCATGACGATCCGGACGCTCGAACCGGCCTCATGGCCGATCACATGGGCACAGGTCAGGACCAGGCCTGGGGCCACGAAGAACCCCGTTCCACCGGCGCCCCGCGCCACCACCCGTACGATCGACCCTTCCATGGCGGCGATCAACCGAGCTGCCGTGAAGGGCGGAAGCATGCGAGCGCCCAGGAAGATCACCGCTTTCCGCCTGCCGCAGGGTGTGTGCCGACATGCTAATCGGCCGCGGCACGGCGGCGGGCGATACCCGTGAATAATCGGCGCATGACGAATGAACCCTGGATAGGGCTCGCGGACGCGGTCACCGGCATCCGGCGGGAACTGCAGGCCGCCATGCAGGCCGGAGCCGGTGAGGCACTGCGGTTCGAGGTCGAGGAGGTCGAGATCGACTTCGGTATGGAACTGTCGAAGGAGGCGGGCGGAACGGCGGGCGTCAAGGTCTGGGTGCTGGAGGCGGGCGCCTCGGCGAGCGCCACCAGGGCCACCACTCACCACCTGACCGTGCGGCTCAAGCCGAAGACCGCCGCCGGAGGCCCGGTGGACATCGCCGACTTCGACGAGTGAGGCAGGCCGTCAGGGGCGGGTCCGTCTGAGCCACCACCCGGCCGGGGCCTAAACGAGAGGTTACTATCGCTTGTAGACGCACGGCCGAAGCGACAGTCAGTCCGTCAGGAGATGACATGAGTGAGCCTGTGGCACTGCCCCTGCACATGCGGCGGAACGCGTTCGACCCGGATCCCGAGCTGGCGGCCCTGCGCGACGAGCAGGGCGTCCAGCGGCTGAGCACCCCCTTCGGCATCGACGCCTGGATGGTCACCCGCTTCACCGACGTCCGTGAGGTGCTCGGGGACGCCGAGCGGTTCAGCAACAGCATGCGGGCCGACTTCCGGCCTCCCGGCGCGTCACAGCTCACCGACGAGGAGATCAAGGCCATGCGCGCCGGCAACCTGCTGGCCTTCGATCCGCCCGAACACACCCGGCTGCGGCGGATGCTGACACCGGAGTTCACCATGCGCAGGATGCGCCGCCTGGAGCCGCGCATCCTCGACATCGTCACCGAGCACCTCGACGAGATGGAGCGCGCAGGCTCGCCGGCCGATCTGGTCCCGGCCTTCGCCCTGCCGATCCCGTCGCTGGTGATCTGCGAGCTGCTGGGCGTGCCGTACGAGGACAGAGCCGACTTCCAGCGGCGTACCAGCACGATGCTGGACATCTCCCTGCCCGTGGACGAGCGCCTGGCGGTACAGCTGGAAGCCCGTGCCTACATGGCAGGTCTGGTCGCGCGCTCCCAGGCCGAGCCTGGAGACGACCTGCTCGGCATGCTCGTGCGCGAGCACGGCGACGACCTGTCCACCGACGAGCTCATCGGCATCGCCGGGCTGCTCCTGCTGGCCGGCCACGAGACCACCTCCAACATGCTCGCGCTCGGCACCCTGGCCCTGCTACGCCATCCCGACCAGCTGGAGCTGCTCAGGAAGGAGCCCGAGCGCATCGACTCCGCGGTCGAGGAGCTGCTGCGCTGGCTCAGCATCGTCCACTCCGGCTCGGCCAAGGTGACCACGACCGAGGTCGAGCTGTCCGGCAGGCGCATCCCGGCCGGCGAGCTGGTCATGTGCGTCCTGCCTGCCGCCAACCGCGACCCGGCGCTCGTCCGCGACCCCGACCGGCTGGACATCAGCCGCGGCGACCTGGGCCATGTCGCCTTCGGTCACGGTGTGCACCACTGTCTGGGCGCGCCCCTGGCCCGCATGGAGATGCGCATCGCCTTCCCCGCCCTGCTGGAGCGCTTCCCCGGACTGCGCGAGGCCGGCGCTCCTGCCGCGTTCCGTTCCTTCCACGTCGTGTACGGCCTGAGCACCTTCGAGGTGGCCTGGTAGCCCTTGCCGCGCCGATCCTGGTACGCGCCGCCCGGGGATGCGCCGGGCGAAATGCCCGATGCTAACGTTCCGCCTGTGCAGAGGCAGGGACGGCGGGCTGACGCGCTGCGCAATTCCGACAGGATCGTCAGGGCCGCGATCGTGGTGCTTCGCGACAGCGGCCCCGCGGCGTCCCTGGACGAGATCGCCCGGCGCGCGGGGATCGGCATCGCCACCCTGTACCGCAGGTTCGGCGACCGCGACGGGGTGATCAGAGCCGCCTTCCAGACCTACTTCGCCGAGGAGATCGAGCCGCTGGCGCTGGCCGCCCGTGACGCCCCCGACCCGGGGCGCCGGCTGGTCGACGCGCTCACCGCCACGGTGGACACCCTGGCCGCCCACCACGCGCTGCTGGGCGCGGCCCAGGAGTCAGGCGGGTTCACCGTCGACATCGCCGAGCGGTTCATGGGCCCCCTGGCCGGCGTGCTGGCCGCGGCGCAACGTCGCGGCCAGGTGCGGGCGGACCTGCTCGTTCGCGACCTGGCGGCGATCGTGGTGATGGCGCTGGCCACCGTCCACCCCGGCGACCCCGCTCACGCCGACCCCCGCCGCTACCTGGCCCTCCTGCTTGACGGGCTGCGCCCGTCGGCCGGGACGCTGCCCGCCCCCTCGGACACGCGCCTCCGCGTGGACTCCCCCGATCCCGACCTCGGCGAGGCACGGTCCTCGAGCTAGGCCGAGATCGCCGCCGACGAGGCGGGGCCGCGCCGGCGACGGTCCCGGTCAGCCGTTCAGCTCCGCCATGGCTTCGACGATGTCAGCGTTGTCGGACTGCAGCCGCGGAGACCGGCCCGTCGCGGACGCCGTGCGGGCAGGCGACCTGGTGCTCGACGATCCAGGGGGCCTGGTCGAGCCGCTTCTCCGCCTCTTCCCCCTGCCGGAGCCCGCCGTCCCGCCGAACGACGCGGGGTGACCTTCCAGGCGCTACGAGGTAGGCGGCCAGTTCCTGAGGAGGGCGTCGAGGGCGTCCAGGGCGCTGGACCACGAGGCGTCCACCTCGCGCGCGTGGTGGCGGAAGCCGCCGGCAGTCTCCAGGCTCACGTATCCGAAGAAGGCGCTGTGCAGCAGCCGCACCGCGTCCGTCTGGGCGGGCTCCCGCAGCTCATAGCCACGCAGGATCGCCCGTGTCAGCTCGGAGTGCCGCCGCGCCGCGCTGGCGGCCGCCGTCTCCTGGTCGAGCTCCATGCGCATGGCCGCGTACCTGCCGGGATGCTCCTTCGCGTAGTCCCTGTAGGCGTTCGCGAAGGCCACCAGGGCGTCCTTGCCCGCCCGGCCTGCCAGCGCGGCGGCGGCCCTGTCGGCGAGCTCCGCCAGGGCGAACACCGCCACCCTGACCTTCAACTCGTGCGCGTTCCTGACGTGTGAGTACAGGCTCGCGTCCTTGACGCCGAAGCCGCGCGCGAGCGCCGAGACGGTCACGTTCTCGAAGCCGACCTCGTCGGCCAGGTCCGCTGCCGCCTCGGTCAGGCGTGCGGCGGTCACCCCCGCTCGTGTCATGCGTCGCCCTTCGCCGTTGCCTAGAGACTCTAGGATTCTACTTAATCAGTCGCGATATTGCTCTAGGAAGAGTAGTTTCGTGGCCATGAGAGAGGTTACCGAGCGCGACATCCGCGCGTCATTCGTCAACTGCACCAAGGGGGAGGCGAAGCGTCTCGCCGTCCCCAAGGACCTGGCCGCGCTGCCGTGGGACGACCTGGACTTCCTCGGGTGGCGGGATCCGGGCGCGCCGGAGCGGGCCTACCTGGTCACCGAGTCCGGCGACGGGTTCGTGGGCGTGGCGCTGCGGCTGGCCTCTCCCCATGCCGGGCATGTACGGCGCAGCATGTGCTCGTTGTGCCTGACCATGCACACGGGGGACGGCGTCTCGCTGATGACCGCGCGCAGAGCGGGGAAGAGCGGGCAGCAGGGCAACTCGGTCGGCGCCTACATCTGCACCGACCTGGCCTGCTCGCTCTACCTGCGAGGCAAGAAGGAGGTCGGGCTCGGCGGGCGGCTGCATGAGTCGCTCACGCTGGAGGAGCAGATCGAGAGGACGGCGGGCAACCTGGCCGGGTTCCTGGACAAGGTGGTCGCGTGACGACGTCGAACGAGCCCGCGATGCCCTGCTCGTAGCCGAGGCCGCTACACCGGCCGCGTCGCGGCCTCGGGCAGGACGTCGGGCCTGCGCCGGGCACCGCGCTCGAAGGCAGCGGCGCAAGCCCGCTCACCGAGGGCGAGCCTGACCGTCCGCGTGATGCGGTCCACGTCGCCGCGCTCACCGGGCGGCAGCGGCGCGGACACCGACCGCCTGGCCTGCGCGGCGGTGCCGAGGAGCTCGGCGGCGAGCCTGTGCCGTCCCGCGAGCGCGTGCGCGCCCGCGAGCCCTTCCAGGGCCAGCGCGAGAGCGCGGACGTCGCGCGTCTCCCGCGCGGCGGCATGACCCTCCAGATGTACGGCGAGCGCGGCGTCGGCCTGCCCGCGCAGCTCGTGCACGAACCCGAGCTCGGCCAGGGTCAGCGCGATGCCCGGCTGGTAGCCGATGGCCTGGTTGGCGGCGAGTACCCGGCGCGCGTGCGCCTCGGCGACATCCAGCCGCCCTTGCCGTCGAGCGCCGAGCGCCAGCCCGAACTCGGCGAACTGGACGGCCGGCATGCTGGACTGCTCGGTCGCGAGCCGAAGCGCCTGGGTGTGCAGCCGCTCGGCCGCCTCGTGATCGCCCGTGAGCAGGGCGATCCGGCCCCCGCCTGTTCGCAGGACGCGGATTCACCGTCGCGCTGGTGATCCTCCTGATCGGTCTGGTCACCATCGGCGGCACGTACCTGTTCGTCACGCAGTACGTGCAGACGGTGGCGAACCTGTCGCCCTTCGAGGCGGGCCTGTGGCTGCTGCCCGCCGCCCTCGTGATGATCGTCACCTCGATGCTGGCGCCGATCCTCGTGCGCCGCGTTCGCCCCGCGCACATCGTGGCGGTCGCGCTGGCCGTCTCGGCGCTCGGCTACGGGCTGCTGGCCGTGGCGGGAAACCTGCCCCTGGTGGTGGCGGGATTCGTCGTCGTGTACGCGGGCGTCGGCCCGATGATGGCGCTCGGGACCGACCTGGTCGTGGGAGCAGCGGCTCCCGACAGGGCCGGCGCGGCCGCCGCGCTGTCGGAGACCAGCATGGAGCTGGGCGTGGCGCTCGGCGTGGCCACCCTGGGGACCGTCGGGACGGCGATCTTCCGTGCCGCGGGTGTGGGCGCGACGCTGGAGGAGGCGGTGGCGGCGGCCCGGAGCCTGCAGGGGGTGGCGGGTCAGGAGCTGCTGGAGGCCGCCAGGGCCGCGTTCGGGGCCGGGTTCGGCGCGGTGGCCGCGATCAGCGCCGTCCTGGCCGCGGGGCTGGCCGTGCTGGCGGCGACGGCGCTCAGGCACCTGCCTCCCATCGAGGCGACGCCACCGGCCGAGCGGCAGGACGCCGTGACGGCGGGCCGTCCTGGCGCGTAGGCGGGGGCGGAGGCGCCGTCGACTCAGCCCTTCAGGAAGAGCCGCAGCTTGGCGGCCAGCTGGTCAGGGGCCTCCTCCGCCATGTGGTGCCCGCTCTCGATCGGGCCGCCGTCCACGTTCTCCGCCCAGCCCCGCCAGACGGCGAGCACATCGCCGTAGAGATCTTCCATGTCGTCCCCTGTCGCCCAGAGCGCGAGGAGGGGACAGGTGATCGTGCGGCCGGCGGCGCGGTCGGCGTCGTCAGCGGCCCGGTCGACGCCCAGCCCCGCCCGGTAGTCCTCGCACATGGCGTGGACGGTCTCCGGATCGTGGAGCGCTGCGCGCAGGTCGTCGTACGCCTCCTGCCCCATCACCTCGGGGGTGAGGCCGTACCAGGCGTCCGGGTCGGCGTTGATCACCCGCTCGGCGGGCTTGGCCGTCTGGCCGAGGAAGAACCAGTGCCACCAGGCGCTCGCGAAGCCCGCGTCGCAGCGCGCGAGCGCCTCGCCGATCGGCACCACGTCGAGCACGGCGACGTGGGTCACGGCCGCGGGATGGTCCAGTCCCAGGCGCTGAGCCACATAGGCGCCGCGGTCGTGGCCGACGACGGCGAAGCGCTCATGACCGAGGGCCCGCATCAACCGGACGCAGTCGCCTGCCATGGCCCGCTTGGAGTAGGGCTCGTGGTCGGGGGTGCTGGGCGGCTTGGACGACTGGCCGTAGCCGCGCAGGTCGGGGCAGACGACGGTGAAGTCGGCGGCGAGCAGCGGAGCGACACGGTGCCAGGTGGCGTGGGTGCGGGGATGTCCGTGCAGGAGCAGCACGGGCGTTCCTGAACCGCCGTGCCGTACGCGCAGCCTGGCTTCGCCCACGTCGACGTGCTCGTCGATGAAATCCTCGAACATCCTCTCCGCCGTTCCCCTGAACGGCCGCGCTACTCTCGAAGCTTCGGCGGCGGCGCTCAGCTGAAGTCGGCGAGGTGATCGCGCGCCCATTCGGCGTACGTGCGCGGCGGGCGGCCGGTGACCTGCTCCACGTCCGGCCAGATGCGCATCAGCGCGGACCAGTCCTGCTCGGCGTAGCCGCCGCCCTCGGGCGTGTCGCCGCCGTACTCGACGAAGCCGAGCATGAGGTCGGCCGACTCGGCGGCGAACCCGCCCTGCGCCTTCATCAGCTCCCTCGCCCGCTCGCGCGTGACCTCCTCGTAGCGGACCTCCTCGCCGAGCGCCTGGGCGATGGCCGCGACCTGCTCGCGCACGGTGACCAGGCCGGGCCCCGTCAGGGTGTACGCCCTGCCGTGGTGGCCGTCCTCCAGCAGCGCGGCCACCGCGACGGCGGCGATGTCGGCCTCGTGGATGAGGTTCATCGGCTCGTCGGCGAACGGGTAGCGCACCACCCGCTCGGCGCGGATGGACGGCGCCCAGATCTGCAGCATGTTCGTCATGAACCCGCACGGCCGCACGTGCGTCCACTCCATGCCCGACTCCTCGACCGCCTGCTCCACCGGGTTGGTGTGCAGGCCCGCGGTCACCGACGCCGCCGACAGCACCACGGCGCGCCGTACCCCTGCCCGCTCGGCCAGCGCGACGACAGCACGGGCGCTCTCGTCCACCGAGAACAGATAGACGCGTTCGATCCCCTCCAGCGCCGCCGCCACGGTGGCAGGCTCGGTGAGATCGCCCTGGACGACCTCCACCTCCGGCGGCAGCTTCGCCGCGGCAGGGCGCCGGGTCAGAGCGCGCACGCTCACGCCCGCCCGCACAAGCTGCTCCACCACGTGGCGGCCGACGATCCCCGTCGCCCCACTCACCAGGATCCTCATCCGCGTTCCTTCCGTCGTCTCACTCACGAAGGCCACGCTAGAGTCCCTTCCGGTCACTTTCTGACCGGAAGGAAAGAGATCCTGGAGTCATGGCGAACACGAGCGCGCGCACGCTGCGGCTGCTGTCCCTCCTGCAGACCCATCGGCTCTGGCCGGGACTCGAACTCGCCGAGCGGCTCGGCGTGAGCGAGCGCACCCTGCGCCGCGACATCGACCGCCTCCGCGAGCTCGGCTATCCCGTGCACGCCGGGCGAGGGCTCACCGGCGGCTACCAGCTCCGGTCAGGCGCGGTGATGCCTCCGCTGCTCCTGGACGACGACGAGGCCGTGGCCATCGCCGTCGGCCTGCGCACCGCCGCGGGCGGCACCGTCGGCGGCATCGAGGATACCTCGCTGCGCGCCCTGGCCAAGGTGGTCCAGGTGATGCCGCCGCGCCTGCGCCGCAGGGTCGACGCGTTGCGGGCCTACACCGTCACCTCTCCGCTGGACGGTCCCCGGGTGGACGCGACCGCGCTGACCGTGATCGCCCAGGCGTGCCGCGACGACGAGCGGCTCACGTTCACCTACACCGCCCCCGACGGCGAGCCTGCCACCCGCCTGGTCGAGCCGCACCGGCTGGTCTCGCTGAGGCGCCGCTGGTATCTGGTCGCCTGGGACCTCGACCGCGCCGACTGGCGCGTCTTCAGGCTCGACCGCCTCACGGCGCCGGCCGCCAGGGGAGCCCGGTTCCGCCAGCGCGAGCTGCCCGCCGCCGACGCCGCCGCCTTCGTCGAGGAGCGGCTCGGCTCCCGTCCGACCCTGTGGGACATCACCGTGCGCGTGCACGCTCCCGCCGCCGCCGTCGACCCGGTGGTGGCCGTCACCGGGGGAAGGGTCGAGCCCGTCGACGACCACTCCTGCCTGTTGAGACTGCAGGTGGACGCCTTCGACTGGCCGGTTCTCATCCTCGCCTCCGTGGGGGCGGAGTTCGACGTCGTCCGTCCCGCCGAGTTCCGCGCCTACCTGCGCGACCTCGGCGGGCTCTTCGTCCGGGCCGGTGAAGGCTAGTCGGCCCGCGTCGAGGGGCCCGCCCCGGCCCCCGCCTGCCACAACCCGTCGAACAGGCGCAGCAGGTAGTCGTACATCGCGCTGCCGTTCCTGAAGACCAGACACGGTGAATTACGCCCGTGCGTCTCCTGCAGGTACGGGGTGAAGTACGCCAGCCGGTCGGTGAGGATCACCCGGCAGTTGTGCGGCGCGTCGAACAGACGTAACTCCACCGAGGCGTTCTTGGCGGCCACCGCCGTGACGTAGTCGATGTTCGCCGAGACCTGCTTGGCCAGCAGCCCGCTCTCGATCCCCGGATCCAGGCGCCGCACCTCGTCCTCCCTCGCCCGCAGCCATCCTCCAGGGTCCGCGGGGTCGGGAAGCAGGACGCGGGTCGACTCCAGGCGCGGGTTGCCCGGCCGCCAGGCCTCCTGGAAGCTGTCGCGGGCCAGCTCGTTGCCGCGCCCCGTCAGCACCTTGATCCAGCGGGCCGCGCGCAGGTCGGCCGCCAGGTCGGCGTTGGCCGCCGACTGCTTGGGATAGGAGCGCAGCACGCCCACCCCTGACATCCGTGACAGCAGACGAAGGAGCAGCCGTCGCGGCCAGGACAGGCCGAACCAGCCGGCCGCGACCGTGAGCACGGTCGCGATCAATGAGCTGACGACCCCGATGACCAGTTCCTGCATGTCGCTCCCTCACCCGCCGCCGGTTCCCAGGACATATCGTGATCTGCTGCGCCGTACCAGGTCTAGGGTGGGAACTTATGATCGGCGTCATCACCGCCCTGCCCGTGGAGTCGGTCGCCCTCCTGCACGTGCTGGGTGAGGTGCGGAAGGTCCGGGCGCCTGCCGGTGACCCCAACCAGTACGTGCGGGCCGAGCTGGCGTGCGGCCCTGTGGTGACCACGGTGCTGACCACCACGGGCAACAGCGCGGCGGCCCACGCGTGCGCGCATCTGGTGCGCAGCTTCCCAGGGATCGAGACCGTGATCATGTGCGGGATCGCGCTGGGCGTGCCCAGGCCCGGCGACCCCGAGCGGGACGTCCGGCTCGGTGACGTCGTGGTGGGAAGCGCCGGCGTGGTCCATTACAGCCATGTCAGGGTGACCGACGAGGGCGTCAGGACCAGAGGCGCGACACTGGTGGCGGCGCCCCGGCTGCTGCGCGGGGTGAACGAGCTGCGTGCGGCGTCGTTGCGCGGCCAACACCCTTGGCGCGAGCGGGCGAGCACGCCGCCCTCGCCGCTGTACGAGCGTCCGCCGTCGGAGCGCGACTGGCAGGTCTTCCACGGCAGGATCGGCAGCGGCGACGAGCTGCTGCGCAGCGCGCGGCGCAGGGACGAGCTCGCGCGACGGGAGGACCTGCTCGCCATCGAGATGGAGGCGGCGGGCGTGGCCGTCGGCGCGGCGCTCGACGGCCGCGAGTGCCTGGCGGTGCGAGGCGTCAGCGACTATGGCGACGCCGCCAAATCCGACCTGTGGCACCCCGCCGCGTCGCTGGCGGCCGCCGCGTACGTGCGGGCTCTGCTGGACGTGCTGCCCCCTTCCTCCGCGCCTGAGAGGACGGAGCACCGCCCGCTTTCGCTCCTGGACCTCGTGACGGCGATGGAACGAGTCTCGTCGTTGCAGACCCCGCAGGACCGCGACGAGGTCCTGCGGCTGCTCGGCCCGCCCGTGGAGGGGTTGGTGAAGCGTGACACACGGACGCGCCACGCCCTGCTGAGCCTGGCGAGCGTCTGCGGCACCTACCCCACGGGACTGGCCGACCTGCTGGACGTCCTGGAGCGGCTGGAGGGCCCGGACTCCTCCCCCTTACGTGCTCTGGCGGAGGCGATCGAGCACTACCGCCCCTGACCGTCGTAGTCGAACTCGCCGTCGAGGGCGCCGGCGACGAAGGCGTCCCATTCGGCCTGGGTGAAGACCAGGATCGTGCTGTCCTTGTCGCCACCGTTGCGCATAAGGATATTTTCCCCAACGAAGGCGATTTCTACCGGATCCTCAATTGTCTGCCCGGCTTCGCTCCTCATCCATACAACAGACGAAAGGTCGAAATCTGCCGCTTTCGGCTTGCTTGGCAACATAGTCGCATCTTATGACAAAGATCCTGATTTATATGGAAATGCCATGCCGCCAACCGGCGCACTTTCTCTCTGTAGAGTAGCCAAGTAATCACGTTCCGGAGTTACGGAGGGAGCAACATGCACGACGCACCCGCATGGCGCAAGAGCAGCTACAGCACCGAACAGGAGTTCGGCACCTGTGTCGAGGTGGCGGAGCTCGGCGACCGGATGGGGGTCCGCGACTCCAAGAACCCCGGCGGTCCGCACCTCAGCTTCTCCCGTGAAGCCTGGGCCGCCTTCGTGGGCTCGATCGGCTCACGCCCCATCTGAGCGGAGGGGGCGCTGTGGCGGCGCCCCGTCCTTTACCGGCTCGAACTGCCCCCGTCTGATCCCCTCGATGAAGGCCCGCCACGAACCTAACGACACCAGAAGGTAGGGGCCGGGATCCTTGCTGTCCCTGATCGCGCAGCCGTTGCCGAGATGGGCGACGCTCACGCACCCACCGCCTGTCCCATCGCTCCACGTGCTTTTACGCCAGGGGAACTCAGCACTCTCACTCACGTCGCAATACTCCCGGGTTCTTTGTGGAACCTGTTGGCAACGGGACCACGCTGTCCGCTTTTGGCTCTTACAGCACCCGCTACACGGAGATTGGGTAGATATCGCAGTTTGCCCGCTTTCCTTGGCCACGAGACTTGATCGCGGGATGGTCTTCGCCCAGCACCCGCCGATAGCCGGCCAGCGTCTCGGACAACAGCGTGGCCGCCTCCGCCTCCCTGCCGACCGCCTGCAGGTCCATGCTGAGATTGAAAGCGCAGGCCAGCGCGGTCGGATGGTCGGCGCCCTGTCCCTCACGCAGCTGCTCGAGGGTGCGCTGGTCCAGCTCCAGCGCGTGCTCGTGCTCGCCCAGCTCGTACAGGTCGCTGGCGTAGTTGATCGCGCAGATGAGCGTGCGCGGATGCTCGTCGCCCAGCAGCCTGGTGAGGTCCTCCAGGGCCTGGCGATCCAGATCCCTCGCCTCCTCCACCCGGCCCATGAGCCGCAGGCCGACCGCGACGTTGACCGCCGCGGTGGGCGAGTTGGCGTGGTCGGGCCCGAAGATCTCCTCGTAGAGCTGCTTGGCCCGCAGGCCGAGCTCGACCGACTGGGTCAGGTCGCCGATGTGGCGCAGGTTGATCGCGTGGTTGAGGGTGATGGCCACCGTGGTCTGGGCCTTCTCGCCGTAGCGGGCCCTGAACAGCGACATCGCCTCCTCCGAGAGCTTGAGCGCCTCGTCCTGTCTGCCCGCCTTGCGGCTCATCACCGACAGCAGTCCGATGGCGTCCATGGTGCCGGGGTGGGAGTTCTGGAAGCGGCGGCGCATCTCGTTGGTGTGGATCTCCTGGAGATTGCGCGCCTCCAGGTAGTGGCCGCACTCCATGATGTCGACCGTCAGGGCGACGCGCGAGCTGATGGTGCTGAGGTTGTCGGGCCCGAGCACCTCCTGCTTCCTGCGATAGGTGTCCTCGTCCAGTTCCCTCGCCCTGACGGGGTCACCGGTCAGCCGGTAGTCGATGGCCAGCAGGTGAGCCTGCTCGAGGGTGAGCGGGTCGTCGGGGCCGAAACGGCGGCGCAGCGTCTCGTACGCCTGGCGGTCGATCTCCAGCGCCTCGTCGAAGCGGCCCAGGTAGCGCAGGTCCGCGCCCAGATAGCCCTGCGCCTCCAGCGTGCGCTCATGGTCGGGGCCGAGCCTGTCGCGCAGCGCGTCACGCGCGTGCAGGTGATGGCGGTAGGCCGCCTGGAAGTCGGCGAACAGGCGCAACGCGCGCCCCAGACGCAGTTCGGCGGCGAGCGTGGCGTCGTGCTCGGGCCCCAGGTTCTCGCTCCAGGTGTCGACGGCGCGCTGCGCCATCGAGACGAAGCCGTTGTGGTCGCCCCACAGATAGAGGAAGTCGATGAGGTTGAGGAAGAGCTCCCTGGCCCACGGGTCGGTGCACTCCTCCAGCTTGGAGGCGAAGACGTGCGGGAAGAGCGCGTGGTACTCCGGCCAGCGCGCCCGGTTGCCCGGCGCCTTGGGGTCGGCGTTGGCCAGCATCAGATGGCCGCAGTGGCGGAACAGCATCCGGTCGTCGTCCGACAGCTGGCTGGTCACCACGCGCTGCACCAGCCGGTGCAGCGAGATGGTGTTGTCGCGGTAGTTCAGCTTGGCGAGCGCGTACTGGTTGATCGCACGGGTGGTACGGCTGAGCGCGATCGGGTCGCGCAGCGCCTGCACCAGCTCGGGCGGTCCCTCCATGTCGCGGCTGCTGGTCAGCAGCGACCTCGGGATGGGTTCGGGCGCGAGGAAGGCGCACACCTGCAGGAGCTGCAGGGCCGCGGGGTGGCTCTCTCTCAGCCGGTCGAAGGAGACGTTCCACGCCGCCGCCACCGGCACCTCGGCGCCCTCGACCTGCAGCAGTTCGGTGCTGTGCTCGTCGAAGAGCTGGAGGTACTCCGAGGTCGGCATGCCCGTCTCCGACAGCCAGACCGCGGCCTGCTCGATCGCCAGCGGCAGGTCGCCCAGACGGCTGGAGATCTCGTCGGCGTCCTGGTCGCTCAGCTCGGGCCCGCGCAGGCGCAGCAGCTCGCGGCTCTCCTCGCGGGTGAAGACGTCGACCTCGAGCGGAGCGGCGTAGGAGAACCAGTCGCGCGAACGGGAGGTCACCATGATCTTCCCTGGACCGTTGGTCGGGAAGAACTTCCTGATCTCGTCCACGTTCTCCGCGTTGTCGAAGACCAGCAGCCAGTCGGCGTAGGGGCGGCCCAGCCGCAGGGCCTCCTTCACCGCGGGAACGGCCACGTTCGGCTCGGTGACGTTCAGGTCGAGGTGAACGGCCAGGTCCACGAAAGCCTGCCGCACCATGGTCAGTCGTTCGGAGGGTATCCACCAGATGAGGTCGTACTTGTCCTGATGGCGATAGCAGTACTCAATGGCGATCTGCGACTTGCCCACGCCGCCCAGGCCGTGCAGCGCCTCAGGAAGCACCGCCGTGGTCCCCGCCGACAACCGCTCGTGCAGCAGCGCCAGCATCTCCTCGCGGCCGGTGAAGCTCACGTTCTTCTGCGGGACGTTCCACACCGGCGTCGGCTCGTGGGACTCACGCTTGGCTGCCAGAGGTACGGCGCTCATGTTGATGGTTACTCCAAACGGGTCAGGCGGCGATGGATCTTTTACGACATGCGGGTAGACGGTGTCCTCCGGGCGAGGAAGATCACGGCTGGAGGCGTGCCCCGCCAGGGCCGGCTCACTCGTGCCCTCATGGCCACGAAAGGCATCCCTGATCCGCCGCGCCGGCACGGTGTAGCGCCCCGCCATCGCCTCCAGGGCCGAGACGGTGGGCTCGACGAGTTGCGACAGCTCGCGCGGCAGGTCGGGCACGGACGCGCTGCCTGGCGAGACGATCACGTCGCGCAGCCCGCGTAATTCGTCCACCTCCTGGCCCAGGTGGTCGACGACCGCGACCAGCACCTCGGCCGTCTCCGAACGCCTGCCTGCCTGCAGCAGCTCCGCCCGCACCCCGGGCACGAAGTCGTACGGCACGCTGAGCGGCGTCTCCCCTGAGTCCGCCCGCCGGATCAGATCGCTGCCCAGGACCTCGGCCAGGTGCGCGTCGCTGGCGTGGGGCACCAGCTTGCGCTGCACCAGCCGCATCACCGACATGGTCAGCGGCGCGGCGGCCAGGTGCACGGCCAGCTCGAAGGCGACAGGCGAGACACCCATGCGGAACCGCCAGACCCGCTCCTCGGCCGAGGCGTCCTCCTCCGGCTCCCGCGACTCGTGGTCGGTCTCGGCGGAGGAGCAGGCCAGGACCCCGCAGGACCAGCGGGCACGGCTGCCCATGACGAACTCGGCCCAGCCCTTCACCTGACCGGCCGCCGGCCCGATGACCGGCACCGGCACCATTCCCGCCGGCACGGCCGAGCCGTACTCGACGGCGGCGGCAGCGGGCTTGGTGTTACGCAGCTCGGCCCGCTCCGGCGCGATGCCCGTGCGCCGCCACAGCCGCGCGGGCAGCAGATGAACCACGACCACCGCGTTGTTCTCGCCCCAGCGGGCCAGCATCCTGTGGGCGGCCCCGGTGTGCCAGGCGTCGCCGATGCCGTCGGTGAGGACGACGATGAGCCTGCGCCCGGTACGGCCCGGCAGCGCCAGCGCCGAGGCGGGAGTCGCGGGAGCATCGGCTCGCCCTGTGCGCAGCCTCAGCTCGGACTCCCTTTCGACGTCGGCGTCGAGGAGATGCGTCCGGATCACCCGAAAGGCCGCGACGTCGGTGAAGGCCGCCGCGAACCCGTTGGCGGCGGCCCTGTGCAGGATCGCGAAGCGGCCGTCGTCGATCACCACGTCGAGTTCGAGCAGGCGCTCCCTCGCGGGCGCGAACACCGGCAGCCAGAGGTCGTCACCCGCCGCCTGTTCGGCCGTGGCCTCCTCGTCGACCTCGGCCGCGCCGTACGGCGACTCGACCAGCCGCCGGAAGGCGCGCATCGCCTGACTGACCGCGCGACGTCGCCTGGGTTCGGAGACGGTGAGGTCGGCTCGCTCGCCGACCACCTCCTGGACTGCAGGCTCCAGCGTCACCGCGAACGGCGCACCGGAGCCCGCGGCGTCGCCACCGCTCACGTCGGTGTCGGCGCCCTGGGCCTGCGGCACCCGGTCGGCGGGCGGCGCCTCGGCGGTTCCCGGCGGGTCCCGCCTGGCCCGGCTGGGGGCTGACGGCAGCTCCCCCGCCCGGCCCGCGACGGCATGGGCGGCGAGCCAGAGAAGGTCGGCGGCCTCCTGCCAGTGCGGCGCGCCCTCGCGGCCGAGTGGCGATTGACCTGCCGACCTGCTCACCCCACGCCTGCCTCGTCGAGCCGTCGTAGCACCACGTCGAGCACCTGTTTGTAGAACTGCTCGCTCCAGCCGTCCTGGCCGGTGATGACCAGGTGCAGCGCGTTGAGGAGCTGGTCGGCGGCCACGGAGTTGCGCGTGCGGTAGTCGAGGAACTCCTGGATGATCCGGTCCTTGTACGGCTCGGCGTCCTGGCCGAAGTGCGCCACGACCAGCTCGGCCAGCCGTTCGGCGCTGGGCTCCGGCATCTCGAGCCTGATGCACCTGCGCAGGAAGGCGGGAGGGAACTCGCGCTCCCCGTTGCTGGTGATGACGATGAAGGGGAAGGCCCTGCAGGTCACGGTGCCCTCGCTGATCGCGGCGGTCCGGCCCGCGTCGGCGGTGTGGACGACCTCGGGCTGCCCCGAGCGGGCGCGGAACAGCTCCCTGATCTGGAAGCCGCCCTCCTCCACGACGTCGAGCAGGTCGTTGGCGAGGTCGGCGTCGCCCTTGTCGAACTCGTCGATCAGCAGCACCCGCGGCAGCTCGTAGGGCAGCAGCGCCGTTCCCAGCGGCCCGAGCTGAACGTACTTGCCGATGCTCGGCTCGCTGCCTGCCACCCGCGCGTCCTGGACACGGGCGACCGCGTCGTAGTCGTACAGCCCGGAGCGCAGGGTGCTGCGGCTGTTGACGGGCCAGCGCAGGACGGGGCCGAGGTGCAGCTCACGGCTCACCTGGTAGGCCAGGGTGGACTTGCCCACGCCGGGCGGCCCCGTGACCAGCAGCGGACGGCGCAGGCAGAGCGCGGCGTTGACCGCGATGACCTCCCGCGGGTCGGGCCTGCGCACGGGAAGCGTGTCGACCCTGCCGAGCCTGCGGTCGAGCTCCTCGAGATCTTCCGCCGGGGGGTCGATCACCTGACCGCCGGTGAAGGTACGCCAGGGGGGCGGCGCCGGCAGGGCGTGGCGCAGGGAGATGTCCTGTAGCGGCCGTCCCGTGCCTCGGTAGAGGAGCCACCCCTGGGGGATGGCTGCGAACTCACCGTCCCCATGTGGTGTTTCCACGCTCATCTGTGGATGTTTCCTCACTCGGATACACGGTGCGGCGCATGAAATTGGGCTCTTCTGAAGGATCCCCTTGTTTAACCTACCGCGCAACCCTGAGATGTGGGACAGGCGGAATTGGCCTGTCAGGATCGTCCCAAAGGAGGGCGACGCTCTCACAAGCCGCTGAACTGCGCAATTGAAGGATGCTCTCCGGGAGTTTCTTGAGTTTGACCGGTTGGACGACGTCGTGAACAATCTCCCGAAATTCGACATTCGATGCTACATCGCGACACCAGAGGACAATCGGCAGTCCCGCGTCGATAGCGGCCTCCAGTTGGGCACGTCCCAGCGGATGGTCGGGCGGCGCCGAAAGCACGCAGGCCACCAGATGACAACCCCGTATCAGGTCGTCGTGCATGGCGCCGAGTTCGGCCCCGTCCAGCGGGATCACGTGGGTGCCGCCCTCTCCCCGCATGAACCTGTCCCACCTGTCGCGCCAGTGCCGGTGGCGGTGGCGCGGGCGCAGGCGCGAATCGCTGCGCAGCACCACCTCGTAGTCCTGGCCGAGCGCGCGCGGCGGCAGGTTCTCGCTGATCTGGCGGGGCCAGCGCTCCACGGCCAGATTGACCAGGTCGGGCGCGAGCATGAACTCCAGCAGCAGGGGGCCGCCGGACGTCCACTCCTCCTCCGCCTTCAGGACCAGCTCCACCACGTAGTCCCCGAGCCGCGCGGACGGCAACTCGACGTCCTCGCCGCGCACCGGGCTCCAGCGCGACTGGTCGGCCTGCGTCCAGTGCGTGACGCGATGCGGGTCGGTGCCGTCGTCGGGCACGGGTGACCGGTCGATCTCGACGATGAGGCAGACCGGCAGGTCGGTACGGGTCTGGAAGGGCGGCGGCTGGCGCAGCAGGAGTTCCAGTTCGGTCGCGGCCGCATCGTCGAGCTCCCGCAGCAGGTCTCGCTGGCGGTACAGCCATCTGCCGAGCTCGTCCTTCAGCTCGGGGTCGTTCGCCGGTTCCTGGTGGACCAGCCGTCCTCGCAGCAGCGCCACGAAGCGCAGGTGCGGTGCCAGCCAGCCTGGCCTGCCGTTGACGTCGAGCAGGAACTCGAACATCTCCCACGCGCTGGTCAGCCCCACCGGGCAGAGGGCCCCCTTGCCCTCGGTGACCACCTGGTAGAGGGCGCGAAGGTCGCCGGCCTCGCAGCGCCTGAGCAACTCCTCGATCCGCCGCTCGTCCTCCGGCTCGAGGAGGCTGTCGGCCAGCCCTGCCAGCCTCCTGATCTGCTCCACCTGAGGGAGCCCCGCGGCGAAGAACTCGACCGCCCGCACCAGGGCGCCGCGCGCCTGCTCGCTCGCCAGGCAGTGCAGGGCGATGTTGAGGAAATACACCTTCCGCTTGGCGGAGTAGGGGACGTCGAGCCCGGCTGAGCCCATCTCGGCGATTACCGCGTCGACGAGATCGGCAGGTTCCAGCTGAGGTATCGAGGCAAGCACTCTGGCGACCGCCATGTGATCGCCGAGATTCGCCACGCTTCTCCCCCGCTGCGCACCTTCACCGATTAAATTGCCGTGATTCTACTAAATCGCACATGCATTTCCACTAGTGGTCAAGACAATCTCCACCCACGGCCGCCTGAGCGGCGCCGCAGGCCGGTGACCAGCATCCTTCAAACTGGGACAACTCGCCCATAACCAACAGCATGGTTCAGTGCCGCTCCATCCGGCTCTGGCCTGGTCGCATTACCTGTCGTATTTTTACGGCAAGAGAAGCCATCCAGGGAGTACGTCTATGGACAGCGCGGACGGCCGGGTCCTTCTCATCATTGTGATCGCGATGGTCCTCTTCGTCGTCGGACGCCGTTTCCAGCGAGCGCTCGACACCTGGCGAGGATGGGGAAAGGCGGTCAAGGACGCCGCGTCCGCGGCGGGAAGGGTGCCGGACGCGAAATCGGCGGCATGGGCGGCGCTCTGGAGCATGGTCCTGGTCGGCGGGGTGACAGTCGTCCTGATCGCCCTGGCGGTGAACGGGATCAGGTCGTAGGACCCTTCACGCCTCCTGCCACGCGCGGAAGAGCCTGATGCTCTCGGCGAGCTGCGAGTGCAGGGGGGACGGCAACGCCTCCGGAGAGAACCAGCCCAGTTCGTCGAACTTGTGCGGTTCGCCGATGGCGGCCTCGGCGGGGTCGACCCTGACCGCGAAGATCACCGCGACCCAGTGAGAGGCGGGCTCCTCCCTCAGGACGTTGCGCACGCCGATGGTCTCGATCTCCAGCGGACGGGTCACGTACTCCTCGGCCACCTCCCTGGCGACGGCCGCCTCGAACGACTCCCCGTACTCCAGGGCTCCCGCGCCGCAGTCCCAGGTGCCGGGCTCGTCCCGCGCGCCGGCGCCGCGTCGGGCCAGGAGCACCCTGCCACGGCCGTCGTGGCAGAGGAAGACGCAGGAGACGCTGGGCGTCCTGCGCACCTGGTCGGTGCCGGGCCGCTGGTCGCTCATGGGGAGGATCCTTCCGCTTCTCAGAGGTGGCGCCGCGGCTCGGAGAGCCTCGCCGAAGCTGGCGCCGTCATCTGTCGGTCCCTGCTCCGCGCGGATACCCGGCCAGGGCGTCCTTGTCTCTCAACGCCTGGAGCTCGCCGCGCGACAGGGCCGTGGTGAACAGGCCGGGCTCGGTGCCCGCCTGGGTCAGCCTCCTGCCGTCCGGGTGCCAGGCTCCGCTGCCGCCGCACGAGCGCCACCCCGGCCCCGTGCCCGCATGATTGGCCATGACGGAGAACATGCGGTGGTCCATGGCTCTGGCCGCCATGTGGATGTCCATGCGCCGCGCCTCCTCCTGGGTGTAGAGGGCGGACGCGGCGTACACCTCGGCACCGTCGCGGGCCGCGTCCTCGGCGTGCCTGGGCATGCCGGCGTCGAGGCAGAGAGCCAGGGCGACGCGCCAGCCGTCGACGTCGAGGAGCTCGCCCTTGCCCGCGGGCCGGAACAGGTCTCGCTCCAGGCCGTGCAGGTTCCGCTTGCCGTGGACGAGCATCTCCGCGTCAGGGCGCATCACCAGGGAGGCGATCCAGGGCGTGCCGTCCGGCCAGCGGTAGGCCGCGCCCACCACCGCGGTCACCCCGGCTTCCTGGACGGCCTTGCGCACGACGTCGAGCCGCGGATCGTTCTCTGTCACCCAGCAGGACGGGTCGGCGAAGAGGGCGAGGTCGTAGCCCACCAGCGAGAGCTGGGGGAACATCAGCAGCCTCGCCCCCGCATCGGCGGCGCCGCGTACCACCGCGGCCGCCGACAGGGCGTTCGTCTCCACATCCCCCGGCGTCGCGGAAAGCTGGGCGACCGAGACGACCAACGACTCTGAGGGCATGCCTGGCATCGTATCGACCGTGATCTCGTCACCATCCTCCGGCTCCCCCAGTGCATGGCGGTGCTCGCTCCCGCCGCGCCGTGGGCCAGCGCACGTGGAGGCCGAGCGGGGCCGGCGGCGGCAGGGCGTCGGCCCGGCCGGCGTGATCGGCGCGCAAGGGCTGCGGAAACCACGTCGTCCGGATCGCGTGAGCCCGGTCCAAGCACATGTTTCTCATCGACACGGCCGCTGCCGTACGTCACCTGAAGCCGTCACCGGAGGTGTCGAACACCGGACCGCTCCCAGGACGGCACAGGCACGCGCCTTCAGCGTCCACGTCCCGACCGCTCGGCCTCCGATGAAAGTCGTTTGTCGATCTCTGGGAGAGTCCTCAACAATCATGGGCATGGCAGCAGCGCTGACGGCAGATCCTTCCACGGCGGGCTGGACGCCGCCCTCCCGCTGCTGGCCGCGCATCGGCTCGATGTCACCTTCGGCCGCTGGCATGGCACGACCGGTCACGTACCGGGAGGTTCGGAACACCAGCTGATCCGGTACGAGCGGATCTCCGTCCTCCTGCCGGAACGCCATCCACTCGCCGCGTGCGCCGAGGTACCGCTGGCCGCCCTCCGGGAGACCGACGCCTGCTGGCACTGCGGCGACCATGCCTCCGCCGAGTGGGAACGCACCATGCTCCAACTGTTCGCCGACACCAACATGCCGCCCGCCCCGGCCCAACGTGCGGGGCATCGACGAACTGGCCTATCACGTCCAGCAATGGGACCTGCCGGTGCTGACCATCAGCAGCCAACCGGACGTCCCAGGCGCGGTCATCCGCCCGCTCGTGCAACCCGTCGCGCTCTACCCATGGAGCATGATCTGGCGCCAGGGCCTGCACCATCCCGGCCTGACGGCGCTTCGGGACGCCGCCCGCGACCTCGCCGATGCCGAAGGATGGCTGCACCTGACTGATGACGCCTGGCTGCCCGAACCCGAGGCGAGCCGTCCTCCCGTCCACAGCGAGCACCCCGAATCCAGGTAAGGTGTCCCCCGCTCACCCTCGGCGACGCGGCCCGCGGCCGTCACGCGCCGTTGCGCGGGCAGCTTCACCACGAGCCCGCCGTCGACGAGCACGGCGAAGATCCTGCCGCCTGTCCTGAGCGAGGCGATCACGGTCACGGAGGTGGGCGGCCGGCTCGGCTCAGGCGTCCTCCTCAGCGGCCCCGATCGCCGGCCGGGCGACACCGCGCCTCGGGACAAGGGGCGCATGGCGGGTACGCCTGTCGGAGCCCGACGGACTGCTGGGAATCCTCGAGTGAAACGTCCCCGACGGCGTCGCGGTTTCCCCGCCTATTCGTGCCGATGGACCGTGACGGCCTGCACGGCCGACAGGGCGACTGTGTGGACGGGGGATTCGTGGGCCGCCACCGTGGAACCGTGCGCGTATTCGTCGAGTACGACGACTTCGTTCACGTCGTCGAGCTCGACGACCACGCCCTTGAGGGACTGGCCGCCGTACAGGTGCACGGTCACCCGCTGGCGGGTGCCTTTGACCTCGGACAGCAGGTCACGCCACACCGTCGGAGCGCTCATTACTCCTCCTCGCCCAGCCTCAGCCATCCGGCCACGGTCATCTCGTACGCCTCTTCGGGACGTGGACCGGCGAAGTGCGCCGCGCCACGTCGACGCCTCCCGCGCGGGAAGCGATCATCCGGGAGGTGGATGGGAGGATGACGTCCCTCCAGTCTCCCATGTCAGGCGTGACCGGACATGGACTCGTCGAGCGCGGCCGGCTGCCTGGTCCGGCGCCGTCCGCGGGGGTCGCGGCGGCTCGTGCCTGGCCGTTCCCCGAGGCCCGTCCTGCGCCTATTCGGTCAGCGTGTCGAGGAGCCTCGCCCAGAACGCCGCCAGCTCGTCGCCGGTGTATCGGCGGTAGTGGATGCGGTCGACGCCCCGGTAGACGGTGACTTCCATGTACGGCTCGGCGGCGTCGTCGAAGGAGGTGTAGAAGCTCGGCCAGTCGTCGGGGCCGGACGTCCAGTCGGGGAAGGCGAGACGTGCGGCGTGTTCCCGCAGCACGCTCAGCCAGCGCTCCTCCCCCGAGGCGTCCATACTCCACGATGGCAGGGTGGGCGTCATGAGCGGGCAAAACGCTTGTCGATCTAATTGCGGGGTCGGGTCGCTGCCACGTACCGCCCAGCCGAATCGACGCGGTCAGGGGGTGGGGCTGGGCCGGGAGGTAGGACCTCGCCATGAGTAGTGGACGTTCTTCTCTTGCCCGATGACCCGGCCCGCCTGGTCGTAGGCGGTCACCGTGGCTGATGGCGTGTCCACTATCTGCTTGGGTTTGAGCGGCCCTTCCCCGAGGCCTTCGGGAGCAGGAACCAATCCCGTGAGCATCCGTCCGAGGAAGAAGCCGTTGGCCACCCGCGCGTCGGTGCGCCGCCCGCCCTTCCAGACGATCTCCACCCGCTGCACGCCAGGGGCGACACGCCCCGCGATGACCAGGTAGGAGTCGTTGCGCTGCCTGCGCTCGGGCCCTACGGGTGGAGGATCATGAGTCTCGTAGGCGTCCACGGTGAGGTTGCCAGCCAAGCGGGTCAGGCTTCCGGGAGGCTGGTAACCCCAGTAGGTGAACACCGCGGGCTCCGTCATGTCCTTCTGCTCGGTCGGCGTGCAGAGGACGAAGCCCGCGGTGCTCCCGACCAGCGCGGTAGATCCTTCCTTGTCGCGATACTCCGTTAGCACGCGGAAGTCCTCGGCTCTACCCTCTTCAGGGATCCGCAGGCCGGGGTCCATGTTGTGCACCGGACCTCCCATGGGCATGCAGTCGCGAACCAGCCGCAGTTGCTCAGGAGTGTTCCGCGGAAGTGCGGCGACCTGCGCGGCGATGTCCCCGCCTTCGCGCAAGGGGGACACGACGAAGACGCCGGCGACGAGCGCCGTGGCGGTCACGAGCCCGGCCAGCGACCAGGACAGCCGGCGGCGCCTCGACGCTCCGGCGCCCGCCCGGGTGGCGTAGCCGACCGGGTCGACCGGCTGGGCCTCGTCCGCGATCAGCCGTAGTTCCTCGGCGATCCGCTGTTCGTTGATGGGCATGTCAGGCCTCCAGGATGAGGTGTTCGCCGACCAGTTCACGCAGCCTGGCGACCGCTTGATGGGTCTGGCTGCGGACGGTCCCCACCGAGCAGCCCATGATCTTCGCGACCTCCGACTCGGGCAGGTCCTCGTAGTAACGCAGGACCAGGACCGCGCGCTTGCGCACCGGCAACGCCCGCAGCGCCTGCCGCAGGGTGAGACGGTCCTCGACCTCCCGCGTGCGGTCCTCGACCAGCTGCTCGGGAGGCGCGTGGACCACGCGTTCCCGCCCCCAGCGCGGACTTCGCCAGCGGCCGACCTGCTCGTGGTACATCACCTTGCGCACGTACGCCTCGGGGTTGCCGCGAATCCTCCGCCAGTGGCCCGCGGTCTTCATCAACGCAGTCTGTAAGAGGTCCTCCGCGGCGTGCTGGTCGTTGGTCAGGACGTAGGCGAGTCTGATCAGGCTGTCCGATCGGCTGGCCACGAATGCGGCGAACTCGTGTTGCTGGCTGGGTTGCAAGGCTCTCCTCGGGTCTCATCCGCGTAGACGCGGCCAAGACCGTGTATCTATGGCGTGAGCCTCTCAAAGGGGAGCCGCAGGCGGGCGCGGGGCGGTCCTCGGACGAAACATGAGTAGGCGATTACTCAGGACCGCGCTGCGGCCCACGCATAGCGTCGGGGCGAACCGAAAGGGAGAGCCCATGATGGTGCGCAGTACCCTGGTGGCCGCCTTGCTGATGACGGCCGCGCACGTCCCCACGCCAACGGCAACGGCCCACGCCGGCCCGGACTGGCCCACCTGCCCGAACGCCGGTCCCGTCTTCCACGCCAAGCTCAGTGTGAGCGGAAGGTCCGGCGCCCTCGTGCAGGACGGCGGCGCCCAGGTGGTCACGATCGGGAAGGGCGGGGGGATCACGGTGACCGACGTGGGCGGCCAGATCGGCTCAGGCGTCTTCCTCAGCGGTCAGAACGGCCCCGATGGCTGGCCGGGCGACACCGCGCCCTGGGACAAGGGACGGCATGGCGGGTACGCCTGGCCGATGCCGGGAAGCCCGCGTTTCTCCCTGGTGGGTGTGTTCTACGACCGCGCCACCGGTGTCCGCCGCACGACGTACACGCGCAAGGCCACCAGCGGGACGGCCGCGGTGTCCAGGGGCGCGTTCTACGTCGGGTACGGCACGCCGAAGTGCGTCCCCGCGCCCCGCGACCGGGAGACCATGGTCCGGTTGATGGTCAACGACGATGACTCGCTGGACAACGACGGCGCGTTCACCGCGATCGTCCGCGTCCACCGCAGGTGGCGTTGACGGAGCAACCGCCTGCAGGAAAAGGCCGGGAGCGCTGCGCGGTAGCCGGCCGGTAACCGCCTGGTAGCCGGGGCGGCGCAGGGTTCTCGCACGAAGGCTCACACGCTCAGGAGGGCCGCCCCGCCGTCGCCCTGCTGGTGCTCACCGGGTGCGGGGCGGGCCCCGCACGGACGGCCGCCGCACCCCGTCCCCTCCCCGCGCTCGCCGACCTCCTGGCGGCCAACACGGTGATCGTGCACGGCATGTCCTCCACCGAGACCCGGCGCGCGGTCGAGGGCCCGGCCCAGAGGGCGGGGCTGTCGCTGGAACCGGGCCTGCTCGACGAACTCGTGTCCGAGACGTCGGGTGCGCTGCCGCTGCTGTCGCCGCCATGCTCGGCCTCTGGCAGCGCCGCGAGGGAACCACCCTCACCAGGGCCGCCCTCCAGGAGATGGGCGCGCCTGCTGCATCGCCTCCCGATCTGACCCGCCATAAGATCAACTGTTTGCGGTATCCCGTTGCTTCTCCGGCCGAGCCAGACCTCGCGAGGGCAGACCTCGTTGATCTCGCGATGCCACGTCCGCAGGCACCAGGCGGCCGACACGCCCCATCGATCATGACCGCGCATCTCCGTCCGATCGGAAGGTCACTGCGCCGGGGGTTTCAGTCCGGGCTGCCCTCTTCCGACGCCGCGGGTGGATCACCGTCGAAGCCGTTGGCCCAGTACCTTCCGCGCAGCGACAGCTCCAGCAGCATGTGGGTCACCGCTTCCGCCGACAGTTGCTGAGGCTCGGCCTCCAGCCACCAGCGCAGTACGGCGATCTGCTCGCCGACCCATGCTCTGGCCAGCACGTCGATGTCGATGCGTGGGGTCACCTCCATGGCGCGGGCCCGATGCCCGAACACCGTCGCGGCGGCGGCGCTGCGCGCCTCCATGAGCTCCCGCAGGGCGCGGCCGTCACCCTCACCTCGCAGGATGACGCGGTAGGCGTCGCGTTCCTCCGCGGCGTGGCGGAACATCTCCAGGATCGGCTTGCCGCTGAAACCGACCGAAGGCGCTCGCAGCAGCGGCTCCAGACGGCTGTCCAGCTCGGCCTGCAGGTCGGCGACGATCTGGCTGAGCAGCGCGTCCTTGTCCGTGTAGTGGCTGTAGAACGTCGCCCGCCCCAGGTCGGCGCGCTCGGTGATGTCCTCCACCGTGATACCGGCATACCCGCGCTCGAGCACCAGAGCCACCAGCGCGTCACGCAGTAGGCGGCGGGTGCGCCGCGTGCGGCGATCTTCCTGCGGCATCTGGCCCCTCTCCATGGTCAACCAGGCCGCAGTCTATCCGCCCATTGACGTGGTGCATGTTTTTAAACATGCTGTCCACTATCAATCATAGCGACCAAGATTGAGGACCACCACGTGAATCTGGGCAGCTATCTCAGCCGGAGCAGCATGTTCTGGCCCGACCGTGAGGCGCTGGTCTGTGGGGAGCGCCGTTGGACCTACCGGCAGCTGGAGGCGGTCACGAACCGGCTGGCCTCCGCCCTGCTGGCTCGCGGGGTCGCTCCTGGGCAGGCCGTGGCGACGTTCGCGGGCAACAGCGATCAGGTGGTCGTCACGGAGATGGCCCTGTACAAGGGCGCGTTCCTCAGGGTGCCCATCAACGCCAAGCTCGCCACAGAGGAGATCGAGCACATCCTGACCGACGCCGCCGTCCGGGTGTTGTTCACCGACGCGCCCCGCGCCGAGCCGGCCCGGGCGGCGGCCGGGCGCGGCGCCACGGACTGCTTGGTGATCGACTACGACCGCGACCTCGCGGACCTGCTGGCCGAGGGTTCGGACGAGCAGGTGGCCATCGACGTGGACGAGCACGACCCGGCCGTGCTCAACTTCACCTCCGGATCCACCGGCAAGCTCAAGGCCGCCGTCCAGACCCAGGGCAATCGGCTGGCCAACATGCGCAAGCTCCTGATGAACCCGGACGGCGCCCCCTCGACCGAGGAGCGTTACCTCGCGGCCGGCCCCATCACCCACGCCACCGGCATGGGCATTCTCGCCGCCCTGTCACGCGGCGCGACCGTCGTGGTACTGCCGCAATGGGATGCGGGGCAGTTCCTGCGCACCATCGAAGCCGAGCGCATCACCTCGACGTTCCTCGTGCCGATCATGCTGAACATGGTCCTGGCGGACGCGGCGATCACCGCGACCGACCTGTCCAGTCTGGAGAGGCTGGCCGTCGGCGGCGCGCCGGTGTCCCCCCAGCGGCTGCGCCAGGCGGTGGAGGCGTTCGGGCCGGTCATCATGCAGGGCTACGGGCTGGGCGAGACGACCAGCGGCGTCACGGTCCTGACCAGGCAGGACGTCCTGACGGGCACCACCACCGACCCCGAGCTGCTGCTGTCGTGCGGCAGGGCGATGTTCGACACGGAGGTCCGCGTCGTCGACGGCGAAGGCCGGCCAGTCCCCGCCGGTGTGCACGGCGAGGTGGTGGTGCGCGGTCCCGACTGCGTCCGCGAGTACTGGAACGAGCCCGAGCTGTCCGCCGAGACCTTCCGCGACGGGTGGGTGCACACCGGCGACGTCGGCTACCTGCGCGAGGACGGCTACCTGTTCATCGTCGACCGCAAGAAAGACATGATCATTTCAGGCGGCTTCAACATCTACAGCAGCGAGGTCGAAGCCGTTCTGTACGAGCACCCCGACGTGGCCGAGGCCTGCGTCGTGGGCGTCCCGGACGAGAAGTGGGGCGAGGCCGTCAAGGCCGTGGTGATCACACGTCCGGGCGCCGAGGTGAGCGCGGAGACGCTCATCGACTTCTGCGGCGAGCGCCTGTCACGCATCAAGAAGCCCAAGTCAGTCGAGTTCGTCGCCGGCCTGCCGATCAACCGCAACGGCAAGATCGACCGCCGCGCCGTACGAGAGCCCTACTGGAGCGACACCGCTCGGAACGTGCACTGAGGAGCAACCGATGCCTTTCACCCTGACCCCCACCTACGACGAGACCCCGCGCCTGCGGGAGCTCGTCACCAGGCTTCGCGACTACCTCGACGGAGAGCTCGCCGACTACGAGGCGAAGCTCGGCCTCACCCATGAGTCCCGCTACACCAGAGACGTGCTCGAGCCTGTCTGGCGACGTAGCCGCGAGCTCGGTTTCTATGGCATCCACCTGCCGCCGGAGCACGGCGGACAGGGGCTCAGCTTCACCGAGCTGGGCGCGCTGAAGGAGGAGGTCGGCGCTTCGGGACGGGTCCTCCAGCTCAGCGTGCTCGGCGACATGGGCGGGCCGTTGCGCGCGGGCTCCATCCTCCGGTACGCCACCAGGGAGCAGCTCGACAGGTACCTGCTCCCTGTCATCCGAGCCGAACGGGCGTGCTGTTTCTCGCTCACCGAGACCGGCGCGGGCTCCGACGTGCGGGCCATGACCACCACGGCGACGCCTGACGGACAGGGGTGGCGCATCACGGGCCACAAGGTGTTCTCCTCCGCGGGACCGTTCGCGGACTTCTCCGTGCTGATCGCCAGAGTGGCAGGCTCCGATGACTACGCCGCGTTCCTTGTCGACCTCGACTCGCCTGGCTGCACCGTCCGCGACGCGGAGACTCCCATGTCAGGCCAGCACATCGAGAGCGACATCATCCTCGACGACTGCTACGTCGGCCCTGGCCAGCTCCTCGGTGAGGTCGGCGACGGGCTGCGCATCGGACTGGGACGCGTCACGGCCAACCGCCTCCTGCACTGCCCCACCGTCCTCGGCCTGACTCGCCGCGCGCTCGCCCTCACCCTGGACTTCGCCAGGACGAGGGAGGTCTTCGGCGGTCCTCTCGCCGCTCTGCAGTCCATCCAGCACAAGGTCGCGGACATGGCAACCGGCTACTACGCGGCGCGGAGCATGACCTATGACGGGCTGGCCGCGCTCGATGCGGGAGGCAGGCCACGCGCCGAGGCCTTCATGAGCAAGCTCTTCGTCGCCGAGACGGCCTTCCGCATCGCCGACGAGGCGGTCCAGATTCACGGCAAGGCCGGTCTGGTCCGCGGGTCGGAGGTGGAGTGGCTGTTCCGGAGCCTGCGCATGTTCCGCGTCCTCACCGGGTCCTCGGAGATCCAGAAGAACGCCATCGCCCACCAGCTGTTCCTCGGCGACCGGAACTGAGCGCGCGTGGACACCGTCACCGCCAGAACGCTGGGAGATCGCCTCGACCGGCTCCCGCTCACGTCCTTCCATCGCAAGCTGGTCCTGGCCCTCGCCGGCATGATCCTGTTCGAATGGGTGGAGACCCATTCGTTCGCCTACGTCCTTCCCGTGCTGCGGACCCAGTGGCAGGCCCCCATCTCCGCCTTCGCCGCCGTGGCGGCCGTGAGCTCGCTGGGCGCCTTCAGCGGAGGTGTCCTGGGCGGATACCTGGCCGACAGGCTGGGTCGCCGGCGCAGCATGCTGATCTTCAGCACGGTCTACTGCGTGGCGGCGGTGCTGTGCACGCTGGTGCAGTCGCCCGGCCAGCTCATGGCCGCTCGCACGCTCACCTTCTTCGGCGCGCAGGGCACCGCGGTCGTCGCCATCGTGACCCTGTCGGAGTTCGTGCCCGCCGCGATGCGCGGGCGCCTGCAGACCTACAAGGTCGTCGTGGGGTCGCTCGGCATCCCGCTCGCCGCCTGGCTGGGCTACTTCCTGATCCCGCAGTGGCCCGCGGGCTGGCGCCTGCTGTTCGGCATCGGGATCCTCGGCGCCGTCTTCACCGTGCTGGTGTGGCGGTGGGTGCCCGAGAGCCCGCGCTGGCTGCTGGCGCACGGGCAGGCAGCCCGCGCTCACGAGGTGGTCTGCGAGATCGAGCGCCAGTGCGGCGTGAACCCGGCCGCGGCCCGCACGGACTCGGATGCGCAACCCGCCGCGCCGCCCGCCCGCGTCGCCGAGCTGCTGAGCGGCTCCAACAGGGGCCGGTTCCTCCTGGCCTCGCTCATGTGGGTCACCGGACTGCTCGCCTACTCCGCCTTCACGACCTGGACGCCCACCCTGCTGGCGGAGAACGGCCTGCAGCTCGACGACACCCTGCTGCTCTCCGCGACGCTGGCCTCCATGGCACCTGTGGGCGCGCTGCTGGCCATCCCCCTCATCGACCGGTGGGACCGGCGCAAGACCCAGCTCGCCATCGGCACGCTGCTCGCGCTGGTGCTCCTCATGTTCAGCGTCGCCAGGGCGCCGTGGGCCATCCTCGTCTTCGGCTGCCTGGTCAGCCTGCTCTTCCAGATGGCGGTGCCGTTCCTCCAGGTCTACTCGGCGGAGATCTTCCCCACCCGCGTGCGGGCGCTGGGCGCCGGCACGGCCAACGCGCTGTCACGCGTCTTCAACTTCTCAGGGCCTTTGCTGGTCACCGCCATCTACGCCGGCCTCGGCTACACCGCCGTCTTCGTCTTCCTGGCGATCCTCGGCGTCATGGGCGGCTGCCTGGCCATCCTGTTCGGGCCGCGGACGACGGGCGTGAGCCTGGAGACCGTCGGAACCGGCAAGGAGGACGGCCATGCGTGACGACGCGTGGAAGCAGGTCGGCCCCGCCGAGCTCTTCGATCTCGCCGAGCTGTACGACGCCGCCGGGCTGGACGTCGTCGTCGAATCCGATCAGCTCCAGGAGAGCCTGGCGCGCCCCGGCTCCAGGGTTCGGAAGATCTCGCTGTCTTTCACCAGCCAGGAATGGCATGGGATGACCTGGCGCCACCCCGTCCACATCTACGCTCCGGAACACGAGCAAGGCCACGGGCTGGCGGGAATCGTGGCAACGGAGGCCGAATTCTGGACGAACCCGGACCACCGACGCCGCACCATCCCGGAGACAGGGAGGTCGACCGAGGCAGAGTACGCCGAAGGCGCGGCGCTGGATCTCGGCCTCCCCGTCATGATCTACGCGACTCCGCCGCACCTCCTCGGCATGAACGAGTCGGACCTCAACGGCTACGCCAACAAGAAGCTCTTCGAGACCGGCGACTTCACCTGGTACGGCTACTACCCCGTCGCCGTGTCCTACCTGCGGGCCATCACCCTGCTCCAGAACCTTCCCGGGCTCGGCGTCCGCCGGGCGGTCCTGCTCGGTCATTCCAAGCGGGGCCTCGGCGCCGGCATCCTGACCGGCGTGGACCCTGAACGGCTGGCCGGCATCATGACCACGGGGACCAACGGCATGAACATGTTCGAGGCCACGGCCAGGAAGGTCACCCAGCTGGGGCTGGATGTCGCCGGCCCCTCGATACGGCGGGGCGGGCTCGGCTTCCAGACGGCGGGCGACCAGATGACGATGTTCAACAGCGCCCTGGGGTTCGAGGCGGTGAAGCGGTTCGACCCCTACTTCTGGAGGGAGACCATCACGACGCCCTGGTTCGTGGTGAACGGCACGAACGATCCGTTCTTCGCCGTTGACGTGGCGCAGACCATGCGGCATGCGCACGGCCCGACGACGGTGCTCGCCGTCGACAACCTCACGCATACCTGGGTGTCGCAGAAGGTGCTGGCCGCCTGGCGGATGTGGCTGGCCCACCTCGCCCACGGCCATGACCTGCCCGCTCTCGAGGTGAGGGGCGAACGAAGCGCACGCGAACTCGTGGTGACGGCGCGGGCCGGCGGCCCCGCCACCACGGTCCGGCTCGTCACCGCGCGGAACCGCGGCATGGACTGGCGCTCGGCGGCCTGGTCCATGACCAGGCTGCACCTCGAGGCCGACGGGGAGTACGGAGGCCGGATCCCGCTTCCGCCGGACGAGAACCTCGCCTGGTACGTGGAGGTCCAGAGCGGCGACCCCGCCGACCCGGGGTTCGTCAGCAACGCGGTGAAGATCGAGCCGGCCTGCCCGCCCGGCGAGTAAGGCGTGCTCCGCGGCTGTCCGCGCGAGCGGCCCCGGCGTCTCGTTCGAACGAGACGCCGGGGCTGGGGTGACCCATCAGGTCAGGTGTGCTCCGCCGGCAGCCTCGGCGATGCGCCGGTTCCAGCCGACTCCCGAACGGCAGCACGCGAGGACTTGGCACGTCTCGCGGATCAGGTGACAGGGCTCCGTCACACCCAGCCTTCTCAGATGGACGCCCCTGTCCGCACGAGGCTACGTTGATCATCGGGTCCTGGTCGGTGAGCGCGCGACGCGGAAACTCCGAACCGGCACCACCCCGTGGGCCAGGGCGCGAGAGCGGCGTGCGGCCAAGGCGACCGCCGCCGCCCGGACGCTGCCGCAGCGGGTGTCACCGAGGCAACTGGCACGGGAGGTTCGCAAGTTCGAGCTCCCGGTCGTGCCAGGGCTGGAATACAGCCAGCGGGAAGTCGACGACCTCGTCAGCCGGACCGTCTCAGGCCTCGAAGGAAAGGGGCCCGCCGTGGACCGGAGGGAGATCGCCTCGTTCCTGTCCACCCCGACTCTGAGCCCGCCCGGATACGACTCATCGTCCGCCAAAGTCTTTCTGACGAATCTCTTCGGCTTGATGGGCAGGATCTAGGGCCAGGTGACGACATCTTCGGGCAGGCCTCGGCTCACGAGATCACCCAGCGAGACCGCCGACTCCCCACGCGCCACGCCGGATCGCTCTGCCGCTCTCGATCGTCTCCCCTGCGTCTCGTCGGCGATCCGGCCTTCCCCGACGAGACGTCCGTTCTGGACGCTTTGGGGTCGCGCCTCCTGCAGCTCACAGGTGCCTCGTCCGATTCCTCAGTCAAGGGAATTCCCTTCCAGGCCTTGCAGGAAGCGGGCCGCGATCGGCGCCGCCATGGCCGAGCCCGCGCCGCCGCCCTCGACGACGACCGAGAAGGCGAGATCGTCCCTGTAGCCGATGAACCAGGCAAGTCTCCTGCCCGAGCCGTGCTCCGCGGAGCCGGCCTTTCCCACGGTGCCCCGAGGGAAGCGAGCGGCGCGGGCCGGGTCCTCGGAGACCACCGCGGGCAGCAGGGACCGCAACGCCTTGGTCACCGAGGGCTCCAGCGGACGCCGGGCCTCGCCTTCGGTGGGCACCTTCTCGGCGGGCACCAGCCTGGGCGGCTGCCAGATACCGTGGGCGATGGCGGCGGCGACCGCCGCCATGTTCAGCGGGCTCGCCCGCACCCGCCCCTGCCCGATCGAGGCGGACGCCAGGGCGGCGTCGTCCTTGGGGACGGGGAAGTCGGCGCGTACGGCGGGCACGCCCGGATCCATCGGCGCGCCGAACCCGAAGTCGCCCGCCACCCTCGCCAGCCGTTCGGCCTCGAGCGAGCTCACCGCCAGCGCGCCGACGGTGGTGTCGCACGCGTGGGCGAAGGCGGCACGGAACGGCAGGCCGCCGTACCCGCGAGACGACGGGTTGCGCAGCCGAACGCCGCCGATGTTCCGCCTGGCCGGGCAGCTCACCACCTGGTCGGCGGAGAGCCCGTCGGCGAGCAGGGCCGATGCCGTCACCACCGTGAACGTGGAGCCCGGCGGGTACCTGCCCATGAGCGCCCTGTCGAAGCCGCCCCGGCTGTTGACCGAGGCCAGGATCTCACCCGTGGAGGCTTTCAACGCCACCAGCGCCGCCGGCTTCCCTGTCAGCGTGAGCGCGTCCGCACCGGTCCGCTGGACGCGCGGGTCGAGCGTGGTGGTGAGCGGCATGCGCTGGCGGGCGCTGTTCTCGGCGAGCGTCCTGACCGGCCTGCCGTCCTCGACCAGCTCGATCCGGGTGGGACGTCCCACGCTCAGCCAGTCGCGGAACCTCGTCTTGAGGCTGCCGGCCAGTTGCCGCACCGACCTGGGCGCGTCGGGGGTGTCGATGCGACTGCCGTCTGCCGCCAGGATCGGCACCGATTCGGGCTCTCCTGTGACCAGCCGCAGCGTGCGGCCAGGCTTGAGCTCAGGGTGGACGGTGGCCGGGCTCCAGGAGACCTTCCAGCGGTGCTCGTGCTCGACGAGGTCCAGCCGGCTCGCGTAGGCGAAGTCGGGTCCAGGGCCGGTGAGCGTGGCGGTGAAGGTCGCATGACCGAGATCCTCGGTTGAGGCGGCGAAGACCCCGCCGGGGGTGTGGATCCTGAAGGCCATCGCGTCGAGCTCCAGAGCGCTGAACACGCCCTGGTGCACCTGCTCGAAGTCGGCAGGCGGATCGAGCACGAGCTCGCGCATCACCGCGTATTCCTGCGCCGACCACGCGTCCAGGTATCTCCGGGCCGTCTCGTCGGCCGATCCCCGCGTGCGCGGCTGCGCCCAGATCACCCCGGCGACCGCGACCACGAGCACCAGCCCCGCCGCGATCACCCATGTCCGCCCGCGCCCAGGACGCCGTGGCGGTGTCTCCGTCCGCGGCTGCGCGAACACCTCCCCTGTCCTGCCATGCCACTCACCCGCGCTCCGCACGCCGCGGACGCCTCCCGTCACTCGCCACGGCGCATCGGGAGGTCTCCGGCAGGCGGCGCGGCGGATCCCGCACCGAAGCCGGGACCGTCGTCCCCGATGACATCGTCCCCGTCTTCGGGACGAGGCTCCCTGGCGTCATCGCCGTCGCCGTCCGTCGGCCGCGACGCGGGTCGGCAGTCCTGGGAGCACCCCTCGAACCTGTCCTTGTCGATGGGGGTGAACGACGTCGGCGGCACACCCTTCAGCGCGCCGATCATCGTGTCCTTCCAGATCGGCCCTGGAAGGGTGGCCCCTGCCACCGCCCCGTAGTACCGCCCGCCGATCGTCACCCCTGTCAGCTTGTGGTCGCTGGAGCCGCGCGGGTCCCCGATGCTCACCGCCGCCGCCATGTCCGGGGTGAAACCGGCGAACCACGCGGTCGCGTAGGCGTCGGTGGTGCCCGTCTTACCCGCCGCGTCGCGCCCGATGCCGCCGACGCCTCGCATCGTGCCCTCGGTGAACACCCCGGACAGCACCTCCGCCGTGGCGTCCGCGATCCCGGGATCGAGCGCCTGGCGGCACTTCGGCCGGTACGTGGTGGCCCTGCCGTCGCGATCGGTGATCCGGGTGATCGCCATCGGCGCGCAGTACTTGCCGCGCGCCGCGATCGCCGCGTACGCGTTGGCCACCGTCACCGGGTCCATCTCGTTGATGCCGAGCGTGAACGTCTCGTACTCCTGCAGCTTGCGCCCGTCCGAGCGGCGGATTCCCAGCGACTTGGCCGTGGTGACCGTCCCGCAGAGCCCCACCCGCTGCTCCAGCTCCATGAAGAAGGTGTTCACCGAGGTTCTGGTGCCGGTCCTGAGGGTCTTCCAGCCTGGGGAGCCCTCGTCGTTGGTGACCGTGTGCGTCGGGTCGCCGATGCTCTCGCCCTTGCAGTTCTTGAACGCGGAGTAGCCCGGCGCGCGGTACCCGGCGCCGGCGCTCAGGCCGTCGTCGAGCTTCATGCCCTTCTTCAGCGCGTTGATCAGGGTGAAGACCTTGAACGTCGAGCCTGCCTGGAAGCCGACGCCTCCGCCGTGCTCGGCGTCCGCGACGACGTTGTAGGAGATCTCGTTCTTGGCCCTGCTTCCGCCGTACGGCCTGCTCGCCGCCATGGCCCTGATCGCTCCTGTGCCCGGCTGGACCAGGGCCTCGGAGGCGACGGCGCGGTCGGAGGCGTGCACGTACTTCCTGATCGCCCGATTCGCGGCCGCCTGCGTCACCGGGTCGAGCGTGGTCCTGATCGTCAGGCCACCGCGGTTGAGCATCTCCAGGCGTGCGCGGGCCGTCCTGCCGAAGTCGGGGTTGCTCAGGATCTCGTGCCGGACGTACAGGCAGAAGTACGGATGCGCACTGGACTCGCAGCCGCCGGGGATCTTCGTGCCCTTGTAACCGAGCTTGGTGGCCTTCGCCGCGGCGGCCTCCTGCGGGGTGATCCTGCCCAGCTCGGCCATCCGGTCCAGCACGACGTCACGACGCTTCAGCAGCCGCTCGCGGTGCTTCCTGCCCAGGTTCGGATCGGTGGCGTTCGGGTCCTGGACGGCGCCCGCCAGCGTCGCCGCCTGCGGCAACGTAAGCTTGCCGGCCCTGACGCCGAAGAAGCGTTCGGCCGCCGCCTCGACGCCGTAGGCGCCGGCGCCGAAGTAGGCGATGTTCAGGTACTTCTCGAGGATCTGCTCCTTGGTGTACTTCCTCTCGACCCCCATGGCGTACCGCAGCTCGTTCAGCTTGCGCGCGTAGCTGGCCTCCAGAGCGGCGTTGCGCTGCGCGTCGGTGGTGGCGGAGTTGAGCAGAACCTGCTTCACGTACTGCTGGGTGATGCTCGACCCGCCCTGGCTCACCCTTCCCGACTGCAGGTTCTTGGCCAGCGCCCGTATCGTGCCCTCGACGTCGATGGCGCCGTGCTCGTAGAAGCGGTCGTCCTCGATCGCGACGATCGCCGTCTTCATGACCTCGGCGATCGCGTCGAGGGAGACGACCTCCCTGTACTCCTCGTAGAAGCGAGCGATCTCGCGCCCCTTGGCGTCCTGCACGATCGTGACCTCGGCCGGCGGCGGCTCGACGAGGTCGACCGGCCCCAGGCCGACCGCGCCCTCCGCCGACACGAAGCCGAGACCCGCGCCCCCCACGGCCGGAAAAGCGATCCCCGCCACCAGCACGCCCGCCGCCGCGCCCGCGACGGCGAGCCGTATGATCTTCGTCCCCCGACGTGACATCAGAGTCTCCCGCGCCCACGAGCCAGGATGGTGGCGGTGTCAGCGATGACCTTCTCGTCAGCGGGGGCGTTCGCGGCCTTCCGGTTGGTGTAGATGGACATGATGATCGGCGCGCCCGACTTGCCCGGCCACACGACGGCGATGTCGTTGGCGGCGCCGTACGCCGAGGTGGTGCCGGTCTTGTCGCCGACGGCCCAGCTCTTCGGCAGGCCGGCGCGGATGCGGGCGTCGCCGGTCTTGTTGCCGATCAGCCAGGCGTTGAGCCGCTCCCGGTCCTTGACGTGGAGCGCGTTCCCGGTGGTGAGGGCGCGCAGGTCACGGGCCATGACCGCGGGCGTGGTGGTGTCGCGCCGCTCCTTGGGGTTCCAGTCGTTGAGCTCGGTCTCCCAGCGGTCCAGGCGCGAGATCGGGTCCTTCAGCGTCCTGAAGTACTTCGTCAGGCCCGCGGGACCACCGATCTGCTTGAGCAGCACGTTCGCCGCGGTGTTGTCGCTCAGAGTGATGGCCGCCTCGCAGAGCCGGGCGACGGTCAGGCCGTCCGCGACGTGCTTCTCGGTGACAGGTGAGTTGGGCTTCAGGTCGGCGGCCGTCCACTTGACGACCTTGTCCATGAGGCCCGGCTCGGAGGTGCGCGCCTTCTGCAGGACGGCAGCGGCGACGACCGCCTTGAAGGTGGACAGCAGCGGGAAGCGCTCGCCTGACCGGTACGCGATCGTCCTGCCGGTGGCCGTGTCCACGGCATACGCGCCGATGCGGCCCTTGAAGGACACCTCCAGCGCGCGCAGTTCCTTCCGGGCGGCGGCCTCGGCGGGCTCCTGCGGCTGTACGGCGGTCGCGGGCGTCGCCGCAGCCGAGGCCGTGCCCGCGCCGAGGGCGCCACCCGCCAGGAGGGAGATCGTCAACGCGACGGCTTCCAGCGCTCCCGGTAGACGCCGGGCGCGGAGGTTTCGCATGTCATGTCCTTTACCTGTCGATCGCCAGAAGGCAGGAGCAAAGCAGATCCGACGAGACGATGTCTAATAGCGATATTGGGACGGGGTTCATATCCGATCACGTATGAAGCCTGGTCAGAGGCTTGGACGCTGCTCGCGATCGGCCGCGCCCGGCCATCGCCCGCCCATCGGTGAAGCGGTCTTCGATACAGGCCGGTGCTGATGCGCGCTTCTGGCTACCGACAGGCGACGTGGCTCCGGGGAACCGGATGCGGGGCGGCTGCCGCGCCTCCTGCGGCCGCCCCGAAGCCGGAGCGGCTTGGCCGCGCTCGCCGCGCACCCCGAGGATGGCCTACGGCAGCGGAATGAGCTCGATGGCATTGCCCGCCTTTCACCCGCGTAAGTTCCCGAATCTTTGGGACGCATGACCGAATACGCAGCTAATCTCAAGAGATGGCCCGCCAAAAGGCAGAAGAGTCGCCAGCAGACAAAGATCACAGATACCCAGGCAAGATCGTGCTATTCACCGGTGGGCTGACATTCTTGGGAACGATGGTTTCAGCGGTTGCCGTTGTGGTTGCTGCCGTTATCAATGCTCCGGACACGGTACGAGATGTTTTGGGGGACAATGTCGTGGTCACCCATACCGTTACCGCTACCGCGACCGTCACGCCTTCAGGAACAGCTTCGCCGGGCGAGGCAGACAGTTTCCCACACGGGGCTGAAGTGGCCCTCAGCACCAGGAAGGCACTCACCCGGGTCGGCTGCGGCGAGACAGGCTTCAATCGGACCGAGGGTTACTGGAATGACAGAAGCGACTTGATAGGGGGTGCAGTCAACCCCGCACCTGGCATCGGATGCGACGTGATGGACGGTAAGTCCGCCAGCGGCACACTGGACTTCTTGGTCCCGAACGGGGCCACAGAGTTCACCGCAGAGGTGGGAATCGACCGGGAATCACCGAACACCTCGCCACAGGTTGAATTCTCCGTTCTCGGGCTCGACGGCCAGGTCCTGGCCAAACAGGCGGCCACATACACGACGTCCGCCACCGTGACCGCCCGCATCTCGGGCACTCCACGGATCACGCTCAAGATCCTGGTTTTGAAGAGCGACGGCACCTCGATGGACAACTCCTTCCGCGTGGCATGGATCTCTCCGAGATTCAAGCTCGGCACCTGAACGCGCAGACGAACGCGGGGCTGGTCAGCGCACACGGCTGAGCGTGGGGCGGGGTGCTCGTCGAAGCCGAGGCTCGACGGAGGCTCTTTACTGCCGGGGTTGACCTTGAGTGCCACCCCGGTTCAGGCCGCCCGGCGAACCAGGCGAGCAAGCCGAACAAATAGGTGGCCGCCTGTCGGCGTCAAGGATCAAGGCAATAATCAGGTCAGCGCAGGAGGCACATCCGGGAGCGCGGGCCGCTAACGAGCCCAACGGAAGGAGTGCCATGATTGTCGAACTCAGCCTGAAGCGGCGACGCCGTTCTTCGCGCATCGTGGCGCATGGCGCCATCGTCCCCCGCCAGGCTTCAGGGTAACCCCGCACGGGGATTCACCCTGAGAAGCCGCCCGGGATATCCAGGCGGCCTTTTCGTTCCACGCGAAGCTTCGAAAACTCCACAGTGAAAGACAGTTTTGCTGCCGAGAGAGGCCGTGAAAGGGTAATCCAGGGCTGATGGCGAAAAGGCATCACACCTGCCTTGCAAGCAGGAGTTCGGGGTTCAAGTCCCCGCCGGTCCACGCGAAACGCGCCTCCGCGATGTGGCCCAGATGGTCAGAGAGCCCGGTCTAACGCCTTCTGCCATCGCTACGTCCTCGGTGAATGACGTGATCCAGGCCACGGCGTCTGGACGGGATATCACGGAGAATCGGATCATGAGCACCGCCCATTGGCGGCGGGGTCGCGGTTGCGAATGCCGCGTTCCGACGTCACGCCATTGAATCTCCGAGGTGGGGAGGCGCCCGTCGTTCGGGCGAGATGGCGGGTTCGACTCCCGCCAAGGGCTTTTCCTGCGGCTCGCCGTACGGCACCACCGGACGGCGACGCAATGGTCACCACGGGCACCGGCCAACCGCCTTGGTGATCGCGAGCCGCAGGATCTCGTGGGTGAAGTGTCAGCGGCCGCACGCGAGCACGCCACGCTCGTAGGACGGGTTCGAGTCCCGTCACCCACTCTCGCCGGATGCCGCCCAGGGGAAGCTGTCCTTGTGCGGCATCCGGCGACCTGCTCAGGCGCACGTGGCGAGCGCATCCGGCTGAGTTGTGGGAGTTGTTCCGGCGGGTGGTACCGCCGACGGTCGTGCAACGGCCACAGGGTGGCGGCCGGCGTCGCGCCGCTCGGCCAGCCCGGAGTGCGGGCCCGTTCGAGCCCCTCGGCCGGCACCCTGACCACCGAGCCGCGGTCTGCGACCAGGGTGAGGGTCTTGGTGGACAGTGGCAGACGGCACTGGTAGAGAGCAGACGGCGCGTCTTCGGCGGGTGTTCTGGTTGTTCTCACACACCGCCAAGCCCCTGCCGGGGCGCCACGTCGCCGCCGTATCGGCGTCCGCAGGCGTCGCCCTCTGGTCAGGGGCGCCAGATCTCCACCTCGGGGTGCCGGTCAGGTCGGCGGGGCGAACGCTCCGGCCGGAGTCTTGCGCAGCCAGCCCCGCTCGACCAGCCGATTCAGCTTGGCCCGGGTTCCTTCGACCTGGCCCGGTTCGGTGGACAGTCCCAGCTGCTCGCAGATCGTCTTGACCGGCAGCGGAGCCTGGCCGGAGCACACCGCGGACAGCAGCGCCTGGTAGTCAGCGGGCAGCACGTGGGCCCCGGCGGCCTCATGCCGGAAGCAGATCAACCGGCCGCCGGTCAGCAGTTGCGCGGCGCGGGCGGCGGCGCGGTCGGCGGGTAGCGCCACCTGATACACCGGCGCCGGCTCATCGGCCGGCTCTTCGGCGAGGATTTCCTTGACCACCTGCTCGGCCACCCGCAGCCGGTCCAGGTCGTCTTCGGCCTCGGCCAGCTGGGTGCGCGGTCCAGCAGCGACATGGCATCCCTCGACAGACCCACGACGGTTACCTGGTGAAAGCATCTAGACACGGACGATAACGAGCCCGGATGGGGCGGCGCAGTCTGCGGTGGCGGCGGCAAGGACACCACTCCTCCGCCGCCCAAGCCATCCAACCTGTACACCCCCGAGAAGGTCTGCGGTGCCGGCTTCGGTCGCGTCGACTCGGCCTCGCTCGGCTCGGCCGGCACCGTCTACCTGCTCTACAGGTGTGCCACCGGCGAGAACTGCGTCGCCACGATGCGCAACGGCGCCAGCAGGAAGGTCGCTATGACGGCCTACCTTGAGGTGAAGAGCAAGCGGTCCGCCGACAGCGGCAGCTCTACGCGGGCCCCGTGCGCGCCAAGGCCAAGGGCGTTTGCGTCAAGTGGGGCGGCGCCGTCGGCTCAGCGAAGACGACAGCCCCTCGAACACTGCGGCACCTGATAGCGAGCCCGCCGGTTGACCGGGCGGGCTCGTTCCTTCTATCCGGCCAGCGGGTCACGGCAGGCCGCGCCGTGCGGAAGGCTCAGGACCACTGCTGGTGGGTGCCTCCGTGGCATTTATTGAGGCGTACACCCAACTTGGTGCTCCCGTCGAGGCAGAGACCGCTCTGCAGATTCGGAATACTGCCCGAGTCGTAGGTGTACCAGCCCTGGTGGACGCCGCCGTGGCATTCGAGGAGGCGTACGCCCTTGGTGGTGCTCCCGTCGAGGCACAGACGGCTCTGCAGATGAACGATCATCACCCCATTGCGCCTCGACTCCTTGTACCACCGCTGGTGGTCGCCCCCGTGGCATTTATTGAGGCGTACACCCAACTTGAGGCTCCCGTCGAGGCACAGACCGCTCTGCACGTGCTTCATTTCCGGGAAATCGACCTTAGCGGCCAGCTGCGACGATCGTGATTGCTGTTCGGCGGCTGCCGGCGTGGCGACAGCCATGGCGATCATGGTTGCTGCCACAGCTGCGGTTCGGATAGTGGCCCGGGGACCCATGGTTCTCCTTGGGGTATAGCGGCAAGGAACGTCTGCCGCATGCCACTGATGAGGGGATGACCTGGGTGAAGCGCCTGACCATGCGCCCCGAGGCATACGGGCTGTTGACCCGGAGAACGCTACTTAGGGACGGTATATCGCTGGTATAGCACTGATTCGCGCGATCCAACCCTGAAACCTCCTGTCACCCGCTTCGCGGATGCAGGCGGGCTCGTTCCTTCCACTCGACCAGCGGGTCGCTTCTACCCGATCAGTGGAGTGGTGACGTCATGGGCCGAGATCCAGGCATCCCGGTCCTCCGACGGCAGCGTCGACCGCTCAAGCTCCTGCTCACCCTTCGCCCGCGCCGCGGCCCATCGGCATGGGAGGTGCTCCTGCTGGACGGGACCTTGATCCCGCCGCCCGCCACGACGACCTGTGCGCCAAACTCCGCGAGCACGGCCTGGGCGCCATTGCCGACCTCGGTTTCATCGCCTGGACGATCAATCAGGCGACGACGCCGTGATCATCACTGGGTTCAAGGCCAGCCGCTGGCGCCCGCTCACCACGGCACAACGGCAGGCCAACCGTCTGCTCGCGACCGAGCGCGCGCCCGTCGAGCACGGCTTCGCCCACCTGAAAGCCTGGCGAATCCTGACCCGACTACGCACTGATCTCGCCTGGGCCACCACGCTGGTACGTGCCCTGCTCGTCCTGACCGCCCTCGAAGTCAACCGCTGACAGATGATCACACGCCATGATCCGACGTCGCCACCTGCACGAAGCTCCAAGCAAACTCAGGCAAGGCCCTCCACCTGCAGATTCAGGATGGAATTGGCTCAATGAATCAGGTCAGGTGCAGGTAGGAGTCCTGCTGGGGTCACTGATGAGCTGAACGGCCTGCGGGCCACCGTGGTGATCGTGGCGTAGTGGAAGCACACCAGGCACTCCCCGTCATACCGAGTCCCGGCCTGATCACGGATGTCCACGCCGATGCCGGGCGGCTATGGTGCGCCGTACCCGATTTGATCTAGATCGCAGGAGCGCGGCGATGAACGTGAGGGAGCCCGACTGGGCGTACGTGGCCAGGTCGCTTGCCAAGGTTCTGGCCGTCACCGTTGCGCTGCTCCTGGCCCTCAGCGCGATCGATCGGGTTCTGTGGCTGTTCATCGACTTCGACGACGAGCGGACGGCCCTGGTGTACGGCACGGCCGCCCGCGTCGCGAACCCCGACAAGCGCCTGTCGCACGGTCACAGCGATGGCGGAAGAGTGCTGGGGACGACCTACACGCTGTGGGGGGAGCCGCGCAGGGCGGGTCCGAGCGAGGGCGGCACGGAATACGAGATCGTGGAGAACCTGTTCGGCGCCGTCCGGGCCCCCTCCCTCGACGGGCCGTCCGGCAGCCTGGGCGAGGCGATCGCCTACGTGGACGTGGACCCTGGTGTCGACAGGGAGCGGGCGGAAAAGGTCAGGAAGACCATCGACGGGCTCCCCCAGACGCTCGACGCCGTCGCGGTCGTGGAGTTCGCGCACTCGATGACCACCGAGCGGCTCGTCTCCTTCAACCGGAGGCACAGGATCTGCGGAGGGGCGGACGTCTCCTACATCTACTCCCCCTCCTTCTACGACGACTCCAGTGATCCGGCCTCGTTCAACGCGGTCGTCTGGAACCGCGGCATGACCCAGGAGCGCAGCCGGCCGGCTCTCAGCTATCAGTGCGAGACCGAGCCCGAGGTGGCGTTGGCGGAGTTCCGCAGGTGGGTCGGGCTGTTAGACGAGGGCGACGACTTCAGCGAGTTCGAGCTGGACTACGGCTGGCTCGCCGGAGCTGCCGAGGAGGGCGTCGTGCACGGGCTCGTCGTCGACCGCTGGAAACTGGCCGACCTGCGCGAGCTCCTCGACGACCCGGAGGTGCGGACGGTTCATCTCGCCGACGTCGCCTTCGACCTCGGCGAGATCGGATAGCGGCCTTCGGTGGGCGCTCAGCGGCGCGGATGCAGGCTCCAGCGACCGGCCCGTGTTCGGGGATACCCGTTCGGGGCCAGGCGATCCGCAGGTTGGAGGGGATGCCGCCCCGCGTGACGAAACAGCTGACCAGACCGAGCAGGAATCGAGAAGCGCAGGCCACCGAGCCGCACCTAGCGTGACTGCCATGGACATCACCCTTCACGCGAGCTCGGCCCTCTCTCGCGACCGCCCGGAGGAGGAGTGACCATGAGCGCCGTGGGTGCCACCGTGGCGGAGCCCGTGCGCGACGTCGGCGGCAGCCTGGTGGCGACCCGTCACCGACCCGGGTGGTAACGTCCACGGGCTACTTCAGGACCGATACGTGCCGATCCCGCCGCGCTGCCGCAGCAGCGGGTGACGGTCGCGCGCACCGGCTTCGACGCGCGGACTCCCGCCATGCCGTACCGCTGGTTCGGCGTCTCCCCCGCCGTATCCGGGCTGGGCGCGGGTGAACGAGCTGCTCGACCTCTGCCACCTCGGCGGGCACGCCGCGTGGGCGGGCCCGGAGGCGCCACAGGCCGAAGCGAAGGAGCAGCAGACGTACTGCTCAAAGCTGGTTAGATCGAGCCAGGCGACGCCGACGGAGACCGCGAGAGCGGCCCCCGTGTAACAGATGTAACAGATGGAGACACGATGAGCATGGCCCCGAGGCCGGACCCGCATTCGCCTGCGCTGCACGCTGCCGACAGCCACGATCTGATCCGCGTGCACGGCGCGCGCGTGAACAACCTCAAGGACGTCAGCATCGAGCTCCCGAAGCGCCGGCTGACGGTGTTCACCGGCGTCTCCGGCTCGGGCAAGAGCTCGCTGGTGTTCAGCACGATCGCCGCGGAGTCGCAGCGGCTGATCAACGAGACCTACAGCGCCTTCGTGCAGGGCTTCATGCCGACGCTGGCGCGGCCCGAGGTCGACGTGCTCGACGGGCTGACGACCGCGATCATCGTCGACCAGCAGCGGATGGGCGCAGACCCCCGCTCCACGGTCGGCACCGCCACCGACGCCAACGCGATGCTGCGCATTCTGTTCAGCCGGCTCGGCAAGCCGCACATCGGCTCGCCCCAGGCCTTCTCCTTCAACGTCGCCTCGATCAGTGGCGCGGGTGCGGTCCGCCTGGAGCGTGCGGGAAAGACCGTGAAGGAGCGTCGCGACTTCAGCATCACCGGCGGTATGTGCCCGCGCTGCGAAGGCCGCGGCAAGGTCTCCGACATCGACCTCAGCCAGCTCTACGACGACTCCAAGTCGCTCTCCGAGGGCGCGTTCACGATCCCCGGCTGGAAGTCGGACAGCTTCTGGACGGTGCGGGTCTACGCCGAGTCGGGCTTCGTCGACCCGAACAAGCCGATCCGCCAGTTCACCAAGAAGGAGATGCAGGACTTCCTCTACAAGGAGCCGACCAAGGTCAAGGTCGAGGGCGTCAACCTCACCTATGAGGGCCTGATCCCGAAGATCCAGAAGTCGTTCCTCTCCAAGGACAGGGAGGCGATGCAGCCGCACATCCGGGAGTTCGTGGATCGAGCGGTCACCTTCGCCGTCTGCCCCGAGTGCGACGGCACCCGGCTCACCGAGGCGGCCCGCTCCTCGAAGATCGCGGGCATCAGCATCGCCGACGCCTGCGCGATGGAGATCCGCGACCTGGCCGAATGGGTCCGCGGTCTCGACGAGCCTTCGGTCGCGCCGCTGCTCGGCAAGCTGGTGCACACCCTCGACTCGTTCGTGGAGATCGGCCTGGGCTACCTCTCGCTCGAGCGGCCTGCCGGCACGCTGTCGGGCGGCGAGGCGCAGCGCACCAAGATGATCCGCCACCTCGGCTCCGCGCTCACCGACGTCACCTACGTCTTCGACGAGCCCACCATCGGGCTGCACCCCCACGACATCCAGCGGATGAACGACCTGCTGCTGCGGCTGCGGGACAAGGGCAACACGGTGCTCGTCGTCGAGCACAAGCCGGAGGCGATCGCGATCGCCGACCACGTCGTCGACCTCGGACCCGGCGCCGGTACGGCAGGCGGCACCATCTGCTACGAGGGGACCCTCGAGGGCCTGCGCGCCAGCGGCACCATCACCGGCCGCCACCTCGACGACCGGGCCGTCCTCAAGGAGACGGTGCGCACCCCCAAGGGCACGCTGGAGATCCGCGGCGCCACCCGCCACAACCTCAGGGACGTCGACGTCGACATCCCGCTCGGCGTCCTCTGCGTCGTCACCGGCGTCGCGGGCTCCGGCAAGAGCTCGCTGATCCACGGATCGATCCCGGCCGGCGCGGGTGTCGTCTCGGTCGACCAGGGAGCGATCAAGGGCTCGCGACGCAGCAACCCTGCGACCTACACCGGACTGCTCGACCCCATCCGCAAGGCGTTCGCGAAGGCCAACGGCGTCAAGCCGGCGCTGTTCAGCGCCAACTCCGAGGGCGCCTGCCCCAACTGCAACGGCGCCGGCGTCATCTACGTCGACCTCGGGATGATGGCCGGCGTGGAGACCCCCTGCGAGGAGTGCGAGGGCAAGCGGTTCCAGGCAGCGGTGCTGGAATACCACCTGGGCGGCCGCGACATCAGCGAGGTGCTCGCGATGTCGGTGACCGAGGCCCAGGAGTTCTTCGGCGCCGGTGAGGCGCGCACGCCGGCCGCGCACGCCATCCTCGAGCGGCTCGCCGACGTCGGGCTCGGCTACCTCAGCCTCGGCCAGCCGCTCACCACGCTGTCCGGCGGCGAGCGGCAGCGGCTCAAGCTGGCCACCCACATGGCCGACAAGGGCGGGGTCTACGTCCTCGACGAGCCGACCACCGGCCTGCACCTCGCCGACGTCGAGCACCTGCTCGGCCTGCTCGACCGGCTCGTCGACTCCGGCAAGTCGGTCATCGTCATCGAGCACCACCAGGCGGTCATGGCGCACGCCGACTGGATCATCGACCTCGGCCCGGGCGCCGGCCACGACGGCGGCCGGATCGTCTTCGAGGGCACACCCGCCGACCTCGTCGCCGCCCGCTCCACCCTCACCGGCGAGCACCTCGCGGCCTACGTCGGCATCTGACCGAGGCCCTCGCGGGCGCCAGAGGAGTTCTCTCCCCTGTTTCGACTCGTCCCCGGCGAACCGGACCGGGGCGAGTTCGACAGGGGCGAGCGGCTCCACCCGTCGCGCCACGTGCGCGGACCTGCGAGCCTGCCCATGCGTCCCCTGCCACCGGGCTCGTCCAGCTCGCCGGCCCAGCCGAGGGAAGCATCCTGTCACCCTTCGGGGAGCTGTTTGCATTGCTATAGTCAAAAGCAAACAGTTGGAGGTTGGGCCATGTTCATCCGCGTGTCGCCTGCGTCTCCCCGTCACCCCGATCACGCCGCGCCTGGCAGGCTCCGTCGCCTCATCCTGACGGCCGCTCCGCCGCTGCTCCTCCTGGTCGTCCTCATGGCCTTCACCGCCTCGTACGGCGGGCACCTTCCCGACCGTGTCCAGGTCGGCGACTGGGGCATCGACACCAAGGGCGCGGCCACCTGGCAAGGCTGGGTCTCGCAGCCCCTCTTCGGGGTGATGATGTGGTCGGAAGCACTGCTGGTGATCTCGTTCCTGCGCTACTGGCGCCTGCCCCAGGTTCAGCGGGGCCTGGTGGCGGGCAGCTTCTTCATCAGCCTGTCCAGTACGGTCTCCGGCGCGTTGTGGCTGGTGGAGCTGGCCGGCGCGCCGGGCGCGGTGGCCCGTCCCGCCTGGCACCTCGCGGTGGAGATCGTCGCCGCCGCGGCGGCGACAGCGCTGGGCTGGGTGGCGGCGGGTCCGCTGCCGTCGGCGCCCGTGGCCACCGCCGCGCCACCGCCGCACGCGCCCACCATGGCGCTCGGCCCGTGGCAGCGCGCCATGTTCGTGACCTCCGCCTGGTCGGCACGCGGGCTGCTGGTCGCCGTGGTGATGGCCGGCCTCACCGCCTGGGCCGTGCTCCACGGCCTCGGCGGATGGCAGGGGGTGGCCTTGCTGGCGCTGTTGACGATCTTCGAGGCGGCGCAGGCGCGCACCCGCCTGCAGATCGACAGCTCGGGGGTCACGGTGCGGATCCCCTGGATGCCCGCCCTGCGCAGGACGCTGCCGTATCCGCGCATACGGTTCGCCGAGGCCAGAAGGCAAGCTCCTGCCGGGCGGTACAGGCTCGACGACAGCGAGGCGGGCTGGGGCATCGTCGCGGGGAAGGGACCGGTCCTCGCCCTGTCCCTCACTGACGACCGGTGGTTCGTCTACTCCATGCGCGAAGCTGAAACGGCCGCCGCGCTGGTCAACGGATGGCTGAGCAGGCAACGGCAGGAGACGGCATAGTGCTGATCACAGTCGATCCCGCATCGGCCCAGCCTCTCGCCGACCAGGTGGCAGGCTCGGTACGCGCCGCGCTGGCCCAGGGCATGGCCGCACCGGGAGACCGGCTGCCCTCAGCGCGCAACGTGGCCGCCACCCTCGGCATCAACCTGCACACCGTCCTGCGCGGCTACCAGCAGCTGCGCGACGAGGGGCTGGTGGAGCTCCGCCGCGGCCGGACGGCCGTCATCACCGCGACAGCCGACCAGTTCCGCCTCCGGCTCGCTGCGGCGGCCGAGGAGTTCGCCAGGAGCGCGCTGCGCGCCGGAGCCTCCGATGAGGAGGCACTCGCCGCAGCTCGAGAGGCCCTGCTCACCCTGCGGGACTGACCGGGGAGCGGGCCGCGTTCGCCTGGAGGGCGGGGTCAGCGACCTTCCCAGGGGGCGGTGAGCTCGGCGGCCACCCTGGCGGCGGTCTCACGCAGCCACGTGTGCGCCGCGTCGTGGGTGTGGACGGGGTGCCCCCACAGGGCCTCCTGTAGCGGCACCGCCTCGAACGGGCACGGCAGCGCCCGGACCGGCGCGAGATCGCGCAACAGCTCGGCCAGCCTGCGCTGGATCAGCGCCACCCGCCGGACGCCGGCCACCAGGGTGGGCAGCAGCTGGAAGCGGCCCCGCACCCGCCCGTAGGAGGGGCCTCCCGGCCCGGCGCGGGCCGGGAGGCGGCGCCCGCTAGAGCGGGCGCGAGCAGGCGACGCCGCCGCCCGCGTGGTTGATCAGATCCTGGTAGACGACGCTCTTGACGATCGGAGTGTCGCTCGTGACCGTCTGAATGACCTTGCCGTCCCGCTTCAGCTCGAAGACGGGGGTCGTCCCTGGCACCATCGGCGCCTTGAAGGACACCATGCCGGGCCCGGTCACCTCCTTGGTCTGCACGTCGTCGCCCTGCTTGATGGTCAGGGTGCCCGCTTCCTTGACGAAGGCGAGCAGTTCGACGTTGTTGGTGGCCGCGTCACCGTATGGGATGGCGATCGGGCCGATGGTCTGCTTCGACGCGTCGAACGGCGCGTCGGTGCGGTGGCTGCGGTGGAAGTAGTACAGCGCGTCCCGCTTGACGCTGGGCTCCTTGCCGGTCTTGAACCAGGTCGTGTAGTAGGCGACCACGTCGGCCGGCGCGTATCCGCGCTCGACTGACGGGGCCAGCCACGACTCGGCGTAGTCGTTCCAGGTCAGCAGGTTGACGATGTCGGCGTCACCCTCCATGGCCTTGACGAAGGACTGCCGCAGCGTGCCGCTGTTGGACGGCTCCCAGTAGCGCTTGTCACGCGGTCGCACGTCCTCCAGGGCCGCAGGGGCCATGTAGAACTTGCCGCGCTTGGCCGCCTCGATGCCCGACTTGCGGTATCCGTCCGTCGAGCTCTGCCAACGGACGCCCCAGGATGAGTAGCCCGCCACGGAGTTGTTCCACTCGGTCTTGCCCGAGCCGCTCCAGTCCAGGAAGATCGGCACCAGCACCGTCTTCATGCCCTGGGCGGCCAGCTTCTCGCGCAGGTCGTCCCACCAGGCCGGGGGCTGGCGCTCGGGGTAGAACGGCGCGAGCGGGATCGTCCCGTCGGGCAGCGTGTAGAGCGACGGGTGCCCCTTGGCCATCAGGATGTCGGAGATCACCTTGTCGTGCGCCGCGCCCTTCGCGGTCGGGAAGTCCGGGCTGAGCATGATCCGGAAGCCGGGGTCCACCGCCTTGGCCGCCGCCAGCAACTTGGGGAACTGGTTGAAGCGCTGGTCACTGGCCGAGGTGTGGTGCTCGTAGATGAAGCCGTCCAGCCCCATCGCGATGGCCTGGCGCACCTCGACCTCGAAGTCCGCCTGCCGCCAGTCGCCCGTGCGCACCGGGCGGGTCAGCGGCCGGTCCCGCGAGTGGCCACCCTGTGCGGCGTACATGCCGTTGGAGCCCGCGGGGTCGAGCCATGAGGCGTACTGGTCCTTCGCCGGGTCCTTGTTGTCGATGGACAGCGGGTAGGGCGGGAAGTAGAAGGCGAAGACCTTCTTGTCGTACGAGCGCAGCGTCGACGCAGCCGGCTTGTCGAACGGCAGGCAGGGCACGCTGCCCGTCGCCGTCGGGCTGGCGGTCGGGCTCGCGGTCGGGGACGCCGTCGGGGTGACCGTCGGAGTGGCCGTCGCAGTGGGGGACGCGGTGGGGGACGCGGTGGGGGACGCGGTGGGGGTGGCCGTCGCGGTGGGGCTCGCGGTCGGGGTGGGCGTGGCGAGGGTGTAGGTCACCTTGAGAGTCGGGCCCTTGCCCGTGGTGCGCGAGGAGTACAGCACCGCCACCGGGCCCTTGGACGCGGTGAGGCCGAAGGAGTAGGTGCCGTTGCCGGTGTACGCCCTGGAGACGTCCAGGCCGGCCACCGCGTTCGAGGTGAAGCCGGTGTGGGTCGCCAGCGCCGTGCCGAATGTCGGCCGGGAGTTCCACGAGGTGGCGCTCTGCGACCAGCTGCCGGTGACCTTGTGGGCGCTGACCGTGGTGTCGGTCGTCCGGGTGGAGCGCACCTGGAGCGTCAGCTTGACGTCCTGGGCGCCGGCCGGGATGCCGGAGACCTTGAACCCCATCAGGGCTCTGCGCTCGGCGTTCGTGGCGTCGTTGCACGTCTTGACACAGACCGACATCCACTCGGCGGCGCTGTAAACGATTTCTGGAGCCGCCTGACTGATGAACACGTCGTTGGTCGAGGGGACCACGACGCTCACCGGCGCCGTCTTGGCCGACGCGTGCGTCACACCTGTGGTGAACACGCAGGCCAAGGCGACGAGAGCGGCGGGCACCGCCCGTCGATGGGTTAACAAAGGTCCTCCAGTCGGGGGTTCCCTGATGCGAACGATGATCACCTTAGCCGTGGCATATGGGGCCAAGGGGACAATCTCGGCTCCATATTTCATGTCAATACACAGTGGGATATGGGCGCTGATTCGGTTGGAACGGGCCACAATTCGGGATGCGATCGACTCGTCACGTGACGAGACCACACTGAGCCTCCATCAGCGAACCGCGGGCCGGTGACCGCACAGCCGAGATCGCGATTCTGTCGGTCACCGCTGTTATGACTTACGCCATAACCCGGTATTTCACACGGAAGCAGGGTGTTCGATGGCGTTGGTGACGTTTCGCGATGAGACGGCGACAGGACGGGCGTTGGAGGAGTTCTCCCTGCCAGACCTGCCCGAGCGGATCTCGGCCCGGGAGCTGGTACGGCTGCGCGTGCGCGAGGAGGTGGCCCGATACAACGCCGCCCCCTCCCACCATTTTCGCGGCCTGGTCAAGCCCAGCGACGCCGAGGCCGAGCTGAACGGCTACCGCATGCGCACCGCGCGCAAGCTGGACTGGGAGAAGCAGGCCGACGCCGCCGAGACCGCGTTCGCCCGCAACGGCTTCCTGCTACTGATCGGCGACCGCCAGATCGAGGACCTGAACACCCAGATCGATCTGACCGTTGACCAGGTGGTGTCCTTCGTCAAGCTCGTTCCCCTGGTCGGAGGCTGACATGGGCGTTCTTGACGCGCTCCCCGCACAGTTCCGCACCTGGCTGGACGACCTCGATGCCGCAGCTCTCGACGTCTTCCAGCAACTCGACACGGTCTACAAGCCCTCCGGTTTCTCCTGGCCACCACCCACATTCGCCGACACTCCGATGGGGAAGCTGGCCCAGAACTGGAGCGATGCCCAGTGGCGGGCCATGGGACTCTGGCTGCAGATGCGTCTCCGCATGGTGTGGACCAAGGTGGACAGCTTCGCCGAATACTGCACGGTCCTGAACACCATGCCGGTGGCCATCGCCCGCCGCAAACTCGGGTGGACGAACCCGGAGCTGGACCTGCTGTGGCGCACCGCGCTCAACCCGCCCGCCCGAGCCGAGTATTTCGAGGATCTGTACCGGCTTCCGGTGGCCGCTGCCAAACGGCTGTCCGTGATCGAGCGTGAGCCGCTGCTGGAGCATATGCGCCAGGTTCATCGTGATCTCGATGGCAATGAGTACGCGGCTAGATGGACAGTCAAGCGGGTGCTGGACGGACTATTGGCCGAGCATCTTGCTGAGGACGCCACGAGCGCGGTCCGTTCGCTCGTTCCCGGTCATGATGATTTCGCTCTGGCCATCCAGGCGGAGTACGGCGAGCGCCTCGGCGGCCCCTCGGTGCTTCCGATCCTGCGGCACTGGATCGAGGCCACCTCCGCCAAGCCCACCGCGAAGTGGTTGAAGCAGGCGGCCACTTTGTTGAGCCCCGAGGTCGTGGCGCTGGCCCGGGAGGTGCTCGGCAGGCTTCCCGCCTACCGCGAGAAGGTCGAACGGCGTCGTCGCAATGACTATGAGTGGACCGTCGTCACCTATCTGCACGAACGGACCGCCGTACTGCTGCGCGGCATGGTGTGGACCTGTGAACTGATCGACGAGCCGTGGGTGACCGCGCTGCTGGGCGACGTCGCGATGACCACGGGGACCGGGATCGGCGGCTCTGGCGCCAACGCCCGCAGCGAACTGCTGGCCAACGCGGCGATCGGGGTGCTGGCCCGGCGTGGTGGACTGGAGGTGGTGGCGCAGCTGGCCCGGGTGCAGGCCAAGGTGCGCAAGAAGACCATCCTGGCCGGGGTGAGCCGCACTCTTGACGCGGTAGCCGTACAGACCGGGCTGTCGCCCGAGCAGCTGCTGGAACGCACCGTCCCCACCTTCGGCCTGAGCCCCGACGGCACCCGCACCGAGCACGGCCTGCGGTTGAGCATCGACGGCGCGATCACTTTCGTCGACCCATCCGGCAAGATTCGCAAGACCGTCCCCAAGGCCGTCCGCGAAGAACACGCCGAGCTGCTGGCCGAGCTCAAGGCCACCGCCAAGGAACTCAAGAAGGCCCTGCCCGCCGAACGCTTCCGCGTCGAGCGCGCCCAGGCCTCCGAGCGGATCTGGCGCTGGCGGGACGTGTGCGAGTTCTACCTCGATCATCCGGTCACCGGCTCCTTCGGCCGGACGCTGATGTGGGAGATCCTCCAGGGTCCGGCCGGACTCCCCGTCCTGGTGGACGGCGCCTGGGAACTGACCGACCCGGCCGGGCGCCGCATCCACCCTCGCCCCGACACTCCGGTCCACCTGTGGCATCCCATCTCCCACACCGCCGACGAGGTACGCGCCTGGCGCGATCACCTCATCTCGAACGGCCCACGCCAGCCGTTCAAGCAGGCCTTCCGCGAGGTCTACCTGCTCACTCCGGCCGAGGAGGAGACTCGCGACCACTCGCGCCGCTTCGCCGGACATCTTCTGCGATACGGCCAGGCCAAGGCGCTGCTGACCGGACGTGGCTGGACCGGCATGTCGCTGGGCCACTGGGGCTGGGAGTACGGCTCCGACCAGGCGGAAGCCACCAAGGAGTTCGCCGGCCTGACCGCGCACTGGGCCTTCAGTCTGGACTGGGAGTCCGGTGACCGGGACAACTTCGGCACCGTCTCCATCTGCGTCAGCGGTGACCTTCACTTCACCTCTGCCGACGGCCACCGGGTCCCGCTGGCCGAAGTACCGCCACTGACCCTGTCGGAGGCCCTGCGCGACGCCGACCTGGCCGTCGGGGTCACCTCCAGCGGCCTGGACCCCTCGGGCAGCGGCGAATATTGGCAGTCCTACGGATTCGGCGACCTCACCGAAACCGCCCGCATCCGCCGTGACGCCCTCACCCGGTTGCTCCCTCGTCTGGGCATCGCCGACCGCTGCGAGCTGCTTGACCGGTTCCTGCGCGTCCGCGGCGACCTGCGCACCTACAAGATCCACCTCGGCTCGGGCAACATCCTCATGGAACCCAACGACGCCTACCTGTGCATCGTCCCCCGCGGCTCCGGCGACCAGGTCTTCCTCCCCTTCGAAGAAGACGGCGGCATGCTGTCGATCATCATCTCCAAGGCCTTCCTGCTGGCCGCCGACACGGCGATCATCGACCCGTCCATCACCCGCCAGATCCACCCGTGACAGGAAATATCGGCATGCACCTCTCCCCCCTCGCGGCACGCCTGCTCAAGCTGCTCGACGGTTCCGCACCCGACGCCACCCACTGGCCGGTCACCTCCCAGCTGACCACCGCGATGGCCGGCAGGCCCGGTGACAGCGCGGTCGTCGACCAGACCTGGCGGAACATGGTCGCCCCAGCGCGCGAGCTCGCCGACTACCTGCTGCGGGACAACCGTCTGTCCTACGCCGTGCTGGTGGCCGCAGGGCTGGCGGGCATGGATCCGGAGGTGAGACCGCGGTTCGCCGAAGCGCTCGGCCCCATCGCGATGGCGGAGGTGGACCTGCTGCTCGGCTGGGACGTGGAGTTGCGCGCCCTGTTCGCCGAGGCGGCCCGGGCACCGGTCCTCGACGAACCGCGGCCGACCGGCTTGGCCGAATGGCTCGACGGCCTGCCCGGCTACCCCGCCTTCGGCCGCGACGCCCTGGAGCAGGCCGAGGCCCGCGTCGCGGCGGTCCAGACCGGCGAGATCCCCTACCAGGCGGACAAGGCGTTCGACAGTTGGGAGACGAGAACTCTCGGGCGTGCCGTACGGCTCGCGCTCTACCGCGACGAGCCCTGGCTGCCCGCCCTGCTGGACCGGCTGCTGCACGGCGTCGCGGTCGCGCCCACCAAGGCCAAGACCCTGCCCTCCCAGGCCCTGCTGTTCGAGATCGCCCGCGCGGTGGAGGACCACCCGACCCCTGAGGCGATCTCCTCATTGCGCGCCGCCCGCCAGACCACCCGGCATGCCGGGGTGCCCAAGCAGCTCGACCGCATGTTCAAGCGCATCGAGCCCGCGCTGGCCGAGCGGCTGGAGGTGGCGTTCCGGCTACCCGACGGGCGGGTACGGCAGGCGTTCGGCGAGCACGCGGCGGTGATCTCGATCGACGGCGAGGCCGAGCTGTCATGGTGGCACGGTGACAAGAAGCTCAAATCTGTCCCTGCGGCCGTCAAGCGGGAGCATCCCGAGGAGGTGAAGCGGCTGCGCGAGCAGGTCAAACTGGTGCAACAGCAGCAGACGACCCTGGCCAGGGCGCTGGAGGCGAGCTACACCGCCGAGGAGGCTCCGCCGTACCGGCAGCTGGAGGGTCATCCGATCACCGAGCGGCTGATCTGGGAGTTCGAGGTCTCCCCCGGCGTGTGGCGCAGCGAGCTGGGGCTGAACGTGCCGGACGTGCCGGTGCGGCCGTGGCATCCGGCCCGCGCGTCGGTGGAGGAGGTTCGGGCCTGGCGCGAGGTCGTGCAGGACAAGGAGCTGCGCCAGCCGTACAAGCAGGCTTTCCGCGAGGTCTACCTGCTCACGCCCGCGGAGGAGGAGACGCGCGACCATTCGCGCCGGTTCGCCGGGCATGTGGTGGACTACCGCAGGCTCCGCGCGCTGTTCAAGGCACGGGGCTGGAAATCGAACTACCTGGGGCCGTGGGACGGCGGCTTCGACGGCGGCGACGGGCGGCGGCTGCTGGCCGGCGGGCAGTGGCGGGCGACGCTGGACCACGATCTCTACGACGAGGGTTACGCGCTGACCGGGCAGGTCCTCTTCCACCGGCTGGTCGAGGGCAGGTGGCACCTGGCCCCGCTGGCCGAGGTCCCCGCGCTGGTGTTCAGCGAGGCGATGCGGGATGTGGACCTGTTCGTAGGGGTCTGTTCGATCACGGCAGATCCCCAGTGGGCCGACAGCGGGCCGGACCGGCTGCAGGACTACTGGCGGACCGGCTCGTTCGCGGCGCTGCCGCCCTCCGCCGAGGTGCGCCGGGACGTGCTGTCCCGGTTGATCGGGCGTACGGCCATCGCCGACCGGTGTGCCTTGACCGAGCGCTTCCTGGTGGTCAGGGGCGACCTGCGCACCTACAAGATCCATCTGGGGTCGGCCAACATCCTGATGGAGCCCAACGACGCCTACCTGTGCATCGTCTCCGCCCGCGACCCCCACGCCGGACTGTTTCTCCCGTTCGAGGAGGACGGCCGGTTGGCGCTCATCCTCAGCAAGGCTTTCCTGCTGGCGAACGACACCGCCATCACCGACCCCTCGATCACCCGTCAGATCCGAGCCTGAGCCACGTACGGGAGGCTGTGCAGTTCACCTCTCTGAAACCACCGGGCGCGTGGCCGCAAGCGCCCGGCGCAGATCATGCCAGGTGGAACGACAGCAGCCGCACCGCTTGACCTGCCCGCGCCGCGGCCAGCAGCTTGTGGTGCCCGTCGAGCAGGAAATGGAACAACCCCCAGTGCTCACGGTCGGAGAAATAGGGGCCGCTGATGTCCAGCACACCGAGCGCGACCGCAGTGCCGTTTTCGCCGGTGTCCGCGTAGCGGGCCAGGGCGGACTGCTCCATCGCGTCCGGGGGCCGCATCGGAACGGCGAACTGGAACAGGCGATGCCGTTCACGACAAGGACCGGCCTGACCTCCAGCAGCATCACGAGGTAGTCGTCCTGCGGCAGACGCGTACCGAAAGCTTTCCTGCGCGAATCCGATGACCGCATCAGGGGTTCCCAAGGTCATTCGCGGCATGTCAGTCCTCATCGGTGGCGGCGAGCACGGAGACCCGCAGGCGATCACCATGGAGAACGGCGACGCCGACGTCCCAGGCGACCTGGCAGAACCAGTTGGTCGAGGCGTCGAACAGGGCCCACGAGCGGTCGGCGACCTCTTCGATGCGCACACCGCCCATAGGCCGCCGTTCGCTAGGAAATGCACCCTATTGGCAGGCTCAGGTCTGTGACGAGTCCGGGCACAGCATGTGTCGGCCGTCTCTCGATGCGCGGGCCGGTCCCGCCCGTACGCCGCCGCAAGCCGACCGGCGCTGGAGCCGGCCGACGGGCGGCCCTGTCTCGGCGGTGAGCAAAGCCTCTCCCGGTGTTCGCGGGGGGCCGCGGCAGGGAATCCCGCAGGAGGTCCAGCCGGCGACGAGAAGAGGCATGGTCATGGCGGAGAAGTTGTACGCGTCCTGGGCGTCGGGATACACGGCATTCCCCGAGACCGCCAATCTGCGGACGTTCCGCCAGGGCTTCGGGGTGACCTTCACGATCCCGCCAGGCCGGAGCGAATGGATCCATCTGCCGATCCCCACGCCGGTGATCGTGGAGAACGACCGCGCCACCCTGGAGAAGCTGATGGTCCTGTTCCACGCGCGTCAGAACAGCGCGATCGCGGAACTGCACGTCTTCGATGGGCCCCGCCGCATCAACACCTTCAAGGAGATGCGCAAGCAAGGCGATCATTCGCAGGGAGTGGACAGCGTGAACTCCTTCACCGTCCGCCAGGCCAACATCGCTTTCGGCATCGGCGCCACACTGCTCGTCGTCAACCTTTCGGCCTCCAGCGACAGCGAGTTCTTCATCAGCGGCTTCGGTGGAGACTTCTTCCACAACGTCTGAACCTGCGCGACACGGCCGATCACGCCGTACGCGCCGCGCAGGTGCGGCGTTGACGGCGTGCACCTGCACGAGACAGCCGAACCGCGCCGGCTTCGGCACTGCTTCGCCGGCGTCACCCTGGCAGGCGGTGCCACCATCGACGTCCCGGTCCGCGCCCGGATCTTCACCTGCTGCAGAAGAACCAGCGCGACCTCGGCGTCGCCTGCCTGTTCATCTCCCACGACCTCGGCGTCGTCCACCACCTGCGCGACCCGGTGACGGTGATGTGCCTCGGCGAGGTCGCCGGGATCGGCCCGAAGAACGGCATCTACGCCAAGCCCGCCAGCCCTTCACCTCGGCGCTGCTGTCGGCCGCGTCCGGCGTCGACGATCGGCGGGAGGCCGACCGCCAGGGGATCGTCCTGTCGGGAGATGTTCTCTCCCCGTTGGCGCCGCCGACAGGCTGCCGTTCCCGCACTCGGGGCCGGCTGGCCCAGGATCTGTGCTGCGAAGAGGAACCCGCACTGATCGAAAGAGGCGCCGGTCACCCGATCGCCTGCCACTTCGCCGCTTCCTAAGGAGATCTCCGTGACCAAGACGGTCATGTCCGTGCTGGCCGCCGCAGCGCTGGCCGTACCACTCGCCGTGTCCGCCCCCGCGTCGGCCGCGACGAACACCGCCTGCGCCGACGCGCCTCCCGTCCAGGTCGCCACGGGCGCCGTGTTCAACAACCCCGTCGCGGATGAGGGCGCCGCCCTCGTCCAGCGGCTCTGCTCCATGGTCAAGCAGGCCCCGGCGGGCGCCAGGATCAGGGTGGCGCACTTCGTCATGTCGGGTACGGCGGGCGAGGGCTTCGCGACCGAGCTGATCAAGGCTCGCGACCGCGGCGTGGACGTGCAGGTGGTCGTGGACGGCGACGCCCGCGGCGGCAAGGTCGCCGCCCAACTCGCCGCGGCGCTCGGCACCGACATCACGGCGAACTCCTGGCTGCATGTCTGCACGGGGCCGATGTCGGGCGGCACCGCCGCGTGCATCGGCAACAAGGGCCAGCACAACAAGTTCTACCTGTTCTCCCGCACCGGCCACGCCTCCGACGTGGTCGTGCAGTCCTCGGCCAACCTCACCGACCTGAACTCCACGACGTACTGGAACAACGCTGTCATCTTCGCCGGCGACAGGAAGCTGTCGCGCGCGTACAACAGCTACTTCGAGGACCTCGCGGCGGAGCGCAAGAACCTGGACTACAACCGCACCGTGCACGCCGGCCGCGTGGTGGCCACCTTCTTCCCACAGGCCGAAGGCGACCTCATTGTCGACAGCCTGCGCAGGGTGTCGTGCAGGCGCGGCGAGAAGATCCGCGTGGGCATGTCCGAGTGGGACACCTTCCGCATCGCGATCGCCGACCGGCTGCGCGAGCTGGCCAGGCGCGGGTGCGACGTGCAGATCGTCGCCGGGATCCTGAGCCCGGAGGTCAGTCAGAGCCTCCTCGCCGAGCCGGGCATCGACCTGCGGCTGCTCGCCGACGGCAGCGCGCTGCCCGGGCGCATCCACTCCAAGTACCTGCTGGTGGACGGCAAGGTGTACACGGGCAGCCACAACTTCAACGAGACGTCGCTGCGCCGCAACGACGAGACCCTGCTGCGTGTGGACGACCGACACATCTACGGCCAGTACGTCGCCAACTTCGAAACCCTCCGCGCCGCCGCCCTCCCCGTCAAGGCCTGACCTCCTTCCCCGGCCCGCCTGCTCTGTCGGCTCACGGTCTGGGTGGTCGGCTGGCTCATGTTGCTGGGCCGTAGCCATCAGCGGTGTCGGCGTCGCGCTGCTCAGAGGGAGCCTTCGGATCCAGTAGGACTGGCTTGCCGGTTCATGACCGTTTGGGGCCAGGAGTTTGGCAAGGGGTTCACGGACCCGAAACAACCCCTTCGTAGCCTCGTGAGATGGCAAAACGGACATGGACCGCTTGGCCGCGTGTACTTGCCGCCCTCACCGTGGCCGCCTACGGAACCGGCCTGAGCGTGACTGCGATGTTGCCCCGCGATGACATGTCTCGGAGCCTGCCGATCGCCGCGTCGATCTCCGGCTCGGGTTCAAGCGCGCAGAAGGGCGCGATGGACGCCTGGCGTGCCGAGTTCCACCAGATTCACCCAGAACTGCGGGTGGACTACCGGGCCAACGGGTCGGAGGCCGGCATTCGCGACTTCATCGCGGGCGCCACCGCGTTCGCCGGCTCCGACGTCGCGATGCGACCCGGCGAACAGGCGCTGGCCGACAGGCGCTGCCGCGGCCGCGTGGCGCACCTGCCCATGGTGGTCGGCCCGATCGCGTTGGCCTACAACCTGCCGTCCGTGCCGGATCTGAAGCTGTCGCCCACCACTGTGACCGGCATCTTCAGCGGGCGGATCACCAGATGGGATGCCCAGGAGATCGCCGCCGACAACCGCGGCAGGCGTCTGCCGCACACCCCTATCCGGCTCTTTCATCGCTCCGACGACTCGGGTACGACCCATAACCTCACTGCCTATCTCAAGGCGGCGGGCCGCTGGCCGTACGAGCCGGCCAGGAAGTGGACCGGCTCCGGGCAAGGCGTTGCGGGCTCCACGGGGATCACCGAGGCCGTCCAGGACACCACGGGTTCCATCGGGTACGTGGAGTACGGATTCGCCAGCAACGCCCGCCTGCGCACCGCCAAGGTGCGCAACGCCTCCGGCCATTTCGTCGCGCTCTCGCCCCAGAGTGCCACCCAGGCCCTGAGGGGCGCCCGCGTCGTGGGCGAGAATGATGGTCCGGTGGTGAAGCTCGACTACCTGACCGAAGCCAAGGGCGCCTACCCCATCATCCTGGTCACCTACGCGATCACCTGCTCGAACAACTCCGACCCGCTGGTGCGGACCTTCCTGCGCTACACCGCGAGCGACGCCGGCCAGTCCTACCTCTCCCTGCACGGCTACGCGCCCCTCCCGGACGACCTCCTCACCAAGGTGCGCGCCCGGCTCGACGCCACGCGCTGAAACTCGGGCATCGAGCCGGCCGACTCCATGTCACGCGCGTCGCGGGCTGACGGGCGGCGCTTTCCCCGCGGTGGTTCTTGCTCACACCCGCAACCCAACCGGGGAGGCATCAGCGTGCCTCCCCGGTTCAGGCCTCAGCTACACGTCCCCGCGTACGCCCTTGGCGAGCTCGGCCGTGAGCGTCCGGACCGCCACGAGCCCGGCCGCCTCGTCGGGTGCGTCGAGCAGCGCCTTGACGAAGGCGGAGCCGACGATCACACCGTCCGCGAACCCCGCGACCTCGGCGGCCTGCTCCCCGTTGGAGACGCCGATGCCGACGCAGACCGGGAGGTCGGTGGCCTCCCTGGTGCGCCGCACCAGGGCGCCCGCGGCCTGTCCGACGGAGGCGCGCGTGCCGGTGACCCCCATCAGCGAGGCGGCGTACACGAATCCCGAACCGGCCGCGGTGATCTCCTTCAGCCTCTCGTCCTTGCTGCTCGGCGCGACGACGAAGACGGTGGCCAGGCCCTGCTTCTCGGCGTGCTCGCGCCAGGTCGCCGATTCCTGGACGGGCAGGTCGGGCAGGATGCAGCCCGCGCCGCCTGCCTCGGCGAGCTCGGTGGCGAAGCGTTCGACGCCGTAGCGGTCGACCGGGTTCCAGTACGTCATCACCAGGATGGGCTTGCCCGTGGCGGCGTGTGCCTCGCGGACGGTGCGCATCACGTCGGCGATCTTGAGCCCGCCGCGCAGGGCGATGTCGTCGGCCGTCTGGATGACCGGTCCGTCGAACACCGGGTCGCTGTGCGGCAGCCCTACCTCGACGACGTCCGCGCCGGATTCGAGGACCGCCTTGACCGCCTCGATGCCACCCTCGACGGTCGGGAATCCGGCCGGGACGTAGGCGATGAGCGCGGAGCGGCCCTCGGCCTTGGCCCGGGCGAGAGTGTCGTTCAACAGCTGGATGTTGCCACTCACTTCGACTCCCCCTCGGCGGCGTCGTACAGCTCGAAGTAGCGGGCGGCCGTGTCCATGTCCTTGTCGCCGCGGCCGGACAGGTTGACGATGATCAGCCCGTCCTTACCGAGCTCCCTGCCGACTTCCAGGGCACCGGCGAGCGCATGCGCGCTCTCGATCGCCGGAATGATGCCCTCGGTCCGCGAGAGCAGCCGAAACGCCTGCATCGCCGCGTCGTCGGTGACCGGACGGTACTCCGCGCGGCCGATGTCCTTCAGATACGCATGCTCGGGCCCGATGCCCGGATAGTCCAGACCGGCCGAGATCGAGTAGGGCTCGGTGATCTGACCCTCCTCGTCCTGTAGGACATACGACCGCGAACCGTGCAGAATGCCCGGCTCGCCCGCGGAAAGCGAGGCCGCGTGCTCACCGCTCTCCACGCCGTGCCCGGCGGCCTCGCAGCCGATGAGACGTACGCCGCTGTCGGGAAGGAAGCCGTGGAAGAGACCGAGCGCGTTCGAGCCACCGCCGACGCAGGCGATGGCCGCGTCCGGCAGTCGCCCGGCCCGCTCCAGGATCTGGCGGCGGGCCTCCACGCCGATGACGCGGTGAAAGTCGCGCACCATGGCCGGGAAGGGATGCGGTCCCGCGGCCGTGCCGAAGACGTAGTGCGTCCGGTCGACGTTCGCGACCCAGTCCCTGAACGCCTCGTTGATGGCGTCCTTGAGCGTGCGGGAGCCGGACTTGACCGGGATGACCTCGGCACCGAGCATCCGCATCCGGGCGACGTTGAGCGCCTGCCGCTCGGTGTCGATCTCGCCCATGTAGACGGTGCATTCGAGACCGAACAGCGCACAGGCCGTCGCGGTGGCGACACCGTGCTGGCCGGCGCCGGTCTCCGCGATGACCCGGGGCTTGCCCATCCGCTTGGTGAGCAGGGCCTGCCCGAGCACGTTGTTGATCTTGTGTGAGCCGGTGTGGTTCAGGTCCTCCCGCTTGAGGAAGATCCGCCCGCCGCCGGCGTGCTCGGCGAACCGCGGCACCTCGGTGAGCGCGCTCGGGCGCCCGGAGTAGTTGACGAGCTGATCCTCGAACTCCGCGACGAAGGCGGGATCGGCCTTGGCCTTCTCGTACTCGACGGCGACCTCGTCCACGGCGGCGACCAGGGCCTCCGGGATGAACTTGCCGCCGAACGCACCGAAGTACCCTTCGGCACTGGGGACTTGACCCTCCGGGTCCGGGATGAAGAATTCGCTGAACATGCGACATGCTCCTATGCCGGGGCAACACGCCCCGGATGCCTGGCTGTGATGGTCACGGGACACGTATCCGCGCGGCGGGGTGGAGAGGCCTTTCCCCTTGCCCCTGCCCGAAAGGCGTGAGCCCCCAGCAGCCCGGCCTGCGGGCACGCTTGGGGATCTGGGGGACAGCGCCCCCGGTTTCGGGTGAAGAGTCAGGGCCGGGGGAGAAGAGATCCCCTCAGACGCCCCGCGCCATGCGCGGCGCGCAAAGCCATCGCATCCCGTTGACCTGACCAGGATCGGAGCCGATCACGTACCGCACCCGGCGGCCGTGCACACGCCGCGCAGGCGCCCGGCAGCCGCGCGGGCGGCAACCAGGGGCAAGGCGGACGGCAAGCGGCATGGCTGAAGCCTAGTACTTCCGGGGGCGTGGGCACCATCATGCCCCGAGGAGGAGTCCCTCAGCGTCCCGGCCACCGAGATCGAGCCGACCCACCGAACCGATGTGGATCTCGCCGCGGTGGGCGGGGAGGACGGCCAGCGGGTCGGCGGGCAGCCCCAGGGGCGTGGTCACACCTTCAGTCCCTCGCGATCTTGTCAGTCGGTGCCGTCGTGGTGAACCATGGGTCCGGCAGCGCCCAGTACGGCTTTCGACGCATCACTGAGCCACGGCTTGGTACTGCGGCCAGTAGCGAGATTCTCGTACAGAGCCAAGCTCGAGATGACGTACCGATGGCTGTTCTGGGTCCATCCCCAGATGTACGCCGAGGACCAGCTACCGCGGCCGTTGGCGCACAGCTGGGATCCTGGCCCTTTCATGGGACACATGAAGCCCCAGTCCCTCGAACCTGCCTGGAGTCTGTCGAACGCGGTTTCGGCCGTGTCCGCGTCCTTGAAGGGAATGACCCGCACGACCACCATGATGCGATTCTTCTTCGTCGAGTTCGCGCTGGCGTAGATGCCCGAGATCATCTCGCGGCAGCGCGCCTTGCGCAGGACTTGCCGGACATGGCCTTCCTGGAACCAGGCGGGGCAGTCATCTGACCTGGTTCCCTTGAGGGTGTAGCGCACGCCCTTGCGGGTGGTGAAGGAGCCGGCGAGCAGCGCGTCAGGCGTGATCGGGGTCTGATCGGTGTCCTCGTCGTCGAGGACGGCCGGGTCGAACGGCTCCTCGGACGGGGAAGGGTCGGGCTCGGCGGTCGGAGAGTACGTATCAGAGGGTGTCGTGGGGGTGTCGAACGGCGAGACGGTGGGCGCGGCCGTCTGGTCCGAGGCGGCGAGGCTCTGGCTGACACCCGTCCTGACCAGGCGCTTGACACCGACGATCCCTCCGGCCACCAAGGCGGCGACCAAGACGCTTGCGACCCCGCCGATCACCCAGCCCACTCGGGAACGCGGCGCCCGAGCCCCGTTCCTGAGCTCCTCGATCAGCGCGAACAGGACGAGGAAATTCGGGATGTCGCGGACGTGAGTGGTCGTCAGCGTCTGCCACTGCTCCCCCACCTCGGCCACGGCGGCGCCGTTCTCGACCCTGACCTCGCTGATTCTGGGCCACGGCACCGCGCCGGTCGGGGTGAGCAACGCCTGCTGGGTGACGGTGATCTCACCGAAGGCGACGGGACGGCCCGCCTGCAGAGCCGCCCGCGCCTGCGGCAGATGCGCCCGCAGGACAGCCCCATGAATGGCGGGTCCCCACTCCTCCGCCCTGTCGAATCCATCGATCACCACCGCCGGCGCGACGCCGTCATTCAGCGAGTACACGCTCCTGAACGGGTCGATGACATCCTTCAGCACCGTCACCGAGCCCCAGGGGAAGCCCTGAACCCTGCCATCGGCTAACCGGACGACCACCCCATGCTCGAAAAGATGCAGCTCCCGGTCCCACGGAGTCACTCCGTCCGCAGGCCCGTAGACCGCTTCAGGCCTGCCGGCTCCGATGCGGGCGGCGATGTCCCTGATCTGATCATTCATGCCCCCATGTTCTAACATCTCTGGTGAATGCAGGCTTCAAAGCGGGACCTGTCCCATGGCCCATCCTGCGCGGGCGCGGCGGCTGTCCGCCATAGATCCGGGCCGCCGCAACCGCTGACCACCATCCGGAGCCGTCGCGTCATGTCGAGCGCAGGCGCGCGGCCGAGACCGGCGCGGGCAGCTCCTCGCAGAGCACGATCGGCATGAGGTCGAGCAGGCTCGAGCTGGACCAGGTCCGTCCGGAGTGGGCGCCGCGGGCGACGAACCGCTCTCCGTCCCACAGCTCGGCGAGAAGGGTGCTGCGCATTCGATCGGCGGCGGCGGACCAGTCGGCCGCCGCGCCGGGATCGCCGAGGTCGGTCGCCAAGCGCGCGAGTTCGCGCATCTGCAGCACGAGGAAGGCGGCAAGGTCGGCGTTCTCGACGACGCGTTCGCGGTCGAAGGTGGTGGCGTTGTCCCAGCCGCTGTCGTTGCCGTGCTGGTAGTGCCGCGGCTCACGGCCCCGGGCGCGCCGGGAGTCCAGCAGAAACGCGCCCAGCGTTCCAGCAGCCGGCAGGTTTCGGCCGGCAAGGCCGCCGCCCTGTGAAAGCCACGTACGAGGCCGAGGACGCCGCCCACAGCGGCACCGGTTACAGCCGCTACGGCCCCGAAGGCCCGATCCGGCAGACCGAAATGGGATCACATCGGGATCGCCCCTGATGGCTCGAATACCAGGATCAGGCCGAGAGCTTCCTGGACGGCGTGAGCGTCGGCTGGGCGCTCAGCGGGACCAGGGACAGCGCGGGGGCGAGGATGGCCTGGAGCGCGAGCCTGCGTGACCGCTCACAGCCCCGATGGGAAAGGCGCATGGCCGTACCCCTGTCCCGTGTGGCGACAGGGGTTCCCTCCCAGACAGCTATCGACTATCGTCGATTATCGATGAACGAAGATGTGAAGCCGCTGGATCGGGCCGAGGCCGAGGAGTACGCGAGCTGGTTCAAGGCGCTGGCCGACGCCACACGCATCCAGATCGTGTCGCTGCTGGCGCGCCGCCGCGAGCCGATGACCGTGGGCGAGATCGTGAGCGTCTCCGGCGTCGGCCAGTCGACCGTGTCGCACCACCTGAAGATCCTGGCCGAGGTGCGTTTCGTGCTGGTCGAGCGGCAGGGAACCTCCAGCCTGTACCGGATCAACGAGGCCTGCGTGAGCTGCTTCCCCACCGCCGCCGACGTGGTGATGGGCAAGCCCGTACCGGCCTCACCCGTTTGCGACTGAACAGGAGATCGCGATGGCACATGACGAGGTCGTGGAGCGCTACTCGGGCCTGGCACGTGCCGCCCTCACCGGCAAGGTCGTCGTCGACTGCGAAGCGGAAGAATTCGACCAAGGCTGCTTCGGGACGGCCGGATACGACGACACCACCGGCGTTCCCGAGGGGGCGTTGCGGGCCGGTCTGGGATGTGGCGACCCGGTGGCCGTCGCCGAGTTGCACGAAGGGGAGATCGTGCTCGACCTCGGCTCGGGCGGCGGCATCGACGTGCTGCTGTCCGCGCGCAGAGTCGGCCCGTACGGCAAGGCCTACGGCCTGGACGCCAGCCCCGACATGCTGGAACTCGCCCGCGCCAACGCCGCCCGGGCGGGCGCGACCAACGTGGAGTTCCTGCACGGCACGATCGAGGCCGTCCCGCTGCCCGGCCACTGCGTGGACGCCGTCATCTCCAACTGCGTGATCAACCTGTCCGACGACAAGCCCGCCGTCCTGGCCGAAGCCTTCCGGGTTCTACGGCCCGGCGGGCGGTTCGGGGTGAGCGACGTGGTCACCGACGGGCCCGTGGATCCGATACGGCGGGCCGCCGCCGAGCAACGGGTAGGTTGCGTGGCCGGATCCCTGACAGTCGAGGAGTACCGCGCCCTGCTCCGCCAGGCGGGCTTCGTCGGCATCGTCATCACTTTCACCGCCGACCACGGTGACGGGGTCCGCTCGGCCATCGTCCAGGCGCACAAGCCCGCGATCGGGCCTGGCCTGGAGATCAGGCCGATGCGAGAGGCCGACGCTAGCCAGGTGCTGTCGATCTATCAGGCGGGCCTCGATACTGGCCAGGCCAGCTTCGAGACCGTCGCGCCGAGCTGGGAGGGCTTCACCGCCGGCAGGGTGCCACACCTGCGATACGTCGCCGTCGACACCGAGACGGACGAGGTGGTCGGCTGGGTCGCCGCGTCAGCCGTCTCGGCCAGGCCGGTCTACGCGGGCGTGATCGAGCACAGCGTCTACGTCCATCCCGGCTGCCAGGCCCACGGCATCGGCCGCGCCCTGCTCATCGCGTTCATCGCCGCCAGCGAGGACGCCGGGATCTGGACCATTCAGTCCGGCATCTTCCCTGAGAACACCGCCAGCCTGACGCTGCACCAGGCGCTGGGCTTCCGCGTCGTGGGCATGCGCGAGCGGGTTGGACGCCACTACGGAGCCTGGCGCGACGTCCTGCTGATGGAACGGCGCAGCACGGTGGTCGGCGCCTGACGCCCTGGAGGTCGCGCCCGAGGCGGCACCCCACTGCCAATGGGGCGCCGCACGCCGCATCCGCACGCTGCCGGAGGAGCGGAAGGTGCCGGCTCAGGAGTCTGCGTGAGCCAGCCGCCACACCGTGGCGGTGAACTGGGCAGCGACGGCCAGGCGTGCTGCTCCTGGGCGTCGAGAATCACGAAGTCGGCCTTGGCCCGGCGCAGGTAGTATCCGGCCGCCAGGCCCGCCTGGCCGCCGCCGATCACCAGGACGTCGACCTCGCGGGTCCATCGGTCATGCGGGGGTGAGCTCCAGCTCCACCGACCTTGGCGCGGGCTCTGTCAGTGGCGCGAACAGGGCGCCCAGCTTGTTCACCGCCTCGGGGATGATCCGGTAGTAGACCCAGGTGCCGCGCCGCTCGCCGTCGATCAGGCCCGCGGTGCGCAGGACCTTGAGGTGGTGGGAGATCGTGGGGGCGGTCAGGTCGAAGGCGTCGGTGAGGTCGCAGACGCAGGCCTCACCGCCGGCGTGGGAGCCGATCATCGACAGCAGGCGAAGCCGTACCGGGTCGGCGACCGCCTTGAGCATGACCGCCAGATCAGCCGCGTCGGTCTCCGACAGCGGCTCCCGAGCGATCGGCGCACAGCACTGGATCGTGACAGCGGTCATGCGGCACTCCCTACTTCGACATCTATCGAAACTATAGGCGATGGTAGGCGACCAAAGCCAACGCGGCGATCACGCAGGCGAGGGCCACCGCGCCCATGACCCAGCCGTAGCCGACCGCCTGGGCCAGCGCCACCGCTCCGAGCGGGGCCAGGGCCTTGTCGGTGACGGAGAAGGCGGCGATGCGGCCCGACAGCGAGGCGTATGCCGCCGCGTCGTACCGCTGCAGGAGCAGGTGCGGCAGCGTGATGGAGGCGATGCCGAAGCCGAGCCCGAATCCCAGCACGCAGCCGATCGCCCCCGAGACCGTGTGCCCGACCAGCGGCAGCAGCAGGACGGCGACCCCCTGGAGGGCGAAGATCGCGGCGGCGATGAGCGCGGCGGGCAGACGGCGCTGCAGGCCGGTGGTGAGCAGGCGCCCGGTCACCGACAGCACGCCCAGCAGCCCGGCCAGCGTCGCGGCCAGAACGGGCGAATGCCCGAGGTGGACAAGGTAGGTGATGAGCAGGACTGCCATCACCGCCGCCGCGCCGCCGTTGGCGGTGAAGGCGATCACCAGCAGCCAGAACGGCCGCCGCCGGGTGGCTGCCTTGACGATCTCGGCACGTTCTTCCCCTGTGGCGGGCTTCTGCTTGGTGCGGGTACGGCGGCGCACGACGAGCGCGTGCAGGGGGATCGCGGCCACGCCGTAGACCAGCGCCAGGATGACGAGGGCCTGACGCCAGCCGTGCCACTCCACCAGCAGGCCGGTGAGCGGCAGGAAGATCGAGGAGGCGAACCCGGCGACGACGGTGAGCGCGAGCAGCGCGTTGGCCCGGCCGCGCGCGCGAGCAGGGCCGTCGAACCAGCTGACGATGACGGCGAAGGCGCTCTCATAGAGCACCATCGAGCAGGCGACGCCGATGGCGGCGAAGACCGCGTACAGCTGGGGAAGACTGTCAACTCGGGACCAGGCGAGCACGGCGAGGGTGCCAAGGACGGATCCGGCGCTCATCAACCCCCGGCCGCCGTACGTGTCGAGCAGGCGGCCGACCAGCGGGGCGCACAGCGCGGCGACCAGGATCGAGGTAGTGAGGCCGGCGGCGATCTGAGTGGTGCTGGCCTGCAGGTCGGCCGCCATGGGGGTGAGGAAGACGGAGAAGGCGTAGTAGAGCACGCCGTACCCGATGGTCTGGGTCACGGCGAGGGCGGCCACGATCTGCCAGCCACGGCTGAAACGCGGCTGGCCGCCGTCCCTCGTGGGGACGGCGGGCCGGACGGTGGAGCTCATCTGCGTTCACCGGTGCAGGAGATCAGCTCACGCCCGTCTGGCGTGGTCGTCCAGAGGTCGCCCGCGTGGCCTTCGGCGATGAACCCCTGGGCCTGCAGCCGCCAGGTCAGAGTCCCGGCCATCCTGGCGATCGCGGGAGCGTAGCCGGGATCACTGCTCAGCCCGCGGGCGGTGACCAGGCGCTCGCCCAGCTGGTGGGTATCCAGCGGACCGTGCTCGCAGATGAGACGCAAAGCCTCCTTCTGCGCCGCGATCGGGTAACCCTCAGACATCAGACGCTCCTTGTTCTGCGGCTTCGGCGCTCGTCGGAAGCCGGCGAATTCAGCCGCAACCGCCGGTGCCGCAGCTGTCGCCACTCGCGCCGACGCTCGCCAGCGCGAGGGGCGTGGCCAGCAGGCCGCCGCTGATGCCGGTGGCCAGGCCGACGCGCTGCTCCTGGGCCTCGGCGAGGTTGGAGGAGCACACGCCGGTCTCGGGCAGGTCGAGCTGCACGTCTCGTGCGGCCTGCCAGTCCCCGGCGACCGCCGCGACGACTGAGCGGACCTGCTCGTAGCCGGTGGCCATCAGGAAGGTGGGGGCGCGGCCGTAGCTCTTGACGCCGACGGCGTAGTAGCCGGGCTCGGGGTGGGCGAGCTCGTCGACGCCGTGGGCGGGGACGGTGCCGCAGGAGTGCTGGTTCGGGTCGATCAGCGGGGCCAGTTGTCGGGTGGAGCCGAGGATCGGGTCCAGGTCCAGGCGCAGCTCGGAGGCGATGGTGTGGTCGGGCCGGTAGCCGGTCGCGGCCACGATGCGGTCTGCCGTGACGGACTGCTCGGCGCCGGACGGGTCATGGCTGACCACGGTCACCTGGTCGCCGCTCCGGGTGAGGGAGTGGGTGTAGAAGCCGGTCAGCAGGTGGATGCGGCCTGACTCGACGTGGGCGCGCAGGCGGGTGCCGAGCGCGCCGCGCGCGGGCAGCGCGTCGGCCGCGCCGCCGCCGTAGGTACGGGCGGCGCCGCCGGCGCGGATCGCCCAGGTGATCGGGGTGTCCTCCAGCTGTGCGAGGGCGAGCAGGGTGGTGGCGGCCGAGTGGCCGGCGCCGACGACGAGGGTGTGTCTGCCCTCGTAGCGCTCGCGGTCGGCGCCGAGGACGTCGGGCAGGGCGTGGTCGACTTCCACGGTGTTCTCGCCGTATGCGGGCAGGCCGCTGGCGCCCAGGACGTTCGGTGTGACGTAGGTGCCGGAGGCGTCGATGATCGCGCGGGCGCGCAGCTCCGCGCCGCCGTCGAGCCGGATCAGGAACGGGACGTCTTCGCGGCCGTTGGTCCGGACCCGGTCGTAGCCGAGGCGGCTGATGGCCGTCACCTTGGTGTGCAGCCGTACCTTGTCGCCGAACAGTTTGGCCAGCGGGGCGAGGTAGTCGGTGATCAGCTCGGCTCCGGTGGGCAGCCACTCGGGGTCGGGCTCGCTCCAGCCGTCGGCTTCCAGCAGGCGCTTGGCGGCGGCGTCGATGTTGAACTTCCACGGGCTGAAGACCCGGACGTGGCCCCACTGGGCGACCGAGGCGGCGACCTGCCGGCCGGCCTCCAGGATCAGGAAGTCCTGGCCGCGCTCGGCCAGGTGGGCGGCGGCGGCGAGCCCGACGGGACCGGCGCCGATCACCGCGACCGGCAGCGCGCCGGTGGCGCCGGAGGTGGCGATCTGCTCAAGTTCAAGGGACGCGGTGGTGCCGCAGCAGCTGTCGCTCATGAGGGCTTCTCCTGGGTCTCTGAAGGGTTAGCGGAAGAGCGGGACGGAGGTGCGCGAGCGGTCCGCGGCGGCGGCCGCGCGGCACGCGGCGTCGCACACCACGGCGTGTGCCTCGTCGAGCGTGACGTCCTGAACCCGGCGGATCCGGCGGAACAGAGCGCGCATCGCGCACCTCCTGTTTAGAAGTTCGTCGAATTAGTTGGCAGCTTGCCTCATTGATTAGAGAGATGTCAAATTAGAGGGGAGCCTAAGCTGCGAGGTGCATCCCTATCGGCCCGGCCGCGTCTACCCCAGTGACTCGCCCGAACCGACATGGAGGCACCTGATGACCACCCAGTGCTGCACGCCCGCCGCCCAGGAAACCTGCTGCGCCCTCGAAGCCAAGGTCGAGTGCTGCGGCACCGTCGACGACGAGGCCGCCGCCGAAGCGCCGAGCAGCTGCGGCTGCCAGTAACTGCCCGACAGGAAGTCCAGCTCATGACCCAGGCCGATCCCGCCGAACTCTGGCGGCAGATGCGCGAGCGCCTCGTCACCTTCGTGGCCCGGCGCATCGACCAGCCCGGCGACGCCGAGGACATCGTTCAGGAGGTCTTCCTGAAGATGAGCCAGTCCATAGACGGCGTCCGGCAGGAGGAACGGCTGGAGGCCTGGGTCTACCAGATCACCCGCAACGCCATCATCGACCACCACCGCCGATCAGCGACGATCGCTCGAACGCGTGCACAGGTCGCCGCCGACCGCAGCCTGCAGTTCGATGAGAGCGACGCCGAGGAGTCGGCTTTGCTGGCGCAGTGCCTGAAGCCGCTGGTCGCCGGGCTGGCCGAGCCCTACCGTGAGGCGATCGTCCTCACCGAGTACGAGGGTCTGACCCAAGCCGAGGCCGCTCGGCGGGCCGGCGCCTCCGTCCCCGGCATGAAGTCGCGGGTGCAACGCGCGCGCAGGCAACTGGGGGACCTGCTGGGCGCGTGCTGCCAGGTCGAGCTCGACGCGCGCAAGGCGGTCCGCTCCGTGGAGAAGCATGGGCACTGCCCCTGTTGAGGCTCAGCCGCAGCCGCCGCCGGGAGTACAGTCAGCCGGCGGGCAGCACGCCTGCAAGCTGGCCTGCAGGTCGCTCAGCGCTCTGCCGATCCTGGCCGGGTCGGCGCGGTAGTAGACCGTCTTCCACTCCCGCCGCGAGGTCAGCACGCCGCCGTCGCGCAGGGTCGCCAGGTGTGTGGAGGTGGCCGACTGCGCCAGCGACATGCGCTCGGCGACCTCGTTGACGGTCAGCTCGATCCCGCCGGAGAACAGCATGAGGATCTGCTGACGCGTGTCGCTGGCCATGGCCTTGAGGAAGCCGCGTGCCGCGTCGGTCAGCTCGATGTCGCTCGCCATCTCCATAGGATGACCCTACTCTTTCATATTGTCATTTCCTTATATGAGGATATGATGCCGCGCATGGACACCATCGTCATCGGCGGCGGCCAGTCAGGCCTGGCCGCGGCTCGATCTTTGCGCGACGCCGGACTCACGCCCGTCATCCTGGAGGCGGGCGAGCACCCCACCGGCTCCTGGGCCCACTACTACGACAGCCTCACCCTCTTCTCACCCGCCCGCTACAGCGCGATGCCCGGCCAGCCCTTCGACGGCGACGGCGACCACTACCCGCACCGCGACGAGGTCGTCGACTACCTGCGGCGTTACGCCGACCGCCTGGACGTGGAGATCCGCACCGCCACCCGCGTCAGCGCGGTGGAGGCCGACGGCTCCGGCGGCTTCCTGGTGCACCTCGAAGGAGGCGACACCCTTCGCACGGCCGGCGTGGTTGCGGCCAGCGGCTCCTTCGGAAACCCGTATGCCCCCGAGTTGCCTGGCCAGGAAGGCTTCACCGGCCAGCTCTTGCACGTGGCCGACTACCGCAATCCCAAGCACTACGCAGGGCAGCGGGTGGTCGTGGTCGGCGCGGGCAACTCCGCCGTCCAGGTCGCCTACGAACTGGCCGACAGCGCCGCCGTCACCCTGGCCACCCGCCAACCGGTCCAGTTCATGCCCCAGCTGGTCGACGGCAAGGACATCCACTACTGGCACACCACCACCGGCTTCGACTCCCTGCCCCCGCAGTGGCTGGCCCGCATCGCCACCGGCACGCTCGTCCTGGACACCGGCGACTATGCCGCCGCCCTGCAGGAGGGCCGGATGGACCGGCGCCCGATGTTCACCGGCTTCGACGGCGAGGACATCATCTGGTCCGACGGCACACCGGAGCGGGTCGACACGGTCATCTTCGCCACCGGCTACCGACCTCACCTGGACTACCTTCAGCCGCTCGGGGCCCTGGACGCCAGCGGGCTGCCGCTGCAGGTCGGCGGTCTGTCGACCACCCACCTGGGGCTGAGTTACGTGGGCCTGGAGTTCCAGCGCTCTTTCGCCTCCAACACCCTGCGCGGGGTGCACCTCGACGCCGCTCATGTCGCCACCCCGATGGCCGCCTACGCCGGTGGCGCTCTCGCCGCGTACGGCCTGTGACATGGGTGTGCCCGCCGGCGGTCCATCCGCTCCTGCGACGATCGCCTTCTGGGTCGCCATGTCAGATCTCCTCCTTTCTCCCAGCCTTCCGCTCGGACTGCTCGAAGGGATGAGGAGGAGGTCCCACCGTCGATCAGATAGGAAGGCGGCGAACGCTTCTCGGCAGGCCTCGAAGGGCCGTGGCGTTCAGCGTTGGTTCTCCGAGTTCAGCGGCACGCGTGACCACGTCGTGCAGGTCCTTGGCGATCCTGTCGCGGTCCTCCAGCAGGCCGAGCCGCTCGGCGTCCCCGCGCGCCTCCGCGCGCCTCCGCGAGCTCGAGAGCGATGGACGCCTGTCCCGCGAAGGATGTCACCATCTTCCTGTCGCCGCCGGTGAACGGGAGCCTTCCCGGGTGCTTCACCAGGGTGATCACCCCTCGTACGGCCTGTGCCGCACCGAGCGGCACCATGAGGGCCGGACCCGCGCCCAGCTCCGCCAGGCGATTCCGGAGACGTGTGCAGGTTGAGCTCCGTCGCCGGATTGCCGGTACTGAAAACAGCACCGGAGGCCGTCCCCTCAACAGGTACCCATGGGCGGGTGGCCGGGAGGGAAACCGTGCCCACGGACACTACGGCGTCCAGCAGCGCGTGCACCCTGTCACGCGTGGCCAGGACGGCGTTGAGCCGCGCCTGAAGCTCTTCCAGCAACTCGTCCAGGCGCATGTGTGGCATCAGCGGATTGGACGTATCGACCAGTCTTCCATTCGCAACGATGAATGGCCCATCCCTCGGAGATCTGTACGGCTATGCGGGCTCGCCTCCACCCGTTGCGGCCAAAGGCGCGGGCCCGTCTCGACCGGGCTTCACGCTCCCGTACAAGTCCGCGGTCTCTCTACCGGGTGCGGCTCCGCTCCCTGCGGATACGCCCTCTCCTCGCGGCTGAGCCGCCGATTCTTGACCGCCCCTCCTGTACGGGGATCACGCACCACATCAGTCGTCCGGCGCGGCGAAGGAGCATCGTTCATGGTGGACGAGGCCGACAGCGCCATTACCTTCGGGTGGTCGACACGATCGGGGCGCCGCCTCTCCGATGAGGCAGACGTCGGGCGGGCAAGCAGGCCGCATCCCGCCGCTGCCCATCTATGTCGACATCCCATGGGATTGGCCGCCTGAGACGCCTGCCCCGACGCCATCGACTCCCTCCGGACGACCATTGGCGGCCGGATCCTCCACCACCTGCGCCACATGCTGCCCGGACCTGGGACGACCGTGATGATCGGGAGTTTGCAGTGCTCGGCATACGAGCCCGAAGCTGGTAAGTGGGGCGGCATCCGTGAGAATCCATGACCAATCCAAAGACAGGCCAGATAGCCACAGATTCCCCCATGGCCTCTGTCGTGCCGCTCCACTTCCTGACGAACGCGCGAATCTCTTATCTTCAGGACCAGGAACGGTGGCGCGATGGATGAGGACCTGCGCACCGGGCTGGACGGCGTCGACTTCAAGATCGCCTTCGAGGTGGACCACGTGGACGAGGCCACCCGGCAGGGGTGGAGCGTGCTCATCCGGAGTCCCGTTCATCACCTTCCGCAGGGTGAGCGCTCGTCGGACGTCGAACCCTGGGCGGGTGGCGAACGCGACCTGTATGTGAGGATCCAGCCGCAGGAGATCACCGGTCGCCGGATCGTCATGCTCTGATCTTCGTGCCGATCGAGCCGTGGAGCCGTCCGGGCGCCCCGTGACAGCAGGTCCGACGCTGACGGGGCGTCATCGGCCGGTCAGCGGGTATGCCGTCCCGGTGAGGCTCTGCCGGCCCGGCCCGGCCCGGCTCGGGTCGGGTCGGGAGAGGCCTGTGTCGATCACGACGGTGAGGGCGTCAATCGGCGCAACAGCCACGAGGAGACAAGCCATGACCGCGGGAAGCGACCTAGGACGCCGCATCGCACACCATCGCGAGCGCCTCGGGCTCAGTTACGACGAGCTGGCCGAGCGGACGGAGCTGTCCTCGGGATATCTCCGCTACCTGGAGGAGAGTCCGGGCTCGCCGACGACAGAGTCGCTCATCAGGCTCGCCCAGGCTCTGGACACGACCGTCGACGACCTGCTGGGCGAGGGCACCGACCGTCCGCAGGGGCAGGGGCCCGCCATGGCACATCCCACGCTGGAAGTGCTGGAAGAGGACGAGTGCCTGCGCCTCGTCGCGCCCGGCGGCATCGGCCGCGTCGCCTTCGGCGGCCAGCGGGGGCCGACGGTGCTTCCGGTGAACTACCACTTCGTCGACGGTGCGGTGGTCTTCAGGACCGCGTACGGCGGGCCCATGGACGAGGACCTGCGCACCGGACTCGAGGGCGTGGAGATCAAGGTCGGTTTCGAGGTCGACCGCATCGACGAGGCCAGACGCGAAGGATGGAGCGTGCTCATCCAGGGACCGGCCCACCACGTCAAGCCCGACGAGATACCGCAGGTCAGCGTGACACCGTGGGCGGGAGGCGAGCGTGAGCTCTACATCCGCATCGTACCCTCGCAGATCACCGGCCGGCGCATTCACAACCTTTGAGCCGCTGGCGAGGAGCGAGCAGCGGCTGGCATCAGCGGAAGAGAACCTCGTCGACGGTGCACCAGATGACGTCCTCTCTCTGCCACGAGCACCTCAGGTCTGAGGGAATCGTGAAGCCGTCGAACAAGATCTCGCGCCCGAGCAGGCGGCGGTGAATCTCTCGTAGCGGTCCTCGTGCCAGCGGGACAGGCTGACAGACTCCAGCCGGCCGTCGGCCGCGATGGCCAGAGTCATGTCATGGTCGTGCAGACGGGCGATGACGTGCCGCTCGTCGACCGGCTTCCAGACGACACTCGGGTCGAGAGCGACGGCGGGAACCATGACGAACTCGGAGGCCAACCTTCCGAGGGCGCTGCGCGCCGTGTCAGGGCTGCTTGAGGACCGCACGGGAATGAGGCCGAGAAGGTGCCAGCGCATCTCGCCCGAGCCGTCGCGGTAGGTCGAACCCGTTCGCCAGGAGGGTGCTGGTCGCCCACACGTATCCCTCCAAGGGCGCGAGCACCTGCCGGGCGTGGAAGCCCCGCCACGACGAGCCCAGCTTGATCGCTTCATCGCGACCTCCCCACGAGTTCGTGCGCGGGCTGGACGACCACGACGGGACAGCGAGAGTGGTGCGGCGCGCCGTGGCTGACCGAGCCGAGCAGCGCGGAGCGGAGCGGACCACGGCAGCGGGAGCCGACGACCACCACATCGGCCTCGGCCGAGGCGCGCCTGATCGCGGGCACGGCCGCGCCGCAGATGATGTCCTCGACGACTTACACCTGGGGGTAGCGGTGGCGCCATGGCGCGAGCAGCGCCTGTGCTTTCCGCTTCTCCTGCTCGAACAGCTCACCGAAGACCGGGCCGTGGCCGAGGGCGAACGGCGAGAAGGCCGGAGGCTGCCAGGCGTGCACGGCTCGCAGCCGTGCCCCGCGAAGACCCGCCTCCTCAGAGGCGTTACGCAGGGCCGCCTCGGAGTGCTCGTCGAACCCGACGGCGACGACGCCGTGCTGCTCTTGGGCGACCTCGTGCACGACGGCGACGGGGCAGTCCACGCGACCGGCGAGCGCCGCGCCGGTGGAGCCGAGGCGCGCGCCGGGGAGCACCCTGGAGCCTCCCGCGCCGACCACGAGCAGCTCGGCGTTGGCCGCCTCCTCCTGCAGCGCCTCCACAACCGGGCCTCCGGCCAGCGTGGTGGTGATGCCCAGGTCCGGCCGGTGCTCCCGAGCGTCGGCCGCTGCCGCGTCCAGTACGGCCTGGCCGTACTCCGCGAGGCTCGGGTAGGCGTCGGCGGAGGACGGCCGTAGGCATGGACTCCTGCCACGTGGACGATCCTCAGCGGGCGGTTCCTGCGGGCGGCTTCGTCGGCGGCCCAGTGCGTGGCGGCCCGCGAGGCGGGCGAGTCGTCCACTCCGACGACGATGTCTCTTGTCATGTTCTCATCGCACCGCGCGCGCCCCTCTGGCGCTGGGGGCGAACGTCCCTGATGTATGGGACTTCCGTACCTCCCGCGGGGGCGACGGGGTGAGGCCGGACGAGGCTTTCCCGGCACAGAGAGGACCTTCGTCCCTACTGGTGCCCTCGCCCTCCCGCGAAGACTGGTCTCGGGGGCCATGTCCCGCCTCCCAGACACGACCCGGAGACATCACGTGGCCATGGACGAGACCCGACTGGAGCAGATGCAGCGCGAACATCGAGGTCTCGGCGTGCTCCTTGTCCGGGCCGGTGAGAGCGCCATCCTTGCCGAAGTGCAGGACGGTGTTCGCGCTGTTCCAGTTCTCGAGACCTGGAGGCCGCCGTGGATCTCGCGGCCCAGGTCGGTGCTGGCGAGGTGGTCGCAGGCGAAGATGGTGCGGACGGCGCGGCCGAGTTCTTGGTAAATGAGGTGTTCGGGGCCGCCGCGAGTGAAGCGGCACTCGAGAAGCGGGCGTGGGACATCCCTTTGATCTTCGACGTGTAGACACTGTCTACTCGGCTGTGGTAGACAGTGTCAATGCGCGAGGAGGACGCGGGGCTGCGTGCCCGTCTGATAGAGGTCGGCGTGGATTTGGTGACCCGCGAGGGGACGCAGGCGCTGTCACTGCGTGAGATCGCCCGGCGGGCCGGAGTCTCGCACGGCGCACCGCGCCGCTACTTCCCCACCCACCTGGAGCTGCTCTCCGCCATCGCCCGCGAGGGCTTCGCGGCCCTGGGCGCCGAGGTCGCCCGGGCGCTGGGCGATGGCCGGGCGGATCCGCGCGCGCAGTTGACCACGCTGGGCCGGGCATATCTCGACTTCGCGCTGGCCAACCGCGGCATGTACGAGCTGATGTTCCGCCACGACCTGCTCGAGAGCAACCATCTGGGCCTGCGGGAAGCCAGTCTTCCGCTGTTCCACGTCGTGATGGATCTGCTGGCCCGGGCAGGCCTGCGGCCGGGCGTGGACCCGCGGATCGCCACGGGCGCCCTGTGGGCGAACGCGCACGGCATCGCCCAACTATGGGCCTGGGGCAGCCTGCAAGTGACCACCGGATCGGCCGAGCCCGAACCGCTGCTGCGGGCCGCCCTGGAGGCGCACCTCGGGCCGGAACCGCGGTGAGGCCGGGACGCCACCGCCAACTCACGCTGGCCGCCAGCGTCACGGGGGCGGTCATCGTCGCCCTCGACGGAACCGTGCTCACCATCGCCCAGCCCGCCCTGCAACGGGACCTGCACGCCTCGTTCGCGCAGGTCCAGTGGACCAGCACCGGCTACCTCATCGCCGTGGCCGCCCTGCTCGTCCTCGCAGGCAGGCTCGGCGACCGCTACGGTCACCGGGAGGTCTTCGCCGCCGGAACCCTGGGCTTCGCCGCCACCTCGGCGGCGATCGCGCTGGCGCCCGGCATCGGCTGGGTCGTCGGCCTGCGCGTCGCCCAAGGACTCTTCGGCGCGCTGCTGCAACCGGCCACCCTCGGAATGCTCCGCGCCGCGTTCCCGGCCGAGCGGCTCGCGATGGCCATCGCGGTGCGCAGCGGCGCCATCGGCCTGGCGGCCGCCGCCGGCCCGCTCGTCGGCGGCGCGCTGACCGCCCACTTCGGCTGGCGTTCGGTGTTCCTCGTGAACGTCGCTCCCGCGCTCGCGATCGGCGTGGCCGCTCTGGCAGTGCGCGTGCCTGCACCGCGCGACTCCGGCGCGGGCGTCGGCACCGGTGCCAAGGCCGCTGCCGACGGCCGCACCGCCCGGCTCGGCCTGACCGGCGCCTGCCTGCTGGCCGCGGCCCTGGCGTGCCTGGTCCACACCCTGGTGGAGGTACCGCGCACGGGATGGACCGTGGGCACCGCGCTCGGGCTGACCGCGGCCGTCGCGGCGGGCGGCACGTTCGTCCAGCACCAGCGGGTCGCCGCCCACCCGCTGATACCCCGGCATGTGCTCGCGTCGGGGGCGCTGACAGCAGCGCTGGCCGTCCTGCTGGCGGCCTCCACGGCGATGTTCGGGGCGCTGTTCGTCGGCAGCTACTTCCTGCAGGAGGTCCTGGCGCTGGACCCGCTGCAGAGCGGGCTGCGCGTGCTGCCGCTGGCGGTGATGATGGTGGTCGGCGCGCCGGTCGCCGCCGTGCTACTGCGCCGGCAAGGTCCCCGCCGGACGGCCCTGGCGGCGATGGCCCTGGTCAGCTCGGGAATGCTGCTGCTGGCCGGCGCGGACCGGTCGGCGGACTCACCGGCGATGGCGGGGGCGTTCCTCATGCTGGGCGCCGGTTTCGGCACGGTGATGGTCACGGCGACGGCCGTCGTCGTGCAGCAGGCGTCCGCCGACGACGCGGGAGTGTCCGGCGGGCTGAAGCAGACCATCATGAACATCGGCCCGGCGCTGGGCATCGCCCTGGCCACCACGTCGATCACGCTCATCGCGCCCGGCCTGGCCGCCGGACAGGCCGTTGACGGGGGATCACGGTGGACGGCCGCGGCCTTCGGCGGCGCGATGGGGCCCACGCTGCTGCTTCTCGCGGCCGTCGTCGCGCTCGGCGTCCCAGCCGCAGCCAGGCTGCCCTCGCGCGCCGCCGGCCCGCTGCCGCCGCCCGCCAGCGGTGGCAGCGGGCTGCCGCGTCGCCCGTAACGGTGATGCGCAGGATGTCATCCAAGTGCAGGCTGATGAGAGCGACATCGATGCACCCACTGGCGGCGGTGTTCTGTGGCCCGTAGTCCGCCGCCGCATCGAAGGCCACAGCTCGTTGCCCCGACGTTCATCCGCACCCCGGGGTACGGCCGAGGCGCTGTCCGACCCGGCGTTCGAGGCGGACGTGATCGAGCGCATCGCGGCGCTCCACCCGATAGGAGAGCCCATGGACGTGGCCGGGCCCGCCGCCTCCCTGATCACGGGGCACACACTGGTCGTCGACGGAGGATGGACGGTCCGATGAGGAAGCTGGAGTTCGAAGACACCTTCGAGGGCGATCGTGTCGACGAGACGAAGTGGGTCCCCTACTACCTGCCGCAGTGGACCACGCGTACGGCCGCGGCGGCCCGCTACCGGCTCGGCGACGGCATGCTCCGGCTGCGGATCGAGGAGGACCAGCCGCCCTGGCGCCCCGAGACGGAGGGTGACCTGCGGGTCTCGTCGCTGCAGACGGGCCTTTTCTCCGGTCCGGCAGGCACTCGCATCGGGCAGCACGGCCGCGGCGCGGTGGTCCGGGAAGAGCAACCCGAGCTGAGGCTCTACACCCCCCAGTACGGCCGGATCGAAATGCGTGCGAAGGCCGTCGACGACCCACGCTGCATGGTGGCGCTGTGGATGATCGGCTTCGAGGACGAGCCGGAGCGCTCCGCCGAGATCTGCGTGGCGGAGATCTTCGGCCGCGACGTCGGCCCCGATGAGGCGCGAATCGGCATGGGCCTGCATCCCTTCGGCGATCCGTCGATCACCGACGACTTCACGGTGGAGACCCTGCCCATCGATGCCCGCGAGTTCCACGTGTACGCCGCCGACTGGACGCCCGGCCACGTGTCCTTCTCCGTGGACGGGCAGCACGTCAGAACCGTGAATCAGGCGCCGGCGTATCCGATGCAGCTCATGCTCAACATCTACGAGTTCGAGCCAGGAGGCGCCTACCCGAAGGAGTTCGCAGTCGACTACGTTCGCGGCTACGCATAGCGGCCCACAGCGCGATGGCGATGTACGGGGTTGAGTAGCAGTGGTACAGCCGTCAGTGGTGAGATTCATCTTGCTCGCCATTGGGCGGCAGGGCCGCCTGATACCCGGAGTGTCGTTACCGCTTCCCGCTGTCGAAACTGACGGGCGTTGCGGCGGGCCCGTAGCTCGCGCAGGTCAGGAATGTGGTTGTACAGCGTGCCCGCGCTCACCTCGAGCAGCTTGGTGATCGAAGTGACCGAGTGTTAGGGGTTGGGCAGCAAATCCCGGGCCGCGCTCAGGCTCTCGGGGGTGGTGACGCTGGGCCGGCCGCCGACGCGCCTCGGGCGGGGGCTTCGGCCAGACCGTCGCGGATGCCGGCGATGACGAGTTCGCGGATGAATGCGGCCAGGGCGGTGAAGACGTGGAGGACCAGCCGGCCGCCTGGGGTGGTGGTGTCGAGGTCGAGAATCTCTTCATTGCTACCGGGACCCCCCATAGTGCTGCGGGACAGGGCCCGGCTGATGGCCGAGGAGGCAGAGAACGCCAACGCGTACGGCTGGTCCGTCCACGACCTCGCCTCCCTCTCCAGAACGACGCCGACGTCGCCCGAGCGCTGGAGAAGTTCGTGGAGGTCCAGCACGACGAGCACGCGCACGTACGCGGCGCCCGGTGGGCGTGACCGCTACATCGTGGTGCCCGTCGAGCAGGTGTCCGGCCGCAGGATCACCACGGCGGGCCTTGCCCAGCCGGCTTTCGAGTCCTGGCCAGACACGCCTCAGCCCAGGTCGGCCGCGACGTCAGGCACAGAGGTCTCCAGTCTGCGGGGGGGACGCCGATAGCCGGTCGAAGGCGGCCTGCGCGGCATCTCCATCCTCGTCCGCCGCACCTCCTGGTAGGGGATCGTGGACAGCAGGTGCGAGATCATGTTGATCCTGGCTCGCCGCTTGTCCTCGCTCTCCACGTCATACCAGGGCGCCTCCGGAATGTCGGTGTGGACGAGCATCTCGTCCTTCGCCCTGGAGTACTCCTCCCACCTGGTGACCGACTCCAGGTCCATCTCCGACAGCTTCCACCGCCGCATCGGGTCGTCCAGACGCGCCCGGAAGCGCCGCTCCTGCTCCTCGTCGCTCACCGAGAACCAGTACTTCCGCAGCAGGATGCCCTCCTCCACCAGCAACCGCTCGAAGATCGGGCACTGATGGAGAAACCGCGTGTACTCCTCCTGGGTGCAGAAGTCCATCACGCGCTCGACCCCGGCCCGGTTGTACCAGCTGCGGTCGAAGAGCACGATCTCCCCCGCGGCGGGCAGATGCTGCACGTATCGCTGGAAGTACCACTGCGACCGCTCTCGTTCCGTCGGCGCGGGCAGTGCCGCGATCCTGGTCACCCGCGGGTTGAGGTATTCCGACACTCGCTTGATCGCGCCGCCCTTCCCGGCCGCGTCACGGCCCTCGAAGAGCACCACGACCCGCTGTCCTTCGGCGCGGACCCACTCCTGCAGCTTCACCAGCTCGCCTTGAAGACGCAGGAGCTCCTTCTCATAGAGCTTGCGCGGCAGTTTGTCCCGTCCCATGCCATCGGATCCTAAGTTGAGCTCTTCGGGGATCCGCTCAAGGGCGTGCGCGTCCTCACCCGCGAGTCTCGGCTGCACGACGAGAGGACCGAGGTCCTCTTACGGTGAAACCTTCGGCACTACGGCACAGCCCTTCTCCGCGATTGCATGAGACGACACAGAGGAGGACGTCATGATCGTGGTCGGGATGATGGTTCGCGTGCCGGTCTGGAGGCCGTCGACTGGGCCGCAGGAGAAGCGGCCCTTCGTGATGTTCCCCTGCGGGTGGTCCACGCCATACCAAGTTGGGCGTGCGAGACCGAGCAGGTCCGCTACGCCGAGGTCGCGCGGTGGATGCGCCAGGGAGGCGAGACCGTTCTGGCGGCAGGCGTGGAACGGGCCCATCGTCAGCAGCCGAAGCTGACGGTGGAGACAGGGATTCTGCCTGGAGACCCTCGCGCCGCGCTGATCCACGAAGGAGAGGCGAGATCGTGGACGAGCAGAACGAGATCCGCCAGCTGAAGGAGACGCTGGCGGGGTGGCGCGAGCGTCACCTTGTCCGCGGCCACCGCAGCAGGGCGGGTACGCGGCCGGCCGGCCGGACCGGGGATGCGGATCTTGTTCAGGACGGTGATGAATCGCGGGCAGTCGGCGACCTGTCCAGGCGTGAGCACGAAAGCCAGCGGCAGCCCGGCGGCGTCGACCGCGGCATGGACTTTGCTGCTTAACCCGCCTCGGGATCGGCCAAGCCCGGCAGCCTTGGCCCGGGCCTTGCGGCGTCGCCGCGTGGCGCCACGATCCTGGCCCGACGATGCGTTCGCGTCGTCCGCGTCGTCGGCGCTGGGTGTGGCCTGCGGCGCATCACCCGCAGCACCGGCGGCTGCTCCGGAAGCGGAGCCCCCTTTTCCTCGGTCAGCGCCTGCTCCAGCGCATCCAAGGTCTCTCCGGCGACCGCCAGCCCGGCCGACTCCTGATGCGCCCGCACGATCGTGGAGTCCACGCTGACCAGCTCCGACCCGACCTGCCCACGCGATGCGGCCTCGGCGATCAGCGCGTCCATCAGCCCTTGGAACACGCCGGCTTTGACCCAGCCGTTGAACCGGGAGTAGAGCGTGGATCAAGGCCCGTAGCGGTCTGGGACGTCACGCCAGCCGGATCCGGTGCGGAACCGCCACAAGATCCCGTTGAACTGATCACGCACCCGCCGTGGCAGCGGCCCGGTAGCCGCCACCGGCAGATGCGGCTCGATAAACGCCCACTCGGCATCTGTCACATCGAAGCGCGCCACATCCGAGTTCTACCAGCCACGGCCAGGCCCCCACTGGGCCTCACCTAGATCCGAACCCCAAATAGCTCCTAGGGCCTGTACGGAGTTGAGATCAGAGGGATCGCCTGCGCTTCGGTTACCGGTCCTGCTAGTGCACTTCCCCTCGTAACGTGGAGACCGAACCAGGAGAGGTTTGGTCGTGGCAGCAGTCACGCGGCGGCGCTTTGATCGGTGCCAGTGCCTAACGCTCGCCCGGAGTGACAACGCCGGATTCGTACGCTAGGACCACCGCCTGGACCCGGTCGCGCAGCCCGAGCTTCGTCAGGATGCGCCCCACGTGGGTCTTGACCGTGGTCTCCGACAAGAACAGCTCGACCCCGATCTCGGCGTTGGACGCGCCTCGGGCCAGGCTGAGGAAGACTTCACGCTCGCGCTCCGTGAGCACCTTGAGCACGGCGTCCGGGTCGGTGTTGGCCTTCGCGACGAGCCGCCCGATGAGCCGCCGGGTCGTGGCGGGCGCGATGATCGAGTCGCCCCGGTGCACGTACCGGATCGCAGCGATGATCTCCTCTCCTGGCGCGTCCTTCAACATGAACCCGCTCGCACCGGCGCGCAGCGCGGCCAGGACGTGCTCGTCGAGGTCGAACGTGGTCAACACCAGCACCTTCGGCGGGTTGTCCAGCCGCTGGATCTCCCGGGTGGCGGTGACACCGTCCATTCGGGGCATACGGATGTCCATCACCACCACGTCGACGCGCCGCGACTCCAACGCCTTCAGGGCCGCCAGGCCGTCAGCGGCCTCGGCGGCGACCTCCATGTCGGGCTGGGACCTGACGACCATGGTCAGGCCGTTGCGCAGCAGCTCATGATCGTCGACGATCATGATCCTGATGATGGGAGACTCCTCGGTTCATAGGGCACGGTGGCCGACAGTTCGAAGCCGGCGCCGGGACGTCTGCCGGCCTCCAGGGTGCCTCCCACCATGCTGAGACGTTCGCGCATCCCGGTCAGCCCGACGCCTGCCTCTTCGGCGGGCGGCCCGTCGCCGTCGTTCGTGATGGTGATGTGCAGTCCGTCCGGGCGCCACGCCAGCATCATGTCGGCCGCGGCCGTCGCCCCCGCGTGCTTGATTACGTTGGTCAGCCCCTCTTGGATGACGCGATAGGCGGTCAGGTCGACGGCGGGACGCAGCGGTCGGGCGTCCCCGACCTCCTGTACGGCGACGCGTACGCCCGTATCGCGCACATGGTCGAGCAGGTCGGAGAGGTCGCCGAGGCCCGGTTGCGGAGCGGTGCCGCCGTCGGTGCGTAGCACCCCCAGGAGCCCGCGCATGTCGCGCAGGGCCTCGCGCCCGACCCCGGCGATGGTGGCGAACACGCCCGCCCCGGGCGAGTCCGGATCGGACAGCCTGCCACCCTCCGCCTGGCTGACCATGACGGCGAGCGAGTGGGACACCACGTCGTGCATCTCGCGGCTGATGCGGTCGCGCTCCGCCCGCGCCGCCTCCTTCCGCTCCCGCGCACGGTCGGCCTCGGCGCGCTCGGCCTTCGCTCTGAGCTCGGACAGGAACAACACCCGCATCCGGCTGAGGCGGCCCAGCGACCAGAAGCACGCCGCCGCGGCGACCAGGCCGACCGACAGCCCGATCCGCCACGCGACCAGCTCGTAGGAGCCCGACGAGCCGCCCCACGAGGCCGGATTCCACAGACGCGCCAGGACCAGGACCACACCCGTCAGGGCGACGGCCAGGCAGAACAAGCTGGGCAGCAGGCCGAGCCGGCCGGACGCCGTGTAGAGCAGCAGCCCGAAGACCAACGTGCTCGGCAGCAGCACCGCCGGATAGTAGGCGCCGCCCGGGTCGTGCAGGGGCGGCAGCGCCACCAGCAGCAGCATCGCCACGGCGGCCAGTCCGTACGCCGCCAGCGGGCGCAGCCGACGCGGAACGACGCAACCATGCAGCACCAGTAGGCCGAGACCCGCGAGCAGGCGGAGCGACAGGGGACTGTCCGAGGCCCGGAGCAGGCTCAACGAGACCAGGCCGAGCGGCAGGACGAGCAGGACGGCGAGCATGGCATCGGCGCTCACCTGATGCCGGTTGAGAAACGAGTCCACCACGGCGCCGGCAGGGGACGGGGACTCTCGCACGCCCACCATTATGGTCGGCGTACGTGAGCGAGGTGCCGGCGGCGGGAGAGGTACGCCAGCGCGGCCACCGCCAGGGCCACACCCCACAGCGGCCACAACATCTCAGGCAGCCAGGCGCCCAGCTCGTCGGCCGCCCCCGCCGGGCCAACCTGCTCGCCGGTGAGCTTCTTGCGGACGTACATCAGTCCGGCGGAGGTGATGGGGAGGGAGACGGCCAGAGCCGAGTAGGCCGGGAATCGCGCCGGAATCGGCCGCCCGCGCAGGAACGGCACCCAGCGCGGCCAGATCTCGCCCCACGGCCGGACCAAGCCGACGGTCAGGACCGCGCCGACGAGACCGAGCGTGCTGAGACCGGCGCCGATCGAAGTGATCTCGGCGATGTAGGCCAGGAACTGGTCGCTGATGCCGACGGGCACGCCCAGGAGCCAGCCGAAGCGGGTGACGGCGTAGACGACGGGGACGGCGACCGCGACAGCGGTCGCATACCGCCCGATCCGTAGCGCGCCGGCGGCGCTGCCGGGCCGCCCGGGCCCTCCGATCAGCGCGCGCGTCCCCAAGAGCATCAGGCTGACGCCGGCCGCCATCAGGATGAGCAGGTTGACGCTCGGCCACGTCAGCATGGTCGCGATCATCGAGAACTCGGCCTGGCCGGCGAGCGCGGCAGCCAGCATCACCGGCAGGTACCCGGCGGTCATCATGATGCGCACGTCGGGCAGGAGCACCGCCAGGCCGACGCCGGCCACGACGGCCACGACGGCGGGGGCCCGGTTGAGTGGGCCTCTGGCGGCGAGCACGGCGACGACGCCGGCCACCAGCGCCGACATCGCCAGCACGCCCCCGCCGGCCGCTGCCGGAAGAGGGTCGAGCAGGGTGTTGCCCGCGCCCGCACGGCTGGCGTCGAACGGATATCCGGGCCCTCCGAAAGCCCAGAGCAGGCCGAGGGCCAGATAACTCGCCGACCAGACGACGATGATCAGGGCCGGCACGATCGTACGGCGGCTTCCTGGAGGAGAGGTGTTCACCCTGCCTAATCTGCCGCCGCGGCGGTGCCCCGCACATCGTCACCGGGTCTCGGCCGGCTCCTCCGGAGGTCGCGACGGCGTCGTCCCAGAGGAGGACCTCACACCGCGCATCGCCGCCGGATTGCAGTCCTGCGTTCTGAGTCCCTGCCTCACCGACAATGCGGCCGCCACATTCTGTTTGGGCCTGTACGGAGTTGAGATCAGAAAGATTCGCCTGCGCGGTGGTTCGCTGTCCTGGTAGGCCATCGCCATGGCGCGTGGAGAGCTCATCGATGGCCTTCCCCTTCTAGCGTGGAGACCTGACCTAAGGAGAAGGTTGGGTCGTGGGAGAGACCAGACGCAGGTTCGATCCGGATTTCCGGGCGGGTGCGGTGCGCATCGTGCGGGAGGAACTGGCGGCGCTGCGGCGGGAGAACCGCCGACTGCGTGAGGACGTCGACGTCCTCAAGCGAGCGACGGCCTTCTTCGCGAAGGAGACCCGGTGAGCGTTCACCCGTTCATCGAGGCGGAAAAGTAGGGCGGCCACAACGTCAAACGGGCGTGTGAGCTGCTGGGAGTCTCCCGTGCCGCCTTCTACGCGCGCCGCCAGGCCGTGCCCGGTCCTCGCGGCGCGCGACAGGGAACTCGGCGAGCGCATTACTCAAGTGCACCGCCACTCGCGTGGCACCTACAGCGCCCCTCGCATTCATGCGGTCTTGCAGGGCGAGGGTGAGCGGTGTGGCCTGCGGCGGGTGGCCCGGCTGATGCGCGCGGCCGGGCTACGCGGCCGTCATCGGCGCCGCCGTCCGGTGACCACGATCGCCGATCCTGGTGCCGCAGTTCGGCCCGATCCGATCGGCCGGGACTTCGAGCCGGACGCGGCCGCACGCTCGAGCCCATCCTCCCTGGGGGCCAGGCCTGCCTGTGCCCGAGCAGCCGCCATCCGATCGCGCGGCGAGCAGAGGCACCAGCAACACACCGAATTTCGTCATAGCAGCAGGTCGAAGACACGAATTGTGCGTGTCCACTCCTCGCTCGCCGGGTTCTTGCGACCAGGCTCTATGACTCTGATCGCCCTGGCGAGCGCCACGGAGAGCCCACCCGCCACGGCCGGTAGCCGGGCCTCGGTTTCTTCGCTGAGCGACAGATCCAGCGGAGGCAGCGCCGCGAGCTCCGCCAGGATCGATGCCAGGTCCAGTTCCTCGTCCAGGTCCCGGAAATCATGCATGCTCTCCTGCAGTCCTTTGGTGATGGGCAGGTCCCAGGGCTGGATGATGTCGCGCCGGTTCGACTTCGCGGCGGCCTCGGCAACGATGAGCATGTCGTACAGTTTGCGGTTGACGAAGTCGCTGTAGCGCTTGAGGTCGGTCTTGTCCACGTCGAGTCCCGCGGCGGCGCGGAAGAAGTGCTCGAACCTGGTAACTGCGATCACGGGCATGTGGATCACCGTCTTCCTTGACTGCCTGTGCTGGTGAATCTTTCGTGCACCAGGCGTACCGCCATGGCGCCTTCTCCGACTGCGGACGCGACCCGCTTGACCGAGCCGCTGCGAACGTCGCCGGCGGCGAATACGCCCAGGTGCCCGGTTTCCAGGGGGAGGAAGGGGTCCCAGGGGGACGTGCCCTGGCCCGTGACAACGAAGCCGCGGTCGTCCAGCGGGAGGGTCCCCTTGAGCCATTCAGTGTGCGGCTCGGCTCCGATGAAGGCGAACAGCGCGCTGGTCTGGATCTCCAGGAGTTCTCCTGTTCGCGTGTTGTGCGCGCGGACAGCCCGTAGCGTGCGGTCTCCGAGCAGTTCGCCTACCTCGGTGTGGTACATGATTTCGATGCCAGGAGTTCGGTCGATCTCGTCGGCGAGGTAGCGGGACATGCTCGCGCGTACGTCGCCGCCGCGCACGAGCATGCGCACCGACGACGAGTTACTGATCAGGTAAAGCGCCGCCTGGGCCGCGGAGTTCCCGCCGCCGACGATGACCACGGGAGATCGCCGGCACATGCGCAACTCGAACGGTGTCGCCGCATAGTAGACGCCGGATCCTTCGAATTTTTCCAGGTGGGGAACGTCAAGCTTCCGATAGCGGGCGCCGGTCGCGATGATCACTGCGTGGGCCCTCACGGCGCACTCGCCCTCCACGATGATGCCGTAGTGGCCCTCACACGGTTCCAGCCCACTCACCTCGGCGGGGACGGTCAGGCGGGCGCCGAACTTGCCTGCCTGGATGACGGCACGCTCGGCGAGCTCGGCACCCGAGATGCCCGTGGGAAAACCGAGATAGTTGTCAATGCGGGACGAGGTGCCCGCCTGGCCGCCCGCAGCTACGGCATCGAGCACGACAGTTGTCAGGCCGTCAGAGGCCGCGTACACGCCGGCGGCCAGGCCAGCGGGTCCCGCGCCTACGATGATCACATCGCATACGGCGTCGCTCGACGCGGGGACAGGCAGGCCGATGGTCTTCGCCAGTTCGGCCGTGGTCGGGTTGCGCAGCACCTGGTCGCCGTGCCAGATCACCACCGGGGTGTCGTGCGGGGAGATGCGCAGCTCGCGCAGAAGCGCGTCCGCGGCTTCGTCCTCCTCTAGGTCAATCCATCGGTGAGGGATCCTGTTGCGTGCGGCGAATTCGCGCAGCCGCCGGGCATCGGGTGAGTATCGGGAGCCGATGATGCGGAACCCGGCGTCCAGACCGATCAGCAGGGCGCGGCGGGTCAGGTAGGACCGCAGGATGAGGTCGCCGAGCGCCGGGTCGCCCGCCACGAGCGTCCGCACCTCGTCGGCCGGCACGGCCAGCACCTCGCCGGGCTCCCGCACGACCGCCGTCACGAATCCCGCCTGGCCGGTGAGGAGGCCGAGTTCGCCGAGGAAACGTCCGGGGCCGTGGACGGCGATCGTCCGCTGTTTCGCGCCGTCCCCCTCGACCACGGCCACCTTGCCCCGCAGGATCACGATGAACTCACGGGCCTGCTCGCCCTCCCGGTGCAGAATGTCGCCCGGCGATACGGATCGCCGCTCGCCGTGCCGCGACAGCTCGGCGATCTGCTGCTCGTCCAGCCGGGGGTAGGCCCCGCACAAGTCCGGTGTCTCCACGCAGGAGGGCTCTGTCATGACGGAGCTCGCACTGTGTCCTCGACCCACTCGCGCAGCTGCGGCACAGGCGGCGCGCCTGCGCGTTGCGCCACGACGCGGCCCTCGTGCAGCACCATGAGTGTCGGGACGGCCGTGATCGTGTATCGGCGGGCGAGGGCCGGAGAGCCGTCCACGTCGACTTTGACGAGTTTGAGCCGTCCCGCCATCTCGCGGGCGAGCTGTTCGAGTGCCGGGGTAACTGTCCGGCACGGCGCGCACCACTGCGCCCAGAAGTCGACGAGGACGGGAAGGTCGGCGCGTTCGGCGACCTCGGCGAAGGTGCTGTCGTCAGCCTCGGCGATCCACGGCAGCGGCCGGTGGCAGACCCCGCACAGGGGCCTGCCTCGGTAGGCGTCGGGGACCCTGTTGGGTCTGCCGCAGTTGGCGCAGTTCACGGTGTGCATGTCAGGTCCTGGGCGGATAGAAGGTGACGTTCAGCTCACCCTTGTCGGCGCCGACCGTGATGGTCGATCCGTCGGGCACGTCGCCGGCGAGCAGTGCGCGTCCGATCCTGGTCTCCACCTCGCGGGCGATGAACCGGCGCAGCGGCCGGGCACCGTAGACGGGGTCATAGCCCTGGTTGGCGATGAGCCGGCGTGCGTCCTCGGTGACCTCCAGGGTGAGCCGGCGGCTGGCCAGGCGGTTTCTGATGTCGATGAACATCAGGTCCACGATGCGTTCGATCTCGGCCTCGGTCAGAGGCTTGAATAGCACGATGTCATCCACCCGGTTGAGGAATTCGGGTCGGAAGTGCATGCGCAGTTCCCCCATCACGCTCTCGCGTGCCTGGGGCTTGATCTCCCCGTCGGCGGTGACCCCGTCCAGCAGGTGCTGGGAGCCGATGTTCGAGGTCATGATGACCACGGTATTGCGGAAGTCGACCGTGCGGCCCTGCGCGTCGGTCAGCCGCCCGTCGTCCATGACCTGCAGCAGCGTGTTGAACACGTCCGTGTGGGCCTTCTCGATCTCGTCGAACAGCACCACCGAGTACGGCTTGCGCCGCACCGCCTCCGTGAGCTGACCGCCCTCCTCATAACCGACGTAGCCCGGAGGAGCACCGACGAGCCGGCTGACCGTGTGGCGCTCCTGGTACTCGCTCATGTCGATGCGCACCATGTTGTCCTCGGTGTCGAACAGGGCCGCCGCGAGGGACTTCGCGAGCTCGGTCTTGCCGACCCCGGTGGGTCCGAGGAACAGGAACGATCCGATGGGGCGCCGAGGATCCTTGATGCCGGAGCGAGCGCGGATGACGGCGTCGGCCACGAGCCGCACGGCCTCCTCCTGCCCGATGATACGTTCGTGCAGGATTTGATCGAGCTTGAGCAGTTTGTCCCGCTCCGCCTCCTGCAGCCTGGTCACGGGGATGCCGGTCCAGCGGGAGACGATGGACGCGATCTCGTCCTCCGTGACGACCTCGCGCAGCAGCCGGTGGCCGTTCTGCCGGGTGCCGAGCCGCTCCTCCTCTGCGCGAAGCCGGCGTTCCAGTTCGGGGAGCCTGCCGTGGCGCAGCTCGGCGGCACGGTTGAGGTCGTAGGCACGTTCGGCCTGTTCGGCCTCCCGCCGCACACTCTCCAGCTCCTGCCGCAGGCTCTGCACCTTGCGCAGGGCCGACCGCTCGGCCTCCCATTGCGCCCGCATCGCCTCGGCCTCGGCACGCGAGGCGATCAGCTCCTTGCGTAGCTCTTCCAGGCGGGACCGGCTCGCGGGGTCGTCCTCCTTGGCCAGCGCGGCCTCCTCGATCTCCAGCCGCATTACCTTCCTGGTGAGCGCGTCGAGCTCGGCCGGCATGGAGTCGATCTCGGTGCGGATCACCGCGCACGCCTCATCGACCAGATCGATGGCCTTGTCCGGCAGGAACCGGTCGGCGATGTAGCGGTGACTCAGCGTCACCGCTGCGACGAGCGCGCTGTCCTGGATCTTCACGCCGTGGAAGACCTCCAGTCGCTCGCGCAGACCGCGCAGGATCGATACAGCGTCCTCGGCCGAAGGCTCGTCGATCAGTACCGGCTGGAACCGCCGCTCCAGGGCGGCGTCCTTCTCGATGTGCTGGCGATACTCCTGCACCGTGGTCGCGCCGATCAGGTGCAACTCGCCGCGCGCGAGCATTGGTTTGAGCATGTTGCCCGCGTCCATGGCACCCTCGGTCGCCCCGGCGCCGACCACCGTGTGAAGCTCGTCGACGAACAGCAGGATCCGGCCCTCTGCCGCTTTCACCTCGTTCAGCACGGCCTTGAGGCGTTCCTCGAACTCTCCGCGGTACTTGGCTCCCGCGACGAGCGCGCCCATGTCCAGGCTGAAGATGGTCTTGTCGCGCAGCCCCTCTGGGACGTCTCCGCGGGTGATCCGCTGGGCGAGCCCTTCGACCACGGCCGTCTTGCCGACGCCCGGGTCGCCGATCAGCACGGGGTTGTTCTTGGTCTTGCGGGACAGGATCTGGATCACGCGGCGGATCTCCGTGTCGCGGCCGATCACGGGGTCGAGCTTGTCCGCGCGGGCGTCGGCGACCAGGTCGCGCCCATACTTCTCCAGCGCCTCGTAGGCGACCTCGGGCATGGCCGAGGTGACCCGCTGGTTGCCCCGGACGGCGGTGAGCGCCTGCAGGAACCGGTCCCTGGTCACACCCTGGCCGTGCAGCAGCCGCCCTGCCGCAGTCGCGGAGCCCTCCTCGATCAGGGCCAACAGCAGGTGCTCGACCGAGACGTATTCGTCCTTGAGCCGGCCCGCCTCCCGGTCCCCGGCGTCGAGCAACCGGGCCAGGCGCTGAGTGAGGAACACCTGGCCGGGCGCGGCGCCTGGGCCGCTGACCTTGGGCCGTCGCGTCAGCTCCGCCTCCAGATCGGCGCCAAGACGTTGCGTGTCGGCACCCGCCTGTTGCAGCAGCCGGGGCGCCAGCCCCTCGGGCTGGTCGAGCAGGGCCAGCAGGAGATGCTCCCCGTCGACTTCGGTGTGACCGTGCCGCAGCGCCTTGGTCTGGGCGTCGTGCAGGGCCTCCTGCGTCTTCTGCGTCATCCTGTTCGGGTCCACTCCAAGTCCCCCTAGCGTCGTGGCAAAGGGCCGCGCAGGGCGGTCTCGAGCTCCGCGATCCGGTCGAGGAGGTCGATCACCACGCCGATCGCGGCGTAGTTGATGGACAGGCCCTCGTGCAGCCGCTGAATGCGGGCGGCCGCCGTGACCTGGGAGGGGATGAAGCACAGCTCCCCTCTGGCGTCCCTGTCCGGCTCCAGCAGTCCGAGCGTCACCAGCCGGCGGACGATCTCCGGGTGCAGTCCCGTGGCCCGCGCGTAGGAATCGAGGTCGAGCCGGGCCGGGCGTGCCAGCGCGTAGATCACGAGCGCCTCCTCGGGTCGAACTGCGATGCGGCAGCGAGCTGCTCGAACAGGCGTCGCTCCGCATCGGTGAGCGTGGCCGGCACCATGATCCGGACTTCGGCGAAGAAGTCGCCCGCAGGGCCGCTCGGGTTGCGCATGCCGCGCCCTCTCAAGCGCAGGCGACGGCCGCTGGACGTGCCCGGCGGCACTCTCAACTTCGCCTCGCCTCCTGGTGTGTCGATAGGCACCGTGGCACCCAGTGCCGCCTCCCACGGAGCGAGCGGCAGGGTGGTGTGGATGTCGCGGCCCTCCACGCGATACCGGGGATGGTCGGCGATCTGCACGATCAGGTGCAGATCACCTGCCGGCGCTCCGTCGCTTCCTCGCCCGCCCTGCCCGGCGAGCCTGATGCGCTGCCCGTTCGTGACCCCCGGCGGGATCGTGACGTCCAGCCGCCTGCCACCAGGCAGTGTGATTCCGCGACGGCCGCCGCGGTAGGCCTCCTCGACGGTCAACGTGAGCTGCGCCTCCTGGTCTGCACCGGGCACAGGGCCCCAGCGCTGCCTGCCACGGCCGCCGAACATGCCGCTGAGCAAGTCGTCCAGGTCAACATCTGTGTCGAACCCAAAGCCCTCGGCCGGTGCCGACCGCCATGTGCCGCCCGAAGCGCGCGTGCCTGCGCGGGCGTAGTCCGCGGGGTCTACATGGGGCGGCACCTGGCGGAAGTCGTGGCCGAAGGCGTCGTAGCGGCGACGCTGCTCAGGGTCAGAAAGCACAGCGTAAGCCTCCGAGATCTCTTTGAACCTGTCCTCGGCCCCCGGATCTTTGTTCACGTCCGGGTGGTAGGCGCGCACGAGCTTGCGGTAGGCGCGCTGGATCTCGTCGGTGTCGGCATTCCTGTCCACGCCGAGCACCTCGTAGAAGTCCCGCCGTGCGGCCATCACTCCGCCTTCTTCGCGACGGCGACTCTTGCGGGCCGCAGCTGCTGCTCGCCCTCGCCATAGCCGGGCCGCAGCACCTCCACGACGGTGCCAGGCTCGACATCGGTCCGTTCGACGGCTGCCATCGCCTCGTGGCGCACCGGGTCGAAGATCACGCCCGTCTCGTCGTGTCGTGGGTAGCCCAGGTTGGACAGAACGGCGACGGCCTGGTCACGCACCGCTCGCACACCGTCGAGCACCGCCTTCGCGTCGCCGTCGCCGCGGCCCGCATGGCTCAGCGCGAGCTCGAGATTGTCCAGGACGGGCAGCCACGCGGCGGCGACCCTGGCGCGTTCCTCGGCCCGCAGCCGCTCCTTGTCGCGGGAGATCCGCTTGCGGAGGTTATCCAGGTCTGCGACGGCGCGCAGCCACCGGTCCTCCAGCTCCGCGAGTTTGGCGTCCGTCTCCGCTGACGCGGCGGCGGCCTCCTCACGGGGCTCCTTCCGGACCTCGGGTACGTTCTCGTTCATGTCAGTCGGGCTCCGAGGTGGTGAACTCCGCGTCGATCACGTCGTCGCCCGGGACGTTGTCCGCTTGGGCCTGGGGCGGCACCCCAGGCGTCTCCGGCTGGCCACCGACGGCGCCGAGTCCGTGGTACACCTGCTGGAGCTCGCCGCTGAGCGACCGTAGCCGGTCGATCGGCGCCTCTTCCTTGATCGCCTGGCGGGCCTCCTCGACGAGCTGCTCCGCACGTGCCTTCTCGTGCACGGGTACGGCGTCCCCAAGCTCCTGTAGCCGGCGCTCCACCTGGTAGGCGACCGAGTCCAGCTCGTTGCGCGCGTCGATGGTCTCCCGGAGCCGGGAGTCCTCGGCACGGTGCTGCTCGGCGTCCGCGACCATCCGCTCGATCTCCGACTTGTCCAGGTTGGAGCTCTCGCTGATAGTGATCCGCTGCTCGGCCCCGGTGTCCTTGTCCCGGGCGGAAACGTTGAGTATGCCGTTGGCGTCGATGTCGAAGGTGACCTCGATCTGCGGCACCCCTCGTGGCGCGGGCCGGATGTTCTCCAGCCGGAAGCGCCCAAGCACCCGGTTGTCGGCAGCGCGCTCCCGCTCACCCTGCAGGACCACGATGTCCACGGCGCTCTGGTTGTCCTCCGCCGTAGAGAACGTCTCGCTCCGGCGGGCCGGGATGGTGGTGTTGCGCTCGATGACCTTGGTCATGAGCCCACCGAGGGTCTCGACACCGAGCGAGAGCGGCGTGACGTCGAGCAGCACGACGTCCTGCACCTCGCCCTTGATGATGCTCGCCTGGATCGCCGCTCCGATGGCGACCACCTCGTCCGGGTTCACCGTCATGTTGGGGTCTTTGCCTCCGGTGAGCCTGCGGACGAGGTTCTGGACGGCGGGGATCCGGGTAGATCCGCCGACGAGGATGACCTCGTCGATGTCCGCCGGCCTGAGCTTGGCGTCCTTGATCGCCTGCTCGACGGGATGGATGCAGCGTTCGACGAGGTCGGCGGTGATCTTTTCGAAGGTGGACCGCATGAGCGTGGTGTTGAGGTGCTTGGGCCCAGAGGCGTCCGCCGTAATGAACGGCAGGCTGACCGTGGTCTGGGTCACCGACGACAGCTCGACCTTGGCCTTCTCTGCCGCTTCGAAGAGGCGCTGCAGCGCCTGCGGGTCCTTGCGCAGGTCGACGCCCTGCTCTCGCTGGAACTCGTCAGCCAGATGATCGACAACCCTGCGGTCGAAGTCGTCGCCGCCGAGATGCCCGTCGCCGGAGGTGGCGCGGACCTCGACGACCCCCTCACCGATGTCCAGAATGCTGACGTCGAACGTACCGCCGCCCAGGTCGAAGACCAGCACGGTCTCGTTGGACTTCTTGTCCAACCCGTACGCCAGGGCGGCGGCGGTCGGCTCGTTGATGATCCGCAGGACCTCGAGGCCGGCGATGCGCCCCGCGTCCTTGGTGGCCTGGCGTTGGGCGTCGTTGAAGTACGCCGGCACGGTGATGACCGCCTCGGTCACTTTCTCGCCGAGATACTTCGCCGCGTCGGCGGCCAACTTGCGCAGGACGAGCGCCGAGACCTCCTCCGGCGCGTACTGCTTGTCGCCGACCTGGAAGCGGACGGCTCCCTCCGGCCCTTCGACGATGTCGGACGAGACAGCGTGGATCTCGCTCTCGACCTCGTTGTAGCGACGGCCGATGAACCGTTTGGATGAGTAGATCGTTCGCTTCGGGTTCAGTATGGCCTGGCGCCGCGCGAGCTGACCCACCAGGCGCTCGCCCTCGGAGGTGAACGCCACCACAGACGGGGTCGTGCGTGATCCTTCCGCGTTGGGGAGCACCGTGGGGTGACCGTCTTCGGTAGCGGCGATCACCGAGTTCGTGGTGCCGAGGTCGATGCCTACTGCCTTCGCCATTGCTCGTTCGCCTTTCCGAGGAGCTCACGGGCCCTGGCCGCGTGCTCAGAGTCGACGAGGACTTCGTACTTGTCGGCCACCAGGCCGGTCTCGGAGACGAAGTCCCTTCGGCCGCCGTGTGCTGCGTGCGCGATCAGGCCGAAGAGCGCCCCGGCGACCGCGCCGCCCAGCAGTCCCCATAGGACCAGGGCGACCATGGACGTGGCCGTGGTCGCGAAGATCCCGAAGAACAGCCCGATGAGCAGGCCGAACCAAGCTCCGCTCAGCGCGCCCCAGCCGGCCGCGCGCAGGTACGTCATGCGCGCGAGGACGTGCTCCACCGAGCGCAGCCCCACGCCCACGATCAGCGTTCCATGTACGGGGAACCCGTGATCCGAGAGGTAGTCGACGGTCTTCTGCGCCTCCTGGTACGTTTGGTAACTGACGAGCCGTTCTCTGTTCGCCGTGACGGAACCGGTCGGCGCGACGGTCATGGCTCCCCCTCTCCCCGCCTCAGGCGGTCACCTCGATGTGCCGGGGCTTGGCAGCCGCCGCCTTCGGAACGGTGATGGTCAGCACGCCGTTGGACAGACGCGCCTCCACCCGTTCGGCGTCAACCTCTTCCGGGAGCAGCGTGCGCAGCTCGAAGCTGCCGGTTCTGCGCGTCTTGCGGTGCCGCCGCTGACGCTCGTGCTCCTCGATCTGCCCGGTGACGATCAGTTCGCGCTCGGAGAACTGGACGTCTATCTGATCCTTCTTCACGCCGGGAACGTCGACCTCCACGACATACGAGTCCTCGGTCTCCGAGATGTCAGCCATGGGAGTCCACACGCCTGTGGGCCCCTCCGCGGCGAACTCTCCCAGGGCTGAGTTCATCAGTTGCCCCAGCCGGTCGTAGACGTCCTCGAACTCGCGCATCGGGTATGTCTCGCCGCCCCTGCGGCGCATTGCCAGCAGTGCCATCGGTCCCCCTACTGGGATGGGGGTTCGGGTTCAGTACTTACAGTTCTGACCCTTGTCTGCGAGCAGGGCGGTCACATCCCCCACGCGTGTAGTTTCGGCGGCTCAGTTTTGCCTCTCATCGTGCGACCGGTCGGGGCCGACACGTCCCTGCGTCACCGCGAGGCGTGTGAGCTCGACGCGGGAGCCGATGGTCAGCTTGCGGTAGACATGCCGCAGATGGAACGCGACCGTGTGGACGCTGAGGAACATCTGCTCGGCGATCCGCCGGTTGGTCCATCCGTCGACGGCGAGCAGCGCGACGGCGTGCTCGGTTTCCGTGAGACTGCCCCAGCCGGAGGCCGGCCGCTGAGTGTAGTGCCAGTGGCGGCGGCGCACCCCCATGCCGCGCAGCCTCCGGCGAACGCGTGCCGCGTCCCTGGTGGATCCGATGTCATGGTAGATCGCCAAGGCCCGATCCAAACTGGTGACCGCCTCCTGCTGCTCCCCTACGGCTTTCAGCGCCACGCCAAGATCCTCCTCGGCCGAGGCCTGCGCCCATACGTCCCCGATCTGCTCGGCAGCGAGGGCGAGAGCCTCGCGATCGCCATCGAGCAGGCCCCGGGCGTGCGCGGCGGACGCGGCCAGCATCGGGAAGCCCAAGCTGGCGTGACTGAGGGCCTCCGCCATGGTGACGATGGACTCGGCTGTTGAACGGTCTCCCGCGCCCATGGCGACCCGCACCATCCACGCGCTCATCGTCGAATCCATGGCGAGCAGCGAAGACGGCTCCTGGAGCGGGCCGGGGAGAGCCGTGAGCAAGGTCATTGCGCTCTGGGGGCCGTCGCGCGCCTCGGTGACCTGGGCTGCCAGCAGGGCGTGCCGCGCACGTGCTTCGCTCGATCCCTCAGCGGGGGCCGCGACACGTCGCATTGCTTCTCGCAGGTCGCCCCGCCGGAGAGCGACGGCGGCGAGCACGCAGCTGGCCACCTCGGCGGCCAGCGGCATGTTGTGAACGGCGGCGAGGCTCAGAGCTTTTCTCCCTTCGGTGACCGCACCGTCGAACCGGCCTGCGGCGAACTCGGCGCGAGCCTCCAACGCCGCGACGTCCGCCGCCCAGGCCAGATGGTCATGAGCAAGCATGTCCGTGCGTGCCTGCTGGAGCATTGCCCGCGCCTCGTCGAGACGGCGCACATCGATGAGCATCGCCGCGATGGTGAGACAGGCCTCGTAGCGGCGTTCGTCCGGCCGGTCCTTGCTGGCCAGCAGCCAGGCGTCCTCGGCCAGTGCAAAGGCGTTCGAGAGCCTGCCCTCGTCCCGCTCGATTGTGGCGAGGGCGGTCAGCGCGGCGACCGTGACTGTTGGACCGTGCCCGGATTCGCCCTCGATGATCTCATCCGCGTACGCCCGTACGTAGTCGTCATGCAGGCGTGTCATGGCGTACAGCCTCACGACGACCGCGCGGTCGCGCACGTGATGCCAACGGGCCGGGAGGGCCAGCACACTGTCGGCCTCGTGGATCGCCTCGTCGCCCCTGCCGGTCCGGTACATGATGTCCGACAGCAGGCATCGCAGTTCCGCCACGTTCTGTGCGGAGCGATTGTCGGCGAGACGTTCCTGGACCATGTTCTCGGCCTCCTCCAGCCGCCCATCGGTGACCGCCGTGTGGACGGCAGCGGCCGAAGCGGTGAAACGGGCGCCCGCCGGTTCTAGGCCTGGGAGAGCGCCGGACTGACTCAGCAGTGCATCCCGCACTGGCGGAGGAACCCATGTGGCTGTGACGGTCCCGACCAGCTCGTAGCGGAAGGCGAGCCCACGCCCGGTGACGTCGAGAATGCCCGCCGCCGTGGCTTCCTCGATGGCGGAGAGCAACGCGGCCGGTGTGGTGCCGAGCAACGACGCGGCCTGCTCGATCGGCAGCGGCCTGCCGAGCACGGCGGCCGTCTCCACCAGGCTTCTGGCCTCCCCGCCCAGGGCATCGGTCCAGCGTCGCACCACCGTTCGCAGCCGGGCGGGCAAATGGGCACGTGACATGGCCCCACAGGACACGTCGAGGCGGCCTTCGTCGCGCAGGCCGGCGAGCAATTCGATGATCAGCAGAGGATTGCCCCCGGCACCGGCCACCAGCGCACGCGTCGTCGGATCGGGCGGCCTCCCGAGAATGTCCGTTGCCAGCTCCGCGACGGCTTCCGGCGAGAGCGGCGCGAGCGTCACCCGCGCGGCGCCATTCCGCTCCAGGAGGCCGAACAGGGAGGCGGCCCGGCCATCGTTCTCGGCGGTCGAGCCGCTCAGCAACCAGCCGACGGGCCGGGTCGTCAGCCGGTCGTGTAGGACACGCACGGTCTTCAGCGTCGCCGGTTCGGCCCGGTGCATGTCGTCGAACACGGCCAGCACCGGCGCTCCGGCCCGCTCTTCAAAGCCCTTCGTCAGGCGGTCCAGCAGGTGCGCCGGTGAGCCGACGGACTCTGCCTCAAGTGGGAGGTCGAGGGCCTCCAGCAGGAAGCCGCACGAAACGAGTTCGCCGAGTTCCTCCACGCTGCCGCAGATCACGCCGACGCCATAGTGGGGAGCGGCACCGGCGGCTTCGTTCAGCAGCCTGCTCTTGCCCGCCCCAGGTTCACCGTCTACGAGTAGCGTGCCGGTCCCGCCTTGTCGCAGCGTGCGAAGCAGCCCCTCGACCTGGCGCCATTCCCGTTCGCGTCCCCGCATCTCGTCCCCTCCGCAGGAGCCCTTTCCGGCGCCGGAGCGCCGAACCCCATGCCTGTCGAGATCTTTTGTGCTCGGCGCACTACATGTCTTGGGGATGTGGACCGGAGGCGGCTGGAGCCAGGGTTGTAGTGCCGCAAGAGAACGCGAAGGGGTGAACGAGATGGCGGAGACCGGTTATGCGCCGTTCAACCGGACGGTGGACAAGACGAACCGGATCCTGCGGGAGATCGAAGAGGCGCACGGTTGGTCTGCTGAGCACCGGAACCGATCCTACGCCGCCCTCCGGGCGGTGCTTCACGCGCTGCGCGACCGGCTGTCCGTCGAGGAGAGCGCGCACCTCGCCGCCCAACTGCCGCTGCTGATCCGTGGTCTCTATTACGACGGCTGGCGCCCCGGCGCGGTTCCGGTGAAGGTCGACCGCGAGGAGTTCCTCGAACGTGTGTCAAGCGGGGTGGACTTCGAATTCCAGGAGAATACGGAGGATCTCGTCAAGACAGTTTTGCAGGCGCTGAGAAAGCACATTACCGACGGCGAGTGGGAGGACGTGAAATCCAGCATGCCGAGGGACCTGGCTTCGGTGCTGCCCTAGCGGTCAGGTCTTTCGCCGTCGCCGCAGGGCGCGGATGAGCCGGAGCGGCAGGAGTCCCACCAGGGGGGCTCGCCTGCCGAGATCGTCCCGGTCCTCTTTGTCGAAGGCCTCGGCGTAGCGGCGGGCATCCTCGGCGGAGGCGTACCGTTTGGTGCCGCCTGACTCGCAGCCTCGCTGGCACTGCCAGCTCATCGTCTCCCGTTCGCTGGTGAACCGGAACCGATGCCCGAGAACCCGACAGCGAAGCATGTAGCCACCGTACAGCGCAGCACGGCCAGGGCTGCGCCGACCCGCCATCCGTCGGTGTTACGTGAAGGAGCCTTGACCATGACCACAGAGTGGCTTGGCACCGTTCGAACCGATATCCCCGCCCGCCTCGACCGCATGCCCTGGGCCGGATTCCACTGGAAGGTCGTCCTCGGGCTCGGAACCGTGTGGATCCTCGACGGACTGGAGGTGACGATCGTCGGCGCGGTCGCCTCCCGCATGACCGAACGTGGCAGCGGTATCGCCGTGAACACCGCCGACATCGGCACCGCAGCAGCCATCTACGTCGCCGGAGCGTGCATAGGGGCTCTCCTGTTCGGCCAGCTGACCGATCGTCTCGGCCGCAAGAAGATGTTCATGGTCACGCTCGGGCTTTACATGGTCGCCACTGTGGCCACCGCCTTCGCCGTCCAGCCCTGGCACCTGTTCCTCATGCGCTTCCTGACCGGGATGGGCATCGGCGGGGAGTACGCCGCGATCAACTCGGCCATCGACGAGCTCATCCCGGCGCGCAACCGCGGCCAGGTGGACCTCGCCATCAACGGCAGCTACTGGGTGGGCGCCACCATCGGCAGCGTCGCCGCGCTCGCCCTCCTCAGCCCGCTGTTCTCGCCGAGCCTCGGCTGGCGGCTGGCCTTCGCCATTGGCGGCGTCATCGGGTTCGCGATCATGGTCACCCGCCGACACCTCCCAGAGAGTCCGCGCTGGCTGTTCATCCACGGGCACGCCGAGGAGGCCGAACGGATCGTGAACCGGATCGAGGCGGAGGTCCGCGCGGAGACCGGTCAGGAGCTCCCGCCCCCCGGCTCTGCGATCACCGTCCGGCAGCGTAAGGCAATCCCCTTCCGCGAGATCACCCGGGTGGCCATGGAACGCTATCCGCGCCGGATGATCCTGGGCCTGGCTCTCTTCGTCGGCCAGGCGTTCCTGTACAACGCCGTCACGTTCGATCTCGGGACGTTGCTGAACGGCTTCTTCGGCGTGACGTCCGGGAACGTCCCGTACTTCATGGCCGTTTTCGCGCTCGGGAACTTCCTCGGTCCCCTTGTCATGGGGCGCTGGTTCGACACCGTCGGCCGCATTCCGATGATCGCCGGCACCTATCTGGTCTCCGCCGCCCTGACCGCCCTGATCGCCGTGCTGCTCATGAACAAGGCGCTGACCACAGGCTCGTTCATGACCCTGATCGCGCTGACCTTCTTCGTGGCCTCGGCGGGAGCGAGCTCCGCCTACCTCACGGTGAGCGAGGTCTTCCCGATGGAGACCCGGGCCCTGGCCATCGCCCTGTTCTTCGCGATCGGCACCGCCATTGGCGGCGTCACCGGGCCGGCCCTGTTCGGCCAGTTCATCCACAGTGGCAACGTGAGCCTGGTGGCGATCGGGTTCTTTATCGGAGCGGCGGCGATGGCCATCGGCGGCATCGCCGAGTTGCTGTTCGGCGTCCGGGCCGAGCAGCAGTCGCTGGAGAACATCGCCCGCCCGCTGACGGCGGAGGAAGAAGAGATGGAGCCCGCCGAGCGCGAGTCCCTGCTCCGGGCCGAGCACGAGCATGGCCTGAGCATGGAGAGCAGGCGTGAGGCGGCGGAGCGCAGGGAGCGGGCCCGCCTGCGCAGCAAGCGCCGGAGGACGCTGGAGAGCGCAGGGGCCCGACGCTTCCGCCCAGGTCCCGGGACCAGGCTGTACTCGCCAGGCGCGATCGGCACCAGTGGGACGGCCAGCCGGCACGCCGCCATCGCCGAGGAAGCCCTCGATCGGGAGATCGACGAGGTGGCTCACGCGCTGGAGCACCACGGCCCTGCGGATCGCGACACGCTCGCCGAGCGCGTCCACGGCCGCACGTGGGGACCGGGCCGCTTCCGCGCCGCCCTGCGCCAGGCGGTCCGCGAGGGACGGGCCCAGGAGTCTTCCCCTGGCAGGTACAACCAGCCGGAGAAGTGAGCCCGGCTCAGTCCGCGTATCTCACCCGGCCTCGGTGTGCTCGTCCGGACGGTAGCCGTACGCGCGGCCTATCGCACGACGGCGTCATTCCAGCGACCGCTCCCAGCGTCTCCGGCCACGGCCATCGAGTCCGCTATGCAGAACAGCTACAGGTAGTCGGCCAGGGAGACGGTACTGTGCAGCATGCTCCCCAGTGATGAGAGCTAGGAGATCGGCAACCACCGCAGGAGAGGAATCACCGCGTGGGGCGCTCCAACGGTGCCTTCACCTGCGCCAGGATGTCACAGCGCGTGTTCCGGTCCTCCCGGGTATGACCCTCTCATGGGGACCTTCCGGAGTACTCACCGATGCTGGCGCGGCTCGGGCAGCTACCGCCAGCGGCCGAAGATGACCTGTTCGGCTACGAAATGAAGTGGGACGGCGCACGGTCGCTCGGCTACGTGCACGGCGCCGCGCTCCGGCTCATCTCGCGCAACGGCCTCGACGTCACGGCCGCCTACCCGGAGCTCGGACGCGGCGTCTCGGCCAGGGAACTGGCGGAGTACCTCGGCCACGCGGACCCGGCCTTCACTCTTCGCGTCTACGCCCACATGATGCCTGGCTCCCATGACCGCGCCAGGCACGCGATCGACAGCCGACTGTTCAAGCCTCGGCCTACCAGCGCCAGCGAGGAGGGCTTGGCCTAGCTCTCCTGCAAGATCTCCATCGCGCGGACCACGTCAATGACGACGCGGTCCGCTTCGTTATGCTCGCTCGCCGTGGCGTCGCGATTGATCCAGATCGTTCGGAGCCCAGCCGCACCGCCGCCCTCAATGTCGGCGCCGAAACGGTCACCGACCATCCAGCCGCCTTCCGCGAGACTCGCGCCACATCGCCGAGCGGCGATCTCGAACAGAGCCCGCTCAGGCTTACGGACGCCTTCATGGCCGGACAAGGCATAAGCGTCCACAACGTCGGCCAGGCCTGATCGCTGAATCTTTCCGAGCTGGTTGTCCGCTGTTCCGTTGGTGACGATCCCTACCTTCCATCCAGAGGCCAGCAGGCGTCCTAGACCTTCCAGAACGTCAGCTCGGCATTGGACGAGATGAGGCATACGTCGGCGGTAGGCCATCCACAACTCTTCGACTGACCCGGAAAGGACGAATCGCTCCCGCACCTTGAGGAACTGGATGGGTTTCCTCCAGCCATGTCGCCTGAGCCCCGCATGGTCAGCGGTCCACGCGCTGCAAGCTCGATGAGATCCCAGAAACCGTCGATGTACACGAGGTGTGATCGTGGCAGTTCAAAGCAGAGCCTGCATAGATCTTGCCGTTGGCGGTTACGCGGGGCACGCGTCTGACGGAACAGCCACGGAACAGCGGCGCAACCCAACCTCCATGACGATCCTCGTCGCTGGACTTTGATCAACGAACGGGCAGGCCGGTGACCGCGCGGCCGATGATCAGGCGCTGGATCTCCGAGGTGCCCTCGAAGATGGTGTAGATCTTGGCGTCGCGATGGAAGCGCTCCACCGGGTGTTCCCGGGTGTATCCCGCCCCGCCCAGGATCTGGATCGCCTGTTCCGTCACCCACACCGCCGTCTCCCCCGCCACCAGCTTGCACATAGAACCCTCCGCCTGGTCGAACGCCCTTCCGTTGCGCGCCATCCACGCCGCCCTCCACGTCAGCAGCCTGGCCATGTCCACCCGGGTGGCCATGTCTGCCAGCAGGAACGCGATCGCCTGGTTCTCGCCGATCTTCCTGCCGAACTGCTCGCGTTCGCGGGCGTAGTCGCGGGCGTACTCGAAGCCGGCGCGGGCGATCCCCACCGCCATGGCGGCCACCGAAGGGCGGGTGGTCTCGAAGGTGCGCATGGCGGCCTGCTCCCCCGCCCTCTCCCCGTTCCGTACGCGTGCCAGGCGGGCGTCGAGCTTGTCCTGGCCGCCGAGCAGGCAGGAGGCGGGCAGCCGTACGTTGTCGAGGACCACCTCGGCGGTGTGCGAGGCGCGGATGCCGTGCTTGCGGAACTTCTGGCCCATGGACAGCCCGGGGGTGCCGGGCGGGACGACGAACGAGGCCTGCCCGCGGGTGCCGAGCTCCGGATCGACCGAGGCGACCACGACGTGGACGTTGGCGATGCCGCCGTTGGTGGCCCAGGTCTTCACGCCGTTGAGGATCCAGTCTCCTGAGGCGTTCCGTACGGCACGCGTGCGGATGGCGCCCACGTCCGATCCCGCGTCGGGCTCGGAGGCGCAGAAGGCGCCGAGCTTGACGTCGTCGGGGGTGCCGAACATCTGGGGCAGCCACTCCCCCATCTGCTCGGGCGTGCCGCCGGAGGACAGGGCGGCGGCGGCGAGGCCGGTGCCGACGATGGACAGTCCGATGCCCGCGTCGCCCCAGAAGATCTCCTCGAACGCCACGGGCAGGGCCAGCCCGCTCTCCTCGAACCACTGGGTGGCGAAGAAGTCGAGAGAGTAGAGGCCGATCTTGGCGGCTTCCTGGATGACCGGCCAGGGGGTCTCTTCGCGTTCGTCCCATTCGGCGCCTGCTGGGCGGATGACGTCGCGGGCGAACTCGTGCACCCATTTCCGCACATCGATGACGTCGTCGCTGAGTTCTGGACAGAAGCCGGTCATCCCGCCACTCCCGCTTACGTGGTCCTTTATCCCGGTATGCCCAAAATCATGGCGTTACCGGTGGTAACAGGGCCGACTCTACCCGCCGCCGTCCCGAACCCGCCACCCGCGGCGACCCTGACAGGGAACCTGACCACCGTCACCGGCACCATGGCCGAGGACGGCCGGGGATCAGGGTGGCCGCGGGCGAGCTCGCGCAGGTCTCCCGCCTGCTGAAGGACGCCTCCGAGATGGCGCTCACCCGTCGGCCTCCGTGCTGGCAGTCGGCTCGACACCTTCCAAGCCGAGCTCACACCCGGCGGCCTCCTGCCGCCAGTCGGGTCGACACGAGGACGGCCAGTGCGCCCACGATCATGACGCCCGCCAGGCCGTACATGAGCAGGTCGAAGCGGGAGAACGCGGCCGCAGCGAGCGGGCCGAGGCTGCTGCCGACGGCCAGGAAGAAGGAGAACAGCGCCAGCGCGGTGCCGCGTGAGCCCTCGGCGAGCGAGGCGATCGACTCGTTGAGCGCGGGAAGGCCCGCGGTGATCGCGGCGACGTAGAGGGCGAGCAGCAGCGCCAGGCCGACCGCGCCAGGACCCGTCGCGCCGGTGACGGCCAGGGTGAAGGCGCCAAGAAGCAGGAAGACGGTCGCGCGGACCGGTGCCGACAGGCGGGCCAGCCAGGGCGTGAGCAGCGGGATCAGCAGGATCGACGGCAGTCCGCTGGCCCTGAGGCCGAGCAGCTCGCCGGAGGAGGTCACGACGCCGGACAGCTGAAGCCCGGTGTAGACGGCGACGAAGCCGCCGAGCAGGACGAGCACGGCCAGGTAGCGCAGCGCCAGAGCGGGGTTGGCCAGCAGCGAGGGCACGACCCTGTAGGTCGCCATGAGCGAGCCGCGCTGCTCGCGCGGCCGGTCGGGCGACATGACGGCCCGCAGGCCGAGCCAGGCCAGCGTGAGCCCGATCGCGGACAGGACGAACAGTCCGCGCCAGCCGACGGAGCCGACCAGGAGTTGACCCGCGACCTGCAGCAGGACGGCCGAGGCCAGGAAGGCGCCGGTGATCGCGCTGATGGCGACGACTCTGCGGCGGGGTTCGACGGACTCTCCCAGGTAGGCCATGCCGGCGGGCGGGAAGGTCGCCACCGCCACCCCCTGGACCAGTCGTAGCGCGATGGCCACGCCAGGATCCGAGCTGATCGCCACGAGCGCGGTGGCCACGGCGGCGAGGGGCATGCCGAGCATGAGGAGCCTGCGCCTGCCGATGCGGTCGGACAGCGGTCCGAACAGCAGGAATCCGACGGCGTAGCCGATGGCGAAGGCGGTGACCAGCCAGGTGAGTGCGCCTGGATCGGTGTGCCAGCCGACCGCCATGTCGGGCAGGAGCGGGATCACGACGTACAGCTGGCCGCTGACGAGCAACGCGGTCAGGACGAAGACGGTCAAGGTGGGCGCGAATGCGGGCGCCACGGGGGCGGGACGGCTCAAGGTCGCGGTACTCATGGGTCGGACAGTAGCCAACCAACTAGTTGGACGTCAACCAACTAGTTGGTCCCGATAGAATGCCGACCATGGCTACGAAGGACTCGACCGCCGCCACCCGGGCCGCTCTGCTGAAGGCCGCAGGGGAGGAGTTCGCCGCCTACGGCCTGGCCGGAGCGCGCGTGGACCGCATCGCCGAACGAGCGGGCGTCAACAAGGAGCGCATCTACGGTCACTTCGGCACGAAGGAGATGCTCTTCGACGCGGTGGTCACCGACGCGATCAACGACCTCACCGAGCAGATCGCGATGCCGAGCGACCCGGTCGAGTACGTCGCCAAGCTGACCGACTACTACCGTGAGCACCCCCAGCTGGTACGGCTGCTGATGTGGGAGGCGCTGAACTTTCGCGGCCCCGACCTGCCCGGCTTCGAGGCGCGCGCGGAGCGGTGCGGGAAGAAGGCCGAGTCACTGGCACGAGGGCTCGGCAGGGAGGTCTCGCCCGAGATCGCCAGGCTGCTCTACACGCTCACCGGGCTCGCGCTGTGGCCGTCGATGATGCCGCAGCTCGGGCGCATCATGCTGGGCGACGACTTCGCCGACGCCGAGGCGGGACGCGACCAGGTGGCGGCCTTCGTCGCCGCGGCGATCGAGGCCGGCGCGCCGGCCGCACCCGCCGACCGCTAGAGCCGGGCACAGCCGACCGTCAGAGCAGGGCAGGGCAGAGCCAGCCGTCAGAGCAGGGCAGGGCAGGGCAGAGCTGACAGCTGGAGCAGGGCAGGGCAGACCGTTAGAGCGGGGAAGAAGGGCGGCGGTGGATGCTGACCGCGTAGCCCCCGTCGTCGTACGGCCGGCCGTCCCAGGTGGCCAGGCGACGCTCCAGCACCAGCCCCGCGGCCTCGCACCAGGCGTCGTAGTCGGCGAGGGTGACGCTCGGCGGCACCGGCAGGTGCGCGGCGTCCAGCCCGAACCCGGCGACCAGCAGGCCGTCAGGCCTCAGCGTGCGCGCCAGGCGTGAGACGGCGCGCGACTCGGCGCCCTCGGCCAGCAGCGGGATCACGTTGCCCGCCGCGACGACGAGGTCGAAGGCGTCGTCGAGGTCGAGGTCGGCCAGGTCAGACTCGATCCAGGTGAGGCCGGGGGCCTTGGCGCGGGCGACGTCGAGCATGGAAGGGTCGAGGTCGGCGCCCGTGACGTCGTAGCCCTGCTCGGCCAGCCAGATCGCGACCCTGCCTGTGCCGCATCCCGCGTCAAGGACGCGCGAGCCCGGCGGGACGAGCGCGGCGCACAGGCGGGCCTCGCCGTGGACGTCCTTGCCGGTGGCGGCCAGCGCCTCGAACCTGCCGGCGTACTCCTTGCCCGAGGTGCCACCGGTGAGGTCGTTCCATCTGCTCATCTACCGGAGATTACCCGCCATCGTGATCATCGGAGGACGCTCGGCGATCGAGACGTCCCTGGTCGTCACCTTGTGGCCGCTCCCCGCGCGGCTGAACTGCGAGAGCCTGGCGGACGGCTCGTGCAGCGGGATCATCTTGCCCTGCCGTTCGAGGCGGGACCAGACGGCCAGCATGATCTGCCCCGCCATCGCGCCGAGCGCCTCTGTCGACTGCGGTGAGTGCTCGCGCGAGCCGAGGTCGACCTGGGCCAGCGCGTCGAGGCCGGCCATCTCGAGCAGGTCGATCAGCAGCCCGATCTCGACGCCGTAGCCGGTGATGAAGGGGACGCGCTCCAGGGCTGAGCGGCGGCCCGCGTACTCCCCCGCCAGCGGCTGGACGAAGCCGGCCAGCTGCGGCCAGTGCAGGTTGATCAGGGGCCTGGCCACGAGCTCGGTCACCCTGCCGCCGCCGGTGGGGGCGCCGAGGAGCGGCCGGTCGTAGCAGCCCTTCACGTACACGACAGAGGGATCGTCGAGGAGCGGTCCTAGCAGGCCCGTCACCATGGAGGCGCGGAAGTCCCTGAGGTCGGAGTCGACGAAGACGACCAGCTCGCCCGAGGTCACGGCCAGCGACTTCCACAGCGCCTCACCCTTGCCGTCGAGCGGCTTGAGCTCCGGCAGGATCTCGTCCTGGGCGTGGACCGCCGCCCCCGCTCGCGCGGCCACCGCGGCCGTGTCGTCGGAGGAGCGGGAGTCGATCACCACGACCTCGTCGACCAGGCCGCGCAGCTCCCGTCTGATCACCCGGATGATCGTGCCGATGGTCGCCCGTTCGTCGCGGGCCGGCAGGACGACGCTGACGGTGGTGGCGCCCTTGCGCTCGAGCAGCGCGGGAAGGGGCCAGTCGTCGGCCGAGGACGTACGGCCGCGCAACCACGCCTCCACCTCAGGCAGCACGAGCCCCTCCCCCGTCGAATTCACCATTCATCAGCTTAGAGTCGCCTGTACGGCGAGCCACCGGAGGGGTGGGCCCGGAGGGGAAGGCCCGCTACGCCTGGGCGGCGTGACGTTCGAGGAAGGTGTAGACGTCCGCCTCGTCCACGCCGGGGAACGAGCCCGGCGGCAGCGCGGCCAGCACGTGGGAGTTGGCCCGCGCCGACGGCCAGGCGTATCCCTCCCACCGCTGGGCCAGCTCGGTCGGAGGGCGGCGGCAGCAGTCGCCCGTGGGGCAGTTGGAACGGGTCCTGTTCGTCGTCTCCCTCCCCCTGAACCAGCGCGACTCCCTGTACGGCACGCCCAGCGTGATCGCGAAGTCCCGCTCGCGGGAGGGGTCGACGTGCGCGACGCAGAAGTAGGTGCCGGTCGGCGAGTCGGAGTACTGGTAGAAGACCGAGAAGCGGTCGGGCGAGAGGAAGACCTGGCGCCCCGACCACTGCAGGCACATCCGCTGCCCCTCGATGGCGCCCTGCTCGTCGGCGGGGAAGACGATGCCGTCGTTCTCGTAGGCCTTGTAGATGGTGCCGCCCGCGTCGTTGCGGACGAAGTGGCAGACCAGGTCGAGGTGGTGGGTGGCCAGGTTGGTGAAGCGGTGGGCGGCCATCTCGTAGGAGACGGCGTAGACGTCGCGCAGGTCCTCCACCGACAGGGCGCGGTCCTGCTTGGCCTCCTGGAGGAACTGCGCGGCGGTGCGCTCGGGCACCAGGACGGCGGCGGCGAAGTAGTTGGCCTCGGTGCGCTGCAGGAGGAAGTCGGCGAAGTCGCGCGGCTTGTCGTGGCCGAGCGCGAGGTGCCCGAGGGTCTGCAGCAGGATCGTGCGAGGGGAGTGCATGCCGAGCTGCTCGTGCTTGACGTAGATGCGGCGGTTGCGCAGGTCGGTGATGGAGCGGACGGAGCGCGGCAGGTCCTGCACGGTGTGCACGGTGTAGCCGAAGTGGGTGACGAGGGCCTGGACGGTGCTCTGGGACAGCGCGCCCGCCCGGTAGCCCACGGCGGCCAGGGCCTCCGCGGCGGCCTTCTCGATGTCGGGGAAGTAGTTGCCCCGTTCCCGCTGCCTGCGGCGCAGTTCGGCGTTGGCCGCCCTCGCCTCCTCGGGGGTGGCGGTGCCACGGGCCTGCCTGGCGCGCAACTCGCCGTACAGGCCGAGGATGTGTTCGAGGACGTCGTTGGGCACGCGGGCGGAGACCTTCAGCCGCGGCAGGCCCAGGCTGGTGTAGATGGGGTCGCGCTGGGCCTCCTCGAGCGCGATCTCCAGTTGGGCGCGGCGGTTGGGGGGCTGGCGGCGCAGCAGCTCCTCGACCGGCACGTTGAGCGCGGTGGCCAGCGATTTCAACAGCGACAGCTTGGGCTCGCGCTTGCCGTTCTCGAGCAGGGAGAGCTGGCTGGGCGCCCTGCTGACCCGTCCTCCCAGGTCGGAGAGGGTCAGGCCGCGCTGCTTGCGCAGGTGGCGCAGCCTTTGACCGAAAGCGATGAGATCGAGCTCCTGCGTCAAAGAGAGCGGTTCTTCGCCTAGCAAGGGGGCCATGTCGGGATCCTAAACGAAAAATCCCCGCATCTTCCAGAGCGCCGCTCGATTGGTCTAGTCCATAGTGAAAACTCGCAATTTCTTCCGCGTTGAATACCGGTGAGTATCATTGTGAGCAGAAATTTCACGATTCTTCTGCAAGATCAAGCCTGTTGACTCCTCGATCCCGGGCACAGACTCGGAACAAGCACCCAGGGGACGACAAAGGAGTGAAAAATGAACGATCGCCTCAAGGGAGCCGCTGAGCAGCTGCAGCGCGAGTGGGAGAGCGACGCTCGCTGGCAGGGCACCGAGCGCACCTACACCGCCGAGGACGTCATCCGCCTGCGCGGCAGCGTCCAGGAGGAGCACACCCTTGCCCGCCTCGGCGCCGAGCGCCTGTGGAAGCTGCTGCACACCGAGGACTACGTCCACGCACTCGGCGCGCTGACCGGCAACCAGGCCGTGCAACAGGTGAAGGCGGGGCTGAAGGCGATCTACCTGTCCGGCTGGCAGGTGGCCGCCGACGCCAACCTCGGCGGGCAGACCTACCCCGACCAGTCGCTGTACCCGGCCAACTCGGTCCCTGCCGTCGTGCGCCGCATCAACAACGCGCTGCTGCGCGCCGACCAGATCACCTGGTCGGAGGGGTCCGACGACACCCACTGGCTGGCCCCGATCGTGGCCGACGCCGAAGCCGGCTTCGGCGGCGTGCTGAACGCCTTCGAGCTGATGAAGGGCATGATCGCGGCCGGCGCCGCGGGCGTGCACTGGGAGGACCAGCTCGCCTCGGAGAAGAAGTGCGGCCACCTCGGCGGCAAGGTGCTGATCCCGACAGGCCAGCACATCAAGACCCTCAACGCGGCCCGCCTCGCGGCCGACGTGGCAGGCGTCCCCTCACTGATCATCGCGCGGACCGACGCCCAGGCCGCGACGCTCCTGACCAGCGACGTCGACCCCCGCGACCAGCGCTTCACCACCGGTGACCGTACCGCCGAGGGCTTCTACAGGGTGCGCAACGGCGTCGAGGCCTGCATCGACCGCGGCCTGTCCTACGCCCCCTACTCCGACCTGCTGTGGATGGAGACCTCCACGCCCGACCTGGACGTGGCCCGCGAGTTCGCCGAGGCCATCAAGGCGAAGTACCCCGACCAGATGCTCGCCTACAACTGCTCGCCCTCCTTCAACTGGAAGCAGCACCTGGACGACTCCACGATCGCCAAGTTCCAGCGCGAGCTCGGGCACATGGGCTACAAGTTCCAGTTCATCACGCTGGCCGGCTTCCACTCGCTGAACTACTCGATGTTCAACCTCGCCCAGGGCTACGCCTCCGACGGCATGACCGCCTACGTGGAGCTGCAGGAGGCCGAGTTCGCCGCCGAGCAGCGCGGCTACACCGCCACCAGGCACCAGCGCGAGGTCGGCACCGGCTACTTCGACCTGGTCAGCACCGCGATCGCCCCCGACTCCTCGACCACGGCGCTCAAGGGCTCCACTGAGGAGGAGCAGTTCGCCCACTGAGACTCGCCGATTCCTCCTAGGGCATGGGAGGGTTCCCCGGCGACAGCCCCGGTTCCGCGCGCCCGCGGAACCGGGGCTTTTCCGCTCTGGGTGATTTCTGGCCGTATCCGCCCTTCAGCGGCCTAAGCTCCCACGAGTGCTCGAACTGCTGAGGGATCGTGTCTATCTCCGGTACTGGCTGGCCGTCGTCGTGTCGTTCCTGGGCGACGCGATCACCAGGGTCACTCTCATCTACGTCGCCGCGACGCTGACCGACGCCCCCGTCGTACTGATCGCGCTGGTGATCGTCGCCCAGCTGCTGCCCTCGGGCGTGCTCGGCGCCTTCGTGGGACCGGTGACCGACCGGCTGCCCAAGCGGGTGCTGCTGATCGGCTCCGATCTGGCCAGGGTGCTCATCGTGCTGGCGATGATCCCCGCGCTGGGCTCGGCGTGGTTGCTGCTCGTCCTGATCTTCCTCGAGGGCGTCGGCAAGGCCTTCTTCGAGACCGCCCGCATCGCCGCCATTCCCAAGATCGTCGGACGGCACAGCATCCCGTCGGCGGTCGCGCTGTTCCAGAGCACCAGCCACACGATCAACCTGCTCGGGCCCGCGCTCGGCGGTCTGCTGGTCGCGGTCGGCAGCGTGCCGGTGGTGCTCATGATCGACGCGGCGACCTTCCTGCTCTCCGCCGCGCTGCTGGGCAGCATGGCCGTGCTGCGCGAGCTGCCCGCGGGGGCGCGCGAGCCGTACTGGGGGGCGCTTCGGGCGGGGGTGCGCGGCGTGCTCGGGGTGGCGTCGCTGCGCCGGCTGGCGGTCTTCCTGGTTCCCGCCATGCTCGTGCTCGGCCTGTTCACCACGAACTTCAACGCCCAGCTGCTGACCGTCTTCGAGCTGCCCGCGCTCTCCTACGGCCTGGCCCAGGCGCTGTTCGGCGGCGGCTCCATCCTCGGCGCCCTGATCGGCCCCGCGCTGCTGCGACGCTATCCCGACCGCCTGCTGACGGCCTCGATCGTGGTGTTCGGGCTGTCGCTGCTCGCGCTCGCCCCCGTCCAGTGGAGCGGCCACCTGGCGGTGATCGGGCTGTGGTGCCTGCTGACCGGGCTCGGCTCGGGGCTGTTCCAGGTGCCCGTCGCCAACACGCTGCTGCGCGACCTGCCCGAGGAGCTGCGCGGGCGCGGCGTGGCCCTGCTCAACGCCGTCATGGTGAACTTCACGATCGCGGGGGTCGTCGCGGGCAGCCTGGTCGCCGAGGTGACCGGCGTCGCCGCCTCCATAGTCTGGTCGGGGGCGCTGCTGGTCTGCGCGGCGGGCGCGCTGTCCCTCCGGTACGGCAAGCACCCCGAAGCCCACTCCGGTCACCGCTGACCGTCCGTCCATCACACCGCTCCAGCGGCGACGCCCGCCGTCTCAGACGCCGTACAGGTGCGCGCTCACCGTCGGATCGTTCTCGAGGATGTGGTCGACGGTGTCCCAGTAGGCCACCAGCCAGGGGTGGTCGAGGGCCTCGTCCCTGGACAGCTTGCGCCCGTACAGCGGGATGTCGGCGGCGAGCCGCGCGGCGCCGACCAGGGAGCAGGCGACGCCGTCATGCCCCTCCACCGGCCCGACCCTGCAGCCGAACGTGACGCGCCCTGCCCCTGGACGGGTGGCCGGCGCGTCCGCGTCCCAGTGGTCGTCCATGATGACGTCGATCCACGCGTCGTGGACGCCGTCATGGTGGTAGCAGGAGGCGAAGTAGATCGCGTAGGCGCCGTTCTCGTTGTTGATGAACCCCGTCACCCGGTCGAACGGGGTCTCGCAGCAGTCGCAGGCGAGAGACTTCACCTGACGATCCGGGTCGATGGCAAGTTCCACGAGCGGCATTATGCCGCCGATCGCGGTGTTCGCCCCACGCTGATCGCGTTCAGGAGGAGCCGGCCCACACGGCGCCTCCGACCGTGACCGTGGCGCTGTCCTTACCGGACAGGCCGCTGGAGTCGGTCACCGTGACGGTCACGGTGAAGGTGCCCTCGCCGCCGTAGGTGTGGGACGGCGTGGCGCCCGTGCCGACCGTGCCGTCGCCGAAGTCCCACGCGAAGGTGAGCTCGGACGAGTCGGGGTCCCTGGCCGAGCCCTGGAAGGTGACGGCCGCCTTGCCCTGCGTGACGTAGGGTCCCCCGGCCTCCGCCCTGGGCGCGAGCGCGGCCGCGATCTGGTCCTCGATCCTGCTGGCGCTCTCCCCCGTCAGCTCGGAGGGGGCCGGCGCGTGCGGGCCTCTGCCGGAGTCGGCGTCGTCGCGGAAGTTGAGGTCGAGGCGCTGCCAATCGTCGTAGCCCGTGAGCGTCTGGCCTGCGCTGGGGCCACAGCCGGAGATGCCCAGGTTGTTGACGTCCACGGACACCGGATCGGGATCCTGCGCGCCGTCCTCGTCCCAGTCGAGGCCGGCGTTGGCCTGGCCACTGCTCCAGCCGCCCGCCCCGCCGTCGGAGCTCCAGTAGGTGACGTTCTGCCCCGCGTCGCCTACGCCGTCCCTCTCCAGCAGCCGCGGCTCCTCGAGCGGCCTGAGCGCCTGGGTGGAGTAGTCGAGCTTGCGTCCTCCGCCGACCTGCGGGATGTAGCCGGTCTGGAAGGCGTAGCTCATGACGCTGATGTAGTTCGGCTTGCAGTTGACGTCGCTGTCGCCGCCGTGCAGGAGGCCGAGGTTGTGGCCGAGTTCGTGCATGAGCGTGCCCGCCTGCTGCCTTCTGCTGCCCACGTGGTGGGTTCCCTCGTCGTTCAACCCCCACGTGTCCGCGCCCAGCGTCACCAGGATGTCGTCGCCGTGGATCTCGGCCCGCCCTGACGAGGTGCCGTTGTCGTGCTGGTGGGCGAAGAGCGCATAGTGGTAGACCAGCCGCTTGGCGGCCAGCGCCTTGGGGTCCTGGCGCTGGGCGGCGGTGCCGAACGAGGCGGACTTGACGGCGTCGAAGCCGGCCCAGGTGGTCAGGTCGTCCTGGTGGGCGATCTCCTCGTCCTCGTCGATGTGCAGGGTGATGCCGTTGCTGCCGTCCGGGTTGGCCAGCGGGGCGTTCGCGAAGGCGGCGACGACGTCCTGACGGGCCTCGGGCCGCAGCGCGTGAGCGGTCATGTGGTCGATCTCGAGGTAGATGTCCCTGCGCCGGGGGTCGGCACCCGTGAGCACGAGATCGGCCACGCCGTCGCCGTCGCCGTCGATCCCCTGGGTCTCCCACGCGTCGAGCAGGCCGTCGCCGTCGGTGTCGGGGCTGATCGTGAGCCTGGTCGTGCAGGAGCCCAGCACGGTGGCGCCCGTGGCCGACGAGGTGATGTCCACGGTGACCTCGGCGGTGCCGAAACGGGCCGCGGTGGTGGCCAGGTGGGCGGTCGGCTCGGCGCCCTGTCCCGCGCCGACCGTGCGGGTGAGGACGGTGTGCGCGGCGCCGAACAGGTCGTTGGCGCGCATCGCCGCGGTGAAGGTGGCGTCGGCCTCGCCGGTGCCGGCGAGGCTCACCTCCAGCGCCAGGACCGCGCCCCGGTCGAGCGTCAGGTGCCTGGCGGGAAAGGCGCAGGTCGCCGTGGGCGCCGCGACCGCGGCGGCGGCCTGAGGAAGCTGGGCGCAGGCGAGGGCGAGAGAGGACACCATGGCCAGCCGTACGGTACGGCTGCGATCTGCACGTTTCACACAAAGAGGCTGACCAGCGAAGAAACACCGGAAACCCACCCGCATCTATGGACACAGGAAACTCGGCAGTCCACCCGCATCACATCAACCGCTTTGCCGCGGTTTGTTCACTTTCCTGAGCTCGACGGCTGCTCCGTGGCGGACGGTGAGCCCTGGTCGGTCGGTGTGACGCTTACCGAGGACGACGGCCCCGGCTCTTCGCCGGGCCCCTCCTGCGGGATCGTGGTGATGCCGGAGGAGGGCTGAGGGCAGTCGCGGTTGCCGCGCCTCTTGCCCGCCGGGTTCACGCAGTCGCCTGGGTCGCCGTTGCCGGGCACGTCCGGCGGCCTGCCGTGGTGCTCGGGCCAGGTGACCCCCTGCGTCTTGGTCCTGGCGGGCAGCAACGTGGAAGGGCCGACCGTCCTGGTGTGGGTGACGACGACCGTCGGGGTGACCGAGGGGCCGGCGGGCGGCGGCTGCACCGTGTCCTCCGTGGGCGTGCCCGGGTTGATCGTCGACCTGGCCGTGCCGTTCGGCATGACGTAGGGCGCGCTCTCAGGCGGCTGGGTGGCGCCGTCGAGCCGTACGCCTCCGCCGCTGGCCGCGGCCACCGTCAGCGCCGCGATCGAGACGGTCGCCAGCGCCGCGAAGCTGGCGTGCGACAGGTGGGCGCCGGCCTTGGCGCGGCGGCGACGCGGCTCGGTCCGCTCGGGCTCGGGCGCCGCCTGCGCCAGGCGCACCCTGCCAGCTCCCGGCGGATACGGCACCGGCGACCAGATCTCGCCCAGCACCCTGCCGACCGCCGCCCTCAGGTCCCACGGATCGCCGACTCCGCCCGCGGCCAGCAGCGCGCGCAACAGGTCGGCCGCCTTGGGCCGCTCGGCCGGATCCTTGGCCAGCGCGGCCTCCACGGCCGGACGCAGCAGCGCGGGCACCCCTTCCACCCGCGGCGGCTCCAGCATGATGCGGCGGGTCAGCACGTCGGGCTCGCCGGTGCCGAACGGGTGGTGGCCGGTGGCGGCGAAGGCGATCAGGCAGCCCCAGGCGAACACGTCAGAGCCCGGCACCGCGGGCCCGCCGGTCAGCCGTTCGGGCGCCACCCAGCCGGGGCTGCCCATGACCTGCCCGGCCTGGGTGTGCACGGCGACGGTGTCGACGTCGCGGGCGATGCCGAAGTCGATGACCCGCGGCCCTTCGGGCGACAGCAGCACGTTGCCCGGCTTGAGGTCACGGTGGACCAGGCCCGCGTCGTGCACCGCGACCAGTGCGGCGGCCACCCCGAGCGCGACGCCGTAGGCGAGGTCGGGGGTGAGAGGGCCGCGGGCCACCACGACCTGGGACAGCGCGGGGCCCTGGATGTACTCGCAGACCAGGTAGGGGCGGTCGCGGTCGGTGCCGTCCTCGATCACCGCGGCGGTGCAGAAGGGCACCACGCGGCGGGAGAACCTCACCTCCTCGGCGAACCTGGCGCGGAGCGTGGGGTCGCTGAGGTGGACGGCGTGCGGCGTCTTCAGCGCCACCAGCCCGCCGCGGGGATGCTCGGCCAGGTAGACCACGCCCATGCCACCGGTCCCCAGACGGCCGAGCAACAGGTACCTGCCGATGATCACCGGGTCGCCCACCGTCAGCGGCCGCACGCCTGCCGGCATACCGCTCGATCCACGTGCCATCCGGGACCTCGCCTCTCCTGCTTAGGGGCACAGTCACTGCACACTGTGTCCGGGCAGGGTGAGGCTTTTCGCCGGGAGTGTCACAAGGGGTATCGAAGGTAAGGCGAATCTTCCTCCGAAGCTAGTAAATGCTGTGGTATGAGGGCTTTTGCGGGTCTGGTGTGACGGCAGGGGCGTCAGGTCGTCAGAGCCGCCGACTCCTCCGCCTCGACCTGGCGGTTCCAGTCCTTCTTGACCGAGCGCCAGCCCTCGTCGTCGACGCCCAGGCGCCAGTAGCCCGAGATCGACAGCTGGTCTAGCGGGATCTCCTTCTCCACCCGCAGGAAGCGGCGCAGTTCCTTGACGCACGCGGCCTCGCCGTGGACGAAGGCGTGCACCCTGCCCGAGGGGAAGTCCAGCCCGCGCACCGCCTCGACGAGCCTGTCGCCCCTGGCCCCGCCCTCCCTGTGCACGTAGACGACGGGCACGTCCAGCTTCTGCTCCTCCTCGGGGCCCTCGACCTCGATGAAGACACGCGCGGTCGCACCGCTCGGCAGCGCCTCCAGCGAGGCGGCGATCGCCGGCAGCGCGCTCTCGTCACCGGCGAGCAGGTGCCAGTCTGCGTCGGGGCTCGGCGCGTAGCCGCCGCCGGGGCCGATCAGGTACAGCTCGTCACCGGGACGCGCCGCCTCGGCCCACGGTCCCGCCAGGCCCTCGTCGCCGTGCACCACGAAGTCGATCGTCAACTCGAGAGCGGCCGGATCCCACGCGCGCACGGTGTAGGTGCGCAGCCTCGGCCAGTGCTCGCGCGGCATGCTCTCCCTGCAGCCCGCCATGGTGAAGGGCGTCGGGTGGTCCACGCCCTCGTGAGGGAAGACCAGCTTCACGTAGTGGTCGGTCAGCCCCTCGGTGGCGAACCGCGCCAACCCCTCGCCGCCGAACACCACGCGGACCATGTGCGGCGTGAGCCGCTCCGTGCGCAGCACGACACCACGATGTTCCGTCATCGAACCCCTCCAGCGTAGTTAGGTCTGCCTAACCTACAACTGGAACGTCACGCGGCGAGCGAAGATTCCGCCCCTGGGTTCTCGACCGCGGCCAGAAAGCGGGCCATGTGCCGGTAGACCAGGCGCGCCTCCGGCAGGAGATCGGCCAGGATCGCGAAGACGTGCGGCATCCTCGGCCACTCCTCGTAGGTCACGGGGACACCCGCCTCACGGGCGCGCAGGGCCACCCTGCGGTCCTCGTCGCGCAGCACCTCGGTGGAGCCTGTGACGATCATCAGCGGCGGCAGCCCCGTGTAGTCGCCGTAGACGGGCGAGACGAGCGGATCGCGCGGGTCCAGGCCAGAGGTCCACCGCTTGGCCAGCCACTCCACCCTGCCTGCGGGCAGCATCGGATCCATCCAGCGGTTGGCCCTGCGCGGGGTGTCGCTCAGGTCGGCCCACGGTGACAGGCAGATGGCGGCGGCCGGCAGCGGAAGGTTCCTGTCGCGCAGCGCGAGCAGGGTCGCCAGCGTGAGGTGGCCGCCCGCCGAGTCGCCCGCGAACAGGATGTCGCCCGGCTCGTGACCGCGCTCGATCAGCTCCCCGTAGGCGTCGAGGGCGTCCTGCAGCGACTCGGCGAGCGAGTGGATCGGGCCCTGCCGGTAGTCGAGGGCGAAGACGGGCCGCCGCGCGACCACCGACAGCCGCCAGGTGATCGGCCGGTGGGTGGCGGGCGATCCGCTGAAGTACCCGCCGCCGTGGAAGTAGAGCAGCGCCTTGCGCTCGTCGAGCCCGTGGCCGGCGCGGACCCACTCGCCCGAGCGATGAGGAACGATGCTCACGTGCCCCGGCTGGCGCATGGGGACGAGCCTGATGATCTCGCCGAGCCTGGAGCAGGCCGTAATGGCCAGGGGGTGGCGCAGAAGCAGGCTGGAGGCCGGCTTCAGCGTGCCGCGGAGCACGCCGTTGAGCGCCCTGCACTGCCAGCTGAACGGATAGTCGGGACAGACGTCCAGGTCGATCTCAGACCGCACAACTGAAGAATTCCCTCTAGAGGATCGTTCTACCGGCAAGTAAGCAACTCCTATATTTTCGGTATATGTCGATGGTGCCGTGAGATCCTTCCCTCCAGGGCGCTCCTGCCATGGAAGCCGGGATCGAACCGAACCATCGCGTCCCGGCCGTCGGCGCGCCCGGCGATTCCGCCGTCGAGGGCCACCGCCGTCGCGCTAGGCGGGAAACCCTGCGACGCCGTCCCGGTCCTCTGCCCTGACATCGCCGCTCTTCACGCATGCTTCGACAGGGCCCTTCCCGCGGCCGGCGAGGACCGGCGGGCCACGGGCGTGCCGGCCCGAGCGCGCCGGCGGGGTGGCGACCGGCCTCAGCGACGGCCGAGCCCGGCAGTACGGCGACGGCGATCGACGACACCCGGTCAGGTCCGCGCACGGTCTATCGCCTTGCCGACCAGTGATCCTTGAGCCGATAATTACCGCTCCACCACCCGTGCCGCGAGTCAGTCACGGGTTGTAGCCATGCCATCACTCACCGGAGGTGACGCACCATTCCCCTCTACGCCCGGCTCGTCCGGTACGGCTTCCGCAAACACGCCACCTATGTATGGGCCGCGGTGGCCGGAGCGTTCACCAACAGCGTCTTCGGCATCCTGCGCGCCTACGTCCTGATCGCCCTCTGGCAGGCCAGACCCGGTCTGGCCGGCTACGACGTGATCGACGCCGTCACCTTCTGCTTCATCACCCAGGCCTTCATCGGCCCGATGCAGCTGTTCGGCGGCGGCCTGACCATCCCCGAACGCATCCGCAGCGGCGACATCGCCCTCGACCTCGTCCGCCCCGCCTCCCTCCAGGCCTGGTCCCTCGCCGAGGACCTGGGCAGGGCCGCCTATCTGTTCCTCGTGCGCGGCATCCCGCCGACGATCCTCGGCGCGCTGACGTTCGGCATCGTCCTCCCCACGGGCGCGGGGCAGTGGGCCGCCTTCCTGACCAGCTTCCTGCTCGCCGTCGTGGTCAGCTTCGCCTGGCGCTACCTCGTGGCGCTGTCGGTGTGCTGGCTGACCGACGACAGGGGCATCGCCACCGTGTCGCTGGTGCTGACGACCTTCTTCAGCGGCCTGATGGTGCCACTGTCGATCTTCCCCGGCTGGCTCGGCGACCTCGCCTCCGCGCTCCCCTGGGCCGCGATGGTGCAGGTGCCTGCCGACGTCTACCTCGGCAAGGCCCACGTCGCCGACGCGCTCGCCTTCCAGGCGCTGTGGGCGGCCGTCCTGCTCGGGCTCGGCGCGCTCGCCACCCAGGCGATCAGGCACAAGGTGGTGATCCAGGGTGGTTAGGACCTACGCCCTGCTCGCCTGGACCTGGACCCGCGCGGCGGCGGCCTATCCCGCCTCCTTCGCACTCATGGTCGTTTTCGGCTTCGCGCTGGCGGCCGTGGACGTCGGAGTGATCCTCGTCGTCTTCGCCAACACCACCTCCCTGGCCGGGTTCACCCGCCCCGAGGTCCTCTTCCTGTACGGCGCGGCCAACATCGCCTTCTCCTCCGTGGACATGTGCGTCGGCAACATCGACAGGATCAGCCACCACATCAAGGCCGGAACCTTCGACGCCTTCCTCATCAGGCCCGCCTCCACCTGGGTGCAGACCACCGTCGAAAGGTTCACCCCCACCAGGATCGGGCGGGTGCTCCAGGCCGTGATCGTGCTGGGCGTGGCGATGGCCGAACTCGACGTACCGTGGCAGCGCGTCTGGATGGTCCCCGTCATGATCGCCACCGCCATGGTCATCTTCGCCTCGCTCTGGACCCTGGCGGGAGCGCTGCAGTTCGTGCTCACCGACGCGCCCGAGGTGTGCAACGCCTTCACCTACGGCGGCGGCCAGCTCAGCCAGTACCCGTTCAGCGTCTACGGCCGCGACCTGGTGCGAGGGGTCACCTACGTGCTGCCGCTCGCCTTCATCAACTGGCAACCGGGCCTGTACGTCCTGGGCAGGGACGACCCGTTCGGCACGCCCGAGTTCCTGCGCTTCGCCGGGCCTGTCGCCGCCCTCCTTCTCGCGCTCCTTGCCGCCTTCGCCTGGCGCCAGGGCGTTCGCCGCTACCGATCGACGGGGAGTTAGCAATGATCGAACTGGACCGGGCGGGACGCTCGTTCAAGGTCAAGCGCGCGGTGGTGCACGCCGTACAGGATCTGTCGTTCCGGGTCGAGCCGGGAGAGTTCGTCGGCTACCTCGGCCCGAACGGCGCGGGCAAGTCGACCACGATCAAGATGCTCTGCGGCATCCTCACGCCCACCTCGGGGCGGGTGCGCGTGGCGGGGCTCGACCCCTCGAGGAGGCGCACGACGCTGGCCAGGAGGATCGGCGTGGTGTTCGGGCAGCGCACGACGCTGTGGTGGGACCTGCCGCTCAAGGACAGCTTCGAACTGATCCGGCTCCTTTACAAAGTAGATCGCAAGGCGTTCCGCGAACGGCTCGACGAACTGGTGGAGACGCTCGACCTGGCGGAGTTCCTGCGCACGCCGGTGCGCCAGCTCAGCCTGGGCCAGCGCATGCGCGGAGATCTGACGGCCGCGCTGCTGCACGCGCCCGACGTGCTCGTGCTCGACGAGCCGACGATCGGGCTCGACGTGATCAGCAAGAACAGCATCCGCGCGTTCCTCCTGCGAGTGAACGCCGAGCGCGGCACCACCGTCCTGCTCACGACGCACGACCTGGGTGACATCGAACGGCTGTGCAGGCGGGTGATGGTCATCGACCACGGGCGGCTGGCCTTCGACGGCTCGCTCGAGCAGCTGATGGCCACCTCACCGGAGGAGACGATCGAGGAGGTGGTGACCAGGCTCTACACCCGCGCGGGTCAGTAGTAACTGCCCTCCTGGGCCTCCTCGTAGTCGTCGTCCAGGTCGTCGTGCCTGCGCGACCAGCGGGAGGGCATCAGGACGGGCAGGAACATCAGCACGCCGAGCAGGGCGTAGACGCCCGTGGTCAGCAGCGTTCTGTTGCCCGCGCCCGCCTCCAGCACCACCTGGTGCATCGAGGGCTCGTCGGGGATGAACGACAGCGCCCTGTTCACGTCGAGGGCGTAGACGACCGTCCAGGCCAGCAGGACCATCGACGGCACGAACGTGGCCAGCGGCGAGACCCTGCCCACCACCACCAGCCCGACCACCAGCCCGACCACCGCCATGGCGGCGAGGGCGATCCACAGGCGCGTACCCGTCACGGGCACGGCCGTCCCCGGCGCGACGGTCAGCGCCTGCTGGGCTGCCCAGCCGCCCCCGACCAGCAGGGCGCCGGTCACGATCACGCCGAGAAGCAATCCAGCGAAATGCCGCAAATTCCTCACCTCAGCCCTGACCCTAGCCACAAAGCAGACACTTCTTCCAGGCAGTCAACGACTCATGCGTAAATTGATAAACGCCCGAGCCCGCGTCTCGTCCACCTGTCTGGCGGGCAGGCAGCGGACGCACTGAGGACACCCACCACGAGCGTGTTCAGCGTGGCTTCGGGGACCACGCACGTCGCGGGCATGAACCATTCCCGTCCACACAGCCGTGTGGGGCCGTGAGAACATGTGGGCACTCATGCGCGCCAACCTTCCACTCCGGCTCACGCGAGCGGCCGCTTTCTCGGCCGTCTGCGTGCTGCTGGCCGCCCTCGGTCACGTGGTGGCGGGCGGTGACGGGCCCCCGATGTGGGCGCTCGGGCTGGGCGGCGGCACGGTCATGGCGCTCGCGCTCGCGCTGTCGGGCAGGGAGCGCTCGACCTCGACGATCAACCTCACGCTTCTGGGCCTGCAGGCGGGGCTGCACGAGCTGTTCGCCCCCGAAGGCGGCGGGGCGGTCCTCACTCTCGCCCATGGGCACGGGGCCGGCCTGGGCTCAGCGCTCGGTTCCGGCCTCGGCCCCAGGCTCGGTGAAGATCTGGGCATGCTGCTCGCCCACCTGACGGCGACGCTGATCACCGGCTGGTGGCTGGCGCGCGGCGAGGCCGCGCTCTGGTCGCTGCTGCGCCGCCTCGGCCACCGGCTGGTCGGCCTGCTCCCCGCGCCCACCACGATCTCGATCCTGCAGGCGCCGGTCCGCGTGATCCCGCGCGTCGCAGGCCGCCGCGCCGTCCTGCGCCACATCGTCAGCAGACGCGGTCCTCCACTTCCCGCTGTCTGACGCCTCTTCCCTTCCTTCGTCCTTCAAGTGGAGTCTCCGCATGTCCTCCTTCCGTCGTACGGCCGGCGTGCTCGCCGCCGCCATCGCCCTCTCCCTCGGCCTGGCGATCCCCGCCTTCGCCCACGTCACCATCAACCCGGGCAGCGCCGAGCAGGGCGGGTTCACCAAGGTCGCCTTCCGCGTGCCGAACGAGCGCGACAACGCCTCGACCACCAAGATCGAGGTCTCCTTTCCCGTCGACCACCCGCTGGCCTTCGTCTCGGTGAAGCCGGTGCCGGGCTGGGAGGTCAAGGTCACCGAGGGCAAGCTGCCCAAGCCGGTGAAGACCGAGTACGGCGACCTGACCGAGGCGGTCACCAAGGTCGTCTGGTCGGGCGGGGAGATCAAGCCGGGCCAGTTCCAGGAGTTCGAGGTGTCGATGGGCCAGCTGCCGACCGACACCACGCAGCTGCTCTTCCCCACCACCCAGACCTACTCGGGCGGCGAGGTCGTGCAGTGGGACGACGAGCCCAAGGCCGACGGCAGTGAGGCGGAGAAGCCCGCCCCGCTGCTCAAGCTCACACCCGCCTCGGGCGACGGTGCGCACGGCACGGCCTCCGCGTCGCCGTCCGCCGCGAGTGGCGAGGCCACCCCGGCCGGCACGGGAGGCGTTCCCTCGGTGACGCCGGTGGCGGCGTCGGGCTCGTCCTCCGACGGCACCGCCAGGCTGCTGGGCGGGGCCGGGCTGGTCGTCGGCGTCATCGGCGTGGTGATCGGCTTCATGGGCCTGCGCCGCCGCTCGGCCTGACGTCCTGCGGGGGGCCCGTGAACGCATGGGCCCCCCGAGGCGCGCGAAGACGGCTCACGAACCAGGAAACCCCGGCCCACGGCCGCGTGAGGCCGTGAAGCCGGGGATCCCCGTGGGCGGTCGCGGCGCGGCGGCCTCAGGAGGTGATGTCCTTGCTGGTGAAGCGGGCCCAGGCGATGGAACCGAACAGCAGGATGTAGGCGCCGAAGGCCAGCAGCCCCGAGCTCAGGTCGTCGAAGGCGATGGGGTCGCGCAGCACGGCGTCGAAGTCGCCCCACCAGTTGGGCAGCAGATACGGCTGCAGCACGTCGAGCTGGGGGATCACCCTGAGCACCTGGGTGGAGATGACCAGCACCACGGTGGCGGCGATCGCGCCGATCGGCGCCTCGGTCAGCGTCGACAGCGCCAGCGCGACGGCGGCCAGCGCGGCCATGCCCGCCGTCACGTAGCCGATGACGATCAGCATCCGCAGCAGGGCGTCGCCGAGCGGGATCGCCACGCCTGACAGCAGCGTGACAGGCCCTGCGGGGAACAGGATCAGGCCGGTGACCAGCGCGGCCAGCGACACGGCCGAGGCGACGGCCAGGCAGAACAGCACGGCGTTGACGTACTTCACCGCCAGCAGCCTCGTCCGGCCGGCGGGAGCGGCCAGCAGGTAGCGCAGCGTGCCGGCGCTCGCCTCACCCGCCACCGAGTCGGCGGCCACGACGGCGACGGCGACCGGCATGAGCAGCGGTACCAGCGCCGACAGCGAGATGAAACTCAGGAAGAAGCCGTTGCCCGTGACCTGCTGGAGCAGACCGCCGGGTCCGTCGGACAGCTCGTCGCCCACGAGGCGCAGCACCACGCCGAGAATGACGGGAACGACCGCGAGGACGGCGAGCATGGCCAGGTTGCGCGGCCTGCGGAAGGTCAGGCTCAGCTCCGAGCCGAGCATGCGCAGGAAGGCGCTGACCGGTCCCGCCCCGCCGTCCTGCGGCGGGACCGACAGGGCCGGCGGTCCTTGCGGGGCGATCCGGCCCGGCAGGTCGGCGCGCGGCCCGACCTCGGCGGTGAGCCTTGACTCGGCCACCGGCACCAGCCCCGGAATCCGCCTCGCCCCGCCTCCGCGCGGCGGGTCGCCCGCCTCCACGTCGCGCACCTCAGGCTCAACCTTCGACATCGAAACCCTCCCCGGTCAGCCCGACGAACACCTCTTCCAGGCTCGGCCGTACGACCGACAGGCCCCTGACCGCCACGCCCGCCTCGACCAGCGAGGCGTTGAGCCGTTCGGTGGCGTGCCCGCCGAGGTCGGCGCTCACCTCCTGGCCTTCGTGCGCGACGCCCGACAGGCCGAGCCCGCGCAGGACCCTGGCCGCGTCGGCCCCGTCGGGCGTCTCGACCCTGACGCGCGGGGCGCGACCGCCGTTCAGCGAGGCGATGGTCCCCTGCGCGACCAGCCTGCCGGCTCGCATGATGGCCGCGTGCGTGCACATGTGCTCGACCTCGCCCAGCAGGTGCGAGGAGACGAACACGGTGGTGCCGTCGGCGGCGATCTCCTTCACCAGCGAGCGCACCTCCCTGGTGCCCTGCGGGTCGAGTCCGTTGGTCGGCTCGTCGAGGATGAGCAGCTCGCGCGGGCCGAGCAGGGCGGCGGCGATGGCCAGGCGCTGGCGCATGCCGAGCGAGTAGTGCCGGTAGCGCTTGGCCGCGGCGGCCGACAGCCCGACCCTGTCGAGCGCCGCCGCGACCCTTGTCCTGGCCGTACGGCGCGGCGCCGTGGGATCGGCCGCGTCGTAGCGCATCAGGTTGGCCTCACCCGACAGGTAGGGGTAGAAGGCGGGCCCCTCGACCAGCGCGCCGACTCTGGGCAGCGGCACCACCGAGTAGCTGCCCGAGGTGGGCGTGACCAGGCCGAGCAGCATGCGGATGGTGGTGGTCTTGCCCGACCCGTTGGGGCCGAGGAAGCCGTAGACCGAGCCTCGCGGCACGGCCAGGTCGAGGGCGTCGACCGCGACCTGACCCCCCTTGAAGCGTTTGGTGAGCCCCTCGGTGACGATCGCGTCGTCCCCCGCGGGCGGGGACGCCCCTGAGGGCGCCCCTGCTTCCAGCGTCACACTCACTTGGCGCCTGCCGCCTTCGTGAGCTCCTCGGGGGTGACCGCGCCGACCAGGAGGCGGCCGTCGTCGGTGAACAGCGCGCTGACCAGCTTGGTTTTGATCAGCTTGCCGCTGCCCCACGCACCGCTCACCGGGGTGGCCGAGCGCAGGACGGTGTCGAGCGCGGCGGCGGCTTCCTGGCCCTGCCCCTCGCTCTGTCCCTGGGTGGGAGCCGCGGGGGTCTTGGGCGTGGGCAGGACCGCGACCGTGGTCCAGCCGGCGCCGACGGTCTTCACCTCTCCCTCGGCGAAGTCGCGCTTCTCCTCGTCCTTCGAGATGCCGAGCGTCTTCTCCTCGACCTTGGCCCCCGCGGGCGGGGTGAAGGCGAAGTTCTCCGGCGCCGGAGCCGAGAAGGTGACCTGGGTGAAGCCGACCTCGAAGGCGGGCTCGGCCGAGCCCTTGGCGTACACCTGGACCCTCAGGGGGACGTAGGTCTCGCCGTCGAGCGCCAGCCGTACGTCCTGCACCAGCGAGCCCGCCTCCTTGGGCGCCAGCACCAGCTCGTAGGCCGGGCGGCCGGCGACCTGGGTGTTGCTGGTGACGCTGACCACGCTGTGCTCGCCGACCTTGGACAGCAGCTGCTCGGCGGCCTGCTGCGGGGTCATCGAGGGCCCGGTCGGCGGCGCGGTGTGCGTCTTCTCGGCGCCGGGCGCGAGCTTGACACGGGTGGCGGTGTTGGACTGGCTGTCCCACACCCAGGTCTGGTCGCCGTTCACGATGACGTTGGTCTCGTTCATCGGCCCGGGGACGGCCAGCCTGAACTGGTCGCGCGAGCCGTACCAGACCTTGGCCTCATGGGATCCGGACAGCAGGGCGATCGGGGATCCTGCCGACGCGGTCTGCGGGAGGGCGGGAAGGCCGAGGGAGGCGGTTTCCAGGACGGTCCCCGACATCGGGGGCAGTCCGTCCTTCTGCACCGCTGCCGCCGCCTCCGCCAGCAGCTGCTGGGCCGAGCGCTCCGGCAGGACCGGGTCTCCGCTGACCGCGGCGATCACCGGCCCCGCGCCTATCGCGGCGCCGATGACGGCCACGGCCGCCATCGGGACTCCCCACCTCACGAGCTTGCCTCTGGACATCTCACTCCTTCACGGTATTGCTTACCTCTCAACAGTGCGTGAAGTGTCCTGTGGCGACCCTGAGACGAGCTGAGAGGGCTCTCAGCGCTGATGGTGCACTATGTGGCCTATGAGAGTTCTGGTCGTCGAGGACGAGCGGCGGATGGCGGCGGCCCTCCAGCGGGGGCTGCAGGCCGAGGGGTTCGCCGTGGATCTGGCCCACGACGGCGAGGAGGGCCTGCACCTGGCCAGGCAGGGCGACTACGACGTGGTCGTGCTGGACATCATGCTGCCCAGGCTGTCGGGCTACAACGTGTGCAAGCGACTGCGCGCGGAGGAGAACTGGGTGCCGATCCTGATGCTGTCGGCCAAGGACGGCGAGTACGACATGGCCGACGGTCTCGACCTCGGCGCCGACGACTACCTCACCAAGCCGTTCTCCTACGTCGTGCTGGTGGCCAGGCTGCGGGCGCTGCTGCGGCGTGACGCGGGCCGCCGTCCTGCGGTGCTGACGGCGGGCGATCTGTCGCTGGACCCGGCCAGGCGCAAGGTGCAGCGCGCCGAGGAGTCGGTGGAGCTGACGCCACGGGAGTTCGCGCTGCTGGAGTACCTGATGCGCCGCCACGACGAGGTGGTGTCGAAGACGGAGATCCTGGAGCACGTCTGGGACACCTTCGACACCGACCCGAACGTGGTCGAGGTCTACGTCGGCTACCTGCGCCGCAAGATCGACGCCCCGTTCGGCAGGAACGCGCTGCAGACCGTGCGCGGCGCCGGGTACCGGCTGGCCGGCGACGGTGGCTGACTCCCCCCTCGCCAGATGGAGGCGCAGGAGCCTGCGCTTCAGGCTGACCGCCCTGGCGGCCGTCGCGCTGGTGCTGGCGTTCGCGGTCTCGGCCTCGACGCTGATGATGGTGCTGGGCAGGTCGCTGATGGACACCGTCGACGAGACCACCAGGCAGCACGCGCAGGCGGTCAGGGCGCAGGCCGACAGCGGCACGCTGACCGACCCGATCACCACGCAGGACGGCACGATCGTGCAGGTCATCGCGGCGAACGGCAGGATCACGCACGGCACGTACGGCGCCGACCGCCTGGTGCCGCTGCTGCCCGCCCACGACAGGAGGCGGGCGCAGAGCCACGAGAACTCCTGGTTCCGCGACGGTGAGCCCTACGGCATCCCCGGGCCGCTGCGCGTCGTGGTGGTCAGCGGGGACGACGGGATCACCGTGCTGGCGGCGCGCCCTGTGGCCGAGATCGAGAAGAGCCTCATCGTCGCCGGCAGGGTGCTGTTCGTGGGCACGCCGCTGCTGGTGGCCTTCCTGGCGGGGGCGAGCTGGCTGATCATCGGCAGGACGCTGCGTCCGATCGCCGCGCTGCGCAAGGGGGCCGCCGAGATCACCCACACGGCCAGGTCCAGGCGGCTGCCCGTGCCGGAGGCGCGCGACGAGGTGCACTCGCTGGCGGTCACGCTCAACGACATGCTGGCCCGGCTGGAGGGAGCCGAGTCGCGCCAGCGGGCGCTCGTCTCCGACGCCGCGCACGAGCTGCGCAGCCCGCTGGCCAGCATCAGGCTGCAGCTCGAGGTGGCGCTCGGCCATCCGGAGGGCCAGGACTGGCGCGAGACGGCCGAGGGCGTGCTCGAGGACACCCTGCGGCTGTCGCGCCTGGCCGAGGACCTGCTGGCGCTGGCCAGGCTGGACGAGCGCGGCGGCAGGCTGGCCAGGAACGAGCCCGTCAACCTGGAGGAGGTGGTCAGGCAGGTGGTCGAGAGGTACGGCGAGGCCCGCCTGACCGCCTGCGAGCCCGTCGTGGTGCGCGGCGACGCCCTGGACCTGAGCAGGGTCCTGACCAACCTCATGGACAACGCCGTACGGCACGCCACCGGCAAGGTCGAGGTGGCGCTGAGGGCCGACGGCGAGCTCACCGTGTCCGACGACGGGCCCGGCATCCCCGAGCAGGACAGGGAGCGCGTCTTCAACCGCTTCACCAGGCTCGACGACGGCCGCGGCAGGGACGAGGGCGGCGCGGGCCTGGGCCTGGCGATCGTGCGCGAGACGGTCAGGGCGCACGGCGGCACCGTCCACCTGGAGGACGCCGCTCCCGGCCTGCGCGCGGTGGTCAGGCTGCCACCCGCCGCCTGAGGCCTGCATCGGACTCGCGCAGCTCCACCTGCTGACCTGCGCGCGCCAAGGGCTTCCATCAAGCGATTGACCGGGACCCCTCACCGGAACTATCTTCCCGTCATGAGCCAGGCCGAGGCCATCCTCAAGGTGGCCACCCAGCTGTTCGCCGCCCTCGGGTACGACGGCACCTCCACCCGGCAGATCGCCGAGGCCGCGGGCCTCAACATCGCGACGGTCAACTACCACGTCGGCGGCAAGCGCGAGCTGTACCTCGCCGTCATGGAGCGCGCCCACCAGGCCGAGCGCGGCGCCCTCGAGCGGGCCATCGCCGAGACCGAGGGCGCCGACCCCGTCAGCAGGGTCCACCAGCTGGCCGACCGCTACCTCGACTTCTGCGTGGACAACCCCGAGGTGCCGGCGCTGTGGATGCACCGCTGGCTGTCCGACGCCGGCGACATCACCGACCTGGAACGCAGGTACGTCAGCCCGCTGGTCTCCCTCGTCAAGGACATCGGCGGCGGCGACAACGAGATGGTGGTGTGGTCGGTCGTCTGGTGCGTGCACGGCTTCGCCAAGGGCGGCATCCTCGACCAGGACGGCCGCCGCAGGACCGCCGGCGACCGCGCGGCGCTGCGGCGCTTCCGCGCCCACCTGCACCTGATGCTGCACCGCACGCTGGGCCTGCCGGGGGATCCTCCGTGACCCTTTCGAGGCGACGACTGCTCGGCTACGGCGTCGGCTCCGTGGGGACCGGTGTGTTCTCCGCGGTGCCCGGGCTGCTGCTGCTCTACTACCTGACCGACGTGCTCGGCGTGGCCGCGGGTCTGGCCGGAGCCGTCCTGGTGGCGCCGAAGGTCTGGGACGTGCTGCTCAACCCCGTCGTGGGGGCGGCGAGCGACCGCGAGGCCGTGCGCACCGGCAGCCGCTTCAGGCTGCTGCTGCTCGGCTCGGTGACCCTGCCCGTGGCCTTCGCCGCGACCTTCGCCGCGCCTGGCGCGCCGCTGGTGGCAGTGGCCTTCATCCTCGCGGCGTCGGCGTTCGCCTGCTTCCAGGTGCCGTACGTGGCGCTGCCCGCCGAGATGTCGGCCTCGCCCGCCGAGCGGACCCGGATCATGTCGTGGCGGGTGGTCTGCCTGACCGTCGGCATCCTGGTCGCGGGCGGGCTCGCCCCCGCGCTCGCCCAGGCGGCCGGTTACGCCGTCATGGGCGTCGCGATCGGCGCGGTGATGGCGGCGGCGCTGCTGGCGGCCACCTTCGCCACGCGCTGGGTGCGGTCGAGCCCGGGGCCCGCTCCGCTCGGCCTGGTGGCGGCCTTCAGGGTCGCGCGCGGCAACAGGGCCTTCTTCGCGCTGCTGTCGGCCTTCGTCGTGCAGGCGCTCGGGGTGGCGGTGATGCTGGCGGGCGCGCCCTACGTCGCCGCGCACCGGCTCGGCGACTACGGGCTGACCTCGGCGATGTTCGTCGGGATGGTGGGGCCGAGCATGCTGGCCGTACCGGTGTGGGCCTGGCTCGGACGCACCAGGGGCATGGTCCGCGCCTACCTGGCGGCGGCGGCCGGGTTCGGGCTGGTGGCGCTGGCGCTGGTCGCGGCGCTCTCCGCGCGCAGCGTGGCCGCGGTGCTGGCGCTGACCGCGCTGGCGGGGGTCTGCTACGCGGGGCTGCAATTACTGCCGCTGTCGCTGCTGCCCGACACCGTGCACGCCGACACCGCCCGCACGGGGCACGCGCAGGCGGGCGCCTTCACCGGCCTGTGGACCGCGGGCGAGACCGCGGGGATGGCGGTCGGCCCAGGACTGTTCGCGCTGGTGCTGGCGGTCAGCGGGTTCGTCTCTCTGGAAGGGTCGGCGGCCCAGCCCGCCGCCGCGCTGACGGGCCTGACGCTGGGATTCACCGCGCTGCCCGCCGCGCTCATGTTCGCCAGCCTGCCGTTGATCATCTGGTACGCCAAGGAGTCGCGTGAACGTGTCGGAGCTGCTTGAGGCCGTGTCCCGCCTGCGGGCCGACGACCTGCCCGTGCGAGGGGGGAAGGTGACGGCCTACGTCTACGACACCGGCAGGCCCGAGGTGCACGAGGCGGCGGCCAGGGTCTACTTCGAGATGCTGGAGACCAACACCCTCGATCCGACCGCGTTCCCGAGCGTGGTGGCGATGGAGAAGGAGGTCGTCGGGCAGGTCGCGGACGTGCTCGGCGGCGGCCACGGCATCTTCACCAGCGGCGGCACCGAGTCGATCATGCTGGCGGTGAAGGCGGCGCGCGACTCCCTGGACGTGGCGCGACCTTCGATGGTCGTGCCGGTCACCGCGCACCCCGCCTTCCACAAGGCCGCGCACTATCTCGGCGTGTCGGTGATCCAGGTGCCGGTCTCGATGGAGACCTACCAGGTCTCGCCCGACGACGTGGCCGCGGCGATCACCCCATCCACGATCATGGTGGTGGTGTCGGCGCCTTCCTATCCCCAGGGCGTGATCGACCCGATCGAGGAGGTCGCGGCGCTGGCCGCCGCGCGCGGGGTGCCTTGTCACGTGGACGCCTGCGTGGGCGGATGGCTGCTGCCCTGGCTGCGCGAGGCGGGCGCGCCCGTGCCGCCCTTCGACCTGTCGGTGCCGGGGGTCACCTCGCTCTCCTGCGACCTGCACAAGTTCGGCTACGCGCCGAAGGGCGCCTCCGTCGTGCTGTTCGCCGACCCCGCCATGCGCCGCAAGGCGTACTTCGCCTCCGCCGCATGGCCCGGGTACACGGTCATCAACGCCACCGTGCAGAGCTCGAAGTCGGCGGGGCCGCTGGGCGGGGCGTGGGCCACGATGCGGGCGCTGGGCAGGGAGGGCTATCTGGAGCTGGGCCGCTCCACCCTGAAAGCCGCGCTACGGCTGCGCGAGGGCCTGGCCGAGGTCCCCGGCCTTCGGGTGCTGGGCTCGCCCACCTCGTCGCTGATCGCCTTCGGCGCCTCGCCCTCCTCGGGCATCGACGTGTTCGTGCTCTCGGACGAGGCGCGGCGGCGCGGGTGGTTCGTCCAGCCGCAGCTGTCGTACGCGGGGATCCCCGCCAACCTGCACATCACGGTCACGGGGGTCACGCTGGCGGGGGTGGAGGAGCTGCTGTCGGTGATCGCCGAGTCGGCCGCCGCCGCCAGGGAGCGCGGGCCCGTGGAGGTGCCCGAAGGGCTGGTGGAGCTGGTGGAGACGCTGGAGCTCGACTCACTCGACGACACGGCCTTCGCCTCGCTGGCCTCGTCGGTAGGGGTGGACCTGACGGGCGGCGGGCAGCCGGAGATGGCGGTGGTGAACACCATCCTGGACGCGCTGCCGGCCCCGAAGCGAGAGGAGATCCTGGTGCGCTTCCTGTCGATGATCTACACCTGAGGACTCTCCCCAGGAAGCGCACCGCCCGTCCCGCGCGGCCGGCCGATCGCCGTAGACCCCACCCGCCGTCTCCGAACCATCACGGCCGCCGCGGTATCAGCGATCGGTCCTGGCGCCGACACTTCCGACGATCAGGTCGGACAGCGCCGTGACCGCCTCCGCCGCGGTCGTCTGCCCCCTGTTCAGCTCCGCGGCGATCGTCTCGGCCGCGCCCAGCACGCCGACGCAGCGCAGCCGAAGCGCCTCGGACGTCAGGCGCGAGTGGGACAGCAGTGCGGCGGCCAGCCAGTCCCTGAAGCTGTCGAGCATCTGGTGCTGGATCTCCTCCATCTCCGGATTCCCCTTCAGCGCGGCGGACACGGCGTTGAACTCCGGCATGTCGGTGGCACAGGCGAAGTATGCGGCGCTCATGGCATGGGCGATCTCCTCGACGGCGGGCGCGGCCTCCCGCAACGCCCGCGCCGACGCGTCCCGGTGTCGCTCGTCCAGTCGCCGGTAGAGCGCGAGCAGCAGGCCGGGCCGGGTGCCGAAATGGTCGTACACGATCGGCCTGCTCACGCCCGCGGCCTCAGCGAGGGTCGCCAGCGTCAGACCGTCTGCGCCCTGGTCGCGCACCATCGTCATGGCGGTGTCGAGCAACTGCTCCCGCCTGGCCTGCTTGGACAGGCGACTCGTTGGTGTGGTCATCGTCCTCCCTTGCGCTATCGCCCCAGTTTAGCTACAAAGTGTAAGTTACAAAATGTAGGTTGACCGGAAACGAGAGGAACCACAGTGGAGCATTCGACATCCGTCCTGGTCATGGGCGGTTCGGGCCAGGCGGGCGCGGGAGCCGCCGCCCTCCTGCGCCAATGGCATCCGGCACTGCCGCTGACGATCGCGGGTCGCGATCTCGGTCGCGCGCAGCGGGTCGCCGACGAGCTCGGTACCGCGACGGCCGTGACCATCGACCTGGAGCGGAGCGATCTCGGCCTGCCGGCCGACCAGCGCCACTCAGCGGTGGTCGCGGCTGTGTGGGACTCCCGGCTGCACGGGCTGCGCTACGCGCAGCACCGCGGGTTGCCGTACCTCAGCATCTCCAGCGGTCTGATGGACATCGCACCGGAGGTCGTCGTGGGCGCCCAGCGGGCAGGCGGGGCACCGATCCTGGTGGCCAGCCACTATCTCGCCGGTCTCGTCGTCCTCGCGGCACTGGACTCGGCCCGGGAGTTCGACCGGATCGACACCATCAGGATCGGCGCCATACTCGACGAAACGGACATCGGCGGGCCCGCGGGGATAGCGGATCTGGAGCGCTGGTCGGCCGTCACCTCGGCGGGACTCGTGCGCCGTGACGGCGTCTTCACCTGGCTCGGCAGTCGCGACGCGCAGGCGGACGTGACCGGCGTCGACGGCACCGTCCTGCCCGGCCAGAGCATCCCCATCCTCGACGTGCCGAGCCTCGCCCTCGCCACGGGCGCACCGAACGTCCGCTTCGACCTGGCGGTCGGGGAGTCCCCGAGCAGGCGCCGTGGCGAACCCGCTTCCATGGAGGTCCGGATCGAACTCGAAGGAGCAGGTTCCACGGGCGCACCGCTCACCACGAGCCGACATCTCGTCCACCCCGAGGGGCAGCGGCCCCTGACCGCGCTCGGCGTCGCCCTCGGTGTCGAACGACTGCTCGGTCTGCGCGGCGATGCCGTGGCGCCGGGCATCCACACCCCCGAGGCGTTGCTCGACCCCGCCTACGCGGTCGAGCGGATGGTGGAGATCGGAGCCACGTTCGTCGGCCGACGAGACGACCGCTGAAGCACCCCGCGCCCCGATCTCCCGGCGGTCGAAGCGCGGCGGAGGGTCTCAGGCGCCGGGTCGCGCGAGGCGGGTGACCTCGGCCAGCGCCGTCCTGGCCGAGGCGGCGTCGTGGACCCTGAAGACCCGCGCGCCCTGCAACGCCGAGACGGCCAGCGTGGCGATCGTGCCCGCGTGCCGTTCCTCCACGGGCAGCCCGCCCAGCGCCTCGCCCACGAAGTCCTTGTTCGACACGGCCACCAGCACCGGCCAGCCGGTGGCCGTCATCTCGTCCAGGCGGCGGCTGACCTCCAGCGAGTGGAAGGTGTTCTTGCCGAAGTCGTGCGCAGGGTCGATGAGGATCGACTCCCTCGCCACCCCGGCCGCGACCGCCCGCTCGGCCAGCTCCACGGTGTAGGAGACGACGTCGGCGACCACGTCGGCGTAGGCGATACGGTGCGGCCTGGTGCGCGGCTCCACCCTGCCCGCGTGCGCGCAGACAAGCCCCACCCCGTGTCTGGCCGCCACCTCGGCCAGGCCGGGGTCGACGCCGCCCCACGTGTCGTTGAGCAGGTCGGCGCCCGCCTTGGCCACCACGTCGCCCACCTCGGCCCGCCAGGTGTCGACGCTGATGATCAGCTCGGGGTGGCGCTCGCGGACGGCGGAGACGAGGTCGGCCACCCGCCTGATCTCCTCGTGGGCGTCGACCGTCTCGCCGGGGCCCGCCTTGACGCCGCCGATGTCGACGATGTCGGCTCCGCCCTCGACGGCCTGGGCGACCGCCTCGAGCGCGGCCCCGAAGCCGTAGGTCCTTCCCCGGTCGAAGAAGGAGTCGGGAGTACGGTTCACCACGGCCATGACCGCGTACTCCCCCGGGCCGAACTCCCTGCCGCGCAGGCGCAAGATGCTCATCACCTCGGAGCCTACAGAGCCGTACGGCCGGTCGGCCCCACCACCGCGACCGGCCCCGGGGACGAGAGTGGTTCTCGACCCCGGGGCGCGGGTCAGGCGGCCGTGGAGCCCTTCTCCGCCGTCGCAAGGAAGTCCTGGGCGATCAGGGGAAGCCTGCGGCGGGCGTGGACGACGGCGATCACCCGGCGCACGGCCGGATCGAGCGAGCGCACCACGAGCCCCGCCCTGGCCGCCTGCTCGGCCATGCCGCGGTACCACAGCAGCGAGGCCTGCCCCGCCCGCACCGCGTTGAGCCAGCCGTTGCGCTCGTCGGTCTCCAGCACGACGATCGGGTTGACCGCGTACTTGCCGAACATCGCGTCCAGTTCCCGCCTGCGGACGCTGCCTCTGGCGGGCAGGGCCAGACGCAGCCCGTCGAGCCTTCGCATCGGGACGGGATCGGGCAGATCGAGCCCCGGAGGGGAGATGAGCACGATCTCCTGGCGTTCGAGGGGATGGGTGATCAGGTCGGTGGGCACCGGCAGGTCGGTGAGGCCCAGATCGGCCCGCTGGTCTCTGACCGCGTTCACGACCGCGTCGCGGCCGTCGCAGCGGATGATGTGCACCCTGACACCCGGATGCTCGGCCGCGTAGGCGGGGAGCAACCGGCCTGCCAGGCCTGGTTCGAGGTTGGCGGTGGAGGCGATGCGAAGCTCGGCCTCCGAGGCGCCGCCGTGGGTCGACAGGGCCTCGATCTCGCCGACCGCGTCGAGCGCCTCTCTGGCCAGTTTGACGACCCTGCGGCCCTGCGCGGTGACGACCACCCCGCGCCCCGAGCGGGCGAACAGCGTCATGCCCAACTCGCGCTCCAGGTCTCGGATCGCGCGCGAAAGCGCAGGCTGCGCGATGTAGAGCGACCTGGCCGCGTCGGTCATGGTGCGGTGCTCCGCAGTCGCGACCACGTAGCGGAGCTGCTGCAGATTCATGACATTGAAGCTAGGACAACGGCCGCTCCTCGGACGGCGACATAGCGGAGATCACCTCGAATGATTTCGGACTGTAACCGAGTACCGCTACATCCGTGACGGGTGAGAAATCAGTATGCTTCTGCCCCAAATTTGGCAAAGGTCTGGACTGCGGTTCCCACGTCGGACAACCGTGTCAAGGGGAGACAGCGTGACAGGCAACGGGCAGTATCCACCCCCGCCTCCGGGACCCCAGGGGCAGCCCGGTTCAGGCCCACCCCAGCAGCCGCCCTTTCCCCCGTGGCCTCCCCAGCAGGGCGGGCAGCACTACCAGGAGCCGGCGACCCGGCAGTACCGGCCGCCGCCCCCTCAGCCGCCCGCGCAGCCCACCGCGCAGCCGCCTGCCCCGCAGGGCCCGCCGTACGGCGGGCCGCCACAGGCGGGCCCGCACGCCCCCTATGCGCCGCAGGCTCCCTACCCCCCGCAGGCTCCCTACCCCCCGCAGGCTCCCGCCCCGCCGTACGGCAGGCCTCCCAACGCGCCGCACCAGAGCCCGGCGCCCCAGGGCCCGCCGTTCCAGGGCCCGCCTCAGGGCCCGCACCAGGGTCAGCCGTACGGCGTGCCGTACGGGCAGCCCCCACAGGGGCCTCCCCACGGCCAGGGCGGCCCCTACCCGCCGCACCCGCAGGGCGGGGGTCCGCGGCCCGGCTGGGGACCACCCCAGGGCCCGCGCGGGCCATGGCAGCGGCCGCCCCAGCGCGGCAAGTCCAACGCGGGCGCGATCATCGGGGCGGTGTTCGGCTCGGTCGCTGCGATCTTCGTGCTGCTCGTGATCGGCGCGGCGCTCTTCAAGAGCGCCTCGCACACCGACACCACCTCGCCCGTGGCGATCCCGACGTTCACTCCGCCGACCTTCGAGCCCGAGCCCGACCGCAGCGAAGGGCCGATCGAGCCGACGGACAGGCCGACAGGGCAGACCTCGCAGCGGCCGACGCGGGAGCCGTCCGCCCGCCCCTCGCAGCAGCAGACGCTCAAGCCGCCCGCCAGGGTCACGCTGAACACCAGCCTGCAGGCCAACACCCTCTACCGCGCCGGCAGGCTGCCGCGCACGACGTGCAGGGCGGGCAACGCGAGCCTGTTCAGCCACAGCCAGCTGAAGGCGCTCATCCTGAAGACCGGCAGGTGCATGGACGCGGCATGGGCGCCGATCCTGCGCAAGCAGGGCATCGACTGGAGCCCGCCCAACTACGCGATCGCCGCCAAGCGCGGCAGGGGCGCGTGCGGCGACTACCCCTCGCCCGGCAGCATGGTGCCGTACTACTGCCCGCGCAACAACACCATCTACGCCTCCACCTCCGCGCTCGCGCGGGGCAACGGCAACTCCATCGGGTACGGGCAGATCGTCGCCTGGCACGGCGCGACGATCAGCATGATGGCCCACGAGTACGGTCACCACGTCCAGCAGATCACCGGCATCCTCGGCTCGCACTGGCGCAAGCACCTCGACTCCTCCAGCGAGAGCGGGCGGCTGGCACTGAGCAGAAAACTGGAGCTCCAGGCGACCTGTTTCGGCGGTATGTTCATGAGGGCCGTCGCCGACAGCTATCCCATCAACTCCAGCCGTCGCGACACCCTGTTCTGGTTCTACTCGCGCGTGGGCGACCACCCTGGCTACCCCCGCGACCACGGCAGTCTCACCAACAACAACCGGTGGTTCCGCCAGGGATGGGAGAGGAACATGACCTACCAGTGCAATACGTGGCTGGCCTCCTCGTCCTCGACCTCCTAGCTTCATGGGGCGTTCATCCCACATTGGTCATCTGTCATTGATGTCCCGATATGGGGGCTAGAATCCTGGCAATCTCGTGACCAACGGGGGGCAAACCCCAGGGTTTGGCCTGGTGCGACGTATGAAGGAGCCGGTGTGTCGAAGCGCCCTGGGGGAGACGCCGCCGAGCGCGGCAGGAAACGGCGGGCTCCTCGGCGCGCCGCCGCCTCTGACACTCCCACCAGAGACCGCGAGACACAGCCGAGCAACCGCGCCCCCAAGCTCCCTCGCGCGCCGCGTACCCCCGCGTTCCTGGCCAGGCTGCAAGCCTCCGGCGGGCCCCGGTTCGCCAGGAAGATGACCACGGGCTCGATCATCGGCTGGACGGCCCTGTCGGTCGTCGTGCCCGGCGCCGCGCACCTGCGGGCGGGGCGCCGCCGTACCGGACTCATCCTGCTGGGGCTCTTCGGCCTGCTGCTGCTCGTGGGGCTGATCTACGGCCTGTCCTTCGTGGGCAACTACGGCGCGGCGGCGCGCGACAGCACGATGATCACCGTCTCGGCGGCCGCCGTGATCGGCGCGCTGTGCTGGTTCGCGCTCGTGCTGACCTCCTACATCGCCCTCGGCCCCGACCGTCTCAACGGCCGGGGCCAGATCATTTCCGGGATCGCGGTCGGCCTGCTGTGCGTGTCGGTCATGGCGCCCTTCGCGCTGACGGCCAACACCGTGCTGACCTTCCGCGAGACGGTCAAGGCGATCTTCCCCTCGACGTCCGACCCGGAGATCCAGCCCATCAAGGAGGCCGATCCGTGGAACGGCAAGAAGCGGGTCAACTTCCTGCTCATCGGCGGTGACGCGGCGGGCAACCGCACCGGCATGCGGACCGACAGCATGAACGTGGCGAGCGTCGACATCAAGACCGGCAACACGGTGCTGTTCAGCCTGCCCCGCAACCTGCAGCACGTGCGCTTTCCCCCCTCCTCGCCGCTGGCCAAGCACTTCCCCAACGGCTTCATGGCCGAACTGCCCAACGGCGGGCTGCTGAACGAGGTCTGGCAGTTCGCCAACGACAACCCGCAGATCATGGGGGGCAAGAACAAGGGCCCCAAGGCGCTGATGGACGCCATCAGCCACACGCTCGGCCTGCGCATCGACTACTACGCGCTGATCAACATGTACGGCTTCGTCGACCTGGTGGACGCGATCGGCGGCATCAGGCTGCGGGTGGAGAAGGACATCCCGTGGGGCGGCCACTACGGCACCGCGGGCACCATCAAGGCGGGCTTCCAGCGCCTGTCAGGCGAGGAGGCGCTGTGGTACGGGCGCTCCCGCGTCGTCGACGACGACTTCGGCCGGATGGGCCGCCAGCGCTGCGTCATCGGCGCCTTCGCCCAGCAGGCGACGCCCGACAAGATCCTCACCAACTTCGGCGAGATCGCCAGGACTGCCAAGCGGATGGCGCAGACGAACATCCCGCAGGAACTGCTGGAGCCGCTGGCCAACCTGGCGCTCGAGGTGAAGGACGCCCGCATCACCAGCCTGCAGTTCGTGCCCCCGCAGTTCTACACCGGCTCCCCGGACTGGCCCAAGATCCGCAGGGCGACGGTCAAGGCGATCAACGACTCGCTCAAGCCGGCCAAGCGGGCGCTGGCGGCCGGGGTCACCGCCTCGCCGGGGACGACGTCCTCGCCCACGTCCTCGCCCACGGCGACGCCGTCGGCCAGCCGTACGGTGAACCCGTCGCAGACCCCGACGCGCAACGGGCAGTCGGCCGCCAACAACGCCTCGGCCAAGAGCCTGTCGGAGCTGTGCGGCTTCTGACCCCGGTCCCGAGCGGCTACCGGGTGACGAGCACGAGCATACGGCGCAGGTAGGCGGCCCAGGCGGGGTCGCCTGCGACCTCGACGCCGCCGCCCCTGCCCCACATCCACAGCAGCACCTCGGCGGGCTCACCCGCGACCAGCGCGCGGGGCGCCTCGACGCCGCCCTCGGAGATCCGCACCGACGTGGGCGAGGGACGGACCGTCCACTCGCGCTCCCCCGCCCGCACGACGATCGCCTCCTCTCCTTCGGGCCCGGCCAGGTGGCCGCCCTCCATCGCCGCGAACTCCTCGGGCGACTGCGCCGCCTCGTAGGCCAGGAAGGCGGTCAGCACCTCGTCCACGCCGTCGGCGGCCAGGTCGGCGGGGATCGGCGTCACCGGCAGGCCCGCCGCCAGCTCGGCGTCGACGCGGTGGATGACGCTCTCGTGGGCCATTCTCCTGATCCAGAAGCCGACGCTCTGGTCGGGTTCGTACCAGGTCAGAGCGGGCGAGTCGGCCGGTCTGGCGGCGAACTCGGCGGTCAGCGCACCGTACGCCGCGTCGAGGACGGCCAGCGGCTCGCCCGACAGGTCCGGATCCCACGGGTCGGGGTAGGAGCCCGTGCGCATGGTGACCGTCTTGTGCATGTAGACGGCGGTGATGTGGGTGAGCAGGTCGGCGGCGCTCCATCCGGGGCAGGACGGCACGGGGGCGGCGGGGTCTCCGGCGGCCGCCGCCTTCCTCAGCAGGGAGTAGTCGGCGGCCAGGCACTCGAGCAGGCGGTTGTTGTTCACGGGAAGGCAGCCAACCACATCGGCCCCCCGGGATCCACCGCCGGGGTTTCGTTGCCGGTCAGGCCACCGCCCTGCGCGGGAGCAGCGCGAAGGCGCCCAGGTAGAGCACCGCCGCCACGATCAGCAGGCCCTTGTAGCCGACCACCAGGGCGAGGTACTCGAGGCAGCCGCCCACCATCGCGCCGAGCAGGTTGGCGCCGAAGGAGGTCGTCGCGTCGGCGGACTCGGAGAAGCGCTTGGCGAAGACCACGTTGGCCGCGAAGATCGGCAGGAAGGCCACTGTCACGGCCGCCACGACGCGCACCGGCACGGGGAGCCCGAGCAGCCACGTGTTGGGCACCAGCCACGCCAGCACCAGTCCCGCGAACAGCACGCCGTACATCACCGGCAGGGGTGGCGTGCGGAAGCGGCGGGTCACCTCGACGGCCGCGAGCACGGCCACCAGCACCCCGGCGAAGACGATGGCGTTGACCACCCACGTGGTGCCGAACAGCAGCGCGAACCCGGTGACGCTCTTGGTCTCCAGCAGCAGGAAGCCCACGCCCAGCAGGAAGAGGTCGGCGTAGGGCCGCATCCTGGCGAACGGCCCCGCGACCACGCGCACCGCGAGGAGCGAGACGATCAGGATCAGGCCGAGCGTGATGATGTACAGCGAGGGGATCGTCGAGTCCTTCAGGTAAAGGAAAGGCCTGTCGTCGCCGGTCGGGACGGGTGTGCCCGCCGCCGCGCCCGCCCACTGCGGACCGCAGCGCTGGGCGTCGGGGGTGAGGCCCGCGGTGATGACGGCCTGCTGCCCCGACTGGCTGACGACGTCGACGCACGGCTTGTGCCCGAAGGCGTTCTGCATGGTCGAGGCGAGCCTGTCGACCAGCCAGCTCTCGCGGTAGTAGTTGTACATCGAGAACGCCCCGCCGGGCTTCAGGTGCTCGCGGGCGGCCCGCATCGCCTCCTCGGTGAACAGGTAGCTCTCCAGCCGCAGCGAACTGGCCCCCGACACCAGCGTGAGCGAGTCGGGAAGGGCGAAGAGGATGAGGTCGTACTTCCTGTCGGTCTGCTCCAGGTAGGCACGGCCGTCGGTGATGGAGGTGGTCACGCGCGGGTCGCTGTAGGGGTGGTCGGGGTGGTAGGTGCCGCCCAGCTCGCGCAGCTTGGGGTCGATCTCGACGGCGTCCACCCGCTGCGCGCCCTTGGACAGCGCGATCGCCACGTCGGTGCCGCTGCCCGCGCCGACGATCAGAACGTCCTTGGGCGGCGCGGCGGCCCTCTCGTACGGCAGGCCGTACTGCGCCTCCCACTGCAGCCTTGCCGCCGCGGGCACGGCCTCCTGGTGCGGGATGCCGTTCACCTGGATGTTCATGACCCGCACGCCTGCCCGGTCGAGCTCGTTGTAGGTCACCTTGTAGTAGGGCGACCACAGCGCGCCCGCGGTGAGCGTCTCGACCAGCAGCAGCCCGACGACCAGCAGCGAGGGCACCACCACCAGCAGCACATACGGCACGCGCGGCCTGGGCACGAGCAGCACCCCGTAGGCGACGGCCGCCAGGACGCCCCACACCACGGGCGGCGCGCTCAGGAACGACAGCGCGGTGAACAGCGCGATGCCGCTGAGCGAGCCGATGAGGTCGTAGCGGTAGGCCTCCAGGCGAGGCAGCTCGGGAAAGCACCGCCCGACCAGCTCGGCGGGGCCCATGAGCACCAGCGCGGCGGCGACGAAGATCACCGGCAGGATCACCCACGCGGGCGGTCCTGTGGTGGCCAGGCTGGTCCAGTACAGGACGCCCTCGGTCTCCCTGTTCACCGTCACGGGGAACATCAGCACGACCAGCACCAGCACCGCCAGCACGACCGGCGAGTAGTACGGCTGCCGCCTGGACCGCCCGACGCGCAGGAAGCCGAGGCCGATGCCGAGGAAGGAGCCGAGCAGCACGAAGTTGGTGAAGTAGCTCAGGTGCACGATGTTGGAGCCCGTCCACCGGATCAGCGCCAGCTCGAGGAAGAGCATGAAAGCGCTGGCCAGGATCAACCGCGGCCTCACGGCCATCCAGTGATCACGAGTGGAGTCGGAGGAGGCGGCCTGCACCTGTGCGGTCATGCCGCCACACGCTAGTGAACCGGCCGTCGTCAGGGAAGCCCCCACGCGGCGTCCCGATAAGCGTGAAATGCCGTGTTTTCCCAGGTCACAACCCTCGAGAGTCGCTGGACGCGAGAGGTGATGTTGAAGGAATGTGGGGAGGTTCGATCCCTCCATCAGAATTCGGTGATCCCCCATGCGAGTGCTCATCCAGCTACGCCCGTCCCCAGACCTGGTCGCGGCGGTCACCGACCCCGGCCTGAGCGCCACGACCGCCGACGTGGCCGACGGCCTTCCAGGGGTGATGCTCGACCCGTCCTTCACCCCCGTGGCCGTCCCCAGGCCCGTTCCCCCCGCGGGCGGCGACCCGCTCTCGCTCGACCAGCCGCTCGACTTCTCCATGGCCGCCGAGGAGGCCTCGGTGCTGGTGCGGGGCGAGATCTCCGACGACGAGCTGACCACGAGGCTGGCGCTGCTGCCCACGCTGCGCCCCGACGTCGTCGGGGTCTTCGCCGACCCCGTCATCGAGCCGAACCTCACCTGCGGCGGCGACGCGCCCGTCGGCGACTGGCGCGACGTCGAGCGGCTGCTCGGCACCTCGGCCCTGCACGCCGAGGGCCTCGACGGCTCGGGGGTGGCGCTGGCCGTGCTCGACACCGGCATCAACGCCGCCCACGTGGCCAGGCACCTGGGCAGGGGCGTCAACCTCGACGCCGAGCGCAGCTGGAACCCCTCGGGTGTGCAGGGCCGTCCAGGCGAGTTCGAGGTCGACCACGGCACGATGTGCGCCTTCGACACCCTGATCGCCGCGCCCCAGGCGTCGCTGATCGACATCCCCGTGCTGCTGTCGAGCCGGATGGGCGGCTCGGTCCTCGACGGCCTGCTATCGGACGCGGTGGCCGCCTTCGCGCACCTGCGGACCGTGCTCGAGGCCCAGCCCGCCGAGTCGAGGTCGCTGGTCATCAGCAACTCGTGGGGCTCCTTCTCCCCCCGATGGGACTTCCCTCCCGGCCACCCCGGCAACTACTCCGACAACGCCGCCCACCCCTTCAACCTCGTCGTGGCCTCCCTCGACAGCGCGGGCGCCGACGTGCTGTTCGCGGCGGGAAACTGCGGGCGCGAGTGCAAGGACGGCAGGTGCGCCTATCCCGACCGGCCGATCGGAGGCGCCAACTCCCACCCCAGGGTGCTGTCGATCGGCGGCGTCGACACCGAGGGCGAGCGCGTCGGGTACTCCTCACAGGGGCCAGGACGGCTGGCCGCGCGCAAGCCCGACCTGTGCGCCTACACGCACTTCTCCGGCTCGAAGGCGTTCGGCGACGGCGAGCCGGACTCCGGCACCTCCGCCGCCTGCCCGGTGGCCGCGGGCCTGGTCGCGGCGATCCGCACCCGGTGGCCCGCCGCGCGCCTGTCGCCCAGCCAGCTGCGCTCGCTGCTGCGGCGCACCGCCGACGACCGCAGCGACGTCGGCTACGACTTCGACTACGGCTACGGGGTCGTCGACCCCGCGGGAGTGCTCGCCGCCCTGCGCCGAAGGGCCAAGCGCGTAGCCTGACCGTATGGTCCTGGTCACCGTACGGCTGCCGCCCGGCGCGACGCTCGCCGACGCGATGGAGCGGCTCGGGCTGGCGGAGGAGGAGGTGGACACCGGCTACGGCCTGGTGCTCATCGACCCTGACCAAGGGCTGTACGGCTTGCGCGTGACCGAGGAGGCGGGCCACCGCACCGGCCCGCCCTTCTCCGACCCGAGGATCGAGCCCTTCGGCCCCGAACCGCGCTAGGCGAGCGCCAGCGCCTGCTCGACGTAGCCCACGATGCGCTCGGCCTCGTGTCCGTCCACGTCGAGATCCGGGTTGTAGATGGTGAGCGACCATCCCGCGCAGCCCGGTCGCCGCAGCGCGATGGCGGTGAGCTCGGTCAGCTCCTCCCAGCGCAGTCCCCCCGGCTGGGGGTAGTCGACGGCGGCCAGCTGGTCGGTGGCCAGGACGTCGAGGTCGACGTGCAGCCACCACCGCGACGCCGACCTCTCGACGGAGGCGATGGCGTCGTCCGCCAAGGCCGCGACGCGTCCGCTGAGCTCCCTGTCGGTGGCGAACCACAGCGAGCCGCGCAACGAGCCGACTCCGTGCTCCAGCAACTCCTCGCTGTCGCGCGGGCCCAGCAGCGCGGTGGCCTCGGGGCGCAGCACGGGCGCCAGCTCCGGCCCGACGTCGGCGGAGGTGACGCCGAGAGCGAGGCCGAGCTCGCAGTCCGCGGCCTCTCCCGTGGTGGAGTCGGCGGGCGGCCAGGCGTCCTCGTGACCGTCCACGAACAGCAGGCCGACCGAGCCGTGGACCGAGCGGCAGGCGGCCAGCGCCCCTGGCAGCACCGCGCAGTCCCCGCCGACCAGGAGCGGGAAGGCGCCTCCCGCCATGATCGCCTCGACCTTCCGCCTGACCTCGGCGAGCATGGACGCCAGCGCCTGCTCCGCCAGGAGCCGCGACGCCTCGCCGCGCCGTGGCACCGGCTCGCTGAACGCGACGTCGCCGACGTCCCTCACCTCGTGAGAGAGCCCCGCCCGCGCGACCAGACCCGCTCGGCGCAACGCGTGCGGTCCCCGGGCCACCCCGGTCCGCACCCCCGCGGAGTTGAACCCCGCTCCCAGAACGTCGATCCTCACCCCTCCAGTCAACCCGCCCGACCCCGGATCGCACCACTCCGACGCCCCGGCTGTGGTCAGGCGTTGTCCCGGCTGAAGACTCTCGTGCCCACCGTCAGGCTGATCGCCGCGAAGGCCGCCACCACCAGGACGCCCACCGCGACCACCCCGCTGGCGTAGGTTCCCGCGAACAGCTCGCGCATGGCCTCGAGCACGTACCGGAACGGGCTGACGTACGACAGCGTGCTCAGCCACTGCGGCGCCATCGACATCGGCAGGAACGTGCCAGACAGCAGCATCAGCGGCCAGACCGCCGTCATCATGACGGGCGCGAACAGGTGCTCGTTCAGCCGCATCGCCGCCGCGTACGACAGCGCCGCCAGGCTGACGCCGAGCACCACCACCAGCGCCATCGCGCCCAGCACGCCGAGCAGCGGGGCGCGCAGGCCGATGAGGTAGGCCACGGCCACCAGCAGGACGGTCTGCACCACCAGCGTGAAGGTGTTGTTGAGCACCCTGCCGAGCAGCAGCGGCAGCCGGCCCGCCGGGGTGACGCGCAGCCGCTCCAGCACGCCGGAGCGCCAGTCGAAGACCACGCCGAACCCCGCCATGCCCGCGCTCAGCAGGCCGAGCTGGATGATCAGTCCGGGGACCAGCGTCTCCCAGGTGCCGAAGGTGGCGAAGATCGGGCCGAACAGCACCAGGAAGAACAATGGCTGCGCGGCGGTGATCAGGATGGCGAACTTGTTGCGCAGCGTGATGCGCGTGTTGTGGCGGAAGATCAGCCAGGTGTCCCTCATGCCGGCCTCCCCGCGATCTCCAGGAACGCCTCGTTCAGCGTGCGCTCGCCCTTGAGCTGGTCAGGGGTGCCCTCGGCGGCGATCCTGCCGCCGTCGACGATCAGAAGCCGGTCGCAGAGCGCCTCGGCCTCCTCCAGGTAGTGCGTCGACAGGAAGACCGTCAGGCCGAGGGAGCGGATGTGCTCCCAGAGCGCGGCCCTGCTCTGCGGGTCGAGGCCGGTGGTCGGCTCGTCGAGGAAGAGCACCGAGGGGCGGTGCAGGAGGCCGAAGGCGATGTCGAAGCGGCGTCGCTGGCCGCCGGACAGGGCGCCGCCCGGCATGCCCTCCAGTCCGGTGAGCTCCAGCGTGGCCAGGACGTCGGCGATGCGGGAGCGGGCCTCGGCGCGGCTCATGCCGTACAGCATGGCCTGGAGTTCGAGTTCGTCGCCGAGGGGGTTGACCGGGTTCACACCTCCGCTCTGGGAGACGTAGCCGATGCTGCGCCGTACGCCTCGGGGGTCGGAGCGCAGGTCGTGACCCGCGATGGTGGCCGCGCCCGAGCTGGGCCGCAGCAGGGTGGTCAGCATGCGCATGGTCGTGGTCTTGCCCGCGCCGTTGGGGCCGAGGAAGCCGACGATCTCGCCGGGGGCGACGGTGAGGTCCACGCCGCGGACGGCCTCGACGCCGTTTCTGAAGGTCTTGGTCAGACCGGATACATCGATCACATTTTTAGAGTAGCTCCAATTTTGGTGTGACTGCAAGCTTGTAGCATGTGCCCATGGACGAGGGGCTGCGCGAGCGCAAGAAGCGGCAGACCAGGCGGCGCATCGCCGACATGGCGATGGGGCTGTTCATGGCGCGCGGGTTCGACCAGGTCACGGTGGCCGAGGTGGCACGGGCCGCCGACGTGTCGGTCAACACCGTCTTCAACTACTTCGGCACCAAGGAGGATCTCTTCCTCGATCGGCAGGAGGAGGTCGAGGACCTGCAGAGCAGGGTGGTGCGCGAGCGCGGGAAGGGCGAGAGCGTCGTGGCGGCCTTCCGCCGCGACTTCATGGAGGCGATCGAGGAGCGCGACTGGCGCCACGGCCTCAACGAGGGCGCCGACGTGTTCGGGCGCCTGGTGGGCGACAGCCCCTCGCTGATGGCGCGCTTCAGGGAGCTGGAGCACGCCCAGACGCAGCGGCTGGCCAGGACACTGGCCGAGGAGTCGGGCGCGGACCCCGACGACCTGACCCCCTCCCTGGTGGCCGCGCAGATCCTGGAGACCACCAGGCTGCTCTCACGGCACGCCACGGCGCGCACGCTGGCGGGCGAGAGCTGGGCCGAGATCGTTCCGCTCCTCAGAAGCCAGACGGAGCAGGCCTTCGACCTTCTGGAGAAGGGCATCTCGGGCTACTGTGTGCGAGTGTGACGCTCATCGAACGGCTGCGGCCGTTCTTCCAGTGGCTCGCGGGCACCGACGCGTTCATGAAGGCGGGCCCGAAGATCGTTCCCGCGATGGACCGCCTCGCGCACAGGCTCACCCGAGGCCGTCCCATCAGTGACCGGATGATCCCCACGCTGGTGCTGTTCACGACGGGGTCCAGGACCGGGCAGCCGCGCGAGACCCCGCTGGCCTGCCTGCCCGAGCCGGAGGGCACGCTGCTGATCGTGGGCAGCAACTTCGGCAGGGACAGGCATCCGGCGTGGAGCGGCAATCTGCTGAAGACGCCGCGCGCGGCCGTGAGCTTCAGGGGCGAGCGCTACCCCGTGCTCGCCAGGCTCCTGGACGGCGAGGAGCGCGAGCGGGCCTGGCCCGGGCTCATCGCGCAGTGGCCCGTCTACGACCGTTACACGGCGAAGTCGGGCCGCGAGCTGCGCGTCTTCAGGCTCACCCGCGCCACGGCCGACGAGGCCTAGCGGGAGTAGAACTCCACCACGAGCTGCTCGTCGACCGGTACGGCGATCTGCTCGCGCTCGGGCCTGGCGGCCAGCGTGAAGGTCAGGTTGGCGTGGTCCACGCTCAGGTAGGGAGCGATCCGCTCGTCGGCGTAGATCCCCTCGGCCGCCGCGACGAAGGGCTGCATCGGGCGCGAGCGCTCGCGCACCGCGACGACCTGGCCCGGCTTGACGAGATAGCTGGGGATGTCGACCTTGCGGCCGTCGACGCTGATGTGGCCGTGCGTGACGTACTGCCTGGCCGCGTAGATCGAAGGGGCCAGGCCCGAGCGCAGCACGAGGGAGGCCAGGCGGCTCTCCAGCAGCACGACCAGCTCGGCGCCCGAGGCGCCCGACTTGCGGACGGCGAGGTCCCAGTAGCGGCGCAGCTGCCGCTCGGACACGTCGTAGAACCAGCGCAGCTTCTGCTTCTCCATCAGCCGCAGCCCGTAGTCGCCGGTGGTGCGGCGGTTGGTCTTGCGGCCGTGCTCGCCCGGCGGATAGGGGCGCTGCTCGAAGTAGCGGACGGCTTTCCTGGTCAGCGGGACGCCCGCGCGTCGGGACAGTCGCACCTTCGGGCCGGTGTAGCGCACGTTCACCTCAATGTGGTTAGGTAATCCTTACTAAGGTAAGCCTAACCTACTTTTGACGCTGATCTCAAGGAGACGCCATGCCGCTGGCCGCCCCGCCGCTCCCGGAGCGGATCCGCACCCTCGCCGCGACCTCCCGCGCCGGCCAGCTGGTCGTCGACGGCGTCCGCTGCCCCGTGACCGGCGCCGTCGACGGCGCGGGCCGTCCCGTCCTCCTCGTCAGGCCCGGTGAGCCGCTGCACCCGCTGCGCGGCGACGCGGTGGTGTCGGTGAGCCTGACCTCCATGCGGGTGCTCGGCGGGGTCGAGCACCCGAGGGGCATCGTCGAGGTGCAGGGCTGGGCCGAGGCCCTCCCCGAGGACGAGGTGAGGGCCGCCGCGGTCGCGATCGCCGAGCACGTCGCAGACGAGGCGCTCTTCGAGGCCATCGAGGGATACGGCTCGCCGGGCGCCCCGAGGGTGCTGCGCCTCGACGTCGGGCAGGTGGTCTACCTGACGGGTGAGGACTCCGGGGTCCTGGACGCCGACGAGTACCTGGACGCCTCGCCCGACCCGCTCGCCGAGGTGGCCGAGCGGGTGCTCGCCCACGTCAACGGCGCCCACAGGGCTCAGCTCGCCTCGGGAGTGGGGCGGCTGCTCGGCCTGCCCGCCGAGCCCGTGTGGCTGTGGGAGCTCGACCGCTACGGCGCGACCGTCAGGATCGGCGAGGACGACCCCGCCCTGGTGCGCTTCCCCTGGCCCGAGCCCGCCGGCACCGTCGTGTGCCTGGAGGAGTCGCTGCGCGCGATCCTGTGCACCTGCTGAGGCCCTGAGGGCGCCCGAAAAGGCAAGCCTTGATCCATTCGCCGCCCGGCTCGCCTACCATGCATGTCGTGAGCAGACCCGGCCGGCGCGAACGCGCCCTGATGACCGTCGCGGCCCTCGCCGGCACGTTGATGCTGGCCTTCTCGGCGATCCTCATCGGCGGCTCGCTGCCGTCGTCGGGCCCGTGGGGCGCTCAGGACGAGGCGGAGCCGCCGTCACCCGCCCACCACTCCGTCCAGGGCGTCGGGGCCGCGACGCGCACCCCGCGGGCGCCCGAGCGGCCTGTCGCCCAGCGGGTGACGCCCGAACCTGACAGGAGCAGGCCTTCGCGGCCGACCAAGCTCAGGCCCGAGCGCAGCCCGCGGCCCACCCCTTCCGCGGCGGAGCCGAGCACGGCGGCGCCCGAAGTCTCCGCCGCTCCCCCTTCGCCTCTTCCGAGCCTGGTGGAGGCCACGCCGCAGGCTCCCAGGCCCACACGCACCAAGAAGCCCAAGCGGCCGAAGAGGCTAGTCCACCGCGACTCGAAGCTCAGGGAAGTCGCCGACCCTGAGCTTGAGCGAGGCGGTCCCTGAGGGCAGGGCGAACAGCGTCCAGTACTCCCTCGTCTGGCCGGGGCCGAAGGTCTCGGCGCTCAGCCGCACGCCCGCGGTCTCGCTGCAGGCGCAGTAGGCGTCGGTGTCGTCGTCGGTCGTCACCATGATCCGGCCAGGCAGGTACTCGCGGCGGGCGGCCACGTCGGTCAGCCGGACGTTGCTGGCGCTGCGGTACTTGTACGACATCCACTCCGAGGACCGGCTCAGCTCGTTGTAGTGGGCCTCCTGGTCACCGTTGTTGGTGACGCGGTAGGTGAGCACGGCCAGCTGGCCGGGCAGCGTGCGCAGCCCCGTCACCTCCAGCCCGAACGGCTGGCCCTCGGCGCGCGAGGTGGCCTTCGATCCCTCGGCGCCGGGAGCCGCGGTGGAGGTGGTCGTGGGCGAGGGGGTGGCGGTCTCGGGCTTGAGGAAGGTCACGGTGACCCTGCGGTTGCGGCGGCGGCCCTCGTCGCTCGCGTTGTCGTAGAGCGGCCTGCGCGAGCCGTACCCCTTGGCCTCGAAGGCGATGCCGTCACGGGTGACCAGCGACGACAGCGCCCGCTGGACGGCCTGGGCGCGCCGCCGCGACAGCGGGTCGTTGATCGCGTCGGTGCCGGAGGAGTCGGCGTGGCCCTCGACGGTGACGGCGGGCCCGGTCGAGGCGTCGACGAGCTTGGCCGTACGGGCCAGCACGCTCCTGGCCTTCGGCGTCAGCGTCGCCTTGTTCACCGCGAACAGCACGTCGGAGGAGAGGCTGACGCGCAGGTCCCTGCCGTCGTCGGCGGTCTCCTCGCTCTTGTCGAGCGATTCGGAGGGCACCTGGACGGGGTGGCTGAGGGTGCTCACCTGCTGGGCGCCGGGGTCGGGCAGCGCCATGCCCGGAGCCGGCACCGGCGGCTCGTCGCTGACCGGCACGTCGAACATGGGCGCGGTCTCGGGGGTGACGATGGTGACCGTCTCGGGCTCGCCCGAGGGAGCGGGCAGCACGCCGTAGACGGTGATCGACTCCCCGGGCTCGAGGGAGTAGGGCAGGTCGTCGCGGTCCTGGTCGGAGCACAGGCACACCCCGTCCGCCGGCTTGTACGGCAGCAGCAGCCGGTGCGCGGCGCCGTCGAGCACGCCGATGCCCGAGGCCCACCTGATCTGCCCGAGCGGCCTGGTGCTGTCGCCCATCGGGCCCGTCCAGGAGATGTCCTCCTCGGTGCCGGCGTTGGAGAGCCGCAGCTGCACGACCAGGTGCCTGCCCTCGACCCTGTTGACCGCGACGGGCTCCACCTTGAGCAGCGTCTTGTCCACGCCGTGGACCGCGGCGGCCAGCGCGGGCCTGTCGTCGCCGCCCGCCGAGGAGCCGGGCGAGGGCGCGGGCGACGAGGAGGAAGGGGCCGCGGACGAGGGCGTCACGGAGGAAGGCGCCAAGGTAGGGGGCGCCTGGGACTGCTGCGCCGCGGGCAGGAAGGACATGGGGCTACATCCGGCCACCAGGATCACAAAGGCGGCGAAAGTCACAAACCTTGACCACATTGGGTAGATCCTGCCACACGCGGTTACTGGCGTGTCAGCCGATTGGTGAGGGTCTCGTCCACGGCGTCCGGTGACAGCACGTGGTCCAGCACCATGACCGCGCAGCCACTGATGCCCGCGGCCGCGCCCAGCCGGCTGGTCTCGATCCGCAGCCTGCGCGTGGCCAGCGCGGTCGAGCGCCGGTAGACGACCTCGCGGATGCTCGACACCAGAGGGCCGAACGCCTCGGCCACGTCGCCGCCGAGCACGACCACCGCGGGGTTGAGGATGTTGACCGCTCCCGCGAGGACCTCGCCGATCCTGCGACCCGCCTCGCGCACCATCGCCATCGTCTCGGCGTCGCCGGCGCGGACCAGCGCGGTGACGTCCGGGATCGTCTTGACGTCGCGCCCGGCCGCCCGCAGGTCGCGCAGCAGAGCGGTGCCGCTCGCCACCGAGTCGACGCAGTCGACGTTGCCGCACCTGCACAGCACGCCTCCGCCGTCGCGGACGGGGATGTGCCCGATCTCGCCCGCCGCGCCGAGCGCGCCGCGCAGGATCTCGCCTCCCGCGATGACGCCCGCGCCGATCCTGGTGGAGACCTTCACGAACATCAGGTCGCCGGTCTCCTCGGCGTAGACGCCGCGGTGCTCGCCGATCGCCAGGACGTTCACGTCGTTGTCGACGAAGACCGGCACGGGGAAGCGCTCGCGGATCAGAGGGGGGATCACCACTCCCGTCCAGCTGGCCATCACCCTGGCCGACTCGGTGCGGCCCGCGGCGAACTCGACGGTCGCGGGCACGCCCATGCCGACGCCCTTGACGGGCACGCCGGGGCGGCCCTCCATCAGCTCGTCCCAGGTGTCCATGAGCAGCGGCAGCACCACGTCGGGGCCCTGCTCGACGTCGATCACGAACTCGCGCCCCTCGAGCTCCACACCCGCCAGGTCGCACACCGCCACCCTGGTACGGCTCGCGCCCAGCGCCGCGACGAGCACGACCCCGCCCGCGGCGTTGAACTCCAGGCGCACGGGAGGGCGCCCACCCGTGGAGGGGGCATCGGTCCGCTCGACGACGAGACCGCGTTCGAGCAGCTCGCCGACGCGCAGCGAGACGGCGGGACGGGACAGGCCCGTCACCCTGCCGAGGTCCGCGCGCGTGACTGCCTCACCGGTGCGGATGAGGTCGAGAACCTCCCCGCTGGTGGCGAGCGTGGCTGCGGTACGTCTGGGCATCGGCCAAGTGAATCACAGACGGTTAGGTAATGAAAAGTCACGACTTTCTCATCTCAAATAGCAAAAGCCTGGTTGTGTAGACCCGAAACTCTGGCTAGTGTCCGTTCTGTCCTTCCTTGGTAGACCATCGGAGCCCTGGCGTGTCCTCCCCCACCTCTCACACCGCCGATCTGGTCGTTTTCGGCGGCACCGGCGACCTGTCCATGCGCAAGCTGCTGCCCGCCCTGTTCCACTCCGACCTCGAGGGCCGTCTCGCCCCCGAGACGCGGATCGTCGCGATGTCGCGCGGCGGCCTCACCGACGCCGACTTCCGCGGCAAGGTGGACGCCGAGGTGCGCGCGGCCGTACCCGACGACGGGGTGGCCTGGCAGCGCTTTCTCGGCCGCCTGCACCACGTGTCGGTCGACGTGGGCGGCGAGGACAAGAGCGGCTGGTCGACCGTGGTGCGGATGCTGGCGGGGCACGAGGACAGGGACAGGGTGTTCTACCTGGCCAGCCCGCCCATGACGTTCGGCCCCTTCTGCAGGGAGCTGCAGGAGGCCGGTCTGGTGACCCCGCGCTCGCGGGTGGTGCTGGAGAAGCCGCTCGGCCGCGACCTGGTCAGCGCCCAGCGCATCAACGACGAGGTCGGCGAGATCTTCGACGAGCGGCAGATCTTCCGCATCGACCACTACCTCGGCAAGGAGACGGTGCAGAACCTGCTGGTCCTGCGCTTCGCCAACGCCTTCCTCGAGCCGATCTGGAACTCCCTCTGGATCGACCACGTGCAGATCACCGCCGCCGAGACCGTCGGCACCCCCGGCCGCCGCGGCTACTACGACCACGCGGGCGCGCTGCGCGACATGGTGCAGAACCACCTGCTGCAGCTGCTCACCCTGGTCGCGATGGAGCCGCCCGCGCGCAACGACCGCGAGTCGATCCGCGACGAGAAGGTGAAGGTGCTGCAGTCGCTGCGCCCCATCGTCGGCAGCGAGGTGGACCGCTTCACCGTGCGCGGGCAGTACACCGGCGAGGGCGACATGCCCTCCTACCTGGACGAGCCCGCCTCCACGCCGACCACCGAGGCCTCGCGCAGGGTCGAGACGTTCACCGCGATCCGCGCCGAGGTCAAGAACTGGCGCTGGGCGGGCGTGCCGTTCTACCTGCGCACCGGCAAGCGCATGCCGTACCGGCGCTCGGAGATCGTGATCCAGTTCAAGGACGTCCCGCACTCCATCTTCCCCGGAGGCACCCCCAACCGCCTGGTGCTGCGGCTGCAGCCCGAGGAGGGCATCGAGCTGCACATCATGGCCAAGGAGCCGGGAGCGGGCGAGACCATGCTCAAGCCGGTGCCGCTGTCGCTGTCGTTCGGCAAGACGTTCACGGCGCGTGTCCCCGAGGCCTACGAGCGCCTGCTGACCGACGTGCTGGCGGGCAACCCGACCCTGTTCATGCGGCGCGACGAGGTCGAGGCCGCGTGGCGGTGGATCGACCCGATCCTGGCCGCGTGGGAGTCGTCGGCCGAACTTCCCGAGCCCTACCCCGCAGGGACGACCGGTCCCGCGGGCGCGCACGAACTGCTCGGCCGCAGCGGCCGGGCCTGGCACGAAGAGGAGGCGTAAGACAGTGAGCCCGACGAACCCGATCATCCAGCAGGTGACCGAGCGGGTGGCCGAGCGCTCCCGTGCCAGCCGTACCGTCTACCTGGAGCGGATCAGGCGCGAGGGCTCGCTCGCCCGCGAGCGCGGCCCCGCCCGCGCGCACCTCGGGTGCGCGAACCTGGCGCACGGCTTCGCCGCCGCCTCCGCCGAGGACAAGCCCCTGCTGCGCGGGTCGGCCAAGCCTGGCGTGGCGATCGTGACCAGCTACAACGACATGCTGAGCGCGCACCAGCCGTACGAGACCTACCCGGGCGAGCTCAAGACCGCCGTGCGCAAGGCCGGCGGCGTGGCGCAGGTCGCCGGCGGCGTGCCCGCCATGTGCGACGGCATCACGCAGGGCCGCGCCGGCATGGAGCTCTCGCTCTACAGCCGTGACGTCATCGCCATGTCGACCGCGATCGCGCTGTCGCACGACATGTTCGACGCCACGCTGATGCTCGGCGTCTGCGACAAGATCGTGCCCGGCCTGCTGGTCGGCGCGCTGCACTTCGGCCACCTTCCCGCCGTCTTCGTCCCTGCGGGGCCGATGACCTCGGGGCTGCCCAACAAGGTCAAGGCCCGCACCAGGCAGCTGTTCGCCGAGGGCAAGGTCGGCAGGGACGAGCTGCTCGACGCCGAGTCGCAGTCCTACCACTCCCCCGGCACCTGCACCTTCTACGGCACCGCCAACTCCAACCAGGTGATGATCGAGGTCATGGGCCTGCACCTGCCGGGCTCGACCTTCGTCAACCCGCACACCGAGCTGCGTCACGCGCTGACGGAGGCGGCCGGGGCCCGCGCGGTGCAGATCACCGCGCACGGCGAGGAGTACGCCCCCGTCGGCGAGGTCGTCGACGAGAAGTCGATCGTCAACGCCTGCGTCGCGCTGCTGGCCACCGGCGGCTCCACCAACCACACCCTGCACCTGGTCGCCATCGCGGCCGCCGCGGGCATCGTGCTGACCTGGGACGACCTGGCCGAGCTGTCGAAGGTCGTGCCGTCGCTGACGAAGATGTACCCCAACGGCCAGGCGGACGTGAACCACTTCCGCGACGCGGGCGGCATGCAGGTGCTGATCGGCGACCTGCTCGACAACGGCCTGCTGCACGGCGACGTGCTGACGATCGCGGGCCGCGGCCTCGACCACTACCGGTCGGCCCCTTCGCTGAAGGAGGGGTCGCTGGTGTGGGAGGAGGTCACCTCCGGCAGCTCCGACCTCGACGTGCTGCGTCCCGTCGCCGAGCCGTTCTCCGCCGACGGCGGCATCCACATGCTGGAGGGCAACCTGGGCTGCGCGGTCAGCAAGGTCTCGGCCGTCAAGCCCGAGCACCTGGTGATCGAGGCGCCCGCCAAGGTCTTCGACGACCAGCTTCAGCTGCTTCGCGCCTTCGAGGCGGGAGAGCTGGACGGGCAGGACTTCGTCGCGGTCATCCGCTACCAGGGCCCCTCGGCCAACGGCATGCCCGAGCTGCACAAGCTCACCCCTCCGCTCGCGGTGCTGCTCGACCGCGGCCAGCGGGTGGCGATCGTGACCGACGGCAGGATGTCGGGCGCGTCGGGCAAGGTGCCCGCGGCCATCCACCTGTCGCCCGAGGCGGCCGACGGCGGCCCCATCGCGCTGGTGCGCGAGGGCGACCTCATCAGGCTCGACTCGGCGGCGGGCAGGCTGGACGTGCTGGCCGACCTGTCGGAGCGGGTCCCCGAGGGCCGCGCGCTGAGCGACGCGGAGTGGGTCGGCACGGGCCGCGAGCTGTTCTCGGCCTTCCGCAGGATGGCGGGGCACGCCGAGCACGGGGCGAGCGTCTTCGGCGTCAACGGCGCGGAGTCGCCCACCCACGGCCCCGGCCTCGGCTTCGCCGCCCCCGCGGGCTTCGCGCACTCCGAGGTCGCCGAGTGAGCCCCACCACCGCGCAGAGGCCCCGCCTCACCAGGGTTCCCGCCCTTCTGAAGGCCCCTACCCCCATCGACCGCCGGGCCCTTCCTGAGAACCACGACGCCGTCCACCGTCCGGCCCTGCGGAAGACCCGCGCCGTCACCCGCCGTCCGGCAGCGCGGAAGGGCGCGGCCGCCGTCCTCGCCGGAGGTGCGCGGTGAGCGCGTTCGACCTGCCCTGGCTGGTGGCCGACATCGGTGGCACCAACGCCAGGTTCGGACTCGTCCGCGAGCCCGGCGGGCCGCCCACCGAGGTGGCCGTGCTGGCCGGAGCCGACCATGCCACGCTTCCCGACGCCGTAGCCGCCTATCTCGCAGACCATGCGGGCGGAGTGCGGCCGGGAGCGGCGTGCCTGGCGGTCGCCGGGCCGATCGACGGCGACGTCTACCGGCTGACCAACCTGCCGTGGACGGGCTCGGTGCGCGACCTCGGCATCCCCTACGCGACGCTGCTGAACGACTTCGAGGCGCTGGCGCTGTCGCTGCCCCACCTGGACGGCGACGAGCTGATCACGCTGGGCGGCCCACCGCCCGCGCGGGGGGTCAAGGCCGTCCTCGGCCCCGGCACGGGGCTCGGGGTGGGGGCGCTGGTGCCCTCCGAGCGCGGCTGGGTGCCCGTTCCTGGCGAGGGGGGCCACGTCACCGTGCCCGTCCTCGACGACAGGGAGCTGGAGGTGGTCCGCGTCCTGCGGGCGGGCGGCATGGCGCACGTGGTGGCCGAGGACCTGCTCTCGGGGCCAGGGCTGACGCGCCTGCACGGCGCCCTCGCGGTGGTGAACGGCGTCTCCGCGCCCAGGCTGACGGCCTCCGACATCGTCGCCAGGCTCGACGACTCGCTGTGCGCGCAGACGGTCGAGGTGTTCTGCGGGATGCTCGGCAGCTTCGCCGGCAACGTGGCGCTGACCCTCGGCGCCAGAGGCGGGGTCTACCTCGGCGGCGGCGTGCTGCCCCGTATCGTGGACCGGGTCCGCGCCAGCGACTTCCGCCGCCGGTTCGAGGCCACGCCCCACCTGGTCGACTACCTGTCGGCCATCGCGACCACCCTGATCGTCGCGCCCCAGCCGGCGCTCACCGGAGCGGCCGCGTGGCTGGCGCAGCAATCGTTGAAGGAGCTCGTCCCATGAGTCTGCTCGACCTCGCCCCCGTGGTGCCCGTCGTCGTCATCGACGACGTGGAGACCGCCGTGCCGATGGCGCGCGCCCTGGTGGAAGGTGGCCTGCCGGTCATCGAGGTCACGTTGCGCACGGCCGGCGCGCTGGAGGCGATCTCCCGCATCGCCGCCGAGGTGCCCGACGCGGTGATCGGTGCGGGCACGATCCGGACTTCCTCCGATATTTCGGCATCCGTGGAGGCTGGGGCGAAGTTCCTGGTCTCCCCTGGGACGACGCCCTCGCTGGTGGACGCCCTGCTGGCAAGCGGGGTGCCCTTCCTGCCCGGCGCCGCGACCGCCTCGGAGGTCATGGCGCTGGCCGAGCGGGGCATCGGCGAGCTGAAGTTCTTCCCCGCCGAGGCCGCGGGCGGCCTGCCGTACCTCAAGTCGCTGGCGGGGCCGCTGCCGGACGTCAGGTTCTGCCCGACGGGCGGCATCAGGCTCGAGACCGCGCGTGACTACCTCGCTCTGCCGAACGTCGGCTGCGTGGGCGGCACCTGGCTCACCCCCGCCGACGCCCTGGCGGCCGGTGACTGGGAGCGCGTGAGGAAGCTCGCCGCGGAGGCGGCCGCGCTGCGCTGAGAGCGGTGCCGGGCTGAGAACGGTGCCGGGCTGAGAACGGTGCCGGGCTGAGAACGGCACCGAACCGAGAGCGACAGTGATGAGACTCGTCGGCGGGACAACCTCCCTCGCCCGCCGCCGGCCATGAGCGCGCCGTGACCCGGCGCGGTGCTCGTGGAGCAGGCCCGTGGCGCGCACCCGCGCCCCGGGCCTTTCCGCTGTCCTCGCGGGGCCTTTCCGCTGTCCTCGCGCCGCGGGGGGACCGCTGGAACGCAGCTCGCGGCGGTATCATCGCGGGATGGGCGCACCGAGGGAAGTGATCTTTGCCATCCGCCTCGGCCGCTGCCACGCGAGCCTTCCCCGCGCGCTCTCCCACCCCTCCACGGGCTCCCCCGCCGTGCCTGGCCACGGCTGCGCCACCCCTCTCCGGCGGCGTGCCGCCCTGGACAAAAGGCGCCATACGCCGACTTGACGCGGAGCACGAGAGGATTCGAATTGACTGTTGGGCATGAGATCAGGAAGCTGAGCTGCCCCATCAGCGATGATGGAAGCATCAACCATGGCGACGAAGCGCCTTCCGGGGGGACGAGGTGGACGTGATCGGTGAAGACGCGCAGCAACGCGCCGAGGACGGCAAGAGCGACAAGAAGAAGGGCTCCTCGTGGAAGGAGCTGCCGATCCTCATCGTCGTGGCTCTCGGCCTCGCCCTGCTGATCAAGACGTTCATCGTCCAGCCGTTCTACATCCCGTCGGAGTCGATGGAGAACACCCTGCTGATCAACGACAGGGTGCTGGTGAACAAGCTCGTCTACCACACGCGCGACATCGAGCGCGGCGACGTCATCGTCTTCAACGGTGAGGACTCGTGGGATCCCGAGGTCGTCACCGAGGAGCCGAGCAACCCGGTCACAGGGGCGCTGCGCTGGGTGGGCGAGCTGTTCGGGCTCGTGCCGGGCGAGAAGGACTACATCAAGCGGGTCATCGGCGTGCCGGGCGACACCGTCAAGTGCTGCGACTCCAAGGGCAGGGTCACGGTCAACGGCGTGCCGCTGGACGAGACGAGTTACCTCTTCCCCGGCGACGAGCCCTCCGACCGGCCCTTCACGGTGAAGGTGCCCGCGGGAAGGCTGTGGGTCATGGGCGACCACCGCTCGGTCTCCTACGACTCGCGCGGCCACACGGGCGACCCGGGCGGCGGCACGATCGCGGTCGACAACGTGCTCGGCAGGGCCTTCGTGATCATGTGGCCGGTCTCGCGCTGGACCTCCCTCGACATCCCTTCGACCTTCGATCAGCCGGGTCTGAAGAAGTGAGCGCGGGTCAAGGACCCAGATAGGCCAGAACGGCGGCGACGCGGCGATGGACGTCGCCGCTGTTCTCCAGGCCGAGTTTGGTGAAGATGGCGTTGACGTTCTTCTCCACCGACGACACCGACAGGTGCAGCGCCCGCGCGATACCGCCGTTCGACCTTCCTCTGGCCATCTCGCGCAGCACGTCCCGCTCGCGCGGCGTCAGCTCCTCCTGCTCGGCCCGCACCGCCCGCCTGGCCAGCAGCCCCTCCACCACCTTGGGGTCGATCACCGAGCCGCCCGAGGCGACCGCCCTGATCGCGCCGAGCAGCTCCTCCAGGTCGCCCACCCTGTCCTTGAGCAGGTAGGCGAAGCCCTCGGTGCCGTGCTTGAACAGCTCGAAGGCGAACAGCGCGTCGGAGTACTGCGAGAGCACCACCACGCCGACCCCAGGATGCTCGGCGTGCACGCGGTGGGCGGCGTCGATGCCCTCGAAGCCCGCCCTCCACGCGCCTCCCGGCATCCTGATGTCGGTGACGACGACGTCGGGCGCGAGCCTGCGCACCGCGTCGAGCAGTTCGTCGGCGTCGCCGACCGCGCCCACGACGCTGACCTCGCCCGACAGCTCGAGCAGCCGCCGCGTTCCCTCTCGCACCAGGTAGTGGTCGTCGGCCACCACCGTGCGCAGCCGCTCACCCATCGACAGGCACCCAGGCCGTCATCTGTGTTCCCTTTCCCGAGGCGGCTTGCATCTCCAGCCCTCCGCCGAGGGCGTCGAGGCGGTCGGCGAGCGTGGCCAGGCCGCGTCTGGCGGTCGCGGCGGGGTCGTACCCCCTGCCGTCGTCGACGACGCGGGCGCGCAGGCGGCCGTCCTCGCGGTCGAGCCGCACCTCTATCCTCGTCGCCTCTGCGTGCTTGAGCGCGTTGGCGACGGCCTCGCTCACGGTGAAGTACATCGCGCCCTCGACCTCGTCGGAGAAGCGGGTGGCGCGCAGGCCCTCGCCCGCGCTCACCTTCGTGGGCACCGGCAGCTTCGCGCAGCGCTCCTCGACCGCCTCGACCAGGCCGCCCTGCCCGAGCGCGGAGGGATGGATGCCGGCGGCGAGCTCGCGCAGGTCCGTCAGGGTCTGACGGGCCTGCTCGCGCAGCTCGGCGAGCAGGTCGGCGCCGCCGCCCGTGGCCCTGGCCAGCTCGAGCCCCGCGATCAGGGCGACGAGCTGCTGCTGCACGCCGTCGTGGATGTTGCGCTCGATGCGCCGCCGCTCGGCCTCCTGCGCGTTGACCAGCCGTACGGCCAGCCCTTCGCTCTGGATGGCCAGCCCCGCGGGTACTGCCAGCGCCTCCAGGAAGCGGCGGTCGTCGGCGGTCAGCCTGCCGTGCTGCCTCGGGCCGCACTCCAGCTGGCCGAGCCCGCCCCTGACCGGCACCACGAGCGCAGGGGGGCCCGCCTCGACCCCGGCCACGACACGGGTGCCGTCGGCCAGCCGTACGGCCGCCCAGGTGGTCTCCAGCGCCGAACGCACGCTCGCCGCCAGCCTGCCGATCAGCGCCACGGGCTCGGGGCGCTCCTCCATGGCCGAGCCCAGGCTGGAGAGCACGTCACCCACGGAGGGTCGTACGTCGAAGACGAACAGCAGCCTGGAGCCCCGGATCCCGATCCTGATGTCGAGCAGCCGGTGCCTGACGATCGCCACGCCGACCGCGGCGGGCAGCGATCCGAGGGTGCCGGTCATCCCGACCAGTCCCCATCCGGCATCGCCGCCCATGAGGAAGACGATGAGCGCGACGAAGGACAGGATGTTGGCGGTCGCGCCCGTGACCATCCACGCGTACTGCCCGCGCTCGGTGACCGCGCTGCGCCGCCAGCGTACGACCAGTCCCACCAGCACGATGACGGCCATGACCCACACAAGGGCCTGCCCGAGCGCGCCCACGGCGGCCGCCGTCATGGACACCGGCTGGGTCTGCGGTCCCGAGACGGGCCACGCCGCCGCGACGCCGAGCGCGTGGGCGCTGATCGTGCCCGCCGAGATCCACGCGACGGGCCGCCACCTTCTGGAGGGCAGCCGGCCCTCGGGGAACAGCAGCGGCACGAAGATCGAGTTCAGCCCGAAGTACACGGCGAACAGGCCCGTCAGCCAGCCTGGCACGCCCGTGGGTGTTCCGGCCCCGAGCGCGATGCCGGCCCCGAGCGAGCCGAGGCCCAGAAACGCCGCGGTGGCCAGCAGCAGCCAGCCGTAGGGGCTGAAGGGCCGCCTGACGGCCAGCAACCAGCCGAGTGCGGGGGTGACGAGGCCGAGCAGGATGAAGGCGAGCTGAGAGGCAGGCGGGGGCAGCCCCGACTCCAGCAGCGCGCCGGCGATCAGGCTCGCGGCGGCGAGCGCCGCGAGGAGCCCGGCCATCAACCTCGAACCCATGAACACCCATCGTGGTGAGAAAGCCGGGGAGAGTCTATGAGGTTAACCGCATATTCGACCTTACGGCCGGCATGGTGGGCGCGGGGAGCCGGGCTCGGTTGGGTGGAAGGCATGAGATCCGTTGCCATCACCGTGACCGCCTCGTCGCTGCTGCTGACGGCGTGCGCCGCCGCACCGGCGGCCCAGGCCTCCGCGACGCCGTCCGCCGCGTCCGTCCCGGCATCCGCCGTCGTGCGCGACGTCACCATCCCCGACACCCCGGCAGGCAGGCAGCTGAGCTGGCTGATGTCCGCCGTTCCTGACGCGCCGGTCCCAGAGCAGCAGCTCACCGAGCACTTCTCCGCGCTCATGCTCTCCGCCCTGCCGCCGGCCGAGCTCAACGAGGTCCTGGTCGGCACCAAGGACCTGCGCCTGATCAAGATCCTCTACGCGGTGGACACCGCGATCACCGCCGAGGTGACCACGGGCGGCAGGACGCTCTGGATGGAGCTGACGGTCGACGCGGAGGGGAAGATCTCCGGGCTGCGGCTGACGCCTCCCGTCACGCCCAAGCCCACCCCCACGAGCTGGAAGGAGATCGACGAGCGGGTCCGCAAGGTGGCGCCGAGAGTGGGCTTCCTGGCCGCCGAGATCACCCGTGACGGGCGCTGCGTGCCCGTGCGCTCGCTCGCCCCCCGCACTCCCAGGCCGCTCGGCTCGATGTTCAAGCTCTACGTCCTCGCGGCGGTCGCCAAGAAGATCCCCAACTGGGACACCAAGCTGACGATCAAGCCTTCGCTCAAGAGCCTGCCGAGCGGCGAGCTGCAGGACCGGCCAGACAACAGCAAGGTGTCTGTGCTGGAGGCGGCCAAGCTGATGATCGCCATCAGCGACAACACCGCCACCGACCTGCTGATGCACAAGGTGGGCAGGAAGACGGTCGAGGCCTACCAGTCGCGCAACGCCCCCCTCCTCACCACGCGGGAGCTGTTCACGCTCAAGGGGGCCGCCTATCCCGAGCACGCCAAGCGCTACCTGTCGCTCGGGGAGAAGCAGCGCAGGGCCTACCTGGACAAGGTGATCGCCAAGATCCCGCTCAGTGAGATCCGGCCGTGGACCGCCCCTCGCGAGCTGGACACGATCGAGTGGTTCGGCTCCCCCGCCGACGTGTGCGCGGCCCACGCCAAGCTGCGCGGGCTCGGCGACAGGCGGGTCGGCCTGGTCATGTCCCAGACCGACGCGGGCCTCGGCCTCGATGCGAAGAAGTGGCGTCCCGCCTGGTTCAAGGGCGGCTCCGAGGCCGGGCTGGCGGCGCTCGGCCACTCGGCCACGACGAAGGACGGACGCACGTTCTTCGTCACCACGATGGCCTCCGACACGGCCGCGCCGCTGGACGAGGGGAACGCGGGCACCGAGATGCTCGCGCTGGCCAGGGGTGCCTTCACGCTCATGAGCGAGCGCTGACAGACGCCTGGCGCGAAGGGGGCGGCGCGGTCAGGCGGACTCCCTGATCACCAGTTCCGTCGGCAGTATCACCGGCTCGACGCGGGCCGCCCCGTCGATCAGCGCCAGCAGCAGGCTGACCGTCTCCTCGGCCACCCTGGCCAGCGGCTGGCGGATGGTGGTGAGGGGCGGGTGGGTGGAGACGGCGACGGAGGAGTCGTCGAAACCGCCGACCGCGACGTCGTCGGGGACGCGCCGCCCCGCCGTCCGCAGGGCCGCGAGGGCTCCGGCGGCCATCAGGTCGGAGGCGACGAAGACGGCGTCGAGATCGGGAGAGCGCTCCAACAGCTCGGTCATCGCCCGCTCGCCGCTGGCGCGCGACCAGTCGCCGTGGGCGATGAGCTTCTTGGAGGCCTTGCGGCCCAGCACGTCGGCGAAGCCCTCGAGGCGCTGCGTGCCGCCCGGCGTGTCCATGGGGCCGGTGATCATGGCGATGCGCCTGCGGCCCTGCTCGACGAGGTAGGAGGTCATCTGGCGGGCGCCGAGGCGCTCGTCGGCCGCGGCGTAGGGGATGACGTTCTCCTTGCCGATGACCGCGCCCTGTGCCACGACGGGAACGTCGGAGCCGAGGGCGTCGGCAAGGGGGTCGCCCGCGTGGGTCGAGACGAGGAACACGCCGTCGGCGTGGCCGCCCCTGATGTAGCGGATGACCCGCTGCCTGTCGCCGTCGTCGCCCGCCATCATCATGACGAGCGAGACGTCGCGTTCGGCCAGGCGGCGCACCGCCGTACTGATGAGGACGCTGTAGTTGGGGTCCTCGAACAGCTTCTCGTGCGGGTCGGACAGCACCATGACCACCGAGCCCGTCTTCTGTGTGACCAGGCTGCGCGCGGCGCGGTTGACGACGTAGCCGGTCTCGGCGATCGCCCTCTCGGTGGCCGCGCGGGCCGCCGCGCTGACGTACCTGTCGCCGTTCAGCACGCGTGACACCGTGCCGCGGGAGACACCCGCGGCGGCGGCGACGTCGTGGATGGTGGGACGTTTCACTTGACGGCTCCGGAGGACAGATCGGTCCTCCAGTATCGCTGCATCGTCAGGAACAACGCGATCAAGGGGATGATCGACAGCAGCGCGCCGGTCAGGATCAGGTTGTAGAGGGTGGGCTGGTTGGCCCCCGCGGCGAGCAGGGTGTAGAGCCCGACGGTGAGCGGGAACTTGCCGTCGTCGCCGAGCATGATGAACGGCAGCAGGAAGTTGTTCCAGATCGCCACGAACTGGAACAGGAAGATGGTCACCATGCCGGGCACCATCAGCGGGACGGCCACCCTGGTCATCAGCCGCCACTCCCCCGCGCCGTCGAGCCTGCCGGCCTCCAGCAGCGAGTCGGGGATGGCCGCGGTCGCGTAGATGCGGGCCAGGTAGATGCTGTAGGGGTGCAGGATCTGCGGCAGCAGCACCGCCCAGTAGGTGTCGGCCATGCCGATCTGGGAGAAGAGCAGGTACTGCGGGATCGCCAGCACGACGGCGGGGACCAGGATGCCGCCGATGAGCAGGTTGAAGATCGCGTCGCGCCCAGGGAAGCGGTACTTGGCGAGGGCGAAGCCGGAGACCGCGCTGACCGCGGTCGACAGCAGCGCGCCGCCGCCCGCGTAGAGGAGGGTGTTGGCCAGCCACAGCCAGAACACCCCGTCGCGGTAGGCGAAGAGCTCCTCGATGTTGGACAGCAGCCCGGTGCCCGGCACCAGGGTGGAGGTGGTGAACAGCTCCGCGGGCGACTTGGTGGCCGCCACCAGGACCCAGCTCACCGGGAACAGGCAGTAGATCGCGCCCAGGAGCAGCAGCCCCGTCGGCGCCAGGCGCCTGGTCATGACTCCTCCCCGAAGGCGCGCCCGCGCACCACGCGCAGGAAGCCGAACGACAGCACGAGCGAGACGGCCGCGATGACGATCGAGGTGGCGGCGGCCGAGTAGAGGTCGCCGGTGACGAACGCGTCGCGGTAGACCTTCATGAGCGGGCTCCAGGTCGAGCTGATCGTGTTGGTGAGCGGCCGCAGCGTGGTCGGCTCGGTGAAGACCTGGATGGTCGCGATGACCGAGAAGACCGTGGTCAGGATGATCGCGGGCACCAGGATCGGGATCTTGACCCTGAGCGCGATCTGCGTCTCGGTGGCTCCGTCGATCCTGGCGGCCTCGTACAGCTCGCGGGGGATGGCCCGCAGGTTGGTGTAGAGGACGAGCATGTTGAAGCCGACGCCGCCCCACACCGCCACGTTCGCCATGGAGAAGGTGACCGTGGTCGCGCCGAGGAAGTCCACGTCGAGCAGGGCGCGGAGAGGGCTGAGCGAGGGCAGGTAGAGGAAGCCCCAGAGCAGGGTGGCCGCCACGCCGGGAACCGCGTAGGGCAGGAAGATCGCGATGCGCGAGAACCTGGCCAGCCGTACGTGGGCGGAGTCGAGCAGGAGCGCGAACAGCAGGGCCAGGCCCAGCATCACGACCAGCACGAGCGCGCCGTACCCCAGCACGCGCAGCCACCCTGCCCACAGCTCGCCGTCGGTGACGGCGGCGGCCAGGTTGTCCAGGCCCACGAAGATCTCCTGGCGCGCGCCCTTGCCCAGCCCGAGCCCCGACACCTTCACCCTGCGCATGGACAGGTAGAAGGTGTAGCAGATGGGCAGCGCGAGGAAGAGCGTGAACAGGACGATCGCGGGGGTCAGGAAGAGGTACGGCGCGGCCTTGACGCGTCGGTTCATGGCGCGATCTGAAAACCGGACTTGCGCATGTCGGCGACGGTCGCCTCCTGCATGGCGCGCACGGCGTCGGAGAAGGACGACCTGGCCTGCACGGCCTTGTCGAAGGAGTCCTTGAAGGCGTTGTAGGTGACGCCGACGTTCGGGCCGAAGGTGAAGCCTCTGGCGCCGGCGGCGACCCCGGCGGCCTGCTGCCAGAAGTCCGGCTGGGTGGAGAAGTAGTCGGGCGCCTCGGTCAGCGCGCTCTGTCCCTTGGTGGCGGCGGGGTAGATCGCCGCCTCCTTGACCAGCAGGCCGACGGCCTTGGCGTCGGTGTTGAGCCAGGTGGCGAACTTCGCGGCGGCGGCCTGGTGCTTCGACTTGGCCGCGACGGCGACCGACGAGCCGCCCCAGAAGCCGCTGAAGTTCTCCCCCGCGTTCCACTGCGGCAGCGGCGCGGCGGCCCACTTGCCCTTGGCCTTGGGGGCGTTGCTCGACAGCGCGCCGGGTGCCCAGATCGCCGAAGGCCAGGTGAGCAGCTTGCCGTCGTTGAGCGCCTTGTTCCATTCGGGTGTGAAGTACGGCATCCCGTCGATGACGCCCTCCTTGACCAGGCCGCCCCAGAAGTCGGCGACCCTGGTGGTGGGCTCGTCGGCGACGTTCACCTTCCACGACTCGCCGTCGATGCCCCACCACCGGGCGCCCGCCTGCTGGGCCAGGCCGGTGAAGGCGCCGGGGTCCTTGCTGGAGAAGGTGCCGAGGAAGACCTTCGGGTCCTGCTCGTGCACCTTGCGCGCGGCCTCGGCGTACTCCTGCCAGGTCTTCGGCACGGCGATGCCGTACTTGTCGAACAGGTCCTTGCGGTAGAAGAGCATCATCGGGCCGCTGTCCTGCGGGATGGCGTAGACGGTGTCGGTGCCGAGCGTGACCTGACCCCACACGCCCTCGGAGAACTCCGCCTTGACCGGGGCCGCGGCGGCCGTGAGATCGGCGACCGCGTCGGCGGCGATGAACGAGGGCAGGTGCTGGTACTCGGCCTGCACGAGGTCCGGCGGGTTGCCCGCCTTGGCCGCGGTGAGGAACTTGGCCGCCGCGTCGTCGCCGCCCGCCTGCTTGCTGACGGTGACCTGGATGTCGGGATGCTCCTGGTTCCAGACCGCGACGATCTTGTCCATGTTGGGGGCCCAGGTCCAGTAGGTGAGCTTCACCGGACCCTGGGGAGCCGCCTGGGTCGCTTCAGGGGCCGGTGCGGCCCCCTCCGAAGCGCAGCCCGCCGCCGCCAGCGTGACCACGAGAGCGGCCGCGCCCAGGAGTTTTGTACGCATTTGTCCTCCGAGCACCGAGATGAGAACTCTAAGCTGTCGGCAGTGCGCCGCAGACTCTGTGAACGTGCACAGACTGGTTGCCCCGAGACGAACCGTCAAGTGCCCGTTACGTTCTCGTTAAAGTCCAGGTGGGTTCCCTACACGGTAGATGTCCCGCTACTGTGCACGTTCACAGAACGATTGGGGATGTTGATGCGTGACGGAATGGCGTTCGGGGGCGACTACAACCCGGAGCAGTGGCCCCGGGAGGTGCAGGAGGAGGACATCGTCCTCATGCGCGAGGCGGGGGTGAACCTGGTCAGCCTCGGCATGTTCTCCTGGGTGCTGATGGAGCCGGCCGAGGGCCGCTTCGAGTTCGGCTGGCTGGACGAGATCGTCGACCGGCTGCACGCCGCGGGGATCGCGGTGAACCTGGCGACGCCGACGGCTGTCCCTCCTGCGTGGTTCGTCAGGAAGCATCCGGACGCGTTGCCGGTGAACCGCGAGGGCAGGCGCATCGGGTTCGGCGGGCGGCAGAGCGCGTGCTCCAGCTCACCCGACTTCCAGGCCGCCACCTCCAGGCTGGTCACCGCGCTCGCGGGCCACTACAAGGACCATCCCGCGGTGGTGATGTGGCACGTGCACAACGAGTACGGCGCGCCGCTGGGCGAGTGCTACTGCGATCACAGCGTGCGGGCCTGGCGCGAATGGCTTCGCCGTACATATCAGGATTTGTCGGCTTTGAACGACGGCTGGGGCTCGACGTTCTGGGGTCAGCGGTACACCGACTGGGAGGAGATCGACGCGCCCAGGGCCAACCACACCGCGGTCAACCCCGCCCAGCGCCTCGACTACGCGCGTTTCAGCGACCAGCAGCACCGCGCGCACTACGCGCTGCAGCGCGACCTCATCCGACGGGTGTCGGACCTGCCGGTGACGACGAACTTCGCCGGCACCGTCAACTGCAAGTCGACCGACCTGTGGCAGTGGGCGCGCGAGGTCGACGTCGTCGCCAACGACCACTACCTGTCGGCGGAGAAGCCCGACAACCACATCGAGCTGGCCATGTCGGCCGACCTGGCGAGGTCGGTGGCCGGCGGCAGGCCGTGGCTGCTGATGGAGCACTCCACCGCGGCGGTCAACTGGCAGCCGCGCAACATCGCCAAGCGCCCAGGCGAGATGCGGCGCAACAGCCTCGCGCACGTGGCCCGCGGGTCGGACAGCGTGATGTTCTTCCAGATCAGGGCCTCGCGGTTCGGCGCGGAGAAGTTCCACTCGGGGCTGATCCCGCACGCGGGCACCGACTCCCGCCAGTGGCGCGACGTGGTCGCCCTGGGCGCCGAGGTCGAGGCGCTCGCCGAGGTCGCCGGCAGCGCGGTCGCCGCCGAGGTGGCCGTCGTGTGGGACTGGGAGTCGTGGTGGGCGCTCGAGCTCGACTGGCGCCCCTCGGTCGACGTGGCCTTCCGCGAGCGGGTCGACGCCTTCTACGAGGCGCTGTGGCGCGAGCACGTCACCGTGGACTTCGTCCATCCCTCCGCCGACCTGTCGGCGTACAGGCTCGTGGTGGCGCCGAGCTCCTACCTGGTGACCGAGGCGTCGGCCAAGAACCTGCACCGCTACGTCGAGTCGGGCGGCCACCTGCTGACCACGTTCTTCTCCGGCATCGTGGACGCCCACGACACCATCCACCCCGGCGCCTTCCCCGGCGCGCTGCGCGAGGTCCTCGGCCTGTCGGTGGAGGAGTTCCACCCGCTGCGCGAGGACGAGCGCGTGGGCCTGTCGGGCGGCCTGTCCGGCAGGATCTGGTCGGAGCGGGTCATGCCGGCGGGCGCGCGGGCCCTTCGCTCCTTCGCCGAAGGCCCCGACGCGGGCCACCCCGCCTTCACCCGCCACGACCTCGGCGCGGGCAGCGCCTGGTACCTGGCCACCGCACCGGTCACCGGGCTGCGCGGGCTGCTGGCCGAGGTCCTCGACCACGCGGGCGTCACTCGCCCCCGTGACCTGCCCGACGAGCTCGAGCTGGTACGGCGCGGCCGCCACGTCTTCCTGATCAACCACGGCGACACCCCCGTCACGGTTCCGGGCGTGAGCGGGGTGAACCTGCTCGACGGCGGCGTCCACGACGGCTCCTGCACCGTGCCCGCAGGGGCGGTCGCGGTCGTCCGAGAGGCCTGAAACACCCCACTCCCCAGGAGGGCCCTGTGAAACGAGTCATGGCCGCCTTCCTCTGCGTCGCGGCGTTACTCACCGCTCCTCCCGCCCATGCGGAAGGCAGACCGCTCCCGATCAGGGGCGCGGACGTCTCCAGCCTCGCCAAGTCCGAGGCGCTGGGCGGCGTCTACCGCGACGCGGAGGGCCGGCGCGGCGACCCGCTGCGCGTGTTCACCTGGGAGGCAACCTGGACCGCCGTGCGGGGCAACGGATGGGACCCCGCCGACCCCGCCTCGGGCAACGCGTGGGAGAACCAGGCGCTGTTCGGCTTCGACGACAGAGCGCTGCCCGCGACGCGGGCGCTCGGCGGCCGCTGACCGTCCAGCCCGTCTCCCGTCCCGCGCGGGAGACGGGCCACCCGCGGGCCGTTCCTCGGTTAGAGTTCCGGGTGAATACGGTCATCCGGGCGGAGGACGGTCGGTTGGGACGGCGGGATCACGAAGGCGAGGGGGCAGCGACGGTGGGATCGCCGCTGACCTCTGACGACCCCGCCGCGATCGGGCCCTATCGGCTCGAGAGCCGCCTGGGCTCGGGCGGCATGGGCACGGTCTACCTCGCGACGGCCCCCGACGGGGCCAAGGTCGCGGTGAAGGCGATCAGGCGCGACTTCGCCGCCGATCCCGTCTACCGGGCGCGCTTTCACGAAGAGGTGTCCAACGCCAGGCGGGTGGCCTCCTTCTGCACCGCCCGCGTGCTCGACCACGGCGACGACGGCGGCCTGCTCTACCTGGTCACCGAGTACATCGACGGCGTCTCGCTGGAGGACCACCTCATCGAGCACGGCGCGCTGCAGCCCTCGGTGCTGCACTCGGCCGCCGTGGGCGTGGCCGCGGCGCTCACCGCGATCCACGCCGCCGGCCTGGTCCACCGCGACCTGAAGCCGGCCAACGTGATGCTGACGCTCGCGGGGCCCAGGGTGATCGACTTCGGGCTGGCGCGTTCCACGCAGGTGGGCTCGCGGCACACCAACGTGGGCCTGGTGATGGGCACTCCCGGGTGGATCGCGCCCGAGCAGGTCTTCGAAGGGCGCACCAGCCCCGCCGCCGACGTGTTCGCCTGGGGCTCGCTGATCGCCTACGCGGGGCTCGGCGGCCATCCCTTCGGCTCGGGTGACGCCTACGTGATGGCGGCGCGCGCCCGGACCGCCCCTCCCGACCTGCGCGGGCTGCCCGCACCGCTGGACCGGCTGGTCGCGGCCGCCATCCACCCCGATCCCTCACGGCGTCCCCAGGCGCGCGAGCTGCTGCTGGAGCTGGTGGGCGCGCCCGACGTGGCGGGGGCCCAGCTGGCCGCCACCCGTCACCTGACCGACTCGTGGAACCCCGCCGACCTCGGTGTACGGCAGCCGCCTCCCACGCAGGGCTGGTCGCCTCCCCCCGGCAGGGAACGGCCGCCCCCACGGCAGGCCGCTCCCCCGCCCCCCTCGCGGCAGGCTCCTCCCCCTCCGCCCGCCGAGACGACGATCCCGCCCAGGCAGGGGCCGTTCGTGCCGCCCGCAGAGACCACCGTCCCGCCGAGGCCCGGCCCGTTCGTGCCGCCCGCCGAGATGACGATCCCGCCGGCGGCCACCAGACGGGGTCCTGTGCCGCACGGCGCGAACCCGGCCGAGACGACCGGGGGCGGGCCGATGCCCTATCACGCCACCGGCCAGGGCCCGCTGCCGCAGCGCCCGCCGTACCAGATGACCGGGCAGGGGCCGCTGCCGCCCAGGCCCGCGCGCAGGGGCGGGGTGCTGAGCGGATGCCTGGTCGCCGCCGCCGTCGTGGTGGTCCTGGTGCTGCTGCTGATCGCCGCGGTCGCGTGGATCTTCAAGCCGCCCGCCATCGGGGCCGAGGGTCCCGTGCAGGACGGCAAGCTCCGCTTCACCGTCACGGGGCACAAGTGCGCGAAGGCGGCGCAGGCCGCAAAGGTGCGCACGTGCAAGGTGTCGCTGAAGGTCAGCAACATCGGCCAGGAGGGCCGGGTGCTCTACCCTGGCCAGCAGAAGCTGCTCGACGACGACGACATGAGGCACAGCGCCGCCAAGCTGCTCGACAGGGCGGGCAAGGAGATCCAGCCCATCAGGATCGGGCCGGGCGAGTCGTTCACCGGCGGGCTGGTCTTCGAGCTCCCCAAGGAGGCCGACCCTGCAGGGGTGGAGCTGCACGACTCGGGCCTGAGCAGGGGCATCAAGGTCGTTCTCGGCTGAGGGACGGGGCCGGCCGGGTCAGCCCGACACCGCGCGACCGAAGCGGGCCAGCAGCTCGCGCAGTTGGTCGCGTTCGGGCGGCGTGAAGGCCTTCTCGATCCTGCGCTCGATCTCCACGGCCGCCGCGTCGGCGACCTCCAGCGCCTGCCTGCCCTGCTCGGTGAGGTGCGTCTCGAGCATCTGGCGGTGCCAGGCGTGCGGGCGACGCTCGATAAGGCCGCGCTCGAGCAGGTTCTTCAGCACGACGTTCGAGGCCTGCGGCGTGACCAGGCACTGCCTGGCGAGGGCGGCGTTGGAGATGCCGGGGTTGCCCGCGAGGACGAGCAGCGCCGCGTACTGCGGCACGGTGAGGCCCGCCCGCTTCACGGCCGCGTGCTTGGCGGCCATGAGCAGCTGTTCGGCGCGCTTCACGTCGAGCCCGAGTCGCTCCTCGGCAGGCATTCCCATGCCAGAACCATACAGGTGTTGAGAACCATCAAAGCTTTGATAGTGTCCTCGGCCATGAGCGTGATTCCCGACAGCCATGTCGATCTGCTGACCCGCCCGCTGTTCGCCCACCTGGCGACGCTGATGCCCGACGGCACGCCGCAGGTGACGCCCGTCTGGACGATCTGGGACGGCGAGTTCCTCCGCTTCACCACGACCACGGACCGGCAGAAGGGCAGGAACGCCGCCGAGCGGCCCTCGATCTCGCTGTCGATCAACGACCCCGAGGCTCCCTACCGGTACCTGGAGGTGCGCGGCGTGGTCGAGCGGGTCGAGCCCGACCCCGAGGGCGACTTCTTCGACGTCCTGGCCAGGCGGTACGGGCTGGAGTACGAGGCGCCCGTGGGCGACGCCGAGCGGCGCGTGACGCTGGTGATGCGCCCCCTGCGCTGCACCAGCCAGTAGGGCGTCAGCTCGAGGCGGCGCGGGCCCTCAGGACCGGCTCGGTGATGGGGTTCTCGTGGGTGCCTTCGGACACGCAGGCGTGGGCCCCCGCGATCGAGCCGAGGCGGGCGCACTCCTGCACGGGCTCGCCGCGCAGCAGGCCGTACAGGAAGCCGGAGACGAAGGCGTCGCCCGCGCCGTTGGAGTCGACGACCGGCCCCGGCAGCGGCGCGGCGGGGAAGGCGCGCACATCCGCGTCACGGGTGAGCACCAGGCAGCCGCGCGGCCCGTCGGTGCACACCACGGTGTGGGCGCGCCCGTTCGCGAGGATGTGCCGCATCGTCGCGGCGGGGTCGGCCAGCGCCGTGGCCGACAGGAAGACCAGGCCGGAGCGGTAGGCGAAGTCCTTGTGGTAGTCGGAGGAGCCGTCCCAGTCGTGCAGGTCGGTGGAGGTCGGCACGTCGTCGGGCAGGTCGGCGTAGACGTGCCGGGAGAAGTCCGTGATCGAGACGTGCACGTGGCGGGCGGGCCGCAGGTACAGCTCGCGGGGCAGCACCTCACCCGGCACGCCCCTGGGGTCGAACAGGGAGGTCCTGCGGCCGTCGGGGCCCACCAGCAGGACGCTGCGGCGGGTGCCCGCGGCAGAAGGGGCCCACACGAAGTCGACTCCCTTGGCGGCCAGGTGCTCCCTGATCAGCCTGCCCTGCGGGTCGTCGCCGATGAGGTCGGCGAAGCGGGTCCTGAGGCCGAGCGCGGTGCAGCCCAGCGCCACGCCCGAGCCCGTGTTGCCGATGCGGTCGACGACAGGGGGGACGGCGTAGGTGTCGGCGTAGGGCAGGGGCAGCTCGGGCACGTAGACGGTGCTGTCGACCCCCGCGCCGCCGATGACCAGCACGTCGTACATTCGTCGTCTCCTGGAGGTTCGGTCAGCGGTTGACGAGGGGCCCGGAGCCGGTGGAGCCGCGCACCACGAGCTCGGGCTGGAAGATGAGCTCGACGCGCCGCGCCTGCGCCCCGTTGACCTCTTCCAGCAGCGTGGCGACGGCCGCCGAGGCCATGGCGCCGATCGGCTTGCGGACCGTGGTCAGCGGCGGGTCGGTGAAGGCGATCAGCGGCGAGTCGTCGAAGCCGACCACCGACACGTCGCCTGGCACTGCCAGCCCGCGCTCCCTGCACGCCCTGATGGCGCCGAGCGCCATCAGGTCGCTGGCGCAGACGATGCCGGTGCACCCCTTGGCCAGCAGCTGCGCCGCGGCCGCCTGGCCGCCCTCGACGGAGAAGAGGGAGTGCGCGACCAGGTCGCCGACATCGCCTGCCCCCAGCAGCTGCGTCATCGCCTGCTGGTAGCCCTCGATCTTCCTGATCACCGGCACGAACCTGCGGGGCCCCGTGGCCAGCCCGATGCGCTCGTGCCCGAGGTCGACCAGGTGCTGGACGGCCAGGCGCGAGGCCAGTCTGTCGTCGGGCGAGATGAAGGGCGCGTCGATGTCGTCGTTGTAGCCGTCGACCAGCACGATCGGCAGGCCGCGGTCGATCAGCCTGGTGTAGCGGTCCATCCGCGCGGTGGTGTCGGCGTGCAGGCCCGAGACGAAGACGATGCCGCTGACGCCCCTGTCGACCAGCAGCTCGGTGAACTCGTCCTCGGGCGCGCCCCCCGGCAGCTGCGTGCACAGGACCGGCGTGTAGCCGTTGTGGGTCAGCGCCTTCTCGATGGCCTGCGCGAAGGCGGGGAAGATCGGGTTGTCCAGCTCGGGTGTCACCAGCCCGATCAGCCCGTTGCTGCGCTGGCGCAGCCGCTGCGGCCGTTCGTAGCCCATGAGGTCGAGCGCGGTCATCACGGCCTGCCTGGTGGCCGAGGAGACTCCCGGCTTGCCGTTGAGCACCCGGCTGACCGTGGCCTCGCTCACCCCTGCGTGGGCGGCGATGTCGGAGAGTCGGGCGTGACCGTTCATGATGGACACTTTACGCAACCTTGGCTCTCCACCACGTGGCGGAATCGGGAGCGAGCGTGCCGGGCTCGACCGGCCCGCTCGACAGGACGGGCTCGCCGGGAGCGGGGAAGGCGATCTCCGAGCCGGTGAGGTTGACCGTGCAGACGAAGCCGTCGTCGCGGCTGAAGACCAGCGTGCCTTCCGGTGAGTCGGACCAGCGCAGCTCGCCCGACACGGTACGGCGCAGCCGCAGCGCCTCGCGGTAGAGGGAGAGCATCGAGCCGGCCTCGCCGCTCTGCGCCTCGACGCTCAGCGGGCCCCATCCGCCCGGCATGGGCAGCCACGGGCTGCTCCAGCCGTACCCCTCGGCCGAGGTCCAGGGCATCGGCACCCTGCAGCCGTCGCGGCCGCTGTCGGGGTCGCGCAGCCGCTGGGGGTCGAGGCAGAACTCCTCCGGCAGGTCGAGCACCTCGGGCAGGCCGAGCTCCTCGCCGTTGTAGACGTAGGCCGAGCCGGGCAGCGCGAGCATGAGCAGGGCGGCCGCGCGGGCTCTCTCGACGCTGCCGAAGCGGGTGACGTGCCGCTTGACGTCGTGGTTCGACAGCACCCACGTGGAGGGGGCGCCGACGGAGGCGGCGGTCTCCAGCGACTCGGTGATCACGTGGCGCAGGGGGCCCGCCTCCCACCGCGTGCCCAGGTAGTGGAAGTTGAAGGCCTGGTGGAGCTCGTCGTGGCGGACGTAGCGGGCGAGCCGCTCAGGCGTCGGCGCCCACGCCTCCGCGACGCCGATGCGCTCGCCGGGGTAGGAGTCGAGGATCTTGCGCCAGGAGCGGTGGATCTCGTGGACGGCGTCGTTGTCGAAGTACGGCACGACGTCGCTGCCGATCATGCGGACCTGGTCGGCGTGGCCGATGTCGGGCAGCCCCTCGGGCTTGACCATGCCGTGCGCGACGTCGACGCGGAAGCCGTCGACGCCCAGGTCGAGCCAGAAGCGCAGGACCGACTCGAACTCGGCGCGCACCTCGGGGTGGTCCCAGTTGAGGTCGGGCTGGCTCGAGTCGAACAGGTGCAGGTACCACTGGCCGTCCTCGACCTGCGTCCAGGCCGACCCTCCGAAGATCGACTCCCAGTCGTTCGGCTGGTCGCGGAAGATGTAGCGGTCTCGGTTGACGCCGCGCAGCGCCTCCTGGAACCAGGGGTGGGCCGAGGAGGTGTGGTTGGGCACGATGTCCACGATCACCCTGATGCCCAGGCCGTGCGCCTCGTCGATGAGCGCCTTGGCGTCACCGAGCGTGCCGAACAGCGGGTCGACGTCGCGGTAGTCGGCCACGTCGTAGCCGAAGTCGGCCATCGGCGAGGTGTAGAAGGGCGTGAGCCAGATCGCGTCGACACCGAGATCGGACAGGTAGCCCAGCCGGTCGCGGGCGCCGATCAGGTCGCCGACGCCGTCGCCGTTCCCGTCGGCGAAGCTACGCACGTACACCTGGTAGATCACGGCGTCACGCCACCAGCGGGTGGCTGCCGAAGTATGGATCATGGAAAACGTGTCCCCCGAGATACAGGTCCCTCCTTGTGACGGAACCACCTCATATGAAAGAGCTTGCCGTAAGTTTACGCAAGCCTTTCCAAAGTGGGATTTTTCGCAATAAAGCGAGGCGAAGAGGCTTACGGCCACACCAAAACCTTGCTCAGCAGGGACTCTGGGGACACGCACCGCGCCGGACCCGAGACGTTGACCTTGAAACCGAAACACGACGGTTACTGAATTTTCATGTCAAGTCTGGACACACGGGGGAACACGCGATGTACTACCTCATCAATCAGCCCCGTCACAGGTGACGTCTCACGCCCGCCAAGCAGCGGTGACTCCCCCTAACGCGGGAGTCTGATGCGTATCTACAAGGGTGGAGCGGACCCATGAGCACCGTCGTCCTGGACAAGGTAACCAAGGTCTACCCCGGGGGATACCTGGCGGTCGACAGGTTGAGTCTGCGCGCCGAAGACGGGGAGTTCCTCGTGCTGCTCGGGCCCTCCGGCTGCGGCAAGTCCACACTGCTGCGCATGATCGCGGGCCTGGAGGAGGTCACCGACGGCGACCTGTGGCTCGACGGCCAGCTCGCCAACCACCTCGCGCCCCGCGACCGCGACGTCGCGATGGTGTTCCAGAACGGCGCGTTATATCCGCACCGCACGGTGCGCGGCAACATGGCCTTCCCGCTGGAGATCGCCAAGGCCGATCCCGCGCTGGTGAAGGAGCGCGTGACGGAGCTGTCGAAGGCCCTGCACATCGACGAGACCCTCGACCGCAGGCCCGGCACCCTGTCGGGCGGCCAGCGGCAGCGCGTGGCGATGGGCCGCGCGATCGTCCGCCAGCCGAAGATCTTCCTCATGGACGAGCCGCTGTCCAACCTCGACGCGGGCATGCGCACCGAGCTGCGCATGGAGATCTCCTCCCTGGTCCGCTCCCTCGGCGTCACCACCATCTACGTCACCCACGACCAGGTCGAGGCGCTCACCCTGGCCGACCGCATCGCCATCATGAACCGGGGCGTGCTCCAGGACGTCGGCACGCCGGGGCAGATCTACAACGACCCCGCGACCGCCTTCGTCGCCGCCTTCCTCAGCTCCCAGCAGCTCAACCTGCTGGCCGCCACCGTGCGCACTCCGCAGAACCAGTACGTGCTGCTCGACTTCGGCCCCCACCAGCTGGTGATCCCGTGGAGCGATCCCAGGGCCTACGCGATCTCGCAGCACACCGGCGGCCAGATCATCGTCGGCATCAGGCCCGACGGCCTCGCCCCCGTCCAGGAGTCCTACGAGGGGCCGAGCTTCTACGGCAGGGTCAGGGCACTGGAGTACCACGGGCACGAGTGGCTGGCATACGTGGAGTGCGGCGTGCCCGCGGTGGCCGTGCCCGAGCCGCCCGACCCCCGCCAGAACGCCAACGGCAACGAGGGCGGAGGCGGCGGCCTGCGCGCGATGGTGCGCAGGATGTTCGGCTCGGAGCCCGACGAGCACGCCCAGCAGGAGCAGGTCGGCCACAACCTGCGCGACGGCCACCACCGCAGGGCCGACCTGATCGTCAGGCTCGGCGTGCGGCCCGCGTGGCGCACGGGCGACGCGGCGAAGATCGGCGTGGACGTCACGCGCCTCATGCTCTTCAGGCTCGACGGCAGCCGCATCGACCCGCCCCGCCGCTGACCTCCGTCTCCACCTCGGCCTCCACCTCGGCCTCCGCCACGGTCCGCCGACTCCCGTGCCCCCTCAGTCGTTGACAGGCTCGAAGCGGGCGGCCATGCGGGAGACCACCTCCACGATGCGGGCCGCGCGGTCGAGCTCGGCGCGGTGGAACGGCGGGCCCTCGGAGCGGGCCACGACCAGGTTGATGGCCGTTCCCTTCACAGGCAGCACCATCAGGCGGCGTTCGCCTGCCACGTGGACGGCCGGGCGGGGCGGCAGCGCGGCCAGCTCGAAGACGGGCGGCGCGGCCAGGCTCGCGTGCCGTACGACACCGTCGGCCAGCGCGAGCGCCCACTCTCCCCCGCACAGCCCGGGCAGCGCGTCCACCAGCGTGGCGAAGCCCCGCGCAGGCTCGCCCGCCACGTGCAGCAGCAGGTCGTAGTCGAGCGCCGAGCCCGGCACCTCCTTGGTCGGCCAGACCCCCTCCACCTTTACGCCCGGCACGGACGACAGGCGCTCGTGGACCGCGGCCGGGGTGGTCGTGCCCGGCCACGAGACCGTGAAGTCGTCCACGGCCCTCCCTGCCTCCCGTTCGAGCACGGTGACCTGCAGGATGTCGGCGCCGAGCGCGCCCAGCACGCGCGCCACCTGGCCGAGTCCTCCAGGGCGGTCCGGCAGGGACACCCTCAGTCGCAGCAACATCGCATCTCCCCCTTTCAGGGCTCACACAGTGCCGCAGCGAGATTTCCAGGGCGTTTCTGGGCTATGTCCAGCATGCTGCCCATTTACCCGTTTTGTCGACACTGGACACCAAAGCGTTGGAAAACCGGACTCACTAGGGATAGTGTGCATCCAGTTTTCCAACTAACAACAGGACGGGATGCGATGCGTGACGCCGTGATCGTGCAGGCCGTACGAACTCCCATCGGCAAGGGCAAGCCGCAGGGCGCCCTCGCCCATGTCCACCCTGTCGAGCTCCTCGCCCACACGCTGCGCGAACTGGTCGCCCGCAGCGGGGTCGACCCCGCGCTCGTCGACGACGTGATCGGCGGCTGCGTCGACCAGGTGGGCGAGCAGGCGATGAACACCACCCGCTACGCCTGGCTGTCGGCGGGCTTCCCCGACGAGGTCCCCGCGGTGACGGTGGACAGGCAGTGCGGCTCCTCGCAGCAGGCCGTCCACTTCGCCGCCCAGGGCGTCATCTCGGGCGCCTACGACCTGGTCGTCGCCTGCGGCGTGGAGTCGATGAGCAGGGTGCCGATGTGGTCGAACGTGCCGCAGGGCGCCGACCCCTTCGGGCCCGGCGTCGCGGCCCGCTTCCCCGAGGGGCTGGTGCCGCAGGGCATCAGCGCGGAGCTGATCGCCGCCAAGTGGGGCCTGTCGCGGGAGGCCATGGACGCCTTCTCGATGGGCTCGCACGTCAAGGCGGCCGCCGCCGACCTCTCCGAGGAGATCGCGCCGATCGACGGCGTCGACAGGGATGAGTCGGTACGGCCGGGCACCACGATGGAGGTCCTCGCCGGGCTCAGGCCCGCCTTCACCGACCCGGGATACGCCGAGCGCTTCCCGCAGATCAACTGGTCGGTCACGGCCGGGAACACCAGCCCCACCAACGACGGCGCCGCGGCCGTGCTGATCACCACCAGCGAGAACGCGGCCAGGCTCGGCCTGCGCCCGCTGGCCAGGCTGCACTCCTTCGCCGTCACGGGCTCCGACCCGCTGCTCATGCTCACGGGGGTCATCCCCGCCACCGAGAAGGTCCTCAGGCGCGCGGGACTGGCGCTGTCCGACATCGACCTGTTCGAGGTCAACGAGGCGTTCGCGAGCGTGGTGCTGGCCTGGCTGCAGGAGACGGGCGCCGATCCTGCGAAGGTCAACGTGAACGGCGGCGCGATCGCGCTCGGCCACCCGCTCGGGGCCAGCGGCGCGCGCATCATGACCACGCTGGTCCACGCCATGCGTCAGCGCGGCGCCCGTTACGCGCTGCAGACGATGTGCGAGGCGGGCGGCCTGGCCAACGCCACCGTCCTGGAGGCCCTCCGATGAGGATCGAGGGCGCCGTCGCGCTCGTCACGGGGGCCAACCGCGGGCTCGGCGCGGCCTTCGCCCGCGCCCTGGTCGAGCGGGGCGCGAAGACCGTCTACGCGGGCGTCCGCGACCCTTCCACGGTGCGGGACCCCGCCCTCGTCCCCCTGCCGCTGGACGTCACCGACCCCGGCCAGGTGGCGGCGGCGGCCGAGCGGTGCGGGGACGTCGATCTGGTCATCAACAACGCAGGGGTGCTCGGTCAGGCCGAGCGGGAGATGGCGACCAACTATCTCGGCACGATGGCGATGAGCCGCGCCTTCGCCCCCGTGCTGGCCCGCAACGGCGGGGGCGCGCTGGTCAACATGCTCTCCGTGCTGTCGTTCATCACCTTCCCCCAGGTCGCCACGTACGCCGCCTCCAAGGCCGCGGCGTGGTCGCTGACCAACGCGCTACGGCAGGAGCTGCGCGACCAGGGGACGCTCGTGGTGGGCGTGCACGCCGGCTACATCGACACCGAGATGGCCGCGCGCGTGACCCAGCCCAAGGTGAGCCCCGCACTCGTGGCGGCCATGACGCTGGACGGCGTCGAGGCGGGCCTGACCGAGGTGCTGGTGGACGAGCTCAGCCGCGCGGCCAAGGCGGCGCTGTCAGCCGCGCCCGCCTGAGGAGGGCGCGGCTGAAGGTTCGCCTGAGGGACGGCGTGGTGTCACTGCTGGTAGGCCCCGGCGTCGGGAGCGGCGCCGAGGGCCTTGCCGGTGAAGTCCTTGCCCAGCGCGGCGCCGCCGTACCAGGCGGGGCCGAGCGGCAGGCCCCTGTCGAGAGCCGGTGAGCCGGGGCTCAGGCGCAGGTCGGTGCGGGAGACGAAGCGCGGGTCGGCGATCACCGTCCTGGGGCCCGCCTTGAAGCGCTTGGAGCGCCCCTTGTAGACGCTGCCGGCCTCGTCGGCGCCCTTGCCGTCCTCCCAGCCCATCTCCCCGCCGACCACGATCACGTTGTTGCGCAGCTTGAGGATGTCGGGGGCGCACCCGTCGTGGCAGGACCAGCCGATGGTCCTCGAGCCCGGCAGGTAGACGGAGTTGTGCACCGCGACCGTGCCCTTGACGGGGCCGACGATGTGCCGTGAGCCGCGCGTCACCAGGAAGGAGCCGAGCTTGCGCGCGGAGGTCACCACGTTGAAGGCGAACACGTTGCCCGTCGCCGTCGTGCCCTTCTTGGCGCCGAGTTCGGTGAACGTGTGGTTGTCGCGGGAGAGGTTGTGCGTGACCCTGTTGCGGTCGCCGCTGAAGATCTCGACCGCGGCGCCGTCCAGGCCGTAGTCCTTGCTCGCGGCGGTGCTGCCGGTGATGGAGTTGCCGGTGATCAGGTTGTCGTCGCCGTTGACCAGCACGCCGAAGGCGCCCGAGTCGTTGTCGCCGCCTTCGTCGTTGACGCTCATCCTGTTGTTGCCGGTCAGCCAGCTGTTCCTGACGGTGTTGCGGGCTCCGTCGGGGGTGATGTGGACGCCCGCGATGTTGCGGTCGGCCGCCACCCCGACGAGCTCGTTGCCGTCGCCGGAGATCTCGAACCCCGCCCACTGGCAGTTGCTGGCCCGCAGCCCCGACACGCGCCAGTAGTTGCCGCTGATCACCACGCAGTGGGCGTCCTGGCCGCTGAGCCTCGGGGCGGCGCCCTTGCCGTACGGCTGGACCACGATGGGCCTGGCGGCGCTGCCCTTGGCGGACAGCTCCAGCGGACCGTTCCAGCTGCTGCCCCTCTTGAGGTTGACGGTGTCGCCCGGCTCCAGCGTCGCGGCGTTCAGCGTGGAAAGGCTCTTCCACGCCGTCGCCGCGCTGGTGCCCGCGGCCGAGTCGTCACCTGCCTTGGAGTCGACGTAGTACGTCGTGCCTGCCGTTCCCTCCGCCAGGGGAAGTGCGGGAAACAGCAGAAGGGCCACGGCCAGCGACTTCATCGGGGCACCACTCATCTAGTTGAAAGGCGAATCGTCAGGGGCAATACCGTAGCGTGATCACGCCTCCACCGACAGACGCCAGATGCGCAGAGAAGGACCGTCGCCAGGCAGCACGAGCGGCGACAGGTCGCCCGCGTTGTAGACGCCCCGAGCGCCGCCCGCCATCGGCAGTTCGAGCGGCTCGCCCTGCGCCCTGCGGGCGCACACCAGCAGCGACTCCTCGGCCGTCTCCCGCAGGAACACCAGGCAGTCGGCGGAGGCGTGCAGCCAGCGAAGACCGCCCCTGCGCAGCGCGGGCTCGGCCCTGCGCAGGCCGAGCAGCGCCCGGTAGGCGGCGTGGGTCGGCTCGTCGCGGTCCTGCGGCCTGTTCCACGGCATGGGAGTGCGGGAGTACTCACCGTTGGCGCCGGTCAGACCGAACTCACTGCCCGCGAACACCATCGGTGTGCCCGGCAGCGTGGCCTGCAGTCCGACCGCCACCTCGTGCAGCTCGCGCGAGCCCGTGACGGTGCGGATGCGGGGCGAGTCGTGGGAGTCGAGCAGCTGCCAGGAGTGGACCAGCGAGCGCCACGACATGTGCGCGGCGAACTCCCTGAAGGTCGCCACGGCCGCCTCGCCGTCGCGGCGCGGCACCCCGCCAGGCACGCCGAGGAAGTGCGTCAGCTCCAGGTCGTCGCCGCGCAGCCACGTCCAGACGGGGCGGGTGAAGCCGCCGTAGTTCATGGTGCCGTGCCAGCCGTTCCTGTCGAGGTCGGCGGAGGCGTCGTGGTTGTGCTCGGCGATGAAGGCCGCGCCCTCGGGGCGCAGCATGGCGGCCACCTCGTGGTTGCGGTCGTCGGCGCCGAGCCTGCCCGTCATGTTGGCCACGTCGACGCGCCAGCCGTCGAGCACGCCGAGCCATCTGCGCAGGACGGCGGGCATGCGCGTGCGGACCAGCTCGCTGGCCCAGTTGAGCTTGGGCAGCGTCTTGACGCCCCACCAGGACTCGTAGTCGCCGGTGTCGGGGTCGAAGTAGAACATCTCGCGCTCGGGGGCGTTGACGTCCGAGATGGCCGCGGTGAACCACTCGTGCGAGTCCCCTGTGTGGTTGGTCGTGATGTCGCCGAGCAGCCTCATGCCGCGCGCGTGCAGCGCGTCGGACAGCCGGATGAGCGCCTCGTCGCCGCCGAGCAGCGGGTCGACGTGGTCGAAGCTCGCCGCGTCGTAGCGGTGGTTGGAGCGCGAGGGGAAGAACGGCGTGAGGTAGACGGTGTCGGCGCCGAGCGCCTGGATGTGGTCGAGCCGCTCGGTGATGCCGTCGAGGTCGCCGCCGTAGAGCTGCTCGGGCGTGCCGGGGCCCTCCCCGATGACGGGGTCGCCGTCCCACGAGGCGGGCAGCGCCCACGAGGGCAGGTCCTTGTGGGGACGGGCGTCGGCGAACCTGTCGGGGAAGATCTGGTAGACGATCGCGTCGGCCATCCACTCCGGCGGCGCCTCGTGGGAGACGAGCCTGAAGTCGGTGGAGTCGGTCACGTCGTGACCGGTGAGGCCCGAGGCGTTCAGCCACCGCTGGCCCTGGCCGGAGATCAGCAGGAAGCGGTACGGCACGACGGGGTTGACCGCCGTGATCGTCGCCTTCCACCAGGTGTCTGCCGCGCCGTACCCGCCGAGGCCCTTCCTCGAGGGGTCGGGGGCGGCCGCCGTGTAGCGCGGCTCGCCGTCGTAGACGGTTCGCACGTGCACCGCGTCCATGGCCAGACCCTGCGGCACGCGCAGCCACACGCTCACCTCCTCGCCGAGGGAGGGGGCGAGCGTGGAGACGTACAGGGACGAGCCGTCGTGATGCGGCTGGTCGAGGTAGTGCAAGAAAGGTCCTTACCCCTTGACCGCGCCCGCGGTCAGACCGGAAACGATGAACTTCTGCAACCAGAGGAACACACTCACGGTCGGGATCGCGGTAATGAGCGTGGCGGCGGCGAACATGCCGAAGTTGGCGTTGCGCCCGTCGCCGGCGATCATGCCGTACATGCCGACCGCGAGCGTCTTGCTCTCGGCGTCGCGCAGGAAGATGTTGGCCATCAGGAACTCGCTCATCGTGCCGATGAAGGCCAGCAGCGCGGTGACCGCCAGGATGGGCGTGACCAGCGGCATGATGATCTTCCAGAAGACCTGCGCGTGGGTGGCTCCGTCGACCGTGGCCGACTCGTCGAGCTCCTTGGGGATGGTGTCGAGGAAGCCCTTCATCAGCCAGGTGTTCACCCCGAGCGCGCCGCCCAGGTAGAGCAGCAGGATGCCCCAGGTGGTGTTGAAGCCGAACGCGGGGTACAGCTCGCTGACCCTGGTGAAGATCATGAAGATCGTCACGATGGCCAGGAACTGCGGGAACATCTGGATCAGCAGCAGCGCGAGCAGGCCGACGCGGCGGCCCGCGAAGCGCATGCGGCTGAAGGCGTAGGCGGCGAACATCGACAGCAGCAGGCTCGCCGAGGAGGAGGCCAGCGCGATGAACACCGAGTTGAACACCCAGCGGCCGAAGGGATAGGTGTCGGAGGAGAACAGCTTCGCGACGTTGTCGAAGCTCGCCCCGTTGGGCACCAGGTCGGAGGAGGCGAGCGTGCCGAGCGGGTTGATGGCCGCCGAGACCACGAACAGGATGGGGAACAGCGCGAAGGCGCACACCAGCAGCACGAAGGCGTGCCTGAGAGCCAGCTTCATGCGTACACGTCCTCCTGCTTGCGGGTGCGCCTGAAGGTGATCGCCGAGATCGTCGCGACGATCGCGAAGATGAAGACCGACATCGTCGCGGCCAGCCCGAACTGCGCCGAGCCGGTGCCGAACGCCAGCCTGACGGTGTAGCTGATCAGCAGGTCGGTGCCGCCCACGGTCGGGCTCTCCGCGGGGAAGGGTCCTCCGTCGGTGGTCAGCGCGATCGCGTTGTAGTTGTTGAAGTTGAAGGCGAAGGAGGAGATCAGCAGCGGGGTCAGCGCCACCAGCAGCAGCGGCAGCGTCACCTTGCGGAAGGCGTACCACGGCGGCGCCCCGTCGATGGAGGCCGCCTCGGTCAGCTCGCGCGGGATCGCCTGCAGCGCTCCGGTGGTGACGAGGAACATGTAGGGGAAGCCCAGCCACGTGTTGACCAGGATGACGGCGAACTTGGCCGACAGCATCCCGCCCATCCAGTCGACGTCGAGCCCGAACATCTGGTTGATCAGGCCGAAGTCGCGGTTGAACATGTCGCGCCAGACCAGCAGCATCGCGAAGGCCGGCATCGCGTACGGCAGGATCAGCGCGATCCTGTAGAACCTCGTGCCGCGCATCTTCGGGTGGTGCAGCGCCAGTGCCACGCCCATGCCGAGGGCGAAGGTGGTCAGCACCGACAGCACCGCGAAGACCATGTTCCAGGTGAACATGCCGAGGAAGTGGGCCGAGAGGGTCGGGTCGGTCAGCACGCGGGTGAAGTTGGCGAAGCCGACGTTGACCTGCCAGCCCTGCGCCAGGTGCTCGCCCTTGGCGTTGACGAAGTAGCCCTGCGACTCGTCGGCCTGCCAGCTGTCGCCGTCGCCCTTGACGCAGTCGCAGCCCACGTCGTAGGTCAGCGCCGCCCTGCCCTCGACCGCCCTGCTCAGGCCGTTGGCCTTGATCAGGCCACCCCGGGTCGGGACGGCCAGCTCGGCGATCTGATCGGCGCGGGCCGCGGCCTGCGGCGCCTTGAGCACCGTGTAGCCGGGCGCCTCCAGCACCTTGCCCGTCACACCCAGCCTGGCTCCCTGGACGGCTGCCAGCCCGTCGGGCGAGCCCTCCTGCACCTGCTTGGTCTTCGGGTCGACCAGCAGGAAGACCAGGGTGTCGCCCTTGAGCGCGGCGCTCAGGCCGTACTCGGGCGAGCCCGGGGCCTGCCGTACCGACCCCGTCTCGATCGCCGAGATCGCGGCCGCCTTGTCGCCCCTGTGGCCGTCGCCGAAGTTGGTGAAGGCGGTGCTCACCGTGTAGATCACGGGGAAGACCTGGAAGGCGAGCAGGAAGACCGTGCCGGGCACGAGGTACTTGGCGGGCACGAAGCGGCGGGTCAGGTAGAGGTAGCCGATGCCCGCGCCGGCCAGCAGGAGCAGGGTCAGCGAGATCCACGACTCGGCCGCGACCAGCGGCGGCACGGCGTAGAGCAGGATGGCGGCGGCCACGGCCAGCACGGCGATCCTGCTCACCACGAAGGCGGTGGTCAGCTCGCGACGGGGCCGCGGAGGGGTCGTGACCTCCGCGGCCTCACGCACGTCCAGGGACATGGGCTAGTTCTTCAGCGAGCCGTCGATGGTCTTCTGCGCCGACTCGGCGGCCTTGACCGGGTCGCTGCCCTTGACGACGGCGGCCTCGGCGATGCCGAACGGCTCCCAGATGGCCGACATCTGGGGGATGGCGGGCATCGGGATGCCGCCCGAGCCGGCCTCGATGAACTTGCCGGCGTCGGGGTCGGCCGCCTTGACCGCGTCGAGCGCGGCGGTCAGGGCCGGAGGACGCGGGTCGGCGTCGTAGAGGGCCTTGGCGACGTCGGGGTTGGTCACGTAGTTGGTGACGAACTCCTGGGCGAGAGTCTTGCTGGCGCCCTTGGAGGCGACGAAGAAGGCCTGGACTCCCACGAACGGGGTGGCGGGCTTGCCGTCCTTGAAGGCGGGCACGGCGGTGACGTCGTAGGCGACGCCGCTCTTCTTGACGTCGGCCATCGCCCACGGGCCGGAGACCAGGAAGGCGCACTTGCCGCCGGCGAAGGTGGGGATGCTGTTCTCGTTGGTGAGCGAGGTCTTCAGGGCCGCCTCGCCCTTCTCTCCGAGCTCGGCGAGCTTCTCGAAGGCGGCCTGCGACTCCTTGGAGCCGACCAGCACCTGCTTGGGGTCGGGGTCCCCGGCGGAGGTGGTGCCGAAGATGGCGCCGCCCGCGGAGGAGAAGAGCGGGTAGACGTGGTAGGCGTCGCCCTTGGCGGTGACGGGGAGGCAGAGCACCTCCTTGACCTTGCCGGCCTTCTTCAGCTCCTTGCCCTTGGCGATCACGTCGTCGAAGGTGGCGGGGGCGTCGGGGGCGAGCTCGGTGTTGCGGATCAGCGCGACGTTCTCCATCGCGTACGGCGCGCCGTACACCTGGCCGTTGAAGGTGACGGCCTTGAGCGCGATCGGGGAGAAGGCGGCCTTCTGCTCCTCGGTCAGGTTGACCGGGTCGATGGCGCCGTTCTGCACCAGGTTGCCGATCCAGTCGTGGGCGCCGACCGTGATGTCGGGGCCGCTGCCCTGCTGGGAGGCGGTGAGGAAGGTCTGCTGGTTGTCCTTGCTGATCTCCTTCACCTCCACCGTGACACCGTTCTCGGTGCCGAACTGCTCGGCGAAGGGCTTGAGGGCCTTCGTGCGGTTGGGGTCGGCCCAGATCACGAGCTTGCCGCTGCCCTTGTCGGCGGTGGCCGAGGCGCCGGCCGAGGGCGCGGAGCTGCTCGGCGCGGCCGACGACGTCGGCGCAGAACCACCGCAAGCGGTGGCGCCGAACGCCACGGTGGCCGCTGCGGCCACGCCCAGTGCTCGGATGCGCATGGGACCCTCCTGAGGTCAAGCGGCGCGAGTGCGGCGCGCCACTGAAAGATCCAGAAATAGCCGCCTTTGCGGCTTATGTTTCGGGGACGTTAGCGACTCTTTGCAAGAATTGGAAGAACTTGCGTAAGAGAGTTACCTCACCGCTACCTGGCACGGGACCGCATGGAGGGGGCTTGGAGGGACCTTAACCCTCTTGCAAGTTTCCGTAACTTGCGCTTGACCATCTTCGCGCGGGACCCTCTCCGTGGACATCGTGGACATCGGGGAAGGACTGACCAATGCGCGGCAACGACGACTGGTGGCGCGACGCTGTCGTGTACCAGGTGTACCCCCGGAGCTTCGCCGACGGCAACGGCGACGGAACCGGCGATCTCATCGGGGTTCGCGAGCGCCTGGGCTACCTGTCGGAGCTGGGCGTCGACGCCATCTGGCTGAGCCCCTTCTACACCTCTCCGCTCAACGACGGCGGCTACGACGTGGCCGACTACCGCGACGTCGACCCGCGCTTCGGCACCCTGGCCGACTTCGACGCGATGATCGCCGACGCGCACGCGCGCGGCATCAGGGTGATCGTGGACATCGTGCCCAACCACACCTCCTCCGAGCACCCCTGGTTCAAGGAGGGCCTGCGCGACCGCTACATCTTCCGCGACCAGCCGAACGACTGGGAGTCGATCTTCGGAGGGCCGGCCTGGACACAGGTCGAGGACGGCCAGTGGTACCTGCACCTGTTCGACCCCACCCAGCCCGACCTCAACTGGGACCACCCCGCGGTCCGCGAGGAGTTCCGCGACATCCTGCGCTTCTGGCTCGACAGGGGTGTCGACGGGTTCAGGATCGACGTGGCGCACGGCATGATCAAGGCGGAGGGCCTGCCCGACGTCGGCGACGACCTGCACGTGGAGATGCTCGGCCACGACAGCGTGCCGTACTTCGACCAGGACGGCGTGCACGAGATCTACCGCGAGTGGCGGCCCATCCTCGACTCCTACCAGGACGGCCGCATGGCGGTGGCCGAGGCGTGGGTCTCCTCCCCCGCCCGCCTGGCCCGCTACGTCGGCCCCGACGAACTGCACCAGGCCTTCAACTTCGAGTTCATGATGGCCGCCTACGGCGCCAAGTCCTTCCGCGACGTCATCGACAAGTCCCTGGCCGAGGCCGAGCTGGTCGGCGCGCCGACGACGTGGGTGCTGTCCAACCACGACAAGCCGCGCCACGTCACCCGTCACGGCGGGCTGGCCCGCGCCCGCGCGGCCACCCAGCTCATGCTGTCGCTGCCGGGCTCGGCCTACCTCTACAACGGCGAGGAGCTCGGCCTGCCCGAGGTGCTCGACCTGCCCGACGAGCTGAGGCAGGACCCCGCGTTCCTGCGTTCGGGCGAGAGCCGCGACGGCTGCAGGGTGCCGCTGCCCTGGACCTCCTCGGACGGCTTCGGCTGGCGCTCCCCCTGGCTGCCGATCCCCTCCACGTGGGGCCCGCTGAGCAGGGAGGCGCAGGAGGGCGACCCGGGCTCCACCCTTGCCTTCTACCGGGCCGCGCTGAAGCTGCGCAAGGAGCATCCGGCGCTCGGCGGCGGCGAGCTGACCTGGCTCGACTCGCCCAAGGACGTGCTGGCCTTCAGGCGCGAGCCCGGCCTGGTCGTGCTGGTCAACTTCGGCGAGACCCCCGTCGCCGGCCCCGGCGAGGTGCTGCTGTCCAGCGGCCCGCTCGGGGCCGACGGCTCGGTTCCTCCCGACACCGCGGTCTGGGCGAGCGCTGGGGAAGGATGACCTAATTTTTCCCTGATCGCGGGCTTTCGCGAAGTGGGTCGTGAGTAATCTCGGGGCGTGTCACGGATATGGGCGAGATCCCTCCGCGGACGGGTGACGCTCATCGCGACTGCCGTCGCGGCCATCGTGCTGGTCCCCACGGGGATCGGCGGCGCGGCGGTCACCAGGACCGTGGTGACCGCCAGCGTGTGGAAGGACACCAGGGACGCCGCCGCCGCGGTCACCCCCGATCTGCGCGAAGGCCATTTCGTGTCGGGCCGGATCCCGGTGACCGTCGACGAGGTGGACCTCATCCAGGTCGTCAGCCCCGACCGCAGGGTGATCGCCTCCAGCAGCGCCGCCGCGCTGCAACCGCCGCTCACCGACATCTGGCCCACGCCCGACGACCGGGCCGTCAGCACCACCAGCTGTGACAACGGTGACTGCGTCCACCTCACGGCGATCAGGGTGTCCAGGGCTGCGGACTCGCCCGTGGTCTACGCGGCCAGGCCGACGCCGGGCGTGCTCGGCACCCGCGTCCTGGAGCTCGCCATCGCCGCCCAGGTGGCGCTGGTGATCGCCCTGGTGGCCTGGGTGACCTGGCTGGTCACGGGCCGCACGCTGAGCCCGGTGGCCGAGATGCGCAGCGAGCTCGACACGGTCAACGCCACCGACCTGAGCAGGCGGGTGACCGTCCCCAAGGGCGAGGACGAGGTGGCGCAGCTAGCCAGGTCCGTCAACGGCACCCTCGCCCGGCTGGAGCGCTCGGCCGAGCAGCAGCGGCAGTTCGCCTCCGACGCCTCCCACGAGCTGCGCACCCCCATCGCGGGACTCAGGGCGCAGTTGGAGAGCGCCCAGCTCTATCCGGAGGACACCGACCTCGAGAAGCTGCTGGACGGCGCGCTGAACGACACCGACCGGCTGGAGGCCATCGTCAGCGACCTGCTGCTGCTCGCGCGGATCGGCTCGCGGGTGGACGTGGTCAAGGAGCGGGTGGATCTGGCGCAGCTGGTGCGTGAATGTCTTCCTGGCCGCCGGGACAGGATCCCCGTACGGTGCGACCTGGCCGAGGGCGCCTTCGTCGAGGGCGTCGTCGTGCAGTTGCGGCGGGTGATCGACAACCTGTTCGACAACGCCCAGCGGCACGCCGACGGCTCGGTCACGGTGTCGGTCCGCACCGAGGACGGCTCGGCCGTGCTCACCGTGCAGGACGACGGGACGGGCATCGCCCCCGAGGACAGAGACCGCGTCTTCGAGCGCTTCACCAGGCTCGACGCCGCCCGCAGCAGGGACGCGGGGGGCACAGGGCTCGGCCTGGCGATCGCCAGGGAGGTGGCGGTCGCGCACCGTGGGGCCGTCTGCGTGGCAGACAGCCCCCGCGGCGCGCGCTTCGTCATGCGACTGCCGCTCGCCTGAGCGCTCAGACGCCCGACATTTCCACGTCCTTGACGGGCGGCTGCTGTTCCTCGTCGAGGAGCGTGGCCTCGTCGAAGGGCAGCCTGCCCGCCAGCACCTCGCCGGCCCGTGCCCTGTCGAACTCGCCCGTCCAGGTGGCCACCAGCACGGTGGCCACCGCGTTGCCCGCGAAGTTGGTCAGCGCGCGGGCCTCGGACATGAACCTGTCGATGCCGACGATGAGGCCGACGCCGTCCACCAGGTCGGGCCTGTGCGACTGCAGGCCGCCCGCGAGCGTGGCGAGGCCCGCCCCCGTCACGCCCGCCGCGCCCTTCGACGCGATGATCATGAAGAGGAGCAGCGAGACCTGCTCGCCGACCGCCAGCGGCGCCCCCGTGGCCGAGGCGACGAAGAGCGTGGCCATGGTCAGGTAGATCGCGGTGCCGTCGAGGTTGAAGGAGTATCCGGTCGGCACCGTGATGCCCACGACCGGCTTGGAGACGCCGAGGTGCTCCATCTTGGCGATGAGCCTGGGCAGCGCGGACTCCGACGAGGACGTGGAAAGGATCAGCAGGAACTCCCTGCCGAGGTAGCGCAGCAGCGACCAGAGCCCGACCCTGGCCACCAGCCACAGCAGCGGGCCGAGCACCAGGCCGACGAAGAGCGCGCAGGTGGCGTAGAAGCCGACCATGATGACCGCCAGCGACTCCAGCGCCTTGATGCCGGTCGACCCCACGACCGCGGCGATGGCCCCGAACGCGCCGACGGGCGCCGCCCACATGATCATGGCGAGGATGCGGAAGACCAGCCGCTGGATGTGCTCGACACCCCTCAGGATCGGCGCGCCCCTGCTTCCCATCGCCTGCAGCGCGAAGCCCGCCAGGAGAGCGACGAGCAGCGTCTGCAGGACCTGGCCCTCGGTGAAGGCAGACACCAGCGTGGTGGGGATGATGCCGAGCAGGAAGTCGACGGTGGAGGACTCCCCGCCCTTGGCCGCCTCGGCCTCCGCCGCCTGCCTGGCCGCGTCGGTCAGCTGCAGGCCCGCGCCAGGGTCGAGCAGGTTGCCGACGACCAGGCCGATGCCATCCTGCACGCGGTCAGGGAGGGGCTGCTCCTGGTCGCCAGGGACGGCACGCTGACGCTGTGCAACGACGGCGCGCGCACCCTGCTCGGCCTGCCGTCCGACGCCGAGGGCCGCGATGTCCGCGACCTGGGCATCGCCGACCTGGTTCTGCCCCTCCCCCTCGAGACCCCCGAGCCGTCTCCACCCGCCCTTTCCGGGGGAACCGAACCGACGTCGCCGGTCGCGCCCTGCGGGGAAGGCGAGCCCACGTCCGTGCGGGAGCGGGTCCACCTCGTCGGCGACCGCGTCCTGGTCGTCGACGTCGCGCCCAGCCGCCTCGGCTCCGTCGTCACCCTGCGCGACCGCACCGAGCTGCAGGCCCTCACCGGCCAGCTCGACGCGGAGCGCGGGTTCGCCGACTCCCTCAGGGCTGCCGCGCACGAGGCGGCCAACCGGCTGCACACCGTGATCACCCTGGTCGAGCTCGGCAGGACCGAGCAGGCCGTCGCCTTCGGCACCGCCGAGCTCAGGGCCGCGCAGGAGCTGACCGACAGGGTGATGGGCGCGCGAGCCCGTCCTGGCCGCCCTGCTGCTCGGCAAGTCGGCCGAGGCCGCCGAGCGAGGCACCGAGCTGGTCATCGCCCCCGACAGCGAGCTCGACGATCTGAACCTCGACTCTCGAAGGGTGGTGACGATCGTGGGCAACCTCATCGACAACGCGATCGAGGCGGCGAGCAGGGTGGAGGTGCATCTGAGGGCCGATGCGGACGCCTTCGTGATCAGGGTGTCCGACGACGGGCCCGGCCTGTCCGACCCCGCGGCCTTCGGCAAGGGCTGGACCTCCAAGGGCGACGGCAGAGGGCTCGGCCTGGCCCTGGTCGGCCAGGCGGTACGGCAGCTCGGCGGCACGATCGAGGTGGCGGGCTCGGCCTTCACGGTGAGGCTGCCGCTGTGATCAGGGTGCTGGTCGTCGAGGACGAGGAGGTCACCGCCGAGGCCAACCGCCTGTTCGTGGAGCGGGTCGAGGGCTTCACGGTGGCGGGCGTGGCCAGATCGGGCGGGGATGCGCTGCGCTTCCTCCGCACGAGCGAGGTCGATTTGATCCTGCTCGACCTCTACCTGCCCGACATGCACGGGCTCGAGGTGTGCAGGGCCGTCAGGGCGGCCGGGCTGGCCTGCGACGTGATCGCGGTGACCTCGGCCCGCGATCTGGCCGTGGTACGCGACGCGGTGTCGCTGGGCGTGGCGCAGTACCTGCTCAAGCCGTTCACGTTCGCGACGCTGAGGGAGAAGCTGCTCCGCTACGCGGCCTTCAGGGCCAGCGAGGGCGAGGTGACGGGGCAGGGTGACGTCGACAGGGCGCTGGCCACGCTCAGGGGTCACTCCTCGCTGCCGAAGGGGATGACGCAGGACACCCTCGACGCGGTCTGCGCAGAGCTGCGCAGGTCGCCGATGAGCGCGCAGGCCGTGGGCGCGGCGATCGGGGTGTCGCGGGTGACCGCGCGGCGCTACCTGGAGCACCTGGTGGACACGGGAAGCGCGGACCGGGTGCCGCAGTACGGCGGCGTGGGCCGTCCCGAGCTGCTCTACCGGATCCGCACGCAACGTTAACAGGGAGTTCAGCTCCGATCCCCGGCCCGGTCGGATGGTGTGGCTAGCTTCCATGGCACCTCAAGCAATTCAAGGAGCCACGTTGCGAGTCCTCGCCGTCATTCCCGCCCGCGGAGGTTCGGCGGGCATTCCCCTGAAGAACCTCGCCCAGGTGGGCGGCGTTCCGCTGGTCGCGCGCGCCGTGAAGGCGGCCCAGCGCGCCGAGCTGATCGACCAGGTCGTGGTCAGCACCGACCACGCGGGGATCGCGCAGGCCGCCCGCGAGGCGGGCGCCACGGTCGTCGAGCGGCCGGCCGAGCTGTCGGGCGCCTCCGCCTCCAGCGAGAGCGCGCTGCTGCACGCCCTCGACACCCTCGCGGTCGAGCCCGAGGTCGTCGTGCTCGTGCAGTGCACCAGCGCCTTCATCGACCCCGCCGACCTGTCGGAGGCGGTGCGCAAGGTGCTCGAGGGCGAGGCCGACGCGGTGCTGTCCGGCGTGTCCAACCACGCGTTCCTCTGGACGCCCGAGGGCGAGGGGGTCAACCACGACCGCTCCAGCCGGCAGATGCGGCAGGATCGCGCGCCCGAGTTCCGCGAGACGGGCGCCTTCTACGTCATGAGGACGCGGGGCCTGCGCGAGCACGGTCACCGCTTCTTCGGCGACGTCACCGTCCAGCAGGTGCCCACGCGTCACGCGATCGAGATCGACGACCCCGAGGACCTGGAGATCGTGAGGGCGCTCGCGCCGCTGGTCGACCTGCCCGAGCCGATCGACGTCGACGCGGTCATCACCGACTTCGACGGCGTGCACACCGACGACCGCGCCTACGTCGACTCGGACGGCCGCGAGATGGTGCTGGTCAGCCGCTCCGACGGCATGGGCGTCTCGCTGCTTCGCCGCTCGGGGGTGAAGCTGCTGGTGATGTCCACCGAGCACAACCCCGTCGTGGCCGCCCGCGCCCGCAAGCTGGGCGTTCCCGTGCTGCAGGGCCTCGCCGAGAAGCGGACCGTGCTGCGCGACTGGCTGACCATCGAGGGTCTCGACCCCGCCCGCGTGGCGTACGTGGGCAACGACGTCAACGACCTGGGCCCGATGTCGCTGGTCGGCTGGCCGGTCGCGGTGCCCGACGCGCACCCCCGCGTGCGGGCGGCGGCGCGGGTCGTGCTCACCAGGCAGGGCGGCGACGGCGCCGTCAGGGAGCTGTGCGAGAGGGTGCTGGCGGCCAGGCCCGAGCTTCCCGAGCCCACCGCCCCCAAGGCCGCGCTCAGGCTCGGCGTTCCCAAGCCCGTCGCGATCGGCGACGTGCTGGTGGGCGACGGCCAGCCCGTCTACGTGATCGGCGAGATCGGCATCAACCACAACGGCGACCTGGACCTGGCGCGCCGGCTCATCGACGTGGCGGCCGACGCCGGATGCCAGGCGGTGAAGTTCCAGAAGCGCACGCCGGAGATCTGCGTGCCCGTTGAGCAGCGCTCGCAGATCAGGCAGACGCCGTGGGGCGAGATGACCTACCTGGAGTACAAGGAGCGCACCGAGTTCGGCCGCGACGAGTACACCCAGATCGCCAAGTACTGCGACGAGCGGGGCCTGCACTGGTTCGCCTCCCCGTGGGACGTGCCGTCGGTGGAGTTCCTCGAGGAGATGGACGTCCTCGTCCACAAGATCGCCTCGGCCAGCGTCGCCGACCACGAGCTGCTGCGCGCCCTGGCCTCGACCGGCAAGCCGCTCATCCTGTCGACCGGCATGTCCACGCTGAGCGAGATCGACCAGGCCGTCGAGATCCTCGGCACCGACAAGCTGATCATGATGCACGCCACCTCCACCTACCCGCTGCCGCCGGAGGAGGCCAACCTGCGCACCATCACCACGCTCAAGGAGCGGTACGGCGTGCCTGTCGGCTACTCGGGCCACGAGCGCGGGCTGCAGATCTCGCTGGCCGCTGTCACGCTCGGCGCGGTCACCGTCGAGCGGCACATCACGCTCGACCGCACGATGTGGGGCTCCGACCACGCCGCCTCCCTGGAGCCCGCGGGTCTGGAGCATCTGGTGCGCGACATCAGGATCATCGAGCAGGCCATGGGCGACGGCGTCAAGCGTGTCTTCCCCGGTGAGGAGGCGCCGAAGGCCAGGCTCCGCAGGGTCACGGTGTGATCACACTCTCGGTCGTCGTCCCCGTCCGCGACGGCGAGCGCTTCATCTCCGACGCGCTCGCCTCGCTGGCCCGCAACGCCAGGCGCGACTTCGAGTTCATCGTGGTGGACGACGGCTCGGTGGACGACACCGCCGCGATCGTCGCCGAGTCGGAGGTGCCAGGGCTCTCGCTGGCGCGCAATCCCACGCCCGTGGGCCTGGCCGACGCGCGCAACACCGGGCTGAAGCTGGCCTCCGGCACCTATGTCACGTTCATGGACGGGGACGACTGGCTCGCCCCCGGCTACCTTTCCGGGCTCGTCGCCGCGATCGACGGGCTCGGCTGCGACTTCGTCCGTACCGACCACGTGCAGGTCGAGGGACGTAAGCGGGTGGTGCACCGGGCCCCTGAGGCGCGCAGGGGCCTGGTGCTCAACCCGCGGGAGACGATCCTGCCCGCCGATGTCAGGACGATGGTCGACTACCCCTACGCGTGGGCGGGGATCTACCGCCGCACGCTGGGCGACCTGCTGCGCTTCCCCGGCTCGCTGCACACGGCCGAGGACAGGCCGTGGATCTGGCGGCTGCACAGGAAGGCCGCCTCCTTCGCGGTGGTGTCGATGGCCGGCCTGTTCTACCGGCGGGGCGTGCAGGGGTCGCTCACACAGATCGGCGACGAACGGCAGCTGCACTTCTTCGACGCCTTCGACCTCATCTTCGAGGATCTGGAGCCGGAGTTCATGCCCAAGGCGGTGCGCAACTTCTGCGCGCTGTTCGCCCACCATCTGGAGCTCGCCGAGCGGTTCACCCCCGAACTCCGGCGGCGGTTCGAGGCACGGGGCGCGGCGATGGTGCGGGCGCTGCCCGCCGACCTGGTCGCCGCGGCCGTGCCGCGCATGTCGGTCGAGCGCGAGCAGGCGCTGCGCGCCCTGCTCCCTGAGATTCCCGCCGGCGCGCGGGTGCGGAGGGAGGAAGCGTGACGCGGGTCTTCTACGCCTCGACGCTCTTCGGGGCGATGTCCCTTGCGGCGGCGATCGACGCGGGGCACTTCGGCGAGGGCGGGCGCAGGGTGCTGGTCGTCTCCACCAACACCTCTGTCCCCGAGGTGTCCACGCCGCTGGACCAGACGCCGGGCTTCGCCGCGCTGCGCTCCCGCTTCGACGAGGTGCGCTCGTGGAACGAGCTGATCGCGCCGCTGCATCCCTCGGACTGGCGAGCGCGCGTCATCGAGGTGCCGATGATCAGCAGGCTGGTCTCCGAGGCTCTGCGCCTGGACCGGGTCGAGGAGCTGGTCGTCGAGTCCATCGCGGTGCCGCCCGCGCGGACCATCGCGGGGCTCGTGCGCGACTGCCCGATCACCGTCTACTCCGACGGGCTGATGAGCTACGGGCCCACCCGCGACCCGCTGCCCGCCGAGATCTTCCGCCGCGTCACGCGCCTGCTCCACCTCGACCTGGTGCCGGGGCTGACGCCCCTGCTGCTGTCCGAGTACGGCGTGCGGCCCGAGCTCATCGACTCCGACGCCTTCCTCGAGGTGGTCAACCAGGTGGCGGCGACCGCGCCCGACATGCTGGCGGGCGAGGCGGTCATCCTCGGGCAGTATCTGTCGTCGCTCGACATCGTCACGCCCGAGCAGGAGCACGAGCTGCACGAGGCGATGCTGCGCGCCCTGGTCGCGAGAGGACACAGGAGCGTGGTGTTCAAGCCGCACCCGGCGGCAGGCAGCCGTCACACGCGGCTGCTGCGGGCCAGCGCGCAGGAGCTGGGCGTGCGGCTGGTCGTCGCGGGCGAGAGCGTGCCCGCCGAGGTGTGCTTCGCGGCGCTGCGCCCCGAGCTGGTCGTGGGGTGCTTCTCGACGGGACTGGTCACCGCCTCGCGCTACTTCGGGCTGCGGGTCGCCTCGTACGGCACGCCCCTGGTGCTGGAGCGGCTCACGCCGTACGAGAACAGCAACAGGATCCCCGCCACGATCATCGACGCGCTGCTGCCCAGACTGTCGCAGGCGGGCGAGCTGGAGACGCCGCCCGCTGTGGAGATCTCCGAACTGGCGGGCGCGGTGGGCTACTGCATGCAGAGCGAGGCCTACCCGGAGCTGCGCCCCGTCGCCGAGGCCTACCTGTCCGAGCACGGCACGGAGCGCTACTTCAAGAGGCAGCGCCTGGGCGCGCTCGGCCTGGCACCGGGCGGGCGGGCGGCCGGGGACTCCGGCGCCCTCGCGCGCCTGCGCCGCCGCCTGGCCCGCTCTCTCGGCTGACTTCTGTAACACGACGCGGCAGCCGCACATTCACCCTCCTGTGACTCCTTCTCAGCACAACAAGGACGGCGAGGGCGCTCCATGTACGTGAGAATCGCCCTCGTCCAGGCTTTCCTGGCGGCCACCATCGGCATCATCCCCGCGCCAGGCCCGGGAGCCGCCGCCGAGCGGCCAGGCGCGGGCGGAACCGACGGCGTGACTCTGCTCACCGGCGACAAGGTCGTGGTCACCGGCAAGATGTCTCGCGTGCGACCCGGCCCGGGCAGGCAGGTGGGGTTCACGAAGCAGGTCGTGGACGGTCACCTGTACGTGATTCCGTCCGACGCCCTGTCCCTGGTCAATCAGGGCGTCCTCGACCGGCGGCTGTTCGACGTCACCCAACTGCTGCAGTGGCGGTACGGCGACGCCGACACGGGTGACATCCCTCTGATCACGCAGTCGGCCACGGGCGGCCCCTCGCTCAGGGGCGCGCGGGATGCCCGGCGGCTCGCCGGGCTCGGCCTGACCACGCTCCGCGTGCCCAAGAGCGGCGCGTCGCAGACGTGGAAGGAGCTGGCGGGCGGCGCCCGCGCCTTGGCCCCGGGCAGGACGAGAATCTGGCTGGACGGGCGCCGGTCCTACGGCCTCGACCAGAGCGTCAAGCAGATCGGCGCCACCGAGGCGTGGAAGCAGGGGATGACAGGCGAGGGCGTCACTGTCGCCGTTCTCGACTCCGGCTACGACCCCGACCACCCCGACCTGAAGGGCGTGGTGACGCAGGAGCGCAACTTCAGCGAGGAACCCGGTATTCGCGATCTCCACGGCCACGGCACTCACGTCGCCTCGACCGTCGCGGGGAACGGCGAGAACTACCGGGGCGTGGCTCCCGGCGCGCGGCTGGCCATCGGCAAGGTGGGCGGCAGGTCCGGTCACATCACCGACTCCGCCCTCCTGGCCGGCATGGAGTGGGCCGCAGTCGAGGTCGGCGCGAAGATCGTCAACATGAGTCTGGGCGGCCCCGACCGCCCCGAGATCGACCCCGTGGAACAGGCGGTGAACACGCTGTCAGCGCGGACGGGCGCGCTGTTCGTCGTCGGCGCGGGCAACGACGGCGGCATGACGCCGGTGAGCAGTCCCGCCAGCGCCGACGCCGCTCTCGCGGTCGGCGCGGTCGACCGGCAGGACCGGATGGCCGACTTCTCCAGCACGGGGCCGCGAGAAGGCGACCACGGAGTCAAACCTGAGATCACCGCGCCCGGGGTCGACATCGTCGCCGCCGCGGCCGCCGGCACCGCCGACGGCTCCCACGTGGCGATGAGCGGCACCTCCATGGCCACGCCGCATGTGGCCGGGGCGGCGGCGATCCTGGCCCAGCGCCACCCCGACTGGACCGGGCAGCAACTCAAGGCCGCTCTCACCGGCAGTGCCCATCCCGTCCCCGGAGCCACGCCGTACCAGCAGGGCGGAGGGCGCGTGGACCTCGTCCGTGCTCTGAGGCAGCAGGTCGTGGCCCAGGCGGAGGGCGCCTGGGCCGCCTTCCCATGGGACGACCCCAACGAACGGCGGAAGATCGGGACCATCTCGTACACCAACTCCGGCGACGCCCCTGTCAGCCTCGACCTGACCGCTGAGGGCGAGGTGCTCGAACTCGGTGCCCGGCGGCTCGAGGTGCCCGCAAGGGGGCAGGCCTCGGTCACTCTCTCGATCGACGCGAGCGGCAAGGCGCCTGGCGACTACGTCGGGACGATCACCGCCACCTCGGGCGAGACCTCGATCCGCACCCTGGCCGGCGCGTACGTCGAGCCGGAGTCCTACGACGTCACCGTCAAGGCCGTCGACAGGAACGGTGACCCCGTCGACCCCTCCGCCCAGTTCTACGACCCCCGCACCGCCGCCATCCGGCAGGCGGTCTTCCAGGAAGGCACGGCCACGGTCCGGCTCGCCAAGGGGGACTGGAACCTCTTCGCGCAGATCCACGGGCGGACGGCCACGGTCATCGCCCACACCGCGCTGACGGTGGACCGCGCCGGCCAGCAGGTCACGGTGGACGGCCGCCAAGCCGGACAAGCGCTGGTCACCCTGGATGATCCGGCCGCAGCGCCGTTGCACCAGGCCGAGGTCGGGCTGGCGTTCGGACCGTGGTCGGTGTCGATGAGCGTATGGTCGGCCATGGACCTGCCGTCGAGATTCTTCCTCGTCCCCGTACGGCAGCCCGGGCTGCGCGCCTCCATCAGGACCTTCTGGGCGAGCAAGGACATCGCCCCGAGCCCGTACCTGTACGACCTCGTCGCCCGTTACGTCGACGGGTTCCCCGACGATCCGTCGTACGCGGCGAAGCGTAAGGACCTGGCGAAGGTGGCGGCCGCGTATCGGGCTTCAGGGGTGGCGGCCAGGGGCACGCCGCTGTTCGGGCCCCGGCTCGGCGACGACCCGGGGCCGTTGATGATGACGGGGCCGCAAGAGGAGATCGACCTGCCCGGCTCCCGCACGTACTACCGGACAGCGGGGCTGGTCTGGGACAGCGCCCTCCAGGTCGGCGACTCCCTGGTGGCCGACGGCGGCAGGGCCGTGGAGCGCGGGCACATCCAGGAGGTGTGGAACGCCGCGGTGAGCGGACCGTCACTCGCCCGGCCAGGCGGCAGCCGTACCGGTGACAGGCTCACCTTCCCGGCCGGCGCGCTCTTCGCCGACGGCGGGGCGGGCAGGGCGGGGACGGACGGCACGGCCACCGGCACGGCCACCCTCACCACGGGTGGGAAGGTGCTGGCCACGTCCGACCTCGCGGGCTGCTCGCTCGACCTGCCACAGGCATGCGAGCTGCGGACGGACCTGCCGGGAGAGGAGTCCGCCTACACGCTCAGCACGTCGATGCGCCGGCAGGTGCCGTATTCGACGCTGTCGACGGCGGTGGATGCCACCTGGACGTTCCGGTCGTCGCACACGCCGCGGGAGCAGCCGTTGCCGCTGATGGTCGTACGCTACGCCCCAGTCGGGCTCGACGACCTCAACCAGGCGAAGGCGGGCTCACGGACCCTGCTGCCAATGTGGCTGGAACGGAATCCCGGGATCCGGTCGCAGGCGGTGCGGGTCCAACTGGAGAGGTCGTCGGACGACGGGGCGAGCTGGCGCCGGGTTCCGGTGGTCCGCACCGCCTCCGGCTGGAGCGCCGTGGTGCCGAATCCGCCTGCGGCGGGGTTCGTCTCGCTGCGGGTGAAGGCGAGCGACGCCTCCGGCACCGCACTTGTCCAGACCGTGACCCGCGCGTACGCCGTTCACGCGCATCTCGAGGGCGTGCGGGGCGCCAAATGAGCGCCCTGATGTAGCGGCGGACCCGTCGCTTGGCGCGGCAGCCCGCCCTCGGCCATCCTGGGCGGGACCTGCCGCGCAGGCGAGCCCTGCGGCGGGCGGCGTGGTGGGCCGCCTGCCTCGGCGGAGTGGGCGAACACCACGGACGACGCGGGCGGTGCGGGATCATGAGCCCTGCGCGGGTCGTGGCGCGTCAGGCTTGATGGACACCGCGGTGAGCTTGGCCGGGTTCATCATCCACAGCACCTGGTCGATGCCCTGCTCCGAGGCGTTGACCGTGAGGACGGCGAACGCCTGCCCGTCGCGGCTGAGCAGGGCGGAGGTCTGCCCGTTGGTGCTCGCCCAGCCCACGTCGACTCCGGCCCAGAAGTGGCCCGCGAACGCCTTGACGTACTTCGCGACCCGCGACGCGCCCGCCACGGGGAAACGGGAGGCGCGCACGGCGCCGCCACCGTCGGAGTAGCTGGTCACGTCTGCGGCGAAGAGCTCCTCCAGCGCGGTCAGGTCGCCGGAGCGGGCCGCGGTGACGAAGGCGGTCAGCAGCCTGCGTTGTTCGGCTCCTGTCACGGGCGTGCGGCGCTCGACGAGTACGCGCTTGCGGGCCCTGCTGACCAGCTGGCGGACCGCCGCCTCGTTGAGCTGGACGATGTCGGCGATCTGCCGGTAGGGGTAGTCGAACGCCTCCCGCAGCACGTACGCCGCTCGTTCGGTGGGCGAGAGCCGTTCCAGGAGCAGCAGCACCGCGAACTCCAGGGCCTCGCCTCGCTCGGCGCCGAGGTAGGGGTCCGCGCCTGTGTCGACCGGTTCGGGCAGCCACGGACCGAGATAGGTCTCGCGCCGGACACGCGCGGACTGGGCGGCGTTGATGGCCAGCCGCGTGGTCGTCGTCGCCAGGAACGCGGCCGGGCTGTCCACCGTGGCGCGGTCGTACGCCTGCCAGCGCAGCCAGACGTCCTGCACCAGGTCCTCGGCTTCGGCCGCGCTGCCCAGCATCCGGTACGCGATTCCGAACAGGCGCGGCCGCACCCCGGCGAACACCGCTGTGGCCTGCTCGAGGTCTTCCGGACCGCCCGATTCGGCATCCGTCACCGCCATCGCCATCGCCCCCCGCCTGGCCGCCCGCCGTCGGCGACCCCATCCTTCCAGTCCCCAACCTGGACCTGTCCCCTGCCGTCTACCCCTCGAGCAGCAAGGACAGCCCAGCGGGGGTGACAGTCCCGGGAGATTCCCCTGCGGTGCGGCCGGAGGGTCATGTGGCGGACGGCGTTGCGACGTCCCGCGATCCTCACCGCGCCGAAGGCGTCTCCGACCGCCCCCTGCCCGCCCGGCTGAAGGCGGGCCGTCCTTCTCCTCGTCCATCGGACGCCGCTCGCGGCCGCCACCTCCTCGCCGACCCGCAGACCGTGCGCATCGTCACCGAGGTATCGCAAGCCTCCGGCCGCTGAGACATTCCTCGAGGGCTCACCCAGACGGCGGCGCCGACGTTGACGTTGGATGAAGGACCACTCGCCGTCGACGCCGCGGTGGAGCGCCGCTTCACCCACCGTCAACGTTGCAGGGGAGCGCCGCTTCACTCACAGTCGACGCTGCGGTGGAACGCCGCTTCGCTTACCGTCGACCCCGCGATGGAGCGTCGCTTGGAGATGTCCTCGCCGGCAGCCGCTCCGGGATCGCCCACGTCGCACGGAGTTCGTCGGCTGCGTCGGGTCATCCTGGCCCGTTCGGGATGCGGCGGCTCAGTTCGCGTCGACGAGCAACTCGCCGCTGACCTCGACGTCGCGGATGCGGCTGCTGTCGAACAAGCCGCTAGGGATCGGCGCAAGGGTGAGTCGACTTCCTGCATGGGGCGACACGCCATCGAACGTGGCGGCCCTTAGGTTCACGCGCTCGAATCGTGCTCCGGTGAGGGCCTGCTCGCGGAAGCCGGTCATGGACTTCGCTACGACCAGTCTCGTCGCAGGTCAGTGGGTGTGTCCAGAGCGAGGATCCCGGTCGCCGACGATGGCTTCGTCCCCGGCCCGAGAAAGAATCTCGCGGCAGTTGTCACAAGCCTGGGGGCTGCCCTGTCTTAGCTGGCGACCGGTCGGCAACACGTGCCCCGGCGGACAGAGAGGGTTTGCCATGAAGATCGTGGTAGTCGGCGGAACCGGCCTGATCGGGTCGAAGCTCGTGAAGACACTGGGCGAGCACGGTCACGAGGCCGTGGCGGCGTCGCCGAACACCGGGGTCAACACCCTTACCGGCGAAGGGCTGGCCGAGGTGCTGACGGGCGCGCAGGTGGTGATCGACGTGTCGAACTCACCGTCCTTCGAGCCCGCCGCGGTGCTGGAGTTCTTCGAGACCTCCACCGGCAACCTGCTCTCCGCGGAGGCGGCGGCCGGGGTCGGTCACCACGTCGCGCTGTCGGTCGTGGGTACGGAGCGGATGCCTGAGAACGGCTACTTCCGGGCGAAGATCGCCCAGGAGCAGCTGATCGAGAAGTCAGGAAGGCCGTTCTCGCTCGTGCACGCGACCCAGTTCTTCGAGTTCGTCCGGGGCATCGCCGATGAGGCCACGGACGGCGACCAGGTACGCATCGCGCCCGTACGCTTCCAGCCCATCGCGGGCGACGATGTCGCCCAGGCGGTCGGCAGGGTCGCGGTGGGCTCACCACTGAACGGCAGGGTCGAGGTCGCCGGGCCCGAGCAGTTCCGCATGGACGAGTTCTTCCGTGACGCCCTGGCCGGCTGGAACGATCCGCGCGAGGTGGTCACCGACCCGCACGCGCTCTACTTCGGAAGCACGCCGGGCGAGCGGACGCTGGTTCCGGGTGACGGCGCCACCCTGGGCGAGATCCGCTACAGCGACTGGCCAGGCCGGAACGCGACCGGGAAGTAGCCCTGGCTGCTGCCCGTAGCTCACGAGAGGTGGTTCCCATGACTGACATCCGTCCCAAGCCGAGATCGACCGCGTGGCAGACGGCGCTGACCATGCTGCAGGAGGCCGAACCGCCGTTCATCCCTGCGGGTGCGCACGCCATGACCGTGGTCATCGAGTTTCCGCCCGGCGACCCCGGCACGCCGCCGCACCGGCACTCAGGGCCCGCGTTCGGCTTCGTCCTGGAGGGCGAGATGCTGCTGGAGGTGGAGGGCGAGCCGGAGCGGGTCGTACGCGCCGGGGAGGCGTTCTGGGAGCCGGGCGGCGACGTCATCCACTACCAGGACGGCAACAACCGCGACGACATCCCGCTCCGGTTCACCGTCACCATGCTGTGCGAGCCTGGCAAGCCGATGCTCACGCTGGTGGACGAGGAGGAGCTCGCCCAGCGCAAGGACCGCCGCGCCCCGCGCCCGTCCTGAGCGTGGACCGACTGATCACCGGCGTGCGACGCCCATGCCTGACGGCGTCGGCGTCGATCGCCGAGTTCGACGGTGTCGGCGGGCTGAACCCGCCGATGCGGTCGACGGTAGCGGCGGGCGGGGCCGCGGTTCGGTCGCCCCCCCACCCGCACCCTTCTGGCTGACACGTGCCGCCGGTCTGATCGCCACCACCCACACCCTTCTGGCTGACGCATGCCGCCGATCCGGTCGCCACCACCCACACCCTCCTGGATGACACGTCCCGCCCGTCCCGTCGCCACCACCCACACCCTCAGCCCGATGCGTCGGCCCGAGCCCGCCACCGACCTGACCCGGCACCACGCCAGATCAGCCAGGCGATCATCACCAGACACGACTGTGTCGACCGGCCGGTTCGCAGTGGCCTGCGAGCCGGGGGACACGGTGGCGCGGCAGGCGGTCCTGGCGGCAGACGCGATGGTCGTGAGCGATGGCGGCGCGCGAACCGCGCGCCGCCGTACACACCTGACCCACTGACGGACGCGGTCGCCTTGGCCGCCACGGCTTCGCTGACCGGCCAGCCCGGCACCGATGTGGCCGTGGCGTCCGTGAACGGCCGGGAGGGTCTGGTGCTGCTCCAGGCGGCCAGGCCGCGTGGCGGTGGTCGGCGTGAGCGTCACCGGGGCGGAGGTCACCGTGGTGTGGATCGTGCTGAACCCCGACACGTTGCGGCGCCGGCACCGTTCATGACCAGTGTTTCCTCATCCCAGTCCGCGCGTGCCGCTGAAAGGCACGCCGGTGAACGACCCAAGTTTGTCCACGGATCACGACTGCAGCGGCTCCGCCGTGACCGGCCCGCCATTCCGGTCCAACTTGGTACAAAGCGACCGCATCCGCTATGAAATCCGGCGAATACCCCTTCATCACCATGAATGGCCCTTTCTTCAGACCCCAGGATCCGGCGTCAAAGGGTGTCCCCATTCAAGGGAGAATCCCCCATATCGATAGATGACCCAATAGGGTCACTCATTTACCGGATCTTTCCCGGTACGGGAAATTCAACTCCGGCGTGGCGTTGTGGAGCGACTCGCGGCGACTGCAACCATTGTCCTGGTCCCAGCGCTCGCTCTGTGGGTAGGCACAGGCTGCATCACAGCTTGCGGACCAGTCGCGATCACGGTCGCATTCTGAAAGGAACGGTACATGTTCACGCCCACTCCTCGAACGAACTCCACAGCCATTCCAGTCCAGCCGAAGGCGCGTTACTCGATGACGAGAATGGTGATGCTCGCCACGGCCGGCTCCCTTTCTCTGGCACTGGTCACCCCCCTGTCCTCGGCGGCGAACGCGGCAAGCAGGGACGCAGGCGACGAGACGGTGACCAGCGCCAGCGCGACCGCCACGGACAAGAGGCGGTGCAAGCCGCGCCTCCTCTACAAGATCCACCGGCTCTCGCCGAGAAACTTCTTCGTTCCCCGCACCCGCTTCATCGACGGTCCCGGCGGCGAGATGACGGCGACGGTCGAGCGGGAGGCCGAAGTGCTCGCATACGTCGAAACCGGGAGCGAAAGGGAGAAGGCGGTCACCACCGGCGACCTGGTCCGTATTCTGCGAAGGGCGGGAGTTCCCCACCTCGAGCAGCGGCACATGGTCCTCACCGGACACTCGTACACGCGGGAGATCAGCAAGGGCATGTACGGCAACATGTGGTACCGCGTCTTCGGTTACCGCATCGGCTGGTCGTCATGGTCGGTGCTCGGTTCGTGCCGCCAGATCAGGGTCTCCAGCGGAATCGCCAACGTGCCCGCCAGGGTGGAAGGCTGGCATTACTGGGAGACCAAGCACCCGCAGTACAAGGGTCGCGTGCTGTCCCCCAGGTAATGAGACGAAGTGCGACGCTGGCCGGATGAACGAACAGGCACGACCTTCAAAATCATAAGGTTCTCCACGCCGAATGATTGGAGAAGACCGTGCCTGTACCTCTTGGCCGCAACGTAGCCCTTCTCCTTATCGCCCACGGCGTTCATGCCGGGTGATCTGACGGACGTTGACAATACTCCGGCATAGATCAGCCGGTGGCGATCGCCTGAACCTTCATGTGTTTTCCGAGCGGAGGAGTGGCAGTGGCGTGAGCCGATGCTGCCCTCCTATCCGCCTTTGAAGGCGATCGCTGATGGCGATCAAAGAGCTGTTCGGCCAAGTGGTAAAAGCCCCAACTCCAGCCCGCGCCGCGGCACGGTCGCTTCACGCCGAAGGCGCGGCGTGGTCGGCGACGAACTGGAAGCGACCAAGAGAACGTCTCATGTGGCATGTCGGCGGTAGCAGATGAGGGCAGCCGCGAGAGCAACCAAGGACACGAAGTGGCCGACGCGGCGACGATAGCCGTCCAGTCGTGCCATCGTGTGCTTGCCGCCCCGTAGGTGCCGGTCCGACCGCTGGCTGGATGACACGCCGCGGCGGGCGATGCGCAGGGTGATGCCACGTCGTCAGTCGTAGCCGGGATGGGCGGCGTTCTCGCCTTCCATGGCCGACGAGAGCACCAGCTTGGTCAGCCGGGGTCAGCCGGTATTCAACGTGACGAGCGGGCCTGACCCGGCCATGGTCGAGCTTTCCCGTGGTGCGAGGTACCGCGGTGTCAGCGTTCGATCATCTGCATCTGCTCCTCGTCGTGGTGCTCGCCCGCGGCCGGGGGGAGGTTGTTCAGCTTGTCGATCTGATCGGCGGTCAGCTCGATGACGTCGGCGGCGACGTTCTCCTCCACCCGGGCGACCCGCTTGGTGCCGGGGATCGGGGCGATGTGCTCGCCCTTGGCCAGCAGCCAGGCCAGGGCCACCTGGGCCGGTGTGGCGCCCACCTCGGCCGCGATGGCCTGCACCTTGTCGGCGAGCGCCAGGTTGCGCTGGAAGTTCTCGCCGGTGAAGCGCGGGTTGTTCTTGCGCCAGTCGGTGTCGTCGAACTGCTCGGGCGAGCGGATGGTGCCGGTGAGGAAGCCGTGGCCCAGCGGCGAGTAGGGCACGAAGCCGATGCCCAGCTCGCGCAGTACCGGCAGCACCCGCTCCTCCACGTCCCGGGTCCACAGGGAGTACTCCGACTGCACGGCGGTGACCGGGTGGACGGCGTGGGCGCGGCGGATCGTGTCAGGCCCGGCCTCGGACAGGCCGATGTGGCGGATCTTGCCCTCCGCCACCAGTTCGGCCAGGGCGCCGACGGCGTCCTCGATCGAGGTGTGCGGGTCGACGCGGTGCTGGTAGTACAGGTCGATGTGGTCGGTGCCGAGGCGCTCGAGCGAGCCTTCGACGGCGGTGCGGATGTTGGCAGGGCTGCTGTCGAGGTTTCCAGGGCGGCCGCCGGCGTGCGAGATCATGCCGAACTTCGTCGCCACCACGACCTGGTCGCGGCGGCCCTTCAGAGCCCGGCCGACGAGTTCCTCGTTGACGTACGGGCCGTAGATCTCGGCGGTGTCGAGGAAGGTGACGCCCAGGTCCAGCGCCCGGTGGACGGTGCGGACGGACTCGGCGTCGTCGGTGCCCGCGCCGGTGTAGCCGAAGGACATGCCCATCGTGCCGAGGCCGATGCGGGAGACGTCCAGATCTCTCAGGGTGGTGTGCTTCATGATGACCTTTCGTGAAACGAGTTCGATCGTGGCGGCGCGGGAGTCGGGGTTGACGACGCCGCCGATGATGTTCGCGCCGCGGACACGGCCGGCTCGGCCTGGTTCTCGAAGTCCACGATGCGCTTGCGTGGCGGGTCACGGCCGGATGAGCACCTTGAGCGCGGTCCGGTCGTCCATCGCCCGATAGCCGTCGGGCACCTGCTCCAGGCCGATGGCGCGGTCGAACACCCGGCCGGGCTCGACCGTGCCGTCCAGCACGTCGGGCAGCAGCTCCTCGATGTAGGCGCGCACGGGAGCGGGGCCGCCGGTCAGCGTGATGTTGGGTCCGAACAGGCTGCCGAAGCCGATCGGCGCGTCCTCGTACTGCGGCACGCCGACGCGGCTGATCACCCCGCCGGGACGCACCACGCCGACCGCCGTCTCGTAGGCGTTCATGTAGCCGACCGCCTCCAGCACGGCGTGGACGCCCTCCCCGCCGGTCAGCTCCCGCACCCGCTCGATGCCCTCGCTGCCGCGCTCGGGCACCACGTCGGTCGCGCCGAAGTCGACGCCGAGCTTGGTGCGGTCGTCGTGCCGGCCCATCAGGATGATCCGCTCCGCGCCGAGCCGCCTGGCCGACAGCACCGCCATCAGCCCGACCGCGCCGTCCCCGATGACCGCCACCGTGGTACGCGCATTGACGTCGGCCTGCTTGGCGGCGTGGTAGCCGGTGCCGTACACGTCTGCCAGGGTGAGCAGGGACGGCAGCAGCTGCGAGTCCTCGCCGACGGGCAGCTTGACCAGCGTGCCCTGGGCCTGCGGGACGCGGATCGCCTCGGCCTGGGCGCCGCCGACGCCGCCGGAGGCCCAGAAGCCGCCGTTGGGGCAGGAGGTGTGCAGGCCTTCGCGGCAGAAGGCGCACGTGTTGTCGGAGTAGGCGAACGGGGCCACCACCAGGTCACCGCGCTTCAGCCCGGACACCTCACCGCCGAGCTCCTCGATGACGCCGAGGAACTCGTGCCCCATCGGGGTGCCCTGCTCCGAAGCAGGGAGGGAGTGGTACGGGTGCAGGTCGCTGCCGCAGACGCACGAGCGCACGATGCGTACGACCGCGTCGGTGGGCTGCTGCGGCACCGGGTCCGGCACGGTCTCCACGCGCACGTCACCGGCACCGTACATGAAAGTAGCTCGCATCAGAGTCTTCCGAATCTTTGTCTTCGTTGTCGGACCTGCCCGCGGCCGATCGACGCCATTTCCCTTCCATCAAACGCGCGTGCTCGGACACGGGGCAGGGCCTGCTGTTACAGGTAATGGCAGAACCCCTCAACCCAGGGGACCCGCTGCGCGGTCCGCGCCCCTGGCCGACGGGGGTGTGGGCCGCGGCGCGATGGACAGTGCGGGGGAATGGTTTCCCGGATTGGGTCGCACCCTTTGGTGATGCGGCGGAGCCAGGACATCGGTGACGCGGGTCAGGTCTGGTCCTGGGCCGCCTGCTGCGCCTCGGTGAGGTCCTGGGTGGCTGCCCAGCTGGCGAGCATCTTGAGTCCGTCGGCGGCGGGGCTGTCGGGGGCGGCCGTGTAGACGTTGAGGGTCAGGCCGGGCTCGGAGGGCAGCTCCATCGATTCGAAGTTCAGGTCGAGCTGGCCGACCACCGGGTGGCGCAGCCGTTTCTGACCGCTGCGGTGGAACTGCACGTCGTGGGAGGCCCAGCGCTGCCGGAAGACCTCGCTCCGCGTCGAGAGTTCACCGACCAGCTCGATCAGCGCCCGGTCGTGCGGGCTGCGGCCCGCTTCGAGCCGGAGCATGGCGGCGGCGTCGTTGGCGACCCTGTCCCAGTCGACGAAGAACTCGCGCGCGGCAGGGTCGAGGTAGAGGAAGCGGGTGGTGTTCGCCGGGCGGCGCGGACTGGCGAGGACGGGGGCGTAGAGGGCGCGGGCCAGGCGGTTCATCGCGACGATGTCGTGGCGGCCGTTGCGCACCCAGGCCGGTGCGTCGGTGATGGCGTCGAGCACCTGCTGGATCGCGGGCCGCACACTGGTCGGCGGCGTGCGGCGGCGAGTGCCGGGGCCGGCGGCCCTGGCCAGGGAGAACAGGTGGTCGCGCTCGGCCTCGTCCAACTGCAGAGCGCGGGCCAGGGCGTCCAGAACGCTGTCGGAGGCACCGGAGAGGTGCCCCCGCTCCATGCGGACGTAGTAGTCGATGGAGACGCCGGCGAGCATCGCGACCTCCTCCCGCCGCAGTCCCTCGACGCGGCGGTTGCCGCCGTAGGCGGGTAGTCCTGCCTGCTCCGGGGTGATGCGCGCCCGCCGCGAGCTGAGAAACTCGCGGACCTCGGCGCGGTGGTCGATATGGCCCATAACCCCAGGGTAAGCATGGTGGCGGGGGCGAAGAAGGTAACGCCAGTACCCCCGAACGAGGATCCCGGCCCCCTGCGGAGCGTCAGGTGAGCGCCCTGATGTAGCGGCGGACGCGTCGCTTGGCCCGGTAGCCCGCCCTCAGCATCTTCGGCGGGATCTCCACGCGCAGGCGAGCCCTGCGGCGGGCGGCGACGTGCTCGGCTCCGTCGAGGAGGGAGCGCGCGGGCGTGCGAGGACCGATGACCAGGGCGGTGAGCAGCCCGACCCAGTCGCTGCCGCCCTGAGGGTGGAAGTAGTTCTGCGCGCACCACTCGGGCGAGGGCGTCATGAAGGCGCCGCGGGCCAGCTCGTCCAGCGTGCCGAGCACCCCGCTGCCCTCGAACACCAGGTTGATCATCTCGGCGTTCACCCCGAAGTCGGACAGCACCAGCAGCGGCACGTCCTGGGCGATCGCCTCCAGGGCGGCGGTGGAGCTGACCGTGACGAACCCCGCCGAGCTGGCCAGGTGCTCGTGCATGGGGCCCGCGGCGAAGCGCACGGGCCCGGTCAGGCCGAGCTCGCGCCACAGCCGTTCGTAGTGGTGGCGCTCGTTGTGGGTCTGCCGCTCGTCCTCGAGCGCTCGCAGTTTCACCACGACGTCGAGGTCGGGGCGGGTGACGGCGAGCCTGTCGAGGGCGCGCAGGATCGACTCTCTGTCCTCGCGGCGCCTGGGCACCTTGGCCTGGGTGGCGAAGACCACCCTGTTCCCGCCCTCGACGGCGGGGACGTCACGCAGGAACGGCAGCCTGGCCAGGCCCACCGCCCCGCCCCCTCCGAGAGTGGCCGCCAGCTCGCCGAACTCGGCGACCTCGCGCCCGCTGTGCACGACGAACAGGTCGCAGCCGCTGCGGTAGAGCCACGCCTTCTCCGTCGCGGGCACCGAGATGCCGGGCAGCCCCGTGACGAACACCGGGCGCGGGCGCAGACCGTCGAAGACCTCGGCGACCAGCACGTCCACGACAGGTCCCGTGCAGGCCACGAGGATCGCGTCGGGCCTCAGCCGCTCGGCCGCCCTCCGCAGGGCCCTGGCCGACAGCACGGGGACGGCGGAGGCGCGGGTGCCCGCGACGGCGGCGGCGATCTGCTCGGCCGAGGGGGTGATCGGGGTGCGCACGACCGCCAGCTCCGTCACGCAGTCGGGCGGCAGGTCGTCCAGCAGGCTGGCCGCCCACTTCAGGTACGAGTCGGAGTCGGCCAGGGCCAGAACCTTCAACTGGGAGCTCCCGAGAACATCTGCAGGTGCGAACGGAGGGAAGGCGCCGCCCGGCTGGTCCACCAGTCGTCCGGCACGTGCACGGGTTCGACGGCGACGCCGCGCGGGCTGAGCAGCACCCGCAGCGAGCTGATCGCGGTCGAGGGAAGGCTCAGCACCCGCTGGCCGGCCGACAGCCCGCGCAGCGTCAGCTCGGCGGGCACCCCAGCGGCGTGAACGGTGATGCCGGGCCTCTCGCGGATCAGGGCCAGGTCGACGGGGTCCTCGCGGCGGTGCGGGAAGTAGGCGAACGGCTCGCGTTCGGCCAGCTCCTCCAGCCAGTGCAGGTAGCGCTCCCGGTGCACCAGGCCGTTCCTGACCAGGGAGGTGCCCAGCACGACGGTGCGCTCAGCCGGTCCAGGCACGCTGAGCGGCTGCTCGCGCAGCCAGCCGAAGTCGTGGCCGGTGAGCCCCACCCCCGCCTGCCGTACGGCCTCGGCCAGCTTGTCGGGCACGGGCAGGGCGGTGAAGACCGACAGCGAACCGCGCCTGGCGGCCGCGCGCAGCCGCAGCGCCGCGAGCAGGCCCAGCGTGCCGCGCCACGTGCTTGGAGTGGCGCGGGCCCGCAGCAGCGGCTTGGCCGGTCCAGAGGACAGCAGTTCGAGCAGCCTGATCGTGGCCAGGCCGTCGTCGACGATCACGACGCGGCCGGTGCGTGAGGTGATCCAGCGCAGCTGGACCCTGCCGGAGAAGGCGTCGCCGACGGCGTTGAGCCTGCGCGGCATGCGCTCCTGCGGCTTGGCCAGCTCCAGCCCTTCGGGCAGGGCGAGCCCCACCAGCTCGCGCCTGGTCGCGGCGAGCGGACGCAGGCCCGCTCGCGGCACCACCAGCGTGCGGTCACCCAGCAGCCCGGCGTGGTGGGCCTCGACCGCGCACAGCATCTGTAGTGGCGACTCCACCCAGGCCACGGATTCCTGTTCTCTCACGACACGCGCCACGGTAGGACGCCCACCCGAAGCGTCAGCTAACTCAGAGTGAACAATGGAGAGATGAACATGAACTCACTGCTTCTCAACACCGACGGTGTTCAGATTCCGCAGCTCGGCTTCGGTGTCTGGCAGGTGCCAGACGACGAGGCCGAGCGGGCGGTGAGCACCGCCGTAGCGGCCGGCTACACCAGCATCGACACCGCCAAGCTCTACTTCAACGAGGAGGGGGTGGGGCGCGCGATCGCCAGGTCGGGCGTGCCGCGCGAGAAGCTGTTCATCACCACCAAGCTCTGGAACGACGAGCACGACAACGCCGAGGCGGCCTTCGAGACCAGCCTGGGCAAGCTCGGCCTCGACTACCTCGATCTCTACCTCATCCACTGGCCGGTGCCCTCGCAGGACAAGTACGTCCAGGCGTGGAAGACGCTCGAACGGCTCTACCGGGACGGCAGGATCCGCGCGATCGGTGTGTCGAACTTCACCATCGAGACCCTCGAGCGGCTCATGAGCGAGACCGAGATCGTGCCCTCGATCAACCAGATCGAGCTGCACCCGCACTTCCAGCAGAAGGAGCTGCGCGCCTTCCACGAGGCCAACGGCATCCTCACCGAGGCGTGGAGCCCGCTGGGCCAGGGCAAGGGCCTGCTCGACGATCCGGGGCTGGCCAAGCTCGCGATGAAGCACGCCAAGTCGCCCGCCCAGGTCGTGCTGCGCTGGCACATCCAGCTCGGCAACGTGGTGATCCCCAAGTCCGTCACACCCGAGCGGATCAGGGAGAACATCGAGGTGTTCGATTTCACACTCGACGCCGAGGACATGGCGGCGATCGGCGCCATGAACACCGGCAGGCGCATCGGTCCCGACCCCGCCACCTTCGACTGGATGGGTTGAGCGTCAGTGAGCGCGACGGCAGGCGCCCCGCCCGGCGCGAGCCGTCCCGCGATCCTTCATGATTGACCTCTGAAGGAGGCTCTCATGGCTGATCTGGCTTGGGGTATCGCGGCGACCGGTGGGATCGCCAGGACTGTCGGCGCGGTGATCGCCGCGGAGCCCGGGATGCGGGTGGCCGCGGTGGGCTCGCGCGACAGGGGGAGGGCGGCGCAGCTGGCCGCGACCCTGGGCGCGGAGTCGGCCTACGGCTCCTACGCCGAGTTGTGCGCCGATCCCGCGGTGGACGTGGTCTACGTGGCCACCCCGCACGCCCAGCACCTGGAGGTGGCCGAGGCGGCGATCGCGGCGGGCAAGGCCGTGCTGTGCGAGAAGCCGCTGGCGGCCTCGCTGGCCGACGCCGAGCGGATGGTGAAGCTGGCCAGGCAGGCGGGCGTCTTCCTCATGGAGGCCATGTGGATGCGCTTCAACCCGCTGATCAGGGGGTTGCTGACAGAGGAGCGGTTCGGGGCGCTGCGCTCGGTCCAGGCCTCTTTCGGCTTCGTCCTGCCCTACCAGGAGGAGCACCGCCTCTGGAACCCCGTGCTGGGCGGCGGGGTCCTGCTCGATCTGGGCATCTACCCCTTCGGACTGGCGCAGTTGCTGCTCGGCGAGCCCGCTGAGACGCATCTCACAGGATCGCTCGCTCCTTCGGGCGTCGACGCCGAGGTGGGGGCGCTGTTGACCTACGAGGGCGGGGCTCGCGCGCTGCTCGACACCTCGCTCATCAGCCCGCTGGCCAACACCGCGACGGTGGTGGGCACGGGGCTGCGCGCCGACATCGCCGCGCCGTTCTGGGCGCCCCAGCGCATCACGCTGTCGGGCCCCGGGTTCGAGACCGAGGAGCACGTGCTCGACCCCGCCCTGAACGGCTACGCGGGCGAGATCCGCGAGGTGCGCGAGGCCCTGGCGGAGGGCAGGACGGAGAGCGCGATCATGCCGCTGGACGAGAGCCTGGCGATGATGCGCATGCTGGAGGAGGCCAGGGTCAGGCTGGGTGCTCGCTGAGCGCCTCGAGGTTGGCGCGGGCCCTCGTGGCCGCCTCCTCGTGGCCGGAGCCGACGGCCATCAGGTAGTGGCCGCGGGCCCTCGCGCGGTGGCCCGCCCGGTCCTCCATCAGCCCGAGGTTGAACATCGCCCGGGGGGCGGCCTCCGGGTGGCCACTTTCCACCGCCTTTGCGTACCATTGGCGAGCGGCTTCGGCGTTGCCACAGCCCTCCTCGAGGACCCCGAGGTTGAACATCGCCCGGGGGGTGGCGGCCCTGCCGTACCAGTGCCGGGCCTCGTCGATCCGGCCGTCCTCATCCTCGATGAGGGCGAGGTTGAAGGCCGCTCTGCGGGCGGCCTCCTGGTGCCCTGACTCGATGGCCAGGAGATACCATCTTCGAGCTTCGCGTGGACGGCGTCCGTCCTCCTGCAGGCCGTGGTTGAACAGGTCCTGGGGCGACATGACCTGACCGTAGATGATCGCGGGACCTTTATCAATTTGTATCCAACTTGCCTCATGTATTACCTTGGGGTCACTCCAGGCATAAACCGGACGAACCGGACATTGCCTGACATTGCAAAACACTCACAGGTCCTATGCCTGTGACCGCTGAATCCGCACCATGCGGAACCGGGGACCCAATCCTTCTGGGGTGAATCGGCACACCGTGCCGTAGGGCAGCTTCACGTCCGAACCCGTCAGCTAACCCGGTAAGCGGCATGAAGCTGAGCAAGGAGACTCCCCTTTTCATGGCCAAGCACCGTCGTAGCCGTGCCCCCAAGATGACCTACGCCCACGCCGCCCTCGGCGCCGCGGTTCTCGCAGGCACTCTTGTTCCCACGCAGGCCGCCCAGGCCGACACCGCTCCCGCCCCCCAGGACAAGTCCCACGTGGCCGCCATGGCCGCGAAGACCGACGGCAAGCAGGCCGCCGTCAAGCAGCAGCAGCGCGTCCCCGCCATGCCGACCGCCAGCGCCGTCCTGGCCGAGGCGAAGAAGCAGATCGGCGTCAAGGAGAACTCCTCCGGCGGCGGCACCAAGTTCCAGCAGTGGTACGTCAACTCCCAGCGCGCCAAGGAGACCGTCGCCCGTGACGGCGGCAGCCCCCGTGCGTACGCCAACGCCGCGTGGTGCGCGATGTTCGTCTCCTGGGTCGGTGAGATGACCGGCGCCCGTCCCCAGGTCGGCTGGGACGCCTACACCGTCGCCCACGCCAAGTGGTTCAAGAACAACGAGCGCTGGGGCACCACTCCCAAGCCCGGCGCGGTCGTCTTCTTCTCCTGGAGCGGCAGCAAGAGCATCAGCTCCATCAACCACGTCGGTTTCGTGGAGAAGGACAACGGCAACGGCACGATCACCACGGTCGAGGGCAACACGGGAAACGGCGCCGTCGAGCAGCGTGTCCGTCCGAAGTCGCAGGTCGTCGGGTACGGCTACCCGCAGTACTCGGGCGCGTAGTCCCCTCGCGATTCCCCAGCCCCGGTCTCCGGGTGCGCCTGCCTGTCTCCTGACCGGCGGATGGCACCCGGGGGACCGGGGCGGATCGCGTTCCGGGTGACGATCCCTCCGACGCTCTCACCCGTCCACGGTCCCCGCGTCGACCTGTCATCCCCCTTCCGGGGCAAGCCCCTGCCCCCCGCCAACCCGTCACGCTCCCCTGGGGATCCCCCATCCCGCCCCGGCCGGGAAACCGTCACATCCGGCGGTGTCAGCCGGGGAAGCGGAGGAACGCCGGCGGGACGGCTGCCACCAGCCACACCCCGTTGGCGCTGACCCTGAACTCGTGTCCGCCCGCGTGCATCTCCCCCGCCGCGACGACCAGCACCACGGGAACCCCCCGCCTCGCGCCGACCCGCACGGCCGTGTCCCTGTCGGCCGACAGGTGGACGTGCTGCCTCGACATCGGCAGCAGCCCCGACGCCTTGATGGCGCCGAGGCTGCGAGGGACGGTCCCGTGGTAAAGAATCTCCGGAGGCTCGACGGCCTCCAGCCCGAGATCGACCGCCACCGAGTGCCCCTGGCTCGCCCTGATCTGGTCACCCTCGATGGCGTACCGCTGCTTGTCGTTGTCCGACACCACCAGGGAGAGCTCCTCCCTGGTGATGGGGAAGCCGTGGCGGGCCGCCGCCTCCAGCAGATCGTCGATCGGGACCCAGCCCTGCGCGTCCAGCGTGATCCCGATCGCGCCCGGATCGTGGCGCAGGTGCCTGGCGAGGTACTTCGAGATCCGCACGGTCCGGTCCTTCATGCAGGCATTGTGCCGCAGGGCGGCCGGAACCTTCTGCGGATTCACATCCGCGAGCCCACCGCCCTCCTGCCGTCCGGCGACGGGGGAAGGCCCGCGGCGCCACACCTTCAGCGCGCCGCGGGCAGGGGGACCGCTCAGCCGCCGCAGGCGGCGAAGACGAACGTGTCCTTCAGCATCGAGTAGCTGTCACGGACGCGCGTCGCCCCCGACGTCACGTCGTGCTGCATCACCGTCATCCTGGTCGCCTTGCCCTCCGGGTACTGCGAGACGTGCAGGGTGACCTGGTTGTCGCCCGTCCAGTCCAGCTTGTGGACCGTCCCCTCCTTGGGCAGCTTGATCAGGTGGCTGCTGACCATCTGGTCGGAGTGCAGGTCGTACAGCGCGACCTTCGACCCCGCCACATGCACCGCGATGGTCCTGCCGTCGGCGCTGAGCGCGTAGGGGCCGTTGCTGGAAACCAGCTGCGGCGGCGTGCCCGACAGCAGCCGCCTGCCCGCCAGGTCGAAGACGTGCATCTCCATCACAGACTCGTCGCCGTCGGCGCTGGTCAGGACCTTGTCTCCATCGCCGCTGAAGCCGATGAAGTTCTGGTACCTGGGCAGCGTCCCCAGCTTGTTCCCCGTCGCCGTGTCGAACAGCCGCACCCTGGACGTGACGACCGCGAGCCGCGCGCCGTCGTCGGAGAGCTGGAGCACCACGTCGTACTGGTTGGTCCTGGGCGGCAGCGCGTCCTTCGGCAGCAGGGTGACGCCCCCGTGCACGGTGCGGACGGCCAGCCTGCCGTCCTTCCTGAAGTAGGCGACCTTCTGCCCGTCGCCGGAGACGGCCAGCGGCGCCACCGCGTAGTCGACCTCCTTGCCGTTCGCGCCGACCGCCCGTAGCTGGGCGTCCTTGAGCAGCGTGACCTTGCCTTCGTGGCTGACCAGCCGCCAGGTGCCGCACGGGACGGTGGCGCCGTCCTTCTTCACGCAGCCCTTCGCGGAGGCGTAGCGGATCGCGCCGTGCCCTGGGTCGGCCAGCGCCGTGCCCGGCAGCCCGAGCATCGCCAGTGCGACGGCGATCGCCGCCAGGATTCTGATCTTCATCTCGTCACTCTCCCGCCGTCAGCCAGGTGTAGTTCCTGGCGGTGACCGTGAACGTGTCGGCGGGCTTGACCGCGCCCGTCGTGGTGTCGACGGTGAGCACCCGTACCACCGTCGGCTTCTCGTCCCCGCCCGTGTGCGCCTTGACCGTGAGCCTGCCGTCGCCGGTCCAGTGGGCGAGGTAGACCGTCGCGTCCGGCTTGAGCGGCAGCGTCACCGCAGCCGACAGCCGGTCGGTGGTCAGGTCGTACAGGCGCAGCTTGGGCGGCACGCGCGTGTCGGCGTTGCCGCCGATGAGCACGGCGACGGTGTGACCGTCGGCCGACAGGGCGCGCGTGGAGGCGTTCATCACCACCTGCGGCGGGACCTTGGCGACGCTGTGTCCGTCCAGCCCGTGCGCGACCAGCGTGGTGGTGTTGTCGTTGTTGTGGCGCGTGGCCAGCGCCTCGTCGCCGTCGCCGCTGAACCCCTCGAGATCGTCGGCGGCGGGCAGCTTCAGGATCTTCCCCGTGGCGACCGTGACGATCTTGCCAGGCTCGCGCCCCGCCTCGTCGTTGTGCTCCACCAGCACCCTGTCCCCCGCGTGCGAGAGCCGGGCTCGCAGGCTGTCGGTGCCCTTCCTGGTCAGCGAGGCCGGCAGGACGGTCCCCCTGCCGCCCGCGACCTTCCGCACGACCAGCCGGTGGTCCTTGACGCGCTCGTAGAGGATCCACTGGCCGTCGCCGCTGATGGCGAACGCGGCCACGATGTCGGCCTTGCGCCCGCGGGCGTCCACCGCGGTGGCGGCGGCGCCGGCGACGGTGACCGTACCGCCGGCCCTGAGCCTGACGCGCCAGGTACCGCACGGGTGGCTGAGCCCGTCCGCGTCCTTGCACGCGCCCACCCACGCCATGCGGGCGGTGGCGGCGTCCGACTCGGCGGCCGTCGACTTGGTGGTGGTGGTGGTCGCGGTGGTGTCCGCGTGTGCCGGGACGATCGTCCCGCCGACGGCCAGTGCCACGGCCGCCGCCCCCAGAAGTGTCCTTTTCATGACCCCTCTCCTTCTTCAACCGGTTGGACTCCCCCATCGCGAGATCGGTTGGTCACAGGTCAGCCACAGCTGCGGTACGGCCGGCACAAGCCGTCAGGGTGTCCGGACGCGGGCAGGTGCCGCCGAGCCGATCAGAGAGGTACTCCTGGGAGGGCCGACCCTTGGGGCCCGGGGTCGAAACGGTGCAAAATCGAGGCAGACGACACCGTCAGGGGCGCTATCGGGCACGACGAGATCTCTCGGGACGACGTCACCCAGCGACGCGAACCTCCCTGGGGAGCGAAGTCCGCGCGGCCAGGTTGGTCAAGCGGGGAGCAAACCGAGGCAACGACACCGCCAGGGGCGCTTTCGGGGGCGACGAGATCTCTGGGGTCGACGTCACCAGCGGATGACATCACCCGGCAGGGCGAAGTCCATCCGGCAGGGCGAAGTCGAGCGGTCGGACGTGGAGCGGGGCGGTATCGCGTCGTACCGGCCACCGTGCAGCGAGGCCCGGCGGGTCCGACTTGGAGGTGGAAGACGTCGGCGGGTCAGCCTGCGGGTTCGTACGCCTGGAGGAGCAGCCGTTCGGCGTCGTCGAGGTAGATCTCGAGATACGTCGCCGCGTCCTCCGCCCGCCGCGCCTCCAGCAGCCCCAGGAGCAGCCGGTTGCGTTCGACGAACGGCTCGTGCAGGGAACGGGGGTTGCGCATCGCGTGGAAGACCAGCCGCAGCTCCGCCAGCAGTTGCCGCATCGTCTCGTCCAGGCGCGGGCTCTGGTTGAGAGCCACGAGGGCCTGGTGGAAGCGGCTGTTGGCGGTGCCGACGTCCTGCCACCTGTCGGCGGAGGCCGAGCGTTCGGCCTCCTCCACCGTCTCCCCGATCACCCGCAGCGCCTCGGACGAGGCCTCGGCGCAGCGCCGTACGGCGGCGCCCTCCAGCACTCTGCGCATGCGGTAGAGGTCGGCGACGTCGGCGGCCGACAGGACGCGGACGAACACCCCACGGTTCAGCTTGTGGTCCAGTAGCCGCTCGTGCCCCAGCAGCCTGAAGGCCTCACGGAGGGTGTTGCGGGAGACGCCGAGCGCGCTGCCGATCGCCTCCTCGGACAGGCGCTCCCCCGGCACGAACAGGCCCTCGATGATGCGCTCGCGCAGGATGTCGGCCACCCGCTCGGCCGTACTGCTGCGCCCCAGGCGGGACCGATCGTGCTCCAGCGCTGCCACCGCGTTATCCACAGTCCAAAGAGAATCATCGAACAAAACTCTTGTCGAATTGTTGAACGATCCTTAGATTCGATCGTAATACCCCCCACGCAGCTAGGAGCCATGACATGCACCAGACGCGGCGGGTGATCCTCGCCAGCCTGATCGGCACGTCGCTGGAGTGGTACGACTTCTTCCTCTACAGCACGGCGGCGTCGCTGGTGTTCGGCAAGCTGTTCTTCCCGACCTTCGACCCGCTCAGCGCGACCCTGCTCGCCCTGGTCACCAACGCGGTCGCCTTCGTCGCCCGCCCGCTCGGCGGCATCGTGTTCGGCCACTTCGGCGACAAGGTCGGGCGCAAGACCGTCCTGGTGGTGACGCTCCTGGTCATGGGCGTCTCGACGTTCCTCATCGGCCTGCTGCCCGGCTACGACGCCATCGGTGTGGCCGCGCCGATCCTGCTCGGCGTGCTCAGGTTCGTCCAGGGCCTCGGGCTGGGCGGCGAGTGGGGCGGCGCCGTCATCATGTCGATCGAGCACGGCGACCCGCGCCGGCGCGGCTTCAACGCCAGCTGGCCCCAGGTGGGCGTGCCCGCGGGCTTCATCATGGCCACCGCGCTGCTCGGCATCCTGAACGCGACCCTGTCCGAGGCCGCGTTCCTGTCGTGGGGCTGGAGGGTGCCGTTCCTGCTGTCCGGCGTGCTGGTCCTGGTCGGCCTCTGGGTCCGGGTGAAGATCACCGAGTCGCCGCTGTTCGCCGAGGTCGAGCAGAAGGGCGCCAAGGCCAAGATGCCACTGGTCGAGGTGCTGCGCACGCACCCTCGCGCGCTGCTGTCGGCCTTCACCGCGCGCATCGGCGTGGACGTGGCCTTCTACACCTTCACGATCTACATCCTGCTCTACATCACCACCGTGCTGAAGATGGAGCGCTCGGTCGGGCTCAACGCGGTCCTCATCGGCTCGGCCTGCCAGCTGCTGCTGATCCCGCTGTTCGGTGCTCTCTCCGACAGGTACGGCAGGCGCACGGTCTACCTGTCCGGCGTGGTCGGCGCCGCGGTCTGGGTGTTCTTCTTCTTCCCGCTGCTCGACACGAAGTCCTTCCCGCTCATCGTCGTGGCCGCCGTGGTCGCCCTGGTGACCCACGCGGCGATGTACGGCCCGCAGGCCTCCTTCATCGCCGAGCTGTTCAGCACCCGCCTGCGCTACAGCGGCGCGTCCATGGGCTACCAGGTGGCGGGCATCGTCGGCGGCGCCATCGCGCCGATCATCGCCCTGCAGCTCCACGCCACCTACGGCACGACCACCGCCGTTTCCATCTACGTGGTGATCGCGCTGGCGATCACCGCCTTCGGTCTCGCCATCGCGCCCAGGAGCGCGGAGGCGGAGGCCCAGGCCGTCCAGGCCACGAGGTAGCCGCGAAGGGACGTGGGCGGCGGCTGCCACCGCCGCCCACCCGGAGGTGCTCGTGAGAGTCATCCTGATCATCGTCGCCGCCGTGCTGGCGGTACCCGTCCTGGTCGGCCTGGTCGGCGGCTGGGAGAGCACGAACGGCGGCCAGGTCGCCGTCGTGCGCGACGGCGGGCCGCTCGACGACAACAAGGTCCGCCAGGTCATCCAGCCTGGCTCCGGCCTGACCTGGACCGGCTGGTGGTCGGCCGTCCACACCTACCCCGCCCAGCAGCGCTTCTACACCATCACCGCCGACGCCAAGCGCGCCACCGCCCTCGGCGTGGACGTCGTGACGGTCCCCAGCAGCGACGGGGTGAACCTCGGCATCGAGGGCACGCTCTACTTCACCCTCAATCTCCACCCCGCGACGTTGAAGACCTTCGACGACAGGTACGGCACGCGCACCTACAAGGGCGAGCTGTACGCGTGGGAGGGCGACGAGGGCTGGTCGGCCTTCTTCGGCCAGGCCGTACGGCCGGTCGTCGACAACGCGCTGCGCATCCAGATCGGGGGCATGCGCTGCGCGGAGCTCGTGCCGTCCTGTGCACTGCTGGGCAGTTCCACGCTCAGGGCCCAGGACAGCAACGCCACGATCGCCAAGGTGCAGGACGGCGTCAACAGGACACTGGCCCGCGACCTGGCCGCCACGCTCGGCGGCGAGTACCTGACAGGGCTGCGGTTCACGCTGGCCAGGGTGGCGCTGCCCGAGCCTGTGCAGCAGTCGGTGGACCGCTCGCTTGCGGCCAACGCCGCCGTCTCGGAGGCGCAGGCGAGGGTGGCGCAGGCCAGGGCGGAGGCCGAGGCGAACAGGGCCAGACAGGACGGCTACGACAAGTGCCCTGCCTGCGCGGAGATCGAGAAGCTGAGGGCCCTGCCGAAGGGCATCACGGTGTACGCCCCCGGCAACCCCCAGGCGGTGGTGATCCCCTCCCGCTAGCGAGCGCTCCCAGGTCCAGCCGCTCGCAAGGGGGGAGCGACCGGCCGCGGCTTGTGCCCGACAGTCCTGTGGCATCCCTGTCAGATGCTGCGAACGGCTTGACGGGGTACGCGGTCGGCGCTCTCGTGGTGCGTGTCGTGCTCGCGGCGCTGGTGGTGGCAGATGGTGGCGGCGGCCAGCGCGGCGCTCCAGATCGGGCAGAAGCACTCCGACCGCCTGCCGCGAAGGTATGGAATCCAGGGCGGGAAGACCTCGCCCCACCGCCGGGTCGGTCCGAGGGGCGCCCGCGCTGCGGGGGGTACCAGCGCTCGCGCTCCTGCCGACGTGTGTCGGCCGGCGCCGCGACCGGCGGACAGCAGCCGTGACGGTACGGCGGGGGTCGAAAGACATATGAGGTATAAACGTTCCGCCTCAAACCCCGGATCGCCCACCTATGAGATGAGTGCCGATGCTTAGCGAGTTCTTGCGTGACCAGTGCTTCACGACGGCGTGGTTCGGGTTGATGGCCTTCGTGTGGTTCGGCTGGGCGCAGGAGGACCCGCCCAGGCGCTGGCGGATCTGGCTGGGGGCGGGAGCGGTGCTGGGCGTCGGGTTGGCCGTGGCCTTCGGGGTGCTGACCGCCGCGAACTGGGACCGACCGACCGCGCTGGAGGGCAAGTACGTCTGGTTCGGAGTCCTGGTCGCGGCCGAGGTCGTCGCCGCAGGGGCCGGGTGCTTCGTGCTGGCCAGGCGCGGCGCACCCCGGTGGATGGCGTGGTGGGTGGCGATGGTCGTGGCAGCGCATTTCCTGCCGCTGGCGCTGCTGCTGAACGACCTCGGTGTGGCTGTCGTCGGCGTCGTCCAAATGATCGTGCTCGGGTCGGTGGTGCCACGCCTGCGGGGCACCACCGACCCGAGCAGCCGGGCAGCCGGACCGATCATGGGCGCGACCCTGCTGCTGGGCGCCGCGATCAGTGCGGTCATCACGGCTCCAGGCCTGTGAGGACCCGCACGGCCGCTATCGGCCTGACGACCGCCCGCTCGAACTGTCGATCCAGCACCCGGAGGTCGGGCACGTGGGGTGACTCTCAGCCCTCGTTCTGCTGCGGGCGATACCGATTCTGAACCGGTGATCTTCGCCGGCGGTTCCGCTGCGGATCGGCCGCAACCCCGCGCGGCCTGTCGTCAGCCGGTGGCCTGGCAGGTGGTGCCCTGCGGGGGGAGCCTCAGGCTCGTGAAATAGCGGTTGACGTGGGCGACGACGCAGCCGCTGTTGCCGTAGACGTAGAGCGTGTGGCCGTGGCCCTCGTACCGGACGCCTGAGGAGCCTGGCACGTGGCGGACGATGTTCGCGGTGGCCTCGTAGTCCGTCCAGCTGCCGACCGCCAGGAAGGGCACCAGCCCGCTGGTCGGCAGCGGTGCCGGCGGGTTGGTGACGGGCGCGGGCCAGCCGACACAGCCCAGCGGCCACCACGCTCGCTGCCCCGCGAAGTTCGGCGAGAGCTCTTCCGCCCTGCGTAGTGCCTTGCGGTAGGTCGCGTAGCTTGCGTACCCGTGGCCGTCGAGGCACTGCGTCATGTTCTGTCCTACGAGCGAGGGGACCTTGGGGCCGCCCGTGGCCTGCCTGACGTAGTCGGCGAAGCCGGAGGCGTCGCCGGCGGCGGCCTTCTTGATCGCGTCGGCGAGCTGGACCCAGCGGGGGACGTCGGGTTCCGTGCCGGGCGAGACGAAGCTGGGGGCGGCGGCCACCTTCAGGTCGAACCCGGTGTAGGCGGCCCCGGTCGGGTCGTTGGGCACCGGCACTGGTGAGCGGTCGGCGGCGCTCACCAGCCGGCGCCACACCTCGCCGGCGTCCTGGCCGCGCAGGGCGCAGGCCGTGGCAGAACGGCACCAGGCGGCGAACCGCTCCACCTGCCGCTCGATCCTCGCGTAGGCGCGCGGCTCGCCGGCGGCGACGTCCTCGATGTGGTCGGCGGCGCCGTCCATGACCATGGCGCGGATGCGGGAGGGGAACAGGCGGGCGTAGGCCGCGGCGGGCGTGCCGCCGTAGGAGTTGGCCAGGAAGCTCAGCCGTTGCTCGCCCAGGGCGGCGCGGACGGCCTCGATGTCGCGGGCGACGGAGGCCGAGTCCATGTGGTCGAAGAACTCCGGGTCGGCCGACCGGCACCGCTGCGCGTGTTCGCGGTTCGCCCGCGCGAGCGCGGCGTACTCGGCGCGGGTGTCCGGCAGGGTGATGTAGGGGCCGGCGGCCAGGCACTCGTAGGGCAGCACGCCGCCGGGTTTGACGGTGTTGCGCGGCGCGAAGCTGATCACGTCGAACCGGTCGCGCAGCTTGGCGAACCTGCCGTGGAACTGCTTCAGCTTGTCGATGCCCGAAACGCCGGGCCCGCCGGGGATGGAGAAGATCGCGCCGATCCGGCGTTCCGCGCCGGAGGCGGGCAACACGGCGACGGGGATGGTGATCTTCCGCCCCGCCGGCTTCTTCCAGTCGAGCGGCACCTGGACGGAGGCGCAGCGCATGTCCTTGGGGGCGTCCTTGTCGGTGCACGGCCGCCACGCCAGGTTGGAGGGGCCGGTGCCCGGCGCGTCGCCGGCCGCGGGCAGCGCCACCACTGCGGCCAGGAGGGTGGCGGCCGCTCCGACGGCCAGCACCTTGAGGCGGCCTTTCAGCGCGGTCACCGTCGCGCCCGCCGTCAGCGCCGCTGCCACGTAGACGAGGAGCAGCGCGGCCGCCACAGGCGGGGGCAGCAGGCCGCCGCCCACCCCGGCGATCTGGGCCGGCAGGTTCTCGAGCATGTACGAGCCGGCCTGCGCCCGCAGCGGCGACGGCAGGGCCTGTGCGACGACCGGGAGCACCAGGAAGATCATGACGAGGGCGACCAGGCTCCCTGGAGTGGAGCGGAGCGCCGCGCCCACCCCCAGCCCGATCAGCGCCGCAGCCGCCATGGTCAGCCCGGCGACCGCCACCGAGGCGAGCACCCCGGGCTCGGAGAGCGGGGTGCCCAGGGTCCGTCCGTCGAGCAGCAGTTGACCGGCGCGATCGCCGAGCACGGCCTGGGCGGCCAGGTGCATGGCGAAGGCCAGGACCTGGCCGGCGAGCAGGGTGACGGCGGCCAGGCCGGGGATCTTGGCGAACAGGAACAACTGCCGCCGCGGCACCGCCACCAGGCTCGTGCGGATCATCCCTGTGGCGTACTCGGAGGTGATAGCGAGCGCGCCCAGCGTGCCGAACACGAAGTAGGCGACGGGCAGCCCGGTGCCCAGCCCGTTGCCGTTGCTGGTGAAGCGCAGCCGCTCCTCGATCGTCTGGTGGTCGAACCCCCGGCCCATCAGGTACGCCACCCCGGCGCAGGCGAGTACGGCGAGGAGGGAGACGGCCAGGAGGTAGGCGTTCGAACGCAGTGAGCGGAGCTTTCGCCACTCGGAGGCCATCACGTCCATCATCGGGCCACCTCCGTGACGGCGGCGGCGGGGCGGGCGCCGTACTCGACGCTGTCCTCGGTGAGCTCCATGAACGCCTCCTCCAGGGAGGCGCTGCGCGGCGTCAGCTCCCGCAGCGCGATCCCTGCCCGCAGCGCCAGCTCGCCGATCCCCGCGGCGTCCATGCCCCGCACGGACAGTCCTCGCTCGGACAGGCCTTTTATGGACAGGCCTTGCACGGACAGCTCGTGCTCGGGCAGGCCTTGCACCGACGGGTCGCCGCCCGTGGCCGTCTCGGGCGTCGGCGAGCCCGTGCCGGGCGTGCCGGGGGTGCCAGGTGTGCCGGGGGTGCCAGGCGTGCCGGGGGTGCCGGGGGTCGGCGGGGCCGCCTGCTCGGCGGTCGCGGCGGCAACGGTCGCGCCGTGCGCGCGCAGGATCTGCGCCAGCCGTTCTGGGTGCGCCGCGCGCACCAGCACGTCGCGCTGGAAGCGTGCGGCGAGCGCGTCCATGGTCGTGTCGGCGATCAGCCGGCCGCGTCCGATGACGACGACGTGGTCGGCGGTGATCGCCAGCTCGTTCATCAGATGGCTGGAGAGCAGGACGGTGCGGCCTTCGGCCGCGAGTGAGCGCAGCAGCTCGCGGATCCAGCGGATGCCCTCAGGGTCCAGCCCGTTCAGCGGCTCGTCGAACATCAGCACCGCCGGGTCGCCGAGCAGCGCCGCCGCGATGCCCAGCCGCTGCTTCATGCCGAGGGAGAACCCCCCGATCCGCCGGTCCGCGACGTCCGTCAAGCCGACCTGGCCGAGCACGGCGGCCACCCGCCGGAGGTCGATGCCGTTGCTGCGTGCCAGGCAGCCGAGATGGGCGCGGGCCGTGCGGCCGCCGTGCACCGCCCCGGCATCCAGCAGCGCCCCCATCGTGAGCATGGGCCGCCGCAGCGCCGCGTAGGCCCGCCCGTCCACCAGCGCCTCACCTGCGGCAGGGACCTCCAGCCCGAGTACGATCCGCATGGTCGTGGACTTGCCTGCGCCGTTCGGCCCCAGGAATCCGGTCACCAGCCCCGGTTTCACCGTAAAGGTCAGGTCGTCCACGGCGAGCGTGCGGCCGTACCGCATGGTCAGGCCCCTGACTTCGATCACGTCTCCCCCTCGTTGGCTTGGCCGGGCTCGACCCTCGCTCCGATCGAGCCCGTCCAGCCTCGCGGTCCGCGGCCACGACCTCCATGGGCGCCGGCCCACGACCGGGGTAGGAAATGGCCACCCCAGGGGGTGGGGCCAGCCCCACCGCCTTTCGTGTTCCGGCAGGTCAGGCTTGTATCTGTGAGGGGCGAACGACCGGCCTCCGCCGTCCGGCGTGGAAACCAGCACGGTTGGCCGCGCCCCGGCCGCCGCGGCCTGCCGGGCGAAGGCGGCGATGTCCCGCGCCGCCTGCGGGCCGCCGAGGCCGGCGTGATCAGGTACAGCGCGCTCAGGAGCCGGCCCTGCGGGGCGGTGGCGCGGTCCGCCCAGTCGGCCCTGCGGCTGTTGCACGCCGACCTCGCCCATGCGTGGACGGTCGAGTCACTGGCCGCCGAGACGGGCGCGTCCCGGGCGGCCCTGGCCCGGCGCTTCGCCGCTCTGGTCGGGCAGCCTCCGATGACCTACCTGCGCGAGCAGCGACTGGCCTTGGCCGCCGACCTGCTGCGCGAGGCCGGCACCACGATCGCCACGGCAGCAGGCCGTGTCGGCTTCTCCAGCGCGTTCGCCCTGAGCGCCGCGTTCAAGAAGGCACACGGCATCCGCCCGAGCGAGCATCGGACAGGCACGGGAGAGGGCGGGAGCAAGACAGGCGTTGAAGGGCTCTGATCGAGCCAGGCCCTACGCCGAGGTTCATCTGGTCGACCTGGCCAGCGCGAAGGCCAGCATGGGCCACACCGCACCCTTGACCTCTTGGGATCCATCGCGTCCTGGATCACGCGAGTACCCCGCGCGCAGGGCCACGAGTTGTGAAGCCTGATTGTCGCGGTGGGCGCGCAACCGCAGCTCCGCCAGGCCCACGGTGGAGAAGATCCAGGATGTGAACAAGGTGAGGGCCCGGGTCGCCGCCCCGCGTCCACGGGCCTCAGCCGTCAGCCAGTACGAGACCTCGCCGACCTCCCCGTCGTGCTTCAGGGCGATGTTGCCCAGCCTGGCACCTGAGGCCGCGTCGCAGATCTTGAAGCCCTCTTCGTCGTCCGTGCGGCGCAGTCGGTTGATCGCCGTCAGGACCTGGGCAGCGTCCAAGGTGGGCGGATCGGAGGTGAAGCGCTGGATCAACGGGTCGCGCACAGCTTCGGCGTACCAGGCGGCATCACCATCGCCCCAGGGCTCCAGGCGAACGATCCCGTCATCCAGTTCGACCTCGTTCATGGGCACAGCCTTCCAGCCGCGCCGGTCCTCCTGCTCAGGAGATCAGCGCCGGGGCGAGGGCGCGGTCGTCAGAAGTAGACGCCGCAGTGCAGGATCACGTTGGCGTACGGGCGGGCCTCACCCGTCCGTACCGCCAGCTTCACCTCGCGCGACAGGCGTTTGAGCTCCTCGTGCGGGACATACTCCAGGTCCGGCAGCCGCTCCCCCAGCAGGCCGGCGCAGGCCGGGTTGGCCTCGCCGACCTCGCCGGCCGCGACCGCGCCCTCCACGACCAGTTCGGCCAGCAGGCCGTCCAGCACCTCGGCGAAGGACGGCACGCCCGCCACGAAGGCCAGGTCCACCACCTCCACGCCGGCAGGGATCGGCATCCCGCTGTCGCAGACCAGCACCCGGTCGGTGTGGCCGAGCCTGGCCAGCTGCCCGGCCAGAGCCGCGTTGAGTATCCCCGAGCGCTTCACAGCTCCTCCCCGCGGGGATACGAGCTCTGGGCGCCCTCCTTGCGGACGGCGGCGGCGCCCACCTCGGCCGCGAAGCCCGCCGCCTCGGGCAGGTTGTCGCCGAGGGCCAGGCGCCAGGCCAGCGCGCCGGTGAAGGCGTCGCCCGCGCCCGTGGTGTCCACGGCGTCCACGACGGGGCTCGGCACCATAGTCACGACCGCCCCGGCCGGACGGCCAAGGGCACCGTCCCCCTGAGCCGCGACACGACCCGGCGCAGCCGCCGGAACGCCCGCCGCGGCGTCCGCGAAACCAGGTGACCCGGCGGTCGGGGGCTCGGCCACCACCGCGCCGTCCGCCCCCAAGGTGATCACCACCGATCGCGGTCCCAGCGCGAGCAGCGCGCGCGCCATCCCGGCAGGCTCGGAGACGGGAGCAGCCGAGGCCGCGCCCAGCAGGAACGCCGCCTCGTGCTCGTTGACCACCAGCGGATCGGCCAGCGCCAGCAGCTCGCCGGGCAGCTCGCGGGGCGGTGAGGCGTTGAGCACCGCCCTGCGGGCGGCGCGGGCGGCCGCCATCACGGTATCGAGCGGGATCTCCAGCATGAGTGAGACCACCGCCGCCCCGCTCACCAGGTCGCCGGCGGCGGCCACGTCCGCGGGGGTGAGGCGCGCGTTGGCGCCCGGCGAGACGATGATGCTGTTGTCGCCCTCGGCGTCGACGGTGATGAGCGCGACGCCGCTGGCCCCCTCGGTCTCCATCACGTGCTCCACGCCGACACCCTCGGCGGCGAGCCCCGCGACCAGGCGAGCGCCGTACTGGTCGGTGCCGGTCCTGGCGAGCAGGGCGACGTCCGCGCCGAGCCTGGCGGCGGCGACGGCCTGGTTGGCGCCCTTGCCGCCGGGGAAGGTGTCAAGGTCGGAGCCCATCACGGTCTCGCCGGGCGCGGGCCTGCGCCCGACCCTGACCACGAGGTCGGCGTTGACCGACCCCACGACCACCACGTCCATGGTCAGCTCGCGAACTCGGAGACGTTGTCCTTGGTCGCGACCTTCACCGGCACGGCCACGGTCTGCTGGATGCTCTCACCCTTGGCGGCCTTCACCGCTCCGGCGATGGCCTGCTGGCCGAGGACCTTGGGCTGCTGGGCGACGGTCGCGGCGAGGGTGCCCGCCTGGACTGCCTTGAGCCCGTCGGGGGTGCCGTCGAAGCCGACGACCTTCACCGCCGAGCCGGCCTTGGCGCCGAGAGCCTTGATCGCGCCGAGCGCCATCTCGTCGTTCTCGGCGAAGACGCCGGTGACGTCGGGGTGCGACTGCAGGAGGTTCGTCATGACGTCCAGGCCCTTGGTGCGGTCGAAGTCCGCGGGCTGGGAGGCGACCACCTGGATGTTGGGGTAGGCCTTGATGCCCTCGGTGAAGCCCTGTCCCCTGTCGCGGGAGGCGGAGGTGCCCGCGACGCCCTGGAGCACCACGACCCTGCCCTTCTCCCCCATCTGCTTGGCCAGCTCCTCGGCCGCGAGCTTGCCGCCCTGGACGTTGTCGGAGGCGACGGTCTGCTTGACCTCGGCGCCGTTGACGCCGCGGTCGGCGGCGATGACCGGGATGTTGCTCCGCTCGGCCGCCTTGACGGCCGGCGCGGCCGCGTCGGAGTCGACCGGGTTGATGACGATCGCCTTCATGTTCTGGCTGGTGAAGTTCTGGACCTGGTTCACCTGCTGCGAGGCGTCGTTCTGGGCGTCGGTGACGGTCAGCGAGACGCCGAGCTTCTTGGCCTCCTCCTCCGCGCCAGCGCGCAGCTGGACGAAGTAGGGGTTGTTCAGCGTGGAGACCGACATGCCGATCTTGATATCCCCCGAGCCGCCGCCCGTGGCGGTAGGCCCGGTGGTGTCGGCCGAACCGCAGGCGGTCAGGCCGAGCGCGAGCGCGGCACCGGCCGCGATGATCCTCAGCTTCATGACTGTTCTCTTCCCTTAATTGCTTGACCTGCGACGCAGGGTGTCGACGAGGACCGCGAGCGCGATCACGACGCCGATCACCACCTGCTGCCAGAAGGCGGAGACGGACAGGAGATTCAGGCCGTTGCGCAGGACGGCGAGGATGAGCGCGCCGACGAAGGTGCCGAAGGCGCGTCCCTTGCCTCCGGACAGGCTGGCCCCTCCGATGACGACGGCGGCGATGGCGTCCAGCTCGTAGCCGGCGGCGGCCTGCGGCTGGGCGGAGGCGAGACGGCTGGCCAGCACGATGCCCGCGACGGCGGCGAAGCCGCCCGACAGGGCGTAGGTGACGAGCTTCTGCCTGTTGACCTTGATGCCGGAGAGCCTGGCGGCCTCCTCGTTGCCGCCGATCGCGTACATGGCGCGGCCCGGGTAGGTGCGGTTGAGGATGACGGCGGCGATGAGGCCCATGACGACCATGACGATCACCGGGATGGGCAGGTAGCCGCCGATGGTGTCGCCGACGTGGGAGACCGCGTCGGGCATGGCGATCGGGCTGCCCTGGGAGATGACCAGCGCGAGGCCCCTGGCGATGCCGAGCATGGCCAGGGTCGCGATGAAGGGCGGCAGCTTGCCGTACGCGATGAGGGCGGCGTTGGCCAGCCCGCACACCACGCCGACGGCCAGCGCGATCACCGTGGCCAGCGGCCACGGCAGGCCCGAGGTCGTGGACAGGTAGGCCAGCGTGATGGCCGACAGGGCGGCCACGGAGCCGACCGACAGGTCGATGCCCGCGGTGATGATGACGAACGTGGCGCCGAAGGCGAGGATCGCGGTGACGGCCGCCTGCACGCCGACGTTGAGCAGGTTGCTCACGCTCAGGAAGTCGCTGGACAGCAGCGACAGCGCGACGGCCAGGACCACGAGCGCGACGAGCGCGCCGTTCTCCGAGAACCAGACCTTCGTTCTACTGGACACGAGTTCCCTCCACCTCGGTGACGGCCAGCGCCATCACCGTGTCCTGTGTCGCCTCGCCCGCGGGGAGTTCGCCGACGAGCCTGCCTCTGGCCATGACGAGCACTCTGTCGCTCATGCCGATCACCTCGGGGAGATCGCTGGAGATCATGAGGACGGCGTGGCCCGAGGCCGTCAGAGAGTTGATCAGTTGGTAGATCTCGACCTTGGCGCCGACGTCGATGCCGCGGGTCGGTTCGTCGAGGATGAGGACGCTGACGTCGGCCAGCAGCCACTTGCCGATGACGACCTTCTGCTGGTTGCCGCCCGAGAGCGTGCGGACCTCCTGGCCGAGCCCGCTCATCCTGACCCCGAGCTGGCCGGCGACCTTGGCGGCCGCCTTGCGCTGGCCCGAGCGGTCCACGAAGCCGCCGTGGCTGGCGTCGCCGAGCGTCACCAGGCCGAGGTTCTCGGCGATGTCGGCGCCGAGCACCAGGCCCTGCCCCTTGCGGTCCTCCGGCACCAGGCCGAGGCCCGCGGCCATCGCCGCGTGGATGTCTCCTGCGGGCAGCGGCCTGCCGTCCACCGTGACCTCACCGGTGTCGTAGCGGTCGGCGCCGAAGATCGCTCTGGCCACCTCCGTACGGCCCGCGCCCACCAGCCCCGCCAGCCCGACGACCTCGCCCGCGCGCACCTCGAAGGAGACGTCGTCGAAGGCGCCGCGCCTGCCGAGCCCGCTCACCTTCAGCAGGGCCCTGCCGGGCTGCTCGGGCTCCCTGGGGTACTGCTGGTCGATGGGGCGGCCGACCATGAGCCTGACGAGCTCGTCCTCCGCTGTGTTCGCCGGCACCTCGGCCACCGAGCGCCCGTCGCGCAGGACGGTCACCCTGTCGCCGATCTGGGCGATCTCCTCGAGGTGGTGGGTGATGAAGACGATCGCCACGCCCTCGTCGCGCAGCTGCCTGACGATGGAGAAGAGCTTGTCCACCTCGCTGGTGGTCAGCACCGCGGTCGGCTCGTCCATGATCAGCACACGGGCGTTCAGCGCGAGCGCCTTGGCGATCTCGACCATCTGCATGCGCGCGATGCCGAGCGTTCCGATCCTCCTGCGCGGGTCGAGGTCGAGCCCGACCCTGTCGAGCAGCTCACGGGCCTGGCGGTGCATGGCCTTGACGTCGATGAAGCCGAACCTGCGGGGCGGGCGGCCGAGCGCGAGGTTCTCCCCCACCGTCAGCTCGGGGACCAGGTTGAACTCCTGGTAGATGGTGGCGATGCCGAGGCGCTGGGCGTCGCCTGCCGTACGGACCTCCACGGGCTGCCCGTCGAGCAGGATGCGACCCTCGTCGGGATGGTAGGCGCCGGAGAGCATCTTGATCAGCGTGCTCTTGCCCGCGCCGTTCTCGCCGAGCAGCACGTGGACCTCGCCGGTGCGCAGGGAGAGGTTCACACCGTCCAGCGCGAGGACGCCGGGGAAGCGCTTGCGCAGGCCCTCGACCCTGAGGATCTCCTCGCTCATCTCATGCACCCTTCCTCTCGCAGGACCTGCGGACGACCAGCTCGGCGGGGAGGACCACCGACTGCCCGCTGCGCCCCGCGACACCCTGCAGCAGCAGCCGTACGGCCGTGCGCCCCATCTCGGCGGTGGGCTGGGCGATCGCGGTGATCGGTGGATCGACGTGGACGAACCACGTCACGTCGTCGAACGAGGCGACCGCCACGTCGCCGGGGATGCTCAGCCCCCTGGCCCTGATCTCGTCCAGCCCGCCGAGTGTCATCAGGTTGTCCCCGAAGAAGATCACCTCAGGCGGCTCGGGCAGGTCCAGGAGGCGCGCCGTGATGGCTCTGCCGCTGCCCTCGCGGAAGTCACCCGCGGCCATGTACTCGGCCCTGAGGTCGAGGCCCGCCTCGGCCATGGCGGCGGCGAAGGCCTCGGTCCGCTCGCGGCCCGTCGACAGCGTGGCCGGCCCCGAGGCGAAGGCGATCCTGCGGTGCCCCCGCGACTTGAGGTGCGCCACGAGCTCGGCGATCGCGGTGGCCCCGTCGGCGCGCACGGACGGCACGTCGAGGCCGCTGATCGTGCGGTCCAGGAAGACCAGCGGCCTGCCCGTGCGGACCAGCTCCTCCACCAGCGGGGTGACCTCGGCGGTAGGGCAGATCAGCAGTCCGTCGACGCGCTGCTCCACCAGCGTGCGCACGTAGTGGTCCTGCTCCTCGGCCCGCTCGTCGGCGTTGCCGATGATGACGGTGTAGCCGGCCTGCCTGGCCTCGTCCTCCACGCCCCTGGCCAGCTCGGTGAAGAAGGGGTTGAGGATGTCGCCGATGATCAGGCCGAGCGTCCTGGTGGCCTCGGTGCGCAGCGACCGCGCGACGGCGTTGGGGACGTAGCGGAGCTCCTTCATGGCCGCGTAGACGCGGTCGCGGGTCTCCTCGGTGACCGACGGGTTGTCGTTCAGGACGCGGGAGACCGTGGCGACGGAGACGCCCGCGTGCGCCGCGACGTCCTTGATGCGTGCCATGAGTCCTCCATGTAATCGATTACATCACCATAGGTAATCGATTACATGGATGTAAACAGCGGGAACTGTGATTCAGGTCACAGCGCCCGCCCTGGATCAGACGGTGGCGGAGGCGGGCCTGGCCGTACGCCATCTGCCCCTGAAGGCGAGCATGGAGACCAGGAAGACCACCTGTCCCGCGAGGCCGACCAGCAGCCACGCGCTCCACCCGCCGGCGGCCACGACCTGCGGCGACACCAGGAGCAGGACCACGATCATGATGCGCACCACCATGCCCCAGATGCCGAGCGCGGCGCCCTGCAGGCGGGGCTCCACGTCCTCGGCGTCCTCGGAGAAGTTCGCCATCCACGGCACGTAGGCCACGCCGAGCACCAGGAAGAGTGCGGCGTAGACGGCGACGACCGCAGGACCCGAGGCCCCCGAGCCGATGAGGGCGACGAACACCCCGAGCGTGGCGATGGTCAGCACGGTGCCCGCGAGCGTGAACGGCTTGCGCAGCTGCAACCGGTCCGACACCCGTCCGACGACGATCACCGCTACCGCGTTGAGCACGATGCCGAACGCCACGACGCCGTTGGCCTGGGCGGCGCTCATCGCGAAGGAGTCGACCAGGATGGTCTGGCCGAAGATCGCGAAGGTCCAGTAGAGCACCTGCCAGCCGGTGTTGCCCCACACGTGGGCCCACAGGTGGGGGTGCCTGAGCAGCTCGCGGACCTTGCCAGGGTCGATCTTCCCCTCGGTGGCGACCGCCACCTCCGCCGACATCACCTGGGCCCTCAGCGCGGCCGAGGGCTCGGCGATCTGCCAGATGATGACGGCGCAGAGCACCAGCGAGACGACGCCCATGATGATCGCCTGCGACTGCCACGCGTTGCCGAACATCGGCAGCGTCAGGCTCGCGATGGCCGAGGCCAGGAAGGAGGCGCCCACCGGCCCCCAGGTCCAGAAGCCGAACGCCTGCGCCCTGCCCACGCGAGGGGAGAAGTCCCGCACCAGGCTGGCGGTGATCGTGATGGCCGCGCCCTCGATGAACAGCATGAGGCAGCGCACGAAGAACAGCCCGCCGACGGTGTCGACGGTGGCCAGCAGGAAGTTGCAGGCGGCGGTGACCGTCAGGGTGGGAACCAGGATCGTCACCCTGCCCCACCGGTCGGACAGGATCCCGCCGAATCCGGCCGACAACCCGCCCACCAGCACGGAGAGGGCGGCGATGAGACCGTAGACCTCCAGCGACATGTCGAGGTCCTCGCGCAGCAGCGGGAGGATCGTGGCCAGCGTGGTCTCGAAGTTGGCCACCAGGCTTGCCAGTACGGCCACCGCCAGCAGGCGGATTCGTCGCGTGCCGACGGGATAGACGGTGAGCTCGCGGACGTAGAACGGCTTCACTCCAACCTCCAAGCGGTGGAAGGTTGCTCTAGAACGCGCTTCTAGATTTCTCAAAGTGTCGCGCCGCGAGCCGTGACGTCAACGTTTCACAACGTCACGATGTGATCTCGCTCACAGCCTTTAGCTGTCTTACTGGTGAGACTGGTGAGGTTGTAATGGAATCGCGGCCGATTCCGAGCACGCGGTTTTCCAAATAGTCATAAACTCCGCGCCGTGAGCCTGCCTGTACGTGAACGTTCCCCCCGGCCCGGTGGCGGCCGCCATCGGCGGCCCGTGCCCACGTCCCTGCCGCCGGACGCCCCTGCCCTCGTGCTGGCGTGCCCCGCCGACCCCGGCGGCTACGCCGAGGAGATCGTCGGGCTCGTGCGTGTCGACAACCCGCACATCGAGGTGCGCCTGGCCACGTTCGAGGATCTCGCAGACCAGCTCCCGCAGGACCGCGCCGCGATCGTGGTGCCGCTGACGCTCTGGCCCGACCCTGCGGTCACCGAGGAGATCTCCAAGGTCGTCGCGGCCACCGGCGCCGACGCCACCATCACCGACGCGCTCGGCCCGCACCCGCTGCTGGCCGAGGCGCTGCACATCAAGCTGGCCGAGAAGGAGCTCGCCAGGGCCGACAGGATGCGCCTGCTCAGCGTCTCCAGCCCTGTCGACGCGGTCATCCTCGGCACCGTCGGCGGCGAGCAGGCCGTCCACGCCGCCCAGGCCACCGCCGTGCTGCTAGCCTCGCGCCTCACCCTGCCCGTCGTGGCGGCCTCGCTCGACAGCGAGCCCGGCGTCGACGTGGCCGCCGCACGGCTGCGCGCCGCGGGCGCCGAGCGCCTGGCGATCTCCCCCTGCCTCATCGGGCACGAGGCCGACGCCTCCGTGCTGGAGTCGGCCGCGGCGAGCGTGGGGGCCGGATTCGCCGACCCGCTGGGCGCGCACGGGGCCGTCGCCGAACTTGTCGCGCGAGCTTACGGCAGTCAACTGGCGACTTGACCGCTCTTGTGAAGATCGCGGCCAAGGCGTTACCGTCTGCGCATGCGCAGCGTCCACGTCACCGGCGAGCGGCTGGGCCTGCGTGAGGTGACCGTCGACGACGTCGACGCGCTGCACGCCGTCTACGGGGACCCGGCCGCCACCCATCATCTGCCCTTCGACCCGCGCACCCGCGAGGAGGTCGCCGAGATCGTCGCCGAGGCGATCACGGCGGCCGCCGCGACCCCTCGCCGCCTGTACGTGCTGGCCGTCACCGACAGCGAGACGCGCGCGGTGATCGGCGTGGCCCGCCTGCACGTCGAGGCCGACCACCCGCACAGCGCCGAGATCGGCCTCGGCCTGCGTTCCGACCTGTGGGGCCGCGGCATCGGCACGGACCTGATCCGGTTACTGCTGAAGTTCGGCTTCAAGGACCTGGGGCTGCACCGCCTCTGGGGCGCGCGCTCCCCCGCGAACACGGCCGCGCAGCTGGCGATGCTCGTCGCGGGGATGGTGGAGGAGGGGCGCATCCGCCATCACGTGCCCACTCCTGCGGGCTGGCGCGACTCCATCGTGCACTCCGCCCTGGCCGACGAGTGGCCCGCCCACTGAAGGGCGGCGTCTTCGAACCGCTCGGCTCCGGGCCTGCGTTCTGACCCGTCGCTGTCGGAATTGGTCGTTTTAAGAAATTTCTCATCTTTGCTCCGTCGGTTCCGCCGACCAGGAATGATCTAGATCGGTCGAGTGCCGGCTGATCCGGTCGGCCGGCCGATGATTGGAGCAATGTGCGAAGAAGACTCTCCCTCCTTGCCACCGCCTTCGTCGTGGTGGCGGCGGTGCTGCCCGTTCCCGCGGCCGGTGCGTCGGCAGAAAACGGAAGCCCTGCTCCTCCGGGGAGCGGCGGCATCGCCTGGGCGCCCTGCGAGGAGGAGCCCACCGCCGAGTGCGGCAAGCTGGCCGTCCCGATCGACTGGTCCAAGCCCGACGGGCCCACCATCGACCTGGCCATCGCCCGCCGCAAGGCCACCGACCCCGCGGCCCGCGTCGGCTCTCTCGTGATCAACCCGGGCGGACCCGGCGGCTCCGGCGTGGAAGCCGCCTACGGCGCCCCCGGCTTCTTCACCGAGGAGCTCCAGCGGCGCTTCGACATCGTCGGCTTCGACCCGCGAGGCGTGGGCCGCAGCCACCCGGTCGTCTGCTCGGCGTCGGTGTACAACCAGATGCCGCACGCGGTCATGAAGAGCCAGGCCGACTTCGACAGGTGGACCGCCTACGCCAAGAGGCTGCACCAGGACTGCCGAGCCCGTACCGGCCCCCTGTACGACCACGTCGACTCGACCAACGTCGCGCGCGACATGGACGCCCTCCGCGCCGCCCTCGGCGAGGAGAAGCTCACCTACTACGGCATCTCGTACGGCACGCTGATCGGCCAGATGTACGCCGAGCTGTTCCCGCACCGGATCAGGGCCATGGCCCTGGACAGCAACATGGACCACAGCCTCGGCGTCAAGGCCTTCCTCGACACCGAGGCGGCCGCCGTCGAGGACGCCTTCGACGAGTTCGCCGGCTGGTGCGCGCAGGAGACCAGCTGCGCCCTGCACGGCCAGGATGTCCGGGCGGTGTGGGAGAGGCTGCTGACCAAGGCTCGGAGCGGAAAGCTCTTCTACCCGGGCGTCCCTGACCGCCCGATGACCGAGCTGCAGGTCCTGTGGCAGGGCGTGCTCGGCACCGAAGGCCCCGCCTGGCAGCTGCTGAGCGAGATGCTCCGCGCCCTGGACGGCGGCGGACCGCTGCCGCCGTGGGTGCCGCCGCTGCCCGGCCGCCAGCCGGTGGAGGGTGAGCTCGCCCACCTGCCGACCGTGATCCTCTGTGAGGACTACAACCTGCGGGTGCGCAACTACAAGCAGTACGCCGCGCTGCTGCGCAGCTCCAACCGCCGCGCCCCCGACATGCGCTACAACCCGATGCCGATCGAGGACCTGCCCGTCTGCCTCAACCACCCCACCACCAACCCGCAGCACAGGCTGCGTTACAGGGGCAGCGCTCCGATCATGCTGGGGAGCTCGCTGCACGACCCCTCCACCCCGTACGGCTGGTCGGCCAACGTGGCCCGCCAACTCGGCCCCAAGGCGGTGCTGCTCACCTACGAGGGCTGGGGTCACCGCATCTACGGCAAGGAGGAGTGCGCCACCGTACCCTTCGACCAGTACCTGATCTCGCTGGTCGTGCCCGCGCCAGGCACCCGCTGCCCGGTGGGCGGAGGATCCAGGTCGCTGCTCAAGCAGCGCCAGTCCGAGCTGTGGCGGACGGACAACCTCCACTGGGGCGTCCGGCCGTAACCCCGTTTCACTCCGGCCGGGCCCGGCGCTGTCCGGGCCCGGCCAGGACCACGGGCGGAGCCGACGGGACCCGACCGGTCCCGGCCGCGCCGTGACCACCCGGCGGCATCGGGCCGCGGGAGCCGCTCATGGCCGGCGGCAAGGCCAGGGCGGCGTCCTGCGGTGAGGGCCCCGCCTGGTTCTTCACGGCGCCGGTGGGAGCCAGCCCGACAGACGGAGGGCCTGCTCGGCGGCCTCCGGCGCCGTGAGGTGGGTGGCGTCGAGGGTGAAGTCCTCGGTCCCGGCCTCTTCCAGGATCGCCTCCAGTTCGCCCGAGCGGTCGAGGTGCCAGCGCAGGCCCTGCTCGTCGAGCTCGTGGCGGCGGGTCAGGCGGCGCCGTACCTCGGGCAGGTCGACGCGGAGCCTGCAGACCGTCAGGTCCATCCCCAGCGCCTCCAGGTATCCCGCTCGCTCCTCGCGCGACTCGACCACGCCCGCGAGCACCAGCCGCTCGAAACCCGCCTCGAGGTAGTTGCCCGCGACGGCGCGCAGGTTGCGCAGCGTGAGCCCCGCGTTGAACCTGTCGTGCGGCGGGCTCGGCCAGGCGCGGCGCAGCCAGTCGAGGTCTATGACGGCGTTCGGGACCCCGGCTTCGGCGAGCAGGTCACCGGCTGCGTCGGCCACCGAGGTCTTGCCGGAGCCGACGGTGCCGTTGATCAGGAGGGCGGAGGGCATCCTCGGATCCTAAGGCGACGCGCGGATCGGGCCGACACACGGCGACCGGCCGCGGATTGTCGGTGGGGCGGTCTAGCATGAGCGACCTCACGGAGGGATGTTGACTGATGCTCGACTCGTTGATCGTGCCGCTCCTGGTCACCACCGACCTGCCGCCCGAGGCGGATCTGGCCGAGTTCGGTGAGCTGCTCACCGGCGCCACGCGGATCCTCGATCGCCAGGGCTCGAGCTACGCGGCGTTCCTGGCCGGCAAGGTGTTCTGGCTCGACAGTCCTGGCGCGGCCGAGCCGAAGGGCGGCGATCTGCGGTTCGCGGCGCTGATCGGCTACCTGGCCGCCTCGGGGCCCGCGCACGCGGCGCGGGAGGTCGTGGCCGACGCCCGCAGGGCGATCAGCGCCGCGGTCGACGCGCGCTACGGCGACGTCGGCGCGGCGACGCCTGCGGTGATGGCGATCAGGGTGAAGGACGTGCGGGAGCGCACGCCCTCGCCCGCCCTGTTCGTCGAGACCGCCGACGCCCTCCCCGAGTTGGTGGCCGTCACCAAGCCTTACACCTGAGGCGCGGCGTCCGGCCGCACGTGGCATGATCGCGCCTCGTGCGGCCGGGCGGGCCTGATCGTCAGAGCGCGGTCGCGAGAGCCTCGATGAAGCCGACGCGCGGAACAGTCACGTGATCACTCCTCTACGTTCCGGTTCCTCCTCGCGCAGTCGGAGCCGGCGGCCGCTTCTCGCCAGCACCAGCGCGATCACCAGGTACGGCACGCCGAACAGGGCGAACAGCGCGCTGTGCGGCAGCACGAGCGACGCCGCGCCGTACACGAGGAGGGCGAGGATGGTGCACAGGTCGGTGACCAGGCCCGCCAGTGACGTCACGGTCGCGCGGCTCGGTCCTGTGATGCGCTCCTGCAGCCTGGCGTCGGCCAGCACGCCGCCGAGCTGGAACATCGCGAAGGCCACCGCGATGCCGGCGAACCCCGCAGGATGCCCGGTGACGGCGCCCAGGCTGAGAGCCAGGCCGCCGACGGCGAGGACGGCGGCGAAGCCGCGGGCGCGCATGCGGCTGCCGTACGTGGCCAGCAGTCCACCGGAGGTGGCGCCGACCCAGACCAGCAGCACCAGCAGGGGCACGGCCGTCGTCACCGCCCCGCTCTCCCTGGCCAGCAAGGGGACGTACTCCTCCAGCTCGCCCCAGATCGCGGTGACGGCGGGCACCAGCAGCAGCGCGCTCCGTACCTTGGGCGAGGTGCGCGCCTCGGCGAGGCCGGCGCGCAGGGTGTCGAGGTAGCCGGTGGGGTCGTCGTCGTGTTCGGCGGCGCGCCGCTCGGTGAAGGTCAGGGCGACGAGCGCGCAGGCCAGGCAGGCCAGCACGCTGGCGACGCCCACCACGGTGTAGCCGCCCACGGCGAAGACGGGGCCGGCCACGGCCATCGAGAGCGCGACGGCGACCAGGCCGACGGAGCGAGCCCTGCCCATGACCTTGGCGTACTCCTCGGCCGCGCCGTCGTGGTCGAGGTGGTCGTAGACGAGCGCCTCGAGCGCGCCCGACTCCAGCGCCTCACGGGCGCCCCACAGCACGAACCCGACGGCGAACGCCCAGTAGGCGGGCACGGTGGTCCACAGCGCGAAGCCGGCGGCGCCGAGCAGGGGGGCCGCGACGAGCAGCGCCCTGCGCGACAGCGTGTCGGCCAGCGCGCCGGACGGCACCTCCAGCAGCAGGCCCGACACGGCCCAGATGACGAGCAGCGAGGTGATCTCGGGAACGGTCAGCCCGCTGTCGGAGAACAGCAGGGCATAGACCGGATAGAGCAGGATGAAGTCGCCCAGGAACGCGTAGGCGTAGAGCTTCAGAGGCATGAGGTCTTCCTGACGGAGGGAACGGACGTCGGGCGTGGTGCAGCGCCCGGGGGTCCGCGCTCACGCGCCCCGCGTCGACCTCTGGTGGTGGATCAATGTCGCCAGGTCATGCCCGGGAGTCTAAACCCTGTAGGCAAGGACCATCCAGACCGCTGACTCTGTGTTGACCCGATGCCGGGTAGAGGGTGCACATGCTCTTCGGTAAAGAACACGTGCAGCGCTATCAGGAGACCGACGGCGCCGAGGGTCACGAGTGGAACGGCACCACGACACTGCTCCTGACCACGACAGGACGCAAGTCGGGCAAGAAGTACACCACCCCGCTGATCTACCAGCGGCACGGCGACTCCTTTCTGGTCGTCGCCTCCAAGGGCGGCGATCCCCGCCACCCCGAGTGGTACCTCAACCTGCAGGCCGATCCCGAGGTCGAGGTGCAGGTGAAGGACGAGAAGTTCAGAGCCAGGGCGCACACCGCGCTGCCGGAGGAGAAGCCGGAGATGTGGCGCATGATGACCAGGGTCTGGCCCGACTACGACAACTACCAGACCAAGACCGACCGCGAGATCCCCGTGGTGGTCCTGGAGCGGCTCAGCTGACCGGCTCCCTGATCATGGCCCAGACGGTGGGTCCGGCCTTGGGCAGGCGGATCTCCTCTGTGACCCTGAAGCCGTGCTTCTCGTAGAAGGGGACGTTGCTCTCCTTGCTGCTCTCCAGGTAGGCCGCCGTCCCCTCGCTGTCGCAGTGGGCGAGCCTGCCGGCCAGCATGGCGCTTCCCGCCCCGCGGCCCTGCGCCGCGGGGTCGGTGCCGATCTCCGCCAGGTACCAGTGCGGCACCCGCGGCCTGCGCCGGTGGAACTCCGTCTGCAGGAGCTGTCCGTAGGTGACGCGGCCGCCCATCGCCATCAGGAAGCCGGGCAGCGACCGCAGCGTCTCGAGCGGCGGCTGCCGGTAGCCCGGCGGGTCCCACAGCGCGGCACCGACGAGCTGTTCGCCGTCGATCGCCAGATCGCCGAGGGCGTGGACGTGGCGGGCGAGCGTGACGAACATCCGCTCCCTGCCCTCACCGGAGGGCAGCAGCCAGCGGACGACGGGGTCGTCGTGGAAGGCGCGGCTCAGGACCGCGCCGATGCGGGTGGCGTCCGTCTTCTTGTCGGCCGGGCGAATGATCACCTCAGAACGTTACCAGTGGCTCTCCGAGGAAGTCGGCGATGAAGTTGACGAAGAAGAAGCCGAAGAACAGGAAGTTCAGCACCAGGATCACGTAGTGCCACCAGCGTGGCCTCGCCGCCTTCGGCAGCCTGCTGTTGAGGTACATCAGCAGGAACGGGTAGATCAGCGCGCCGAGGTTGGACATGTTGGCCGACCACTGCACCAGCTCGACGGGGACCGCCAGGTGCAGCACGATGCCGATGATCACCAGCAGCCCGAGCATGAACGGGTAGTAGAAACGCCGGGGGTCGCCCTCGACCAGGCGGCGCAGCCGGGGGCTGGTGGCGTGGGCGGCGTCGGTCGTGACGCGAACCATCGCCTCGAAGATGCCCAGCTGGGTGGAGAAGAGGATCAGCACCCCGATGACCAGCACCAGGATGAACATCGGCCGGCCGTACTCCTCGTTGAGCGCGGTGGCGACGAAGGTCGGCACGTTGGCGGTGGTCGGCCGCTGCCCCGTCATCTCGACGGCACGGGCCATCAGCATGGTGGGAAGCAGCATGCCGAGCATCGCGCCGACGAAGAAGACGCCCCACATGTCGACGAGCAGCAGGCGGTACCACCGCTTCCACATCGCGGTGTTCTTCGCGTCGTCGGGGAAGGTGACGCCGCTGGCCAGCAGCTCGCTGCGGCCGCCACGCATGCCGGAGATGAACCCCGCGCGGTAGCCCATGCCGTAGCCCTTGTCGCGGTAGTGGCCCATCACGTACCAGTTCAGTCCTGAGGCCAGCGCGGTGAACCCGGCCAGGCCGCCCAGCTGGGTGGCGGTGATCCCCGCCGGCGGGGCGGCCGGGGTGACGAAGCCCCTGATGGCCTCCCACCACTGCTCGAAGGGCACCACGAACAGGTCGATGACGAGCAGCGTGATGAGGATGGCGCTGACCATCACCCAGTTGGCCAGCTCCAGCACCCTGCTGATGCGGCGGGCGAGCGCGGTGATGACAAAGACCAGAACGAGCAGGGCGATGGCCCACAGCCTGGGCTCCTCGGCTCCCCGGGGCGGCGCCGTGCCGTGGACGAGCGCGTAGAGACCCTGCCCCGCGGAGGCGGCCCATCCGCCCGCGATGAAGGCGAAGATCACCACGAAGACGGAGAGCGGCACCCAGAACTTGAAGCCGGGCGGCACCCTGCCCCAGCCCACGACCGGCACCTCGCCCGTGGCCAGGACGTAGCGTGAGCACTCGACGTTGTAGAAGGTCTGCAGGAGCGCCGAGACCGTGATGACCCAGCCGACGCCCACGAAGCCGTACTGCCCGACGGCCTGTGGCCCCAGCAGCCATTCGCCGCTGCCGACGGAGATGCCCAGCGCGATGAGCGAGGGACCGACGGCGTACTTGAACAGCTCCTTCGGCCCGATGCGCTGGACGCCGAAGACCTCCTCGGGGCGCGGCAGGTCGGTGACGGTGAGATCGGGGCGGCTGACTCCGAGTGGCCTGGACTGCGTGACGTCGGTCATGCTGCGCCTCCTGGTGTGCTTTCGCACCCCCCTTCCTCCCAGCCTTGTCTGTAACAAAGTGGACGGCAAGACCCATTTCTCAAATATGGACATCGCTTTCGACCGTCAAGAGCAACTGCAGCAGATCCAGAGCGGCTTGCTCCCCGGCGAGCAGGTCATAGCGGTCTACGACGCCATCGGGGCGGGCACGGGCTTCCTCGGTCTCACCGATCGGCGGGTGATCGTGCAGGACAAGTCGTTCGTCGGCAAGAAGATCGCCATCACGAGCATCCCCTACGCCAAGATCTCCGCGGTGAGCGTGGTGAGCAACAAGTCGTTCGCAGGGTCGTTCTTCTCCTCGGGCGCCATCGCCATCCATGTCGGGACGCACACCTACGAGGTGGAGTTCAGGGGCGAGAACAAGGCCCACCACGTGCACAACGTGATCCTGCACTACATCGCCAGATGAGACGGGGTCAGCCGGCCAGCCAGGCGTAGGCGGCGAAGCGTCCCGTGACGTGCTCGCGCCGGTAGGAGTAGAGCTCGGGCGACTCGATCGTGCAGCGGGCGTCGTGCCGTACGGCCCGCAGACCGGCCGCGGCCAGCTGCGCCGACACGCCCGCGCGGACATCGAGCGCAGGGGTGCCGTGGCGCGTCACCGAGCGCATCTCCCCCGGCGCGGCGTCGCGCAGCTCGGCGGAGACCTCGTAGCACGAGCCGCACGCCGAGGGGCCGACGAGCGCCGTCATCCGCTCGGGCCTGGCCCCTTGGCCGGCCATCGCCTCCACGAGCGCGGGGACCACGCCCTTGAACGTGCCCTCGCGACCCGAGTGCGCCACGCCGACCAGGCCGGCGAAGGAGTCGGCGACGACCACGGGCACGCAGTCGGCCACCAGCACCGCCAGCCCGAGCCCCGGCCGGTCGGTGAAGATCGCGTCGAGCTCGGGCGGGTCGTCGCCGAACGGATCGCTCACCTGGGCCACGTTCGCGCTGTGGACCTGGCGCATGAAGACCACCTTGCCGGGATCGAGCCCCAGCTCCATGGCGGTGTCGCGGCGGTTGGCCGCCACGCTGTCGCGGTCGTCGCCCACCGCGCCGCCCAGGTTCCTGCTGTCGTACGGCGGGGCGCTGCCTCCCCCGTTCCTGTCGGTGATGACGGCGTGCACGCCCTCGGCCAGCAGCACGGACTCTCCCTCCGGTCGTCGGCTCGGCGTGAGAAAGCGTACGGCAGCGCGGACTATCCGCCGCTCCGCCAGGCCAGCCGCACCTGGATGTGCCCCTCGCCGCACGTCTTGGCGATCATCGCGCCCGCCTCGGCGTTGAGCTTGACCGAGAACTCCAGCTCCACCTCGTCGGGCGAGGACCGGCGGAAGACGTCGAGCGCCGCGGTGGCCGCCTCGCCGATGGGACGCAGCGCCGCCTGCAGCGACTCGACGGAGGCGTCGATCACCTCGCCGGTGCGGGAGACCCTGCGCGTTCCGGCGCTGCGCTCGGGCACCTCGACGTAGAGCGCGCCCCCGCCGTCCAGGGGCATTCGCATGATCTCGGTCACGGCGGCTCCCGGGGGTGAGGAGGCGGTCAGACTATAGGATCACATACCCGGGTGATCGGGATGTCCAGTCAGCCGCCGAGGGTGGCATACAGCTGCATGGTGCGGTCGGCGATGCGCTCCCACGAGAAGTGCTCGACCGCGCGGGCCCTGCCCGCCAGGCCGAGTCGCCTGGCCCTGGCCGGGTCGCCCAGCAGCGCGTTGACGCGCTCGGCGAGGTCGGCCTCGAACCTCGCCGGATCGTCGGGGGTGCCGTCGCGGCCCTGCTCGATCGGCACCAGCAGCCCCGTCTCGCCGTCGGCCACGACTTCGGGGATGCCGCCCGTCGCGGTGGCGACGACAGCCGTCTCGCAGGCCATCGCCTCCAGGTTGACGATCCCCATGGGCTCGTAGACCGAGGGGCAGACGAACACGGTAGCGTGCGTGAGCAGCTGGATGACCTCGGGCTTGGGCAGCATCTCGGAGATCCAGAACACCCCGTCGCGGCCCAGGCCCTCGACCAGCCCGCGCACCTCCGCGGCGATCTCCGGCGTGTCGGGCGCGCCCGCGCACAGCACGAGCTGCGCCCCCTTGTCGAAGGAGCGGGCTGCGCGCAGCAGGTGGACCAGCCCCTTCTGCCTGGTGATCCGCCCGACGAAGACGACGTACGGCCTGCTCGGGTCGATGCCGTGCTTGTTCAGCACCTCGAGCCCGCGGTCGGGGGCGTACTCGACGGTGTCGATGCCGTTGTGGACGACGCTGACCCTGCCCGGCTCGATCTCTGGGTAGGCCGCGAGCACGTCGCGGCGCATGCCCTCCGACACCGCGACGATCGCGTCGGCCGAGGCCAGCGCGGTACGCTCGGCCCACGACGACAGCGTGTAGCCGCCGCCCAGCTGCTCGGCCTTCCACGGCCGCAGCGGCTCGAGGCTGTGGGTGGTGACGACGTGCGGCGTGCCGTACAGCATCTTGGCGACGTGCCCGGCGAAGTTGGCGTACCAGGTGTGGCTGTGCACCAGGTCGGCGCCCTCGCAGGCGGCGGCCATCTCCAGGTCGACGCCGAGCACCTGCAGCGCGGCGTTGGCGCTCTCGAGGCCGCCGGGCACCCGGTAGGCGGACACGCCCTCCGCTTCCCTGGCCGCGCCGAAGCAGCGCACCCGTACGTCGGCAAGACGTCTGAGCTCCCTGGCGAGGTACTCGACATGCACCCCTGCCCCGCCGTACACCTCGGGCGGGTATTCACGACTCAGCAGATCCACGCGCACACCCGCGACCCTAACGCACCGGTGACCGGACCTGCGTTGACCGCCCATTTCGGGGTAGCGTCACGCCATGACGTCGCCCAGGGTTCTCGCAGTCGTGCTAGCCGGTGGAGAAGGTAAGAGATTGATGCCGCTCACGGCCGACCGGGCAAAACCGGCTGTGCCGTTCGGCGGGATGTACCGGCTGATCGACTTCGTGCTGTCGAACCTCGCCAACGGGCACTACCTCAAGATCGTGGTGCTGACGCAGTACAAGAACCACAGTCTCGACAGGCACGTCTCGCAGACCTGGCGGCTGTCGGCCATGCTGGGCAACTACGTGACACCCGTCCCCGCGCAGCAGCGGCTGGGCCCGCGGTGGTTCTCAGGCTCGGCCGACGCGCTGTTCCAGAACCTGAACCTGATCTACGACGAGATGCCCGAGCATGTCATCGTCTTCGGCGCCGACCACATCTACCGCATGGATCCCCGGCAGATGGTCGACCAGCACGTCGAGTCAGGCTCGGACGTGACGGTGGCGGCGATCAGGCAGCCGCTGTCGCTCGCCGACCAGTTCGGCGTGATCGAGACCGACCCGCAGGGCCGCAGGATCGTGGCGTTCAGGGAGAAGCCGAAGGACGCGGTAGGCCTGCCCGACTCCCCCGACGAGGTCTTCGCCTCGATGGGCAACTACGTCTTCAGGACCCAGGCCATGATCGACGCGCTGCGTGAGGACGCGCTCGACCCGACCAGCAAGCACGACCTCGGGGGGAACATCATCCCGATGCTGGTCAAGTCCGGCGGCGCCGACGTCTACGACTTCGCCGACAACCTCGTGCCAGGCTCCACCGAGCGCGACCGCGGCTACTGGCGCGACGTCGGCACGCTCGACGCCTACTACGAGGCGCACATGGACCTGATCTCCGCGCACCCGGTCTTCAACCTGTACAACGACAGGTGGCCGATCTACACCGGCCACGACCCGCTGCCGCCCGCCAAGTTCGTGCACAACGAGGGCGACCGCGTGGGCCGCGCGATCGACTCGCTGGTCTCGCCGGGCGTCATCATCTCGGGCGGCACCGCCGAGCGCTCGATCCTGTCGCCCCGCGTGGTCCTGCACTCCCACTCCCTGGTGGAGGACTCCGTGCTGATGGAGAACGTGAAGGTGGGCAGGGGCGCCATCGTCCGCAAGGCCATCGTCGACAAGAACGTCGTCATCCCCGACGGCGCGCGCATCGGCTTCGACCTCGACTACGACCGCACCCGCTTCGCCGTCACCAAGGGCGGCGTCGTGGTGATCGGCAAGAACGAGATCGTGGACCGTTAGCCGGCAGGCGGCTGCCGGTCCGCGGGAGCCGGGCGGCAGAAGGCGGTGCACCCCGGTGGCCGGCGACCTCGGCCACCGGGCCAGGCTGAGGGCCACCGGCACCGGCCGCAGCCGGCGGCCGAGTCTTACGGCGCCTGGTCGCGGCCCTGGGCGGCACCGCGGCCCGGCGCCCTAGGAGCGAGGCGGCGAGGGCCGCCGGCTCACGGTGGATAACGAGTAGCTCACGATGCGCTACAGGCCGCCGATCTTCGGACATGATGGTCGGCATGGCGAGCGAGGTCCCCGGCGACGACGACCGGGTGAAAGTGCCGGGCAAGGCCGCCGCAAGCGGCCGGGGCGACGATGGGGCCATGCCGAACGCCGCCGCCTCCCCCACGCTGGCCGACCGGCTGCGCAAGGACCTGCGCAACCCCCTGTTCCTCCAGGCCTACGCGCTCATGATCAACACGGCGATCACCGCCGTGCTGGGCCTCGGCTACTGGGTGCTGGCCACCAGGCTCTACTCCCCCGCCGCCTTCGGCGAGGGGCAGACGATGATCAGCGCGATGCGCCTGTTCTCCTCCCTCACCGGGCTGGCGTTCGTGGGCGCGATGGCGAGGTTCATCCCCGTGGCGGGGCGGCGCACCTCCGAGTTCGTGCTGCGCGGCTACGGCATGGCGGGCGCGACGGGGGTGGTGGCGGCGCTGGGGTTCCTGCTGACGCTGCCGCTGTGGGGCCCGGCCTACGCCCAGCTCGGCGGGTTCGGCCCCGGCCTGTTCTTCCTCGTCTCCGTGCTGGTCTGGACGATCTTCACGTTGCAGGACGTGACGCTGGCGGGGCTGCGCAGGGCGGTCTGGGTCCCGGCCAACAGCCTCGGCTTCGGGCTGGTCAAGATGGTCCTGCTGGCGGCCCTGGCGTTCGCGCTGCCCGAGGGCGGGCTGTTCGGCGGCATCTTCCTGTCGTGGATCATCCCGACCGCGATGGCGCTGATCCCGATCAACTGGTTCATCTTCAGGCATGCCATCCCCCGGCACGTGGAGCGGACCGAGGACGACCCGCCGCGCCTGCGCGAGATCGGCCGCTTCCTGGCCGGAGACTTCCCCGGCGCGCTGTCGTTACTGCTGACGCTCTACCTGGTGCCCGTGCTGATCGCGGCCTGGCTCAACGACGCCACCGTCTTCGGCTACTTCTCCGTCACCCACACGCTGGGCTGCATGATCGGCCTGCTGGCGGCCAACATGGCGGTCTCGCTCACCGTGGAAGGATCGTTCCACCCGGCCGAGCTGGCCCGCAGCGTGCGCAACGCGCTGCGCCGCACCGTGCTGATCGTCGTGCCGATCGTGGCGATCGTGACACTGGCCGCGCCGCTGATCCTGACCGTCTTCAGCGCGGAGCTGGCCGAGGCGACCTCGCCGCTGCTACGGCTGATGGCCCTGGCGGTGCTGCCCGGCATCCTGATCGAGATCCACCTCAGCACGCTGAGGACGCTGCGCCAGGCCAGGCGGCTGGCGATCGTCCAGATCGGGCTCGCCGTCATCATGCTGGGCCTGATCGCGGTCCTCTTCCCCCTCGCGGGGGTCACCGGCGTGGGTTACGCGGTCCTGGCGGCCAACGCCGTGGTGGCCCTCGCCGTCGTGCCACATCTTCGAAGGGTCGCCGTCGTCTCCTAACAAGGTGGGTCATGCAGCAGCTCGACAGGAAACACCACTCCGTATCGGTTGTTCGGCCCGACGAGCTCGGCGAGAACGAGCTCAGCGCCTGGCGCGGCATGCAGGCCGCGCAGCCACATCTGGCCAACCCCTTCCTCAGCCCCGAGTTCACCCTGGCCATGGGCGAGGTCAGCCCGTCCGCGCGGGTCGGGATCCTGAGCGACGAGGAGGGCTTGGCCGGCTTCCTCCCGTTCGAGTTACGCGCGAGAGGAGTGGGGTCGGCGATCGGCGACTGGGTGTCGCTGTGCCAGGGCGTGGTCCATCGGCCGGGCGCCGCCTTCGACGCCGACGCGCTGCTCAAGGGGCTGGGCCTGCACGTGTGGGAGTTCGGCTGCCTGGTCGAGCGGCAGCCGTGGTTCGCGCCGTACGAGACGCTCTCGCAGCAGAGCGTGGTCCTCGACCTTTCGGCGGGTTACGCCGAGTACGCCCGCGCGCTGGCCGGGCGCTCGCCCAAGTTCTACAAGAGCACGCTGTACAAGGAGCGCAAGCTCGGCAGGGACGCCGGCGAGGTCAGCTTCACGTTCGCCTCTCGTGAGCCGGACGACTTCCGCACGCTGCGGGGGTGGAAGTCCGACCAGTACCGCCGCATGGGCCGCGCCGACCGTTTCGGAAAGCCGTGGGTGGTGGAGCTGACCGAGCGGCTGCACGCGATCGACACGCCGTCCTTCGCCGGGCCGCTGTCGATGATGTACGTCGGCGGCAGGCCCGTCGCCGGGCACTTCGGCCTGCGCTCGGACTCCGTCCTCGTGGGCTGGTTCCCCGCCTACGACCCCTCCTTCGCCAAGTACTCCCCCGGCCTCATCCAGCACCTGCGCATGGCCGAGGCGGCAGCGGCGGCGGGGCTGCGCGCCATGGACCTCGGCATCGGCACGGGCTCGGAGTACAAGGAGGCGTTGCGCAGCCACGGCGCGCCCGTCGGCGAGGGTGTCGTGCGCCGCCGCACCCTCGGCGCCGCCGTGCACCGCGCGCGTCACGAACCCGTGAGGCTCGCGCGCAGGTTCGTGCTCGAGACCCCCGTTCTCTACAGGGCCGCCGACAAGGTGCTTCGCGCGTACGGGACACGCGCGTCCGCCAGGGGCCGATGATGCGCGACAGGATCGGGCAGGACTGCCTCCACGTGCCGTCGGCCAGGTTCGGCCTCCTCCTCGCGCTGCGTCACTGGTTCAGGCCCGGCGAGCGGGTGCTGCTCGCCCCGACCAACTGCGAGAGCGTGCTGTTCGTGGTGCTGGCGGCCGGGCTCATCCCGGTGATGGCGCCGGTCTCGTGGCGCGACGGCAACCTCGACGTCGAGTCCGTCGACTGGAGCGGCGTCTCGGGGGTGCTCACCACCCACCTGTACGGCCAGCCCGACCGGATGGACGCGCTCACGGCGGCCTGCTCGCGGCACGCAGTGACGATCATCGACGACGCCGCGCACGCGATGCTGACGACCGTGCGGGGCCGCCCCGCCGGCACGTTCGGGGCGGCGGGGGTCTTCAGCCTCGCCAAGCACGGCAGGGCGATGTCGGGAGGCTTCCTCACCTGCCCCGACCCCGCGGACCTGCAGGCCCTGGCGGCCGCGCGCGACGAGCTGCTGGTTCCCGGCCGCCAGCTGCCCGCGGTCCTGCGTCCTGTGATCAGGGAGACGATCTACAGGACCGGGCTGGTCAGGCCGGTATGGAACGCTCTGCGGCGTCTGGGCCTCGTGCGGTGGACCGGACACCGCCTGCCCGCCCGCGAGCCCGACCTGCGCGCGGCGCTCGACGGCCTCGGCCGCCCCGGTGCGGACGGCGAACACGGCGACATGGAGAAGGCGCTGACCGCGCTCGACTACTGGCTGTCCATCGATCTGGCCGACTGGCGGATGCGGCAGGGCCCGTTCCTGCGCCGATACCAGCGCTCTCGCTTCAGGGTGATCGACCGCGAGCGGGAGCCCCGTCTGGCGGGGGTCAGGCTGCTGCGTGAGACGCCGTGGGCCGCCGAGGGGGTACGGCACGCCGAACCCCAGCCCCTGCTGCGGGTGCCGCTGGTGGTCGAGGACAGGGACACCGTCGTCGCCCAGCTGGAGCGGCGGGGCGTCGTGCCCGGCTTCGTCTACGACCCGCCGCTGGGCGACTATCTCGACCTGGTCGCGCAGGGGCCGGACCCCGAGGTGGCCCGCTGGTGGACGAGCCATGTCCTGCCCGTCGACCCGCTGCGCGCCCGGCGGGTGGCCGGACTGCTCGCCGACCTCAAGGTCCGGCCCGCCGTTCCACCAGACGTCTGACCCCGGGCGCGGCTGGCGTGGGTCCAGGCCCGGGGCTCCAGGAGTTCACATCCAGCCGGGGGGCGCCATTCCCGCCGGTCAGACCTGAGAAAGAAATGGACCTTTCTCTCTCGCGAACACTCACAAAGGTAATAGCGCAATTCGCGAAACCGCCACACATTAAAATTCTGGCGTGCGCAGATTATCTCCCGCAGAACGCCGCCTGTGGCGGGCCTTCCCCACCGGCGCGTGGGTCGATCTGCGGGAGGGCGACAAGGAGCTCGACGATCCCGCGCAGGCCGGCCGATGGGGGCGCGAGCGGGAGGTGCGCGCCGAGGTGATCGCCGCCCTGCTCCTCGGCGCGGTCGAGCGCACCCCCGGGCAGGTGCCGGGGGTACGGCTGGCGGGCGCCCGCGTGACCGGTGTCCTCGACCTGTCCGACGCGGCGATCGACGCCACGCTCTACCTGCTCAACTGCCACCTGGCCGAGACGGTCGACCTGACCGACGCCACGACCAGGGGCGTCCGGCTGCGCGGCTGCGAGCTGGCCAGGTTCAGGGGCTCGCGGATGCGGGTGGACGGCCTGTTCGAGCTCGACGGCTCCACGGTGCACGCGGGCGTGCGCCTCGACAACGCGCGCGTCGAGGGGCAGTGCCGCCTGTCCAGGGCGGTGCTGACGGCGCCGCCGCGCCGCATGACGACCTCCGAGTCGGCCTTCGGCGACGTTCGCGAGCCGGAGGGCGACGCCGGCAACACCATGCACGAGTGGGCGCTGTGGGCGGGAGGGCTGTCGGTGGGCGGCGGCACGTTCCTGCGCGGCCTGCGCGCCGACGGCGCCCTCCGGCTGATCGGCGGAGACTTCCCCGGCGGGCTCTACCTGGAGGGCGCCCACGTCGGCGCGGTCAACGCCGACTTCGTGACGGCGGGCACGGTCGAGCTCAGCCGGGGCTTCACGGCGGAGGGCACGGTCAGGATGCGCGGCGCGCGGATCGACGGGGTGCTCTCCCTGCACCACGCCTCGGTGCGGGCCGAGGGGCGGGCGCTGCACCTGAGCCACATGCAGGCCGACGAGGTGATCATGCGGCCCGACGAGGTCGTGGGCGAGGTCAACCTGGGCTACTCCCGCTTCGGGGTGCTGCTCGACGCGCCCGACGCCTACCCGGGCCAGGTGCAGCTCAACGGGCTGAGCTACGAGACCCTGCGCGGCGAGTGGACCGTGGCCGAGCGGCTCGACTGGTTGCGCCGCGACCCCGACGGGTACCGGCCACAGCCGTACGAGCAGCTGGCCTCGTGGTACCGGCGCATCGGGCACGAGCCCGACGCGCGGCGGGTGCTGCTGGCCAAGCAGCGCGAGCGGCGCGGCACGCTGCGCGCGCCCGGCAGGGCGTGGGGGCGGCTGCTCGACCTCATGGTCGGCTACGGCTACCGCTCATGGCTGGCGGGGTTGTGGGCGGCGCTCCTGCTGGCGGCAGGAACGGCGATCTTCACCAGGGTGCCGCCGGTACAGGTGGACCCCGACGAGGTGCGCACGTTCAACCCCTTCGTCTACTGCCTCGACCTGCTGGTGCCGGTCAGCGTGTTCGAGGTGCGCGGCGCCTACGAGCCGGCGGGGTGGACGGCCTGGGTGGCCTGGACGCTGGTGGTGTCAGGCTGGGTTCTGGCCACCGCGCTGATCGCGGGCGCCACGCGGGTCCTTCGGCCAGCCCCCGGGTCCTGAGTCGGCGAACGCGCCGTAGGAGGAGCTCTCCACCCTGAAACGGGGCAGCGCGTGCGGGTGGTTGGCCCTGAGGTAGGCCACCAGGTGCTCGCGGGCGTCGGCCTTCAGGTCCCAGACCGAGGCCGAGTCGGCCGCGCTCATCAGCGCGCGCAGCTCCACCAGGCCGTTGGGCAGGACGTCGGTCACCTGGAGCGTCCAGTCCTTCTGGTCCCACAGGGGGTGATCCTTGATGAAGCGGTGCAGTTCCTCACGCAGCTCGGGGACCGGCACCGACCAGTCGACCCTGATGTAGACGTGTCCGATGACCCTGCTGCCGTGCCTGGTCCAGTTCTCGAACGGGTTCTGGGTGAAGAAGGAGACGGGGAAGACCAGCCTGCGCTCGTCCCACGAGCGGACCACGACGTAGGTGAGCGTGAGCTCCTCGATCCTGCCCCATTCGCCGTTCACCACGACCACGTCGTCGAGCCGCAGCGCGTCGCTGAAGACGAGCTGCAGCCCGGCGATCATGTTGCCGATCGTGGACTGCGCCGCGATGCCGATGATCGCGCCGAAGATGCCCGCCGAGGCCAGCAGTCCTGCGCCGAGCGCCCGCACCTCGGGGAAGCTGAACAGCGCCGCGCCGAAGGCGATGACGATGATCACCGCGGCGGCGACCCTGCGGACCAGGGCGATCTGGGTCCTGGTCCGCCTGGCCCTGCGGTTGTCCTCCTCGACCCGCTCCAGCTGGTCGAGGACGAGGTCGGTGACCGCGTAGGCGGCCTGGATCACCAGCCACGTGACCACGGCGATGGTGATGACGCCCATGAACCGCTCGACCAGCGGCTCGGCCGACCTGCTGACCATGTTGGGGGTGAAGGCGGCGTTGAAGGCCACCACGGCCGCGACCGCGAACCCGGGCCATGTGCACCTGCGCACGAGGTGTCCGATGAAGTCCCAGGTTCGGCCTGCCTTCAGCAGCAGCCGCCGAACCAGTTCGACTCCCACGACGGCTGCGAAGACGGACCCGATGAGGAGGAGCCAGTCCGTCGGCGACACAGTCATGCCCCCTAATGTCTCAGAATGTCTCGTCGAAGGTCACATTGCCCTCCACCGCCACCTGGTATGCCGAGACCCTGCGTTCGAAGAAGTTCGCCAGCTCCTGCACGTCCTGCAGCTCCATGAACCCGAAGGGGTTGGCGGTGCCGTACCTGATCGGCATGGACAGGCGGCGCAGCCGCTGGTCGGCGACGTACTCAAGGTACTCTCGCATCTGGTCGACGTTCATTCCCGACATGCCGTCGCCGCACAGGTCGCGGGCGAAGGCCAGCTCGGCGGCCACCGCCTCCTCGAGCATCAGGGTGACCTGCTCGCCGAGCTTGTCGTCGAACAGGTCGGGCTCCTCCGCCCTGACGGTGTCGACGACGCTGAAGGCGAACTCCATGTGCATCGACTCGTCGCGGAAGACCCAGTTGGTGCCGGTCGCCAGGCCGCTGAGCAGCCCGCGGGAGCGGAACCAGTAGACGTAGGCGAAGGCGCCGTAGAAGAACAGGCCCTCGATGCAGGCGGCGAAGCAGATGAGGTTGAGCAGGAAGGCCCTGCGGTCCTGCTTGGTCTCCAGGCTGCGCAGGTCGGCGAGGGTGTCGATCCAGCGGAAGCAGAACTCCGCCTTGTCGCGGATGGAGGGGATGTTGTCGACGGCGGCGAAGGCCTTGACGCGCTCGTCGGGGTCGGGCAGGTAGGTGTCGAGCAGCGTCAGGTAGAACTGCACGTGCACCGCCTCCTCGAACAGCTGCCTGGACAGGTACAGGCGGGCCTCGGGCGCGTTGACGTGCTGGTAGAGGTTGAGCACGAGGTTGTTGGCGACGATGGAGTCGCCGGTGGCGAAGAAGGCGACCAGGCGGTTGATCAGGTGGCGCTCCTGCGGCGTCATCTTGGCCAGGTCGGCCAGGTCGCTGTGCAGGTCCACCTCCTCGACCGTCCAGGTGTTGCGGATGGCGGCCCGGTAGCGCTCGTAGAAGTCGGGGTAGCGCATCGGGCGCAGGGTCAGGTCCATGCCGGGGTCGAGCAGCATCACTGGCAAGCCTCGCAGATCTCGGGGTTCTCAAGGGAGCAGGCGACGGCCTCGGCCTCGGCGGGGACCAGGGCCTGCACGGTGGTCTGGGCGATGCGGGTGGCCGGGCGCGAGCGCAGGTAGTACGTCGTCTTCAGCCCCTGCTTCCACGCGTAGGCGTACATCGACGACAGCTTCCCGATCGTGGGGGTCGCCATGAAGAGGTTGAGCGACTGCGACTGGTCGATGTACGGCGTCCGCGCCGCCGCCAGGTCGATGAGCGCCTTCTGCGGCAGCTCCCACGCGGTCCTGTAGAGGGTCTTCAGCTCGGAGGGGATGCCCGCGATGTCCTGGACCGACCCGTCGGCCCGCTTGACGGCGTCGCGCATCTCCTGGGTCCAGAGGCCGAGCCGCTGGAGATCGGTCACCAGATACCTGTTGACCTGCAGGAACTCCCCCGAGAGGGTCTCGCGCTTGAAGACGTTCGACACCTGCGGCTCGATGCACTCGTAGCAGCCCGCGATCGAGGCGATCGTCGCGGTGGGCGCGATGGCGACCATCAGGGAGTTGCGCAGCCCGGTCCTGTCGATCTTCTCGCGCAGGGCCGTCCACGCGGGCGAGGAGCCGAGGCCGTAGTGGTCGGGGTGCAGCACGCCCGCCGCGGCCCGCGTGTCGCCGTAGGAGGGGTGGCGGCCCCGCTCGACCGCCAGGTCGGCGGAGGTGTCGTAGGCGGCCAGCGCGATCTCCTCGGCGATCCTCGTGGACAGCGCGAGGGCCTCGGGAGAGTCGAAGGGCAGGCGCAGCGAGAAGAAGACGTCGGCCAGGCCCATCACGCCCAGCCCGATCGGCCTCCAGCGCAGGTTGGCGGCCTCGGCCTCGGGCGTCGGATAGAAGCCGAGGTCGATCGTCCTGTCCAGGAAGCGCACCGCGGTCCTGACCGTGGCGCGCAGCCGCGTCCAGTCCATCGACTCCCCTGCCAGGTGGGCGGCGAGGTTGATGGAGCCGAGGTTGCACACGGCGGTCTCGCCGTCGCTGGTGACCTCGAGGATCTCGGTGCAGAGGTTGGACAGGTGGATGACGTTCTCGGGGCGGGCGGTCTGGTTGGAGGCGCGGTTGGCGGCGTCCTTGAAGGTCATCCAGCCGTTGCCGGTCTGGGCGAGCGTGCGCATCATGCGGCCGTAGAGGGTGCGCGCGGGGATCTGGCGGGTGTGCAGGCCCTCGGCCTCCGCGGCCCGGTAGGCGGTGTCGAACGCCTCGCCGTACAGGTCGGTGAGGTGCGGCACGCGCTTCGGGTCGAACAGCGACCACATGGCGTCGGCCTCGACGCGGCGCATGAACTCGTCGGGGACCCAGTTGGCCAGGTTGAGGTTGTGGGCGCGCCTGGCCTCCTCGCCCGTGTTGTCGCGCAGCTCCAGGAACTCCTCGATGTCGGCGTGCCAGGTCTCCAGGTAGACGCACGCGGCGCCCTTGCGGCGGCCGCCCTGGTTGACGGCGGCGACGCTGGAGTCGAGGGTGCGCAGCCACGGCACGATGCCGTTGGAGTGGCCGTTCGTGCCCTTGATCAGGGAGCCGCGGGAGCGGACCCTGGTCCAGGAGATGCCGATGCCCCCCGCGTACTTGGAGAGCCTGGCCACCTGGCCGTACCTCTCGTAGATGCCCTCAAGCTCGTCGCGCGGCGAGTCGAGAAGGAAGCAGGACGACAGCTGCGGACGGCGTGAGCCCGAGTTGAACAGGGTGGGCGAGCTCGGCAGGTACGACAGCGTGGACATCAGCGCATACAGCTCGGCGGCCTCGGCGACGGAGGCGGACAGGCCGCACGCGACGCGCAGCATGAAGTGCTGGGGCCGTTCGAGCACCCGCCTGGTCTCGGGGTGGCGCAGCAGGTAGCGGTCGTAGACGGTGCGCAGGCCGAAGTACTCGAACCGGTCGTCGGCGCTCTCGTCGATCAGCGCGTCCAGCTCGGGTGAGTGAGCGCTCACGAACGCGGCCAGGCCGTCCTGCAGCAGGCCCGCCGCGTGGGTGGCGGCGACCGACTCGGAGAAGGTGCGCACGCCGTGCGTGGCGGCCTCGTCGGCGATCTCCTCGGCCAGGAGCCTGGCGGCGACCTTCGAGTTCTCAGGGTCGGCGATCACCCTGGCGGCGGCCTCCTCGATGGCCAGCCTGCGGTCGACCTCAACGATCTGTGTCACGCTCTCTCCTCGCGAGCTCATCCTCGTGAGGGCAGGCGAGAGCACGCGGGCATGCCGCGTCACCCCCGGGCCCTCCCTCGAGGCCCTGGACAGGTCATACCGCTGGCAGGTCTTCGGACTCGCGGGCGCTGATCACATGCCTACTGGCCGTCGCTTCCATGACGGCGGTCGTTCCCGCTCACCGCTGCGGGGCAGTCCTGGTCTCGCACCAGGTTCCCTTTTGCTCCGCCCCTTTGCGAGGGGGCGAACCAGCGACGTCCAGGATCCTACATCTAGTGGCCGCCGACGCAACCACGCCCACAGGTTGTGTCGAGGAGGCCGAGTTCGCCCAGCACCGTGCGCGTCCTCGCGGTCTCGGATTTGAGCCACACGCCGAAGTCGTCGCCGAGCAGGGGGATCGGCGTCCACCCCTTCACGCGGCACGCCTTCAGCCACCGCTCGGACCTGACGACCTCGTCGAGCAGGTCGACCGCCCTGGCCTTCTCGCGCTCGCCCATCCCGTTCGGCCCGAGCACCGCGCTCCAGTCGGTGAAGTCGACGCGGGCCCCCGACTCCAGCAGCGTGGGCGCGTCGATCCCCTCGATCCGCTCGGCCGACGAGACGGCCAGCACGCGCAACCTGCCCTCGCCGATCCGCTCGCGCCACTGGCCCAGCGGGCCCGCCGCCACACCCGCCTTCCCTGCCAGCAGCGCGTCGGCCGCGTCGGCGCAGGTGGGGTAGCCGGCGTAGTCGAGCACTCTCGCGTCGGCGCCGAGCCCTCGCGCGACCAGCCCGAACAGCAGGTGGTCCGACTCCCCCTGTTTCCTGCCCGCCAGGGCCGTCTCTCCCGGAGAGGCCACCAGGTGCGCGGCGAAGGCGTCGAAGTCGCGAAAGCGGGACTTCCCGGGGACCACCAGCACCTCGACGTCCCCGATGAGCCTGGCCAGCGGGGCGCCCCGCTCGCCGACCCTGTTCATCTCGGCGGCGGCCAGGGCGGGCAGTCCCGTGACGGTGAGCCGGGTGCCGTCCTGCGCCAGGTCGGCGGGGTCGAGCAGGCTGGACAGCGTCTCGGCCACAGGCTCCCACGTGGCGCCCCCCGCCACGAAGAAGAACCTGGGCGCGGGACGGCCCGGCTCGGTGCCGCATCCGGTCAGGCACGCCAGCGCCCCCAGTGCCCCCGCCACGAAGTCCCGACGGCGCATGCGCGCCCTCCCCCGCTTCCGGTCCCGACTGCCCCATACAGCACGTTATCGGTACATCACAGCGAGTTAATCGGCAGGGTGGCCGTTCGGCTCATTCCTCCCGTGCGGGCGGGGTGGGCAGGTCCGCGGGCAGGGCCAGCAGACGCAGGTACAGGGGTCTGGCGCCCGGCGGGACGTCGGTGGCCCTGTGGCTGTACTTCTTCATCAGCGCCAGGTACTCCTCGAAGAACGCCTCCAGCTCCTCCAGCCGCATCCTGCCGAGGCCTCTCGAGACCTTCACCCAGGCCGGATCGGCCTCGTAGGCGGCGGGCAGCAGGTCGAGCAGGATTCCCTTGTCCTCCTCGTACCCGATTCTGTGGAACTCGGCCAGCACGGGACGGTCCTCGGGCGCGAGCTCGGCAGGCAGCGGCAGCCGGATGTCACCGGTCTCCACCCGCCGCCACCACCGCTCACGTCCTGCCGAGCGCTCGGCGATCTCCTCGATGAACCCGTACTTCTCCAGCTGGCGCAGGTGGTAGCTGGTGGTGCCGGTCTTGGCGTCCAGCAGCGAGCCGAGCGTGGTGGAGGTCGCAGGCCCGTGCAGCCCCAGGTGGCGCAGCATGGCCCGGCGCATCGGATGGGCAAGCGCCTTCAGTCTGCCCGGATCATCCAGCACCCACGGCTTGTCATCCTTCATGAGGAGGAGCCTAATACTCCAGAAGGATATCTGCAGAGAAGCCTTTGCCGAGAGATCTCTGCAGACTACTGTCGGCGATATGAAGCGATTCCTGGTAACGATCGCGGCGGCGCTGGTCGCGCTGGCAGCGCCCACGACAGCCGCGCAGGCGGCGCCCGTCCCCGACGGGCTGGTCTCGAAGGAGGTGAGCTTCACCGGCGGCGGCGGGCTCGCCCTGCACGGGACGGTCCTGTCCCCAGACCAGAGCTCGGCCGGCAGGCCCGGCCTCGTCCTGGTCCACGGGGCGGGAACCGGCACGCCCAGGACGAAGCTGATGACCGAGGCCACCGAGTTCGCCAGGCGCGGCCTCAGCGTGCTGGTCTACGACAAGCGGTCGGAGGGCTACTCCCTGTTCGAGCGCTCCTACTCGACACTCGCCGACGACGCGCTCGGCGCGGTCAAGGCGCTGCGCGCCCAGCCGGGCGTCGATCCCGCCAAGGTCGGCGTGTGGGGGCTGAGCGAGGGCGGCTGGGTGGCGCCGCTGGCCGCCGGCCGCTCCTCTGACGTCGCCTTCGTCGTGCTGGTCGGCGCCAACGCGCACCAGCCGCTGCGCCAGCAGGCGTGGGCGGTGTCGGCGGGCTTGAAGAAGGCGGGCGTGTCCGGCCCGCTGGCCGACAGGACCGTGCCGACGATGTACAGGGCGATCGCCGACGGCGGCCTGTTCCCCGAGCCGTGGTTCGATCCGCTGCCGACGCTCGGCCGGGTGCGCCAGCCCGTCCTGGCCGTCTGGGGCACGCACGACCTGCTGACCCCGCCCGCCGAGACACCGCCGCTGATGGCGGGGGCGCTGGCGCGCGGCGGCAACGGGCACGTGACCATGCGCATGTTCGCCGGCGCCGACCACGCCGCCCACCAGAGCCCTGACGGCGGCGTCACCAGGCTCCCCGAACTGGCCCCCGGCTACGCCGACCTGGTCGGCTCATGGGTGAAGCAGGTCGCGGAGGGCAGAGCGCCGCGCACCCAGGACACCGTCCAGGGCCCGCGCGCCAGCCAGGCCTCCTTGACCGTCGAGACCCCGCCGCCGGCTTGGTGGGAGTCGGCTCCCGTCCAGACCGCCGCGCTCGTGCTGTTCGTCGTCGCCTTCCTGGCCTACCCGATCACCGCGCTGGTCCGCAGGATCAGGGGCACCTCCGTGCCGTCGGGAAGGGCGCCTCGCGTGCTGGCCTTCTCCGGCCTCGCCGTCAGCCTGGGCGGATTCGGCTATGTGATGTACCTGCTCATGACGGGCGGCAAGCTGGCCGCGCCCGGCCCCGTCCTGGCGGGGCGGCCGGTGCTCTGGCTGCTGCTGCAGGCGCTGGCCTTCACCGCGGCCGTCGCCACCGTCCTCACCGCGCTCGCCTGGCGGCGCGCGTCCGGCCGCTCCGAGCGGGTACGGCTGGGCGTGCTGGCGGCAGGCGGCGCGGTGATGATCCCGTGGGCCTTCTACTGGGGCCTGCTGCTCCCGTGAGGACCGCAGGCCGCGGGGTCCTACTCGACGGTGACGCTCTTGGCGAGGTTCCTGGGCTTGTCGACGTCGCGCTCCAGCGCGACGGCGGCGTGGTAGGCCAGCAGCTGCAACGGGATCGTGAGCAGGATCGGGTCGAGCTCGATCTCGTTCTTGGGGATCACGATCACGTCGTCGGCCAGCTTGGCGTCGGGCTGCCTGTGCCCCACCATCAGCACCCGCCCGCCGCGCGCCCTGATCTCGCCGAGCGTCGTGAGGTTCTTGTCCAGCAGCTCGTCGTCGGGCACGATCGCGACGGTCGGCATGTCGGGGCCGATCAGCGCGAGCGGTCCGTGCTTGAGCTCGCTGGCGGGGTAGGCCTCGGCGTGGACGTAGGAGATCTCCTTGAGCTTCTGCGCCCCCTCGCGCGCCACCGGGTAGCCGCGCACCCTGCCGACGAACATCATGCTCGGGTGGTCGGCGTACTTCTTGGCCAGTTCGGCGATGCGCTCGCCCTGCTTGAGGATCTGCTCGATCTGGTCGGGCAGCTTGCGCAGGCCCTCGACGATGCGCCTGCCGTCGGAGGGCGACAGGTCGTGCACGCGGCCGAAGTGCAGGGCCAGCAGCGCGAAGGCGATCGCGGTCGAGGTGAACGCCTTGGTCGAGGCCACCGAGACCTCGGGCCCCGCGTGCAGGTAGATGCCGCCGTCGACCTCGCGGGCGATGGCGCTGCCCACGGCGTTGACGATGCCGATGACTCTGCCGCCCTTGCGCTTGATCTCCTGAACGGCCGCGAGCGTGTCGTAGGTCTCGCCCGACTGGCTGATCGCGACGTACAGGGTGTCGGGGTCGATGACGGGGTTGCGGTAGCGGTACTCGCTGGCGGGCTCGGCGTCGGCGGGGATGCGGGCCAGCTCCTCGATGAGCTGGGCGCCGATCTGCCCCGAGTAGTAGGCGCTGCCGCAGCCGATGATCTTCACCCGGCGGAAGGAGCGGGTCTCGCGGGCGTCCATGTTGAGGCCGCCCAGGTGGGCGATGTGGAAGCGCTCGTCGAGACGGCCGCGCAGCGTGCGGGCGATCGACTCGGGCTGCTCGGAGATCTCCTTGAGCAGGTAGTGCTCGTAGCCGCCGGTGTCGTAGTGGCCGGCGTCCCAGTCGACGGTCAGCGGCTCCTTGGCGGTCTCGCGGCCGCCGCTGGCGAAGGTGTGGAAGCCGTCGGCGGTCAGGACCGCCAGCTCGCCGTCCTCCAGGTGGACGACCTGGCGGGTGTAGCGGACCAGCGCGGACACGTCGGAGGCGGCGAACATCTCCTTCTCGCCGAGGCCCAGCACGATCGGGCTGCCGTTGCGGGCGACGACGATCTCCTTGGGCCGCTCGGAGTCGACGACCGCGATGCCGTAGGTGCCGACGATGCTCTTGAGCGCCTTCCTGACCGCCTCCTCGAGGGTCTCGGTCTCGGCGACCGTACGGGCGATCAGGTGCGCGAGCACCTCGGTGTCGGTCTCGGAGACGAACTCCACGCCCTCGGCGACGAGCTTGGCGCGCAGCTCGTCGGCGTTCTCGATGATGCCGTTGTGCACGACGGCGATGCGCTCGTCGGTCGACAGGTGCGGGTGGGCGTTCTCGTCGCTCGGCACGCCGTGGGTGGCCCAGCGGGTGTGCCCGATGCCGAGCGTCCCCTTGAACTTGGCGGGTACGGCCTTGGCCAGGTCAGCCACGCGGCCCTTGACCTTGCGCAGCTTGAGGCCTCTGTTGGACACCACCACACCAGCCGAGTCGTAGCCGCGGTACTCCAGACGCTGGAGTCCCTCCAGCAGGATCGGGGCCGCGTCCTTGGGGCCGACATAGGCGACGATTCCGCACATGCAAGTCTCCTCTGTTTGTCATCCGTAGACGATCCGGCGGAGTTGCCGCAGGGACAACTCCGGGGGCGCCATGCGGCGCGCCGGCAGCTCGGCCGCGATTCTCGGGAAGATCTCGTCGTTGGTGAGGCCACGGGACTTCAGCTCCCCGTGGCGTCGCCGTACGAACTCCTCGACGGTCTCGGAGTAGTACGACAGCACCTCCGCCACCACACGCGCGGCCTCTCCAGGACCGAGCGGACTCGTCCTGGTCAGGTGCGCGATGAGGTCCTCGTGTTGAGGCCGGGCCGTGGACACAGAGGAGGACACTACGCAGGGATCATCAGTCACGCCAACATCCTGCCCGAAATCGGGCAGGATTAGTCGTCTTCGCCGCGACACGCCCCGAGCGATCCTGCCGAATCCGCCGGGGAGGCCGTCGATTCCGGCCGAAACGCAGCTTCAATCGGGAGGATCGGACCAGGACGGCACTACTCTACGTAGCTAACTGATATCGCTACGTAGGGGGATGTCATGCTGCTCTGGGCCGCCGCGGTTCTCGCCGCCAGTGCCGCGGGGGGTCTGCAGGACGACGCCCGAGCCGCGGCCGCGGAGTACGGCGTTCCTGAGAGCGTGCTTCTGGGTGTCTCCTACCTGGAGTCGCGATGGGACTCCCACGGCGGCCGGCCGAGCGTGTCGGGCGGCTACGGCCCGATGCACCTGGTGGACGCGGCCGCCGTACCGAAAGGCGGCCATCACCATGTCGGCGACCCGCGAGGTGACGGCGCGCGGCCGATGCGCATGACCGCTCCCCTGCCGCCCGCGCGGCCCGCCGAGCAGACGCTGCAGCGGGCGGCGCGCCTGACCGGGCTGCCGCCCGACGTGCTGCGGCGCGACAGGGCCGCCAACCTCAGGGGCGGCGCCGCGCTCCTGGCCGACGAGCAGCGCAGGCTCGGCGCCCCGCTCAGCTCCAACCCCGTCGCCTGGCACGGCGCCCTCACCCGCTACGCCAACGCCGGCTTCGCCAACGAGGTGTTCGAGGTGCTGCGCGAGGGCGCGGGACGCAGGACCGACGACGGCTCGCTCGTGCGCCTGCCCGCCACCCCGGTGCCCTCCTTCAGGACGGGCAGGTCCACGGCGGCCGAGTGCCCCTCCGAGCTGGCCTGCGAGTGGATGCCCGCAGCCTACGAACGCACCGGCAAGGGCGACTACGGCAACCACGACAGGCTCGGGTCCAAGCGGCGCGTCGACTACATCGTCATCCACGACACCGAGGGCACCTTCCGCGGCATCCCCACGCTGGTCAAGAACCCCAAGTACGTGAGCTGGCACTACACGATCCGCTCGCGCGACGGCCACGTCGCCCAGCACGTCCGCACCAACGACGTGGCCTGGCACGCCGGCAACTGGGACGTCAACTCCCGCTCGATCGGCATCGAGCACGAGGGCTACCTGGCCAAGGGCGGCACCTGGTACACCGAGGCGATGTACCGCTCCTCGGCCGACCTGGTGCGCTACCTGGCCGACAAGTACGGCGTGCCGCTGGACAGGGCGCACGTCATCGGCCACGACAACGTGCCGGGCACCACCGCCAAGACCGTGCCCGGCATGCACGAGGACCCGGGGCCCTACTGGGACTGGGCGCGCTTCTTCGCCCTCATGGACGCTCCCATCCAGGGCGACGGCGAGGGTGGGGGCGAGGGCGAGGGAGAAGGCGAGGGCACGTCGGTGATCATCAATCCCGACTACGCGAACCACCAGCCCACCTTCACCGGCTGCGTGAGCAAGACCTCCGCCAAGCTCTGCAAGCCGCAGGGGGCCGCCAGCGTCTGGCTGCACACCGAGCCCCGCTCCGACGCGGCCCTGGTCGACGACGCGGGCAAGCGCCCCGGTGCCGGCTCCACCTTCAGCGTCTACGACCACAGCGCCCGCGCCACCGCCGGACAGCGCTACGCCCTCGCGGGCACCAGCGGCGAGTGGACGGCCATCTGGTACCTCGGCCAGAAGGCGTGGTTCCAGAACCCGCCCTCCAGCCCCACCGCGGTCCGCGCGAACGGTCCGCTGGTCACGCCCATCAAGGACAAGGTCAAGGTGTACGGCAGGGCCTACCCCGAGAGGTCGGCCTACCCCTCGGGCGTGCGCTACCAGGAGCACGCCCCGCTGCCCTACACCCTGCGCAAGGGCCAGTACTACTCCCTCGCCCAGACGCTGAAGGGCTCCTATCTGGCGGCGGGCTCCTACAACCCGGCCAAGCACGTCACGGTGCGGGGGAAGCTGCGCTACCACCAGATCCAGCTGGGGCACAGGGTCATGTTCGTCAGGGCCGACGACGTCCGGGTGATCTCCTGAGAATCGCGCCTTCCATGCGCACACGCACTCCCGAGAGGCGATATTGTTTTCCCGTGGCCGGTGAGCACCTCGCCGGAACGCACGCGGAAGTGGCTCAGTGGTAGAGCATCACCTTGCCAAGGTGAGGGTCGCGGGTTCGAATCCCGTCTTCCGCTCGGAGACGATCTCCTGGTGGAGTGGCCGAGAGGCGAGGCAGCGGCCTGCAAAGCCGTCTACACGGGTTCAAATCCCGTCTCCACCTCGGTGCGTGACGCGGAACCTTCAGGATCCGCTAAAGTAGTGTGAGCGCCATGCGGAAGTGGCTCAGTGGTAGAGCATCACCTTGCCAAGGTGAGGGTCGCGGGTTCGAATCCCGTCTTCCGCTCTGAGTTTTACCAACTCAATACGGACGATTAGCTCAGCGGGAGAGCGCTTCCCTGACACGGAAGAGGTCACTGGTTCAATCCCAGTATCGTCCACCATCCGCTAACGCGGGTCAGACACGCTCTGGCCCGCGTTTCGTCTTTCCGCGAGAAAACCGATCGCCCCCACCAGCCGGGCGATCTATCGTCGGACGCCTTCGTTCCCGAATCGAGGAGCCCGCCATGGGCGACCGCCCCGCGTAGTCTCTCCGCCCGATTTTGTCGGACCCCTGGCTCACACTCCCATCAACAGCCTTCGGGGAGAGGGGAGCCGGACACGATGGCACGCCGGAAGGGCAGGAGGCGTCAGCGGAAGGGGCGGGAGATCGATCTCGTCCTGTGGGGTGGCGGAGCGGTCGCCGCCGTGGTGGGGGCCAGAGCGCTGTTCGGCTTCGTCGGCGAGCACTGGCCGCTGTTCGCGGCGGCCGGGCTCGTGGCGGCGGTCGCCGCCGTCGCCTTCCCCCTGATCCGTGCCCGCAGGGTCGCCCAGCGGCAGCGGCAGTGGTTCGCCGACCATCTGGAGCTGGCCCGTGTCGACGAGCTGTCGGGTTCCGACTTCGAGACGCTGACCGCCGAACTGCTGCGCAGGGACGGCTTCCGCCACGTCAGGGAGCTGGGCCGGGCCGGCGACATGGGGGTGGACGTCACGGCCGTCGGCCCCGACGGACGGCGGTTCGCCTTCCAGTGCAAGCGCTACGCGGGGACGGTGGGCTCCCCCGAGGTGCGCAACTTCCTCGGCGCGCTCGCCCACACCTTCGCGGGGCACACCGGCGTCCTGGTCACCTCGGGCCGCCTGACCCGGCACGCCATGGCCGAGGCGAGCGCGGCGAAGCTGATCCTCGTCGAACGCGACCGGCTCGCGGGCTGGCTCCGAGGGGACGTCCCGCTGGAGCTGCGGCACTGAGGAGCCCGTCCGCACCGGGAGGGGATGTCACACTTGCGGCGCGGTGTCGCTCTCAGGGTGCAAGCGATCAGGAGGGCGAGATCACATGACAGTCCACATCCCGCAGGAAACGAAGCTCACGATCTTCGGGGCGACCGGCAGAGTCGGCCGGCACGTCCTCGAGCAGGCCGTCGCGGCGGGCCACGACGTCACCGCGGTCGTCAGGAACCCCGGCAAGCTCACCACGCCCGTGCAGACCGTCGTCATGGACATGCGCGCGCCCGAGCCCGTGGCGCTCAAGTCCGCGCTCGACGGGGCCGATGCGGTGCTGTCCTGCCTGGGCCCGCAGGGCAGGGCCGAGCACGGCATCGTCTCGACCGGCACCAGGGCCGTCGTCGAGGCGATGGAGGCGGCAGGCGGACGCCGCCTGGTGGTCATCAGCGGGGTGGGGGTGTCCACGCGGACCGCGTACGGTCGCAACCTCAGGGGCGCCTTCCGCATCTCCCGCGCCGACGCCGCGCACCTCATGCTCGCGCTGGTCGGCCGGCCGGAGGCGGTGCGGCAGACGGTCACCGTCGCCTACTGACCGGTCAAGGCGCGGAAGTCGCCGACGGCCAGGCCGGCGGCGCGCCGCATGGCGGCCACCACGCGTTCGGGCGGGTCCTCCCGGCTCACGCTCACCGCCGCGGCCGCGGTCACGGCGCCCACGACGGAGCCGACCACCGCCGCGGCCGCGACGGGGTCGAGCGCCTCGGGATAGACCCTGCGCAGGGCGTCGGCGATCAGCGCCTGCGCCTCCGCGAGACGTCGCAGCATCCGCGCCTGCAGGTCGGGCACCGACACGATGAGCTGGACGCGGCTGTAGGCGACGCCGCTGACCAGGTCGGTGTCACCTGTGTGGGTGATCATCTGGTTGACCGCGCGCAGCAGCAGGTCCGTGAGGTGTTCGCCGGGCAGCGGCTGCTCGAAGACGCGCACGCCGAGCGCCATCCGTTCGGAGACCTCGGCCATGACCAGGTCCTCCTTGGCGGGGAAGTGGAGGAAGAAGGTCCTGACCGACACCTCGGCGGCGGCGGCGATCTGCGCGACGGTGGTCTGCTCGTAGCCCTGGCTCCTGAACAGCCCCATGGCCGCGGTGATCAACGCCTCGCGCGTGCGCCGCTTCTTGCGTTCGCGCAGTCCCATGTCCTGACTCACGAGAAGCAGGTTACTGCATCACGTGAATAGCTACATTGACTGCATTAATACATTGAGTGTAGTCATAGAGGCATGGGAACTCTCGAAGGGCGTGTCGCCCTCATCACCGGAGCCGGGCGTGGGATCGGCAGAGAAGAAGCGCTGTTCTTCGCGAAGGAGGGCGCGAAGGTCGTGGTCAACGACCCGGGCGTGGAGATCGACGGGACGGGCGGAGACGGCGCGGTCGCCCACTCCGTGGTCGAGGAGATCGTCGCCGCGGGCGGGCAGGCCGTCGCCAACCTCGACGACGTCACCGACTGGCACGGCGCGGAGCGCATGGTCGCCACGGCGGTGGAGACCTTCGGCGACCTGCACGTCGTGGTCAACAACGCGGGCATCGAACGGGTGCGCAGCCTGGTCGCCACCTCGGAGGAGGAGTTCGACGCGGTCATCGCGGTCCATCTGAAGGGCAGCTTCGCCGTCAGCAGGTTCGCCGCCCGCCACTGGCGTGAGCAGTACGACCTCGGTGTCCGCGTCGACCGCTCCCTCGTCAACACCGCCTCGGGCTCGGGCCTGCTCAACCCGCTGCCGCTGCACACCTCGTACGCCGCAGCCAAGGCGGGCATCGCGGCCATGACCACCGTCCACGCGCTCGAACTGGGCGGCTACGGCGTCCGGGTCAACTGCCTGTCCCCCTCCATGGCGCGCACCCGGCTGACGATGGAGGTCCCCGGCATGAGCCAGAGGCCGGCGCCAGGCGCGTTCGACCCGTTCCACCCCGCCGCCAGTGCGCCGGTGGCGGCCTATCTCGCCGCGGCGGGCTGCCCGCTCACCGGGCAGGTGCTGACCGTCAGAGGCGGCAACGTGTTGGTCAACAAGGGCTGGTCACCGGGCCCGCACGTGGAAAAGGAGGGACTGTGGACGGTCGAGGAACTCGCCGCGGAGTTGGAGCGACTGCCGTACGACGATCCCTTCGACAAGCTGGCACAGGCGCTCGGCGGGGCGCTCGGCGGCGAGGGGCGTGAGCGGATCCGCGCCATGATCGACGCCGCCCTCGCCGAGCACGGCTGACCGCGCCGGGCTACCTGGCCTCCCACGGCGGGCCGATCTCCGAGAACAGGGCCAGCCTGTCGGCGCTCGAGGCCACCAGCTCGTCGACCCCCTGCACGACGCGACGCTCACCGACCAGCACGGAGGGGATGGGCAGCGGGTCGCGATCGGTCAGGATCGCGGCCATCACCTGGGTGAAGGCGCCGGTGCGGGCGAGCGGCACGAGCGGCTGCCCGCCCGAGACGAGGTTTTCCAGCAGGTCGTCGCGACCGTAGGAGACGACAGGGCCCTCACCCACGCGCACCTCGTCGCGGGTGTACCACAGCGTGATCCGGCCCCTGTCGCCGTGGACCCTGACGTACGGGTCGGACTCACGCTCGGCGCAGAGTGTCACCGCGACCGTGATGACCGTGCCACCCGTGGTGCGGACCCGCAGGCTGGAGGTGTCGTCGGCGTCGATGGGGTGGGCGCGGAACAGCTCGGCCTCGACCTCGGCCACCTCGCCCAGCCGCTCGGAGCCCGCCAGGCACAGCGCGGTCGCGATGCCGTGCGCGAACGGGTTCGTGAGCGCTCCGTCGCCCGCCTCACGCCGCCCCGCCCACGCGGCCCGCTCGTAGTAGCCGGGCTCGCGCGACCAGGTTCCCGTCACGCTGATGCCCCTGACCTGGCCGACGGCGCCGTCGGCGACGAGGCGGGCGACGGCGCTCACCGCGTGCGAGCCGAGGCTCTGGAAGGCGACCTGACAGGTCAGGCCGCTCTCGGCGACCGCGTCGGAGAGGCTCTCGAACTCCTCGACCGTGCGCACCGGCGGCTTCTCCAGCAGGACGTGGGAGCCGCGCGCCAGAGCGGTGCGGGCGAGGTCCGCGTGGGTGTGGATCGGGGTGGCGATGATCGTGACCTCCGCTCCGGTACGGCGCAGCAGCCAGTCGAGGTCGCTCGACTGCGGCACGCCGTCGAGATCGCCGTCGGCGTCCTCGAGAGGGACCAGGTCGCACACGCCCGCGAGCCGCAGGCCGAGACGGCGGATGTTCTGCAGGTGCCAGCGGCCGAACCCATGTGCCCCTGCGAGGACGACGTTCATGGGCCGATCGTAAACCTCCCGGCGTTTTCACGTTTTAATCATCGGCATGAGATATGTCGATCCGGTCCACGAGGGCCCCACCGATCCCACCGTCGTATGGAACCCGCGGGTCAGGGCGTGGTGGATGTTCTACACCAGCCGCCGGGCCAACGTCCCCGGCCTGCCAGGGGTGTCATGGGTGCACGGCACCCCCGTCGGCATCGCCACCTCCGCCGACGGGTTCGCCTGGGATCACCTGGGCCACGCGGTGATCGACGTGCCCGAGCCGACGCTCTGGGCGCCGGAGGTGATCGTGCACGAGGGGCTGGGCCACATGTTCCTGACCGTGGTGCCGGGCGTCTTCACCGACTGGGAGGCCGACCGCTCGATCGTCCACCTGGTCAGCGACGACCTGCGCCACTGGCGCGAGCCCCGGAGGCTGGAGCTGTCCAGCTCCAGGGTGCTCGACGCCTGCGTCCACCGGCTCGAGGACGGCACGTGGCGGCTCTGGTACAACGACGAGCCCTCGGGCAAGCAGACCTTCTTCGCCGACAGCCCCGATCTGCGCTCGTGGGCCGACCGCGGTCAGGCCGTCGGCGACCAGCCGGGCGAGGGCCCCAACGTCTTCAGGTGGCGCGGCTGCTACTGGATGGTCGTCGACGTCTGGGACGGCCTGGCCGTCTACCGCTCAGACGACGCGCTGACCTGGGCCAGGCAGCCGGGGACGATCCTGCGCGACGATCCGCGCGGCCACCACGCCGACGTGCTCGTCCGCGACGACCGCGCCCTCCTCTACTACTTCACCCCGACGGGCGAGCGGACCAGCGCGGTCGGGGTCGCGGAGCTGCGTCTGCGCGACGGGCGCCTCACCGCCCCTTGACAGGGTTGTGATCAAGCCGGAGGATCTGCTAAATCGTTTTAAAGAACGGGACCCCCCCAATGCGCCGAATCCGGGCAGTGACCACCGCTCTCGCCCTATTGTTGTTAACGCTAACACCGTTGCGGGCGGCCGCCGCGCCGTCCGCCTACTCCTTCGACTTCGGCACCGCGGGCAGCGCCGAACAGGCCGGTTACACGCGCGTCACCGACACGACCGCCTACAGCAGCGCGCAGGGCTACGGCTTCGCCGACCCCTCGGGGCTGTCCTCCACCGACCGGGGCACCGGCGACGCGCTGCGCTCCGACTTCGTGACCGCCACCGGCGCCACCTTCAGCGTGGACCTGCCCAACGGCGACTACACGGTCTCGCTCGTCGCGGGCGACGCGACCGAGGCGACCACCATCGCGATCGCCGCCGAGTCCATGGAGAAGGTCCAGGCGACGGCCAAGGCGGCGGGCGAGTACCTGGAGATGTCGTTCGGCATCGCCCTGGTGGACGGCAGGCTCGACCTGGTCTTCTCCGGCGCCGCACCGAAGATCAACGCACTGGTCGTGACCCGCCAGGCCGAACGCGGCCCGGGCACCATCCCGACCGCCTACCTCGCCGGTGACTCCACCGTCCAGACCTACGACCCCTACTGGGCGCCCGAGGCGGGCTGGGGCCAGATGGTCGAGCGCTTCTTCGGCACCGGCGTCGGATTCGACAACCACGCCATCGGCGGCCGGAGTTCCAGGAACTTCATCACCCAGGGCAGGCTGGACACGATCCTGCGCCAGATCAGGCCTGGCGACTACTTCCTGGTGCAGTTCGGCCACAACGACGCGACCGTCAGCGTCCCCGACCGGTACGCCTCTCCCGCCGACTACAAGGAGTACCTGCGGGTCTACGTCAACGGCGCGCGGCAGCGCGGCGCGACGCCGATCCTGGTGACGCCCGTCTCCCGGCTGGACCACAACCCGGTGACCGGCGCGTTCAACGTCTCCTTCCCCGAGTACGTGGCGAAGATGAAGGAGCTCGCCGCCGAGGAGAACGTCGCCCTGGTCGACCTGTCGGCGCTCAGCCGTGCCTACCTCGACTCCATCGGGCCTGAGGCGGCCAGGTCGGTGTTCCTGTACACCCCCGCGGGGGTGTACACCGCGTGGCCGAACGGCTCGGCCGACAACACGCACTTCCAGGAGTACGGCGCCATCCAGATGGCGCGCCTGGTCGCCGGCGCGGTCAAGGGCCTCGGGCTGCCGCTGTCCGCCCTGGTGAAGGAGGTCGAGCCGCCCGCCGCCGTACCCGCCAAGCCGACCGGCCTGGTCGCGGGCGGCATCTCCAACTCCGGCGCCGTGCTGAAGTGGGACGCCGTGGTGACCGCCGACATCTACCAGGTCTTCCGTAAGGGGACCGACGGCGCCTGGACGCTCGCCACGACGGCGACGATCCCCCAGGCCGCGCTCTCGGGCCTGGCCGAGGGCCGCTCCTACGACTTCCGCGTGGTGGCCGTGAACGGACGCGGCGACTCCGAGCCGTCCGACCCCGTGACGGTCACCACGCGTCAGGCGAAGTACCGCTACGACTTCGGCCCTGCCGCCTCGCCGGTCGCTGCCGGGTACACGCAGGTCACCCGCGCCACCCTCTACACGGCCGAGCTCGGCCACGGTCTCACCGACGCCACCGGAATGATCGACAGGGACAGGGGCGCGGGCCTTGACGACCTGGGCAGGGACTTCCTCGCCTACTTCAACGGCCGCTACGAGTTCAAGGTGGACCTGCCCAACGGGCTGTACGGGCTGAACGTGCACGTCGGCGACCTGCTGGGCTCGGCGCGCACCAACGTCTCGGCCGAGGGAGGCACGGCCGTCGCGCTCTCTGCCAACAGGAACGTCACGACCAGGGCCGTCACCGGTGTGAAGGTCACCGACGGCCAGCTGAACGTGGTGATCACCGGCGCGACGGGCCATCTCAACGGCCTGGAGATCACGCCGGTCCTGACCGCGCCCACCGCGTTGGCGGCCGGAGCCGTCACCTTCGAGGCGACCTCCGCCAGCGTCCCGCTGACCTGGCAGGAGGTCGACGGCGCGGCCGCCTACAACGTGTACAGGGCCGAGGAGGGCGACGCCTCCCCCACCCTGCTGAAGAAGGTGCGGGACGCCTCCCACACCGACGCCACCGCGCGGATCGGCGGCGTCTACACCTACACGGTGACCGCGCTCGACCCGACAGGCGAGGAGTCCGTGCCCTCCGCGACGGCGAGCGTCGCGACCGTGGACGGCACGACGCCGCCGCCCGGCACGCCGCAGGGGCTGCGGACGGGCAGGATCGCCAAGAACAGCGTGGCGCTGCGCTGGCGAGCGGTGCCTGACGCGCTGCTGTACCGGGTCTACCGGGCGGAGAAGGAGGCGGGCCCCTACACCGGGATCGGGACGACCGAGCGGGCCTCCTTCGACGACGACGGCGTGCTGACGACGATCCCCTTCCACTACCAGGTCGCGGCGGTGAACAGGGGCGGCGTGTCCGAGCGGTCGGCGGTCGTCGCCTCGCGGGCGGTCACCAGGCTGAAGCGGCAGATGGAGCGCCTGGACCGGGCTCCGGTCGCCGTGGCGACCGGAGCCGGTGTCTACATCGGCTGGCGGCTGCTCGGGCTGGACGAGGACGACCAGGTCTTCGACGTCTGGCGCGACGGCAGGAAGATCAGCAGGGTCAGGGGCGCCACCAACGTCCTCGACCCGCAGGGCAGTGCGCGCTCGCGCTACCGGGTGACGGCGGGGGACGGCGACTCCGCCGCCGAGTTCGGCGTGTGGAGCGCGCAGTACAGGGACCTCCCGCTGGACAAGCCCGCCGACGACTACACCAAGGACGGCCAGCCTCACTCCTACACCGCGGGCGACGCCTCCGTCGGCGACCTCGACGGGGACGGCCGCCACGAGGTGGTCCTGGTCTGGAACCCGACCAACGCCAAGGACAACTCGCAGTCCGGCTACACGGGCCTGGTGTACGTCGACGCCTACACCCTCGAAGGCAGGAGGCTGTGGCGCGTCTCGCTCGGCAGGAACATCCGCGCGGGCGCCCACTACACCCAACTCGTGGTCTACGACCTGGACGGCGACGGCAGGGCCGAGGTGCTCATGAAGACCGCCGACGGCACGGTCGACGCCTCGGGCAAGGCCGTCGGCAACCCCGGCAAGGACCACCGCAACTCCAGCGGCTACGTGCTGTCGGGCCCCGAGTACCTCACGGCCTTCGAGGGCGCGACGGGCAGGGCCGTCGACACGATCGACTACGTCCCCGCCCGCGGTGACGTGGCCTCATGGGGCGACGGCTACGGCAACAGGGTCGACCGCTTCCTCGCCGCCGTCGCCTACCTGGACGGCGAGCGCCCCTCCGCCGTCTTCACCCGCGGCTACTACACCAGGAGCGTCCTGGCCGCCTTCGACTTCGACGGCGAGAAGCTGAAGCGGCGCTGGGTGTTCGACTCGGCCGCGGCGGGTCCGCAGTGGGCGGGCCAGGGCAACCACAACCTGTCCGTGGCCGACGTGGACGGCGACCAGAAGGACGAGATCGTCTTCGGCTCCATGACGGTCGACGACGACGGCGAGGGCCTCTACAGCACCCGCCTCGGCCACGGCGACGCCCTCCACGTCAGCGACCTCGATCCGGGCAGGCCGGGACTCGAGGCGTTCGCCGCGCACGAGGACATGGGCAGCAGCGGCGGTCGCGGCGCGACCTTCAGGGACGCGGCCACGGGCCAGGTGCTGTGGGGGATGCCCGCCACGAGGGACACCGGCCGCGCCGCCGCCGGCGACATCGACCCTCGTCATCCGGGCGCGGAGGGCTGGGCGGTCACCACGACAGGCGAGTGGAACGCCCGCGAGGGCGAGCTGCGCTCCTCGGCGGGTGAGCTGATCGGGCAGGCCATCCCGCCGGCGAACTTCCTCGCCTGGTGGGACGGCGACCCGCTGCGCGAGATCGTCGACCACGACTACGACCCGGCCAGGGGCGTGGGCGTCGGCACGATCAGCAAGTGGGACTGGACGAGCGGCACGCCGAAACCGCTGCTCAAGGTGGAGGGCACCGCCTCGAACAACTCCACCAAGGGCACCCCCGCCCTCCAGGCGGACCTGTACGGAGACTGGCGGGAGGAGATCGTCTGGCGCACCCAGGACAGCTCAGCGCTGCGCATCCACACCACGGTCGATCTGACCGACGTGCGGCTGCGCACGCTGATGCACGACCCGGTCTACCGGCTCGGGGTGGCCTGGCAGAACATCGGCTACAACCAGCCGCCGCACCCCGGCTTCTTCATCGGGGCGGGCATGACCACACCTGCGGCGCCGCGCATCCGCTACACGCGAGCGCGCTGACCCGACCGGAGGAGACGGCTTCCGCACAGGGAGCCGTCCCCTCCAGCGCGGTTGGCCGCTCCAGAGATGAGCTCATCTGTTAGTGGCTGTTGCCGCGGGAGCGGCGCTGTTGCACGATCAGGTCACCGCCATGATCAGGCCGACAGCCTCCACGCGCTGCCTGGTCGTCGTGGTCACCTGCCCGGCGTGCTCCTGGAGGAGTCGGCATGGACCTCACGGACGACGCTCGCCCTCCTCACGCCTCCGTCCTCGACGCCGACGTGCCCGGCCGCGGGAACCTGCGGATCACCCGCCTGGGCGAACCGCAGGGACTCAGGATCGAGGGCGACCTCGACCACATCACCCTGCCCGCCCTGAGGCGGGCGCTGACGTCGCTCGGCCCCGGCGACATCGCCATCGATCTGAAGGGCCTGGCCTTCATCGACGTCGGAGGGCTGCGCGCCCTGATCACCGCCGCCGCCCTGCTCGACGACGGGCACGTGATGACCCTGTGGTCGGCGCCGCCCCAGGTGGAGCGCCTGCTCCTGCTCACCCGCTGGCACGAGAGCTCCCAGCCGCGGCTGGTCCTCCGATCCCCCGCCCATCGCCCCAGGTGATGGGGCTTGCTGGGATCGGCTGTTTCCCTCTCCCCGCCCATCGCGTTGACTGAGCGGTGATCAGGGACGCAGCTCGCGTCGCTGTCATGGTGAGGGGGCCGCGATGACCCTGGACGCGGCAGACGCGAACGTCACCGCCCGCGCCGGCCAGAACGGCCGGGCGCCGCGCTGCGATCACCTCGACCGGCTCTCCGCCGTGCGGCGTGGACTGCCCGAATGCAGGGAGTGCCTGGCACTCGGCTGGGCCTGGACGCGGCTGGTGGCCTGCCTGACCTGTGGGTGGGTGGCCTGCTCCGACGACTCGCCCGGCTGCCACGCACGGGCGCACTACCACGAGACCGACCATCCGGTGGTCGCGGCTCTCGAATCCGAACTGGCCTGGCGATGGTGCTACGTGCACGAAAGAATCGTGTGAGAGCACTCTCCCGATACGACCTACAGTGAGGGAAGGCAATCCACATCGGCGCTGCCCGGCTGGAGAGGGGTAGCGAACATGGAGTTACGCCAGCTCCGCTACTTCGTGACATTGGCCGAGGAGCTCCATTTCGGCCGGGCCTCGGCGCGCGAGCACATCGTGCAGTCGGCCCTGAGCCAGCAGATCCAGCGGCTCGAGCGCGAGCTGGGCGTGCGCCTGCTGAACCGCAGCACCCACCACGTCGAGCTCACCCCCTCGGGCGCCGCCCTGCTCGTCGAGGCCCGCCAGATTCTCGACCATGTCGCCAGAGCCGCGCACGCCGCGCGCAGCGCCTCCGTCTCCTCTCCCGCGCTGCGGGTCGGCATCATCGACGCCGGCTACGACTCCATGCCGCAGATCCTGCGCGACGTCCAGCGGCGCCATCCCGGCCTGACGATCCATCAGGTGGAGGCCAGCACGCCCGACCAGTACCGCCAGCTGGCCGACGGCCGCCTGGACATCGGGATCGGAAGAGCCTCCCAGACCCCGCCCCACGTCACCTCCGAGCTGATCCGCCTCGATCCGCTCGGCGTGCTGGTCCCCGACGACCATCCCTTCGCCGAGACGGACGGCGTGAGCGTGGCCCGCCTGGCCGACGAACCCCTCCTGCTCGGCGAGGACACCCAGACACCCGAGCTCAACCAGTTCGTCATCGAGCTGTGCCGCGCCGCCGGATTCACGCCCACGGTCTACGAGGGGACCGTCCAGAGCACCCGCGCGGCGGCCGACCTCGTCCTGCAGCACCGCTGCGTGCTCTGCGTCCCTTCCTCCTTCCGCAGCTCGAGCCGGCCGGGCACCGTGTGGCGGCCGCTGGTCGAACCCGCGACGCGCTTTCCGTGGTCGCTGCTCTGGCGCGCCGGCGAGCCGTCCGCTCAGGTCGCCGCCGTCATCGACAGCGCCAGACGGCTGGTCCGCAGGCTGGGCTGGCTGGCGGCCGGCGAGCGGCCGCCGGCGCGAGAGGAGCCGACGGCCGTCGGCTCCGGTGATGAGCCCGCCTGATGGGCTTTTCTGCTTTCACCGGTTTCCGCGCGGGCGCGCCCGGGATTGACTGGGGAACGGACGGCGACCTTCCTGGGAGGGGGACCGCCGGGGCACTCCGGCTGGAGAGACAGATCGACCGGATGATCCGATCTGCCGCCTCCGCCGAGTGTCCTGGCCGTGGACGCGCTGCGCCGGCGAACCGCGCCAGAGCCGGATCGTCTGCGTCTACGCCTCCTCTCCTCGGTGCCGCGATCCCGCCGGCGGAGCCACCTTCCCGTCGCCCGGCAGGTCGAGCGGGACGGAGATGGACAGGGCGTCGTCCACCCTGGCGACGAGGTCCTCAGCGGACCGCCCGGACGTAGTGGAGCAGGGGGCGCAGCTCTCCCGTCCCCTCGACGCGGAAGCCCGCCGCGGGGACGAGTTCGGCGAGCAGGTCGGGCATGCTCGGCCGTAGGGCGTGCCCGGCCACCACGCCGGCGAGGCGGGCCGCGAGCCGGTTGGCCGGTGGTCTCAACTCGACGATCAGCAGCCGTCCTCCGGGCCTCAGCACCCTGAACATCTCCCGCAGGGCGGTGCCGCGCGCCGCGGCCGGCAGGTGGTGGACGGCGAGGCAGGAGACGAGGACGTCGAAGCGGGCGTCGGGGAACGGCAGCGCCTGCGCCTCCCCCAGTACGTACGCGCACGTGCCGGGGGCGCGGGCCCTGGCGTGCTCGATCATGGGCTGGGCGACATCCAGGCCCGTGACGTGCCCCTCGGGACCGACCCTCCTGGCCAGCAGCCTGGTCAGGTAGCCGGTGCCGCATCCGACGTCCAGGACGTGATCGCCGCGGCGGGCTCCCGACAGGGCGACCAGCCGGATGGAGACCAGGCGGCGCCGTCCCGCGAAGCCGATCTCGGACACCATCTCGTACAGCCTCGGTCGGAGGATGGGACCGGCGCCGTCGGCGTGATCCGTGTGGTGATGGAGCTTCATGGCCCCACCTCTTCCCCTTTTCCCGACAAGGTCCCGGTTCTTGCGAGGAGGTCCGGGCGGCTCGCGTCGAGCCGATGAAGAGGAAGCCTCCTTACGGCGGGTTCGCCGTCAGTGGCGTCAGGCTCCCCTGGCGACGCCGCGGGCGCTCACCACTGGTCCTGCGGTAGCTCCACTCCCCCGACAGGGTCGTAGATGACGGTGTCGTCGGCCAGCCTGACGACCGCGACCCGCGTCGCGAGCCCCGCGTTCTCCAGCGCCCTCGCCGACTCCATCGCGTACTGCGCGAAGTGGTACTGGTCCCTGGTGCCGCTGAACGGCGCCAGGCGCTGACACAGCACCTCGTAGCGATCACCGGGCCAAGGGGGAGGTACATCCGCGGCACGCTGGTGCCGGGAGCCAACCGTCATCTCTCTCACCCCTGATGGTCTGTCTGTCGATGTCCTACCTTTGCAGATGATGTGGCTGTCCGGATAGGCGGGTGTCCCCTTCAGGCTCGCCGATCCCGGCTGACACCGCCCCGACCTGGCGAAACGCTGGTTACATGTGGCCGTGCCCGGGTAGCGCGGGTGGTCCGGCCCCGCGTGAATGGAGGTCTGCCGTGCAGACGCTGCGCGCCATCACGACCACCGTGCTGTGCCTCGCCCTCGCCACCGGCGCGTGTACGGGGGTGAGCAACGACTACGACGACGTGACCAGGTTCCATCACCCGCAGAACGAGGGGGCCAACGCCAGCGTGCACGGCCTGCATCTGCGCAACGCCTACCTGGTCGGCGGCGCGCCTGGCCAGCAGGCCCCCGCCGAGCTGCCCCTGTACGCGGTGCTGATCAGCAACCGCGCAGCGGCTGACAGGCTCGAGCGGATCACCGTCCAGGGCGGGTCCGTACAGCTGGCGGCCCCCGTCGAGCTGCCGCCGAACCAGCCCGTCGGCGTGGACAAGCCGATCGCCACCGTCTCGGGGCTGAGTACTCAGAGCTCGGTCCCGATGACGTTCACCTTCAGCGGGGCGGGTGACGTGCGGGTGCAGGTGCCGGTGAAGGAGCGGGTGGGACAGTTCTCCAGCGTCGCTCCGTCGGCGAGCCCTTCCCCGACGCCCTGAGGGCTTCGATGCGCGTCACCGTCCTGTCCGACACGCACGCGCCGCGCCGGTGGCGGTCGTGCCCGCCGAGGGTGGCCGCGCACCTGCGCGGGGCCGACCTGATCCTGCACGCGGGGGACGTGTGCGTGCCCTCCGTACTGGACGAGCTGGCGGCCTTCGCGCCCGTACACGTCGTCAAGGGCAACAACGACGGGCCCGACGTGGTGGCGCCGGAGACTCTCCAGCTGGAGCTGGACGGGCTGCGCGTGGCGATGATCCACGACAGCGGACCCTTGGCGGGCAGGGGCGTCAGGATGCGCCACCGCTTCCCCTGGGCCGAGCTGGTGGTCTTCGGGCACTCCCACATCCCGATGGACGAGCAGGCCGAGGGCGTGCGGCTGTTCAACCCCGGCTCGCCCACCGACCGCCGCCGCCAGCCGCACGGGACGGTGGGGCTGCTCACCATCGAGCGGGGCGCGCTCGTGGAGGCGCGGATCGTGCCGGTCACCTGAGCGCGGCCCGTCCTGTTGGATAGAGGTGTGATGTCCATCGAGGAGGCAGAGGCCGAGCAGGAGCGGCTGCGCCCGCTGGTCGACCTGGACGATCCGGGGCCCGAGCGGGTGGAGTTCGTGGCCGGGCTCGACGTCGGCTACGGCGGCGACGACGAGGTGACGGGGGCCGTGGTCGTGCTGAGGTCCGGCACGCTGGAGATCGTCGACCAGGTGGCCGTCCGTCAGCGCGCCGGCTTCCCCTACGTGCCCGGCCTGTTCGCCTTCAGGGAGCTGCCGCCGCTGCTGGCCGCCATGGAGAGGCTGAGCGTGCCGCCCGACCTGCTGGTCTGCGACGGGTACGGCCTGGCCCACCCCCGCCGCTTCGGCCTGGCCTGCCACCTCGGGGTGCTGACGGGGCTGCCGACGATCGGCGTCGCGAAGACCGCCTTCGTCGGACGGCACGACGACCCGCCCGCCGCACGCGGGTCGTGGAGCCCGATCCTGCTCGACGGCGACGTGGTCGGCCGCGCGCTGCGCACCCGCGAAGGGGTGAAGCCCGTCTTCGTCTCGCAGGGCCACCGCGTCAGCCTCGACAACGCCTGCTCACACGTGCTGCGACTGTCGCCGGACTTCAGGCTGCCCGAGCCGATCAGAGCGGCGGACCGGCTGTCGCGCTCGTGACCCCACTGGACAGCCGCGCTGACGGCAGTGATGGTGGTTCCATGACGAGTCTCTACTCGCACGCGGGCGGCCACGAGGCGTTGCACCGGCTCGAGGAGATCTTCTACGAGAAGGTGCTCGCCGACCCTCTGCTCAAGACGCTGTTCCCCGAGCGCAGGGCGACCCACGTCGACCATCTGACCTGGTTCACGGCCGAGTCCTTCGGCGGGCCCGACCGCTTCACGCGCGAGCTGGGCTTCCGGCACCTCATCGGCGTGCACCGGCATCTCGACATCACCGAGGAGCAGCGGCAGCGCTTCGTGGAGCTCTACATGGACTCCTTCGACGAGGCGGGGATGCCGGGCGACGAGCCGTTCCGCGAGGCCGTACGCGAGCATCTGGAGTTCGGTTCCAGGGTCGCGCAGCAGAACTCCCGCGCGGCCACCGACGACGAGCTCCACCCACTGCGCGAGGTGCCGCTCTGGACGTGGCAGGACTCCTAGCCCGCCCCGGTGCGTCACCGGTGGACCACGCTCGCCCTTCCGTCGCTGCGCGGGTCGCTGCCCGCGGCGAAGGGGTCGGCCGCGACCACCTGGGCGTGTCCCACCCACTCCGAGCGAGGCGGAAGGGTCACCGTCGGCGCCCCCGAGGCGGCCAGCGCGGCCAGCTCCGTGTGGTCGGCCTCGGCGCTGACGGTGTCCTCCCGCTGCCCGACCTCGAGACCGCCGACCACGAAGCGCGGAGCGGCCACCGCGGCGGCGGGGTCGGCCCCTTCGAGCAGGCGCAGCAGCACCTGGGTGAGGATCTGCGGCTGGGCCTTGCCGCCCATCGTGCCCGCGACCCAGACCAGCCGTCCGTGCCTGGTGACCATGACGGGCATGAGGGTGTGGGCCGGCCGCTTGCCGGGGGCGATGACGTTGGGCGAGGCGGGGTCGAGGGAGAAGAACGAGCCCCTGTTGTGCAGCAGGACGCCGGTGGAGGGGTCGAGCACGCCCGAGCCGAAGCTGTGGAACAGGCTCTGGATCAGCGAGACCGCCCACCCTTCGCTGTCGGCCGCGACGACGGCGACGGTGTCGCCCGTGGCCCTGCCGGTGACGGCCGGTTCGGGCGAGGGGGTGAGCGCTCGGGCGGGGTCGAGGAGGGCGTCGACGTCCACCGGCACGAAGCGCGGGTCGGCCAGGTGCGCGTTCCTGTCGGCGATGCCGCGGTGGAAGGCCAGAGGGAGCGGCTCGGTGGCGGCGAGGGCCTGCAGGAGCAGGAAGCCGTGGGTGTTGGGCGGGCTGGTGTGCACGTCGTGGCCACGCAGGGGACGGCTCAGCGGCGCGGTGCGCTCCACCTCGAAGGCGGCGAGGTCGGCCAGGGCGAGCACGCCCGAGAGGCGACGGCCGAGCGGCCCGCCGTACAGGGTGGAGGGGCCGTGGGCGGCCAAGTCGGCCAGCGTGGCGGCCAGCGCGGGCTGGCGCAGGGTGTCGTTCTCGGTCAGCGGCCTGCCGTTAGGGCTGAAGACCTCACGCATGCCGGGGTCGGCGGCGATCAGCTCGGCCGCCTCCGCGATCGCCTCGGCCAGTCCGGGGACGACCGGGGTGGCGTCGGCGTGCCGTACGGCGGCCTCGAAGCAGGCGCTCCACTCCAGCGCCGCGCCCGCCTCGTGCAGCGCGGCCCATCCCGCGACGGCGCCCGGCACCGTGATCGTGTCGGGCCCCGTGACGGGCATCAGGGCGCCGTGCCTGGCCGCGAGCGCGGCGCGGTCCGCCTTGGCCGGGGCGGGGCCGCTGGCGTTGACGCAGGTGATGCGGCCCTCGGGGTCGCGCACGAGCGCGATCAGGTCGCCGCCGACGGAGGTGTTGTGCGGGTAGACGACGCTCAGCGTGGTGGCCGCCGCCAGCGCGGCGTCGAGCGCGTTGCCGCCGTTCGCGACCGCCTCCTCGGCGGCGGTCGTGGCCAGGGCGTGAGGGGTCGCGACGGCACAGGTGTAGGTCATCCGCTCATCGTGCCCGGCCCGTCGGGGCGGCTCCGCGCCGGGGTCAGATGTCGAGGTCGAGCCTGGCGATCGGCTCGACCAGCTCCTCCTCCTCGTAGGCGAGGTGGGACAGCAGGGCCTCCGACAGCACGTCGAGGCGCTCGCGCACGCCGTCGATGGCGTCGGCGTCCTCGACCATGGCCACGAGCGCCGCGTCGAGGCCGGTCAACAGCTCCGCGATGACCTCGTGCTCCTCCTGGAGCCGGTCGACGACCGGCGCGAGCGACGCCTGCGCGCTCCTGAGCGCGGGGAACATCCGCTCGTCCTCGATCGTGTGGTGCACGGTCAGGATCCTGCAGTAGGAGGCGCAGAAGCTGCCGAGGGTCCAGTAGTTCTGCCGCATCGTGAGCCGGCTGATCATCGAGCGGAGCGCCGCCACCTGGCCGCGGCCCGCGGCGACCTGCTCGACGGCGTCGCGAATCTGCGCCAGCTCCTGGCGCAGCTGGTCGTGGATCATCACCAGGTGCAGGCCGCGCTCCTGCTGGGCGGCCGGCAGCGCGGCCAGGTCACGCTTGGGCAGCCTGGGCCTGGTCGACTCGTCCAGCGGCCCCCGCGCCGCCGGATGGAAGGCCCGCGGCCGCTCACGGCCCACCGCCTGCCTGACGGCGGGTGCGACCTCCTCGGCGAAGATCTTGAGGTCGCGCTCCTCGCCCGGCGCCATGACGAAGACGCTCATGCCGTACGCGTGGGCCAGCTCGGTGAGCTGCTCGGCCCACAGGGAGGGCGGCCCCTGGAGGAAGCCCTTGCCCGCGAGCGCAGAGAAGCGGCCGCTGACGTTGTAGACGCGGCGGATCAGCCCGGGGTCGCGCCCCGCCTCCTCGGCGGCGCGGTCGACGACGGCGCTCATCGCGGCCAGCTCGGACGGCGCGGCGTAGGCGGAGGAGGGCACCCAGCCGTCGCCCGCGCGCCCGGTCAGCTCCAGCATGCGCCGCTTGTAGGCGCCGATCCACACGCCGATCGGGTGCGGGGGGAAGGGGCCGGGAAGCGCGCCCCGCAGGCGGTAGTGCTCGCCGTCGAAGGCGACAGGCTCTCCAGGCGTCCACAGCGCCCGCAGCACCTCGATGCTCTCCTCGAGCGCGGCCACCGCCTGCCCCGGCGTACGGCGCTCGCCGCCCATCGCGGCGATGCCGTCCCAGAAGGCGCCGGAGCCGACACCCAGCTCCAGCCTGCCGCCGCTGAGGATGTCGAGGCTGGCGGCGGCCCTGGCCAGCACGGCGGGCGGACGGAGGGGCACACTGGCCACGTCGGGGAAGAATCTGATGTGCTGGGTTCTGGCCGCGAGGACCGACAGCAGCGTCCAGGTGTCGAGGAAGGAGGGCTGGTAGGGATGGTCCTGCACCCCGATGATGTCCAGGCCGAGATCCTCCGCGAGCACGGCCTGGCGCACGAGCGGGTGCGCGTCCTTCGCCGCGGGCGTCAGGAACGCGCCGAACCACAGGTCATGCCGGAAATCAGCCATAAGCCCCACAATACATAAGTGGCTTACGAAGGGTAAGTAGAGGAGCCCGATGTCCTTCCCCGAGGCGCTCAGCCGGCACTGCCCGCAGTTCCAGGTCGCGATCGAGCTGGTCGGGCGCAGGTGGAACGGCGTCATCCTGCTGGCGCTCGCCAGGGGCGCCACGCGCTACGGCGAGCTGCGCGACGACGTCCCCGGCCTGTCGGAGCGGCTGCTCGCCCAGCGCCTTCGCGAGCTGGAGGAGGCGGGGGTGGTGGCCCGCGAGGTGACGCCGACCACGCCCGTCCAGATCCGCTACACGCTCACCGAGAGCGGCGCGGCCCTGGTCGAGGCGATGCGCCCGCTGATGGCGTGGGCCGACCGGTGGGCGGCCCCGCCCGCGGATCAGTCGGCGACGTAGCCGATCGAGCGCACCTCGTAGCCTCGCGCCTTCGAGCCCTTGACGTGCATCAGCATCGCGCCGCCCTCGTAGGACCAGGCACAGACGCTCGCCTGGCAGCCCTGGAAGGTGTACGGCACGCCCTTGGGGTCCCACTTCACCCTGAAGATCGTCTTGACCGCGGCCGCGCTCGCGACCTCCCTGCCCTGGTCGCGGTCACCCTTGTGCCAGGCGTCGAGCAGATGCTTGGCGACGGCGGCCTTCGACAGGTGGCGCGAGGTATAGACCTTCGTCACCTTGGCGCCCGAGACGATCATCAGCAGGCCGTTGAGCTCGCCCGGCACGCGCACGCTGGTGTGCGTGAACCGGCAGGCGCCGCCCACGCATCCTGCGAACCTGTCGGGCGCCCTGAACGGGTAGGCGAACAGGGCGTTCACCGCGGCGGGCGTGGCGAGCTTCGCCGCGGCGCTCCTGTCCGCGCGCAGCCACGCGTCGAACAGCTTCTTGGCGGTGGCGGGCGGCTTCGGTGCCGCGGCGTGGGCCGCGGCGGCGGGGAGCGTCAAGGTCGCGGCCGCCGCTGCGGCGGCCACTCCGGTCAACCAGCGTCTGGACACGCGCCAAAGGTAGGCTCACGGGCTTGCACGCCGGTTGCAGCCTAGGGTGGCCTGATGGACTTCCTGGAGATCGCCGTCGAGCAGGCCAGGCTCGGCCTGTCCGAGGGCGGGGTGCCGGTGGGCGCGGCGCTGGTGGCCGACGGCGAGGTGCTGGGCGCGGGACGCAACCGCAGGGTGCAGGAGGGCAGCGTCATCCGCCACGGCGAGACCGACGCGCTGGAGCGGGCAGGGCGCAGGCCCGCGCAGGTCTACCGGCGCGCGACCATGTACACCACGCTGTCGCCCTGCGCGATGTGCACGGGGGCGATCCTGCTCTACGAGATCCCCCGGGTGGTGATCGGCGAGAACCGCACCTTCATGGGGCGCGAGGACCTTCTGCTCGCGCACGGGGTGGAGGTCGTGGTGGCCGACTCGGCCGAGTGCCGCTCGCTCATGGCGGCCTTCATCGAACGCTGGCCGGAGGTGTGGAACGAGGACATCGGCCAGCCGTCCTGACGTGGCCGAGCGTGACCGTCCGGTTACCGAAAATCACCTCAAGCCGGTACGGCGCGCGGCTAAGGTCGCCCCATGGATCTACTCGCGCGTGCCGCGGAGCTGAAACCCGAGCTGCTGGAGTTCGCGGTGTCAGGCAGGTTCACCAGGGAGCTCGGCCTGGTGTACAGCCGATTCTTCCCCGACGGGGTGGTCACGGACGAGGCGACCTCCGCGCTCGCGCTCGACCACTTCGCGCTGGAGTACCGTCTGCCGGGCGGCGACCTGCTGATCGACAGGTTCCTGGCCGAGCGGCCCGAACTGCACGAGGCCGAGCGGGCGATGGTGCTCGGCTGGAAGGACGTCGTCGAGGGCATCTTCGAGGTCCGCACCGTCGCGGGCCCCGCGCTCATCCTGCACAACCTGATCGACGAGCTCACCTACACCGCCCACTCCGACCTGGGCGAGGACGCCTTCGAGGCGCTCGACCCCGGCATGTTCATGGTCGGCAGGCTCATCCCCGTCACCTTCGACGACTGGATGATCAGCGCCACTCCCGCCGTCTACACCCCCGACGCGCGCAGGCAGCTGGTGCGGGCCGCGGCCGAGGCCGCGCTGCGGAACCCGTCCAGGGTGTTCCGCAACCCCGCCCTGCTGGCCGAGGCCTGGCAGATCCAGGCGGCGCAGCGGCGGCAGTTCAGCGAGCACTTCGGCTCCGACCTGGTCGTGATGCAGGGGGCCGAGGTCGCCGCCCGGATGGGCGCGTTCACCTCGATGAGCTTCCCCGACCATCTGGCGCAGGAGGAGACGGTCGCGCTGATCTTCGACGAGCGCGACGGGCTCGGCTATTACACCGACTTCGGCGCGGTGGAGGAGGCCTTCGCCGACCCCTCGCTGGTGACCAGGGCCCGCTACCGCGACGCGGTCAGCCGCTACCTGCGCGGCGACTCCGTCTCACCGGTGCCGATCAGGCGCCTGGCCGCCCGCGATCCCGAACGGGCAGGCAGGCTGTTCGCCACCCTGCTCGGCAGGCGCGGCTTCACCTGGCAGCTCGACGGCGAGGCGCTGCTGAGGGCGCACAAGCCCGGCTACTTCAGCTCTCCCAGGCTGCCGGCGTGCACGCCCGTGACGGCGGTCATCGCCGAGTTCGACCGCGACCTCGAACAGGAGCACGTCCAGGACCACGGGCACGACGCCGCGCAGCGGGTCTAGCCGGGCGGGCGCCAGTCCTCAGGCCACGGGTTGTAGTCGATCTCCAGCGCCTCCTGCTCGGGACGCAGGTCGGCGGGCACGTGCTGCAGGTTGACCCTGATGCGGTACCATACGCTGCTGCGGCCGCGCATGCCGTCCACCAGCACGTCGGCGGGTTCGAGGAACTCCACGACCGGCTGGTGGCGGGCCTTCCAGCGCTCGAGCCCGGCCAGCGCCTCGTCCTTGTGCTGCGCCCTCGCGATCTCGATCAGCGGCAGCTCGGTGCGCTCGGGCGGCGGCCCCTGCGACTCGGCCAGCTCGAGGAGGGGGGCCAGCGAGCCGGCGTGCAGATCCATGTCCTCCCACGGGTCGCCGAGCGCGGCGAACCTCTTGGGCACGGTGTCGATCGTGAACTCCTCGGGACGGCACCCTGGCACCTCGTCCCACGTCAGCGGCGTGGACACGCGGGCGTCACGGACGGGCCTGACCGAGTAGGCCGAGGCGACGGTGCGGTCGTAGGCGTTCTGGTTGTAGTCGACGAAGACGCCCTGCCTCTCCTCCTTCCACCATCTGCTGGTGGCCAGGTCGGGCGCGCGGCGCTCGACCTCGCGGGCGACGGCCTCGGCGGCCTGCCGTACCTGGGCGAAGGGCCAGTCGGGGGTGATGCGGGCATAGACGTGGAAGCCACGTGAGCCCGACGTCTTGGGCCAGGCCGTCAGGCCGTGGTCGGCGAGCACCTCACGAGCCACCTGCGCGGTCTCCACCACCTGGCCCCACGGCACCCCTGGCACCGGGTCGAGGTCGATGCGCAGCTCGTCGGGGTGGGCCAGATCGGCGGCGCGCACCGGATGCGGGTTGAGGTCGACGCAGCCGAGGTTGACCACCCACAGCAGCTGACGGACGTCGGTGACGACGACCTCCTCCGCGCTGCGTCCCGACCGGTAGCGCAGCTCGGCGACCTCGACCCAGGCGGGACGCTTGGCGGGAGCGCGCTTCTGGAAGAAGGCCTCCTGCTCGATGCCGTGCACGAACCGCTTGAGGATCATGGGTCGTCCGAAGACGCCACGCAGGGCACCGTCGGCGACAGCCTGGTAGTAGCGGATCAGGTCGAGCTTGGTCCGCCCGCCCTCTGGAAAGATCACCTTGTCCTGGCTGGTGATCGTCACACCGTCGATGTCCGGCATGTCCTCACCTTACGCGGCGCCCCCGACAAGATCCCTGAGCCCCTCAGGAGAAGTCGCCGTGGCGGCCGGCGCCCTCGGCGAAGCGGGCGGCGCCGTGCGCCGCCTCGCCGAGGGCGGCCACGCCGTGCCGCAGCTCGTTGCCCATCGCCTCCCGCTCCGGCAGGCCGAACTGCTCGAGCGCGGAGAGCCTGTCGCCTCGCATGCACGCCTGCGGGAACCTGGCCAGGTCGCTTGCGAGCGCCTCGGCCGCCTGGCGGGCCTGCCCCTCGGGGACGAGCCTGTTGGCCAGTCCCATGCGCAGCGCCTCGCCGGCGGGGACCGGCCTGCCGGTGAGGATCAGGTCCATGGCGTGGGACAGGCCGATGAGGCGCGGCAGCCGTACGGTGCCGCCGTCGATCAGGGGGACGCCCCAGCGGCGGCAGAAGACGCCGAAGACCGCGCTCTCCTCGGCCACCCGCAGGTCGCACCAGAGCGCGAGCTCCAGGCCTCCGGCCACCGCGTGGCCCGCGACGGCCGCGATGACCGGCTTGGACAGCCGCATCCTGGTCGGCCCCATCGGGCCGCCGCCCTCCTCGCCGACGTGGTTGTCGAGGCGCTTGAGATCGGCGCCGGCACAGAAGGTCCCGCCCTCGCCCCACAGGACGGCGACCGAGGCGTCAGACTCCTCGAACGCGGCGAACGCCTCGCTCAGCGCGTCCGCGGTCGCGCGGTCGACGGCGTTACGGGCCTCAGGGCGGGAGAGCACCACCGTGGTGACGGGGCCCTCCCTCTCGACGCGCACGGTCATCTGCATCTCCGTTCGTCCGGCCCGGCGCCTTCCCCCGGGCCAGCCGATCGTAGCCAGCGCCAGTGGCGGGGCGGCGCGGCTGCGCCGAGAGGGTGGGGTCATCTAGGCTCGCCGTGATCCAGGTCATCGGCTCGCGACCAGGGAGGGGCGAGATGGCGACTCACGATGCCGCGCAGCCGACGGAGTTCCCGCCGCGGATGGGCAAGGTGGCCCCTCGCGAGCTGGCCCTCAACGGCTACACCCGCTACGACCAGCTGACGAGCGTGACGCCCGCGCAGCTGCTTCGCATCCACGGCGTGGGGCCCAAGGCCATCAGGATCCTCGAGGAGGAGCTGGCGGCCAGGGGGCTCGCCTTCGCCGACTCCTGAGCCTCCGGCCTGTGCGGCGCGTGCGGATGCAGGTGGCTCAGGACTCGCCCACGCAGAACTCGTTGCCCTCAGGGTCGGCCATGACGATCCAGCGGTGACCGTGCTCCTCCACCTGGCCGCTCGTGAGCCGCCGGGCGCCGAGGGACTCCAGCCGGCCCGCCTCGGCCTCGATGTCGGCGGCCTCGATGTCCAGGTGCATGCGGTTCTTGCCGGTCCTGCCCTCCTTCACCTTCTGCAGGAGCAGACGCGGGCCGCCGCGGCCCGCAGGGAGCAGCATGACGTAGTCGCCCACGCCGCCGACCACGGAGTAACGGAGCGCCTCGGCCCAGAAGGGCGCGAGCGTGTCCGGGTCGGCGACATCGAGCACCAGACCGAAGCCGATTTCACTCATGACTGGCAACCTAGCTCAGAACGGCCCCGCCCAGATCAGAGCGTGACGGCTCCCGCGACAAGGTCGTCGAAGCGGTCCAGGTCCTCCGCCGGGCGGTCGAGGCCGCGCAGCGGGCCGTGGTCGGCCAGGTGGGCGTCGGCGTAGAGGCGGGCGACCAGGGCCTTGCGGTCGCCGTGCCCCGAGCGCTGCTCCCAGCCCGCCTGCTCGAGCAGCAGAGCCGCCGCGTAGACGTCCGCCATGAACTGGGCCAGCGGATACAGCCGCGCCTCCGCCGTGACAGGGTCGAGCGAGGACCAGACGGTGATCGCCTTGCGGAGGTCGTCGATCCTCCCGCGGACCAGGTCTCCCGAGCCGGGCGGGGCCTGCTCGACGGCCGCGGCCAGGCGCTCGAGGAACGGCTCGTGGGCCGCCTCCTTCAGCATCGCCCGCCGTACGTCCAGGCAGAGGATGTTGTCGCCGCCCTCCCAGATGGGGTTGACCTGGGCGTCGCGCAGCAGGCGGGCGACCGGCCACTGCTCGATGTAGCCGTTGCCGCCGTGGACCTCGATGGCGTCGCTGGCGGCGTGCACCCCCAGCCTGGCGGCGCGCAGCTTGACCAGCGCGGGGGCCAGGCGCAGCCGCGGGCCGAGATGTCCGTCGAAGACCAGCGCCTGGACGGCCTCGACCTCCACGATGAGCTCGGCCAGCTTGCGCCGCATGAGCGGCTGGTCGATCAGGCGCCGGCCGAAAGCCTCGCGCGCCGAGGCGTAGCAGAGGGACTCCACCAGCGCCCTGCGCGCGACACCGAGGCCCATCATGGCCACGCCGAGCCTGGAGGCGTTGGTGAGCTTCATCATCGTGCCGAGCCCCGAGCCCGACCCCGAGCCCGCGAGGAGGAAGGCCTCCGCCCCGGTGAACTCGACCTCGGCGGAGGCGACCGACCTGGTGCCGAGCTTGTCCTTCAGTCTCCTGATCCGTACGGCGTTGCGCGCGCCGTCCCTGCGCTCCCACAGCACGAGGAAGGGCGCCACGTCGCCCGAGGGGAGCCTGGCCAGCACCACGAACGCCGACCCGTTGGCGTTGGAGGCGAACCACTTGAGGCCCGTGAGGCTCCACGCCTGCCCGTCGGGCGTGGCCGAGGCCTCCAGCGCGGCCAGGTCGGAGCCGCCGGTCCGCTCGGTGAACATCTGGGCGGCCTCGCCGGAGTAGAAGCCGTTGGCGAAGATCGCGCGGACTCGTTCGAGGACGTCGGCGGGCGCGTGCTTCTCGGCGAGGGAGACCACCATGTCGCCGCCCGTGCCCAGCGCGCAGCCCATCCCGATGTCGGCCTGGTCGAGCAGGTAGGTCCAGGCGGCGCCCAGCGCGGCGGGGTCGGCGCCGTTGTCCTTCGCGGTGGCGGCGAAGTCAGGTGAGGTGAAGTTGTCGGCCATGAGCTTCTCGCGAGCCGACGTGAACGACGGCGGCATGACGACCTGGCTGACGTCGCGGCCCCATCTGTCGTACTTCTCCAGGCGGGGCGGGTTGCGGTCGGTCTCCTCCGCGTAGGCGGCGATCGGCCCGCCCATCAGCGCGCCGAGGCGGGACAGGTGGGGCTCGGCCCAGCTGTAGCCCTCTCCGAGGTGACGGCGCATCAGCAACTGCAGCGAGGGGTCGCTCGTCCACCAGTTGCGGCCCGCGGCTCCCTGGTAGCGCGCGGTGTCGTAGCGGCCGCTCGGGCCGTCCACGGGTTCGATCAGATAGCTCGCCATTCTCGGAGTGTTACATATAATCAACACACGATGGAAGACCGTAATACTCTCACCGCCCGCTCCGCCGTCCTGAGCGCGCTGCTCGGCAGCCACCCTCCGCGCCTGCCGAGCAGGGCTCTCGTGCGCGTGGGGGAGGTGTTCGGCATCGCGGAGGGCACCGTGCGGGTGGCGCTGTCCCGCATGGTCGCCGCCGGCGACCTGGTGCAGGACGACGGGCGCTACGAGCTGTCCGAGCGACTGCGCGAGCGGCAGGCCAGGCAGGACGAGAGCCGCTCCCCGCACACCAGGCCGTGGGACGGCACGTGGGAGATCGCGATCGTGACGGCCGAGCGGCGCGCGCCGTCCGACAGGGCGGCCCTGCGGCACACCATGACGGCGCTGCGCCTGGCCGAGCTGCGGGAGGGCACCTGGCTGCGTCCCGCCAACCTGATCAGACGGTGGCCGGAGATCGTCACCGCCCAGTGCACGCTCGTCGACGGGCGGCCGAGGGAGGATCCGACGGCGCTGCTGTGGGACCTCGACGGGTGGGCGGCCGAGGCGGGCAGGCTGGAGCGGGCTCTCGGCCAGGCAGAAGGGCTGGCCGAGGGGTTCCTGGTGTCGGCGGCGGTGCTGCGGCACCTGCTGGCCGACCCGCTGCTGCCTGCCGAACTGCTGCCGGAGGACTGGCCGGGGGCGCGGCTACGGGCCCGCTACGACGACTTCGACCGCGACTACCGCAGGGCGCTGCAGGTCCACCTCAACGGCTGACCCCTGCCCTCCCCGCGCTGACCCGCTTCTCGCGGGAGCGATCGGAAGAATAGCCCGGAGGTCAGAGGTCGACGCCGAAGATGACTCTGCGGTTCCTGAACTCGGTGACGCTCCACAGCCGCTTCCCCGAGACCGTCAGGTCCTCGGGCCCGACGGGGAACGCCCTGACCGACACCTTGCCGCCCGACTCCACGACGAGCCTGCCGTTCGAGCGGGCGTCGACGGTCTGGCTGAGGTACCACTTCCCGCCGTGCGACACCGCCCCCTGGATCTTGGCCTGCCCCATCGTGTACGCGTCGACCGGCACCCCGTCGGTCAGGTCGAGGGCCCACCTGGCCACCCTGCCGGTCGGCGCCTCGCCCACGTACTCGCCGGAGATCAGCGTGTGCGGGCTGGTGCTGCGGTCGACCGCGACGAAGGAGAAGTGCGCCCCCGGCGTGACGACCCGCCAGAAGTCGGTCTGCGGGATCACGTACCGGTAGCCGAAGGCGTGGAACCTGCCCTCCGACCGGCCGACCCGCGCCCCGTCGCCCAGGTCGCTCTGGACCGTCCGCAGGTCGAGGATCTTGCCGACGTCGAAGACGCGCAGGCCGCGCTTGGTGTCGGCGACGTACAGGTGCTCGCCGTACCACGCGATCCCGCCCGCGTGGATGTTGATCGGGGTGTAGGAGCCGTCCGGCCTGGCCTCCACGAGCAGCGCGTGCTGGTAGCGCAGGGTCTGCGGGCTCAGGAACGTCACCCTGATGCCCCGCTCGGCCACGGGGGGCAGGGGCTTGAAGTACCAGCTGGCGACGAAGGCCGGCACCCCCGCGGAGCCCGCGTCCTCGGAGCAGGTCAGGCCCTGCGGGTACCAGTCGGGGGTGTCGTTGTCCTTCTCGTCGAAGGCGTACCACTCGTGCGGCCTCGGCCGCATGGTGCCGAACGCGGTGGGCGCCCCCTTGCGCACCGCCTTCCTGTTGGCCTGGGCCAGCACCGCTTCCACGGACGCGGCGCCGAGGTCGGCGGCGAGCTTGTCGGCGCCCTCGGCCAGCGTCCCCGTCGCCCGTCTCAGCGTGAAAGCGGCCTTGTCCGCAGGAAGCATCATCTTTGCCCTCGCTTTACCCCGTCTTTGGGATAGTTTGACGGGCGAAAGGGGCTTCTGGTTCGGTTATCGCCACATGTGCACGGGCAATCCCGTCAGCGCGTTCTCGTGATACCTGCGCACCAGCGCCTCACTGTCTCCTCCCAGCTCGGCCAGCGTCTCCCGCTGCCAGACCGCTCCCGTACGGCCCAGCCGTACGCGCTGGGCGATGACGTCGAGGTCGGCGTCGGCGGGGTCGACGCCCGCCCTCAGCAACGCCGCCTTCGCCTCGGGCAGCAGCGACAGCACCAGGTCGGAGGCGAGCACCTCCTGCCCCTCCCAGGTGAGCTTGGTCTGCAGTCCACGCATGGCGGCGCGGTAGAAGTTCTGGTAGGCGTCGCCGAAGGGCAGCTCCGTCAGGTCCCTCTCGGCCAGCGCCAGCGTGAGGCCGAGCAGGAAGGCGGTGTTGGCGGCCATGTCGGCGCAGGTGGGCCCGGCGGGAAGGGCGCGGAACTCGATGCGGAGGTGGCCGCCGTCGGCCGGGTCGAAGACAGGCCTGTTCCACTGCCAGATCGTGCCCAGGTGCAGCCGCAGCTCGGGCAGCTCGCCCTCGTCCGACAGCGCGGGGATGACCGGCTCGTAGTCGCGCACGTACCGCTCGAACAGCTCGAAGGCGCCCGAGCGCACCCAGTCGGAGCCGAAGGTGACGCGGCCGTCCCTGCGGAAGCGGCGTTCGACGTCACGGTCGTCCGAAGCCTCCTCGAACAGCGCGATCCTCGTCTCCTCCCACAGCTGCCTGCCCAGGAACAGGGGCGAGTTGCCGCTCGCGGCCAGCACGGGACCGATCGCCAGCTGGGCGGCGTTGTAGAGCCTGGCGAATTCGGAGGCGGGCGTGCGCAGGTGGACCTGCCACGAGGTGTTGGCCGCCTCCAGGATGATGTCCTCCACCTCCAGCTCGAGCTCGTCGATCTGGACGATGAACGGCTCGAGCCGCAGCCTGCGCATGCCTCTGGCCATCGCGCGGTAGCGCGCCTCGTCGCTGATCGCGGCATGGGTGAAGTCGCCCGTGCC